>NZ_OW711693.1:0-2400000 GCF_940670685.1 Anaeropeptidivorans aminofermentans | reverse complement strand
GTTTTAGAAGCCATTAAGGAAAATAAATTTCATATTTATCCTATAAAGAAGGTTTCCGAGGGCATAGAGCTCCTTATGGGCTCTCCTGCCGGTGAGAAAGATTCAAAGGGGAAATTCCCGCCGGATTCCGTTCACAGCAAGGCCCTGAAAAAGCTTAAAAAATTCTATAAAAGAGCCGCTGTTGAAATCTAATAAAATAAAGTAAAAGCTAAGGAGACAAAAGCCCTTACGAAAAGGTGAGCTTTGTCTCTTTGGCTTATATAGTAAATAAACTTGAAAAAACATCAAGTTTATTTGCTGTATACAGAAGGAAAACTTATTAAACATGAAAACAAAAAGACTGTTTTCATGTTTAATAAGCATATCTGTACTTGCAAAAGAAATGGTTCGGCAGCTATTTGCCGAAAGGAGGACCCATGAGAAAAGAACTGTTAATTTACTTAGGTGCGATTATACTTTCCATTCTTTATCTATTTGTAGGGAATAAAATAGCCATGAAAAATTATAAAAGCTATTTCGATACCCAAAGCACAGGGCTTAAAGCAAAGGTAATGGAAGTAATTGAAAGAACAAACGAAAAGATTCTTGGTGTTTCAGAAGATGAGGGAAATATTATCATAGAATTCAGGGCCAAAATATTATCCGGTGAAAGAAAAGGCGAAGAAATCATAGCCAAGCAGTATAAATACTCTATCGAGCCTATGCCTCAAAAGGAAGTTGAAAAAGGGGATAAAATTCTTTTGATGGAAGATGCCTATATCGAGGCCCAAGATGAATGGATTATGGGTACTTATATAAGAAGCGACGCTCTTATGGCGCTGGGGGCAGTTTTTGCCGTATGCCTTATTATATTCGGCGGATTTAAGGGAATCAACACGCTTATTTCTTTGATTTTTACATGCCTTTCTATTTTCGTCGTATTTATTCCGGCTATTTTATCGGGGCTTAATATATATCTCTGGTCTATTATAACCTGCTTTTATATTGTTGTAATGACCCTAACCCTTGTAAACGGTATAAATGTAAAGAGCCTTTCCGCAGGAATCGGCTGTATAGGCGGCGCTGTTTTAGCAAGCCTTATCACTCTTTTTATGAATAAATTTCTTCATCTTACGGGGTTGGTAGATGACCAGTCTATATTTCTGCTTTTACTCAATGAAAATAACCCTATTGACTTAAAGGCCGTTGTGTTCAGCTCTATATTAATCGGGGGAATAGGGGGTATGCTTGACGTTTCTGTGGATATTTCCTCCGCTCTTTCGGAGGTGGCCCGAAAAATGAGAAAAAGAAGCTTCAAAGGCATCTATCAATCGGGAATCAATATTGGCCAAGATACCATAGGAACCATGGCAAGCACTTTGGTTCTCGCCTATATCGGCGGTTCCCTTTCCATTGTGCTTTTGCTCATAGCCTATAATAATTCTTTATTATATACGATGAATATGGAAATGATTGTAGTTGAAGTGCTGCAGGCCATTGTCGGAAGCTTTGGCATGCTTCTTACAGTTCCGTTGACTTCACTTATATCTGCAAGGCTTCTTACAAGAGATATTGATAAGGAAAGGGAACTATATTAATAATAGTAACATTTTAATAAAGCAGTAACAAAAATATTTTTGTTACTGCAATTATCTATTTTACTTTAAATTGCTGTTGCAATCTAAACCCGCACTTTCTAAGCCTGCACGGTATTTTTAAATTATATTTGTCTGTTTTCCAATTCTGTGTCTTTTTATACAAATAATAAAAACCTTGGAGGATAAAACTCTCCAAGGTTTTTTAATGAGCTTAATTCTTTTTTCTGTGTACGTTTCTTATGGATTTCTTTTTTTCAGGGGCTTTCTTTTCGGGAGCTTCCCTTTTCGTTGTTCTTGGCCTTATCAGGCATTTTTTATCGAAACCGATTAAATCCTGCCTTCCGGCTTTCATAAGGGCCTCTTTTACAAGGTCGTAATTTTTGGGAAGCCTGTACTGCATTAAAGCCCTTTGCATGGCCTTTTCATGGGGAGATTTGGGAACATAGACCTTTTCCATGGTGCGGGGGTCTATACCTGTATAATATATACAGGTGGAAAGAGTCCCGGGCGTAGGATAGAAATCCTGAACCTGTTCAGGGGTATAGTTTAAGTCTCTTAAATATTCCGCTAGCTCTACGGCGGAGGAAAGGTCGCTTCCCGGGTGGCTGCTCATAAGGTAAGGGACGATAAACTGGTTTTTATTAAGAGCTTTATTAATATCAGCATATTTTTTCGTAAATTTAAAATAAACTTCTTTTTGGGGCTTCCCCATTTTTTCAAGGACATTTTTTGAAATATGCTCAGGAGCAACCTTTAGCTGTCCGCTGATGTGATGCATGCAAAGCTCTTTAAAAAATTCATCATCCTTGTCATGGATAAGATAATCATATCGAAGGCCTGAACGGACAAAGACCTTCTTTATGCCTTCAATGTTTCTAAGCTTTCTTAAAAGGCTTAAGTAATCCTTATGACTGATGTCAAGATTGGGGCAAGGATCAGGAAAAAGGCATTGCCTGTCTTTACATGCGCCGTATTTCAGCTGCTTTTTGCAGGCGGGCATACGAAAGTTTGCCGTAGGGCCGCCGACATCATGGATATATCCTTTAAAATCAGGCTCCCATACGAAGTTTTTGGCTTCTGATAGAATCGACTGATGGCTTCTGGCTTGAACTACACGGCCTTGATGAAAGGCCAAGGCGCAGAAATTACAGTTTCCATAACAGCCTCTGTTGGAGATGATGCTGAACTTTACTTCTTCTATGGCGGGAATGCCGCCGTCCTTTTCATACATGGGGTGGTAATTTCTTTCATAGTTCAGAGAATATACATTATCGAACTCAGAGGTTGTTATAGGGGCGGAAGGGGGCGTCTGAACTACATAAAAATTCCCATAAGGCTCTATTAAGGTTTTCGCTGTGATGCTGTCGGTGTTTTCATATTGGCTTAAAAAGGATTTGCAGTAGGCAATTTTATCTTCTGAAACCTCCTTATAAGAAGGGAGGATAATATAATCCTGTACGCTTGAAATATCAGCCGTTTTATATACACAGCCGGAAATATAGCATATGTCCTTTGCTTCTATGCCGCTTTCAAGGGCTTCCGCAACCTCTATAATCTGATGCTCAGCCATGCCGTATATGAGAAGGTCGGCAGAACTATCCAAAAGGATGGAACGCCTTACTTTATTATCCCAATAGTCGTAATGGGAAAGCCTTCTCAGGCTTGCTTCTATACCCCCGAGGATTATGGAAGCATCTTTATAGGCTTCACGTATTTTATTTGAGTATACGATGGTTGCCCTGTCGGGGCGAAGGCCCATTTGACCGCCGGGAGAATAATAATCTCTGCTTCTGGGCTTTTTGGCCACGGTATAATGATTCACCATAGAATCTATATTGCCCCCTGAAACCAAAAAGGACAAACGAGGCAGGCCGAATATTTTAAAACTCTCTAAATCCTTCCAATCAGGCTGGGCAATAATGCCTACGGTATATCCCCGGCTCTCCAAAAGCCTTCCGATAATGGAAATACCGAAGGAAGGGTGATCCACATAAGCGTCCCCTGATACCAGAATAAAGTCCAGCTGCTCTATTCCTCTTTCTTCTAAATCTTTTTTGCATACAGGTAAGTAATTCATCTCATCATCTCAATCTAATCAATTCATCATAAGGCCTTTGGGATATTTATTTTTAATCTGCCCGTTTGAGGCTTTTCCCCAGCCTATGGGCCACTCATTTAAGCATAGAAGCACATAGCCGTCTTTTATATCCATATGAAGGCTTTCACCTTTTAAATATCTGTAAAGGGCTTCATCAGTTTCAGTAAAGCTTACGATGTTTTTAGCATTATTTTTATTTAAAGCCATGGCAAGGGCATGGCTTGGCTCAAAGCGTTTTTCTTTTAAATCGCCAAGGTAAAAGCCGCTTCTTACGGTTCTTATGCCCTTTAAATCTGTGATGCCGTAAGGGAGCATCATTAAAGAGGATTCATGCTGTACCATATTTCCTTCCAGTTTAATGTTTAAATTGTTTCTACAAAAATCATGGAAATATTCAATGTTTTTGATTTTATTCTCTTTAAAAGGAGGGGCTTCGTAAGGCATTTTTTCTCCGTTATGCTTTAAAAGGGCTATAAAATGGCCCTCTCCCTTTTGCCTTTGGGGCCATATTCTTCCGCAGGCAGAAAGGCTTTGCGCATTTTCCGATAAAATAGCCATGCCTTTTGAAATGCCGTAATCTTCATGGTCTATGGGCATAATAGAAAAAGAAAGGTTATTATCCAGAAAGTCTTTTATAATAAGTTCGTTTTCCATAATATTAAAAGTACAGGTAGAATAAGCAATGATTCCGCCGGGCCTAAGCATTTTAGAAGCTTCCAAGAGCAAATTTTTCTGTATGGGAATATAATATTCAGGACCTTTTTCTATATAGCTATTTACGGCGTTTTCGTCTTTTCTGAACATGCCTTCGCCGGAGCAGGGGGCGTCAATTAATATCTTATCAAAAAACTGAGGAAATTTTAAGGAAAGTTTTTCAGGAGCTTCACTTAATACACAGGCATTTTTTATTCCCGCAAGCTCTATATTTTTAAGAAGAATTTTTGCTCTTGAAGGGCTTATGTCATTTGAAACAAGAAGGCCTGTTCCTTTTAATCTTGAGCCGATATAGGTGCTTTTCCCTCCGGGTGCAGCACATAAATCAAGGACTTTATCATTTTCTTCTATGGGGATTACAGAAGCAGGAAGCATTGCGCTAGGCTCCTGTATATAGAAAAGCCCTGCATGGTAATAAGGGCTTTTTCCCGGCTTAAATTCTTCGTCATAGTAAAAGCCCTCCTTGCACCATTTGACAGGCTCCTCTAAGCCTTCCAAAATGTCTGAAAGTCTTTCAGGGCTTATTTTTAAAGTATTTGCCCTTAAGCCAAGGGCTTTTTTATCCTTAAGGCTTAATTGATAGCTGGATATTTCTTCTTTTAAAATTGACTCCAAATGCTTTAAATAATCTGGCGGAAGAATCATATTTTTTCATTCCTCATAATAAAAATCTATTATCTATCTAATGTTCTATTTTAAAAACCCAGACATTAATCATTTTGACGAAATTCATTTCCGGCAAAATGGGGGATTTACAAAGTTTCTTTGGATACCTTATAAATCTTTTTACAGTGCCTTGCCAAAATTTTATTTTGGCACCAGGGGCAAATGCTTTTATGCGTTTAAACTATAGCAAAACAAGATTAAGGTAGGAACAAAAACCTATTTTTCATAAAGGGCTTAAACTATAGAATCGCTATTTTAAGCCATTCAAAATATACGATTTTTGTTACGCTAATTCATTGTTTTGCCATAGGTGTATACTGACTTCAATTATATTACTAGATTTGAGGATAAATATCAAGTTTAACAGTAACCGTGCTTAATAAAATAAAAACTCATGAATAAAAACTCAAATATGCTTTACAAAACTGAAACCATACTATAAAATGTATTTTGCTTACAGCATATTAATTATTCAGGATGAATATAGTAAAGCAATATCCGTATATATTTATCCGGCATATTTTTATAGAAATAAGCTGCTTGTATAAAAGGGGTGATATTATGTCAAGACAAATATGGAAACCGGGCACTATGATATATCCGCTGCCGGCCGTATTGGTAAGCATGGGAGATTTTCATAAGCAGGCCGACTTTAATATGGTTACTGTTGCTTGGACGGGAACCTTATGTACAAATCCGGCCATGGCATATATTTCTTTGAGGCCTGAAAGGTACTCTTATAATATCATAAAAAAATACGGCAATTTTGTTATTAACGTAACGACTGAAGAACTTGCAAAAGCCACAGATTTCTGCGGGGTAAAAAGCGGAAGGGATATTGATAAGTTTGAGCATACGGGGCTTACGCCTATAAAATCAACTATGGTTTCGGCTCCCTCCGTTAAAGAAAGTCCTATTTCCATAGAATGCATAGTGAAGGATATTCTGCCCCTTGGAAGCCATCATATGTTTTTATCCGAGGTTTTAAGCGTTTCGGCAGATGAGAGCCTTATGGATAATACAGGCAAGTTTCACCTTGACAAAGCCAAGCCGCTCATTTACAGCCATGGCAAGTATTATGGCACAGGAAAAAGCATCGGAGGATTTGGATTCTCCGTTAAAAAGAAGAAAAAGGATACTAAATAAACACAACCAACATATAATATATCTAACAAATAACAAGGAGAGTTTTTAATTATGGTGCAGATTGAAGAAGTTATTATTTTATCAGCTGACAAAAGCGAGGACGTATGGACGATTGAAGGAGAAATTACATTTGAAGGTGATTTGACCACTCCGTTTTCAACTGATTACGATACTTTGGAAGATGAGCTCTTAAATTTACAAATTGAAATAAAGCCGGATAAATATGACAAAGAAGAGCTGAAGGAATTAATAATTGCAGCAGCTGAGGAGTTTGAAGAATAATTCAATTGCTTCACTTAAGTTATTATGGGCATTCGCTCAAGGTAATGGTGTACTTATGAAAAATTAAGCAGGTTTAAAGGCTTAAAATTAATTATTAATATATAAAAATACCCGATACATATCGGGTGTTTTTATATATTTTGATTATTGTTTAATGTCTTTTTCATATTCCAATATATCACCGGGCTGGCAGTCAAGCTCTCTGCATATGGCCTCAAGGGTTGAAAAACGGATTGCCTTGACTTTACCTGTTTTTAAATTGGAAAGGTTTGCGTTGGTTATTCCTACCCTTTCAGCAAGCTCGTTCAATGAGATTTTTCTGTCTGCCATAACCCTGTCTAATCTTAATATTATGCTCAAAGGACCACCTTCAGCTTTCTTATTTCAAGTATAGTTAATTTACTTTAAATTATATAGTTTCATCATATTCTTCCTGCAAATAGCTTCCGTAGCTGAATATCCTTGAAAGAATAATCATGAGAAGCCCTACGGCTATGAGAATAACATCTTTATCACGAAACCTAAGGCCTATCCATACATCATTATATGCGAATATAATAATAGCAAAAAGAGCAAGAGTGTTGGCAAAACCAAGCAGAATTATATTTCCGCCTATTTGGGCTATCTTTTTAGCATTGTCTTTCAAAAACGGAGGATATTGTTCTTTCATGTTTTTAATAATAGACATGATATTTGCTGCAATACCGATTACCGGAATGTAAAAAAATAATACAGTAACGATGCTATGAACGATTCCTAACCTTTTTAAAAGAGAGCTGTTCATTTCATGATATTGTAGTATCTTATCGTTAGGAAATATTCGGCTTATATTTTTTCCGCCTTCTATGGGAGCTGTGATGCTTATTTCGTAACCCGATATATTTTCCGTATAAAAACGCTCCGGTGATACCCTTGCTGCATTGAGGATATAAATGACTTCATTTGCGATGCTGACAGAAATTAAAACCATAATAATTACCGTAAAAGCAATCAGAAGATTACAGTGCTGCGGATTGATTTTAAACGTATCCTTTGTAAAAGATTTTGTATTGATATTCATTACCTCGCCTCCTTTAGATATATTATAAAGGAGAGTATCATAATAATCAATATATTTTTATCGATTATCAATAATAATATATTGAATAAAAATAAAGGGACAGTGTTATATCAACTGTCCCTTGTTTTTTGCTTTTCAGAATTTATCCTATTGACATTTACAATCTGTAAATAAGGATTTTTTTCCATATCCAATACCAAATCTGCTGTGCATTCTTCGCCGGTTTGAGGCATTACTATTTTAATGCCTTCGATTTTTCTTTTGTGCAGGGCTTCAGTTATAATTTTTTCGTCGAGCTTAAGACCGTATCGGTCTAAAATGCTTTTCCAAAGAGTAAATTTACAGCCTTCCTTCCATCTGCTGCAATAAAATGCCTTTGTGTTTTCAAGGACTTTTCCTTCCTTGCATAAAGGACAGTCTCCAAAGCTCTTGGAAGGATATTTCTTTGTCTTTTTTTCGTCTTTGGGAAAATGAACCGCAGCACTTGAGCTTTTAGAGCAGTCAATTATGTATTTTACATACCGGCCGATGCTGTCCATGAATTTTCTGCTGTCCATATTGCCCTTTGCTATGGAAGTGAGGCCTTTTTCCCATTTGCCTGTAGTTTCGGGGGATTTCAGCTCATGGGGGACGGTTTTTATTAAATTCATTCCTTTTTCGGTAGGGATCAAATTTTTGCCTGAACGGGTTAAATATCCTACAGAAATCAGCCTTTCTATAATTGCGGCTCTTGTGGCAGGCGTACCGATGCCCGATTCTTTAAGTTTTTCCTTAAGGGTTTCATCGTCTACAAAACGGCCTGCGTTTTCCATGGCGGCAAGAAGGCTTTCTTCTGTATAAAGCTTCGGCGGCGTTGTTTTTTTAGAGATAAGCTCCGTATGAAGCACAGGAAATTCCTCACCGATTTTAACATCGGGCAGTATGGCCTCTTCTTCTTCCTTGGCAGGCTTTTTATCGTCTTTATAAAGCTCCCTAAACCCCAGCTGGATTACAGTATTTCCTTGGGTAACAAATGTCTCTTCCTCTGAAAGGGTTATTATTTTTGTTACGTTATAGATATAATTAGGGTAAAACGCCGCAAGAAATTTTCTTACGATTAAATCATAGATATTGTATTCACCGGAAGAAAGCGCTTTTAAATTAGCCTGCTTTTCCGTAGGAATAATGGCGTGGTGGTCAGATATTTTCTTATTGTCTACGATTCTTTTGGTAATCGGAAGCTTAGGAAGAGAAAGGACGTAATGAACATAATCTCCATAAGGCTCCATATTAAGCTTTTCAATTACTGTTTTAAGCTTTGGGACCATATCGTCGGAAAGATACTGACTGTCGGTTCTTGGATATGTGATAAGCTTTCTCTTTTCATAAAGGTCCTGGGCGATACTTAAGGTATCCTTTGCAGAATATCCGAATTTCCTGTTGGCCTCTCTTTGAAGCAAGGTCAAATCATAGAGAAGCCCGGGAGGCTGGGATTTTTTTTCTTTAATGATATCTTTGACAGTGCCGGTTTTACTTTGTAGCTTACTTATGATTTCATTTGCCTTTTCAAGGTCAAACAGTTTATTATCCTTTAAATCTTCTGTTGACCAAAGGCCTATATATTCTCCGAACTGAGCTTTTATCTGCCAATAATCCTGAGGAACAAAGGCGTCTATTTCCTCCTGCCTCGATGTGATGATTGCAAGGGTAGGGGTTTGCACCCTGCCTATGCTGAGAAGAGAATTATATTTCAGGCTGTAGGCTCTGGAGGCATTAATGCCTACAAGCCAGTCGGCTTCTGAGCGGCATTTAGCCGAATAATAAAGATTGTCGTAATCGGAGCCTGGCTTTATATCCTGAAAGCCTTTTTTTATGGCGGCATCCGTCATACTGGAAATCCACAGCCTTTTAAAAGGCTTCCTGCATTTTGTAAACTCATAAATATATCTGAAAATAAGCTCACCTTCCCGTCCGCTGTCTGTTGCGCAGATGATAGATTCCGTATCCTCGGAATTCATAAGCTTTTTAAGGATATTAAGCTGCTTTTGCGTTTTAGGAGCAGACTTAAGCTTTATTTTTTCAGGCATAATGGGAAGGTCGGCAATTTTCCATTTTTTATATTTTTCATCATAGTCTTCCGGCTCCGCAAGGCTTACAAGATGGCCCAGAGCCCATGTAACAATATATTCATCTGACGAAAAAAAGCCGTCGCCTTTAACTTTTGCATTAAGTACTTTTGCAATATCCTGGGCTACCGACGGTTTTTCGGCAATAATTAAAATTTTACCCAAATTTAAAACTCCTTTGTATTATTGGAGGGCGTAAAACCCAAACAGATTCAATTGCTTTATTATTATTTTTACACAGCAAGTCATAATAATCAAGTTTTAATAAAAATAAGTAGGAGTCTATACGTCTTAGTGTATAGCCAATCAAGTTTTAGTTTAATTCGGCGGCAGCTTATATATTTATACAAGGAGGCTTTAATTTGCATTGACAGTAGGCGAAAAGGTGTTTAGAATATTAACCATAGAGAACTGAAAAATCTCGGTTGGCTTAAAAGCCGAAGGGAGTGATTCCTGCGGCTTTTATTATGAAAAGGTATAGGACTGCATCACTAAAAAATTAAGGAGGCTTGTATGTCAAATTACAAAATAATAAGTGACAGCTCGTGCGATTTGACTAAGGATTTATTAGAAAAATATGATATAGATATAATACCCTATTACATAACCTTTAACGGAGTGGATTATTTTAAAGAGGGAGTTAATATAAGCTATGAGGAATTATACAGGAAAATGCGAAACGAAAAGGCATATCCAAAGACCTCTCTTCCCCCGGTTCAGGATTATATAGATAAATTCAGGCCTTATGTTGAAAAGGGCGTAGATGTAATATGCGTATGCCTTACCTCTAAGTTCAGCGGTGCCTATCAATGCGCCATTACTTCCGCAGGCATATTAAAAGAAGAATTTCCCGATTCAAAGATTTATGTGATTGATTCTGAAAGCGCTACCATTTTTCAAGGCTGCGTACTTCTTGAAATAGCTAAAATGAATGAAAAAGGCTACCCTATAGAAAAAATTATAGAAATTTCCGATGCTATTAAAAAGGATACCGCCGCAATATTCAGCGTAGATACCTTAGAGTATCTGCAAAAGGGCGGAAGAATAGGCAAGGTGGCGGCTTTTGCCGGAAGCCTTTTTAATATAAAGCCCATTATATTCCTTGAAAACGGGGAACTTCTGCCAAGCAATAAGGTAATGGGCAGGAAAAAAGCAATAAATGAAATCATGGAGATATTTGAACAGAGGGTTAAAGGGAAAGAGCATTTATATAATTTCACTGTAGCCTGTTCGGATGCCGTTGAAGAAGCGGAAAATATGAAGGCTGTTCTTGAAGAGAAGGGATATTCTTTCCATTTGCCTGTTTCAAGTATAGGCGCTACCATAACCGTCCATGCAGGCCCGGGAACCATTGCCGCAGGCTATTCAAGAAAATACGAGTCCTTTGAATAAGACTTTTTACAGGGTACATTTTTCACTGCTTTTATCACAAAGAACGTATAGCGGAATAAGATAATATATAAAGTGATAAAAGAGGTGGGCTATGAGCTTAGTGGGAGCAAAAAGCATGCTTATAAAAGAGCTTTTAGAAACGAAGGAATATATCAACCTGAAAAAAACAAAGGAAAGGCTTGATAAAAATACTGAGTACAAAACAAGAACGATAGAATTTGAAAAGAAAACCGATATCTTCAGGCTGAAAAGAAACAACAATGAAGATACGAAAGAACTTTTTGACGAAATCGAAGAAGAATATATAAATCTAACCTCCATAAAGGAAATAAATGATTATTTTCAAGCTGTAAGAGCTATGAATAATCTCGTTTCAGGCATTTTTGATGATATACATTTAACCATAAATGTGAATCTTCTTTAATATGAATGGAAAGGCTCTCTTTAATAGAGAGCCTTTGTTATGAATACAAAAAGGTACGAATTTATAGAATGGAATATGGTAAGTTTCTTATAAAGAAGCAACAAAAACCGATTCATTAAAGATTCACCGTTACCAAACAAAAATAAGTTTGATAACGATAAGAAATCGCTCACTTAAAAGAGATTTGCAGGCTTACGTCCGTGTTCTTTTCCAAGTTCGTTTCGTAGAAAAGCACGGATTTCCTTTGGAAACATAGTGAAATTGCCTTTATACCGTAACAGATATAAGCCTTTCAATATATAAAATCAGATAAAGGCAGTTTCACAAAGGCGCTTTCTTATATTTCTTCTAAAACACATTTTGAATCCTCGCGAATATATGGTTTTGTTGCTCTTTCTTTTAAACTTACTATACCATGCTACAAAAGTTCATTGCGAATTTAAAATATATTGCCTTGGATTGCCGATTCAATCCAAATAAACTGTAATTATTTTAAAACAAAGTATATCTATCGAAATAGCAGATGATTTTAATCTATATTATCCGTTTAACAAATATATATTTTCATGTTATATTAGATTTATAGTAAATTTAAAGTTAAATAGTAGCAAAGCCGTATATTCACAAAGGCTTTTGCTGCTTCTCCATGATAAATTTACTATAATTATTAATATAACGGAGGAGAATATGAGAGAAAAAAACATAGATTTGACTTCTGGTGTTATCTGGAGGAAACTTTTGATTTTTTGCCTGCCTTTGCTTTTATCAAGCCTGTTTCAGCAGCTATATACTACGGTAGATGCAATTATAGTAGGGCAGTTTGTAGGCAAAAACGGTCTTGCGGCTGTTGATTCCGTATATAATTTTTTAAAGCTTCCTGTAAATTTCTTTTTGGGCTTATCCACAGGGGCAACGATTATAATATCCCAGCATTTTGGGGCAAAAAATAAAAAAGAGCTTTCGGAAGCCGTACATACTGCAATTGCTTTTTCTTTTACGGGAGGACTTCTTTTATCTGTACTTGGTATAGTATTGGCCCCATACTTTCTTTATAAGCTTGAAATTCCGGAGGATATTTATCCTATTACATTGGATTATGTCAGAATATATTTTGGCGGTCTTGCGGTTTCTATGCTATATAATATAGGGGCCGGAATTGTAAGAGCCATGGGGGATTCAAAAACGCCCTTTTATTACCTTCTTATATCAAGTACGGTTAATATATTGACGGATTTGCTTTTTGTAGGCGTTTTCAGATGGGGCGTTTCAGGGGCGGCATTGTCTACGATACTTGCGCAAGCCGTAAGTGCTGTTCTTATTATACGATTTTTAATGAATACCGATATGGATTGCAGGCTTCATATGAAATCAATAAAGTTTTATCCTAAAATGCTCAAAGCTATTTTTAAAGTGGGGATTCCCATAGGCCTTCAGGCTTCCTTATATCCCATAGCAAATATGATGATTCAGGCAAATATAAACAGCATGGGAACGGATAATATAGCTGCATGGGCCCTTTGCGGAAAGCTTGATTTTCTCATATGGATTATTGTGGATTCCCTTGCCTCGGCAATATCTACCTTCGTAGCTCAGAATTTCGGAGCAGGCAAGTACGACCGTATTTTTAAGGGGGTACGGGTAGGGCTTATTATGACATTAGCTATCGTATTTATAATAAGCGCTAATTTGTTTTTCTTTTCAGAGCCTATCGGAAAATTATTTATAAACCCCGCAGACTATGACATTATACCTATTACCGGAAAGCTGATGCGCTTCCTTTCTCCGTTATATTTTCTTTATGTATTTGGTGATGTGCTTTCAGGGGCCATCAGAGGGACAGGGGAGACTGTTAAACCCATGCTGCTGACTCTCATTGGTACGTGTATGTGCCGTATATTATGGATTTTAATCGTTGTTCCAAAAAACAGAAATATGATGACTATTATTGGAAGCTATCCTGTGTCATGGTTCGTAACAGCCTTATTTTTCATTGGATTTTACTGTGTATTCAAGAAAAAGATGATGCAGGTTTCATACAGCGAGATTTGATAAATCTGTTTATTCTTTTTAAGACGCATAGGATTCATAAAAAATAAAAACAAAAAGACATATTTTCTTTAAAAAAGAAAATATGTCTTTTATAAATTATCAATAAAATCAGCAGTTTATTTAATTTCGTTTTCAATATCAGGCTTTACCTGAAGGCTTTCTATAAGAATGTTATAGCAATCCTGGCATAAATCAAAAGAGTGAACCTGATTATCAAACCTGGAGCCGTAGCTCCATCTTTTTTCCACGGTTAAATAATCGTCAAAATAGCCGTATTTATTCATTTTTATTTCACGCCCGCAGGCATTACAATAAACCTTATCAATCTTTTTTTCAAGTTTTTGTATCATTTCTTGATTAAATCTTTTCAATGTAATCCCCCCGAAGAAAAATATGATAGTCAGTTAAAAGAATAAGCCTTATTATTTCTTCATGCTCTATTATATTATAGACAAGTGAGGTTGTACACAGGTAATTATAGAGAGGAATGGATTGAATTGCTAAAAGGCAGGATATATCTTTATAACATGTAGTAAATTTGCTTTTCTTCCGCAGTAAGGAACAGGCTCCAAGAAGGCATAAAGTCAAGGAAAAGCAAATTTATAATCCTACTATTTCACTTTTATTCGAGTATAACTTGGCTTTACAACGAAAATCATAGGTGTTAATATATTGAATAGCTTAAGTAATATTTTATTTATATAGATATAAGAAGGAGAGCTTTTATATGAACTTACTCGATAAGCTTAATCCGGTACAAAGGACTGCTGCGATGCATACGGAGGGACCCCTACTGATTCTTGCAGGTGCAGGAAGCGGAAAAACAAGGGTTTTAACTCACAGAATAGCATATATGATAGAAAAGGGCATAAGCCCTTATAATATTCTCGCTATAACGTTTACCAATAAGGCTGCAAAAGAGATGAAGGAAAGAGTAAATGCCCTTGTGGGAAACGACGCCGTATGGGTAAGCACGTTTCATTCAACCTGCGTTAGAATATTAAGAAGAGAAATCCATCATATAAATTATGACAACAGCTTTACGATATATGACGCTGACGACTCTTTAAAACTGATTAAAGATTGCATTAAGGAAGCCAATATAAATGAAAAGCAGTTTCCGCCTAAATCTGTTCAGGCAGTTATAGGTGGAGAAAAGGATAAGCTTGTTACGGCGGAGGAATTTGAAAGAAAGTCCCAGTCAGATTACAGGCTAAGCCAAATATCAAAGGTTTACAGTCTCTATCAGAAAAGGCTCAAGTCAAATAATGCCCTTGATTTTGACGATATTATATTTCTTACGGTGAAATTATTTACAGCTAGGCCGGACATATTGGAAAAATATCAAAACAGGTTCCAATACATAATGGTTGACGAGTATCAGGACACGAACTTTGCTCAATACAGCCTTATAAAGCTTCTATCGTCTAAAAGTCATAATCTCTGCGTTGTAGGGGATGACGACCAGAGTATTTACGGCTGGAGAGGGGCGGATATTTCTAATATTCTCGATTTTGAGAAAGATTTTAAAAACGCCACGGTTATAAAGCTTGAACAGAACTACCGCTCTACTCAAAATATACTTACGGCAGCCAATGCTGTAATCAATAATAATATAAGCCGTAAAAATAAAGTGCTTTGGACGGAAAACGAAGAAGGCAGGAATATTAATTTCTATAAGGCTTCCAATGATTTGGAAGAAGCTCAGTTTATATGCGAAAAAATAGAAGAGCACAAAAACACCGGCGGAAGCTATAATGATATGGCCGTTTTATACAGGCAGAACTCCCTTTCAAGATCTGTGGAGGACATGCTTGTAAAAAGCAATATACCCTATAAAATATACGGAGGGGTAAGGTTCTATGACCGTAAAGAGGTAAAGGACGTGCTTGCTTATTTAAAGGCGATATATAATCCCTTTGACGATGTGGCTTTTAAAAGAATCATAAATACCCCCAAAAGAGGTATAGGCGACACCACTGCAAATAAAATATCTGAATATGCCATCCAAAATGAAATGTCCTTTTTTGATGCGATGAAGAACCCCGAATGTCTTTTAGAGCTTGGAACCAGGGCCAAAAGAATAGAGGAATTCATAAACCTGATGGAAGAGCTTAAAAGCTTCGCCTATGTGAATATGGTTTCCGAGGTCATAGAATATGTTATGGAAAAAACAGGATATATAAAAGAGCTTGAAACAGAAGGGACAGACGAAGCCCGTTCAAGAATAGAAAACATTGAAGAGCTTATGAATAAAGCAGGAGAGTTTGAAGAAAGTTCCGAAGACAAAACCCTTTCAGCTTTCTTGGAAGAGGTTTCTCTTGTTGCCGATATAGACGGTTTCGATGATTCTTCTGAAAATGTTTCCCTAATGACATTGCATTCCTCTAAAGGCCTTGAATTTCCTATTGTTTTTATTGCAGGGTTTGAAGAAAACATATTTCCCAGCTACCGTTCCATGTTTTCAGGAGATTTAAGCGACCTTGAGGAAGAAAGAAGGCTTTGCTACGTTGGTATCACAAGGGCTGAAAACAGTCTTTATTTAACAAGTGCCTCCCAAAGAATGCAGCACGGACAAATCGTATGCAATCTGCCTTCAAGATTTTTAAAGGAAATCCCTATTAATATCATAGATAGAAACATGCAGGAGAGTAAATCTAAATTTGAAGCATCAGGTAACATTGGAAAAACAGCTCCCATTAACGCAAAAGAAAATATGAAATCCAGCTTCGGCGGTAAAAATTACAGAGAGAACCCCATTCCTGCCCCTAAAAATATTACTCTTGATTTTGAAATAGGTGATAAAGTGAAACAGATGAAATACGGGGTAGGCACTGTAAAGGATATACGCCCTGCCGGAGCCGATTATGAGGTCTCTATAGAGTTTCCGGGGGTTGGAGTTAAAAAATTCATGGCCCATTTTTCTAATCTTAAAAAGGCTTGATACGATTGATAACACAATGGCGTTAACTCCAGGTTTGTTGACCATAGATTCTGTATATGGTATACTGTATTAAAATCAAGTTATAACTTGATTTTATTTATGGAAAGATGGGTTTTATATTCATGTTTTTATAAAAGAAATGCATGATAAAAAGCCTAAATTATGCTATAATATGGATAAAACTAAGCTTTGCTTAGCTTTATCCACGAATACATTTCACTTCGTGAAATGTATGAGCAGAGCCTACGCTTATGAAATAGCAAGGGCTTTTAAAAGCCTTTGCCGATGCATATATAGTAAAACAAATTAGTTTTACAGTAACAAAAGCATATATCTTGTTTTGCTTTAAAATGCATCCGGGCATTTAGGTAGACAAATTTAGAAGAACAAAACCCTATAGGGTTAATTTGCTTATTTTTAAATTTGTTTACTGCACACGACAATGCTCGAAGATACAATTCTAATCAAGGGGGTAGATAAGATGAAGAGTTTAAAAGGAACAAAAACAGCAGAAAATTTACTTAAGGCATTTGCAGGAGAATCCCAGGCAAGGAACCGTTATACATTCTTCGCTTCCGTTGCCGATAAAGAGGGTTACAAGCAGATCAGAAACATATTTATCGAAACTGCTGACAATGAAAAGGAGCATGCAAAGAGATTTTACAAGCTTCTTGTAGAAGGCTTTAAAGATGAGCTTCCAGCTAACATAACAATAAATGCCGATTATCCGGTAGAATTTGGAGATACTGCTGCAAACTTAAAGGCGGCCGCTGATGGGGAGAACGACGAGTGGTCACATCTTTATCCCGAATTTGCAAAAGTAGCGAAAGAAGAAGGCTTTAACGAAGTTGCAGTTGCTTTTTCAAAGATTGCCGATGCAGAGACAAATCATGAAAAGAGATTTTTAAAGCTTCTCGCCAATATTGAAAACGGCACCGTATTTAAAAAAGACGGAAAGGTTTTCTGGAAATGCGGAAACTGCGGATATATTCATGAAGGCGACGCAGCTCCTGAAATTTGTCCTGCATGTATCCATCCGAAGGCACATTTTGAGCTTTATGTAGAAACCTTCTAAAGTAAATAGTTTATAAAAATTAAAAAGGCCGGAAGGCCTTTTTGATTTTTCAAAGGATATAAAAAGATGCAGCATAAAGCCAAAAAGATTGCAAAATAAGCCAGATATGGTATAATAGGGGTGTTGCAAAATAAATTTTGCAGCACCCTCCGATGCATTTTACGCAGTAAAATGCATGAGTAAAAATTAGATTTATGATACAATTGGGTATAAGCATCTATAAATTGCTTTGGTTTACGAATACATCCAAACATTAAACCCGTATATATAAAGCAAGTATTTTTCTTAAACATTACAAAAAAGCATATACTATTATTTATTTGGCACATACTATGAATAAAAACGATGATTATGATATAGGGAGGTTTTTATGGCTGAGATAAGAACGGAAGAACATAACGACTGCATAGGGCAAATTCAGATAGCAGACGATGTTTTAGCGACAATAGCAGGTACGGCGGCTATGGAAGTTGCAGGTGTTGCCGCAATGGCAGGCAATATCACGGATATTGCGGAGCTCCTTGGAAAAAAGAATTTATCCAAAGGGGTTAAAGTAGAGGTTGAAGGCAACGAAGTAAAATTCGAACTTAATCTTTATATAAGAGCCGGATATAAAATACATGAGGTATGCACTCAGGTTCAGGAAAGGGTTAAGAATGCAATAGAGACTATGACGGGCCTTGAGGTTCCGGAAATCAATATAAGCGTTACAGGCTTGGTTGCAGAGAAGGATAAGATTGTAAGCAAGAAGGATACGAAAGTTACAGAGTAGATTGTTATGATAAACCCTTAAAGCTACCTTTAAGGGTTTGTTAAATTTAATTTTAAAATCCAAACATTAGGGCGTGTCTGAAAACTCCAAACTCTAGGATGTTTTGCCATAAAAGTGCGACTTCATTGTCGTAAATCCTCAAGATATGCCGTACAGGTTTACTTTGAGTAAACCTGTACGCTCAACATTTTTGCATAAAGCAAAAATGTAAATGCCCGCTATCTTTGGGGTTTTCTCCTCGAATTCACACTTCCTTACAAACAATACTTTTTCAGCTTACAAGCTGAAAAATGTATTTCTGCTGTAAAATGATAAATAAACTTTAGTTTATTTATTATTCTTGCCGGTTTCTAGGTTTTCAGACACTGCCTAGCCGGTTTCTAATTTAAAAGCATACGCTACGAAGAAAGGGATTTTTATGAGCAGAAGAACCGCCAGAAAGCACGCATTCAGTCTGGTATACCAGCTTGAATTTTATACCGATATAGAGCCTGATAAGATTTTAAACGAATATGGCAAGGACCACGAGCTTACAGACGGGGATAGAGCGTTTATTTATCAGGAAATCAGCGGTGTTATTCAGAATATAAATAAAATTGATATATATATAACCGAAAACCTTAAGGGCTGGAAAATGGACAGGCTTAATACTGTCGACATAGCGATACTGCGCCTTGCCATATACGAGATCCTTTTTGCCGAGGATATTCCCTATTCCGTATCCGTCAATGAGGCGGTGGAGCTTGCTAAAATATATTCGTCGGAAGAGGCACCGTCCTTTATAAACGGGGTATTGGGAAGTGTAGTAAAAAGCGTGGGAGAAGTTTAAAATTGGAAAAGAGTTTTTTCAGCGTATCTCAGATTAATTCCTATATAAAATCTATTCTTGAAGAAGACGTTATTTTATCCGAACTTTTTATAGAAGGTGAAATATCGAATTTTAAGAGGCATTCATCAGGTCATTTATATTTCAGCCTGAAAGATGAAAATGCCTCTATTAACTGCGTCATGTTTAA
Source organism: Anaeropeptidivorans aminofermentans (assembly GCF_940670685.1). Lineage (GTDB taxonomy): Bacteria > Bacillota > Clostridia > Lachnospirales > UBA5962 > Anaeropeptidivorans > Anaeropeptidivorans aminofermentans. The sequence goes on along the minus strand of NZ_OW711693.1, from coordinate 2,380,680 downwards.
ATCCAGTGCTTCAAGGATAAATTTTGAAATGAGAAACGGCTTGAAAGTAATGGTTTTCGGAAGAATTTCTCTCTATGAAAAAACAGGCGCTTATCAGCTTTACGCAGAGATTATTCAAGATTACGGAAAGGGAGAGCTTCATATCAGATTTGAAGCTTTAAAAAATAAGCTTTACAGCGAAGGCTTATTTGACGAAAAATATAAAAAGCCCATTCCTCCTGCGCCTAAAACCGTAGCATTAATAACCTCGCCTACATCTGCCGCCGTAAGAGATATGATTCGAATGGGAAGAAGTATAAATCCCGGTATAGAGCTTGTCATAATTCCTTCACTTGTTCAGGGAGCAGAAGCCCCCTATAGCTTAGTAAATGCATTGGATATTGCAAACAGATGGAAAAAGGCGGATATTATAATTATAGGCCGGGGCGGAGGTTCTATAGAAGATTTATGGGCATTTAATGAAGAAATTGTCGCAAGGGCCATATTTAATTCAAAAATACCTGTTATTTCAGCCGTAGGCCATGAAACGGATTATACAATTTCGGATTTTGTTTCGGATCTGCGCGCACCTACGCCTTCTGCCGCCATAAGCATGAGCTTTCCAGACAGAATGAGTTATATCAATACCCTTAATTATTTATATAAAAAAATGGACAGGGCTATAATAAGAAAAATAAGCCATATTGAACAGGAAATAAAAGCCCTTAATTTTAAGGACTATTACTATAGATTGATTAATAAAAATAATAAAGATTATGACAGATTAAAAGGCTATAACAGACGAATGTCACAAAAAATGCTCTCAAATATAAAAAATTCGGAAGAAAAATTATCCCATTATGCTTCCCTTATGGAAAAGCTGTCCCCCCTGCGACTTATGAGCAGAGGATATGCCATAGCCTTTAAGAATGATATTCCTGTAAATTCCGTAGAAAGGCTTAATCCGGGGGATACCATAAAGCTTATGTTTTCAGACGGGTATGCAAAGGCATTCATTGAGTCGTGTTTGAAAAATGAAGAAAGATAAAAACAAAAGTTTTTTTCAAACACTGAATTATAGTGAATTTAAAAATGAAACAGTAAAAAAATCATATGTTTGAATGGTTTAAATATAGGGTTTATCTATTTAAGCCGTTTATGAAAATAGATTTTTATTACTTCCTTGGGTGGAATTTACTTTATTTTAAAGGGTGATTATAATGGCCAGAAAAAAACTTAATTTTGAAGACGCTTTTTCAAGGCTTGAAGAAATAGCCGATTTATTGGATAATGATATTTCCATAGACGAATCTTTAAAGCTTTACAAGGAAGGCATTGAAATCAGCGTATTTCTTGATAAAGAGCTTAAAACAGTAAAAAAAGAGGTGCTTGTACTCAAGGAACAAGCTGACGGCCTTTTTAAAGAAACTCCCTTTGATACAGAAGGAGAAGAAGATTATGAATGAGTATATTGAAATTATAAATAACAGACTCTATACCTATCTTGATATAAAATACCCAGACATAATTTCAGAGGCCATGAGATATTCCGTATTTGCAGGGGGAAAGAGAGTAAGACCTGCTTTAGCCCTTTTAAGCACCAAGGCTTTAGGAAGCGATTTTAATAAGACAATTCCCTTTGCCTGCGCTTTAGAGATGATTCATGCCTATTCTCTTATTCATGATGACCTTCCTGCCATGGATAACGATGATTACCGCAGAGGAAAACTTACAAATCATAAGGTTTACGGAGAGGCCGTAGCCATTTTGGCGGGAGATGCTCTTTTAAACACAGCTTATGAAATTATGACTGATTATGCTTTGGAAAGCGTTGATATTAATTCTTTAAAGGCCATGAGTAAAATTGCCAAGGCTTCCGGTATAGACGGAATGATCGGCGGACAGGTTGTAGATATTTTGTCCGACGGAAAAATAATTGAAAAAGAAATATTAACTTATATTCATGAAAATAAAACGGCAGCCCTTATTAAAGCTGCTATGGCTTCCGGTGCCATTATGGCAGGAGCCGACGATGAAATTGTAAGGCAGTTCGAGCTATCGGGATATTATTTAGGCATGGCCTTTCAAATAAAAGACGATATTCTTGACGTAGAGGGAAATGCTTCTGAACTTGGCAAAAGTATAGGCTCCGATGCTAAAAATCATAAAAATACTTATGTATCCCTTTACGGTATGGAAAGAGCAAAAAAAGACTATGAGGAATTTTCTTCTGAAAGCGTTCAAATTCTCTTAAGATTAAGCTTATATAATAATGATATAATAAATTATGCCGAATCTCTTTTAAACAGAAAAAGTTGATGCCTGATAGAAAGAATTTAAAGTATTTGCCGTATTTTATTCATAGCGGCCGGGAGGTTTTTTGTTGAAGTATATAAATCAGATTATAAATAACAGCATCTTTTGGACAGCTTCATTTTCATGGGCCATTGCTCAGCTTATTAAAATTATGATTGAGTTTAAAAAAGAACGCAGATTAAGCCTTGCCCTTATGATAAGCTCCGGAGGAATGCCAAGCTCCCATTCGTCTTTTGTTTCGGCAATGTCTACTTCCGTCGGCCTTCTTGAAGGCTTTGACTCTACGGCCTTTGCCATATGCGCCGTTATAAGCATGGTTGTTATGTATGACGCCGCAGGGGTAAGAAGAGCCGCAGGAAAACAGGCGGAAATCATAAATAAACTTGTGGCAAATATCGAAAATACAGGCATCGTTCTCGATAAAAAGCTTAAAGAGCTTCTCGGCCATAGTCCCGTTGAGGTTGCGGCAGGCGCCGTTCTCGGCATCGTTGTATCCGTAGCGGCCTATAATATGTAATAATCAAGCGAAGCTTGATTATTACATGAATACATTTCACGAAGGGAAATGTATGAATGGGTCAAGGGCAAAAGAGCCCTATATTAAAATCAAGCGAAGCTTGATTATTACATGAATACATTTCACGAAGGGAAATGTATGAATGGGTCAAGGGCAAAAGAGCCCTATATTAAAATCAAGCGAAGCTTGATTATTACATGAATACATTTCACGAAGGGAAATGTATGAATGGGTCAAGGGGTAAAGAACAATATATCAAAATCAAGCGGAGCTTGATTATTACATGAATACATTTCACGAAGGGGAATGTATGAATGGGTCAAGGGGTAAAGAACAATATATCAAAATCAAGGGAAGCTTGATTATTACATGAATACATTTCACGAAGGGAAATGTATGAATGGGTCAAGGGCAAAAGAGCCCTACATCAAAATCAAGGGAAGCTTGATTATTACATTCATACATTTCACGAAGGGAAATGTATGAATGCGAGAAAGGCTAAAGAGTCCTATAATAAAGTTAAACGGCGTTTGCTTTTATTGAATGAAGAGTGCGCACGTTCAAGCCTTATGTTTATGAGATAATACGATTGGAAAGTGGTGCATATGCGCTATATTGATAGAATAAATTCCCCTGAGGATTTAAAGGAAATAGATAAACAGGATTTACCCCAGCTTTGTAAAGAAATAAGAAGCTTTCTGGTGAAATCTGTTTCAAAAACCGGAGGCCATCTTGCTTCAAACCTTGGGGTTGTGGAGCTTACGGTGGCTTTGCATTATTGCCTTAATTCTCCCGAAGATAAAATATTATGGGACGTGGGCCATCAAGCTTATGTTCATAAAATTCTTACAGGAAGAAAAGATAAATTCGATACCTTAAGACAGCTTAACGGACTTTCGGGTTTTCCTAAGAAAAACGAAAGCCCTCATGATTTTTTTGATATAGGCCACAGCTCCACCAGCATATCCTCTGCTTTGGGCATGGCTTTAAGCAGGGATTTATCCGGCGAAAAATATAAAATAGCTGCCATTATAGGCGATGGCTCCATGACGGGGGGCTTAAGCTTTGAAGCTATTAATAATGCCGGCAGAGGCGGCACGGATTTAATGGTTATTTTAAATGACAACCAAATGTCCATATCTAAAAATGTAGGGGCAATGAGCCGCCATCTAAACGACATCAGAACAAGCCCTCAATATATCGGTGTAAAAAATGATATAAGAAAGATATTAAACAGCATTCCCATCGTAGGCGAAAGCTTGGGAAGATTTGCTGAAAAAACGAAAAACAGCGTGAGATATGCCCTTGTTCCGGGAATTTTATTTGAGGAAATGGGCTTTAAATATATCGGCCCCATAGACGGCCATAATGTAGAAGAGCTTATTAATGTCATCAACAGGGCTAAAAAAATGAAAGGCCCTGTATTTCTTCATGTTTATACAAAAAAGGGCAAAGGCTATAAAATGAGTGAAAAGGACCCTTGCGTATTCCATGGAATAGATAAATTTGATATTAAAACCGGCAAGGTTTTAAAAACCAAAGTATATGATACCTATTCCGACGTTTTGGGAAAAACACTATGCAAGCTTGCAAGAAGCGATGAAAAAATAGTTGCCGTAACGGCTGCTATGCCGGAGGGAACAGGCCTTACTCCATTTCAAGAGGAATTTCCCAAAAGATTTTTCGATGTGGGTATTGCCGAGGCGCATGCCGTAACCTTTTCCGCTGCCATGGCAGAAAACGGTTTTAAGCCTGTCTTTGCTGTGTATTCAACTTTTCTCCAGAGAAGCTATGACCAGCTTCTTCATGATGTCTGCCTTATGAACAGTAATGTCGTTTTTGCAATCGACAGAGCCGGTGTCGTAGGCGCCGACGGAGAAACCCATCAAGGGCTTTTTGATATATCCTTTCTAAGCTCCATGCCCAATATGGTAATTATGGCTCCGAAGAATAAAGCAGAATTTAGAAAAATGATTAAATTTGCCATAGACCATAAGGGGCCTGTCTCCGTAAGATACCCCAAAGGCTCTGCTTCCATGCTCCTTCATGACACTATTTCTGAAATAAGGCTTGGAAAATCCGAAGTGATTTTTGAAGGGAAGGAAATTGCCCTGATTGCTCTTGGTTCTATGATGGAGGAAGCTTTTAAAGTCTACGGAATGCTTAAGGAAAAGGGCCACAGCCCGCTTCTTATAAATGCAAGATTTGCAAAACCAATAGATAAAGAAATGACAGAGCTTTTAAAGAGCTTTCAGCATGTGTTTACATTTGAAGAAAACGTAGTTTCGGGAGGCTTTGGAAGCAATTTATTAAGGCAGGCAAATGATATGGGAATCAATGTTTCTAACTATCATATATTTGCTTTTCCCGATGAATTCATACCTCAAGGCACAAGAGAAGAGCTTTTCCATATTTACGGCTTAAGCACTGAAAAAATGATGGAAACCATACTTAGTAAAATAGAGGACGGAAACAAAAATGCCTGAAAAAATAAGGCTTGATCTGTTAATTTCAAAGCAGGAAGGCGTAAGCAGAAATATTGCCGTAGATATGATAAAAGAAGGCAGAGTTCGGCTGCAGGATAAGGTGCTTTTATCTCCCGGTTCTAAATTTTTTGATGATAGCATTTTTTCTGTTGAAAAGCCTGAATATATATATGTAGGAAGGGGCGGATATAAGCTTGAAAAAGCTTTAAAGCATTTTTCCATAAACCTTCAGGATAAAATCTGTATTGACATTGGGGCTTCCACAGGCGGTTTTACCGATTGTATGCTTCGATTCAGCGCTTTAAAAGTATATGCCGTAGACACAGGCACAGACCAGCTTGCCGAAAGCCTTAGAAATGATAAAAGAGTGATATCCATGGAAAAAACGGATATAAGAGACGTAAATATTGATGATGATATTTCCTTTGCATCAGTTGATGTTTCATTTATCTCTCTTGGTAAAATATTAAAAAATATTTCAACTCTTTTAAATGAAAAGGGCGAGGCTGTATGCCTTATAAAACCTCAATTTGAAGCTGGGCCGGCAAACGTAGGAAAAGACGGCGTTGTCAAAAATAGAAAAATTCATTTAAAAATACTGGAAAATATGTATAATATTATTATAGGATTTAATTTTACAGTAAAAGACATTATACCTTCTCCCATAAAGGGCGGAGACGGAAATATAGAATATCTCATATATATCAGCAAATCCCACGGTGACGGTTTGAACCCAAGCCGTTATAAGCATATATGCACTGAAATAAACGAAGAATTGTTTAGGGGCTAGGGAATGAAAAATGTAGGGATAATTACAAACCATACGAAAGATAGGGAGCTTGAATATACGAAAGAAGTCATTGACTGGCTTAAATCAAAGGGACATTACCCCATTATAGAAACAGGCTCTGCCGAAGGAGCTTTTAATGGGGAAATTTTTATGGGTATCAATGAAATGTGTATCAACTGCAGCTTCATTATTGTTTTAGGCGGCGACGGTACAATTCTTGAAGCCGCAAGGCGCGCCGCATTTTGCGACATCCCTCTTTTAGGCATAAATTTAGGCAATCTTGGGTATTTGACAGACGTTGACAAATCGGAAGGCATAAAAGCAATTGAAAAAGTTTTGAAGGGAGATTATAAAACTGAAAAGAGAATGATGATTCAGGCTGAAATCCTCGGAAAAGGCAGTAATGAAAGCCATATTGCCCTGAATGACATATGCATATTGCGCGGAAATCTATCGAAAATGATAAGCCTTAAGGTAGGTGTAAATGATGAATATATTGACACCTACAGAGCCGACGGAATCATAATTTCAACGCCTACAGGCTCTACAGCCTATAATTTATCGGCAGGAGGGCCGATATTGAAGCCTGATATAGAGCTTATAGCCATAACGCCTATATGCCCGCATAAAATGTATTCACGGCCTTCTGTTATATCGGCAAATGATGAGGTTTATATTACCATAGGGGATAACCCTGATGAAGTTGTCCTAAGCCTTGACGGGCAGGAGCATTATAAGCTTTCAAGCGGTGATATTATTAAAATAAGCCGGTCTCAATTTTACACGACGATTATAAAGACCAATGATTTAGGCTTTTATGATATACTTAGAAAAAAATTCTACCATTAATATAAGATTTATTAAGCGATACCAATACTTATGGAACTTGAAAGCTATCTTTTTGTTTCTTAAGTTTCATAAGTTTTTCTTCAGCTTATAGTAAATAAATTTAGTCTTTTTTAAAATTTATTTGCTATATTATATTATTTTAATAAGGGCAATGAATTCTGCCCGGGAATGGGAGAGTATATATGAAATCCAAAAGGCATTCGGCTATTATAGATATTATTAAAAATAATGATATTGAAACTCAGGAGGAGCTTGCAGACAGGCTTAAAGCCATGGGCTTTGACGTTACCCAGGCAACCGTATCAAGAGATATAAGGCAGCTTAAGCTTACAAAGATTCAATATGATAATAATAAGCAGAAATATGCTGCCATTTCCGGCCCTGAGCATGTTATTACCGAAAGGCAGATCAGGGTCTTTAAAGAAGGCGTTGCCAGTATGCAGGTTGCCGGAAATATACTGGTGATAAAAACCCTCGTCGGTATGGCCATGGCTGTTGCAGCTGCTCTTGATGCTATGGATAATAAAGAAATTATAGGTACCATAGCCGGCGATGACACCATATTCAGTGTTTTTAAAAATGTGGAAGAGGCCGAAGCGGTTCTTGAAAGACTTCATAAATTTACCGGAGTATAGTTTTTACAGATTTGATTCAGCTTGTAAAGAAGGTGAGTTTTTTGATTGAGCATCTGCATATAAGAAATGTAGCCCTTATTAAAGAAGCGGATATAGATTTTTTTCAGGGCCTGAATATTCTTTCAGGGGAAACAGGCGCCGGAAAGTCTATGATTATAGATTCCATTAATTTTTTAATAGGACAGAAGGCCGATAAGGATTTTATATCAAACGGAGAAGAAGAGGCTCTTGTAGAGGGTCTTTTTGTCCTTGAGAATGATGATGTTTCGGAATACATAAAAGATATGGGAATCGATGTTGAGGATAATTATCTTCTTATATCAAGAACAATAAAAACGAACTCCCGGGGCTCTATAAAAGTAAACGGCAGAAGTGCTACAGTTTCCATGCTGAAGGATATTTCACAGTTTCTTTTGGACATTCATGGGCAGCATCAGCACCAGTCCCTTTTAAACTCTTCTAAGCATATTGAGCTTCTTGATAAATTCTGCGGGAAAGAGCTTGAAGAAAATAAAGAGAGCCTGAATTTAAGTATAAAAAACTATAGACAAATAAATCAAAAGATAAAAGAAATTACAAAAGACAGTTCAAGCCTTGGTAAAAGGCTGGATTTTATTAAATTTCAAATTGAAGAAATTGAATTAGCCAATCTCAAAGAAAATGAGGAAGAAGAGCTTTTAGCAAAAAGGCGTATCTTAGTAAACAGCGAAAGGCTGACAGAGAACATAGGAAACTCTATTGAGCTTTTATACGGAAATGAGGGCGGAAGCGCAGTAGATAATATTTCATCTGCCATAAGCCTTATAAATTCTGTTTCTCAAGACGATGAAAATCTTGAAAGGCTCCTGCCTCAGCTTGAATCGATTCTTTCTCTGCTTGACGATAGTGTAAGAGATATAAGAAAGTATTATGAAAATATAGAAACAGATCCGGAAGCTTTAAAAAACATCGAAGAAAGGCTGGAACTTATTTACAGCCTTAAGAGGAAATACGGAAATTCCGTCGAAAGCATACTCGATTATTATTCTAAAATAAAAGAAGAATACGATTTCCTTATAAACAGTGAAGAGCTATTGCAAAAATTCAATTTAGAAAAGAAAGAGCTTTATAAAAAAATAATTAAAACCTGCCGCCAAATGACGGAAATTAGAAAAAAAGAAGCCCTTATTCTTCAAAAAGAAATAGAAGACGTTCTTAGAGAATTGGGAATGAAGGCTGCAAAGTTTGAAATAGAAGTTTCTCAAAAGCAGGAGTTTGGAACGGCAGGAAACGATAATGTAGAATTTCTCATATCACCAAACCCCGGAGAACCGCTGAAAAGCCTTTCGAAAATAGCCTCCGGCGGAGAAATGTCAAGAGTTATGCTTGCTCTTAAAACGGTTTTATCAAAGGCCGACAATATAGATACTTTTATATTTGATGAAATTGATTCGGGTGTAAGCGGCCGGACCGCTCAGAAGGTTGCGGAAAAGCTTGCCATTATATCAAGAAAAAAACAGATACTCTGTGTAAGTCATTTACCGCAGATTGCTTCCATGGCGGATAATCATTATTTAATTGTAAAAAGCAGCAAGGAAGATAAAACGGAAACTTCCGTTAAGCTTTTGGATTACTCATCGTCGGTTGATGAAATAGCGAGACTTTTAGGGGGCGCGGAAATAACCGAGGCTGCAGTCGCTAATGCTAAGGATTTAAAGAACGGCGCCATTGAATTTAAGAATCATATTTAAAGGAGTTATTGCAAAATTCATTTTGCAATAACTCCTTTTCTCTTAAAGTCTTTTGACTTAAAATGAGAAACAGTATGAATATAGTAAATTTAAAGTTAAATAGCAGCAAAACCGTATATTCAAGGAGGCTCAAAATGTACCGTTTCCGAAGGGAATCCGTGTTTTTAGGCCTGTCGGGAATATGCTTTTGCTACTTCTTCATAATAAATTTACTATAAATAGCTATTCCGTCACTTTTCTAAAGCAAATCTTGAAACCCACTATTTTTCTCGGGAAAGTAAAATCACCCAATTTGCGATGCCAAAAGCCAAATTTCCTATACTTTAAATTCTTCTTAATAAGAGGTATTTTTAAAAATAAAAGTTAGTAAAAAAACTTTTTTGTGAGAAAATAAGAGTATATGAATTTAAAAAATTTCGAAAAAAATGGAAATTTCTTTCCATTTCAATTTTAATCCAAAACATAAAATAATTAATAGTTTTTAATAATTAAAGAATCATTGGCTTCATGATTTGTGGAAAATCTTATAACCTTAAATCGAGTATATATGACATGAAAAAGGTTAACTTATATTAAGCGGCAGATTATTTCTTAATTCTTTGAAATACCGCAAATGCTTAAGTGGGAAGTGGAGGAATGAGCCAAAGAAATAAAAATGACAACAATAATCAGTTTATGATTATTCTATTGTCTTTATTTTTTGCATTTTTTATATATTTTGTTACGGTAAATGCATTATTTCCTGATAAGCCTTCGATTTTCAATAATGAGTATCTGCATTTAGATATAAAAAATCCTTTCAGGAATATGCTTTCATCTGATAATATAGATGTTTCTTATGTTTATAATGAACCTTTAAAAAAAGAAAAATTTGCTGCCTTTAATTACAGCAGTATCCTGGATTTAAAAGATATTTCTTCAAAAAAGGAGAATGAATCTCCCACCGAAGAGGAATACAAGGAAGAAAACAACAGTGCCGAAGTTCATGAAGTAATTCCGATGGGTATAACCATAGGCGTGAGAATAAGCACAGATGGTATCATGGTCCTTGGTACAGGATATGTAAACGGCAAAGACGGAGTTGCCCATAAGCCAAGCGAAGGGATTTTGCAGGCCGGAGATTTAATATTAAGTGTAAACGGCAAAGAACTCCATACAAAAGAAGAATTGGTTAATGAAATAGAATCAGAAATGGAAGAAATTTATCTCAAAATAAAAAGAGAAGAAGAGATTATTGAACTAAATGTTAGACCAATTGAGGCAGTAGAAGACGGAAAGCAGAAAATTGGTGTTTGGGTGAGGGATTCAACACAGGGCATAGGAACAATAACCTACCTTGATCCAAATACCGGAAAATTTGCAGCTTTAGGCCATGGAATATTAGATGTTGATACAAGAAAGCTTATGACCGTAAGATACGGCGATGTAATGAAAACGGAGATTAAATCAGTAAAAAAAGGAAAAAAAGGCCTGCCGGGGGAGCTTATAGGGGATATAAAAACCGATGAAGTTATAGGGCAGGTAAGGCTTAACAATGAATACGGCCTATATGGAAAATTAGACAATCCAAATTCATGGAGCTCTTTAGGAAGTCCTGTTAAAATAGGACTGCAAAATGAAGTGGAAGAAGGTCCAGCCGTAATAATATCCAATGTAGACGGAATAACGGCAAAAGAATATGATATCTATATTGAATCCATTAATAAAAACTCTCAGGACGATTCTAAAGGAATGGTCATTAGAATTACTGATGAGGAACTTTTAGAAAAAACCAATGGAATTGTTCAAGGAATGAGCGGAAGCCCCATCATTCAAAATAATAAGCTTGTAGGCGCCGTAACTCATGTTTTTGTTCAAGACCCTTCCAAGGGATATGGAATATTCATAGAAAAAATGCTTCAACAGGAAAAAGGCATGTAGTAGATAGTCACTTGGCTATATACGCATGGCAGAGACAGCATAAATAAAGTAAAAGTAAATTAACAAGGGACTTTTTTAAAGCGACCCTCTTATAAAAAGCGGCATACTTAAAGAAATCTTTAAGAGGCCGCTTTTTATAAAAAATCCAAAAAAGTTTAAAACCCATTGGATATTGGTAACTATGGTTTCCAAAATGTTGCTTAAATATAAAATCTGTGTATAATATTATATGAGGGGATATTATGAATTATAAAGGTAAAATCAGAGTCGCTATTATAGAAGATAATATAGAGCTTGCTGATCTAATTAAGGCCTACCTTATAAAAAGCGGTAAATATGAAATCGTAGGCATTGAGCATGACGGTGAAAGCGGGCTGAGACTGATTTATGAAAAGGATATAGACGTAGTTATGCTTGATATGGTTCTTCCTGTAATTGACGGCATAACAATATTAGAACGGCTCAAGGGCTTTAAAGGTTCAAAAAGGCCTTCCTTTATAATGTTTACAGCCGTAAGCGCCGAGGCCCTGACCCAAAGGGCTTTAAAACTTGGGGCCGATTATTTCATATTAAAACCTTTTGATTTGGAACTGATGGAAAGAAGAATCCAGCAGGTTTATTATTCAAGAGAAAGACAAAATGAAACCGATGCACTTCCTTTAAGCGATGTTAAAAAGCATATAAATTATGAAAGCCCCTGCCAATATGTTTCAAGCGTCCTTAAGGCCACGGGAATGGCCCCGAATTTAAAGGGATATACATATTTAAAGACAGCCATCATTACTGCTATAGAGAATAATGAAGAAATATTTAGCATTACAAAAACAGTCTATCCTATGCTTGCGGAAAGATATTCAACCACTTCCTCATGTGTAGAAAGAGCCATAAGGCATGCCATAAAAAAGGGCTGGGAAGACGAAAAGGGAAGGAAAGCGGCTGAACAGCTGGGATTTTCCATGTATGAGGGGAAAAGGCCTTCAAACAGTGTTTTTATAAGAAGCGTTGCGGAAATGTATCATAATATAAATTAAGAAATTAATTCCTTAAAAAGTAACACAAATTCTATGCTTGTCATAATATACACTAGTATCATTTATAAAATGAAAAGTAGTGATACAAAACTTTTTAAGGAGTGAAATATATGGATGGTTTTGTTAACTGTTTAGTAGATTCTATGTGTCGTTACGTTGGTCAGACAGTTACTGTTTTTACTAATAGCGGTGGCTTATCAGGAAGCGGATTTACTGGTGTTTTAGTAAGCTGCGACTGCAACTGCATCCGTCTTCTCTGCGACGTAGGAGCTGCTCCTGCATGTCCTATAGGCTCAAGCTGCGCAGGATTCGGCAACTTCGGAAATTCAGGCCTTGGCTTCGGTTTTCCTGCATACGGCAATACTTCCTGCTGTGGCATTAACCCCCTTGGAAGCATAGCTATTATACCTACTTGCGCAATTGTTTGCTTCACACATAACGCAATTTAACTAACGGCCGGCCCTCTTCTTTGAGAGAGGGCCTTTTTAATATAAAAAGATATGGTTTTAAAGAGTATTGGTATGGAGTCCCCCAAAAAGCTATATTTTATTTGGGTTTTTATAGCCTAAGCAGTAAATTATAGTAAATACACTTAAAGCTGAAAGACAGCTTTTTACTTTAAGAAGCATATGTGATTAAGATAAAAAATAATAGGGACATTTGTAAAAAAACTATTGATTTGCGCTTAAAAAAGTAGTATCGTAAATATGTTGTCAAATTTTAAATATTCCGGCCCGTTGGTCAAGCGGTTAAGACACGGCCCTCTCACGGCTGAAACAGGGGTTCGATTCCCCTACGGGTCATTAAAAAGACATAACTTTCCGCCAAGGAGGAGTTATGTCTTTTTACATAACAAATATATAATTAATTTTATATTTTTACATAAATAGGAGTTTGCAGGAAACAAATTAAGAAAAAGGAGGGAGCAAGGCAATATGATACGAGAAATACTGAAACTTGGAAATCCACAGCTTTATGAACCCAGTGAAGAAATTGTAGAAGAAGACTTTGGCTTTTTGCCTGAGTGGATAGAAGACTTGCACGATACACTTATGGATTATCGAAAAAAATATGGAGCAGGCCGCGCAGTTGCGGCACCGCAAATAGGAATTAAGAAACGGCTGCTATATATGTTTTTGGATAAACCCTATGTTTTTATAAATCCAGTGATGCGCTTTCCTGATAATGAAAAATATATATTGCTGGATGATTGTATGTCCTTTCCCGGCCTGATTGTTAAAGTGGAACGGTATAAGCGTGCAGATATTTCTTATTTAGATGAAAATTTAAAACCCCAAACAATGCATTTAGAAGGAGATCTTTCGGAGCTGCTCCAGCATGAATATGACCATTTGAACGGAATTTTATCTACGATGCGTGCAGTTGACAATAAGTCATTTTATTTGGAGCAAATGAAGCGGGAATTTTAATGCCGTGCTTTTGTATACAAGCATAATTTCTTTACAATAAAAATTTTTTGTCATTTTATATTCTAAGGCATGGCCTATAATCCATGTCTTTTTTTATTTAAAAATTTTATATTCAAATACAGGCTTGTTTTTCTCTTGAAAAGCAATAATGAATATTTTACGTATATTTTGAGAAAATATATAGTAGTCTTAATTTATTTTTAGATATTGCGAAAAAATGAAAACAAAAAGAATAAAAGCTATAGCTATTCGTGTACTCGAATAAAAGTAGACAATAGCGCTGTAAATTTGCTTTTCCTTGATTTTATGTCTTCTTGGAGCCCGTTACGTACTGCGGAAGAAAAGCAAATTTACTATATGGTTTATTTCTGAGTATAGATGCGCTTAATTCTAAAAATGCTTTCAAATCAATTTATAATTAACGGCTCAGCCGAAAATAAAGCTGATGGGAGGAATTAGGTGGATATTTATGTTAAACCAACAAAAAAAGCTCTTATTAAGGGAAAAAATACTGTAAAAATAAAGGATATAGCTGAAATTATAGCTTCTGAAAGCGTAAAGGCCCGTATTGAGGAGCTTACAATATTAATAAAAACAGGAAGTAAGCCGAATCATCTTTTGTCTATAGCTGATATTATTAGAATGATACTGAAGGAATATCCAGACAGTACAATTATTAATATCGGCTCAAAGGATATATTGGTAGAATTTGAAACAGAAAAGTCGGAAAACAAGATAATTAAATATCTTAAGATAGTTTTTATTTCCACTATTTTATTTACAGGTGCGGCTACGGCTATTATGAGTTTTCATTCAGATGCTCAGATACCCAAAGTTTTTCAAAATTATTATGAGATATTTTTCGGCGAATATAAGGAAGACCCTTTGATAATTGAAATATCTTATTCCATAGGGCTTGCACTTGGGATAATTGTTTTCTTTAATCATTTTGGCGGGAAGAAAATAACCAATGATCCGACGCCTATAGAAGTAGAAATGTCCGTCTATGAAACTGAAATAGTGGATACCGTAATAGAGTATCTCAATAAAAATAAAAAAGGAGACGGCTCATAATGCTGTATTTGAAATATTTGCTTTCTGTACTCATAGGCCTTGGCGGAGGCGTAGTGATATCTGGGGCTGTATTTGCGTTTATAGCTATTATAGGTGTTGTTCCAAGGCTTGCACAGAAAACATCAACGGAAAGCTATATTAAATTATATGAAGAAATGATTATACTGGGAGGAATATTCGGCTGTGTAAATATAAGCTTTGATTATAGCATAAGGCTAAATCCTCTTATGGTAATATATATAAGCGTTTGCATAGGGATATTCTATGGCTGTTTGGCAATGTGCCTTGCAGAGGTCCTGGATGTGCTTCCCATACTGGCCAGAAGGACAAGGCTTCAAAAGGGAATGAAGATATTTATTCTTTCAATGGCCTTAGGGAAGCTTGCAGGTTCTCTTCTTTATTTTATGGTAGATGGTTTTTTTGAAATATAGCATTTTATAAATTTAATATTTTAAGCAATTTTAATTTATTTGAAATTGTTATATTAAATAGAAAATAGAAGCATGGAATTTTTACTGCAAAACTTTTGGCAATATTAAAGTTTATTTATTAAAAGGAGGAAAAAATGTCACAGATTACAAAAAATAAAGCTGAATATTCAAAAATGGTAGATAAGATATCCCCGAATTCAAAAATATTTACGAATTGCATCAAAGCCTTTGTCGTAGGGGGATTGATATGTATTTTAGGCCAGCTTGTTTTAAATACTTTGCTTAACAGAGGGCTTTCGGAAGAAAATGCCGGAACCGTAACCTCTATAATAATGATTTTTTTGGGTGTATTTTTTACAGGTCTCGGCGTATATCCAAAGCTTGGTAAATTCGCCGGTGCAGGTTCTATCGTTCCTATAACAGGCTTTGCAAACAGTGTTGCGTCCCCTGCCATAGAATTTAAAAAAGAAGGCCAAATCATGGGCGTAGGCGCAAAGATGTTTATCATAGCCGGGCCTGTTATCGTATTTGGAACCATAACATCGATTATTATAGGATTGATACATTATTTTACCGGAGGTGCCTTAAGTGTCTAATAAAATAGGAAAACAGAGCGTTTTATTTACGAATCCTGTTTCTATCGTGAATACCGCTTCAGTTGTAGGCCCCAAAGAAGGGGAAGGACCTTTAAACAGATATTTTGACGTTATACTTGAAGACGTTTTAAACGGCGGAGAAAGCTGGGAGCAGGCGGAATCCCTTATTGTTGAAAAAACATTTAATATGGCTGCAAAAAAAGCAGGGCTTACCCTTGATGATATAGATTATATAATTGCAGGAGATTTGCTTAACCAGAACACAGGAAGCACATTTGGCATAAGAGAATTAAACAGGCCGTTTTTCGGCGTATTCAGTGCCTGCTCTGCCATGGGAGAATCTATGATTATAGGTTCTATGCTCATTGACGGAGGATTCGGAAAAAACATAATTGCAGGAGCTTCAAGCCATTTCTGCGCCGCTGAAAAACAATTCCGTTCACCTCTTAACTTAGGTACTCAAAGGCCTCCTACGTCTACATGGACAGTAACAGGCTGCGGTGCTGCGGTTTTATCCAATAAAGAAAAAGGGCCCTTTGTAACAGGGGCAACCGTAGGAAAGATTGTGGATATGGGCATAAAAGATGCCTTTAATATGGGGGCGGCTATGGCGCCTGCGGCGGCAGATACCCTGCTTACCCATTTTAATGATTTTAATATTACGCCCGACTATTATGATTTAATCATAACAGGAGACTTGGGACACGTTGGAAGAGAGCTTGTAATAGAGCTTTTAAAAGAACAGGGAATAGAGCTTAAGGATAATTTTACTGACTGCGGAATAAAAATTTTTGATAAGGAAAAGCAGGATACCCATTCAGGGGGAAGCGGCTGTGCATGTGCGGCAGTTACTTTTGCAGGATATTTATATGATAAGCTTAAAAATCTTGCATTTAATAGAATTTTACTTGTTCCCACCGGTGCCCTTTTAAGCCCAACCACAAGCCAGCAGGGAGAAACCATACCCGGCATAGCCCATGCCGTAAGAATAGAGAATAGCAGGTGATAATATGGAATATTTAAAAGCTTTTTTAGTAGGTGGAATCATATGCGTCATAGGACAGATTTTAATCGATAAAACAAAAATGACTTCTGCAAGAATTCTTGTTTTGTTTGTAGTCATCGGCTGTATTTTAGGCGGTCTTGGCATATACGGAAAAATCGTTGATTTCGGCGGAGCAGGTGCTACTGTGCCTCTTCCGGGATTCGGATATAATCTTGCAAAAGGGGTTATATCTGAAGTTGATGAAGTAGGCCTTTTAGGTGTATTTACCGGAGGCATGAAGGCCGCTGCCGGAGGAATCGCCTCTGTCGTGACCTTTAGCTATTTAGCTTCCTTGGTATTTGAGCCTAAGGAAAAGGAATAAATATAGCTCATAGGCATTGCTTCGGCAACAGAAAAATTCGCAGGAAATTATTTGAATCAAAGTGTAATAGCATAATGAAAGAAAAAGTGGTCTAAAGGCCACTTTTTCTGGTATTTGCTGTATCTTCTTCTAAATGGAGAATATGTAGGTTTGGTTTATTCGCTTCGTCGGAAATAATATTTTCCTCTGCTTCTTCAATCGCTTCTTTTGCTTTATCTATAATTTCACTTAATGCAATTATAAGAGCGTTATTTATATTTTTATAATCGGGCATACCGCATCACCTCAAATATTATTTTAAGGGAAATACCCTTAAAAGTCAATAAGGTGTATTCCCTTATGGATAATAATATTGAGGTGAAAAAATATGTACGAAAGAATACGCGATATGAGAGACGACAAAGGTATGACACAGGCTCAAATAGCAAAGCTATTAAATATTCATCAGACTACTTATTCCGACTATGAGCTGGGAAATTTGAATATCCCGATACCTGTACTGAATAAGCTTGCAGATTTATTCGAGACAAGTATTGATTATTTAGTAGACAGGACAGACGAATCAAAACCATACCCACGAAAAAGATAAATTTATTTGACCTAAGCTTTTTATGCGGCAAATGCATGAAAGATATATGCGAATTAGCTGCTTTGGCATTTTCGACTTGAATCTATTTGATAGAATATATTTCCATCAAATTATAAATCTTCCGGCGGTGTATTGCCAAAATCTCCTTTTAGGGACAGAAAAATACTTTCTTGCATTTGTCCTATAGAATACTATTGACAAAATATCTGCCAATTGATATATTTAATCAAATATTATTATTTAAAGGGAAAAAGAGGAGTAAGCAAAAGAAGCCTCAAAGAGAGGGGATTAGGGTGAGATTTCCCCAGTAGCTTTTTGCTGAAGCAGCTTTTTATAACCCTGACTGCCGAAGGTTTATTCTGTGTAGGCAGCCACGTATGCCGGCGTTAACGGTTCGAGTGGCGTTTGTTTTTTACGCAACTTAGGGTGGTACCGCGATTTATTCGTCCCTATATTTAAGGTGCCTTTTTTATTTTACGGATATTTAAGCCCCAGCAGGGCATTTGTTTAAGGAGGGAATTTTTATGGAATATATGAAAGTTAATGAGCTTAGAGAAAGCTTTTTAAGTTTTTTTGAGAGTAAGGGGCATTTAAGGCATGCTTCTTATCCCTTGATACCGCAAAATGATAAGAGCCTTCTGCTTATAAACGCAGGAATGGCTCCTTTAAAGCCTTATTTTACGGGAATTGAAGTTCCGCCGTCTAAGAGAATGACCACATGCCAGAAATGTATTCGTACAGGAGACATTGAAAACGTAGGAAAGACTTCAAGGCATTGTACATTTTTTGAAATGCTGGGTAATTTCTCCTTTGGCGATTATTTTAAGGAGGAAATCATTCCATGGAGCTGGGAATACTGCACTGAGGTTCTTAAAATACCCGCAGACAGGCTTTACGTTTCAGTATATCATGAAGATGATGAGGCTTTTAAAATATGGAATGAAAAAGTAGGCCTTCCTGCCGAAAGAATCTACCGTTTAGGCAAGGAAGATAATTTCTGGGAAGTTGGAACAGGCCCTTGCGGTCCCTGCTCTGAAATATATTTTGACAGAGGGGAAGAGTTCGGCTGTCAGGAAGATACCTGTGAAGTAGGCTGTGAATGCGACAGGTTTATGGAAGTATGGAATCTTGTTTTCACTCAGTTTAATAAGGAAGAAGACGGAAGCTATACACCTCTTGCTCACCCGAATATTGATACGGGTATGGGCCTTGAAAGGCTTGCTGTTGCCATGCAGGGGGTAGAATCCGTATTTGATATAGACTCTATCAAGGCTGTAAGGGAAGCCGTATGCAAAACCGCCAATAAGGAATACGGCAAATCTTATGAAACCGATGTTTCAATCCGTATTGTAACAGACCATATCAGAGCCGTTACATTTATGCTTGCAGACGGTGTTCTTCCGAATAATGAAGGAAGAGGCTATGTATTAAGAAGGCTTTTAAGAAGAGCCGCCCGCCATGGAAAGCTTTTAGGCATAGATAAAATGTTCCTTACGGATTTATGTAAGGTGGTTATAAGAGAAAGTAAGGATGCTTATCCTGAGCTTTTAGAAAAACAGGATTATATATTTAAAATACTCTCCCTTGAAGAAAGCCGCTTTTATGAAACCCTTGACCAAGGTCTCGAATTTTTAAAAAGCTATATTAAAAAGGTTAAGGAAAGAGCAGAAAAAATGCTTTCGGGAGAAGATGCTTTCAGGCTCTATGATACCTTTGGATTCCCCTTTGAGCTTATGAAAGAAATTCTTGCAGAAGATCATATTGGTATCGATGAAGACCAATTCCTCAAGGAAATGGAAAATCAAAGGCAGCTTTCAAGAAGCAGCAGGGAAGAAAATACCTTTATGGGCGGGGCAGAAGAAATATATGCTAAGGTTGGCTCAAAGGAACCTACGGAATTCATAGGATATACCTATTTATATACTGAAGATGCCCTTGTGAAAGGCCTTGTTGTGAACGGAGAAATCGTAGATAAAGCCCTTAAGGGAGAAGAAGTTTCCGTTGTTTTAAATAAAACGCCTTTCTATGCAACAGGCGGCGGACAGCAAGGGGATAAGGGGAAAATAGAAACTGCCGAAGGCATCGTGGAGATAAAAGACTGTATTAAATCCGCCGGAAAATATGTTCATATCGGTGTAGTAACAGAAGGGGAAATTCGTTCAGGCTCTATCGTAAAAGCTGCCGTTGATGAGAAAAACAGAATGAATACCGCAAGAAACCATACGGCGACCCACCTTCTTCAAAAAGCTTTAAGAGAAGTTTTAGGCACTCATGTTGAGCAGGCCGGCTCTTATGTTTCAGAAAACAGGCTTAGATTCGACTTTACTCATTTTGAGGCAATCGGCTACGAGGATTTAGAAAAGATAGAAAGAATGGTGAATGATAAAATATTCTCTTCTCTTACTGTAGAAATCATTAATACCGATATTGATAAAGCAAAAAGTATGGGCGCCATGGCTCTTTTCGGCGAAAAGTATGAAAAAGATGTAAGAGTAATAAAGGTAGCCGATTACAGCATAGAGCTCTGCGGCGGTACCCACGTTAAAAATACCGCTCAAATATCCACCTTTAAAATACTCTCCGAAAGCGGGATTTCCGCAGGCGTAAGAAGAATAGAAGCGCTCACGGGAGAAGCTGCTCTTGAATATTATAAATCTCAGGATATATTAATTAAAACGGCTGCTATGGCACTTAAAACAACCCCTGAAAATCTTGTAAAAAGGGCAGAAACAGCCATAAAAGAAATGAGAGAATTAAAATCTGAATTTGAAAAGCTTAAAAGCAGCATGACCGGTAACATTGTAGACGATATATTAAAGACAGGCACAGAAGTAAAAGGAATCAGTTTAGTCGTTTCAGATGCTGGGGAACTTGATATGAATGGCTTGAGAACCCTCGGCGATAAGCTGAAAGATAAGCTCAAATCTGGTATAATAGTAATTACTTCAAAACATGAGGATAAGGCAAATCTTGTCGTTATGGCTACGGATGACGCTGTTTCAAAGGGCGTTCATGCCGGAAATATTATTAAGGAGCTTTCAGCTATTATAGGAGGAAAAGGCGGTGGAAAGGCAAATATGGCTCAGGCCGGAGGAAAGTCCCCTGAAAAAATAGAGGAGCTTACCAAGAAAGCCGCCGGTGTTATAGAAGAATTACTGTAATGAGGGCCGCATTCGAGCTTATGGTTTTTGACAGAATAGATGTATTTGCAGTTAAAATCATAAGTATTTTGATTTTTATTTTCTTCTTATTGGTACTCTCTTTTATTGATATGAAAAGACATATTATACCTGATAAAATCCTTATATTTTTTGCAGGCACAGGCATATTAATAAATACATGCATTTTTCTTTTAGTCTTTGATTATTGGATTTTGATTAGTGCCCTTGCAGGTTTTATATCGGGGATATTTCCTTTATTTCTTGCGATTGTTTTATCGAAAGGGAAAATGGGCGCCGGAGACATGAAGCTTCTGGGCGTAATCGGCATATGGACAGGGCCTGTAAATACCTTATTGATATTTTTCATAAGCGTCCTTTTGGCTGGCATATTTGCTGTTTTTATGCTTCTTTTAAGAAAAATGAATATAAAGTCGGAGCTTCCTCTGGGGCCTTTTATGCTCCTGGGAAGCATCGCCTGCATAGCTTTTAATGATAGCCTTATGAATATCATAGGAAGAGTATTATTAATAGGGAGTTAGATTATGTTTAAAATTTTTTGCCCAAAGGAATATTTGCCGGATATTTCTTCTGTTGATTATAAAAAGCTTTATGATAGCGGTATAAGATATCTAATATATGATATTGATAATACCATAGCAGCATATGAGGAGCATAAACCGGGAGAGAAAGCCTTAAAGCTTTTTGATAAGCTCATTAAAATGGGTTTTAAAATAGCTTTTGTTTCCAATAATCATAAAAAGAGGGTTACGCTTTTTAATGAAGACCTTAAATTTATAGCAATCCACCACGGGTTAAAGCCCTTACCCTTTGGTATATGGAAAGCAATGAAAATGATAAAAGCTAAAAATAATAATACAGCCCTTATAGGAGACCAGATTTTTACAGATGTCCTATGCGGAAACTTAAACAATATATATACTATTCTTGTAAAGCCGGTTTCAGATAAAGACGTTTTATCTGTAAAAATAAAAAGAGGCCTTGAAAAAAAGATACTTGAAAGATATTATAAAAATTAGCTCTAATAAAAATCTCTATGGATAAAATTTAAGGTTTCATTTATTAAACCTTGCCACAAAAAGTGAAAAAATGTATAATGTAACTAAAATCAAGCAAGGCTTGATTTTAGTTATGAATATATTCCCGAAGGGAATGTATGAATATATAAATGGCAGAAGAGAAAAAAGGCGAAATCAAGCAAGGCTTGATTTTAGTTATGAATATATTCCTGAAGGGAATGTATGAATATAAAAAAGAGAAAGACCGCACGGGAAATCAAGCAAGGCTTGATTTTAGTTATGAATATATTCCCGAAGGGAATGTATGAATATAAAAGAGAGAAAGACTGCACGGGAAATCAAGCAAGGCTTGATTTTAGTTATGAATATATTCCCGAAGGGAATGTATGAATATATAAATGGCAGAAGAGAAAAAAGGCGAAATCAAGCAAGGCTTGATTTTAGTTATGAATACATTTCCGAAGGGAATGTATGAATATATAAATGGCAGAAGAGAAAAAAGGCAAAATCAAGCAAGGCTTGATTTTAGTTATGAATACATTTGCGAAGGGAATGTATTCATATATAATACCGAATATATTTCAAAAGAAAGCGTATAAATAGACGAACGACAGAAAAGAAATAAGACAAAATCAAGGTTACTTAATCTTGTTTCGTTTTCGCAGGTAACGTATAAATAGATAATAATAAGCATAAACGTAAGACAACATATACAGACGATATAAAAACGGATTAAGGTGTGATTACAGTACAGATGCAGACGAATTGAAATTAATATAATGTCCGGAGGTAATTATATGATAGTTGTTAAAAATTATATGGAGGAAATTGTTTTGGAAAGCCTTGACAAGGTTATAGAATCCTGCGGCGGCTGTGACTGCGAAATATGCAGAATGGATATTCTGGCAGTTGCGCTTAACTCTCTGCCTCCAAAATATATTGCAACGGAAAAAGGACAGTTATATTCTAAGGTCTCTATACTTCAGCAGCAATTTGATGTAGACGTGGTTTCAGCGATAGCGAGAGCTGTGGATATAGTAAAGAAAAATCCAAGACATAATAAAAAGAAAGACGCAGAAGCTTAATAAGGGGTGCGTTTATGAATAAAGTAAGAATAATCCACGGTCCCAATTTAAATTTTACAGGTATCAGGGAAAAGGATTTTTATGGAAGCGAATTTTTAGACGATATTAATAAAAGAATCCTTGAAAGAGCTGAGGAGCTTTCTTTTGACGCAGAATGCTACCAGTCGAATTCCGAAGGAGATATAATCAATTATATTCAGTCTTGCTATTATGAAGGCGTAGAAGCTATAATAATAAATCCTGGGGCCTATACACATTATTCTTATGCCATAAGAGACTGTATTGCATCTGTAAGTATCCCAACCGTTGAGGTACATTTATCAAATATTCATCAAAGGGAAGAGTTCAGGCATACTTCCGTTATTGCACCGGTGTGTAAAGGGCAGCTTTGCGGGTTTGGTTCTTACGGATATTTACTTGCCCTAGATGCTGTAAATGAAATTTTAATTAATCAGCAATAAATAGATGGATTTTTGAAAAATTATATTATATACTTAGTAAGCTTTAAAAAGCTTACTAAGTATATAATACAAAATTAAAATTAAATATGGATATTATTTTCGGCTATAATTGACGTTCGGAAGGTTTTTTAACCGGGCTCAAATTAATTTATACCTTATATTTAGGAGGATTTTATGATTTCTGCAAGTGAGTTTAGAAATGGAGTAACAGTTGAAATTGACGGCGATATTTATACTATAATTGAATTTCAGCATGTAAAGCCGGGAAAGGGCGCCGCCTTTGTACGTACTAAAATAAGAAATTTAATTTCAGGCGGCGTTACTGAAAGAACCTTCCGCCCATCTGAAAAAATGCCTAAGGCTCATATAGACAGAAAGGATATGCAGTTTCTTTACACCGACGGAGAACTTTACCATTTTATGGACGTTGAAAGCTTCGAACAGAGTGCTGTTAACGCATCTGATGTTGGCGACGCTTTGGAATTTGTTAAAGAAAATGAAATGGTTAAAATACTTTCCCATAACGGAAAGGTTTTCGGTATAGAGCCTCCTCTTTTTGTAGAGCTTGAAGTAGTTGATACAGAGCCGGGCTTCAAAGGCGATACTGCTACAGGTGCAACAAAGCCTGCAAAGCTTGAAACAGGTACAAGCATAAATGTTCCTTTATTTATAAATATCGGAGACGTTATAAAAATAGATACACGTTCGGGAGAATATCTCGGAAGAGTATAATCTTTATATTAAAAAATTAAAATACGCGGGCTTAGTCTGCGTATTTTTTAGATAATAGCTTGGCTTTTAAATAATTAAAATCAAAATTTAATTTTTATTTAAGTATTTAGAATTTTTTCTTTATGAATTGGTTATTATAATTAGGAGCCTCAATGAGGCTCCACAATCAATATTATTTATTTAAATGTATAGACAGCATTTAAGAGATTATTTATTGTATTGGTTTGGGAAAACAATTCGGTTTTGTGCTGTATGCACGCCGGGGCTGATGACTTGTCATCAGCCTTTATCATTTATAATGAAAAAATAGGAACTTAAAAAACGCGATTTAAATATAAATATATCCTTGAACTTAGAAAGTAAAGGTTCAGATTTGTGAAATAACTTCGAATTTTACTTATTAAAAAGTGCATTATACAGTCAATAAACTTGAAAAACGATAAAACGCGTTTACTTAAAAACTGTCTATAGCTAAATTTATATGAAAGAGCGCTATTATTAATTTACTTTTCGCTTATTTATGCTTTCTAAAGCCAAATACTTATGGCAGAATAAAAATAAATTGCTATACAAGCTTATGTTTATGTAATTTTCAAGTTCTCTTAGTATAAATTCTTATTGACAATAGTCTCCATCATATGGTAAAGTTTCTATATATTGAAATTTAATATATGCTTTGATGAAGAAGGCTGGTTAAAAAAGACACGCGGATGAATCCGCATTAGCGAATGGGAGTTGGTGAAAGCCCTGTGTTCATTTTTTCTGGTTGGCGCTTTTGAGCATACTTACTTTAAAGTGGGCTGGTGTATGCCGGTCAATTAGGGTGGAACCACGGAAGTCAAGCTTTCGTCCCTTGCATTTAACTGCATTGGATAGAAGGCTTTTTATTTTGGCTTTATATACTATAGCGAAACAATGAATTAGCGTAACAAAAACCGTATATTTTGAATGGCTTAAAATAGTGATTCTATATTTTAAGCCGTTTATGAAAAATAGTTTTTTGTTCTTACCTTAATCTTATTTTGCTATAAATTGATAAAAGAAATTTTGGTCTGCAAAATCCTGGGGTTTAAATTTTCATTATATGTAAAGCGAAATAACAATAGTAAAGCCTAAAAAGCTTCACAAATAATTTTAAAATATTAAAATTAAATTAGATTGTGCATTTCTTGAAATTTTAAATCAGGGATGTTTTGCCATAAGACTAAGTTTTGTAAATCAAAATAATTTTAAAATCCAATTTATCGCAAAGCATTCATGATTTAACTGTTTTTAGAAAGGCCATAATAAAAAGGAAAGGAGATATAAATATGAAGAAATCAATGGAAAAAATAGTTGCTCTTTCAAAGGCCAGAGGTTTTATATTCCCAGGCTCCGAAATTTACGGCGGACTTGCTAATTCATGGGATTACGGCCCCTTAGGCGTAGAGCTTAAAAATAATATAAAAAAGGCATGGTGGAAAAAGTTCGTACAGGAAAGCACTTATAATGTAGGTGTTGACTGTGCTATCCTTATGAATCCCAGAGTGTGGGAGGCCAGCGGCCACGTGGGAGGCTTTTCCGATCCCTTAATGGACTGCCGTAAATGCCATGAGCGTTTCAGAGCCGATAAGATTATTGAGGATTTCAGAAATGACGGTGAGCCTGTAGACGGCTGGACCAACGAAGAAATGAAAAAATATATCGAAGATAACAATATCAAATGCCCTTCCTGCGGTGAGCACGACTTTACTGATATACGCCAGTTTAACCTGATGTTTAAAACCTTCGCAGGAGTTACGGAGGACAGTAAAAGTACTATTTATCTTCGTCCTGAAACAGCTCAAGGTATTTTCGTTAATTTTAAAAACGTTCAGAGAACGACAAGAAAGAAAATCCCCTTTGGTATAGGCCAAATAGGAAAATCCTTTAGAAATGAAATAACTCCGGGTAACTTCACCTTTAGAACAAGGGAATTTGAGCAGATGGAGCTTGAATTTTTCTGTGAGCCGGGTACAGATTTGGAATGGTTCCAATATTGGAGAGCCTTCTGTATTAATTGGCTTAAAGACCTTGGCATCAAAGAAGAAAGCATGAGAGTAAGGGATCATAAGCCTGAGGAGCTTTCTCATTACAGCAAGGCAACGACGGATATTGAGTTCCTTTTCCCCTTTGGCTGGGGTGAGCTTTGGGGTATAGCCGACAGAACCGATTACGACCTTAAAAAGCATCAGGAGTTTTCTGGTGAGGACCTTTCTTATTTCGACCAAACCACCAATGAAAAATATATTCCTTACTGTGTTGAGCCTTCTCTCGGTGCAGATAGAGTTACCCTTGCTTTCTTAAGTGAAGCCTATGACGAGGAGGAGGTTGCCGAAGGTGATACAAGAACAGTAATGCGCTTTCATCCAGCTCTTGCGCCCATAAAGGCTGCTGTTCTTCCCCTTTCAAAGAAGCTTTCAAAAGGCAGTATAGAAGTATATAATATGCTTTCCAAGCATTTTAATTGTGAGTATGATGAATCCGGCTCCATAGGAAAGCGGTATAGGCGCCAGGATGAAATCGGTACTCCTTATTGCATAACCTTTGACTTTGACTCTCTTGAAGACGGCTGCGTAACCGTAAGACACAGAGATTCTATGGAACAGGAAAGAATAAAAATAGAAGATCTTGTCAAGTATGTAGAAGATGGAATAAGCTTTTAATTTAATAAGTGCTTTCAAATAAACATTTAATTCAGGTGATTTTTAAGGCGGATATTTTTATTGTTTTTTGCATTGCTCTTTTGGTTTTATGCACAAAGCAGGCAAGGCATATTAGCCTGTACTAATTTAATTTGACAAATTTTACTTTGTTACTGCCAAATTTGCCCGTATATGGTATAATACGTTGTAGCGGCGTTTTGCATAAAACACCAGCAATTATGTTTAGCAAATATGCATAAAAATATGAACGCCTTAAAGCAAAATATAGAGATTTCAGGAGGTTTTTACAAATGAGCACGAAATATGTGTATATGTTTTCCGAAGGAAACGGCTCAATGAAAGAGCTGCTTGGCGGAAAGGGCGCCAATCTTGCTGAGATGACAAATTTAGGCCTTCCTATTCCACAGGGATTTACGGTTTCTACAGAAGCCTGTACTTTGTACAACACCAGCGGAAAAGTATTAAGCGATGAAATAAAGGCTCAAGTTGACAAAGCTATCGTAAAATTAGAAGAAATATCAGGAAAGAAATTCGGTGACAATGCAAACCCGCTTTTAGTTTCTGTTCGTTCCGGTTCCAGAGCTTCTATGCCTGGTATGATGGATACAGTTTTAAACCTTGGTCTTAATGACGAGGCTGTTGAGGGCCTTGCCAATGCCACAGGAAATCCCCGCTTTGCATACGACTCTTTCAGAAGATTTATTATGATGTTTGCAGACGTTGTAATCGGCGTTTCAAAGAAAAAATTTGATAAGGTTCTTGATGAGTATAAAGAATCCAAAGGCTACGGAAGCGACTTAGACTTAAATGTTGACGACCTTAAGCATATTTGCGAAGAATTCAAGAAAATATATAGAGACGATCAGGGCAAGGATTTCCCTGCCGACGCAAAGATTCAGCTTTATGAAGCTATTGGTGCTGTTTTCAGATCATGGGATAATGAAAGAGCTTTCTCCTACAGAAGAATGAACGACATTCCTTATGACTGGGGTACAGCTGTAAACGTACAGAGCATGGTTTTCGGCAACATGGGCGACGATTCCGGTACAGGCGTTGTATTCAGCAGAAATGCCGCAACAGGCGTTGACGAAATCTACGGTGAGTACATGATTAATGCACAGGGCGAAGACGTTGTTGCCGGCGTTAGAACACCGAAGCCATTCGCACAGCTTAAAGAAGAAATGCCTGCTATTTATGATGAATTCGTAAACTACGCTAAGAAGCTTGAAAGACATTATAAAGATATGCAGGATATGGAAATCACCATCGAAAAAGGCAAATTATACTTCCTTCAGACACGTAACGGAAAGAGAACTGCCACAGCCGCTCTTAAAATAGCTGTTGATATGGTTGATGAAGGCCTTATTACGTCAGAAGAAGCCCTTCTTAAAGTAGAACCCAGACAGCTTGACCAGCTTCTTCACCCAACATTTGACACAAAGGCGCTGAAAGAAGCTAATCCTATAGGAAAGGCTCTTCCCGCTTCCCCGGGAGCAGCTACAGGTAAGGTATACTTCAATGCAGAAGATGTGAAAGAAGCATCTGAAAGAGGAGAAGCATGCATTCTTGTTCGTCTTGAAACCTCTCCTGAAGACATCGAGGGTATGGCAAGATCAAAAGGCGTTTTAACCGTTAGGGGCGGTATGACAAGCCACGCTGCCGTTGTTGCAAGAGGTATGGGAACATGCTGTGTATCCGGCTGCGAAGAAATCAAAATGAATGAGGAAGAAAAATATTTCGACCTTGGCGGACACAGAATTAAGGAAGGCGACTATATTTCCTTAGACGGTTCCACAGGTAATATTTATTTAGGAGAAATTAAGACTGTTGATCCTGAAATCTCTGGAAACTTCGCTAAATTCATGGAATGGGCAGATAAAGTAAGAGATTTAAAGGTTAGAACAAACGCAGATACACCTAAAGACGCAAGCAAAGCCATTGAATTTGGCGCAGAAGGAATCGGTCTTACAAGAACAGAGCATATGTTCTTCGATGAAGAAAGAATCATTAAGTTCCGTGCGATGATTTTATCAGACTCTGTTTCTGAAAGAGAAAAAGCTCTTGAAGAGCTTATACCTTATCAGATAAGCGACTTTAAAGGCCTTTACGAAGCTATGGAAGGAAGACCTGTTACAATTCGTCTTCTTGACCCTCCGCTTCATGAGTTCATTCCTCATACAGAGGCAGAATATGAGGCTGTTTCCAAGCAGAACGGAAAGCCAGTTGCTGAGCTTAAAGCAAAAGCCGCGGCTCTTCATGAAATTAACCCAATGATGGGTCATAGAGGCTGCCGTTTATCCGTAACCTTCCCTGAAATTACAAGAATGCAGATTGTTGCTATCATCAAGGCGGCTATCGAAATAAATAAAGAAAAAGGCTACAACATCGTTCCTGAAATCATGATTCCTCTTGTAGGAGAAATTAAGGAATTTAGATTTGTTAAAGAAATCGTAGACTCCACTGCCGCTGAAGTTATTAAAGAAGCGGGTGTAGACCTTCAATATATGGTTGGTACTATGATAGAGATTCCAAGAGCTTGCCTTACAGCTGATGCTATTGCTAAGGAAGCGGAATTCTTCTCCTTCGGTACAAACGACCTTACTCAGCTTACCTATGGGCTTTCAAGAGATGATGCAGGTAAAATATTAAACGACTACATCGGCAAAAACATTTATGAAGCAGACCCTACAGCACGTCTTGACAGAACAGGCGTTGGCCAGTTAATGCAGATGGCAGTTGAAAAGGGTAAATCCACAAAAGAAAACATCAAGCTTGGTATCTGCGGAGAGCACGGCGGGGATCCTTCATCTGTTGAGTTCTGCCATATGCTTGGCCTGAACTATGTATCCTGCTCACCATACAGAGTGCCAATCGCAAGACTTGCGGCAGCTCAAGCGGCGCTTAAGTTCCCACGTTAATCAGCCGGTATTCTTGCGTTTAATTGAGGCCATATATCTTAAATGTATAGCCTGAAAGATTGTATTTAAAATATCGTTATAAAGAAACAGAGTGTGCCAGTAAGATAGGGCATACTCTGTTTTTATTTATGAAATATATTAGATGTGATATAATATGGATAAAACTAAGCTCTGCTTAGTTTTATCTGCGAACACATTTCCCAAAGGGGAATGTATGAGCAGAACCTATGCTTATGATATAATATGAATATAGTTATGAAATTTAAAAATAAGCTTGATAATTATAAGAGGATGCTCACTTAAAAAGATTTATAAGCTTACTTTTGTTTTTTTCCAAGCTCGCTTAGTGTAAAATCAAGCGCACTTAATTTTGTTTATGAATATATTTCTTAGGAGGAACGCCCTTTAAAGTAAAATATTTGAAGCAGAATAAAAGCAAATTGGCTATAGGAACGAACCTATGCCAATCATAAATTTTTAGTTTAAAACCATTGCACATATAATTATTTTGTGAGGTTATATTTATGTATGATATTGTAATCGTAGGGGCGGGACCTGCAGGGGCTACCCTTGCACGGCTTATAGGAAGTAAATATAAGGTTTTATTAATAGATAAACGTGACATGGAAAATGAGAATCCAAAGAAAATAAAAAATAAATGCTGCGGAGGACTATTGGCCCCTGATGCACAGAAAATGATTGCGCAGCTGGGGTTGGGGATACCGAAAGATATTCTGGTTAATCCGCAGCTTTTTGCTGTAAGAACCCTTGATTTAAACAATAATCTGGAGAGGCTGTATCAGAGATTTTATTTTAATATGGATAGGGATAAATTTGATCAATGGCTGATTTCTATAATTCCAAATGAGGTTGATAAAAGATTAAACGCATATTTTAAAAGTTTTACTGAAATATCCGGCGGGTATGAAATCAGCTACATTTATAACGGACAGGAAATACTTGCCAAGACGAAAATTATTGTAGGAGCCGACGGTGCTTCTTCTAAGATAAGAAAATTAATTGCTGAAGATATAAGCTCTCCTGAAAAGTACATTTCAATTCAGGAATGGTATGAATGCACAGAATATACGCCTTATTTTACAGCGATTTTTGATGAAGAAATAAGTGATTTTTATTCATGGGTTATACCAAAGGACAATTATTTATTATTAGGCTCGGCCCTTAGACCCAGAGAAGATACATGGAATAAGTATAATTTATTAAAGGCAAAGCTCATAAAACTGGGCTTTACTTTTGAAAATAAATTTAAAACAGAAGGGGCATATATTAATCGCCCTAAAAGGGGTTCCCAGCTCTACGGAGGAAAGGATAATATAGCCCTTGTAGGCGAAGCAGCAGGGGCAATCAGCCCAAGCTCAGCCGAAGGCATAAGCTATGCATTAAAAAGCTCCTTATATCTTGCCCAAAGCCTTGAAGAAGGAATCGATGGATTTTTAGACAGATACAATCAAAGGATAAAGGGCATCAGATTAAATTTACTCATAAAAAATTTAAAGTCTCCTGCTATGTATAATCCTTTTCTTAGGCAGCTTGCTATGAAATCAGGTTTACAAAGCATTCGATAATAACATAGACTATGGAGCTTCAGGGGTTATATAGTAAAATAATTTGATTCCAGTAACAAAAACCGTATATTTGAATGGCTTAATACAAGTGCTTCTATTATATTAAGTCGTTTATGAAAAATAGGCTTTTGTTACTGCCTTAAAGCTATTATACTTTAAAACGGATAGAAGCGGAGGGATTGGCATTGAAGAATTTGACGGGCAATCTGCAATTATCGGTTCTGCATTCTGATTATGACAAATTACAATTATTGTATGGGGCGAAAGAGCTAAACAGTATTTACGGGGCCGGCTGTATTTATGAACCGGATATAATGTTTATTTTTATGAATCCTACAGGGAGAAATATAGCATCTTCAAAGGAATGGAAAGGAATAAGAGCCCCGTGGATAGGAACGAAAAATATATGGAAATTGCTTTTTAAAGTTGGCTTATTAACCGAAGAAACCTACTTTCACATTGCAAATCTTAAGCCGAAAGAATGGGATTATGAATTTGCATATAAGCTTTATCAAAAGCTTTCCCGCAAAAGAGTTTATATTACTAATTTAGGAAAATGCACCCAAATTGATGCAAAGCCTATTGCCGCTCAAATTTATAGGGAGTACCTTCCCTTATTAGAAAAAGAAATAGCTATGCTTAAACCTAAGAATATTATAGCTTTCGGCAATCAAGTAAGCTCTATTTTATTGGGAAAGTCCATTTCCGTATCTAGATGCAGAGGGCGATATTTTATGAAAGAAATAGATGAAATAAGCTACCCGGTTTTCCCAGTTTATTATCCTGTAGGACAGGGCATGCGGAATATAAGCATAGCAATAGAAGATATTAAAGATATAATGCCTCGGGTAAAATAGAGGAGCATTATAAATAGCTATAGTAAATTTCAAATGAAACAGTAATAAAAATCGTATATTTTGAATGGCTTAGATATAGAGATTTTATATGTTTAAGCTGTTTATGAAAAATAGATTTTTATTACATCCTTGAGTGAAATTTACTTTATATTAACATAAGAATTAACTAATCTAGCACTAACAAAGGCACTTTATTAGAGTGTCTTTTTTCATATATAGTAAATTTAAAGTTAAACAGTAGCAAAGCCGTATATTCACGAAGGCTCAAAAATGTACCGTTTCCGAAGGAAATCCGTGTTTTTGAGCCTTAAGGGAATAGGCTTTTGCTACTTCTTCATGATAAATTTACTACACAGAGAATTTAAGGGAATTATATATAGTAAATTTAAAATTAAACAGTAAGAAAACCGTATATTCGCTTAAACTTAAAAATATGTTTTAGAAGAACTATAGTAATCGCATTTTGTGAATTGTCTTTATTTTATATATTGAAATTCTCATTATCTTACTGCTGTGTAAAGGCAACATGACGATGTTCCTAAGGAAGATGGCGTTTTGAGTCTCTAGGAATCGGTTTTGTTACTTCATTATGAGAAATTTACTATATAATAAAAATAATCTATTGACTACAACGTAACGTTATAGTATAGAATTGATTTTGCAAGGGAGGAGACAGTATGAATACGAACGAAGTAGCGAATATAACGGGAATCAGCGTGCGCACCCTTCATCATTATGACAAGATAGGGCTTTTAAGCCCTTGCCGTAATCCGGATAACGGCTATCGGGAGTATAAAGATGAGGATATAGACCGGCTTCAGCAAATCCTTTTTTTCAAGGAATGCGGATTTTCTCTTGCAAATATTATAAGGCTTTTAAGCGATCCTTCTTTTGACAGAGAAAAGGCCTTTTCTCTTCAAAAGAAATACTTACTTTATGAGAAAGACCGAATTGAAGCTATGCTTGAAACCTTAGATAAAACCATGAAAGCAATGAAAGGAGAATTAATTATGACGAATAAAGAAAAATTCGGCGGATTTGATATGAGCAATAACCCATATGAGGAAGAGGCAAGAAGCCTTTGGGGCGATGAAGCTGTAGATAGAAGCAAGGCCTATGTCGAGTCTATGTCTAAAGAAGAGCAGGAAGGAATTGCAGAAGGCATGGACCGTTTATTTAAAGAGCTTGCCAAAATAAGAGGAGAAAAACCTGATTCAGGGATTGCCCAAAACGCCATGGAAAAAATGTATCAACATTTTAACCGTAATTTTGGCTATCAGTACTCTCTCGAGGCATTTGCCGGGGTGGGAGAGCTCTATATTTCCGATAGCCGCTTTACAGAAAATATAGATAAATACGGCACGGGTCTATCAGAATTTCTTGCCGAAGCAATGAAAATTTATGCCCAGAGTAAAAAATAATTTATGATATTACTAAAAAAACCGCTGAAAAGCGGTTTTTTACATGCAGAATTTTAAAATATGTACATTGTATACCTAAAACATCCCCATGAAAAATCACAATTAAAAACTTGTCTTGAATATAGTGTTTAAAATTGGTACAATTTTTATAATAAACGTATAGTAAATCTGCTTTTCTTCCGCAGTAAATAACAGGCTCTAAGAAGGCATAAAATCAAGGAAAAGCAAATTTACGATGCTACTGTTTTACTTTTATTCGAGTATAAATAAAATTAAGTTATACTTGATTTTGTCCTAGCATACATTTCCCACAGGAAACTTATGCGTAAAGCTTGCGCTTATAGCATTAGCATTGCATTTAATCTTCTGAATTTGAAGGAGATCTTATGGAAGTAATATATGAAGATGAATATATTGTTGTTGTAAATAAGCCTTTTGGCATGCCTGTACAGAAGGACCTGACGGAAGATACTGACGTATCATCTTTTCTTAATGAGAAATACGGTGAAATTTATATGATTAACCGTATTGACAGGCCTGTAGGCGGCCTTGTTCTTTTTGGAAAAGACAAAACTTCTGCCTGTGCGCTTTCAAAACAGATTGAGGGCCGGGCAATAGAAAAGAAATATCTGGCAGTAGCAAAAGGAAGAACGGAAGAAAAAAAGGAAATAAAATCTTATCTTTTAAAAAACGGAAGGCTTAATATTTCAAAGACAGTCAATAAAAACACTAAAAACGCAAAGGAAGCCATTTTAAATTACAGGCTTTTGGCGTATAGTTCGGCGCTTGATATGAGCCTTTTGGAAATATCCCTTGAAACAGGAAGGCATCATCAAATAAGGGTTCAAATGGCGGGAGAGGGGAATTATCTTATAGGGGATACCAAATACGGAAAGAAAGATTATAAATATAGAAATGTAGCTCTTTATTCCTATTATATGAAATTTAACCACCCTAAAACCAAAGAGCTGCTGGAGATTAGAGCCCCTTATCCTAAAGAAGAGCCTTTTTCAAGCTTTAGCATAAGTCCAGACGAGGTAAATGTATGAAAATATACCCTATAATAGTCTTTTTTTATATCGCAGATTGGAATCATTTTGATATGGTCAAAAAATCCGGCTTGAATTAGAGTGCTGTAAACGGTATCTTAATTTTCCGGTATTTTGTGAAGGAAAATACTTATCTATGTTTGCACTGAAAGCAAAAAATATTAAATTTACAATAATCTATAATTAGGGTATACTTTATATAGCTTATATTAAGAGGTATATTATGAAGCCGATTGCCGAAATAAAAGATGAGTTTAAGGACTGCCAGATGCAGGAGCTTAAACCTCTTATAATGAAATATGATAATGATGAAAGACAAGGTGTAAAAAAGCTTATATCAGGATATAAGAAAAAGCTTGATTCTTACTATGAAGAGCTTGTGAGATTGAAGGAAATAAGCTTATTTGAAAACCTTTATCTTGAAAACGGATATAAATACATAGCCGGCATAGATGAAGTCGGCAGGGGGCCTTTAGCAGGCCCTGTAGTGGCCTGCGCCCTTATATACCCCAAGGATATTTTAATAGAAGGAATAAACGATTCTAAAAAGCTCTCGGAAAAAAGGCGCAACGAAATTTTCTGGCAGCTGGAAAAAAGCGCTTCCGATGTCGGCATGGGCATCGTGGAGCCGGATGTTATAGATGAAATAAATATTTTAAATGCAACGAAGCTGGCAATGAAATATGCAGTCAATAATCTTAAAGTAAAGCCGGATATACTGCTTATTGATGCGGTAAATATAGACGGCGTGGATATTGAGCAAAAGGCCATCATAAAAGGCGACGAAAGGAGCATCACCATAGCGGGAGCTTCCATCATAGCCAAGGTAATGAGAGATGAAATGATGTATAAATATGCCGAAACTTACCCTCAGTACGGCTTTGATAAAAATAAAGGCTATGGGACGAAAGAGCATATTGAAGCCATTAAAAAATACGGTCTTACGCCTATACATAGAAGGTCCTTTGTTACGAATATATTGTAAAATTTATAAAGTTTCCGTTTATTTTATTGCTTTTATACTGTGAGTGATTTTATGTTTTCAAATAAAAATATAAATAAGCAAAAAAAGGCCGTTGCCGTTAAATATTCCCCTAAGGATATAGCACCCAAGGTAATTGCTCAAGGTAAAGGATATGTGGCGGAAAAAATAATCGACAAGGCCGATAGTGAAAAAATCCCTGTCATAGAAGATAAGGCCCTTGCAGAAGACCTTATGAACATTGATTTGGGGGATTATATTCCGCCTGAGCTTTATGAAGCTGTGGCTCAGATTCTTGTGTTTATTACCCGTCTGGATAAAGCAGGTGATAAGAAATATGTCCCTAAAAATAAATAAAGGGGAAGCAGGGGAGCTTTCGGCAATAAATTACATAAAAGAAAAAGGCTATATTATTGCAGAAAGAAATTATCATTCCCGTTACGGTGAAATCGATATTATAGCAAAAAAAGACAGCTTATATGTTTTTATAGAGGTTAAATACAGAAAAAACACCTCTTACGGCTATCCCAGGGAATTTGTGGATGCAAGAAAGCAGGATAAAATCCGTAAAACAGCCCTCACTTTTATTTCAGAAAATAATCTGCCTGATGGAGATTTCAGGTTTGACGTATTAGAAATAACAGGGAGCTTTAGTAATATAGAGCATATAGAAAATGCATTTTAGGAGCTAAAAATGAAAATAAGATTTGAAAAGGGAATCAAATACATCACATTTGAAATTTTTGACAGAGTTGATTTTGTAAAGCATGTGTTTTCCACTAGAGTAGGCGGCGTGTCTGAAGGAAATTGCAAAAGTCTGAATCTTGCCTTTTCAAAAGAAAAGAAGGCAGAAAATGTATACGAAAATTATAGAAGGTTATGCGAGGTAACAGGTTTATCCTATGAGGGCATAAGCTTTTCAAAGCAGGTTCACGGTACGAATATAAAAGTTCTTGATTTGGAGGATAAGGGGCAGGGCTTTTTAAAGAAAAGCAATTTGGAAAATGCCGACGGCTATATTACAAATACCCCGGGAATCGTTCTTACAGCTTTTTATGCGGACTGTGTGCCTATTTATTTTGTGGATCCTAAAAATAAGGCCATCGGCCTTTCTCATGCAGGCTGGAGAGGAACTGCCGATAACATAGGGGCAGTTACAATTAAAAAAATGCAGGAAACTTTCGGAACAAATCCTGAAGACTTACTCTGTGCTATTGGTCCTGCCATAGGAAAATGCTGTTTTGAAGTAGATTATCCTGTTGCCGAGGAGTTTTACGACAAAATAAGATTTGCAGGCGAATATATTGTGAAAGATGAAAAAAGGAATAAATTTAATATTGATTTAAAGAATATAAATAAAAGGCATCTTGTGGAAGCAGGAGTTCAGCCTGAGAACATTGAAGTGGCAGTTATGTGTACAAAGTGCAACCCTGATTTGTTTTATTCTCACAGGTTTATGGGAAAGGACAGAGGCTCCATGGCTGCGATGATAGAAATAATGGAGAGATAAATTTTGGAAAACGACAAGAATAATATGAGTGCTCATCAAAATGTCATCATAAAGGTTGAGCCTTTAAGCATCGCAGAAGAAATGGGCATAGAAAAAGGAGATATTCTTTTAGCCGTAAATGATAGTGAAATCCAAGATATTTTTGATTATAGATATGCCATAAAAGACGAGTATATAGAAGTTTTAATAGAAAAGCATTTTGGTGAAGAATGGCTTTTGGAAATAGAAAAAGACATTGATGAAGATTTGGGCATTGTTTTTGAATCCGGCCTTATGGACTGCGCCAAAAGCTGTAAGAATAAATGCATCTTCTGCTTTATAGACCAGCTTCCCAAGGGAATGAGAGAAACGCTTTATTTTAAAGATGATGATTCCAGGCTCTCCTTTTTACAGGGAAATTATGTCACCCTTACAAATATGAGCGAAAAGGATTTAGATCGGATTATATTTTATCATCTTTCACCTATTAATATATCCGTTCACGCAACAAATCCGGAGCTTAGAAGATTTATGCTAAAGAATCCCAATTCGGAAAAGCTTAAATATTACATGGATAAAATAGCTGCCGGAAATATTGAGATGAACTATCAGGTGGTTTTATGTAACGGCATAAACGACGGAGAGCATTTAGATAAAACCATATCGGATTTATCTGAATATATACCCCACGGAAAATCTCTTTCCATAGTGCCTGTAGGGATATCAAAATATAGGGATAGGCTTTATCCGCTTACGCCCTTTGGGAAAGAAGACGCAAGAAAAGTCATAGAGCAGGTAAATTACTGGCAGAAAAAAATCAAGGAAAAGCATAAGACAAGCTTCGTCTATGCTTCCGATGAATTTTATTTAACTGCCGGATACGATTTTCCGGAAGTGGACTATTATGAAGACTTTCCTCAGATAGAAAACGGGGTTGGCATGGCTGCTTCCTTTAGAAATGAGTTCTATAATGAAATTGATAAGCTTAGAATAGTAAAACAAATGGAAAAAATATCCATAGTTACAGGATGTGCCGCAGAAGGCTTAATGAAAGAGCTATGCGGCGAGATTCAAAAAAGGTTCGGCATTAATATAAATGTATATGCCGTAAATAATGATTTTTTTGGGCATAATATTACAGTCTCGGGGCTTTTAACAGGCAATGACATCATAAAAACCCTTTCAGGAAAAGACCTTGGAAGAAAGCTCCTGATACCTAAAAATGCCCTTAAAAGAGACGAAGATATTTTTCTTGATGATATAAGCCTTATGGATATGGAATCAAGCCTTAATATAAAAATAGAGTCAGTTGAAAATACAGGGGCAGATTTTATCAATGCCATATTTTCAAAATAGCGGAGGAAAAAATGGGAAAACCTATTGTAGCAGTGGTTGGCAGGCCTAATGTAGGAAAATCAACCTTATTTAATAGATTGGCGGGAGAAAGAATATCCATCGTTGAGGATACGCCCGGAGTAACAAGAGACAGAATATACGCCGATGTTGAATGGCTTGGCAAAGAATTTACAATTATAGACACAGGGGGAATAGACCCCGATGCGGAAGATATAATCACAAGACAGATGATGAAACAGGCCGAAATCGCCATAGAGACATCTGATGTGGTTTTATTTGTTGTAGACGTAAAAACAGGCATCACAGACGCCGATGAGCAGGTAGCAAACATGCTTAGAAAATCAGGAAAGCCTCTCGTTCTTGCCGTTAACAAGGTTGACGACATGCGAAAGGCCAACTTAGATATATATGAATTTTATTCCTTAGGGCTTTCTGAGCCTATTCCTATTTCTGCAGGGCAGGCTTTGGGTCTTGGGGATATGCTTGATGAGGTTGTAAAGTTCTTCCCTGAAACAGGTGACGAGGAAGAAGACGACGAGACTATCAAAATAGCCATTGTAGGAAAGCCAAACGTAGGCAAGTCCTCTATTATAAACAGGATTCTTGGAGAAGACAGGCTGATTGTAAGCGATATTCCAGGAACCACCAGAGACGCCATCGATACCCCTTACGAAAAGGACGGCCATAACTATGTCTTCATAGACACTGCCGGAATGAGAAGAAAGTCCAAAATAAAAGAAAATATAGAAAAATACTCTATCATACGCGCAATAGCTGCAGTTGAACGCTGTGATGTATGTGTTCTCGTAATAAACGCAGAGGAAGGCATCACCGACCAGGATACGAAAATAGCAGGTATTGCCCATGAGAGGGGAAAGGCCGCTATTATTGCCGTGAATAAATGGGATGCCATTGAAAAAGACGGCAAAACCATGAATAAGTTTATTAAAGATATAGATATGGAACTTAAATACATGCCTTACGCGCCCAAGCTTTTTGTTTCCGCTCTTACAGGCCAGCGAATAGATCAGCTTTTTGGCTTAATCAGGATTGTTTCGGAAAATGCTTCTTTAAGAATAGCTACAGGTATACTAAATGAAGTGCTGATAGAGGCAGTTGCGATGTCTCCGCCGCCTACGGATAAGGGAAAGCAGCTTAAAATATACTTTGTTACCCAGGTTTCCGTAAAGCCGCCTACCTTTGTGCTTTTCGTAAACGATACGGAACTTATGCATTTTTCATATAAGCGCTATATAGAAAATCAGTTCAGACAGGCCTTCGGTTTTACAGGAACACCGATACATTTTATCGTAAGAAACAGAAAAGATTAATATAATGAATTAAAATCAAACATCATCTATTCTTTATAATCAGAGGTGCTTTATGACGAGAATTCTTTGCCTTGCTTTAGGATATGCTATAGGGCTTATTCAGACCGCTTATATCGTAGGGAAGCTTTTTTACAGAGGAATAGATATTAGGGATTACGGAAGCGGGAACGCAGGAACTACCAATACCCTTCGAGTTTTAGGGTTTAAGGCCGGTGCTGCTGTATTTTTATGTGATGTTTTAAAGGCTGTTTTGGCTTATACGCTATGCTCCTTGATATTTGGGGGCGGAGGCTCCTTTTTGGGAGATTCTTCTATTGTTCCCGGCCTTTACGGCGGTATCGGAGCGGTTTTAGGCCATAGCTTTCCCTTTTATCTTAAATTTAAAGGGGGAAAGGGTATCGCTTCAACCCTTGGTATCATTATTTGTATTGATTTTAGAATAATGCTTATTTTATTTTCCATAGGAATCATTATTGTTATTTTCACAAGATATATTTCTGCTGCGGCTTTAACCATTACTTTGCTTTTACCCATAGCTGTCTTTTCTTTCGGATACGGTTATGAGGCAGCTATTTTGGGTGCTGTTGTAACGGTTATGAGCTGGTATTTACATAGGGGAAATATCAAAAGGATTATAGAGGGAAAAGAAAATAAGTTTAGTTTCAAAAAACAGTTATAAGGAGGTATTTCATGAATATCACTGTTCTAGGTTCAGGAAGCTGGGGCTCTGCTTTGGCATATCTTCTGGCAGATAATTCTCATAAAGTCCGCCTTTGGTCTTTCAGAAAAGAAGAGGCCGAGAGTATAATTGCAAATAAGGAAAATAAAGAGTTTCTTCCCGGAGTGCCTCTTCCTGAAAACGTAGAGGTGTTTTGGGATAAAAAAGAAGCTCTTTTCAATGCGGAACTCGTTGTTAATGCTGTTCCTTCAAAGTTTGTAAGAAGCACCATGGAAAGCTTTAAAGGCCTTATGCCTGAAAAAATATCCATTGTAAATGTTTCAAAGGGGCTCGAAGACGGCTCTTTAAAAAGGCTTTCGGAGGTAATAAAAGAGGTTTATCCAGAAGCCGCCGTAGCGGTTCTTTCAGGGCCAAGCCATGCAGAAGAGGTATCCAGAAGGCTTCCTACCACAGTAGTAGCTTCATCTTCAGACCTTGCTCTTGCGGAAATGGTGCAGGACGTTTTTATGAATAAGGAATTCAGAGTATATACCAATACAGATATTATAGGCGTGGAGCTTGGCGGCGCCCTTAAAAACGTTATAGCCCTTGCAGCAGGCATATCCGACGGCATGGGCTTCGGAGACAATACAAAGGCCGCTCTTATGACGAGAGGAATTAAGGAAATATCTCAGCTTGGAGCTGCTATGGGAGCGGAAATAAACACATTTTTTGGCCTTTCAGGCATAGGCGATCTTATTGTTACATGTACGTCCATGCATTCAAGAAACAGAAGGGCCGGAATACTTTTAGGCCAGGGAAAGAGCCTGGAAGAGACCCTTAAGGAAATCCATATGGTTGTTGAAGGGGTAAATACCTCCAATGCTGCTTATGAGCTTTCTTTGAGATATAATGTACCAATGCCTATTACGGCCGAAATAAATAATGTACTGAATCATGGGAAAAGCCCTGTTTTAGCAGTTGAGGAATTAATGACAAGGAATAAAAAGCAGGAGCATAATTCAGAGGATACGATAGGAGGAAGATTAATATGGCAATGATTTTTGACAAGGAATATATATTAGATTGCCTCAAGGAAATAATTTCTGTTGACAGCCCTTCAGGATTTACCGCAAACGTAATGAAAAAGCTTGCAAACATAGTAGAAAAATTGGGATACAAAGCAATATATACTGAAAAGGGCAATCTCATTGTTGAGGTTTTTGCATCAAACGAAAGAACCATCGGCCTTGCGGCTCACGTAGACACTTTAGGCCTTATGGTAAGAAGCATAAAAGCAGACGGAAGCCTTGCCTTTACTAAAATTGGCGGCCCTATGCTTCCTACCCTCGACGGAGAATACTGCAATGTTCATACACGCTCCGGAAAGGTTTACACAGGAACAATTTTATCCAACAGCCCTGCCGCTCATGTTTTTCCTGATGCCCTTATCCTTCCGAGAGACGAAAACAATATGCATGTAAGGCTTGATGAAAAGGTGAAATGCAAAAAAGATACCTTAGCTCTTGGCATCGAAACCGGGGATTTTATTTGCTATGACCCTAAGCTTCAGATAACTGAAAGCGGCTTTATAAAGAGCCGTTTCCTTGACGATAAATTAAGCGCTTCAATACTTTTGGGCCTTTTAAAATACATTAAGGATAATAATATTAAATTAAAATACGGATTAAAGCTTCTCTTCAGCTCTTACGAAGAAGTAGGCCATGGCATGAGCTATATCCCAGAAGACATTACAGAGCTTATAGCCGTAGATATGGGTTGCATAGGCCTTGACCTTAACTGCACCGAATATGACGTATCCATATGCGCTAAGGACTCCTCAGGCCCTTATGACTATGATATTACAACGAAGCTCATAAACCTTTCAAAGGAAAATAATATTCAATATGCCGTAGATATATACCCCATGTATCAGTCGGACGTTTCTGCTGCATTAAAAGGCGGCAATAACATTAAAGGCGGCCTTATAGGCCCGGGCGTAGGGGCAAGCCACGGCATGGAAAGAAGCCATTACGAGGCCGTAGAAAATACCCTTAAGCTTCTTGCACTTTATTTAGAAAATTAATATTAAGGCTGCCGACAAAGTCGGCAGCCTCTTTTATTAAAGTTCTATGGGGCTTTAATAAGTTTTTAACTGTGGAAATATAATTAGCTGCAATGGCGACGCAAGCAATTACAGATATCAATTCTCCCAGAGAAAGTTTATTCCACCTGAGGTACTAAAAGATTGACCGCATGCTATAAAAGGCGTATCCAAATTGGATACGCCTTTTTATAGTTAACAAAAAGGTTTTTATTTTTGTTAACTATATAACTACATAATAATTTAAAAGATTTAATTGAAAAAGGGTTTATTTTTATGAAAAGGAAAAGAAATATAAAATTAAATAAAATTTACCTGCCCATATGAATAAAAATTCCAGTAGTGATAAATAATAAGCTAGAAACAAATTAATCCCATTTACAGTTCATAAGTTTAAAGTCGGAAATAAACTTAAAGAAACTTATTAAAATTGCAAAATGAAGTATAGTTTTTAAATTTAATAAGCATAACTGCAATGGGCGCTTGTTTAAAATGATTTACAGGTTTAAACCTACATCATTTTCAAGCTGATTATTATAACCCGGATCTATAGTAAATTAATTTTAGAAAAGGAATTTACTATAAGCGTTAAGGAGAACTTATTTAGCTTTATTTAAAGATAAATAAGGATAGGCATTACAGACTGGTGTATTTTCAAATACCTTGGATTTAA
Source organism: Anaeropeptidivorans aminofermentans (assembly GCF_940670685.1). Classification (GTDB taxonomy): domain Bacteria; phylum Bacillota; class Clostridia; order Lachnospirales; family UBA5962; genus Anaeropeptidivorans; species Anaeropeptidivorans aminofermentans. Next base: position 2,337,356 of record NZ_OW711693.1, on the reverse strand, counting down.
TACTTTTTTGCCTTTTTGGCTTTTATGAAGTCTTATTTATGGCCACAATAATTTTTAAACCAAGAGTAAAATTCAGAAGATACGCCTTATAGTAACCTAGGAAAATGCTACGTTAGATATGCTCATCTTTAGATAAGAAATCCTGCCTGCAATAAATTGTCTTATTGATAATTTAATTATACTAATAGAATTTATAGTCTCTTTAGAATTTGATTAGTATGTGCTTAGGAATAAAAATTATTTCTGCCGCATTTTCCAGTTTCACTGTGGTTACTATAGATGACAGAAAAGATTAAACACAAGGAGGAGTTTTTTTGAAAGCGACGGGTATTGTCAGAAGAATTGACGATTTAGGCAGGGTTGTTATACCCAAGGAAATTCGACGTACATTAAGAATAAGGGAAGGCGACCCTTTGGAAATATTTACGGACCGAGAGGGAGAAATAATACTTAAGAAGTATTCGCCTATAGGAGAGCTTGGAGCGTTTGCCAAGGAATATGCCGAAAGCTTATCCAAATCCAGCGGACATGTGACTTGTATCGTTGATAAGGACCATGTGATAGCGATTTCAGGAGGGCTTAAAAAAGAGTTTATGGATAAGCATATATCAGCTGCCCTCGAAAAGGCTATAAACACAAGAAACACCATTATTTCCAGCAGGGGAGAGCAAGGCTTTGCTCCTATTTTGGAAGATGATGATGAACAGATGTATTCCAATCAGCTTATTTCCCCTATCATATCCGAAGGTGATGTTATAGGCGCAGTCGTTTTTTTGTCAAACGATAAAAAAATGGGCGAAGTTGAAAATAAGCTTGCCCAAACAGCAGCAGGGTTTTTAGGAAAGCAAATGGAGCAGTAAAGGTAGATTGCCTTAAATCTGTAAACCAGTGTGTATTCATAGCTTTAAAATATATATTATACTTTAAGACTATGGACTCTATTCAAAAAGCTTAAAACAGCAGGTTATTTTACTATATAAGCAAGTTAAGCTTCCCCTTGCAAAGAAAAAGCCTCTTTGCAGGGGGAAGTGTTACTGTAGGGCTTCTTGATCCGCAAAATATAAAAGGATTGATATACGGGTTTTAGTGCTTCTGACCTTAATGCTTTTGACCGGATTTATTTGGCATGGGTTAAAAATCCGGCGGCCCGGAGATAGAGGCGAAAGATATTCGGCTATGGGGGGCATAGAATTTGCGAAACAAAACTTCTGAGTGGGTTTTGCAAAGACAAAATACTTCACATAGAAATATAGCTGAAAACCTGTTTTAGCGAAAGCAAGTGTTTTCCTAAGTTTAGTATTAAATAAAATGAAGAAAAGCTTGATTTTATTTGCCTTGTATCATATCCTTAAAGTGGGGGTGTGATGATATGACAGAAATTGAAAATAAGAAGCTTAGACTTCCTATTGATAAAGATGTAAAATTTAATTTTCATGATATCAAGGATGTTCTTGATGTTCTTTTATCTGAAAACGGCTGCCCTTGGGATAAGGCACAGAAAAGGGAGGATTTGAGGAAATATATTCTTGAAGAATCCTATGAAGTCATAGAAGCCGTAAATAAAGGCAGTGAGGAAGCGCTCTGTGAGGAGCTGGGAGACGTGCTTTTTCAGGTGATTTTTATGGCAAAGCTTTCAGAAAATGCAGGAAGTTTTAATATAGAGGACGTTATAGATCAGGTTTGCCGTAAAATGATAACAAGGCATACACATATATTTGGTGACGATACTGCAGTTTCTTCCGACGATGTATTGGAGCTTTGGAATAAGAATAAGGATATAGAAAAAAAGTATAAGTCCCCAGTGGATAAGCTTAAAAAAATTCCAAAGGAGCTTCCTGCTCTCATCAGAGCTGAAAAGGTATTGGAAAAGGCCGAGGCGGAAGGGCTTCCGGTTCCCAATTTAGAAGAGTCTCAAAAGGTGCTTTCAGAGATTTTTGAATCGAATTTTATCTTGTCGAAAATTGGCGAAAAGCAAAAATTGGACACCGCTTTGCTTCATATGGTAAATATTTTCAGATATTTAGAATTAAATGCTGAATTTTCCTTGACAAATGCCACAGAAACGTTTATAAATAGATTTGAAAACATTAAAGAATAGACGTTTATTCATCGTTTCCTGAGATGTTCTGCCGTAAGAAACTTACTTGGTTTTATAAATTTTTAAGGTTTAGTTTTAGGCATTTTCTCAATCATGAATTCTTTAATGAGTGCTTTCTATAATGAGTAATGAAATAATATTTAAGGAGGATTACTAATGAACAAAACTGAATTAATCGCAGCTATTCAACAAAAATCTGAATTAACAAAAAAAGATACCGAGAAATTTTTAAAGGCGTTTGAAGAAGCTGTAACTGAAGAATTAGCTAATGGCGGAAAGGTTCAGTTAGTTGGTTTTATGACCTTAGAGGTTGCTGAGAGAAAAGAAAGAGAAGGAAGAAACCCAAGAAGCGGAAAGACTATGGTTATACCTGCTTCCAAGGCTGTTAGATTTAAGGTTGGAAAGGCTCTTAAAGACTCAGTTAACAAATAATAAGCATTTAAATTTTGAATCTGCGACATACGGCATCCTTTAGGATGCCTTTTTTTGGAGGTATATATGCGACTGGATAAATATTTAAAGATTTCAAGAATAATAAAGAGAAGAACTGTTGCAAACGAAGCATGTGACGCCGGAAGGGTCACTGTAAACGGTAAAATAGCCAAAGCAGGCCTTGAAGTAAAAGAAGGGGACATTATAGAAATACGCTTTGGGAGCAATATTACGAAGGTTGAGGTTTTAAGCACAAAAGAAAATGTAAGAAAAGAAGAAGCCCCGAATATGTTTAAAACATTGGAATAAAGCATCAGGGGCTTTATTCCGATATTATAAAACACCCCTATAAATTTTAGGCATAACATGGCCCATTTACTTATATACTGTATAAAGTAAATTAAAACCTTAAGAGGAGGTCATGTTTTATGGCAGATGACAGAAAAAGCTTAAGCCGTCATCAGGTTATTATGGATAGGCGAGAAAATATAAATATTACAGGAGTTTTAGAGGTCATTTCCTTTGATGAGGATAGTATTGTATGTGAAACTGAAATGGGCGTCCTTATTCTCAGAGGCAACGGCCTTCATGTGAATAAGCTTAATCTCGATGCCGGAGAGCTTGAGGTAGACGGCGAGATAGAAAACCTTGGCTATGAAGACAGTTCCCTTTATTCCAAAGGCAAATCTTCCTTCCTTGGAAAGATATTTAAGTAGGGATTGCCTATGATATTATCTATAGGCTTTCAGCTCAGGCTTTTTTTGCTTATGATAATAACAGGCTTTGTTATAGGCTTTGTGTATGATATTTTAAGAATAATACGTAGGATTATAAAACACGGAAAGTTTATTGCAAATATTCAAGATATTATTTACTGGGTAATCGTTACTATATTTGTGTTTTATATTATATTTACATATAACAACGGGGAAATCAGGTTTTACTCCATATTAGGAGTTTTTTTAGGTATGATTTTTTATTTTCTCCTTGTTAGCCCCCTCGTGCTTAAAATTGCTATGACAGTTATAGATTTTTTAGCTAAGGTAATTAAAACTGCTGTTAAAATAATACTTTTTCCCTTAAAGGTAATTGTAAAAATATTAAAGATACCGGCGAAGCATATCTTGTCTTTTGCAAAGTGGGCTAAGAATGTCACAAAAAAACACTTGCAAAAATATGAACGCTATGCCAAAATAAAGAAAAGAAAATTAAAGAACAGTATCAGGGTTATACTAAAGAAAACATAGGTGATATTATGTTCAGAAAAATTACAAGAGCATTTATATTCATTTGCAGCCTGTTTTGCATTATTGTAACAGGCTTTTTCACCTATCATCAATATACGGTATATAGTGAGCTTAAAGCTATAGAGACAAGCCTTGATGAAAAAATTGAGGCTGAAAAGGCCGTGCAGGAAAAGCTTAGGCTCGAGATGGAATATAACCTCACAGACGCATACGTTGAAAAAATAGCCAGGGAGCGGCTTGGCCTTTTTAAAAGCGATGAAATCATATTTATCGATGAATCTACTGTCGAATAAAAAGTATTTAAAAAGTATATTGACATAATTATCTTTTGTGTTATAATGTTCTAGTTACTGTTTGGCGGAGTAGCTCAGTTGGCTAGAGCATGCGGTTCATACCCGCAGTGTCGGGGGTTCAAATCCCTCCTCCGCTATCTTTACGGGCGTTTAGCTCAGCTGGGAGAGCGCTTGCCTTACAAGCAAGATGTCATAGGTTCGAGCCCTATAATGCCCACTTAAGACCTGTATCAAATACAGGTCTGTTTTTTTATTAATGCTGCATCTATAATATTAGACGGGTGCGAAGAAGGCTAAAAAATAAATATTAAATTAAATACATTACAAATTTAATATTAAATCTGTTTGATTAAATATAAGGGACCATGAAGCTAAATGGTCCGTATCAGCCGGAAAGCTTTCTGTAATTTAGAATAATTGAAGTATATTCATCATATCGGGCGGGGAGATATTACAAAGCCGTGGTGACCATTGGCCCGAAGATTTGTCTGCGCTATACAAACATTTAAAAGTTCTAAGCTGCAGTTTGGCCTGATAAATAGAATTTTGTTGTTGACACTTGAAGTTAAATATAATATAATGTTTCTGTTTGATAACCCATTTCATTAACCGTTAGCCCCGGATTTTGGAATAGTTTGATAGATTGTTATAAACGTTAGGGAGGTTCAATCCAAATGAGAACGACTTATACCGTTAAAGCCGGAGAAATAGAAAGAAAATGGTATGTTGTTGACGCTAGCGGCCAGACTTTGGGACGTATTTCGTCTGAGGTTGCTAAAATTTTAGAAGGAAAACACAAACCGATTTATACACCTCACCTTGATACAGGTGATTATGTTATAGTTATTAATGCCGACAAGATAAAAGTAACTGGCAAAAAACTTGACCAGAAACTTTATCGCCGTCATTCCAACTATCCTGGCGGTCTTAAAGAGATCACTCTTAAAGAAATGCTTAATAAAAAGCCAGAATTTGTAATAACCCATGCTGTTAAGGGAATGCTTCCTAAGAAGGCACTTGGCGCTCAGATGCTTAAAAAGCTTAGAGTTTACAAAGGCGAAGAGCATGGACATGAAGCACAGATGCCTGAAAAATTAGAAATCAATTGCTAATAGTTTGAAAGGAGGATTATCATGGCAGCAGCCAGATATTATGGCACAGGAAGAAGGAAATCTTCAGTAGCAAGAGTATATTTAGTACCGGGTAACGGTAAAATTACCATAAATAAGAGAGATATTGATGAATATTTCGGTCTTGAAACCTTAAAAGTTATCATTAGACAACCTCTCGAATTAACTAATACATTAACAAAATTTGATGTTTTAGTTAACGTTTTCGGCGGCGGTTTCACAGGCCAAGCCGGAGCGATCCGCCACGGAGTATCAAGAGCCTTACTTGAAGCAGATGCTGATTTTCGCCCTGCATTAAAGAAAGCCGGCTTCTTAACTCGTGACCCAAGAATGAAAGAAAGAAAGAAATATGGATTGAAGGGCGCAAGAAGGGCTCCTCAGTTCTCAAAGAGATAAACGGGAAAGAAAATCAAGAAAAAGAGTCACAGCGATGTGGCTCTTTATTTTTGCTTAAAACATACTATATATAGTATTAAACGAGATGAAACCAACTACATATAGCATTTTAGGAAAAGAACATGAAAAACAAACAAAATGAACCCAGAAAGATAATGTGGCTATTTGTTGGTGAAAATCGGTGCGTGTGTGTAAAAGTTTTCGCATTTTTACGCATTGGGTAAAATAATCGTGCGTAAATTTACATAGGAAAAGGGTAAAAACGAATGTAAAAATAAGGTAATTTACGCACGGTAATTTTGATAACACTATTTATAAAAATGGAGGTCACTAAAGTCATGTTATACATTTAATAATTAAGAGTTTATAGGTAATATACAAACATAAATAAAATAGAAAACGAAAATTATACATTTCCCAAAGGTAGAAGGAGCATTGGATTTTAAACAATATAAATAAGTGTTTTTAGACATTATGATTTGAAATGAGAAATACGGTAGATTGGATTCACTGTACAATAGATGTAATTAAAATATCATGGGCTTTTTACAGAGTGGAATAATTGTAAAAAATCAATACAATATAATAAAAATTCAGAAAACGTAACAAAGAATTTCAAGATAAGAAAAGGATAACAAGGGGATTAAAAAGTATTTAGCTAAGGTTTATATGTAATTCAAAGAATATCAGGAGCAATACATAGGCTAAAGAGCTAAACAAGATGATTGAAAAGAGTAGAGCCTAAGCAACCTACATCTAAATATCTTAAATAAAGGAGCTAAACAATATCGATTGAAAAGTGTGATACGTGGCAATGACATTTAATCAATAGCGATTAAAACTAATAGAGCCAATCCCAATTAAAACAAAACATATAAATTCAATTTTGTAAAACTCAATTTATAGTAGTACAGAGCATGAATAAAGAGCTAAACAATATCGATTACACCTAAGTATGATACAAGTGGATCTGAAGACTCCGTATTTCAGAGAATGATTAAGGCATACTCAAGTGGTGGAAGATATAACTTTATAGCATTTGATTGGCAGGTAATTGAATTTTATTAGGAGGTGGTAACATGGAATTTTACTATGCCGAATTAAATGAACAAAAAATATGCACAGGCATAAAGCAAGTAGCAAGCGAAATGACAGAAATTAATATTGTGCCAATTGACACTTACGATATCAGTCTTTTAGGACAAAGATATAATAACGGCACATGGGATCCAGTGGAAATACCCCCGGAACCACTACTAGTGACTCTAACCGAAACCGAACAGGCTATATTGGACACAGCAATAAATATAGAATACTTAGTTTCCATAACTGAACTGAAAATATAGAAAGGGTTGATATTATGACTTATACAAGATTAAAAACCTTAATTACCAGAGGTCAGTATAACAAAGAAGATATGCTTAATAAAATGGACGTGTTTTTATTAGCGGACCGAATGACGAATGAACAATACAATGAGCTTATAAGCCTGATGAATTCAGATAATAATGAAGTAAATTAGCCTATCTATTATAAAATAGGCAGGCTTTTTTAGGTATTAAGCAGGAACTTTTTCAAAATAACCGCTAGGTATAAAAATACACCGATTATCAAATAATAAATAATGAACTAAATTTATTGCAAAGTTGGTGAAACCGTGGCTAAGCAAGGGATGAAAAGACCGGGCTCTAATGAGCCTCATAAAAAAGACGATGCTGATACCGTTCCAGAAATTCAGGGAAAGGCCAAAGCAGGGCATAAAAAAGCGAATAGAGCAGATTAATAAATTTAAGGCATTTCACAATGTGAAATGCCTTTTTTTGACGAACTTATTATTTGAAAGATATTGTTTCAAAACGGATGATTATTTAGGATAATATTTTAACATTGCTTATTGGTAGCAATCAATAGGCGGCCTTTTTATGCAAAAAACTATTGCTGTTCAACAAAGAATTTTCCTTTTACCAAAAGAAAGCAGAATACAGAAGAAGGCAATTGAATAACTAGAAATCTAATGATAAAATAATACTGAATATAATTAGAAAAAGGAGGCAGCCTGATGGAGTACGAAGGCCAAATTTGCCGTCCGCCTATGGAAAAATCCTCATTTATGTTGGCGACGGCGGTAGGGTGCGCCTATAATCAATGTAAATTCTGTAACTTATTCAAGCATTTAAATTATCGGCTGCTTCCGCTAGAGCAAATAGAAGCAGAGCTGCGTCATGTAAGAGCAGTAGGCGGAAACCCAAAGCAAGTATTTCTGGGTGACGGGAACGCCTTCGGAATGGAGACATCACGGCTGCTATGTATTTTAGAGAAGATTTATCATTATTTTCCTAATTGCCAGATGGTCAATATGGACGCTACCGTAACAGATATTAGAAATAAAACGGATAAGGAGCTTTATCAATTAAAGAAAGCTGGGGTCGGACATCTTTATCTAGGGATTGAGAGCGGCATTGACGATGTTTTGATATTTATGCGAAAAGATCATAACATAGAGCAGGCCTATAGAGAAATTCAGCGTATGAAAGATGCAGAGCTTTTGTATGATGCCCATATTATGACAGGAATCGCAGGAATGGGGCGAGGAATTGAAAACGCAGAAAAGTTGGCTGAGTTTTTTAATCATACACAGCCGGAGCGGATTATTAATTTCTCTTTATTTTTATCCCGAAGCGTAGCATTATATCAGGATATTTCAGCCGGCCGGTTTATTCCGGCAAATGAGGTTGAAAATCTCGAGGAGGCCCGCAGGCTTTTAGAATTGATAGGAGAAAAGCCGGTTTTGTATGATGGATTTCATGATAAGCTAGAATTTCGTGTATGGGGTGAACTTCCAAAGGACAGGCAAAAGATGCTTAAAAAGTTGGATAGCGCCATTGAGACTTATAGCCGGAAAGAGCCGATGATTGCTTATACCCATTAATTATCTTTCCTAAAGCAATGAGGAAATAGCATTAAGTATATTTAAAAATATACAGAGTTAAAATATAGTTCCACAGTATGCTTAAGTGGAGCAGCTAAAAAAATGCATTTCAGAGAAAAATATAATGTAATAATAGCTAAGCCGATTGTGAAAGAATACTGAATACTTTTAAAAGACAGTAGATATCAAAAGCACACTTTAAAGGGGCGTAGGTAATAGAGCCTAAATAAGTTTTTTATGGAGTAGCTGATACAGGGCTTGAAAACTATCGGCTAATATACTGTTCCAATAAAAATTGGACTAAACCATTACTTCCAGAGTTTACAGGTATCCTTAAACTTATTTGTTCTGTTCCCTAAATTAGTGTCTTTTCATAATTAATAAAAATGGCGGCTTTTAAAGCCGCCATTTTTTATCCTATAATTTTACATAGAGAGTCATTCTGTAAAGATACATTATCCTTAGCAATTTCTCTTTTATAAAATCATTCTGTATCTAGATATTTTACCCTTTAATATTTAAGTCTTCATAAAATAATAATCATTTTTCTAAATTTCTTAATTTATGCCTTAAGCTTCGTTACCGGAATCCAAATTTCGCTTTTATAATCAGGTTTCGACGTATCAGGGCTTTCATTCCATAAGATTTCCGGTCCGCCTGTAGATTCAAAACCGGATGTAGGAAACCACTCGGCAAAAATCCTGCCCCATGTATCCTGTAAAGCTTTTGGGAATTCTCCTACCACTGTGAATACTGCCCAAGCAGAAGCATCGATGGATAAAGTTTCCCATCGTTCAGGTACATCATTTGTTGTAGCGACGCCTATATATTGGTCAAGGCAATCGCCTTCGGCTAAGAAACGCCCCTCTTGAAAATTTGCAGATATACATAATATTCCTTTTGGCTCCACATTTGAAAGTGCTTTAAGCTCTGCAAAATCATCCATTGTAAGGCTTGCCCACATAGAATCCATATGGGGATTGATACCTTCATAAATTAAGGGTATTCGTTTTTTTATCCCGGCTATGAGAAAAGCTTTTTTTTCTACGATTCGATAATTCATTTCATTCCCTCCTTGAATTGTTAAACGAAAGGTCATTGGCGGAAATGCTTTCAAAATAACATTGCTCTTTTTAGCTTGCGACGGGGACACGCCATGCATGTTTTGAAATGCCTTAGCAAATGCGTCGGGTGAGTTATATCCCATCTGCAAAGCAAGATCAATAATCTTTTCATCGCTGTTTTTTAATATAGCTGCGGCTAAAGATAATCTTCTTCGGCGAATATATTCGCTTAAAGGCATTCCAGACAGAAAAGAAAACATTCTCCTAAAGTGGTGCTCTGAACAATATGAAATTTGGCACAGTTTTTTAATATCAATTTCATTCATAAGATTTTCTTCTATATATTCCATAGCCCGATTTAGTTGAACGAGTGCATTCACTTTCATGACCTCCTTATAAGGATAATAGCAAATTTAATTTACGAATACCCGTCAATACAGGTGCAAGTATTGTCTTTTTATATTTTAATTATACGGTATTTAAATATTAGGCGTCTATCTTATTAATACTTCCATATTCCAAAAACTGTTTATTTGAAAATATTCTGAAAACTTTTATCTGCTATAAATAGATACTATTATAGGATTTGTAAAGCTATGTAGCAATACGCCTGAGCACATGGTATAATTTTCTTATTAAAAAGAGGGGCGCATGATTATTTAGTTTTTTGATACAGGGGTTATATAATATGGAGATTAGAGAGATTGACATTTCCGAAATACATGTGGAGATGCTTAGAATTTGACTTGTGTTTCAAAAAATAAGTATTTTTCTAAGGTTAATAAAGTTTTGCTGCCGATAATAAAAATATAGACTTAAAACCTTAAAATTCAACTATAGAAAATAAGACAAATAATCTCCAACAGTATAATAAGGTTTTAAGATATAATGCATATATTTCCTGATGATTTTTTTCAAATATTATTATAAATTTAACAGCAATAGACAAAGGTATTTTGAAAAAATGGAATAAACAGTAAAATTACTTAAAGATGGGATAATATAGTTACAAAGGGTAAGGTTTTTGATATAATTAAAATTGGTCGCATGTTGAAATAACTTTAAATATATCGAAGAAATAGCTCAATAAAGCAAATTGCTTGGTTATAGTAAATTTCAAATTAAACAGTAATAAAAATCGTATATTTTGAATGGCTTAAACATAAGGATTTTATGTGTTTAAGCCGTTTATGAAAAATAGGTTTTTATTGCATTCTTCTGTGAAATTTACTATAAAATTGTATTTTAGCTCAGGCAAGATAATTTAATAAATTAAGGAGCGGCTAATGCAGACAAAGGAAGCAAATACCAATGCTATGAACATTGGGGAAGTCTTAAAAAGAGAAGAGTCCTTTCCTGTTTCAATTTCTCTTAATCAGATGGATAAAAAAATACTGGGTTTTGTAGACTGGCACTGGCATGATGATATTCAGCTTTGCATTGTAGAAAAGGGCAGCATTGTTTTTAGCGTCAGGCAAAAGGAATTTATTCTTGAAAAGGGCCAGGGGATTTTTATAAACGGCGGCTGTCTTCATATGGCTAAGCCCTATACAGAACAGGACAGCTCTTATTCCTATATTGCCTTTGATGTGAAAATGCTTGAGTTTTTCAGTGATAGCGGCTTTGTAGATAAATATGTAAATCCCTATATAAAAAGAAAAGATTTCTATAGTATAGTTTTAGATAATCTTTCTTTTGATAGTGCTGAAATATTGGGTTATATTAGGGAGATTTGCAATCTTTACGCAAATAAACCCTTTGGATATGAATTTGATATTTGCATATATATTGCCTCTATTTGGCGGCTGCTTACAAAAAAATGTGATATTTCGAATAATGGTGAGGACGAGGAAGACTGCATTAATTATAGGCGGGTAAAAAGCATAATGTCATATATCCATGAAAATTACCGAGAGAAAATATCCCTTCAAGATATAGCCGATGTAGCAGGATTAAGCAAGGGCGAATGCTGCAGGTTCTTTAAAAGAATGACTAAATGCACTATATTTGAATTTGTAAATAATTATAGAATAAATAAAAGCATAGAGCTGCTTCAAAACACGGATTTATCCGTTGGCGAAATAGCTGAAATGTCAGGCTTCGGAGGGCCCAGCTATTACATAGAAAGCTTTAAGAAAAGACTTGGCTGCACACCTAAGGAGTATCGCAACAGGTTTATAAAATAAATATAAAATTAAAGCTGCCGGAAGAGGTAAATAACCTTTCAGGCAGCTTTAATATTTTACAGGGCGGTATGGCGCCATTTTTTGTGTGTTCTATAGAGCGGCAAGAATCAGCTCATAAATCTACCTGTAACCCTTATAAAAAGTATATTACGGAAATATCTTTATAAAACCGCAATAGCCCTTACGGGAGAACCGTCAGAAGAAACAAATTTTAAAGGAAGAGCGTAAAATGTGAATATATCTTCTCCTACCTTAGACAGATTCGTCAAGTTTTCTATTATTACAAAGAGATTATCCTTTAAAAGTCTTTTATGTATGGGAAGATTACTGTCGGAAATGGAGTCTATCCCTATGGTGTCTATTCCGACGCCCTTTTTCCCTGAATTTAATATGAAATCGGCAACCTCCATATTGATAGTGGGATAATCTCCGAAATATTTATCTTTACCCCAGTATCTATCCCAGTCTGTTCTGAAAATAATAAATTCTGCCTCTTTAATCTTATCTTTATAAGGCGTTATATGGTCCATGGTTATTTTTTCTCCGGAATTTAAAGAGGAACAGTCAATAATTACAGCTTTTCCTGCAAAACTTGAAATATCCATTTCATCAAGGGAAATTTCATCTTTAAATATATGGTGCGGAGAATCCATATGGGTTCCTGTGTGAGAGAGCATATTTAGCATTGTTTCTTTATATCCATGTTCTTCATGGGTGCATTCTACTTTTAAAATCGGCCCCCGTGTTCCCGGATAGAAAGGCGTTTCTTCGGAAATAGCATGGGTTAAGTCTATAATTTTCAACTAAATTCCTCCTTAATAAATTACATTATATTTTGGCGGATATTTCTAATATAGGGGAAAGCTATTAAAGCAATCAATCCCTTTATGATATCTCCGGGGATAAAAGGAAGCATACAAGCAGAGATGGAAGCCATAAGATTAGAGCCTGTACTTGCCATAAACCATATTATGCCGATGAAATATACCATAAGAGTAAAAATTACAATTGATAATAAATATATGATATAAGCGTATATATTTTTTGAAGCGTATTTTGATGTAAGGGCTTTTTCCGTAATGAAGCTCATAATAAACACAGAAGGAATCCAGCTTATGATAAATCCTCCTGTAGGGCCAAGCAAATACGCCGGACCAGAATTACCGCCGGCAAATACAGGCAGGCCTATTGCGCCCATCAATATGTATAAAATAACAGGATACAGACTTTCCTTTGGTCTTAATAAGGACGCACAAAGGATAATTCCCAAGGTCTGCAATGTAATGGGAACAGGGGTAAAAGGCAAAGGAAAACGTATCTGGGCAAAAATAATAAATATACTTGCCATCAAGGCAGACCTTGTAAGTATGCGTAATTTTGACGATATGCCCTGGCTGTTTTGGATAATCATAGTATCATCTCCTAAGTAAAATTTTAATGCTGATTGAAGCAATTTGGTATTGGCAGCAACAAAGGATTTTTATACCATAATCCAAAGCCTGCTTATATATTTCCCTTTGGGAAATATATTCGTGAATAAACTCAGACAGAGCCTGAGTTTAGTTACATTATATCATAAGCGTAATTTTCCTCATACATTTTCTGCAGAAAATGTATTCGTGAATAAAATTAAGCAAAGCTTGATTTTATTCATATTATACCATAATGGTAGTTTTTACGAATACCATAAATCGAGTTTTTCTCAGATATTTCTATGAATTAATATAATATCATGGGAGTTTCTACAATGCCCTATCCCTTAATTTATTAAGTATTTCATAGGGTATTTTAAGGTTTCCAAAGCCTTTTCCAAGCTCTATTTCAGGCTTATTGCTGCCGTGAAAATCACTTCCGCCGCTTATTTTAAGATGATATCTTTTTGCCAAATCCCTATGGAAAGATTCCGTATAAATAGAATTGGTTGTATAAATTGCTTCTATTGCATCTATATTTTGCTTTTTAAGCTCATGAACCATTTCTTCAAGCTGTTTTTCTGAAAAACCATATTCCCCCGGATGGGCAAGAATGGCAATTCCTCCGGCCTTGTGTATAAGTTCAATGGCCTCTGAAGAAGAAAGCAGTTCTCTTTTCATATAAGTTTTCTTCCCGGGAGAGAGGTATTTTAAAAAGGCGTCATTTATGCTTTCTACATAGCCTTCTTCCATGAGAAACCTGGCAAAATGTGCCCTTGTGATGATTTTGCCGTCTGATTTATTTAAAATGTCTTCATACTTCATTTTAATGCCTTCTTCGTTAAAAAGCAGTACGAGCTCTTTATTTCTTATTTCACGCCTTTTTTCCATTTCTAAAAGGGAATCAGAAAGGATAGTGCTGGTTCTGTCAAAGAGTAATCCTACTATATGAATTTCCGTGTCCTTATAATCTGCTGCTATTTCAACACCATTTATGAATTCTATATTAAGCCTTTTGGAAGCTTCTATAGCCTCGGAAAGACCGTCGATAGTATCATGGTCTGTAAGTGCAATGGCTGAAAGCCCCAATGCTTTTGCACGTTCAATAAGCTCAGAAGGGGTAAAGGTACCGTCGGAAAAAACAGAGTGGGTATGCAGGTCAATATAATTCATAAAAGCCCCCTGAAAATTTATTTTATAAAGGGTTTGTAAATTAGAACCCCCTTAAAATCAATAAATATGTTTATAAATTTGTTGATTTTAGTATCTTTATTTTATCATATTTAAGAGTCATTGCCAGTACAATATATTATAATAAGCGAACTTGAAAAAGAATAAAAGCGTGTGATTGCAAATCATTTTTCAAGGGAGCGTCCGCTTATAGATAACAAACTTTAGAAAGATTTGTTATCTATAAATATATCTTATGTTGAGGAGGTTATATTTTGAGAAACGATATTAAAGCTCAGGGATCAAGTATCATATCAGGCGTTCTTATCGCTTATGCAATTACATGTATCGTGTTTATAGGATACGCCATTTTGCTTACTTATACCGATATGGGGGAAGAAGGCATATCTCTTGTTGTAACTATAACAAGCATAATTTCTGCCATGGTTGCAGGTTTTGACGCCGCCAAAGGCGCAAACAGCAAAGGCTGGATGTGGGGAATGATAGCAGGCCTCATTTATGCCCTTATACTTGTAGCGATTATGACATGGGTGCAAAAGGGCTTTACGATGAATTCGAGGCTTATGACCCTTATTATTTTATCCATTGCAAGTGGCGGTTTAGGGGGCGTAATCGGAATCAACATGAAAAAATAATATACAAAATATATCTTTTATGGTATACTATCCTAAGATATATATTATTAGGAGGCTTATTGCTTATGAAACACATTAAAACATTAAACACTCTTATTTTAAAAAATACCATGGCAAAAGGCGGTTGCGGAGAGTGTCAGACATCATGCCAGTCAGCCTGCAAAACATCTTGCACAGTGGCAAACCAGTCCTGCGAGAATAGATAGTTTTACATATTTAGCACTAAAGTGCAAACTTAATATTATCTATAAAAAAGCTTGCGGTTCTTTATAGTATCGCAGACTTTTTTAATTTTAAGCTTATTTTGAGGTGAGCAAATGATACATAGATACAAGCAGAACGGATTTAACATTGTTATTGATATTAATAGCGGTGCTGTTCATGCTGTTGACGAACTGGCTTATGAGATTATAGGCCTTTATGAGGAAAATTCTTTTGATGATATAATGAAAAAGCTTGAAGCTACTTACGAAAAGGACGATATAAAAGAATCCTATGACGAAGTAAAGAGCTTAGAAGATAATGGGCTTTTATTCTCCAAAGATTATTATGAGGAAGTCCTTCCGATGGTGAATAAAAGAAATCCAGTTGTGAAGGCCCTTTGCCTCCATGTGGCCCATGACTGTAACTTAAGATGCGGATACTGCTTTGCCGACGAAGGAGAATACCACGGCAAAAGGTCTCTCATGAGCCTTGAAGTAGGAAAGGCCGCAATTGATTTTATCATTAAAAACAGCGGCAACAGGAGAAACCTTGAGATTGACTTTTTCGGCGGAGAGCCTCTGATGAACTTTAACGTCGTAAAAGAAATCGTAAAATACGGAAGAGAGCAGGAAAAGCTCCACAATAAAAACTTTCGTTTTACGATGACTACAAACGGTGTTCTTCTTGATGAAAAAAAGCTTGAATTTATAAATGAAAATATGCATAATCTTGTTTTGAGCCTTGACGGCAGAAAAGAAGTAAACGACCATATGAGAAAATGTATAGGCGGCTCCGGAAGCTACGATTTAATCGTGCCTCGGTTTATAAAGGCAGCCGAAAGCAGAAAGCAGGAAAATTATTATTTAAGGGGCACGTTTACAAAGAATAATATGGACTTTTCCAAAGATGTTGCCCATATTGCGGATTTAGGCTTTAAGCAAATCTCCGTAGAGCCTGTTGTAGGGCCTGATGAAGAGCCCTATACCTTTAAAGAAGAGGATATTCCGGCTATCTGTAAAGAATATGAGGTTCTTGCCAATAATATATTAGAGGATATGAAAAACGGAAAAGACTATAATTTCTTCCATTTTATGATTGATCTTACGGGAGGGCCCTGTATTGCCAAGCGTCTTGTAGGCTGCGGCGCAGGAACGGAATACCTTGCCGTAACGCCGGAAGGGGCTCTTTATCCATGCCACCAATTTGTAGGAAACGAAGATTTTGAAATGGGCGATGTTTGGAAGGGTGTTCAGAAGCAGGATATGCGGAAGGAATTTGAAAACTGCAATATATTTGCCAAGGAAGACTGTAAAAAATGCTGGGCGCGGTTTTATTGCAGCGGCGGCTGTGCGGCCAACGCCTATAATACAAATAACGATATCTTAAAGCCCTATGAAATCGGCTGCATTCTTCAAAGAAAGAGAACCGAATGCGCTATCATGCTTAAGGTTGCCGAAAGCCTTGCCTGAGAAACGGGAGGTAAAAATGGCTAAATGGCTGATAAAAAATAATAAAGCAGATATAAAGGCTATGGCCAAAGCCTTGAATATCAGTGAAATTATGGCGAAGGTCCTTGTAAACAGAAATATTAATACCACGAGGCTTTTCAATAAATACATAAACCCTAATCTGAATAAGCTTAGGGATTTCACCGAGGCAAAAGATGTAAATAAAGCCATTGATGTTTTAGACAGGGCATATCAAAACAATTCAAAAATTTTTATTTACGGGGATTACGACGCTGATGGAGTTTCGTCAACGGTAATCCTTCTGAAAGGCTTAAGAGGGCTTGGGTTTGACGCGGATTTCTACATACCCGACAGGGTTTCCGAAGGTTACGGCCTTAACTGCGAGGCCCTAGATACGTTAAAAGAGCAGGGAGCAGAGCTTGTCATTCTATGTGATAACGGCATTGCCTCTGTAAAAGAAATAGACTACGCATCGCAATTAGGCCTTGAAACCATCATCATAGACCATCATGAGCCGGGCTTTATGGAAACAGATGAGGGAATTATTGATTTGGTCCCAAAAGCGTCAGCCGTTATAGACCCAAAACAGAGAGCCTGCCCTTACCCGTTTAAAAGCATGTGTGCCGCAGGGCTTTGCTATCGGTTTATTACGGTTCTTTATGAGCATTTTGTAAAAGAGCTTCCTTGCCATGATGAGCTTTTAATCTTTGCCGCCATAGCGACATTTTGCGATATTGTAGATTTAATCGATGAAAATAGAATTATTGCGAAAAACGGTCTTGATTTACTCAACAATAAAGGAGCCTTGAATATAGGCCTTGATGCCCTTTTGGAAGAAAGGCTCTGCAAGGGGAAGCATATCAGCGAATTTACCATAGGCTTTGTCATAGGCCCCTGTATTAACGCAGGAGGAAGGCTTGAAACGGCATCTAAGGCCGTAGAGCTTTTTGTCGAAGAAGACAAAGAAAAGGCTCGTGAATATGCAAAATACCTTTCAGGGCTTAATGAAGAGCGTAAAAGCCTTACCCAGAAAGCGGCTTCTATGGCTGTTGAAGAAATAGAAAATTCCGATATGTCAGGAGCTAAAGTTTATTTCATATATAACCCTGAAATCCACGAGAGCATAGCCGGCATTGTAGCCGGAAGGATAAAGGAAAAATACCATCATCCCGTCATTGTATTTACAGGAGAAGGAGAGGTAGTAAAAGGCTCCGCAAGATCTATAGAAGGCTATAATATTTATGAAGGGCTTTATAAAGCAAAGGAGCTTTTTATAAAATTCGGCGGTCATGCCATGGCAGCAGGAATGAGCCTTTTAAATGAAAACCTTGAAGAGCTTTATATCCGCCTTAACGAGGACTGTAATCTCAGCGAAGAAGATTTTGATGAAATAATCCGTATAGACGCTGCCTTACCTTTAGACTTTGTAACCTATAAACTTGCTCAGGAGCTTAATTACTTAAGCCCCTTCGGCAAAGGAAACCATGAGCCTATATTTGGAACAAAGGGGCTTAAGGTATGGGATTTAAGGGTAATTGCAGATAAGGATACGATTATTTTTACCTTCAGAACAGAGGACGGAAGATATATCAAGGGCCTTTTATTTGGAAAGTATGAGTATTTTGCCAAGTCCATACAGGCCTCCTTTGATGAATATGACAGTGAAAAAATACTAAACGGCGTAATATTAAACATAAATTTAACAATAGATGCTGTTTACTATATAAATATAAACGAGTATAATAACAATGTGTCGGTTCAGATGAATATTAAAGATTTTAGAATTTCAAAATAAAGAGGGGCGTTATTGTGGACTTTACTAAGATTATTAGAACCATACCCGACTTTCCGGAGAAGGGCGTATTATTCAGAGATATCACTACGATTCTCCAAGAGCCTGAGGCTTTAAGGGCGGCTATTGATGCACTTGATAAATCCCTAGAAAAAATAGATTTTGATATTATTGTAGGGCCTGAGTCAAGGGGATTTATTTTCGGTGTCCCCCTTGCGTATAATCTCAATAAGGGCTTTATTCCCATCAGAAAAAAAGGAAAGCTTCCGTATAAAACCATAAGCAAAGAATATGAGCTTGAATATGGAAAAGCAACCATAGAGATGCACATTGATTCCATAAAGCCCGGCCAAAAGGTTGTTATCGTAGACGATTTGCTTGCCACCGGCGGAACCTGCAAGGCTATCTGTGAACTGATAGAGGAAGCGGGGGGCGAAGTCGTTTCCTTGAACTTTTTCATAGAGCTTCTTGGCCTTAACGGCAGAGAGAAGCTTGAAGGCTATAATATAGAATCAATAGTAAAATATTAAAAAATATATTTTAACTTATTTTCAGGCCGCCGGTTTTATTGCCGGCGGCCTTTGTAGTAAATTTAAAATTAAACAGTAACAAAACCGTATATTATATAGGGCTCAAAAATGTACTGTGTCCGGAGCAAATCCGTGTTTTTGAGTTTTTAATGAATCGGTTTGTTACTTCTTTATAAGAATTTTATTATATATTTTTAGCAAAAGTTGCTTGATTAAAAATTTACCGCACCTTTCTGCATTAAAAGAGGCAAACCTTTTGGTTTGCCTCTTTTCTTTATGGCTTAAGCCAGTTGAGCTCGCATAGCGTGCGAAACAAAAAACTACCCGCTATGCGGGTAGAGGACCAAAAGGTTCTACCACAAGAAACACCTTTCCAATAGAATAGTGAGTGTTCAAGCCACTATGCAGAAAGGAAAGGTGTTTCAATGGCAAACCAACATAATAGTTTGTCCCACACAAAGTGGATGTGCAAATATCACATTGTGTTCACTCCAAAGTATAGACGTAAAATCATCTTCAATCAATATCGAGAGTCGATTGGGAAAATTCTTCGAGAGTTATGCGGCTACAAAGGCGTAGAACTGATCGAAGGTCACCTGATGCCAGATCATGTGCATATGTTAGTGAGCATTCCACCAAAGATCAGCATTTCAAGTTTTATGGGATATCTAAAAGGGAAAAGTGCCCTGATGATTTTCGATCGACATGCAAATTTGAAGTACAAGTTTGGGAATCGGCATTTTTGGTCAGTTGGCTATTATGTCAGTACGGTAGGACTGAACGAAGCTACCATCCAGAAATACATCAGAGAACAAGAGCAACATGACATTGCTCTAGATAAGCTGAGTGTCAAAGAATATGAAGACCCCTTTAGGGGTTAGCTGGTAATACAAATAGCCCTTAAGGGCTAAGCAAAAGAGGCAAGGGCATAGGGGCTTGAACTTAAGTGAAAGCCAGCATCTTGAGATGCTGGCCGGTAACAAGGCCTTACAGGCCTAGCTCAAACCACCCTTTTAAGGGTGGTCATGATTTATTCCATAGATTGATATATTGCTTCTGCAAGTTCTTTAAGTGCAGGAAGCTGTTCTTCTTTAAGGCTTGAATGGATAACGAGAGGAGTTCCGACGATTTCCATGTTTTTCATTTCACTTACAAGCTGAAGAATTCTTTTATCCGCCATGGGGGCCCATGAGCCGTTTCCTATAATGGATGCCTTTCTCTTCTGAATATTTAAAGCAGCCATTTCATGTATTAAAGATTCCATAGGAAGGTATAGTCCGTTATTGTAGGTAGGGGAAGCAATTACCATATGGCTGTATTTAAAGACATCGGAAATTATATAAGACGGATTGGTTTTTGAAACATCATGTATTCTTAAATCCTTTATGCCCTTTTGAGAAAGAAGGTTTGCAAGAAGGCTTACTGTATTTTCCGTATTGCCGTACATGGAGCCATAGAATAATACGACACCGTTTTTTTCAGGCGTGTAAGTGCTCCATAAATTATATTTATCAAGGATAAAAGGAAGGTTTTCTCTCCATACAGGCCCGTGGAGAGGGCATATCATATTTATATTCACGCCGGCAAGCTTCTTCAGGACATTTTGAACCTGAGGACCGTATTTTCCTACGATGTTGCTGTAATAGCGGCGATATTCGTCAATGTAGAGATTTTCAATATCTGTTTCATCTGCAAAAAGATTTCCTGTAAATGCACCGAAGCTCCCGAAGGCATCTGCCGAAAAGAGGATTCCCTCCGATTTTTCGTATGAAAACATTGCTTCAGGCCAGTGAACCATGGGCGCAAGAAAAAATCTAAGGGTATGCTTACCAAGGAAAATTTCATCCCCTTCAGATATTTCAATCATATTATTAGAGATATCAAAATCATAAAATTGGGATATGAATTGGAATGTTTTTTTGTTTCCTACTATTTTTACATTAGGATAGCGGATTAAAAGCTCACCGATATTTGCACAGTGGTCCGGTTCCATATGGTTTATTACGAGATAATCAAGCTTTTTATCCCCTAAAACATACTCTATATTTTCAAAGAACTGCCTTGTTATGGAAGCATCTACTGTATCCATGAGGGCGATTTTTTCATCCTTTATAATATAGGAATTATAGCTAACGCCGTTAGGCAGGGGAAACATATTTTCAAATCTTTCAAGGCGCCTGTCTCCGTCGCCTACCCAAAATATATCAGGGGTAATGTTTTGTACGCAATGCATTTTTGTCCTCCTATCAAAGATTTATAATATATAGTAAATTTGAAATTCAAAAGTAACAAAACTGTATATTTTAACAACTCAAAACTGTACTGTTTCTGAAAGGAAGCCATGGTTTTGAATAAGTGGATTTTGTTCCTTCTTTAAAAGAAATTTACTATAAATACTTATCTGCTTTTAAGCAAAAAGCAGATAAGCAAAAAGCGATACAATTCTATGAATATAGTATATAGTATACACCAAAAAAAGCAAAATTTAAATCTATTTAGAAGGCATATGAGAAAGTATCATATTGGCAAGCTTACTTACAGGCATGGTTTGAAGCCATACTTTGCCGGGACCGGTAAGGCGGCCTATAAACATGCCTTCTCCTCCGAAAAAGACATTTTTTAATCCCTTGATGGTTTCAATATCAAAGGATACGCTCTGTTCCATTGCGGCTAAATTGCCTTGATCTATAAGAAGGGATTGGCCCGGAGCAAGGTCATATTCCATTATGCTTCCGTCAATTTCTAAAAATACGATACCATTTCCTGAAAATCTTTGGAGAATAAAACCTTCTCCGCCAAAAAAGCCTGCGCTGAATTTCTTCTGAAAGTGAATATTAATATCTACTCCGGGAGTGCCTGATATAAAGGCTCTTTTCTGGGCTATAAGCTCTTTGCCTGGGCTTATCTCATAGGGGATTATGCTTCCTGCAAAGCTTGAGCAAAAGGCTATTTGCTGATTATCGCTATTTGCCGTAAAATAATTTAAAAATATGGATTCTCCGCTTAATGCTCTTCCAATGCCCTTTAAAAGACCGCCGCCTGTCGATGTATCCATATTTATACCGGGGCTCATCCAGCTCATGGCACCGCTTTCGGAAACCATGGTTTCTCCCGTATTTAAAGTACAAATAAGTACAGGAAAGCTATCTCCTTTAATTTCATATTTCATATTGAACGCTCCTTTTTGCTTTTTAACTTATTTTATCATAATTATTATACAAATAGTAATATTTGATAAAAAAAGTAAATTTTCATATATTGTCATATATATGGAAAATAGTGTATAATTATTTTAAATAAACCTTTAGGAAACAAAAGTTTTAATTATAGAATCCTCAGGGTACGTTTAACATAGAACCAAAGAATAACACGATTCTAAACTGTAGAAGAAGCACTATATAATCCCAGAAGATTTATATAACAGGAAGTGTTAAAATATGCGTGAGTATTTTATGAAAACAAATCGGATTGGCTTTTCAAAGTGGACTGCTGATGATTTAGATTTGGCTTCCCAATTGTGGGGAGAAAAAGAAGTTACTCAATTTATTTGTGCAGACGGAAAATTTACACAGCAGGATATTATTCGCCGCTTAGATACAGAAATTCAAAATAATAATTTATTTAATATACAATACTGGCCTATTTTTGACCTTGCAACAAATGAAATAATTGGATGCTGCGGTATACGGCCATTTAGAACCAAAACAGGTTCCTATGAAGTTGGTGTTCATCTGCGAAAAAAATATTGGGGGCTTGGATATGCTTACGAGGCTGTGAAAGCCGTCATAGATTACAGCTTCACTGTTTTAAAAGCAGATAGACTGTACGCAGGGCATCACCCGTTAAATAAGGCATCGGAAAAACTTCTGACAAAGCTAGAGTTTCAGTATATCGGCAAACATTTTTACGAACCGACAGGATTGTATCATCCATCCTATGAATTGGTAAACTATAGCTAATGGGTATATCGTCTTATATGAAGCGGAAAAGGAAAGGTTGTTATGATGATTAATGAATATCAAAAATTAGCAATGATAATCCTCAATCCCCAATGAGAAAAAAGGCAAATTAATTAATGGCGTAATAGGTTTATGCAGTGAGTCGGGATAGGCAATAGATATAGTAAGAAATGGCTTTTACAAGGCCGTGAGCTGGACAAAGACTGCCTTGTGAAAGAATCAGATGATATCGCTTGAGGCCATTGCAGAAACTGCAGCAGCACTTGATATTTTTCTTTAAGAGATTTTTCAAAGAAATATTGATGAACTTAAAAAACGATACCCCAAAGAATTTGGTACAGTTAAATCCAGGAATTGGAATCAGGAAGATAATTTTAACTAGATTATCAACAAAGGCAAGCGAATTTCTTACCATAAAATAATGATTAATTAGGAGGCAGGGCAATGAACGAAGTATTAAATAATATTTTGACAAGAAGAAGCATACGAAAATTTAAAGACCGTCAAATAAGCAGGGAAGAACTTGATAATATTATACTTGCCGGAACTTACGCTCCTTCAGGTAAAAATAATCAAAGCTACAAGATTACAGTGCTATATAATTCAGAGAAAGTAGAGAAACTCAACAAAGACGTAATAAACGCTTTAGATAAAATTGAGATTGACGATAATACACCTGAAAGCGTTATAGAGATGAAAAAAAGAGCCAAAAATCCCGATACGGAATTATTTTTCAAGGCACCTACGTTTATAATTGTTTCCAATGAAGAGGGCTATTTAAACGCCATGGCAGACAGCACTTGTGTAATGGAAAATATGATGCTTGCTGCTCATTCTATGGGTATCGGAAGCTGCTGGATAAATATTTTGGTAAGGCTTAACGGATATAAGGAGATTAGGGAGATTGCTGAGGCGCTTGGGGTTCCTGAAAACCATAAAATATGCGGAGGTCTTGTACTCGGCTATCCCGATCAGCCCCATCCGAAAGCACATGCCAGAAAAGAAGGCACAGTAAACATAATCATGTAAATAATTGTTTTAGCAGATACAGCGGAAGAATTCTTTTTATGTAGTCAATTTACTTTTACCCCGTTGTAAGTATATGGCTTCAGAAAGTATAAGATAAAGTAAGGGTAAATTGACAATGCTATCATTTCATGGCAATTCAAGTATAACAATGGGGGTAATGGATTGTTTTTTTCATCCTGTCCTTTGAAGAAAGGGTTTAAGCATGCAATATGACGATGAGAAGAAAGTAATATTGGTAGTCGATGATGACCCCAATAATCTTAAGCTTTTGCAAGAAATTTTAAAAGACAAATACAAAGTATACGCTTCGCCCTCAGCATATAGGGCTCTTCATTTTTTAGAGAAAAGGATACCGAACCTAATATTGCTGGATATAGAAATGCCTGAAATGAACGGATATGAGTTTATCCAAAATCTTAAAAAAGATTACAGATGGGCAGAAATTCCAGTGATTTTTTTAACTGCTTCGGAAGGCCGTGATAAGGAGCAAAGGGCCTTTGAGCTTGGGGCGGTAGATTATGTGCTTAAACCTATAAGCCCAAGTGTTGTTATGGCCAGAATAGAGCTTCATACAGAGCTACAAAGCTACAAGAAAGACCTTGAAAAAATGGTTGAGAATAAAACCCTTCAGCTTTTAAAGACTCAGGATATTGCTTTGGAGCTTCTTGCAAATGTTACGGCCACAAGGGATAATGAAACAGGGGCCCATATTAAAAGAACTACTATTTTTGCCGAGCTTTTAGTAAATAATCTTATGAAATTAAGTCATCCTAAATATATTGTAACGGAGGACTTTAAGGAAAACTTAGTAAAATCCGCAAAGCTTCACGATATAGGAAAAGTTGCTATTCCTGATAATATTTTAAGAAAGCCCGGTAAGCTTACAGCTGATGAATTTAATATAATAAAACAGCATACGGTATTTGGAGCAAGAATATTAGATTCTGCCATTGGTGAGCTTGGAGATGATTCTTATTTTCTTTATATTGCAAGGCAGCTTGTGATATCCCATCATGAATGGTGGGACGGAACCGGCTATCCCTACGGACTGAAGGGGGAGGAAATACCCCTTGCAGGAAGGATTATGGCTATTGCCGATGTCTATGATGCTCTTATTTCTAAACGCCCTTATAAAGAGCCTTTTAACCATGATTTTGCCATGGATATAATTCACAGAGAATCGGGAACGCATTTTGACCCTGTTTTGCTTAAATTATCTCATGAAGTCATGGAGAAATTTTATGAGGTTGCTCAAAACTATAAAGATGAAAATTATGAAATGAAAATGCTTATACATAATAAAAAAGGAAGTTATTAAATTCACTTCCGAAAACATTGTTTAGTTTAAATGCAATCTAAAGGTTTTTAAAGGAGGTCCTATGCTATATCCCAGAACCCTTAAAAACGGCGACCGTGTCGGGCTTATAGCGCCGGCAGGCCCCGTTAAAAGCGCTATTATGGATAAAGTTATAAAAACCGTAGAAGACATGGGCCTTGTTCCTGTAGAAGGCCGAAGTGCAAGAGCAAAGGAAGGCTTTCTTGCAGGAAACGATTTCTTAAGAGCAGACGATATTAACACAATGTTCAAGGATCGGTCTATCAGCGGAATTTTTTGTCTTCGAGGTGGCTACGGAAGTCAAAGGCTTATTGATAAAATAGACTGGAAAGCAGTAAAAGCCAATCCTAAAATATTTACAGGATACAGTGACATTACCGTCCTTCTTGCCTATATAAATAAAAACTGCAGATTTATTACCTTTCACGGCCCTATGCTTGCTTCTGAGCTGTATAAGGAAAGCCTTGAATCCTACAGCTTTATGAGCTTAAAAGATAATATTTTTAAAAAATTTTCAGGGGAATTTCAAAACCCGCCTTCCGAAGAACTTTTCGCCTTTATAGACGGAGAAGCAGAAGGGGTCCTTACAGGAGGAAACCTGTCCATGATAACTTCCTCTATAGGCACACCTTATGAAATAGATATAAAAGATAAAATACTTTTTTTAGAAGAAGTGGACGAAGAGCCTTATAAAATAGATAAAATGCTGAATCAGCTTAAAAATACCGGCTGTCTTTCCAAGGTTTCAGGATTTTTAATAGGTTATTTTTTAATGCGGAAAAATCATGATGAGGATTACTATAAAGAAGTAATGGAAATAATACGGCACTATATTGAACCGCTTGGGAAGCCTGCCGTATCCAATGTTTGCTGCGGCCATAAGCTTCCGTCGGCAACTTTGGCTTTAGGCGCCCGGTGCAAAATAAAAGGAAACAGAATATGGATCTATCCATAGTTTTGGATTAAAATTTATTTGATTTATCCGGCCCCCATATCAACTAATGAAAGAGTGATTAATTTGGATTCCCAAAGATTACTTAGATTTATAATTATAATTGTATGCTTTTTTAATGCCCTTTACATTAAAGATAAAGAGGCCAAAAGCAAAAAAGACGTAAATATTTTAAGAGCCGCCGCAGGCCTTACAATAATTGCGGACTGGTTTTTCTTTTCCTATAACATCGATGTTGGCATATTAATTTTTGCAATCATTCATACATTTTATAACTACCGATACACCCAATTGATAAGAGTAAAAATACAGGTGGCGGCTTCAGCGGTTGTTTTCCTGATTTTCTTTTTGATATTTAAAAATATTACGGCAGGCCTCTTAGGGGCGTATTTTGTTTCAGGCTTTTACAGCCTTACCGGTTCTATTATGGCAAAAAAGGAATTTCCCTCGCCAAATAATATATTGATTATACTTGGTATGGTGCTGTTTTATGTTTCGAGCATTATATATCTGGCATCGGCGCTTCTTACACCTCAAATGAGTGAGAGCGTATTTAAATTAATACAAATAACTTACCTGCCTGCCCAGGTTCTTCTTTCCTCTACCGGAAGAAAAATAGAGGTATAAGAAATCATCAAAAATTAACGAATAGCATAGACTATTCGTTTAATTTTATATATCAAGCTCATTTTAAAAGAGGGCTATTTTATTATTTAAAGAAACTTGGGGGAAGACATAATGGAATTAATTATACCGGTGAAAGCATATTATCAGTCTTATATAGAGGCTATAGAGGAATACCGTAAGCATGATGTAAGCACGTATGCTTTTTTTGACATCAATAAATATGATATTTTTGAAAAATATGAAAATTATAGAACAGGAAACAATTTGCCTGACGGCTATGTAAAATCTACCTATTTATGGCTTGTAGATGGAGACGAATTCATTGGAGAAGTATCCATACGCCATAGCCTGACAGATTCATTGCTGCGCTTTGGCGGGCATATAGGCTACGGCATAAGATATTCCAAATGGAACCAGGGGATAGGTACAATTATGCTTGCCATGGCCCTAAAGTATGCAAAAGAGGTTTTAGGGCTTCAAAAGATTTTAATTACTTGCAATGATAATAATTATGGCTCAGCCCGTGTAATAGAGAAAAACGGCGGCATATTACAGGATAAAATTGTAAATAATATTGACGGCGTTGACAGAATAACCAGAAGATATTGGATTGAGATTTAGTGTAAATCAAGGGCTAACAGATTCCATGCTCCGTTAACAACAAAAAAACAGCCGAATTTATCTTTCCGGCTGTTTTTACTTGAATTCAGAAAAAATGGCTTCATTGTCAATTGGAACAGGAAAAAAACCCTGACTGGATTAAAATGCCGTTTACGGCATTTTGGGAAGCAAAAAATCTTATTGCTTTTTTATTATTATGCCTCCTAAGACCAAATGCTTACAGGGTCTTAAAAACAAATTGACAATATATCTTTTACATTTACAGTTTCTCATAAACCTCAAATACAAATTCGGTTCCTGATTTTTCATCCTTTTTTGTATCTGATTTGCTTATCAGCCTGTATTTTGAAAAGTTTATTTCAGGAAAATAAGTATCCGCATCATAGGAGCCGCTAACCCTTGTAAGATAAAGCTTTTGACAGAAGGGGAGAAATTCCGCATATATTTTTCCGCCCCCGCATACGAAAACCTCTTCCTTGGAATCGGAATATTCATCAACGAGAGCTTCCATTTTTGTTGCAGGCCTTATTCTTTCATCTTTCGGCAAGGATTCCGGAGAAGATGTAAGAACAATATGAAGCCTTCCTGGGAGAATTTTCGGCAAAGAGTAGAGGGTGTTTTTCCCTATAATCATTTTATGACCCATGGTTGTTTCTTTAAAATATTTCAAATCTTCAGGAAGATGCCAGGGCATTGTTCCGCCCTTTCCTATTTCTCTGTTTTTTCCTATTGCTACAATAAGGGAAAGCATTATACGGAAACCTCCATTTTTATATCATCATGATGCTTGTAATCTATAAGCTTTACATCTTTATAAGTAAAATCATAAAAGTTCTTGATTTCAGGGTTTATCCAAACTTCAGGGGCAGGGTAGGCTTCATCTCTTCTGGCAATTTGAAGCTTTAAAGCTTCCACCTGATTTTCATATAAATGGGCATTATTAATTACATGGGTGAAAAGCCCGGGCTTTAAATTTGTCACTTGACTAAGCATAAGGGTAAGAACGGCATATTGAGTAGTGTTAAAGGGAATACCCAATCCCCAGTCACCACTTCTTTGAATCAGCATGCAGTTTAAATACCCATCGGTTACATCCCACATAGTTAAAAAACAGCAGGGATATAAAGCGCCTGTATCAAGGTATTCATTTTGCCATAAACTAATCAGCATTCTTCTGCTTTGAGGATTATTCTTCAAATCTTCTATAAGCTTGTCTATCTGATGGAACTTTTTCACGATATAGCCGTAGGACGTTCCTATGGTTCCGTCTTCTAAAACCCATTCATCCCATATTTTAACCTTTTCCTTATGGAGCAAGGAAACATCGTTTGACTGGTCTCTGAATATCCAGAGCATTTCTTTAACGGCTGTTATAAAAGGCATTCTTTTCGTGGTAAGAACGGGAAATTCCTTCCTTAAATCAAATTGCATAATCTGATGGGGCAGTTTATAAGTTTTAACATTCGTTCGGTTATTATCAAAATATCCATTTTCAATAATATTTTCAGCTATATCCAAATATTTTTGGTCATATAGGCTCATATCATTATCACCTCATTTTTAAATCCGCAGTAAATTTAAAGTTAAACCGTAACAAAACCGTATATTCCTCGAATTCATAAAAATAGCAGCATAGTTAATTTGCTTTTCTCTTATTTTAAGCCCTATAAAGCCAAACGCTTATAGCGGGATAAAAGAAATTTCACTATGTTTTCGAAGGGAATTCGTGTTTTTCATCCTGTTGGAATAGGCTTTTGTTACTTCTACATAATAAATTTACTTCATTTCTAAATTATAGCATATTTTCTTTTTTATAACTATTAAAAGAGATATTTTCATTAATGTATAAAAATAACATAATTTGCTAATGATAAAATTGAATATGTTTAGCGAATATTTCAACAAATTTTGGCAACATGCTTGTAAAGAATATGTTATAATATAATTAAATTTGTTGTATGATGTAATTTATTTTATTTTTCTTTTCACTTTTTTAAGATATAAGTTAAATACAAGTAAATTTAGTCCAAACTGTAAAAAAGTTTAATTATATAACAATTAATACTAAATTTTTACTCAATTATACATTTTAGCTAAAAAGAAGGGAGATTAGTCGTGTTTTGCAAAGGTGACAAAGTAGTATATCCGATGTATGGAGCAGGAGTTATTGAGGATCTTGAAGAAAAGCTTATTGACGGCGTATCCAGGATATATTATATAATGAACATTCCTGTTGGAAATTTAAAAATAAGCGTTTCAGCAGGAAATGCTGAGGTTTTAGGGTTAAGAGAAATTTACAGCAGCAACAGGGTAATGAGCGTATTGGAGAAGGTTTCGGAAATCCCCGTTGAAATGCCTGAAAACTGGAATGAAAGATATAAATGCAATTTAGCAAAAATAAAAACAGGCAAGCTTATTGAGGTCGTTGAAGTATATAGAAACCTTTATCTCAGAGAAAAGGCCAGAGGACTGTCAAGCGTTGAAAAGAAGCTGCTTTCGAATGCAAAACAGATTGTTATTAGTGAAATTGTTCTTGCGCAAAATGTAGGGAAAGAAGAAGCAGAAGATATATTGTTTTCCTATGCAATAAAGTGGAGTTAATTTTTATCGACGGGCCGCCTAAGCGGCTTTTTTTGTTATGCTGAACACAGGTTTAGAGAAGAGGAAGATTCACTTAAAGGATATCCTGTAAGCTTAGACAGGGATAGTCCGGATTGCTTTGCAATCTGAAAATTCATTGTCTAGAAATAGGTCTTAAGGTGAATTTTAAGGCTATCAGCCCCTGAATAAAAAATTAGGTTTAAGCATATATTTATAAAAATGCTTAAGAATCAGACATTGAGTGGAAGATATATTTTTTATTTAGGGAGCATGGCTGATGCAAAGATACAGAAAAAAGAAAAAAATGCCTTGGAAGGCTTATATAAGAAAATTAATATTTCCGGCAGCTCTTCTGGCTATACCGGGCCTTATGCTTAGTAAAGACATTGCAATTGCAAAAATATTGCTTTATGGCTCTCTGCCATATTCTTATATCCATACAGAAGACACCCCCAGATTAAAGCTTGACGAGGATAAAGAGGTGTGGCTTGAGCAGGATACGAAAGCAGTTGAAAACGACCCTGATATATACAAGAAAGACGATGGCATTATCGGTCTTGACGAGGTAATCTATCAGGAGGAGGAAGAGTTCACCCCTCTTTATGAAGACGGAGCAAAAGAAAATATTACATACGATGATTTAGAGCAATTAAGAGACGTAGACTATATGATTCATAAGCTTTACAATAAGGACGCAAGCGCAGGTATAATCAAAGATAAATTTGATGTAGATAAATTTTTGGCCGCTGATCTTTCCATAGAAAAGAATAGCTCTGAGCCGCAGGTTTTAATATTCCATACCCATGCCGGCACAGAGTTTTTTTCCGACAGTGATACCTCTGATTTATATGAAGGGGTCGTAGGTGCAGGAAGAGAGCTTCAAAGGATACTTAAAAACCAATATGGAATAGAAGCGATACACCATACGGGAGTTTATGATGTAATTGACGGCAAAAGCAGCAGAGACGGCTCTTATGAAAGAATGGAGGTAGAAGTACAGAAAATACTTAAGGAAAATCCTTCCATAGAGCTTGCTATAGACATTCACAGAGACGGTATAGAGCCTGATCCTCAGCTTGTAAACTATATAAACGGCAAACCCTATGCAAAATTTATGTTTGTAAACGGGCTTTCGGCAATTAATGACGGCGGAAAAGTAACGGAAATAGAAAGCCTTAAAAATCCCAATCTGGATACAAACCTTGCTTTGAGCTTTAATATGCAGATGGCGGCAAATAAATATTTTCCGGATTCTACAAGAAAGATGTATTTAAAAACTTATCGATTTTCGACCTTCATGCTTCCTAAATCCCTCCTTGTGGAAATTGGCTGCCAATATAATACGAAGGAAGAAGCTTTTAATTCAATGGAGATTCTTGCCTATCTTATAGAAGATGTTATTTTTAATTAAAACAATTACTAATAAAGCCGCATTTAGCGGCTTTTTATAATTTATTTACTAATTGGAGAAATCCATATAAAAGATAAATATAGTAAATAAATTTAAAATCAAGTTTATTTATACTTGATTCAATATGAAATAGTATCATTATCAATTTGCTTTTCTCTTATTTTAAGCCGCTCAATCCAAATATGCACCTCGGAATAAAAGTAAATTGACTATACTATAGGCTTAAAGATAACCTCTTGAACTTGAAAATCAAAAGACAATTTTTAAGTTTAAGAAATATACATGTGGTAATCCTTAAAATAAGGTTTTTATTAAAAAATGGCTATATTAAAGCGATATTTATAAAGCACGTATGGGATATTGTTTCAAGCTTGATGCGTATAATTGCTATCTGTAAGGTATGCACTATTGTCAAATATGACAAAAAATATTATAATTGTATAAAAAGTATTGGATAGATATGGAAAGGCTATGAACATGAGAAGAAAAAATACGATATTAACATTATTAATTAACGCTGTTCTTATTATAAATATGCTTACTGTAAACGCTTTTGCAGCAGAGCCCCCTGACATAAAGGCAAAAAGCGGCATATTAATAGAAAGAGAAATGGGAAAAGTCCTGTATGAAAAAAATGCGGACCTTAAAGTTTACCCTGCAAGTATTACAAAGGTGCTTACGGCGATATTGTTTGTTGAAAATATACCTTTGGATGAAATAATTGTAATGGGAAACGAAGTAAACAGCGTCCCATGGGATTCAAGCAAAGCAGGGCATCTGCCAGGAGAGAGCATTTTGGCAGAAAACCTTTTAAGGGCGCTTTTAATACCTTCGGGAAATGAATCTGCCTGCGTTGCCGCATCGGCTGTGGCAAAGAAAATAACTAAAAATCCCAATATGCCTTATGAAGAGGCGGAACCTTTTTTTGCTGACCTGATGAATAAGAAAGCAAATGAGCTGGGGGCAACCCATTCAAATTTCAAAAATCCCCATGGCTATCACGATGATGACCATTATACAAGCGCAAGAGATATAGCGATTATTTGCAGAGCCGCTATGGAGCATGAGGCTATTGCTAAAACAGTTAAAGAATTGGAATACAAGGGTAACGGCGCCGGCAATAAAAAAACCGGAGACATGAAAACAGCAGAATATGACTGGAAGACGACAAATCTTCTCCTTATGGATTATCCCTATGCTGACGGCATAAAAACCGGCTTTACAAATCAGGCGGGTTACTGTCTTTCAGCTTCTGCCGCAAAAGACGGGGAAAAGCTTATTGCCATCGTTTTTGGTGAGGAAGAAGAAAAGGAAAGATGGGCAGACACCTTAGATCTTTTTGATTACGGATTTGATAATTACGATTATGAAACCATACAGCAAAAAGATGCGGTTCTTGAAGCCGCCGAGCTTTATGACCCTAAGCTTGGTGAAAGCAAAACCATGGATATGCTTGGCGAAGATGAATTTATCGGATATTTCTCTAAAGAAGAGCTTTCCCGAATAGAAAAAGAAATCATTTATAAGGAGCATAAAATAGCTATTCCTGAAAAAAATGAGGAAAAGGATAATGAAGAAGAAGCTTCCGAAAGCAAGATTAAACTACTTCTGCCTATAAAAGAAGGCGATGTATTAGGTACGATTTCATATAAGCTTGATAATGAGGTTATTTTTAAAGGAAATATAATTGCTTCAAGAGATGCCGAAGAAAGAACCTTTAAAACAGATGTGCAGTATTATTACAGGCTTTTTATAGATAACGCCTTTACCTTAAAGGCAATACCCGGCTGGATTATGATAATTGCGGTACTATTCCTTATAATTTCATTTTTCAGGGGAATAAGACGCCGCCGCAGAAGACGTGACCTTTATACTTTAAGAAGAAGGTATTAATCCGATAGATAAATTAAAATAATATATTAGCCCGGGAAATAATTACCCGGGCTTAATTATTATTTATTTATGAAAAGAACGAACTAGGAGAAGAAGGCATACGCGGCTCAAGCCTGCCTTGCGAATTTAGAGCGTAACGGTTGGATTGGGTTATAATCCAAATTTCATTGTCTTACGAAAAAGCTTATATTATAAATTGCCTCTGTAAAATTTATTTTTTTAATAATGCTATATATTCTACAAAATTTACATTGATTTTTGAAAGTTTGTCTAAAACCTCAAAAATATAGCATTATTTTCATATTATGCTATGCAAGCTCACAAGAGTTTTTGCTGTTAGACAAAACTTACTCATAATTATCTTTGTGGCTAAAAAACTTCTCTTTTAGGTTTACTAATGGGGATTTTATGTTATAATTAGTATGTATACAATGTTCTTTGGTTTTGATAAATAATTGTCAAAAAAAGAGAGTGAAATTTAATTTAAAACGCTGTATAAAATTATTTTAATATTTTATTGCCAAGTTTAAAGGGGGACTATTAAATGGCAAAGGTAATGAAGACAATGGATGGTAACGCAGCAGCGGCATATGTATCCTATGCATTTACCGAAGTTGCGGGGATTTATCCTATAACACCATCATCTCCAATGGCTGAACATACTGACGAATGGGCAGCTAACGGAAAAAAGAATATGTTTGGACAGACTGTATCTGTTGTAGAGCTTCAGTCTGAGGCAGGCGCAGCAGGAACAGTTCACGGCTCTTTACAGGCAGGGGCCCTTACGACTACTTACACTGCTTCTCAGGGACTCCTTCTTATGATTCCTAATATGTACAAAATGGCTGGTGAGCTTTTACCGGCAGTTCTTCATGTTTCTGCCCGTGCAATTGCAAGCCATGCTCTTTCTATATTTGGTGACCATTCCGACGTTATGGCATGCCGTCAGACAGGTTTTGCCCTTCTTTCATCAGCTAACGTTCAGGAGGTTATGGATTTAGGAGCAGTTGCTCACTTATCTGCTATTAAGGGAAGGGTACCGTTCTTACATTTCTTTGACGGTTTCCGTACTTCTCATGAGATTCAGAAAATAGAGTGCCTTGACTATGAGGACTTAGAGAAAATAACCGATATGGACGCGATTGATGCTTTCAGAAAAAGAGCATTAAATCCTGAAAGACCTGTTTTAAGAGGTACGGCTCAGAATCCAGACATCTTCTTCCAGGCAAGAGAAAGCTCCAATCCGTTCTATGATGCAGTACCTGAAATCGTTGAAAACTATATGGCTGAAATCAATAAGCTTACAGGCAGAAATTATCAGCTCTTTAACTATTACGGCGCAGAAGACGCAGACAGAGTAATCATCTGTATGGGTTCCGCATGTGATGCTATCGAAGAGACCATCGACCATTTAATGGCGAAAGGCGAAAAGGTTGGCTGTGTTAAAGTTCATCTTTACAGACCTTTCTCCGCTAAGCATTTCTTAAGCGCTGTTCCTAAGACAGCTAAGAAAATAGCTGTTCTTGACAGAACAAAAGAGCCGGGTGCTTTAGGCGAGCCTTTATATCAGGACGTATGTACAGCTTACTTTGAAGAAGAAACAAGACCTTTAATCATCGGCGGACGTTACGGCTTAGGCTCTAAGGACGTTACTCCTGTTCAGATGATGGCAGTATATGAAAACCTTGCTGCTGAAAATCCAAAGAAGAAGTTTACCATCGGTATTGTTGATGATGTTACGGACCTTTCTCTTCCTGTTGGAAAAGAAATCGACGTTTCAGCAGAAGGCACTATCAGCTGCAAATTCTGGGGCCTTGGTTCCGACGGTACTGTCGGAGCTAACAAAAACTCTATTAAAATTATCGGTGATCATACAGATATGTATGCGCAGGCTTATTTCCACTATGATTCCAAGAAGTCCGGGGGTATTACCCAGTCTCATCTTCGTTTCGGACATAAGCCCATCCGTTCAACATATTTAGTTAATACGGCAGACTTTGTTGCATGCCATAATCCTTCCTATGTTGATAAATACGATATGGTTTCTGACCTGAAAGACGGCGGGAAATTCCTTTTGAACTGCCAGTGGAGCGAAAAAGAGCTTGATAAGATGCTTCCAGCAGCGATGAGACGCTATATCGCAGAGCATAACATTGAATTATATACGATAGACGCTACAGAAATAGCGAAAGAGTTAGGTCTTGGCAACAGAATTAACTCTGTTCTTCAGGCTGCTTTCTTCAAACTTGCAAACATTATTCCTATTGAAGAAGCCGTTGATTACATGAAGAAGGCTATTTACGCCTCTTACGGCAAAAAAGGCGATAAGATTGTAAACATGAACTATGCCGCTGTTGAAGAAGGCATCAACAAGGTTAAAAAGGTTGAAGTACCTGCAAGCTGGGCAAATGCTACAGAAGAAGAAAAAGCTGAAGCCGATGTACCTGATTTCATAAAGAATATCGTATTCCCTATGAACGCTCAGTTAGGAGACAAGCTTCCTGTAAGTACATTTGTAGGCCGTGAAGACGGAACATTCCCACAGGGAACAGCTGCTTTCGAAAAGAGAGGTATCGCTGTTGACGTTCCTGAATGGATTATGGAAAACTGTATCCAGTGTAATCAATGTGCATATGTTTGTCCTCATGCTACAATAAGACCTTTCCTTGCAACGGAAGAAGAGCTTGCAAACGCACCTTCAGGCTTTGAAACCAAGCAGGCTGTAGGTAAGGGCTTTGAAAGTTATAAATTTAGAATTCAGGTAGATACCCTTGACTGTGCAGGCTGCGGCAACTGTGCTAACGTTTGCCCTGCGAAAGAGAAGGCTCTCGTAATGAAGCCTCTTGAAACACAGCTTAATCAGATGGAAAACTGGTATTTTGCACAGAAGCTTTCCCAAAAAGAAAACCCTGCAAACCGTGAAACCGTTAAGGGAAGCCAGTTTGAAACGCCGCTTCTTGAGTTCTCCGGCGCTTGTGCAGGCTGCGGAGAAACACCTTATGCAAAACTTGTTACTCAGCTTTTCGGAGATAGAATGTATATTGCAAATGCAACAGGCTGTTCATCAATCTGGGGCGGAAGCGCACCTTCAACTCCTTATACAGTAAACCAAGACGGCAGGGGTCCCGCATGGGCTAATTCCCTTTTCGAGGATAACGCTGAATACGGCTACGGTATGTACACAGGCGCTAATAAAATCCGCGAAGGCCTTGCTATGAAGCTTGAAAAAGTATCCGAGCTTGCTGGAAGCGATAAGCTTTCAGAAGCAGTAGAAAAATGGAATGAAACGAAATTTAAGAGCCTTGCAAATAAATCCGCTACATCAAGCCTCATTGAAGTTCTTGAAGGCTTATCCTTAGATGGAGAAGCAAAAGAGCTTAAAGAAGCAATTCTTAAGAATAAAGAGTTCTTATCAAAGAAATCTCAGTGGATATTCGGCGGTGACGGCTGGGCATACGATATCGGATACGGCGGCCTTGACCACGTTCTTGCTTCCGGTGAAGATGTAAATGTTCTTGTATTTGACACAGAAGTTTACTCAAATACAGGCGGACAGTCCTCTAAGTCAACACCAACCGGTGCCATTGCAAAATTTGCAGCTTCCGGTAAGAAGATAAGGAAAAAGGACTTAGGCATGATGGCTATCAGCTATGGCTATGTTTATGTTGCCCAGATCGGTATGGGTGCAAATCAGAACCAGGCGATCAAAGCGATTGTTGAAGCGGAAGCTTATCCAGGACCTTCACTTATTATCGCTTATGCACCATGTATCAACCACGGTATAAAGGCTGGTATGGGTCTTACTCAGGCGCAGACTAAGAAGGCGGTAGAAGCAGGCTACTGGCATTTATACAGATACAATCCTCTTCTTGAGGAACAGGGCAAGAATCCTTTCATTCTCGATTCTAAGGAGCCTACAGCAAGCTTCAGAGAATTCCTTGAAGGAGAGGTTCGTTACTCTTCCTTACAGCGTGCATTCCCCGGAGAAGCAGATGTGCTTTTTGCAAGAGCTGAAGAAGACGCAAAGAGAAGATACAACCAGTACAAGAGATTGGCAGAACAACAATAATAATTATAAAAATATACAAAAGAAAAAGCCGCTTAGCGGCTTTTTCTTTTGTGATGAAATTTATAGTTAATTTCTTATAAAGAAGTAACTAAAGCATATTCGCTATAGTAAAATAGCTTTTTGTCAGCCTATTTAAAGTATATTACTATATATTGAGCTAAGCAAATATGCGGCTTTGTTACTGGTTTACTTTAGATTTACTATAGCCTGTCCATTATGTGCTGAATTTGCACTTTGAATAATTCTTTCTTTATTTTTTACTGAGTACATATATGCTGCGGCTATGACTGCAAGGCAGAAGAGACTGTAATATATAAAGAAGGGGCTTCCGGCACCTGCAAAAATTATTATTACTGCGCCTATTACGGCAAAAGCAGGGAATATATATCCATTAAATATGCCTTTAATTTCTCCTTTAAGAGCGAGACGTATTACCGAAATATATAAAATGATATAAGTTGCATAATTCGTAACAACGGATATTTCAGACACGTCAGAGTTTGGAAGCATATTTAATTTTTGAGTTATATAATGAAACATCATCCATATGATAGCTACAATGAAGCTGAAAACAGCTGAATTAAGCGGTACGCCGCCGATACCCTCTGCATTTTTGCTTAAAAATTTATATCCTGGAATCATACCCCTTAGGCTCATAGCATACGGCAGCCTGTAAGAGCCTAAAATCAGCCCGTTAAGGGTTCCTAAAACAGATATAATAACAAGAATAAGAAGGAGTTTCGCTCCTATGGCACCAAAAAGCAGATTGAATATTTCATACACATGGGCATCGCCCATTTCTATGATTTTATCCGTTCCCAGAAGAAAACAGCTGCCTACAAAATAAAGAATATATAATAATAAGATTAATAAAGGGGAAACTACAAGGGCAATAGGCAGATTTCTTTTGCTGTTTTTTATTTCATGGCAAATAGAGGTAGAAACCGTCCAGCCATCGAAGGAAAAAGCAATGGCCGGGATAGCACCGATAAAACCTGCGGAGCCTGCCCCTTCCTGCAATGAAGAAAATGAAGAGGGGCTTTCCTTGCCGTAAAAAATCCCTAATACTGCAACAAAAATCAAAGGAATTAGCTTAATTATCATAGACGCATTTTGAAAATATCCGCCAAGCTTGGCAGAAAGAAGATTCATTATGCCTAAAACAAGCAAAAAGCCGGTTCCAATAAGCATTTGATTTTCCAATGTATCGTTTATTCCGAATAATATGCATGTATATACGCCTGATACCCATGCAACAACAACTATAATACTTGGAATATAAAGAAAGCTTTGAAACCATCCGAATACACAGCCTGCATTTACAGAACAGAATTCTTCCGCATATGTAATAATTCCTCCCGGGCGGTCTGTACGAGAAGCAAGTTGAGAAATCGTAAGAGAACCGAATATGATACTTACGGCGGCAGCAATAAACGCTATAACACCGCTTATAATATTCCCATTAACCTCAATGAGAATATTATCACTTTTAAAAAATATACCCGAGCCGATGACTATCCCTGTAATCATGGCTATTGATGTCAGTAAACCGTATTTTCTTGTCTCCATATGTTCTCCTTGTAAGCATTATTTGACTGATTATTAATCATATACAAAATTAATTAGTATGTCAACGAAAAAATAATCAAAGGAGATAATCAAAGGAAGTTCAATTTGATTAAAACAAAAAGGGGGTTTTTTTCATGAAAATACCCCTTTTTCATTTTAAGTTGCAAAAACAACATAATTATTTTTATAATAATGTTATACTATTTTAACAAAGTGTACTGGGAGGAATAATAATGAATAAATATTTTAATCTTACTGATAAAGTTTATGATATTACGGAAAAATATCCTGAGACAATAGAGATTTTAGCATTAAACGGATTTGAAAATTTAAAAAATGAAATGATGAGAAAGACCCTCGGTAAAACAATTACCCTTGAAACGGCTTTAAAAAGCAAGAAAATAAATCCTGAACTTTTTGCGGAAAAAATGGCTGAGGCAATAGAACAGAATCGCCCGTCTCTTTCAACAGGTCTTGCCCAGATAAAGAAAGAATCTTCGGGGGATATAAAAATAGAAGGTATTTTGCCTTGTCCTATAAGAATACCTCTTGTAGAAGCCTTTGAAAAATGGCTTGAAGAAAACAGCGCTTCTTTAGGATTTGAGGCAGACTATGATTTGAAATCAGCAAACCTTGGAGTGGACTGGATAAAAGAAAGAATTGCATCCAATAAAGATAACGCTGAGGTTCTTTCAGACCTTTTTCTTTCGGCAGGGTTTGACTTATTCTTTGATAAAGAGCTTATGGGAAAATTCAAAGAAGAAGGCGTTTTTGAGGATATAACAGGTGTTAAGAAGCTTAATAAGGATTTTGATAATGATTATATCGATTTGAAAGACCCGAAAGGGCAGTATTCGGTAATAGGAATTGTTCCGGCAATCTTTATGGTAAATACGCAGGTTCTTGGAGACAGAAAGTTCCCTGAAAGCTGGGAAGATTTGCTTTCCGGTGAATTTGAAAACACTGTATCTTTACCTATGAAGGATTTGGATTTATTTAATGCTGTTTTATTAAATATCTATAAGCTTTACGGTGAAGAGGGTATTGAAAAGCTTGGGAAGACTTTGCTTAGAAGTATGCACCCTGCCCAGATGGTAAAATCCCACACAAGATCAAATGAAGGGGAAACCCCTGTGATTACAGTTATGCCTTATTTCTTCACTCAGATGATTGATGAAAAGGGACCTTTCAAGCCTGTTTGGCCTAAGGACGGCGCTATTATAAGCCCTGTTTTCCTTTTGACGAAAAAGGCTACAAAGGATAAGACGAAGCCCTTTGTTGATTTTCTTTTCTCAAAGGAAATTGGAGAAATCTTCTCTGTAAACGGAAAATTCCCTTCAACAAACCCTCAGGTAGAAAATAATATCTCAGCAGATAAGAAATTCATGTGGATTGGCTGGGATTTCATTAATAATAACGATATAGGAAGTCTCCTTAAATATACTGAAAACTTATTCTACGAGGCCTCAAGGAAGGAGATATAGGATGAATTTAATTGTTTTTTCAGGCCCTCCCTCATCGGGGAAAACCTCTGTTATATTGAAAACTATAGCTTCTTTTAAAAAAAGAGATATTAAAGTCGGCGTAGTAAAATTTGACTGCCTTTATACAGATGATGACATTGCTTATGAAAGAGCCGGCATACCGGTTAAAAAAGGCCTTTCAGGGGCCTTATGTCCTGACCATTTCTTTGCTTCCAATATTGAAGAAGTGGTTCAGTGGGGCAATAAAGAAGGTCTTGACCTTCTTGTTACGGAATCTGCAGGTCTTTGCAACAGATGTTCCCCTTATATCAAGGATATTAAAGGGATTTGCGTAATAGACAATTTATCTGGAATCAATACCCCTAAGAAAATAGGCCCTATGCTGAAATCAGCAGATATCGTTGTTATTACGAAAGGCGATATCGTATCTCAGGCAGAGAGAGAAGTTTTTGCATCCCGCGTGAGCTCTGTAAACCCTTCGGCCGTAACCATGCATGTAAACGGCCTTACTGGGCAGGGAGCCTATGAGCTTGGAACTTTGATATATGACGAAGCCCAGGATATCGATTCTGTACAGGGTATGAAGCTTCGTTTCCCTATGCCTTCGGCCTTATGCTCCTATTGCTTGGGAGAAACAAGGATTGGTGAAGCCTTCCAGATGGGTAATGTAAGAAAAATAAAGCTTGAGGATGATAAATAATGAGAAACTTAACCATAAGAGAGCTTGAAAGCAAATATCCTTTTGTATCCGCATATTTTGAAGAAAATAAACTTAATATATCAGGCTACGAAGATAAAACATTCCCTGAATTTCTGGAAGGCTTTACAGATGCCGAGATTGAGGATAATGCCATAAATAAGGAAAAGCTGATTTCCGATATGATTATTTATATAGAGCAGATGTCTGAATTTTTGGGGGTAGGGAATGAAGAAAGGGTAAGCTCCCTTACGATTCTTCCGGGAACGGATAAATCAGGAACCCCTGAAGGCTTTGAAAGCTTTACGGTGGAAAGTTCTCAGATTGTATCTATCGTAGGACCAACCGGCTCGGGAAAAAGCAGGCTCTTAGGCGATATTGAATGGACGGCCCAGAAGGATACGCCAACCAACAGAACAATACTCATAAACGGCTCCGAGCCTGATAAAAAATGGCGATTTTCTTCAAATAACCGTCTCGTGGCCCAGCTTTCACAAAATATGAACTTTATCATGGACTTAACCGTTCGGGAGTTTTTGGAGCTTCATGCGAAAAGCAGGCTTGTTGAAGATATTGAAGATGTTATAGACAGAATAATATTTGAGGCAAATAATCTTGCAGGGGAAAAGTTTAATTTTGATACCCCGGTTACAAGTTTAAGCGGAGGGCAGTCCAGGGCTTTAATGATTGCCGATACGGCTATATTAAGTTCGTCTCCCATTGTTCTTATTGACGAAATAGAAAATGCGGGCATTGACAGAAAAAAAGCATTAAAGCTTTTAGTATCGGAAGATAAGATTGTACTTATGGCTACCCATGACCCGCTGCTTGCTTTAATGGCGGACAAGCGTATTATAATAAAAAACGGCGGAATCAGTAAAATAATAGAAACAAGCCCTGAAGAAAAATCTCTCCTGTCAAGGCTTGAAGATATTGATTCGACTATTCAGCATATGCGTCAGAACTTAAGAGAAGGAAAAACGCTGGACAGGGAAAGCATACAGTTTAATTAATCTTATTCTTTGTTTTTATTAATAGAATCAGCAGAATAGATACAAAAATAACGGGAATAAAACCTATGAAATAAAGACTTTCAGGAAAATCTGATTTTTCTTCCGGTATATTTTTTTCAATTTCTTTAGCAGAAGTTTTAATGTTTGGTTCTTCATAATAAACAACTGGGATTTTTTCGGCAAATGCATATGCAGTCATCTGTAATATTATGAAGGGCAAAATAATCAGTAATTTTAACAATTGTTTTATAGTAGCCACCTGCCCGTTTAATTATAATAAGATAGTATTATTAAACTCCAAATAGCTGATAAATTCAAGTGTATATTTAAAAATCTCCCGTAATTACGGGAGATTTTTTAGATATATTAAACACTGAAAAGGATATCGCTATAAGTAGGAAACGGCCAATGCTTCTCAGATACGAGAGGCTCCATTTCATCTGCAACGGCTCTTAATTCCTGCATGCCGATAAAAATATAATTTCTGTAGAAATCGGCTTTTTCCTTTAATTTTCCATCCAGTTCTCTAACTTTTATTAAATCGCCTTCAAGATTTTTAACCTTTTTATAGAGGGAGTCCTGAAGGGAAGAAAGCTTTATTATAAGCTCGGATTCCGCTTCGCAGCTTAAATTTTCCATAAATGCTCTTTTTTTAAGGACGATATCAGAAAGCTCTCCT
Source organism: Anaeropeptidivorans aminofermentans (assembly GCF_940670685.1). Taxonomy (GTDB): domain Bacteria; phylum Bacillota; class Clostridia; order Lachnospirales; family UBA5962; genus Anaeropeptidivorans; species Anaeropeptidivorans aminofermentans. Next base: position 2,294,408 of record NZ_OW711693.1, on the reverse strand, counting down.
ATATACATGCTTACGGAAGGTATTATACTTTTATATGCCATATCAAGCATTGTTAAGGCTTCAATATTTATGGTTTTACAGTAGTTTTCTAGAATTATTTCATAACGGCTTCTGATTTCCGTTTCACTGAAAACCTTCTGGCGGGCATAAAGCGCTATATTTTTGCTGTTTATTAAATGGGGAGCGGCGTCTACAGTGGTTTTAAGGTTTAATAATCCTCTTTCTTCTGATTCTTTAACCCATTCTTCCGAATAGCTGTTTCCATTGAAAATGATTTTCTTATGCTCTGCATAGGTATCTCTTATTATAGCATAAATTTCATCTTCAACACTAGAGGAATTATTAAGCCTTTCAAAAAATCCTTCAAGCTCGTCGGCAACAGCCGTATTAATGGCCGTATTTATATCGGATATTGAAAAGGAAGAGCCGGGCATTCTGAATTCAAACTTGTTTCCTGTAAAGGCGATGGGTGAAGTTCTGTTTCTGTCTGTATTATCCTTAGCAAAGGTAGGAAGCACATGGGTTCCTATAAACATATTTTCCTTTAAATACCGCCAGTCGTTATTTCCCATTTCGATGGCTTCGAGAACAGATGTAATTTCATCTCCTAAAAATATGGAAACTATCGCAGGAGGAGCTTCGTTTGCCCCAAGTCTGTGGTCGTTGGAAGCACTTGCGACAGAAATTCTTATAAGATCCTGATATTTATGTACGCCTTTTATTACAGCGGATAAAAACAATAAAAAACGTGTGTTATGGGCAGGGTCATCACCGGGGTCAAATATATTTTCGTCGGTATTTGCAAGAAGGGACCAGTTGTTATGCTTTCCGCTGCCGTTTACGCCGGCAAAAGGCTTTTCATGAAGAAGGCAGGCAAGCCCATTCCTATCGGCAACCTTTTTCATCATTTCCATTGTAAGCTGATTATGGTCCGTAGCAATATTTACCGTCATATAAAGAGGGGCAAGCTCATGCTGAGAAGGTGCAACTTCATTATGCTCTGTTTTTGCGAATATGCCAAGCTTCCAAAGTTCTTCGTCAAGCTCCCGCATGAATTTAATTACTCTTGGCCTTAATGCGCCGTAATAATGGTCGTCAAGCTCCTGACCCTTTGGCGGTTTGGCACCGAAAAGGGTTCTTCCGCAGTTGAAAAGGTCTTTTCTTTTTTTATATACTTCTTTGTCAATTAAGAAGTATTCCTGCTCCGGCCCTACGGTTGCAGATATATGAGTTATATCGGTATAGCCCATTAAATTAAGTACTTTTACCGCCTGACGGTTCAGGGCTTCCATTGAACGAAGCAATGGTGTTTTTTTATCAAGGGCCTGGCCGCTGTAGGAATAAAATGCCGTAGGGATGCAAAGGGTATTTTCCTTTATGAAAACATAAGATGAAGGATCCCATGCAGTATATCCCCTTGCTTCAAATGTAGCTCTGATGCCGCCGGAAGGAAAGCTCGAAGCATCCGGTTCGCCTTTAATAAGCCCTCTGCCGGAGAATTGTGAAATGATAGTTCCGTCGTTAATAGGCGTTAGGAAGCTATCGTGTTTTTCTGCCGTTATGCCAGTCATGGGCTGGAACCAATGGGTAAAATGGGTTACGCCTTTTTCAACGGCCCATTCTTTCATAGCGTTGGCAATTACATCGGCAAGGTTGGGGTCAAGGCTTTTTCCTTGGCGTATACAATTTTTAAGGGCTCTATAAATATCTCGCGGAAGCTTTTCTTTCATAGTTTTTTCGCCAAATACCATAGAGCCAAAATTGTCAAGGGGATTACGCATATGAAATACTCCTTTCAAAATTATAATAAGGTTATATTATTCTTTTCGCAAATTTCTTTTGTTTCGTCATCCCATATAGAAGCTTGAACCTCTCCTATGTGGGCTTTTTTAAGAAGAATAAGACTTAATCTTGACTGGCCGATACCGCCGCCTATAGTAAGAGGAAGTTTATCTTCAAGAAGGAGCTTATGGAAGGGGAGGGATCTTCTGTCATCGGCATTGGCTTTTTTAAGCTGCTCATCCATGGCCTTAGAATCCACTCTTATTCCCATGGAGGATATTTCAAAGGCGCATTGGAGCGTATCACAGTAAAACATAATATCTCCGTTTAGCTGCCAGTCATCATAGTCCGGGGCTCTGTCGTCATGTTTTTGACCGGATTTTAAAATATCGCCTATTTGCATGATGAAAGCCGTTTTATGCTTTTTAAGATAAGCATCTTCTCTTTCCTTCGGTGTTTTATTAGGATACAGGTCCTCAAGCTCCTGGCTTGTTATAAAGCTTATTTCGCTGCTTAGGGTGGGTATAAGAGCAGGGAATTTCCTTTGAAGCTCCTCTTGGGTTATGCATATAGATTGAACGATTAAAGATACTGTTTCTTTAAGATAATCAAGAGTTCTTTTTCCATCGGGTATGATTTTTTCCCAGTCCCATTGGTCAACGTATATGGAATGGAGATTATCCATAACCTCGTCACGGCGTATTGCATTCATATCAGTGCATATTCCTTCGCCTGGTTTAAAATTATACCTATGTAATGCCAGCCTTTTCCATTTGGCAAGAGAATGCACTACTTCACCGTTTTTTCCTGTTTCCTTTATATCAAAGGCTACAGGGCGCTCTATACCGCTAAGATTATCGTTTAAGCCTGTTTTCGGGTCTACGAATAATGGTGCGGATACTCTTGTTAAGTTAAGATTATTACACAAATTATCCTCAAATACGCGCTTTAATAGTCCTATTGCTTTTTGAGTCTCATATAAGCTTAAAGCAGGCTTATAATCTTTTGGTATATAGGTTTTGCTCAATCTAATCCATTCCTTTCTTTTTAATAATAAGATTTAAATTACTGTTTTAAAGCTGTTTTACTATAAAACGGTCACTTACTAAGCTCACAAGGTATCTTTAAACACAGCTATCCTGTTCCCAAAGTTCGCACCTTTTTATATAAATAAAAGGCGCCGCGGGGATTTTAACTCCGCAGCGCCTTTGCTGTTTAAAAAAGTATAGTTTAAAATTGATAAAAAGTCAACGCCCTATTTTACATTCTGCTATTTCAACTAAATATTAAGACTAAAGGCGCTAACTGTATAAAAAATAACCATATAAGATAATTGAATAGGAGACGGTGAAGATTATTTCACAAAAAAAGTATATGCAGAAGATGAAAATTAGTTTACAAAATATAAATAAATGTCATATTTTTGGAAAATAAACTTATTTTTGGGAGAGCGGCGGTAAATAATACTGCGTAATTATGTTTGAAGGTGCATTTTTCTCTTTAGAGAATTGATAATATATTTTCTTGACAGTTATTTTAAGTTATTGTATATTTATTAATAAGAACAAAGGCGTTTGATAATAGGTGGGTCCCGTCTACTCATTTATTATCAGACGCTTTTTTAATATCTTAAGTTAGAGGAAGCCTGCAAACGCCAAGCCTTAGTTTATTTCGCCTGAAAAAGTAGTTTTTTCGCTCAAAATACTCGAAATGTATCCTGGCCGGCAATATGAAATCCTGCGGGCTTTCAGTGGTTTTCGTAAATGCGGTTTTCTTTTCCGAGGGAAGAAAAAAGCTTAAAGAGCATCTCTGGGTTTTCTATTTTCCAGGTGCGGCTGTTTGCAAGCATGCTTTAGCCGCGAAGAAATTTAAGCTTTATGATAGAAAATTTTCATGGTATGATAGATAAAATAGATTTTTATTGTATTTAGCCTTTATTATAGGAGGTAAATTATGAGTTTTACAGCATATGAAGCCTTGGATTTTATCAGAGAAAATGACGTAAGGTTTATAAGCCTTGCTTTTTGCAATTTGTTTGGTGTGGAAAAAAATATTACACTTATGGCGGAAGAGCTTAAAAACGCCTTTGAATCGGGAATATGCGTAGACATGGAGTCTGTCGAGGGCTTCGATACGGAAAAGGACGGAGATATTTTTCTTTTTCCTGACCCCAAAACCCTTTCAATACTTCCCTGGAGGCCTTCCCAAGGCCGTACTGTAAGGTTTTTCTGCGATATGAAAAGGGCAGACGGAGAACGATGCCAGGAAGATGCAAGATATCTTCTCAAAAGCGCTGTAAAAGAGCTTTCAGAAGCAGGCTATAGCTGTAACATCGGCTGCGAATATGAATTTTATATATTTCTCCTTGACGAATATGGGAATCCTACCTTAATTCCTCAGGACGGGGCGGGATTTTGCGATATATCTCCCCTTGATAAAGGCGAGGATATCCGACGGGAAATCTGTACCTCTCTTAAAGAAATGGGCATTGATATTGAAAGCTCCCATCATGAAAGAGGGCCGGGGCAAAACGAAATTGTCTTTAAATATAATAATGCTTTAAAAGCCGCCGACGATTTTATTACGTTTCGTTCTGTAAGCGAAATTATTGCCAGTAAAAACGGGCTTCACGTTTCATTTTTACCGAAGCCTTTAGAGCATAAAAACGGAAGCAGCATGCATGTAAATTTATCTCTTTCGGAAAATGATATTAATATATTTAAAACATCAAGAAACGAGCATAATAAAATAGCCGAGAGCTTTATGCAGGGTATCCTTGATTATCTTCCTCAAATGACGCTTTTTCTTAATCCTCTTAAAAGCTCCTATTTTAGATTTAATGCTGATATTCCTTCAAGGCTTACATGGTCTTATGAAAATAGAAATGAGCTTGTCAGAATCCCTTCCGCCAAAGGAGACCAGCAGAGAATGGAACTTCGCTCTCCCGACCCTTCCTGCAATCCTTACCTTGCTTTTTATCTTTTGATAAAAGCCGGCCTTAAAGGTATAAAGGAAAAGAGCTGCCTCATACGGCCCGAAGATTATAAGGGGGAAATTCTCCCTGAAACACTAAAGGAATCTGTTAAAATTGCGGAAAAAAGCACTTTTATAAAAGAGGTTGTTCCGCCTGCTGCACTACGGAAATTCCTTGAAGAAAAGAAAAAGGAATATAATCTTTAAAGAGCATTACAGAAAGAGGCCGTGGGAAAATGAATAGTGTTTTGATTGCCGCCCGTACTGAAAAAGGTGCAGAGTTTATAAAGGACATTATAAAAAACAGATACTACACTAAAATAAATGTTTGCCTAAGCGGTTCGGAGACCAGGAGGCATATGCTGAATTATGGATACGATCTTCTTATTATAAGCGCACCTCTTACAGATGAAAACGGTGTTGATATGGCTGTGGAGCTTTCCCTGAATTATAAAAGCAATATCGTTCTTCTTGTGAAGGCGGATATAGCCGAAGAAATAGCCGAAAGAGTAAATAAGTACGGCGTCTTTACAATAGATAAGCCCATATCCAGAAGCTTTTTATTAAGGGTAATTTCATATCTTGATGCTTCGGGGAAAAGGTTTATGGATATAAAAAAAGAAAACGAAGGCCTTCACCGAAAGATAGAAGAGCTTCGTATCGTAAACAGGGCAAAGTATATCCTTATGCGGTATCTTTCTTTTACGGAAGAGCAGGCTCACAGGTATATAGAAAAGCAGGCAATGGATTTAAGGCAGACGAAGATAAAAATAGCTGAAAATATATTGAAAACCTATGATATATAGGATAGATAATTTCATTTTAAACAGTAAGCAGGCTGCGGTTTTGCCATAGCATTATCAGATAAAATAAAATTCTATTACTGTTATTTGAAGTAAAAACTATTCAATATTAGTATTTAAAAGGGCAATGACTTATGTCCATTGCCCTAAAAAATAATCTTCATATGGAAATAAAAGTAATTTTATGGAATTAAAATACAATTTTTGAGAGGTGTGACATGAATCTTAATTTTACAAAGATGGAAGGATGCGGAAACGATTATATTTATATTAATTGTTTCAAGGAAACGATTAAGGAGCCGGAGAGATTAAGTATTAAGCTTTCCGACAGGCATTTTGGCATAGGAGGTGACGGTATCATATTAATTTCGCCTTCTGAAAAGGCAGACGGCAGAATGTCCATCTTTAATATGGACGGAAGCGAAGCAAAAATGTGCGGAAACGGCATACGCTGCGTAGGAAAGTATATGTACGATAACGGTATTGTAAATAAAGAAGAAATCACCGTAGACACCTTAAGCGGAATAAAGACATTAAAGCTAAAGATTAAAGACGGAAAGGTAAGTTCCGTAACTGTAGATATGGGAAAAGCCGAGCTTAAGCCAGCACTTATCCCTGTAAATCTTCCGGGAGAAAGTATAATCAATAAAGAAACAGACATTTCTGGAAATAATGTTAAAATAACATGCGTTTCCATGGGAAATCCTCATTGTGTCGTATTTTATGATGACCTTGAGAATCTGGAGATAGAAAAAATAGGCCCTCTGTTTGAGAAAAACAGTATCTTTCCTGAGGGGGTTAATACAGAATTTATAAAAATAACAGGCGAGAACTCCCTTACGATGCGTGTTTGGGAAAGGGGCAGCGGCGAAACCCTTGCCTGCGGAACGGGAGCCTGTGCAACTGTTGTTGCGGCTGCGGAATGCGGTTATTTTAAAAAAGGGGAAGACGTAAAAGTAAAGCTCTTAGGCGGAGAGCTTATTATAAATTATACAGATGAAAGGGTTTTAATGACGGGCCCTGCTAAAAAGGTATTTGACGGCACAGTTGAGATTTAATAAAGGAGCAGACTTATGAAAATTAACGACAATTATAATAATCTTACGGAAAGTTATTTATTTTCAACGATATCAAAGAAAATTGCCGAATTTAAAGAGAAAAATCCCAATGCAGACATTATAAAAATGGGTATCGGCGACGTTACTTTGCCTCTTGCTAAAACCGTAGTAGATGCAATGACAAAGGCATCTATGGAAATGGGCAAAAAAGAAAGCTTCAGAGGTTACGGCCCAGAGCAGGGATATGATTTTCTTAGGGCTTCCATAAAAGAGTATTACGGCAAAAAGAACGTAAGTTTAAAAGATGATGAAATTTTTGTAAGCGACGGAGCAAAAAGCGATTTAGGAAATATCCTTGATATTTTCAGCATCGACAATAAGGTTTTAATTCCAGACCCTGTTTATCCCGTATATCTTGATACGAATATTATGGCAGGCCGAGAAGTTGCTTTTATGAAAGCAGGAGAAGAAAATAATTTTCTTCCCATGCCTGATGAATCTGTAGCGGCCGATATTATATATTTATGCTCGCCGAATAATCCTACAGGCTCCGTGTATACATATGAAATGCTTGCAAAATGGGTTCAATATGCAATAAATCAAAATGCGGTTATTTTATTTGATGCAGCTTATGAATGCTTTATTAAAGATAAAAGCCTTCCCACAAGCATCTATTTGATTCCCGGGGCCGAAAAATGCGCAATAGAATTTTCCTCCTTCTCCAAAATGGCCGGCTTTACGGGAACCCGCTGCGGGTATACGGTCATTCCTATGGCGCTTGAATTTGAAGGAGTAAAGCTTAATAAGCTTTGGCTCAGAAGGCAGACTACTAAATTTAACGGTGTTCCCTATATCATACAAAGAGGCGCCGAGGCGGCCCTTTGTGACGAGGGCTTTGCGCAATGCAGAAATAATATTGAATATTATATGAAAAACGCAGAAATCATGGCAGAGACCTTTAGGAAAAAGGGTATATACTTTACAGGAGGGGAAAACTCTCCTTATATCTGGCTTAAATGCCCGGATAATATGACTTCGTGGGAGTTTTTTGACTATCTTCTTGAAAAGGCTAATTTAGTGGGTACCCCCGGTTCAGGATTCGGGGAAAACGGAGAAGGATTTTTCAGGCTTACGGCCTTTGGTGACAGAGACAATACGATAGAAGCTATGAAGAGAATAGAAAAGTTACTATAAATTTTTTAAAAAGCGGTGCTGCAATATTGCAGCACCGCTTTCTTTAATATAAAAAATACGAACTTAGAAAACAGGCATTTGGCTTCAGTATATCCTGTAAACTTAAGAAGTATGATATAGATTTGCTGTACAAATCTATATTTTATCTAGTTTAACTTATTTTGTAAAAGCTCTATGGCATATTGAATTCTTTCAATACTTTTCTCTCTGCCTAAAAGCTCTGCAAGCTCACTTGCTCCGCAAGGTGAAGAGGGCTTTCCGGAAAGGGCTGTCCGAACCGGCCACAAAATCTGCCCGTTTTTAAGGCCAAGCTCGTTTACAAGAGCAATAAGGCTTTCATAAATATAGTCGTTTGTCCATTGGCCGTCCATTTTCTCAAAAAGTTCTAAAACTTTAATAAGAGAGCTTAAAGAAACGGCCTCGTCTGTTTTCATTTTCTTATGAATGAAAAGCTCTGTGGAATATTCGGGAAGGGTATCAATAAAGTCAAAAAGTTCAGGAGCGCTGTTTATAGTATCGATACGGCTTTGAGCCATTTTAGCAAGCTCTTTGAAATCTATGCCGGAAGACTTCACCCCTGCTTTTAAGAAAGGCTCAACCATTTCATAAAATTTATCAAAGTCAAGCTTTTTAATATACTCGCTGTTAAGCCATTTAAGCTTGTCCTCATCAAATGCGGAAGGGGATTTTGAAAGACCCTTTACATCAAATTGCTCTTCAAGCTCTTTCAAAGAGAAAATCTCCTGATTGGTTCCGGGGCTCCAGCCTAAAAGGGCGATATAGTTCATTACGGCCTCAGGCAAAAATCCCATTTTAAGCAGGTCCTCAAAGGAAGCGTCTCCCTTTCTTTTGGATATTTTGCTCCCGTCTTTTTTAACGATAAGAGGAAGATGCACATAAGTAGGGATTTCCCAGCCGAAGGCTTCGTATAAGAGATTATACTTAGGGGTCGAGGAGATATACTCGCTTCCTCTTACAACATGAGTGATTTTCATTAAATGGTCGTCAATAACGTTTGCAAAATTATAAGTGGGAAGGCCATCGCTTTTTATTAAAACCTGATCATCAAGCTCAGAATTATCTATGGTGATTTCACCGTAAACCACATCGTTAAAGGTAGATTTTCCTTCAGGAATTGCTTGCCTGATGACATAGGGAACGCCGTTTTTAAGGTTTTCTTCAATTTCTTTTTCGCTTAAATGCATACAGTGCCTGTCGTATTTGGCTATGCCAAGGTCGCTGTTTTTATGAAGCTCTTCAAGCCTTTCAACAGTACAGAAGCAGTAATAGGCCTTTTTTGCCTTTACAAGTTCTAAAGCGTAATCAAGATAAATGCCCTTTCTTTCGCTTTGAACGTAAGGACCGTATTCACCGCCGATGTCCGGCCCTTCATCATGTTTAAGACCGGTTATTTCGAGGGTTTTATATATAAGCTCAACGGCATCTTCGACATATCTTGCCTGGTCCGTATCCTCAATTCTTAAAATGAACTGGCCATTGTTTCCTTTCGCTATAAGGTATTCATAAAGGGCTGTCCTTAAATTACCTATATGCATGTATCCTGTGGGACTTGGAGCAAATCTTGTCCTTACCATAACAAAACTCCTTTTTTATTAAATATATCCATATTTTATAATATAAACAGAAATTTTGCAAAGGAAAAAACATATATCGTGAATTTACTTGATTTTTTTAACTAATTTAAGCTATATCCTTATCAAAAGCCTCTGAAATTTATTTTTAAAAAATAAAAGAATAATGAAAACAAATATTGACAAGTCTTATTTTTGATGATAGACTATATAAAGTGTGTAGAAAATCGAAGGGGGTTCAAAAGATGTTTTATATAGACAAGATAAGCGATATATATACTTCTGGATTTGAAAAAGTCCCCTTTGTTTCTATTGATAATTATATAAGAATCTTACTAAAACAATAAAAATTACTATTTTTATTGTTTTTTTTATGCAAAGAAGGGAAGGGAAAATATGAGCATTTTAATTAAAAACGGGCATGTGATTGACCCGGGAAACGGCTTGGATAAAATTCTTGATATTTTTGTAGAGGACGGAATAATAAAAAAAGTCGGCAAAAGTCTTGAATTCAACGCGGAAACCATAATCGATGCTTCTGAAAACTGGGTTACTCCCGGGCTTATAGACCTGCATGTTCATTTAAGAAGCCCCGGACTTGAGTATAAAGAAGAAATTGAAACGGGGGCAAATGCCGCTGCCATAGGCGGATTTACCACCATATGCGCAATGCCTAACACAAAGCCTGTAACGGACTGCAAAGAAGTGGTTCGAAAGATTTATAAAGAAGCAGCAGAAAAGGCAAAAGTAAATATTCTGTCCATAGGAAGCGCCACAAAGGGCCAGCAAGGCAAAGAGCTTACAGATGTGAAAGAGCTTAAGGAAGCCGGTGTATGCGCCATAAGCGAAGACGGCTACAGCGTAATGAACTCTCTTCTTCTGAAAAAATCTCTTGAAGAATGCGTAAAAAATGATTTGCCTATGTTTTCCCACTGTGAAGATATTGATTTGGTTGACGGCGGCGTTATAAACGAAGGCATTAAATCAAAGGAATTTAATTTAAGAGGCATATCCAACGCTTCCGAAGAGGTAATCGTTTCCAGGGATATCATAATATCAGAAAGTGTAGGGGCAAGGCTCCATTTATGCCATATGAGTACAAAGGGCTGCGTTGATATCATAGAAGATGCTAAAAAAAGAGGGGCAAAGGTAACAGCCGAAGCAACTCCCCATCATTTCAGCATCTGTGACGAGGACATACCCTCAGACGACGGAAATTATAAAATGAACCCTCCTTTAAGAAGCAGAGAAGACATGGAAGCTATTATCAGAGGCCTTAAAGAAAACATCATAGAGGTAATAGCAACAGACCATGCCCCCCACCATGAAGATGAGAAGAATAAAGGCTTTAAGGCTTCCGCAAACGGCATTGTAGGTCTTGAAACAGCGCTTCCTCTTGGGGTAACAAATCTTGTGAATAAAGGTATATTAACTGCCTATGAGCTGATAGAAAAAATGACTGTTAACCCCGCGAAAGTTATAGGGCTTAACAAAGGAAAATTAAGCGAAGGCATGGCGGCGGATATCGCCATTATAGATTATAAAAATGAGTATGAAATAGACGTTAAAAGCTTTAAGTCCAAGGGAAAGAACAGCCCCTTTCACGGCCTTAAGGTAAAGGGCAGAGTAAAGCATCTTATTGTTTCAGGTAATATAAAAGTTTATAATTACGAATTGCATTTTTATAAATAAAAATGTATAATTATACAAACGTGATATTAGGAGGACTTTATGATTATAGATAAGCTGATTTCAAAAATAAGAGAAACTCAAAACCCTACGGTAGTAGGCCTTGACCCTCAGCTGGATTTTGTTCCTGAATACCTTAAAAATGAAATGTTTGAAACTTACGGCTGTACTACGAAAGGCGCTGCGGAAGCAATCCTTAGATTCAATATGGAAATAATAGATCATGTCTGCGACCTCATACCTGCCGTAAAACCACAGATAGCCATGTATGAGCAGTTCGGGGCAGAAGGTGTCGCCGCTTATATAAAGACTACCCAGTATGCCAAGGGAAAGGGCCTTATTGTAATAGGAGACGTAAAAAGAGGAGATATTGCCTCTACTGCAAAATGCTATTCCAAAGCCCATATCGGAAAAGTAAAAATAGGGCATATGGAAGACGAGGTTTTTAATTCCGACTTTATTACAGTAAATCCTTATTTAGGATATGACGGAATAGAGCCCTATATAGAAGACTGCAAGGAAAACGAAAGTGGCCTTTTCGTCCTTGTGAAAACATCCAACCCCAACAGCGGCGAAATACAGGATTTAATAGTTGAAAACCAGCCTGTTCATGAAATCGTAGGGGGCCTTGTATCAAAATGGGGCGGGGATTTAATCGGAAAACACGGCTTTTCAAGCATAGGAGCAGTCGTTGGCGCAACCCACAAAGATCAGGCAAAAAGATTAAGAGAGATTATGCCGACTGTATTTTTCCTTGTTCCGGGATACGGAGCCCAAGGGGGAAAAGCGGAGGATTTAGCCGTATGCTTCAATGAAAACGGCCTTGGAGCAATCGTTAACAGCTCAAGAGGAATCATAGCCGCCTATAAAAACGATAAATATAAAAATGACTTTACCGAAAAGGAATTTGCCAAGGCATCCCGACAGGCGGTTATAGATATGCAAGAGGATATTTGCCAGTTTATTCACATTTTATAAGAAGGGGGGAGGTTTACAACATGGATAAAAATATAAAAGCGAAGCTTATACTGGAAAACGGCCCTACATTTAACGGATATGCCTTCGGGCATATCAAAGATACGGTAGGGGAAATTGTTTTTACAACAGGCCTTACAGGCTATCAGGAGACCCTTACAGACCCCTCCTTTGCAGGCCAGATTGTATGCATGACTTATCCTCTTATAGGCAATTACGGGATAAACCTTGAAGATATGGAAGCGGAAAAACCGCATCTTTCAGGCCTTGTGGTAAGAAGCAAATGCGATTATCCCAATAACTGGCGCTGTGAGATAAAGCTTGAAGGATTTTTAAAACAAAATAAAATCATGGCTATAGAAGGCATAGATACAAGGGCATTAACAAGATTTTTAAGAAACAACGGAACCACAAAAGCCATTATTGCCATAGACAATGAAGAACTTACGGAAGAATATTTAAAGGAGAAATTTGACTCTTATTCAAATATAGACGTTATATCTCAGGTTACCTCAAAGGAAGCTTACACCATAGAAGGGAACGGCCTTCATTTAGCGGTGATTGATTTCGGCATAAAAAGAGGTATTCTTGAATCTTTAAAGAAAAGAGGATGCAAGCTCACGGTATTTCCCGCCTTTTCATCGGTTGAGGAAATACTTAAAGTAAATCCCGACGGCATTTTCCTTTCCAACGGCCCGGGAGACCCTTACTATATTCCGCAGGTAATAGAAAACATCAAGGAGCTTGTGAACCTTAGGCCGGTGGTAGGTATCTGCTTAGGCCACCAGCTTTTATCCATAGCCTTCGGCTGCAAAATAGAGCGTATGAAATTCGGCCATCACGGCGGCAATCACCCGGTTAAAAACCTTGAAACAGGAAGATGCTACATATCAAGCCAGAACCATGAATTTGTAGTGTCAGAGCTCTCAGAAGAGGTTATGGCTTCATGGGTAAATGTAAACGATAATACTTTAGAAGGTATCCGTCATAAAAGTCTTCCGGTTTCAAGCGTGCAGTTTCACCCGGAGGCTTCACCGGGGCCGCTTGATACAGGCTTTATATTCGATGATTTTCTTAAAATCATAGCTGAAGGGGGAAATAAAAATGCCTAAAGACATAAGTATTAAAAAAGTTCTTGTAATAGGCTCAGGCCCCATCGTAATAGGCCAGGCCGCCGAATTCGACTACTCCGGCACTCAGGCCTGCGAGGCCATAAAAGAAGAAGGGGTAGAGGTAGTCCTTATAAACAGCAATCCCGCAACCATCATGACAGATGCAGGCCTTGCCCATTATACTTATATAGAGCCTTTAAATATAGAATTCGTTGAAAAGGTAATTGCAAAAGAACGTCCTGATTCTCTTATTGCAGGTATGGGAGGCCAGACAGGCCTGAACCTTTCCTGCGAGCTTTATGACAGCGGCATTCTGGATAAATATAATGTAAGAGTTGTCGGAACCTCTATCGAAGGCATTAAAGAAGGAGAAGACAGAGACGGCTTTAAAAAGCTTATGGAAAGAATTAACGAGCCTATCGTTGAATCTGAAATCGTGACAGATGTAGAAAGCGGTCTTAGCTTTGCGGAAAAAATAGGCTATCCCGTCATCATACGCCCAGCCTATACCTTAGGGGGCACCGGCGGCGGCATTGCGGAAAACAGCGACGACCTTAGAGAGATACTCACCCTTGGCCTTCAATTAAGCCGCGTAAATCAGGCGCTTATAGAAAAAAGCATCAAAGGCTGGAAGGAAATTGAATTTGAAGTTATGCGGGACGGTGCCGGAAACTGCATCGCCGTGTGCAGCATGGAAAACATCGACCCTGTAGGCGTCCATACGGGAGACAGCATCGTCGTAGCTCCGGCACAAACTCTTTCAGATAAAGAATATCAAATGCTTCGAACCTCCGCCATTAAAATAATTGACGCCATCAAAATAGAAGGGGGCTGTAATGTTCAGTTTGCCCTTGACCCTGAAAGCTTTAATTATGCTGTTATAGAAATAAACCCAAGGGTAAGCCGCTCATCGGCTCTTGCTTCAAAGGCCACAGGATACCCCATAGCAAAGGTTGCGGCTAAAATTGCCTTGGGATATAACCTTGATGAAATCAAAAACGCCGTAACAGGAAAAACCTTTGCCTGCTTTGAGCCTGTGGTAGACTATGTGGTTTTAAAAATACCCAAATGGCCTTTTGATAAATTCAGCCTTGCCAAAAGAACCTTAGGAACAAAAATGATGGCAACAGGAGAAGTTATGGCCATCGGAAACAGCCTTGAGCAAGCCCTCTTAAAGGGCATACGCTCTCTTGAAATAGGCCAGTATAATTTTGATTTAAAATCCTCGCGGGATAAAACTATGGAAGAACTTAAGGCACTGGTTCAGGTGCCGGACGATGAAAGGCTTTTCCATCTTGCGGAAATGCTCAGAAGAAATTACCGTGTAGGGAAAATATGCCAGATTACCGGTATGGACCCTTTCTTCATCAGAAAAATAAAAAATATCATCGATATGGAAGAAGCCCTGAAAGAAATGAAGCTTTCTGATATCAATGAGGAAGTTTTAAGAGTATATAAGCAAATCGGCTTTTCAGATAAGGGCATGGCAAACCTTTTAAAATGCAGCCCTAAGGAAATATATGCCCTTAGAGAAAAATACAATGTAAACCCTGTTTATAAAATGGTAGACACTTGTGCCGGAGAATTTGAAGCCGTTTCTCCTTACTATTATTCCACGTATGACTTTGAGGACGAAGTGAAAATTACGGATAAAAAGAAGGTTATGGTAATCGGTTCAGGCCCTATCAGAATAGGTCAGGGGATAGAATTTGACTACTGCTCCGTACACAGTGTTCTTGCCCTTAAGAAAATGGGTATCGAAACCATCATCGTAAATAATAACCCGGAAACCGTAAGCACAGACTTTGACATTTCCGATAAGCTTTACTTTGAGCCTCTTACGGAAGAAGATGTTTTAAATGTAGTTCAAAAGGAAAAGCCGGACGGTGTTATACTGCAGTTCGGCGGCCAGACTGCAATAAAGCTTGCCAATTTCTTTAAAGAAATGAACATTCCCATCTACGGAACAAAGCCGGACCAAATCGATACGGCAGAAGACAGGGAAAAATTCGATGAACTTCTTGAAAAACTCAATATCCTCCGTCCGAAAGGCAAAGGCGTATGGAATCTTGAGCAGGGCCTTAAAATCGCAAAGGAGCTTACATTCCCGCTTTTGGTGCGTCCTTCCTATGTTCTTGGCGGCCAGGGTATGGAAATCACCTATGAGGAATCAGAGCTTACAAGATATTTAAAAGACGCTTTTATAAAGGATAGCAAAAACCCCGTTCTCATTGACCGGTATTTAGGCGGAAGAGAAATCGAGGTAGACGCCATATGCGACGGAGAAACCGTGTTTATCCCGGGAATCATGGAACACCTTGAAAAAGCGGGAATCCATTCAGGAGACAGTATTTCCATCTATCCACCCCAAAGCATTTCTCGGGAAATGAAGGATAAAATATTAAAGGTTACTGCGGATATTTCCATAGCCCTTGAAGTTATGGGCATGATTAATATTCAGTTTATAGAGTTTGAAAACGAGCTTTACATTATAGAGGTTAACCCTCGTTCGTCAAGAACAGTTCCTTATATCTCCAAGGTTACAGGGGTTCCCATTATAGAGGTTGCGACAAAGGTTATGCTTGGCGAAAGGCTTAAAGACCTTGGCTACAATACTGAAATCTATAAAGAGCCTGATTTTGTAACGGTTAAAGTCCCTGTTTTCTCAACGGAGAAGCTTCCGCAGGTTGAAGCTACTTTAGGACCTGAAATGCGTTCAACAGGAGAGGTTTTAGGCATCGGCAAGACCCTTGAAGAGGCGTTTTATAAAGGCTTTGTCGGTTCCGGCATGAAAATACCCGAAAAAAACTGCAATATCCTCGTTACCTTAAGAAGAAGAGAACAGAAGAACTTTATTCCTCTTGCAAAGCGGTTTGAAGCCTTGGGCTGTAATTTCATAGCCACGGAGGGAACTGCAAACACCATGCAGGAAGCAGGCATTGACGTAAAAACAGTGAAGAAAATAGGAGAAGGCGTTCCCAATATCTTGGATACTATCAGAAGCGGAATCATAGACTTCGTAGTGGATATTCCTTCAAAAAGCAACGACATCAACAGCGATGCCTTTAGAATCAGGAGAGCCGCAATCGAAGGCGGAACAAAGCTTATGACCTCATTAGATACGGTAGAAGCTGTATTAAGAGTGATGGAAAAGAAAATATCGGCAGACGGTGTAGATATATACCCCATTGGCCGCTAGAGGTGGAGAATGAAAAAGTATACTTTTGCAAAGGTTATTGAAAATAAGGAAATAGCCTTAAAAATATATGATATGTATATTTACTGCCCGGAAATAGCGCAAGCTGCCCATGAAGGACAATTTATAAACATTTATCTTGAAAGGAAAGACTTGATTCTTCCGAGGCCCATCAGCATATGTGAAATCAATAAAGAAGAAGGCATTTTAAGAATCATATACCAAATAGCCGGAAAAGGCACTTTGGAAATGTCTTTCATCCCTTCCGAAAGCACCATAAGAATATCCGGCCCCTTCGGAAACGGTTTTATGCCCGAAAAAGGAAAAAACATCGCCGTTATCGGCGGAGGGGTAGGGGTTCCGCCCCTTTTGGAGCTTAGCAAAAAGTTGATTGCAGAGGAAAATAATACGATAGAAGTATTTACAGGCTTCAGGTCAAAAGACCATGTGATTCTTGAAGAAGCATTTAAGGCTTTAGGGATAGAAAATCATATTTCAACAGACGACGGCTCTATGGGCTTTCAGGGAAACGCGCTCCAATGTTTTAAAAATTCAGGCTTTAAAGCCGACATTATTTATGCCTGCGGCCCAAGTATTATGCTTAAATTTATAGCCTCTTACGCAGAGGAAGAAAATATAGGCGCCTATCTTTCCTTTGAGGAAAGAATGGCCTGCGGCTTCGGAACCTGCGTATGCTGTGCCATAAAAATAAAGAATGCTTCTTCTGTAGGCTATGAATATAAAAAGGTCTGCAAGGATGGGCCTGTATTTTTATCAAAGGAGGTTTTCTGGGATGAATAGGAATTTATCTGTTACTATCGCTGATGTTACATTTAAAAATCCTGTGGGAACAGCCTCAGGAACCTTCGGCTCAGGAAGAGAATTTGTTGATTTCATTGATTTAAATAATCTTGGCTCTGTTACGGTAAAGGGAGTTTCTGCTGAGCCTTGGCTAGGGAACCCTTCTCCAAGGGCAGCGGAAACTTACGGCGGTATGCTGAATTCTGTAGGCCTTCAAAACCCCGGGGCATATGAGTTTATAAAAAACGATATTCCTTTTTTAAGGCAGTTTGATACGAAAATTATCGTCAATATATGCGGCCATACAGTAGAAGAATATGCTGAGGTTGCAAAAATAATAAACGAAGCAGATATCGATATGATGGAGCTTAATATCTCCTGCCCTAATGTATCCCAGGGGGGAATTACCTTTGGCACCAATACGGAAATGGTTGAAAAGGTAGTAGGAGAAATTAAAAAAGTGATTACAAAGCCCTTAATCGTTAAATTAAGCCCTAATGTAACAGACATTGCTGAAATTGCAAAATCAGCGGAATCCGCCGGAGCAGACGCTATTTCACTAATCAATACCCTTCTCGGCATGCGGATAGATATTCATAAAAGAAAGCCCGTTTTAGCCAATAAAATGGGAGGCCTTTCGGGCCCCGCCATAAAGCCCGTGGCAGTTCGCATGGTTTATCAGGTAAGAAAGGCTGTTCAGATTCCTATCATAGGCATGGGAGGGATTTCCAACTGGGAGGACGCTATTGAATTTATCATGGCAGGGGCTTCTATGATTTCCGTAGGGACAGCTAATTTCATGAATCCTATGGTTACGGAAGAAATCCTTTCAGGAATTATAAATTATATGGACGAGTGTCATATTAAAGATATAAAAGACATAACAGGTATTATAGAATAACAGTAAATGATGGTTTGGCTGCTTCACAATCTAAATCGTTATTTCCTGAGATTATAGTAAATTTCAAGTTAAACAGTAACAAAACCGTATATTTCTTGAATTCAAATGAAATAGCAGCGTTGTCAATTTGCTTTTCTTTTATTTTATGTTTCCTAAAGCCAAATACTTACGGCAGTATAAAAGCAAATTGACGATATAGAGTATCTGAATCGTATCTGGTGCTCTAAGGGAATATTGTTTTATTGCAATAAAAAAGCGACTTAAAAGCCGCTTTTTTAAATTCCCCAGATATAGCCTTTTTCAGCCATATGTTTTTTTATGGTTTCTATAGCATCATCATCTATTCCTTCCCAGAGGGAAACTTCCCTTTGGCTGAATCTGCGAATATCACAGAGATTTTTAATATTATTTTTTATAAGGGCTTCTTCTGCATCCGGAGAAAGCTTTGATATAAGCTCTTCGGCAGAAATCATCACTGCCTTTTCTTTAGAAGGGAATTTTTCATCGAATTTTTCTTTTTCTTCTTTTGTTATATCGTAGAATGCAGACGCTTCATAATATTTTCCGGAAATTCCATCAAAGGCTCCTTCATATAAGGGCATTGCCATAAAGGCGTCAAAATTCATTCCCTTTGAAGTTGTAATATTAAATTCTTCTGCCCTTTGGAAACCAACTTTAGGGTAATAATCAGGGTGCCCATAAAAAAGAATCCCTCTATAGCCAAGGCTTCTTGCCTCTTTAATTGTATGATTTAAAAGGGCTTTGCCTATGCCCATATTCTTATATTCCGGCAAAACGCTTAAAGGACCGAAATTTATGGTTTCATACGCATTTCCGTTTTTATCTATGACTTTGCTTCGTGTGTATATTATATTTCCCACTATTTTTCCGTCAATTTCTGCTACAAAATCAAGCTTGGGTATATATTCGGAGCATTTCCTTATTTTATGGACTAAAAAATGCTCGTCGCAGTCTGGGTGATTAAGGCCCCAGAATGCTTCTCTTGTAAGATTTTCCACTTCATCATAATCTTTTGGTTCGGAAAGCCTTATATTGATATTCAAAAAATACCCCCTAAAAATATATTAGATTACGCTCTTTTAGGATTTGTAGAAAGATTTGTTTTTTCCAGAGCAATGACAATAATAGGCACTATTATAATATGAAGTATTATTCCGGGAAGGGCCGTTACAAAAGCGGCTGTTATAAAGGTCTGGAAGGAATAAGGGTTTCCTGCAAGGCCAATAAGCAAGGTGTTTGCAATTCCCATTACAACTCTTCCTAAAAGCATTGCGCCTATTAAAGATACGTAAACATTAAACTTCTTATACAAAAGTGCGCTGAAAAGGCCGTATGCGGCAAGCTCCGCCATCATAGAGAGCCCTACAGGAAAAATTGGCGGCATTCCCGTAATTGCCGATGATAATAAAGGGGTTACGATGCCGCATATAACAGCATAAGGAAGCCCGCATACGAATCCGCAGATAAGCACAGGGATATGCATCGGTGAAAATATTTGCCCTGCGAGACCTACAGCGTGAAATGCCTGTGGGAAAACAACGCCGAGGGTAATAAATAAGGCGGTAAAGACAATGTTTCTTGTTGATAGTTTCATTTTAAACCTTCTCCTTTTAAGTCAAAATATATTGTGAAATTTCGGCTTGATTTGAAAATATAAATTCTTTCATCTTTTATTGAAAGCGTTGAATATTATACCAGCTTGTATCTTATGAAAATTTAAAATGGGAATGAAAATGAAAGATAAATATTTACCTATGTGCTCTGATTCTATTGAAATTATTGACAAATTCATTATAAACGGTTATTAGCACTCCATATAGGCATGTTTTTACAAAGAATATCTTTACTAATAGCCATTTAAGGAAATATTAAGACACTTTTCAGTAAAGTAGGAAAGTTTTAATTTATTTTATCAAACCAAGCACAGAACCTAAAGCATTTTGAATATACTATATTTGGTAATCAATGTCAATATTATCAATAAAGTAAAGGCTCTAATAAGAACTCCTGTCCATATTGATTAATATTATGTATTAGGCTTATATGCCAAATGAAGGAGGTAATTAAATGAGCTGCAATTGCAATTCAAATCAAAATAATACATGCAACGGATCAAATAATGGATTGTTTTCCCTTAATTACTCCTGTGCTTGCAGGAGACAAACATGTTGCTGCTATGGAATAACCGGCCCAACAGGCCCCACTGGCCCGGCTGGCGGCCCCACAGGCCCCACAGGTCCGCAAGGCCCGCAAGGTCCCCAGGGGCCGCAAGGTCCCCAAGGAGCCCAAGGTCCCCAAGGCCCGCAAGGTGCGCAAGGAGCAACCGGCCCAATAGGCCTACAGGGTGCACAAGGCCCGGCAGGCCCTCAAGGTCCGGTAGGCCCGCAAGGCCCTCAAGGTCCTCAAGGCCCAACAGGCCCTCAAGGTGTGGCAGGCCCCACAGGTCCCCAAGGTCCACAGGGTCCTCAAGGTATAGCAGGCCCGGTAGGCCCCCAAGGTCCCCAAGGCCCGGTAGGCCCCCAAGGCCCGCAGGGGCTCCAAGGCCCGGCAGGCCCGCAGGGAGCTCAAGGCCCGACAGGTCCCCAAGGCCCGGTAGGTCCGGCAGGAGCCGCAGGCCCAGAAGGCCCAACCGGTCCGCAAGGTCCTCAAGGACTCCAAGGCCCCGTAGGCCCAGAAGGCCCGACAGGTCCCCAAGGCCCTCAAGGTATCGCAGGCGCTGCAGGCCCAGAAGGCCCAACCGGTCCGCAAGGTCCTCAAGGACTCCAAGGCCCAGTAGGTCCAGAAGGCCCGACAGGCCCACAAGGTCCTCAGGGACTTCAAGGTATTGAAGGCCCCACCGGCCCAACTGGTCCAGCGGGAGCAGCAGGTCTTACCGGCCCAACTGGTCCTACAGGCCCAACCGGTCCAGCGGGAGCAACAGGTCTTGAAGGCCCAACCGGTCCTACAGGCCCAGCGGGAGCAGCAGGTCTTGAAGGCCCAACTGGCCCAACTGGCCCGACAGGCCCAACCGGCCCGACTGGCCCAACCGGTCCGGCAGGTGAAGGAGCAATTATTCCGTTTGCATCTGGTACACCGGTTGCTTTGAGCACTGTATTAGGAGGACTGCTTAACACCTCCAGCGCTATTGGATTCGGACTTAACCTTCCAGGAATCGCTGCTGCCAGCGGTACAATCAGTCTGCTTGGACTTACAAACCTTGCATTCTCCGTACCTAGGGATGGAGTTATCACTTCCTTGGCTGGTTATTTGAGCATTAGTGCTGGACTAAGTTTAATTGGATCGACTGTAACGGTATCCGCTCAGTTATTCCAGTCTACAACACCTAATGATACCTTTGTTGCAGTGCCGGGCGCAGTGGTTACGCTGGCGCCACCCCTCACGGGATTAATTTCTATTGGAGATGTCAGCAGCGGTGTTACTACAGGACTGAATATTCCTGTTACCGCAGGAACCAGATTACTTTTAGTATTTTCTGCAGAAGTTACGGCTGGTCTTGATATAGCAGCCGCTATCGCAGGCTATGCCAGCGCTGGTCTTGGCATTTCCTAAGAAACGAATAAAAGAATCCTTATAATAATACGGCAATACTTTTTTAAGCGAATCGCAGCATAGGGAAGGGACGTCTGTTTACAGACGTCCCTTTTTCTTTATATAGTGTCTTATTAATGGTTCTATAATTTTATTTAAATTACAGGTTCTGCCGCCTTGCCGGTTTTGGAAGAAAAAACTATTCCATCTGCCTTTTTGTTGCGTCTGCAAGTATTTATCCATATGGGATATAGCTTAGGCGTCGATATTTTATAGAAAGATACTGATTTATACTTAGTTCACTTACGGTTAGCAAACTTGTTTTTTAATTTGTTAAAAATAAGCAGAAAACTAGGATAAACTAAAATAGAACCCCCCGGAGCAATATTATTTCTGAGGAGTTCTGGTGGCGAAGCAATTAAGAAATTATTTTAATATTTTTCAAAATAGAAGGTAAAATGATGGCAAAGAGACCGTTCTATATAAATTTCATAGAATCGGACTTCCTTTTGTTTTCCCAGCGGGAAGCGTCAAGTATTGCTTCTTCCATGGAATATACGCAGTTCCAGTCTATGGCCTTTTTTGCAAGATTGATATTGGCATAAGAACCGGCAATATCTCCCGGACGTCTTTCGCCAATTTTTATATTTACTCTTTCTCCCATTATGTTTTCAAAGGCGAGGACGACTTCTTTTACTGTGACTCCGTTTCCTGAGCCTATGTTTATGGGCAGATAGCCCTTATGTTCAGGGGAAGCGATTTCAAAGGCACTGTCAAAGTTTTCAATGGCCTTTACATGGGCAAGGGCAACGTCCATAATATGGACATAATCTCTTATGCACGTACCGTCTCTTGTTCCCCAGTCATCTCCGTAAATAATAAAAGGCTCGTCTTCGTCGGAAGCGGCTATGAGCCTTGAAATAATATTGCTTGAATTGCTTTCTTCAAGGCCTGAACGCAAAAGGGCATCAGCGCCTATGGGATTAAAATATCTTAATGTTATGCATCTCATATCATAGGCTCTGCAAAAATCCTGTATAATCATTTCCATAATATATTTGGAACGGGCAAAGGGGCTTCTTGGATTAATAGGGGACCTTTCTGTAACCATATATCCGGCAACATCTTCATAAATACTGGAAGAAGAAGCGAAAACAATGTTTTTGCAATTATTGTCGTTAAGCGCTTTGAAAAGGCTGATGCCTTTTACCACATTTGTAATGTAATAGTCGTAAGGGTTAAAGACGGAAGCGTCAACGGTTGCTCTTTCAGCGCAGTTTATAGTGTATTTAATATCACTGTGTTCTAAAAAAATCTGATTTATTATATTTGAATCAGTAATATCACCTTTATAAAAAATCTTATCCTTTATAAAATAATCCCTTCCGGACAATAAGGAGTCCAGTATTACCGGTGTATGGCCGGAATCTATTAATGCCGAGCAGATACAGCTTCCAACGTATCCGGCGCCGCCTGTTACTAATACCTTCATTTTTACAATCACCTTTCCTGAAATAAGATTTTATATAGAGATAACCTTAAGAATTTATTGTTTAAGATTATATAATATAGAAATTTAACTTATTTATAATATTGTAAGCTAATACTAAAAAAATAACAAGAATTTTAATTCCGTATGCTTTTTACCAAAGTATATTCTAAAACCTAAATATTTAAAAACCGGAAAACGCAATGCTTTCCGGTTCTAACTTACTGTAAGATTATACAGCAATATTATTCATTTTTTTCAGGTTTTGTATCTGCTTTAGAGCCATAGATAACGGAAACTTCAACTCTTCTGTTTTTTTGGCGGCCTTCTTCTGTTAAATTATCGGCTATAGGGTCCAGCTCACCATGGCCTATGGCCGAGAAGGAGCGCTGGTCAAGGTCGGAGCCTTCGCGCATGGCGCTCATGAAGCTTACGGCTCTTGAAAGGCTCAAATGCCAGTTAGATTCGTATTGGCGGGTATGGATAGGAAGATTATCTGTATAGCCGGATACCCTTATTTCAACAGGAAGCCCTTCTTTTTGAGTTTCATATATGATTTTGGAGACTTCTTTTGCAATTTCCTTTTGAGAAGGAGTGAGGACGGCACTTCCCAATGGAAATAAAATATCGCTTGGAAGCGCCAAAACAACTTCATATCCTGTATTTGTAATTTCGTAGGTTTCTCCCAGCTGGGTATTTGTAAAATAATCTTTTAAGGAGTTTTCAAGGTTCAGCATCTGCTCAGATTTTTGCTCTTCTTCTGAAGCATAATATGTCTTGAAATTTCCGCCGGAACCACTGGAACCATCGGAAGTTGAAGTACCTGGGCCTGTCAGGCCTACTCCGGGTATGTAAAAGAAACTTTGGCCTAAAATATTTTCAAAAGAATTTGAAAGACTATCCACTTTTTTAGGTCCCTGCTGAGTAACTGCAAATAAAACGATAAATACTGCAAGAAGCAGTGTCATTAAATCTGAATAAGGCAGAAGCCAAGCTTCTCCCATTTCTTCTTCGTGATGATGATTTTTACCTTTGCTCATGTTAGCCTCTAAAATTAATGTATTTTTTTATCATATTTAAAAAGATTACACTCCGCTGAGTCTTCTAACTTCCGCATCGGATAAAAAGGCCATAAGCTTTTCTTTTACCATAGCGGGAGATTCGTTTCTTGCAAGAGAAAGCACGCCTTCTATTATCATACGTTTTTCATGGCTTTCCTGCTTGCTCTTTATCTTAAGCTTGTTTGCGAAGGGATTCCAGAGCACATATCCTGTAAAGATACCGAAAATAGTCGCTATAAACGCCGCGGAGATAGCTGCCGCCATGGCGTCTGTGTCATTAATTGTTCTCATGGCGGCTATAAGACCGAATACCGCTCCGAGAACACCAAGGGTAGGAGCATAAGCGCCCGCTTGAGAGAAAATTGATGCATTAATATTATGTCTTTCTTCGCTTTCTTCCATAGATATGTTCATTGCCTCTGCGATATAATCTTCATTTGTTCCGTCAACAAGCATTCTAAGGCCCTTTTTAAGAAACTCATTATCATAGTTGCCGATTTCTGCCTCAATGGCAAGAAGGCCGTCCCGCCTTACTTTCGCAGCTAGTTCTTCAAAGGTGGCTATGATTGTTTCTACATTATTTTCATTTTTTTTAAAAAGTATGCGAAACAGGTCTGGAATGACCTTTATTTGGTCTCCAGGAAAGGCATTTAGAATACAGCCTATAGTTCCTACAAATATAACGAACATAGCTGCAGGATTAATAAGTGCAGTAAAGCTGATGTGTTTAAAAATCATCGCACCGATTACTGCAATAACACCTACAATTATACCGACGGCTGTTGTTATTTCCACAAAAATCCCTCCAACTTAAATTGCGTAATTAAAAATTTGATATCTTAAAATCCTCAGCCTTAATTGCTTTATGTAATAACATATTACCGGCAGATTATTAAAAGAAATAATATGGGTTTTGAAGTTGGAATTTAAGGAAAGCATTTGACTTTATAATGTTTTCCTGTTCAATGTGCTTCGGTATTCTTTTACGCATTCAAAATCCATTGGAAAGCTTTGATTTACGATAATTTATTAGTAAAAATTACCACCTAATTTTAATTCTTTTTTATAAATTTGTAAATAGGATTAAAGGCTTTTATGACAAAAAAACCTATAATGTCTTATGACCGCAATCCGGTAACTTTTGTCCAAAAATTAAGTCATCTGCATACGGATACAATATAAAACAAGAAAACCATATATTTTACATAAGAATATATAAAAAAGAGTGATGGATAAGATGGCTTAAGCCAATTGTTATGGATTATTTTATATGCTACCATTAATACGCTAACAACTTTAGTCTTTATATTTGACATAAGGACAATTCTAAAGGCTATACCACAAACCAAGCTTAAATATGCCTCCAAGGGCTTTATGCTCGGCATATAAATATATAAGAGGTGAGATTTTTGACAAATAATACTTTACCGGAGATATTTGAAACCTTTGGAGACCAGAGGAAAAAAGGCTTTCTGGAAATGAAGGAGCTTAAAGATCAGGGGAAAAAGGTCGTAGGCACTTTCTGCACCTATACTCCGACAGAAATATTCATGGCAGCAGGAGCAATACCCGTAGGTCTTTGCTCTACAAACGAGGAGACAATTCCTGAGGCTGAGGCAGTTCTTCCAAGGAATTTATGCCCCCTTATAAAAGCAAGCTATGGATTTGCCGCCACTCAAAAATGCCCGTATATGTATTTTTCCGATTTAGTAGTGGGGGAGACTACTTGCGATGGAAAAAAGAAAATGTACGAGCTTTTAGGCGAAATAAAAAATGTTCATGTTATGAATCTCCCTCACAGACAGGACACCGAAATGGCTAAAAAGATGTGGCTTGAAGAAGTTCGCATTCTTAAAGAAGTTGTTGAAAGAGAATTTAACGTAACAATTACCGAAGAGGACATAAGAAAAGCCATAAAAGATAAAAATGAAGAAAGAAGGCTTCTAAAAGAGCTTTACGGTTTAAGCGCCCTGTGTCCGCCGCCTATGACGGGAATGGAGCAAATCCAGGTTTTATTTGGCGTTCAGTTTAAATTTGACCATGAGAAAAAGCTGGAATCCTTAAGAACAACCATCGATAAAATAAAAGAAGAATATGAAAGCGGCGTAAGAAAAGTATCGGAAAAAAGCAAGAGAATCCTGATTACAGGCTGTCCTATCGGCGGAATGATGAATAAGGTGGTTCCTCTTATAGAAGAAGGCGGCGGCGTAGTTGTAGCCTATGAAAACTGCACCGGAGCGAAATCTGTGGAGGACCTTGTAGACGAAGATGAAGCAAGAGACCCATATGAGGTCATAGCGGAAAAATACTTAAATATCGGCTGTTCTGTAATGACCCCTGATACAAGAAGATATGACCTTTTAAGGAAGCTTTGCGATAGATTTAAGGCAGACGGTGTAATCGAAGTGAATTTACAGGCCTGCCATACATATAATATTGAAACCGAATCCATAAGAAGGCTTATGGACAGCATGGGAATGCCTTTTATTAGTCTTGAAACAGATTATTCAAATTCGGACGTTGCCCAGCTTAAAACAAGAATATCTGCATTTATAGAGATGCTGTAGCGGTGGTGTGAAAATGTATAAATACAGCATTGGAATAGATTCAGGCTCAACCTTTTGCAAGGTTGCCTTATTAGACAAAGAAAATGTTTTGGACAGGGCAATTGTAAAATCCGGCTGGCAGCCTTCAAAGATTGCCGAAAATATTGTAGAAGCTGTTCTTGAAAAAAATGGCCTTTCCATGGAGGACTGCCTTATGGTTTCCACAGGATATGGCAGGGAAAGCATTGATTTTGCGGAAAAAACTCTTACGGAAATCAGCGCCCATTCTGTGGGGGGCATTTACCTGAATCCTGAAATCGGCGGAATTATAGATATTGGCGGCCAAGACTGCAAGGTAATAAAAATCAGGAATAAGAAAGCCATGTCATTTTTTATGAATGATAAATGCGCGGCAGGAACAGGAAGATTTCTCGATATGGCATGTCAAACCCTGGACATCCCCATCGGAGAAATAGATAATTTCCTGCAAACGAATGAGTATGTGAATATAAACAGCATGTGCACCGTATTTGCAGAGTCAGAAATTATAGGGCTTGTTTCTTCAAGCGTTGACAGAAGCTTAATATTAAACGGCGTATTACGTTCTATAGGGGCGAGAATAGCACAAATGCTAAGTAAACTTCAGCCGGATAAAAACGAGCTGTTTTTAATGACGGGAGGCCTTGCCAGGTCCCAAAGGGTAGTTGATACGGTTTCCGAAATAACAGGATACAATATCGTTACCCATGCTGATTCAAGCTATGCAGGTGCCATAGGAGCGGCAATGTTTGGATTTAAATAGTATAATAATATTTCAAAATAAAAAGCCTGAAATGAAATTTCATTTCAGGCTTTTTTAGTGATTTAACCGTATATTTTAGGTATTAATAAGTGAATCCTAAAAATACGTATGCCTAATATAGTAAAATAATTTAATTACAGTAATAAAAACCGTGTAATTTGAATGGCTTAATGCAAGTGTTTCTATTATATTCGAGCTATTTATAAAAAAAGATTTTTGTTACTACCTTAAAGCTATGCTGCCTGTAAAAAACATATTGACAGTTAAGTATATTCTGTATATAATTGTTAAACGGCTAACAATTAGCCGGCTATCAAAGGGGTTTTTAATATGAATTGTTACAATAAAAACAAGAAAAAAGAAATAAATATGCTCATGATGTATCTTGGCGCAGTAAGGCGTACTATTTTTCACAGAATATCAGGCACCCTTTCCATACATATGGGGCAGCTTCCTATTTTGGATTATATAGACCTTCACCCGGAATGCACTCAGGCTGAAATTGCGAAAGAGCTTATGATTACGCCCACTACGGTAGCCATTTCAACAAAACGTATGGAAAAGGCCGGACTCATTATAAAAGAGACAGACCAAGAGAACTTGCGTAAAAACCGAATACGCTTAACCGAAAGAGGAGTTGAAATATCCAAGGTGGGAAACACCATGATTCAAGAGGTAGAGGAGGCTATGCTTAAGGATTTTTCAGACAAAGAGCTTGATGCAATAAAGGCTCTGCTAAGCAAAATGATTAAAAATATCCGAAATACAGAGTTTTACGACCCGGAGGGCAATGATATGATTTCTTTCAAGGCTTTAGAGGGTATGATGGCAGAAAAAGAAAGGAGAAACGAAGAATGATCAAAACCCTTCTTCCCTATTTAAAAAAATATAAACTTTTCGCTATATTGGCGCCTTTAACAGTAATACTGGAAGTTCTTCTTGAAGTTTCCATACCCAGAATAATGGCCGGCATTATTGATATAGGTATAGCCCAGCAGGATATGAATTATATTGTTAAAATGGGAATGCTCATGATACTTATGGCTATTTTGTCTCTTGTTTTCGGCGGGCTTTCTGCGAGATTTGCAGCCGTTGCCGGAACAGGATTTTCCAAAGAAGTAAGAAAGGCCATTTTCGGAAAAATACAAGATTTTTCTTTTTCCAACATAGATAAATTCAGTACAGCTTCCCTTATAACAAGAATAACCACCGACACAAACAATACCCAGAATGCGGTTATGATAAGCCTAAGGCTTTTGGTAAGGGCCCCGATAATGTTTATATGCGCTATTTTTATGGCCTTTTCCATAAATTCAAGCCTTACGTTTATTTTTGCCATTGCTGTTCCTATTCTCATAATTTCTTTAGTGCTTATAATAAAAAATGCTTTTGTGAGATTTCAAAAAATGCTTAAGCAGTATGACAATTTGAACTCTACTGTGCAGGAAAATATCATAGGTATCCGTACCGTAAAAGCGTTTGTACGAGAAACTTTTGAAAATGAAAAGTTCAGAAAAATTGCGGGAAACGTTAGAGATGCCCAAGCCTCTGCCGAAAGAGTTCTTAATTTTATGATGCCTACCATGCAGTTTGTTATGTACGGCTGTATGATTGCCATATTCTGGTTCGGCGGCAATATGATTATTCTAGGCAATATGCTAACGGGAGAATTAATGAGCTTTATAAGCTATGTTACGCAGATATTAATGTCTCTTATGATGCTTTCCATGGCTTTTGTACAGCTTTCTATTTCAAGAGCTTCCGTAGAACGTATCGCAGAAGTAATTAATGAAGAGCCGGAAATTAGAAATAACAATAGTCCTTTAAAAAACATACCCAACGGCTCGGTAGAGTTTGAAAATGCTTATTTTTCCTATAATGAAAATGCAGAAGAGTATATCCTTGAAGACATCAATATTCATATAAACTCCGGAGAAAGCATCGGAATTATCGGCGGAACAGGTTCGGGAAAAACCACCCTTGTACAGCTTATACCAAGGCTTTACGATGTTCATAAGGGAAAAGTAAAAGTAGGGGGCATAGACGTAAAAGACTATGACCTTGAAGCCTTAAGAGAATCGGTTTCAATGGTATTGCAGAAAAACGTTCTTTTCTCCGGCACCATAAAGGAAAACTTAAGATGGGGCGACAAAAACGCCACCGATGAGGAAATTATAGAAGCCTGTAAAGCAGCTCAGGCTCATGATTTTATCATGAGCTTTCCAAACGGCTACGATACGTGGATAGAGCAGGGCGGGGTTAACCTTTCCGGCGGCCAGAAGCAAAGGCTTTGTATCGCAAGGGCCCTGATTAAAAAACCGAAAATAATTATTTTAGACGACAGTACAAGTGCTGTTGATACGGCTACAGACAGCGCCATAAGAGCTGCCCTTAGAAAAAATCTTAGGGATATGACTTCTATTATCATAGCCCAGAGGATTTCTTCCATTATGGACTGCGATAAAATATTCGTTATGAATGACGGAAAGATTGAAACGGAAGGAAATCATGAGACTCTTATGGAAAAAAGCGAAGTTTACAGAGAAATATATCATTCTCAAATGAAGGAGGAGGCTTAATGGCGCGAGAAGGAAAGAAATTTGAAAAGCCTAAAAATCCTATTAAGACAATAAAAAGAATTTTCAGCTATTTAAGCGGATTTGAACTGTATCTAAGCCTTGTTCTCCTGTTTGTTCTGATAAGCTCCGGGGCACAGATTGCAGGAACGTATTTTTTAAAGCCTCTTATCAATAACTATATACTTCCTTATGTAAAGCATGAAAATCCCGATTTAAGCGGATTTATAAACGCTCTTATGATTATGGGCTGTATCTATGCTGCAGGAGCAATTGCAACTTTTGTTTATAACAGAATCATGGTAAAGGTAGCAACGACTGCACTTTATAAAATACGTACCGACTTATTCAGCCATTTGCAGACATTGCCCCTTAAATATTTTGATTCGAGAACCCACGGGGAAATCATGAGCCGGTTTACAAGCGATACGGATGCCCTAAGGGAATTGCTTGGCCAAAGCAGTATACAGTTTATAAATTCCGTTGTAATGGCCGTAGGGGTATTCATCTCAATGCTTCTGCTGAGCCCTGTGCTTACGCTTATTGTAGTTGCAATGCTTTTTGTAATGCTTAATGCCGTAAAGGGTCTTGGAAAAAGAAGCCGGTTTTATTTCGGCAGGCAGCAGAAATCCGTAGGAAACCTTAACGGATACGTTGAAGAAATGATAGAAGGCCAGAAGGTTGTAAAGGTATTTAATTATGAGGAAGTATCAAAGGACAATTTTGAAAAACTGAATGATGAGCTTTTTGCTTCCGCCTGCGGGGCCAATACCTTTGCAAATCTCATGATGCCTGTTCTGGTGAATTTATCTTATGTGCTTTATGCCGTAACAGCTATGCTTGGGGCCATATATTCCATAAGATTCGGCTTCGACTTAGGTTCTCTTGCATCATTTTTACAGTATACAAGAAGCTTCAGCCAGCCTATAAATCAAATATCCCAGCAGTTTAACTCTATTCTTCAGGCAATAGCCGGAGCGGAAAGAATATTTGAGGTTCTTGATCAGGAGCCTGAAACGGATGAAGGCTTTGTTACTTTAGTAAATGTTAAAGTATCTGAAGACGGAAAAATCGAAGAAGTAGACGAGCAGACAGGAACATGGGCATGGAAAAATCCCCAGGAAGGAAAAGAGCTTTATACCCTTCTAAAGGGAGATGTTACCTTTACAGATGTTGTTTTCGGTTATGAAGAAAATAAAACAGTCTTAAAGGAAATAAGCCTTTATGCAAAACCGGGGCAGAAAATTGCCTTTGTAGGCTCTACAGGAGCCGGTAAAACCACCATAACAAATCTTCTCAATAGGTTCTATGATGTGCCAGACGGCAGAATACGTTATGACGGAATCAATATAAATAAAATTAAAAAGGCCGACTTAAGACGCTCCCTCGGCATGGTTTTACAGGACACTCATTTATTTTCGGGAACCATATTCGATAATATACGTTATGGAAGGCTTGACGCAACAGATGAAGAAGTGGTTGCTGCTGCAAAGCTTGCCAACGCCCATTCCTTTATCAAATATATGCCGGAAGGCTATAATACCTATATTACAGATGACGGCGGAAGCTTAAGCCAAGGCCAAAGGCAGCTTTTATCCATAGCAAGGGCGGCGGTTGCAAATCCCCCAGTGCTTGTTCTTGATGAGGCCACAAGCTCCATAGACACAAGGACTGAATTCCTTATAGAAGAAGGCATGAATCAGCTGATGAAAGGAAGAACCGTATTTGTAATCGCTCACAGGCTCTCCACCGTTAGAAACGCCAACGCCATTATGGTTATGGAAAACGGAGAAATTATAGAAAGAGGAGACCACAGCGAGCTCCTGAAGGAAAAAGGCAGATATTATAAGCTTTATACAGGTATGTTTGAGCTTTCGTAGAAAAGTAAGAAGCTTCGGGAATTCCCGAAGCTTTTTGTTTTTTATTTAAGCACTCATTACGACAAGTCCATGAAAAATGTACATCAAATTTTAGGCTTTAGCGTCGCAGATTTATGCATTTTATCTGAATTCATTTTGGATAAAATGCAAAGGTACTCGAAGTTTCAATGGGATTTTGGTATTTTCCGACAGATGCCTTGCCAAAAGACTGTTTTAGGCGAAAGGCAAACGCTTTATGGATTTATCTTTTGCATTAAATAAGTATCATTGACATCTTTATGTAATTGACATATTCTTATTTTATTATAAGAAATGAACGGAGGCAGGGCTATGAAGTTTTTATGCAGAACATGCGGAAAAGAATATGATTTTGGCGAGTTAAGATGGAAATGTGACTGCGGCGGATATATTGTGCTTAAGGATAAGTTTAAGTTCACAAAGAAGGATATTAAATCTGAAAGGCTCAACATGTGGCGCTATGATGCGGCCTATCCTCTGAAAAAAGATGAGGCGCTTATTTCTTATAATGAGGGCCTTACGCCGCTTGCAAGGCTTAATTATGAAAATTACAATATACGCCTTAAGCTTGAATATCTTATGCCTACCGGTTCCTTTAAAGATAGGGGAACCGTAATGGTAATCAATTATTTAAATAATTACAATGCCGGATTTTTTACAGAAGACAGCTCAGGAAACGCCGCGGCTTCGGTAGCAGGCTATTGCGCCCTCGGAGGGCTCAAATGTGCCTTGTACGTTCCTCACGGTAATTCATCGGGAAAAATTCTGCAGGCCAAGGCTTACGGCGCAGATATTAATGAAATAAAAGGCAGCAGGAGCGACGTTGCATATGCTGCCCAGAAATTTGACAAAGCTTATGCGGGGCATAACTGGCATCCTTTATTTACGGAAGGGACTAAATCCATAGCCTATGAGCTTTGGGAGCAAAATAATTTTAAAGAGCCTGAAAACATCATCGTTCCCTGCGGTGCAGGAAGCCTTGTTTTAGGGCTTATAAAAGGATTTACAGAGCTTCTGGAAAGCGGAGAAATAAAAAAGCTTCCTAAGATATTTGCAGTACAGCCTGCAAACTGCAATCCTATTTACAGAATGTTTAAAGAAATTAATGAAGACTTTATTCCAGAGCCTACCATAGCAGAAGGCACTTCCATATCAGAGCCTGTAAAGGCCGCAGAAATATCAGAAGGAATTAAATTATCCGAAGGAGCCGTTCTAAGCGTAAAAGAAGAGGAAATCAAAGAAGCTCTTAAATTTATATTGAAAAAGGGATATTATATAGAGCCTACTTCTGCCGCCACCGTAGCAGGAGCCCTTCAGCTTATGGAAAAGGGCATATTAAAAGAAAGCGATGAAATAATAATTGTAATTTCCGGCAACGGTTTAAAATCAGGAGAACGAATTCAGGAAATATTAAATAATTAATCTAACTTTTTAATTC
This sequence comes from Anaeropeptidivorans aminofermentans, assembly GCF_940670685.1. Taxonomy (GTDB): domain Bacteria; phylum Bacillota; class Clostridia; order Lachnospirales; family UBA5962; genus Anaeropeptidivorans; species Anaeropeptidivorans aminofermentans. Next base: position 2,260,973 of record NZ_OW711693.1, on the reverse strand, counting down.
CATATGCGTATATTACTATAAGCAAGGCAATAATCGAATAAGAATTCCTTTAGGATAACAGGGAGGACAATCAATGGCTAACGAAAAAATGATGATATTAAAAATGCTTGAAGAAGGAAAAATAAATGCCGAGGAAGCCGCAAGGCTGATGGAAGCCGCATCTGACGATCAGGAAAGAGCGGCAAAAATGAGCGTTGAGGAAAAACGCGCAAGAATGAGCAATGCTGGAAGCTTTGAAGACGGTGGCCCAACACCTGTAAATAACAGAAGAAATGATTTCGGAAGAGGAGGCCAAGAGGGCTCTTATAATCAAAACCAATATAATGGGAACCAATACAGCCAAAACCAGCAAAGAGGTCCCTCGACCGGCGGTAACAGCGGCTCCCAGGGACTTGGCCTTGACGATTTCGCCAATGATTTAGGCAGGAAATTTGATACCTTCGCAAAGGATATGGAGCCAAGGCTTCAAAAATTAGCGGAAACTGTTGCAGAAAAAACAGCAAATATGGCAGAGGCTATTTCAAAATCCTTAAACTCTCCTTCCGGCGGATATAGAGGGCCTGCGCCTTCATTCTCAGGAAATGTAAAAAACTCCTTTGAAAAGAATTTTGAGCTTAAAGTGGAAGCAGGATACTGTGAGCTTAATCTTTCAGGTTTAAACGGAGACATCATGGTTAACGGCTATAACGGAGATAAAATTACTGCAAAGGTTTATTACAGGCCTAAAGTTCACGGTGCTTCCATAGAACTTATGAAGCTGGGAGATAAATACTATCTTAATTACGACGAAGATGCCTTTGAATTTGTTGCCATAGACGCTTATGTTCCTGAATCTCTCTTTAAAGACATAAAGCTTGAAACCGTAAACGGAAGCGCCTATGTATCTACAATTGCAGCGGAATATTTTACTATAAACGCCATAAACAGCAGAACAGAGCTTAAAAATATACACGCCAGAAATATAAAGGCAGACTGCGGAAACGGCCCTGTAACATTATTGAACATTACAGGAGAAAACGCTTCCATAGAGCTTTTTAACGGAAACATCAACGCAACAAGCCTTGACATTTCAAACCTTAAGCTTTCTTCAAGCAACGGCCCGGTGAATATCAATATAGATTATTTTAAGCTTTATAATAATTACACATGGGTTCTTGACGCCTCTAACGGAAAATTCGTAATGAATCTTCCTTCCGCTCATGACTTAGGCTATCACATTAAGGCACAAACTTCTCTTAATAATGTTAAACTGGGCTTAAGCGGAATGAACCATATAATTAACAATTCAAACATCGTTGAGGCACAGAGTACAGACTTTGACAATGCCCAGAGAAAAGTTAAAATAAAAGCTGAAACATCAAATGCACCTCTTGTTATAAATTAATTTTTGCACGATTTCTAAAAGAACGCCGATGATATATCGGTGTTTTTTTGTACAAAAATAGGGTTTATAGTTAATGAAGAAGCATTCTCATAGAAAATTATACCAGGGCCCTTAAAGGTCTTTAATATAAGAAGATAGATTTATAAAAAGATACCCTACAATGATTTTTTGACACCGCAGGGTTTAATCATTTTGACAGAATTCATTTTCGTCAAAATGTAATATTTGCAAAGTTTCAAGGAAACTTTGTAAATCCTTCTGCAGTGCCTTGCTAAAATCGTATTTTGGTGACATGGCAAATGCATGAAAGCGTATGCTATGTTTAAAATAACTAAAATACTGGAATTTTTGCGTAATAGATTGTATAATGGATAAAATATATAAAGTAACTTTATATATAAATTTACTCAATCAGATAAAGACATTTTAATATAAAAGGGGTGTAATTTTTGAAGCTTCCACTGGATAAAGATTATTTCAAAATATCTATTCACGTTATTATTACTGCGGCTATTATATATATCCTGTTTCTTGTAATTGACGGTGCCGCATATGTGATAGTGGATATTAAACATGTTCTGAATAATATAATTTCTATTTTTAAAAAGGTTGCAAGCCTTTTTTCACCCCTTATCATTGCCGCCGTAATTGCATATTTGCTTGACCCTATGGCGGATTTTTATCAAAAATATTATGACAAACTTAAAAAGGACATTGTTATACCTTATTTAAAGGAAAAGAATATTATTAAATCAGACAAGCTTGAAAAACCGGAAGAAAAGTTTAAAAAACGTACAGCCGGAGCCGCTCTTTCATATATTACCCTAACACTTATAATTTCCGTTTTCATATATGTTATTATTGTTAAGACAGGTGACAAGGACGATAATCTTACAAATACAATCGTTAATCTTGTTAATTCTACAATAAGCCAGACGAGTGAGCTTTTAAGCCTTATAAGCAAGGAATTTGCAAAGCTTGACATGTCGGATTATTTTGAGGGCTATTTAAGCCAGATTGTTATGTATTTAAAAAATGCTTTAAACGGCTTTTCCAGCAATATAGTAAAAAGCATCACCTCTGCCGGAAGCGGCATTGTAAATTTTATAATTTCTTTGGTGCTCGGCTTCTATATTATGCAGCATAAGGATTACCTTTCATATATTGTATCAGATTTAATGGATACGTTTTTCTCAAAGAAGTTTAACATGAAGGCAAGAAACACTGCCAAAGATTTTCATATGGTTTTTTCAGGCTATATCAGAGGGCAGCTTACAGACGCCGCTATAATGGCCGTGCTTATGAGTATAACCCTTTCAATGCTTAATATAGATTTTGCCGTTATTATCGGCATAGTTACAGGCTTTTCAAATCTAATACCTTATTTTGGCGCACTGGTTGCCTTTATACTGGCGGTTACAGTTGCCCTTATTACAGGCCCGCCTATAAAAGCCCTTTATGCCGTAGTAGCCATACTTGTTCTCCAGCAGATTGACGGTATATTTATTGTTCCTAAAGTCGTGGGCGAAAGAGTTAAGCTTAGCCCGCCGGTGGTTATTATCGCCCTTGCCGTAGCAGGGAATTTATTCGGCATATTAGGTATGCTTTTTGCGGTGCCTCTTTGTGCAGTAATTAAGATATTTATAGTAAGGTATATAGAAAGATACAAACTCAACAAAGAAATAGAAAAAACAAAAGCGCTTAGCGAATAATTGTATAAATTGCAAGAATGCTGTTGCAATTATGAAAGATAGAATTTATAATTATTTAATATCTTAAAAAGGAGGGTGAGACTGATGACTGCTCAAGAAATTTATGATGATTTAATCGGGAAAATTAAGACTTATCACCCTGCCAAAGATTTATCCGTTGTTGAAAAAGCATATAGGGTTGCTTTGGAGGCTCATGACGGTCAGCTTAGAAAATCAGGAGAGCCTTACGTTATCCATCCCCTTTCCGTAGCGGTTATTCTGGCGGAATTAGGTCTTGATTTAGAATCCATCGTTGCAGGAATTTTGCATGATGTTATAGAAGATACAAAATACACCTATGAAGATTTGGTTTCCATGTTTTCCGAGGAAGTGGCAAATCTGGTTGACGGTGTTACAAAGCTTGAGAAAATCGAATATAAAAAAGAGCTTGACGCCCAGAAGCATGAGGAACTTGAAAAGCAGCTTACAGAACATACGGAAAAAAGAATCAGAGAAAGCAAAATAAAATATCAGGAAGAAAAAATAAGAGAGCGTGAACGGGAAGAAGCCGAGCTTAAAGAAAGGCTTGCAAGAAGCGAGGAGCTTCAGGCAGAAAACTACCGCAAAATGTTTCTTGCAATGGCTAAGGATATCAGGGTAATCGTCATTAAAATCGCCGACAGGCTCCATAATATGAGAACCCTTAAATATAAAGCCCACGACAAGCAGGTAAAAACAGCCCAGGAAACTCTTGATATCTATGCACCTTTGGCCCATAGATTAGGTATTTCAAAAATACGCTATGAGCTTGAAGATTTGTCCTTTCGATACCTTAATCCAGATTCTTATTACGATTTAGCTGAAAAAATTAAGAGAAAACAAAGGGAACGCCTTGAGTACGTAGATAAGATTATCAAAGACCTCAATGAAAAGCTTTCGGAAAATAACCTTAAAGGCACAGTTGAAGGAAGGCCGAAGCATTTTTTCAGTATATATAAAAAAATGGTCAGAAAAAATATTACCCTTGACCAGATGTATGATTTATTTGCTGTCAGGGTAATTGTAAATACAGTTATAGAATGCTATGAAGTTTTAGGAATAGTCCATGAAATGTACAAGCCGATTCAGGGCAGATTTAAAGATTATGTTTCTATGCCTAAGCCTAATATGTATCAATCTCTCCATACTACCCTTATAGGGCCTGAAGGAGAGCCTTTTGAGCTGCAAATAAGAACATGGGATATGCACAGAACTGCCGAATACGGTATTGCGGCCCATTGGAAATATAAAGAATCCCCCGACGGAAATACGGCAAAATCAGAAAGTGAAGAAGAAAAGCTTAATTGGCTTAGACAAATATTGGACTGGCAAAGAGATTTGTCGGACAACAGAGAGTATTTAACAGAGCTTAAAACAGAACTTAGTATTTTTCAAGACCATGTTTATTGCTTTACACCAAAGGGTGAGGTGGTAAGCCTTCCAAACGGCTCTACCCCTATTGACTTTGCTTATTCTATACACTCTGCCGTAGGAAATAATATGATAAGCGCAAGGGTTAACGGAAGCATCGTTTCCTTTGATTATGTGCTTCAAACGGGAGATAGGGTAGAGGTTATAACTTCGAGAAACTCGACAGGCCCGAAGCATGAGTGGCTTAGTCTTGTTAAAACAAGTCAGGCAAGAAATAAGATTAACCAATGGTTTAAAAAAGAAAATAAAGAAGAAAATATTATCAGAGGCAAGGAGTTAATGGAAATTGAAGCCAAGAGAAAAGGCTTCGATATCATTAATTTACTTACGGAAGCAAGAAAGAAAATCATACTAAATAAATACAGCTTTAAAAATATGGATGCACTTTATGCTTCCGTAGGTCACGGCGGCATGAAGGAAGGCCAGGTTATAAACCGCCTTATTGAAGAGTATAACAAAGAGCAGACATATTTGAAAAAACTTGAGCTTGAAAAGAAAAAGGCCGAAGAAACAGACCTTGAAGACGTAATGAATGTCGATTACAGCGAAGCAAAGAAGACGAAGAAAAAAAGCGGTATTATGGTTCAGGGCGTTGGTGATTTATCTGTTCGGTTTTCAAAATGCTGTTCCCCTGTGCCGGGGGATGAAATCGTAGGCTTTACCACCAGAGGAAGGGGGGTCTCCATTCACCGTACAGACTGTACAAATATTATTCATCTTCCTCAATCTGAAAGACATAGGCTCATTGAAGCCGAATGGTCCATTCCTGATTCCAGCGACGGAATGACTTTCAGAGCCGATTTAAACATTATCTGTGAAGACAGAATGGGTCTTGTGATAGATATTTCAAGGATTTTCAGTGATTATAAAATATCCGTTAAAAGCATTAATGCCCGCTCTGCAAATAATGAGGCTATTTTTAATATTATAATAGAAATATCCTCAAGAGACCAGCTGGACAGGGTTTGCCAGAAGATACTCAATATTCCAGGCGTTGGAGAAATAAAAAGACTTACCACATAAAACACTATATGGAGATTTATTATGAGAAGCATTGTTCAAAGAGTTAAATATGCTAAAGTTACTGTAGACAACAAAGTCGTAGGAGAAATAAAAGAAGGCATCATGGCCCTTGTGGGCTTTGGGCCTAAAGACGACAGAAAAACCATGGAATATATAGCCGATAAGCTTATAAATTTAAGGGTTTTTGAAGATGAAAACGACAAGATGAATTTATCGGTTTCAGATATAGAGGGCGGTATTTTATTAATCCCTAACTTTACTTTATACGGAGATGCCAGAAAAGGAAGGCGGCCCAGCTATATAAACGGGGCTGAGCCTTCCTTAGCTGAGAAGATGTATAATGAATTTGTTGAATTAATGAAGGCCTCATTTAAAAATGTAGAAAGCGGGATATTTCAGACCCATATGGAGGTTGAGCTTCTTAACGACGGGCCTGTTACCATACTTTTAGACAGCGATAAAGCATTTTAGGAGGAGCCATGAAAGTTATTAATGTACCTGTATCCACAATGTTCGTAAACGCCTATATATATTACGACGAAAATACAAAGGAAGCCGTTCTCATAGATCCCGGAAAGGACGAGGACAAGCTTATCCATGCATTGAATGAAAATGGCCTTGTATTAAAGGCTATTTTGCTTACCCACGGTCATTTTGACCATATTTCGGCAGTCAATGAAGTTATAGCAAAAATTAACGTTCCCGTATATGCCCATGAGGACGAAATTGATTTTCTTCTTGACCCTATGGAAAATGAATCCAAAAGGCTTGGCTGGCATGCCGTATCTGTAAAAACCGATGTAGTCCTTAAAGAAGGAGACATTGTAAAAGTAGGCGAAGGTGAACTTAAGGTAATCCATACCCCTGGCCATACAAAGGGAGGCGTATGCTATTACGATGAAAAAAACGGCATTCTTTTTTCAGGAGATTCTTTATTTTTTGAAAGTGTAGGCCGTTCAGACTTTCCTTATGGGGACGGCAAAGCTCTTGTGGAAAATCTTAAGAAGAAAATCGCCGTGCTTCCTGAGGACGTTAAAGTTCTGCCCGGTCACGGAAGGGCAACCACGATAGGCCATGAAAAGAAAATGAATTTCTTTTTAAGGGAGCAATAGTATGAACTGCGTTTTAGATGGGCATGACTTTAGAAACGAAGTATTTACAATCGTACAGATATTTTTCCCTAATGTCAGGCCTATTTTTACTCATGAGGTCTCTGATGAAGGGCTTTCTATAAAGACCTCTATTCATAAAGATGAAATATCCGCCTGTGTAATGGAAGATGGGAATAAAAAATCAGAACATAAGCTTAAAGCTTCAAAAAATAATTTAAAGCATATAAAAAACAGGCTCCAAATTGCAGTTTATACTGTACTTTCAGATTTTACCGGTATCAAAAGCAAATGGGGCATTCTAATCGGCATAAGGCCTGCAAAAATCCTAAGAAACCTTATGGAAAAAGGGCTTACACAGAAAGAAATATATGATTATATGAAATCTGTTTATTTATGCAGTGACGAAAAAATAGATTTATCCATTAAAGTAGCCGAAAAGGAAAAAGCCATTCTCTCGGGAAACGACGGAAAGGACAAAAGCCTTTATATTGGCATTCCCTTCTGTCCTACAAGATGTCTTTACTGTTCCTTTACTGCATACCCCATAAAAAAGTATGAAAGCACCACAGAGCCGTATTTGGAGGCTCTTTTTAAGGAAATGGAATATGCAAAGGAATATTTTGCAAAGAGCAGGCTTGAAAACATATACATAGGCGGCGGAACCCCTACAAGCCTTGATGAAAAAAGCCTTGAAAAGCTTCTGTATACGATACGCACTAAATTTGATTTTTCTTATATTAAGGAATTCTGCGTAGAAGCGGGAAGACCCGATACCATAAACAAAGAAAAGCTTAAACTATTCAAAAAATATAACGTATCCCGTATCTCCGTAAACCCCCAGACCATGAACGATAAAACCCTTAAGCTTATCGGCCGCCGCCATAGTGTTTCGGATTTTTTAAATGCCTATCATCTTGCCCGCGGCGAGGGCTTTGACAATATTAATATTGATTTGATTTTAGGCCTTCCCGGAGAGGATATGGAAGATGTTTCCTATACCTTTAATGAAATTGAAAAGCTTTCTCCCAAAAGTGTGACGGTGCATACCCTTGCAATTAAAAGAGCTTCAAGGCTTAAAGAAGAGCTTAGTTCCTATAATTTCGTTCGAATGAAGGAAATGGAAGACTTTCTTCATATCGCTTCAAGTTCTATGGAGAGGCTTCATTTAGAGCCTTATTATATGTACCGCCAGAAGAATATGGTAGGGAATTTCGAAAACGTCGGCTACGCCGAAAAAGGCTATGAAGGCGTATACAATGTTCAGATTATGGAAGAAAAGCAGGACATTCTTGCCTTAGGGGCAGGGGCCACCACAAAATACGTAAACCTTGATACCAATAGAATAGAACGGGCTTTTAATGTGAAGGAGCCTTTAGAATATATCAACCGTATCGACGAAATGATAGAAAGAAAGAAAAGATTGGAGGAAATATTATGTTGACACAGCTTCCCAGAGGGACAAAGGATATCTATGCTCCGGAAATTTACGGCTGGCAATGGCTTGAAGAAATTTTGCGAAACGTAAGCCATATTTACGGGGCATCTGAAATAAGGACTCCAATTTTTGAACATACAGAGCTTTTTGTGAAAAACGTAGGAGATACCTCCGACATTGTCAATAAAGAAATGTATACCTTTGAGGATAAGGGCGGCAGAAGCATAACCCTTAAGCCGGAAGGCACAGCGGGGGTTGCAAGAAGTTTTATCGAAAATAAAATGTATGCAAATCCTCAGCCTATAAAGCAGTATTATATTACGAAATGCTTTCGCTACGAAAAGCCTCAGGCAGGAAGACAGAGAGAATTTAACCAATACGGCATAGAAGTCATCGGAACCTATTCTCCTGCCGCCGATGCGGAAGTGATTTCTTTAGGAAAAGAAATATTGGAAAAGCTTGGCATCGAAAACGTAACACTTCATATAAACTCCATCGGAAACGAAGAATCAAGGACCCTTTATCACAAGGCTTTAAAGGACTATTTAGCAGAGAATTACGATAATCTCTGCCCTGCCTGCAAAGAAAGATATGAGAAGAATCCTTTAAGAGTTTTGGACTGCAAAGTTCCTTCCTGTAAAGATATTGTTGACGCCGCCCCGTCGGTAATAGACTATCTTACAGAAGAGGATAGGGAGCATTTTAATAAGCTTAAAGAAATCTTGGATTCCATGGGTATAGCATATATTGTTGACCCAAGAATTGTCCGCGGCCTTGATTATTACACAAGGACGGTTTTTGAATTTATTTCAGGAGATTTAGGTGCCCAGTCCACCGTATGCGGCGGCGGACGCTATGATAAAATGATCGGGGAAACCGGCGGCCCCGAGCTTGGAGCCTGCGGCTTTGCCATAGGTCTTGAAAGAATCATGATGATCCTTGAAAAAAACAATAAGCTTCCCGAGCCTAAGAATAAAAGGACCCTTTACATCGGCTCCATAGGAGAAGCAGGGTTTTTAAAAAGCCAGGCCCTTGCCTATGCCCTTAGGAATAAAGGCATTGCCGCCGATTGTGATATCGTCGGCAGAAGTGTAAAGGCACAGCTTAAATATTCCGACAAAATAGGCTCAAAGTATTCCATGGTTCTTGGAGATGACGAGCTTAAAAATAATAAAGCAGGTCTTAAGAACATGGAAACAGGAGAAGTAATAGAAATCGAGCTTGATAAAATAGCTGAATTCTTTTTAAAATAAAGAAACCATTTTAAAGGAGCGGTAAAACATGAGTGAATCTATGCAGGGCCTTAAAAGAACCCATATGTGCAGCGAGGTAAGAGAGCATCTTATCGGCAGCCGTGTAACAGTAATGGGCTGGGTCAATAAAAGAAGAAATCTCGGTCAGCTTATATTTATAGCTTTAAGGGATAGATCAGGCATTGTTCAAGGGGTTGTAAACGAGGAAAAAACTTCAAAAGAGGTTTTTGAAAAGGCTGAATCCGTAAGGGGAGAGTATGTAGTGGCCTTTAGCGGTACCGTATGTGCAAGAACAGCAGAAAATGTAAACCCCGATATGGAAACAGGAAAAATAGAAATTGAAATAGATGAATTCAGAATCCTTTCAGAATCGGAGGTTCCGCCTTTTCAGGTTGCCGATACAGGGGTTAAGGACGATTTGCGCCTGAAATACAGATATATCGATTTAAGAAAGTCGGAGCTTCAGAAAAATATTATGATGCGTCATAAAATTGCCCAAAGCTTCAGAGGTTTTTTAAATGAAGAGGGCTTTCTTGAAATAGAAACACCCATGCTTACGAAAAGCACTCCGGAAGGTGCAAGAGACTATCTTGTTCCCAGCAGAATTTATCCGGGGAATTTCTATGCGCTTCCCCAGTCTCCTCAGCTTTTCAAGCAGCTTTTAATGGTTTCAGGTTTCGATAAATATTATCAAATCGTAAAATGCTTTAGAGATGAAGATTTAAGGGCAGACCGTCAGCCGGAATTTACTCAGGTGGATATTGAAATGTCCTTCGTTGATATTGATGACGTGCTTGAAAGAAATGAAAGGCTTCTTAAAAAGATTTTTAAAGATGTTTTAGATATAGACCTTCCAGTACCCCTTCAGAGAATGACTTATAATGAAGCAATGGAGCGTTACGGCTCCGACAAGCCGGACCTTCGCTTTGGAATGGAGCTTAAGGATATTTCCGAGCTTATTCAGGGTACTGAATTCGGCGTATTTAATTCTGCCCTTGAAGCAGGCGGAAGCGTAAGAGGAATAAAGGCAGAGGGCCTTGCCAATTATCCCAGAAAGAAAATAGACGCGCTTATTGAATATGTTAAAACCTATAAGGCAAAAGGCCTTGCTTGGATTAGTATTTTGGAAGACGGGACCTATAAAACCACTCTTTCTAAATTCTTCAGTGACGACAGGCTTAAAGAAATTGCCGATGCCTTTGATGCAAAGGCCAATGATTTAATATTAATCTGCGCCGATAAAAATGAAATTGTATTTGATGCCTTAGGTAATTTAAGATGCGAAATCGCAAGACGTGAAGACCTTATTGACCCCAATGAATATAAGCTTTTATGGGTTACAGAATTCCCTCTTCTTGAATGGGACGAGGAGGCAAACAGATTTTTTGCAAAGCACCATCCCTTTACTTCTCCTATGGAAGAAGACTATGAGCTTTTGGATAAAGACCCTGCAAAGGTAAGGGCAAAAGCCTATGATATTGTTGCAAACGGTTATGAATTAGGCGGCGGCAGCCTTAGAATATATCAGAATAATATTCAGAAGAAAATGTTTGAAATATTGGGCTTTACAGATGAGGATGCGGAAGAACGCTTTGGCTTCCTTCTTGAAGCTTTCAAATACGGGGCACCTCCTCACGGCGGCATTGCCTACGGCCTTGACAGGGTTGCTATGATTATGGCAAAAACCCCTTCCATAAGAGAAGTTATGGCATTTCCTAAGGTTAAGGACGCATCATGCCCCCTTACTGACGCTCCTAATATCGTAGATGATGTACAGCTTAAAGAGCTCGGAATTTCCATAGATAAATTTGTAAAAAGGCACGAAGAAAAAGAATCATAAAACAGCTTCTTATTTAGAAAGGCGTATGGCTATCATACGCCTTTCATTAATGCTGAAAGAACATAAACTTAGGAGTGTTTTTTAAAAACTTGGCAAATTAAATTCATTGTATACAAAAATAAAAAAATACTTTATAATTATTCCTGTGATAATTTTACAGCAAACTTATAATTTATAAGCTTGCAGATGGGATTTTTACCCATAGGATTATCGAATTTTTAAATAAGGGGGAGCGTATATAAAAAAATTCATAAACTTCATAAAAAGTCCTTTTAATTTTCTCTTATGTCTATGTATCTATTTTGTTATTTTTGCTTTGTTTATTGATTCACCGAAGAACATTTTTGAGGGAGTTCTCAAAGTAATAAATTCACCCGATGTTCTTGTAACAGATTATATTTACATAGGAGGCCTGGGGGCTGCCATTACCAATTCAGCTATTGTAGGCTTTATTAGCATCCTATTAATGAAAGTTTTTAAATGCGAAAACAGAGGGACAAACATAATGGCTATATGGCTTATGATGGGTTTTGCTTTTTTCGGCAAAAACCTGCTGAATACATTTCCTATTATTTTAGGAGGATATGTGTATTCCTTATATCATAAAAAGCCTTTTTCCAATTATATGGCGACTACCATGCTTTCAACCTCTCTTGCTCCGGTGGTAAGCCAGATGATGTTTCTGGGTCTTCACCCGGCTATAGGGCTTTTGCTTTCTATTATTGTAGGAGTAGCCCTAGGCTATGCTATAATACCTATATCCAGTTATACCTACAGAGCGCACGGCGGATATAATCTCTATAACGTAGGCTTTGCAGCAGGAATCGTTTCATTAGTTCTTGCGGCGCTTTTAAGAAATGCAGGATTCACAGTTGAGCCCGTCTCCCTTTGGAGCGAAGGAAAAAATACTGTTTTAACCGTATTTCTTATGTCAACAAGCCTCATTCTCATTGCAGGAGGTATTATACTTACTGCCAATGAAGAGCTTTTTAAGATAAAATCCTATAAAGCGCATTTTCCAGTTATAGACGACACTTATACGACGCATGGAGAAAAGGCATATCTTAATATGGGCATTCTAGGCATATTTTCAACAGCCTTGATTTTATTTGTAGACGGTGAACTAAGCGGGCCGATTATAGGCGGTATTTTTACTATTATCGGCTTTGGCTGTGTAGGAAAAACCTTATATAATATATTCCCTGCTATGCTCGGCTGTTTAATTGCTACTTTTTTTGCCGGCTGGGAGTTTAATAATCCATCTATTATGCTTACCATGCTTTTTAGCGCTACCTTGGCGCCTATAAGCAGTAATTTCCATTCATTATGGGGCGTTTTGGCAGGCTTTATTCATCTGAATATTTCAGTTAAGCTAAGCGCAATGAACGGAGGTCTTAGCTTATATAATAACGGGCTTGCAGGCGGATTCGTAGCTATAATCATAGTGCCTATAATATTTTCTCTTCAAAGAAAGCCGAACCACCATAACAGTCACCTTAATTACGATTCCCACGTATAGCAATCTATAGTAAATTTCTTGTAAAACAGTAACAAAAGCATTGGATATGTGGTTTTGTTACTGTTTAACTTTAAATTTACCATAAGTAAATGATAAGGATATGATCGTATGGCAAATTCTCCATTGGGTCTTATTAAAAATAATATTGAAGAATATGCTGAGCTGCTTTCTTTTATAATTAAGGCTGATATTGAAATCGTAGACGAAGGCCTTAATATTATAGCAAAGCATAGTATAATTGATGTGCAGGATAAAAGATCATGCTCTAGTATTATTCATACTTATGCTATGAAGGAAGATACGCTGGCTATCATAGATAATCCAAGAAAAAATCCATTGTGCCAAAGTTGCGCCGAGAGAAACAGATGCTTAAAAAAAATGGAGCTTTCTTATCCTGTTTCTTATGATGGTAAAATCATAGGGGCAATAGGGATTGTATGCTATAATTTGACGCAAAAGGAAGCCATAATCAGAGATTTAGAGCTATTTACGGCCTTTATTAAAAAAATAGATTTACTTATATTAAAGGATTTAAATCATTATAATAATTTTAAAACTTATAGGATTAAGGCTGAACTTTTAAATTCTGCTTTATCCTTATCAAACAAAGCTTATGTTACATATTCTAAAGATGGGAATATTATAGATTTTAATCAAAAGGCCTCCGGCTATATAGGTGGAGATATTTCAAATATTGAAATCCTTTCCTATGAAAATAATACAGTTAGAAAAATAAAGCTTAACGCACATGAGCTTGATGTAATAGGAACTATAGCTCATGCTTCTTATGATGAAGAGAACTGGGAACTGGTATTATTTTCTGAAACAGAAGACTACATAAAAAATATGGAATTTATCCCAGAAACAGTAGAGCCTTGTTTTATCGGAAGCTCGGAAGCGGCAAAAAAATTAATCTCTAAAATTACCGCTCTTTCCAAAACTAATTCCATTGTTTTTATAGAAGGGGAAAAAGGCTCGGGAAAAGAGCATGCCGCAAGGCTTATTCAATGGAAAAGCGAAAGGCAGAAGGGTAATTTCATAAAAATAGATTGTAAAAAATGCGGAAGCGAATCCATAGAAGGAGATATTTTCGGAAGAGAACACAATGGAAATTACTTTCCCGGGGCTATAGAAAAGGCCCATAAAGGCATATTATATATTGAAAATTTAGAGTATATGCCCTTTTATATTCTTAAAAAGCTGATTTCCTATATGAATTCCAAAAAATTATCTATAGAAAGCAAGCAGGATTTCAGATTAATGATTTCTTCCGAGTTAAAATCCAAAGAGCTTAAAGAGGCCATTGAAGATTTAGGCCTTAAAAATTATATGCCTGTATATGTTCCTTCTCTTAATGAGCGGATAGAGGACATAAAAGAGCTTTTTACATACTTTTTAGAAAAACAAGGCCATATTTCAATCAATGACCAAGATATGGGCAGTATAGTTGACATATTTATGACCTATAGCTGGCCCGGTAACATAAAAGAACTAGAATTTGTAACACAAATGATACTTTTAGGTATTGAAAAAAATTCCAATATAGATTATTCTTATATAAGGGCCTTGATTTCAGGGCCTGAACGTTCCAAAGCAGCTTATAATATTTTTCAAGGGGAAGACATACCGGCTATTGATGAGCTTGAATCTGTGCTTATTAAAAAAGCCCTTGATAAGCACGGCTTAACCACCGAAGGAAAGAAAAAAGCAGCTAAGGAACTTGGTATAGGCATCGCCACCCTATACAGAAAGATTAAAGAATTTGAGTTATAAAATATTAGAAAAGGAGGTTTTGATTATGACAATCAGCAGCGTAAGATTTTTTGCAGCAATTGAAGTTAATACATATAATCAACAGCCCCCTTGCGTTTTTTTCATCTAGAAACATTTTAAAGACGCCGTGGGTTTGCGGCGTCTTTTTTTATGCTTTCATGTTTTTCTGGGAAGAATATAATTAATCTTTTTCTGCTCTGAAAAATGAAAAAAGCAAGGGAGTATATTTGTATTATACTCGAATTAAAGTAAAATAGTAGCGTTGTAAATTTGCTTTTCAAATATTTTATGCCTTCTTGGCGTCTATTACTTACTGCGGTAGAAAAGCAAATTTACGATATAGTAGATAAACTTGAAAGAAAATTAAGTTTATTTATTATGAACTTAATGAAAACTTATGAAGCTTAAAAAGTAAGTGGATTTCTTGTAAAGAAGTGATGAAAGCCTTGAATATAGAATTTTATTCTTATTTAACTTTAAATTTGCGATAAAAGACAGTTTTCAAGTTTCATAAGTATAGTTTAAGGGGGAGAGTTTTTTGGTAAGAAATTTAAAAAAACTGTTAAGGCCTTACAGAAAGTATTATTTCTGGGGAATTGCCGCAACATTTCTTTCTGCGGTTATTTCTCTATCTAATCCCTTAATTATTAGATTTGTTATTGATAATGTTTTAGGAGGAGAGGACCCCGGCAGCAATAATATTATTGCTGGGGCATTGAATTTTTTTCATATATCTTTTAATAGGGATAATATAGGATTTTTTGCTTTATTGGTACTGAGTGTTTCAGTCTTAAGCGGAATTTTCTCCTATTTTAGAATTACGCTTTCTGCAAAAGCGGCAGAAGAAATAGCAAAGGATCAGAAGGATATGTTATATGACCATATCCAGAAGCTGCCTTACGATTATCATGTTAAAGCCCAGACGGGAGATTTAATACAGCGCTGCACCTCCGATGTGGATACAGTAAGAAGATTTCTCTCGTCTCAGTTTATAGAAATATTCAGAATTATTTTTGTGGCAGTCATCGTTATTACTATTTTAATAAATTTAAGTGTAAAGCTTACTTTAGTTACAGTTATATTCATACCCTTTATCTTTTATTTTTCCTATTCCTTCCTTCTTCAAATAAGGTCATCTTTTAATTTAGCGGATATTAAAGAAGGAGAACTTTCAACGGTTTTACAGGAAAATTTAACAGGTACAAGAGTTGTAAAGGCATTTGGTATGGAGGCTTATGAGCTTGATAAGTTTCAGGAGAAAAATACGGAGCTTAGAGACCTTACTTATAAACCTTTGCATCAACTTGCCGTATATTGGGGAACTTCAGACTTCATGTGTTTTACTCAGATTGCCCTTGTACTGATTGCAGGCACTTATATGGCTTTTAAAGGCGATATCAGCGTAGGAACCATTCTTGTATTTGCCATATATGTAAATAATCTTGTTTGGCCCTTAAGACAGCTTGGAAGAATATTAAGTCAATTTGGGAAAATGGAAGTATCCCTTGGCAGAATCAATGAAATACTCATCGCAAGAGAGGAAGAGGATACGGAGAATCCTCTTGCGCCTTCTTTAAAAGGAGATATTGTCTTTGACAATGTTACCTTTGGATATGAGAGAAATAAGCCTGTTCTTAAAAATGTTTCATTTACTGTGAAAAAAGGGGAAACCATAGCAATACTTGGGCCTACAAGCTCAGGGAAGTCAAGTCTTATGCATTTATTTTTAAGGTTATACGATTATAATGAAGGCTCTATAAAAATCAACGGAATAGAGCTTAAAGAAATAGAAAAAAAATATCTTCGTTCAAAAATCGGAATCGTTCTTCAGGAGCCCTTTTTATATTCCAAAACCATCATGGAAAACATAAAAATGGCAAAGGACGAAGTAGCGGAAGAAGAAGCTTATTTAGCGGCGGAATCCGCAAATATTCATCATGTAATAAAGGAATTTAAAGACGGTTATGCCACTATGGTTGGGGAGAGAGGCGTTACTCTTTCCGGGGGACAAAAGCAAAGGCTTGCCATAGCGAGAACCCTTGTAAGAGATAATGATATTCTTATTTTTGACGACTCTTTAAGCGCCGTAGACACTCAGACAGACGCTTATATAAGAAAGAGCCTGAAAGAAAAAAGCAAGGGAATCACCACCTTTATAATTTCCCAAAGAATCACTACCCTTATGGACGCCGACAGAATATTTGTCATAGAAGGCGGAAGGCTTACAAACATCGGAACTCATGATGATCTTATTAAAAAAGAAGGCCTTTATAAGAGGATTTGGGACATACAAAATATGATGGAGGAAGATTTTTTGAAAGAAGCATAATAACACATTTTATCGCCGGCAAACCTGAAAAGAAGTTTGTTGACGTTTACAGTAAATTTCAAATTAAACAGTAATAAAAATCGTACATTTGGAATGGCTTAAACATAGGGATTTTATATGTTTAAGCTGTTTATGAAAAATAGATTTTTATTACATCCTTCAGTGAAATTTACTATACCTGAAAATACTTTAAAAGCTTCACTAAGTGTTTTCAGGTTCACTAAGTATAAATAAAACACGACACAATACCGGAGGTATTATTTTGGATCATTTTCAGGAAGAAGAATATAGTGAAAATATAGATTTAAAGGTATGGGGTCGCCTTGCAAGGTATGTTATAAAATATCGTAAAGAGGTAATTTGCCTTACGGTATCCAATATCATTTATTCTTTACTTATAACCACCATGCCGAGAATGACAAAGTATGCGGTAGACGTATTTGTTGAGCAAAGGGATTTGACGACATTTTTTCCTTTTGTGGGCTTATATTTTCTTCTTACAATTATAAGCGGCCTGCTTACTTATCTTACTATAGAATTTTCCGCAAAAATAGAAGTGAATATCGTGCATGATATCCGTGAAGACGGCTTTAAGAATTTGCAAAGGCTTTCATTCTCCTATTACGATACGACGCCTGTAGGCTGGATTCTTGCGAGAATGACAAGCGACGCTCAAAGAATAGGCGACTGTATCGCATGGGGCGTTCTGGACTTGGCATGGGCTTTTTCCGTAATATTATTTACAATAATAAATATGATTTATCTTAGTCCAAAGCTTGCGTTCATATGCCTTGCCATAATGCCTGTGCTTCTTGTAATAAGTATATTTTTTCAAAGGAAGATTTTATCCAGCCAGAGAATTGTAAGAAAAATCAATTCTCAAATAACAGGCTCCTTTAATGAAGGGATTACAGGGGCAAGAACAACAAAGACTTTAGTAAGAGAAGAGAAAAACTTTCATGACTTTAAGGGCCTTTCCGGCAGCATGAAAAAGGCCAGTATTCATACGGCCGTATTATCTGGAATCTTTCTTCCCATTGTTATGATTATAGGAATGGTTTCTACCTCATCCGTAGTTTATTTCGGAGGCAATGACTTGCTTAAAGGCATCATTACCTTTGGAACATTATCGGCATTTATTAACTATACAATGCAGATGTTTGAACCTGTTCAGCAGATAGCAAGAATATTTGCGGAAATGCAGTCTGCCGAAGCTTCTGCGGAAAGAACCCTTTCTCTTTTAAGCACAGAGCCGGACGTTGTGGATAGTAATGAGGTAATCGAGAAATACGGAGATTATATTATTGCCAAAAAGGAAAACTGGGAGCCGGTAAAAGGAGAAATAGAGTTTAAAAACGTCAGCTTCTCCTATAAGACTGGAGAGCAAGTTTTAGAAGACTTCAGCCTTAAAATCAATAAAGGTGAAAAAATAGCTCTTGTAGGAACCACCGGCTCAGGAAAAAGCACTATAGTAAATCTCATTTGCCGCTTTTACGAGCCTACGTCAGGAGAAATTTTAATTGACGGCAGAAATTATAAAGAACGCTCACAGCTTTGGCTCCATTCGAACCTTGGATATGTTTTACAGACGCCTCATTTATTCAGCGGAACGGTTAAGGATAATATTCGTTATGGAAAGCTTAACGCGACAGATGAAGAAATCATCAATGCGGCAAAGGCCGTAAATGCGTATGACTTTATCATGAGCCTTAAGAAAGGCTTCGATACCGAAGTAGGCGAAGGCGGAAATAAGCTTTCATCAGGTGAGAAGCAATTAATCAGCTTTGCAAGGGCCATCATTAAAAAGCCCGCAATATTTGTTCTCGATGAAGCTACGTCTTCTATCGATACGGAAACGGAAGTACTGATACAAAAGGCTATAGAAAACGTTCTTAGAGACAGAACCAGCTTTATTATCGCTCACAGACTTTCAACCATAAGAACAAGTGACCGAATTCTTCTGATCGATAATGGAAAAGTCGTAGAACAGGGCAGCCATAAGGAGCTTTTAAAGCTTAAAGGAAGGTATTATAAACTCTATACCAACCAGATGGTTGAAGAGCAGGAAAGAATGATTCTTGGCAATCAGTAAAATTCCGCCGAAAACTTATTTTTGCCGAAGGACAAACGCATAAAAGCGTTTGTCCAAACTTTGATTATAAATTTCTTGCAAAAAGTAAGTTTATGTAATATAATACGAAGGTGTGCAGTTCTATGAGGCTGCTATATAAGTACGGACGGTCCGCTGGCTTTAGGCTAAGAACGTCTATGATTAGGAGGAAGCATAAATGAATGCTAATATTATCAGAGAAATTGAATCCGAACAGCTTAAGAAGGAAGTAACTCCATTTAACGTTGGAGATACAGTAAGAGTTTACGCTAAGGTTGTTGAGGGTACAAGAGAAAGAACCCAGATGTTTGAGGGCGTTGTTATTAAAAGACAAAACGGAGGCGTAAGAGAGACATTTACTGTTAGAAGGCTTTCTTATGGAATAGGTGTAGAAAAAACATGGCCTCTTCACTCTCCAAGACTTGAACGCATTGAGGTTGTACGCCGCGGTATCGTAAGAAGAGCTAAATTATTCTATCTTCGTGAGAGGGTTGGAAAAGCGGCTAAGATTAAAGAGGTTATTGTTAAGAAAAAATAACACCGTCTGCCTTTTTATAAGGGCAAAATTATTACTTGCATTTGAACCTTTGAAAAATCCCAAGGGGATTTTTCAAAGGCTTGGCGAAGCTCAAGCTTCGTCTTTTTTTATATTTTTATGATATGGTTTTTATAAAGTGAGAACAATAGTATTGGTGAAACAAATAAAGCGTATATTTTGAACAGCTTAGATATAGCGTTTTAAATATTTAAGCCGTTTATGAAAAAAGTTTTTTTGTTTTACTTTGGCATATTTTAATTTTAAAAGAATAATATAGGTGATGATATGAATATACAATGGTACCCGGGACATATGGCAAAGACAAAGAGGCTTATATTAGAAGATATATCCTTAGTTGATATCGTTATAGAGCTTCTTGATGCCAGGATTCCCATAAGCAGTAAGAATCCTGATATTGATGACCTTGCTAAAAACAAGCATAGGATTATTGTTTTAAATAAATCAGACCTTGCCAGCGAAGAAGGAAACAGAGCGTGGAAAAAATACTTTGAAGAAAAAGGCTTTAAGGTAATTCTCTGTGATTCCACATCAGGGACAGGCTTTAATGAAATAATGTCTGCTTCGAAAGAGCTTATGAAGGAAAAGCTTGAAAGAATGCGAGCAAGAGGCCGTATCTTTACCCCTATCAGAGCAATGGTTGCGGGAGTGCCGAACGTTGGAAAATCTACCTTCATAAATCGGTTTGTAGGCAAAACCATGGCTAAAACGGGAGACAGGCCGGGGGTTACGAGAAATAAGCAATGGATAAGGATAAAGAAGGACTTTGAGCTTCTTGATACGCCGGGCATATTATGGCCTAAATTTGAGGACTTGGAAACAGGCCTTAAGCTTGCTTTTACAGGAGCCGTAAAGGATGAAATAATGGATATATACCAATTAAGCCTTAAATTCATAGAATGTATTATAAAGCTTAATCCGGAAACAATAGAAAAAAGATACAATATTTTCATTGATGAAAATGAAAGACCTGATTTCATTCTTGAAAAAATAGGACAAGCAAGGGGCTTTAAATTAAAAGGGAACGAAATTGACCTAAACAGAACGGCAATTGTGCTTATGGATGAATATCGCGGTGGAAAACTTGGAAGAATAACATTAGAACTACCGTAAAAATGACGAAAATTATATTGTTTCTTACAGCGGGATTTGTTTGATTTGTATTTTAAAAATAAGAAAATAATACTTTTGGCATAAAATTCTGAATTATTAGTTTTCGTAAGATTATTTTAGACCATAAAATTAAAATTTAAATTTAAATTATTGAGCACTTGAAACAAAAAATAGAATGCGGATGAATTATTTGTCGATATTTTAGAGCTGTTGACAAACATCGTAAATAGTTCTAGTATGGAAAGTAATCTTTCTAAAGCTATTTACTAAGAGAGGCGGTTTTATGGAGAAAATAATAATGCAGCTTATAAGTTTAGACGATAGGGCAAAGGAGATAATTAAAAAATCCGAGGAGGATTTATCGATTTTGCCCAATATTATTGAGGAAAAATCTCAGACGAAAATTTTTGAGATAGAAAGCTTGGCAAAAGATCGGATCATCGAACTTTCAAAAAGCAGTCAAAAAAGAATTGAAGAAAGAAAACACATTATTGATACAAATATTAAGAAAAAACTTGATGATTATGACCTTTTGTATAGCAGCAGGGCAGAGTCATGGGTAAAGAATATTACGAAAAGCATATTAAATTGTGATTAGGGATTTTAGGCGGTGTCATTATGGATTACAGCGGTATAAATGCAAAAGTAAAAGCTATGAAGGGCAGGCTTTTGGATTATTCTGATTATTATGAGCTGGCAAGCCTTAAAAGTGTCGAAAGCGTAGGCATGAAGCTTAGAGAAAATATGGCATATACGGAGTTTATGGATTCGGTTTTAGCCCAAGCTGATCATAGCCGCCATATATTCGAGCAGAAGCTTTTGATCATACCTGTTAATGATTATTATAAGATTTACAGGTTTATCCCTGACTTTAATATTAAGCGTTATTTGAAAACTTTGGCTCTTAAAAAAGAAATGCTTCTTATTAAATTAATATTTTGCAGTCTCTATGATGAAAGGAATATTACTTACTCAAAAGATGAATTGGAATATATATCGAAATTCGATTTGAATTTTGATGTTACAAAGCTTATTGTAAGTAAAAATGCAAGAGAGCTTATAGATAATCTTAAAGGCACTGAATTTTACGATATACTGGACGGTATTTACACCGAGGGCATCAGTATATTTGATTTGGAAATGAGCCTTGATTTTTACTATTATAACAGGCTTTGGAGGGATAAGAACAAATATCTTAAAGGCAGAAACAAAAGCATCATGACCGATATCACAGGTACAGAAATTGATATGCAAAATATCATATGGATATACAGGCTTAAAAAATATTATCAAATTAAGTCCAATGATATTTTCAAATACCTCATACCAATCCATTACAGGCTTTCCGGCGACAGCATATCAAAACTTGTAGAAGCGCCAAATATGAATATACTTTATGACTATATTTTGAACACGCCTTATGGATATGCCTTTAAAGATGAAAGTGATTTAACAAGATGCTACAATAACGTTATGTATAAGGCCTATGAAAGGTATATGACCCAGCAGAATTCTATTGCACAAATAACCGATTTTCTTCACAGGAAGCAAATTGAAACAGAGAATATTATCTCCTTAATAGAGGGAGTTAGATATTCTTTAAGTCCTGATGAAATAATGAAATATTTACATCTTGCTTCAGTTTGATATAGGATAATATAACAGAGGAGGTGGGGCAAGTTGATAGAAAAAATGAAATACGTTAACATTATGGGCGGCATGAACGATATTGACAGAGTAATTGAAAACTATATTTCCAATTATGAAATACAATTGGAATATACCTTAAAAGAAGTTGTAAATACTTCAAGGCTTGAGCCTTGTTATGAACAAAACCCCTATTCAAAGTATTTGGAAAAGGCAGAGAAATTTGCAAACATCATAGGCATGGAGAAAGATCACGCTGCTAAAAGCATGGAAAAGGAAGCAGCGCTTGAAATTCTCAATAAGGTCTCAGAGTTTTTTGATAAAAGAGATGAAAGCCTTAAAGAGCTTGAACAAAGAACCGAAAAGCTTTCCATACTTCAGGAGGACCTTGAGCCTTTTAAGGAAATGGATTTCAACATAAATAATCTAAGGGATTTTCGATTCATTAAATATAGATTTGGCAGAATGCCCATCGGAAATTTTAAACAGTTTGAATCCTATGTATATTCCCAAAAGGATATTTTATTTGTCGAGGGCAAAAGAACAGAAAATCATATTTACGGAGCTTATTTTGTTCCTATTACCTCTAAGGATAGAATAGACACGCTTTTATCTTCTCTTAATTTTGAGAGGACTCATATTCCTTTTGAAATTGAGAATATGGAAATCAATGCTACCCCCTATGGAGCTTATGAAATGCTTTCTGCAAAGATAAAGCAACTAAAAGAGGAAATATCAAAGCAGCAGGGCGAGACCATTTTTGCTCTGGGTATTAATAAGCAGGACATTATAGATGCTTATTGTACGATTAAAGACCTTTTCCAAAACTATGAAATAAGAAAATACGCTGCTAAAATGCACAACGGTTTTTATATTTTTGTAGGATGGATGCCTGAAAAGCAGGCAAATAAATTATCAGAAGTTTTAAATGATGACAGGAAAGTAATATTTATAATAGAAGACGAGGCCGGCTCGGTTCGCTCTATCCCCCCTACAAAACTTGCAAATTTCAGCTTGTTTAAACCCTTTGAATTTTTTGTAAGAACATATGGCGTGCCTAAATATACGGAAATGGACCCTACGCCTTTTGTAGCAATAACATATTTTTTCCTTTTTGGAATGATGTTTGGCGATTTAGGGCAGGGTGCAGTATTAAGCCTTTTAGGCCTTTACCTTTATAAGAGCAAAAAACTTGAACTTGGGGCAATTATGGGGCTTATCGGTCTAAGCTCTATGTTTTTCGGCCTTATGTACGGAAGCGTATTCGGAATAGAACATCTGATTCCTGCGCTATGGATGCGGCCTTTTGAAAATATGATGGACATACTCGTAATAGCTGTTGGCTTGGGCGTTGGACTTATTTTTATAGCTATGATATTTAATATGATTAATGCTATAAAAGAAAAAGACCTGCCGAGGCTTCTTTTAGGGCCAAATGGCCTTACAGGGCTGATTTTTTACGGCGCAGTTATCGGAATTGTAATTTCCTTTGTAAGAGGGGCAACAACAATAGCTACATGGCTTATTGTATTATTTATAGTAATACCCCTGATACTTATCGCCTTTAGAGAGCCTATCGGAGATTTTCTTAAAAAGAAAAAAAGGGAGTCTGCCCACGGCAGTGGGCCTATGTTCCTTCTTGAAACGGTAATTGAGCTTTTTGAGGTTCTCCTTACTTATTTTACAAATACAGTTTCTTTTGTAAGGGTAGGGGCCTTCGCTTTAAGCCATGCGGGAATGATGAGCGTAGTGCTTTTAATGGCTGAAAATGGCGCTGGGAATTATAACCTTTTTGTAATGATTTTAGGCAATATCCTGGTTATGGGTATGGAAGGCCTTGTTGTTGGAATTCAGGTATTAAGAATTGAATTCTATGAACTTTTCAGCAGATATTATGAAGGCGGCGGAAGAGAATTTAAAGCAACTTCAAAAAATAATATTTAGGGTGTTTCTGAAAATGCCAAACTCCAGTCTGTTTTGTCGTAAGAACGTGACTTTATCGTCGAAAAAAGAGTTTTTGCTTTGTAAAATACCATAAGATTAAAGTTACTGTTTACAATATTTTAATCCAGACCGGTTTTTTTCTGGTTCCAATCCTTAAAGTATACCGTGCTGTTTTGATGTTCTGCGCCAAAACCTTAGTTCTGCCTTTGAACCTGAGTGCTGCAGGAAAGAGGCATACTATTTCAGTTTTTTTCAAATTGACGTTTGCTGACAAAATATCCATTGGTTTTCCCATCTTCGGAAACTACTGATAATACACATTGATTAATAAGGAGAGAATAGTATGGTTGTTAAAATTTTATTTGTACTTTTGATTTTAAGCATAACAATTCCTTTCGGAGCTTATTTTATAGGAAAAAGAGAACAATCTAATTTTAAAATGTCTCTTTTAACAAATGTAATTTCTTTCTTCGGTATACTTGTTTTTTCTACTGTATATATGTTTTCAACAAGCGCACTTGCAGCTGAAACTACAGCTACAGCAGCATCAAGCGTTCAGGGAATGGCATATTTAGCTGCGGCTTTGGTTACAGGCCTTTGTACCATAGGCACAGGTATTGCAACAGGTCAGGCCGCCGCCGCCGCTTTAGGTGCGTTATCCGAAAATGAGAAAATCATGGGTAAGGCTCTTATATTCGTTGCTTTGGCAGAAGGTATCGCTATTTATGGTCTTTTGATTTCCTTTACTATCCTTGGCAGGGTGTGATAATAAATGAGAATGTTTTTAATCAGCGATAATGTTGATACGAGAACAGGCATGCGGCTTGTAGGCGTAGACGGCGTTGTCGTACATGAAAAAGAGGGGCTTAAAGAAGAGATAAATAAAGTCATGAATCAGAAGGATATCGGTATCTTGCTTATTAATGAGAAGCTTGCAGGCCAGTTTCCTGATATGATTGACGAAATTAAGCTTACGCGGAAGCTCCCCTTAGTAGTTATTATTCCCGATAGGCACGGAACGGGAAGAAATGCTGATTTTATTTCTGAATATATAAGAAAAGCCATAGGTGTTAAACTATAAAATAGGTGATAGGTATGAATGTAAAGGAAAAGATAGAAGCTTTCGGAAAAATTGTTGAGAAGGAAGCGGAAGAACAGCGCATAAAGATATTAAAAGAGATAGAAGAAAAGATTAAAATAGGCTATAGAGAAAAGGTTAACGAAGCAAAAGCCGTATGGGATAAGAAAACAAAAGCCGAAGCCTATAAGGTTGAGATGCAGGAAAACAAAGAATTAATAGTTTATGAAAGCGAATCTAAGAAAAAGCTTATGGCAAAAAGACGGGATATTATTGAAAGCGTATTTTCAAGAGTACAAACCGAGCTTTATCAATATCGCAGCACTCCTGAATACATCTCTTATTTGGCTGAAAATATAAAAAGCGTAATGGATACGGACCCTGATAGTATCATTTATTTAATTAAAGAAGATATGAAGCTTGCTCCCGAGATCAATGCAAAGCTTAACGCTAATTTATCCTACAAAGAATCGGAAGAAAACTTCATAGGCGGATTTAAAGCTTATTCAAACAGGAAAAACATTGTCATAGATAACAGTTTTTTAACTAAGCTTAATGCAGAAAAAGAAAAGTTTAACCCATTTACAAGCATCGAACCTTAAAGAATTATTTGTGGAATAACTTTTATTTGATTTTAAGTTAATTCACTATACATCAGAAGTATAAGGAGGGTTTAACGATGGTAAAATCAGGAACTATATACGGCGTTAATTCATCCATAATAACGGTTAAGGATTATACAGGCTTTGTAATGGGAGAAACTGTTATGGTGGGCGAAGAAAGGCTTATTGGAGAAGTTATCCGTATAGATAAAGATAGGACCATAATACAGGTGTTTGAACAAACTACGGGGTTAAAAGGCGGAGAGGAAGTATTAAGCTCAGGAGAGCCTCTTTCCGTAACCCTTGCCCCGGGAATTATAAGTAATATTTTTGACGGAATAGAGCGCCCTTTAAAAGTTCTGGAAGAAAAATCAGGTTCTTTCATATCAAGGGGCGTAGATGTTGAAAGCCTTGACACGGAGAAGCTTTGGGATACAAAGATACTCGTAAAATCAGGAGATATTTTAAAGCCCGGAGATATTATTGCAGAGGTCAAAGAAACAAGCCTTATTACCAATAAAATTATGATTCCTCCCGATGTTTCAGGCAAGGCTATAGCCGTTGTGCCTGACGGAGAATATACAATCAATACGCCTCTTATAGTATTGGAAGATGTAAACGGCAATAAAAGAGAAATTACTATGACCCAAAGATGGCCCATAAGAATACCAAGGCCCGTAAACAGAAGGCTTCAGGTTTCAAGGCCCTTGATTACAGGTCAAAGGGTAATCGATACTCTTTTCCCTATTGCTAAAGGCGGAACTGCCGCTATTCCCGGAGGATTCGGAACGGGAAAAACCATGACTCAGCATCAGCTTGCAAAATGGAGCGATGCCGACATTATCGTTTATATCGGCTGCGGCGAGCGCGGAAATGAAATGACACAGGTTCTTGAGGACTTTTCAGGCCTTAAAGACCCGAAAAGCGGCAACCCTCTTATGGACAGAACCGTTTTAATTGCAAATACGTCAAATATGCCTGTTGCCGCCCGTGAAGCAAGTATTTATACAGGTATCACCATTGCGGAATACTATAGGGATATGGGATATGACGTTGCTATTATGGCGGACTCTACAAGCCGTTGGGCAGAAGCTTTAAGAGAGCTTTCGGGCCGTCTTGAAGAAATGCCGGCGGAAGAAGGTTTCCCTGCGTATCTTGCTTCAAGACTTGCAGGTTTTTATGAAAGGGCCGGAAGCTTTGAAAATTTAAATGAAACCTCAGGTTCCGTAAGCATTATCGGCGCCGTATCACCTCAGGGCGGCGATTTTTCCGAGCCCGTTACTCAAAACACAAAGCGTTTTGTAAGAACTTTTTGGACTTTGGATAAAAGCCTCGCTTATGCAAGACATTTTCCGGCAATCCAGTGGCTTACATCTTACAGTGAATATTTAACAGACTTAACCCCATGGTATGAAGAAAACGTAAGCGAATATTTTATAGACCATAGAAAAGAAATCATAAAGCTTCTGAACGAAGAATCAGAGCTTATGGAAATCGTTAAATTAATCGGCTCCGACGTTCTTCCAGACAGTCAGAAGCTTGTTTTGGAAATTGCCAAGGTTGTAAGGCTCGGATTTGTTCAGCAGAATGCCTATCATGTTTTTGATACTTATGTTCCATTCCAAAAGCAGATGAAAATGATGGAAATTATCCTTTATCTTTATAAGAAGTCAAAGCTTTTGATTGATATGAACATCCCTATGAGCGTTTTAATTAAGGAGCCTATATTTGAAAAAGTTATTTCCATAAAATATAATGTAGGAAACGACGAACCGGAGAAGCTTGACGGGTATTTTAAAGAAATAGACGAATTTTATGACCATGTTTATAAAAATTACTAAGGGGGAGCTTAAATGCAAATAGAATATTTGGGTTTATCGGAAATTAACGGCTCCTTTGTTGTTCTGGAAAATATAGAGGGCATAGGATATGAAGAATTAGTTAAATTTAAAATAGGCGGAAAGCAGAAAACAGGCCGTGTTCTTGAAATCGACGGTAATAAGGCCGTGGTTCAGGTTTTTGAAGGAACGGACGATTTTTCTCTTTCAAATACATCTGCCGTATTTACAGGTAAGCCTATGGAAATAAGACTTTCTGAAGAAATCCTTGGAAGAATATTTGACGGCGCTGGAAGGCCTATAGACGGCCTTGGGGAAATATATCCCGAAAAATATGCCGATGTAAACGGTAAGCCTATTAATCCCGTATCCAGAGTATACCCGAGAAACTTCATTCAAACAGGGGTTTCTTCCATAGATGGACTTGCTACATTAATCAGAGGCCAGAAGCTTCCCATATTTTCAGGAAACGGTCTTCCTCACGACCAGCTTGCGGCTCAGATTGTACGGCAAGCATCTTTGGGGGAGGGAAACGATGAAAAGTTTGCCATCGTTTTTGCCGCCATGGGCGTAAAGCATGACGTTGCAGACTTTTTCAGAAGAGAATTTGAAAATTCCGGAGCCATAGGCAGAGCGGTAATGTTTCTGAATCTTGCCAATGACCCCGTTGTTGAAAGAATTATAACCCCAAGAGCTGCCCTTACAGTTGCAGAATATCTCGCTTATGAAAAGGATATGAACGTTCTCGTAGTTTTGACGGATATGACCTCATATGCTGAGGCTCTTAGAGAAATTTCTTCTTCAAAGGGCGAGATACCAAGCCGTAAAGGCTATCCCGGCTATCTTTATTCAGAGCTTGCTTCATTATATGAAAGGGCAGGTATCGTGGCAGGCTCCAAGGGCTCCGTCACGCAGGTTCCCATTCTTACTATGCCTAATGATGACATTACCCATCCTGTCCCAGACCTTACAGGCTATATTACGGAAGGCCAGATTGTTCTTGAAAGAAGCCTTTACCAGAAGGGCATAAACCCTCCTGTGAATGTACTTCCTTCTCTTTCGAGACTTATGAAAGATGGTATCGGTGAAGGGTATACAAGAGAAGACCACCCGGACCTTGCAAACCAGATATTCTCATCTTATGCTCATGTAAATGATGTAAGAGCCCTTGCTTCTGTTATTGGTGAAGATGAGCTTTCAAGCCTTGATAAGGCATATATGGAATTTGGTAAAATTTTCGAGGCCAGATATTTAAATCAAGGCCCTTATGAAAACAGGTCCATTATGGAAACAATTAATCTTGGCTGGGAGATACTAGGTTATCTTCCTAAAGTAGAGCTTGACAGAGTACGTACGGAATATCTTGATAAATATTATGTTCCTCATGGCAAGCAAAAAGACGAAGAGGACAAGTAAGGAAAGGTGATTTTATGCAGACAAATACATTTCCTACAAAGGGCAATTTAATTGCCGCAAAAAATACCTTGCGCCTTTCAAAACAGGGCTATGAGCTTATGGATAAAAAGCGCAACGTCCTTATTCGTGAAATAATGGAGCTTAATGAAAAGGCCAATCAAATACAGTATGAAATCGATACAATTTTTACAGAAGCCTATAAAGCACTTCAAAGTGCAAATATCAGCATGGGTATCTCAAGAGTTGAGCGATTCAGTTATGGTATTCCTCTTGAAGGAAGCATTAACGTAAGAAATAGAAGTATCATGGGAGTAGAAATTCCAATGGTTACTTATGAGGACAATCCTGATGAGACCCCAAGCTTCGGCTTTGGCAATACTACAGCTGCTCTTGATGAGGCTTATATTAAGTTTAAAAGAGTAAAGGAACTTACAGTTAAGCTTTCTATGGTTGAGAATGCAGCCTACCGGCTTGCCGTAAGCATTAAAAAGACTCAAAAAAGAGCCAATGCGTTAAAGAATATAACCATTCCCAGATATGAAAACCTTGTTAAAACCATTCAAGATACGCTCGAAGAAAGAGAAAGAGATGAATTTACAAGGCTTAAAGTAATAAAAAATATGCGCTAAATTTAATTCAGCCAAATAATATTATATTATTTGGCCTTTTTATTTTTCTTTACGGTAGTAAGAAAAACCTATTTCCGTAAACGGCTTAAATATAAAAGAAGCACTTATATTAAGTCATTTGTAGTCAACAAAGCTGAAAATATTAAGGGAACATTCATCTAGCTTCACTGCAAGCATTTTCAGATTCACTGAATATATACGGTTTTTGTTACTGTGACTAAATTATATAAATAAAAAACAGTATTTTTTACCCTAGAACTCTAAAATATGTTAGCCTTGACTTTTGTGTTTACGGTGGTATAATTATTATCTGTTGATAAATATTATACATAATAAATGGGGGAAGATTGATGAAAAAATTTGTTTGTGCAATTTGCGGTTATGTACATGAAGGCGAGGAATCAGCTGAAAAATGCCCGCAGTGCGGAGCGCCTAAAAGTAAATTCAGCGAGATGACAGGAGAGCTTGTGTTTGCCGACGAACATAGAATTGGTGTAGCACAGGGCTGTGATCCTGAAATCGTTGAGGGGCTTCGTCAGAATTTCATGGGTGAATGCACAGAAGTTGGTATGTATCTTGCTATGAGCCGTCAGGCAGATAGGGAAGGTTATCCTGAGGTTGCCGAAGCATATAAAAGAATAGCGTGGGAAGAAGCAGAGCATGCTGCTAAATTTGCAGAGCTTTTAGGAGAAGTGGTAGACGTATCTACAAAGAAAAATCTTGAAATGCGACTTATTGCAGAGCACGGCGCTACAGCAGGCAAAAAAGAAATCGCCACAAAGGCGAAACAGCTTAATTACGATGCCATTCATGATACTGTGCATGAAATGTGCAAGGATGAAGCTAGGCACGGTATGGTATTTAAGGGTTTATTAGATAGATATTTTAAATAAAATAAATACTTTAGTAGATTAAGAGCAGAGGTTTTTCATCTGCTCTTTTATTAATACAAAAAAGTACTTTACTTAAAGAGCAGGCATGTGGTTCAAAAAACTCTGATAACAATGTGAACGCTACAAATCCAGAATATAAAAAAGGAACTTTGACCATAGATTTACTTCTATGTCTTTAAACAAACATGTTAACAATATGCTTATTGACGAAGCATTTAAAAAATTATTTGTTTCAAGCTTAAAAAGAGAGCTTGACGAAAGAGAAAAGGAAATTATTGATTCTATTAAGGATAAGCTTAATGCTTATGCCGAAACGCCCATGAGGTTATCCCTATATAACTCCCTCTCCCGGAGGCGATGAGGTTATGAAGGATTTTGACAAAGGATAAATCGGTGCTAAGCAGGCGGCTGAAAAATTATACAATGCTGCAAATACCGCCCTTATGGAATAATATCTAAAAAAAGGAACCGATATATCGATTCCTTTTTGAAAGAAATACATTGTGGAATTATATATTCTTTTTCCTATATAAAAGTAAAATGGCCGTAAGGCTATTCTATATAGCGGAAATAAAAATTATTTAGCTAATTTTTCTCCCAAT
This sequence comes from Anaeropeptidivorans aminofermentans, assembly GCF_940670685.1. Lineage (GTDB taxonomy): Bacteria > Bacillota > Clostridia > Lachnospirales > UBA5962 > Anaeropeptidivorans > Anaeropeptidivorans aminofermentans. The sequence goes on along the minus strand of NZ_OW711693.1, from coordinate 2,229,716 downwards.
TCTTTGCAAAGAGCTTCTCCCTTTGCATCGGGCATTTCATTTATAATAAGAGGTTCTTCAAGGAGAGTCGCACCGTTATTTTTTACTCTTTCTGCCCAATCTCTCATCCATTCACCGTCTCCCCAGCCGTAGGAACCGAAAAGACCTATTTTTTTACCGGAAATCTTGCTGTCAAGGCTTTCCATGAAAGGCTCAAATTCGCTTTCTTCAAGAACTTCGCTTCCCATTGAAGGACAGCCTAATATTGCTACGTCGGCATTTAATACGTCTTCTGTACTTGCCTCTGAAACATTTTTAAGAGATACGCTTGCGCCTGCTGATTTTGCGCCTTCAGCTATGCATTCTGCCATTTTTTCAGTGTTTCCGGTGCCGCTCCAGTAAATAATAGATATATTCATTATTAAACCCTCTTTCTTGAAATTTATATTAATGAGAGCTCGATGAAATTTTTATTCCATCAAACTTATGAAACTATTCGTACAATTTGCAGAAAAACACTGCAATGCATACACCTAAAGGTATGCTTAAAGTTTTATACTCATAATGTGAAAAGTTCGCTGGCCTTCACCAAGGGGTTCGGCTTCGCCGAACTCACGTTATATTAAAGCCAATGTTAGTGTACGCATTGCGTTTTCTTTGGCTTTATCTATTTCATCAAACACCCTTAAAGCATGGTTTTTATTGTGATATACTTTCCAATACTTACAGGCAATATAATTTTTCCCCTTGTTTTCTATAAAACCATACACGTCTTTCAGAGGATAACCGAGAAAAAGGCCGATTTCATGGGGAAAATCATAAACATTATATCTTTTTGAAAGATGATTCAGATATTCTTCTAAAGAAACATCTTTAGGATACCCAATATGAATTAAAAACTTTTGTATTCTTTTATTATTAAGCTTCTTTTCCAATAAACTCTTTTTATAGAAGAGGAGCGTTAGTATTTTTTCTTCTTCCTTTAGAATTTTAAAGGAGATATCAAGGTCTTCTAAAATGAAGTCCTTGTTTTCGTTCCATAAGTTTATATCTTCGAAGCTTATAATATTGTATATTACCGAGGGTGTAATACCCTCTCTCGTAGAAGCCGTTATGTAAAAAAGAGACCTTATAAGCTTATTAAGCCTATCGTTTTCTACGGAATATAAAATTTTAGCAGTAATAAAATCACTCCCCTAATATTAAAATGAAATAAGGGCAATTGAGTTAGCATTTACTAACACTGACACATAGTATACCATAATAAAGGAATGTTAGCAAGATATAACAAAAATAAATATTTAAAATTATATTAAAATCTTAGGATGCTCCCAGATTGCTTATAAGGGTCTTTATAATAAATAAACTTCATTTTTAAGCTTATTTATTATAAATTTCAGTAAAACTTATTAAATTTTAAAGCAAAAAACCTACTGTAAAGTTTAATAAGTATATATATGGAATATAGTATTTAACAGTGTTATAATGTATAGGTGTGCGGTACAGACCGTAAAATGAAACGACTATTTATTATAAATACTTATTTAGGAGGATAAAATGGATAATTTAAAAATAAAAGCGCAAGAGCTTATTGATTTTATTTATGAGAGTCCTACATCATATCATGCTGTTGAAAGCCTGAAAAAAAGGCTTGAAGAAGCAGATTATAAAGAGCTTAACCCTTCACAGGAATGGAATATAGAAAAAGGCGGAAAATATTATACTGTTTCAGGGCAATCCGCCCTTATTGCCTTTAAGGCCGGAACAGGAAGCCTTAAAGAAGACGGCTTTAGAATTATAGGTGCCCATACAGACAGTCCCTGCTTTAAAATAAAGCCCGTTAATCAAATTATTGCTGAAAAAACCTATGTTAAACTGAATACAGAAGTTTACGGCGGACCCATCCTTTCAAGTTGGTTTGACAGGCCCCTTGCCCTTGCCGGAAAAGTTGTTTTGAAAAACGGTAATATTTTTAAGCCTGAAGAACGTATTATTAATATCAACCGCCCGTTAATGGTAATACCTAATTTAGCAATTCATTTTAACAGAGAAGTGAACGACGGCTATAAAATCAATCCTCAGGTGGATACTTTGCCTCTTCTTGCCCTTATTGAAAATCAATTAGAGGAGAAAAACTATCTTCTTGAGCTTTTAAGCAAAGAGCTTGGAAAGAGTGAAGAGGATATTATAGATTTTGAACTTTTCCTCTATGAATATGAAAAAGGGAAAATAATAGGGCTTAATGAAGAATTTATGTCTTCACCGAGGCTTGACGACCTTTGGATGGTTCATGCAGGGCTTAAAGGTCTTTTGGCTTCCTCCGAAAATAAAGCAACCCAGGTTCTCGTATGCATAGACCATGAGGAAATAGGCAGCCAGACGGCCCAAGGGGCAGACTCTATGTTTGTGCTGAATATTCTTAAAAGAATAAATATCGCCCTTTCAGGAAGTGAAGAGGATTTTTACAGAGCATTGACTTTTTCCTTAGCATTAAGCAGTGACCTTGCTCATGGCGTACACCCGAATTATCTTGATAAACATGACCCTACCAACCGCCCTGTATTAGGAAAAGGCCCTGTCCTTAAATACTCTGCTAAGCAAAAATACATAACGACGGCTTATTCCGCTTCTGTTTTTGCCCAATGCTGTGAGAAGGCAGGCGTTCCTTTACAAAAATATGCCAATCGTTCCGATGTATTAGGCGGCTCTACCATAGCCAAGTTTATTGCGGCAAATCTCTGCATAGACGTTGTTGATATAGGAACGCCTATATTCGGTATGCATTCTGTAAGAGAGCTTGGGGCTATTAAAGATAATGATTATGTTGAAAGGGTATTTACAGAATTTTATTCGGCATAATTGCTAAAATGAATCCGGGGGCAGTAGAATTGACTCTATTGCCTTTGGGAAGCTTTATTTTTCATTAACGGGTATGGTAAATAAACTTAAATATACAGCCGGAGCACTTAAAAAAGCTCTTGTCAATTTACTTTTATTCTATTTTATACTGAGCGGTATTTGCACAGCCGGAATAAAAATAAATTGACAATATAATGCTTTATATATTTTTTGAAGCTCTGAAAATTTAGGTTTATTTACAAATACGATATAGTTGGGAGCTTTTCAATGAATTTAGTAAATGCAATCAAGGGCTTTTTTATAGGTATAGCCCTTGTAATACCCGGTCTTTCAGGCAGTATATTTGCAGTTGTCGTAGGCCTTTACGAAGGAATACTTGAAGCGGTAAACAATATATCAAAGGATTTTAAAAGTTCCGTTAAATTTCTTATGCCGATTGCCGTAGGTGCGGTTGTCGGAATACTTGCTTCAACAAAGGCAATACTTTGGGTATGCCAGGAATATCCCGTATGGTCCTATTTGTTTTTTATAGGTCTTGTGGCAGGCTCAGTACCTTTGGTGCTTAAAAAGATAAACCTTATAAAGTTCAATCCCCTTTATTTGCTTATAACTGTAGGCTCTTTCATAGCAATATTATATATTACGGCCCTTGGAAACACAGGCGGCAGTACGTCTTATATAGCAATTGAGAGGCTTAATAGCCCAGGGGACTTTTTTACTATGGTATTTGCAGGTGTATTTTCCGTATCCTTAATGGCTATCCCCGGGGTAAGCGGAAGCGTTATGCTGATGGTAATAAACCAGTATGGAACCGTTTATAATGCCGTAGGTACTTGTCTTGACCTTGTTTCTTATTTAATTAAGGGCAATATGGCAATGGCACAGGAGTCCTTTTTTACGGTTCTTCTTGTATTGCCGTTTTTAATAGGCGCAATAGGCGGTTTTGTTTTCATAGCCAAAATAATGGGCTATCTTTTAAAGCACTTTGAAGCACAGGTATATTACGGTGTTGCCGGCGTAGTGCTTGCCGCTGTGGTTACCCTTGCAGGAGACGGCGTTGTTAAAAACTTAAATACCTTAAGTTTTGCCGGAAATACGCCTTTAATTTTAGTATTGGGTACGGCCTTTGTGGTAGTAGGATTTTTATGTACTGTATTTTTAGATAAACCTTAGGAGAATTTTATGGATTGGATAGAAACTTATATTTATACCTCATCGGAAGGAACAGAGGCCGTCTGTGCCCTTTTAATGGAAAATGGCGTAAACGGCATGCAGATACAAGACGATGAGGAAATGCTTAATTTTATAGAGGAAAACCCCTTCCACTGGGATTATGTTGATGAGGAGCTTTCCAATAAGGAAAAAGGCGAGGTTTATGTAGTATTTTACCTTCCTAAAACGCCTGAGGGCTTTGAGGTTCTTGCAAATATAAAATCGGGGATTCAGAATTTGCTTGCTATGGACGTGCCTTTTGACCTTGGAAGGCTTTATGTGGAAAGCAAAAATGTATCCGAAGAGGACTGGATAGATAATTGGAAAAAATACTACAAACCCTTTAAAATAGGCGAGAAAATAGTAATTAAGCCCGACTGGGAAAAATATGAGCCGAAAGAAGGCGAAAAGGTATTACATATTAACCCCGGTAATCTTTTTGGAACAGGCCTTCATCAGACCACAAGGCTTTGTATAGAACAGCTTGAAAAATATGTAGATGCAAATTCCGAAATCGTCGATTTAGGCTGCGGAACAGGCATACTTTCCATCATAGGCCTGATGCTTGGAGGAAAATCTGCCTATGCTGCCGATATGGAGCTTAACGTAAAAGAAGTCGTTTCAGAAAATGCCCTTAAAAATAATATTGATATGGACCGCTATCTTATTCGGCAGGGAAATGTTCTTAAAGATAAAAATCTCATTGACGAAATAAAGGGAAAGACATTTAATTTAGCAGTAGTCAATATTGTAGCCGATGTTATTATAGCGCTTTCTCCTTTTATCATGGATATTTTATCGAAAGGCGGTATCTTTATCGCTTCCGGAATAATAGACGAAAGATTGGAAGACGTTAAAGAAGCTCTTAAGCATACAGGTTTTAAAATAAAAGATATTATCGATAAAGACGGCTGGGTCTGTGTAGTTTCTGCAAAGGAGTAATTATGCCGCGATTTTTCATTTCTTCGGAAAGCGTAGAGGACGGAAGCTTTACACCCTTTCCAGACGATATAAAGCATATAGTCAATGTCCTTAGAATGAAAGAAGGAGAGCTTTTGACCCTCTGTGACAGCAAGGGCTTTGATTATAAATGCAGGATAAAAGATATTTCAAAAAACAGTATAAGTCTTGAGCTTATTTCAAAAAATAAGAGTGTTTCGGAACCGGAGGTAAAAATAACTTTATATCAGGGAATCCCAAAACAGGATAAAATGGAGTTAATTATACAGAAGGCTGTAGAGCTTGGCATCTATAGAATCGTTCCTGTGGATACTGAAAGAGCTATCGTAAGCTTAAAAGGAAAAGAAGATAAGAAAATATCCCGATGGCAGAAAATCGCAGAATCCGCCTCAAAACAGTCCGGCAGAGGAATCGTGCCTGAAATAGCTCAGGTGATGACCTTTAAAGAAGCGGTTTCAGAAGCTTCTAAAGAACGATTAAGCTTCATACCCTATGAGCTGGAAGAAGAAAAATTGCTTTCCAATATCATAAGAGGATTTTCAGGAGAAAGCATGTCTTATTTTATAGGGCCTGAAGGGGGATTTTCCGAAAAGGAAGTCGAGCTTGCAAGAGAACATGAAATTATCCCTGTAAGCCTTGGAAAAAGAATATTACGGACGGAAACGGCGGGGCTTGCAGTACTTTCCGCCATCATGTATGAACTGGGAGAATTATAATGAAAGAAGTATATTTTGACAACGCCTCTACCACCAAGGTATCCCCGGAGGTAAAAGAGGCACTGATGCAGTCTTTAGAAGAATCTTACGCAAATCCTTCATCTTACCATAAGCTTGGCTTTGAGTCGGAAAAAAGGCTGCGGGCTTCTGCCGAGGAAATCAGCGGAAGGCTTAAAATTAATTATGAAAATCTATATTTTACTGCCAACGGCACTCAAAGCAATAATATAGCTATATTAGGAACTTATGAAGCCAGAAAGAGAACCCACAATAGATATATTACCACTGCCATAGAACACCCTGCCGTTTTGGAAAGCTTTAAAGTTCTTGAAGAAAAGGGTGCGGAAGTTATCTATCTTTCTCCCGATGAAGAGGGGAAGTTAAATTTTAACGACCTTGAAAATGCCCTTACGGAAGATACGGCATTAGTAAGCATTATGCATGTAAATAATGAAATCGGAAGCATAAACAATATAAATGAAATCGGCAAACTCATCAAGAAAAAAACCAATGCTTATTTCCATGTAGACGGCGTTCAGGGGTTTGGAAAAATCCCTCTAAGCCTTGAAAATGTGGACATGCTTTCTGTAAGCGGCCATAAAATTCATTCCATGAAGGGTGTAGGGGCCTTATATGTAAATCATAAAGTAAGGCTAAAGCCTATTATATTCGGCGGAGGCCAGCAGAAAGGCCTTGTTTCGGGCACTGAAAATTTGAATTCTATCATAGCCCTTGCCGAAGGCGCAAAAGAAGCCTTCGAGAAAATGGACGAAAATTATGCTCATGTTTTGAAAATTAAAAACAGCCTTCTTGAAATAAAAAATAGTTTACAAGATGTTTATGTAAACGGCAGCCTTGAAAATACAAGCCCTTATATATTAAATTTAAGCTTTTTAAACGTAAAAGCCGAAGTGCTTCTTCATGCCCTTGCAGAAGACGGGATATATGTGTCTTCCGGATCGGCCTGTGCAAGCAATTCAAAAGAAAGCAAAAATGTTATAGCAAAGCTTGGCTATGGCAAGGAAAGGCATTCTTCTGCCGTACGCTTTAGCTTCTCCAAATATAATACTTTGGAAGAATCGGAATATTGCAAGGAAGCCATTTGCAAGCATGTGAACATACTTAGACGATATGTGAAGAAATAAATAGGACAGAGGTATCTATGAAAAGAGGTCTTTTAGTAAAATACGGTGAAATCGCCATCAGAGGAAAAAACAGATATATATTTGAAAATCAGCTTATTAAGGCCATTAGAAAAAATATCGACGATTTAGGCGATTATTATATCAATAAAGAAAACGGCCGGTTCTTTGTGTTTAATAAAGCCGGAGACATTGATATGGAAAAGGCCATCGAAAGAATAAGCTGTATTTTCGGCATCATTGGTCTTTGCCCCTGTATTGTTGGGGAAGAAAAGACCATAGAATCAGTAGAGAAAATGGTTTTTGACTATTTTGAGGAAAACTACGGTGATTTAAATAAAGAAATTACCTTTAAGGTGGAAACGAAAAGGGCAGATAAGAAATTCCCTCTTCTCTCCAATGACGTTTCCATATTAATGGGGGAAAAGCTGATTGAAAAATATCCTTTTTTAAAGGTTGATCTTCATAAGCCCCAGATGAAAATACATATAGAAATCAGAAACTCCGTATATGTATATTCCAAAATTATCAAAGGGGTAGGGGGCCTTCCCCAAGGGTCGTCAGGAAAGGGCGTTCTTCTGCTTTCCGGGGGAATCGACAGCCCTGTAGCCGGATACCTTATGGAAAAAAGAGGTGTTGATTTGGAAGGGGTATATTTTCATTCTCCTCCTTATACCTCCGAAAGAGCCAAGGAAAAGGTTGTAGACCTTGCCAAAAGGCTTTCTCATTTTACGGGAGGAAAAAGGCTTAATATCATCCCTTTTACGGATATACAGCTTTATTTATACGACCATGTGCCGCCGGAAAAGCTTACGTTGCTTCTAAAAAGGATTATGCTTAGAATCGGCGAAAAAATAGCCCTCAAAATAGGCGGCTATGCCATTGTAACCGGCGACAGCGTAGGGCAGGTTGCATCCCAGACCTTAAGGAGCATCAGAGCCATGGAATCAGCCGTAACCCTTCCCATATTAAGGCCTCTTGCAGGCTTTGACAAGCAGGAAATTGTAGATATAGCCCAGCAAATCGGAACATTTGATATTTCCATAAGGCCCTATGAAGACTGCTGCACAATTTTTGTTGCCAAACACCCGGAAACAAAACCCAAAGCGAATATCATAGAAAGCATTGAAAGAAACATTTTAGAAGATCTTGAACCTATGATAGACGAGGCTATAGAAAAGATGGAAATAATGGATTTATAAAATTTTGCACTGTCTTTTTATGAATAATGGAATATGGAAAAAGCCGTCCTTAATATATATTATGGACGGCTTTTTAAATTTATAGTAAATTTAAAGTTAAACAGCAGCAAAGCCGTATATTCACGAAGGCTCAAAAATGTACCGTTTCCAAAGGAAATCCGTGTTTTTGGGCCTGATGGGAATAGGTTTTTGCTGCTTCTTTATATGAAATTTACTATACTATAAGTATATATAATTAAGGCGGTGGATATATGAAAATATTTGTGTTTAACGGGCCTAAAGCTATAAACGGTTTCTTTACATTTATATTTGCGTTTATAATTTTATATTTCGGTTTTTTTTCTGAAATAAAAGCTGTGACCGTATCAAGCGAACCAATGAAAACTACTTATCTTGCAATCATTATTGACGATTTTGGAAACGATACCGACGGAACAAAGGAATTTATGTATATGGACGCTCCCTTTACAGGAGCAGTTATGCCATCTATGCCCCATTCTTACGAAGAGGGAAAGCAGCTTTATGAAAATAATAAAGACGTTATACTGCATCTTCCCATGGAGCCTGTAAACGGAAAAAGGTCATGGCTTCCCGATAAAGCCATATTATCTCAATCTACGGAAGACGAAGCAAAGGAAGTAGTCCATTTTGGACTTGATGAAATACGCTACTGCGTAGGCATCAATAACCATATGGGGTCTAAGGTAATGGAAGATGAGAAACTTTTAAGGGCAGTGCTTGAAGTTGCAAAGGAAAAGAATCTTGTATTTGTTGATTCAGGAACCACCAATAAGTCCAAGGCCAGAGATATAGGAGAGGAAATGGGTATTACGGTACTGCAAAGAGACATATTCCTTGATGGAACAAAAGATGTTTCCAAAATAGAGAAAAATCTTAAAAAGGCCGCTAATATAGCCATGAAAAAAGGCTATGCCGTAGCCATAGGCCACGTTGGGCAGGAAGGCGGGAAGGCCACAGCCTCGGCAATAAAAAATACCATGCCCTATTTTGAAGAAAACAATGTCCAGCTGATAACCATATCAGAACTTATAAAAATTATACAGGAAGGCTTGATATAACTAAAGTTTAATAGTAAATAGTTAATAAAAGTGCAAAATACTTGTTAACGGTAAAGAGACACTCATTTGAAAACACTTTACAATTTTCTGCTTGTATAATTTTTATCTTTGCTTTATATACATGCAACAATTCCCAAGCTTTCAATATACTGAAATAAGAACTTGTTTCTTATGGTTATAGTAAAATGGTTTAATTACAGTAACAAAAAGCGTATATTTTGAAGGGCTTAATATAAGCTTTTCTATTATATTAAGCCGTTTATGAAAAATAGGTTTTTGTTCCTGCCTTAAAGCTATTTTACTATATACTGATTAAACTTAAAAACAATCCTTTTGCTTTTAAGTTCATAAGTTTTCCTTTAGTATAGGCAAGGAGTGAGGGCATGTGTAAAAGATTATGGGGTACGATACTTTTTTCAATAGGATTTGGTATGTTTCTTGTGCTTATATTCGGGGCTTTGGCTTATGTAGTAGCGGCAGCTCTTATGATTTGCGGGCTGTATATGCTTTTCATGTGCTAGCACTATTAGATGACGAATATGAAAATATATTATGGAGGACCGCTCTTAAACATGTTTTAAAATGAGCAAATGAATAGGTATTTCCCATAAAAGGCGGAATAAACTAAATTTGCTTTTTTAAAACATGCAGGAGCGGTCATTCATATGCTTAAATAATTTATGCAAAAGGACTTATATAAAAGGAGAAAATTAAACATTTTATCATATAAATTAATTAATATTTCCTGGGTATTTTAGCAATATAAAAAATTAGAATGACTTTATCTAAAAGCCCTATACATTTTGTTGTAAAGATATTTACTTTAATTTGCATAAGATATGCTTTATTGATATACTTTATGATGTTGGCAGTTTTATCTATTTAAAACGCTCTGAAATTCCGAATATATTAATAGAGCCATATACTCCTGATGGCTATATTTGGAAAGACATTTTAAAGATAAACAAAAATTCATACAAAAGAGGCGAACAGGATAATGAGAAAATTATCAAAAATTAAGTCTGTAAAGAGTAAAATACGAGGCCTTACTTCAGGGATAGTTATTCTTTTAATTGTTTCTCAGTTGGTTCTATCCTTGGTGATGATAAGACGGCTTGTTTCAGAAACAGAAAAGTCGGCTTTGGAGAATTATGACAAAGGGCTTATCAATAGCTCTCAAATTGCAATGAGTATAGCTGAATATAATTATGCACAGTATCAAAACGGGCAAATATCCGAAAATCAAATGAAAGAAGCCATAAAAAATGAGATTATATCCATGCGGTTTAACGATGGCAACGGATATTTATGGATAGATGATTCAGAGGGTGTATGTGTTGCGCATCCTGTTACAGAAAACACTGGGCAGGAAAGGATTAACAATCAAGATGCAAACGGTGTTTATTATATTCAGGAAATTATTAAAGCCGGTGATTCGGGAGAGGGATTTTCAGAATACAGCTTTCCCAAAATAGACAGCGGAGACGTTGCCTATGCAAAGAGGGCATACACACAGAAATTTGAGCCTTTAGGCTGGTACATAAGCACAGGAGACTATATTGATGATATAGAAGCCAGAGTAAGCGTTACAAGAGAAATGGGAAGCAATATATTTATAGCTTTAGCTGTTGTAATAATTGCTTTGGGATTTTTCTTTGTATTTATTTTTTCAAAGTTTACAGATGTGTTTACTGTTCCTTTGGAACGAATTGATAATCAAATTCAGAAGTTTTCTGCCGGTGAGCCTGATCTTATGGATAATATAAGAAACATGAAGGTCGGCACCAAAGAATTTATAGGGCTTAAAGAAAGCGCCTTTAAGCTTTCGGAAATACTGATGAAATTAACATCTGAGCTTAAGGCAATTGCTGAGGAGCATAAAGCCGGAAATACTAATGCCTTTATGAATATAGACGAATATGAAGGTATGTTTAAAGAGGTAGCAATCGGTGTCAATGAAATGCTTGGGGCATATATTACCGATAATAAAGAGCTTTTAAGAGGGTTAAGGTCTATCAGTGCCGGAGATTTTAACGCTGAGATAAGGCAGTTCTCCGGTTACAGAGGGGCCGCCAATAAGATTATTGATGAGCTTAGAGGAAGGCTTAAAAACATATCTTCTCAAATAAATTATTTAATTGAAAGTGCAAGCGAAGGGGATCTTTCCGTAAGGGCCGATATTGCGGATAATAAAGGGGATTGGAAACATCTTCTTGAAGGCCTTAATAATCTTATGGAAGGCTTCCAGAAGCCGGTTGACGATCTTATGATTAGCCTTAACAATATGGCTAAGGGCAAGCTGGATTCTTATATTGAAACCGAGTACAGCGGAGTTTTCGATGATATGAAGTATGCGGCAAATAATATGTCAAAAGAAATTTCCTCTTATATATCGGAAATTTCCGGCCTTTTGAATGAAATGGCTCACAATTATAATTACAGCAATACCATAACAAGAGAATATTTAGGTGATTTTGAAGCCATAAGAATCTCCATAAACGACATGGTAAACGGAATGAGCGAAATGCTTTCTACTATGAGAGATTCTTCTCATCATATGCTTTCGGGAAATAACCAGGTATCCGAGTCCGCAGCCCAGCTTTCCATGGGGGCAGATACACAGATACAGTCAATTAATAGCCTTGCTGAGGCCATATCCAGTATGGATGAAAGCATCATAAACAATACGGAAAGCACAAGAGAAGCGACGAAGCTTGTTGCTGAAAGCCAGTTTCATGCCAAGGAAGGCGGAAGAAGAATGGGTCTTCTGCTTGACGCCGTAACAGAAGTCGAAACTTACTCAAAGAAAATGAATGAAATTATGAAAACATTAAACGATATCGCCTTCCAAACAAATCTTCTTGCGCTGAATGCTGCCGTTGAAGCATCCAGGGCAGGGCAATACGGCAAGGGATTTACAGTGGTTGCGGAGGAGGTTAGAAATCTTTCCGTAAAAAGCAAAGAATCTGCCGATGAAACTACAGGGCTTATAGAAAACTCCCTTAAAAAGATACAGGAAAGCGTTAAATTTGCAGGGCAGACAAGCCAGTCCTTTAATATAATTGCAAATGATATAGATAAGGTTACGGATATTGTTGAAAAAGTAGCCGAGGTTTCTGAAAAACAGGTGTCCGGTGTTGAAATTATAAGAAACAGCATAAATAATATTGTTGACGTATCTCAGAATAACGCCGCCATGTCTGAAGAGCTTGCTGCCGCTACGGAAGAGCTTTCAAGCCAAAATGCGGTTCTCAACAATTTAATAGATAAATATGTAATTTAATGAAATTTAGATTTATTTCATAAATCTTGAGTATCACTCCCTAAGACAAGGCGCCTTTTAACTCATTTGCCCTGTTCTCTGGGAGTGTGCTTTTTTATCATATAGAATTTACTTTTATTTTACTATGGATATTTGGCTCAAAAAGGCTTAAAATAAAGTAAAAGTAATTGATAACCATAGTGCTTCGTAACAATTTAAGTATAAACGCTAAAACGCAGGACATTATGGTTCTGCGTTTTTATAAAAATGCTATAAGGAGGTCATAGATGAAACTTTATATAAACCAAAGGGTTTTTTCCATAGGAGATAAATATGATGTTTACAATGAAAACGATGAGGCCGTGTTGCAGGTTGAAAGCGAGATCTTTACAATAGGAGCCAGAATACATATTTTAGATGCTTCTGGAAATGAAATTTATTATATAAAGCAGAAGCTTAAGCTTTTTCTTGCAGAATATGAAATTTATTCCGGCGATAACCTTTTAGCAAATGTGATACAGGAGTTCTCCTTCTTTAATAAAAACATAAGTATAGAAAGCGTATATGGAAGCTATCGGATTGAAGGCGATTTATTCGGAATGGATTTTGATATCATAAAAGACGGAAGGCTTTTCGGTTCTGTTTCAAAGAAATGGTTAAGCTTTGGAGATTCTTATGAGCTTTATATCCCCGATGAGGCGGATTATGCCTTTTTTGCTGCTCTTGTTATAGCCATAGATAATTGTATTCATAATGAAAACAGAGGTTGACTTCAACCGGTTTATTTTTAAAATAAAAAAATCTGCACTGAAGCGATGACTTTTTATGCTTAGGCAGATTTTATTTTTATGAGGTTATTGACATATGTCAGATATAGTGATATATTTGACTTGATTTATGACATATATTGGTAATGAATTTCAGAGGGGGGATATTATGCCAAGGCCAAAGAAAAGGAGGCGTGTATGTTGTTTGCCGAGTAGTTGTAGCTTTGGGCCTCTCGATTTAAAGACAGAGGGTAAGGAGCAAATCCTGATGACACTTGACGAGTTTGAAACCATAAGGCTGATAGATCTTGAAGGGTTGAATCAGGAAGAATGTGCTGAAAAAATAGACGTTGCCCGGACAACGGTTCAGAGCATTTATAACAGTGCCCGTAAAAAGCTTGCAGAATGTCTTGTTAAAGGGAAAGAGCTTACAATAAGCGGCGGAGATTATATTCTCTACTGTGGGGAAAAATGCGGCTGTGGCTGCAGACACTGCCACAGAAGAAAATGCTATTCAGGAGATGAATTTAATGAGTGAAAACTGTACAAGGGATTGTTCCTCATGCGGCAGCGAATGCGCCGAACGCAGAAATCCCAAGAGTGATTTTATTGAAAAGCCTCATGAACTTAGCAATATTAAAAAAGTCATAGGTATCGTAAGCGGAAAGGGAGGCGTAGGAAAATCTTTAGTAACGTCTTTACTTGCTGTGCTTTCAAGCAGGGAAGGTTATGCTACTGCCATACTCGACGCAGATATTACAGGGCCTTCCATCCCCAAGTTATTCGGCCTTCATGATAAAGTTTACGGCAACGAATCCTGCTTTTATCCCATAAAAACAAAAACCGGTATTTCTGTAATGTCCTTGAACCTTCTTACAGAAAGGGAAACGGACCCTGTGGTATGGAGAGGGCCTATTATAGGCGGAATGGTAAAACAATTCTGGACAGACGTAGTATGGGGGGATATCGATTATATGTTTATAGATATGCCGCCGGGTACGGGAGACGTTCCGCTTACCGTATTTCAGTCTATACCCGTTGACGGAATCATCATTGTTATGTCCCCTCAGGAGCTTGTAGGCATGATTGCAGAAAAAGCTTTAAATATGGCAAGAATAATGAACATACCTGTTTTAGGGCTTGTAGAAAATATGAGCTATTTTGTTTGCCCTGATTGCGGTAAGCAGTACAATATTTTTGGAGAAAGTAAAATAGAAGAAATATCTAAAAGGTTTTCCATTGAAAATAAAGCACGGATACCTATAGACCCAAGACTTTCTGCCGCCTCAGATAAAGGTATGATAGAGCTTTTCGAGGGGGGCTGGCTTGATGATATGATGAATATGCTTGAAAGGAAGGTAAATTAAAATGAGAATTGCCACGACTTATGAAAAGGGTGAAATTTTTCAGCATTTCGGTCATACAGAAAGATTTAAGATATATGATATTGAAAATGGAAAAGTAACATTAGCAACTGTTGTAAATACCAATGGAAGCGGGCATGGAGCTTTGGCAGATATTCTTAAAAAGCTTGAAGTAGAAGAATTAATATGCGGTGGAATAGGAGCTGGGGCAAAAAGAGCACTTTCAGAGGCCGGAATAACTTTTTATGGCGGAGTATCAGGAAATGCCGATGAGGCGGTAGAAGATTTGCTTAAAGGGAGCCTTAAATATGATCCTGAAGCCGCCTGTACAAACCATGGAGAACATCATCATGATAAAAACGATGGAGCTTCCTGCAAAGAGCATAGCTGTGGAGACTCTGAACATTAAATTTTTATAGACAAACCGGAGGCTTTTACAAGCCTCCGGTAATTTGTTATTATGAAAATACACGGCTCCAGAGAACAAGATAACGGCAATTTAAAGTGTTATTTGAATGCAGAATAATCATTTGAATAATAGCATTGTTATCTTACTTTTTTACTCGTTTCTCATTTTAATCCAATATTTGTTTCAAAATAAAAGCAAATTGACTTTCTAAAAACCATCTATGAAGCTTTTATAATTTCAGCCGTGAAAGTTCCTTCTCCTACATAGGTGTTTATTTTGATAGGAAAATCTAAATTATTTTTAAATTTAAGGTCCTTAGAGCCATAGCTTGTGGCTGCATCTCTATCTTCACCTACATAATGGACTTTCATTGAATGCGGATGCCTCTCTGTTATTTCAAGACCTGCTTCTATAGCCGCGTTATATAATGTAGAGCTTACTTGGCAGATGCCGCCGCCGTATTCCTTTATTTTTTCACCTTTAAAAAAAATTGTGGCCTTTTCATAGCCTCTTTCTTTGGAAGCCATGCCTACGGTGTCATTAAATGAAAATTCTTCCCCCGGATTTAATACGGTACCGTCTATAGCGACGGAAGAAAGCTTAATATTATTAAGCCTTCCGTCGTTGCTGTTGTTAAATTTTGTTGTAAAGGTCGATAAAACCTCGTATTCCTTATTGCTGTCGGGAACAGAGGCTTTTACCGAATAATTGCTTGGATCAAAATATTTAAATCCCAGCTCGGTTTTATCGGAACCGGTGCAGCCGGAAAATAAAAGTATCGCAAAGACGGCTGCAAATAAAAACTTTGATTTTTTCAATAAAACCACCCCCATTTTTGCTTTACAGCAAACGAATTTTATTACAGCCATAAATATAGCTTCATAAGAAATACTCAGAAAAAAACATGAAAGCTTTCTTCTAAAGCATTTTTTATTTAAAATTCGTTTACCATACACAATTATTATCTGCATTAAAAAGATTTTGAGTAAAGCATATTTTCCCTTATTATGAAGACAATAATAATTAAAAACTTATTAAATATTTAAAAACAAAAACCTGCTTCTGCCCATAAAAGCAGGTTTACTTTTTGGAAATTTCTACAAGAAAATAACATTCCAAAACCTTGCAACACCGCCAGAACAAAGGTTTTATGGCATATAATGTCATATAGTAATATATTTTAAAGAAATTAAAAAAGCCTTGACAAAGCTTGTTGGAATTAATATAATAATTTTGTAATAATTACGTAATAAATTAAAATTCAGGAGGAAATTATGGGCTTCCTTAAAAATATTGCAAAATTAACTGCTTTTTCGGGAATTTTTGTTATCCTTGGGTTTAGTTCCGCTTCGGCACTTACTGTAGGAAATATCAATGGCAATAACGTAAATATCCGTTCAGAAGCTTCTGCTGATTCAGAGGTAATCACTAAATATAATAAAGGCCAGACAATTAACATAGAAGGCAAAACAGGGAACTTCTACATAATAAATATTGATGACGCAAAATTATTCGTATCTGAAGAATTTGTAGATATTTTAAGAACAAAGGGCACCGTAACAGGTGAAAACGTAAACATCAGAATTTCCCCTGATACAGATGCAGATATTTATGGAAAGGCTGCTGCAGGCTGCCAATTTGATGTTATTGATAATTTAGGCGAATGGTTAAAAGTCGATTATTTTGGTGATGAAGGCTACATAAGCAGGCAATATATAGAAGGCGAGCTTATTGACGAAATGGAAACATCTGCAGTTCCTGCTGCAGCGGCTGTATCTAATGAAACCAATGAAACCCAGCAAAATAAATACGCCGTTGTAACTTCAAATACAGGGCTTAAATTAAGGAATGAACCTTCCGTTGACGCAGAGGTTTTAGGTGTTTTACAAAACGGAGATGCAGTAGATGTAATTGATGATTCCATGCAGGAATGGGCAAAGGTTTCCTTCGGCGGAACTACTGCTTATTTAAGCAAAGAATTTATAGCAATCGGATATGGTGAAAAGCCTGTAAGAGAAAATTCTCTCGGAAATCAGATGATAGAATTTGGAAAGCAATTTTTAGGAACACCCTATGTTTGGGCAGGTACAAATTTAAATTCAGGAGTAGATTGCTCAGGATTTGTATACAGCGTATTTAAAAATTTCGGCATAAGCTTAAATAGAAGCTCAAGAGACATGGTAAGAAATGGAACTCAAATCAGTAAAGACCAGCTTCAAGCAGGGGATTTGGTATTTTTTGATACTACCGGCGTAAATGACGGCGGAATATCCCACGTAGGCATTTATATGGATAACGGCAATTTTATTCATTCTTCAAGCTCAAAAAGGACATGGGGCGTAACCATAAGCAGCCTCAATGAAGATTATTACATACGTACATATGTTACTGCCGCAAGAGTTCTTAAGTAATTAATTGGACAAGCTATAATAAAATTTTTATAAAAAATAAAGGGCCTTTAGATAAAGGCCCTTTTATAATACAGAAAAAACAAGTATTTAAGATTACAAATCTTATGCTTGAATCATAATAAATTTACTATAAATAGAAAGAATGACTCATGCTGATTTTTCAATATTTTTATTTTTTCATTTCAAATTCGATAAGCGCATCTAAAAATTTACTGAATCCACCCGATTCCATAGATGCCGCTTTTGGAATCAGGCTGTGAGACGTAAGCCCGGGAAGGGTATTCATTTCAAGGACGATAATCTGCTCCTCACGAACGATCATATCCACTCTGCCATAGCCTTGGCAGTTAAGAAGGAGAAATACTTTTTTTGAAATTTCATGAATCATTGCCTGTAAAAACTTAGGAAGAGAAGAAAAGCTAATAGACGTATTGTCGTCTTTATATTTGGCGTTATAATCATAGAAATTTCTTGCAGTTTTTATGTCCAGAACGGGAAGAACCTGAAGCCCGCTTTCATTTTCGATTATTCCGCAGGTAACCTCTGTTCCCGAAACAAATTTTTCTATAAGGGCATGGTCCTTTAGGAGAAAAACTTCATTTACGGCATTTTCAAGTTCCGAAAAATCCTTAACGATGGAGATTCCTACGCTTGAACCGCCGATATTTGGCTTTACAACAAGGGGATAACCCATATCGTTTATGATGTCTTTTGAGATATTCAAATCACTGCTATTTTTTATAAGCACATCGTCTAAAACAGGAATATGATTTGCCCGCATGATTGTTTTTGAAATATATTTATCTAAACATAGGGCACTTGCAAGGACTTTACTTCCTACGTATTTTATGCCCATGCATTCCATAAGCCCCTGAACAGAACCGTCTTCTCCCAGGCCGCCGTGAAGGGCGCTTACTACAATATCCGGCGGAGAATCTAAAAGTTTCTTTATCCAGACTGTAGAGGTTTCCTTGGGTATTTCTAAAATTTCGGCAGTATATTTATTGTGGTTTAAATTGCTGTAAATTTCTTCTGCAGAGCTTAAGGAAACTTCTCTTTCATAAGAGCTTCCTCCGGCCAGT
The DNA here is from genome assembly GCF_940670685.1 of Anaeropeptidivorans aminofermentans. Taxonomy (GTDB): domain Bacteria; phylum Bacillota; class Clostridia; order Lachnospirales; family UBA5962; genus Anaeropeptidivorans; species Anaeropeptidivorans aminofermentans. The sequence goes on along the minus strand of NZ_OW711693.1, from coordinate 2,211,272 downwards.
ATACATACTTTAATCATATAGCCCCCCTTAATTTCTCCGCTCCCTCTAAAGGCGGAGTATGATTTATGTAGCACCCGGTGGCAAGTTCAAAGCCTGCAAATGTACCTAATCTTGGAACTATGCCCATATAAAAGGAAGAGGCATTGTATTTTCCTTTGGGAGCCATTTGAAACATAATATTATAAGATAAATCACCAAAAGTTTTATTATAAGCCTTCATTGTTTTTAAAAGAGCATCGGAAAGGCTGTAAAGCTCTTTTTCATTCAGACCCTCAAAAGGATTATGGCTGTTTTTAAAAGCGATGTTTGTATAATAGCCATAGGGTGAAGCCTCAGGACAGAAGACAAAGGCATTTTCGTTTTCGTATATGATGTAATCCTTAAGGGAATATACATAGTCCATATATCTTAAATTATGGTCTGAAAAGTATTTTTCAAAATTACTGTGGATTGTTTCCTGCCTGTAGGGAATAAAGTCCATTGCTATAATCTGCCAATGGGAATGGGTAATGGAAGCACCGGAGCTTATTCCGTCATTTTTAAAAATTTGTATATATTTAATATGCTCCATGGCATAAAGCTCTTTTGCCCTTTTCTGCATAATAGAAAAGAGCTTATTCATGTGTTTAGGAGTAAATTCATAGAGCTTTTCATCATGCTTTTTAGTGTCTATTATGACATCGTGATAGCCGGTGGGCGGCTTTATTGCAGGGTATTTATTTGGGATTACTCTTATCTCCATATCGTCTGAAAAAAGTATATCGCCTGGGGTTTTATTTTTATTATCTGGGCAAAAAGGACAGTCATCATGGTTTTCTGCTGTAGTAAATGCCCCTTTATAATGATGAGGGCGCAAGGCTCTTTCGCTGGAAATAAGGACTTTTTCGTCGGTGAGATAATCTGTCATTAGTTTATCCATATGAAATCCTCCGAAGTGTTTTAATTAAAACAAAGTGCATTTAAAGAAGTAACAAAAACCAATTCACTATGGACTATTAAAAATACCATATTTAATCCATAGTGAATATATAGTTTTCGTTACTCCTATCTTTTTACTTTATTGTACGTACCATTCGTTTATATTTGAAAAAATATTGTTAATAGAAGGCTTTTTACCGCCCTTGATATTTTCGTTATAAAGTATTACCTTTTTTCTGAAAGCAAGGCTGATACAGGGAAGCTCCGAGGCAATATGCTTTTGAATTTTACTTAAAGCGTCTTTATATTGCGCTTCGTTTTGAGCATTCTGGGCCGCTATAAGGTAAGTGTCAAGGATTTCTGAACGGTATGAAAAGAAATTGCTTCCTACATCTATCTGAGAAGAATGGAAGGCAAAGGCGAAATCCGGCTTAAGAGAAAAGTTAAACCCGCCTATAAAAATATCGTATTCCTTGTTCCGCAGTTTCTCTAAATAAGTATTATAATCGCATACGATAATATCTGTGGCGATGCCCGCTTCATTAAGGCTTGAGGAAACAAGATTTGCTATTTCTACTCTTTCTTCATTCTCTTCATTTACAAGAATTCTGAAAGAAAGGTCGAAATAAACCCCTGCTATTTCTCTATCCATTATTCCGTCGGCGTTATTATCTTTATAGCCTGCTTGAGATATCAGGTCTTTTGCTTCCTGCTTGTTATATTCATATTTTTCCACATCTTTTTCATAGGCCCATGAATCGGGGCTTATAACAGAATAGGTTCTGTAGGCGTGGCCGAGATAAACGCTTTCTATAATATAGTCCACATCGATAAGCTTTGTAATGGCCTGCCTCATTTTTTTATCCTCTAAGGCAAGATTTTTAAAATTAAATCCTATAAAATCGTAATTGCTTGTGCTATATTCGGTAAGCCCTGTTTTCTGGGAAGGGCTGTATTTGCCGAAGTTCAGTATGTCGGCAGATATAAAATCAAGAATGTTTTGTTCAAAGGAATAGTAATCCGTTTGAATATCAGAAGTTATAAGGACATTTATTTTTTGTATCAGGGGTTTTTGCCTAAAGGTGGTATTGCTTGCAGTCAGCTGCATATTCTTTACATTTTCATAGGATACGAATTTATAAAGGCCGTTTCCTATGGGGTTCAGGCTTTCAACGGAGCTGTTATCCAGTTTATTTTTATAGTAATGCTCTGGGATTGCCGGAAAAAGCAGCATATATCCAAAGCCCCCCGAGGGCTTGGATAAGTTTATTTTCACGTTGAAGCTGTCTATTAGTTCACAGCTTAAAATATCTTTAACAGTATCTTTATATATTACAGATTTGTCAGCGTTTTTAAGAGTATTTACGGAAAATATCAAATCGTTTCCGTCGAAGATTTCTCCGTCGCTCCAATAAATATTGTTTTTAAGGGTGACTGTAGCTTCAAGGCCGTTTTCGGAAAAGCTGATTTTTTCAGCTAAATTGGGAACAGGCCTTTGACTTTCATCTAAAGAAAATACAGGCTCGAAAATAAGCTTCAGCACATTGTCAACAGTAATATCCTTATTCATAAGAGGATTTAAAGTAACGGGAGCGCGCATGGAGATATTAAGCGCGTTTTCGTGTTCGGCAGAAGCTTTAGGGCTTTCCTTAACCTCTTCTGAAGGGGTAGGGGAAGCCGTAGCCTCTATTATTGTTTCGGAAGGCTCTTCCGATTGCTTTTCAAGGGGCGGAATAAGATTGCAGCCTGTTAAAAGGACTGAAAAAATTAAAATTAATGAGGTCAGTTTTTTCATTTTTTCTCCGTATCAATAAATTTTATAATCTAGAATAAATTTATATATTTTTCTATATGTATTGACTTTTTCCACGTATTTTTTAGTTTCAGGATAAGGGATACGGTAAAGGGTTTTATTATCAGTGGAGTTTTCAGGGTCATAAAGCCATTTGGAAACCGTACCGCTTCCTGCGTTATAGGCCGCCAGTGCAGTGTCCACATTTCCGTATTGCTTTAAAAGTTTTGCAATATACCAGCAGCCAACATCTAAGTTTATTTCAGGCTCTTTAATTCTTGAATAGGTATAGTTTTCAAGACCGATTTCGCCTGCGCCCCAGTCACCGGTTAACTTTATGATCTGCATAAGCCCTTCGGCGCCTCTTTTGCTTACAGCATTTGCGTCGAAATTACTTTCAGCTCTTATCATTGCGCATACAAGGTCATGGTCAAGGCCGTATTTATCGGCATATTTTATTATAAGATCAAGATGTTTCACAGGAAAGGCAATTTTAAAAGCCGTAACAAAGGCAAATATAATAAGAAAAATCATTCCTGCAAAAACCATAAATTTTTTTATCCTTCTAAAATCAATGGCAAAAAACATATTTTCTCCCCGGCAGAACGATTATATTTTCACAAGCGTATCCACGTAAGATAGAAGTTCATGAAGGCTGCCTGTATTTTCTATAATATGGTCTGCGTATTTTTTTAATTCCTCCGGATTCATCTGTTTAGAGAGCCTTTGCTTGGCTTTCTCAATACTGATATGATCACGGATGGATATTCTTTCAGCTTTTATTTCTAAAGGAGCATCGATTACCCATACTTCGTCGCATATTTCATGGAGCCCGGCTTCAATAAGCAAAGGGGCATCTATTACAATAAGCTTTTTATCTCCTTTATAGGAGGCTATTCTTTTCTCTACTTCTATAATTACGTATTTATGGGCTACTCTGTTTAAAAGCTTTAATTTTTTGTCATTATTAAATACGATTTCTCCGAGAGCTTTCCTGTTAATTTTATTATCTTCAATAATAGATTTTCCGAAAAGCCCTGTAAGCTCTTTTTTCATTTCAGGGCTTTCGGAAAGAAGCTCATGATATATTTTATCACAGTCGAGGACATATGCATATTTTTTAGAAAGATAATCGGAAACGGCAGTTTTGCCGCTTCCGGAATTTCCTGTAAGCCCTATGATCATTTGAACACCTACTTTGCATCAAACCATGTTTCTCCGCTGTGAACATCGGCAACGAGAGGAACGAGAAGTTTCACGGCATTTTCCATTTCTTCTTTCAGAAGCTTTTCAACGATTTCTTTTTCATCTTTTTTCACTTCCAGAAGAAGTTCGTCGTGGACCTGGAGAATGATTCTTGAAGCAAGGTTTTCTTTTTTCAAGCGATTAAATACTTTAACCATGGCAATTTTTATAATATCGGCGGCGCTTCCCTGAATGGGCATATTCATGGCGACTCTTTCGCCAAAGCTTCTTGTATTGAAGTTTGAAGAGCTGATTTCAGGGATTTCTCTGCGTCTTCCAAACATAGTTTTTGCATAGCCGTTTTTCTTTGCATCGGCGATGGTTCTATCCATATAGGCTTTTACCTTAGGGTATTTTGAAAAGTATGCAGAGATATAATCGTCTGCCTCTTTAACGCTTATGCCGAGGTCCTGGCTTAGGCTATAGGCGCCTATGCCGTATACGATACCGAAGTTAACGGCCTTTGCACTATTTCTTTCAAAGCTTGTTACATCTTCCGGAGCCTTGTGAAGCACCTGGCTTGCAGTAAATCTATGAATATCTTCACCCGTGCGGTAAGCCTTAATCATTGCCTCATCTTCTGAAATATGGGCAAGGATTCTAAGCTCTATCTGGCTATAATCTGCGTCCACAAGAATATATTCATCGGAGGAGGGGATAAATACTTTTCTAAGCTCTCTTCCGATTTCAGTTCTTATGGGAATGTTCTGCAAATTAGGCTCGGTGCTTGAAAGTCTCCCCGTTGCGGTTACGGTTTGATTGAAGGTTGAGTATATTTTTTCTGTTTCTTTATCCATAACAGCTAAAAGGCCGTCACAATAGGTTGATTTGAGCTTGCTTAATGTCCTGTAGTTCAGTATTTTTTCAACTACAGGATAGTCAAAGCGAAGAGGCTCCAATACATCGACAGCTGTAGAGTATCCTGTTTTGGTGCGCTTTCCGCCTTTTATCCCGAGCTTGCCAAAAAGAATGTTTCCAAGCTGAGAAGGAGAATTAATGTTAAATACTTCTCCTGTCATTTCATATATTTCTTCTGTAAGCTTATTGATATCTTCCGTCAAAAGCTTATCAAAATCGATTAGAGCATTTTTATCTACCTTTATGCCGTAAATTTCAATAAAGGCGAGAACTCTTGCCGTGGGAAGCTCTATTTCATAATAAAGTTCCTCTTGCTGATTTTCCTTTAAAAGCGCTTTCATTATAGGAAAGGCCTTAAAGGCTGTATAGCTTTGGCGGCAGCCGTATAATAATTTTGTATTGTCGTCAAGGGTTCTGAAATCTAATTTGCTTTTTCCTTTTCCTATTAAATCTTCAAGGGAAGGAAAACGCTCATTAAGATATTTTTCCCCGATATAATCATAAGTGTATGAAGATATGGAGGCGTTTAATATATATCCGCCTAATATGGCGTCAAAAATAATATTTTCAATAGCAATACCATTTTTATATAATAGAACAATGGTATTTTTCGAGTCTAAGGTGATAATTTCACATTGACTGTCATAGAAAAACTTGGTTTCAGAAAGAAATTCTTTTAATGTAAGTTCTTCATTAAATTCTATAAAGAAGCCGCCTTCTTCTTCGAAATAAAAGCTTGCTCCAAGACAGAGGCCATCTATTTCAATAAAGCTTAAGGCACAGGTACGGGCCTTTTCCATAGCTTTTAAAAGACTATCTGTTTGGCCCTTTTCCTTTATAAAGGTAAAATTAAGCTTTGAAGGGTCCTCGGGCTTTGGTGCTTCTCTTTTATCAAATTTTTTAATAAGAGACTTAAACTCAAGCCTTTCCATTTCAGACAAGGCTTCGGGATTAAAAATATTTTCATATTGGCATTTTTCTTCGGGAAGGCTTAAATTTAATTCCGTATTGATTTCAGCAAGAAATTTGCTCATAAAGGCCTGTTCCTTAAATTCAAGCATATTCTCAGAAGCTTTTTTAGGTTTTAAAGAAGCTATATTTTCATAGGCATTTTCAAGGGATTTATATTCCTGAATGATTTTAAGGGCAGTTTTTTCACCGATTCCAGGAACGCCGGGAATATTATCGGAGCTATCGCCCATAAGGGCTTTTACATCGATAAATTCCTTCGGGGTAACCCCGTATTTTTCCATTACATCCTTTTCATAATAATCTTCAACTTCAGTTTTTCCGCCCTTTGTTTTAGGAATGCGGATTTTAATATCCTCCGAAGCGATTTGAAGAAGGTCCCGGTCTCCTGAAACGAGAACTGTTTCAAGACCGTTTTTCTGAGAAGATTTCGCAAGAGAACCTAAAATATCGTCTGCCTCATAACCTTCCAATTCGTATACCGGTATATTCATTTTCTTCAAAAGCTCTTTAAGCATAGGAATCTGAGGCCTTAATTCCATAGGCATCGCTTTTCTCGTGCCTTTATATTCATCAAATTGCTCATGACGGAAAGTCTTTCCCGGCAAGTCAAAAGCAACCCCAAGATAATCAGGATTTTCTTCTTCAAAAAGCTTTATAATTATATTTAGAAAGCCGAATATTCCGTTTGTATATTCACCGTTTTTATTTGTAAGGGCAGGCAAGGCATAAAAGGCTCTGTTTATGATGCTGTTTCCATCTACAAGCATTATTTTTTCCGGCATAGTATCGCTCCTTAATAAATCTTTATTAATAGTATACCTCATATATACTTATTAAACTTAAAAACTGTTTTTTATTTTTAAGTTTAATAGTTTTCCCTAAGTCTGTAGTAAATAAACTTAGCGTTTTTAAGTTTATTTACTATAATTAAGAAAAAATCAATTTATTTTTTATATTTAGAATATCACAGTCCGTTAACCCGATATAGGATAAATAGCCTTCCACAGAATGATACTTATTCAAGAATTTTGTGAAAAAGTCAGCCAAATATTCAGGTTTTGATTGGCCCGCCCATGCGGGAAGAGAAGGCTCATCTTTACGTAATTTACAGATGATACTGTAAATATATGTATATGAAATTTGATAATCCACAAGAATATCGGGCATTGAAACTCCGGCAAGCGCGAGTAAAAGAGCTGAAATAATGCCGGTTCTGTCCTTCCCGGCGGTACAGTGAAATAATATGCCCGATTCTGTATCTGCGAACAGTTTCATAATAGAGTAAACTAATTTGTAATCTTGTAACATAGCTAAATAAGAATCGGCGATATCATTTTCTTTTTCCGGCAATCTGCCGTTTCCATATAGAGGATAATTATAATAGTTAAATCCTTTTTTATCTGCAAAAAAGCTTGGTGTTCTCTTAATCTCTTCCGGGCCGCGAAGGTCAAGAATTGTGGTAATATTATACTTATATAATTTACTTACTTCATTATCAGTAAGGTTTGCAGGAGCATCACTTCGTATAAAGCTGCCGTAACGGGTATGCCCTCCTGAGGCTATTGGATATCCTCCTAAATCCCTTGTATTTAGGGTGTTCTGAAATATAAATCTGCGCAGCATAATTATTCTCCGTTTCTAAGGGTACAGATACATATTAATGTATAGTGCAATTATCACATAATGAAAGAAAAATAGCAAGATTTTACAATGAACCATGCTTAATAAACTGAAGAAAGGCTTAATTTGAAGCTTATTATGTGTAGTCATATTTATATAAAACAATAATGATTTTTCTGTTATAGAAGGTGCTGACATTCATTGCCTGTAAGGTAGATGGTACTACTATATCTGCATATACTTATAGGGATAAATAGCACAAAAAAGCAAAAATGACAAAGGATTATTTCTCATGAAAATGTATACAGTATTCTTTAAAATAAGCGTAAATTGAGGATTGATTATATTTTTAAAAAGAGTATAATAATGTGGTACGCGTCGTATTGGTTTTACTTATATTTAATTAAAATTTTACAGCATTTTACTATAAATGGGGGATAACCCCATTTTACGCTTTGTAGAAAAATCAGGGGGAAATTTATGGAATCAAAAAAAAGGCTGAGAGAGCTGCTTACGATCTCATCTCCGATTATAATGGAGCAGGTTTTTATTACTATAATGGGCCTTGTGAATCAGTTGATGGTAGCAAATGCCATTGGAGAGCATGCAGTGTCAGCAGTAGGCATAATAGACAGTGTTAGCAATATCATGATTTCTGTTTTTGCTGCACTTACAACAGGGGGAACAATTATAGTCGCCCAGTACATAGGAAGAAAGAATATGGAGGAGGCAAAGGAGGCAGGCTCTCAAGCGTTGGTACTTGCCGTAATATTGTCTTTTTTTGTTATGGTGTTTTTTTATGTCTTTAAGGTGGGCATGATGAATTTTCTTTTTGACGGAACAGAAAAGCTGGTATACGATTCAGGATTTTCCTATTTTACCATAATCATGTTTTCTTTTCCTGTTCTTGCTATAACCCAGACTATATTTGGGGTCGCAAGAGGAAGCGGAAATACGGCTACGCCTATGCTTATTACTATTATAATGAATGTTTTTAATGTTATTTTAGGATATTTGCTTATATTCCCATGGAAGGTAAATATTTTTAATTGGCTTAATATAGAAAGCGGCGGCTTTGGAATAGAAGGGGCCGCATGGGCATTGCTTTTAGCAAGGCTTGTGGGCATGATTTTATCTGTAATACATATTATATTCTTGGAAAAAAACATACGGCTTAATAAGCTTAAATACTTTAAAATCAATTTTGCTACCCAGAAAAATGTTCTGGGCATAGGCATACCTACAAGTGTAGAATCCAGTCTTTTTCAAGTAGGAAGGCTTATTACCCAGCTTTATATAGTAGGAATGGGTACGGCGGCTATGTTTGCCAATTCCGTAAGCTCTAATATTTTCGGATTTGTAAACGTTCCAGGAAACGCCTTAAGCACAGGGGTTATGATTCTCGTAGGCCAGAAAATAGGCCGCGGGGAAGAAGAGGACGTTGAAAAAACTACTTTTTTTGCAGTAAAAGCAGGGGCGATAATGTTCCTTATTATAAGTATTGTGCTTTTCCCCATGACAGGGCTTATAGGAAGAGCATATAATGCAAGTGATGTTTCTGCAAGGCTTATCAATGGAATCTTAAAATCAGGCTTTATTGCAACGCCGATTTTTTGGACGTCTTCATTTGTAACTCCTGCTGCCTTGAGGGCAACAGGAGACGTAAAATATACCATGATAATTGCCATCGCAAGTATGTGGATTGTAAGAATTGTTCTTGGATATATTCTTGGGGTTACGATGGGCTTTGGCGTTTATGGCGTATGGGTAGCAATGTATTCCGATTGGGTAATCAGGGGTCTTTTCTTTACTTTAAGAATGAAAAAAGGCGGCTGGAAGAAAAGACTTGCAGTAAATATGGCAAAATAAATACTCCCATAATATCTATAGATGCTATATTAAAAAGAGCTAATGTATTTTAACATATAGTAAAATAGCTTTATGGTATTAACAAAAATCTATTTTTTATAAACAGCTTAAATATAATAGAAACGTTTATGTTAAACCATTTAAATATGCGGTTTTGTTACTGTAATTAAATTATTTTACTATATAATATAGCCAAATTGCTTTTATTCCGCAGTAAGTATTTGGCTCTAAGAGGGTATAAAATAAGGGAAAAGCAATTTGGCAATGTTGCTATTTCATATTAATTCAAGTATAAGCGTAATAGGTGAAGGATTATTGGGCGGTGCCCATTGCCTTATAAAATAAAAACCCGTATTGAAATTTCAATACGGGTTTTTATTTTGGATAATTGGAAGCTACTAACTATTATAATATTTCTACTCCCAGAACCTCTTTCATATATTTAAGGCATTCCTGCTCCCTTTCAGGATTAAAAGAAGCACAGCCTTTTGTGTCGACGGTTATTTTTATAGGCTTATCTTTATTGCAGGCACAATTATAAAAGGCAATAACGTTTTGGAATACGCATATATCTGTAACTACTCCCGCAAAAGTGAAGTCGTTATATTTATCTACTAATTGGGAAATAATATCACTGTTCAGGCTGTATCCTCTTTTGCTTAGCAAAAGGATGTTGGAATCAGGCTTTTCTTCATAATTTTTAAGCTTTCCATAATACCCATAGCCCTTTTCACCGTATATGCAATGGGGAGGGAATACTTTACCTTCCGGGTGGGAATTTTCAGTAAAGTCCTTTATGTTATGGCTATCATAAGTAAATATGACACCGCTGTAGTTACCGTCAGAATTAAAATCCTCAATTAGCTTTACCAGATGGTGTTCAATATTTCTCGCTGCCTCTCCGGCTGAAAGCTTTCCGTCCTCTGCTACGAAATCGTATTGATAATCTACTATTATTAGAGCTTTTTTCATAAATAAAGCCTCCTGAATGATAAATATATCTTGAACAATAATGAAAATTTAGTTTTAAAATAGGAATAGAAACATCTTCATAGTATTTTAGGAAATATAATCATATATTATTACTGGATATTGATATTTACTATAATTTCCTGAAAAGGCCGATGACCTTTCCTATAATGGTCACATCTCTCGTAATAATAGGGTCGAAAAAGGGGCTTTCCGGCTGGAGCCTCACATGGTCCTTTTCTTTATAAAATGTTTTAACCGTTGCGGAATCGTCTAAAAGGGCAACCACGATGTCGCCGTTATCGGCATAGGACTGCTGGCGGACAAGAACAATATCTTTATTATGGATGCCGGCGTTTATCATGCTGTCTCCGGCTATTCTTAAAAAGAAGCAGGTATAATCGTTTATGTATTCCGAAGGGACAGGGAATGTGCCCTCAATATTTTCTACGGCAAGTATAGGTTCTCCGGCAGTAACTTTTCCAACAATAGGAATATTTATAACCCCTCTCATAGGGGCGTAAAAATCTTCTTCAAGTATTTCAATTGAGCGGTTTTTGGAAGGAGAACGCTTTATATAGCCCTTTCTTTCAAGGGTCTCAAGATGAGAATGAACTGTAGAAGTTGAACTTAAGCCTACAACGGCGCATATTTCCCTAATTGAGGGAGGGTAGCCCTTGGTGCGAATTTCTTCTTTTAAGAAGTCGTAAATCATCTGTTGCTTGACAGTTAATTTCTCCGGCATAAGAAATACCTCCGTTAATGAATATATTTAAGTATACTATAGATAAGTATAAAGATAGTTTATAAAGGTTTGTTAAAGCAAGAACCGTGTATATATTGTGTACTAGAAATCTAAATCAAGCTTTGCTTATTTTAATATACCGTAAAAGAATTTCATACATTTTGCTTTGCAAAATATATTCATGAACATAATAAAATAACGTACACTCATACATTTCTTTCCAAGAAATGTATTCGGAAGCCAATCAAGTGAAGCTTGATTTGGTATACCATAAAAGAATTTCATACATTTTGCTTTGCAAAATATATTCATGAACACAATAGAACCACCTACACTCATACATTTCCCAAGGGAAATGTATTCGGAAGCCAAATCAAGTGAAGCTTGATTTGGCTTCCATTATACCACAACCGCTACCTTATTGAAACAAATGTTCATAAAAAGATTAAGAATTTCTTATATTGCATTTATACAGATAGTTATATTTATGTTTAAAACTATAAGCTTTTGACATATGGGCTTAATTATTATATAATTTTCACATTATTTAAGTATTTGGAGGCGGAAAGATGGAGAATTATCCTGATGCATGGTTTGTTAATTTAGGAATAAAAATAAATAATCTTCCGAGAGTTGCAATAGATATATTTGGATTTGAAATATACTGGTATGCGATTATAATAACTATAGGTATCGGAATAGGAATTCTTTATGCGTATCATGAAGCTAAAAGAACGGGACAGGACCCTGAAACCTATATCGATTTTTTCTTTTATGCCTTTATTTCCGCTATTGTGGGCGCAAGGCTATATTATGTCATATTTTCATGGGATATTTATAAAGACGATCTTATAAAAATATTTAACACAAGAGGAGGAGGCCTTGCTATTTACGGAGGGGTAATAGGCGGAGTGCTTGCTGCCTTTGTCTATTCTAAGGTAAAAAAGCTTAATTTCTTTCAAATTGCCGATACGGCGGCCCCGGCCCTTATTATCGGACAGGCCATTGGCCGATGGGGAAATTTCCTTAACAAAGAAGCTTACGGTACATTTACAGATTCTCTTTTTGCATTAAGATACAAGGTTTCGGGAGATATGTATATTCCCCAAAGTGTGTTTGAAAAAATTATAAACTTTGAGGGCATCCAGTATATACAGGTGCACCCTACATTTCTTTATGAGTCAATTTGGAATTTAGGCGTTTTTATCATGCTCAATATCCTGAAAAAACATAAAAGATTTGAGGGAGAAGTATTTTTAATGTATTTCGTTGGATATGGCATTGGGCGGTTTTTCATTGAAGGCCTGAGAACAGACCAGCTGATATTCTTTGGAACAGGTCTTGCAGTAAGCCAGATTCTTTCTGCCGTTCTTGTGATAATTTCCATTGTTGCAATCTTTTATTTAAGAAAACGAAGCACTGAAAGAATTTATACCAAGTAAGCATCTCTTTATAGTTAACAAACAAACTTCTAGCTTTATTAACTATAAAACTGCATGATTAAGATTTTCTATATTTATATGATAATATACTTATAGAAAAATGTTCAAATAATACAAATATCAGATCTCCTGTGGTTTTCTAAATTACTGCAAGAGGCCATAAATTAATAGTTGCGTTATTAAAAATACTGTGATAAACTTGTAAAGTAAGCCAATGCCCAGATATGGAATCTCCAACCTTTTCTTGGCATCTGGTGTTAAGAATATTAGGAGGATGTCATGAAAGACAAAAAAGATATTATTAAAGAATTCGGAAGAAACGAATTAGACACAGGTTCTTCTGAAGTTCAGGTAGCATTATTAACAGAAAGAATCAACCACTTAACAGAGCATTTGAAGGTGCATAAGGAAGATCACCATTCAAGAAGAGGGCTTTTGAAGATGGTTGGTCGCAGAAAGGGCTTATTAGATTATATTAAGAAAAACGATGTAGTGAAGTATCGTGAGCTTATTGCAGCCCTTGGATTGAGAAAATAATGCAATTAATAAAGGCGCCCTATAAAAGGACGCCTTTTTGTTAATAATATATACATTAAAGAAAGGGTTCGCAGCATTTTAAACAGAATAGGGCTTCAACTTTTTTATATGAATTGATTGAGGCTGTATTTTGTTTAAAAGTGACTGCATACCCCAAAGGAGGATTATATGTATAAAACTTATTCAATGGATTTGGGCGGACGTAATTTCAGCGTTGAAATCGGCAGAGTTGCAGAGCTTGCAAATGGCGCAGCTATCGTAAGATACGGTGACACCACGGTTCTCGTTGCCGTAACGGCTTCCGAAAAACCGAGAGACGGAATTGACTTTTTCCCTCTTTCAATAGACTATGAAGAAAAGCTTTATGCCGTTGGCAAAATTCCCGGCGGATTTATAAAAAGAGAAGGAAGACCTACAGAAAAGGCAATTCTTACATCAAGGCTTATTGACAGACCTATTAGACCGCTTTTTCCAAAGGATTACAGAAATGATGTTTCTGTAGTTGCCACTGTTTTAAGCGTTGATCAAGATTGCAGCCCTGAAGTTGCTGCTATGATAGGCTCTTCTTTAGCTTTATCCATATCTGATATTCCTTTTATGGGACCTACAGGCTCTGTAAATGTAGGCTTGGTAGACGGACAATACGTATTAAACCCATGTGCCGCTGAGAGAGAAAAAAGCAGGCTTTCTTTAACCGTAGCTTCGACGAAGCATAAGGTTATGATGATAGAAGCAGGAGCCGATGAGGTTTCCAACGAAGAAATGCTTAAAGCTATCATGTTCGGCCATGAAGCAAACAAAAAAATAGTTGAGTTTATTGAAGAAATAGTGAAAGAAATCGGAAAAGCAAAGCATTCCTACGAAGATAAGAGCGTTCCTTCAGAGGTATATGATAAGGTTAGAGATATTATCACTGATAAGCGTATGGAAGAAGCCGTATTTACCGATATGAAGCAGGAAAGAGAAGAAAGACTTGCTCTTCTTAAAGATGAGGTTAATGAAAAGCTTCTTTCAGAAGTAAGCGAAGAAGAACAGAAAGAGCTTACTGCCATCATAGGGGAAGCAATCTATAAATTTGAAAAAGAAACCGTAAGAAGAATGATTTTAAAAGAGCATAAGCGTCCAGATGGAAGAAAGCTTGATGAAATCAGGCATTTATCTGCGGAAGTAGACATAGTTCCTAGGGTTCACGGCTCTGCGCTTTTCAGTAGAGGACAAACTCAGGTTTTAACTATAACAACCCTCGGCTCCATGGGCGAGGTTCAGCATTTAGACGGCCTTGACGAAGCAGAAGATATGAAGCGCTATATGCATCATTATAATTTTCCAAGCTATTCCGTAGGTGAAACAAGGCCTTCAAGAGGTCCCGGAAGAAGAGAAATCGGCCACGGTGCTTTAGCGGAAAGAGCCCTTCTTCCTGTAATTCCTTCGGAAGAAGAGTTTCCTTATGCCATAAGGCTTGTTTCTGAGGTTTTAAGCTCCAACGGCTCCACAAGCCAAGGAAGCGTATGCGGGTCCTCCCTTTCTCTTATGGCTGCCGGCGTTCCCATTAAAAGCGCTGTAGCAGGTATTTCCGTAGGCTTAGTTACAGGAGACGAAGGGGAATTCACGCTTTTAACAGATATTCAAGGCATTGAGGACTTTTTTGGTGATATGGACTTTAAAGTTGCAGGAACAAAAAAGGGAATTACAGCAATCCAGATGGATATAAAAATTGACGGTCTTACAGAAGAAATCATCAAGCTTGCATTGGAAGATACCGAGAAATCAAGATTTTTCATCTTAGATGAAATCATGAACGTATGCATAGATAAGCCTAGAACAGAAATTTCCGAGTACGCTCCGAAGATTGGCATGCTTACAATCGATACTGAAAAGATGGCTGAAGTAATCGGTTCCAGAGGAAAGACGATTAAGCGTATTATCGAAGAATCCGGCGTAACGAAGATTGATACGGAAGACGACGGAAGAATATTCATAGCCGCCCAGACTATGGAAAGCGTAAGACGTGCCATGGATATCATAAATGCAATTGTTATGGATCCAGAACCAGGAAAGATTTATACAGGAAAAGTAACAAGAATACTCAATTTCGGTGCATTTGTTGAAATCGCACCTGAAAAAGAAGGGCTTGTTCATATTTCCCAGCTTGCTAAGGAAAGAGTAAACAAGGTAGAAGATATTGTTAACGTGGGCGATATAATACAGGTTAAATGTATTGAAATTGACGATCAGGGCCGCATCAATCTTTCAAGGAAGGCAGCTCTTCCTCAATAAGCTTTAAAATAATTTATAGGGCAGCAGGCATTGTCTGCTGCCCTTATTAAATATTAAGGATTATAGTAAAAATATGATTATAGTAAATTTTTATAGCGAAGTAACAGAACCTATCCATAAAGGCTCAAAATACGGATTTTCGCAGGAAACATGTACAGCAATAAATAATAAAGTTTTCAGTATATAAAATCAAACCAAAGCAATTTTACAAAATACGATTTATTAGGGCTCTTTCAAAATGGATTTTTGAGTCTGCATGAATACATAGTTTAGTTATTGTTTGACCTTAAATTTACTATAAGCTTTCAAAAATTTATAAAAATACTTTTTTCGCCGTATTTCTCCATCTATAAAAGTAGATTTAAAATAGTTTAATTTAACTTTATTGGAGTATACTAAACTCAAAGTGTGTTTTGAAACGTTAGACACTCGTATATTTTATTTAAAAAGCAATTTCTTCATTAAAAATATTCGAACTTCCATTTTTATATATCTATTTCAATATACACACTAGAAAAAGATAATTTTGAAAGGAAATTTTTATGATAGAAAATATAAAATTAGAAAATAATCTTCAGATCGTTTTTGAAAAAATACCTTCTGTCCGTTCCGTCTGTTTTGGCATATGGGTAAAAAACGGTTCAAGAAATGAAAGTGCTAAGGTTAACGGAATCTCTCATTTTATTGAACATATGCTCTTTAAAGGTACCGAGAAATTGAGCGCAAGAGATATAGCGGATAAAATGGACGCCGTAGGGGGACAGCTTAACGCTTTTACTTCAAAGGAATATACCTGCTATTATGCAAGGGTACTGGATACCCATTTTGATGTAGCTATCGACGTGCTTACAGATATGTTTTTAAATTCTAAATTTGATAATGATGAAATCAATAAAGAACGAAACGTTATCATGGAAGAAATCAATATGTATGAAGATACCCCGGAGGATTTGGCCCATGATTTGATTCATCAATGTGTTTGGCGTGACGATTCCTTGGGATTTCCTGTTTTGGGAACAAAGGAAAGTATATCAACATTTAACCACGATATATTTGTCAATTATTTTAACAGGAATTATTATCCTGAAAATACGGTTCTTGCAGTTGCCGGAAACTTTGACAGGGATAAAATTCTTGAAAAATTAAGTGATATTTTTAAGGATTACGGAAGAAAGAACCCTTATCAAAAGAAGAAATTTAAAACTGCCTACACCCAGGGAATCATAACAAAAGTAAAAGATATAGAGCAGGTTCATATGATTGCCGCATTTCCCGGCGTAGGCATGGGAAGCGAAGATTCCTATAAAATGGCTGTATTAAACACTATCTTCGGCGGGGGAATGAGTTCTAGGCTTTTTCAGGCGGTAAGAGAGGAAAGCGGCCTTGCATATTCGGTTTATTCTTTTAATTCAAGCTTTGCAGACGGCGGGCTTTTATCTATCTATGCAGGCCTTAATAAGAATCAGGCTCCGGAGCTTATAGATAAAATTATAAATGAAATAAAAAAACTGAATACGAATAAAATAACAGAAGAGGATTTGGCAAAAACCAAAGAGCAGCTTAAAAGTAATTACGTTTTAAGCCTTGAAAGCACCACCAGCAGAATGAACGCCATCGGCAGAGGGCAGCTTATGCTGAATAAGGTTTTGACCCCCGAAGAGGTAATAGAAAAAATAGATAAGGTTTCCATTGCAGACCTTTATGAATTAACAGAAAAGACATTTGATTTTGACCAGATGAGCATATGTGCAGTAGGAAACGTAGATGGCCTTGATTTTCAGGAGATGATTCAAAATGCAAAATAAGTTTCTGATTACCCGTATGGATAATGCTAAAGACCTTAAGCTTCCTTCTTATATGACAAGGGGCGCCGCTGGAATGGATTTATACGCCAATGTAACTGAGGATACCTTAATAAAGCCAGGGGATATCAAATTAGTTCCTACAGGGATAAAAATATCCATACCCGAAGGGTATGAGGCTCAAATAAGGCCTAGAAGCGGACTGGCTCTTAAATACGGCATAAGCATGGTAAACGCGCCGGGAACCATAGATTCCGATTATAGAGGAGAAATTAATGTTATCCTGATTAATTTCGGCAAAGAAGACTTTATTGTAAAAAGAGGCGAGAGAATAGCACAGATGGTCATAAATAAGGTTGAGGTTGTGAACTTTACGGAAACGGATGCTCTTGACGAAACCGAAAGAGGCGCGGGCGGCTTTGGCCATACAGGTTATTGACAAAGATGAAGAGCATATAATATAATAGTGTAGAGTAGTATTCTATTGTATGCAGACTTATAAAGTGTATTAATCGAGGTGCGTTATGGATGGTATATCAGAAGGATTTGATAAGGAAAAGGTTCTCGGTTTAAGCTCTAGTATCAGTATAGTCAATATACTTGCCAATATTGAAAGCTATAATGATGAGATGACCATATCTCAGGTAGTTCGTTTTTTTGAAAGGCATGGGCTGAACTTTACAAAGACCATGATACAAAACTATATCAGAGTGGGCCTTATTCCGCCTCCTTTAGAAAAACGCTATTATACGAAGAAGCATCTAATACTTCTAACCATAATAGATAGCTTTAAGGATATCTATTCTCTTGATGAAATAGGCAGGCTTTTTAAGCCTATATTAAAAGATACAGAGACTTTTGATGACGATATTATAGATATGAGTGTTATCTATAATGAATTTTACAGATATTATCAAAGAGCCATAAATGATTGGGCTGAAAACCTTCCTAAGGTCTTTGAAGATATTGCCGAAACTGCCAAAAGCAATGTTTCTTCCCAGGAGGATCAGGAAACAGTTACATTTTTTCTTTCCTTAATGTCCTTAATGGCACACAGTATTGCAACAAAACAGCTTGCAAATTTAATTATGAATAAAAATAAGCTTTAATGCCAATTATAATTTTTACCTGATTTTCCAGTTTATCTTAGGCAATGGAAAATTATAATCTTTTAACTACTTTTTGGTTTAATAATTAATAGCAGCATGCAGATAATAAAGATGTATTTATATATAAATTTAATTTGTATATGAATAAAAGGTATTAATATCTTTATACATGCCTTATTACGTTATTTTAAGGCTTTCATCTAGCCAAAAGGAGGGTTAAGAGATGAGAATGAGATCAATTGAAGCTATATTTTTGACCATAATTATTATTGGTGCAATAAATTGGGGTCTTGTAGGTTTTTTTCAGTTTGACCTTATAGCAAGACTGTTCGGCGGAATGAGCAGCATTATAAGCAGAGCCTTATATGCAATCGTCGGAATAGCGGGTATCTACTGCCTTACTCTTTATGGACGAATGGCATATGTTGATCAAGATGACAGGTGATCTTATGAAGGATAAAAAGAGACATAAATCTGTGATTCCTGAATTTGAGACTTTAGCGATTCTTGACGCAAAAAAGAAAACGCCAGAAACTAATATATCAATTCCTTCTCAGCGTGCCGTAGAGGAAGCAAAAGAATGGGTTGACGAAAATCAGAAATAACGAGCTTTAACGCCGAAAAGGGACTGTTTTTAACAGTCCCTTTTGTTTATTTGCAAAAGATATGAATTTAGAGAATAAGGCAGCCATGCTTCAAGGGCCGATTGTGAACTTAGAGAATACCGGATTAGGGTTTATATAAATAAACCCATTACCATATATATATATATGTAAACGGCTCTGTTAGTCATTTTTTAGAATTCATCTTGGCCTAAGTAAGCGGCGGCATATAAACAGTGCATTGCAGCACCAATTTTAAGCCCGTCCTCATCTACGTCAAAATGGCCGTTATGGTGAGAATTATCAGAGCCTTTTTCCTTATTGGAAGTTCCTAAGGAAGCGTAAGCACCATTGGCTTTTTCAAGAAAATAGCTGAAATCTTCTCCGCCGGTGGTTGGTTTTGTAGGCTGATAGGCTTCTTCGCCGAAAGTTTCCTTTACGATTTTTTCCGCAAGCTTTGCACTTTTTTCTTCATTGATTACAGGAAGCGTTCCGTAAACATATTCAATTTCTACTTTTCCGCCGTGCATTTTAGCGATGCAGTCAGCATAGTTTCTTATGGAAGCTTCAATTTTATTTCTAAGTTCAACATTAAAGCACCTTACAGTTCCTTCAAGAACTGCTGTTTCAGCTATAATGTTAAATCTTGTCCCTGCCGTAAACTTTCCGATGGTGACAACGGCAGGAGCGTCAGGAGGGACTTCTCTTGACACAATGGTTTGAACTTCGCTAACGAAAGCGGAAGCCATTACTACGGCGTCTATGCAGGTGTGGGGCTGAGCACCGTGGCCGCCCTTTCCTGTAAAGGTAATTTTCATTATATCAGCAGAAGCATAGGCAGGACCTGCAGAAATTGCCACTTTACCGGTGGGAAGGCTGCTGTTTACATGCATACCGAATACGTTTGAAACGTTTTCCATGCAGCCGTTTTCAATTAATAAAAGAGCGCCTGCAGCAGTTTCTTCAGCAGGCTGGAAAAGAAGCCTTACGTTTCCGGAGAGCTCGTCTTTTACTTCGTTCAGAACCTTTGCGGCACATAAAAGCATGGCCGTATGGGCATCATGACCGCAGCCATGCATTTTCCCTGGAACCTTTGATTTATAAGAAACGGTTTTAAGCTCGTCCATAGTAAGGGCGTCCATATCGGCGCGAAGAGCAACGGTTTTACCCGGCTTTCCGCCTTTTATTTCCGCAATTACTCCCGCAGGTTCAATGCATTTATGCTCTATGCCAAGCTTTGTCAGTTCCTCGGAAATTCTCTTGGTGGTTCTTACTTCTTCCATACTTATTTCGGGGTTTTCATGGAGCTCCCTTCTAAAGCTTATCATTTCCTCCTCGTATTTATCAACGAGAGACTTTATCTTATCTGTAAGCATACCTAACCTCCTGTTTTTTTATGTAGTTACCTAAATTTTAAAGCCCATTGGCTATAAATATAATTATATCTGCAATCAATTCATTAATCAATTACATAATGCATTAACTTTCATAATAAGCGGTTCATTTTGTATAAAATTGCTTTTATGGTTAATAAGCTTCAAAACTTACTTGTTAACTATAAGGAGACGTTTTCTTAAAAACTATTTACAAGCTTATACTCGTATAAGTTTTCAAGTTCTTTTAGCATAAACAAAATATAAAAGCTTAAAAAAATACAGTGAAATTTAAAATTTCACTGTAAATAGGATTAAATATCCAGATGAACTTTTCTCGCGTCGCCCCATACCCGGTCAAGGTTATAAAATTCTCTGTTTTCCTTGTCGAATATATGGACAATAATATCACCAAAATCAAGAAGAACCCAGCTGGAACCATTATAGCCTTCGGAATGATTTAATTTAAAACCAAGCTTAAAAAGCTCTTCCTGTATATTATCTGCAATTGCCCTAAGCTGATTCGGATTTGAACTGGTGGTAATAATAAAATAGTT
Source organism: Anaeropeptidivorans aminofermentans (assembly GCF_940670685.1). Classification (GTDB taxonomy): domain Bacteria; phylum Bacillota; class Clostridia; order Lachnospirales; family UBA5962; genus Anaeropeptidivorans; species Anaeropeptidivorans aminofermentans. The sequence continues at coordinate 2,190,585 of NZ_OW711693.1, read as the reverse complement.
TCCCATAGAGGAAATTTCCGATATATCAAGAACGGAGATATCTTTTCCAAACTTATCGTCTATTGCTTTATATGCGGCTTCCAAAGATTTAAATATATTCGTTTTACTGTTCAAAAAAACACCTTCCTAAATTATATGGAGTAATTATTATTTCTTAACAAGCATTTTTCATAATAGTTTAATGCTTCAGTGCTTAGCGGGTGAAGCTCCTCATTTTTTTTCATAGTATACTTGATTTTTCTTCTAAGGGCAAGTACAAGAGAATAATTAAGGTCCTTAAGGGAAGCATCACGTATTTCCGTAAGGCCGTTTTCGGCTTTTCTGTTAGGCTCTGCAACGTCTGCAAGAAATATGATCTTTTCCAAATTGGACATTCTGGCTCGCCCCGTCGTATGATATTTAATTGCGTTTAAAATATCCTCATCCTGTATGCCGAAAAGAGAGGTTGCAAGGGCGGCACTTATGAAACTGTGGAGAAGCTCCGGCTGATTTTTCATCACTTTGTCGATTTCTATGCCAAATTCCTTGCAAAGGCGGATTTTTTCATCTAATGGTATTTCCTTTGCTATATCATGGAGAAGGCCGGCAGTATAAGCCTTGTCCTCATCTACACCGTAATTCTTTGCAAGTATCAAAGCCATCTGGGAAACACCAATGGTATGATTATACCTGCTTTTTGAAAGATTATCCTTAAGGTAGCTGTTTACAAGGGAAAAATCAATAGCGCTTATTTGCAAAGGTTCACTGTAGAGACTGTATTTATAAATATAGTCCTCAACGTTTTCAGGAACAAGATATTTTATGGATTTTTTATTTTTAACCCTGTTTCGTATATCGGAAGAAGATATATGGTTTAAGGGGATTTCCAGATATGAAACCCTTGCATCATAATCAGTATTTAATTTGTCTATAAAGCTTTTCAGCTTTTCTGTATCATAATTAGGTCTTGCTACAACGACAAATTCACATAGCAACAGAAGCCTTTCAGGCTCCTTCCATGAAAATATATTAAAAATTGCATCTGCACCTATTATAAAGTAAATAGGGGTGTTTTCATAGCATTTGTTTTTGATTTCGGTAATGGTATCTACGCTGTAACTACAGTCTTCATTGTCAAGCTCTATGCTTGAAACCTCAAAACTTTCATTAGATAAAGTAGCAAGCACGGTCATTAAATACCTATGTTTTTTTTCGGAAATACCAAGCGCATTTTTATGGGGCGGGGTGCCTGTAGGAATAAATATGACTTTTTCAACGTCATATTCCTGCCTTACGGCCTCAGCAATTGTTAAATGACCATAGTGGATAGGGTCAAAGGTACCACCCATTATAGCGATGCTTTTTAGATATTTAAAATCATTAAGCTCTGATTTCATGCTGCTCTCCTAATAATATATTTAAAAGATAGTATAATTAAATTATACACTAAATCGAAATTATATACAATGTGCTTGTCTAGTCATTTTTTAAAAGATATTTCCAGAAATATCGTCTATAACGGGCGGAGCAGTATCATCAGGAAGAGAAGGGGCAGGGATTGGTACCTCAACATTATTTTTTAAAGTATTCTTCTCAAATAAATCCTTATTCATTTCATGCATCGCTTTCATACTGTCGGCAGGGTTTCCTTTTGCCTCTTCTTTTTGGGCCGGCTTAAGCTTTGACATGGCCGTTATTAAATGGCCCAATGCCTTATTAAGCTGAGAATGAGTGGCGTTTTTTGATTTATAAATAGAGACAGCTCTTTCAACATCAGTCATGGCTCTTTTCCAGCTATCTTGTGTATAATTTCTAAGCGGAAGCATTTGGAATGTCTTTATCATGGTTTCAATATTCTTTCTTTTTGAAGCCTTTATTTCTTTAGAAAGAGCCTCTTCCGCCTCTTTGCTTTTCATATATTTATCCATATTTTCTAAATATATATTTTTATGATCCTTTTCTGAAAGCTCTTTTCTCTTTTCTTCAAAGCTTTTTTCTCTGTCTGAATATAAATCAGAAGCCTTATTATGAATTAAATTAGAATATGTATTGCCAGATTTATTAATATTAACCATTTATATTCACCCCCTTAAAAATTACTATAGGGCAAGGCATTACCCTTAAAAAGCCTTCTACTTATATTATCGTCATTTTAAGATAAACAAACACAGTAAATTTCAATTAGTCATATTTATATTGACTTATATGTACGTATATAATATAATTTACTGCGTATTTAAAATAAGCGGGTATGGCGGAACTGGCAGACGCGCAAGATTTAGGTTCTTGTGTCTTTTGGCGTGCAGGTTCGACTCCTGTTACCCGCAGCAAGGTTATCAGGCTGAAAAGATGCAGATTTGTATCTTTTCAGCCTATTTCTATATGTTATACTTTGATAAGAGAATTTATTTTTGAATAAGGAGAAATATCTTATGTATGAACGTATGCCAGATAAATCAAGTGAACCTACCCTGTACGAGATGATAAAGTATTGTGGAATCACAGGGAATTTATTTGAACGTATTAATCAAGATATCTCCTCTAATTACGGAACAAAATCCGAAATTTGTTTCCCCTATGGAAATCATTACGGATGGGGAATCAAGCATAAACTGAAAAGTAAACATATCTGTGATATTTTCGCTGAAAAAAATGCATTTACAGTGATAATAAGATTAACAAATAAGCAAATAGAAAAAATTTATTTAGATTTATCTGTATATGCAAAAGAAATATGTGACTGTAAATATCCTTGCGGAGAAGGCGGATGGCTTAACTACAGGATAATCAGTGATGAATATATGGAGGATGCCTTCAAACTATTGAATGCAAAATTACAAAATAATTGATATATGAGTATGAATATAATCGTATCTGCATCTTTTTGGCCCTAATGAAAAATAAAAGCCTCGGATTATCGAGGTTTCATTTTTTCTGGATATAAATATATTAATATTTGCGGTGACGTTTTCTTGATTTTTTTGTTTTTTATAATGACGACATAAGGTAAAATATAATTTGGTGCTGTAATTAATCAGCACGAAACGATCCATGTTTCGTGCTTTATTTTATGCTCCAATATTTAAGAAGGGGAGAAAATATAATATGGAATTTTATATGAAGTTACTACGCAGCAAAAAAAGAATTTGTATTGTTTATGGCTGTAATATTAATTATTTCTATTAATATTATTGTGCTCTTTATCATATTTTTTGAAGCTTAATTTCGTTTGGATATCTGGGCTGATACTATTCCGTTCATTTGGATTACTGTAATTGCCTTAGTATTACTTACATATAAGCTGGCAGGGTGGTTGACTTCTTGTGTTGCAAAAGAGGGGGCAGCTTTGGTGCCTATAGCATAATAAATGGCATAATAAATGTCCTTTTTTCAGTACAGCTAATGTCTGCTTTTCAGACTGTTATCGGTACCTGGATTGGAAGCCATAATATAAGCATGTAACCAGTTCGTATGTTTTTTCATAAATGGTCTTGAAGCTTACTATTTCCTTCTTTGTTGAGGTATGCATAGCCAACCCATTGCCCGGCTCGTCATATTGAAGCTGTATCAACACAAAGATAGGGGAAACAAATTGAGCAAGCTTAATATACCTTAAGCTTATATAGCAAGATTATCTTTTTATATTATTTCGGCATTTATAATAGGCAACTATTGACTTAATTGAAAGGCGGCCTATAAGCCGCTTTTCTTCTGGACTCGTTTTAAGATAAGTATCTTTTCATAAAAGATAGATGAGACAGAAGATTCACTCTTTTGCCTCTTTTGAAATCACTTCGAGAATGTTTATTAAGTCATAAATAGAATTCAACTTTACATTGCGCTTTAGGATATTGTTTTTTAAATCAATGGAAAGTGTTTCAAATTTTTCCCGGAGTTCCGGGGATACATAGGATGCCATCATATCACCTCATGGATAGTATGTGCAATTAATCGTGTTGCAATTCGTGCTGTATTTGTTTACTTAATAATGAAATAAAATAGTCTTTGAGCAAATTATATTAAAATGAAACAGATGAGAACTTTAGATTGTTGGTATTTTAGGCGGTGAATTTTGAATGTAAGAATTATAAAAGGAAGTTATGAACATCTGAAAGATTGTAAAAAAGCACTTTTGAAATTATTCCTTGGAAAGCATTATTTTTAGAGTATTGGTAGGCTCTTTTTGCGAAAGTGACTTGCGCCATATACTTATTAAGCCATATAAGACAAGGCATTAAGCATTGCCTTATATGGCTACATTGTTATTGGTCTTCTGTAAATCTTTTCTTATAAGCAGGGGAAATTATTCTTATGAAGATGATTAAATTAGCGGCTAATAGAATTATGAAAAATATCGTTGCAGCTATTTTGGGAATACCTATAAGTATAATCGAATTCATATCACCGCCTCCCACAAAACGATAGAGTATTGAAAGATAAAACGGGTCAAGGCAAAGGAAAATCAAGGTAGAATAATAAGCAACCGCCCTAACTACCTTGCTTGTAGACTTAAGAATACTGTTTCTTTTCCATACAAAAATATAGCCTGCAATTAAGGTAGCGGCCACTCCGGCAATGCCGAACACAAATAACTGCATATCCGACATAACTGCTGCATCTACTACAATTTGAATGCCTATACCCCAATAAACAAACTGTATTTTTTTGAACGTACCAAACAATAATGCGAAAATCAAATGTGCTCCTTCGTGAATGACATAATATAATACTACTGCCGCTATTAAGCTAATCCACTTTCGTACATTTCTAACCATAAAAACTACTCCCTCGCCATATCGTTTTCCGCAGATGCCGGGGACGACACAAATGTAACCATTCGCGCTTTTCCGTTTTTGTCTGCAGGTAATTGACTGTATTTTTCTACAACTGCATAAATATCCTGAACAAAATCATCAAAGCTGCCATTATTCAAATACAATGTATTTGTTCCCACGAACAACCTATCTTCAACTGGATTTGCGGTATCTGTGCTAAAATATTGTCCAAAATCCTCTATGAGTTTTCCCAGAATAGAATAAACAAGTGCTTGTGTTTCTGCGGTACTTTCTTGTCCGGCTGAATTGATTTTTTGTAGATTAAGAGAATAGCTTTGTTCGAGCGTACCGCGTATTTTTTTCTGTCCAATAACAATTAGAATTTCATTATCCACTAAAATTCGTACATGCCTGTATAACGTCGCTTTTGAAATATCCGATATAGCCCTTGCTATTTGAGCAACAGTCACAGGCATATTGTGTGCTACATACTGGATAATACGTAGCCTTATGGGATTAAGTATCACATCTGCCTTGTTTTGCATGTTTGTGTCCCTCCATTAGAATCATATATGATAATATTATCATATATGATTCTAATGTCAAGAAAAAGGTGTATTTTCATACAAGAGAAAAGGATTTAGGATACTTCCCAGCAAGCAAAATTCCCTGCCGTCACTATTAGGCAAAAACGGGAGCAGGATTGTTTTATTCTATTTCCCATTTTCAGTGGTGTAATGACGCGGTAAAAATACTACCCGTCTATTGACAGGCTTGATAGTCGGAATGGACGGCAAAGCGTTTAATACACATGGGTTGAAAATAAGATATAATAATCACAAACTGGTTATTATATATGAACTTATTCAGGTACAAAATTTTCGCAGGTTGTGAAATATACATTTTCCTCTGGGAAATGTATGAAGAAAAACTACGCTTATAATATAATAAATTCTGTGGTTTTAAATCCGACTTTGAGCTACAGTACGAAGATAATTTACTTTCTCGGAGTTTTCAGCAAGTAAAATCAGGCACTGCAAGTTCTGTTACTCTAGGGTGGTTAAAACGAGGTGGCAGACGAAAGTACGAGTGGCAGAAACAAATTCAAATAATCATTGATGAAATTGACAAATGTATTAAAAATTATAATGATGAAGCTTTGGCACTACGCTTTCTTTCTCGCAAGCTGGGTTATTCCGAATTTTATACAACGAGAAAATTCAAAGAAATATTGGGTATGTAATTTAGAAATTATCTGCGGCATAGAAAATTAACCTTTACACTAAAAGAGGTTCGGAATAGTGAAAAAAGCATTTTGGATATTGCTTTTGATGATGGTTTTGCCCATAACATAAAGATTGTGAGTTTGATGCTCTCTTCTGAAAGATATTTAAAAGCTAAATACCAACTTAAACAAGCTATAGCCGAAAGAGATTTCATTAAACAAAAAGACTATCTTTCCTTTGCAAATACCGGCGTATATTGGGATAAGTTTGTTGCAATAAGCGGAAAGCTATATTGGCTAAAGAATATGAAACACTTGCATTCTATATATAATAAGGGCTGGTATAATTTTATTAATCTGATTTTATCATAAGTTTCACTGCTAAGCATATTGCAGGGCAACAATGCTTTTGCGCTTGCGCTATCCATATGCTGCCATCCAAATATGCAAATTCACCGCCAATACCAAGTTTGAAAGTCGCTTGTTAAACCATTTTTATGGTTTGACAGGCGACTTTTCTTTTAAAAAATTGGCTTGTTCTAGCAACCGTTTTAATGGAATGAGACTTGTTTTCTGTCGTCGTCCTGATAAGATAAGTATCTTTATTAGGTATAGCTTACCTTTAAATAATCTTATTTTGTAAAAATGATTTTATACTTGTATTGAAATATAGCTTTAGAGTAGTGAAAAAATTTATTTAATTATATTTTAAAGCAATAAAATTTATTTAATTGAAGATACTATGGTTGTGGAAAAAGTTACTGTTTCATTTTATTATAACTGGCAATAGAAACAATATTGAGTTTGAGACTATCAAAAGGATTTGCTATAAACATATACTGATAGGCATTGAATACTGGTCTATGTGTATTTTTCACTATTGTCCGGAAGAATTAATCTTTTGATATTTGATTATCTGAAAGTACAATTTTCTTATTGGAGTGTAGTCAAATTGCTTTTATTTCACAGTAAGTATTTGGTCTAAGGGGTATAGAATAAGAGAAAAGTAATTTGGCAATGCTATTATTTCATGCTAATTCAAGTATAAAGTAAATTTATTATGGAGAAGTAGCAAAAGTCTATTCCCAGCAGGCTTAAAACACAGATTTCCTTTGGAAACCGTACAGTTTTGAGCTTGCATGAATATACCGCTTTGCTACTGGTTAACTTTAAATTTACTATGATATTGTTGCACAATATCGTAAATAAACTTGAAAAAATCAAATTTATTTATGATAAACGAAAGGAAACTTATTAAGCTTAAAAACAAAGAGACTGTTTTCAAGTTTGATAGATATATACGAAGGAAGGTGAAGTTAAGTGGAGTCTATATGGAGTAAAACAAGTCATCTACAGAAATTTCCTGCATTGCAAGGAGATTTAACCACGGAAGCTGCGGTGATTGGCGGAGGGTTGGCAGGCATATTGATAGCATTTTTCTTGAATCAGCATAATGTTAATACCATTGTGCTGGAAGCGGATAAAATCGGAAGCGGCCAAACAAAAAATACTACCGCTAAAATCACATCACAGCATAATGTCATTTACAGCAAATTAATAAAGGATTTCGGAGAGGACAAAGCAAGGCAATATGCCCAGGCCAATCAGCAAGCGATTGAGGAGTACCGACGTATTATTCAGGGGCAAAATATAGATTGCTCTTTTAAAGAATGTCCCTCTTATTTATACTCTCAAAGCCCGGAGGACATACAGATGCTCGAGCAGGAAACGGACGCCGCCAGCCGTTTAGGAATCCATGCAGAGTTTACTACCCAAACGGAGCTGCCTTTTTCCGTGGCGGGAGCCGTGAAGTTTTATGGACAGGCGCAATTTCATCCCCTTGATTTTTTACAGTCGATTTCTGAAAGTCTCAGCATTTTTGAGAATACTAAAGTCATAACCGTAGAGGAGAATCGCATTTTAACGGAACATGGCACGGTTACGGCAAAGCATATTATTTTTGCCTCCCACTTCCCATTTTTGAATATGCCGGGATTTTATTTTGCACGGATGCATCAGGAGCGCAGTTATGTTTTAGCGTTGGAAAAAGCTGCTGAGCTGGAAGGTATGTACCTTGGCGTAGATACGGAAGCATTATCCTTTCGCAGCTTCCATGATACGCTTTTGCTTGGCGGGGGAGGGCATCGCACAGGAGAAAATTCCGCCGGAGGCAAATATTCCTTTCTGCGGGAAAAATCCGCCCAATTTTATCCTCAAAGCAAAGAAATAACACAATGGTCAGCGCAGGATTGCATGACACTGGATAGTGTTCCTTATATTGGTCAGTTTGCTTCTTCAACACCCAATTGGTATGTGGCAACAGGATTTGGCAAATGGGGTATGACGAGCAGTATGGTGGCTGCAATGTTAATCTCCGATAAAATTGCCGGCATCGATTACCCCTATGGGGAAATATTCTCACCTTTGCGATTTACGCCCGCTCCTTCTGCAAAAACATTTTTAACGGAGGCAGGACAAGCTATAAAAGGGCTATCTAAACAGGTTTTTTCACTCCCTCAGGAAAATGTGGCGGCATTGCCAGCAGGGCACGGCGGAGTTGTCGAATATAACGATAAAAAAATTGGTGTGTATAAGGATGAACAGGAAAATATATTTGCTGTTTCCATTCGCTGCCCGCATCTAGGCTGCCAGTTGGAATGGAATCCTGATGAGAAAAGCTGGGATTGCCCCTGCCATGGCTCCCGTTTTGATTACAAGGGTAATCTCTTAAACAATCCTGCTCAAGTAAATCTGGAGGTCATTACCAATGAATGAGTTTTTCAATAAAAATCATAGCCGGAGGTATTTCGAAGGATGGTATCTAAAACAACAAAACAGAAAAGAAACTATAGCGCTTATTCCTGCCTTTCATGCCAATGAAAAAGGAGAGGCTTCCGCATCTTTGCAAGTGATTCATGACCAGCAATCCTATAATATTCCCTTTCCTGCGGATTCCTTATATATAAGCCGCAAGAGTTTTTTTGTTCGCTTGGGAGAATGTGTGTTCTCTTCATCCGGGTGCAGATTGAATGTCAAATCGAAAGAATGTGATTTGCAGGGCTCTTTGCGCTTTAGGCCGCTGACGCCTCCTTCTTATGACATCATGGGGCCGTTTTGCCGGGTGCCCTTTATGGAGTGCCGGCATACTGTGGTGAGCTTGTTTCATAGTGTGGACGGAGCTCTGACTATCAATGGCAGATCATTTCTTTTTGAAAACGGCTATGGGTATATTGAGGGAGATAGGGGTACCTCATTTCCGAAACGTTATGTTTGGACCCAGTGCAGTTGGAAAAACGGCAGCATTATGCTTTCCATTGCTGATATCCCATTTGGCGGATTTTCTTTTATCGGCTGTATTGGATTTCTTTTTCTCAACGAAAAGGAGTATCGGATTGCCACCTATCTCGGGGCGAAGCCGCTGCACGTCAGTAAAGGCTGTATTTTGCTAAGGCAAGGAAATATTCTACTAGAAATTCAACTGCTCAAAGAGAACAGTCAGTCTTTATATGCACCACATAAGGGCAGTATGGTTCGCACCATTCGGGAAAGCGCCTCCTGTGTGGTAAGATACAAATGTATGAATAATGACAGGATTCTATTTGATTTTGAAAGTGAGCAAGCAAGCTTTGAAAACAACTGGGGAAATTGATATACATGAATTAGACATATACAAGACAGTGAACTTATGTTTTGGTTTTGCCTTCAAATTTGGATTAGTTTAGACTTATTTACTGTGCTTAAACATTATTTAGAGCTCATAGCCCTTTCTAAGCTTGCTTAGTAAGGGCTTCTTGCAATAGACTGCGGGCTGCAATCTATGATATAATGAAGCCAATAAATAGAGGCACATTAGAAATATAATATGCAGTGAACTTTTATGTGTTGAGGTGAAAAAATGGCAGTTGATACCCGATATCGAGCCGATGTCGAAGCAATTCTATCACATCGGTATGACGGCGGAGCAGACTATTGGACTACGTCCGATAAACGATTGCTGAAGGGCTCTCCCTTTTCGGCATATAACAGTGCACTTATGTTGCTGGAGTTGGGGGTTGAACCTACCGAACCAATCTTGAAAGAAGTTTCTCAGTTATTCTTTAGCACATGGAAAGAAGATGGGCGTTTTAAGCTCTATCCCAAAAGTGGAATTCTTCCGTGCCATACAGCCTCCGCCGCTTATTTGCTTTGCCGGATGGGATATCAATCTGATGAAAGACTGCAAAAAACGCTCCAGTATTTTTTACAAACACAATACGTTGACGGCGGTTGGCGGTGCAATAAGTTTTCCTTTGGGCGCGGCCCGGAAACAGAATATTCGAATGCATGGCCAACCTTAACTGCTTTAAACGCTTTTCGCTTCAGTGAGTATCTTAATAATGAACCGGCGCTTGACAGAGCAGTAGAATTTTTATTAGAGCATTGGATAATAAGGAAACCGATTGGCCCTTGTCATTATGGCATAGGAACATTGTTTATGCAGGTCGAATACCCCTTTGGCAATTATAATCTGTTTCAGTATGTTTATGTTTTGTCGTTTTATAATAAAGCAAAGAAGGATAAACGGTTTTTGGAAGCGTTGGAAGCGCTGCAAGATAAGCTGGTCAATGATAAAATCGTAGTTGAGCGGGTTGTTCCAACACTTGCAAAACTCTCTTTTTGCAAGAAAGGCGAGCCGAGTATATTGGCGACAAAACGTTATCAGGAAATCATGTTTAATCTAAGTAAAGATCAATAATGCACATTATTGCAATATTGTGTGCTAACTACAGCGCTAAAGATAATGAGAATAAAGAAAATGAAAGCATTTTTTACTGCTAATGCTGCTATGAAGGATTCCTGAAAGGTTATAAAGAGAAAAATGGGCTGCCATAGGGGCAGCTTGTTTTGTTTATACAGCAGAAATATGATATACTTAAACTAATATTATATTTTAGCCCTAAGGAATAGGAGTGACAGCATGGCCTTAGATAAAAAGAAAGCGATTGGCAGAATAACGGCTGTATTTATTATATCCATAGTAATTTGGCGTTTGATGTTGCTGTTTTTTGGCGGAGCAGCCCTGGGAGAGAATATATTCCGGCATATTGCTGCAGGTATTTTTACTTCTGTACTGGTCTGTATCCTGATTTTTGCCATAGACCATATCGAAAAGAAAAAGATGGCTTTGTCATGGAATATCTTTTTTGGCAATCTAAAAGGTTTCGGCAGTGGATTTCTTTGTTGGATAATACCCGCTGTGATAAGTATTTCAATTTTTGCCATTGCTGGATTTGTTACAATTCAACCGCAGGTTTCATCAGCTACACTCATTTCACAGGCGTTTATCTTATTCGCCGCTGTTTTTCTGATTGAGGCTTTTCCTGAAGAAATTATCAGAGGTTACATTTTCTCTAGCTTAGAAGAACACTATTCACCTTGGGTAGCGCTCTTCGTGCAAACCGTATTGTTTACACTGTTTGCTTTTTTTATAGGTTCTCTTTATTCTCAGGAGCAGCTGCTTTTTATTCCCGGATTTGGATTTTTACTGGGTTATTTTCGTATGCTAAGCAGAAGCATTTCGTTTTCCATGGGATTTCATGCAGCATTAATGACATTTACTCAATTACTAGCCCCATCACGTCAGCTGTTAGAAGCCAACGGCAGCTTTTTTGTGCTGAGGTTTTTGTCATTTGTACTTTTACCGGCAATTTTCAGTTCGGTTATATTACACTTAAAAATGGAGCGTTCGAAAGTATAATATAGTGATGGGTCAACACCGTTCCTTTTTCTTGAACGGCGTATTTAAATTCCTAAATTACTTGTTAATACCGAAAAGACATATTTTATGAGAATCCAGAAGTTCTCCTTATGAATACTTTATCATTCCATATAAAAAGAACTCTATTCGATTAAATAGAGTTCTTTTTGTTATGATGGGCATGAGTTTAGCAAACAGGGCGGATAACGGTTCAGGAATATAGTAAATTACTTATAAAGAAGGAACAAAAAACATTCACTAGAGATTTAAAAACATAGATTTTCTTCGAAAATAATACGTTTTTGAGCCTGAGTATAGTCAATTTGCTTTTACTGCTATAAGCATTTGACTTTAGAGGGCATAAAATAAGAGAAAAGCAAATTGACAATGCTGCTATTTCATATGAATTCAAGTAATATACGGTTTACGGTTTTGCTTCTGTTTCACTTTAAATTAACCATACCCTGTGAACTTAGGGAGTATGGGTTTGAATTGCTTTACAATCTCAATTTCATCTAAAGAATCTGTACAAATAAAAAAGATAATAGAAATATTACAGAGATTCGAAAAACTCTTCTATATCTTTTTTTAAGGAATTCATATTGCCAGATATAAATTCTCTTCCTCCGCCTTTGCCATTTAGGGCTGAATTTATCTTTGATGCTAAAGCTTTAATGTCGTTATCTTCTGAATAAACGCAGTATTTATAGCCTTCATCGTCTTTCCCAGAGAAAAGAGCTATCAAAGGGGCCTTTTCTTTTATAATTCCCCCAAATTTAATTAAATCTTCCATGGAGTAGTCTTCCATGAAAAGGATTACTTTTGAAGAGGGTTCAATAGCTTCTGCTTTCAGCCTGTGAAGAGACATTTTAAGCCTTGATATTTCCTGCTTAAGGCTGTTTTTTTCTTCAAGCAGATTTTGAACGGCTGTAAAAGAGCTTTCAGGCTTAACCGAAAGAAGAGCCGATATGCTTTTTATATTATTTTGTTTTAGCTGATAGTCTTTAATGGCCTTATCTCCGCAAAGCATATAAAGCCTTGTACCGCCTTTATATTTATGAAAATCAATGATTTTTATGGTTCCTATTTCCCCTGTAGTTTTCGTCTGGGTACCGCAGCAGGCACATACATCATAGTCTTCTACGGTTACGATTCTGATTTCTCCTTCTATTTCTATTTTGCTTCTATAGCTGATAGGAGGAACACTGTCATAATAATCTATTTTAACAGGAAGATTTTTATATACGGCTTCATTGCTTAAAAGCTCTATTTTTTCAATATCGCTGTCATTTAAATTGACATTATAATCCATAGTTACAAATTCTGTTCCCAGATGAAATCCTATATTATCAGCCCCATAAAGCTTATGGATAATTCCCGATACGATATGCTCGGCAGTATGATGCTGCATATGGCTAAAACGCCTTTCCCAATTGATGACACCATGGCATTTTTCACCGGGAGTAAGGGAAGTATCCGTAGTATGGACTACTTTTCCGTCAACAGTATGAACCTCTAAAACTTTAGCGTTATCAATATATCCAATATCATAGCTTTGGCCGCCGCCTTCGGGATAGAAGGCTGTTTTTTCAAGAATTACAGTATATAAATTACCCTTTGGAATGCATTCAATAACCGTCGAATCAAACGCCACAAGGTAAGGGTCCTGATAATATAATTTATCCTCTCTCATATTAAGCTCCTTTGTAATGTTATGTAAATTGAATTATATATGTCTAGTATTATACATTATTTTGGTGCTAATATCTTATAAAAATTATTCAGTTATTCTTTTATATATATTTATTTGGAAACTATAGGAATCCTCATCACGATTATGGTATAATGTGAATAAAATCAAGCGAAGCTTGATTTTATTCATGAATACATTTTCCGAAGAAAAATGTATGAATGTCAAAAGTGATTGCAATAGCCCAGGTAAAATCAAGGGTCGCTTGATTTTATTCATGAATACATTTTCCGAAGAAAAATGTATGAATGTCAAAAGTGATTGCAATAGCCCAGGTAAAATCAAGCGAAGCTTGATTTTATTCATGAATACATTTTGGGAAGAAAAATGTATGAATGGTAGAAGTGATTGCAATAGCCCAGGTAAAATCAAGCAAAGCTTGATTTTATTCATGAATACATTTTGCGGAGAAAAATGTATGAATGTTAAAAGTGATTGCAATAGCCCAGGTAAAATCAAGCAAAGCTTGATTTTATTCATGAATACATTTTGGGAAGAAAAATGTATGAATGTCAAAAGTGATTGCAATAGCCCAATCTGCTTCTCCTCATGAGGAGAGGCTGTTTATGAATATTTTTTCCGCAGGAGAATATATTCATAAAGGCTATAGTAACCCCACGTATTTCTTAACAGAAATACAAGTTTTTATTATTTTAAGGATATATTCTTCTGAATAGTTAGCCTGTTATAATTTTTTATTACGGAATGTACCCTTAAATATTTTCATCTGTTTTATCATAATAATATAAATTTATATCAGGAGGTGTTTTTTTGTCCGATACGAAGGAATTCTTAATACGTCTTGCGAATGCTTCCTCAGTAAGCGGCTTTGAAGAAAAGGTTGGCAAAATGACAGCAGAAGCCTTTTCTGAATACTGCGATGAGGTTCGTATTGATAAGCTCGGCAATGTAATAGGGCATAAAAAGGGCAGCGGAAAGTATAAAATATTGTTTGCCGCCCACATTGATGAAATAGGTCTTATGGTTACGGAATATGAGGAAGGCGGATTTCTTAAATTTACCAATATCGGCGGTTATGACCAGCGGGCCCTTGTAGGCCAAGAGGTTATTATTCACGGCAAAGAAGATATATTTGGTGTTATAGGAGTAAAACCACCCCATATTACAAAGCCGGAAGAGGCTAAAAATGCTCATAAAATCGAAGATATGGTAATAGATACAGGCTTTAGTATGGATAAGCTTAAGGAAAAGGTTGCCTTAGGTGATGTGATTACCCTTAAAAGAGAAATTGTAGCGCTTCAAAACGACAATATTGCCGGAAAAGCCATTGACGACAGAGCCGGCGTAGCTGTTTTATATGAAGCGATGAAAGAACTTAAAAATGTAGATACAGATATAGACATATACTATGTGGGAAGCGTTCAGGAAGAAATCGGCTGCAGAGGCGCTATGGTTGCGGCTTACGCAATTGAGCCCAATATCGCCATCGCAATAGATGTTACCCATGGAAAGACCCCCGATGTAAACGACAGAGAAGGCAAGAAAATGGGCGGCGGCGCAGTTATCAGCATCGGCCCTAACATAAGCCCCAGAGTATACGAACTTCTTGTAAAGAGCGCAAAGGATAATTTCCTGCCTTATCAGATTGATGTTGCCCCAAGGCATTCAGGAACAGATGCTTTTACCATGCAAGTTTCAGGAGTAGGCGCTGCAAGCGGCGTAGTAAGCATTCCTCTTAAATATATGCATACATCTGTCGAGACCTTATGCATGAAGGACGTTTATTTAACTGCTAAGCTTATATCCAGTTTTGTTAAGGATTTATGCGGAAGGGATTTGGAGGAGATTTTATGCTTATAAAAAAACTCACTGATTTAAACGGCCTTCCCGGAAATGAAGGAGAAGTCAGAGAATTTATTAAAAATGAAATTAAGGACCATGTGGATGAACTATATACCGACAGGCTTGGTTCTTTGATTGCCGTTAAAAATAAAAATGCAGAGGGAAGGCATATAGGCTATGCCGCCCATATGGACGAAGTAGGCCTTATAGTTACATGGATAGATAATGACGGGTATTTGAAATTCGAGTCATGGGGCGTAGACCCGAGGATTTTCCCTTCAAAAATAGTTAAAATAGGCAAAAATAAAGTTACGGGCGTTATCGGTACAAAGGCGATTCATTTACAGGAGCCTACTGAAAGAACAAAAGCTCTTCCCGTTGATAAGCTTTACATAGATATCGGAGCGAAAAGCAAAGAGGAAGCTGAAAAGCTTGTAAGCCTTGGTGATTTTGTTGCCTTTGACAGCGAATTTGTTGAATTCGGTGACCATAAAATAAAGGCGAAAGCTCTTGACGACAGGGTTGGCTGCGCCATGCTTATAGAAATGCTTAAAAGCGATTACCCATATAAAATGACTGCCGTATTCAATGTTCAGGAGGAAGTAGGTTTAAGAGGCTCTGCCGTAACGTCAAAGCTTATCGACTGTGACCTGATACTGAATATCGAAGGAACAGTTTCAGCAGATATGCCGGGGCTTAAACCTCATCAGACCGTTAATACTCAAGGAAACGGTCCAAGTATCTCTTTGATTGACAATGCATCTATTTATCTTAGAAAATATGTCGATGCCATGACGAAGGTAGCGGAAGCTCATAACATCCCCTGCCAGTTTAGAAGAACCCAAAACGGCGGCACCGATGCAGGCCAATATCATACAGGAAAAACAGGAACCCCTGTTATCGGCCTTGCCGTTCCATGCAGGTATATCCATTCTCCAGTTTCCGTAATGGATAAAAGGGATTATGACAATCTTCTTAAATTGATGAAGGCTTTCACTGAAGAATACTGCGGAGAAAAAATATTGTAGTCAAATAAAATACATTTCCAATTTGCTTTTACATAATAAAACCAGAACCATTACTCTTATGTATTCAGTAAATTGTAATATAATCGGGAGGTTTGCTTTTATGGATAAGAATAAAATAAAGGAAATATGCCAAATTTACGGCCCTTCAAGTGCTGAGGGGAGCGTAAGCAGCTATATTATAAACGAAATCAAGGACTATGCGGATGATTATGAAATAGATACCCTTGGAAACTTAATTGCCCATAAAAAAGGCAATGGCCCTAAGATGATGCTTGCCGCCCATATGGACCAGATCGGCCTTATGGTTAATTTTGTAGATGATGACGGTTTCCTTCGGTTTTCAACAATAGGCGGATTTTCTCCTTATGTCCTTTTCAATCAGAGAGTAAGATTTGAAAACGGTGTTCAGGGCGTTATTCATTGTGAGCGTCTTCAAGATATGGCGAAGGATTTGGCCATAGACAAATTATATATTGATATCGGTGCAAAGAATAAAGAAGAGGCTGAAAAGCTTGTTAGGGCCGGAGACATCTGTGTATACAGCGCAGAAACATATTTTAACGGAGACGTTGTAGTTTCTCCTGCGTTAGACGATAGAATCGGCTGCTATATTCAGATGGAAACATTAAAACAGCTTAAAAATCCCGCATATGATACTTATTTTGTATTTACCGTTCAGGAAGAAGTAGGCCTTAGAGGTGCAAAAACCTCCGCATATGCCGTTGATCCTGATTACGGCATTGCCTATGACGTAACTCTTGCTTATGATACGCCAAACGCATTAAAATTCCCTATGAAAATGGGGGAGGGCGCTGCCATTAAGATAAAGGATAATTCCCTTATTTGCCATCCTACGATAGTAAAGCATATGGAAAAGGTAGCAAAAGAAAATAACATTAAACATCAGTTTGAAATACTTACAGCCGGCGGAACGGATTCAGGTGCAATCCATTTGACCAAATCAGGGGTTCCTTCAGGGGTAATTTCAGTTGTTACAAGACATATCCATTCCGACAGCGAAATGTGCTCATTGGAAGACATTAAGGCATGTATTGACCTTTCTGTAAAGGTTTTAGAAACACCCATGAACTAGGTTTAATAAATAAAAATCCCTCAGCTTAGCCGAGGGATTTTTTTATACAAAAGATATGAGCTTTGAAAAGGTGCATTCTTATAGACTTACAAGGCAAATCTTTTTTTGTCTTTAAAAAAGCTTTATCTGTGCTTCCAAATCATTTGCTCTTTTATCATTTTCTGTAATAAAATGACCTGTTGAGGGTATTTTATTGGTTCTGTAATATTCAATGTCGTCGGATTTGAAATTTTCCGAAGGCATTAATATTGAAAGAACACTGTTTTTCTTGAGATTATAAAACTGCACGCCCGATGAATTTTTTGTCTGTTTCGGTTCGATAAGGGCAGTTGAAAACAATGTGGCCTTATCTGTATCTCTTACGCCGATATAGTCTCTGTCTTCATATATATAATCTGCAAATATAAGACGCGATTTTAAGGAGTAGGCGTTCAAAAGCTTTTTCCTGTTGACCTTTGTCTGATAGGAATCCATTTTTATTTTGGCTATTTTTCCGTTTTCAAAAGCAAAAATCATATATCCCGAATAGTCCAAAGTGGCAGTCATATATATTATTTTCTCCCCTTCAGAAAGATCAAGAAGGTTCGGAAGATACTCTCCCAGAAGAGAGGCCTTGCAATCGGGAAGGTCATAGGCCTTTGCCTTATATACAGAGCCTTGATTTGAAAAAAACAGGATATCTGCCTTGTTTGTAGATTCAAGCTCTGTAAGCATATAATCGTCTTCTTTGAATTTATGGTCTGATGCGCTTCTTAAAGAAATAAGCGGTATTTTTTTGAAATAGCCTTCTGCAGTTAAAAACAGTTTAAGGCCGTAATCTTCTATAAAGATATCCTCTGAAATCTCTTCGATTTCTTCTTCGTATATAATTTCAGTTCTTCTATCCTGCTGATATTTTTTTATAATGTTTTTAAGAGAAGCGGAAATTAGGCTGTGAATTTTTTTATCGCTTTCTATGGTAGCTTTCAGGTCTGCAAGTAAGTTTTCAAGATTATCTTTTTCCTTTATTCGGTTAAGAAGGTATTCCTTATTTAAGTTTCTAAGGCGTATATCTGCTATATATTCCGCTTGGATAGTGTCAATTTGAAAGCCTTCCATTAAGTTTGGAATTACCATATTGTCCTGCTCTGTATTTCTGATGATTTTTATTGCCTTATCAATATCCAAAAGTATTTTTGAAAGACCCTCAAGAAGATGTAATTTTTCTTCGGTTTTTTTGATATCATAGTTTAGCTGTTTCCGAATGCATTCTGTTCTGAAAATAATCCATTCGTCAAGGATTTCGGCTATTCCCATGGTTTTGGGCCTGCCGTTAATAAGAATATTAAAATTACAGCTAAAGGTATCTACAAGGGGAGTCATTGCAAAAAGCTTTTGCATTAAGGTATCAGGGTCTGCACTTTTTCTTATATCAAGGGCAATTTTTAGGCCCTTTAAATCGGTTTCGTCACGGACTTCCGTAATTTCTTTTATTTTTCCGGATTTAACGAGGGTAATAATTTTATCGCATATGGCTTCCTGCGTGGTTGTGTAGGGTATTTCATATATTTCAATGCAGGAGTTCTTCTTGTCATATCTGTATTTTGCCCTTAGCTTGAAACCGCCCCGGCCTGTTTTATATATTTTATCTATTTCTTCTTCGTTATAGATCAGCTGGCCGCCGGTTGAAAAATCAGGACCTAAAAGATGCTTTTTTAAATCTGTGTTTTTATCTTTGATATATTCTATGGTTGCCGTGCATACTTCTTTTAAATTAAAGCTTGCAATACTGCTGGCCATCCCTACGGCAATCCCCTGATTCGGGGTAACAAGAAGGTTTGGAAATGTTGTGGGAAGAAGCACCGGCTCCTTCATTGTGCCGTTATAATTATCTATAAAATCAACTGTATTTTTATCAATATCAAAAAATATCTCACTGCATATGTCTGCAAGCTTTACTTCCGTATACCTGCTTGCAGCATAGGCCATATCCCTTGAATATACCTTACCGAAATTGCCCTTGGAATCTACAAAAGGATGGAGAAGAGCATCATAGCCCCTCGTGAGCCTTACCATGGTTTCGTATATGCTGGCATCTCCGTGGGGATTTAATTGCATGGTTTGGCCCACAACATCTGCAGACTTCCTTCTTCCGCCTTTTAAAAGCCCCATTTTATACATGGTATAAAGGAGCTTTCTATGGGCAGGCTTAAAACCGTCTATTTCAGGGATGGCCCTTGATACGATGACGCTCATGGTATAGGGCATATAATTGGATTCAAGAACGTGAGTGATATTTTGTTTTATTACATTGGCATCAGCATTCACATTTGTTGGTTTTTTAGTCATTTAAGACCTCCGGTTTTTGCATATGTTTAAAATGCAGAATGAATAGGGTAAACTTAAATAAGTCATCTGTATTCTGCAAAGATAAAAAATGATACAGCAAGGAACCTGTAAATCACTTTTAGATGAATATCCCTTTATAATTAAAGCAAATTTCTTATAAAGAAGTAACAAAAGCCTATTCGTTAAAAGCTGCTCTGTTTTCTAAATAAAGTGTCTTTCAGGTCCGTATGAATATACGGTTTTGTTAACTATCTTTATAGCAGGCGGGAAAATTATAAAGCACATGGCTAGACGATTTCAGTCATATCAATATATTTATGGCCGAATTCCTCTATAAAATCCTTACGGCCTTTTAAATTGTCCCCAAGAAGAATATCAAAGATTCGCTGAGTGTTTTCAATATCCTCGGGAATAACAGCAATAAGCTTTCTGGTTTCAGGGTTCATGGTCGTCTGCCACATCATTTCAGGCTCATTTTCTCCGAGACCTTTGGAACGCTGAATATGGCATTTGCCACCGAGTTTTTTAATAATATCTGCTTTTTCTCCTTCGCTGTAGGCAAAATAGGTTTTTTTACCGCCGGTAATTTCATAGAGAGGAGATTCTGCTATAAATATTTTATGCTCTTCAATAAGAGTAGGCATAAGGCGGTACAGCATGGTAAGAATCAACGTCCTTATCTGGAAGCCGTCAAAGTCTGCATCTGTACAGATGATAATTTTATTCCATCTTAAAAGAGAAAGGTCAAAGGAGTTAAAATCCTTATTATGCTTTGTTTTTATTTCAACACCGCAGCCGAGAACCTTAATAAGGTCTGTGATGATATCGCTATTGAATATTTTATCATAGTTGGCCTTCAGGCAGTTAAGTATTTTCCCTCTTACAGGCATGATTGCCTGAAACTCCGAATCTCTGCCTAATTTGCAGGCACCCAAAGCGGAATCCCCTTCTACAATATAAAGCTCCTTCCGGTTTACATCTTTCGTACGGCAGTCTACGAATTTTTCCACTCTGTTATTAATATCAAGGCTTCCCGTGAGCTTCTTTTTTAGGGTAATCCTTGCTTTTTCTGCCGTTTCACGGCTTCTTTTGTTAATAAGCACCTGATTTGCTATTTTATCGGCTTCTGCTTTATTTTCTATAAAGTATATTTCAAGGGCAGATTTCAGGCTTGAAGTAAGGTAATCCTGAATAAATTTATTATTTATTGCCTTTTTCGTCTGATTTTCATAGCTGGTTATCGTAGAAAAGGAATTGCAGACAAGCACAAGGCTATCTTCTATATCGGGAAAAATGATTTTTTTCTCATCTTTTTTATATAAATTATTCGTTTTTATATAATTATCTATGGCAGATAAAAAAGAAGAGCGGATTGCTTTATCAGGAGAACCGCCGTATTCAAGAAAGCTTGAATTATGATAATATTCCATGAGGCTTTTCTGATTGCTGAAGCTGAAAACAAGCTCATACTTAAACTTATATTCAGGCTTATCTTCTCTGTCTTTTCCCGTAGCACTGTCTGAAATATATTTAGGCTCTGTAAAAGAGGTACCCTCGGAAATTTCATTAATGTAGTCACTAATGCCTTTTTCATAAAGAAAAACAAAATTTTCGCCGGATTCCTCGTCAAAAAGGGTTAATTTTACATTAGGATTCACAATAGCCTGCTTTTTAAGA
Source organism: Anaeropeptidivorans aminofermentans (assembly GCF_940670685.1). GTDB lineage: Bacteria > Bacillota > Clostridia > Lachnospirales > UBA5962 > Anaeropeptidivorans > Anaeropeptidivorans aminofermentans. Next base: position 2,169,190 of record NZ_OW711693.1, on the reverse strand, counting down.
ATATCAAGGTAATAGCTTAAAGGGATATTAATATCCGTAAAGACTTCAAGGTCAGGCCGCCATTTTATTCTGCTGCCCGTTTCTTTACGGCTTGTCCTTTCTTTTAAAAGACCGCCGACATTTTCTCCCTTTTCAAAGTGAAGGCTGTATTCATAGCCGTCTCTTAAAACCATTACGTCCATGTATTCACTTGAATACTGGGTGGCGCAAAGGCCAAGGCCGTTAAGCCCCAAAGAATAGGCATAGCTTGAGTCTTCGTTATTTTTATATTTTCCTCCGGCGTAAAGCTCACAAAAAACAAGCTCCCAATTGTATTTGTTTTCGTTCTGGTTAAAATCAACGGGGATGCCTCTGGCATGATCTATAATTTCTATGGAATGGTCCTTAAATCTTTTTACTTCAATGAGATTACCAAAGCCTTCTCTTGCCTCGTCCAATGAGTTTGAAAGAATTTCAAATACGGAATGCTGGCAGCCTTCAATGCCGTCGGAGCCAAATATAACCGAAGGCCGTTTCCGAACTCTGTCGGCCCCTTTCAGGGAGGTAATGCTTTCATTGTCGTAGCTGTTTTTTTTGTTTGACATTATATCACCTATCAGTATTTAATACAAAGGAATGGTTTTATTTAATATGTAACTGGTTTGTCTATAGTATACCATAACTTAAGATACAAGAAAAATTATTGCCTTACAAAATATACCATATTATGATATACGAGATAAAAGATAAATTCAAGAATGGAAATGTTTCAGAACAAAAGGATTTTAATTATAACACAAAATATGCATTTAGGAATATATTTTAATTTAATATAATGAAGACTATAAAATAAGAGGTAATGTTTAAAAAATAGTATTCTGTAAGGTATATAAGGTAAATTTAAAGATAAGTCTGTTAAGAATAGGTTTGCTTCATATAAATTAGTGCATTTTCACCTAATAAACTGTAAAAATTCAACACAATAGTTAAGATTTTAAAATATATTTGAAAAATAAAATTAAGTAATTTTTCATGTGGTTTTATTATAGAATATGTAGTATAATATGAATAAGTATAAAAGAATTTTGTTTATTATGCTTCGAATTTACTTGACTTTTTATGTTTTGCATAGTTAAGGAGGTGAGGGGCCTTAATTTCATCTTGTTTTTCTTGTAAAAAAGCTTATCCCTTTTATAACAGAATATTTACTTAATTTTATACTTTTAAAACTTTTGACTTTGTTTGTAAATTTTATTGCTATATAAAGCAATACTTAAAAGGTTTTAGCTTTAGCTTAAACTGAACTTACTTTTAAGGAGGAGATTACCATGATACAGTTTATCACCGGCAGGAAGGGCGAAGGCAAGACAAAAAGGCTTATTGAGATGGCCAACGAAGCAGGTAAGACAACAGACGGGCATGTAGTATTTATAGATGATGACAGCAGGCACATCTATGATCTTCATTACGATATACGCTTTGTTGAGACTGGAAGCTTTGACTTATTCAATTACAGAGAATTTGTAGGCTTCGTATACGGTATACTGTCTCAGAACAGTGATATAACCGATATTTTTGTTGATGGGCTTACAAATATTATTGGAAAGATGGATAACGAAGACCTCGTTAAGCTTGTTAAAAAGCTTGATGTCCTGTCCGGGACTAATTCTGTTAACTTTATCATTAGTATGAACTGTGTTCCTGAAGAGCTTCCTGAAGAAGTTAAGGCTCTTATGATATGATAAACTCTCCTATAAGGGGCTGCATTTATGCAGCCCCTATGTTGTAGAATTAAGGAACATAAGCAGGGGAAAAAGGCAAGGATTCTAATTAGAATATTTGCCTTTTTTGCCTGCTTAAAGGCGTTTTGTTAATGGGGTTTAAAAATCTTCTCCAATCTAAGTGTTGAATAAAGAGACTTGTAAAGGTATAATATTATAGAGCTATTTTGTGAAAGTGTTTTTTATAGTAAATTTCTCATAAAGAGTAACAAAAACCGATTCACTAGAGACGTCAAAACGCGGATTTCTTTCGGAAACAGCGTATTTTTTAGTCCGCGTGAATAATAAGGTTTTGTTATTGTTTAATTTTAAATTTACTATTATACCAAGCAGGCTCACAGATGAATTTTTACGTGAGCGTCCTTTTATAGTAAACACATATTTTTATCTTCGTTAGCTATAAAGAGCTTTAAGGGCAATGCTACTATTATTTTTAAGATTTAAATCTATTTTATGAATCGTGCAGGTGGTTTATATGAACTATAAAGGAATATTAAGCTTTTTTGTAAATATGGTTTTTAATATTGTGTTAATGGGGATTCTGGCGTATTTTATATATACTATGGCTGGAAAATCCTTTAACACAGGAAAGCAGCTGGCTAAAGATGCCACGAAAGAGCTTCCTAAAAGAGACGTTACCGTTACTATAGAAAAAGGCGCTACCCTTTCGGAAGTTGCTAAGCTTTTAGAGGACGAAGGAATCATAAATTCTGCCTTCTTATTTGAGCTTGAAAATACCTTGAAAGGCAATAAAGGCAATTTTGACGGGGGCTCCTTCCTTCTCAATACGGAAATGGACGCAACAGGCATTGTAAATACTTTAAGAGAAAAAAAGGTATACACCAAGGACATTATCATAACCATAAGGGAAGGCTATACTTTAAAGGATATTGCCGATTATCTTGAAAGCAAAGAGCTTTTTTCAGCAGAAGAATTTTTGAAGGCCTGCAATGAAGGAACATACAATTATAGCTTTATATCGGAAATACCCGAAAGAGAAAAAAGGCTTGAAGGATATTTATTCCCGGATACTTATTATATAGCTCCGGGCTCAAGCCCTGAAACCGTAATCAATAAAATGCTTATGCGCTTTGAAGAAATTTATTCGAAATACGATGAGCAGGCTAAGAAAATGGGCCTTACTATGGACGAAACCGTTATCATAGCTTCTATAATAGAAAAAGAAATAAGAGTAGATTCCGAAAGGGAAAAAGCAGCCGAGGTAATTTTTAATAGAATTAAAAATAATACCAATCTTCAGATGTGTTCTACGATTCTTTATGCCCTTGATAAAAAGAAAGACAGGCTTTACGATGAAGATTTAAAGGTGGAGTCTCCTTATAATACTTATATTAATTCCGGTCTTCCTGTAGGGCCTATATCAAACCCCGGAGAAGCCTGTATCAAAGCTGCGGTGAATCCGGGAAACGGAAACTATATGTATTTTGTTGTAAAGGATGAGGAAACAGGGGAGCATTTCTTTACGGATAATTATGATAAATTTCTTGAAGCAAAGCAGCTTTATAATCAAAAATATTAGGATGGAAGCTTAATGAGCGTAATAGACAGAGACTTTGAAAACTATATAAACAGCATTTTAAACCCCTTTACAGGAAGGCTTGGAGAGCTTCAGGAAACAGCCTATACAGAGGGGTTCCCTGTTATAAAAAATGCCACGGCAAGATTTTTAGCTACTATAATCGCTTTGAAAAGGCCTGAAAAAATTCTTGAAATAGGCTGCTGTATCGGGTTTTCTGCAAGCCTTATGTCGGAATTTATGGCAGGCGGGGGGCATATAACCACAATAGACAGATATGATATTATGATAGACAGGGCAAAGCAAACCTTTAAGGAGATGGAGCTTGAGAAAAAGATTACCCTTCTGGAAGGGGATGCCCTTGAAATTCTTTCTGAAATGGATGAAAAATTTGATCTTATTTTTATGGATGCTGCAAAAGGGCAGTATATTCAATTTCTTCCCCATTGCGTAAGAATGCTTAATAAAGGCGGAGCTTTAATTGCCGACGATATATTTCAAAACGGATATATAGCCATGGAAAGACAGGATATTCCAAGGCGGCAGAGAACGACCTATACCAGAATGCGGCGCTTTCTATATTCAGCCCTTAATTCGGAAGGCCTTGTAAGCACTATCATACCTGTTGATGACGGTCTGCTTCTTTCTACTAAAACGGCAGACGAAGTAATTCTTAAGGAGCTGGATTATGATGAATAAAAAAATTGAGTTGCTTTCTCCCGCAGGAGATTTGGAAAAGCTCAAAATAGCCATTACCTACGGCGCAGATGCCGTTTACATGGGCGGAAAAAGTCTTGGCCTTAGAGCGAAGGCGAAAAACTTTGATATGAATGAAATGGCTGAGGGAATCGCGTTTGCTCATAAACATAATGCAAAGATCTATATAACGGCAAATATATTTGCCCATGAAGAAGATTTTGAAGGGGCAGCCGAATATTTCAAGGAACTCTATCAAATGGGGGTAGATGCCCTTATAATATCCGACCCAGGCCTATTTTCCATTGCCAGAAACGCTGTGCCGGATATGGACATACACATCAGTACCCAGTCTAATAATACGAATTTTCAAACGGCTCTTTTCTGGAAGAATTTAGGGGCCCAAAGAGTTGTTCTCGCAAGAGAGCTTTCTTTTGATGAAATAAATTCTATTCACAGCAAAATGAATAAAATAGATAAGGATTTTGAGCTGGAAGCATTTGTTCACGGCGCAATGTGCATTTCCTATTCAGGAAGATGCCTTTTAAGCAATTATATGACAGGCAGAGATTCCAACAGAGGAGAATGTGCTCACCCATGCAGATGGCAGTATTATCTTATGGAAGAAAAGCGACCAGGGGAATACATGCCTGTTTATGAAGATGAAAGAGGAACTTATATCTACAATTCAAAGGATTTATGCATGATAGGCCATATTCCTGAGCTTGTAGAATCGGGTATAAGAAGCTTTAAAATAGAAGGCCGCATGAAAACTTCTTATTATGTTGCCGCTGTTACAAAAGCTTATAGGGAAGCCATAGACGATTATTTTGAGGACAAGGAGAAATATCTGGCTAAAAAGCCTTATTATCTTAGAGAGCTTGAAAAATCAAGCCATAGGGATTTTACTACAGGCTTTTATTTTAATAAACCAGGAGCAGCAGAGCAGATATATACAAATAACTCCTATATAAGAAATTATGATTTTGTTGCTCTTATAGAGGAATTTGATAAGGAGACAGGCCTTGCTTACGGCGAACAGAGGAACAAATTCTCCGTAGGCGACGAAGTGGAAATATTTAATCCCAAGGGAGAAAATTTCAAACAGAAAATAACAGAAATTTATAATGAAGAAGGAGAGCCTCTTAAAGAAGCTCCCCATCCAAAACAAAAGCTAAAAATAAAGCTTGATCATAAAGTTGAAAAATTCAGTATGCTCAGAAAGGCAACTGAGAGCTAAGAACTCATTGAAAATAAGGGACAAGATATAGGTTTGCAAAGCAAGCCTATACCGATACTCTCTAAGCTCGCACCTTTTTGTATGAGTATATAGTCAATTTGCTTTAATACTGCTGTAAGTGTTTAGCTTTAGAGGATATAAAATAATGTAAAAATAAATTGACTATGCTGTTATTTCATTTGAATTTATAGTAAATTTCACTGAAGGATGCAATAAAAATCTATTTTTCATAAACGGCTTAAACATATAAAACCCCTATGTTTAAGCCATTTAAAATATACGATTTTTATTACTGTTTGATTTTAAATTTACTATAACTATAAAAAAGCGGAGGAAATTTCCTCCGCTTTTTTATTATTTTATGGCTTAAGCCAGTTGAGCTCGCATAGCGTGCGAAACAAAAAACTACCCGCTATACGGGTAGAGGACCAAAAGGTTCTACCACAAGAAACACCTTTCCAATAGAATAGTGAGTGTTCAAGCCACTATGCAGAAAGGAAAGGTGTTTCAATGGCAAACCAACATAATAGTTTGTCCCACACAAAGTGGATGTGCAAATATCACATTGTGTTCACTCCAAAGTATAGACGTAAAATCATCTTCAATCAATATCGAGAGTCGATTGGGAAAATTCTTCGAGAGTTATGCGGCTACAAAGGCGTAGAACTGATCGAAGGTCACCTGATGCCAGATCATGTGCATATGTTAGTGAGCATTCCACCAAAGATCAGCATTTCAAGTTTTATGGGATATCTAAAAGGGAAAAGTGCCCTGATGATTTTCGATCGACATGCAAATTTGAAGTACAAGTTTGGGAATCGGCATTTTTGGTCAGTTGGCTATTATGTCAGTACGGTAGGACTGAACGAAGCTACCATCCAGAAATACATCAGAGAACAAGAGCAACATGACATTGCTCTAGATAAGCTGAGTGTCAAAGAATATGAAGACCCCTTTAGGGGTTAGCTGGTAATACAAATAGCCCTTAAGGGCTAAGCAAAAGAGGCAAGGGCATAGGGGCTTGAACTTAAGTGAAAGCCAGCATCTTGAGATGCTGGCCGGTAACAAGGCCTTACAGGCCTAGCTCAAACCACCCTTTTAAGGGTGGTCATGATTTAAGTTCTACGCTTCCTGTTGCTTTCATGTCTTTAAGGCTTGTTGCCATAATCCTTCCGTTGGAAACAGTGTATAAATAATCTCCTATATATATAATCCTTTGAACATAGGTATCATAATCATAAATTTCAGAGCTGTCTTTCTGGTGGGTTATGGTTTCTCTTAAGTTAAAGCCTTTTTCCATATCGATACTATAAACGTATGCGCCTTGAAATTTGAAATCTCCGTAGGAGAATAAGTCATCCTTGGAATTTGAATTTATTGTGCGAACCTCAATAGGAAACGCCATGATATTCTTTTCTTTGTCAAAAAGAAGGGCTTTATGGTTATTTAAAAGCTCTGACGAAGTTCCCCTGTCTCCGATTACCGTGACAAATTTTTCTTTGGGGTTTTTCAGGTCTGAAACATCGAACATAGAGATTTTCATTCCCTTATTATAAGCTCTTCCGTCTTTTTCGAAAGTATCTATGCCAAAGCCGATTAAATGGTTTTCATCATAAGGATGAAGATAATTGCTATAGCCAGGGATTTTAAGCTGGCCTAAGATTGCAGGCTCTGCGGGGTCTTTAAGGTCTATGACAAAAAGAGGGTCCGTTACTTCAAAAGTTACCATATAAGCCTTGTCACCCATAAATCTTACGGAATAAATCTGTTCTCCGGGAGCTATATTCTTAACCTTTCCATGCGTGTCCATATTCTTATCTAATACGAAAAGACTGTTTGTGCTTCCGCCGTTTCCAAGACGGCTTGTTGTTGCTATTCTGAAAAAACCGTCATTTTCATCCATCGAAAACTGATTTAATATACTGCCTTCAACTCTGCCTTTGTTTTTATATTGAATGGAGTTTTCTCCGAGAGCAAATTTATATACGTTTGTATGATAATAAGGAGCGCTGTTATTATAATTAAAGGCATAGCTGGTGGTTGCAATATAAAGGTTTTCTGTTGACATATAGATATTTTCTCCGCCGCCAAGATAAGATTCCATGAAAGGCGCCGCATTTATATTTTTAAGGTTTATGCCGATAATATTTGTCATCTGGCTGCTGATTGCCTCAGGAAAATAAGAGATTGCGCCATAGCTTACGGCAGCTTCTTTTCCCGATATGGCATCACGGAGTACAGGAAGGGGATAGTTTCCGCTGTCTCTATTATAGTATAAATAATTTTGAACCATGAAATAGAGATTGTCTCCCGTTTTTCTTGCAGTTAAGAAATTACCTTCCATTTCTGTTGATTTTACTAATTTAGGCGCCTTTATATTGGAAAGGTCATATACATAAACCTTTACAATCTGCTTTCCTATATATCTATCCAGAATAAGCAATTTCTGTGAAACATTATCATTTGTTATTTCAGGCGCCTCTATTTTAGGCATCTCGTAAGAAGATGTTATTACGATAAGCTGATTGCCGTTTATAAACATTTCATTGATATAGTCCTCATCAGCATAGGAAAGCTTTGCCATAACTTCCATTTTGTCGGCTGGCTGTGCTTTAACTATATTTATTTTGTTTTGAGAGCCGAAATAAATATAATTTCCATCGGTCTTAATAATGTCGCCCTCGTCCACACCTTCAACCTGTACATTGGTGGTGGAATGGTCGCTTTTTGCTTGCGTATCTGCTGCCTGCATCTCCTTTGCAGGGGCGGAGTTTGCGGTTCCGCTTTCTTCTCTGCCTAAAAGTGCTTGGGGCATTTTGTACATAATATCATTTTCATTTTTTCCCAAGAGAGAAACAAGCTTTTCACTTGTACCTACCTTAGGCAAAGTAGAGAGCTGCTTCTTATAAGCAGATACAGATGTTTCAGAAGGAGCTTTTGCGCCTGATTTATTGGTAATCACTATGACGCCGTTGTTATAGAAAATTTTAAAATTATAATTATCGGCAATGTCTCTTACTGAAACATATTCCATTCCTTCTTCTGAAGTAATGGATTTTACTTTTTTATCGATAGAAATCTTAAGGTTTTTCTCTGCAAAATCTTTTGGTACATAAGCTCTGTCATCATAAATATCAGGGGTAAGCCATAATTTTTCATCACTTATATTTATTTCTTTGGAATTTAACATTGCTTTTGAACTTCCTGCAAGCATAATAAGTTCTGTTTCTTCTGCCGCCTCAGCAGGAGCTGTTCCTGTTATAATGAAAGATAAAAGAAGGGCTAAGGCAAGCCACTTTGTTTTTTTCATAATTAAAACCTCCTTTATTTTTTGGGTTTATAAATTTATTCCTACCCTGATTACTTCTAAAGACGGGCAATGCAGATAAAAAGTTCCATACATAATGTAAAATAAATATATAATATTATTAGTTGACAGTTTGCACTATAAATATTAGAATATAATTATCAGGAAATACTAAATATCATATAATACAGGAGGAGATAATATGTTAGATAAAAAAATAATAAAGCTTATAAATGAACAAGTAACAAAGGAATTCTTTTCCGCTTATTTATATCTTGATTTTGCCAATTACTATGCTGATGAAGAGCTTCAGGGATTTGCCAACTGGTTTAATATTCAGGCTCAGGAAGAAAGAGACCATGCGCTCCTTTTTATTAAATACCTCCAGGAAAATAGCGAGAGAGTAGTTCTCGAAGCTATTGATAAACCCGATAAAGAATATGCCTGCCATAAAACACCTCTGGATATGGCTTTGGAGCACGAGAAATTTGTTACGGCGTCTATTCATAACATCTATGATGCTGCCTACGAAATCAAAGATTTCCGTACGATGCAATTTTTAGACTGGTTCGTAAAAGAGCAGATGGAAGAAGAAAGCAATGCAGAAGCTTTAATTAAAAAGTATGAACTTTTCGGCAAGGATGCACAAGGCTTATATCTTCTTGATACCGAGCTCGGCACAAGAGTTTACGCAGCTCCTGACCTTACATTTTAATTTATACCAAGGGAATTTGAAAAAGATACGGGCGTATAGTAAATTTTCTTTTCTTCCGCAGTAAATAACAGGATACAAGAAGGCATAAAATCAAGGAAAAGCAAATTTACAACCCTACAATTTTACTTTTATTCAAGCATAAGTTTAATTTTTTTCAAATTTGATAACTATAAAAAACTTCCGAAGCATATGCTTCGGAGGTTTTTTGCCGTTATTCTGCCAGATAAACGCCTGCCTTATATTCTTTAATAAGTTTTTGAGAAGAAATTTCTCTGAATTTTCTTCTTTGTGAATCCCAGAAAGCGTTTATAGGCGGAAAAAGAGACATTCCAAGCTCTAAAGCGGCCATATTATTATATTCCAGCATAATAATCATTCCTTTATTTTTTGGCTGCACTTTTATTATGTGCATTTCAAAAATAAAGATACATTCCTAACACCAGAATATTTATAAGACCTTAATTATAAAAGCTTAAATTGATTTTTATAATAATCTATAATTCCTTCTTCTTTGAGCTTTGAAAGCTCTTTTGACATGGCGCTTCTGTCAATGAAAAGAAAATCCGAAAGCTCTTGCCTGTTAAAAGGGATTTCAAATATTCTGCTTTGGCTTTCAACAGCGCATCTTGAAAGATAAGCCATAAGCTTTTCTCTGGTAGTTCTTTTTGAAACATATTCGATTTTTTGATTTAGAACAAGATTTTTTCTGGCCATTATCATAAGCATATTTTCAATCAGCATATGATGAAAATGCCTTTTTCCTCCGCACTCTCTTATAATCTTACCGTAATTTACGAAAAATATAGAAGATTTTGATGCGGAAGTTACTGAAACAGGCATTTTTTCAAGCCGTGCACAGCAAAAGGCCTCGGCAAAAATATGATTTTTCCCGAATTCTGCAACGATTGACCGATTCCCGTTAACATCCTCTTTTATAATATGAATAAGTCCGTCAAGAACAATTCCCACGTTTATCACAGGGTCGCCGGCGTTTAATATGGAATCGTTTTTATCATAGCTTTTTTCGTATGCGTCAAGGTATGAGAGCATTTCTGGAAAGGATTCTTCATCTATGCCTTTAAACATTGATACATCTTTTAATAAAGGATAATAATTTTTCATAGTCAACTCCATTATGTTTAATTTTCTTCGGTATATGGATTTTCATGCGAATCATACCGATGCCGATAATTATATTGTAAGTATAATATAACAAAAATATATTTACAACGGAAGGATTTTATTGTTTATAAACTTAAATTTAAATTTGTTAAAAATAGAAAGGCACAGACTTGAAAATAACCCATAAGCTTATACCTGTATCATTTTTAAGTCTACTTCGTATAAATAGAAAAAATACTTATTATAATAGTTGACTTTTTTTGAAATATAATGGAAAATATACAAGTCATTATATTTTTTAAGGAGCGCATTATGAGGGTAAGAAAAAAGAACTGGACGGTTAATGAATTTGAAAACAATGAGCTTATTTTGCAAAACCCTGACAGCAAGGGGCGCTGGAATGAAATATTTAAAAATAACAATCCCTTGCGGATAGAAATAGGCTGCGGTAAAGGCAACTTCATAACGGAAAGCGCAAGGCTTAACCCTGATGTTAACTTTGTTGCCATTGAAAGAGAATGGTCTGTAATCGTTACAGGGGCCAGAAAAATAAGAGAGCTTAAGGAAGCCGGAGAAAATATAAACAATATTCTTTTTCTTGCCACAGACGCTACAAATATTGATAACTTTTTTGCAGAAGATGAAGTAAGCCTTATATACTTAAATTTCAGCGATCCATGGCCCAATAGAAAAAAATGGGTTAAAAGACGCCTTACTTACAGAAGCTTTCTTTCCATATATGATAAGCTGTTAACAAAGGACGGGGAAATCCATTTTAAAACGGATAATACCCAGCTTTTTGAGTTCTCCTTAAATGAATTTTCAGGACAAGGGTGGGGGCTTAAAAATATAAGCCTTGATTTACATTCCAGCAACTTTGAAGGAAATATAATGACAGAATATGAAATGAAGTTTTCTGCAAAAGGTATGCCTATCTATAGGCTGGAAGCTTATAAAAGATAAATATTATAAAAAAGTTCAAAAAAGAAGTTGACAATTGTAAAAGCATGTGGTAAACTAGATTTTGCGTCCGAGAGAGGACAGCGCAGGAAAAACAAGCATAAGAAACAAAAACGAGAACATTGAAAACTGAATAATAAGGAAAGAACCAACCCGAAAAGAAAAAACTTTGAGAGCTTTAAGGCTAACGAAGAAAAGTAATGACGAGAAACAAATGCCAGATAGTCGAAAAGGATATAAAATATCCGTTTGACAGTCTAAAAGCTTGCTTTTAGACAAGAGTGGACAAGGATTAAATAGAGAGTTTGATCCTGGCTCAGGATGAACGCTGGCGGCGTGCCTAACACATGCAAGTCGAACGCTGAGTAAATAGTGCTTGCACTATCTACTTGGAGTGGCGGACGGGTGAGTAACGCGTGGGTAATCTGCCCTGTACAGGGGAATAACTGTGAGAAATCATGGCTAATACCGCATAATACCGTATGGCCGCATGGCCGAATGGGGAAAGATTTATCGGTACAGGAGGAGCCCGCGTCTGATTAGCTAGTTGGTGGGGTAAGAGCCTACCAAGGCAATGATCAGTAGCCGGCCTGAGAGGGTGACCGGCCACATTGGGACTGAGACACGGCCCAAACTCCTACGGGAGGCAGCAGTGGGGAATATTGCACAATGGGGGAAACCCTGATGCAGCAACGCCGCGTGAAGGAAGAAGGTTTTCGGATCGTAAACTTCTATCGATGGGGAAGAAAAAAATGACGGTACCCAAGTAAGAAGCCCCGGCTAACTACGTGCCAGCAGCCGCGGTAATACGTAGGGGGCAAGCGTTATCCGGAATTACTGGGTGTAAAGGGTGAGTAGGCGGATTAGTAAGCCATATGTGAAAACTCAGGGCTTAACTTTGAGATTGCATAAGGAACTGTTAATCTAGAGTACAGGAGAGGTAAGTGGAATTCCTAGTGTAGCGGTGAAATGCGTAGATATTAGGAGGAACACCAGTGGCGAAGGCGACTTACTGGACTGAAACTGACGCTGAGGCACGAAAGCGTGGGTAGCGAACAGGATTAGATACCCTGGTAGTCCACGCTGTAAACGATGAGTGCTAGGTGTGGGGGAGAGATCCTCGGTGCCGCAGCAAACGCAATAAGCACTCCACCTGGGGAGTACGGCCGCAAGGTTGAAACTCAAAGGAATTGACGGGGGCCCGCACAAGCGGTGGAGCATGTGGTTTAATTCGAAGCAACGCGAAGAACCTTACCAAGGCTTGACATACCATTGATGGGTGCAGAGATGCACCGTTCTACGGACAATGGATACAGGTGGTGCATGGTTGTCGTCAGCTCGTGTCGTGAGATGTTGGGTTAAGTCCCGCAACGAGCGCAACCCTTATTTTTAGTAGCCAGCGGGTAGTGCCGGGCACACTAGAAAGACTGCCGTGGATAACACGGAGGAAGGTGGGGATGACGTCAAATCATCATGCCCCTTATGTCTTGGGCTACACACGTGCTACAATGGCAGGTACAGAGAGAAGCGAAGGGGTGACCTGGAGCAAAGCTCAAAAAAGCTGCCACAGTTCGGATTGTAGTCTGCAACTCGACTACATGAAGCTGGAATCGCTAGTAATCGCAAATCAGCATGTTGCGGTGAATACGTTCCCGGGCCTTGTACACACCGCCCGTCACACCATGGGAGTTGGTAGCGCCCAACGTCTGTGACCTAACCGAAAGGAAGGAGCAGCCTAAGGCGAGACCAGTGACTGGGGTGAAGTCGTAACAAGGTAGCCGTATCGGAAGGTGCGGCTGGATCACCTCCTTTCTAAGGAAAAGTAGGGTAGCACCCAAAAGAATTTGGGTCATTAAACGAAGTTTAATGATTTTGTGAAGCAAAATGCTGAGGAGATAGTTTTGTGAAACAAAACTGTCTGAAGGGTTTGAGTACTTATTATTTAGTTTTGAGTGTTCATGTAAATGAATGCTGAAAATAAGTTTTGTTTTTATAGCTAATAGCTTATAGAAACAAAAATAAAATATATCAAGGTTATCTTATGAAAGCAAGGATAACAAAGCTTTCCGGTGGTGATGCGTCTATGGGAAACATCCGTACCCATACCGAACACGACGATTAAGCCACAGACGGCCGATGGTACTTGGCGGGAGACTGCCCGGGAGAGTAGGTGGCTGCCGGATTCCAATTGAATTTTTTTATGGGGGAATTCCCGAGTGGCCAAAGGGGGCAGACTGTAAATCTGTTAGCAACGCTTTCGAAGGTTCGAATCCTTCTTCCCCCACTTTTATTATAGAAGATAGCAAGGAGGTATATCATGTCAGTACCGTTTGTGTTATTAAGCATTATTTATATAGCGGTTTGTTTAGGACTCGTTACGGTTATTCTTATGCAGAAGAAGCGTTCGGCAGGTGGTCTTGGTGCCGTTACCGGTGGTATGAGCGATTCTCAGACCTACTGGGATAAGAATAAAGGACGTTCTCTAGAAGGCGCTCTTGAAAAATACAGCAAGATATTAGGTGCTGTGTTCATGATATTATCTTTAGTGCTTTGCTTAGTAAGATAAATAAGTGATAAACCTTTCTGCAATAAACTGTAGAAAGGTTTTTTTGTATTTATATTGCTAAATATGATAAGAATATTATTGAAATAAAATCTAGGATTAAAGTTTAAATAATTTGCTATATTTGAATTACTTATAAAACAATATCGTTATCAATTGACTTAAATCTTCTGCCGCCAAGGAATTTACGGCGGAATAAAAGGAAATTGATTATGAGACAGAAAGGAGAATTTGGTGGAAGCAGAAGTTTATAATGAAAGAAAAAATAAAATAGTTAAAATAATAAATTCTTCGGAATATGTGCCGATGAAAATATCCGAACTGTCATTTTTTATGGAAGTTCCTTCGAATGAAAGAGACGAATTTAATTATATTATTAAAGAGCTTGAAAATGACGGAGAGCTTATTATTACGAAAAAGGGCAAAATTATGCCTTTATCTGATATGCAGCTTGTCAAGGGCATCTTTCAGGGAAATGCCAAGGGCTTTGGCTTTGTTATGCCTGATGAAACAAGGGCGAGAGATATTTTTATACCCGAAGAATACGTAGGCGGCGCAATGCATAAAGACTTGGTTCTTGCCCAGGTGGTCTCCGAGATGGGCCCGAATACCCGTGCAGAAGGAAGAATCATAAAGGTTTTAAAAAGAGGCTTAAATGGCATTGTAGGAACATTTGACAGGAATAAGAATTTTGGTTTTGTCCGTCCTGATGACCCTAAAATATCCTCGGATATTTATATACCCAAATCAGGAGCTAAGGGAGCCGTAAACGGCCATAAGGTAGTCGTTAAAATAACAAAGCCTGCAAGCATTGAAAATAGAAATCCCGAAGGAAAAATAATAGAAATTTTAGGCCATATGAATGACCCAGGCGTAGATATATTAAGCATCGTTCGGCAATTTCAGATTCCAGAGGAATTTCCCCAGGAAGTTTTAAGGGAAGCCGAAAATATATCCCCTTATGTTTTAGAAGAAGATATGAAAAACAGGCTTGATTTAAGGGATATTTTAACTGTTACGATTGACGGAGAAGACGCCAAAGATTTAGACGATGCAGTAACCTTAGCAAAAGAAGGGGATATCTTCAGGCTGGGGGTTCATATTGCAGATGTAACTAATTATGTAAAAGAAGGTTCGCCCCTTGATAAAGAAGCTCTTAAAAGGGGGACAAGCGTATATCTTGCAGACAGGGTGATACCCATGCTTCCCCATAGCCTTTCAAACGGCATTTGCTCTCTAAACGAAGGGGAAGAAAGGCTTGCTTTAAGCTGCATTATGGATATTGATAAGAGCGGAAATGTTGTAAGCCATAAAATAGAAGAAACTATTATTAACGTAAATAAAAGGCTTTCATACGAAGGCGTAGAGCTTGCCCTTAATGATGATGAGTATTATGAGAAGGAATATGCAGAGGTGCTTCCTATGCTCAGGCAAATGGGAGAGCTTAGCGAGATTTTAAGGCAGAAGAGAATCGAAAGAGGTGCCATAGAATTTGATTTTCAGGAATCAAAGGTAGTCCTTGACGAAAAAGGCTGGCCTATTGATATTGTTCCAAGAAAACGGACATTTTCCACAGGCATTATAGAAGAATTTATGCTTGTTTGCAACGAGACCATAGCCCAGACCTATTATTGGCTTGAAATGCCCTTTGTTTACAGATCTCATGCAAAGCCCGATAAGGAAAAGCTGGAAGCCCTTTCGGAATTTATAAGCCATTTTGGCTATAGCCTGAAGGGCCGTTCCAACCATCCCAAAAGCATACAAGCTCTTATTTCAAGGCTTCAAGATAAGCCTGAAATAATGCTTATCAGCAAAGTGGCCTTAAGAAGCATGAAACAGGCCAGATATACCTATGAGAATGAAGGCCATTTTGGTCTTGCGGCTAATTATTACTGTCATTTTACATCGCCTATCAGAAGGTATCCCGATCTCCAGATACACAGAATTATAAAAGAGAATATCGAAGGAAGACTTGATGAAAAAAGGCAGAAGCATTATACAAAGATTCTTCCCGAAGTGTGTAAAAATTCTTCTCTTACGGAAAGAACTGCAGAAGAAGCCGAAAGAGAAACTCTCAATTTGAAAAAGGCACAGTATATGCAGGATAAGGTTGGTCAAATATTTGACGGAATCGTATCCAGTGTTACCAATTGGGGAATTTATGTGGAGCTTTCCAATACAGTTGAAGGCATGGTAAGCTTTTCCGATATGTCAGATGATTATTATATCTTTGACGAAAAGAATTACGAAGTAGTAGGAGAGCATTATGGAAATATATATAAAATCGGCCAGCATGTAAAGGTATCTGTGTTAAGGGCAGATATTGAAAACAGAAGAATAGATCTTTTGTTTGTGAGGGACGAATCATAATTTAGCCTGAAATACTTATGCGAAATTAGTTTTTTATTCAAACAGGTTGATTAATTGGCAATTTATGATAAAATATTTATAAGGAAAGCTTTTAATAAGCGGATTATAGTAAAGAAAAACTTATTAAGCTTAAAACAAAAAGACCTTTTCAAGTTTAATAAATATACGTCTTTTATTGCTTTATATATTTATTTACTGTAAAATCATACGTAATTAAGCTTGTATTTATTTTAAAGGGGTGTTATTTATGGCATCTTTTCAGAGAAGATTTAAAGAATTAAGACATGAACGAGGGTGGACGCTGGACGATTTGGCCGAGCTTCTCGGCACTACAAAGTCTACCTTGAGCAGATATGAAAACGGGCTTAGAGAGCCTAAAATTGAATTTGCAGAAAAATCTGCAGGGGTTTTCGGTGTTTCTACAGATTATCTTTTAGGAAAGTCCGACTCCAGAAAAGGAGAAGACGATGCCCAGCTTAAAATGCTGTTTCGAAAAGCAGGAGAGCTTAGCGATGAAGAGAGGGAGGAAGTCCTGAGCCACTTTGAAAACACGCTCAATCTTTATTTAAAGCATAAAAGAAGATAGGAATTGCTTAGGATTACAGTTTCATGGATAAATATGATATAGATTTTAATTATATCAGGCTTAAGGCATATGAGCTTTTATTAAGCCAGCCTAAAGAGAATATAAAGCTTCCTATAGAAGCTGAAAATATCCTTATTCCAGGGAAATCGGTTATTTTTGATACCATTGAAAACTATTCCAAGTTAACCCATCAGAACATTTATGAAATTACCGCGGGAAGTAAAGTAATAGACGGGATTAATATTGAGTACAGACCGGGGGAATATCTTGTCCTCCATTCTGAGGGTGCTTCCGGTAAGGGAAGAAGAAACTGGACTATGGCTCATGAAATCGGTCATATTCTTCTTGAGCATAAAACGGACATGCCCTTAAGTGAAATAGAAGCGAATTTTTTCGCTTCTTGTCTTTTAATGCCGGAGGCTTTAATAAAGCTTTTGATGGAGCATGGAATGCGGATATTTCCGGAAGATATATCGAGAAATTTCGGCGTATCATTTGAGGCGGCCGAAAGAAAAATTAAAACTTTAAATAATTTCAAATCTATGCCTGAAACAAGGCTTGATAAAAGCCTAAGAGAGGCTTTTTACGATGAAGCCGTACGAATTTTATGGGATGATTTAACGATTTTTATAGATATTTTTTAATATAGGTTTTAGTGTCAAAGAGGAATAATGTAAATTATTGGCTCTATTTGTATATATCCGTTGACATGAATTCATTATAGTGTTATTCTTTTAAAGAACTTAATATGAAATAGGAATGGTTGCATTAATATGCATTAAAAGGGAATCCGGTGAAAATCCGGAACAGCCCTCGCTGCTGTGTAGGTGACAATTTATCGATACCACTGCATAATGAATATGCGGGAAGGAGATAATGCGGTTGACCCTTAGTCAGAAGACCTGCCTTCTTATTTATATGGAAGCTTTCGAAGGGAAGGTGGATCATAAAAGGCATTTCCATGCTTATTTGCGTCCTTTGAAAGGGCGCTTTTTTATTCTTCTATAAAAACTGAACCAAGCAAGCTTTATGGTAAATTTAAAGTGAAGCAGGAACAAAGCCATATAGGACAGCTTATAGTCAATTTCAAATGAAACAGGAATCAAAATCGTATATTTTGAATGGCTTAAACATAGGGATTCTATCTGTTTAAGCCCTTTATGAAGAATAGATTTTTATTGTATCCTTCTGTGAAATTTACTATATGTATCAAAGATATCCTGCGCACTTAAGAAGCAGCGGACATGGATTTATGTGAATAAGCCCAAGTTTTATTTTTTAAGAATCGGTTTTGCCTCTTCTTTATAAGAAGTTTACTTTAAGTGTTTTAAAACAAATTAAGGACGGATTTAATCAGCAATAATTATTGCTAGACCCTAAATAAGACGGAGGATATTATGAAAAACAAGCTTTTAAGAATCGCAGCAGTCGTTATGGCTTTATCCTTTTTTGCAGGCTGCTCTCCCAAAAGTGCGGAGATAGCTGCAAAACCCAATGAACAGCAATCAGCCCAGCCTGAAGAGAAGAAAGAGGATAAGGAAGCCGAAAGCACAGAAAAAAAGCACGTTAAAAATCTTATTATCGGCACTGTTGCAGAAAATAATGTATTTAACTCCCAGACGCAAAAAGACGCCTTTGGAAGAATGAATTACAACGGGCTTACGCAAGGTAATTTTGTGTATAGAGATAAGAACAATGTTTTACAGCCTTATTTCTTTAAATCCTTTGAAATATCCGAGGACGGAAAGAAAATTACATTTACATTTCCTCTTGACGCCGTTTGGCATGACGGAAAGCCTGTGACCTCAGAGGATATTCTTTTTACATTTGACTATATGAAAAATGTTAAGAAGACAGGCTCTCTTAAAAATTTAGAAGCAGTTAATCTTTTAGGCGAAGATTCGGCAGAGCTTATTTTCAGCGAACCGGACGCTTATTACTGGATAAATTCATCTGCCATGAATAATGCCTGTGTGTTTCCAAAGCATATTTGGGAAGGCATTACCGACTATGCGGAATATGCAGAAGATGCTGCCGCGATAGGCTGCGGACCTTATAAGCTTGTATCCAAGGATAAGGACGCCCAGATTTCATATTATGAAGCTGTACCTGAAAATAACTATGCAGGAGAAATAACTGTAGACGCAGTTACCCTTAAATCCTATTCCGGCGAAGATACATTGATGATGGCTATGCTTAACGGCGAGATAGACGCCATGTTTAATTATGCAAACCCTATTGACGCAACCTTAATCGAGACTCTTTCAAAAGACAGTAACATCGACCTTGGAGAAAGCGATTACGCAGGAAATTTTCAGCTTACATACGGAATGGAGAGGCCCGCAGGAGCAGATTCCAATTTCAGGCACGCAGTAAGATACGCTCTTGATTATAATCAGCTTGCAATAACCATTAACGGCGAATTTGGACAGGCTCCCGGAAGCGGAATCATACCCCCTTCAACAAAGGGCTTTGATGCAAGCCTTCCAATGCTTTCACAGGATTTAGACAAAGCCAATGCGCTCCTTGACGAAGGCGGCTATAAAGACGTTGACGGCGACGGATACAGAGAATTCCCCGACGGAAGCAAAATGGAAATCTTAGTTACCCCTCAGTATTCCGCCTCTACCCAAGAGCTTTTAAACCGCATAGCAGACGTTATCATGGCTTCTGTTGACAAGGTGGGCATAAAGACTGTTATAGACGAAGAAAGCCTTGCTAACTCCGAAATATGGGAAAAGAATATTACAGACGGCAAATACGACCTTTCCATAGGATATACGACCTCCGGTATGGCGGCATATTCAACTGCTTTCAGATACTTCCTTGCGGAAGCAAGAGAAGGGGAAACAACATGGATATGGGGTACATACAATAATCCGGAATTCAAAGATACTTTCTTTAATATGCAGCAGGCTACCTCCGATGACGTTTATATAGAAAACGTTAAGAAGCTTCAGAAAATGGCTTCTGATGAGGCTTTTGCCCAGGCCCTTTGCTGGGAGAAGGCATTCTTCCCTTATAGAACAGATAAATACGAAGGCTTTGACAATTATCCTTCATGGGGCGTAATCCATTCAAGAACTTGGTTTGAGCTTACAGAAAAGTAATGATACAAAATGCCTGCTGCGGAACAGCAGGCATTTATAATAGAGACAGTGTTTGTTTACTAAAATAACAGGCAGGTGAATAAACTGAAAAATTCCATTGCTATTAAAATATTAGGGGCGTTCATCAATATATTTATCATCATTACCATAAGCTTTCTGCTTGTAAGATTCATGCCGGGAGATCCCCTGATTCATCTTGTAGGGCAGGAGGAATATTATTATCTTTTAGACAGCTCTCCGGAAACGCTGGAAGAGCTTAAAGAAAAATACGGTCTATCCGACAGCATTTTTATTCAATATATGAAGTATTTAAAAAGCATTCTATATTTTGATTTTGGCAGGGCCTATTCAAATCATAGGCCTGTTCTTGAAAACGTACTGAATGCGTCTAAATGGACACTCTTTCTGTCTGTGCCCACTTGGATACTGGGGGGAATCATCGGAGGGGCTTTGGGGCTTTTGGCAGGCTTTAAGCCTGGTTCTCTATTCGATAAAATTTCCACATCGGTTTTTCTTTTAATAAATACCATTCCTTCAAACTGTCTCAGCCTTATTCTCCTTATTATTTTCTCTTATAAACTGCGGCTTTTTCCTATAAATGGAATGGTATCGGCAAATGCCGTAGGGGCGGACAGAATAATAAATATATTGTGGCATATGATGCTTCCCTTATTTATACTCATTCTTTCAAGAACCTCGGGAAATTTCATGCTGATGAAAAGCTCTGCCTCTCAGGTAAGAAAAGAGGAGTATGTTATTACTGCATATTCAAAAGGCCTTTCAGATAAAAAAACTCTTTTTGTACATATGCTTAAAAATGCACTTCTGCCATATTCTACTTCCATGTGTATGCAGCTTGGCTATATCCTCTCAGGCTCTATGATTGTAGAGGTAGTTTTCGGCTGGAAGGGAATGGGCATGCTCCTGTATAATGCCGTTTTGGCAAGGGATTTTCCCACGGCTCAGCTTTGTTTTCTCATTTCTGCCATCATGGTTGTTTCGGGAAATCTCCTTGGGGATATTGTGAATGCTCTGATTGATCCACGGATAAAAGAGGATGTTGTGTATGAGTAAAAAGATAAATGCTCCTATGGTTTGGGGGCTTCTGATCATTGCTTTTTTCCTTCTGGTAGCAATTTTTGCGCCGTTTATAGCGCCGTATGACCCTCATGAAATGGGCATAGCCTATTTAAAGCCGGAAAAGGCCCATATTTTAGGTACCAACGACGTAGGGCAGGATATTTTAAGTGAGCTTATCTATGGAACCAGAGTTTCTCTATTCATAGGCTTTTTTGCCGCCTTTGCGGTTACTGCTGCAGGTACTGTTCTGGCCCTTATAGGCGGATATTTTTCCGGTCCTGCGGATAAGGCAATAACGGCAATTACAAATATTGCCATGGCTGTTCCTTCCCTTCCGCTTACGGTGCTTCTTGCAGCTTATATGTCTCCCGGGAAATGGAATCTTATCATTGCCATGAGCATTACCTCGTGGACGGGAACAGCCCGCATTTTAAGATCAAGGGTAATGCAGCTGAAAGAACAGCCCTTTGTAAAAATAGAAAAAGCTATAGGGGTAAACCCCTTTATAATTTTATTTAAGCATATGCTTCCGAATTTAAAGGATATTATTTTAATCAGAGGCTCTTTATCTGTTGCAAGCGCAATGGTTACGGAATCCGGTTTAAGCTTTTTAGGCCTTGGTACCTATGGAGAAAAATCATGGGGAAGTATCCTTCATTATGCTTTTTTCAGAAACAGCATTCTGAAAGGTCAATTTTGGTGGTATATTCCCCCGATCATCTGTATTTGTCTTGCCGTATTGGGATTTATGCTGGCAGGATATTATTCAGGGCAGGAGGAGGTATAGCGTGCTGATAGACATAAAGAATTTATCTGTTTCTTTTAAAGGCGGAGACGATGTTCAGGCCGTAAAGGACGTAAGCCTTGAAATCTATGAAAAGGATAAGCTTGCCATAATCGGAGAGACAGGAAGCGGAAAAAGTGTCCTTCTCCTTTCTATCCTTAGGCTTCTTCCTCATTCTGCCGAAGTTAGGGGCGAAATTGCCTACAATGCCAAAGATATTTTAAAGCTTCAAAGAAAAGAGCTTGATGAAATAAGAGGAGGACAGATTTCTTACGTTCCGCAGGGCGGAGGTGGCAGCATGAACCCTCTGCTTACGGTAGGCTTTCAGGTAGGAGAGCCTTTAATCATACATAAAAAATATACGAAGAAAAACGCCTTTTTGGAAAGCATTAATCTCCTTAGGCTTTTTAATATAGATAATGAGAAAAAAAGAGCAGAAGGCTATCCCCATACTTTAAGCGGAGGCATGCGGCAGAGAGCCCTTGTAGCCATGGGAATTTCCGCAGGAGCGGAGATTATTCTTGCCGATGAGCCGACAAAAGGCCTTGATGAAAAAAGAATAGAAATCGTTGCCGAAAGCTTCAGCAAGCTTTCGGATAAAACCATTCTATGCGTTACCCATGATCTGAACTTTGCCCGAAAGATTAGCCAAAGAATGTGTATCATGTATTCTTCCTATCAGATTGAAGAAGGCCCTACGGAACAAATATTCCTCGAGCCTCTTCACCCTTATACCATGGATATTATAAACGCCATGCCTGAAAACGGTTTAAAGGTGAATAAGGGTTTTACAGAGGATCAATTGGAGGAAGGCTGCTGCTATTACGGCAGATGTGCTTATAGAACAGAAAAATGCAAGACCATGCCGCCTTATTTTAATGTGTCCGGCAGAAAGGTAAGGTGCTGGAGATATGCTTCTTAAGACTGAAAATTTATCCAAGGCCTATCATATGACCGGCTCAAGAAAAGAAGTATTCTATGCCGCAAAGGATGTTAATATAAACGTTTTTGAAGGGGAGACTCTGGGGCTTTTAGGGGACAGCGGAAGCGGAAAAACTACCGTAGGCCAAATTATCACCGGCCTTATTCAGCCAACTTCCGGCAGGATTCTTTATAAGGGGAAAGAAATTAAATTTCCTGTTAAAAGGAGCCTTAGAAAGCAGATACAAATTCTTTTTCAACACCCGGAAATATCTTTTAATCCCGAGCTTCCGATTATAAAAAGCATGGAAGAGCCCTATAAGCTTTACAGGCCCGGAAGCAGTAAAAATGACATCATAAAGGATATAGAAAAACTGGGCCTGAAGGAAAAGCATCTTTACAGAAAGCCCAGAGAGCTGAGCGGAGGAGAGCTTCAAAGGCTTGCTCTCTCGAGAGTTCTTGCTTTAGAGCCTGCGCTTATTATTTTAGATGAGGCCACAAGCATGCTTGACGTTATAAGCCAGGCTCAGATTGTAGCGCTTTTAAAAACATATCAGAAAGAAAACAATACGGCCTATATATTTATTACCCACAACAAGGCTTTGGCAAATATTGTTTGTAACAGAATTTACCGTATAGATAAGGGCATATGTACAGAAGAGAATAATTGAACGTATTTAATTATTGATAAAATTTTTAAAATAAAAGAGTATGTTTTTAAACCTCTTTAAGAAAAACAGGCAAATCGGTTTTTATTCCGGTTTGCCTGTTTTTGTAATATAATTTAATTATAGCAAAACGAGATTAAGGTAGTATCAAAAACCTATTTTTCATAAACGGCTTAATATAATAGAAAAACTTATATTAAGCCATTCAAAATATACAATTTTTGTCACTGCAATTAAACTATTTTACTATAGGCTTCAATATAATTTTTAAAGTTCATTAATATCAATGGCCTTTCCCACATTTATAAATTCATCCATTTCTGAAGAAGGAACCATAGAACCGCCGGTAGCCCATGAAATATGGACAGCATTTTTAATGGTTTCAGAAAGACCGTTATCTTCTATATACTGTTGCCCTTCCTGGGATTTTAATAATTGAACGGGGCCGTAAAGACCTGCAAGGCCTGAAGGCTCAATTTTAATGCCTTCATTTTCAACCATTTTATTTAAAAGATAGAACATTCTCTGATCGCTTATGGTATAAGAGCCGCTGAGAAACTTTTCCATTTCTTTGCCCACGAATTTTGAAGGCCTGCCAACGGCGAGGCCGTCTGCCGCCGTTAAATTATCTATGCCGATATCCTGTACGCAGATGGCATCGTGAAGCCCTGTAAGTATCCCTAAAAGCATAGAAGGTGCATGGGTAGGCTCTGCAAAGAAACAGTGGACATTGTCCTGAAACATAAGTTTAAGGCCGAAGGCAACGCCTCCCGGGCCGCCGCCTACACCGCAGGGAAGATATACAAATAAAGGCTTTTCTTTGCTTATATGGACATTTTGACTTTCCAAATGTTTCTTTAGCCTTAAAGAGGCCACGGCATATCCGTAAAAAAGGTCGTTAGAATTTTCATCATCAACAAAAAAGCACAAGGGGTCCTTTTCCGATTGTTTCCTTCCTTCTATAACTGCGGCGCTGAAATCAGCGTCGTACTCTTTAACGGTGACACCCTTCGACCTTAACATATCTTTTTTCCATTTTCTTGCGTCCTTTGACATGTGAACTGTAACCCTGAACCCAAGAACGGCACTTATAATGCCGATGGAAAGGCCTAAGTTTCCTGTGGAGCTTACAGAGATGGCGTATTGAGAAAAGAAATCCTTGAATTTTTCTGATGCAAAGCAGGAGTAATCATCATCAATACTCAAAATGCCTGCATTAAGGGCCAAATCTTCTGCATGTTTTAATACAGCATAAATTCCGCCTCTTGCCTTTATGGAACCGGATACGGGAAGATGGCTGTCGCATTTTAAATATAATGAGCCGGGGATTGAAACATCAAAATCATCTTCAAGAGATTTTTTCATAGAGGGGATTGCTGTAAGAGGAGATTCAATGATTCCATTGGCCTCTTTGGT
Organism: Anaeropeptidivorans aminofermentans; assembly: GCF_940670685.1. Classification (GTDB taxonomy): domain Bacteria; phylum Bacillota; class Clostridia; order Lachnospirales; family UBA5962; genus Anaeropeptidivorans; species Anaeropeptidivorans aminofermentans. Next base: position 2,144,355 of record NZ_OW711693.1, on the reverse strand, counting down.
TTCAGGAAAGACTTCTTTTATGAATGACGAAAACCGAGTAAGCCTTTTTTCAGCGTCCTCAATATTTACAGGGTCAACGCTAGAGCTTTTTATGGCGGATTCAAAACTTTCTTTTTTGCCGTTAATCCATAATATTTCTTTTAATGCCATCAGTTCTTCTATTTCTTTAAATTCCTGAATAAGAGTTTTTATATCTTTTTCTGAATAGGACATAAGATTCTCCTTTTAATTTACTTTTATGGATTTAGATGTTCATTTCAATTCAAACGCGACTAAATTTCAAGCATAATTAACAATATATGCTTTTATTTAGATTACTGTAATAGTTTAAAGTAAAATTACATATTTATCAAGATGTTGAATTATACAAAACACATATTGCTTTTTTTAACTGAACAGGATATATTTAAACGACGATGGTTTCCTATGTTTAAAAATTATTAGGGTATAGGAGGAGAAAAATGAACTGTAATATTAATTTTTATTATGAGGATAAAAACAGAGGAATAACCCCTGTTTTTAAAGCAAAGATTAAAGAATACGGATTTTCATATGATGCTGATAATGTTGAAGTTTCCGTAGGCCTTGGAAAATTCGAGGAATTTTCGGAAAAGAAAATAAAGGCTCTTTTTGCAGGCACGGTTAAAGAGCTTAAAAAGCACAATATCACAAAAGCTAATTTTGAGCTTGGGGAATTTTCTGAGAGATTCGGCAAAAGCATCATATCTCAGGTGTCCATGGGGATAAACTTAGGCCTTTACGAGTTTGACAGATATAAAAGCGAAAATAAAACGTATAGTCCTGAATTTACTTATACAATAAATAACAGAGTTCTGGAAGAGGAAGACGCTGAAACATTCAAAAAGGCGAAAAATGTTGCCGAAGGCGTAGCCGTTGCCAGAGATTTGGTAAACACGCCTGCAAACGATCTTACTCCTGTTATTTTTTCAGAAATAGTAGAAAAGTTCGGCAAAGAGCATAACATTGAGGTAGAAATTCTTGATGAGACAAAATGCAGAGAGCTTGGCATGAATACATTTTTAGCAGTGGGAGAAAGCAGTGCAAATCCGCCAAGGCTTATTGTAATGAGATATTTGAACAACAGTGAAAGCGACGAAGTAATGGGCCTTGTAGGAAAGGGCATTACTTATGATACCGGCGGCTACAGCCTTAAGCCAAGCGCTTCCATGCTGGGTATGAAAACAGACATGGCAGGTGCCGCAGCTGTTTGCGGAGCCATCTGTTCTCTTGCAAAAAATAAAGTTAAAACAAATGTTATAGGAGTACTTCCGTGCTGTGAAAACCGTCTTTCAAATTCGGCATATCTCCCGGGAGACGTAGTGAAATCCATGAACGGCAAAACCATTGAAATTACAAATACCGATGCAGAAGGCCGCTTAATATTATCTGATGCTATAACCTATGCCATAAGAAATGAAAAGGTATCTAAAATCGTTGATATAGCCACATTAACCGGCTCTGTAGTTGCCACATTAGGCCACCATATTTCAGGAGCCGTTACCAATAAAAAAGCCTTCTTTAAAGAAGTTAAAAAGGCCGGAAAAAGAGCAGGAGAGAAATATCATCTTTTCCCCATTGACGATACCTACAGAAAAGTGCTTGAAAGCGATTTAGCAGACATTAAAAACTCCGGAAGCGTTAAATTTGGGGGCTGTATCGTAGGGGGCTGTTTTATAGAAGCTTTCGTGGAAGATATGCCATGGGTGCATCTTGATATAGCAGGAACCTCTTATAGTGAAAAGCCCTTATTTGATTATAACTCAAAGGGAGCTACAGGTGTAGGTGCAGCTACCTTATATGAATTATGCGCGAAACACAATTAATATCAATAAATAAAATTTTAAAACCGGTATGATTTCATACCGGTTTTGTTGATATATTACCTATAGTGAATAGATTTTTACTATACTTGATTTAATATGAAACAGTATTATTGTCAATTTACTTTTCTCTTATTTTAAGCCATTTCAATCCAAATATTCACTTTGGAATAAGAGCAAATTGACTATACTTCTTTGAAAGAAATTTACTGTAAAAATAAAAAAGGAATTATGACGTTGATATTTTATAGATAAGGATTTAAAATAAAAACAATGCAAACCCAAGGAGGAATCAATTTGAAGAAAATAGATTTAAACTGTGATTTAGGAGAAAGCTTTGGGGCGTATAGGATAGGAGATGACGAAAAAATAATTCCCTTTATAAGCTCGGCCAATATAGGCTGCGGCTTTCACGGCGGGGACCCTCTCGTAATGGAAAAGGCTGTGAAGCTTTGCATAGCGCATGATACTGCCATTGGGGCCCACCCTGGGTACATGGATTTAATGGGCTTTGGCAGGAGGAATATGAGCATATCCAAAGAAGAAGCAAAGGCCTATACAAAATATCAAATAGGCGCTTTGATGGGCTTTTGTTTTCAATACGGAATAAAAATACAGCATGTGAAGCCCCATGGCGCCCTTTATAATATGGCGGCCGCTGATTATGGCCTTGCAAAGGCCATAGCAAAAGCTGTTTATGAAATAGATAAAGACATTATTCTTATGGGGCTTTCAGGAAGCGAGCTTATAAAAGCCGCCGAGGATACGGGCCTTAGAGCAGCAAGTGAAGTTTTTGCCGACAGGGCCTATAATTCCGACGGAAGCCTTGTATCCCGAAAAATAGAAGGTTCCGTTATCCATTCTGTTGAGGAATGCGTAAATCGTATCTTAAAAATGGTTAATGAAGGAAGAGTAAAGGCCATAACGGGAGAAGAAATCAGTATAAAAGCAGACACCATATGCGTCCACGGAGATACGCCGGAGGCCCTGGAGTTTGTAAAGGCCATTAGAAAAGGCCTGGAGTTAAATAATACTTCCGTATGTAATTTGAAAAATTAAATTAAAATTAACATTACAGCAGTTTAATTAAATATAGTAAATTTAAAGTGAAACAGTAGCAAAACGGTATATTCATGTAGACTTAAAAATATTGTTTCCGAAGGAAATCTATGTTTTTAAGTCTTTAATGAATCGGTTTTTGTTACTTCTTTGTAACAAGTTTACTCTAACCCAAAGTTAAATTGCTATAAAACGATTTTTTAAGTTCAGGAGGTGCTTATGTATAGCAGCGCTAAATATCTTCCCTCAGGGGATAAAGGCATAGTGATTGAATTTGGCAATGCAATATGTCCCGAAATAAACCAGAAAGTAAGAGCTATGTTTTTTGCTGTTGAAAGCCGTAATATTGAAGGTGTAATATCGTTTGTTCCTACATACAGGTCCTTACTTATAGAATATGATTCTTTAAAAATATCCTATGAGACTATAAAAAAAGAGCTGGAAGCAATTGAAAATACCCTGTCGGATTTCAAGCTTCCTCCTCCGAATGTTCTTGAGGTTCCCGTTCTTTACGGAGGGGAAAAAGGACCGGATATGGGATATGTTTCTTCCCATTCGGGTCTTACGGAAGACGAAGTCATAAAAATCCATTCCAGTAAGCTGTATCTGATTTATATGCTTGGCTTTACCCCGGGATTTTCTTATTTGGGAGGAATGGACGAAAGGCTTGAAAGCCCAAGGCTTGAGGTACCCAGGCAGAAAATAGAAAAAGGCTCCGTAGGAATTGCAGGAATGCAGACGGGGATATATTCTGTAGATAGCCCGGGAGGCTGGCGGCTTATTGGGAAAACCCCCATAGAAATTTATAATCATTTAAGAAAACCGCCCATTATACAGAGATCGGGGGACTATATAAAGTTTGTACCTATTTGTCTTAAAGAGTATGAAGAAATAGATGAAGCCGTGAAAAAAGGCAATTATGAATACAGGTACTATCCTTTGGAGGAGAAATAATATGGGCAGAATAAAAATACTAACCCCGGGATTCTTTACGACTATTCAGGATATGGGAAGGTATGGCTTTCAGCAATTCGGTGTATCGGCCTGCGGCGTTATGGATTCTTACGCTTATAAGGCAGCTAATTTGCTTTTGGGAAATCCTTTGGACGCAGCTGTTTTAGAAGTATCTCTTTTAGGACCGGAAATTGAATTTTTGCTAGATTCCTCCATAGCTATTACGGGAGGAGATTTAACGCCGGCAATTGACGGAAAAATCGTTCCTATGTGGGAAAGCATTCCTGTTAAAAAAAGCTCTGTATTAAGCTTTAAAGGCCTTAAATCAGGTGCAAGAAGCTATATTTCCTTTGGCGGCGGGATTAATACCGAACCTATTATGGGAAGCAGGTCAACCGATATAAAAGCTGGAATAGGCGGCATAAACGGAAAAAAGCTTTCTCAGGGTGATACCATAGACCTTGGAGAATGGAACAATGAATTTTCTTTTAAGAAGCTTTCAGAAGAAGCAATTCCTGAATATAAAAGCGCTCAAAGCATAAGAGTAATACTGGGGCCACAGGCGGATTATTTTACTGAAAAGGGTATAAGTACCTTCCTAAACAGTGCTTATACTGTAAGCGGGCAGTTTGACAGAATGGGCTACAGGCTTGAAGGCGATAAGATAGAAAGCAAAAAGGGCAGCGACATCATATCCGACGGCATATCCATGGGAAGCATACAAATCCCGGGAAGCGGAAAGCCTATAATACTCATGGCTGACAGGCAGACGGCAGGAGGGTATGCTAAAATAGGGGTTGTGGCAACAGCAGATTTATATAAGATAGCTCAGGCAAAAGAAGGGGACAGCTTTAATTTTGTTGCAATAACCGTTGAGGACGGCCAAAGGTTATTCAAAGAGCAGGAGATGCTTTTAAGAAGAAGTATTATAGATAAAACAGAAGAAAAAGAAATATTTTCTGCAAAGGCAAAGCAATATAATTTAACGATAAATAATAAAGCTTACTTTATTACGATAACAGAACAAATCAAATAAAAAATAAAAAGCTGCCTTTTAAAAGGCAGTTTTTAGCATACAAAATTTTTGGTTTTCGTTACTGTAATTAAATTATTTTGCTATACTTTGCTTAAATTCATTTAGAGATTTAATAAAAAAGGGTATATTGCAAAATAAGTTTTGCAGTATACCCTTAATATTAATTTGATTTCTCGTCAAGCGCTGCCTTTTCTTTTGAAGGAAATACCTCTGCTTTATTTACAGGGATTCTTACGCCTTTATTTGTTCCAAATTCGATAATATATAAATCATCTGCAGTATCGACTACTTTTCCGTAAAAGCCGCCGGAAGTTACGACGCTGTCGCCGACTTTGATTGAAGCTTGAAGCTCTTTCAGCTGTTTTTCGCGTTTTTTCTGAGGCCTGCTCATAAAGAAATATAATCCGCCTATAAGAACTGCATATATGACAATCCACATACCCATGTCTAATATGCCTCCGTTTGCTGGAGCGGTAGTATTTGTAGCCGTGCCTGCAGACGTTTCTGCTTTTGTATCTCCGCCGCCTGATATTACAGTTTTATCAGTCGTAGACAGGAAAACTGTGAATTGAGGATAATCCATTTCAACAACTCCTTAAATTTTAAATTTGAACTTCAAATTACTGTAGAATATTATATTAGATAAATAAAGCCTAGTCAAGCAAAGCTTATTATGGGTTCTCCTTAAAGCCCTGAAGACGCATTTTTTTATAGGAAGAAAATTCACCCTTATCAAGGCTTTCACGGATTTCTTCCATCATGTTATTGAAAAAGTAAAGATTATGAAGGACACAAAGGCGCATGGCAAGCATTTCTTTAGCTTTAAAAAGATGCCTTATATATGCCCTTGAATATGTTTTGCATACAGGGCAGCTGCAGTCATGGGCAATGGGCTTGTCGTCCAGCTCATATTTTGCGTTAAACAAGTTTAACTTGCCTTGATTGGTGTATACGTTTCCATGCCTTCCGTTTCTTGCAGGCAGCACACAGTCAAAGAAATCGATACCTCTTTCAACGGCTTCTAAAATATTTGCGGGGGTTCCTACACCCATTAGGTAAGTAGGCTTATTCTGAGGCAAATAGGGAACGACCTCATCTAAAATCCGATACATTTCCTCATGGGTTTCGCCAACTGCAAGGCCTCCGACAGCATAGCCGTCTAAATCAAGCTCAGAAATCGTTTTTGCATGTTCTATGCGGATATCTTCATATACACCGCCTTGATTTATGCCGAAAAGCATTTGATTTTTATTAATGGTATCTTCCCTTAAATTAAGCTCGTCTATTTTATTTTTACATCTTATAAGCCATCTGGTGGTTCTTTCTACGGAGTTACGGACATAATCCTTTTCCGCCGGATTCGGAATGCATTCGTCAAAGGCCATGGCAATGGTTGAAGCTAAATTCGATTGTATCTGCATGCTTTCTTCAGGCCCCATGAATATTTTCCTGCCGTCAAGATGAGAGCTGAAATAGACTCCTTCCTCTTTTATTTTTCTAAGTGAGGTTAAAGAAAACACCTGAAATCCGCCGGAATCGGTTAAAATAGGCCTGTCCCATACCATGAACTTATGAAGGCCTCCAAGCTTTTTAACAACTTCGTCTCCGGGCCTTACATGAAGATGATAGGTATTTGACAATTCCACCTGACATTTTATTTCTTTTAAATCCATAGAGGAAACAGCGCCTTTAATCGCAGCGAGAGTACCCACATTCATAAAAACCGGCGTTTGAATTACGCCGTGGACCGTGTGGAACTCTCCTCTTTTTGCTCTTCCCTCGGTTTTTAATAATTTATACATCTAAACACTCCATTTAATTAAAGTTACCTATAGCAAAACAATGCATTAGCGAAACAAAAATCGTATATTTTGAATGGCTTAAAATAGTGATTCTATATTTTAAGCCGTAATGAAAAATAGGTTTTTATTTCTACCTTAATCTCGTTTTGCTATAAATAGTTTATATGCTAATGCTATATTAATCAAGCTTTTTACAAAACTTTATAAAGGAGTGGGAAATGTATTAAAGGTATATTAATATAGTAAGTTTAAAGTGAAACAGTAGTGAAGCATATATTCACAAGGGCTTAAAAAAATACGGTTTCCGAAAAAAATCTGTGTTTTTGAGTCTCAAGGGAATCGATTTTTGTTACTTCTCTATAAGAAATTTGCCATAAAATTAGAGCACGTATTGAGAATGATATAAATCATAATAAAAGCCTCTGCTTCTCATAAGCTCCGAATGGGTGCCTTGTTCCACAATATTACCTTCTCTTACAACTAAAATCGTATCGGCGTTTTTAATCGTTGACAGGCGGTGGGCAATTACAAAGCATGTGCGGTTTTTCATAAGCTTAAGCATTGCGTCCTGAATGCGGTGCTCGGTCTGGGTATCTACGTTTGAGGTTGCTTCGTCTAAAATAAGCATTTTTGAATCCAAAAGCATTGCCCTTGCAATTGTAAGTAGCTGCTTCTGGCCCTTTGAAATATTTACGCCGTTATCGCTTAATATCGTATCATAGCCCTTTGGAAGCGACATGATGTAATTATGTATTTTTGCGGCCTTAGCTGCGTTTATTACTTCATCAAGGGTAACGTTTTCCTTTCCGTAGGCAATGTTTTCAAAAATAGTTCCATGAAAAAGCCATGTATCCTGCAAGACCATCGTGTAAGCCTTTCTTAGGCTTTCTCTTGTGACCTTTTTTATATCCAACCCGTCAATTGAAATTTTACCTGAATCGACGTCATAAAATCGCATTAGGAGATTGATTATAGTTGTTTTTCCGGCGCCGGTAGGGCCTACAATGGCGATGACAGAGCCTTTGGGTGCATCTAAATTTAATTTATGGAGAATTTCTTTTCCCTTTTCATAGCCGAAGGAAACATTTTCAAATTTCACATTTCCGAAAATATCCGTAAGGGTAACGGCGTTTTCCGTATCTGCAGGTTCAGCAGGCTCGTCAATCAGGCGAAAAACCCTCTCGGCAGCGGCAAAGGAAGACTGCAGTTCCCCGATGATATTTGCGAATTCATTAATAGGACCGGAAAATTTCCTGGAATATAAAACGAAGGACGAAATATTTCCTAAAGACAGGCTTCCTGCCATGTAAAGGATAGAGCCGAAAATACTGATAAGGGCAAGGGAAAGATTATTAATAAAATTCATGGAAGGTCCCGTCATGCTGCTATAATAATCGGCTTTAAAATATGCATCTACGGCGTGGGTATTTTTTTCATCAAAACGGTCTAATATTGTTTTTTCCTGATGATAGGCTTTAATGGTTTTTCTGCCCCCTGTCATTTCCTCAATGAAACCGTTTAATTCTCCAAGCTTTGAAGAACGGATGCGAAAAAGGGGCCGTACCTTCTTGGTCCTATACCGTGTAAAGAGAATAGAAGCCGGTACCGTAAAAGCAAAAACCAAAATAAGCTTTTTTGAAATAGAAAGCATCATTACAAAAGAGCCTACAACAGTAATGATACTTGTAAGTACCTGAAGAAGGTCATTGGATAAAGAGGTGTTAATGGTATCAATATCATAAGAAATAATACTTATAATATCTCCTGTCTGGCGCCTGTCAAAAAAGCCCACAGGCAAGGTTACAAGTCTGTTGAATACATCTTTTCTCATTTTGTATACAACGCTTCGGCTTAATTTTATCATAATCCTTGATAAAAAATATGTCATAACCGCAGAGGCGATATAAAAGAGAAGCATCAATAAAGCATAATAGTATACTTTTGGAAAATCAACTTTACCCACTCCCGGAACGATAGCGTCAACGGCATAGCCTGAAAGGGCAGGGCCGATTAATGCAAATAAATTGCTTCCAATAGATAAAACAGCAGCAATAAACAACAGCCATTTATATTCATACATATATTTCCAAAGCCTAAGAATTAAATAAGTCTTTTTTGAATTAATTTTTGTGTCCTTCTGTTTAAAATCCCGATTTTCAGTTTTGCTCGTTAAAAACGGCATTATATTATGTCCCCCTTTTTAAGTATACTTATTACAATTCTAAATAAGTTTTTTATTTTAAAATGTAATAAGTTTTCCTTAAATCTATGGTAAATAAACTTGATTTTTTAAGTTTATTTATGATATTTCCCCCATTTGAGTATTGTAAATTTCGTTATAGCTTTCACAGGAATCAAGAAGCTCTTCATGGGTTCCGAAGCCTATGATTTCTCCGTCTTCAAGCATCATAATATGGTCGGCATTCATAATAGAGCTGATCCGCTGGGCAACGATAATCGTCGTTGTATCGCTGAAATTTTCTCTCAATGCTTTACGAAGGGCAGCATCTGTGAGGTAGTCCAGGGCGCTTGTGGAGTCATCCAGCAGAAGTATTTCAGGGTTTGCCGCAAGAGCCCGGGCAATAAGAATACGCTGCTTTTGACCGCCGCTTAAATTTGCGCCTTTTACCGTAAGCTTATAAGTAAAGTTCCCCGGTTTTTCATAAATAAAACCGGCCTGAGCGTCATCAATGGCCTCTTTAATTCCCGTATCTTTTAAAGAACGGCCGAAATCAATGTTTTCACGAATTGTATCTGCAAAAAGAAAATCGTTTTGAAAGACTACACCAAATTGTGTATGTAAAGTTTCATAAGGAATCGTTCGGATGTCTTTGCCGTTTATAAAAATTTCTCCGGCATCTGTATCGTAAAATCTTAAAAGCAGATTTAAAACAGTGGATTTGCCGCTTCCCGTTGCCCCTATAATCCCAAGAGTCTGGCCTTTTTCAAGAGTAAAGCTGATATTTGTTAAATTGTTTTGAGTTTTATTATAAGAAAAGCTTACATTTCGAAATTCAATATGATAAGGACTTTTGATTGCTTCATTTTCAGAGGGCAATACCTCCATATCCTCTGGTGCATCAAGAACCAAAGCAATACGGTTGGCGCTTGCAACCCCTTTGGAGTACATAACAAATAAACGGGTAACCATCATAAGGGCATTTAAGATAATTGCAAAATAGCTTAAAAAAGCAATTATTTTTCCGGGCTGGGTAAAGCCTGCATTAACCCTGTGGGCCCCGACTACCACAACGGCCGTAAGACCAATATTAAGCAGAAGATTCATGGAAGGATTCGTAAGGGCCATTAATGTTCCTGCTCTTTGATCGTTTTGAACCACTTCTTTATTGATATCGTCGAATCTTTCTTTTTCGTATTCAAGCTTTGAAAGGGCTTTAATTACCCTTATTCCCGTCATATTTTCCTGAACCTTCCGAACAAGATTGTCAAGGGCTGTCTGGGCCGCAGTATAAAGCTTAACGCCCTTTCTTGAAAGAAAAACGACGATAATGGCAAGTAAAGGCAAGATACAAATCAAAATCAGCGTAAGCACCGGTTCCAGCGTAAGAGTAATGGCGATTCCACCCAGAAGAAGGATAGGGGCGCGTATGCCGAGCCTTTGCATTCTGTCAATCATCTGATGAACATTGTAAGTATCGCTTGTAAGCCTTGAAATCAAAGAAGGATTGGTAAAGATATCCGCCTGATGGCTGGAAAGATAAGAGACCTTCTCAAATAAATCATGGCGGAGGGCTTTTGTAAAATTTCTTGCTGTTTTTATGGCCATACGGTTTGCTATAATATTAAAGGTAATGGTGACGATAGCGAAAAAAACCATTAATCCTCCGTATAAATAGACCTTTTTAAGGTCTTTTAAAGGAACGACATCATCAATTATATAGGACAAAAGCCATGGAAGCAGAAGGTCCGTAACTGTTCCGATAAACTTAATGATAAACTGAATACAGATAAAAAAACGATAAGGATAAATATAATGCATTATTTTTCTCATAGGGTAATCCCTTCTCCGCCGGATATGTTTTTATTGTTATAAAGCTTTGCCTTTGCGGTAATACGCAAAAGCATTCCTGCCAGCTGCTCTTTTTCTTCTTCCGTCAAATCCTCAGTAATATACTCATTCCAATCGTGAAAGGACTGCTGGATTCTAGGCAATACTTCAAGGGCTTTAGGAGTGGGGTATACTTTAGTAACTCTTTTATCTGATTCGCTGATATTTCTCTCTACATAGCCTTTTTCTTCTAAAGAGGCAAGCTTTCGGGTTACATTGCTTTTATTAATATAAATCAGTTTAGCAAGCTGTTCTTGGGAAATTCCCGGGTTTTTACATATATGAAAAACGTAAGTGGCTTCCACTCCGTTTAAATCGCTGTCTATAAGCTTATCACTCCGGTATTGCACACCGCAGCGGAATATAATGCTAATATGCTTTGCAAATGAAATCACAGATTCAGCCTTCCTTCCAATTTAAATTAGTTGCATATGCAACCAATTTAAATTATAGATTTTACTTTCAGAGATGTCAAGGTTAACAATCAGATGTAAATTAGACTATAGAATTTAAAGAAAATAGCGGAAAACAGCTTAAAAAGCAGCATGATATATTTAGTTGATGAAATTATTTGAATATAGATCATAGAATAACTTATTTTATTCTGGCATTTAAAGTAGGCCGATATAGTAAATAAATTAAAAAAAAGACCAAGTTTCTTTATAAGTTTAATAAGTTTGGATTATATTAAGGGAGGATATGTTCATGAATAATTTTACGAAAGAAGAATTAGAAGAAGCCCTTAGAGCTATAGACTCAACCATCAGCAAATGCGAGAAAGTACAGCCGAAATTAAAATCAGGCACTTCTCAGCATACTTTGCTAATTCGCAGGATTAAGGCATTATATATCTCAACGGAGCTAATAAAAAGGGAATTAAGAAACTTTGAATAGAAATGGTATTAGGGCTTGTTTGTAAAATCAAAACTCTAGGATATTCTGCTATAAAATAGTGACTTCTTCGTCGAAAATCCTCAAGATATGCCGTACAGATTTATCTAGGGTAAACCTGTACGCTCAACATTTTTGCATAAAGCAAAAATGTAAATGCATACTATCTCTGTGGTTTTCTCCTCGAATTCACATTTTCTTGCAAACAATACTTTTTCAGTTTTACAGCTGAAAAATGTATTTTTGCTGTAAAATAATAAATAAACTTTAGTTTATTTATTATTCTTGCCGGTTTCTCTATTTACAAACAACGCCTAGTGATAAAACATAAAAAAATTATGTTTCTATTGAAATTATTTTTAATGCCTGTATTGACATTTTATTTAAAATAATACATGCTTATAAAGAAAGTGAGGTAAAAAGATGATTAACTCTATTTTTCTGTAAAATTAGTTTTTAGTACCGCCCTTTATAGGGGCTTTTTTGGGCGTGCTTAAAGACTTTTTACAGGGGAGTATACTCATCTGCTGGATTTCCTTGTAATAATATGCCTTTTTGCACGAACAACGCTAATGATGTGTTGTTCTTTTTTGCTTATTTTCAAGAGTTGATTGTGGATTTTGAGCATACCTATTTGGATTGAGAAGCAATCCAAATTTCATTGACTTTATCAGAGGAGATTACAGTTATGAATAATTGGAAAAAACAATTTATCACAATATATTTAGGCCAGGCATTTTCTATTTTAGGCTCGGCTGCTGTTCAGTTTGCTGTTATTTGGTGGCTGACGATTCAAACAGAATCAGCAATAACTTTGACTATTGCATCTATTGTTTCTTTTCTTCCTAATATGCTGATTGGCCCCTTTGCAGGGGTGTGGATTGATAGGTATAACCGCCGCAGGGTAATTATTGCTGCCGACGGCTTAGTGGCTTTATCCAGTGTTATACTTGGCGCGGCATTTTTAATTATGCAGTCGCCTCCTGTGTGGTTTATTTACATGATTTTATTTTTACGCGGAGTGGGAAATACTTTTCATGCTCCTGCTATGCAGGCAGCTATTCCGACTCTTGTGCCTGCAGATATGTTAACGAAAGCCGGCGGCTGGGGAAATATGATTCAATCGGTATCCACGATGCTGGGCCCTGTGCTGGGGGCAGCTTTAATGGCTTTTATGCATATTTCCGCCATTATGCTTGTGGATATACTGGGGGCCGTTTTTGCCATTATTTGTCTTATGTTCGTTAAAATTCCAGATATTCCTCAAACAGGGGTACCGCTGCATATATGGACTGATATGAAGCAGGGCGTTACTGCAATGAGAGCCAATAAGCCTTTAATGGCAATATTTTTCCCTTTGATGATTATGAGTATCTTATATATGCCTTTAGGCTCTTTATTTCCCCTTTTGGTAAGAAGCCACTTTATGGGTGAGGCATGGCATAACAGCGCTGTGGAATTTACATTTTCAGCGGGGCTTCTTCTGTCCTCCTTTATTATAGGTGTATGGGGCGGAATGAAAAATCGGTTTTTAATGGCATCTTTAGCCATAGGCTTTTTGGGCTTTACTACGCTTATAAGCGGAGCTTTGCCGGCAAATGGTTTTTGGATTTTTGCGCTTTGTTGCTTTTTTATCGGCGGCTCGGGAACCTTTATGAATGTTCCCATTATGGCTTATGTGCAGGAAACTATTGCACCGGAGATGATGGGGAAGGTGTTTTCTCTTATGTTTACGGCCATGACCTTTTCTATGCCCATAGGATTATTATTTGCAGGCCCTGCTGTTGAGATGATAGGTGTGGATACCTGGTTTTTCTGGTCAGGCGCTGCCCTTATTTTAAATGCCGTTCTTTGTCGTTTGCTTACAAGAAAATATGATGCAGAAACCATGCAGAAGTAAATGGTGGATAGCCATTGGGAATAGCGCAAATATCAAAAGTGCTATTCCCAATAATATTATAAATAAAATTTAGCGTATGTATATTTATATTAATACATGAAGGGGTGTTTAATATGAAATATGTATTTAAAGCTATGCGGTAATATAAAGAAAAGCCCGAAGCTATTCAGAAAGCACTTGATCTTATAACGGACGGAGCAGGGCTTATGATAAATATAAATTCAGCTATGAATATTGCAGAAGTCAATTAGGATATTTTTAAGAAATATTTTGAAGGAATTTAGTGGGTTTTTATCTGGCCTTTTTAAAATTAAGCAATCAGCAATATTTTATCAATCTGAGAACTTTGTCTTGAGAGAAGAAGATATTTTAGAAAACGTTTAGTCTGACGAAAACCAAGTTATTATAAAGTATTGATTGGCAATGAGAATTTAGAGTCATCATAACTATTAATATTTAGCTTTTTATAAGCTATAATTATCACAAAACTAATTTATGAACTATTTAATAAAATAGGGGAAAACAAAAGAGCTTTTAATGATGTGAAATACAATAAATTAAGTAAAAAATCATACTTTACACACTGTCTCTATCTTCTTTTTCTTACCATAATATAAATACTCATTATAAGATTTAATATGGGTAACAGGCCTTACAATTACAAATCCGGCTTTTCCATATAGATGTATAGCGCGCTTATTAAAAGAGGCAACAGTTAATCTATATTTGTTAGGCTTAAAGTTATTTTCAGCAAATTCTATTCCAGCATTCAAAAACTTCAAACCAAGACCTTTTCCGCATAGAGTAGGCTTTATACCCAGTCCAATATCCAAAGCATCTTCAGCATATGCTTCTGGTTGCACTGTTGGTATTTGAGCCGGTTTTCCAAAACAGAAATAACCTATCAATTCGTTTTGAAGATTAATATAGGCATAGTAATCACCCTTTAGAAGCTCAGAGATGGTTTCGTCATCATTTTGAAAGCTGTATATTGAATAAGGTGCTTCGTAAGTCCAATTTGAAATATCCAAAGCAAAATCCTTAGTCATTTGAAGAATTATACTCATTATACACACCTCACTAAATACAATCATAAATAACTTATCATATTTTAATATATAGATACATAAAGTCGATTGGAAGAGCAATAATTGATTGTCCGCAGGGTTAAGAAGGATTTTTATGCCATTTTCATATAAAAAATAGAGCATATAAGAAGCTTATCCATAAGATATATCCTCTTACACACTCTATTAATATGTCTTCACTAAAGCCAATCAAGGGTATTAGTAAATGAACGGAGAAGGAGGGATTTGAACCCTCGCGCCGTGTTACCGACCTACTCCCTTAGCAGGGGAGCCTCTTCAGCCACTTGAGTACTTCTCCAAATTGATTGCGACTGTGTTATTATACTAAATAGATTAATAGTTGTCAACTATTATATGGAAATAAGTATCTATTTAATAATTTTTAAGACATAGGGCATTTGAAACAGTCTTAGTTGCAATAAAAATAGGCTTAAACACATATATTATAAATATCTATATGAAAGGCTATACTTAGAAAGCTGCAGATAAAGTTATGAAATTTAAGGCTATTAAGTATTATAAAGGTTTACGGATTATATTTTAGCCTTTAAAACATATGATTAAGGGTCATTTTTATGGTATAATGTGAAGACCTTCTCCCGACAGGGAGAAGGTCTTCATGAATACATTTCCCAAAGGGAAATGTATGAATGTAATTTAGGTTAAAGAGGACTTTCGTTCATGAAGACCTTTCCAAAGGGAAATGTATGAATGTAACTTAGGCTAAAGATAGATTTCATTCATGAAAGATTTCCCAAAGGGAAATGTATGAATGTGATTTAGGCTAAAGAGGAATTTCGTTCACGCACACATTTCTAAAAGAGAAATATACGAGTATATCTTAAGCTAAAGAAGCATCTTATTTGCTTATATATTTTATAGTATTTTCATTAATATACAAAGTACCTGCAAGTTTCCTATAGGGCCTTTTTAAAAGTATTTATAGTATAATCCCTGTTTTTTCGGTAGGATAATTTTTAATACTTGCACTAAGAACGTTTTAGTTTTAATATATTTATTATGTACTGCCTATACAAATACAAATATTAGGAGCTTAAAATGTATTATATTGTTCTTGATCTTGAATATAATCAGGCTTATGATTTCCAATACGGCGTTAGCTGTGAGCCGGAAGAAGACTGCCCATTTGAAATTATACAGATAGGTGCGGTAAAGCTGAATAATAAATATGAGTATGAGGGAAGCTTTTCGGTTTTTATAAAGCCCCGAATTTATGAAAGGCTTCATCCTTATGTGGAAAAAATAACCGGCATTACCGATACGGTGCTTGAAGAGGGCGTAAGCTTTCCAGAGGCTATTGACAGCTTTTTTCAATTTATAGGAAATGAAAAGTTTGTAATTTGTGTATGGGGAGCCAACGACGTAAAAGAACTATGGAAAAACATGGTTTATTATAATATAAAATATGATTATAAAAAGCTCAAATATATTAATTTGCAGATGATTGCCTCTAAATTTCTAAAGCATGAAAAAGGCATGTCCATAGGGCTTAAAAACGCGATTATAAATTTTGATATTAATATAGACCGGCCGTTTCATAATGCCTTAAATGATGCGTATTATACTTCAAAGATATTTCAGATTCTGCAAAAGCAAAACCTTCCCGTACAGAACTTTAATTTCTCTAAATCAAACAAAAACATTAAAACAAAAGTCGGAATTATCAATTTCGGCAAAATGTATACTTTAATAGAAAAAGAGCTGGGGAGAAAGCTAAACGCCAAAGAGAAGAAAATTTATAGAAATGTCTATATTATGGGAAAAAACAATCAATTTGATATTTTGAAGAATAAAAGCGATTAAAACCTCTTTTGTATAAAATATATAAATAGCCTGAAATAAGTATACTTATAAAACAATGTGAAATCCATGTAAAGGTATTGTGGTTTCCTTGTAAAGGTATATAATAAGTATTAAGTTGTATAATTATAAAGAAGCAGTTTTCTGATTTATGTATATCTGATAAGCCTTTTGGCTTATCAGAATATATTTGTCCAATTTTCCGTATGTTTTTGGTCTATACCAGTATTTATGATATATGGACTTTCTGGGATATAATTCAGGCTGCGGTATTTTTATTTTATCGGCTATGGTTATGTATATTTCGGGGGAGGGTATTAACAGTATGGTAGAACGGCTAAAATCCTTTTTCAGCGTAGGTGCTGAGTATGCTGATGAAAGAAAGCATATGAAAAGAATATTATTAATAACTAGTCCTGCTTTTGTTGAACTTCTTTTAACATCACTAGTTAGTGTTGCAGCTATGGCTTTTGTTGGTAGAATTGATTCCAACGCTATTACAGGCGTGGGTATTACCAACCAGCCACTTTTTTTGTTCATAGCGGTTTTTCAGTCAATAAACGTTGGAACGACGGCGCTGGTTTCCTGGAGCGTCGGAGAAGGCAACCCGAAGAGGGCAGGATATGTACTGAGCCAAACAATTATCTTTAATTTTGGTATTGGCATGCTTCTTTCAATTATAGGCTATTTTACGACACCTGCACTGATGCGGTTTATGTCTTCAAGCGAAAGCATTGTGGCTTATGCCACAGAGTTTATGCAGATTACTTGCTTTTCCCTTGTGTTTGTAGGGGTTACCATGGGTATTTCCGCTGCCTTAAGAGGTATGGGAGAAACCAGAATACCAATGATATATAATTTATTCTCAAATGTCATTAATGTTATTTTGAACTATATCCTTGTTTTTGGAAAGTTTGGATTTCCGGAGCTTGGAGTTACAGGAAGCGCCACTGCTATTTTAATTGCAAGGGCGGCATCCTGTTGCTTTGCCCTTTTTGTGGTGCTTGCATGGAAGAAATCGCCTTTAAAGGTGGATTTTTCAGGGGGCGTTAAGCTGGATCTGAATATTATCAGGCAGTTTATTAATATCGGTCTTCCGGCAGCAGGAGAACAATTTGTAATTCAAACGGGCCTGATGCTCTTTTCGAAGCTTGTTGTTTCCCTTGGAGAGATACAGGGAGCTGCTCATCAGATTATATCCAATATAAACAGCTTGGCTTTTTCCGTATCTCAGGCCTTTTCAATATCCAATACGGCGCTTGTGGGGCAGGCGGTAGGTGCCAATGATTATGACATGGCTGAAAGAAATACACGGCTTAGCAGAAAAGCTGCAAGAATAACCTCTCTTGTCATTGCCGCCGTTCTTATTGCATTTTCAAAGCAGCTTGCATCTTTTTATACCAATGAAATCGAGGTTATAAATTTAGCATCTCCTTTATTTATATTTATAGCTGCAATACAGTTTTCTCAATCCTCACAGATGTGTTTTTCAGGGGCTTTAAGAGGGGCAGGGGATACGATGTATCCGCTTATTGCTACCTTTGCAGGAATTTGGGGCGTAAGGCTTCTGCTGGCATATATTTTCATCGTTATTTTAAACTGGGGTCTCATTGGCGCATGGCTGGCATTCTTTTTGGACCAGACAGTTAGAAATTTAATTGTTATGATGCGGTTTAAATCAGGAAAATGGCGCTATGCCAGAGAAAAAAGGCTTAGTAAAACGCAAAGGGCTAATTAATACATATAATATTTAATTTTGGAGGCTTCATATGATTTTGGAATTTACTGAAGATGATATAAAAACAGGCAAAAACACTGTATTTCTTGAAGATATGGTTTTTAAAGCAATTACTGTTGAAGGTTTCGGCAGTAAATTCAATTTAAAAGGAATAGCCGTAATAGACGGCGAGGTATATAACGATTTTCAAATGGAAGTCATTTTAACAGAAGAAATAACTCCTAAATTCCCAGCAGATGTTCTTGAAGCGGAATGGGAAGAGTACGAGTTTTTATTTTAATTAAGGAGGGATTATTATGTCTTTAGGAAGTATTGCTTTAAAGGCTATTGAAAACAGCAGAGAAACATTAGAGCAGGCCAGCATTAAAATTTGGGAAAACCCGGAGGGGCCTTTTAAAGAATTTGAGGCATGCAAAATTACCGCCGAAATTTTAAAAAATGCCGGCTTTAACGTAGAAGTAGGAGCGGCAGGAATTCCAACAGCCATTAAGGCCACTTATGGAGAAGGTCACCCTGTGATAGGCTTTTTGGGAGAGTACGACGCTTTGCCCGGAATGAGCCAGAAGCTTTGCACAGAGAAAGAAAGCGCAGGCCAGTCTTATGGTCACGGCTGCGGCCATAACCTTCTGGGAACCGCTCATGTGGGCGCCGTAATCGGTATGAAAGAAGAAATGGAGCAGAAAAACTTAAAGGGCACCATTATATTCTTCGGCTGCCCGGCAGAGGAAATCCTCGTAGGCAAAGGCTATATGGCAAGAGAAGGCGCCTTTGATGATATAGATTTATGCATACATTTTCACCCCAACAGGTTAAATGCAGTAAATGTAGGCACTATGAACGGTCTTAATACTGCAAAATTCCATTTCAGAGGAAAAACTGCCCATGCAGGCGGCGACCCTCATAACGGAAGATCTGCTCTTGATGCGGTTGAAATTATGAATGTAGGGGCCAATTATTTAAGAGAGCATGTGACAACAGACGTAAGAATTCACTATGTGATTACCCACGGCGGAACGGCTCCCAATATTGTTCCTGATTATGCCTGCGTATGGTATTACGTAAGAGCACCCAAGAGAGAAGTAGTTGAGGATACATATAAAAGGCTCATTAAAGTAGCCGAAGGCGCCGCCCATATGACAGAAACAAAGCTTGAAGTTGAATATTTAGGCGGCTGCTACAATACCTTAAACAATAAGGTGCTTGCTGAGGTTATCAACGAGGCCTTAAATGAAGCTCCCCGCGACAGCTACACAGAAGAAGAAAAGAAATTTGCAGGAGAGCTTAATAAGGCAACGCCTGAGGTAAAAGAAAGCCTTGTCAGAAAAAATAACATTCCTGCTGATATGGAAATATGCGATATGGTTCTTCCTATTCAGAATGTAGACGGCTTCGGCTCTACAGACGTAGGCGATGTTCAGCATATCGTTCCCGGCATCATGTTTGGAACGGCATGCTACGGCCTTGGAGCAGCAGGGCATAGCTGGCAGATTACAGCTTCATCAGGCCATTCCATAGGAAGAAAGGGAATGATATACGCTTCAAGAGTAATGGCAATAGCAGGTCTTAAAATTCTTGAAGACCCTTCTATTTACGAAAGAGCCAAGAAGGAGTTTGACGAAGCCATGGCAGGAAAAGAATATCTCTGCCCTATCCCGAAAGATCTTCCAATCCCCCAATAAAATAAATATCACACTTAAAGCAGAGGAAATACGCCTCTGCTTTTTATATGTCTTTATACTTAAGATTGAAAGTTATCTTTTTGTTTCCAAGTTTATAAGTTTTTCTCAAGTTTATAGTAAATTCAAAATGAAATGGGAATGAAACCTATATATCTGCAGTGCTTTAGAAATGTACTGTTTCTAAGGGAAATCCGTATTCTTGAGACTGTTGTAAATAGGTATATTCCTTCCTTATAAGAAATTTACTATATTTACGGTAGTTGCTTTAAAACGGATTATTCGCTATTATGATAAAAAATGAATCTATCCCAAAGGAAAGGAGTCTTTATGATATTATGGATAAACGGAGCATTTGGCTCGGGAAAAACAACCGTTGCAGAAGAACTGAATAAAAGAATAAAAAATTCTTATCTATATGACCCTGAAAATGCAGGGTATTTCTTAAGGCAAAATGTTCCTGATAAAATAAAAAAAGAAGATAATTTTCAGCATATCCCTCTTTGGCGGGAATTTAATTTTAAAATGCTTGAATATATAGAAAAAAATTATGACGGAACAGTTATTGTGCCAATGACGATTTATAGAAAAGTATATTACGATGAAATAATAGGAAGGCTTAGAAATAGCGGCGTAGATATAAAGCATTTTATTCTTTGGGCTAAAAGAGATACCATAATAAAAAGGCTTGCAGAGAGGGGAGATTCTGAAAACGGCTGGGCGGCCCGGCGTATAGATGTTTGCTTAAAAGCATTTAATGAAAATATAAAAGAGATTATGATAAATACTGAAAATATTACGATAGAAGAAATTTCAGAATTTATAATAAAATCCTCAAGCCTAAAAAATATATAAAATTAACGATTTTAATATTAATACTTGAATAAATATGAAATAGCAGTATTGTCAAAATAAAAAGCATCTTTAAAAGATGCTTTTCGTTTATAAAGCCTTTTACCATTATTTAACACTTTGAATCGCCTTTTCAGCAAATTCTGTATTTACAATATCCTCATAAGGCACTCTTTCAGAAAGCTCGCCTCCTGATTCCATAATATCCTGAAGAAGATTAAGTCCCTCTTCTTCAAAAACAGGATTATCCTTCCAAGTTTCCTGAACTCTGTAGCGTTCTACCATTATCACAAGATCTTCCAGGGTGTTTTCAGTAAAATAAGGCTGTATTACTTCTGCTATTTCTTCAGAAGTGTGAGAAGCACACCATAATTGACTTTTATAAATTGCGTTTGTAAATTTCTGTATAATTTCTGGATTTTTCTCCATATATGATTTTTGTGCCATGTAAACCGTATAAGGAACATATCCGCTTTCCAGACCAAGAGATTTTACTACATGGCCTGCGTTCTGTTTTTCGATTGCCAAAGCGCTTGGCTCAAATTCTGCCGTAAAGTCGCCTACGCCTCCTACAAATGCTCCTGCCGTAGATGTAAATTGAAGATTGTTTACGATTTCTACATCTACAAAGGGCTCTATACCGTTTTGCATAAGGATATATTCAAGAAGCATCTGGGGCATTCCGCCGGCTCTTCCGCCGATAATGGTTTTTCCTCTTACATCGTCCCATTTAAAATCACTGTAATTTTCTCTTGCCACAAGAAAATTGCCAGCTCTTTGGGTAAGTTGAGCAAAAGACACGGCGTAGTCATCTTTTCCTTCGTTATATACATATAGGCCGGCTTCGGTTCCCATAAGGGCTATATCGGCAGAGCCGGAAATAAGGGCAACCATGGATTTGTCAGCCCCCTGACCTACGCTTAATTCTATTTCCAGGCCTTCCTCCTCAAAAAAGCCTTTCTCCAAAGCAACATACTGGGGAGCATAAAAAATGGAATGAACAACTTCATTTAAACGAACTAAGGTAAGTTCCTGCTCCTTTTTCACACTCGTAATAACAAGTATTGCCATGATGGAAAACACAATCAGCAAAATCAGGTATACAGTGTTTTTTTTCATATTTTGACCTCCAAATAATCTTAATAAAAAAAGCTTCTAAGTTAAGCATACTACACTATATTCTTTACTAAGCATGACGGTGAATCAAAATTTCGTATATACTTATTAAACTTGAAAACAGTCTTTTTATTTTTAAGTTTAATAAGTTTTCCTACAGTTTATAGTAAATAAACTTGGCCTTTTTTAAATTTATTTACTATAATTGAAATATGGACAATGAGGTTACAAACAAATATTTGCTTTGACTTCACAGCCGGTTAAAGAGTAGAATAGTATTAAAATTAAATTTATTTTCTTAAGTTTATAATAAATTTAAAGTGACAAAGGAACAAAACCGTATATTCTCATAGACTTAAAAATGTACCGTTTTCAAAGAAAATTCGTGTTTTCGAGTCTATTAGCGGATAGATTTTTATTCCTTCTTTAAAAGAAATTGACTATAATGGAAAATACATATGACATTTAAAGAACTATGAAAGAGTGAGTATTTTGTTCAATATTCCGGAGGAACTTAAGAAGCTTCCCCAAAAGCCCGGGGTTTATATCATGAAAGATGAAGACGGGTATATTATATACGTAGGGAAAGCCATCAATTTAAGAAGCAGAGTACGGCAGTATTTTCAGGAATCGTCCTCAAAAACCCTTAAAGTAAGAAATATGGTTTCACGAATTGCCGAATTTGAATATATCGTTGTAGATAATGAGATGGAGGCTTTAATTCTTGAAAACAATCTTATCAAGGAAAATAAGCCGAAATATAATATTCTCCTAAAGGACGATAAAACCTATCCTTATATAAAAGTTACTCTGAATGAAAAATATCCGAGGATTTATATAGTACGTAAGGTTCTGAAAGATAAGGCTAAATATTTCGGCCCTTATACCAACGTCGGAGATATAAAGCAGACCATTGGCCTGATTCATGAGCTTTGGCCCATAAGAAGATGCCAGAAAAAATTCCCAAGGGATCTATATAAGGAAAGGCCCTGCCTCTATCATTATATAGGCCAGTGCGATGCACCTTGCAACGGCCTTATTTCCGAGGAGGATTACGGCAAATATATTAATGAAGCGATGCAGCTTTTAAACGGAAAATACGAAGGTATTCTTTCTTCTCTTAAGAAAAAAATGGAAGCATATTCCGAAAATCTTGAATTTGAGAAGGCGGCAGAAGTAAGGGATAATATTAATGCCGTAAGAAGCCTTAGCGAAACCCAGAAAATAGAGTCTGCATCTTATGATGAACAAGATGTTATCGCCATTGCAAGGGCAGAAGATGAAGCTTTGGCTCAGATATTCTTTATTAGAGGAGGAAAAATTACAGGAAGAGAGCATTTTATGCTGGATACAGTTTTAGATACTTCAAGGGAAGAAACCATGACTGCATTTTTAAAGCAGTTTTATTCGGAGACCTCTGTTATTCCCAGAGAAATAATCCTCGATACGGATATTTCTGAAAAAGATATTATTACGGAATGGCTTTCTGTCCTCAGAGGTACTCACGTAACTATAACTGTTCCCCAAAAAGGTTCTAAACATAAGCTTGCAAACCTTGCATATAAAAATGCTTCCTTAACCCTCAATCAATTTGGAGACAAGCTTAAAAGAGAAAACGAAAGAACAAGGGGTGCTCTTGATGAAATAGAAGAGGCCTTGAATGCAGATATTTATATTCATAGAATAGAAGCCTATGATATTTCAAATATACAGGGCTATGAATCCGTAGGTTCTATGGTGGTTTTTGAAGGCGGAAAGCCTAAGAGAAGCGATTACAGAAAGTTTAAAATAAAGGGTGTTTTAGGCCCTAATGATTATGCCAGCATAGAAGAAGTTATACGGCGCCGTTTCAATAGATATATAAATGAAACATCAGGCAATGAACAAGAAAGCGAAGGGAAATTTTCAACTCTTCCTGATATTTTATTTATAGACGGCGGAAAAGGACAGGTAGGAGCCGCATTAAAGGCCCTTAAAGAACTTGGAATAGATATTCCCGTATGCGGAATGATAAAAGATGACAGGCATAGAACAAGGGGGCTTTTCTTTGACGGGCAGGAAATCCTTATGCCCTATACAAGCGAGGGCTTTAAGCTGATTACGCGGATTCAGGACGAGGTTCACCGCTTTGCCATAGAATATCACAGAAAGCTTAGAGCAAAGGCCCAGATTAAATCCGTATTAGATGATATTCCGGGTATAGGCCCTGTTAGAAGAAAGGCTCTTTTAGCCCATTTCGGTTCTATTGAGGGTATTATGTCGGCCAGCTTAGAAGAGCTTGCGGCTGCAGACGGCATGAATAAAAACGCTGCTGAAAGCGTATATAATTTTTTCAGGTTAAAATAAAAACAGGTAAAATTTATTATTAAGATATATAGTAAATTTAAAGCGAAACAGTAACAAAAACCGTATGTTTCTTGAATTCATATGAAATAGCAGTGTTTTCAGTTTGCTTTTCTTTGATTTTATGTTCCCTAAAGCCAAATACTTACGGCGGTGTAAAAGCAAATTGACTGTATGAGGATTCAAAAATGTACCGTTTCCGAAGGAAATCCGTGTTTTTATACTACGCGAACTTGGAAAAGGATGCAGGCATAAGTCTGCAAATCTTTTTAAGTGAGGGTTTTCTTATCATTATCAAACTTTTTTGTTTGGTAACGATGAATATGAGTGAATAGGTTTTTGTTACTTCTTTATAAGAAATTACTATAAAATACCAGCCAAAAGATTGACCTGTAAATTTAATTATGCTTAAATATACTTAATTAGACTTTTTAATTTTTAAAATCGTTTATATTATACTTGAATTGCTATGAAACAATATCGCTGCCAATTTGCTTTCACTTTATTTTAAGCCTTTCGCCGCCCAACAATCTACGGCAGAATAAAAGCAAATTGACTGCAAGATGTAGGGCGTCAGGTTGAAACAGCTTAAACTGTTTTGAACTTGGCTTACTATAACACTTTGGAGGAACATATATGGCTACAGTTGCCCTTGAACAATTAAAAGAAGAGTTCAATTTAAAAGAATGGACTCCTAATATAGATATTTCAGGAATTTCCCTTTCCCACCCTGAAATAAACCGCCCTGCTTTACAGCTTTCGGGGTTTTTCGATTATTTTGATTCCGACAGGATTCAGATTATCGGTCTTGTGGAATATGCCTACTTAGAAAAGCTGGATCTTGCTCAAAGGCAGGAAAGGCTTAAAAAAATATTTGAATATAAAATACCCTGCCTCGTCATATGCAGGGATATGGAACCTTTTCCCGAAATGCTTGTTTATGCGGAAATATATCAGGTGCCCATATTTGGAAACACCACCTCAACGACAGAGTTTATGGGGGAGGTTATTAAATGGCTTAAAGTTAAGCTTGCGCCTCAGGTTACATTACATGGAGTTCTCGTGGATATTTACGGCGAAGGCGTATTAATCATGGGAGAAAGCGGAATAGGAAAATCCGAAGCCGCCCTTGAGCTTATTAAAAGAGGCCACCGGCTTGTAGCAGATGACGCCGTAGAGGTTAAAAAGGTTTCCGCCCAGACATTAATAGGCACATGCCCCGAGGTTATAAGATATTTTATAGAGCTTAGGGGAATAGGCATCATTGATGTAAGGCAAATGTTTGGTGTTGAGTCTGTAAAGTCTACCCAGAATATAGATTTGGTTATAAAGCTTGAAGTATGGGACGACAAGAAAGAATACGACAGGCTTGGCCTTAGTGAAGAATATATAGAAATTTTGGGAAACAGGGTCGTTTGCCACGCGATTCCCATCAGGCCAGGAAGAAACCTTGCCATTATATGTGAATCTGCGGCAGTGAATCACAGGCAGAAGAAAATGGGATATAATGCCGTTCAGGTGCTGAATCAAAGGATTATGGATAATATGAGCAATTAAAATACTTTAGGCAGATATTCATAACAGCTGAGGGTGGTCATTTTACTCGTTTAGGAAGGTAGGAATAAGTGTTACGGAAGTTAATTAAAATATTACCGGATAAATTACTTATGCAAATGTATAAGAAATTACCTTTACCTAAAAAATTGAAGAAGGCTATAATTTGGTTTGGCAATCAGCGCTTTCTTGTGGGCGTAATTGGCGTTATAGTGAATGAACACAATAAGGTTTTGCTGTTAAAGCATACCTATAGAACCAGGCCCTGGGGTATGCCCGGCGGCTGGTTAAATGCGGAAGAACCGCAACAAGGCATTATAAGAGAAATATTTGAAGAAACCAAACTTATAGTAAAAATAAATAAAATCATTAAAACAGAGTATGCAGATAATCCTGCCAGTATTAATATATATTTTGGCGGATATATTTCCGACGGCAAATTTTCCAAAAGCGAGGAGATATCTGATTATGGCTTCTTTGGTGTTAATGATTTTCCGGAAGACCTGCCTTATGATCAAAGAACTTTTTTAACCGAGTATTTAGAACAATATAAAGCTGACAGTTAAAACCGCCAAAAGGCTTAGATTAAAATTAAACTATAAGCTTCTGCCAAAGCTTTGATATAAAAGTCCGGCAGTATTAATTAAAATTTTATTTAAAGCATATAATTTAAAGGTACTTATGAAAGAAATTCAATTTAATAAACAGCAAATACCGCCGTGCCATAAGAGCAGCTATAAAATGCTCTCGTATTATAAAGGAGTATATGCCTTGAAAGATATTATTGATGTTTTTAGTGAAAACTTCAAAAGGGAACTATTTTTAATAAACGAACCTCTGAAAAACCATACCTCTTTTAAAATAGGGGGGGATGCAAAGGTGTTTTTTATGCCTGAATCTGTTTCAGATATTGCAGATGCGCTGAAGGTTTGCAGAGAAAATGAATTTCCATACTATATTCTTGGAAATGGAACCAATATCCTCTTTTCCGATAAGGGATATAATGGGGTTATTATAAATATTTTTAATAAATTTAATCAAGTGTATCTTGAAAATGAAAATACAATTAATGCTCAATCAGGAGCGCTTCTTTCCTCTATAGCAAATATTGCTCTAAACAACAGCCTTTCAGGAATGGAGTTTGCTTCCGGTATTCCCGGAGCGTTGGGGGGAGCTGTATATATGAATGCCGGGGCTTACGGCGGAGAAATGAAGGACATTGTTCTTTCCGCAGATATTCTCGATAAAGATGGTAATATAAGAACATTAGACAATAATGAAATGGGCTTTCAATATAGAAGCTCCAATGCAGAAAAGGAAGGCTTTATTGTGCTTTCTGCAAAGCTTCAATTGAAAAAAGGCAATAAAGAAGAAATAAAAAGTAAAATGTATGAACTTAACAGCCAGAGAAAAGAAAAACAGCCTCTTGAGATGCCCAGTGCAGGAAGCACATTTAAAAGGCCCGAAGGTAATTTTGCCGGAAAGCTCATTATGGAAAGCGGCCTTAGAGGATATTCCATCGGAGGTGCAATGGTTTCCGAAAAACACTGTGGGTTTGTGGTAAACACAGGCAATGCCACTTGTAAAGACGTGCTTTTACTTATTGAACATGTTAAAAAAACAGTTTATGATAAATTTAATGTTATGCTGGAGCCTGAAGTCAGAATAATAGGTGATTAAAATGCGTTTTGTAATTATTACAGGCATGAGCGGTGCGGGGAAAAGCTCGGTTCTTAGATTTCTTGAGGATTTGGGCTATTTCTGTGTGGACAACCTTCCGCCTATGCTGATACCGAAATTTGCGGAGGTTTGCATGAAGGCAGGCTCCGATATTGATAAAGTTGCTTTAGGAATCGATATTCGAGGCGGACGCCTTTTTAACGATTTATTTAACGCCATGGAAGAGCTGGATATGGAAAGCGAGCGCACAATTCTATTTCTGGACGCTTCCGACGACGCTCTTATTAAAAGATATAAGGAAACAAGAAGAAGCCACCCCTTAGCAAGAAACGACAGAATTCAAACAGGCATAGAAAAAGAGAGGGAGCTTTTAGAGGACGTAAAGAAAAGGGCAGATTATATTATAGATACAAGCCAACTGCTTACAAGGCAGCTTAAAGAGAAAATAAATGATATTTTTGTTGAGGAGAAGAAGTTTTCCTCCCTTATGATAACGGTTTTATCCTTTGGCTTTAAATACGGCATACCTCAGGATGCGGATCTTGTTTTTGACGTAAGGTTTATCCCTAATCCTTATTATATTGCTTATTTAAAGGATAAAACAGGAAATGAAAAGCCCGTAAGGGACTATGTATTAAGCTGGAGCATAAGCAATACCTTTCTGGAGAAACTTTCCGATATGCTGGAATTTCTAATCCCCAATTACATTAAAGAAGGAAAGAACCAGCTTGTGATTGCCATAGGCTGTACAGGGGGCAAACACAGGTCTGTGACCCTTGCCAATGAATTATTTAATACTTTGCAAAAGCACGGACAAAGTGTTATAATTAATCATAGGGATATAGATAAAGATAATACCTTAAAATAAAATCATATACCAATGAAATACCATAGGTGGTATCAATGAGCTTTTCAAACGATGTTAAGCAGGAGCTTTCCTTTTCTGAGGAAATAAGTCCCAGGCACTGTGATATAGCTGAGATTTTGGGCTTTTTAAATATGCAGTCTAAAATTATACAAAGATACGGCAGATATTTTTTATATGCTGAAACAGACAATTACTATGCCGTAAGAAGATTTTGCAATAAGCTCAAATCTGTATTCGGCCTTTCCTGCGAGGTTTCTTTAAGGCATAATTTAAAGCTTGATAAAAAGACCTATTATATATATATATCCCACAGCAGTGTACTTTTAAAAATATTAAAAGCTGCCGGAATATATAATAGTGACGGAAGCGCGGATCAAGCAAAGTTAAGCCCTCTTGTAGTTAAATCACCATGTTGTAAGCGCTCTTATTTACGAACAGTATTTTTAACAAACGGTTCAATATCCGATCCGTTAAAAAGCTATCATTTGGAGTTTGTTTTTTCCGATGAAGAAAAGCCCTATGAAATTTCAAAGCTTCTTGAAGCTTTTGAATTAAGCTCAAAAATAATTAAAAGAAAGAATAATTTTGTTCTCTATTTGAAAGAAGCGGACAATATTGCCGATCTTTTAAATATTATGGGTGCCCATGGAAGCCTTTTGGATTTTGAAGGAATAAGAGTTATAAAAGATGTCAGCAACAACGTAAACAGAAAAGTTAATTTTGAAACAGCCAATTTAAATAAAACCATAAGCGCCTCTGTTTTGCAGATAGAGGATATAAACTTTATTGAAGAAAAAAAGGGCCTTTCATATTTATCGGAACAGCTTTTAGAGGTTGCCCTTATGCGTCTTGAATACCCAAACGCTACCTTAAAGGAAATAGGCGAGAAGCTTATGCCGAAGATTTCAAAATCCGGCGTTAATCATAGGTTAAGAAAAATTAGCGATATAGCTGAAAAGTTAAGGAGAGATTAATATGATAGAAAGATCCATTATAGTCGCATCAAATTTGGAGGCAAGGCCAGCGGCCCTTTTTGTACAGCTCGCGGGAAAATTTAAATCCAGCATTAAAATCAACATAAACAATAAACACTCCAATGCTAAAAGTATAATGGGTATAATTTCTTTGGGGATTATGCAGGGCGATGTTGCTGTATTAAGTGCTGAAGGCGAAGATGCAAACGAGGCTTTAGACGAGCTTGAAAAGTTTCTTACAAGCGAAAAACACTAATTTTTATCTATAAATTTTATATTAAAAATGGCTATTCCTTATAGGCTGTATAGGAATATGCCTTTTTTTATTTTCATAAAGCATATAATTATCGTTATAGTAAATTTATTATAAAGAAGGAACAAAAAGTGATTCACTAAAGACTCAAAGATACAGATTTCCTTCGGAAACATAGTGAAATTTATTATATACTCAAAAAACTTATTTAACTTTAGAACAATCTTCTTGTTTTAAAGTTAAATAAGTATGTACAGTAACAGATACTGAGGCTTTTAATGTCTAAAATCAAATAAAGACAGTTTCACAAAATGCCGTTTATTTGATTTCTTCTAAAACACATTTTTGGGCTCTTATAAATAATGCGGTTTTGCTAGAGTTTCACTTTAAATTTACGATATTTAGACCAAAGACCTAAGTATAATATAAAAATATAACAAAATATGCAAGTTTATGTTATAATTTATTTTAAGCTAACAAGCTTCTTTATTTTTTAGGAGGTTTCAGTTTGAGAACAGAAGAAAGACAGGACATTTCCCAAGACGAGCTTATAATTCAAAACTCCTTTATGGAAAAAGTATTATCCGTTAATAATAGAGAATTTGAATCCATAGGAAGAAAAAGAACATATCATGCCGTAACCTATGGCTGCCAGATGAATGCCCATGATTCTGAAAAAATAGTGGGTATGCTTAACTCTATGGGTTATGAGCTTACAGAAAGCGAAGATAACGCCGATGTAGTGATATATAATACATGCTGCATAAGGGAAAATGCCGAAAATAGAATGTACGGCAATTTAGGCTATTTAAAAAATATAAAAGCCGGCAGAAAGGATATGAAAATTATCCTTTGCGGCTGTATGATGCAGCAGGATAGCGTAATAGAAAAAATTAAAAAGAGCTATAACTTTGTTGATATCATATTCGGAACCTATAATTTATACAGGCTGCCCCAGCTTTTATATACCAATATGGAAACAGGCGCCCAAGTTGTAGACGTTTGGAAAGAGCAGAAGGAAATCATAGAAGACCTTCCTTCCATAAGAAAATATCAATTTAAAGCCGGTGTAAATATCATGTACGGCTGTAATAATTTCTGCTCTTATTGCATTGTGCCTTATGTAAGGGGAAGGGAAAGAAGCAGAAGCTCTGAAAATATCGTGCATGAAATTGAAACCCTCGTTTCCGACGGCGTAAAGGAAATCATGCTTCTTGGGCAGAACGTGAATTCTTACGGCAGAGGCCTTGAGGAAAATATTACCTTTGCCGGCCTTTTAAGGAAAGTTTCTAAAATAAAAGGTCTTGAAAGAATAAGGTTTATGACGAGCCATCCGAAGGATTTATCTGATGAGCTTATTGAGGCCATGGCGGAATGTGATAATATATGCAAGTATATTCATCTTCCCCTTCAGTCTGGAAGCAATAAAGTATTGAAAGCCATGAATAGAAAATACACGAAGGAAGATTATCTGCTTATCGTTGAAAAGCTTCGCAAAAGGATTCCGGGTATTGCAATAACAACGGATTTAATTGTAGGCTTTCCTACGGAAACAGACGAGGACAACGAAGAAACCATTGAAGTAATAAAAAAGGTAGGATATTCTTCGGCATATACCTTTATTTACTCTCCACGAAGCGGTACGGCTGCCGCAAAGCTTCCCATGGAAGATGAGGAGATTATAAAAACTAGGTTTAATAAGATTCTTGAAACGCTTAATCCCATTAGCTATGAAATAAATAAAAAGCATGTGGGTAAAGTATATAAGGTATTGGCGGAAGAAGTAAGCAAAAACGACAGCGGTGTAATTTCCGGCCGCTTGGACGACAATAGCCTTGTTCACTTTAAAGGCGGAGAAGAATTAATAGGAAACATTGTTGATGTTAAAATAAATGATTGCAAAACATTCTACCTATTAGGAGAAAAAATATAAAGGAGAATATAACTATGTCAATATATTTTGAAAAGGCAAGAGAACTTGGAAATTTAATTCTTGAATCTGATTATGCAAAAGCAATGGAAGAAGCAAATGAAGTTTACTTAAATGATGAAACTGCCAAAGAGCAAATGAGCAAATATCAGGATTATTACGCCGAGATACAAAAAGGCATACAGGAAAGCTCTTTATCACAGGAAGAAGTTACGGAAGCTTCTAAAAAGCTTTCTGAAATGGTTGAAGAGTTAAAGGCAATCCCTTCCATGGCGGCTTTGATTTATGCCGAAGGGGAATTTAATGATTTCGTAACTGAAATTATGAATATATTAAGGCTTACCATTACAGGAAAATCCGCTGAAGAAATAAATACAGGCTGCGGAGGAAGCTGCGGTGGCTGCAGCGGCTGCGGCCCCAGATAATTAAGGGGAATTCTATGGAAAACTATACTCCTATGATGAAGCAGTATTTTGAAATAAAACAAAAATACAGTGATTGCATACTTTTTTACAGGCTTGGGGACTTTTATGAAATGTTTTTTGATGATGCCATTACGGCGTCCAGAGAACTGGATATAACTCTCACAGGCCGTGACTGTGGAATGGAGGAAAGGGCGCCTATGTGCGGCGTTCCTTTCCATTCGGCGGAAGGGTACATAGCAAAGCTGATAGAAAAGGGATATAAAGTTGCCATATGTGAGCAGATCGGAGACCCTAAGCTTTCAAAGACCATAGTTAAGCGTGAGGTTATAAGAATCGTAACCCCTGGAACCCTTATAAACAATAATTTCCTTGACGACGATAAAAATAATTACATCATGTGCATCTATGAGGAAAAAAGAGGCTACGGCATTGCCTATGCCGACGTAAGCACAGGAGATTTTCTTACGACTTCTTTTAATGCTTCTGAAGAAAGAAAGGTTATAGATGAAATAGCTAAGCTGAACCCCGCAGAAATAATTATAGGTGAGGGATTTTCTCAAAAATCTGTTGTTGAAAGTATATTCAGCTCAAAGGTTTATATTTATAACCCTTGGGCTTTTGAGTATGCCAATGCCCTTAAAAAACTATGCGCCCATTTTGATATCCTGAATCTCAACTGTTTTGGCATTGAAGATGATGAGCTTTCTGTATGTGCTTGCGGAGCTCTTATGGAATATCTTCATCAAACCCAGATGAACAGCTTAAACCATATTTCCACCATAAAAAAATATACCTTAAGCCAGTACATGTTTCTTGATATTTCGTCAAGAAGAAATCTGGAGCTTTGTGAAACTATAAGGGATAAAAATAAAAAGGGCTCTCTTCTTTGGGTACTGGATAAAACAGTAACGTCCATGGGCGGAAGGCTCATGAGAAAATGGATAGAAGAGCCCCTTTTAAACTGTGAGGACATCAATAAACGCCTGAATAGCGTAGAAGAATACAAGAAGGATCCTATGTTCCGGGAGGAAATCAAGGAACTTTTAAATACCATATACGATATTGAAAGAATATTGGGAAGGATTATTTATCAAGCGGCAAATGCGAGAGATTTGGTTTCTCTTAAAAAATCCCTTGAGCACCTTCCTTCTATCAAGCTTATGCTGATGCAGCTGAAATCGGAGCTTAATACAGAGCTTTTTAATGATTTGGACTGCTGTGAGGATATTTATAAGCTTATCAGCCGCTCTATTGTAGAAGAGCCGCCTTTTTCCATAAGAGAAGGAGGCTTTATTAAGCTTGGCTTCAATGAGACCCTTGACCACTATAAAGAGGCTAAAGAAAAGGGCGGAACATGGCTTAAAGCATATGAAAGCGAGCAAAGAGAGCTAACGGGCATAAAGAATTTAAAAATAAACTTTAATAAGGTTTTCGGCTATTACATTGAAATTACCAATTCCTATAAGGGTCTCGCCCCTGAAAATTATATCAGAAGACAAACTCTTGCCAATGCTGAAAGGTATACGACGCCGGAGCTTAAAAAAATAGAAGAAGATATTTTAAAAGCTGATGATGAAATTACAAGAATCGAATACGATATATTCGTTGAAATAAGAAACCGGATTTCTAAAGAGACAGTCCGTATACAGAAATCAGCGGAAATCATAGCTAAAATTGATGTGCTTCGCTCTTTGGGAGAAATTGCGGATTTGAATAAATATGTGAAGCCGGAGGTGAATACCGGCGGAATCATAGATATCATAGACGGAAGGCATCCTGTTGTTGAAAAGATGACAAAAAATCAGTTTATTCCTAATGACAGCTATATTGATACGGAGGAAAACAGGCTTTCCATTATAACAGGGCCGAATATGGCGGGAAAATCTACCTTCATGCGCCAAACCGCATTAATTGTTCTTATGGCCCAAATCGGAAGCTTTGTTCCGGCAAAATCCGCTGTTATCGGCGTGGTAGACAGAATATTTACAAGAGTAGGCGCCTCTGACGACCTTGCCACAGGCCAAAGCACCTTTATGGTAGAGATGAGTGAGGTTGCAAATATTTTAAATAATGCCACGAAAAACAGTCTTTTAATCCTTGACGAAATTGGCAGAGGTACCAGCACCTTTGACGGATTGAGCATTGCCTGGGCCGTTCTTGAATACATAGCCGATAAAAATAAAATAGGCGCAAAAACATTATTTGCCACCCATTACCATGAGCTTACAGAGCTTGAAGGAAAGGTTTCCGGAGTCGTAAACTACAGAGTAACCGTTGAAGAAAGAGGAAGAGACATTTTCTTTCTTCGAAAAATAGAACGCGGCGGCGCCGACAGAAGCTACGGTATCCATGTGGCAAGAATCGCCGGTGTTCCTGAAAAGATAATAGAACGAGCCAATGAAATCATGCTGACCCTTTTACAATGTGATATTATACGCAAAGACAGTATCAATGAAATTACGGAAAATGATGTTGTTTATTACAGAAAGAAAAAGCCTTCTTCTACCAACTCCAGCAAGAAAAATATCATCATAGAAGAGCTTAAAAATATGGACATTGATGCCCTTACCCCAAGAGAAGCTTTAATGGCATTATACGATATTAAAAGTAAAGTATCCGAGGTAAATGACGAAGCTTAAATAAAATTTTATATTTTATATATAGCAAGTTTAAAATTAAACAGTAACAAAACCGTATATGCCTATAGACTCAAAAACGTACTGCTTTTGAAGGAAATCCGTATTTTTATGTTTTTAAAGAATTGGTTTTTGTTACTGCTTTATAAAAAATTTACTATACATAGTTGTAATGTTTAATTCTAAGGCTTAATTCAGTAGCAATGCAGGGTAAAGTAGTTTTTAACTAATTTTACCATAAAGGATTAATTGAGGTAAAAAATGGATAATATAAGGATATTGGAAGACAATATAATAAACCAAATAGCTGCCGGTGAAGTGGTGGAAAGACCAAGCTCCGTAGTAAAAGAGCTTGTGGAAAATTCCATAGACGCAGGAGCCAAAAGCATTACCGTCGAAACCAAAGAAGGGGGTATTTCCCTCATACGGGTAAGCGATAACGGAGGCGGTATTCCTTCGGATGAGGTTTTGTCGGCCTTTATGCGCCATGCCACAAGCAAAATTTCAAACATGGACGATTTGGAAAGGGTAATGACCTTAGGCTTCAGAGGAGAGGCGCTTTCTTCTATTGCTTCCGTTTCACAAATTGAGATTATTACAAAAACTCCTTCTCAGATTACGGCAAAGCGCCTTGAAATAGAAGGCGGCAAAGTAACGGCCGAGCAGGATATCGGTGCTGTCGACGGAACTACCATAAAGGTAAGAAATATATTTTTCAATACGCCTGCAAGGCGCAAATTCTTGAAAAAGCCGGGAACTGAAAGCGGCTATATTTCGGATATTATGAACAAAGTAGCCTTAGGCCACCCTCATATTTCCTTCCGGTATGTTGTAAATGATTCGGAAATATTATATACCAACGGAAACGGCGACTTAAAGACTGTTATATTCAACGTATACGGTAAGGACGTGGCTAAAAAGCTTATAAAAGTAGAGCATTCAAAAGACGATTTTAAAATAGAAGGCTATATCTGCCACCCTGAAATCAACAGAAGCAACAGAAGCTACGGTAATATTTTTATTAACGGCCGTTTTATAAAATCAGATATTATTCAGTCTGCCGTGGAAGAAGCCTATAAAACGAAAATAATTATAGGAAAGTTTCCCGTTTTTGTTTTGAACCTTACCATAAACCCAAGGCTAGTAGACGTCAATGTTCATCCGACGAAGCTTGAGGTACGATTCAGCGACGAAAGACGGATATTTGATTTGTTTTTTGAGGCGGTAGATACTGCCTTAAAAAAGGAGAACCTAATACCGAGCTACGAGG
The DNA here is from genome assembly GCF_940670685.1 of Anaeropeptidivorans aminofermentans. Classification (GTDB taxonomy): domain Bacteria; phylum Bacillota; class Clostridia; order Lachnospirales; family UBA5962; genus Anaeropeptidivorans; species Anaeropeptidivorans aminofermentans. The sequence continues at coordinate 2,108,579 of NZ_OW711693.1, read as the reverse complement.
TTAAAACCACGAAAAATCCTTTTGCCGAAAGCTCTTATCAAATTGAGAATTATCATAAAGATAATAATAAAGTTTATAACAGCCCCTTACTAAATATTGATAATAACGAAAAAGAAGCAGACTATTATAAAGAAGAAAAGCCCCGGCATTCCATAAACATCAGTGAAATTGTAAAGGATATTTACAAAGAAAATAAAGAGCAGGAAGGAAGCTTTGTAAGAGAAGCTCAGCCTAAGTACTATTCCTCTAAAGAGGAAAATGAAAAGCCTGCACCTGAACCCTATGTTAAGCCTTTTTTTAATAATTTCAGGATTATAGGTCAGTTTTTTAATACATACTGGATTGTGGAGCAGAACGAAAGCATCTTTCTCATAGACCAGCATGCGGCTCACGAGCGGGTCTTATTTGAGAAGCTTATGAAAAAGTTTAAATCCAAGGATATTATTTCTCAAAGGCTTCTAAGCCCTTTAGGGGTAGATTTATCTCAGAAAGAAAGGGAAGTTCTTATGAACAATATGGCGCTTTTTGAGGAATTTGGATTTGAAATAGAGGCCTTTGACGATGAAAGCTTTGCTCTTTTGGCAGTACCTTTTATTTTAAAAGACCCTGCAAGCCCTAAGTTTTTTATGGATATTATAGACATGCTTTCGGAGGAAGGCTCAAAGCTTGACAATGTATACGATACTAAAATAGATGCTGTTGCCATGATGAGCTGTAAAGCTGCCGTAAAGGGAAACGACAGGCTTTCCTATATGGAGGCGAAAAATCTTATAGATGAGCTTTTAAAGCTTGAAAATCCATTTACCTGCCCTCATGGACGGCCTACGGTAATAGAGCTTAAAAAATACGAAATAGAAAAAATGTTTAAAAGGATACAGTAAATGAATTCAGAAGAAAAAAAGTCCGTCCTAATTATAGCTGGGCCTACGGCTTCGGGAAAATCCGCCTTGGCTATTGAGCTGGCTAAAAAAATTAACGGTGAAATTATATCCGCAGATTCCATGCAGGTTTATAAATATATGAATATCGGCACCGCAAAAGCCTCCGAGAAGGAGCTTTCGGAAATAAAACACCATCTTATTGACGTGCTTTATCCGGACGAGCCCTTTTCTGTAGCTATTTTTAAGGAAATGGCTGAAAATGCCATAAAGGATATTTCCGAAAGGGGAAAAATCCCGATTATTGCAGGGGGGACGGGTTTTTATATTAACGCTCTTCTTTATGGCACGGATTTTTCTTCGGCGGAAAAGGAAGCTGATGATTCTTATAGAAATCATCTTCTAACCCTTGCAGAAGAAAAGGGAAAAGAATATATCCATACTATGCTTTTTAAAGTCGACCCGGAAGCTGCCGAAAAAATTCATTTTAACAATATAAAAAGAGTGATAAGAGCTTTAGAGTTTTATCACGAAACGGGCACTAAAATTTCAGAACACAATAAAAACGAAAAAAGCCGTGATAAAGCATATCATGATTTTATGTTTGTTCTTCATATGAATCGGGATATTCTTTATGACAGGATTAATAAAAGAGTGGATCAAATGATAGAAGAAGGTCTTGTAAAAGAAGTTCACGGCCTTCTTCATATGGGCTACGACAGGTCTCTTATTTCTATGCAGGGGTTAGGCTATAAAGAAATCATAAGATACATTGACGGTGAATGCACTTTAGAAGAAGCCGTAGATACCCTGAAACAAAGTACAAGGCATTTTGCCAAAAGGCAGATTACATGGTTTAAGCATCAGAATGAAGCTATTTGGCTGGATGTATTAAAACACGAAGATATCAATGAATTGACAAATGAAGTAATTAATATAATAAAACAGGACGGTATTATAAAATGACCAGCACCGAAAGATACTTAATTGATAAATTTGCCATTGACGAAAGGCTTCTCAGGATTGCAAGAGAAATTGAAGATTCCCTTTCAGAAATATATAAAAAAATAGACGAACGAGCAGAATATAACCAGCTTAAGGTTCTCCATGCAATGCAGAAAAATAGATTAAGCGATATTCATTTTAGCAGCAGTACAGGATATGGCTATAATGATATTGGGCGAGATACTTTGGAAGCCATCTATTCCGATGTCTTTAATACGGAGGACTCCCTTGTAAGAAGCCAAATTATTTCAGGAACTCATGCCCTTACCCTTGCCCTTTTTGGAAATTTAAAATCAGGAGACGAGCTTATATCTATTTGCGGCGCACCTTATGATACCCTGCGTACGGTTATAGGAATCAATAAAACAAGAGGCTCCTTAATCGATAACGGTATTATTTATAAAGAAGTTCCTTTAAATCAGGGGGGCCATCCTGATTATACTGAAATACAAAAAATTGTAAGCAAAAAAACAAAGCTTGTTACCATACAGCGTTCCAGAGGATACTCCTTAAGAAACTCCCTTTCTGTTAAAGAAGTAGGAGAGCTCATTAAGCTTATAAAGAATATTAATAATAATATTATATGTTTAGTAGACAATTGTTACGGAGAGTTCGTAGATATAATTGAACCCAGCGATTTAGGTGCTGATATGATTGCCGGTTCTTTGATTAAAAATCCCGGCGGCGGTATATCTCCCGTAGGGGGCTATATCTGCGGAAAAAGAGAGTATGTTGAAAATGCGTCCTTCAGGCTTTCCGCTCCCGGCATAGGCAAGGAAGCAGGCCCTTCATTGGGCATTACTTCAAGGCTTTTACAGGGGCTTTTCCTTTCTCCGACAGTGGTTTCCGCAAGCCTTAAAAATGCGGTTTTTGCTGCTGCCTTTACAGAAAGACTTGGATTTAAGGCTTATCCTTCTTATGATGCGGAGCGCTCAGACATTGTTCAGGCGGTAGTTATGGATAATCCTGAAAACCTCATATCTTTTTGCAAGGGAATACAGTCTGCAGCTCCCGTAGACAGCTATGTTTCGCCGGAACCATGGGCCATGCCCGGCTACGACTGCGATATTATCATGGCAGCAGGGGCATTTATTCAAGGAAGCAGTATAGAGCTCAGTGCAGACGGTCCCTTAAGGCCGCCTTATGCCGCCTTTTTTCAGGGAGGGCTTACTTATCAGCACGGTAAAAACGGCATCATTATCGCTTTAAATAATATGTTAAGGGATCATCTTATAAAACTATAGCTTCTGGAGGAAGTATATGTGGATGCTTAATAATTACACATTTTTAAATCATAATGTATATTACCTTGCGCTTTATTTTATTATTTTCAGCTTTATGGGCTGGATAATGGAAACTTGCCGCTGCTCTTATGCTGAAAAGAAATTTATCAACAGAGGCTTTCTCAACGGGCCAATCTGCCCTATATACGGGACGGGAATGGTTACAATCATCATCTTTTTGGACGGCATAAAGGACAATGCAATTGCCTTGTTTTTTGGGGGTCTTATATTGGCTTCCGTTTTAGAATATGTTGTTGCCGCACTTTTGGAAGGCCTTTTCAAGGCAAAATGGTGGGATTACAGCTATAAAAGATTTAATATTAAAGGCCGGGTCTGTTTATCCATTTCTCTTTGCTGGGGCGCATTATGCGTAGTAATGATGCAATGGGTGGTTCCGTTTTTAACGGAAATTATATCAAAGGCGGACCCTGTAAAAGCCAATATAGTAATATATATGTTTATAGCGGTTGTCACCGTAGATACCTTTATTACCATATACAATCTCATAAGCCTTCGAAAAATACTTGCGGAGCTTTCAAGCATAGGCGGAGAAATCAAAGAGCAGTTTATTAAAACTCATTTTTATACGAAAACAGAAGAGTTTATTGAGAAGTACGGCAATCTTAAAAATGATTTCCGTAACAGACTTGAAAGCCTTGTTTCTTCGGAGCTTGATATGTCCGCTATAATGGAAAAGTGGAAGGAAGCAAAAGAAGTTGTTGCAGATGAAATATACAATGACCAGAGGATTTCTGAAATTATAAAGAGCATCAATGAAAAGAAAACAAAATACCTTAATAAAATCGATACCCATACTTTCGTACAGCGAAGAATTTTAAACGCCTTTCCTAATTTTAAGCCTTTCGAAAATATAGAGTCTTTTAAGGCCCTTAAAAAACGCATAGGTTTAAAAAGAAGAGAAAAGGAAGATGATAATAAAAAAGACTAAATAAATATTGACTTTACTGAATTTAGAATATAGATTTTACATGAGAGTAAGTATATTATGTAAAATCTATATTTCTTCTGTAGTATAAACTTATTTTTATCCTTAACAAATTCGGAAATAACTTTGTTAGCGATAAAAGTGAACTGAGTATAAAATACGCATGGACAAGCCTTTATTTTTCTTGACAAATGGTATATGCTAAGTTTACCATTTATAGTAAATAATAAAGTAAGAAATTATTTAATTTCTTAAAAGAGTTGTTTTCTATTCTCTCAGAAAGCATTTGTTTTAAGGGAGAAGGGTATTATTAAGGGGAGGGGATTTTTATAGAGTTTTCAGATAATTTATATATAAGCCCCAGAATAAAAGAAAGTTCAGCTACGCTGGATTTGCTTAAGAAAGATATCCCTTGTTTGGGCGTTTATCTTATTTGCATAAATAAAAACAGCAGGAATTTAATAGAGATTTACCACAGCATTGAAATAACAAAGCCCTTTTATTCCAACAAAGAGCTTTTGGTAATAGGCATTTCTCAAGACGGCATAGACCGTAAAGAATCAGCTGCAAATATTTTGGGAGAGTATTACGCAAGATACAATTGTTTTGATGATTTTAAAACTAATATGATTAACGGGTGATATATGTTTAAATATCCATTGGCTTTTATAAATACGCTTTCTCTCATTATTTTAATCTTATGTTCTGCTATAGAAATTCCTACATTCAGCTATAATTTCTATAAATATGAATATGAGAAAAATAATGTTTACGAGACCATAGGCATATCGGAGCTTGACCTTAAAAATGTTACGGAAAAGCTTTTTTCCTATATGAAAGGAGAAAGTAAAGACCTTGTTATAAATTCCTATATAAACGGAGAAAACAGGGAATTCTTCAATGAAAAGGAAAAGCAGCATATGGTCGATGTGCAATTGCTTTTTAATATTGGCTTTACTGTAAGAAAAATAAGCTTTATTATTTTTCTGATTACATTTTTCAGCGCCTTTATATTTTCCGACAAGAAGACATTGGATACTTATTTAAGAGCGTGGATTTTTGGGTTAACTTCTATTATGGCTATAGGGCTTTTGTCAATTATCTTTATTGTTGGGGATTTTGATAGTAATTTTACTGCTTTTCATGAAATGTTTTTCAGTAATGACTTATGGATACTTGACCCTCAGCAGGACCTTTTAATCAATATTGTCCCTTTAAACTTTTTTATTGATATTTTTAAGGCGGTAGGGGGCCTATTTCTTTTTATATCCTTTTTATTTGTGTTCTTTTCGGCTGTAGCTCTTAAGCTTAGAAAAAGTAAAAATTGATCGGAGCCGTTTAAATGACTGTTATTTTTTTAATATTGAAAATAATATTTATAATATTCATAAGCTTAATCTCTTTGATTTTAGCAACAGGAATTTTATTTATAGCAGTTCCGATAAGATATAAAACATTCGGGATATATGATGAGAATAAAGAGTTTACCTTATATTTAAGCTGGCTTTTTAAGCTACTTTCTTTTAAATTTCAATATAAAGAAAATGACAAAAAAAGTGAATTTAAAATCATGGGTATTCGTCTTGGAAAAAGAAAAAAAATTAAAAAAATCAAAGAAGAAGATACACCATCAAATAATAAAGAAGAAAACATTGTAAAAGAACCTGAGCTTAATGAAAAAAGTGAAAAAGCCCATAAAAAAAGCAAAAAAACAGCAGAAAAAGATATAAAATCAGTAGATACTGAAACAGAAGATATAGAAATTGACCTTGAAGATGCTTCCGAGTCTTCAGGCATTATAAATACCATAAATAATATAGTGGAAAAAATCAAATACTATTATAACTATCCTGATAGAGATGAGCTGATTAGATTAGGGAAGGATTTTTTGAAAAAATCCTTAAAAACCTTTAAAGTTAAAATTTTCTTTCTAAAGGGCAGAATAGGCTTTGAAAGCCCTGATCATACGGCATATGCTATAGGCGCTTTGTCGGTTTTTAACGCATGGATAAAAAAGCCCTATTATATTCAGGTAACGCCCGATTTTCAGGAAGAAAAAATCAATCTTTCCATTGATTCTAAAGGTAATATATATTTAGGACGATTATGTATTTTATTTATTAGATTTGTACTTAAAAAGCCTGTTTGGAAACTGGTGAAAAAATATTTTTTATAGGGAAGGGTGTAAATAATGGACAATAATTTAAACAACAGTCTTGAAACTTTATTCAGCAAAATGGACGATTTTGTATCTACAAAAACAGTAGTAGGCGAGCCTGTAAATATAGGAGGAACCATAATGCTTCCTCTTGTTGACGTCATATTCGGCGTAGCCGCAGGGGCAGTAAACGGAAGCGAAAAAGATAAAAAGAATTCCGACATGGGCGGCTTGGGAGCAAAAATAACGCCTTCCGCAGTAATCGTAATTAAAGATAATACCGTTCAGCTTGTGAATGTTAAAAATCAAGATGCGGTAAGTAAGCTCATAGATATGGCTCCGGGAATCGTCAGCAAATTTAATCTGGGAAGCATTTTCACCCCCAGAGATAAAGAAAATTTGAAAGACGATGGAAAAAAATCAGAAAGCGAACCGGAGGAAAGAATCATTAAAGAGACTATCGTAAGAGAAATTGAAGAATAAGTTTTGAAAGGGCGTTGCTTTAATATAGTAATGCCTTTTACTATATTAAAAAAATAACAGGTTTTTAAGAAGGATTAATTTAAAAATTCTCTTTATAAAAACCCATTAATAGAAGTACACACAAATCTTAGTAAGCGCCCAAAGACCCAAATTTGTTAAATTTAATAAAGTATATTTTTAAGCAATAAACAAATACTATTATCGAAAATTTAAAAAGGAGGGTTTTGATTATGAATAGATTTGCAAGGGGCATTATAGCTGGTTCTCTTATGGGTTTAGCTGCCGCCGCTATTGGCATGAGCGATAAGAAAAGCAGAAGAAACGCAATGAGATCAGGAAAAAATGCGCTTAAAAAGGCAGAAGATTTAATGGAAGATGTAAGGGATATGTTTTAACTCTGAGTAAGCAAAAAAATCAAAGAGTATGCAGACGTAAAAAGACAGCGCTTTTATATGCACTGTCTTTTTAGGTTTTAGTTATGATAAATTATTTGCTGTTAATATAGCTTAAGGCTTTTTTAATTACATCGCCTCTTACATATTTTACATCAGGCTCTATTCCAGATTTATGGATAGAATTGCCGGAAGGAGTTTCAAGCTCCATTACTGTGGCTTTTACAGCGTAGCCGCCTTTTAATGACAAGGTATACTGACCGATTCCTTTTCCAAAAGACTTTTCTCCCATGACGGTTACATTATCGAGATTTTCCTTAAGGGCCATTATGAATGTTTCGGCGGCGCTTGCAGTGTTTGAATTTTCAAGTAAGATTATATTTTCATATTCGAAATAAGTATTGTTTTTGGATTTTATTTTTCTGCTGGTAAGAAAAAGCCGGGTATTTTCTGCTGCCATAAGTTTCCCTTTGGGAAGAAAATAATCCAAAAGCTCATAAGTAGGATCCAGCGCTCCGCCGGTGTTATCCCTAAGGTCTATTACAATATTTTTATAATTTTGATAGTTTTCTTTATTTTCCTTTGCAAATTCCGTAGTGTATTTAGACATATTAGGCAAATACAGATATACGGTATCTTCATTCAGCTCTTTAATTTCAGCTTCCTCAGCCTTTTCTTTAGTCTTTTCCTTTGAATCTTTGTATTGGCTTGGGGTATAGAGATACGTATACCTGTCTTCCGCCGCGTCCCCTATATGGTCGGATACAACGGCAATCACCATTTCATCGAAATTTTTGGCATAAGATTTAAAGTTATCTTCCCCAAGAGCGTCTATATAGACATTGTCTAAAGCGTCGGTATAAGCATAATTATATGAAACAAAATATTTAAACAATATATAGTTTATATTTTTATAAATAAAGATACCGAAAAGAATCAATAAAACAATGAAAATAATTCTTAAACGCTTATATTTTTTTTCATACTCATTTGTATAGAAAAGATTTCTTGATTTCATCATAATCACTCCATTGTTTATTTTATCTAAAGATGGTAATATAATTATTAACAGGTTAAACTAAAAGCACATACTTATATAATAATCTTTAGTACATGCATTTACAACAATTACTTTTAAGTCTTTTAATTCGGAGGAAATATGGTTAAGAATACAGGAGTAAAATTAATAGCACAAAATAAAAAAGCATATCATGAATATTTTATAGAGGAAACTTTTCAAGCAGGAATAGAGCTTATAGGAACAGAGGTAAAAAGCCTAAGGCAAGGCAAATGCAATTTAAAGGATAGCTTCGTAAAAATAGAAAATAACGAAGCCTTCGTATATAACATGCATATAAGCCCTTATGAACACGGCAATATATTCAATAAGGACCCTTTGAGAAAAAGAAGGCTTCTGCTTCACAAAAAAGAAATCAATAAGCTTATGGGGGCCGTTGCTCTCGACGGCTTTACAATAGTACCTACGAGGATTTATATTCTTAAAAGCCTTGTGAAAATAGACATTGCCATAGCCCGGGGAAAGAAGCTCTACGACAAGAGAGAAACCATTGCGAAAAAAGATGTGAAACGACAGGCTGAAAAGGAATTTAAAATTAGAAATCTTCAATAAAATCATAAAAAAGGTTATGCCAATTAGGCATAACCTTTTTAAATATTTAGATGATATAATCCTGTGATTTATAGTAAATTTCATATAAAGAAGCAGCAAAAGCCTATTCCCATCAGGCTCAAAAACACGGATTTCCTTCGGAAACGGTACATTTTTGAGCCTGTGTGAATATACGGCTTTGCTGCTGTTTAACTTTAAATTTACTATATCTATAGCTTAAGCCCCTTTAAGGCATCGGCGATTGCGGAATTTTCCGGCTTTTCATCTTTATTTAGTTTGTTCAGGTATTTATCAATATCCTTTTTAGACATCTTATTTCCTTCTAATGCTCTCTTCTCGTGGAAGGCGTCTACCTTTTCTTTAAATCCGCAGGAGCAGATATATCTCCTGTCTGCGCCTTCTCCTGTAATTGTCATTTTTTTATGGCATTCAGGGCATCTTGTATTTGAATTAAAGGATATGGATTTTCTGTATCCGCATTCTCTGTCCTGGCAGACAAGCATTTTACCCTTTTTCCCATTGACTTCCAGCAGAAATTTCCCGCATTCCGGGCATTTTTTCCCTGTAATATTATCATGGCGGAATTTTCCGTCGGAGGTTTTTATTTCTTTTATTATTTTTCTCGTATATTCGTTTATTTCGCTTAAAAATACATCTTTATTGAGCTTATTTTCGGCTATTTTATTAAGCTCAAGTTCCCATTTGGCTGTCAAATCAGGGGTTTTCAAATCCTTAGGGGCGAGACTGAGAAGCTGCTTTCCTTTTGATGTTACAAATATGGAATTTCCTCTTTTTTCAAGCATGAAGTTTGAAAAAAGCTTGTCGATGATATCGGCTCTCGTTGCAACGGTTCCAAGGCCTCCCGTTTCCGTAAGGGTTTTTGATATTTCCTTATCGGAAGACTTTATATAAGCCTTTGGATTTTCCATGGCGGCAAGTAAAGTTCCTTCGGTAAAATAGGCAGGAGGCTTTGTTTTTCCTGTATCCATCTGCAATCTTTGCAAGGTGAATTTTTCGCTTCTTTCAAAGGTTGGCATAAGCTGGTCTTTTAAATCGCTTTCGCTGTCTTCCTCTTTAAGCTCTTTTCCGTAAATTTCTTTATAGCCTAAGGAAATTATATTTTTGCCCTTTGCTATAAAAGTTTCACCGGAGCAAGAAGCTGTTACAGTCATTTCATCATATTCATAAGGGGCGTAGAAGACTGCAAGAAAGCGTTTAATTATAAGATCATATATTTTCATTTCCTTATCGGTAAAATCCGAAATATTTGCAGCTTCCTCTGTGAGTATTATGGCGTGGTGGTCGGAAACCTTTGAATCATCTACAAAGGATTTACTTACCTTTATGCCGTTTTTCTGAATTTCTCCCACGAACTTTTTATATCCGCCGAAACGTATTGCCTTAAGCCTTTCAGGTATCGTGGGCACAATATCCTGAGAGATATATTTTGAATCTGTTCTGGGGTAGGTTACGACTTTATGCCTTTCATATAAAGACTGCATAATATTTAATGTTTCTTTGGCTGAAAAATTAAAAAGCCTGTTGGCATCTCTTTGGAGCAAAGTTAAATCATAAAGCCCAGATTCTTTCAAAGAATGTCTTTTTTTATCAATGGATTTTATTTCGGCTTCTTTACCCTTTAAAGTGATTAATAGCCCGTCGGCGTAATTTTTATCAAAGATACGAAAGGAACCGTCTTTATTTTTTAAAGTAAAATCGGTGTTTTTATAATTCAATTTTATCGTGTAGTAATCCTTCGGCCTAAAGGACCTGATTTCTTCTTCTTTAGCGTTTACAATGGCTATGGTAGGGGTCTGAACCCTTCCGCAGGAAAGCTGAGCATTATGCTTTGCAGTTAATGCCCTTGTGGCATTGATGCCCACTACCCAGTCGGCAATGGCCCTTGCCTTTGCGGAATTATAAAGAGGAATATAGTTTTTCCCGTCTTTTAAATTCTTAAAGCCTTCTAAAATAGCCTTGTCAGTTACGGAAGAAATCCACAGCCTTTTTACAGGTTTTTTATTGCCGGCTTTTTCAAGAATCCATCTTGCCACAAGCTCGCCTTCACGGCCTGCATCGGTTGCGATGATGATTTCCGAAACGTCTTTTCGGCCAATTTGGGCCTTTACTGTCCGAAACTGAGCAGAGGTCTGCTTTATTACGATAAGCTCAGGCTTTTCAGGAATGATGGGCAGATGGTCTATATCCCAGGACTTATATTTATCATCGTAGGCTTCAGGGTCTGCCAAGGTTACAAGATGCCCTAAGGCCCATGTAACAATATGAGTATTGCCTTCCATAAAGCCGTTTTCTTTTTTATTGCATTTTAAAACCTTTGCTATATCCCGTCCCACAGAGGGCTTTTCTGCTATAATTAATGATTTCATTATTTTAATCACCTTTTTGTTTTTTTATAGTATAACATAATTTATCATAGATTAGCACAATTAGCTTGCCGGATTTCGGCAGAATAAATTTCTTAATGTAGCAAAGCATATAAAAATATATTATAATATCCTTAAATATAAATAAAAAATAAGGAGACAGGCTTTCATGTACGACGCAATTATAATAGGCGGAGGTCCGGCAGGGCTTTCCGCTGCCATAAATTTAAAAGCGAGAAACAGAAATGCCGCCGTATTTACAAGGGGAATTGAAACGAGCTTTTTATACAGGGCGGAAAAAGTAAATAACCATTTGGGAATGCCGGAAATGACAGGAAAAGAAATGCTGGACTCATTTCTTAACCATGCTAAAAATCAGGAAATAGAGATAAAAAAAGGCCGCGTTCTTCAAGTTCTTGATATGGGGGATTTTTTCGGCATTAATTTTGAAAATGACTTCTATCAGGCTAAAACCGTAATTTTAGCTACCGGCATAAAAAAGGGAAAGAAAATAGCCGGCGAAGAAGAGTTCCTCGGCAGAGGCGTAAGCTACTGCGCAACCTGTGACGGAATGCTTTATAGAAATAAGGACGTTGTGGTAGTCGGAGAGATAAAAGAGGCTGAGGAAGACGTGAATTTTCTTGCGGATATTGCAGGAAATACTTATTTTATTCCTCTATATGGAGAGCCTTCCAATATAAACTCTAAAGTTAAGATATTAAAGGCAAAGCCTGTTTCCGTAAAAGGCGGCGATTTCGTAGAGGCCCTTGATACAAGCGAAGGCCCTATCAAATGCAGCGGCGCATTTTTTGTAAAAGAATCTACCCCGGCAAACAGCCTTCTTCCGGGAATCGCAGTGGAAGACGGCATGATTGTCGTAAACCGCTATATGGAAACGAATTTAAAAGGCGTCTATGCCTGCGGTGACTGTACAGGCTGGCCTTATCAGATAAGTAATGCCGTAGGAGAGGGCCTTATAGCTGCTCAGCAGGCCGACAGGTATTTAAGGCAAAGCAGTTCTAAAAATTAAATCATAAGCTTAAATCGCTTATTAAATCTTATATACAGGCAATTAGATAAAAATGCTAAAAACTCTCCGATAAATTTGAAAATCATGTGAATTATTTTCATTGACTTTTTATAAACATTTTGCTAGAATGTTTGATAACATTTCAAAAACTTAAACACTAAAAGAAAGTGATTAAGTAATCAAATGCAATGACTGAGTTTAGTTTTATGCCAACTGTTTTCAGAGAGCAGGCGCTTGGTGCAAGCCTGTAGCAGCCCATAAAATTCTCCCTCACGAGCATCCTTCTTGAACATATCTAAGTAGGGAAGGACGGACGCCCCGTTACAGGCAAGGGTTTGATAGAACCTGATAAGATGTCTTTTAAACGAAGGCAAAATAGGGTGGTACCGCGAATATACCTCGCCCCTACATACGTAGGAGCGAGTTTTTTTATACAAAAATCTAAATATAAAAGTTTCAGCATTAAAAGCAGGAGAGGTGATGAATTTGAAAAGGCATATATTGTCAATTCTTGTGAATAATCAGGCGGGCACCCTAAGCCGAATATCAGGATTATTTACAAGAAGGGGTTTTAACATAGAAAGCTTCAGTGCAGGGGTCATAGGCAATGGGGAGCTTACGAGAATCACCGTGACAACGATTTGCGACGACCAAGCGATAAAGCAGATTACACGCCAGGTTGAAAAGCTGGTGGATGTAATTGAAATTATTGAGCTATTGGAAAACACATCGGTTTTAAGAGAGCTGGCCCTTATAAAAATCAAAGCAAATAACAATACGAGAACAGAGATTGTAGGCATTGTTGATATATTTAGGGCAAATATTATTGATGTTTCCTCGGAAACCATAACCGTTGAAATCACAGGGGACCAGAGCAAGATTGAAGCCTTCTGCGAGCTTGTAAGCGGATACGGAATAAAGGAAATAGCAAGAACAGGCCTTGCAGGGCTCGGAAGAGGCAGCCTTTCAATAGAGGAAGAGGAAGACTCAATATACTAAATAAGCTCATATATTTTTCAATTAAAGGTATACTTGCATTCGTATAAAACAGCGGCATAGTCAATTTGATTTTCTCTTATTTTGTGCCCTCTAAAGCCAAATGTTTATACTCGAATTAAAGTAAAACAGTAAAGTTGTAAATTTGCTTTTCCTTGATTTTATGCCTTCTTGGAGTTGTAACTTACCGCGGAAGAAAAGCAAATTTACTATACAGTGGAATAAAAACAAATGGGCTGTATATTCTCTAATCAACCGATCTCTTATATACACCGTCAAAACAAATATCATTAATCCGTAAATATCTCAATATCCATTTGAAATTTATAAAAATAGCTTAATAAAGTACATATTAAGCTTTATTCAAAATACAAGGAGGAAATAAAAATGGCAAAATTATACTATCAGGAAGACTGCAACGTTCAACTTTTACAAGGGAAAAAGGTAGGTATTATAGGATATGGAAGCCAGGGCCATGCCCATGCGCTTAATTTAAAGGAATCAGGCATTGATGTAGTCGTAGGTCTTTACGAAGGAAGCAAATCATGGAAATCAGCCGAAGAAGCAGGTCTTACAGTAATGACTGCAGAAGATGCTGCAAAAGCATGTCAGATTATCATGATGCTTGTAAATGACGAAAAGCAGGCGAAGCTTTACAAGGAAAGCATTCTTCCTAATTTAACAGCAGGCAAATATCTTGCATTTGCTCATGGTTTTAATATTCATTTTAAACAAATTGTAGTTCCTGAGGAAGTTAACGTATTTATGATTGCTCCGAAAGGCCCCGGACATACCGTTAGAAGCCAGTACGTTCAGGGAAGAGGCGTTCCTTGCCTTGTTGCCGTTCATCAGGACCCTTCAGAGGATACCAAGGACGTTGCCCTTGCCTATGCCCTTGGAATCGGCGGAGCGAGGGCCGGTGTTCTTGAAACTACTTTCAAGGAGGAAACCGAAACAGACCTTTTCGGAGAGCAGGCAGTATTATGCGGCGGTGTTACGGCCCTTATGAAGGCAGGTTTCGATACCCTTGTTGAAGCAGGCTACCAGCCTGAAAGCGCATATTTTGAATGCGTTCACGAAATGAAGCTTATTGTAGACCTTATTTATGAAGGCGGCTTTAAATACATGAGATATTCTATCTCCGATACTGCTGAATATGGTGACTATGTAACAGGAAAAAGAATTGTTACCGACGAAACAAAGAAGGAAATGAAGAAAATATTATCTGAGATTCAAGACGGAACATTTGCTAAAAACTGGATACTTGAAAATCAGGCAAATCGTCCTTCCTTTAACGCCACAAGAGAAATAGAAGGTTCAAGCCTTCTTGAAAAGGTAGGCGCAGAACTTAGAAAGATGATGAGCTGGATAAAAAAATAAATACATACGAAGTTAAGCTGAATTTTTTATAAAAGCATTTGGAACTTGTGCTTTTGCTTCAAAAATTCAGAAGGAATAAAATTGAATTGGTATAAGTAAGGGGGTTGTGTATGTGAATAAAAAAATAATTTTATTTGACTCTACATTAAGAGACGGGGCGCAGGCAGAGGGGATTTCATTTTCGGTTGAGGATAAGCTTAAAATAGTTAAGGCCCTTGACGAAATAGGCATAGATTATATCGAAGCAGGAAATCCGGGGTCAAACCCTAAGGATTTAGCGTTTTTTAAGAAGGTAAAGCAATTGAATCTTAAAAACGCAAAAATTATTGCCTTCGGCTCTACAAGAAGAAAAAACACAACGCCTCTTGACGATGAAAATGTATTATCCTTAATTGAAGCAAATACGGAAGCTGTTGCCATATTCGGTAAAACATGGGATTTTCATGTGACAGATATTATAAAGACGGAGCTTGAGGAAAATCTCAATATGATTTATGATACGGTAAGCTTTTTTACCGACAAAGAAAAGGAAGTTATTTTTGATGCCGAGCATTTTTTTGACGGCTATAAAAATAATAAAGAATATGCTATAAGCTGCTTAAAGGCGGCAAGGGGCGGCGGCGCAAAATGCCTTGTATTATGCGATACCAACGGCGGAACCATGCCTATGGAGATTTATGAAATTACTTCTGCCGTAAAAGAAGAACTTAGAACCGATATCGGAATCCACTGTCATAATGACTGCGGAATGGCGGTAGCCAATTCCATTATGGCCGTTTCCGCGGGCGCTATACATATTCAGGGGACTTTTACAGGATTCGGAGAAAGATGCGGAAATGCGAATCTCTCCACTGTAATGGCAAATTTGCAGCTTAAAATGGGCTATCCCGTTATAAGCCCAGACCAGATGCAGCATTTAAGCAGAACGGCAAGGCTTGTTTCGGACGTTTCCAATGTGATTCTTTATGAAAGAGAGCCTTATGTGGGAAAGGCAGCATTTGCTCATAAGGGCGGAATGCATATTGACGGGGTTTCTAAAAATTCAAGAAGCTTCGAGCATATTGAGCCGAACCTTGTGGGAAATGAAAGGAAGCTTCTTACAAGCGAGGTTTCAGGCAGAAGCACAATACTTAAAAAAATACAAAAGATTGACCCGAGCCTTGAAAAAGATTCGGAAAAAACCAAAGAAATCATGGATAGGCTCAAAGAGCTTGAGCATCAGGGGTATCAATTTGAAGCCGCTGAAAGTGCCTTTGAGCTTGTAATCAGAAAGAGCCTTGGAAAATACAAGCCCCTTTTTGAGCTTGTAAACTTTAAAACCATATGCGAAAGGCCTTTGGCGCCTTCCTGCTCTTCCGCCTGCGCTATTATAAATGTAATTGTAGACGGGAAAAAGGAAATTACCGCGGCTCAGGGGGTGGGCCCGGTAGATGCCTTGGATAAAGCTTTAAGAAAGGCCTTGGAGGTATTCTATCCTCAGCTTAAGGACGTTCACCTGACAGATTACAAGGTAAGGGTTTTAGACGGAAAATCCGCCGCCGAATCAAAGGTAAGAGTTCTTATTGAGTCCACAGACGGCTCTTCCAGCTGGACTACCGTCGGTGTATCGGATGATATTATAGAGGCCAGCTGGATTGCCCTTGTAGATAGCATAGAATATAAGCTGATTAAGGATTTTGAAGAGAAATTCAAGGTGTATTTATAGATATAGTAAAATAATTTAATTACAGTAACAAAAACTGTATATTTCATGCTTAGTGGACCTGAAAAAGTGTTTTCAGGTGAACGCTTCCCTATAGCCAACAAAAATTCTTTCATTTTTGTCGGCTGAAAATGGCTTAATATAAGTGCTTTTATAATAGTTAAGCTGTTTATGAAAAATAGGATTTTGCTACTGCCTTAAAGCTATTTTACTATGGAAGAAGTTATGTTTGTTCTTATATATAGAAAAAGAGGTGGATTATATGGCAATGACAATGACCCAAAAAATATTGGCGGCCCATGCGGGTTTAAAAGAGGTAAGCGCGAATCAGCTTATAGAGGCAAGCCTCGATTTAGCCCACGCCAATGATGTTACTGCTCCCATGGCAATTGAAGAGTTTAGAAAAATAGGCGTGGAAGAGGTTTTTGATAAAGATAAGGTGGTCCTTATACCAGACCATTTTACCCCCAACAAGGATATAAAAACCGCACAGATGTGCCTTACCATGAGGGAATTTGCAATAGAGCAGGAGATAACAAATTATTATGAAGTAGGCGAAATGGGCATTGAGCATTGCCTTATACCGGAAAAAGGGCTGATTCTCCCCGGCAATACCTCTATCGGAGCCGATTCCCATACCTGTACTTACGGCGCATTAGGTGCATTTTCGACCGGCGTCGGAAGTACGGATTTAGCTGTCGCCATGGCAACGGGTAAGGCATGGTTCAAGGTTCCTTCCGCCATAAAATTCGAGCTTATCAATAAGCCTGCTAAATGGATAAGCGGAAAAGATATTATCCTTCACATTATCGGACTAATCGGCGTAGACGGCGCCCGCTACAAATCCATGGAATATACGGGAGACGGCATACAATATCTTTCCATGGACGACAGGTTTACCATCTGTAATATGGCTATTGAAGCCGGCGGCAAAAACGGCATTTTCCCTGTTGATGATGTTACCATTGAATACATAAAAGAACGTTCAGATAAACCTTATATAATTTATGAAGCGGATAAAGACGCTCAATATGACGAAGTTTATACCATCGATTTATCGAAGTTAAGGCCTACGGTTTCATTTCCTCATTCACCGGATAATACGAGAACCATCGATAATGTGGGAACGGTTGAAATTGATCAGGTGGTTATCGGTTCCTGTACCAACGGAAGAATATCCGATCTTAGAATCGCGGCAGAAATATTAAAGGGCAAAAAAGTGAAAAAAGGCATAAGAGTGATTATCCTGCCGGGAACCCAAGATATTTATCTTCAGGCTATAAAAGAAGGCCTTGCAGAAGCTTTCGTGAAAGCAGGGGCAGTGCTTTCAACACCTACCTGCGGCCCTTGTTTGGGTGGCCATATGGGTATTTTGGGAAAGGGCGAAAGAGCCGTTTCCACCACCAATAGGAATTTCATAGGACGTATGGGGCACCCTGAATCGGAAGTCTATCTGGCAAGCCCTGCCGTTGCCGCCGCTTCTGCCCTTACGGGAAGAATTACTGATCCAGAGGAGGTATAGCTATGAAAACAAGAGGAAAAGTCTTTAAATACGGCGATAATATCGATACGGATATTATCATTCCCGCAAGATATTTGAATATAACAGATATAAAAGAGCTTTCTGTATATGCTATGGAGCCCATCGACCCTGATTTTTCAAAGAATGTGAAAAAAGGCGATATCGTTGTTGGCCGGAAGAACTTCGGCTGCGGCTCTTCAAGAGAGCATGCGCCCCTTGTATTAAAGGAAAACGGCGTAGGCTGCGTCATAGCAAATACATTTGCAAGAATATTTTATAGAAACGCAATTAATATCGGTCTTCCTATCATCGAATGTGATGCCGCTGCGGCAGGGATTGAACAGGGAGACGAAGTTGAAATAGATTTTAACACCGGAGAAATAAAGAACATCACAAAAAACGAAGTGTATAAATCCGAAGTCTTTCCTGAATTTATGCAGGATATCATGAAATCCGGCGGCCTTATTCAAAAGACCAGAGAAAATCTTAAGGCATAGCCTTAAAGGAGATGGAATTATGGAATATAATATAGCCCTTGTGCCCGGAGACGGTATCGGCCCGGAGGTCGTGGAAGAGGCTGTTAAGGTTCTTCATAAAATAGGTGAAAAGTTCGGCCATAAATTTAACTTTAAATATACCATAGCAGGGGGAGCCGCCATAGATCAATTCGGTGAACCTCTCCCAAAGGAAACATTGGATATTTGCAAAGAAAGCGATGCCATTATTTTGGGTGCCGTAGGCGGATATAAATGGGATCATATGCCCCTTGATAAAAGGCCGGAAAAAGCGCTTTTAGGCCTTAGATACGCCTTTGGCCTTTACGCTAATCTCCGCCCTGCAATACTTTATAAAACATTAAAAGACGCTTGCCCTTTAAAAGATGAGATTTCCGATAAAGGAATCGACATCATGGTTGTAAGAGAGCTTACCGGAGGCATTTACTTCGGTGAGAAGGGCAGAAAAGAAACGGAAAAAGGCAAATGCGCTTACGACACGGAACTGTATTCTGAAAAAGAAGTCAAAAGAATACTGAAAACGGCTTTTGAAATAGCCGAAAAAAGAAGTAAAAAGGTAACAAGCATCGATAAGGCCAATGTTTTGGAATCCTCTCTTTTCTGGAGAGAGATTGTCAATGAATATGCCAAGGATTATCCTCATATAGAGCTTAACCACATGCTTGCAGACAATGCCAC
Source organism: Anaeropeptidivorans aminofermentans (assembly GCF_940670685.1). Classification (GTDB taxonomy): domain Bacteria; phylum Bacillota; class Clostridia; order Lachnospirales; family UBA5962; genus Anaeropeptidivorans; species Anaeropeptidivorans aminofermentans. The sequence goes on along the minus strand of NZ_OW711693.1, from coordinate 2,089,597 downwards.
TATGCAGCTTGTAAGAGACCCAAGCCAGTTTGATGTGATTGTTACGACAAATATGTTCGGGGATCTTTTATCCGATGAAGCAAGCCAGATTACTGGTTCCATAGGCCTTCTCCCTTCAGCAAGCCTGAACGAGGACAATTTCGGAATGTTTGAGCCTATCCATGGCTCCGCTCCCGATATTGCGGGCAAAGGTATTGCCAATCCGGTTGCTGCAATTCTTTCGGCGGCCATGATGCTTAAATATTCCTTTATGCTTGAAGAGGAATCAAAGACAATAGAAAATGCAGTAGAAAAGGCCCTTGAATCAGGGCATAGGACAAAAGACATTGCCGGAAAGGGCGAAAAGTTTCTTTCGACCTCAGAAATGGGCGATGTAATAGCTGGTTTATTATAGATTCATAGTTTGACGGAAATGCTCTTGTCAAACCTATACATAGAGAACAAATATAACTTATTGGGAATTTCCTTTTTATTTAAGCTGACGCTTTCTTAGACTCCATAGCTTATTTAAGGAACTTTACAATACATTAAATTAAGGGGTGCAAAATATGTCAAGTGATAGTTTAATATATTTAGACGGCGAATTTGTTAAGGAATCAGAAGCCAAAGTATCTGTATTTGACCACGGCCTTTTATACGGAGACGGTTTCTTTGAAGGCATCAGAGTTTACAATTCAAGAGTATTTAAGCTTCAGGAGCATGTGGACAGAGCATTTGCCGCTGCAAAAGCTATTATGCTGAATCTTCCCATGACCAAAGAGGAAATGGCAGAAATCATTCTTGAAAGCTGCAGAAAAAATAATTTAAAGGACGGTTATATCCGTCTTGTTGTTACAAGAGGAAAGGGAAATCTTGGGCTTAATCCAAGATCCTGCCCTAAGCCTTCCATAATCTGCATCGCAGCCAATATACAGCTTTTTTCCGACGAGGTTTATGAAAAAGGCCTTAAGCTTGTGACCTGCTCTTTAAGAAGAAACAGCTCTAATAACATTGACCCTCAGATTAAATCCCTTAATTATATCAATAATATTCTCGGCGTAATTGAAGCCAACAGAGCAGGGGCCGATGAGGTTATATTCCTTAACCAGAACGGCGTTGTGGCAGAAGGAAGCGGAGACAATATCTTTATTATAAAAGACGGTGTGATTTATACGCCTCCCATATACATAGGCGCTCTTGACGGAATCACAAGAAAATGCGTTATGGAGCTTGCCGAGAAGGAAGGCTATAGAGTATGCGAGAAGGAATTTACCCTTTTTAACGTATATAACGCCGACGAAGTATTTCTTACAGGAAGCGCTGCGGAGCTCATAGCTGTTACAAACGTAGACGACAGAGTAATCGGAAACGGTGTTTGCGGACCTATTACGGAAAAGCTTCTCAATGCCTACAGAGAATACAGAAACAGCAACGGAACAGACCTTTACCAGTAGCTGATAAAAGCATGGCTTTAAATTTACTATAATTGCCGGTACAGATATACGGAAGTTAGATGAATACTTGGCTTCCGTATACCTCAAAAAACCGTTATAGTTAATAAAGATGAAACTTCTTTGTCAGCCATAAGGAGGCGCTCGCTTTAAAAACTATTTACAGGCGCAGGCTTGCATAATTTTTTTAGCTCCCTTAGTATAAATTAAAAAGGTGGAATATTTATGATAAGTGATAGAGTAAAATCAGGTTCGGAGCGTACTCCCCACCGTTCATTATTTAAGGCAATGGGCTATACGGACGAAGAGCTCAGAAGGCCCTTAATCGGCGTAGTAAATGCCCATAACGAGGTTATTCCCGGCCATATTCATCTTGACACCATAGCAGAAGCTGTGAAAAGAGGAATCCTTGCCGCAGGCGGAACACCCATTGAGGTTCCGGCCATCGGTGTATGTGACGGAATCGCCATGGGTCATGTGGGAATGCGCTATTCCCTGCCCAGCAGAGAGCTGATTGCAGACAGTGTTGAAACTATGGCTATGGCTCATGGTTTTGACGGGATGGTTCTGATACCCAATTGCGATAAAATTGTTCCCGGAATGCTTATGGCGGCGGCAAGGGTGAATATTCCTTCCATATTTGTAAGCGGCGGCCCTATGCTTTCAGGAAAAGTAGGCCCTGTGACAGATGTTACGGAAGTAAGCCTTTCGAATACATTTGAAGCCGTAGGAGCATATAAAGCAGGAAAAATAGACGACGAAGAATTGAAAGATTTTGAAAATTCATCCTGTCCTACCTGCGGTTCCTGCGCAGGAATGTATACGGCAAACTCCATGAACTGTCTGACAGAAGCCTTGGGCATGGGCCTTCCCGGAAACGGAACCATTCCTGCCGTTTACGCCGCCAGAATCAGGCTTGCCAAGGAAGCGGGCTTTGCCATAATGGATATTTTAAAAAAAGATATAAAGCCAAGGGATATTATGACGGAAGAAGCTTTTATGAATGCCCTTACAATCGATATGGCCCTGGGATGCAGCACCAATTCAATGCTTCATCTTCCGGCAATTGCCTATGAAGCAGGGGTCATTATAGACCTTGAAATAGCCAATGAAATCAGTGCAAAAACACCGAATCTTTGTAAGCTTGCCCCTGCGGGCCCTCATCATATTGAAGAGCTTAACGCTGCCGGCGGCATACAGGCGGTGATGAAGGAAATTGCGAAAAAAGGCCTTCTGAACCTTGACTTAATGACGGTTACGGGAAAAACCATAAGAGAAAACATAGAGAAATTCTCCAATAAAAATCCAAATGTTATAAGGCCAGTTGAAAATCCTTATTCCGAAACCGGCGGCATTGCCGTATTAAAGGGGAATCTTGCGCCTTTAGGCTGTGTTGTAAAAAGGTCTGCGGTAGCCCCTGAAATGCTTAAGCACAGCGGCCCCGCAAGAGTGTACAATTCCGAAGAGGAAGCCATAGAAGCTATTTTCGGCGGTAAAATCAATAAAGGCGATATTGTTATCATCCGCTATGAAGGTCCGAAAGGCGGCCCGGGCATGAGAGAAATGCTTTCGCCTACCTCTGCCCTTGCAGGAATGGGTCTTGATAAAGACGTTGCTCTTATTACCGACGGAAGATTTTCAGGTGCTTCCAGAGGGGCAAGCATAGGCCATGTATCCCCTGAAGCTGCCGAAGGCGGCAATATTGGTCTTGTTGAAGAAGGGGACATTATAAATATTGATATCAATGCAGGAACCATAGAGCTTGATGTATCCGAAGATACCCTTTCTGAAAGAAGAAAGACATGGAGGCCTAAAAAGCCCAGCATTACAACAGGCTATCTTGCAAGGTATGCAAAGCTTGTTACAAGCGCAAATACAGGTGCAGTTTTAAAAAATGACTAAAGCCCCTAATTAATTAATATATATTCAGCGAACTTAAAAACGATATCAGCGTATACTTATAAATCATTTTTAAGTGAGTGCCTTCTTATGGCGTATATATTTATTTTAGTTCAGAGCCGGCCGGTCTATAAAGCTTTAAGGTTAGGAGGTATATATGTTAATTTCAGGAGCTGAAATTATAATAGAATGTTTAAAAGAGCAAGGGGTGGATACGGTTTTCGGCTACCCGGGAGGGGCCGTATTGTTTATTTACGACGCCCTCTATAAATATAGAAACGAGATTAATCACTATCTTACAAGCCATGAACAAGGGGCGGCTCATGCTGCCGACGGGTATGCCCGTTCAACGGGGACAGTGGGTGTATGCATCGCCACAAGCGGCCCCGGGGCTACAAATCTCGTTACAGGGATAGCGACGGCCTATATGGATTCCGTTCCTATGGTTGCTATTACAGGAAACGTAGGGAAAAATCTTCTGGGAAAGGATAGTTTTCAGGAGATTGATATAACGGGAATCACCATGCCTATCACGAAGCACAGCTTTATTGTAAAAGACGTGGAAAAAATAGCAGATGCCATACGGAAGGCGTTTTATATAGCTCAAAGCGGCAGAAAAGGTCCTGTTTTAATCGACATTACAAAAGATGCTACGGCGGCCATGTGCGAATACGTTCCGCAAATCCCTAAAAAGCCGGAAATCGTATCCGATAGGCTTAAAGAAAGGGATATTGAAGAAGCTTCAAGGCTTATAAACGAAGCGGAACGCCCTTTTATCATTGCAGGCGGCGGCGTTATTCTTTCGGAAGCTGAAAAAGAGCTTAGAGCTTTTGTTGAAAAAATTGATGCCCCTGTTACCCTTACTTCTATGGGGATAGGCGCATTTCCCTCTGATAATCCTTATTATACGGGTATGATAGGCATGCACGGAACAAAGGCTTCAAATACAGGGGCTATGGAATGCGATTTGCTTATCGCTTTGGGAACAAGATTTTCCGACAGGGTAGTAAGTGATGTGAATAAATTTGCCCCTAATGCTAAAATACTTCATTTCGATATTGATCCTGCGGAGATTGATAAAAACATCGTAAGTTATTGTTCCGTTGTGGGGGATTTAAAGCTTTCCCTTTCAAGGATACTGCCAAGAATAGAAGAAAAGAAGCATAAGGAATGGACGGGGCATATTCTTCACCTTAAAGAAGCATATCCTCTTAAATATGAAAATACAGAAGGGCTTAAACCTCAGTATATCCTCGAAACAATATCCGAGCTTATCAATAAAGACGATATCGTTGTTACGGAAGTCGGGCAGCATCAAATGTGGGCCTGCCAGTATATTAAAAGAGAAAAACCCGGAACTTTTCTTACCTCCGGCGGTTTGGGAACAATGGGCTATGGCCTCGGGGCAAGTATCGGGGCTTCCATAGGAAATCCTGAAAGAACCGTATTTAATATCGCAGGTGACGGCTGTTTCAGAATGAATAATATTGAGCTTGCAACGGCTGTTGAATATAATTCCAATGTGAAAGTGGCAATTATAAATAATCATTCCCTCGGAATGGTCCGCCAGTGGCAAAGTTTATTCTACGACAAAAGATATTCCCATACTACCATCAACAGAACCACAGATTTTGCAGAGCTTGCAAAGGCTTATAAATGCCTTGCCTTTCATGTTACAAAGAAAGAGCAGGTAGAGCCTGTTTTAAAGGAAGCCATAAGTCATAAAGGGCCTGTAGTCATTAATTTTGAAATCAGTGCCGATGAAATGGTGTATCCTATGGTTCCTCCGGGGGCAGGAATAGACCAGATTGTAATGGAATAATTTTAAAAAGACTTAAGGATTTATCCCCTTAAGTCTTTTATTATGAAAAGGAATAAACTTATATAGGTGAAGTTTAAGCTAGAGAGCAATAAATGTACTGTTTCCAAAAAAATCTGTATTTTGAGTCTTTAGTGAATGGCTTTTGTTACTGTAATTAAATTATTTTACTATACATAATACTTTATGATATACTTAAGACAGAGAATCTTATGATACTTATTGGCATAATATTAAACCATTCCATATGAAATACAGCATAAAAATATAATAAGGGGAACGGAGAATAGAATGAAAATAGCTTTAATTGCCCATGACAAAAAGAAGGAAACGATGCTTGAATTTGTACAGCAGCATAAGGAGATTTTACAGGACCATGAGCTTTTTGCAACAGGGACTACCGGAAAAATAATAATAGAAGAGACGGGCCTTCCCGTATGCCGTTTTAATTCCGGCCCCCTCGGAGGAGACCAGCAGATAGGGGCTAAGGTGTCGGAAGGGGAAATGGATTTGGTTATATTCTTTAGAGACCCTCTTACTTCTCAGCCTCATGAACCCGATGTAAATGCTCTTTTAAGATTATGCGATGTTTATAATATACCCCTTGCTACGAATATTACAGGGGCTTTGGTAATGCTTAGAGCTATTGAAGACGGCATAGATGATTTTAAAGAACTTTTAAACTAAAAAAAGGACGCAAAAGCGTCCTTTTTAATTGTATCTCATACAATAAACCACCTGCTATGCAGGTGGAGGGAAAATGCTTTAGCTTCAAGAAAAATACCCCCTGTGATAAAATAAAGTGGGTTTGCCAACCACAATTATTAGATCATAGGAGGTGTGTCCGATGGACAAAAATAGTTTATCACATACAACCTGGGAATGTAAATATCATCTGGTATTTGCTCCAAAGTATCGAAGACAAATAATTTATGGAAGATTAAAGGCGGATATAGGAAAGATACTTAGAGAATTATGTGAAAGAAAAGGTATAGAAATAATAGAAGCAGAATGTTGTAGTGACCATATACACATGTTAGTCAGAATACCACCTAAATATAGTGTATCAGAGATAATGGGATATTTGAAAGGAAAGAGTTCTTTAATAATATTCGATAGACATGCAAATTTAAAATATAAATATGGGAATAGACATTTCTGGTGTAGAGGATATTATGTTGATACAGTAGGTAAAAATGCGAAAAAAATAGAAGAATACATTAGAAATCAAATACAAGAAGATAAAGTAGCAGATCAAATTTCATTGTTAGAATATATTGACCCGTTTACGGGGGAGCCAGTGAAAGGAAATAAAAAATAAACCGCTTTAGCGGTTATTGGGAAGTAAATGCGGTTGGCAAACCGCTTCGATGCGTCCTCAGACGCATGCCAGTAAGAGCCCCTTATAGGGGCAGAGCAAACTACCGGCTAAGCCGGTAGTTATGATTTAAAAGCTCTTAGAATAATATTTTATGCTTAGGGATTCCGTTTTCAAAGAAGCTTGGAACTTCTCCCTGAATAAGAGGAAGCATATAATCCATAAGTTCTTGTGTAACGTCGTTTTTGCTTTCACTGATCCATTCAAGAGGTACTTTCTTTTCTCTGTTTGCTATGGAATCTACAGGAGCATAGCCAAGCTTGATTTCATAAGGACTGTCGGAAATTCTTTCAAGGCTTACCATGATGTTTCCTTTGCCTTCTACAAGATGTTTAACGGCTCTGATACCTAAGTTTTTAGATTCTCTTAAGTCTGTGGCGCTTGCAAGATGTGCGGCACTTCTTTGAATAAGGCTTAATTCTATGGGGCGTACTTTATAGCCTAACTCATTCATAACAAGCTTTTCAAGAACTCTTGCAGAACCTGCAATATGCTTATGACCGAAAGCGTCTACGAAAGCGTTTTCTGAATCTTCTTCGGAAACATATTTTCCGCTTTTACCCTTTATTCCTTCGCTTATAGCTACTAATACGCCGTTTGTTTTTGTGAAAGCTTCCTTTATGTCTTCAAGGAATTTTTCACTGTCAAAAACTGTTTCGCAAAGATAAATAAGGTTTGGACCCATTCCGCCGTGAATTCTTGAAAGCGCGGAGGCAGCTGTGAGCCACCCTGCATTTCTTCCCATTACTTCAACGATAGTTACGGATTTTGTGTCATATACGCGGCAGTCTCTTTCAAGCTCTGTGAAGGTTGTACCGATATATTTAGCCGCAGAACCGTAGCCGGGGCAGTGATCTGTAGATACAAGGTCGTTATCTATGGTTTTAGGAACACCGATTACAATAATATCGTCGCGGTTTTTTGCTTTTAAATATTTGCCTAATTTATCTACCGTGTCCATAGAGTCGTTTCCGCCGACATAAGCAAAGAAGCCGATATCATATTTATCGAAGATACGAAGTATAGAGGCATAATCGGAATCGTCTTTTTCCGGAAGCGCTAATTTATAGCGGCATGAGCCTAATGCAGCCGAGGGGGTATGATAGAGACGCATGATGTCTGTCGGGTTTCCAAAGGCTTCTCCAAGGTCGATAAAATCTTCATTTAATACACCTTTTATACCATGCTTTGCACCATAAATCTTGTCTATGGAAGGCTCCTTTATTGCCTGCTCTATAAGCCCGGATATTGTTGCATTTATGGCTGAGGTAGGTCCGCCGGACTGAGCCATCAGTATGTTCCTGCCCATTAAAAAACACTCCTTTTGTCTTTTGGAATTATATTGTGAGAATCTTATTTATGGATTATATAAATTAAGATTTATATAAATGCCGTTTACTGAAGAAAAAATACTGCTTTGAATTTTCTTCAACTATTATAAAAATCAATACCACTGTATTTTTACATAGAAAGCAAACCTTGTCAATAGCATAAATTGTACAAAAATTATAGTGGAAGACCCTTTTGAATATTCTGGTCTTCTGTGCTTATTGTCTATTGTCGATGATGCCTTCTGATATAAATATGACAAGAGCATCAATTACAAAAGTAACAATGGCACAGATAACTAATGCAGGAATATGAATCAAAATGAATTCTCCGTTTGAAGTATATCCCATTATTACAAAAGCTGCGTATATGCCAAGAATAATTAAAAGCACTATGGATTTTAAAAATCCCGCAACCATAGACCGAAGAAGCATAAGAGGGGCATCAAGAAATACGGAATAAGCAAAAAGGTCTATAAAGCCTGAAGCGCTCAAAATAAAAAAGTACATTAATGCTATGACCATTGATACACCAAAAGCTATTCCCGAACCGTATCCAAATATGAAAAGAAGTACAGCCTTTGCAAAAATTTCAAAATTACTTACAACAGAAATAGCGACAATTTTTTTGAAGGATTTCTCAGGTATGAGAAATATTGCAGGGCTTAATATATCCTTGGGTAACGGCGAAACAATAAAAAGAGAAATAATCATAATGATAAATATGAAAAAATAAGTCATAAAAGTGCTTAAAGGGAAGCTGTCTATGCCGCCCCCGGATTCTACGCTCCAGTTTGTAACTTTAAGGATAACGAAATATATGGCCATTACAAGGCCTATATTTAGAACATTTGAGGAAAGAAAAAGCTTGCTGCTTCTTCTGTAGTCTATCCATTGTTTTGAAATGATTGCCTTATATCCTGTAAACCTTATAGGAATGGAATCTTTTACTTTATTGGTTATACTGATGCTTTGGCCGCTTTTTTTACGGAGCCTTCTGTTAAAGTTCTTTTCGGCTATTTCAAGGGCCGGCTCTGCCATATTTACTTTAATGTAATAAGGGGAGAGAATAAATATGATATTTATAAGAATGATTCCCCCTATGGATAAATAAGCGGATAAATCAGGGGCAGTTACTATTTTAGCGGCATTTATAAATAATCCTGATATAGGTACAAATTTCCATATATCTTTAGAGAAATATTCATTGAAAATTTTAGGGCTTAAGACATTTTCTAATATGCTTTCTATATTGGTTGCCCCTATAGAGTTATAGCTTAATAAAAAGCCGATGAGTATAAGAGCAGTCCCTCCGAAGACAATTACTTCCAATGCCCTGTAGATGAAAAGATTTTTATTTCTTACCATCAGAAGAAAAATACCTGACATAATAATCGTTAAAACAAGGAGCGCCTCCCAAAGATAGAGCATTAGAAACTGAATATTATTTAAGTGATAATATGGCCTTATGATATTTATATTGAAATTAGTAAACACCAATAAGAATAAAAATAACTGATAAGAACCTTTTAAAAAGATATAGATTAAAATATTATGCTCTTTTATGGGGGATACAAAAAACATATTTGCCTCTGCCTTTGAAATCAGCAAAGTTCCAGCCTGGGCAAAGCTCAAAAGAAGGGCGGCAAGAGCAATGATGAATCCTGCTGCCTCGATGCTTAGTTCAGGGGCCCCGTAAGGCATTACGTTATTCATATCCTGGCTTACAAAGCTCAAGGCAAACATTCCTATAAAGAAAATTACCATAAGAAGAGCCAGCTTATTTGATTTTAGATAATTTTTGATTTGTTTTATTCCTATAGAGATAAGAAGACCCATTTAATTGCCCTCCGTAATACTGAAAAAGATTTCTTCAAGGCTTTTTCCGGAATACTCGGATTCGAAGTCCTTTCTTGTTCTTTCAAAAACGACTTGGCCTTGATTTAGTATAATTACTTTATCCCATATTTCCTCAAGGGTATCAATAATATGGGTGCTGATTAAAATGGAGACGCCCTTTTCTTTTAATTCTTCAAAAAGGCCTTTGCATGTTCTGATGGCTTTGGGGTCAAGGCCTACAAGAGGCTCATCAAACATAATAAATTTAGGCTCCGTAATAAGAGCGCATATGATACTGAGCTTTTGCTGCATTCCCTTTGAAAGTTCTTTTCCAAGCTTATCTTTTTTATCATCCATTTCAAAAAGAGTTAAGTATCTTTCGATTTTTTCCGATGCTTCAGGAACTTTATAGGCCTTTGCTATAAAATCGCAATGCTCCATAACCGTAAGATATTCAAATTGATGCGGTATTTCAGGTACGTATGAAAAAATTCTTTTTGCGTCTGTAGACGTATTTTTAAATCCGTTAATCTTTATTTCACCGTCATAATTTATCAGGCCGCTGATAGACTTTATCGTTGTGCTTTTGCCTGCACCGTTTGGGCCAAGGAGAATGGAAATCTCCCCAGAGGCTACGGAAAAGCTTATATTGTCAACAGCGGTAGTCTTTTTATACCTTTTTGTAAGGTTATATACTTCAAGCATAGTAATGATCTCCTTATATGATGATTTTGTTTTAAATACGGTAAATATAGCTTAATTATAGCATATTTTCATAAGGGAATAAAACTTTCAGTAATGGATACGTATAAAATCAGGTAAAAGTTGGTTTTTTCTTATTATTTTAAAATCGATTTCTATTATTATGGAAGGTATTTTATGCAGATAGTTTTATTTCCAAAACGAAAAGCAGGCTGAATCCATGGAAATCCTTATAATATTTTAATTTATAGCTTATAATATATATTGCATTTGGCTTATGCAGGTGTTATAATGGATTAAGCAGATTTTTTCCTAACAAGAGTGGGTATATACCCACTCTTGTTTATTGGTGTAGCAGTAAAGAATGAAAAGGGTGATTTTATGGCTATAAAGGACGTTGTATCTATAATAAAAAATTCTATTCTGCCTATTTTTGAAAATAATGGATACGAGCTTTATGATATTGAGTTTGTTAAAGAAGGACCTAATTGGTATTTAAGGATTTATGCAGACAAAGAAGGCGGAATTACTATAGACGACTGTGAACTTATAAGCAAGGAAACAAGCGCTATACTTGACAAAAACGACCCTATTGAACAAGCTTATATCCTTGAGGTAAGCTCTCCGGGCATTGACAGACCCCTTAAAAAGCCCGAGGATTATGAAAAATATAAAGGCGAGATTGTAGATATTAAGCTTTATAAGTCAGTAGATAAAGTAAAAGCATTTCAGGGAAAGCTTTTAGGCCTTGAAGAAGAAACAGTGACGATAGAAGATGAAGATGGTAAGGTTTTAAGCTTTAAGCTTAGCGACATTGCTTCTTGCAGACTTAGTGTAATTTTTTAGTAAAGGGAGGTTTATAGAAAATGGGCAACAATTCAGAATTAATTGAGGCTCTCAACCAAATTGTTCGGGAAAAAGGTATAGATGCAGATGTCATATTTGAAGCAATAGAAACGTCGCTTATAACCGCATGCAAGAAAAATTTCGGAAACAATCAAAATGTAAAAGTTAAAATCGACAGGGAAACGGGAGACGTACAGTGCTTCGTTCAGAAGGAAGCAGTTGAAACCGTAGAAGATTCTCTTATGGAGATTTCCCTGGAAAATGCGAAGGAAATAAACCCCGTTTATGAATTAGGAGATATTGTTGATATTATCGTTACCCCTAAGAATTTCGGAAGAATCGCCGCTCAGACGGCAAAACAGGTAGTTGTTCAGAAATTCAGGGAAGCTGAAAGAGAGATCCTTTACAGTGAGTATATTACGAAGGAAAAGGACATTGTAACAGGCATTATTCAAAGAAAAGAAGGAAAGAATATTATAATCGTTTTAGGAAAGGTCGACGCAATGCTTTCTGCAAATGAGCAGATTGCAGGAGAAGAATACAGGCCTTCCCAAAGAATAAAGGTATACGTCGTTGAAGTAAAGCAAACTTCAAAGGGCCCCCTTATTAATGTTTCAAGAACCCATCCTGAGCTTGTAAAAAGGCTTTTTGAACATGAGGTTCCCGAAATATTTGAAGGCATTGTTGAAATTAAATCCATATCGAGAGAAGCAGGCTCCAGAAGTAAAATTGCCGTATATTCCAATAATCCCGACGTAGACGCCGTAGGCGCCTGTGTAGGACAGAATGGATACAGGGTAAATATCATCGTAAACGAGCTTAACGGAGAGAAAATAGATATTATTAACTGGAGTTCAGACCCAAGAGAATATATAGCGTCTGCTTTAAGCCCCAGTAAAGTATTGGCCGTTATCACCGATCCTGCTACTCAAAGTGCAAAGGTTATTGTTCCAAACCATCAGCTTTCCCTTGCCATCGGTAAAGAAGGGCAGAATGCAAGGCTTGCCGCAAAGCTTACCGGCTGGAAAATCAATATTAAAAGTGAGGCTTCCGCTAAAGAACCGGGCTTCCTTACGGAAGAAGAGTACGATATGTACTTTAACGGGCAATATAATTTAGATGACGCCTCTTATGAACAGGATTACGTTCAATATTATGAAAATGATATAGAAGATAATGATTATAATTAAGAACAGGTGGTTGTTATGAAGCAAAGAAAGCTGCCTTTAAGAAAATGTACCGGTTGCCAGGAGATGAAGGCAAAAAAGGAGCTTATTAGAATCGTTAAAAACGAGGAAGGTGAATTTTTTGTCGATGAAACAGGGAAGAAGTCAGGCAGGGGCGCTTATATATGCAAAAGCACGGAATGCTTTGAAAAGGCTCATAAGAGCAAAGGCCTTGAAAGGTCTTTCAAATCAGCCGTACCCAAAGAAATATATGAGAAGCTTAAAACCGAGCTTGAAAAGCATATAGGTAACGCAAATGGATAAAAAGGCTCTTTCATATTTAAGCATAAGTCAAAAGGCGGGCTTAGTTGTAACAGGAGAGGGGGCCTGCGAAAAAGCTATATCGTCAGGGCAGGCCAAGCTTGTTATTATTGCTTCGGATGCATCTGACAACACGAAAAAGAAGTTTTCAAACAAGTCTGATTATTACAAGATACCCAATGTTGTCTGGGGCTTGCGTGATGAAATAAGCAGGGCCATAGGAAAGAATAACAGGCCGGTTGCCGTAATAATTGATAAAGGCTTGGCAGATAGGATATTGTTGTTTTTAAGGGAGTAATTCCTTAAGGGTTAAAACGGAGGTGGCAATTTGTCGAAAATCAGAGTGCATGAGCTCGCTAAAGAGTTAAATATAAGCAGCAAGGAGCTGTTAAACTGTATCGAACGTTTAGGGATAAAAGATAAAAAACCGGCATCTAATCTTGATGTTAATGAAATAAACACAGTTAAGGATTTTTTCAAAAATGCTTCATCAGGGGCATCTAAACCCCAGCCAGCAAAAGAGGAGCCTAAGCCAAGACCTGCTGAAAATCAGCAGCATCATCAGCAGAATAGACCTTCTGAAGGCAGAAGCTATCAGCAAAGGCAGGGAGCTTCTAACCAAGGTCAAGACAGAGGACAAAGAAGACCTTCTCCTCAGGGGAATCAGGGCCAGGGTCAAAACCAAGGGCAAAACAGAAGCTATCAGGATAGAAATCAAGGCTATAACAATAACAGATATTCTCAAGACAGACCAAGGCCTGCAGGAACAGGCCAGTCAGGTCAGCAAAGAAGCTATAGCCAGAATCAAGGTACGCAGCAGAGAAGTTACAGCCAGAATCAGGGCCAAGGCCAGCCAAGGCAAGAAGGTACCCAAGGCCAGAGACCTTACAATAATCAAGGTCAGCGTCCTCAGAGGCCTTATCAGGATAGGCCAAGGCCAAATGACCAATCAAGGCCCCAGGACGGCAGAACCCCTTATCAAGGCCAAAATAGAAGACCCTATACGCCTTCTTCCGATGGCGGTAAGGATCAGGGCAAGGATCAGCCTTATGGACAGCGCAGGCCCCAGCAGGGCGGTTTTCAAAGGCCCGGCGGAGCGCCGAAGAGCTCTAAAACAGAGCTTGTAACCGCGGCAAAACCGAATCAGAAAGATCCTCAAAAAGGCTTAAAAAGGCATGAGAAAAATAAAGATCCCAAAGATAAGTTTTTTGAAGAAAAGACAGAGCCAAAGGCAGAAGTTGTTTTAAAGAAGCCGGCTCCAAAACTTGTGGCTAAGCCTAAAACAAATCCGAAAAAGAACGCCAAAAGAGAAAAGAAAAAACTTTTGCAAGCTCAGAGGGAATTGGAAGAGGCTAAAATGCTGGAAGAAGACAACGAAGAGATTAAGATAATTCAGATAGGCAAGAGTATAACAGTTAAGGATTTAGCTGATAAAATGAAGAGGCCGACATCTGATATTATAAAGCCCCTTATGAAAATAGGCATTATGGCTACCATAAATCAGGAAGTTGATTTTTATACTGCTTCAAATATAGCGGAATCTTTTGATATTATTGTAGAGCCTGCCGACGAAATAGATATTTTAGAAGAGGCCTTCAAAGAAGATGAAGACGACGATGCAAACCTTGTTGAACGCCCTCCGGTAGTTGTAGTTATGGGCCATGTTGACCACGGAAAAACGTCCCTCCTCGACTCCATAAGAAAAAGCCATGTTACGGAAGGAGAAGCAGGGGGCATAACCCAGCATATCGGTGCCTATACAGTAAACATCAATAATAAGCCTATTACTTTTCTCGATACTCCCGGCCATGAGGCGTTTACAGCTATGAGAATGAGGGGCGCTCAGGTTACGGATATTGCCATTCTTGTAGTGGCGGCGGACGACGGCGTTATGCCTCAGACTATAGAGGCGATAAATCATGCCAAGGCCGCAAATCTTGAAATCATTGTCGCTATTAATAAAATAGATAAGCCTTCTGCGAATCCCGATAGAGTGAAGCAGGAGCTTACAGAGTATGGTATTTTGACAGAGGACTGGGGCGGTTCTACGATTTGTGTGCCTGTATCAGCCACACAGAAAACAGGAATCGACCAGCTGCTTGAAATGATTCTTCTTGTGGCCGAAATACGTGAGCTTAAGGCGAACCCCAACAAGAGAGCCAGAGGAACCGTTATTGAAGCAAAACTTGATAAGGGCAGAGGTCCCGTTGCAACTGTGCTTGTTCAGGACGGCAGCCTTAAAATAGGAGACCCTATTGTTATAGGCTCTTGCTACGGAAGAATAAGAGCAATGACAGACGATAAGGGTACAAGGGTTAAAAAAGTAGGCCCGTCTATCCCTGTTGAAATCATCGGCTTAAATGACGTACCTATGGCGGGAGATATGTTCTATGTTGCTCAGAGCGAAAGACATGCCCGTCAGGTTTCTGAAAGTGTTCATGCTCAGGGAAGAGAGGATATGATTAAAAACACCCCTCAGAAGGTTTCCCTTGATGATTTATTCAACCAGATTAAATCAGGCAATGTAAAAGAGCTTAATATCATTATAAAAGCAGACGTTCAAGGTTCTGTGGAAGCGGTAAAGAACAGCCTTGAAAGGCTTTCAAATGATGAGGTTCGTATCCGTACGATTCACGGCGGCGTAGGTGCCATAACAGAATCCGACGTTATGCTTGCTTCTGCTTCAAATGCCATTATTATCGGCTTTAACGTAAGACCTGAAAACATGGCAAAATCTGTTGCCGATGCTGAAAAGGTAGATATGAGGCTTTATAGAATAATTTATAATGCAATTGAGGATATTACTACTGCAATGAAGGGCCTTTTAGACCCTGTATTTAAGGAAAAGGTTACAGGTCATGCAGAAATAAGGCAGCTTTTCAAGGCTTCCGGCGTAGGTACCATCGGTGGTTCTTACGTAACCGACGGAAAGATTGCAAGAAACTCTAAGGTAAGAATTGTGCGTAACGGCATCGTTGTACACGAAGGAGAGCTTGGAGCTCTTAAGAGATTCAAAGACGATGTTAAAGAAGTTAACACAGGCTATGAATGCGGCCTTTCATTCAACAACTTCAATGATATAAAAGAAGGCGACATAGTAGAGGCTTATATTATGGAGGAAATACCAAGATAGGCCTTCATGAGAGGTGTTAAATATGAAACGACCCAGCAATAAAAATAGAATCATGCGTATAAACGACGAGATTTTAAGAGAGGTTTCAGATATTATACGCAGTGAAATAAAAGATCCAAGGCTTCCTTTAGTCGTAAGCGTAACAAAGGTTGATACTACAAGCGACTTAAGCTATTGCAAAGTTCATATTTCCATTATGGGAAGTGACCATGAAAAAAAGGAAGCTTTAGATGTTCTTAAAAGCTCGGCCGGCTTTATAAGAGGGCAGATTGCAAGAAGAATAAACTTAAGAAATACGCCCGAGTTTAAATTTGTCATTGATGACTCTATGGAATACAGTATAAAGATTTCAAAGCTTATCGATGAAGCCAACAAGCCTCGGGAGGACTAATCATGAAAAAAAACAACACCTATGAGGAAGTTTCGGAGCTTATCCGAAATTCTAATGATATAGTGGTTGCCGGTCATATTAGCCCTGACGGGGACGCGGTGGCGTCTAGTCTTGCACTTGCCGTGAGCATCAATAAATTGGGGATAAAATGCAGAGTTCTTATAGACGATTATCAAAGCAGATATTCCTTCATTAAGGGTACGGAGTATATCTATAGGGATTCCTACAGTGATTTAAACCCTGATTTATTTATTGCCGTTGACTGCGGGGATATAGGAAGAGTCGGAAAGGCTTTAGAGGTATTTGAAAGAGCCGAAAAAAAGCTTGTAATCGATCATCATGCAAGTAATAATTATTTCGGTCAGTATAATATTATAGAGCCTGAGGCTTCGTCTACATCTGAAATGATATATAAGCTTGTTAGAATTTTTGACAATATAGATATTGATATTGCTTCCGCTTTATATGCAGGCATTGTTTTTGATACAGGGGGGCTTCGGTTTCAAAGCACTTCCCCTGAAACTTTAAAAACCATTATAAGCCTTTATGAATACGGAATCCCTTTTACAGATATTTATACGGAAATCATGAGCAGGCACAGTTTCAACGAAGCAAAAATATTCTCCAGAGCCATCAGCAAAATGAATATGGAAAACGGCATTGTATCAAGCTATGTTACTCAGGCTGAGTTGCAGGAGTTTTCTGTCAAATCAGGAGCCCTTGAAGGCATAGCTGAATATATGATTAATACTCGGGGTGCTGCCGTTTCAGTTTTTGCTTATGAAAAGGCTGAAAGAGATATAAAAATAAGCTTCCGATCCACAGGCATTGATGTAAGTAAAATCGCTGTGGAATTCGGCGGCGGGGGCCATATCTATGCGGCAGGCTGCTCCATGGAAGAAGATGTCCTTACGGCACTTTCCAAAGCTGTAAGCCGTGTTGAAAGAGAGCTTAAAAATGACGAATGACGGCATCATCAATATATATAAGGAAAAAGGCTATACATCGCATGATGTTGTGGCCATAATCAAAAGAACCCTTAAAATAAAAGCAGGACATACAGGAACTCTCGACCCGGAAGCGGAGGGGGTGCTTCCCGTATGTCTTGGCAAAGCTACAAAGCTTGCAGACTATATCCAAGGCGGAACAAAGGGCTATCGGGCTCTTTTGCGCCTTGGTATAGAAACAGATACCCAGGATATGACGGGCAATATTATCTGTCAAAAGGATGAAATTCCTCACCGTGATGAAATATTAAAGGCTATTTTATCCTTCGCAGGAGAGCAGGAGCAAATTCCTCCCATGTATTCAGCCATAAAGGTTTCCGGGCAGAAGCTTTATGAGCTTGCAAGAAAAGGTGTGGAGATTGAGCGTAAGCCGAGAGCCATACATATTTATGCCATTGAAAATATTGAATTTATTAACGATTATACCATCAGCATGGACGTTCTTTGTTCCAAGGGAACCTATATCAGAACCCTTTGCCACGATATTGGAAAGCTTTTAGGCTGCGGCGGCTGTATGGAAGCCCTTACAAGGATACAATGCGGTAAGTTTTTTATAAAAGACAGCATTAAGCTGGAAGTCATTAAGGAATTAGCTGAAAAGGGCGATATAGAGAGCATTATTATACCGCCTGATGAGGCTCTATATAATATGAAAAGTATATTTGTTCGGGAAGAAGCCAACAAATATTTATATAACGGCAATAAAATAAGCACAGGATATTTGTTTGACAAAACAGGCCTTGCTTCAGAGGGAAGATATAAGCTTTATAATTATGAAAAAAAGTTTATAGGAATATATAAGCTTGAGGGAGAATTTGTAAAGCCGGTTACCATATTAACCGACTTAAGCAATATTTAAAGAGTTAAATTAAGCCTTCAGCTTAAATTTCGCTTTTAATAGATGCCATAGATAGAGCAAGGTGATATTTTGATTTATTATGATACAGAAGATTTTAAACTTAATGATACGGTGGTTACAATAGGCAATTTTGACGGCTTGCATCAAGGGCATATGAAGCTTATTGAATCGGTTATAGAGCATAAAAAAGATTTAGGCCTTACAGGCGTGGTGCTGTCTTTTTGGCCGCACCCTAAAGAAGCCTTGAAAGGCATAAAAATAAAGCCCATTTATACCCTTGAAGAAAAGAAGAACCTACTGGAAAATGCATATATAGACGTATTTATTAACTATCCTTTTTCAATTGATTTTTCTCAGAAGGAGCCTGAAGACTTCATAAGAGAAATACTAATAGAAAAACTCGGAAGTCGTATTATTGTTGTAGGAGAGGGTTACCGCTTTGCCAGAAAGCAAAAGGGGGATATTGAAGTTTTAAAATCCTTTGAAGAAAAATATGGCTATAAAACCATTCCCATTCCCCATTGTTTTTTTAATAATGAAAAAATAAGCTCCTCTAATATAAGAGATTATATTATAAACGGGTATATTGATACAGCCGATGAAATGCTTGGCAGATGCTACTATGTAACAGGCAATGTGGTTTACGGCAGAAAGATAGGCAGAACCTTAGGCTTTCCCACAATCAATCTGATACCCCATGAAGATAAGCTGCTTCCTTTAGACGGCGTATATGCTTCCAAGGTATACAGAAAAGATAAAGAATATTTTGGCGTAACAAACGTAGGAAGCAATCCCACAGTTGACGGAAAGATAAAAACTGTTGAAACCTATGTGCTTGGTCTTAATGAAGAAATATACGGAGAGTTTGTAAAGGTTGAGTTTTATAAGATGATACGCAAGGAAGAAAAATTTCATAGCGTAGACGCTCTTAAAGACCAAATGGCTATGGATACTAAAAAGGCAAAAGAATATTTTAATATATAAATATACATAAAAGAGAGAGGGTAACCTCTCTTTTTTTATGCCTAAAAAAATTTTTTAGAACCGGTATTTTTATAGATATGGGTTCTTTTTTAATATGATTTGCTTAAAAAAACAGTTTTTTGCAGTTTAAGAGCATAAACTTTCATTAAATTTCTGTTGAAATTTCATTTTAGATATATTACAATGGGGTTAATAGTAGAGTAAAGTGGTTTGAATTTGATATGAAGTGGTGGATAAAATGTTTCTAGGCGAATATCAGCATAGCCTCGACGGAAAAGGCAGATTGATCGTCCCCTCTAAATTTAGAGAGGGCCTTGGAGAGCGCTTTATTATCACCAAGAGCCTTGATAAATGCCTTTCTATATACACCATTTCTGAATGGACCATCTTTACGGACAAGCTGAAATCCCTTCCCTCATCAGATGCAGGGGTAAGAAGATTTCAGAGGTTTTTTATAGGCGGTGCCGTTGAATGCGAGCCTGATAATCAAAACAGAATATTGATTCCTTCAAACTTAAGAGAATATGCACAGATTATAAAGGAAATAGTATCTGTAGGGCTTACTACGAAAATAGAAATATGGTCAAAGGAAAGCTGGGAAGCTTATAACAGTGAATCAGATTTTATTGACGGAGAGCTGGCTGACAGAATGGCACAGCTTGGCATATAAATTTTTACTCATATCAAAACAGAAATCATACCGGAAGCCTTAGGAAGAGGTGTAATATGGAATATTCACATACCTCTGTGCTTTTAAATGAAAGTATAGAGTATCTTAATATAAAGCCGAATGGCATTTATGTAGACGGAACCCTTGGCGGCGGCGGCCATTCCCTTGAAATATGCAAAAGACTATCACAAGAGGGAAGGCTCTTGGGCATAGACCAAGACGATTTTGCCATAAATTTCGCTAAAGAAAGGCTGAAAGATTTTAAAAATGTAACTTATGTAAGAAATAATTTTTCCCATATACAAACTATATTGGACGAGCTTTCTATAGAAAAAATAGATGGGGCTATTCTTGATTTAGGGGTGTCATCGTTTCAGCTTGACGAAGGAGAAAGAGGATTTTCCTATATGCAGGACGCTCCCTTAGATATGCGTATGGATAAGAGAAAGCATTTGTCAGCTTTTGAAATCGTCAATCAATATGATGAAAAAAAGCTTACAGAAATTATTGATGCTTACGGGGAAGAACGCTGGGCAAAGCGCATAGCCCAGTTTATCGTAAAAGAAAGAGAAAATAAAGACATCACAACGACCTTTGAGCTTGTGAGCATAATTAAAAAGGCTATCCCTAAAAAGGCAAGGGAAGATGGGCCCCATCCGGCTAAAAGAACATTTCAAGCCATAAGAATAGAAGTGAATCAGGAACTTGAAATATTAAAGCAGGCGGTTAACGACATTGTGGACAGGCTTAATCCCCGGGGAAGACTTTGCATCATAACCTTCCATTCGCTGGAAGACAGGATTATTAAAAATGCATTTAAAATTCTTGAAAATCCGTGCACATGCCCCAGTGATTTTCCTATATGTGTATGCAGTAAAAAGCCTTCTGTAAAAATAGTAACAAGAAAACCCATTATCCCAATGGAAGACGAAATAGATATCAATAGCAGATCAAGGAGTGCGAAGCTTAGAGTGGCGGAAAAGCTGTAAGGAGATGATTGTATATGGCTCAGGCAAGGAAAAATGCTTACTATAACAGAAATAATGATTATAACAGTACCTCTACGGCCTATGATTTTAAGCCGGAAGAAAAGGTTAAAAGACGGATAAAAAAGAGAAAGAAGCAAGGCCCCAAATATGTCCGTGCGGAGAATCCCGGTTCAAGCATAGGGTTAGCGGCTTATCTCATAATAGGAGTAATATTTGCCTGTGCTTTTATATGTGTTCTTGCCATCTCAAATACAAACAGACAAAAGCTTGAAAATAATAAGCGTTTGACTCTCTTAAAGGAAGAACAGTCTAATACGGCAAATCTTACGGTGGAAGTTTCCGAAACAATGGATTTGGATAAAATTGAGGAAATAGCAAGAACAAAGCTTAAAATGTCCGAGCCTCAGCCTCATCAAATAAGATATATTAATGTTCCCAAGCAAAGCTATACCATCCATTACGATACTGAAACGACGAATCCCAAGGAAGAAACGAAACTTGCCTCCAGTGGATTTCTCGGCAGCTTAGGGCTATTTAAATAATAGACTAAAGGCTATAACACTATATTTAGGGAATTGATTGTTATGAGAAATAGAAATAATAAATCTATGGACAGAAGATCCATAGAAATTCAAAGAAAAAAAAGAGCCGGAAAACTAAAGTTTATTATATTTTGCTTTATTTTGTGTTTCGTGGGGCTTACTGTAAGAATATTTTACATAAAAGCAGAGTTTGGAAACGCATACGAAAGAGAAGCCATTATTCAGCAGGTAACTAAAAACGCGGTGGATAGAACAATTATGCCCAACAGAGGGGATATTTTAGACAGGAATGAAAATACCCAGGCCCTTGCAGTAAGCACTACGGTATATAATGTAATATTTGACGTTAAGGTTTTTCTTGAAAGAAGAGACAGCCTTGATGAAGATAAACAGGCTGAATATCAAAACAATGCTTTTTCAGCCATTAATGAAATTCTTGAAATCCCCATAGAAACCCTTGAAGGGTATTTAACCTCCAACGCAGAAAGCAATTATCTTAGAATTAAGAAAAATGTCAGCGGAAAAAAGAAAGAAGAGCTTGAACAGCGGGTTTCGGGCTATATTTGGTTTGAGGAAGACACTTTAAGACGGTACCCGGGAAAGAATCTTGCATCTGCTCTTATCGGCTTTACAAGAGGAGATAACAGCAACTGGGGGATAGAGGCCCAGTATAACGACGAGCTTAGCGGAAAAGCAGGGCGGATGGTTCGCCTTTATGATAAAGACAATAATGCCGTAACGGAAAAAATAGACCCTGTAAAGGGCTATACGGTTGTTACAACCATTGATTTAATGATACAGCAGGAAGCTCAGCGCCTTGTTGAAAAATACGGCAAAGAGGCCGAATCGGAAAATGCGGCTATATTGGTTATGGCGCCGAATACCGGCGAGATTATAGCCATGGCCCAATATCCTTCTTATGACCTTAATGACCCCTTTGATATCGCATCTATCAATAAGGAGGATTTAAGAGTCAATCTTGAGCTTCTTGAAGGCGAAAAAAGGACAGAAGCCTTATATTCCATATGGAAGAATTTTAATATTTCATATACATTTGAACCAGGCTCCATCTATAAGCCCCTTGTAGTTGCAGCCGCCTTGGAAGAAGGCGTAATAACGCCTAATGATTCATTTTACTGCGGCGGTGAAAAATATATTCTTGGGGTAAGAATACCCTGCTGGAGTGCAGGCCACGGCCATCAGAATGTGAAAGAGGTTCTTGCCCATTCCTGCAATGTAGGTGTAATGGACATCGTAGAAAAGCTCGGAAGAGAAAAATATTATAAATATCAAAAGGACTATGGCGTAGGCGAAAAGACGGGAATAGACCTTCCGGGAGAAGGCGGAACAGGCACAAGCCTTTATTATACCCTTTCTCAGCTGAATCCTGTAGAGCTTGGGGTATGTGCCATGGGCCAAGGCTTTAATATGACGGCTATACAGATGATAACGGCCTTTTCCTCTGTTATAAACGGTGGGAATTTGATGAAGCCCTATGTAGTTTCAAGAGTAGTAGATGAAAACAAAAATATAGTTTCAGAAAACGAACCTACGGTTCAAAGAAGAATCATTTCAGAAGAAACCTCAAGCTGGATGAGAGAGGCCCTTACGTCTGTTGTGGAAGAAGGGGGAACAGGAAAGAAAGCGGCTATTGAAGGCTATAAAATAGGCGGAAAAACAGGTACAGCCCAGCAGGGTATAAAGGTAGGAGACGGAAGCGAAGCCCTTACCTTAACATTTATGGAATATTTTCCGGCCGATAACCCTCAATACATCATACTTTCCATTATAGACAGATCAACAAATTACGACGGTGCAAATGCAAAGACTATCCCTATGGCAAGGGATTTAACCAGCTTTATAATCCAATACAAGAAAATACCGCCGTCAGAAGAAGCAGAAAAAAGTGAATCAGGGCTTTATGAAGATACGCTTATGATTGAAGACTATACAGGAAAGAGTATTTCAGAAACAATCAACAGCTTAAACTATCTAGGGTTAACTTACGAAGTAACAGGAAGCGGTTCTAAAGTCAAAAATCAAATTCCGGCTTCGGGAACCCGGGTAGCCAAGGGAAGCAAAGTATTTATTACAATTGAAGAGGAAGGTGATGGTCAGGATATCGTTCTTGTTCCAAATGTTGTTGGAATGACAAAGGACCAGGCTCAGGAAATTGTTGTAAAAGCCGGCTTAGTTCCCGTAATTATTGAAAATAAGGTTAATTCAGCCAAAAATGAAGCGCCCCTTGGAAGCAGCACTCAGGAAACCGAAACTCCACCCGAAGATTCTTCCGAGGTACAGGAAGAAAAGGTAGTTTCCCAGCTTATAAGCGAGATAAAAATTCAAAAAGGCACTGAAATAGTTATATATACTGAAAAATCAAATTAATTTTAATTTACAAATGATTCTTTTAAGTTTGATGGCTATGTAAACTTAGCACGAATTCGGGAGGCATACTGTTTCCCGAATTTATTGTTTATATTGGGTAAGCGCCTTTTTATTGTTAACGGTTTTCAACTTTGTTAACGATAAAGAGGTTTTTCTGCATACAGGCCTAATCTCCCTAATAGAATAATAAATATAGTGAAACAAAGTAATCACAGTAGCAAAAACTGTATATTTTATACTTAGTGAACCTGAAAACACCTACAGTGAAGCTAAGTAAAGTTAACAAACTTCTTTTCATCTTTGTTGACAACGAATGGCTTAGATATAGCGTTTTTATATATTTAAACCGTTTATGAGAAACAGGTTTTGTTACTACTTTAATCTTGTTTTGCTTTAGCAAATCAATCTATATTTTATATTAGGGAGCAATGCCTATGGATAAGCCCAATATGCTTATAAAACGAAAGCTTATTTTTATAATGTTTGCCATTTTTATAATTCTCCTTCTGCTTTTGTTTCGAATATTTTATATCCAGTATTTCGAAGGGGAATACCTTCAGGCCCTTGCCTATGAACAGCAGACGAGAGACCGGCTTATAAAGCCCGACAGAGGGAAGATTCTTGATAGGAACATGGTGGAGCTTGCCACTACGGAAACGGTTTCCTCCGTGTCTGTTATCCATAATCAGATACAGGACCCGGAAATGGTTGCGAAGATATTGGCTGAAAGGCTTGACTTGGAATATGAAGATGTTCTTAAGAAAATAGAGAAAAATGTTGCGCTGGAAAGAATAAAAACAAAGGTCGATAAGGAAATAGCAGATGAAATCATGGCCCTGCAGCTGAAAGGGGTCGTCATAGACGAAGATATCAGAAGGATTTATCCTTATTCAAACCTTGCGTCTCAGGTCATCGGCTTTGCAGGTAAAGATAATCAGGGAATTATTGGCCTTGAATCAAAATATGACAAATATCTTATGGGAGAAAGCGGTAAAATACTTACAGAAACAGATGTTTTAGGAAGGGAGCTGAGCTTTAGCCAAAAATACAGGCAGGCACCCGTTGATGGTTATAATCTTGTTACAAGCTTAGACGTTACAATTCAGCAGTATGCTGAACAGATACTTGATAAAGCGCTGGAATTTAAAGATGCTAAAAAAGGTGCAGTAATTTTAATGAATCCCCAAAACGGCGAAATATATGCTATGGTTAATAAACCGGATTTTGATTTAAACGACCCCTTTACCATTAATGACCCGGAGCTTGCCGCTATTTGGGGCAGCTTAACCGAAGAAGAAAAAAACAATCATTTAAACCAAATGTGGAGAAATTTCAGTATTAACGATACATATGAGCCGGGCTCTACATTTAAAATAGTAACTTCCGCAGCAGGCATTGAAGAAGGCATCGTAACAAGTGAATCACGATATGTATGCACAGGGGGCTACACCGTAGGCGACAGATTTATAAAATGCTGGCGTCACCCCAGAAGCCACGGCACCCAGACATTTCTCGAAGGCATACAAAACTCCTGCAACCCTGTATTTATGCAGATTGCAGAAAAGTTGGGTGCAGAAACATTTTACCAATATCTTGATAAATTTGGTATTAATGTAAAAACCGGTGTAGACCTTCCGGGAGAAGCCAAGGGCATTACCCATAAGCTTGAAAACGTAGGCCCTGTGGAGCTTGCGACAATGAGCTTCGGCCAGTCCTTCCAGATAACGCCCCTTCAGCTTATGCGCGCCGCATCTGCATGCGTAAACGGAGGTTATCTGATAACTCCCCATTTTGGAACCAGGATACTCGATAAAGACGGAAACATTATCGAAGAATTTGATTACGGAAAAGGAGAGCAGGTCATATCCAAAGAAACAAGCGAAGCCATGAAGGAAGCTCTTGAAAGCGTTGTTTATTATGGAACAGGGAATAAAACTTATCTTCCCGGCTACAGAATAGGCGGAAAAACAGCGACAAGCGAAAAGCTTCCCAGGAGGTCGGGCAAATATATTTCATCTTTTCTTACCTTTGCGCCGGCAGAAGATCCCCAGGTAATGGCTCTTGTACTTATTGACGAGCCCAAGGGTGTGTATTACGGCGGAACAGTTGCAGGGCCCGTTATGAAAGAGCTTCTGCAGAACGCACTTCCTTATATGGGTATAGAACCTATATATAACGATGAAGAAATATTGCTTGATGAGGTTAAAGAGGTTATAATACCTGATTTAGAAGGCATGAGCATTAAAGACGCCCAAAAGGAGCTTAAAAGCCTTGGTTTAGAGTGGGAAGTCGTAGGCGGAGGGGAAACCGTAAACAAACAATTCCCAAAAGCCTACGAAAATGTCAATGCCGGCTCAAAAATAAAGCTTTACACGGAAATTTCTTTAGAATAAAACTTGGTTTTTATAGGAAAATAAAATATAATATACTCTGATACATGAAAGGCTTATGGCCGAATGAGAAGCTGTCTGGATTATATCAGAATTTACAGTCCGGCTTGCTGATACCAATTGAAACAACCCCATGCTTCAAAATAAGTTACTAATATTGGGCATATAACGGGTGCTCAGGATAAATGTAAGAAATATTCTTGCCGAGGTGTTTATATGAAGCTATTTGATATTTTAAAAGACGTTGAGTACAAATTGATTCAAGGTGAAGATAAAGAAATTAGGACCATTGAAACCGATTCCAGAAAGGCCTCTGATAACTCCTTATTCATATGCATCAGCGGTTTTCATGTAGATGGCCATAAATTCATTCAAAATGCCTATGATAAGGGAGCCGTAGCCTTTGTAATCGAAAAGGATTTAGAAGAATATATCCCAGATGCAACCTATATCAAGGTGCAAAACAGCAGGGAAGCCTGGTCCTTTATGGCTCAGAGCTTTTATAAGAATCCTTCTGAAAAATTCAGGCTTATAGGCATTACAGGCACAAACGGAAAAACTTCAAGCACTTATTTTTTAGAAGCTATCTTAAAAGAATACGGCCGTAAAACTGGCATTATAGGAACCATAGGGGTTACCGCCATGGGAGAGCCTGTTGATATAAAATTTGACACAAGCACAACTCCAGACCCTATGGAGCTTCAGCATATTTTTAGCCATATGGCAGAAAAGGGCATTGATGACGTAATCATGGAGGTTACCTCCCATGCTCTTGAACTTCATAAAGTTGCGGGGATTCATTTTGATATAGGGGAGTTTACCAATCTTACCCAAGACCATCTTGACCTTCACGGCTCTATGGAAGCCTATAAAGAAGCAAAAGGCAAGCTCTTCAAAGCGTGTGACATTTCCATAATAAATTCAGACGATGCATATAGCCTATATATGCAGGAATGCACCGCAGGAAAAATAATAACCTACGGCATAGAGAAGCCTGCGGATATAAAAGCATATAATGTAAAATATTATAATAATGGGATAAAATTTGATGTATCCATAAATGGAGATGCTGTGGAATTTTCCATACCCATTCCGGGAAGATTTACCGTATATAATGCCTTGGGTGTAATTACTTGTTCCATTGCTATGGATATTCCCATAGATATTATAAAAAGAGCTCTTGAAAACCTTCATGGAGTTCCGGGAAGAATCCAAAGCGTACCCAATGATAAGGGGATAGGGGTGTATGTAGATTACTCCCATACGCCTGACAGCCTTGAAAACATTATCTGTGCCGTAAGAGAATTTACAAAAGGAAAAGTAATTACCATATTCGGCTGCGGCGGCGACAGAGACAGAACAAAAAGACCTATTATGGGAGAAATAAGCGGTAAATTAAGTGATTTTTCCATAATTACGTCGGATAATCCCAGAACGGAGATTCCTTCCCAAATTTTAGACGATATAGAGCCTGGAGTTAAAAAAGCAGAAGGAAACTATATAAAAATAGTAGATAGAAAAGAAGCGATATTTTACGGCATAAAAATGGCAGAAAAAGGCGACAGCGTTATCATAGCCGGAAAAGGCCATGAAAATTATCAGATATTTGCCGACAAGACCATTCATTTTGATGATTGGGAAATCGCAAACGAAGCTTTGAAAGATTAAGCTTTGGCTGGGGCATGCCTGAAAGGTCCAAACAAAAGTCTATTTTGCTATAATAACGTGACTTCTTCATTGAAAATACCCAAAATATGCCCTAAAGGTTTGCACTCGGCAAACCTTTAGGCTCAACATTTTTGCATAAAGCAAAAATGCAAGGGTATGCTATTTCTCGTTTTTCTTTTGGAATTCGCGTTTTCTTGCAAAATATGCTAAGGTTCGATTATTTTCAGACACTGTCTGGTTCAAACCATTCTTAGGATAAAAAGGGTATAAAGTTAATTCCTTTATTTCCAAGCGGAGGTAATATTAATGAAGCTTAGCCTTAAACAGATAGCAGAAGCTGTTAAAGGAGAAATTTATAATAATGATGAAAGCCTTATCATAGAAGGCGTTTCTACAGACACAAGAAAAAGCATTGAAAATAAGCTTTTTATTCCCATAAAAGGGCCTAATTTTGACGGGCATCTGTTTTTGCATATGGCCATAGAAAAGAGGGCCAGCTGCCTTTTATCGGAAATACGCATAAATACACAATTGCCTTATATACTGGTAGAAGACTCCAATAAAGCCATTATGGATTTAGCGGCATATTATAGGAAAATGTTTAATATACCTATTGTAGCCGTAACGGGAAGTGCCGGAAAAACCAGCACAAAGGATTTAACCGCTGAGGTTCTATCGGAAAAATATAAGGTGTTAAAAACCGACGGAAACTTAAATAATGAAGTAGGGCTTCCATTGATGGTTTTTCAGTTTGAAGAAGATATCGAAATCGCTGTTTTGGAAATGGGAATGAATAGCTTTGGAGAAATCCATAATTTAAGCAGGATAGCAACGCCTTCTGTTGCCCTGATAACAAATATCGGCATTGCCCATATCGGAAATTTAGGCGGTACAAGAGAGGGAATACTGAAGGCGAAATCCGAAGTGTTCGATTTTATGCCCAAAGGCGGGAGAGCCATATTGAATATGGACGACGATATGCTTTCAAAGCTTAATATTTGCGGAATAAGCAATTATTATTTTTCAAGAAAAGATAAAAATGCCTATGTATACGCTAAAAATATAGAGCATAAAGGAATAGATGGAATAAATGCTGTTTTTGTTCATGGGGATATTGAATTTCCCGTGTATATTCCCGTTGCGGGAGAGCATATGGTGGATAATGCCTTAGGGGCAGCAGCCGCAGGATTTCTATTCGGTCTTTCCTCAGAAGAAATAGCCAGGGGCATTGCTAAATTCAAGCCCTCTAAAAACAGAATGGATATTATCCGCCTTGAAAAGTATACCATTATCAATGATGTATATAATGCAAACCCTGTTTCTGTAATGTCTGTTTTAAAAATACTTGAAATGGCAGAGGGCAGGAAGGTTGCCGTTCTCGGGGACATGAAAGAGCTTGGCGACGATGGAGAAAGGCTTCATTATGACCTTGGAAGAGATATGATAGGCATGAATATAGATGTAGCCGTATTCATAGGGGCGCTTTCAAAGGCGTCATATGAAGGGGCTTTAAAAGAAATGAAAGCAAAGGGCTGTAAAAAAGATTTATATTATTTTGAATCAAGAGATGATTTTATGAATGAGGGCCTTGACATATTATCTAAAGGTGATACAGTCCTTGTGAAGGCTTCAAGAGGAATGGAATTTGAAAAGCTCATCGAAAAACTAACGAGGTGTTAAAATGGAATATACTTTAGATATGGCAGTGCTTGCTATTTTAATCGCTTTTTGTGTGAATATTGTTTTATGCCCTGTTTTCATCCCTTTTTTAACCAAAATAAAATTTGGGCAGAACATCAGAGAGGATGGGCCGAATTCCCATCTTAAAAAGGCCGGAACGCCGACTATGGGCGGCATAATCATTATAATATCCTTTATTATATCCTCGTTTTTCTTTCTGCAAGATAATTTTGAGGCAAAGCTTGTGGTGTTTTCAACTTTAGGATTTGGCCTCATCGGATTTCTTGATGATTATATCAAAGTAGTTCAAAAAAGGAATCTAGGTCTCAGGGCATATCAGAAAATTATATTGCAGTTTGCCGTAAGCATTGCCATGATATACTTTATCGTTCAATACGGCGATTATGAAAAAATGCATATTCCTTTTACGGATAAAATGCTTGATTTAGGCGGGCTTTATATTCCTTTTCTCCTTTTTATTATTATAGGTACTGCAAATGCCGTTAATTTAACCGACGGTCTCGATGGCCTTGCCTCCGGTGTAACGGCCCTTGTATCTACGTTTTTCATTTTTGTTTCATGGGCTGTAGGAAGCGGAACATTGCCCGTTGCAGGAGCTGCGACAGGAAGCTTGTTAGGCTTTCTCCTTTTCAATGCCCACCCGGCAAAGGTATTTATGGGCGATACCGGCTCCCTTGCCTTAGGCGGCTTTGT
This sequence comes from Anaeropeptidivorans aminofermentans, assembly GCF_940670685.1. Classification (GTDB taxonomy): domain Bacteria; phylum Bacillota; class Clostridia; order Lachnospirales; family UBA5962; genus Anaeropeptidivorans; species Anaeropeptidivorans aminofermentans. Next base: position 2,059,454 of record NZ_OW711693.1, on the reverse strand, counting down.
AGTTTCCATGGCTATTATATTAAAGCTTCCGCTTTTTCTTCCCATTATCGGGCTGATATATGTTGTAGAGGTACTTTCAGTAATCATACAGGTGGGGTATTTTAAGGCCACAAAAGGCAAGCGCTTTTTCCGAATGGCCCCCATACACCATCATTTTGAGCTGAAAGGCATGGAAGAAACCAGAATTGTAACGCTTTTCTATGTAATAACAGCAATTTTATGCCTTGTAGGCTATTTGGGAACAGCAGGCATATTTTAATTTTGGAGGAATATCAGTGGACTTTTCAAATAAAAACATTCTTGTATGCGGCATGGCCCAAAGTGGCATCGCAGCAGCAAAGCTTATAAAAAGCCATAATGGAAATGTAGTGTTACAAGATAAAAAGGATGCATCGGAGCTTAAAGAAGTTATTTCTTCTCTTTCCGGAAGCGGCATAAATATATTAACGGGGAAAAATCCTGAAACAACAGAAGGTTTTGATTTTATTGTATTAAGCCCCGGAGTTCCTGCGGACCTTCCCTTTTTAAAAGCAGCGGAAGAAAAGGGGATTCCTGTTATAAGTGAAATAGAGCTTGGGTATCTATTTTGCAAGGCCCCTATTGCCGCTATAACGGGAACTAACGGAAAAACCACCACCACCGCTCTTTTGGGAGAAATTTTAAAATCTTATAATCCTAAAACATTTGTGGTAGGAAATATAGGAAATGCTATTTCAAATGAAGCCGAGAGAATGGATGAAGGCTCTTTTTGCGTGTGTGAGCTTTCAAGCTTTCAGCTTGAAAAGATAAAAGATTTCCGGCCGCATGTGTCGTCAGTATTAAATATTACGCCAGATCATTTAGACAGGCATAAAACCATGGAAAATTATATAAATATAAAAGAGCGGATTTTTCTCAATCAAAATAAAGACGATTATTTAATTTTGAACTATGAAGATGAGGCTTGCAGAAAAATGGCAGAAAAGACTTCTGCCAAGGTATTTTTCTTTAGCTCAAAAAGAAGTCTTTCAGAGGGTATTTTCTTAAAAGATGATATTATTTGTATCCATGCCCTGGGGAGCAAAGAAGAAGTAATTAACATAGACGAATTAAAAATATTCGGCGTGCATAATTACGAAAACGCAATGGCGGCTTCTATGATGGCTATATGCATGGACGTACCGGTAAAATACGTAAGAGAAGCCTTAAAGAACTTTAAGGCTGTGGAACATAGAATAGAATTTGTTAAAACCATAAAGGGCGTTGACTTCTTTAATGACTCTAAGGGCACGAACCCTGATTCTTCCATTAAAGCCATACAGGCAATGAAAAAGCCTACGGTTTTAATAGGGGGCGGGTACGATAAAAATGCCGATTATACCGAGTGGATTCAGAATTTTTCAGGTAAAATAAAAGAGCTTGTGCTTATAGGTGAGACGGCTGATAAAATAGAAAAGGCCTGCAAGGAACAGGGCTTTTATAATATTACAAGGGCCAAAACCTTGGAAGAGGCCGTTAATATTTCTTTTTCAAAGGCTGAAGAAGGGGAAGCAATTCTTTTATCTCCTGCCTGTGCCAGTTGGGGTATGTTCGATAATTACGAGCAGAGAGGGCGGCTTTTCAAGGAATATGCTTTATCCTTAGCAAACTGAAAACAAATTTGTTAACGATAGGAAACGATTTATAAGCTTATAAATTTAAAAGCAAGTATAGTAAAGCAAATAAATCCTGAAAAAATATATATCCGAAATAATTCAAAATTATACTGTTTTCGAAGAAACTCCGTGTTTTTGAATTATAGAGAACAGTTTTTATAGCGGCTTTGCCTTTGCTTTACTTTAATTAAAATTTATTTCTTAGAAATAAACCTTAATGTACTATATAAGGGAGTGATTGCCTGATGGCAAATACAGGGAATTCAAAAAGGGGCTCGGCTTCCAGATCAGATTTAAAAGTAATAGAGGTCAGGAACATAGACTATACGATTTTAATAACCGTAATTCTCCTTGTGCTGATAGGCATTGTTATGGTCTTTAGCTCAAGCTATTATGTAGCGTCTACCAGCTCTAAGTTCGGGAACAATATGTATTCCCTTGTACGCTCTCAGTCGTTTGCGGCAATTATAGGGGTTGCCGCTATGCTTTTTATGTCAAATATCAACTATAGATATTTGAAAAAGTTCGGAACTTTATTTTATATTGTTTCTATCATACTTCTTATTATAACATCTTTATTTGGAAAAGAATCAGGAGGAGCAAGAAGGTGGCTTCCCTTGCCTATACCGGGGCTTACACAGTTCCAGCCTTCGGAGCTTGCTAAAATTTCCATTATACTTTTTGTGGCCCAGATAATATCTACATATAAAAACAGCGCAAGCAGTTTGAAAGGCCTTGCCTTTCTCGGCGGAACCATCGGCATTTGCGCAGGAATCATTGCCGTAGGTACTTCAAACTTAAGTACGGCGCTTATCATCACCATTATAGGAGCCGGAATGATATTTATTGCAAGTCCATATACGGCCATATTTGTTATAGTGGCAGTTTTAGGTGTGGTTGCCCTTGTAATACTTCTTGCAACGGGAACAGGATATCGAAGCAAGCGGTTTACCGCATGGCTGGATCCTTTTTCAGACCCTACGGATAAAGGCTTTCAGACGATACAGTCCTTATATGCCATAGCTTCCGGGGGAATATTCGGTCTTGGCCTTACGCAAAGCCGTCAGAAGCTTGGATTTATTCCAGAGGCCCATAATGATATTATTTTCTCCATAATATGTGAAGAGCTGGGGCTTGTGGGAGCTGGGCTGGTGTTATTTCTTTTCGGAGTTCTCCTTTGGAGAATATTAAAAACAGCCATTAATGCCCCAGACTTATACGGCTCTCTTGTAGCCGCAGGGGTAGGGCTCATGATAGGAAGTCAAGTTCTTGTAAATATCGCTGTTGTAACCAACAGCATACCCAATACAGGGGTTCCTCTTCCTTTTATAAGCCACGGCGGAACATCTATAGCCATATTATTATTTTCTGTAGGCATAGTCCTTAATATTTCCAGATATTCAAAGGGATGACGATACATAAAAACCGGGGGTTATCCCGGTTTTGAAATGGGAGAAAAGTTTTTGGTGCCACAGGCTTTGCGTTTTTGCAGAGAATGGCGTATTTCAAACTTTTTTGGAAAAACAGTAAAATAACTATTGTTCCTATGGGGTCTTGTTAAACCCTATAGGCTTTAAATGAAAAAGGAGCTGCTGCAAATAAATTTTGCAGCAGCTCCTTTTATATCATTCCGCCGTCGAAGGTTATAATTTGGCCTGTAAGATATTTATTTTTTACGATAGAATATGTTAATTCTGCAGCTTCTCTGGGGCTTCCAAAGCGGCCAAGGGGTATTTCATCTTTTAAAGCTTTCTTTTCATCACAAGATAAGAAATGATTCATGTTCGTATCGATTACGCCTAAGGCAACGGCATTTACACATATATTACTTGGACCAAGCTCTTTTGCCATGGCCTTTGTGAAAGCGTTTACGGCGCCTTTTGAGGCAGAATAGACGGCTTCGCAGGACGCTCCGCTTACGCCCCATATGGACGAAATATTGACTATGGAGCCGCTTTTTTGATGAATCATATAGCCCATGGAAAGCCTTGTACAGTTAAGGGCGGAAAAAAGATTATTCTTTATAATGGTATCCCATATTTCAGGATTTGTATCATTAAAAGGGGAGAAATGAGAGATTCCGGCATTGTTTATCAATATATCCACGCCGCCGAAGGCTTCTTCTATTTTATCAAAGATTTCTGAAGCCTTATTATAATCTGAAACATCTCCCGGAATACTTATAATATTTTCATTTATTTTTTTAAGAATATTAAGGGCATTTGAAAGCTCTTCCATACTTGATTTTGCATTTATAATTACATTAAAAGAGTTTTCTGCAAATATTTTTGCAGTTTCAAACCCTATGCCCCTTGAGGAGCCTGTTACAAAGACTGTTTTATTCATTTTATTCTCCACCAGTTAATTAGTTTAATTATTGCTGTTTCCTGCCAACCCAATATAATCCTGCTGCAATTATCGCCGATAAAAATAAAATAGCAGATGCGTTGCTATCGTAGGGCGATATTTTAAAAATATAAGTATGCCCAAATAACATCGTAGCCATAAATAATATTATCATTATAGTTTCATCCGGCCATTTTTTATTCATTGTTACCTTCCTTTATCTATAAACTTATACTATAAGCTTTTATTATTAGTAAAATTATACTATATTTTCTCCTGCACTGCTACAGAGCTTAAAAAATTATTTTATAAGGCTTTATAGAGCAAGTTTATATATTTTTCCATTAGAACTTTAAATATGAATACATAAATGTTATCATATATAGTACAATCAGAAAAGCAACAGAGAGATTGAAGGGTGTTTTAGAAGAAGCCTGATGCCCTGGAGCAGATGCAAATTGCTGAAGCGGCATTTTCATTATTTTGAACTAAAAATGCATAGTTCCAAGTTTTACATAACTTGCTCTGGAAGGAAAATATTTTTCATAAAAGGCGGACACAAGATTAATACACCCTAATTACGCAATAATATTATCTGATGGAGGATTATTATTATGTTTTTTCCGGTTTTAAACAGTATCGGTATTTTATGTATTTTTATGGCCATAGGATATATTTGCTATAAAAAAGGGATTATATATGGAGATGGAATTTCTGTTTTATCAGGATTATTGGTGAATGTAACATTCCCGTTAATGATACTTGTATCTATGCAGAGAGAATTCGAACTAGAGCTTTTTAAAAATGGGATACTGTTACTTTTTATTACCTTCGGTATTCATATATTTGGGATTATTTCAGGGGTACTATTGGGAAAGCTCTTTAATGTGCCTCTTGACCAGAAGGGTATCTGGATATTTATGATGGTATTTCCCAATACAGCATATATGGGCATACCTGTAATAGGGGCAATGTACGGTGAAGAGGCAGTTTTTTATATTGCCATGTGTACTGTTGTTTTTAATATACTTTCTTTCAGCTTAGGGGTAAGGATACTTACTTCAAACGATACAACACGGGAAAAGCCCAAATGGAGCAAATTATTTTTGAGCCCTCCAATAATTGCCACAGTTTTAGGTTTTATGATGTTTTGTTTTTCCATTAAGCTTCCCGATACTATATTAAAAGCTTTTACCTCCATGGGTAATCTTACAACCCCTGTTTCCATGCTTGTAATAGGTGCCTTTCTTGCTCAAAATGATTTAAAAGAATCTTTGACAAGCTGGAAGGCCTATGTTGTTTCAGCTGCAAGGCTCATATTAATGCCTTTATGCATATATGCTGTTTTTTCTCCTTTTATAAAGAATGAGATTATGCTGGGAACACTTTTTATGATTACGGGAATGCCGGCAGCGACAATTCTTGCTATTTTATCGGAACGCCATGGACAAAACAGCGTTGAAGCCTCCAGGCTTGTATTTTTAAGTACGGTTTTAAGCGTTATTACACTGCCTGTATTAACTTTATTATTATAATAAATATAAAAGGATTGATTAAATGAATACTAAAAACATTAATAGTGATATTTTAAGCATAAAAGAAGCTTTTAATATGGGCTTTGGCATATATTTGCGCAATTTTAAAGGTATTTTTCTACTTGCTGCTCTTATAATTATACCAATGCAGGTCTTTGGCCTCATAATGCAAGACGATATTAATTATTTAATGCTGACAAGCGTCATGGGAATAGGGCAAAATGATATACACCTAAGGCTTAAAGCCCTGGTTATGCTATTAATATATGCCGTAGTATTTCCTCCTCTTATTGGCGGAGGATTGGGCATTATTATAAAAAGGGAGGCTGAATCTAAAAAAGCCTCTTTTTCAGACATTATAAACAGCTCTATCGGAAGGATATTTAAGCATATTTATACGGCTTTGCTTAATTTTGTGATCGTGGTCTTAGGCACTATGTTTTTTGTGTTTCCGGGTGTTTATCTCGGTATAGTCCTTCATGCTGCGCCCAATATAGTAGGGGCGGCAGATAATACTTTCGGCTTTAAAGCCTTAAAAGAGTCTCTTGCTTCTTTAAGGGGGCTGTTTTGGAAGGCCTTAGGGCTTTTTATTATTGTAGTGCTGTTCAGCCAAGTAACCATCTACATAGAGGAATACATCTTATATCTTTTTTCTAATTTTCCGGGATATTCTTTCATAGAAGAAATCATTGTATTTTTATTTAGTATTATAAATTTGTATTTTGACCTTGCGGCAGCATTATGGTTTCTTAATCGATATTTTATTTATAAAAATAATCAGGGCCTAATACCAAAGCAGAATGATTCAAATTCATAAAAACAAATAAGTAATTAGTTATACTTATGGTCATTATTGTTAAAAAAATTCTCCATAGCTTTAACCTTCTTGACAGGAAATTCAAAAAGTAATACAATAATTAAAGTGTTAGAAAAATTTTTCTATTCACTATATATTTGTACGAAAATATCAATTAGGGAATAATGCCCATTATATAGTTTATATATTTATATTGATAGGATAGTACAACGTTTATTTGCATATTAGGAGAGTAAGTCTCAAACGCACTTTGAAAACTAAATAATGAGGAGGTGTTTTGGACTATGTTTGAAAATGGCATAGTAGGTAGCCTTATTATGATTGCTGTCGGCATTGTTGTCGGTTTTTTTGCAGGTTTTCTTTACAGGAAGAAAATTGGTGAAAGCAAGATAGGATCCGCTGAATTAGAAGCGGGGCGCATAATAGAAAGAGCTACGGCCGATTCCGAAGCTAAAAAGAAGGAATTGCTTCTTGAGGCCAAAGAAGAAAGCATACGTACAAAAAACGAATATGAAAAAGAATTTAAAGAACGAAGAAACGAACTGCAGCGAAGCGAAAAGCGTTTAATCCAAAAAGAAGAAAGTTTGGATAAAAAAATGGATTCTCTTGAGAGAAAAGAGGAACAGCTTCAAAGAAAAGTAGATGCAGTTGAAAAGCAGAAAGAAGAGCTTGCGCAGAAAATTGCGGAACAGAAGGATATACTTGAACAATTGTCTGGTTTAACCAGAGAGCAGGCCAAGGATCACCTTCTTGAATCTGTTAAAGACGAAATCAAGGTTGAAACTGCTTTGCTTATAAAAGATATGGAAGCAAAAGCCAAGCTTGAAGCCGATAAAAAAGCTATAGATATTTTAAGCGGGGCTATCCAAAGATGTGCGGTAGACCATGTTACAGAAAGCACTGTTTCGGTAGTTTCTCTTCCCAATGACGAAATGAAGGGAAGAATCATCGGTAGAGAAGGCAGAAATATTAGAACGCTTGAATCTTTAACGGGCATTGATTTAATAATTGATGACACGCCTGAGGCTGTTATTTTATCAGGGTTTGACGCCATGAGAAGGGAAGTAGCAAGAATCGCCCTTGAAAAGCTTATAGTAGACGGTCGAATTCACCCTGCAAGAATTGAAGAAATGGTTGAAAAAGCCAGAAAAGAAGTTGAAGTCATGATTCGTGAAGACGGAGAGGCGGCAACCTTTGAAACAGGTGTGCATGGTCTTCACCCTGAACTTATAAGACTTCTTGGTAAAATGAAATTTAGGACAAGTTATGGACAAAATGTGCTAAAACACTCCATTGAAGTAGCACACTTAAGCGGACTGATTGCCGGAGAGCTGGGGGCTGATATTACCTTGGCAAAGAGGGCAGGTCTGCTGCATGATATCGGAAAATCCGTGGACCACGATATAGAAGGCACTCACGTGTCGATCGGTACTGCATTATGCAAGAAATATCGTGAGTCTGATATAATTATAAATGCTGTTGAGGCGCATCACGGTGATGTAGAGCCTACTAACATAATCTCTGTAATCGTTCAGGTAGCGGACGCTATCTCCGCTGCAAGACCTGGAGCAAGGAGAGAAACTCTTGAAAGCTACATTAAGCGTTTACACAAGCTTGAAGACATAGCCGACAAATACAAAGGCGTTGAAAAATCCTTTGCTATACAAGCCGGAAGAGAGCTTAGGGTTGTTATTATACCTGAAGAGGTAGACGATGCTTCTCTTACTATATTAGCCAGAGAAATTTCAAAGAATATAGAAGAAGAGCTTGAATACCCCGGTCAGATTAAGGTTAATCTTATCCGTGAAACAAGAGCTATTGAATATGCAAAATAATTATAAAGGAGCTGTTAAAAACAGCTCCTTTTTTTGTGATGTATAGTAAATTTAAAGTTAAACAGTAATAAAACCATATATTCGCGAGAATTCAAAAATATACTATTTCCGAAAGAAGTCCGTGTTTTTATACTACGCGAACTTGGAAAAGGATGCAGGCGCAAGCCCAATGTCATTTAGTTAAGAAAAAAGCTGTGACGAAAAAGTACCCCCGTCCAAATTTCACAGAATGGACGAGGGCTTTTTTATTATTTGTTTGTTTATGCACAACCATTTTTATGGATAAAAAATTTTGATTGCTGCCATTTCTCATTCCGGCGTTGTTTTGGGCGGGTAGCTATGGTATAACTAATATCAATTTCTTGGTCTGCCTTTGGGTGATAAGGCAAACGAACAGTACTTATATATTCAGCAATGTTATCACAGATATTTTACACAAAGAAAGTATCAGTCTTTACGATGGTATGATATAATACTAAAAAATAAATAACCTAATAAGGAGCGAGTATGAAAAAACTCTTAAAAAGAATTTTACTAGAATGGGTTATCATCATAGGTGTAACGGCTATAATGCATTATATATTTTCAATCATTAAAGGTAGAGATTTTTCTTCCTCCTTTTTCTCAATTGACCCCTTGTCTTCTATAGTAATCATGTGTGTTGTCTTTACAATTGGTGATATAATAAAATATTATAGGGGGAAGATATAAACTCCGCAAAATACCCACCCCTTGACCGTCTGGATAGGCGAAAAGGTTGGATTATAGAGTCCCATGTCCTGTGCCCTGCGCGGTTGCCGTTCCCGTTGTTCCGCTCTCATAATGTCGTAAACGCTCTTTCTGACTTGCTCGACTGCCTTTACTTCTCCTTGAAGTTCTGACCATTCAAGACGGTATTGAATAATAAAAAAGCAAGAACAGTTTAAGGCTGAACTTGCTTTTATTATGTAATCGGCTAATAATTCTTGTACGGCCAAATCACAAGGCTATATTTCAATTCCCTTAACTTAATAGCCGTGTCCTGCGCCATAAACAGCGCGCGGCATTGATTTTTCGCATGGGAATTAATTACATTTTAGGTGTTAATGATACTTGTTGAGTATCTGCGGATAACCTTAGATATCGGTTGACTGTGAAAAGCGGGGAGAAATCTTATACTTATTTTAGGCTTGTTAAGAAAATTACATGGGCTTTAACTGTTTGCCCCCTGTGGAACACTTGTAGGGGTATATATTTTTCGGCGTACAGCATACGTTTTTAGCGGGTTTTTCAAAAAAAATATATAAGTATATGGACAGGGGGGACACGGCAAAAACTATCACCCCCTGTTTTTTATTTGCCGATTATACCGCGACATGGATCGCAATATCTCAATTTCCTTAATTTAATAGCTCATAAACAGTATGGGAAATTGATTTTAATTTTCCCAAATGGTCGACAAAAACAAAAGTTTTAGCTAAATAAATGCATGGCACAAAAAAATAGTTAAGGAGCAAACTTGGAAGTTTGCTCCTTAACTAAATAGCATTGGGCGCAAGCCTGCAAATCTTTTTAAGTGAGCATTTTCTTATCGTTATCAAACTTGTTTTTTGTTTGGTAACGGTGAATCTGTAGTGAATAGGTTTTTGTTACTTCTTTATAAGAAATTTACTATAAATACGCAAAGATATCAATTCCCAGCGGCTGAAGCCCGCATCGGTCCTGTTCTCTAAACCCGTATATTTTTGTATTACTTGAAAATGCGGATTTCCTTCTTAAACATAGTGAAATTACCTTTATTACAATACGGAATGCACCCAGAGCATAGGGCCACAGGACGAAGTTACATCAGCCCCAATAAGGTTAATTCTGTTGATTATTAATCCTTATTATTTAACAATATGAAGCAGATGGCCGTATCCCTCTTTTTCCATATCTTCTTCGGGAATAAATCGAAGAGAAGCGCTGTTTATGCAATAGCGAAGGCCGCCGAGCTCTTTAGGACCGTCATTGAAAACATGGCCTAAGTGAGCGTTTCCCGTTTGGCTTCTAACCTCGGTTCTCACCATTCCTAAAGTATGGTCAGTCTTTTCATAAATAAGGTCATCGGATATGGGTCTTGAAAAGCTTGGCCAGCCGCAGCCGGAATCAAATTTATCGCTTGAAACGAATAAAGGCTCTCCCGTGGTAATATCAACATAGATGCCTTTTTTATAAAGGTTCCAGTATTCATTATTAAAAGGCGGTTCTGTTGAACTATTTTGCGTAACATTATATTGAAGCTCTGTAAGCTCCTTCTTCAGTGCTTCTTTATCTTTAGGAGCATATTTGCTTTTGAGAGCTTCTGCTTTAGCGGCTTTTTCAAATAAGTCATTGCCTATATGACAGTATCCTCCGGGATTTTTTAGGAGATAATCCTGATGGTATTCTTCCGCTGAATAGAAATTTGAAAGAGGGGCGACTTCTGTTGCAATAGGCTTTGTGTATTTTTTTTGCACCTCTTTAATTTTATTTTCGATTATTTGTAAATCCGAGGGTTCGGTGTAATATATGCCGCTTCTATATTGTGTACCGATATCGCCCCCTTGCTTGTTTACGGAAGTAGGGTCTATGGCATCGAAAAACATATCCAACAGAAACTCCAGAGGGAGTATTTCCTTATTATATTCTATTTTAACCGTTTCCGCATGCCCTGTATTATTTCTGCAAACCTCTTCATAAGTAGGGTTTTCTGTATTTCCATTAGCGTATCCAACTTCAGTTTTCTCCACGCCTTTAATTAATTGTATATATTTTTCCATACCCCAAAAACAGCCGCCTGCAAGGTAAATTACTGCCATACTATCACCTCTTATATTTTATTTTCTAAGTATCATAATTTTATCATAAGAAAGGGCATTCGTCGATAATGGTATATATTTTTATAGTTTTAAGGGGTGTCTGAAAAGTCGAAACCTTAGTCTATTTTGCCGGAAAAAGTAGCCTTATCATCAAAAATTCTTAAATTCATATTTTTAGCTAAAATATTCTTTGATTTTTGGTTTTCAAGCACTGCCCAGATATAAAAACGCTATAGGGCTTAAAATAAAAATATATTCTCAATAATATTATTTCATTAAAATTTAAAATTATTTAATCATAACTACCGGCTTAGCCGGTAGTTTGCTCTGCCCCTATAAGGGGCTCTTACTGGCATGCGTCTGAGGACGCATCGAAGCGGTTTGCCAACCGCATTTACTTCCCAATAACCGCTAAAGCGGTTTATTTTTTATTTCCTTTCACTGGCTCCCCCGTAAACGGGTCAATATATTCTAACAATGAAATTTGATCTGCTACTTTATCTTCTTGTATTTGATTTCTAATGTATTCTTCTATTTTTTTCGCATTTTTACCTACTGTATCAACATAATATCCTCTACACCAGAAATGTCTATTCCCATATTTATATTTTAAATTTGCATGTCTATCGAATATTATTAAAGAACTCTTTCCTTTCAAATATCCCATTATCTCTGATACACTATATTTAGGTGGTATTCTGACTAACATGTGTATATGGTCACTACAACATTCTGCTTCTATTATTTCTATACCTTTTCTTTCACATAATTCTCTAAGTATCTTTCCTATATCCGCCTTTAATCTTCCATAAATTATTTGTCTTCGATACTTTGGAGCAAATACCAGATGATATTTACATTCCCAGGTTGTATGTGATAAACTATTTTTGTCCATCGGACACACCTCCTATGATCTAATAATTGTGGTTGGCAAACCCACTTTATTTTATCACAGGGGGTATTTTTCTTGAAGCTAAAGCATTTTCCCTCCACCTGCATAGCAGGTGGTTTATTGTATGAGATACAATGCAGAAAGCATAAGGCCCGGAATAGTTTTCCGGGCCTTATGCTTTCTAGGAGTAGAGATGCTTGTTATAAGCTTTTTATTAAGAAACAAGGAGGTTAGGGCTTAGGAATGCGATTGCCGAAAGAGCATAATTATTTTTCTCTTTTCTTAAATTTTCTTCTTTATTTTTTATATCATAAGCCTGCTCGTCATATTCAATCTGGGTTATTTTGCCAAGCTCAAGCTTTGTTTTTAATATTTCCAGCTGTTTATATGCTTCTTCAAGCTCCATTTCCTTTGATTTTATAGTAACTTCGGATTCTCTCAAACTGTTATAAGAATCAATAACGCTCTTTTTTACTTTTTCCACTGTATCGGAATAACTTCTGGAGGCCTGATTAAAGCTTGAAAGAAGCTGCTCATATTCACCGTAAGATTCGCTGACAAGCCCTGTTACCGTATTGTAAGGCTCCGTATAATTATCAAGCTGATATTCAGCCACAGTCATACTGTCTTTTGCCTGCTGGACGGATAAGCTTTTATTTACAAAAGTATCAGTATAGGCCGTAAGGTTTACTTCGGGTACGACTTCATATTCAAGTTCTAAAACAAGCTCATATGTAGTATCAAGGGGCTTTCCCATATAGCTGTTAAGGTCTCTGTAGGCCTTGTTTATGGTGCTTAAATAAGCTTCCTTTGACATGAGGCTCTGTTCGTAAGCGGCCGCTTCCTTGTCATAATCATTTTGGCTTATTTTGCCAAGCTCAAGCTTTACTTTGGAAATATCAAGCTTCTTTTTCTGTATTGCAAGGGATTCTTCGTAAAGTTCAGCGCTTTTTTCCGCATTGATAATTGTATTGAAATATTTTTGTATGTTATATTCGACATTTTCCTTTTGGGAATCAATATTTTTAATGCTTAAAGCACGGCTTAAGTCCAGGTTCATCATATTTATGCTTGCATTCAGTATTGCGTCTGTAGTTGTCGCCGAAAGATAAGTATCTGTAGCTTTTTTCATTTTGTCATCGTAGAGCTCAAGGCTTTCCTCAGCGTTTTTTATATTTGTATCATTTTCTATGGCTTTTTTTGCCGCATCCTTTATCGTAAGGGTTTCGAGCGGGCTTGCGCTTTCGGCAAATACAAGGCAATTTGACGAAAGCATAGCAGCTATAAGAGCCAATAAAAATAGTTGTCTCATAATTTTCATATCGTATCACTCCGTAAGTTTTTTCCTCTGAGAGAATAATTATTCATATCTTAAAGCTTCTATAGGATCAAGCATTGCGGCTTTATTGGCAGGATATACTCCGAAGACAATTCCTATCACCGCAGAAATCAATACAGATATCAGTATAGCCTGGGAATTGAGAACAGCGTTGATATCCATATATTTCCCCACTGCTATTCCGCCGCCCCAGCCGGCAAGTATGCCTAAAAATCCCCCCATGGCTGTAATAATAAGAGCTTCTATAATAAACTGAATCCGTATGTCACTGTTTTTTGCTCCTATGGATTTTCTTATGCCGATTTCTCTTGTTCTTTCCGTAACCGTAACAAGCATTATATTCATAACCCCTATGCCTCCAACAAGAAGAGATATGCCGGCGATAGAGCTTATCATAATGGTTACGGTTCCCATGACACTTGTTATCTGATCCATAAAATCGGCAATATTTTGCACGTAATATTTATCCTGATTATTATGGGCGGAACTTAAAGAGTCTTTTATTAAGGCAGCAAGGCTATCCAGCGTATTCGGGTCTTCTCCCGTAACGGCTATCTGGCTTATATATTCTCTGTTGGCAAGGCGCATTGCCGTGGTTATGGGCATTAAAACGGTAATAGGGTAATTGTCGCCGTACATGGTGCTGAATTCTTTATTTGTATCTTCTATAATTCCTACAACCGTATATTTATTTGTACCGCGCCATGATTTTAAAGATATTTTGCTTCCGATGACCCTTTCTTCTGCCGTACCGAATATGGCTTCGGCTGAGGTGTTGTCTATTACAACGACTTTAGATGCCATATCCACATCATTTGCACTTATATACCTTCCGTATAAGAGCGTAGAGGACTGGATATTCATATACTGTTCATTTATCCCTGTTATATTGGAAGTTCTGGTCTCCTTGGGGTTTTGCAGCTTTACCTGCATACTGCTTACTGAAAAAACAGGAGAGGAATATTTAACACCCTCAAGGGTTTCTATTAAATCGGCGTCGGCAACAGTAAGCTGGTCGGCGTCTCTTATTTGAACGTCGCTTGAAAGGGTAACGGTGAGATTTCCTGTTCCCATGCTGTCAAACTGGGCGTTTATGCTCTGAGTGCTTCCTTCTCCGATGGAGGTTATTATTATTACGGAGCCTACGCCTATGATAATGCCCAGCATAGTTAAAAGCGATCGCATTTTGTTTGAAAGCACGTTTGATATAGCGCTTTTTACGCTTTCAAATAAATTCATCGAGAACCTCCTTGGTTGATTATTATAGGATTTTCAGCCTTTTTATCCGATATGATCTTTCCGTCTTTAAAGGTGATAATTCTGCCTGCATACATGGCAACGTCAGGCTCATGGGTTACTATAACTATCGTCGCGCCTGCTTTATTTAAATTCTGAAATATTTCTATGATTTCAAGAGTTGATTTTGAATCCAGATTTCCCGTGGGCTCGTCGGCAAGAAGGATGCTTGGGTTGTTGACAAGGCTTCTTGCTATGGCTACTCTTTGCTTCTGGCCTCCGGACATTTCATTGGGCTTATGACGGAGTCTTTCGCTAAGGCCTACTTTTTCCAAAGCTTCTTTGGCACGCCTTCGCCTTTCTGAGCCGGAAATATTTGCGTATATCATGGGAAGTTCTACGTTTTCCAGAGCGTTTAGCTTGGGAAGCAAATTATAGGACTGAAAAACAAAGCCTATTTTTTTATTCCGGATTTCTGCAAGCTGATTATCCCTTAAATTATTTATTTCAATATCATCCAGGAGATATTGACCTGAAGTAGGCTTATCAAGGCATCCCAGCATGTTCATAACCGTGGACTTTCCCGAGCCGGAGGCCCCCATTATAGCCACGAATTCGCCCTTGCTGATTTCCATGTCAACGCCTGATAATGCTTTTACATTTATTTCCCCTTGGGAATATATTTTGACCATGTCAGTGATTTTAATTATATTCATGAGAACCTCCCAACTACTGCCTTCCCATTGGCCTGTTTCCGCCGCCGGAAGGTGCGCCACCGCCGCCAGAAGGCATGCCGCCACCGGAGGGTGCGCCTCCTCCTCCGGGAATCAGACTTTCCAGCGGTGAAGTTGATTCCTGATTAGAAGACGGCTGAGAACCGGCATTTATTTCCGTTGCATATAGATCAAGAGGGGTATTATCCTGCATATTTGCAGTGGGTGAAGTGATTATTTCGTCGCCTTCCGAAAGGCCTGATATAATCTGTGCGTTCATGTCGTTATAAGCGCCTTTTTCCACATATGTTTTATGGATTGTTTTGCTTTCGTCAACCGTAAAGACATAATATTTATTTTCGGAATTGTCTTTTTGAACGGCACTCAAGGAAACGAGAGGAACCTCCGATACATCTGTCACAAGTATTTCCAAATCTACCGAATAACCGGGTTTAAGCATGCTGTCCGGATTTGAAACGGATACCTCTACGGCTACGGTAGTTTCGCTTCCGCTGAAGGTATTCGTCACATTTGCGACGGGAGATATATATGTAATTTCGCCTTCGTATATTTTGTCTGCTATGGCGTCTGTGGTGATGCTTACTTTCTGGCCTATTTTTAAAAGCGGAACGTCGTATTCGGAAACATTGGCATTGACTATGAGATTATTTAAATCTGCTATTTTCATTATGCTTGTTTCGTTATTTACTATGGAGCCTTGTTCAACATTAAGCTCAATAACAGTCCCTTCAACATGGGATACGCTTGCTTCAATAAGGTCTGAAATCTGATCCTTTATGTTTTGTATCGAAAGCTTTGTTTTTTCTATTTCATTTAGCTGTTTATTATAATTTATTTTTGAGGCTTCATCGCTTAAGGGTGTTTTAGCGCTTTCATAATTAAGATTTGCCTGTTTAAGAGAGTTTTCTGCGTTAGCAACAGATTTTTCTAAAGATTCAATATTAGATTCGTTGTCTTTTATGCTCTTTTCAATTTCCTCTATGCTTTTAAGGTCTGTGTTGTAGGTCTCCTGGCTTATTGCCCCTGCGTCCAAAAGTCTTTTATTGTCCTCGACGTTTTTATTGGCTTCTTCCAGCTGTTTTTTTAAACTTTCTATTTGTGTTTCTGTACTTTTCAGATTATTTTCAGCATCTAAAAGGGCTTTTTCAGCAGAGCTTATGCTGTTGGAAAGCTGTAAAAGCTCGGCTTCCGTTTTTTCGGAAGTAAGGCTTTTTAAGGTAAGATTTGCAGACTGCAAAGAGAGATTCTGAGAAGCAAGGCTGTTTTCAAGCTCCTTTTTTGAATAGTCTACATCGTACTCCACAAGAACATCTCCCATTTTAACGCTGTCTCCCAAATTAACAAGGACATTGGATACTTTTTGGGTAGTTTCGATATAGATACCGTTTACGACTGAAGGATTTACCGTTCCGGAAGCGGTGACATATTCCGAAATATTTCCCTTTTCCACACGCTCTGTTGCCGGAAGAGATATTACGGTATTTTTCTTATTTTCATTTCCGGAATTACCCAGAACGTGATATATACCTACTCCCGAAGCAATTACCGCAATTGCCGCTATTACTGCTATCTTCTTTTTTGATTTAAGCATTATAACACTCCTTAAATTTATTTGAAAAATAAAATCAAATGGGGGATAACCGTGAATTTCAAATCACCATCGAAAGATATTTGAAGGCATCGAAGCTCCTTTTCTTAATGAATTATAAAACAATATCCTTAAAATAGTCTGAAAAAAACATTTCAGACTATTTTAAGGATAAAATGCTAGAATATATTTATAGCAAATCTCTTATAAAGAAGCAGCAAAAAAACGTTCACATACAGTTTTGCTGCTGCTTAAATTTACTATAAATAACCTATATAGTAAATTTGCTTTTTTTCCTCAGTAAGTAACGGGCTCTAAGAAAGCATAAAGTCAAGGAAAAGCAAATTTACAACGCTGCTGTTTTACTTTAATTCGAGTATAAGAAAAATATAGCATCAATAAAAGATGTGAGCAATTAATTTATTTCACCGGATTTTTTAGGTCTCTATATTTAATTCATTATAAAATATGGAAAGGCAAATATTAATTTGATATACTTTTTATAAAATCCATTAAAACAGAAGGCTGATTATTATGAAAATACTTATAGTAGAAGATGAAATCCGCCTGGCGGAGGCTCTCATGCAAATTATGAAGGAGCAAAAATATATAGCCGATATTGTAGGTGACGGGGCCGAAGGGCTTCATTATGCTCTGAACGGAAATTATGACGTAATAATACTTGATATAATGCTTCCGTCTATGACGGGCTACGAAATAGTAAAAACAATGCGGCTGAGCAAAAACCCAACTCCCGTACTGATGCTTACGGCGCGGGACGAAATCTATGATAAGGTTCAGGGGCTTGATTTTGGTGCAGATGATTATATGACGAAGCCTTTTTCTACCGAGGAGCTTTTGGCAAGGATAAGGGCTCTTTCCAGAAGACAGGGAGAAGTAGTTTTAGATGAGCTTATTTATGGGGATCTGCATTTGGGCCTTTTGACCAATACGCTTTCCTGCGGCAAAAAATCTGTACACCTTGGGTTTAAAGAATTTGAAATAATGAAAATACTCATGTCTTCTCCCAATGCCATAACGCCGAAAGAGGTGCTTATAGATAAGGTTTGGGGAGAAAATTCCGACGCTGAGGATAATAATGTTGAGGCATATATATCTTTTCTCAGAAAAAAGTTCTTTTTTCTCAATTCAAAGGCAGGAATTGAAACCATAAGAAAGGTAGGCTATAAGCTGGAGGGCGGAGCATGATAAAAAGCCTTAGAAGAAAGTTTGTTTTAACCAATATGATACTTGTGTTTATGGTTCTATTTGCCGTATTTTCTTTTATTTTGGTTTCAAATATAAATAAGGCAAAAAGAGAAAGTGAAATAGTTTTGCAAATGAGCTTAAACAGAAGGCCTATGGAATTTGACCCGGCAAAACGTCCCATGGAAAATTATGATAGGTTCCCTATATTTATAACCAGAATAGGAAATGACGGCAATTTTTCCAGATTCCCTGTTTTTATAGCGGAAATAGAAAAAGACGGAAGCCCTGAGCTTTTATATTCGGACAATATAGAAGTGTCTGAGGAAATGCTTAAAGAGGTTGCCGATAAATCCATGAGCGAGAAAACCAATAAGGGCATTATTAAGGAATATAATATGAAATTTTTAAAATTCAAGGAAAATGGTGAAACTAGAATAGCCTTTACGGAGCTTTCGGCAGAGCAAAAGGCCATTTCCAATGCCATATTAGGCTTCTTCCTCTCTCTTTTTTCTACTATGGCTGTTTTTTTCTTTATTAGCTTATTTTTATCTAAAATTGCCCTTACTCCTGCCGAAAAGGCATGGGAGCAGCAGAGGAGGTTTGTTTCCGACGCTTCCCATGAACTCAGAACGCCTCTGACGGTAATATTAGCAAATTTAGGCATTCTTGAATCAAATAAAGGAGATATAATAAACAACCAGATTAAATGGGTAGATAATACAATGCATGAGGCGGAAAGAATGCGGGGCCTTGTAGACAATCTTTTGTTTCTTGCAAAATCCGACAGTACAAAGGAAAGAATGATTTTAGATAAGGTTAATTTAAGTGAAATAGCGATAAATATTGCACTGTCTATGGAATCTATTGCATTTGAAAGAAATATTTCCATAGATATAGAAGAAGTATCGGAGGATATTTTTGTCTTGGGAGATAAAGGCGAACTAAGCCGGCTGGTAATGATTCTTGCAGATAACGCCGTCAAATATTCCAAGGATTACGGAACGGTTTCTATTAATCTGAAAGAGAGCTATTCTAATAAGATTCAGCTTAAAGTAACAAATTTCGGCGAGCCGCTGACAAAGGAAGATATTGAGCATATATTCGACAGGTTTTACAGGGCCGATAAATCCCGTTCAAAAAGCGGTTACGGGCTGGGGCTTTCAATAGCAAAAAGCATTGTTGAAGGGCATAAGGGAACGATTTTAGCAGAAAGCTCTGACGGCCTTACGGTTTTTACGGTTATATTAAATCAATATGAAAATAAGCAAATAAGAAGAAAGGGATTCTTATTACAGAAGAATAGATAGTTCTATGAATTTAAATTTATGGTAATTTTCAATTTAAATAGGAATAAAACAATTTCATTTTATTTGAATGAATGGTTTGGTAAAATTCATTCTTCCTTACTGTTTAAAATGAAATTGTCTATACAATTGATAAGTTTAAACTTTGTATTTTGTTTGTTAAACTCCTATATAAAAGTAACGCTTCAAAGAAATCTTCTGATTTATAGTAAATTTCATATAAAGAAGTAGCAAAAGCCTATTCCCTTAAGGCTTAAAAACACGGATTTCCTTCGGAAACGGTACATTTTTTAGCCTTCGTGAATATACGGCTTTGCTGCTATTTAACTTTAAATTTACTATATATCTTCTTTAATATAAAAACTTCCTGAATATAAAAATAACCCAATCACTTTTATTCCTTTATGATTGGGTTATTTTTTATTTATTATTTATTCTATTATGGGAAGAGTGTTATCCTGCTCATTATTATTTTCAGGCGGCTTTTCAGTACCATTATTCTGAGGAGGAGCAGTATATTCGGGAACTTCCGGAAGCTCGGTTGAAGGATTGCTTGGAATATCCGGAGGAGTTTCCGTGGAATTATTGTTTTGGTTATTATTATTATTATTATTGAAGTTCGGGAATGTGGGGAAGGTAGGGAAAGTCGGCGACGGATTATCTATATCAGGATTTTCCGTTCCTTCTCCATTGGGGAATATAATAAGGCCTGTTTCAGGGTCTATGATATAATCTCCATTACTTTCCGGTACCTCCTCCGTATAGTTGGAATTAAGCCTTGTTTCCTTATTTCCGTCTATCATGGACTGAGGGATTTCATAATCGTTATTTGTTATTTCAGCATCCGGCTTTACGATACCTATGATGGTTTTTCGTCTTTCACTAGGAGTAGATGCGTCTGAAAGCCTTCCTGTAAGGGAGTCAATTTCTATTGAGCCGTGAAGGTCGCAATATTCTGTAGGTGCGGTTCCAGCGGCAAAAATATCTGTTACCGTTCTGCTTCCCCTTACATCGCTGTCACAAAGCCCGGGAACAGCAAGCTTACCTGAATCAAGGCATATTGTAGCCGTCGTTATGCCGTTTGGTTTATCGAAATCTTTGTATTCAAGGTTTCTATGGATTTCTTCCATTACATGGCTCCATATAAGCATATGATAGCCTCTGTCTTCATTAATATTCTTTTCTTTATCCCATCCCATCCATATTCCGGCAACGTAATAAGGCGTATATCCTACAAAGGTAAGATCCTTCGTATTGGTGGATGTTCCGGTTTTTCCGGCGATGGGCATTTTTACTTCTTTAAATCTTGCCTTGCCGCCGGTTCCTCTGGTTAAAACGTCTTTCATCATATCCGTAAGAATATAAGCGGAGGTGCTTTTTAATACTTCTCTTCTTTCTTCTTCCGGTTTATATTCAAGAAGAACCTGGCCTTCATGGTCGAGGATTTTTGTATAGAAAGTAGGTTTTTGATAAACACCATTATTTGCAATGGTTCCGTAAGCTGCCGTAACTTCAAGCTGAGTAACGCCGTCTGTAAGACCGCCTAAGGCAGTTGCAAGGCCTCTGTCAGTAAAGACTTTGCCGCCCCTTGCTTCTCCATCAACCAAAGTGGTGAAGCCAAATCTTAAGAGATAATCGAAGCACGCATCTACACCGGTATTATCCATATTTCTAACGGTAGCTACATTCATAGAGTTATAAATTCCTTCTCTTGCCGTAACGGGGCCTTTATATACGCCGTTCCAGTTTTTAGGCCATTCTTCCCCTTTCGCATTATAGAAAGGTTCATCCATAATTACGGAGCCTGCACCGATTTTGCCAAGGTCAACAGCAGGGGCATAAGAAGCAAGGACTTTAAATACGGAACCGGGCTGGCGCTTCGCCTGAGTAGCACGGTTAAAACCTCTGTTTGTTGTTTTTTTACCTCGTCCGCCTACGATAGCCTTAACATGACCGTTATGAGGGTCAATGATAACCATGGCTGCCTGAGGCTGTATCACATAAGTAGGCCTTTCAGCCACAAGTTCTTTATTTGAGGTAAGGTATTTATCTTTTATACTTTCAACGAATGCGTCGGCGGCTTCCCTGTTTTTTACTGTAGCCGTTTCTTCGTAATGCTCCTGGGTATTTGTTACGGTATTCATAACGGAAATATTATAAGTTACATCGATTTCATAGTCGGATACGGGGAAGAAGGAATCGTCCAAAAATGTATCCGTTAAAATCTTCTGCATATTTTTGTCTTGAGGCGTATATATTTTCAATCCTCCGTTATATACCTTATGAAGCGCCAAAGCTCTTGAATAGTTCTTCTGTTCTACAAGGTCGTTTACGATTTCTTCTATAAGCTGGTCTGAATAATAATCGTGGACGTTATTTGTTTCGTCTGCATAATTTCTATACTGGCTAACTCTTGCATAAACATCGTCATTGAGGGCTTCTTGATATTCTGCTTCGGTTATAAATTCAAGCTCTTTCATTTTTCTAAGAATTACCCTTTGCCTTTCTTTATTGTTTTCAGGGTGAAGGGCAGGGGTATAATAAGTAGGCCTTTGGGTAATGGCGGCTATTACAGCGCATTCCGACAAAGTAAGCTCTGATACATCTTTATTGAAATAATACTGTGCGGCAGTCTGAACGCCGTTAAGGCCATGGTTTAAGGCTATGGTATTTAAATAATCCTCAAGAATATAATCTTTAGCTTTTTGCTTGCTTCCAAGCTGCTTTTCCAGCTGTTCTTCGTATTTTACGGCCAGATACTGCTCTTGAAGCTTTGTAACGAGGGTATTTCTTTGAACCTTTGCTATATTGTTTTTTATAACCTGCTGAGTAATCGTACTTGCGCCCTGGCGGTTATCTTTTAAAACAGTTGTATAAACCGCCCTCAGCATACCTCTGAGGTCAATGCCGTTATGAGAATAAAATCTTTCATCTTCTATGGCCACAATGGCGTTTTTCATGTTTAAAGGTATCTGGTCAAGAGATACATACTCTCTGTTTTCTTCACCTTTGAAATAATCGATCTCCTCGCCGTTTTGGTCGTATACGATAGAGTTATAGCTTTTGGATTGAACCATATAGTATTCATCAAGTTTAGGGGCGTTTTCTATGATTCCCATATAAGCTCCAAAAGCTATTCCGGCTACGGCAAAGCAGCCGATGATAGCGATAGAGAGCAAAATTCTAAATATTACAACAACGGCCTTATTCCGGACCTTTTTCTTTTTAGAGCCTGCATTTTTTCTTTGTTTTGCGTTATTTTCTTTTGAATAATTCATTATTTACCTCCTAAATAAAGGAAAGAAAAGCATTGATGTAGTAAATTGAACTATAATATTAAAACAAAGCTTATATAATGAAAAGCTCTGTTTTGTGAGTCCATTTATTGATTAAGTTCATACACCATAATCCCATACAATTATAGCAGATGGATTTTTAGTTTAAAAGCTTATTTTAAATTGTTAAGATAAAGTTAATTTATACTAAGTATGCGCCCTCTTATGGCTAAGGACCTTATATTTAAGTTTGTTAGCCGTAATAATCCTTATAACTAAAGAGAAAATTCTATTTTTTTTATCACATTTTTAAAATGAATCATACCGGCTTTTGCAATCTTATTTTTTAGCTTTTTTGACAGAGATTTAAAGGGATATATGATCATGGCGGAATTTTTTATGCCCCATGTGGCTATAATCTTTCCTTTAAATAAGATAGCAGGCTTTATGATTCCTGTAAGGGTTATGATTTTTCGTATATCCTCCTCATCAATAATGAAAGATTTATCCTTATACCCTAATAGGATAGGGTCAAAACCTGTAAGAAAAATAGGCTCTTCTATTTTTTGAGGAATGCTGGCCTTTTCAAAATAATAGTGCTTTTTATTGTTAAGCATAGCAAAGGATAATCCGTCTATTTTTTCAATAATTTCATTTAATTCTTTCATGGTTAATCCAAAAAAGTAAGATGCATCATTTACGGTAGCGGGCCCATAGGATTTAAAATAGCGTTTTAAAAGCTCCAAAAGGGCCTCCTGTCTTTGAGGAAGCGCTTCATCTATTGAAATTGCCCTGAATTTAGAATCGGATACTTTATTAAAGACAATATCGCCTTTTTCAGCAAGGCATTTCAATATACCGCCCCAGCCGGAAAACAGCATGTCCAAATGGTCTTTATATTCAGGCTCATTTTTAAATATTTCTTTCAGTTCTGTTCTTGAAGTATTCCCGTTTTTTATGTGGATTAATATTTTTTCAGTAGTATTATGCATGAATTCACTGTTAAAATTATATCGGTTGAAATAGGACCTGTCGGGATATAGGGCTAGGTAAAGGGGCAGGTCCTCAAAAGGGATTGCGTGCAATGTGCCTCTTAATGTCCATGTTTTGATTAGATGATTGTCCCAGTTTTCATGGCTATTGTTACAGCGAATCAAAATAGAATACAGCACATTATTAAAAAACTGGGCTTGAAGACCACATAAATCTCTGGATAATTCGGTATAATTATTTGACTTTGAGGACAAAAAAAGATTATTTGCCCTTATGCTTATCAAATCTTCATTATACATGTTCTTCCTCCAAATTTATATTTTCATAAGTAAATATAGTATACCATATCAAATATATATTCGTATATCCAATAATTCATTTTGATTATATAAGTATTATATTAATACCAAAATTACACAAAGAAGTGAGGGGTTTTTATATAAAATATTTCATATAAGCTTGGCCTTGGGTTCATTGACACTATATACTGCATTATGATATACTCAAAAAAAGTAAAATAATGGTAAGTCGGCAGCTGGAAAATCTATTATATTAAAAAGGGGGATATTATGGCATCAAGAGAAGAATTAAAAAGAATGGCATGTGAGGCAATCGACAAAAATCGAGAAAAAGTTATCGAAATTGGAGATTCTATTTTTGCAGAACCGGAACTAGGCTATAAAGAGTTTAAGACCGCCGAAAAGGTTAAAAAAGCGATGGATGAAATCGGTCTTAAATATGAAAGCGAAGTAGCAATTACAGGTATCGTTGCTCCTTTGAAGGGCAAAAAATCAAATGCCAGGCTTGCCGTAATGGGAGAGCTTGATGCCGTTGTCGCCCCAGAACATAGATGCGCCGACAAAATTACAGGGGCCGCTCATTCCTGCGGGCATAATTGCATGATTGCAGCTCTTATGGGTGTTGCTTACGCTTTCCAGAACACAGGAATTATGGAGGAGCTTTCAGGAGATATTGTTCTTATGGCAGTTCCTGCGGAAGAATATGTTGAAATAGAGTATAGAAATGAGCTTAAAAAGCAGGGGAAAATTCATTTCCTCGGAGGAAAGCAGGAATTTATCAAGCTCGGCGCAATGGACGATATCGATATGATGATTATGCAGCACTCAACCCCTAATGATGCAAGAGGATTATGCGGAATACCCAACGCCGGTAACAATGGCTTCATGGGCAAGCTTATCAGATATATAGGGAAGGAAGCTCATTCAGGCGGTGCGCCCCACCTTGGTATAAATGCCTTAAATGCCGCAACCTTAGGCCTTACGGCAGTACATATGCAAAGAGAAACATTTCAGGATAAAGACAGCATCAGGGTACACCCGATTATCACAAAGGGCGGGGATTTGGTTAATGTCGTTCCTGCAGATGTAAGAATAGAGACTTATATAAGAGGCGCTAACATGGAAGCCATTATAGACGCCGACAAGAAGGTTTCAAGGGCATTTAAAGCCGGCGGAGACGCAGTAGGGGCCGAAACCGTAATTACAGACCTTCCGGGATATTTGCCTATGAACTTAAATTATGACCTGATGGATATAATGTATGAAAACATGATAGACCTTTTCGGAAAAGATAAGGTTGAATACGAAGGGGCCCATATGTCAGGCTCTACAGACGCAGGAGACGTATCTTATATTATGCCTACAATGCAGTCGAGAATATTTGGCATAACAGGCGTAGGCCACAGCTCAAATTATGAAATAAGCGATAAAGAACTGGCTTATATTGGCGCCGCCAAATGCCTTGCTATGACGGCTATAGACCTGCTCTACGGAGAGGCTGAAAAAGCCATTGAGGTAAAGGCAAATTTCAAACCCCTTATGACAAAAGAAGAGTATCTTAAAGTTTGGGGAAAGCTGTAAATATATAAATTATTTAGATAGTCATGACCACCCGTGACAACGGGTGGCATGAACAAACCCTGTAAGGGTATGATACTGGCAGAGCCTAAAGGCTCATTGAAGGATTTGCCAACCGCATATTTTTCTCAGGCTGCCCCTAAAGGGGCGGCCTTATTTATGCCTTGGCATTCTTGTCACCCGTAAACGGGTCAACATATTCTTTAAGCGTCATTTGGTCCCCTGCTATGTCATCTTGCAGTTGATTACGAATATACTCTGCTATTACTTTTTTGTTGTGGCCCACTGTATCTACGTAATATCCCTTGCACCAGAACTGTCTGTTTCCATACTTATACTTCATACTTGCATGTCGGTCGAAGATCATCAGTGAACTTTTTCCTTTGAGATATCCCATGAAACTGGATACACTTAACTTAGGCGGTATACTGACCAGCATGTGTATATGATCTGGACACGCATTTGCTTCATGTATCTCTACTCCTTTGTGACTGCACAGTTTCCTTAAGATTTCTCCTACATCTGCTTTTATCTTTCCATAGATTACCTGCCTACGATATTTGGGTGCAAACACTATGTGATACTTGCAATTCCATTTTGTATGGGCTAAACTGTTTACGTCATTCATTCTTGAATGCACTCCTTCATTTTTCTTGTGCGGTCGGCAAACCTGCACTTATTTTAAATGAAGGAGTTCTTTTTTTCTACTCATCGGCTTCCGCCTCTTTTGAACCACGGGCCTAGCCCGTGGTTTTCCTTTAACAAACAATAAAGGCTCTTTATAAGGCTTGCACCTTTAAGAGCCTTTTATTATTATAGCAGGGGCGTTTAAAAAGCCTCTAATCAATTTGCTTTTATTCCGCTGTAAGTCTTTGGCTTTAGAGGGCATAGAATATACACGAATGAATGTAAAATAATAAGGTTGTAAATTTTCTTTTCCTTAATTTTATGCCTTCTTGGAGACTGTTTCTTACTACGGAAAAAAAGCAATAAGAATCTTTGCTCCACAAAATACCGTAAGATTAAAACGCCGTAAATAGTATTTGAATCCAATTTGGACAGATATGATGGCAAGATATTCTGTGAATTTAAGAAGCGGTGGTTCGGATTTGCGGTGTATCGTAAATTTCAAATGAAACAGTAATAAAAATCATATATTTTGAATGGCTTAAACATAGCGATTCTATATGTTTAAGCCGTTTATAAAAAATAGATTTTTACTGCTTCCTTCTGTGAAATTTACTATAAAGTTATATTTTATTTTCTTAAATCCTATAATCCGTTTATGATTTTTTGCCGTATATTTATATGTACTGATTGTAAAAGAAAGGAAAATAGTATATATTATAATAAGCCAAGCTTTAATCTTGTTAAAGACTATAGGGACGGAGGATTTCAATGTTATACGGCTTTAATTTATTCATTCTTTTATTATATCTTTTATGCGGAATTCTTGTATTTACCATACACGAAGCAAGCAAAGCATTTATCAGCGCTAAACTTGGGGACCCCCTTCCGAAAAGAGACGGGAGGCTTACGCTCAATCCCCTTAAGCATATAGAACCTATCGGCCTTATTATTATGACTGTTTGGGGTTTTGGCTGGGGAAACCCTGTTGAAACGGCTTCTATATATTATAAAGACAGAAAAAAAGGCACTCTTTTGACTTATACGATTCCTTCATTAATAAACCTCTTTATAGGAATGCTGATAGGTTTCTTTTTAGGCATTATAAAAGATAATACTTTATATACAATACTCTATACTTTTGCAGTGTTAAATATAAGAAATGCCCTTTTCAATATTATACCTGTTTATCCCCTTGACGGAGCTAAGGTATTTGCCGTTTTAAGAAGCCCCGACAAGGCCATAAGAATGGCAAACAATGAAAAAATATATCAAATGCTTTTAATCATGCTGATTCTCTGGGGGATAGTCCCTGCTGTTATTGACCCTGTATGTAAAATTCTTTTAAGCTTTGGCTTTTAAGGAGGGTTCCTTTGAAGGAAATTAATGTAAAGCTTGAAGTGTTTGAAGGCCCTATGGAGCTTTTATATCACCTTATTGAGAAAAATGAAATTGACATATATGATATTCCCATAGCAGAGCTTGCGGATCAATATATTGACTATATTCAAAAATTCCCCTACGATATGGATTCCATGAGCAGTTTTCTTGTTATGGCTTCAAGCCTTCTGGAAATAAAATCAAAGCTGCTGCTTCCTTCTTTAAAAGCAGAAGAGGACGAAGAAACAGACCCAAGGGAAGAGCTTGTTAAAAAGCTTTTAGAATATAAGCGGTTTAAGGAAATTTCCGAAGTATTAAAAAATAGATTTTTATCCGAAGGCAATTTGATTTTCAAAGAAACCGATGAAGAAATAAAAAATCTCATGGACCTTAAGAGCATAGACACTGAAGAAATACTTAGCGGTGTCAGTATGGACACCCTATATCGTATCTTTGAAGACGTTTTAAACAGAAAAGAGCTTAAGGTAGATAAAATAAGAAGCTCCTTCGGTTCCATAAAAAGAGATAGCTTTACTATAGAAGAAAAAATACAGGCAATTCAAAATATGCTCCATAAAAAGAAGAAATTTGAGTTCAAAGAAATATTTCAAGACGATACGGAAAAAATGGAAGTTGTGGTTACTTTTTTGGCTCTTTTGGAGCTTATAAAACAAAAAGAAGTGAAGGTAAATCAAGATAAAACATTTGATAAAATATTTATATCGGTTTACTAAATATAAAAATTATGTCCGGTTTCGGTTTAATACATTCTCTATATTTTAAAAGGTGATTGATTTGAATATAGCAAAAATAGAATCCTGTATAGAAGCTATCTTATTTGCCTGCGGTTCTGAGATGAGTCTTACGAGGATTTCTCAAAGCCTTGAAATTGACGAAAAAACCGCCGCAAGAATAATAAAGGGTCTTTCAGATAAATACCATAATGAAAAAAGAGGCATACAAATTATAGAAATTAATAACTCCTATCAAATGTGTACCAACAGCGAATATTATGAGTATATAACAAAAGCCCTGAATTTATCCTCTAAAAAAACCTTGACTCAGTCCCTTTTGGAAACTTTGGCAATCATTGCCTACAGACAGCCTGTAACAAAATCGGAAATAGAGGATATCAGAGGCGTCAGCGCTGAGCATGCCGTCAATAAGCTTATGGAATACGGGCTTATTGAGGAATTGGGAAGAAAAGACAGTCCCGGAAAGCCTATTCTTTTCGGAACCTCAAATGAATTTTTAAAACATTTCGGCTATAAAGATATCAGAGAGCTTCCCATAATAGAAAATAACGAAGAAGAAAATTAATATGTCAAATATAAAGCTATGGTTAACCATGGCTTTTTTATTATGGCTTAAGCCAGTTGAGCTCGCATAGCGTGCGAAACAAAAAACTACCCGCTATGCGGGTAGAGGACCAAAAGGTTCTACCACAAGAAACACCTTTCCAATAGAATAGTGAGTGTTCAAGCCACTATGCAGAAAGGAAAGGTGTTTCAATGGCAAACCAACATAATAGTTTGTCCCACACAAAGTGGATGTGCAAATATCACATTGTGTTCACTCCAAAGTATAGACGTAAAATCATCTTCAATCAATATCGAGAGTCGATTGGGAAAATTCTTCGAGAGTTATGCGGCTACAAAGGCGTAGAACTGATCGAAGGTCACCTGATGCCAGATCATGTGCATATGTTAGTGAGCATTCCACCAAAGATCAGCATTTCAAGTTTTATGGGATATCTAAAAGGGAAAAGTGCCCTGATGATTTTCGATCGACATGCAAATTTGAAGTACAAGTTTGGGAATCGGCATTTTTGGTCAGTTGGCTATTATGTCAGTACGGTAGGACTGAACGAAGCTACCATCCAGAAATACATCAGAGAATAAGAGCAACATGACATTGCTCTAGATAAGCTGAGTGTCAAAGAATATGAAGACCCCTTTAGGGGTTAGCTGGTAATACAAATAGCCCTTAAGGGCTAAGCAAAAGAGGCAAGGGCATAGGGGCTTGAACTTAAGTGAAAGCTAGCATCTTGAGATGCTGGCCGGTAACAAGGCCTTACAGGCCTAGCTCAAACCACCCTTTTAAGGGTGGTCATGATTTTGTTTATTATAGTGAAAAAAGTTAATAACAGTACAGCATGTTTTGAAACGCCAAATCTTAGTTTATTTCGCCTGAAAAAGTAATTTTTTCATTAAAAACACTCAAAGAGCATCCAACATTTCTGTTTTTTTCCTCGAACTTACAGTTACTTTAAAAGTGTTTCAGATTTATACTCGAATGAAAGTAAAACAGTAGGGTTGTAAACTTGCTTTTCCTTGATTTTATGACTTCTTGGAGCCCGTTCCTCACTGCGGAAGAAAAGCAAATTTACTATACATTCTTTTATAGTCGGAAATCTTCTTTTCAAGTTTGTTGACTATGAATGGCCTAAATATAGCGTCTTTATATATTTAAGCCGCTTATGAAAATAGGTTTTTGTTACTGCCTTAAAGTTGTTTTGCTTTATTTGCATATTTGAATTCAATACCGCTAAGAATATATAGGAATTTATTTTTATTTATATAGTAAGTTTCTCATAAAGAAGTAACAAGAAACTATTTACTATAGACTCAAAAATATAGATTTTCTTCGGAAACAGTATATTTTGAGTTTGCGTGAATATACGGT
Organism: Anaeropeptidivorans aminofermentans; assembly: GCF_940670685.1. GTDB lineage: Bacteria > Bacillota > Clostridia > Lachnospirales > UBA5962 > Anaeropeptidivorans > Anaeropeptidivorans aminofermentans. The sequence continues at coordinate 2,029,329 of NZ_OW711693.1, read as the reverse complement.
TTTGTTACTGTTTCACTTTGAATTCACTATAAAAGATGCTTATTAATAAAAAGATTTGAGGGGATTTTATGAAAAAAATAATTTTTTCTTTTATATTGGCAATCCTTCTGCCGCTTACTGCATTTGCGGAAGAAGAAATAAAAGTATCCGCCCATGGAGCAATATTAATGGATTTTGAAACGGGAAGGGTATTATGGGAGAAAAATTCCAAAGCGCCTTTGGCCATGGCTTCAACCACTAAAATAATGACTGCAATAGTAGCCTTGGAAAACGGAAACCTTGACGACAAAGTTACCGTTTCGAAAAAGGCCGCTTTAGCACCGGAGGTTAAAATGCATTTATCTGCCGGTGAAGAAATTACTTTAAGGGATTTGCTTTATGCGCTTATGCTTCAATCTTATAACGATTCGGCAGTTGCCATAGCCGAGCATATTTCAGGAGACGTAGCGTCCTTTTGCAATCAAATGACTGAAAAGGCAAAAAGCCTTGGCGCAAAGGATACGGTCTTTGAAACCCCAAACGGCCTTGACGCAGGGGACCACCATTCGACAGCCTATGACTTGGCTTTGATTACAAGTTATGCTCTTAAAAACGAAAAATTTAATGAAATAATAAACACATCTTCGTATACGGCGAAAAGCAATTTGCGGTCATATGATTTGTATAATAAAAATAGGCTGCTGAATGAATTCCAGGGAGCCAACGGAGTAAAAACGGGATTTACAGGAAAAGCCGGCCATTGCTTCGTAGGTTCAGCCAAAAGAGGGGATATGCAGCTGATTTCCGTCGTTCTTGCCAGCGGCTGGGGCACCCAGGGGAAAGAACAGAAATGGATTGATACCAAAAGAATATTAAGTTATGGATTTGAAAAATATCATTATGAGAATATTATAAAGGAAGGGGTTATTTCTGATAAAGTAAATGTAACAAGGTCAAGAAAAGAAGACATCGGCCTTTATATTACAGAGGACTTTACAATTCCTATTACAGAGGAAGAAAAGAATGCAATTCACATAGACATTGATATTCCTTTGACAATTGAAGCCCCTGTTGCTAAAGATGAGGTTTTAGGTTATGCTAATATATATCTTGGCAATGAACTGATTAAACAGATTGATATTAAAACCACTGAATCAGCAGAAAGGCATGACTTTGAAACATCAATTAAAAAGATTATAACCAACTGGCTTAATATGGCCGGAAGCGAGTTAACGCCAGAGGATGTATAATTAATCTTACGATGGAATTTGGACTGTTTTGCAATCTATAGTAAATTTCACCCAAGGATGTAATAAAAATCTATTTTTCATAAACGGCTTAAACATATAAAACCCCTATGTTAAGCCATTCAAAACATACGATTTTTATTACTGTTTAATTTGAAATTTACCATAATCGTCACTTTCTAAGTTCGTGACTTTTTATTATAATAAGAAGTAACAAAAGGATATCCTTTTGTTACTTCTTTAAACTGATTCTTGGCTTATTTCATTCAGGAGGATAAATATGCTTATAAGGCTTCAAAAATTTTTAGCCGACAGCGGTATTGCTTCAAGGCGCAAGGCCGAGGAGCTTATAAAAGAAGGGAAAGTTAAAGTAAACGGAGCTACCGTTACGGAGCTTGGACTTAAAATTGATGAAAGTAAGGATGTCGTATTATTTAATAATAAGGAAGTAAAAAAATCGGAAGAGCTTGAGTATCTGCTCCTTCATAAACCCAAGGGTTATATTACTACTGTAAAGGACCAATTCGGAAGAAAAAGCATCCTGGAACTGATAGATACAGAAAACAGGCTTTTCCCCGTGGGAAGGCTTGATTATGATACCAGCGGGCTCTTAATTATTACAAATGACGGTGAGCTTACATATAAACTTACGCATCCTAAACATAATGTCGAAAAGACTTATGTGGCTTTGGTAAGAGGCATTCCTTCCAATGATAAGCTTGATAAGCTAAAAAAAGGCATCAAGCTTGAGGAATTTACTACAGCCCCCGCGAAGGTGAAAATAATTGAAACAAAAGGGCCAAATGCTGTTTTGGAAATAAAGATAAGAGAAGGCAAAAATCGGCAGGTAAGAAGAATGTGTGAAGCCATAGGGCATTTTGTGATAGAGCTTAAAAGGACTGCCATAGGAGAAATAGTTCTTTCTAATATAAAGGAAGGGGAATACAGATCCCTTTCACAAAAGGAAATCGGATACCTTAAACGGATTTAATCTGCGCATAAGGCATAAACGGCAGATAATAAAGTATGATTACAGTCAATTTAAAGTAAAACAGTAACAAAACCGTATATTTACATAGAGTCAAAAATATACCGTTTCCAAAGGAAATCCATGTTTTTAAGTTTATAGTGCATAGGTCTTTGTTACTTCTTTATAAGAAATTTAATATAATATCACGTATCGGGCCGGTTAAGAAAATAATATGAGGCATTTAAAAAGACGATTTTGCTCCTTTTATTTTCAGGCGCTTAAATCGTCTTTTATATATTTATTTCATTAAATATAAAGATGCAAGGGTTTTGGCTGTTATTTATTTAACACTTTAAAGAAGGGTATACTTCTTTATATACATTTTTAACCACTTCCGAAAAGGCCTGAGCCGCTTTTGAGATATAAGAATCTGCCTTGTAAGCTATGGCAAGGGTCCATTTAAGAGGCGGATCTGCCACTACATAATATTTTGGTAGGTTTTCGAGCCCTGAATAAAGCGCTGTGGATTCGGGCGCAAAGGTGTAGCCAAGGCCCGCAGCGGTTATACGTATGGATGTATCTATGCTTTTTGTTTCAAGGAGAATATTGGGCTTTATTCCGGCCTCGTTAAAAAGCTTATCCGTAATTTGCCTCAGCCTCATGCCGGGATGCAGGAGAATGAAAAGCTCGTCCTTCAATGTATGGATATCTATGGTTTCAAATTGTTTTTCAGGAAGTATATTTTGATTCGGAGGGGCGGCAATAAATATTCTTTCATCAACAATGGGCTCATAGGCTATTTGATCCGACGCAATGGGGAGGTTCATTATAGATATATCAACGCTTCCGTTTATGATCATCTGTTCAAGCTCCGGAGAGGATGCTTCTGTTATAAATATTTTTATATTAGGATATTGCTTCTTATAAACGGGAAGAATCATTGGAAGAGGGTGATTTGCCTTTGAAGGGGTTATGCCTATGTTAATGCTTCCCTGCTTCAGATTTTTTACGTCATCAAAGGCTCTTGTCATTTCGTTTGAGAGAAGCATAATTTTTTTTGCCGTTTCAACGTATAATTGCCCCTCATATGTAAGGCTTAAAGGATTTGAGTTGCGGTTAAAAAGGGTGACCCCTAAATTTGCCTCTACTCTTCCTATAAACTGGCTTAGGGAAGGTTGGGAAATATATAGTTTTTTAGCGGCTTTGGAAAAGTTTTTCTCCTCGGCTACCATCAGCACGTATTCAAACTGCTTAAAATCCATTTTTAGACCTCCGAATATAAAAAGTTATAATCTAATGCTTATATATTATATATAGAAAATAATATTAGAATTATTATATTTATAATAGTACAATAAAATTTATAAACTGACAACTGAAATTAATAGTTTATTTCATATAAAAACTATAATTTGCATGTTATTTACCGAATAATATGCACAATAATTTAGCAAGAGAGAATATTGGAGGAATACTATGGGCAATCTTAACACAATCAAAGATTTAAAATCCCAGCTCAGCGACGATAAAAGCCGCGCTAAAGCCTTATCGAGACTTTTTCAGCTTGTGGATAACGACAGCTTCTCGGAAATAGGAGTGTATGCCGAAGGCTCAAATATCCTTACAGGCAGCGGAACAATCGACGGAAGAATAGTTTATGTATATTGCCAATATGGTTCTGTTAGCTTAACTCAGGCAAAGAAGCTTGAGAATATATATAGACTTGCCCTCACGATGGGCGCCCCTGTAGTAGGGCTTCTTGACTCCAACGGAATGGAGCTTGAAAATGCAGTGGAGACCCTTGAAGCTTACGGTATTATCTATAAAATAATGTCTGATGCAAGCGGTGTTATTCCACAGATAAGCATCGTTTTAGGCGACTGCATGGGTACTGCTTCTATTACATGCGGCTTAAGCGATTATGTATCGGTTAAAAATGACGCTAAAATCTTTATGAGAAGCCCCAATTCTTTTAAAGAAGTAAAGCAGTTTAAAGAAGGCGTGCTTTTCAGCGGAAAATATCATTATGATAACACAGGCGTTGCTGATTTCTCAGGGGAAAGCGAAGCAGAGTGCATTAACAGCGTTAAGGCGATGTTAAGTTATTTACCTGGAAACAATTTAGAAGACACTCCTATAATCGTAGGAAATGATGATGCATTCAGGCAGGATAATGAGCTTAATGCCATTTCTCCCGATGATATTTATAAGATTATTGAAACCATATCTGATAACCGTGATTTTCTTGAAATAAAGAAAGGCTATGCCAAAGAAATCATAACAGGATTTTCCCGCTTTGACGGCTTCAGCACAGGCATAATCGCCAATAACGGCCCTTTAAGCTCTGCTGCTATTAAGAAGGCCGTAAAATTCATATCATTTTGCGATGCCTTTAATATCCCGATTGTTACTTTAACAAATGTTACTGCTTATGGAGAAAGTTTTTCAGACGAGCTTAGCGTAATTTCTGACAGCGCAAGCCTGATATACGCTTTTTCCAATTCTTCCGTTCCTAAAATTAATATCATTGTGAATAACGGTGCAGGAAGCCCTTATATGGTAATGAATTCAAAGTATTCCGGTGCAGATATTTTATATGCCTGGGAGAATTCAAATATTTCCCTTTTTGACCCTGCTTCCGCCGAAAAGGTTTTTTCTGATTCTCCGAATCTTTTGGCAGACGCTTTGAAAAAGGGCTTTATTGACGATATTATCGAGCCTTCAGAAACCAGAAGAAAAATCATTGCTGCTGTTGAAATCTTATTTACAAAAAGAGTGTTTAAGCATCCTAAAAAGCACGGCAGTATAGTATTCTAGGAGTTGAAAATATGGGTGATAATACGATTTATTATGTTATTGCTGCATTTGCGGCCATCGTTGTAATATACTTTTTAAACAAAAGAAAAAAGGAAGAAGCTGTGTCTTCTCCTTCAAAAAAGGAGCCGGCTGTAACTGTAAACGCCCCCGCGCCTTTAAATACAGCCGCTGTAATTTCTGATACGGAAAACGAAATCGCTGCTGCTATCGCAGTTGCCCTTCATTGCTATGAAGAAGATAAGCAAAGGGATAATTTTACGCTTCTTGGCTCCGCAGTAGCACCTGTTCTCGAACGCCATAGAAGAAGAGAAAGCAATTGGGCAAGGACTGCAAGATACGAATCCCATAAAAAACTTTAATTTGGATACGGAGGATTAATGATAATGAAGAGCTATAAGGTAAATGTGAACGGAAATGAATATAATGTTACGATAGAAGAAGTAAACGGACAGGCGGTTCCCCATGTTTCTATTCCTGCGGCGGCTCCTGTACAGGCAGCGCCTGCTGCATCCAAAGCGGAGGCTCCGGCACCTGTATCTTCAGGAAGCAAAGGCGCAAATAAGGTTGAGGCTCCTATGCCGGGAACCATATTAAGCCTTAAGGTTAAGGTAGGGGACAGTGTATCTGAGCATCAGGTTATAGCCATACTTGAAGCCATGAAAATGGAAAATGAAATCGTTGCTCCTATGGCAGGCGTAGTTGCATCTATCGATGTTACTCCAGGCACTTCCGTGACCACAGGCGATGTTATAATTACATTGAATTAGTGCGTTTATTTCCCATTGAAATAGGAGGAAAATAATGAGCGATATAAAAAGACCGGTTAAAATAATGGATACGACTTTAAGAGACGGGCAGCAGTCTTTGATTGCTACCAGAATGTCTATGGATGATATGTATCCTATCATAGAAAAAATGGATAATATAGGCCTTTATGCCCTTGAAGTATGGGGCGGGGCAACCTTCGACTCCTGCTTGAGATTTTTGAAGGAAGACCCATGGGAAAGACTTCGGACTTTTCGTAAAATATGTAAAAATTCAAAGCTTCAAATGCTTTTCAGAGGCCAGAATATCCTTGGCTATAAAGCATACCCGGACGATGTGGTTGAAGAATTCGTATATAAATCCGTTGAAAACGGAATTGATATATTAAGAATATTCGATGCTTTAAACGATGTGAGAAACCTTGAATCCTCCGTTAAAGCAGTTAAAAAAGTAAACAGCCATGCCCAGCTTTGCATAAGCTATACTTTAAGTGATGTTCATACCCACGAGTATTATATGAACCTTGCAAGACAGCTTGTGGATATGGGTGCGGACTCTATCTGTATAAAGGATATGGCAGGCCTTATACTGCCTAAGGCTGCTTATGAAATGGTAAAAGGCATTAGAGAAATTACGGACCTTCCCATTGAAATACACAGCCACTATACAAGCGGCGTTGCCTCTATGTCTTATATGAAGGCCATAGAAGCAGGGGCGGATATTATTGATACGGCTATGTCTCCCTTTGCTCTTGGAACAAGCCAGCCTGCGACGGAAGTTATGGTTGCGGCCCTTAAGGATACGCCTTACGACACGGGCATTAAGCCTGAAAGCTTAAACGAAATCACAAGCTTCTTTGCGCCAATCCGTGAAAAGGCTCTTGCAAGCGGCCTTTTAAGCACAAAGGTGCTTACCGTTGACATTAACACGCTTTTATATCAGGTTCCCGGGGGAATGCTTTCAAACCTTGTTTCTCAGCTGAAAGACATGAAGGCAGAGGATAAATACAATGAGGTTTTAGCTGAAATACCGAGGGTTCGGGCCGATTTAGGCTATCCTCCCCTTGTTACGCCTACAAGCCAAATTGTAGGTACACAGGCAGTTATGAACGTAATTTCAGGCCAAAGATATAAAGTAGTTACAAATGAAACCAAGGATATCGTAAGAGGATTATACGGAAAAACACCTGTGCCCATAAAGGATGAAATACGCAAGCTTATTATAGGAGACGAAATTCCTACGGATAAGAAGCCTTCTGATATGCTTGAACCGGGCCTTAAGAAATTTGAAGAAGAAATGAAAGAATATAAGGAACAGGACGAAGACGTATTAAGCTATGCGCTTTTCCCTAAGGTTGCCGTGGATTTCTTTAAATTCAGGCAGGCTCAAAAGTATAAAATCGATCCTGAGTTAATGGATAAGGAAAATAAAGTTTATCCGGTTTAAAAAAATATCAATCAAAGGCTGGGGATTTCCCCAGCCTTTTTTACGTGATGGATATTGCTGAAATAAGTTAGAGCAGCGTATAGCAAATTTAAAGGTAGATGTAATAAAACTGTATATCTACTAGGCTTTTATTATTTCACCATAATAAAGTGAAATATATAAGGTAAGAAACTTGTGAAGTAAATCATAATGTTTGCTTTGTTTCATAAAAAGAATATGGTAAGATTATTGTATCGTATTTATATTTGGAGGTGTTAGTGTGATAGATGATGAATTCAAAATCAAAATGTACTCGTTTACGGTGGATTGCAAGGACCCTCATGAATTAGCAAAATTCTATGGGGCGTTACTCAAGTGGGAAATACCGTTTCATGATGAAGAATGGGCATGCGTAGGTGCTCCGGGAACGCATCAGGGGACGTATCCTTGTATATTGTTTCAACGGAATCCTGAGTATAAACCGCCTGTGTGGCCGGAAGAGCCTGGAGCTCAACAGCAAATGGCGCATATGGATTTCGCCGTTAATGATTTGGAAAAAGCAGTTCAACATGCAGTCCATTGCGGAGCAACAGTGGCAGCCGAGCAATTTTCCGATGATTGGAGGGTTATGTTTGACCCCGCCGGACACCCTTTTTGCTTATGTCAAATGAAATCAATTTTTGAGAGCGCCCATTTTGGATTGTTATAGAACGTCATGATATTTCTGTAAATGCGGGCTCGATGGACATTTTACCGATATTGTTATTAAAACATAATCAATACCACTGGGCTGCTTACATATTTTTGCCATAAACACATAGTATAAGCATACTGGAGGATTTGCACAAATAGCAGCCACACTTACCATAACAGCACTCACTGGCTGCTATTATGCATTCTCCTGATGTGATGCTTCCCTATACCCATACAGACAAATTTATTGCTTTGTATATAGCAATAAATTGACTATAAAAATAATTCAATAGAACTTTTTTGAGGCTAGAGCATATCCGCAGCCTTTTTTGTTATTAATTAATTTGAAAGATTAAATCCCCTTCCGATAATCTGATAGGAATTTGTTATGGTAATAAATGCCTGAGGGTCAATTTTATGAATATAATCTCTTAGCTTTGCTGCCTGCCATCTATTTAAAACTGTAGTAATAACTTCCTTTTTAGTCTTATCGCCAAATGCGCCTCGTGCTTCATGGGTTGTCGCACCTCTATGAAGCTCGATAAGTATGAATTCTTTTATTTCTTCAGACTTGGTTGAGATTATAGTCATGATTTTAAATACCTGCAAGCTTTCAAGGAAGGTATCAAGAACAAAGGATTTCAGGCATACACCAAGTATGGAAAAGAGGCAGGCTTCCATACCGAATAAAAGCCCTGCCGTAAGTGCTATAAAAATATCGGATATCAGAAGACTTAGACTTATTCTTATTTTAAAGTATTTATGTATAATTTTAGCGATGATATCGGTTCCCCCGGTTGTGGCACCTGAAAAGAATACGATAGCCGTTCCTATGCCCGGGAGAAACACGCCGTATAAAAGCTCCAGAAGCTTCTGATTCGTCATAGGGCTTTCTATGGGCATGGCTATTTCCATAATCCATACAAAAAATGAAAGGGCTATGGAGCCGTAAACGGATTTAACTGTTGCTTCTTTCCCTAAAAACAGAAAGGACATTAGAAGCACAAATACATTGATAAACATCATAATGATTCCTATAGGCTGATTCGGAAAAAAGTAGCTTGCTATGATAGACAGGCCGCTGATTCCGCCTAAGGCAAACTTATTCGGATTTTTAAATACATGTATTCCGATTGCCAAAATAAATATCCCCAGATTGATTGTTAAAAAGTTTTTTAAAGTCTCGGCAGTTATAAGTTTTTTCTCAGTATTCATTTTCTTCCTCTTTTCATAAAATTTGACTTAATAATGAGAAATAAAAAAACCTGCTGTAAATTTACACAGCAGGAACAGGCACAAAAATGCCTAAATCCTGCTGTCTGTTGTACTGGCAACAGCAGTTTAAAAACTTTAAGGCATGTATCTGACTTATCCCTATAAAGGGCTTCACAGTGACCAGTTCGTGGGGCTTTGAACCCCGTTCCATTTTAATCAAATATATAAATTTTATTACACATTTGAACCTTAAAATTTCTATTAAATTTTCAAAGGAAATGATTGCTTTCAAACTCTTTAAAAGCAATAAAGCAAATAGCCTATATAATTTTAGTTTATATATTGAACCTTGTCAATGAGAAAGCTTCATAAAGGCAAAAAACGAATATTCTTAATAAATAAATATAAAAATATTTCTAGGCATATGATAAAGCAAGGATTGCATAAATATTATTTATAGGGAAATCCTTTTAAAGATATTAGGTGTTTCTTATTGCCATATCATAAACTTTTATGGTATATTTCATATGAAACATGATAAAGTATAGATTCATGTATATTTATAATAAAAAATTGCCGGTGCAGTGCCAAATATTTAATCCAAAAGGCTTGCTTCTTAACCGGTTGATAGGAGGATTAATATGTATAGTGTAGAGATATCCGTTAATAATGCAACAGGGCTTCATGCACGCCCGGCCGCTCAGCTTGTAGGGAAAGCCCAGAAGTTTTCCAGTAAGCTCATTATCCACTACAATGGAAAACAAGCTGATATAAAAAGCATCATAAGTGTGTTAGCCGCCGGAATTAAATCAGGAAGCGTTGTAACCTTAGAAGCCGAAGGAAGCGATGAAGTTGAAGCGGCCAATGCCATAAAGGAACTTATAGAATCCTTTACCGATTAATATTTTATATATGGTTTCCATATAGACAGAATAAGACTATAAAGCTCAGGACTGCCTTTTTATCCGGCGGGCCTGAGCTTATTTATTAATACAAAAGGGTAGGCCTTAGAAAACAGGCACGGGGTTCAAAGATACTCTGTGAACTTAGAAAGCAGCGGGCCAGGATTTCTATAAAAAAATCCCTATTTGCAAAGCAAATTTATATTTTGTTCTATGATTTAAAAAATGACGTAGTTGTATTTAATATTTCAGCCTGGCTGTTAAGCTCTTCCGCAGCGGCGGCCGTCTGCTGGGATTGGGCCGAATTATTTTGTATAACATCTGAAATGTGGCCTATTTCAGATGTTATGCTTGAAATAGAGTCTGCCTGAATTTGTGAAAAGTCAGCGATTTCAGATACGATATCCGAAACGTTTTTCACGTCTTCAAGGATATTTTTAAGAGAATTTATGGTTTCGTTGGATATTTCTATACCATGCTTTACTTTTTCAGCGGAAGTATTTATAAACACGGAAGTATCATGGGTGGCCTTCTGGCTTCTGCCTGCGAGGCTTCGAACTTCCTCGGCAACGACGGCAAAGCCTTTTCCGTGCACACCGGCCCTTGCTGCTTCTACGGCGGCGTTTAAGGCAAGGATATTGATTTGGAAGGATATGCTTTCAATGACTTCGATTACCTTAGAAATATTGCTTGACGCATCTTCAATGTCCTTCATGGCTTTTTTTAGATTCTGCATTTCTTCATTGCTTACGATTGCGCCTTTCATGGAATTTTCAGCTATATTTTTGGCGCTAAGGGCTTGCTTTGCATTATTTAAAGCCTGCTTATTTACGGCTTCTATGGAGATGCTTATTTCATTTATAGAGTTTGCCTGCTTTGCCGTTCCGTCTGCCAAGGCGATGCTGCTTTGGGAGATGCTTTCGGCTCCGTCTAAGAGCTGCAGAGACGCTCTTTTTATTTCTCCTGAAATCTGTCTCATAGAGTAGATAATTTTATTTATAGATTCTTTAATGAGAGAAAAATCCCCAACATAATTTCTCGTTATCTCAACGGACAAATCTCCGTTTGACATTTTTTCTAAAACGGAGCTTATTTCTTTTATGTAAGACGTAATATTTGCAGAGGTTTTATTAACAGCTACTTTTATGTCGTTAAACTTTCCTTTGTAATCTCCCTGTACAGTTGAACTAAGATTTCCTACGGACATATCCTCTAAAACATTAAGGGCTTCGGAAATAGGCTCGCTTAATGTAAGAAGAAGCAGATTAATTTCGTCTATTATTATTTTCCATTGCCCTTCATATGCACTGGAATCGGTTCTGGCGTCGATATGGCCTTCCTTGTGATTCGTGATTAAAGTCTGAATATCGCGGGACATGTTTTTAAATACTTCATTTAAGTTTTTAAAGCCTTGAAAAACGTGACCGATTTCATCATTGCTTTTATATTGAAGCTCAATATCAAAATTGCCTTTGGAAATATCTGTGGTTGCTTTATAAAGCTCTTCAAGGGGGTCGGTTATGGATTTTGTAATGTAATATATGGCAAAGGTCAGCACTGCTATTTGCAGGCTTATGGAGACTATGGTGATTTTAAGCTTATTATTGATGGTTCCGTCAATATCACTTAAATATGTATCTAGTTTAACCTTGGCTTCCTTTTCTATGGTTTGCAGGCCTTCAAGTATTTTCTCATATTCCGGCGTTATGCCTTCTTCAAAAAGGGAAAGAGCCTTACTGGAATTGCCTTTTTGAAGCGCTGAAAGAACCTCCGCGGCTGTCAGATACATATTTATATTGGAGGCTTCAAGCTCTTTTATTATATTATCCTCGCTTTCTGTTTTAAATACTTCCATATCTCCTTTAAATATGCTCTTTAAAGGACTGTTTTCTATATTCGTATCATAGGGAAAATCTTTACCGGACAAAACGGATATTTTAAGGCTTAATTTCCATACTTGATGATTTGCAATAGCCTGATTGACTTCAAGATAGGCTTTATGATGATTATCGCTTAATTCCTTAATATTCTTTAAATTATTTAAAGAAATTATGGAATATGCGTTTATTAATGAACTTAGTATAAAGACTAAGACAAAGCCTAATATAATTTTATATTTAATTTTCATAACAAACCTCCAGAAAATATTATATATACTTAGTTCACCTGAAAAAGTGTTTTCGGATGAACGTTCCCTTAATAGTCATTATATTAAAAGCCATTTATAAAATTGTTGGAGGTTTTTGAATTCATAAGAAACACATAAAAAGCCCCTGTCTTAAAAGGCAGGGGCGTATCCAATGCTCTAAAGGCTTTTCTTGCCAATAAAAACAATATTCTCCTTTGATTTAGGCAAAGCCTATGAGGGAAATCAAATGGTATTGCTTTTATGTAAATTTTATTTGGAGGTGGGCTTACAGAGGCCTTTAGAACAGGATTAGCGCGGGATTTTTTTGAAAATAATTGGATATTTGGAGGCAAACCTAAAAAAGTGTTCAAATACAATCCTAATCTATATATATGATGTGAGACAAGTTGTTTATTACTGTCACAGTTCAAATAATTACAGCATAATATAAAACATGGTGAAGGAGAGGCATATTAACATGAGGGGGTTAAGATGCCGCTTTTATTTAGCTTATTTATTAATATAAGCATGCTTTATTTGGAGGTGGCAATTTTGGGTGAGTACCATATTTATGGCGGCAATAAAATCAGCGGAGAAATAAGTATTGCCGGGGGGAAAAATGCTATTTTGCCGATTTTGGCAGCAGCAGTACTTAACGGGAATATTAGTGTGATACACAATTGCCCGAGAATATCAGATACTTATGTGGCAATTAATATTTTAAAAGCTATAGGCTGCGAAGTAAAAGTAGACAAAAACACGATTATTGTTGATTCAAGAAATGCAGGAAACTGGGAAGTACCTGTAGAACCTGTAAGAGAAATGAGATCTTCCATAATATTTTTAGGAGGAATTCTTGGCAGGTTCAAAAACGTTAGAATTTCTTATCCGGGAGGGTGCGAGCTTGGAGCGAGACCCATTGACCTGCATTTAAAGGGAATACGTCAGCTTGGAGCGGAAATCATAGAAGAAAACGGCTTTATCGTATGTAAAGCTACGAAGTTAAAAGGTGCGCGTATAGACCTTGATTTTCCAAGTGTAGGGGCGACTGAAAATATTATGCTTACGGCAGCCTTGGCAGAAGGAACGACTATTATAGGCAATGCCGCCAAAGAGCCTGAAATAGCCGATATGCAAAACTTCTTAAATGCAATGGGGGCAAATATCAGCGGAGCGGGAACGGATAATATTATAATCAAGGGTGTTAAAAACCTTCATGAGGTTGAATATACTGTAATGCCTGACAGGATTGTAGCCGGAACCTATCTCGTAGCAGCGGCAATAACAAAGGGCAATATACTCCTTAATAACGTTGTTCCCCAACATCTTTACCCAATTACCTCGAAGCTTATTGAAGCCGGCTGCGATATTACAATAGAAAAAAATATAATATATCTTGATGCCCCGGAAAGACTTAAAGCCCTAGAAAGGCTGAGGACCCATCCCCATCCGGGATTTCCGGAATGCTGGAAAGGTAAGTATATTTATAAAAAATAAAAAATCCTAAATTCATTGGTTTTCCGGTCTATTTCGATTTTGCTTATAATTGCTTTTGCGGCTATGTTTTTAGCCTCTATGGATAATCCGTCATTTTTTAAGCTTTGTAAAAATTCAGCGGAATTTTTTTGTAATGCAGCAAGCTTTCCCTCAATGTCATCAATCTTAAGGGATGCTAAATTTAATTTTACAGTCTGTATGTCTTTATCGCATATTTCTTTATTTGCCTTATATTCTTCTATGGTGTCCACGCCGAGGGCGTAGGCTTCTTTATGGCGTTCAAGTCTTGCTTCCAGTTTTTTAAGAGCTTCTTCAAGGGACGTTTTCTTATCTGCATTGGCCGCCTTTAGGGTGTAGTTTAAATACTCCATATTGATGTTACTGGACGCAGATAATTCTTGAAGAGCTGAAATGATTATTCGTTCGGCCATATGTACAGGGGTAAAGTTTGAAACATCGCATTTACCGACGGCCTGAGAATGACAACGGAAAAAGGGGCCGCCTTTTTTAGGCGTTATGCAAACGAGGGTAGCCCCGCATTTACTGCACTTAAGCAGCCCAGACAGCCAGTGTTTTACTGTGTTTGCCGGGCGCATTTGCCTTTTTGGCATATTTTTTATTATCTTCTGCACTTTGTCATACAACTCCTCTGTAATAATAGGCTCATGCGTACCTTTATAATCTTTGCCCCTATATCGGATATAGCCGATGTAAGCAGGATTCGTTACAATACGTTTTATATCTCTTGAAGCCCATTTATACCCTTTACGAGTGGTATATCCTTCCTCATTAATAGCAACGGTGACAGCATGATATACGGGCCTTTCAAGGTACATTTCATAAATCTTTCTAACAAGCTTTGCTTCCTTTTCGACAACGGTCATTACACCATTTATTTTTACATATCCATATGGCGGCGGAACAGGAAATTCCCCGTTTTGGGCCATATATTCCATACCCCTGATTACGTTTTTTGAAAGCTTAATAGAAAACATTTCATTCATGGCTCCAAGAAGGGCGTCGGTGAGCAGGGCAGATTCATCATCAAGATTTGGTTCTGTAATAGAAACTAATTTTACATTGTTATTTTTTAAAATGGATTTATATACAAGGCTTTCTTGCAGATTTCTAGCAAAACGGCTGCTGTCAAAAATCAACACAGCACTAAATAAGCCGGAAGCGCTATCCTCAATCATCTGCATAAAATTAGGCCGTTTTTCTGCCCTTGTGCCGGAAATGCCTTCGTCGGCATAGGTTTTTACAATATTATATTTATTCTTTTTAGCATACTCCGTTAATACCTCTTTTTGATTTTCTGCGGAGTGCTCTTGCTTATCGGTGCTGTTACGTACATATAAGGCGCAGTCTATCATCTGTCTTAATCACCCCCTTATATATTTATTCCGGCTAGGTTTTTATATTCTTTTATGATTGTTAGTTTAATTATTTTTTTGTTTCGATTTATCTTTCTCAGATGGGCGTCAGGCATAATAGCTTTTGGGCAATAAAAAAGCGAATTTCAATCCACGTCCCTCTTAGAGAGACGACAGTTGCTTCTCAGAGCCTGCGCTCTACGCAAAGGTATTTTAATTTATGACCTCAGAAGAAAAGAGGGAAGGTTTATATAATTCATAACATTACTCTGCCGACCGTTCTTAAATTATCATCTTCATTTACAACTATGCCTTCATATTTAAGAGTTAAGGATATAAACTCAATTTTTTTATTATTTTAGGCTATATGGAACTTCTTACAATATGATTCACTGTTAAGATCAAATAGATCTATTTCGCCATTTTCAATAGCTGAATGTTCTCGCACTCAAACAACAGGGCCAAAAGGCCAAGAAACCAAGCGGTGACAACTTTAAACGTAATAGGACATATTTTGATAAACATATAATAATTGGAAAGGTGGTGAGGCCGTGATTGTAAAATGTGGCAAGTTAGATATTAAAGTTAAATTCTGCGGTGTGAATAGAGAAACCCTTGAAAACGTCACTGGAGAGCAAGAATATCCCGAAAAGATTCATTTCAGCAAAGAAAAGCTTGATATTATTGCCGAACAGATGGGCGTAGCTATCATTGGCACTGATAGGTTTGATGAAGTTGTCAACGCACAGCTTAAATGCTTATATAAATGGCAAAAAGAAACCACTAATCCCGATGACCTTAAAAAAATCGAAGAATATATAGTCTCTAACTTGGATATGCTCCGGCGCTCACAGGAGGCCCGAAGCACATTATAAATATCCAGCAGGCCATAAATTAAATGTGGCCTTATATTATGGACAAGCCTGGAGAAAGGAGTTGTCATGGACCCGATAGATAAAAGTACTTTTGTAAGACAGGTTTTGATGGACAAGTAAACCTGGGATAGGGGCTGACCAGCTGGAAGGGCTGGCGACTTATTCTTTTGCCCAACATCAAGGAGGGCCAAGAGATATTTATAATTAACTCTGAAAAGATTAAAAGGCTTAACTTTGCAAGCGAGGATATATGTAGAGGCGTTTTAAACAGGCATCTATACGCCAGTGGATTTAACGGGGTATTTTATTTAGATGACTTAGATAAGATAGCATTTTTGATTAAAGAAGTGGCAGAAAAGGAATAAGCATGGCCCATACATTAAGGATTCTCGGTTCTTTGCCGGGGCTGAATGAATATACATACAAAAATAGGGGCAGCAGATATGATAGGCAATAAGCTTAAAAAATATACTGAGGCAGTATAATTACGCCGGCTAAAAATCAGTTTAAAGGCAAAATCAAATTACCTGCACATAAATTTACCCATGGATAGAGCCTAATCATAAAGGAATAAGGATAGCATAGACTTTGTTAAAAAATTTATTCAGGATGCCCTTGTTACTTCTGGTAAGTAAAAAAATGATGGCTGGCACGACGTCGTTGGTTTTACAGATATTTCTGATATAGATTCTAAAAATCTTAGGGTAATTATTGAGATAAAGGAGATCGGCTATGAAAGAAAAAATTAAAGCTGAACGAGATAACTTAATTTTATTTTTATAACACCTAAATAAAGAAGGAAGCCGTGATATACGGCTTCCCAGCTTATTTCCATTGTCTCATTTCAATGAAGTAGGTTTGAATAAGTTTTTCGTTTCTACAGTTTGGGCAAACAGCAAAGAGACAGGCATAATACATCCCGTCACGGTCGCGACAAGTTCTGATTTCATAAATCATGGGGTGATAACAGCAATTGCAGTAAATTTTCTTCATGTACTTGGTATGGTCATATTCCCAGCAAATCTTTTTGCGGGTCTTTGGGCATACACAGCAAAGATAGTAATGCCACCGGCAATTACAATCTATCCGCACACGAATAAAATAGAACGGTTTTTTCGGTACAGGCGGAGGTTTTGGATAACGCTTGCGGTAAACAACAGATGTGTTAGAAAAAAACATTCCCTTTTCTGTACTCCATGCATAGGCTTTGTTCAAAAGTACTTCCCAATTATTATGGGGTTTTTTCAACTTGAAAGGTAATTACGAGTGGCTCTAAGCTTGTTACGCTTAACGGAGTTACTGTACCAAATTCAACGGTCGGTAAACCGGAATCGTCAAAATTAGTGCTAGTTGCTCCATTAATTTCAACAGTCGCAGGGAGAAATGTAACGTCACTAGGCAGAACATCGGTAACAGTAATATCTGTTAAATCATCTCCTGAGACGTTTGTAAGAGTAATTGTATAAGAAAGCTGACCTTCTCCCGACCATATTTCTGGATCTGCTGTTTTTTCAAATGTATATTCAGTGGATTCCAATGCAACCAACACTTCATCGTTTCCTAAGTATACGCCGGCGGCGCTTGTAAAGGATACTGTATTTTCAATGTTTTTATATACCATATTCTCTTTTCACTTCCTCTATTATTTTAGATGAAGCATTATGCTTCTTTTAATAGTATATTGAGAAAATAAGAGAGGGTTACAGTTTGTGGACAGCTTTATTGCAACTTTAGAAAATTACCAATTTATTCAAAACAGGAAAAATAAGTAAAAGTTAATAATAAAGATATTTCGAATTGGGAGGAAGCGTAATTACGAAGGATGAAATTAATAAGATGTTAAAAGATATGGGAATTACTCCAAATTTATTAGGCTAAAGGCTCTGCGGCGTCAAAGGATAAAGTGAAACGAATTATTGCTCTTCAGAAAGAGAAAATCAAAGAAGTCATTTCTGCCGAAAAAGAGCGCATCAAAGGCCTGATTGATGAGGTCAAAAAACGCTATGACGAAGAAATAAAGGCGACAGAAGCTGCGGCAAATGCTGAAATCGCTGTCTATGAGGATAAAATAAAGACCATAGCGCCCTTTTGAAAGCTGAAGAGCGTTAAGAAGCTGGCGAAGATTATCAAGACAAAATAAATCGTTTGAAAGAGATCTTGAAATTTGAAACCGACGACAGCAATAAATATGAGATGCAAAAGGGAATCGACAATCTCACTACGGAAAACGAAAAGTGTAAAGAATCTCTCGAATACGAGAAGGAAAGCTAAAGAGAAAAAATAGACTTAGCTAAAAACATCTTTCCCAGCAAAAAGAGGCTTTGCAGGAAAAAAGAGCTGTGACAATTGCTATGCACAAGGAAGCTCTTAAGGCTACACCAAAAAACCAGAGGAAGAATTAAGCACTTTAAAGAAAAATAATAAAAAATCCATTGACGACCTTAAGCAAACTTTAGCGACGTAAAAAAGGAGTATGCCGCTTTCCTGAAGCAGAAAAAAGATGATACGACAACTAATAACACTGAAATCGGAAAGTTGATGAATTAAAGTACTACAAATATAATAGGATAAGCTTAAAGAGCATGTATCCGAGTTTGCAGGTGCAGCGGCAGGGCGAAATGCTTTTAATGAGATGATAGCCGATATAATGTCTTCCACCGATAGTTATTCCCATCTGTAGCAGGCGCACAAATTGCAAACATATACTACTAATAATAATGTACAGCTTTACAAAAGCGTAAGCACGCCTACGGCAAGCCCTGCTAAAGTGGCAAGAGAAAGTAAAAAGGCTTTAGAGAAAGCAGTAAGGTATTTCTAAAGACGGTAATGCAGAACATATAAAAGGAATAGTTCCTCTATCTATTCCTTATGGTAGATAAATTAGGGGCTATTCCTTAAACTATGTTATGCGTTCAACTTTTTTACTGTTAATATTGTACTGACATATGGAGACAACTTTATATTAATAAATGTAAATCCAAATATATTAGTGCTGATAACATCATTTGCATTTAAAGAAACAATGACAGTGCCTGTAATAAGATTTTTTTCAGGAAGTAAAACTTGGAATGTACTTGAAAGAGGACTGCCGTTTACTGTTACTGAGAAGTTAACAAAAGCGGTTACATCTATTGTAGCTGAAAAATAATAGTAAATCTCATAATCCCCAGCAACCTTAACTGTAAGGCTGTCCACGGGGCTATTTACTACATTTAACGCTGCAGTCATGGCACTGTTGAGAGGCAGGGGCTTATCGTTATGATCAGGAAGATGTAGTATTGTATCTACATTAGAATAAAATGCACCTCCATAGGCATTGAGACCGTTTGCAGGACCTGTATCGCCTCTGGGACCAACGGGACCGATAGGACCCCTAGCGCCTTTAGGGCCGGGGCAGCAGCACGGAGATTGATTACAGCGGCAACAATATTTCTGGCAGTTATTGTTACAATTACTCATTTTTCACCTCCATCAGGTGTAAATTTATGCAGACATTCTTAGTAGCATACTATAGTTTATGGACAAACTACGCGTAGGTTGTTTCCTGAATTAAATGTTTATCAAATCAAAGACTAGTTCACTTCAGATGAGCCGTGAGAAAGGTTATGCCTGCCGTGATAACCGGAACCCCCCTCCTTAAGCCCTACAGCCCCACAGCTCACAAGAAATAATAATATCTACGTATCCCTTGTACAGGTAGGGCTTTCAGCCGGAGCCACGGACATAAGGCCGGCAGACATAATGGACAAAAGACTTAACTCTTCTGTATATGGGCTGCTGAATTTCTTTATAACGGCAGAGACGGAGGGTATGTTTCGGGATTTCACAGATAAATTCTTTGAAAAGATGGATTTCTACGAAGCAAGCTTTGAAAACCAACTTCAGGCACAGGAGGAAGAATTTGAGACAGAGCTTAATAGCAGGAAAGATACTTTGATTACTGGTTTGGTTCTGATAAGACGGATATTGCAATGCTTCAAGCTTATGATTTTGATAATTTGGTAGCTTTAAGTTAGGTTGATAAAATAACGGAGTTTCTGGAAAACGGGAACATAACGATTTTTAATGAAGGCGGAAGTATTTCTGTGACAGTCACGGTATATCAAGATGACGGGAAAACCGTTAAAAGCCAGAGTACAGTAAACACCATGTTTGAAGCAGATGGAAGTATAAAAGAGGAAGTGGTTTCATGAGCTGGGCAGAAATTAAGAAAGCAGTAAATAGTGATTTGAATAAGCCTTTGAATGACTTGATTGAAGAAGTTGGTGGTAAAATCAGTACCACCCGCATAGCGGGTGGTTTGAAGAATCCGCCCCTATAAGGGGCTTAAAACAGCAAACCTCGCCTTCACTACGTTCAGGTAGAAGCAGAACTTTCCCATTGGGATTTACTCGCCATGTTTCAGTAAAAGCAAATTCTATAAGTATATATTTATATTAACCAATTATTTTGGAGGGTAATAATGATAAATGAATTATTAATATATTTCATTTCATGATATAATTTTGTTTGTTGCTTAGAACTCAGTAAAATTCAAAGCAGAATGTTTATGACAAAATTATGTATGCAATATACATAAGGTTTATTATGATAGATATTTTCGGCTCTTTTGATTTTATATTTTCTCCGTGTAATGAATCTCGATATTGGTTAAAAGCATTGATATACATTAGAACCGCAGTGATATTGGGATTTATATGTACATTTAGCAAACAAAAAGAAATAATCCGCCCCGATCATAAAGATTAGCGGATTATTCTAGTTTTTTATACCTGCAAGCAATTTACGCTGCTAAGATTTAGATAAATAGTGTTTCGTATATCTTTTGATAAAAATTCACAGGTACAGAACGAAAATTGTTTTCCCAAATGTTTAACTGTAAAGCACTGATACCCAACCGCGCCGCTAATTGTTCCTGTGTAAGATTTTTTCTATTACGTTCTTGAGCTAATAGCCTTCCTCCCCTGAGGGCATGTAATTGTCCTCCGGAGTAGAATCCCGACATCCATTGACCCTGTTCTTCTAAATTAGGGTTGTTAGGTAATTCCTCCATTAATTCTACATCTACATCGTTTAATATTATGCTATATATATAAGAAATGTCTTCGAGCATTATCCTATTTTTGTGGGCAGCAGCTGTCGATGTGGCAAATGATACAGTTGGAGACACGCAAGCCAGGTCTATTTTTTGTCCAACGCCTAACTTATCAGGCATGAGCTGATGTAAAAACCCGTAAGCTCTACCAAGAATATAGAATGTCTTCAGTATATCAGCCATAATATCACCCTTTCATTTATAGTACAGCTATACCTTTTTGGTACAGTCTGTTTAATATGATTTAGATAATTGACATTCTTTAGATATATCAATTTGATAAAGCAAGGTGTGAAGTTATGCCTAAACTATGAAAGGTGTATAGCAGCACTTAAGAAGATTTTAGTAGAGGTAAGAACGATAATTCTATATCATTACATATTATTGATTTATATCTTATCGTATGATTATATTTTGTGACTTTACTAATTAATATTGAATTTTAAAGATGAATATCCAGAAGGTCTATTCTATAAAGATGCTTAAAGCATCTTTTTTATTGTGAAAGGAGCCAATCCACGAAAATATTTATAGATGCCGGCGGTATTATTAAGGCTATTGACACTTTAAATGATAAAGGAAAGGGCAATCCAAGTTAGGATTGCTCTTTTATGGCGGTATTTGATAATCTCGTGAAAGTTCAGGGGCGAGAAATTGCTAGGGCGTGTCTGAAAAGTCCAAAACCTAGTCTATTCTGCCATAAAAACGTGACTTCTTCATCGAAAATACTCGAAATAGCCCTGCTATTTCTGCGCTTTTCTCTTCGAATTCACATTTTCTTGCAAAATATCCGTCGGTTTGACTGTTTTCAGACACTGCCTAGTAGTTATAATTAAATGATTTAGGTTCAATCAATCTTCAGAATATTTTCCGGGAACTCTCTTTTTTTCAAGTTCTTTAAGATTATCAGGTAATTTATAACTTATAATGTGATTAAATTTTTCTGGTTTCACATTTCCAAGATAATCTGCCGAGAAAGTAATTTCATCAATTCCAATAGTGTCATGTGGTCCAAGATAGGGTTCTGATATGAAAGTAACATAGTAGGTAGTATTATTAGAAGTAATGTCTTTCACAAAAACACTATAATAGTTTATGATTGGTGAAGTAGTATAATATTCATCATAAAAATCGTTTGATGCCTCTTCAATCTTAGTTAAATATGTATTTACTAACAGCTGATTATACTTTTCTCTTGTATTGGAAGTTTCAACGATAGAAGCAGTCATGACTGCTTCTATATTTGTTTTAACAAATAAACAGAAGATAAGGATAACATCTAATAATATCAGCAATAAAACTATTTTCATTTTATTCTCTTTTAGTAATCTAAACAAATGCATCACCTCAACAAATCCTCTTTTTTCTTTCTGATGGACGTATTCCATAAGCTATATGTCCGCCATGATTTTCTAAATCCGGTATTAAAAAATGATGAAGTTTTATACTACCTATAATTTTGCTGTCTTCTTTACGTATAGAAAAAATGTGCTTGTGTGAAGGTTATTTACTAGTTTATCTTTTTCAATGGAACGGATAAGGTTAAGCCATTCACCAAAATTGTGGTAATTATAAAGGCCACAGCTTCCATTAACCTTTGTTTCCTCAAAGTCAAAATATTTCTGCCGATACTCCCAATTTCCTTTTCTAAAACCTTTAAAGGTCTGATTAAAAGCGGATTGTTTATGATATTTCCCACTCCTAACATGGAATTTGTTCGCTATAATATAAAATCAGTATATTATAACAAATATTGCTTTTATACAACTAAAGTAATAAATAACGGGATTAATTTCTTGCATATTATTTAACTATTCTATTTATTCATAGATAAAATAAACCCTGAAAAGGTGGCAAAAACAAATGTCATGATCTTAGTGGTATATTGCTGTATTTTTTGCTATAATTTATTCAAGTTAAGCGGTGAATCAGATGAATTAAATATATGGAAGGGGCATTTTTTCAATGATAAAGGCTTTATCGGATATACAGCACGACAAGCATGGGATGAAGGCAATCTTTCATGTGGTGATGGGAGTTATTATTCTATTTATCGGAAATCTTTTAGCATCACTGCCTGTTGACTTGTTTTATGCCATAACAAAACTAGAAGCTTCAATTTTATTAGCAGTGATTAGGCCAGTGTTAGAGATAACCGTACTTTCACTGCTTGTATGTCTGTATATCAGTAAAGTTTTGAAACTGCCTTTGGGGGATTTTCGTATATGCAAACCTAAAAGCATCATGATGTGGAGTGTATGCGCTTTCATACTTCCTCTTGTAGTATCAGGATTTTTTGTTTTTATGACTCCCGGAACTTTCTCTGCATCTAATTTTGAGATGTCAAAAAATATTAGGATTATGCTGCGTGCCGTTTTCAGCTCATGCCTAGTTGCTGGAATAACAGAAGAATTGGTGTTTCGCGGATTGATAATGCATGTACTGGAAATCAGATGGGGGAAAACTATTGCAGTCGTTGTTCCGTCGGTATTGTTTGGATTGCTGCACATTTTTAATATGAATAGTCCCAATATTACTGATATTCTTATTCTGGTAATCGCGGGCACTGCTGTAGGCATTATGTTCTCTCTGATAGCAATTCAAAGCAACTCAATATGGGCAAGTGCTATCGTGCATGGTATATGGAACCTTATTATAATTGGCAGGATATTAGAAATAAGTATCGAACCGTCATCAGCAATATTCACTTACAAATTAACATCTGAATCCAAATTGTTGACAGGCGGTGCATTTGGCATTGAGGCTTCTTTGCCTGCAATCGTTGGATATAGTACTGTAATAGCTATCGCTTTTCTTTTACTGAAAAAAAGCGATGGGAAAAAAGCTGATTCGCTATAGCATCAGAAACCGAAACAAAATTAAAAAGCCCCGGCTAGAGGACTTTTTATTTTGTTAGTTTCTATTATTACCTTTATTTCATTCAGGATTTCCAACAGATATGCAGGCACAGTTTATGACTATGCTTGCCATATCCGATGGAACGAGTATTGTTGAAGAAACGGTTTTTGAATCAAGAAACAAGCATATTATTGAACTGATACGCATGGGTGCAAATATTGTTCTTCTTCCTGACGGAATGACCTCTGTTGTAAAAGGTGTAAGCAGACTAAACGGAACTGCCGTCACATCGAAAGACCTGAGGGGGGGAGCCGCTTTAATTCTAGCCGGATTGGTGGCTACAGGAAAGACCATCGTTACCCATTCGGAATTTGTTGAAAGAGGATATGAATGCATAGAAAAAGATTTACAGCACTTAGGAGCCGATATTAAGCTTATTGGCAGCAAACCTAAAACAAGCGATTTGTGATCTGAGAAGAAGCCTTAATAAGGCTTCTTTTTTTAGTATAAAAACAATAGTAATATTTATGGACATGCTGGAATAGATATATTTCAAAGGTTTATTTACCGCAAAATAAAGTGTTACTTTGATAATATATAGTAAATTTGCTTTTCTTCCGGAGTCAGTAACGGGCTCCAAGAAGGCATAAAATCAAGGAAAGCAAATTTACAACGCAACTATTTTACTTTAATTCGAGTACAGTTCGTTATGCAGGGTTCTATCCTTTGCTAAAAAATACTTCAATTTATAAATCTTATAAATCGTATTTTAACTATTTAAGATATTTAATACTATATTTATTTCTTCATTTTAGGAGTGATACCTATGAAAAAAGAAGTTTTAATAGAATATCTTTCGGAAAGCATATCTTCTCTTTTTGAAAGGGTTGAAAACGCTTATATAAAAGAAGTAGAAGAGCTTCGCTTAAGAGCAAAGAAGCCCCTCATAGTTAAAATAAAAACAAAGGAATATTATCTATCAAAAGAAAAGGGGCTTACATTGGACATGAATAAAGCCTATAGGACAAGCATAGAAGATATAAAAAAGACCCTTGAGCTCATGAGTAATTTTTCCCTTTATTCCATAGGGGACGAGCTTAAAAACGGATATATAACCCTTCCCGGAGGCCATAGAGTAGGAATAAGCGGAAAAACCGTATCAGAAGGCGGTTTAGTCAAAACCATTTCTTATGTCAGCGGATTAAATATAAGGCTAAGCCATGAAATCATAGGCTGCTCCGACAAAATAATAGAAGAAATTACTCTTCCCAATATAAAGCATACTTTGATAATCTCACCCCCCGGCTGCGGAAAGACGACCCTTTTAAGAGATATTGCAAGGCAGCTTTCAAACGGAGTGGAAGGCATGTTTAAAGGGGTTAATACATGCATTGTAGATGAGCGTTCCGAAATAGCCGGATGTTATATGGGGGTTGCTCAAAATGATATAGGGATGAGAACGGACGTTCTGGACGGCTGCCCTAAGGCTGTGGGAATGATGATGTTTTTACGGAGCATGGCTCCTAAGGTAATTATCGTAGACGAAATAGGGAGCAAAGATGACGTCAAAGCCATAGAAAGCATTGTGAACGCCGGCGTTAAAATTATATCTACAATTCATGGAAACTCAATTGAAGATGTGATGGAAAAGCCGGATATGGCGGAGCTTATAAAAAGAAGAATATTTGAAAGATATATTCTTTTGGGATATAAAAACGGTCCGGGACATATCGAGGCCGTATACGGCCCGGATTTAAGGCGGGTGAATATATGATAATAAAAATTGCAGGTATCGTTTTTGTTATGCTGGCCACTACATTTATGGGCTTTTATTATGCAGGCAAGGATATTTTTAGAATTAAGGATCTTTTGGAAATGAAAAAGGCCTTAAATATTTTAAAGTCTGAAATAGAATATTCTTTAACGCCGTTACCCGAAGCAATGAATAATATTTCCCAAAAGATAGATGGAGACGTAGGAAAAATATTTAAAGCCTTTTATGAAGAAGCTGAGAAGAGTAAAAAATCAGGCATCTATGAAATATGGCTGAAAGCAATAACAGAAAGCAAGGGTTTCCTTTATTTTGAAAATGAAGATATTGAAAGCTTTAAGTCCTTTGGCAGAACTTTAGGTTATCTTGATAAAAATATGCAGATTAATAATATCATGCTTACGATAGAATATATTGACGAAAAAACGGAATACCTCAGCGAAGCTTCTCAGAAAAGCAAAAAGCTTTATGGGAGCTTAGGCATACTTTCAGGACTCATCATATGTATTGTATTAGCTTAGGAGGTCTTTTATGGAGATAGGTGTTGTTTTTCAAATAGCGGCAGTAGGAATATTAGTAGCTGTTTTAAATCAGGTTTTAAACAGCGTAGGAAGAAGCGAACAGGCCACCATGACAACGCTTGCCGGCCTCGTCATCGTTCTTTTCTGGGTGGTACAGTACATAAGCGAGCTTTTTCAGACAATACAGACCCTTTTTAAATTGTAAATATGGATTTTCTGAAGGGGGGATATTTTGTGGATATTATCCAGGTTGCGGCAATTGGCATCATAGGCGCAATGCTTTCTATTACAATAAAAAAGCAGACTCCGGAAATTGCACTTGTAATTTCAATAGCTGCATCGGTACTGATATTTTTCATGGTAATACCTAAAATTTCCGCCGTGTTTGAACTATTGGAGAAAATATCTTCCAATATATCAGGAGGAACGGGTTTTGTACCTGTAATATTAAAAATTATAGGTATCGCCTATATTGCGGAATTTGCCTCCCAAATATGCACAGACGCAGGAGAAAGTGCTATTGCGTCTAAAATAGATTTGGCAGCTAAGGTACTTATTATGGTTCTAAGTGCACCGATTATACTTACGCTTTTGGATTTAATTATGTAATTAACTTTCTGCTAAAGAGGTTGCCTATGAAAAAGATTATAATTTTATCTTTAATATTGATTGCATTTATCCATATAGATGCCTATGCCTATGACGATAAAGAAATCCTTGGCCGCCAGCTTGATGCGTTGGATTTTTCCCAGGTGAAAAGCACGATACAAAAATCCTCGGCGACATTTAAACCTGATTTTGATAGCCTTGTTAAAGAGGCCATAGCAGGAGAGCTGGATATTTCTTTCGGGGCCATAGTAAAAAAGGCAGGAGAGCTTGCTTTCAGCGAGTTTTTTGAAAATATGGATATTTTGAAAGAGCTTATTTTAATAGGCATTCTTTCAGCCCTTTTAAAAAATCTTACTTTTTCTTTTAAAAATAAATCCGTCGGGGAAATGGGATTTTATATTACATATATAGCACTTGTCATGGTGCTTTTTTCGTCTTTTAAAATAGCCTATGGTATATTTGAGGATTTTGTTGTACAAATATCCGCTTTTATTCAAGCGGCTGTTCCCCTTATGGTTAGTCTAATTATCATGAGCGGCAATGTAAGCGGAGGGTATGTATTTAATTCACTTATGTTTTTCTCGGCAAATCTCATAATTACATTAATTAAAAGTGTCATTATGCCTCTTATTATGGTAATTGCCTCTGTAAATATCATCAATTATCTTACAGAAAATGAAATGCTTACAAACTTTTCAAAACTAATGAAGGATATTATTTCATGGCTTTTAAAGCTTGCAACCATGGGCTTTATGTTTATCCTTTCCATTCAAAGAATAAGTGTTCCCGTATTGAATAATATTGCCGCAAAAACAGCAAAAACCGCTGTAAACGCAGTTCCGGTAGTAGGGGAGACATTGACCGGTGCGGTGGATATTGTAATGTTCTGGGCCAATGCCTGCAAATCAGGGGTATCTGCGGCGGTTTTAATTGCTTTTATAGGGCTTATGGCTACTTATGTAATTAAAATAGGGGTATTTATCGTCATTTATAAGCTTACTGCCGCCGTAATACAGCCTATCTGCGATAAAAGAATCGTTGAGTGCATCAATACCATGGGAAGCTATGCGGCTCTCATGCTTTCCTCGGCGTTTATCGTTGCCCTGATGTTTGTTTTTTCCGTAATGATCGTGCTTTCGTTCTAGGAGGTTCAATATGGGTCAATTCATTGATTATATAAATAATATTGCCATGATGCTGATATTTGTAAGTTTTACCGGAATGATTCTTCCGGAGGAAAAATATAAAAAATATATTAATTTAATCATAGGAATCATCATAATCATCGTGATAACGGGGCCTATACTTGAGCTTTTTTCCAAAAGAAATTTAAAGGCTGAAGACATTATGAAAAGCATGGAGCTTTCTATCAATAAATCCATGATGGCGAAAGAAAGCGGGTTTTATAAAGAGGAAGAGCTTGTTCTTGTCCTTGATGTATATAAAGAGAGCATTTACGGCCAGCTTGAAACAATTGTAAGAAATGAAGGTTATGAAATAAGAGATTATAACATAGAAATTAGTAGGTCGGAAGATAGCTTTGGAGAAATAGAAGATATTTATATGGCTCTCTCTCCTTTAAAAGAAAAGGAAAAGAAGGAAAAGCTTATAAAAATCGAAAAAATAGAAATAAAGCCGGGGCTTTCTTTAAACAATTTTAAGTCGTCTGATTTTTCAGCAATCGAAGAAGAGGAAGAAATAAAAAGTATAAAAAATTATATTTTAAGCTTCTATAATTTGTCCGTTGATAATATACATATTATAGTAAGCAAAGAATAAGGCAATATAGTGAAATAGCCTTAAGGCAGTAACAAAAATCTATTTTACTATAAGTAATAATTTAAGCAGGAAAATCAGGTAAATTGAATTGATTTTTCAAGGCCTTTTCAAAAGCAGACCACCAAACACCGGAGAAAACTAAGGGGATGAACATATGGATTTTTTTAGAAAGCTTTTTAAAAATAAAGATAAGCCTGTTAAGCAGAATATTATTTTAATTGGAGCTTTGGGAATCATTCTACTTATTGTTTCATCGGCTCTGTTTAAAGATGATAAGAAGCAAATACAGGATACTTCGGAGAATACATATGAAAATTCCGGTTATGCCGACGCTTTTTCCGAAGGTTATGAAAGAGACATAGAAAGGCGGCTTGAAAACCTGCTTTCCGAGGTCGAGGGAGTGGGGAAGGTGAAAGTTATGATTACCTTAAGCTATGGCAAGGAGATTGTCTTGGCTGAAGATACCTCTACAAATGAGTCGGCTACGGAAGAAACTGATTCACAGGGAGGTAGTAGGGCTCAAACTGAAAAGTCCGAAGATAGAAAAAAGATTATACTCCAAAGCTCAGGAGGAGGACAGCAGCCTTTAGTTCTAAAGGAAATCGAACCTAAAGCAGAAGGCGTTGTAATAGTTTCGGAGGGGGGAGGAAATGTTTTAGTAAAACAGGCGCTCATCAATACAGCTGTAACCGTACTAGGCGTCGAACCGCATAAAGTTCAGGTTTTAAAAATGAAAACAGAAAAATAAGGAGGACTTAAAATGTTCGTAGTTAAAAGAAATCAAGTTATAATTACAGCCTTAATCGTAATGATTGCCGTTGCGGGCTATTTAAACTATACAGATAAGAAGTTTGAGCCTTCGGAAGGCTTTGTTTACAGCGAAGAGGGGAATATTTCCGCTCTCGTACCGGATACTTCCAACAACAGCGTTTATGTAAATTCTCAGGATAATCAGACTGTAAATATGGCGAATCTTACTAACGACAATGTTATTAAAGATAATCCAAGCATTGCCCTTACTCCTGAGCTTTCAAATACTCAAGGAACCCCAGACGGATCTCAGGCAGCTACTGAAAATACAGAGCCGAAGCCAGGCGAAGCCCTTTTCGTAAATTCCTCAACAGATTCTTCCTATTTTGTTCAGGCGAAGCTTGATAGGGAGCAATCCAGAAGCAAACAAAGAGAGCTTCTCATGGACCTTATCAATAATGAAAACCTTGAGCAGGCTAAAAAAGCTGAAGTAGCAGATGAAATGCTCACAATTCAGCAGAAAATAGAGAAGGAATCCGCAGCAGAAGCGATGATAGAAGCCAAAGGTTTCAAAGAAGTATTCGTAAGGATAGACGATAATACGGTTGACGTAGTTGTAAACAAAGAAAACCTTACAGATTCTGAAATCGCTCAGATTGAAGACATTATCAAGAGAAAAACCGGTATAGAAGTTGAAAATATAAGAATAAGCCCAATGAAAAACAATAATACAGCAAAATAGCCTTAAGGTAGTGACAAAAACCTATTTTTCATAAACGGCTTAAATATAACAGAAACGTTTATATTAAGCCATTCAAAATATACGGTTTTTATTAATGTAATTAAATTATTTTACTATACATATTAAGGCTAATACAAATCAAAAAGGCGGTATCCGCCTTTTTATTTATGCTGAAAAGGCAAAAACGTAAAGAATATGCAGATAGGTTTAAAAATTGTTTTATAAATTTAGAGTATGATGGGTTAGGCTGCAAGGCAATTTAAATTTCATTTTATGGAATATTTTAATAAAAAGAAACCGCCTTATAGAAAATCTTCAAACAAAAGCCTATATAGGCTTTTGCATAGGATTATATATAAGGGCGGTTTTTTACTGCTATCTAGTAGTGATTCTTACTCTACTTCAAAGCTTGCGCATTCAGTGTCGGATTTTGAATTAGGACTATTGTTCTGCTTCCCCACAACAATGTCTCTAAGGGTACACATGTTTTCTTTGTTGTGATACCTACATGTTTCAACCCTGCATTTGATTTCCTGGTCTGCCAATTAAATCATCTCCTTAAACATAGTACCATAAACATATGGCATTATATATTTTTGTCATTTTTCATTTTTATATACATTTTATATTTGTTTAATTTCTTCCCGTAGTATATAATTAAATAAAAAAGAATGGGTGATAGAATGTTTTATTTAGTTGATGCTCATGCCGATACATTTGTAAAAGCTAAGGATCTAAATGCTGATATATACGATAATGATATTCAAATAAGCATTAAAAAACTTCAAAAATTTAATAACTCACTGCAGTTTTTTGCTATCTGCCTTGCCAACACAAAAGTTTTCGACAGTTACCATTGGTATCTGGATAATTTGAATTTTTATTTAGATAATTTGAATAAATATTCTGAATATATAGCCCCTGTCAAAGTATTTTCCGATATAGAAAAAAATAATAAAGATAAAAAGATATCTTCCGTTCTTGCCATAGAGGGTGCCGAGGTTTTAAGAGGAAGCACCGATAAGCTTTATGAAGCCTATGAAAAGGGCGTTCGCTCTATTAATTTAACATGGAATAATAATAACGAGCTTGGCTGCTCCAGCATGGCAGAAGTAAAAGAAGGCCTTACAGATACGGGTAAAGAATTTTTAAAAATTATGAATGACCTTGGCATTATCGCAGACGTTTCCCACCTTTCTCAAAAAGGCTTTTGGGATATCTGTGAATTAAGCACAAAACCGTTTATTGCTTCCCATTCAAATTCCTATACAGTTTGCAAGCATCCGAGAAATCTTACTGATGAGCAGCTTAAAGCCCTTGGAGAAAAGGGCGGAGTTGCAGGCCTTAATTTATGTGACGCTTTCTTAAGAGAAGGCGGATATGCTTCAATGGATGATTTAATAAGGCATTTAGAAGCAATGCTTAAACTGGCAGGTGAAGACCATGTAGGCTTAGGATGTGACCTTGACGGAATAGGACCTCATAAAAACCCTGATTTTGAAATAAAAGACGTTTCCAATATGGACACATTATATGAAAGATGCTTAAAAGAATTCGGCAAAAACACCACGGAGAAGATATTCTCCCTTAATTTCTTAAGAGTAATGAAGGACATTATGAAATAAACAATAGGATTCAAAAGCTTTATCTTTAATTTAAAGTACAATAGTAAAGGCTTTAGAGCGACATATTATCCAGAGGATATATGTTTAATAATATAATTATAATTAAGAATAGGATTGGTGATTGTTAAATGAAACTTTCGACAAAGGCTTTGCAGGTTAAGGCTTCTTCTACTTTGAGCATAACCGCTACGGCTAAGAAAATGAAAGCTGACGGTATTGACGTTGTAGCGTTTACTGCCGGTGAGCCGGATTTTGATACGCCTGCTCATATTAAAGAGGCGGCTATTGAGGCCATTAACAGCGGTTTTACAAGGTATACCGATTCCTCAGGTACCCTTGAACTTAGGCAGGCCATATGCGATAAGCTTAAAAATGATAATGGCCTTCATTACGAACCATCTCAGATAGTAGTTTCAAACGGTGCCAAGCATTCTCTTACAAATGCTTTTATAGCAATATTAGACCCTGAGGACGAGGTTTTAATCCCTGCTCCTTACTGGCTTAGCTATCCTGAAATGGTACATATTGCAGGCGGCGTTGCTGTCGGTGTTCCATCAGGCGCGGAAAAAGGCTATAAAGTTACGCCAGAAGACCTCGAAAAGTATCTTACCAATAAAACAAAGGCCTTTATTATAAATTCCCCCAACAATCCTACAGGCGTTGTTTATTCAAGGGAAGAATTACAGGCTTTAGCTGATTTTGCCGTAAAGCATGATTTATATGTAATCTCTGACGAAATATATGAAAAGCTTGTATATAGTTCAGTTGAACATGTAAGCATCGCTTCCTTCAATGAAGAAATATACAAAAGAACAATCGTTATAAACGGTTTTTCAAAGGGATACGCCATGACAGGCTGGAGGCTTGGCTACGCAGCAGCCCCAAAAGAGATTGCAGCGGCCATGGGTAATGTTCAAAGCCATATGACCTCAAATGCCTGCAGCATCACTCAGAAGGCCGGATATGCCGCTTTAACAGGCTGTCAGCAAAGCGTTGAAGATATGAGAGTAGATTTTGAAAAGAGAAGAGACTATATCTTCGAAAGAGCTTCAAAAATACCTCATATTAAGGTAATGAAGCCCGAAGGTGCATTTTACCTTTTCATAGACCTTTCTGCCTTATATGGAAAAGCAGTAAACGGTGTTGAAATCAAATCTGCAGCAGACGCAGCATCTATTTTAGTTAAAGACTATAACGTAGTTGTAATACCCTGCGCTGATTTCGGAAGCCCTGATAACATTAGGCTTTCTTACGCAATATCCCATGAAAATATCAAAAAAGGTATGGACAGAATAGAGAAATTTATTAATGATAATTTCTAAATAATTCAGGCTTCCTGCATCATGCAGGAAGCCTTTTTAGATATGCTATCTTTATCATAAAGGGAAGGGGAGGGCTGATTGTAAGTGAACTTATTTTAACGCTATGGAATAAGAAAAATGCCCTATACTTGATTGAACATGAAATGGCATCACTGTAGTTTATGGAAGAGTTTATCTTAATCCCAAGTACCTAAGTATTTCTAGTCTTTATAAAACGCTTGCTCTGGACTTGTAACTGTCATCGGAATATTGTTATCATCACAATAGAGGATTGCTATATGAGAAAGAAGTGAACGAAACAAAATCCCTTCTGTATAAAATTCCTGTTGAGAAACCCCTCGTTCAAGTTCAAGCTAGACAAATAGGCGGTTATTATTTGACCAAACATAGCCGGTATGCTCTTCAAAAACAACATAAATAAATTTTTCGAATTGATATTTATCACAAAAATATTTTTCGCTCTTTTGATTTTTAATCATCAGGAACGCAAAAAATATCATCTCATTAGGGTTTAATTGTAAATATTCATTAAGCATACTATGTTTAACATTATATATGATAGAATTCTTTGTATAACCAGGTATGTCATTTAAGAGGATTTCTTTTATATCAGCTTTTGCTTTAAGTATGTTAATTAGTTCAGATGTCTTTTTGACACCAACAGAAATCTTCTTTTTAAACATTCGTATTTGTTCATTGTAATTCATATGGATTAGTTCCCCTCTGTTTACCAACGAGTGCAGCAAATAGCCAATTACCATAAATTATTCTGTATCCTTGCAATCCTATAAGTAACTTATGCAAGGGTTTTGTTTATTGATATATTTATATTTGCGATGTATGAGGTGATTCTCCAATAACTATGAAGATTAGTGTTTATCCAATGTAAATAAACTTCGCATTCTCCTATATTTTTGTTTCGTATTACAAAACACCTTAATGTACTTACAGGGTCAATTTTCAAATTTGGATTAATGATTCTACCTTCCAGATTTCTTGGTTTTAAGATGTTAACTGTAAGAACAAATAAAAAAATCCCCACATTCTCAAAAATGAAAACATAGGAATTTCAATAAGCTGATAACGGGGATCGAACCCGTGGGCCTCTACCTTACCAAGGTAGCGCTCTACCTACTGAGCTATATCAGCATAATATTGCTTTGCCTCATTATAATATAATGTACGAAGAACTAGCTCAAATCATGAATGCAAAAGCAAATATATCACCTGGAAAACATGTTAGATTTTAGCATATAAATTACCTTTAGTCAAGCTTTTTTCCTCAAACATTTTAAAAAGCTTTTTGCGTATTCTTTGAATAGCATTATCTATAGATTTTTCATTTTTAGAAAGGGCTTCTGCAATTTCTTTCTGGCTTCTTCCTATTATAAAAAAGGAAAAAACCTGATATTCAAATTTTGAAAGAGAGGCTTTTATAAAATCTTCTATAAGACGTAAATTTTCTTTATCTATAAACATTTCCTCAGGGCTTTGGAAGCTTCCTAAAGATTCTATAAAAGAAAAAGTATTGCGGCCTGAAATATCCTTATCAAAGGATAAATAATTATTTAAGGGAAGGTGTTTTTTACGTCCTGCTTTTTCTATGGCGTTTATAATCTGACGGTTTATGCAAAGACTTGCAAAGCTTGAAAAATCCGTTTTTTTGCTTTCGTTATATTCATTTACAGCCTTAAAAAGACCGATCATACCTTCTTGAATAATGTCGTCTTTGTCGCCGCCTAGAATAAAATATGCTCTGGCAACGATTTTTACAAGGCTTTTATACCTGCTTATTATGTATTCCTGAGCAGATTTGTCATCATTTCTTATTAAGTGGATTAATTCTTTATCGCTTAGGTTCTCATAGGGTTCCGTCAAGTTTATCACCCTTTTGCATACGCATTTTTTCAAGCTGTATTTTCATCTTAGGATCAAGATTGTCGAAAAGCATATTTCTTTTTATAGGCTTTTTATCTATATATTGAGTTTTTTGTTTGTTTTTCGCGCTCCTTATTTCATAGAGCAAATCCCTTGCAGAAATTCTCTGAGCGCCTCTTCCCATAATGATTATTTGTTCAAGACTGTCACTGGTTGCGACTCTGACAATATTATCTTTGGAGAGGAGATTTGTCATGCGCTCTATATATTGGTCGGCAGTTTCAAGCTCTTTGGTGTATACAACGGTAATGTTACCGTTGTATACTTCCTCAGCGCCTACATTTTCCTTAACCTTATGAGCATCAAATACGGTTATAATATTTATCCCGCTGAATCCTTTATAATCGCTTAATATATCCAAAAGTCTTAAGCGTGCATCTTCAAGACTGTATTCGGCTAAAAGGCTCAGCTCTTCCCACGCGAATATAATATTATAGCCGTCAACAAGTAAATATTCCTCTTTTCTGCCTATAGCCATTCTATATGAATTTTCTCTGCCTAACTACTTCATACATTAAAAGTCCGGCGGCAACCGATGCATTAAGGGAAGATATTTCTCCATACATAGGAATTTTAAGCAGGAAATCACTCTTTTTTTCAATTATTTTAGAGATGCCTTCACCTTCACTGCCTATAACGAGGGCAATAGGACCTTTTAAATCAGATTTAAAATATGGTTTGCCATGGGTATGGCCGCTTGCTATCCAAAGCCCTTCCTTTTTTAAATCCTCAATGACCTGAGCCAAATTCGTTACCTTTGCAACAGGAACATATTCGATGGCTCCGGCAGAAGTTTTACTCACGATACCTGTGAGCAGGGCTGTTCTTCTTTTGGGGATAATGATTCCGTGGGCACCGCAGCAGTCTGCAGTTCTCATAATGGCACCTAAATTATGAGGGTCTGTGATGCCGTCAAGAATAATGATAAACGGGTCTTCATTTTTATCTCTTGCAATTTTTAAAATATCTGAAACCTCAACATATTCGTGGGCAGGGCACATGGCGATGATTCCCTGATGATTTCCGGACTGGCTTAATTCGTCAAGCCTTGTTTTAGAAACCTCTCCGATAACAATGCCTTTTTCTTTGGCCTTTGCTACGATGACGTTAATGCTTCCTTCCACAGGGCCGTTTTTAACAAGAATCTTATCTATTGTTCTTCCGCTGTTTACAGCTTCTAATACGGCATTTCTTCCTTCAAGGATAAGGCCTTCATTTAATTCGTCAACAAAGTCTCTCCTGGGTCTTTCTGAAAACCTACCGGGCCTTCTGTCGGACGTATTATCTTTTTTAAACCTCGGGCTTTTATTGTCTGCCGTTTTCTTTATGGGCATATTCCTCTTTTTCTCCACTGTTTTTCTCCCTCTTATTTGTACATATTTCAAACAATTCTATTATTCTTTTATTATCTCCTTTTAAAAATAAATAGCCGAAAAGCGCTTCAAGGCCTGTGGCATGACGGTATTCCGAAACGGTGGCGTTTTTTGCCTTAGTCTGGCTTTTTGCGTTTCTGCCTCTTTTTAAAACCGAAAGCTCATCTTCTTTTAAAAAGTCAATAATATTGTAATACATTTCCGACTGGGCGCCGGCTCTCGCAAAGCTTGACGATCTTTTATGCAAAATATTTACTGCTGATTTGTTTTCCGATATTATTTTGCTTCTTACAAGCAGTTCGAATACACAATCTCCGATATAGGCAAGGTTCAGCGCCGGCATCATGCTGATATCGGAGGGGGTGTAAGCAGATTTGTCTATTAAATCAAGATAATTTTCTATTTTTTCTTTATCCATTAGCTTTCTTTATACCACCTGACTCCTTGTCTCGTATCTTCAATGACGATACCCATATCTAAAAGCTCATTTCTGATTGCATCGGCTCTTGCAAAGTCTTTTGCTTTTTTTGCTTCGCTTCTTTCGGCAATAAGCTGTTCAATTTTTTCAGTATCTACTTCTTCACTTTTTACTTCTGTTTCTATACCCAGTATATCACATAATTCCTTAATTTTTTCATATATTTTTTGAGAAAATTCTGCAGAACTATTTTCGTTGATATTTGTATTTGCAAACCTTACAAAATCAAATATGGAAGCAATGGCATCGGCAGTATTAAGGTCGTCGTCCATACTTTCTATGAAAGATTTTTTGAATTCTTCGCACTCTTTTAAAAGGGTGTTTTCTTCTTCCGTAAGTTCTTTAGTTCTGGCATTTTCGAAAGCAAATTTTAAATTTGAAAGGCAAGTCTTTATCCTTCCTAAGCTGCTTTCTGCCGAAAGCATAAGTTCACGGCTGAAATTAATAGGGCTTCTGTAGTGGCTTGACAATAAATAAAAACGAACAACGTCATAAGGGAACTGCTCGGAGATTTCCCTTAAGGTAAAGAAATTTCCCTCGGATTTGGACATTTTTTTATTATCCACTTTAATAAAGCCGTTATGGAGCCAATAGCGTACAAAGTCTTTGCCGTTAGCGGCCTCGCTTTGGGCAATTTCATTTTCATGGTGGGGGAAGATTAAATCCTCTCCGCCGGCATGGATATCAAGGGTATCGCCGAGATATTTCTTCGCCATAACAGAGCATTCAATATGCCAGCCGGGTCTTCCTTTGGACCATGGAGAATCCCAATAAGGCTCTCCTTCTTTTTTAGGCTTCCAAAGAATAAAGTCCATAGGGCTTTTCTTTTCCTCATCTACGTCTATTCTTACGCCGGATTCAAGCTGATCCAGGTCACGCTTTGAAAGCTTTCCGTAATCCTCATCGTTTTCCGTATCAAAATATACGCTTCCGTTTTTCTCATAGGCATAACCTTTTTCTATAAGATAGGAAATCATAGAGATGATGCCGTCAATTTCTTCGGTCACTCTGGGGGCAACGGTAGGCTTTTTAACATTCAGGCCCTCTGCATCTTTTAAAGCTTCTTTTATATACCTGTCTGCTATTACGTCGAAGGTTACGCCTTCTTCATTGGCTTTTCTTATTATTTTGTCATCAATATCCGTAAAATTTTGAACGTAGTTAACGTCATATCCTCTGAATTCAAGATACCTTCTTAAAGTATCGAATACAACGTAAGGCCTTGCATTTCCGATATGAATATAATCATAAACCGTAGGGCCGCATACGTACATTTTAACTTTCCCGTCTTCAATGGGTACAAATTCTTCTTTTTGCCTTTTCATAGTATTATACAGCTTCATTCTATCAGCTCCTTCTTTACAATAAAAAATCCTCGGCTTTAAAAGACGAAGATTATCGCGGTTCCACTTTTATTTTAAGGTAATCCAGTAAATTACCTTACTCTAAAGATATAACGGTCATACCCGCGGAAAGCTACGATCTTAAAAGCGAAATTCACCTTCCGGGCTCAGGAATGCACTTCGTTATATTCATTCACAGGGCTATTTCAGCATAACAATGTCTTTTGATATTGTCTTTCTAGCCCCTCTCTGGGAAAAATCCTATAATTACTCTTTCCTTCAAAGCCTTTTATTATTAAATTTTTTCTATTAGCGCTACGGCCTTTGCACTCATTCCGCTTCCGTCACCGGTAAAGCCCAGTTTTTCTTCCGTAGTTGCTTTAATATTGATCTGAGATTTATCAATAGCAAGAGCTTTTGAAAGCTCTGCAGCTATTTTTTCTTTATAGGGAGATATCTTTGGCTCCTGAGCTACAATAACAGCGTCAATATTTGATATTTTATAGCCTTCGTCTTCTATTATATTCTTGACCTCACAAAGAAGCTTTATGCTTGAAACATCTTTATATTTTTCGTCGGTATCAGGAAAGTGCGTACCGATATCGCCTTTTCCGGCTGCGCCTAAAAGAGCATCCATGACTGCATGAGTGAGCACATCTGCATCGGAATGGCCTAAAAGGCCGTATTCATGGGCAATTTCTACGCCGCCTATAATAAGTTTTCTTCCTTTTTGAAGCCTGTGAACATCGTATCCGAATCCTATTCTGAAACTCAATAGAAATCCTCCATAATAATAGTTATTATATTATAAAATATAAATTTTGCGAATACATTTCCGCAGGAAAATGTATTCATAGATAAAACCAAGCAAAGCTTGGTTTTACTTACATTATACTATTACCCTATGGAAAATGCAACGCAAATAAAATAATAAAGAATAATACATAGCGATACATCATTTTTGAATGATAATTATTTCTCCTTCACCTAAAGGCTCTTGAAATCCATTATAATAGCGTTCTAATATATCGTCTGTTATTTCATAAGGAGAGTTCACATGAATAGATTGATTTCGTATTTGCAATCTTTTACGCAATACTTCTATATCAGCTTTTAAATAGACCAAATCTACCGTACCTTCCAATTCCTCAATTAATTTTTTGTATTTATTTCTGTTTTCTTTATTCCAAAAGCTGAAATCTAAAATCACATTTTGCCCGGATTTAATAAGACAAACCAGTTCTTCTTGCAGTTGCAATTCTATTTGTTTAGATAATTCATCATATTTATCTGCGGGGTAATCTACACCGCGTTTTCCATAAACTTTCCACATCTCTTCATCAATGGATAGGCGTATGTATCCTTCTTTTTCTTTTTCCAAGGCATAGGTGGTTTTTCCCGAACCACATAGGCCGCACATCATTATGACGTGTACCATATATTCACCCCTAAGCTTTATATTATATAAACGCTGTAAAATATTTTTTATTGTATCAATTTGAACTTATAAAGGCAATGGATTTAAAGTTTATAGGTAAAAATTTCAAATATACGTTGCTTTTTCCATACTACCTTCTATATAATGTAATTAAAATAAAAATAAGGAGATGACTAAATGATAGCTATTAAAGGCGGTAAAATTGTTACTGTAACGAATGGCATTATTGAAAATGGAACTGTACTTATTGACGGAAGCAAGATCATCGGTGTGGGTAAAGATATTGAAATACCTTCCGACGCCAAGGTTATTGATGCTGCCGGCAAATGGGTAACACCTGGCTTTATTGATGCCCATACACATATATCTACTTTTAATGAGCCTAACACGCTTCCGGCAGTGTACGATGGAAACGAAATGAGTAACCCCGTTACTGCTCATATAAGAGGTTTAGACGCTTTAAATCCCCATGACATGGCCATTGAGCATTCAAGAAAAGCAGGCTTTACAACTTGCTATACAGGCCCCGGTTCAGCAAACGTTATCGGCGGAACAGGTATCAGCTTTAAGCTTAAAGAAGGCTCAACAGTATATGATTTAATAATCCCCGGTTCAGAGCATATGAAAATGGCTCTCGGCGAAAACCCAAGAAGAGTTTACGGTTCTGAAAAGAAAATGCCTATGACTCGTATGGGTATCGGTGCTGTTTTAAGAGAAACTCTTTATAACGCAAAGGTATATTCAGACCAGCTTTTAGAGGCTCAGTCAGATCCTTCAAAAGCACCGAAGCCTGATTTTAAATTAGAAGCGCTTGTGCCTGCTATCAGAGGTGAAATGAAAGTTCGTATCCATTCTCACAGAGCAGATGATATCGTTACTGCTATTCGTATAGCAAAGGAATTCAATCTTGATTTTGCTATTGAGCATTGTACAGAAGGCTATAAAATACTCGATTTCCTTAAAGAAAATAATGTTACGGCAGTTGTTGGACCTTTAACAATGGGACCTGCCAAAATGGAAATTTGGGGCTGCAAGCTTGAAACTCCCGGAATTATGGAGAAAGCGGGCATTAATTTCTGCTTAACAGAAGATACTTCCTCAGGTACAAAATATCTTCCTATGCATGTTGGTCTTTGTATCGCAAGAGGCTTATCTGAAGAAGCTGCTTTTGAAGCTGTTACAATACGCCCTGCAAAGCTTCTCGGAATCGACAGAAGAACAGGTTCCATCGAAGCCGGAAAAGACGCGGATATCGCTATATTTAACGGTTTCCCATTCTCTAACCTTACTCTTTGCGAAACAACTATCATTGACGGAGAAGTATACGAGAATTTATTGTAATAATAAGCTATAGGGGGAAGAAAATTGATTAAGGATATAGCTTATGATTATTATATAAATAAAGATAAAAACTGCTCTGAGGCTGTATTCTTAGCCTATAATGATTATTATAATCTGGGAGCAACAAAGGAAGCCATAAAATGTATAGGCGTATTTGGCGGCGGTCTTGGCTGCGAAAGTATATGCGGTGCTCTTTCAGGCGGCGCTGCGGCCATAGGCCTTAAATACAGTAACGGCCACGCTCATTCCTCTTATGATATGATGGAGAAGGTAAAGTCCTTTACAGGTGAGTTTCAGGAAGCTTTTGCTTCAGATTTATGTGAGAAAATAAAACCTGTTTATAAGCAAGAAGACATAAGATGCTGGAAAACTGTTGAAAAAGCCTGTGAGCTCCTTGAAAAATACATGGCTTAATAAGATTTAAAATTAATCATGACCACCCTTAAAAGGGTGGTTTGAGCTAGGCCTGTAAGGCCTTGTTACCGGCCAGCATCTCAAGATGCTGGCTTTCACTTAAGTTCAAGCCCCTATGCCCTTGCCTCTTTTGCTTAGCCCTTAAGGGCTATTTGTATTACCAGCTAACCCCTAAAGGGGTCTTCATATTCTTTGACACTCAGCTTATCTAGAGCAATGTCATGTTGCTCTTGTTCTCTGATGTATTTCTGGATGGTAGCTTCGTTCAGTCCTACCGTACTGACATAATAGCCAACTGACCAAAAATGCCGATTCCCAAACTTGTACTTCAAATTTGCATGTCGATCGAAAATCATCAGGGCACTTTTCCCTTTTAGATATCCCATAAAACTTGAAATGCTGATCTTTGGTGGAATGCTCACTAACATATGCACATGATCTGGCATCAGGTGACCTTCGATCAGTTCTACGCCTTTGTAGCCGCATAACTCTCGAAGAATTTTCCCAATCGACTCTCGATATTGATTGAAGATGATTTTACGTCTATACTTTGGAGTGAACACAATGTGATATTTGCACATCCACTTTGTGTGGGACAAACTATTATGTTGGTTTGCCATTGAAACACCTTTCCTTTCTGCATAGTGGCTTGAACACTCACTATTCTATTGGAAAGGTGTTTCTTGTGGTAGAACCTTTTGGTCCTCTACCCGCATAGCGGGTAGTTTTTTGTTTCGCACGCTATGCGAGCTCAACTGGCTTAAGCCATAAAATCATAACTACCGGCTTAGCCGGTAGTTTGCTCTGCCCCTATAAGGGGCTCTTACTGGCATGCGTCTGAGGACGCATCGAAGCGGTTTGCCAACCGCATTTACTTCCCAATAACCGCTAAAGCGGTTTATTTTTTATTTCCTTTCACTGGCTCCCCCGTAAACGGGTCAATATATTCTAACAATGAAATTTGATCTGCTACTTTATCTTCTTGTATTTGATTTCTAATGTATTCTTCTATTTTTTTCGCATTTTTACCTACTGTATCAACATAATATCCTCTACACCAGAAATGTCTATTCCCATATTTATATTTTAAATTTGCATGTCTATCGAATATTATTAAAGAACTCTTTCCTTTCAAATATCCCATTATCTCTGATACACTATATTTAGGTGGTATTCTGACTAACATGTGTATATGGTCACTACAACATTCTGCTTCTATTATTTCTATGCCTTTTCTTTCACATAATTCTCTAAGTATCTTTCCTATATCCGCCTTTAATCTTCCATAAATTATTTGTCTTCGATACTTTGGAGCAAATACCAGATGATATTTACATTCCCAGGTTGTATGTGATAAACTATTTTTGTCCATCGGACACACCTCCTATGATCTAATAATTGTGGTTGGCAAACCCACTTTATTTTATCACAGGGGGTATTTTTCTTGAAGCTAAAGCATTTTCCCTCCACCTGCATAGCAGGTGGTTTATTG
Source organism: Anaeropeptidivorans aminofermentans (assembly GCF_940670685.1). Lineage (GTDB taxonomy): Bacteria > Bacillota > Clostridia > Lachnospirales > UBA5962 > Anaeropeptidivorans > Anaeropeptidivorans aminofermentans. The sequence continues at coordinate 1,986,553 of NZ_OW711693.1, read as the reverse complement.
TATGAGATACAATAAAAGCCTTACGGTAGAAAATTACCGTAAGGCTTTTTATAATTTTATATATAGTAAATTTAAAGTTAAACAGTAGCAAAGCCGTATATTCACGAAGGCTCAAAAATGCGCTTTAAAAGAAATATAGTAAATCGCCTTTGTGAAACTGCCTTTATTTGATTTATATATTAAAAGCCTTACGGCCTATTGCGGTATAAAGGCAATTTCATTATGTTTCCGAAGGAAATCCGTGTTTTTGGGCCTGATGGGGATAGGCTTTTGCTACTTCTTTATATGAAATTTACTATAAAACCAAATTCTTTTAAAAACAGCATATTATTTATTATTCCGTAGGCCTTCCACCAATTTTTGCTTACTGCCCATTCCTCAGGGTATTCATTCCATTGCCAAGGAATAGGAAAGCTCCCATCTGGCTGTTGGGTATCTGCTAAATTTTTATATAGGGCATTTACAATATCTATTTTAGAATTTAAAAGATGAAGATTGTCTTTATAAGATTTTATAAATTCATAGGCCACTCCGTCACAGCACCAGTCTAATTCCATATGCTCAGGAAAGTGCTTAATATGTTTTGAAAGATGATGATGGAACGCTTCTAAATCATATAAGCCCTCTATTTCCATTTCAGTCAAAGCCTGCATCAGCCTTAGATGGCATAAAATAAGATGACCACCGGCACCTGTTGTGTCCATAAAAGATGTTATGGCGTCTTTTGCGATTTCTTTGCCTTTAGAATATAGGACGCTGTTTTTATCGGCATATTTTAATATAAAGCCGCAAAAATTAGCCGTGGGATTATAATTACTCTCAGGATTCCAATTCCACCAAAAAGCATGGGGAAAATTATCATTCGTTTCAATGGTATTTAACCATTTTCCATCAGAAAAATCTCTTCCGCTATTAAGATATCTCAATATATCAATAATAAGAGGATGGCTTTTATCTTCAATTTCTATTTCCCGAAGAAGTTCAATAGCGGCCCATGTCTGTATAGGGGAGGAGTTGGGGTTCCATGCATCTGCTTCCAAAGCATGCCCAAAGCCGCCATCGCTATTTTGATAAGACGACAGTATATTTAAGATATTTTCCTTATTTCCATTTTCAAAATGAAATTGCCATCTGGCAAAATCTATAGGGCGGGCATTTCGGTATATCCAGGCTTTTGCTGAATCAAAGTTAACAGTTTTCATTGACAGTACCCCTTTATTAAAATGGTTTCATTGGCGGCTCCGACATGGCCTGGCGAAGAAGATCCTGAATTCTATCCTCTATTCTAAGCAAGGCTTCTCTGTTTATTCGATATTCAAATTGATATATAATGCCGCCTTCTTTTATAAACGCCTCATTTCTTTCTTTAAAGGAAGGGTCAACATATACAGGAGATTCATTGAAATTAAGTATCACCTTTACGCCATTATCTCCATGATTAACCGGATTATAATCAAACTCAGAGTAAAAATACAAATTATTGGTATTGAAATCAAGGTATTTTAAAGTCCTGTAGACCATATCCCGAAAAACGGTGGTTCTGTATATAATATTCATTTTAGTATCTCTGGGTAATGATGCAAGAAATCTTAAGGTGCTTGTTCTTGGGGAGATATTAGCCTCTATCATTCTTGAGGTATGGTCTGGAAACATTTCAACCATAGCAGGGTAATCGATGGAAGAAGCGATGATTAAATCATATCTCAGCATTGTCTGCATAGGTTCTGAAAACCTTGATACACTGTCTATAGTGAAATAAGACATACTGAAATTTACCAGAGGGTAGGGGGCCAAATATGAAAACTGGTTTTCAAGCTGGGAAAGAACCTCATGATTATTTGATACCACCATAATATTGATATTTTGAATATTATTTTGGGTGGAGGCTCTTAAATTAACAAGGTTTAATATTTCTTTTTCGGAAAGCCCCATTGCATAAAGTCTGCTGAAAGTGTTTGAGATTATTTCAGCTGCTTCTTTTTTTTGGCTTTCTTCAAGGAGATGACCGTTTTTCAGAACTAAACTGCCGCTTCCTTTGCGGGTGATTATGGCACCTGATTGTTCAAGCTTTTCATAGGCCCTTCTGACGGTTCCTCTGGAGATACCTAAATTTAAGGCTAAATCACGTTCCGGAGGGAGCTTTTCCCCCGGCTCAAGCCTTCCGTGTATAATCATTTTCAGTATTTGATCGTAAATTTGATTTGTTATAGAAACAGATGACTTCTTTGATATATTAATCTGGGGAAACAATTTTGCACTCCCTGTCCTCATTTATTAATGAAATAATTTTATTGAATATCCATAAATATAACATAATGGCCAGTTCTTAGCAAGATTTGCCTTTGTTTCATAGGGGAATAGAACCAATATATAGAATTATATTCCTTGCCTATAGATGCTTATATAAAATTTTATTATAAAATGACAATTATTTTTCATTGAATTATATTTTTTGCAATATTTTCTATTAAAAGTGTTGAGGCCCATAAAATACTCCTTTTTCAAAATATAAAGCAGCTCTATATTTCTGTTTAATTGGTACAATACCGCTTAAACCAATCATGATTTAATATTTTTTCTGTTTTATTTATTAGTGAAACTGTTGTATATACAAGCTCTTATAAATTTGTCACTCTATAGAAAAATTTGTGAGAGAAGCCGCAAGATGTTTATTGGGTTTGTATATTGAACCAAAACTTAAAATTTGGTATTATATGACTGTACATGTTTTTGGATAGTATTGTTCATAATAGGTGCCAAATAAAGTCTATTTATTTATATTAATAAGGCTCTTTACACATATATAAGAATTTAATTAACAAATATATCTCTTGATTTACCTGAAATTATCTAAAAAATATAATTATTAATTCAAAATCATGATTATTCCCTTGATATAAAGACTGAATTTGCTTTATTTTTGTTTTAGATTTTAAAAGAGGTTACATTGGATTAGTACCAAATTATAATCGAAAGGAGAAAGTTACTATTATTCGGATATGGACCTATGTAACCGATTTTATCTCAGTAAAAAATAAAAGGGAGGCTTTAAAATGAGTTTTGAATTGGGAGACGTTTTAACGTTAAAAATGGACCTTGTTTCGACGACTGTTCTTGCGGGACTTCTGCTGCTTTTTGGGTATTGGGTGAAAAAGAAGCTGCCGGTATTTGAGAAATTTTGTTTTCCCGCGGCTGTAATTGGCGGCGTTTCTTTTTCGGTTTTAACCTTGATTCTTAGAAACACGGGAGCGATGAATTTTTCATTGGATACGACTTTACAGGCTCCTTTAATGCTTGCTTTCTTTACTTGTGTCGGGTTTGGAGGAAGTATAACGGTTCTTAAAACCGGCGGAAAGGACCTCTTAATATTTCTTGTATGCTGCTGGATATTAGCCGTTATGCAAAACGTTATAGGAACAGGCCTTGCGTCTGTCCTTGACATAAATCCTGTTCTTGGTGTTATGGCAGGAGGGGTTTCTTTGGTAGGAGGCCACGGGAATGCCGCGGCGTTCGGACCGGAAGCAGAAGCCTTGGGTGTTACGGGAGCAACTACTGTAGCAGTTGCGGCGGCTACATATGGATTAATCGTGGGCTCTCTTTCAGGCGGCCCTGTAGCTAAATACTTAATAGAAAAGTTCAATGTTCCTATTGAAGTTGCATCAAATGGAAAAAATACGAACATCAGCGCAAAGGTAAGCCATGAAGAAGGCCCCATAACATCAAGGAGCTTTATTAACCATATGGTGCTTATCGGGATTTTTATGGTTTGCGGTATCCTTATTGCAACAGGAATAAAAAAGCTTAATATTCCTAATTTCGCTTTGCCTCAATATGTAGGCGCTATGTTTGTAGCTATTATATTCAGAAACATCAACGACAAATTTAATCTGCTGAAATTAGACGGAAGAATCATTGATCTTATACAGGATATCGGGCTTGGATTCTTCTTAACGATGGCGATTATGACTTTAAAGATTTGGGAGCTTGCAGACCTTGCTGTTCCTCTTATAATAATACTTTTAGTTCAAACTGTATTTGTTTTTATTTACATACGTTTTGTTTACTGGCCGGCTATGGGCAAGAACTACGATGCGGCCGTTATGTCCTCAGGTGCAACGGGGGTAGGGCTTGGCGTAACGGCCACCGCCGTTGCAAGCATGAGCGCAGTATGCGAAAAATACAATGTTACATCTTATAAGGCACTTATGATAGTTCCGTTATGCTGTGCGGTATTTATAGATATTGTGAGCTTACCTGCTATAATATTCTTTATAGGATATTTTGCATAAATATGTTAAAATATACACGGCGGTTGTTTCCTTCTAAGAACCTCTTGGAAAGCCAATATGCCCTACAGAATTTATCAGCATCATTACCTACATCGTATGGTTAACAAACATAAGAATTTGTTTGTTAACCATACATAAACGCTCACTTAAAAAACTGTTTGCAAGCTTATGTTTGTACATTTTTAAGATTCGCTTAGTATAAAATATATAATTCAGAAAGGAAGTAGATTTTAATGGCAAAATTAGTAGAATGTATTCCGAATTTCAGCGAAGGAAGGGATACGGAGGTTATAAACACTTTAGTTGAAACAGCAAAAAGTGTTCCCGGCGTTATGCTTTTAGACTATTCTTCAGACGCGAGCCATAATAGAAGCGTTTTTACTTTGGTTGGAGATCCTGATGGCATTGCGGAGGCGGCTTTCAGGCTTTGCAAGGTTGCAAGCGAAAAAATAGATATGACAAAGCATACAGGCGAGCACCCTCGTATGGGCGCAACAGACGTTATTCCTTTTGTACCTGTTAAGGATACCACTGCTGAAGAATGCATTGAAATTTCCAAAAAAGTTGCAAAGCGTATCTATGATGAACTGCAAATACCTATATTCCTTTATGAAGATTCTGCTGCAAGCGAAAAAAGACGCAATCTTGCCGCCGTTAGAAAAGGTCAGTTTGAGGGTATGCCTGAAAAGCTTCTTCAAGAAGAATGGGCGCCTGATTTCGGCGAAAGAAAAATTCACCCTACAGCCGGTATAACGGCAGTTGGCGCAAGAATGCCATTAGTAGCGTTTAATGTTAATTTGAATACATCAGATATTAATATCGCAAACGCCATCGCAAAAACAATCCGTTCCTCAAGCGGCGGATACAAATTCTGCAAGGCAATCGGCGTTATGCTTGAAGACAGAAACATCGCTCAGGTTTCCATGAATATGGTGAACTATGAAGGCACACCTCTTTACAGGGCATATGAAGCCATTCGCTTTGAAGCAGAGCGCTGGGGTGTTTCAATAATCGGAAGTGAAGTTATAGGGCTTACTCCTGTTAAGGCTCTTGTTGACTGCGCAGAGTATTATCTTAAGATAGAAAATTTTGATTACAAGAAGCAAGTGCTCGAAAATCACCTTCTTGGATAATCATATTAAATTTATAAAGCTGAAAGGAAGTTTACTATGAAATTAGTTGACCACACAATTAAGGAATTTGCAAAGGTTCTTGCTTCCGATGCACCGGCACCTGGCGGCGGCTCGACGGCTGCTCTTGAAGGCGCTCTTGGTGTTGCTCTTACCCATATGGTAGCAGGGCTTACGGTAGGAAAGCCTAAATATCAGGAACATGAAGAGCTTATGAAAGAGCTTATGGAAAAATCTGATAAGATATTATGTGATTTTATTGATGTTATAGATCGAGATACGGAAGCCTTTAATGTAGTAAGCGCCGTATTCTCCATGCCGAAATCTACGGACGAAGAAAAGGCCGCCAGAAAAAACGCTATGCAGGAAGGCTTAAAAGGCTGTACCCTTACGCCTTTTGAAATGATGAGCTATAGCCTTGCAGGCCTTGAGCTTACATATCAGGCCCTTGGAAAATTCAACGAAAGCGCCGCAAGCGACTTAGGGGTTGCCGCATTAAGCTTAAAAGCCGCCGTTCAGGGTGCATGGCTTAATGTAAAAATAAACATTGGCGGGATAAAGGATGAAGCTTTTGTTAATGAATACCGCACAAAGGGCGAGGAAATACTTAAACGCTCTATAGAGCTTGCAGACGAGATCTATGCAAGAGTATTAGAAATGCTTTAGAAAATTAGTTTTATAGCAAATTTCACCCAAGGATGTAATAAAAATCCATTTTTCATAAACGGCTTAAACATATAAAACCCCTATGTTGAGCCATTCAAACCATACGATTTGTATTACTGTTTAATTTGAAATTTACTATAAAAAGCAGTTAATAAAGATTAAGATAAAACAATTTTTAATCTTAAAGGTATTGGGGTAGATTTATAAAAATTGGGGAAAACAAAAAAAATAATGACTCCGGATTTCGGAGTCATTATTTCTTTATATAGGGTTTTTATGTATCCTTGAATTATGATGAAATAATAGTACCTCATCATAATTTACTTTATAACCTGTGAAAGTTTTAAAGTTTAGACGATTAATCTAATTCATGGATTAAAAGACCGCTTCTTAATTTAGGTTCAAACCATGTAGATTTAGGCGGCATGAGCTTATCTGCATCGGCTATATTCATAAGCTCTTCTATTGTAGTAGGGTACATGGCAAAAGCAACAGTCATTTCACCTGAATCAACTCTTTTTTCAAGCTCTTTAAGGCCTCTTAAGCCGCCGACAAAATCGATTCTGTTATCTGTTCTAGGGTCCTCTATGCCTAAAACAGGATTCAAAAGCTCATTTTGCAGGATAGAAACATCCAAGGAAGCAACAACGTCGTTTTTATTGATGTATTCCTCTTTCGCTTCAAGAAGATACCATTTTTTATCAAGGTACATACCGAAAGTATGGGCCTTCTGCGGATGGCATGGGCCTTCACTTTGATATTCTGTAACAGTGAATTTTTCAGAAACTTTATTGAGGAATTCTTCCTTTGAATTTCCGTTTAAATCTTTAACGATTCTGTTATAGTCCATGATGTAAAGCTCATTATCTGGGAAAATAACGGAAAGATAATAATTGAATTCAGCTTCAGGAGAATATCCGGGGTTTTCTTCTCTTCTTCTAAGACCTACTTTAACGGCGGAAGCATTTCTATGGTGGCCGTCTGCAATATAAAGAGAAGGTATGTTTTTAAAGCTTTCTACTATAGCATCAATGGTTTCTTTATCGTCTATTACCCATACGGTATGCCCGATATTATCTTCCGCAACAAAATCATAAACGGGCTTATGGCTTTCAGACCAGTTCTTTATAACCTTAGATAATTCGTCCATATGCCTGTAAGTTAAGAAAATAGGGCCGGTATTGGCATTTACATTATCTACGTGCTTAATTCTGTCCTGCTCTTTTTCTTCTCTTGTAAGCTCATGTTTTTTAATATGATTATTTATGTAATCATCGATAGAAGCACAGGCAACAAGGCCAAGCTGGCTTCTTCCGTCCATGGTTTGTCTGTATATATAAAGGCATGGCTCACAATCCTGAATGAAAGTACCGTCCGCTTTCCTGTCTTCATATACTTGACGGGCCATTTTATACACTTTATCATCATATATATTTACGCCGGGTTCAAAGTTAATTTCAGCCCTGTCAATATATAAAAATGAAATGGGATTATCCTTTGTCATTTCTCTTGCTTCCATGCTGCTCATAACGTCATATGGAAGAGCCGCAACCTTGTCTGCAACTTTTTCATTTGGCCTTACTGCTTTAAATGGTCTGATTGTAGCCATATAGTACCTCCTGTATTTTACGGCGTGCCCGAAAAGCCCAAAACAGCGTCTATTTTGCTATAGCAACGCAATGTTTTCCTGCAAATAAACTTTTCAAACTTTGCCTAATTTTACAACAGTATATTCTATTCTTTAATTAATAGGGCGTATTGATGCTAAACATATTTTTGGTCAGCCTCTGGGGAGAAATTTACATAATACAATTTATGCAAACTGACAAATCTTTTTATGCAGGCATTACATCAATTATTTTTTATATTAAAATAAAACAGGAATTGTCACTTACTAAGTACAGAAGATGTCTTTGAAATACGTCTTCTCTGTTTTCTAGGTTCGTAACTTTCCATCATGAATAAGCAAGCTACGAGATTAAGTGAAAATCGTAGCTTTTATCTGCATACTTATTTAGTATCAATACGCCCCTATAGCGGGTTTTGAAATTTCAAGCCTTGTTTAGTTCCTAAAAAGGTATTTTACAGGAACTTTGCAGGCTTGAGTATTTCAAAACACGCATCAGAGCAAATTTTAAATTAAGAGAATGCTCTAATTTTAAAAAGCAAAAGGGCAAGGGGAGAGGAATTAAATTACTCTATAGCCGGTAACGCCTGCTATATTTTTAAGTCCGCTCATATCCTTTACTTCGTTTTCAGAAACGTCAATTATAGTATAGCTGTATTCTCCTTTAGATGCATTTACCATGGCAGAAATCGTATTTCCTGTTTCTTTAACGAAAGAAGTTATGCTGTCAACGGATAAGCCTTTTCCAAGGACACAAATACGTTTGTTTCCTGTATAGGCCATAGAGCAGTCAGGATAGTTAACAGAATTTACGATATTGCCTTTTTCAAGGTATTCAGCTATTTGAGTAGCTGCCATATAAGCGCAGTTATCTTCGCTCTCTGGAGTAGAAGCACCTAAATGAGGGATGGTTATAATATTATCTACGCCCAAAACATCTTCTGTCGGGAAGTCTATCACATATGAAGATACTGTATTATCCTCAAGGGCTTTTTTAAGAGCTTCATTATCTACAAGCTCATTTCTTGAGAAGTTCAGTATCCGAACACCTTTTTTAACCTTATTAAAGGTATCGGCATTAAACATATGCTTTGTTTCAGGGGTTAAAGCGATATGTAATGAAATATAATCACAGGTTTTAACGATAGTTTCAATATCTGTAAGATGTATCTGGGGATTAAGCTTTAATCCTACATTGGCGTTTAAAGTACGGTTGTAAGCATATACTTCCATGCCTAAATGAACAGCATCATTGGCAACTAAAGTACCAATTGCACCTAAGCCGATAACGCCAAGCTTTTTGCCTTTTATTTCAGGGCCTACAAAATCCCCTTTGCCTTTTTCAACGAGCTTTGCTACGCCTTCCTGGCCATTAAGAGACTGAGTCCAGTTAATACCCTGAACGATTTTTCTTGAAGCAAGAAAGATTGAGCATAATACAAGCTCTTTAACGGCATTGGCATTGGCTCCGGGAGTATTGAAAACAACGATACCCTGATCAGCGCATTTATCGAGTGGAATGTTATTAACTCCCGCACCTGCTCTCGCAACTGCCTTTAAGCTTTCAGGAAGCTCCATTTCGTGCATGCTGGCACTTCTTAACAAAATACCGTCTGGAGAAGCTTCTTCGTTAACGATTGTATATTTATCGGGGCAGAGGCAATCGGTTCCTATGGAAGAAATTTTATTTAAAGTGAGAATTTTATACATTTTAAAACTCCTTAAAAATATTATTTATTATCTACTTCAAATTTCTTCATGAATTCAACTAAATCTTTAATGTCTTCAACAGGCATAGCATTGTAGATACTTGCTCTCATACCGCCTACCGTTCTGTATCCTTTAAGGTTTACAAAGCCTGCTTTTTCGGCTTCTTTAATGAATTTACTGTCTAATTCTTCGTTTCCTGTAACATAAGGAACGTTCATTAAAGAGCGGTCTTTTTTAACAACTGTTCCCTTGAACATGCTGGATTCGTCAAGGAAATCATATAATATAGCAGCTTTTTCTTCGTTTATTTTCTGCATTGCAGCAACTCCGCCTAAATCCTTAACCCACTGATAAACAAGGCCGGCTATGTACATCGCATAGGTTGGGGGAGTGTTATACATAGAGTCAGCTTCCGCATGGATTTTGTAATCAAGCATTGTAGGAATGCTCTTATCGGCATGGCCTATAAGGTCGTCTCTGATGATTACAACTGTAAGGCCTGCAGGTCCCATGTTTTTCTGAGCACCGGCATAAATAAGGCCGAATTTGGAAACATCATATACTTCTGAAAGAATGTTTGAGCTCATGTCGCAAACAAGGGGAACGTCTCCTGTATCCGGGAGGCTTGTGAACCTTGTACCGAAGATGGTATTGTTGCTTGTAATATGGAAGTAGTCTGCATCGCTTGAGAATTTGGAACTGTCAATTTCAGGAATACGGTCAAAATTTGTGTCTTCAGAAGAAGCAACAACGTTTACTGTTCCGAATTTTTTAGCTTCTTTAATCGCCTTGGAAGCCCATTGGCCTGTATTTACCATATCGCATTTCTTGCTGTTTCTGAAAAGGTTCAGCGGAACCATGCTGAATTGGGTAGATGCTCCGCCTTGAAGGAAGAGAACTTTGTAGTTGGAAGGGATGTTCATGATTTCTCTTAAAAGAGCTTCTGCGTTTTCGGCAATTTCAATAAAAACCTTTGAACGATGGCTCATTTCCATTACTGACATTCCGCTTCCGCGGTAGTTAAGCATTTCTTTAGCTGCTGTTTCAAGAACTGGAACGGGGATTACTCCCGGGCCAGCAGAAAAATTGCGTACTCTCTCCATTTTTAAAACCTCCTGGATTTTTAATTTTATAATTTACCTCTTATCCATTCTGCTGCTGAAAGCTTACAAAACAAATATACTTGTGAATTTTGCCGTAATGAACCAAGCTATAAACAGCAGACACAGTAATAAGAATTATATTAATAAAAAATATAATAAATATTACTGTTTTTTGTAAATTATACATAATTTTCAGTTCAATTATAATACTTCTTATAATCGGCGTCAAGCTGAAAAAACTCAGGAAAAGAATTGGAAACCCAGCATTTACAAGGGTTTCAGGAGAGCGCGAGAATAATTGGATACATTGCATAAGTCACAAAAAAACTTTTTATACATATTTACAATAAATTTATTGATTTTTTTGCCGAATCAAAGGGAAAAGGAAGGATATTAGAGCAGGAACTTATGATATGTAGTGGGCATAAATCCGTTTTCCTTGTTTATACAGTTGTTAGGCAGTCATTTTACGTTCCTAAAGCTCACAAGGGGAAAGGGGACACGAAAAGATATCCTTTTCGATTCCGTCGTTAGTGTCCAATGAATAATGGGCTTTGTTATAATAGCGACGGCGAATGTAATTCTTTTCTAACCGTTCCGATTCCAAAATGGCAGTTTTCACTTCATCGGGTATCTCAATAAAAAGGTCGGAATTATAAAACGCGTAAAAGTCTCGCAGATTGATTTTAGTCATAGGGCGTTCCTCCATTTCAATTTTTGGGATAGCGAATCGGAATGGAGAGGACGGGGAGCGGCAACGGGGCAGGACTACGGGCCAACTTGGCCCGTAGTCGCATTGAGGCTTGTCCCATGCGCTGTCAGTGAAAAAAAGGTATAAAAAAACACCTATCCGAGAAAAAACTCGAACGGTGTCATATGAAAAATGGCCGCACTGGTTGGCCCAAAATATATAAGATTTTTCAGAAACAAGCAGAAATAGGATTTCTGCTACATTTGGCCGTTACAAAAAGGCAACGGACCCTCCCAAATAGAGAAAAACGGCTTTGTATACATGGGAAACCTCCATTCCCAAAGCTGCTCTATCTGGAAAAGGGCGCACACTACCAGGCCCTCTAATAAATAGAGAACAGCGACTTTATTATCTCAAAACCGCCGTTCTGCAATAGTACGTTTTCATGACATAGCTATACCCCGCCGAACAACGTTTTTTTTCTTTTCTGCATAAGCGGCGGGTATGTTTTCAATATTTTATTATAATTGGCCCAAAGTCAATAGTTATCGCTCCAAACGAATCGTTTCATAAACTGTTGATTATTGATTTTGCAAACTGCTCGGCTTTTTTTATATCATCAGCATTTGGACGCCCCTTACGCAAAATCATATAGTGACCGGGACAATGGTATTCTTTATCTGATACATTAAGTCCTTGGTTTTGAAGATATTTTTTGGTCTTTTCATAAGCAGACTTAACGATAGCCGCTGTGCTGAATACTACAACCATTTTGATACTCGTCGGATTTAAGGTCGAGATATATTCTTTTAGTTCCGGGTCAATGTCAAAAGCATATATGCCTGTTCCTAAAAACAATATATCGACTTCGCCTTGTATTTTTTCATGAATTGACCTTGCGGATACCCTTGCTTGTTTAGCGATAGCATCTGCTATTTTCTTTGTATTACCTGATTTTGAATAATAACGCACTTCAATATTCATAAAACGCCCTCTTTTCAGCTATTTATTTAACTATCAACGGTGCAAACCTGCCAATAATCGACTTTATGACAATGCAGCCAGCAACTACAAAAAGCGCAATTTTGGGGTCATAAAGGATAGGAATTTTCCATTTGAATATTTGTATTGCTGTTGTAAGTAATGCGATTGTCCCAAAGATGTAGCCCATGATGGTGAGCGGGTGAGCAGGTGCATTGCTGATAAATTTGCCGATTGTTGGCATAATCATACACATTGTAAATCCGATTGCGCCCAAAGTAATAACAGCCGGTCTGGGCCCATTGATGAATAATATTTGTTTGCCGGATAGTCCTGCATAAACAATCAGGCCGGTTATAAACCACTCCACTGCTAATACGCCAATTCCTCTCATTGTTTATCGCTCCTTAAATAGGTTTTATTGAATATCGTAATGTGTTTTTCTAAAAAGGATAAAGCTTCTTCATATTTTTCAGGCTGATTGTCGTATTTGGATAACAGCAAATACAAAGGGGAATAAAACTGCAAGGCCATTACCATTGAGTCAGCATCAACATAAACCCCGGTATTTATTAAATCAGTGAACACGCCTGATATATAATCCAAGCCCTTGTCTATTATCAATTCCCTAAAAAACTTGCTTGCCTTCGAAGTTCTATACTGTTCCATTGTCAACATTCTACGCAGCTGCGAACCATACTCTGTTTTGAGATAGAACTGAAACATTGTAAAGCTGATACGGAATAATTCCTCTCTTACATCACTTTCTCCTGAGAGAATATTGGCCATGCTTTCAGAGGGAATAAAAGTAGAAACTTCCTCTTGATAACGACGCTCAATGTCTTTGAGAATTGAGTCAAAAATGTCTTGCTTTCCGCTATAATGCTTATAAAGGGCGCTCTCCCGTATTCCGATTTCTTTTGATATGTCACGGATACCAACCCCTTCGTAACCTCTTTCAGAAAACAGTTTTAGTGCAACTGTCAAAATAACTTCCTTTGTATCTCTTGTTTCGTTTTTTGGCATAATAACCTCCATCAATAATAATGGTGATCAATCGTTCACCATTATTATAGTGAACAACTGATCACTTGTCAAGAAGGGACTGAATTATATTCTCACTCTGTTATTTTATGGGTATTTCTGGCCTCTCCGCTAACCAGCAAGCAGGGCAAGTGTACACACACTTGTACATTTTGGGATTTTTCCCTTGCAGTAAAATTCTCAAAGTTGCTTGTTGGAGAGCATTTCCAAATCCGGCTTTTGTTGCGTCATTTCGCCGTCGCTCATTCCTTGTTTCACTTCGGGCCAACTCGGCCCGAAGTCCTAAAGTGCAACCAGTTTTGCAAGGTGTTCCAAGAGCCTTGAATACTGTTTCCATAACTCGCCATAACCTTTTTGCAGTTCCTCAATTTCAGATTGATAGGCATTATAAGCCTTTGCGTATTTTGCAATTGGAGCAAGATTATTCACGCTTTGGCGTTGCAGGGATAGCTCTTTTACAGGCGCAAGGTCAAAATTTACGGCATATCCATCAAGGGCCAGCTTGCGAATAAATGCGCTCTGATTTTGGATGTTTACTTCTGCCATGCGTTCTCGTATGGCGGCTAATTCTTCATGAGTTACCATGATATGTAGCCTCAAATTGCGTTCTCTTTTCGGCATAATATTTTTGCCTCCAATCAGTAGGTTCGTTTATTTCGTTCTACTTATTAGGACAAAAAAAGCAAAAACAAGAGTATCGTTCATTGTGAACGATACTCTTGTTTTAGACATTTTACTTGGCAGATGCCGAAGCAATAATATTAGGATTTTTAAAAGCCATAATAAGAATAGCGTGGTCATTTTTATTGGTTTCCATTTCATATTCAAGGTTATGTTTTTCTAGCAGGAGTTTGTCTACGCTAAGCTGTGTAACCTGGCCAAGCTCAAGTCTCTTTTGGGCTATATCAAGCTTTGCATTTAAATTTTCAAGCTCTATTTCCTGTGAAGCAATTTTCAGTTCTAAATCCTTTATGGAATTATAGGTATCTATTACACTTTTTTTAACGCTTTCTTCCGTAGAAGTAAGGTTTCTTTTTGCTCTGGATAAATCCATTTCCTTTTCCTGCTTGGTTCCGCCGGCGCTGATTTCAAGGCCTGTATAGGGATCATAATTATATGTGTGGGTATCAAGCGCATACTGAGCCACTTGAATATCATCTTTTGCCTGTTTGATGGCAAGACTATTTGCAATAAACTTAGATGCATATGTTGTTAAATTAACTTCACCGAGAAGCTCATAATCTAAATTGAGAACAAGATTATATTTTTTATTTAAATCCTGCCCCATGGTTTCGTTAAGCTGACGATATGCTTTGTCTATACCGCTTTGCTGTAAGTTTCTCTGAATTAACATGTTTTCATATGCTGCCTTTGCGCTGTCATAATCAAACTGAGAAGCAAGCCCAAGCCCAAGCTTTAAAAAAGTGATATCCAGCTCTTTTTTAGTTAATTTAAGATTTTCATCATATACGGCAAGCCCCTCTTCGGCGTTTAATATATTATTGAATATTTGAATGATGCCGTGTTCAACATTTTCTTCTTGTGCCTTAATATTTTTTATATTTAAGGACCTGGAAAGCTCAAACTGAAGGAGGTTCGTATAGGCGGTAAATACAGCGTCTTCAGTTGTAGCATTTCTCGCGGATTCTCGCAAAAGAGTATACTTATCGTCGCTTAAATCCTCAGTTTCATTGCTCTTTTTAATGGACTCATTATGGTCTATGGCTCTTCTTGTGGCCTCTGGAACCGTAAGGTTCGTAAGTTCTGCATTTGTCTCGGTAAGGGCATAAGCAGGAACAGCCTGTATTATTAATAATGATGACAATACTACAGGTAATATTCTTTTAAGTAATTTCAAAAATAACACACCTTTCCTTAATCTTAAAAATTATACGTAGTTTACATAAATAAGTATGAAAAAAACAAAAATAGATTTAATATAGTTTAACTTAAAAAAGGTATAAATCCAATAAAATATTTATTAAGTTTATGAGTCAAATCAAAAACATTATATAATAAAAACACCTATTATTGCAATAAATAAGCCTCTTAAAGCTTAAATTTACTTTTAGAGGCTTTTTTATTTATAGTATAGGAGCAAGCTCTTCCGTTATATCCTTCTGCTCTTTAGTTGTATTTTTATTTTCTTCATTATCCGTTGTAAACCCTTGTATTCTTCTCATAAGGTCGGGAGCGGTGGTAACGGCTACATTTTCTATTTCAGGAACCATGGATTTTACTAAAGTTTCAACGGTAATTTTAAGGCTTACAAGCTCGCTCTCAGGTATATCTTTAACAAGCTCTATCCCTACTATTGCGGAGTTTCCCACGATGACGACGTTAGCCTCATTGACTTCATCCAAAGATTCTATTTCTCCTGAAATCGTATCGGAAATATTATCTATGGTTTGATTCTTTTCATCAAATTTTTCCATTTCGTAGGAAGAGTTTCCGTTGGCATAGCTTTCATTATTTTCATATATTTGAGAATTACCATTATTTATTCTGATATCCGCCTTGGTTGCAAGGTTTTCATTAGACGTTGTGCAACCGGAAAGAAAGATACAAGATAATAAAAAAACAGATATTTTTTTCATATTAGCCTCCTGTAAAAGTCGTTATAATTATTATTTCTCAATATATTTTTTTTAGGAAGGCAAACTATGGATAATAAAAGGTAAATTTCTATAGGAATTGCTTATCAAAAGTGGTATAATCATTTTGCGAAGCAAAATGTAAGAAGGTATAATCGCTGGAGATGGCCTGTGTAATATCCTTTTGGGATAATTTATTCATGCAGTATTTTTCTTTGAATATTAATTGATATATTATCTAAAAATATTATTTAAGAAATGTTTTAAAATAATAAATATATTTCAAATAAGATAGGAGTGAAAATATGGCTAATATAAGGCGCAGAAAGTATCAAAGAGTACCTGAAAAAGTTAACGAATCCGTTACTCCCAAGGGAATTTTTATATCCAATGAATATAAAAACAGAATTTTAGCCGGATTTATACTGGTTGTTTTGTTAGCTTATGTTGAAGGCCTTCTTACAGGGCTTTTATTTAAAGATAAATAAATGATAATTATAAATTGCCCCATTTTAATGGGGTTAATTTATGAAAATATATTTTACAGTTTGAAAGGATGTTAATTAATGAAGCTGGGAATTGTAGGGCTTCCTAATGTGGGTAAAAGTACGCTTTTTAATTCTTTGACAATGGCAGGGGCAGAATCTGCTAATTATCCATTTTGTACAATAGACCCTAATGTGGGAATGGTAAGTGTGCCTGATGTAAGGCTTATGGAACTTGATAAAATTTATAATGCGGAAAAAATTACCCCGGCAGTGATAGAATTTGTGGATATTGCAGGCCTTGTAAAAGGAGCAAGCAAGGGAGAAGGGCTTGGAAACCAGTTTTTATCCCATATACGTGAGGTAGATGCAATCGTTCATGTTGTACGCTGCTTTGAAGATGAAAATGTTGTACATGTAGAGTCTAAAATTGATCCTATCAGGGACATAGAAACAATTGATTTGGAGCTTATTCTCGCAGATTCTGAAACGGTTGAAAAAAGGATAGCCAAAACTTCAAAAACCGTGAAAAATGACAAAGGCCTTCAACAGGAGCTTGACATTTTAAATGCCATAAAGGAAGGCCTGAATGAAGGAAAGTCCGTAAGAAATATGGATTTTGCCCCTGAGGAGAAAGAGCTTATAAATACCTTTAATTTACTTACTTCAAAGCCGGTAATCTATGCAGCAAATGTAAGCGAAGATGATTTAGCAAATGACGGACAAACAAACGAATTTGTTAAAAAGGTGCGCGACCATGCTGCTTTGGAAGGCTCAGAGGTATTTGTAATATGTGCAAAAATAGAAGCTGAGATTTCTGAGCTTGATGAAGATGAAAAGAAAATGTTTTTAAATGATTTAGGGGTAAAAACCGGCGGCTTGGATAAGCTCATTAACGCAAGCTATAGTCTCCTCGGGCTTATTTCATTTTTAACGGCAGGTCCTAAGGAAATAAGAGCATGGACAATTACAGAGGGCACAAAGGCCCCTCAGGCGGCCGGAAAAATCCATACGGATTTTGAAAGAGGATTTATCAGGGCTGAAATTGTAAATTACGATGATTTAACGAGCCTTGGCTCTTATAATCTTGCAAAGGAAAAAGGTCTTGTACGATTAGAAGGAAAAGAATACGTCGTGAAAGACGGAGACATTATTCTTTTCAGATTCAATGTATAGAAAAAGGTGCTGCAAAGTGAATTTTGCAGCACCCTTTTTAATTAAATATGCTCTGCTATATAATAAATAAGTCTTTCCGTATCTTCCCAGCCAAGGCATGGGTCTGTAATTGACTTTCCGGGAATTCTCTTATCAGGAGAATGATTTCCTTCATGGATATAGCTTTCTATCATAAGCCCTCTTACGTATTTTTTTATAGTCTGGTTATAGGACCTTGAATAAAGGATTTCTTTTGCAATTCTTATTTGTTCAAAGAATTTTTTATTTGAATTTGCATGGTTCGTATCAACGATTATCATAGGGTTTTGAAGATTCTTTTTTTCATACATTTCAGAAGCAAAAAGAAGGTCTTCGTAATGGTAGTTAGGCTGATTTTCTCCGTGTTTATTTACATATCCTCTCATGATTGCATGGGAAAGAGGGTTTCCTTCTGTTTTGACTTCGTAATTCTGATAGCTGAAGGTATGGGATACCTGGGCGGCATTAATGGAATTATACATTACGGTTAAATCGCCGCTGGTAGGGTTTTTCATTCCCACAGGAATGCTGATTCCGCTTGAGGTAAGGCGATGCTGCTGATTTTCTACAGAACGGGCCCCGATTGCTATGTAGCTTAGCATATCCTCGCAGTAAGGAAGATTATCAGGGTAAAGCATTTCATCGGCAGCCGTAAGGCCGGATTCCGAGATGGCTCTTACATGCATTCTTCTAATGCTTAATATCCCGCCTACCATATCAGGCTCCTTTTGAGGGTCAGGCTGATGAAGCATGCCTTTATAGCCTTCGCCGTTGGTTCTTGGCTTATTTGTATAGATTCTCGGTATTATAATAATCTCATTTTTTACCTTTTCCTGCACTTTTGCGAGCCTTGATACATATTCGCATACGGGGTCTTCCTCATCGGCAGAGCAGGGGCCCACAATTAATATAAATTTATCAGAGTTTTGTGTAACTACCTTTTCTATTTCAGCGTCTCTGGCGCTTTTTATTTTCTTTAAATTTTCTGTTAGCGGAACCATATCCAGAATTTCTTCTGGAGAGGGTATCTTTCTTATTTTTGTAAAACCCATAATTGCACACCTTTCCTAATCAAGAAATAAATTAATCAATATTTTAAACTGTTTTATAAAAATAGTCAAGGTGCAAAACCCATGAGCAAATAGGGGAGTATAATAAAAATCATTCTATTTGTAAAATCGGTTGAAAGAATAGAGATAAGAAAAAATCTTATTATGCAAATATTACATCTATAGTAAAATAGTTTAATTACAGTAACAAAAATCGTATATTTTATGCTTAGTGAACCTGGAAACACTTACAGGGAAACTGTAAAAGTGTTTTCAGGCGAACGCCCCCTTATAGTCAACAAAGATATTTTAATCTTTGTTGATTATGAATGGCTTAATATAAGCGTTTCTACTATATTAAATTAAGCCGTTTATGAAAAATAGGTTTTTGTTCCTGCCTTAAAACTATTTTACTGTCTTATGCCGATTTCAATTTACTGAAGTCTATATTTTATACTTGGTGAATATGAAAAAAGACACAGTATAAGCTTACAAGCAGTTTTTATCTGAGTGTCTCCCGATAGTTATAAAACAATAGCATTGTTAATTTAAATTGAAATAGCAGTGCAAATCTCTACTGCAGGAAAGGAGGCCCCCTGGGGGAATACTTACGGCATCCGCTGCTATCTTATATGAAAATTTCTATAACAAACAAGTTTTGCAATAATTTTTCAAAAAGCCGGTACTTTAAAAGTACCGGCTAAAGATTAAAATCAGAAAAATAATATATTTGCAAGGGTGGGGACGATATATGCCTCCGTAAGAGATACTATAAAAGCAAGAACTATTCCGAAAAGGAGAAGGGGAATATTTATATTCTCTGCTATGGGCCTCTTTTTTAAATATAAGATGATGTTTAAGCTGTAATATGCGATGATAAAATATAGAAATGTAAGAATTAGATTTTGAGGGAAGTATAATATCATTGCATATCCTATGCCCAATAGGCCGTATTCCCCCACTAAAATAGACGTAGTAAAGCCCAGAGAAGCTCCTTTATACAAAAGCACAGCAGCAGAAGGCAAAGGAGACCTTGTAATTAAAGGCATAGACCACAAGGCAATAGAAGACAGCCCGTATTTTATAAGGCCTTTTATAAAAGCATCTTTTTTAACAAGATTAGGGGACCTGATACCGTCGATAATAGAATCAAAAGAGCTTATAAGTTCGTTCTTATTGGCGGTATCCAATCTTCCTGCAAATAAAGAGCCGAGAACGGCTCCTCCGATAAGGCAAAAGATGATGATATAAACAAGCTTTTTCTCTCTGTTTATTTTTGAGAAAAGCCTATTTATATTTGCTTTAATATATCTATTTCTAAAATATATCATTATGAGCCTCCAGGCATATAATACAAAGACTAATTTTAGCTTGTCATTCTTTTAATATATATGCCTTAAAGGGAGTAAATATTATATCATAATTGCAGTTTTTAAGAATACATTCTCCTTCAGAAAAGGTATTCGTGACTAAAATCAAGAAGAATCTGATTTTAGTCATATTCTATCATAAGCGTAAATTCTGCCATAGGTTCTTGGCGAGAAAGATATTCATGAATAATTTAAGCTCTGCTTAGGTTTATACCTATTTAATCATAGTTTTTCCTCATAACGAAGGAAACTTGAAAATTATCAAAGCACAAGTTTATATAGTCAATTATAATAAATTTAACTTTAATCAATAGAATCTACAGGTCTTTTCTGCCGCAGAGCTCCTTGTAGGCCAAAACGCCGCTGATAGTTTTTGAATCTATGATTTTGCCGTTAAATATCATTTCTACTGCTTCTTCTATAGAATATTTCTCAATATCTATAAATTCATCTTCATCGGGATTTTGCTCGCCTTCTGTAAGACCTTTTGCAATATAGAAGTATAAGATTTCGTTTGAAAAGCCTATGGATGAATAAGCTTTAAATAAAAACGCCATATTATCTGCCGTCATGCCTGTTTCTTCCTTAAGCTCTCTTAAGGCGCACTCCTTAGGGTCTTCGCCTTTTTCAAGCTTTCCTGCCGGAAGTTCTAAAGTGAAATCTCCTGCGGAATGCCTGTGCTGTCTTGTGAAAATAAGCTTATTTTCATATTCTGCTATGATTACGGCAGCACCGTTATGCTCTACAAGTTCTCTTTTGGTTTCTTTTCCGTTAGGCAGTAAAATGGTATCTTTTACAAGATTTATAATTTTACCGTCATATATTCTTTCTCTTTTTATGATTTCATATGGTTTCATATATGACTCCTTTGAATAAGTTTTTTATAAAATAATCCCTGCCGAAGCAGGGATTTAATAAAGTATTAGAATTCAGCATTTCCTACTGTACGAGGGAAGGGGATTACGTCACGGATATTGGACATTCCCGTTAAATACATAATGAATCTTTCAAAGCCAAGGCCGTATCCTGAATGGGTAACACCGCCGTATTTACGAAGCTCAAGATACCACCAGTAGTCATCTTCGCAAAGATCAAGCTCTTTCATTCTGTTTACAAGGACGTCGTATCTTTCTTCCCTTTGGCTTCCGCCGATAATCTCGCCGATGCCGGGAACTAAAAGGTCCATAGCGGCAACGGTTTTTCCGTCGTCGTTTTGTCTCATATAAAAGGCCTTTATTTCTTTGGGATAGCCGGTTAAGAAAATAGGCTTCTTGAAAACCACTTCTGCAAGGTATCTTTCATGCTCGGACTGTATATCGGCGCCCCAGTAAACAGGGTATTCAAACTTATGGTCTGCATTTTGAAGAATGTCTATAGCTTCTGTATAGGATATGCGGCCAAATTCAGAATTCAAAACATTGTTCAGCCTGTCAATAAGGCCTGTGTCTATGAATTTATTGAAAAATTCAATTTCCTCAGGGGCATTTTCCATACAGTATTGAATAACGTATTTAAACATTTCTTCGGCGCTGTCCATGTTGTCGTTTAAATCTGCAAAAGCAAGCTCCGGCTCCATCATCCAAAATTCCGCAGCATGGCGTGATGTATTGGAGTTTTCAGCTCTAAAGGTAGGGCCAAAGGTATAAACGTTTCTTAAAGCCATGCAGAAGTTTTCAACTGCAAGCTGCCCACTTACTGTAAGGTTTGCCATTTTACCAAAGAAATCTTCAGAATAGTCTATGCTCCCGTCTTTGTCCTTTGGTAAATTGTTCATATTAAGAGTCGTTACCTGAAACATTTCTCCTGCGCCTTCACAGTCGCTTGCGGTGATGATTGGTGTATGAACGTATACGAAGTTCTTTTCGTTGAAATATTTGTGTATAGCGTAGCTTGCGATGGAACGGATTCTAAATACCGCTGAGAATGTATTTGTCCTTGGGCGAAGGTGGGCCATGGTACGCAGATATTCAAGAGAATGGCGTTTCTTCTGCAAAGGATAATCCGGGGTTGAATGGCCTTCGATAATGATTTCGTCTGCATGTATTTCAAAAGCCTGCTTTTCACCGGGGCTTTCTACTACTTTTCCCATAACGGTAATGCTTGAGCCTACATTAAGCTTTGCAACTTCATTATAATTATTCAAATTATTATTAAAGACGATTTGAACGCTATTAAAAAAGCTACCGTCGTTAAGTTCAATAAACCCAAAATTCTTATTATTGCGGACTGTTCTTATCCATCCGCCTACACGAACATTGCTGCCTAAAAAATCATTTGTGTTTCTGTAAAGTTTTTTGATTTCCGTGTACATTTTTCCAACTCCTTAACACTGGGATATTTTATATATAATAACAAAAGAAGGCTTATAAGTCCACATTTTTGTTTATTTTAGGAACAAACGCAAGAAAGCGTTTATTAATCGCCAAAATACAATTTTGGCGAGGCACTGTAAGAAGATTTACAAAGTTTCCTTGGAAGTTTATAAATCTTCCGTTCTGACTGAATTCATTTCCGTCAGAATAGTTAAAGTCTGTGAGGCTAAAAGCAAAATCTTGTTCAATATTTTTTCATGGGCTTGATGTGTATTTACTTTGCAGAAAAATGAGGTTTTCTTAAATTCTTCCCATTAAAAACATAAAATTGCTTTAAAACACTTAAATTTATTATAATTTGTAAAGAGAATGCCCTACAAATTTGTATATAGCAGATGCACTTAAAAAAGGCTCTTGTTCATTTACTTTATTCATGCTGTTTCAGGCTATGGCATACAGCCAAAATAAAAGTAAATTGACTATACAGCTTTTTATATATTAATATTAAAGGAAGAATTCTATTTTTTTAGTCTATTGATTAAAACCCTGAAGCCTTTTTCAAAGGAAATGTTGTTGTCGGCCGTTCTCTTTGACGGGCCTTTATGCCTTAATCCGGCTTCTCTTGTTTTTTTATTTAAATGCCTTTCAAATAAAAGCTTGTCTATATTTTCGGCAGTATATTCATAGCCGTTATTATTCATGGCGTAACAGCCCTTGCTAAGCGCAATAGACGCAAGGCCGTAATCCTGACTAACGACAATATCGCCTTTTTCAAGAATATTGATAATAGCGAAGTCTGCTGAATCACGGCTTCTGTCTACTATTTTTATTTCGGCATAGGAGCTTTCCAATATATGTGAATTATCAATAACCATTATCACCTTTAAATCATTTTCTTTAGCTATTTTAATGATCAATTCCTTTACGGGGCATGCATCGGCATCTACAAGTATTTTCATAAAAAGCTCCTTTTCAATTGAAAAAAATCCATATTCAGATTATAATCTCTATACCTACATCTTACTACAAGGAGAATCAAAATGCCAATTAAAGTACCCGATAATTTGCCGGCAAAAAGTATTCTGAAACGGGAGAATATTTTTGTCATTGATGAAAGCAGGGCCTTCCATCAGGATATAAGGCCTTTAAAAATAGGAATATTAAACCTCATGCCGGATAAAAAGACAACAGAAGTCCAGCTTTTAAGGCTTTTGGGCAATACGCCTCTTCAAATAGAAATTTCTCTTATCCACGTTAAAAGCCATATATCTAAAAACACTTCACAGGAACATCTTACATCATTTTACAAAACTTTCGATGATATCTCAGATTCAAAATTTGACGGATTTATAATAACAGGAGCCCCTGTGGAGCTTTTGGAATTTGAGGAAGTTGATTACTGGTCGGAGCTTTGTGAAATAATGGAGTGGACCAAGAAAAATACGACAAGCACTTACCACATTTGCTGGGGAGCCCAGGCAGGCCTTTATTATCATTACGGAATAAAAAAATATGCCCTTAAGGAAAAGCTTTTCGGTGTATTTCCTCACAGCAAGACAAAAGAGGCGGAAAACGCCATAGACCTTTTCAGGGGCTTTGACGATGTGTTTTATGTTCCCCAGTCAAGGCATACGGAAACAAGGATAGGGGACATAGAAAAGGAAGAAAACCTTATGATACTGTCTAAATCCTCTCAAGCCGGGGTATATATCGTCTCCGACAGAAGCTTCAGTCAGATATTTGTAACAGGCCATTCGGAATATGACAGACTTACTCTTAAAAATGAATATTTAAGAGATGTTGATAAAGGCGATGAAATAAAAACACCGGAAAATTACTTTTTAATGAACGACCCGGAGAAAATCCCGTTTATGTCATGGCGTTCCCATGCAAGCCTTTTATACAATAACTGGGTGAACCTTGTTTACCAGGAAACACCTTATGACATTACTCAAATCGGCAATACTATATCAAAATAATCCTATATTGCAAGCATCTACAGTAAATTTCTTACAAGGAAGGAACAAATACTTATTTATGATAGCCTTGAAACACAGCCTTCCTTCGGGAACAGTGCATTTTTGAGTTAAAGGAAATACAGGATTTTGTTCCTATTCTATTTTAAATTTACTGCAAACAAAATATACACCGAACTTTATAGTTTGAATTTTTATAGTCAATTGGCTTATAAGCCAATTGACTATATTATTAATAAAAAAGTGTACAAACTTAGAGGACAGGGCAGATATGATTTAAATATGCCTTGTAAACTTAGGGGGTATCGGTATAGATTTTCTGTATTTTGTTGTAGATTATAGACAAAATAATAATAATTATTCTCAGAAATTATACGAACTTTTGTTTAGGTCGGGCTTTAAATTTAAAAATTATTATGGTATCCTAGTAGAAAAGATTAATTATAAGGGATGATAATATGGATTTTGAAGTAGTATCTCCATTTAAGCCTACAGGGGACCAGCCTCAGGCTATAGATATTCTGGCTGCAGGATTTAAAGACGGTAAGAAATTTCAAACCCTTCTTGGGGTTACCGGCTCCGGAAAAACATTTACCATGGCAAATATAATAAAGGAGCTGAATGTTCCTACCCTTATTATTGCCCATAACAAGACCCTTGCAGGTCAGCTTTATAATGAGTTTAAAGAGTTCTTTCCGAATAACGCAGTGGAGTATTTTGTATCCTACTATGATTATTACCAGCCGGAGGCCTATGTTCCTTCGTCGGACACGTATATAGAAAAGGACTCTTCCATAAATGACGAAATTGATAAATTAAGGCATTTAACAACAGCCTCTTTGTATGAAAGGCGGGACGTCGTTGTTGTTGCCAGTGTTTCCTGTATATACGGTTTAGGTGACCCTATAGAATACGGCCAGATGATTCTTTCCTTAAGACAGGGAATGATTAAAGACAGGGACGAGGTTTTAAGAAATCTCGTTACTATACAATATAATAGAAATGATATGAACTTCATAAGAGGTACCTTTAGGGTGCGGGGAGATGTGGTTGAAATATTTCCTTCAAACTCTACAGATACAGCTTACAGAGTGGAGTTTTTCGGCGACGAAATAGAAAAAATAACGGAAGTAAACGCTCTTACAGGAGAAATAATAGGAAAGCGAAACCACGTTGCCGTATATCCAGCCTCCCATTACGTAACAGGAAAAGAGAAAATGGATAGGGCTATCAAAAGCATACAAGCAGAGCTTGACGAAAGAATAGCCCTTCTTAAAAGGGAAGACAAGCTTTTAGAGGCCCAAAGGCTTTTACAAAGAACGAATTATGATATAGAAATGCTTACGGAAATGGGTTTTTGCAGCGGAATAGAAAACTATTCAAGACATTTATCAGGAAGAGAAGCGGGGAGCACACCCCATACGTTGATTGACTATTTTCCCAAGGATTTCCTGATTATAGTTGACGAATCTCATGTTACAATACCACAGATAAGAGGAATGTATGAAGGGGACAGGTCGAGAAAAACCACTCTTGTAGATTTTGGCTTCAGGCTGCCTTCGGCCCTTGACAACAGGCCTCTTAAATTTCCCGAATTTGAGTCTAAAATCAATAAAATGCTTTTTGTTTCCGCCACGCCTTCGAAATACGAAGGGGAGCATTCGGAGCAGATTGCTGAGCAGATTATACGTCCTACAGGGCTTTTGGACCCTGAAATCATCCTTAAGCCGGTAAAAGGGCAGATAGACAGTCTTATTTCAGAAATCAACAAAACCGTTTCAGATAAGGGCAAGGTCCTCGTGACTACCCTTACAAAGAAAATGGCAGAGGATTTGACCAATTATCTTAAAGAAAGCGGAATAAGAGTAAGGTATCTCCATTCAGATATCGACACCATAGAACGTATGGAAATCATAAGAGATTTGCGAATGGATATATTTGATGTCCTTGTGGGCATAAACCTTTTAAGGGAGGGCCTTGATATACCGGAGGTTTCTCTTGTGGCAATCCTTGATGCCGATAAAGAGGGCTTCTTGCGCTCCGAAACTTCCTTAATACAGACTGTAGGAAGAGCCGCAAGAAATGTAGACGGCAGGGTAATTATGTATGCCGACACCATGACAGACAGCATGAGAAAAGCCATCACAGAAACTAACAGAAGGCGTGCCATACAGGAGGAATATAACCGGCAGCACAATATAACGCCTCAATCTATTAAGAAAAAAATACACGATATTATACAGGCTACCGAAGCTGTTGAAGAAAAGAAAAGTGCAGGCCTTGAAAAAGACCCGGAATCCATGAGTGATGACGAACTGAAAGAAGAAATCAAAAAAATTGATAAGAAAATGAAGCAGGCTGCTCAGGATTTACAATTTGAAAGAGCCGCCCAGCTTAGAGATGATCTTATGGAGCTTAAAAAATTTCTGCAAAAAAGATAATACTTTCGATAATATGACAGTACCTGTCATATTATCTTTGATATACTATAAATATGTTTGCTGAAAGTAAATGCAAAAAGAAAACCATGATTATTTGTTATGATACGAAAGAGGTTAATTACGTATGGACAAAATTATTATAAAAGGTGCAAGAGAAAATAACCTTAAAAACATAGACCTTGAAATCCCAAGAAATAAAATGGTTATTTTTACAGGGGTTTCAGGGTCGGGGAAAACCTCTCTTGCCTTTGATACCATATTTGCAGAAGGCCAAAGAAGATATATGGAGTCTTTAAGCTCTTATGCAAGGCAGTTTTTAGGCCAGATGGAAAAGCCTGATGTGGACTTTATCGAGGGCCTTTCTCCTGCAATATCCATAGACCAGAAAACCACCAACCACAATCCCCGTTCAACAGTAGGCACAGTAACGGAAATTTATGACTACTTGAGGCTTTTGTACGCTCGAATCGGTATTCCCCATTGTCCTAAGTGCGGAAAGGAAATCAGGCGCCAGACTGTTGACGAAATAGGCTCACAGCTCATGTCTATGCCTGAAGGAACGAGGCTTCAGCTTCTTGCCCCTGTGGTAAGGGAAAGAAAGGGAGAACATACAAAGCTCTTGGCAGATGCCGCAAAATCGGGCTATGTAAGAGCAAGGATAGACGGAGAAATATACGACTTATCCGAGGAAATAAAGCTTAAAAAGACATTTAAGCACACCATTGAAATCATCGTAGACAGGCTTGTCATAAAGGAAGGCATAAATAACAGGCTTTCCGAGTCTATAGAAACTGTAATGGCCCTTTCAGGGGGGCTTCTTACTGTTGTTACAGATACAGAGGAATTTAAGTTCAGCCAGAACTTTTCCTGCCCCGACTGCGGAATAAGCCTTGAAGAAATAGAGCCGAGACTATTTTCTTTCAATAATCCGGCCGGGGCTTGCTCCGAATGCGGCGGTCTTGGTATACAAATGAAATTTGACCCTGATTTAATTGTTCCCGTGCCGGAGCTTAGTATATCGGAAGGCGCGATTAAGGCTAACGGCTGGAACAATATAGCAGATGATTCTTCCATATCAAATAGCGTCTTTACCGCCCTTTCTCTAAGATATGGTTTTAGCCTTGATATACCTTTTAAGGAGCTTCCCGAAAAGATAAAAGATGTTATTTTTTACGGAACCGGCGGAGAGAAGCTTGAAATAGAATATATGGCAAGGGGTAAAAAGGAATACTATTCCTATGCCTTTGAAGGCATCATCAATATTATGAACCGCAGATACAGAGAGACCTCCTCCGAATACATGAAGCAGGAATATGAGGAATATATGACAAATATAGAATGTCCTGCCTGTAAAGGAAAAAGGCTTAAGCCGGAGGTTCTCGCCGTAACTATAGCCCAAAAAAGCATCTCCGACGTTACAGAAATGACGGTTTCAAATATCCAGAAATTCTTTGAAAAGATTAATCTTTCCGAAAGAGAACTTATTATAGCAGAGCAGATTTTAAAGGAAATTAAAGCAAGAACAGGATTTCTTGTAGATGTGGGCCTTGATTATTTAACTCTTTCAAGAGCGGCAGGTACATTATCCGGGGGAGAAGCTCAGCGAATAAGGCTTGCGACTCAAATAGGCTCAGGCCTTGTTGGGGTAGTTTATATTCTGGATGAGCCAAGTATCGGCCTTCATCAGAGGGATAACGATAAGCTTCTGAAAACTCTCCGTAATTTAAGAGATATCGGAAATACTTTAATCGTCGTTGAGCATGATACGGATACCATGCTTGCTTCCGACTATATCGTAGATATAGGGCCTTATGCCGGAAGCCACGGCGGAAAGGTTATTTTTTCAGGCAAGGTAGAAGACCTGCTTAAAAGAACGGATTCCATCACAGGAGAATATTTAAGCGGAAGAAAGTTTATCCCTGTGCCTTCCGAAAGAAGAAAGCTTAACGGAAAATACCTCAAAATAAAAGGCGCTTCGGAAAATAACCTTAAAGATATAGATGTTTCCATTCCTTTAGGGGTGTTTACCTGTGTCACAGGGGTTTCCGGCTCCGGCAAAAGCTCTCTTGTAAACCAGATTATATATAAAAGGCTTGCAAGAGATTTAAACAGAGCAAAAATTAAGCCCGGCAAGCATAAATCCATGACGGGCCTTGACCATCTTGACAAAATAATAAATATTGACCAGTCTCCCATAGGCAGGACTCCAAGAAGCAATCCTGCCACTTATACAGGGCTTTTCGATCTTATAAGAGACGTTTTTGCCCAAACCACAGAAGCAAAAATTCGAGGCTACAGCAAAGGCAGATTTAGCTTCAACGTAAAAGGCGGCCGGTGTGAAGCCTGTTCCGGTGACGGCATAATAAAAATAGAGATGCATTTCCTTCCTGATATTTACGTTCCCTGCGAAGTATGCAAGGGTCAGCGATATAACAGGGAAACCCTTGAAGTAAAATATAAGGGTAAATCCATTTCCGAAGTTCTCGACATGACAGTGGAAGAAGCCCTTGAGTTCTTCGAAAACATACCAAGAATCAAGGATAAGCTTCAGGTGATGTATGAGGTTGGCCTTTCTTACATAAAGCTTGGCCAGTCCTCGACAACTCTTTCCGGAGGAGAAGCTCAAAGGGTAAAGCTTGCCACAGAGCTTTCAAAACGCAATACAGGAAGAACCATGTATGTTCTTGACGAGCCTACCACAGGCCTTCATTCTTATGATGTCCATAAGCTTGTAAACATTCTCCAAAGGCTTACGGAAGGCGGAAATACCGTCGTTGTTATAGAGCATAATCTTGATGTTATCAAAACAGCCGATTATGTCGTGGATTTAGGCCCTGAAGGCGGCGACGGTGGAGGAACCATCGTTGCATCCGGTACGCCGGAAGAAATTGCAGGCTGTAAAGAATCCTATACCGGTAAATATTTAAGCAAAATACTTCAAGAAAGCAAAACTTATTTAAAAGCATCCAATGAATAATCTAAACGCCCCTTACAGGGGCGTTTTTTTATAATTAAAGGCTCATTCTTCATAGTAAATTTATTATTAAATAAGCAGCTATAGTAAATTTTATATAAAGAAGTAGCAAAAGCCTATTCCCATCAGGCTCAAAAATACGGATTTCCTTCGGAAACGGTACATTTTTCAACCTGTGTGAATATACGGCTTTGCTACTGTTTAACTTTAAATTTACTATAAAAGCCTATTCCCAGCAGGCGCATCATTACCAATCAAAAATAAGTTTGATAACCATAAGAAAACGCTCACTCAAAAAGGGTTGCAAGCTTACGCCTATATCCTTTTCCAAGTTTGCTTCGTATAAAAGTACGGATTTCATTCGGAAACATAGTGAAATTGCCTTTATACTACAACAACTTATAAGACTTTTAATATAAAATCAAATAAAGTTAGTTTTACAAAAAACCATTAGTTATACTTCTTTTAAAACACATTTTTGAGCTTGGGTAAACAATACGGCTTTGCTGCCGCGTAACTTTAAATTTACTATATTTATCGTTCTAAAGGTCATTTTCTTTCCATATTATTTTATTAACGAATAATTATGGAGCTGTTATAATGGCAAAAAGATATTACGGGCTTTTTCACAGAAAAAAGAAAAACAAATACGTTAAAAGATATGATAAACGAAGAAAGGCAGAAAGATATAAAGATTTTGCCATAAAGATTTCTGCCTTTTTGCTTCTTTTTATAATAGCCCTTAGCATTATAAATTTTATGAGCAAAAGCAAGACGAAGCTTATTATCAATAATCAAAATGTAGCAGCCTTTAATATACCCTATAGCGTATTTTCGTCTTTAAAGGAGATTTCGGAAAAGTATTCCCTGGATTTCCCCGAACTTTTAACATATTATTCCTTAGCTAATAATTTCTTTCCGGGAGAGCCTGAGATTGTTTCAAAAGACGAAATCGAAAGAGGATTTATAATTAATTATGAAAGTATAAAAAAAGAATATCCCAAGGAACAGGTTAAGCCTTATATCGATATGGTTTCAATCATATTGTCTGAAATAAAGAATTTCCCCATACCCGGCGAGTATTCGGCGGATAATGAAGACGGGTATATGTATGGAAACAGCTGGGGCGCAGCCAGAAGCTACGGCGGAGAAAGGGACCATCAGGGAACGGATATTCTTGACAGAGAAAATATAAGAGGGCGGATTCCCATTATCTCCATGACCGACGGCACGGTAGAAAATATCGGCTGGAACGAAAAAGGCGGTTACAGAGTAGGCATACGTACCGCTAAAGGTACTTATTATTATTATGCTCATCTTGCAAAGTTTGAAGAAGGCCTTCAAAAGGGCTCTTTAGTTTCGGCAGGAGATACTTTAGGCTATATGGGAGATACGGGATACTCAAAAAAGGAAGGGACTACCGGCAATTTTGTGGTGCATCTTCATTTGGGAATTTCTGCGGATTTTTTTAAAGAGGAATTTTGGATAAATCCCTATATATTCTTAAGGAATATAGAAGATCTTACAAAAGAGGAAGAATAATATCTTAAACTATAAATAATATCTTATGCCAATAAATCAATTTGCTTTCATTCTGCTGTAAGCATTTGGCTTGAAAGGAAATAAAATAAGAGAAAAGCAAATTGACAAGACTGCTTCTTCATATTTATTCAAGTATACATACATTAAGGTTTGAAATTCACCTATATAAATGTTAAAATTAGACAGATACAAAATATAAATAATGCTGAGAAACGGGTGAACTCAATGAGAATAATAAATTGGGAAGAATTCTTACTGCCTTACGAACAAGCCGTAAATGAACTCAGACTAAAACTCGAGGCCGTAGCTCATCAATACAAAGTAGTTAAAAAGCATTGTCCTATAAGCCAGGTGGAAAGCCGGGTCAAAAGCGTCGGAAGCATCATAGCTAAAATGAATAAAAAGGGCATTTCTATGGATGATATTGAAGAAGGTATAGATGATATCGCCGGCGTAAGAGTCATATGCCGTTTCGTAGAAGATATTGAACGGGTATTGGACCTTTTAAAAAAGCGTGAAAGTTTCGACTTAAAGATTCTTCAGGAAAAAGATTATATCAATAACACAAAGCCCAGCGGATACAGGTCTTATCATGTGGTTATAGAATATCCTGTCATGACCCATGAAGGGGTTAAAAATTTAAAAGCTGAAATACAAATCAGAACTATGGCTATGAATTTTTGGGCTACCATAGAACATTCTCTTAAATATAAATATAACGGCAATATCCCTGAGGCGGTTCAGCAAAGACTGATTACCTCAGCGGAAGCTGCTTTTAATCTTGATAAGGAAGTAAGTACCATAAGAGACGAAATCACAGAAGCACAAAAAATAGTAAAAATAGTTGACGAAACTGTCGAAGAAATATTAAGCAACCTTCAAGGCCTTTACGGAGCAGCAAAACTCGACAATATAAATGAGCTTAATAAGAAGTTCATAGAGGTTTACCAGCTGGAAGACGTGGACAAGCTCCTTAATTTTGCCGAGCAGGTAAGGGTTATCGGGGATATCTATAAATCCCGTTATTACAAAGAATAATAAAGCCTATATAAAAGGCAAAAAATAACCAAGGCGGATAAGTATGGCGTTATATGCAATAGCAGATTTACATTTGGGTTTTAAACACAATAAGACAATGGAAATATTCGGTGATAATTGGATAGATTATCATATAAAAATAGAGAATCATTGGCAAAGACTTGTAAAAGAAGAAGATACGGTAATAATATCCGGGGACGTATCATGGGCTATGAATATGGAAGATGCGGAACCGGATTTAGTGTTTATAGAGAATTTGACAGGGAAAAAGGTCATTCATTCAGGTAATCATGACTATTGGTGGGATTCAACAGCAAAGCTCAACAGGGCATATAAAAGCATATTTTTTATGAAAAATGACTTTTATCCCTGCGAAGGCATTGCACTATGCGGAACAAGAGGCTGGCTCTGCCCCAATGAAAAATCCTTTACCCCCCATGATAATAAAATATATTTAAGGGAATTGGGAAGACTTAAAATATCTCTCGACAAAGCTCTTTCGGCAGGGTTTAAAGAGATTATTGTAAGCCTTCATTACCCTCCTACCAATTCCAAAAAGGAAAATTCCGGATTTATAGACTTAATCAAAGAATACGATGTTAAAAAAGTAATTTACGGTCATCTCCATGGAAGTGCATCTTACGGAGCTTCCTTTAGGGGAGAGGTAGACGGAGTAAATTACAGTCTTGTATCCAGCGACTATCTTGATTTTTGTCCTATAAAAATTAAATAAATAAAATCGGCAGGTGACAATATGCTTTCTAATATTGATTTAGATAAAAAAGTTGATTCAAAGGCTTATAAAAACGAGTTAGCCCCTTTGCAGAAAAGACTTACGGCTCTTCAGGAGGTTATAAAGGAAAAGAATATCCCTGTAGTTATAGCATTTGAAGGGTGGAGTGCTTCAGGAAAGGGAACCCTTATTTCAAGGCTTCTTTATCCTTTAGACCCTAGAAATTTCAATGTTTACACAATGGCAAAGGTAAATGAAGACGCCGTTATGAGACCTGTTCTCTGGAGCTACTTTACAAAAACACCTTCCAAGGGAAGGCTTACCATATACGATAAAAGCTGGCACAGAGCAGGAATGGACTCCGGAGCCGAAAAATGGAATATGTCAAAGAGAGCACGCCAGGGATTTTTCTACGATGCCAATGCTTTTGAAGAGCAGCTTTCAGACTTCGGTGCGCTAATAATCAAATTTTTCCTGCATATATCGAAAGATGAGCAGAAAAACAGATTTAAAGAGCTTCAATCGAACCCTGATACCTCATGGAGAATTGACAAAGCCGATTTAAACCAAAATAAAGAATACAGCGAAAACTTGAAAATATTTGAGAACATGCTTCACAATACAAATAATCCCCGAAGCCCGTGGAATATTATAGAAGCAAACGATACAAAGTATGCAACCATAAAGGTGTATAAAACAGTAATAGAAAAAATTGAAGAAAAAATAAAGGAGGCAGAAACTTCAGAAGTTAAAAATACTTTTGAAGACTTTGACTTTACGGACAGTATGCCCCTTGAAAAAGTTGATTTAAGTCTTACCATATCCGATGCCGAGTATGACAAAAAGCTGAAAGAGCTTCAAGGTAAAATTTCAGATTTAGGCTATAAGCTTTATAAGAAAAGAAAATCCGTTGTAATCGTCTACGAAGGCTGGGATGCTGCCGGAAAAGGCGGTAATATCAAAAGAGTAACTGAGGAGCTTGACCCAAGGGGATATGAGGTTGTTCCCATTGCTTCCCCCAGTAAAGAAGAGCTCAACCATCATTATTTATGGCGTTTTTGGAATAAAATGCCTAAGGACGGCCACATTGCTATATTCGATAGGTCTTGGTACGGAAGGGTCATGGTAGAGCGCATTGAAGGATATGCGAGAGAAGACGAATGGCAGCGTGCCTATAAGGAAATTAATGACATGGAGCTTCATATGCATAATCACGGCACTATTATTTTCAAATTTTGGCTCCATATAGATAAAGATGAACAGCTTAAAAGGTTTAAAGCAAGGCAGGAAAACCCGCTGAAACGTCATAAAATAACAGATGAAGACTGGCGGAACAGAGAAAAATGGAACGATTATGAAACTGCAGTGAATCATATGCTTATAAAGACAGATACAGAATATGCTCCATGGACAATCATAGAAAGCAATAACAAGAAATTTGCCAGAATAAAGGTTCTTGAAATACTCGTAAAAAAGCTTGAAAAAGAGCTGGAATAATTTGAATTAATTTCAAGAAAAAATTATATGAATTTACGCTCACAGGCAAAATGCTTTATTTCCTTAAAGTATTCAGCAGGAAGCTTATATGGTGAGTTCATATTTCCGGAGGAGCCATGAAGAATTTTGCACTTTTTCGCAGAAGATTTATTCCCGATGAAATCATTCATCTTAAAGGTGATGAAATACTTTTTTTCAGTAAAGATATCATCATTACAAAATGGAAAACCCTAAAGCCCAGAATTGATTTTACAGACGGATACAGCTGTTATTTTACAGACTATGGATATAAAGTATCTAAATTTTATAACGGCGAAGAGTTTTTATATACCTATTGTGACATTATAGAAACGGAATTTCATGAAGATAGAATCATCTTTAATGATTTGCTTGTGGACGTTGTAATAACAAAAGAGGGCTTTGTAAAGGTGCTTGATTTAGGCGAAATAAGCGAGGCTCTTGATAAAAAACTTATAACCCAGGAGCAGGCTAAAAAGGCCCTTAATATTACAGATGAGCTTCTTTCGCTTATATATTCAGGTAATTTGGAAAAGCTTCTGAAGCCTTTTGAACATGCTATAAAACATTAAATTTCTTACTTGAAAATGGTGGTAGAATGAGTGAAAATGCACATAAGGGCCACAGGCAGAGAGTAAAAAACAGATACATGAATGACGGTGGTCTTGATTCTTTTGAAGACCATCAAGTTCTTGAACTTCTTCTTTTTTACTGCTATCCTCAAAGGGATACCAATGAAATTGCCCATAAAATGATACAATGCTATGGAAGCCTTCACAATTTATTTGATGCAGATCCCCTTGATATAAGCAGAAGATGCAATGTAAGTGAAAACGTTGCCATACTGATTTCTCTTATTCCTCATTTATCTAAAAGATATTCCACGGGAAAATACGTAAAAAGAAACGTATTAAGCTCCTCTAAGCTTGCCGGAGAATACTGTGTAGGGCTTTTTACAGGGATAAAATACGAATGCTTTTATCTTCTTTGCCTTAATACTCAAAGGCAGCTTCTCCATGCGGAGCTTGTACATAAAGGAACCATAGACTCTGCACCGGTATATCCGAGAATCATCGTGGAAACCGCCTTAAAGCATAATGCCGCAAGCGTTATCCTTGCTCATAACCACCCCAGCGGAAAGCTTGTAGCTTCCCATTCGGATATTGATGTCACAAGAAAGCTTATAAGCGCTTTGGGTGTAATTGATATTGACGTGGTGGATCATATTATTGTAGGCGGAGGAAGCTATTACAGCTTTTCTGAAAAGAGGCTGCTGCACCTTGTTTACTAATAATTTTAATATTCTATCGTTAATAAACGCGAAAGCTTGTTTCTTAACGATAAAAATACCCTCACTTAAAAATTATTTGCTTACACTCATATAATTTTTAAGTTCGCTTAGTATAAATCATACAAAATATCGTTTTTGGCGTATATATTTTCATAAATCAATAAAGAATACTATCAAAGGAGGGGGAGAAAATGTATAAAAGGCTTTACAAATCAAGAAACAATATTAAAATAGACGGTGTTTGCGCAGGCCTTGCGGATTATTTTAATATGGACCCTACGCTTATAAGGATAATTTGGGTATTTGCTACTCTTTTTACAAATGTTTTAGGAATTTTGGCCTATGTTCTTTGTTCCGTAATTATTCCGAGGGAACCGGCTTATTTTGAATAATTTTACATTGCGTCAGGGTTATTTAACAATTAAAAATTTACATGAAATTTAATTTGTAAAATTTAGTTAAAATACAAGGCATGTGAATCCGCAGTATGTAAGGTATTTATTTTAAAATGTTAAGAAACTGTCAAATGTATACAAAATATAAATTTAATATAGTGACAAATGTTAGTTTTGTAATTATAAAAGGCTGTATATCTTATACAGCCTTTTATTTTTTTTACAAATTATCGAATAAAGGGCAGTTAAATTGTAGATAAATGCAATAAATTATTTTACAATTTAAAAACTTTGTAAAAAATAATATGAATTAGTTCTTTTATATTCCTTTACGGTATGTTAACATATATTTGCAGTTTTAATAAAGCTGAAAAAACAATAGGAAAGGTGCTGTTAATGAATCCTGCTTTAATTATTATTATTGTTTTGGTTCTGGGTGTAGTATTTGTAAATGGCTGGACAGATGCACCGAATGCTATTGCAACGGTAGTATCTACCAGGGGTATGAGTCCAAGGAGCGCTGTTCTTATGGCGGCAGTCCTAAACTTTTTAGGAGTTTTAGTTATGACTCATATAAACGCAAAGGTTGCCTTTACTATTGGCAATATGGTATCTTTCGGCTCAGGTCACGATTCTCTTGTTGCCCTTGCGGCGGCGCTTGTGGCCATAGTTGTTTGGGCCGTTGCTGCATGGTATTTTGGAATTCCTACAAGTGAAAGCCATGCCCTTATTGCTGGTCTTACAGGGGCTGCCCTTACGATGGACGGGCTTTCCTCCGTTAACGGGCAAGAATGGATCAAGGTTCTTTACGGCCTTGGTATTTCCTCTGTACTTGGCTTTATTTCCGGTTATTTTGTAGTAAAATTAGTTGCTTTTCTTTTCAAGGATATGAAAAGAAGAAACGCCAATGTCTTTTTTAGATGGGCGCAGGTAGTTGCGGCAGGTTTTATGGCATTTTTACACGGTGCCCAAGACGGACAGAAGTTTATCGGCGTATTTATGATGGGTATTCTTTTGGCTAAAGGTCTTGATATGCCTGCGGCATTTGATGTTCCCTTTTGGATTCTTGTATTATGCTCCGTCACTATGGGTATCGGTACTTCTGTAGGAGGATATCGAATCATAAAGGCAGTAGGTATGGATATGGTGAAGCTTGAAAAATATCAGGGCTTTTCCGCCGACATAGCCGCGTCCATATGTCTTCTTATTTCGACCCTTACAGGTATACCCGTAAGCACTACGCATACTAAAACCACAGCCATCATGGGCGTTGGCGCTTCCAGAAGAATGTCTATGGTTAATTGGGGCGTTGTTAAGGAAATGGTTTTAGCATGGGTGCTCACTTTCCCTGCTTGCGGTTTAATAGGATATATTATGGCTAAAATATTTTTAAAAGTGTTTGTTTAGAGCGTGTTTGAAAATTCAGCCTTTGCTTTTAATCATTTAGATACGTAAAGGCGTTTATATTTTCACATACTGCCAATTATATTCGGGAGGTAAGTTATGGCTCGCGTTAAGGAAGAAAATTATTTTGATATGTTTGCTGTAAGCGTAGACTTTAGCTGTGAAATAGCCAATAAATTTATGGAGCTTGTCGAAAACTATACAGATGTTGAAAACAAAGTAGTAAAAATCCATGATATTGAACATAGAGCTGATCAGCATTTCCACAAGATATTCAGTCAGCTTAGCAAATCCTTCATAACCCCTATTGAGAGAGAGGATATTCTGGTTTTAAGCCAGTCTATAGATAATCTTACAGATGCTATAGAGGGTCTTGCATTTTGCTTTTATATGCTTAACATTACTGAGCTAAGAGACGATGTTAAGCCTTTTGCTGCGCTTATAATAAAAAGCTGCGACCATTTGAGAAGTGCTTTGATTGAGTTTAAGCAGTTTAAAAAATCTCATGATATTTCTCAAAAAATAGTCGATGTAAACAATATAGAAGAAGAAGGCGACAGATTCTATCATAAGGCTGTAAGAAGACTCCATGAAGAAGAAAAAGATGCCCTTACAATAATGAAGTGGCGGGAAATTTACGATAAGCTTGAAAATTGCTTAGATGCCTGCGAAGATGTTGCCGATAATCTTGAGGGAATAATTCTTAAAAATTCATAAATATAGGTATAAACTTTATCCTTTGTTGCCATAATAGGTCATGTAGACCAAGTGTCTATTTTACTTATGCGTTTGGCAATGAAAGGAGGTCGTGAAAATGGAAAAGAAGAACGATAAGAGCCAAAGAGAATATACCGAAGAAATTATCATGGACCAAGAAAAGAACAATCCTAATAAGAACAAAAATAAGAACAAATAGTTTTAGAAAAAACCGGTGTGCAGCCGGTTTTTTTGTTATAATGATTAAATAGTCAGGATGAAATTTTCTGCAGGAGCTAATATTGTCAAACGGAATAGGAAAAACTTAACTAGATTTAAATACAGTTTTAGTAAATTTCATATAAAGAAGTAGCAAAAGCCTTCGTGAATATACGGCTTTGCTACTATTTAACTTTAAATTTACTATTACGGCGTTTTGAGAAGCAAAAATGCTTATTGCTTTTCTCTTAATTTATGCTCTTTAAAGCCAAATGCCTAAGGCGGAACAAAAGCACATGGACTATATTCCTACATAAAATTAAGTATAATATTTTTAATAAAGGTGCCATCATGGATTTTAATAAAATTAATTTAAAGATAGATAAAAATAGGGTGCTTAAAGCATTAGGTATGGAGGAAGAAGCTCAAAATCACTTTGATTATGAGAAGCTTTATAATGAATTTTTAGACCATATTGCTCCCAAGGGAGATTTTAAAGCCATTCTTTTAAGGGATAAAGACGAACTTAAAAATATATTTCCCAATGCGCAGTATTCGATATTGGCTTTATATACCCTTGGAGATAAAATTGATGCATGTATAAACAATAAGTTTTCATCGGGAGATTATACAGATGCATTAATTTTAGATTCCATGGCAAATTTATGCCTGTTTCGTATGTCGGATATGATAAATCAGAAAATACATAGTGATTTTAAAGCCAAGGAATTGAATATAAGCGAAAAGTATATTCCCTTGGAAAATATGGATATGAAATATCAAAAGTTCATCACGAAAGAAATTCCTCTAGGCATAAGCGCATCTGAATTTGGAATGCTTACGCCGTTAAAAAGCGCGTCCTTTGTGGTCTTTGCAGGTGAGGATATAGAAGATGAGTTTAATTTAGAGCATAATTGCAGTAAATGCAGGCTTAAAGACTGCCTGTACAGAGAGAAATTCACCATAAAAGTAAACGATGGCGTTAAAGTAAAAGAGATTTCAGCAGAAAAGGGGACGCTTCTTCTCGATGCCTTACTTGACAACGGTTACATCATAGATTACCCTTGCAATAAAATGGGGATTTGCGGCAAATGCAAGGTAAGCGCCAATAATAAATTAATTTTATCATGTAAAACTTTTGTAGAGGAAGATTTGGAAGTAGAAATTATAAATAAAGGCTATAAAATATCAGAAGGCTTTGATTTAAAGGGTCAGAATATAGATATGGAAGCTTCAGGGTATGGTTTTATTATAGATTTAGGCACTACTACTGTAGTTATGGATCTTATAAATTTAAAAACAGGAAAAATCATAGATAAATTAAGCTTTTTAAATCCTCAGTCGAGCTTTGGCCAAGATATCATCATGAGAATAGAAATGGCTCTTAAAGGCAGCTTAGGTGATATGAGTAAATCTATAAGAACTATGCTTTTAAAAAATATGGCCGCCATGGCTTTAGAAAATTCTATAAATGAAAATACTGTTAATTCCATAATAATATCGGGAAATACCGTAATGAGCCATATCCTTCTTAATAAAAGCTGTGAGGCCCTAGCTTTTTATCCTTTTAAGGTAAAGGAGCAAATTGACGGCAAATTCAGCTTTAAAGAGATATTCCACAGTGAAAAATTTAAAGCCGAGGTTTTTGTGACTCCCCATATATCAGGTTTTGTAGGGGGAGATATAACATCGGGATTAATATATTTAAATAAGTATTTCGAAAATTATATTTTAATGGATTTAGGTACCAACGGAGAAATTGTTTTAAAGCATAATGGGATATATTATACTACGTCTACAGCCGCAGGCCCTGCATTTGAAGGGGTAAATATTTCCTGCGGCGCGGGAAGCGTAGAAGGGGCTATATGCTCTGTAAAATACCATAAAGGCTTTATAATAAATACAATAAATAACAAGCCTGCTGTTGGAATTTGCGGCTCCGGTATTATAGATATTACGTCGGAACTTCTTCTTCATAACTTTATGGACTCAACAGGCAGCATGTACGAACCTTATTTTGAAAATGGAATTGCCCTGGATAAAGAAAGTAAAATCAAATTTACTCAGCAAGATATACGCCAGGTGCAAATGTCTAAATCCGCTGTAAGAAGCGGAATAGAAATACTCCTTAAAGAAGCCGGTATAGGATATTCCGAAGTCAATCATTTTATCATATCAGGAGGATTGGGAAATAATCTCAATATTAAAAATGCCGCTGCTATAGGCCTTATCCCAAAAGAGCTTGCGGAAAAAGCCGTAACCTTTGGCAACACCTCTCTGGGCGGCGGTTTTTCTATGATATTAAATAAAGAGCTTATAAAATCCGCTGAAGAAATAAAAAAAGCTTCTAAATATATAAACCTTTCAGATTATGAAGGATTTAATGATTTATTTATCCAATATATAGATTTTTAAAACTATAAATATGATTACAGTAA
The DNA here is from genome assembly GCF_940670685.1 of Anaeropeptidivorans aminofermentans. Lineage (GTDB taxonomy): Bacteria > Bacillota > Clostridia > Lachnospirales > UBA5962 > Anaeropeptidivorans > Anaeropeptidivorans aminofermentans. The sequence goes on along the minus strand of NZ_OW711693.1, from coordinate 1,945,646 downwards.
AAAACCAGCAGCAGAATGCCGGTTTTTTATTTATGTTAAGAGGACTTAGAAATATTTTTATTGAGGTTATAGTAAATTCAAAATCAAACAGGGGCAAAAACCTATATTCACTTATAGTAAATTTTACTGAAGGATGTAATAAAAATCTATTTTTCATAAACGGCTTAAACATATAAACTCCCTATGTTTAAGCCATTTATAGCCAACAAAGATTAAAATATCTTTGTTGGCTATAAGGGGGCGTTCGCCTGAAAACACTTTAACAGTTTCCCTGTAAGTGTTTCCAGGTTCACTAAGCATAAAATATACGATTTTTATTACTGTTTAATTTGAAATTTACTATAGATGCAAAAACCTGCTGTTTCTGAAGGGAATTCGTGTTTTCAGTCTTTAATAAATAGGGGTTTTGTTACCTCTTTGTAAGAAATTTACTATATTGACTATAAAAGTGTCATATAGGAATTTATTGAATATCATATAAGTAAATTAAATACTTTAATTTATTATGGTGAATCATTTTTTAAGGTACATGCTTATATAAAATAAAAGATAGAGGTGGATTATATGGCCTTTAGATTCAGTGATCAGCAGAGGAATATGAACTTCGTTAATCCCTTTGCTATATTATTCGGAAAAAGAGGACTCAACCAAAGACAAAATATGCCAAATAATATTAATATGCCTACACAAGGAATAAAAGCTCCCCCGGGATACGAGAAGGCTCCTATGCATAATCAAAGGCCTCAGACACCGCCTTCCCAAGCTCAAAACCCTATGCCTCAGCAAGGTTTCCCACAGATGCAAAACCCCATGCCACAGCAGGGCTTTCCTCAAATGCAAAACCCTATGCCTCAGCAGGGCTTTCCTCAGATGCAAAACCCCATGCCACAGCAGGGTTTTCCTCAAATGCAAAACCCCATGCCTCAGCAGGGCTTTCCACAGATGCAAAACCCCATGCCACAGCAGGGTTTTCCTCAAATGCAAAACCCCATGCCTCAACAGGGCTTTCCTCATGCGCAAAATCCTATGCCACAGCAGGGCTTTCCGCATACACAAAACCCTATGCCTCAACAGGGCTTTCCGCATGTGCAGAATCCCATGCCCCAGCAAGGCTTCCCTCAAGTGCAAAACCCTATGCCCCAACAGGCAAATCCTTCGGGAAACAACAATCAGCAAGACGGAATGGTAAGTTTTGAACCTGTAACACCGGAATTAATGAAAGAAATTCAAAAAAGTATTGCAGAAAACAGATACAAGGAGCCAAGCGGAAGCGTATCACTTCCAAGTACGCCTGCTAATCCGCCTGCTAGCTCACCTGTACCTGCTGCTTCAGGAGCAGGAATAAATCCTTTTCCTTCCTCTTTAGGAAGTGCAGTAAACCCTGTGCCTGTTACATCAGGGTCTTCTCCTGGGTCTAATACTGTGCAGAATAGTCCTTCAAAAGAAAATACTGAAGATAAAAAAGAAAGGCAAGAGGATAATATCCTTGCCCTTCACATACAAAACGAAAAAAATGCATCAGACTTTTATAAGCATCTGTCATCTAAAGCAACGGATTATGATTTAGCCAAGGAGCTTGAAAGCATCAGTAAAGACAGCTTGGAAATCAGCAAAACATTATCTAATCTCCATAAAATAAATTATGGAAGAGACTTTAAAGCCGAAGACAGAAAAATAGCGAATACGCCGAATTTAGAAAGCGGGCTTAATCTTGCAGTAGAATATGAAAATAAATCCACAAGAGAGCTTGTAAATAATCTCGTAAACTTTAAAAACGATACCGTATTGAAAGAACTGTATGCCGTTATTTTAAAAAAACAATGCACCTTAAACACCATTTACGGAATGAATATGAAAATAAATAAATAGAGGAGAAGGTTTAATACATTCTGGAATTATCCGTCATTAGCTTATATAAAGTACCTTCGGTTACAGATTCGGGATTAAGGCCAAATTTAGAGCTGAAATACTCTGTAAGATGTCTTTGGGCTTCCATTCCTTCGTCAATAAAGCTATCGCGCCTTGAGAAATAATCTTTTAAAATTTCATATTCTTCTAAAGTAAGGGGATAGGAGGTATTTAACAAGCTGTCATAGATACCGCCTATTTCTTTTATTTGAAGAGAGTCGGCGCTTATAATGTCAGGGTTTTCAGAAATTACTATTGTGCCTGCCGCCATATCACCTAATCGCCGGTTATCCTTTGAAAAAAGCATCATGAGAATGCCTACACCGTTATTATCAATAAAAACCCTTATAATATTTCTTATTATGGATTGTATAAAGGTTATAGGCTGCCCGTTTTTTCTTATGGTTCTCAAATGGAGAATTCGTTTTCCAACAGTTTGGCCTTTCATGATAATTTCGGCAATCAAAAAATACCCAAAAAATATCAGAAAATATGTTATAATAATAAATGCAATTACCCATGAAAGTTTACTGTCGTTAAATGAAATATCATTAATAGAAGATAAATTAAAAATGCTGTTTACTGAAATAATAATTATTATAAAAAACACGATGGACTGAATTAAAAGGTCTATTGCTGCAGCACCCATTCTTGAGCCTGTTCCTGCAAGGCGGTATTCTACTTCTATATTATCGGGGGTAGTAACGTTAATATATTTCATAAAAGTCTCCTTTTTTAAATGTTAGGCAAATTTACTATAACATATACGAAGGAAAAATTAAAGCATTAGGTTGGTGTGAAATTGAAAGAAGATAAATTTATAGAAAAAAATATTGAAAAATGGAATGCCCTTGAAAATTATAATACGAATCTTGAAAAAAGAGGGATGCTTGGGCTTAAAAAAGAGGAAATAAAGGAATTTACCGATCTTTATAGGGCAGTAAGCCATCATCTGGCATATGCAAGGACCCATTTTCCAGAGAGCAATATTTCTTTATATTTAAATCAAATTATAAGCGTAAGCCATAATCATATATTTGTAAGAGAAAAATCAGGAATATCAGGATTTAAAAATTATTTTTTTAAAGGTTTCAGAAAAAGCTTCAATGATAATTTTAAGTATATATTTACTTCTTTTGCAGTATTTATGCTGGGGCTTATCCTATATACCATAGCAGTCATAATAAACAGAAGCATGGGAGATGCTTTTTTCCCGGGCATAGATGCATCGAGCTTAAACCTTGACCCTACAAGCGATCAGAGCGCTTTATATCCCTTATTTAGTTCTTTTATTATGACAAATAATATCAGGGTCTGTTTTATGAGCTTTGCTTTTGGCATTACGGCAGGAATAGGAACCTTATACGTACTTTTTTATAACGGAATCAATATAGGGGCTTTATTAGGCATTGTCATTGCAGACGGGGCAAATGTATTTAAATTCCTTGCTATGATATTACCCCATGGTTTTATTGAGCTTACGGCAATTTTTATAAGCGGCGGAGCAGGGCTGATGATCGGCAAGGCCATGCTGATGCCCGGCTCCTATAAGAGAAAAGATGCCGTTATTAAGGCTTCTAAGGAAGCGGCATATTTAATTCCCGGTATCATTGTTATGCTGATAATTGCAGGGATTATAGAAGGCTTTTTTACTCCTCTGGGAATAAGTTATGTATTTAAGCTCCTTTTCTCTTTTGGAACACTTCTTCTTATGTATCTTTATTTTAGGAAAAAGGGACTCTACTCGAATTAGAATGAAACAATAGCATAGTCAATTTACTTTTATAATAAATTTAAAGCTAAACAGCAGCAAAGCCATATATTCACGCAGGCTTTTGCTACTTCTTCATATTAAATTTACTTTGCTTTTTTAAGCTTTTTAGGGTCCATATTCATGAAAGACTTAAAACAAATTGACTATATAGTAAAACAAATAAATAATACATTTAAAAAGAAGGCGCTGCAAAATAAGTTTTGCAGCGCCTTCTTTTCTATGCGGAGCCTCTTTGCTTTAATAATAAATACTGGTTTACGGTATTGATTGCAAAATCCTCGGCAGGGCTTTCTATACAGAGTATGCCATGCTGATTTAAAGACCTGATAATGTTTTTTCTGTTTAGAAGCAGTTCTTCTGCCATTGCCTTATTATAAGTATCCTTAAGAGCATTTCCATCGGATAAAGTAATGGTTTTAAGGCTTTCATTTTCAATGGTGATAATAACGGGAACATGTCTTTTTGAAAGAATGGGAATTGCGGCAATGAGCTCCTTTGATTCTTCGCCCGTTTCAAAATCGGTAAAGATAAAAACAATGCTTCGTCTTTTCTGCCTGTTGGCAAGCTCAAGAAATGCCCCTTGATAATCAGAACTTAGTTTCGTATCTTCTATATGATAAAGAGCTTCCATAATTTCATTTCGATGGGAATCGCCTTTCCCCGGAGGAATGATTCTTGAAACCTCCGTATTAAAAATCATAAGGCCGCTGTTATCGCCTTTTTGATTGACAATATCGGAAAGAATGATGGCGGCGTTTATGGAAAAATCAAGCTTTTTATAGCCCCTGATAGAATAGCTCATGGATCTTCCTGTATCTATCAAAATGTATACAGGCTGATTTTTTTCGGCTTCGTATTGGTTTACAATAAGCTTATTTTCTCTTGCCGTAGCCATCCAGTTAATTTTTCTGTAATCGTCGCCTTCTACATATTCCTTAAGAGACTCAAATTCCGTACCCATGCCTCTAAGACTTACTTTTCTGTTTCCGGCAGTAAGAAGGCGGTTTTTCTGAATGATAAGCCTGTATCTGCTGATGTTTTTAAGGTTAGGGTAGACCTTATATTCAAAGGGCCTTTCGATAACTGCATATTTTTTGCAAAGGCCTAAAATCCCGTGATATCTTAAATAAATATTTTGGAATACATAGCTTCCTCTTTTAGAAGGGATAAGCTCATAGGAAAATATTTCTTCCTGCCCCGGCTGAACGGTTTTAAAAAGCTCAGAAGAATGAATATTAAAATGCAGGCTCGGAAAATCGTCCTTTATTTCAATTTTTAAAGGCTTTTCATAAATGTTTTTCACTTTAAACTCTATTTTATTCATATCTTTAAAATAGAGTTTGTCATCACTTATACGCTCTATTATCAGGACGCTTTCTTTGGGGGTTAAAATCCTATCAGTTGAAAGCAATCCAATTAAAATCAAATTATACAGAAGGAAAAATACCAGAGCAAACTGATTATTTATAAACCCTAAAATAATAAGGGGTATCATTCCTGCAGACAGTATTTTTATAAATTTAGAGGTCATTCAAACACGTCCTTAACGGGGTACCTTCACTTGAGAAAGAATATTTTCTATTACCTTATCTGTCTTAAGGCCGTCTATTTCGGCCTCCGGTTTCAGTATAATCCTATGGCGAAGCACAGGAATGGCAAGTTCCTTAACATCATCGGGAACGCAGAAATCTCTGCCTCTTATAGCAGCCAATGCCTTTGCATTAAGCAATAGGGCAACGGAGCCTCTGGGGCTTGCCCCTATGGAAACGGCATTCACTCTTCTTGTCGTTTCGATAATACTTACGATATAATTTAAAATGCTGTCTTCAACCCTTACGTTAAGGATTTCCTCTCGGCATTTTTTAAAATCCTCCGCATTTGCCGCGGGAACGATTTCCGCCGTTTCTATTTTAGCGCTTGAAAACCCTGTGTTATACATAGAAAGAAGCTTTTTCTCAGCAGAAACCCCTGGGTATTTCATAATAAGCTTCATCATAAACCTGTCTGTAAGCGCTTCGGGAAGAGGGTATGTTCCTTCATACTCAACAGGGTTTTGAGTAGCAAAGACCATAAAAGGGTCATTTAAATGAAAGGTATCTCCGTCTATGGTAATAGAGCGCTCCTCCATAACCTCTAAAAGGGCTGATTGAGTTTTCGGAGGGGTTCTGTTTATTTCGTCGGCTAAAAATAAATTTGTAAAGAGGGGGCCTTTTTTAAGCTCAAACTCCCTTTTTTCCATATTATAAAGCTTGGTTCCCAAAATATCGGCAGGCATCAGGTCTGAGGTAAACTGTACTCTGTTAAAATCAATATTCAATGCCTTTGAAAGGCTTCTTACCCAAAGGGTTTTGCCAAGGCCGGGAACGCCTTCTATAAGCACATGGCCTCCTGCAAGCATACAGGTAAGGGCATATTCCGTAATTTCTTCCTGATTTATAACGGCTTTTTTAATTTCATCTTTAACTTTGTTTACAAGAGCTGCTGTAAACCCTGTTTCTACGTTCATTGTCAATTTCCTTTCTTATTTAAGTTTGCTCAATATAAAATTCAAGCTTTTTAAATATTCTATTGCTTTGTAAAATTCTTTTCGTTCTTTGGCTTTTTTCGTGTCATAAGATGTTTTTAAATTATGTTTTAAATATTCAAGCTCCGTTTTTTTATCTAAATTGTTTTCTAGCCATACTATATATACTTCTTCAAGGGTAGGCGTATGGGAAATGGAAAAATAAATTCTTGCCGACTCTAAAAACTTATCGGCATAGGCATTCACTGCGGCTTCTCCCATTCCGGCATGGATATATAAGTTTGAAAGGGTATAAACATATTCATTTTCTTCTCTTTCATCTTCCTCATAAAGGGGAAGAGGGCGGCCGAAGCGTTTTCCGAAATATAATACACATGCGGCAGTAATAATAAATATCTGAATACATGCAAGCTTTACCATAAAAGGAAGACCGTCCCATAGGCGCTCGCTTACGGCATATCCATGATAGCTTTCGTTAAAATAAATTTTATTATAGTCATGAAGGCCTATAATATTTATGATGATTTGACCTTTTTCAGGGCTTTCCATAAGGGCTTTATTGGTTATCTCATCGGCATTACCGAAATATATATTCCCAAGGCCGTGTTTTACTCTTGTAAAACTGCCGTTGGTGATGAAATTCGAAAAGTCTATTTTATTTTTCAGATACTCTCTCGTAAAGGATAAATCTTCTTCAAAAAATAAGAGATTACCGCCTTTTAATACCCAATCAGCGATTTCCTGGCTTTGATTTTCATCGTAATACAGAAAGGAAGGGGCGATTATAATCTGTATATCGTTTATATCTGTAGTATCATTTATATACCTTAAAGAAGCCTCAACAGGAAGGCCCATAGCCTTTAAGCCGTCAAAAAGTAAGGAAGCACCGCCATTATTTGCAGAAAACGTCGTATAGTCGGGATAATTTACTGCCTTATCGGAGGAGGTATAAATCGTCACCATAAGAAAAATAAATATTAACAAAACAAACAGGAGGATTTCTCTAGCTTTTTTATTCATGCGCCATGACCTCCTTTATTGTCTGAGTATAGACGGCCTTATAATTAACATAATTTTCCCAGGTTACAGATTTATTTCCGAACCATAAAAGATAAAACATGTTTACGGTATTATTGACACCTTCATAATACTCGGGAACGTTTTTCTTCACTTCTTTAAGAAATTGCCCGCCGGTCATAGAATCCGGGATATATATTATATTTTTATCAGAAATAATAAGAAGTAAAGCAAGATACTGATATCTTACGGCTTGACGAAAATCCTTATTATTTTCATATTGATCAGCTAAAGCTGTAATCTCTTCAAAGCCCATGGTAGTTTGTTTTAGTTCATCAAAAATATCTGATATGATTTTTGATTTTTTACGCCGTTTTATAATGAGCATGGAAATAAATATGATTATGGCAAAAATCATGATTACAAAAATAACGATGAATATATTAAAAATCATATCTGCATTCACGGCTCTACTATCAAAATTTATATTAATATTAAGGCTTTCGAGAATTTTCTTTATAAAATCCAGCAGGGCATTTAGAACTTTTTCCGAAAATCTTTCCCGCCGCCCTGTAAGATAATCATATTTTGAAGCTTTTAAGACTTCTTCCAATGTCTTTTCAAATGTTATCATCATACACCTTTAGTTTAAATTTAATTTTGATACATGTTTTTTGATTTTAAATCATCAAGTTTTAATGAAATGTCAAAACCTTCATATTTTATTTTCTGATTTATATATACGGCGGCTGAGAAAATTCCATTAAGGGGTGTTAAAATAACTGAAAAAACCGCCGAGAACATATAATCAAAATAAACCGTTGAAACGGATAAAAAAGCCGCAATATCCCTTGGAAACAGAAGTTCTATAAAGGCCTTGCCTATTCCTAAAAACGCAGAAAAGCTGTAAGAAGCAATATACATGACTAAATAATATATAGCGACTGTCCCAAGTATTTTTTTGAAATCTTTTTTTATAAGGGCAAATCCCTTTGAAACGGCAGACATAAAATACTTCTTTTCAAATATTGCGATAGGAACAGAGGCTATGGTGATTGTCATGCTTATAATTCCTGTTATTAATAGGGCAATAATAAAAAGAACTGTAATTATTATAGCAAGCCATATATCAGTGAAGCCTGTATTAATCATATTGAATAAATAATAAAAATATCCTACGCTTAAAGCTGCTATAAATACAAAAAGAGGAATAAGCACAATAAATTGAGCAAAAATAACGGTTAAAACCGGTATAAATTTCTTAAAACATTGCTTAACAATATCCTTTAAAGAAGGTTTTTCACCAATGTAAGATTTATAGGCAAGTATAATATTTCCTGTGCTGTAAAGGGCGCTATGCAAAGAAGAAGCAAATAGAATCAATATAATAAATACAGCAACAGATAATATCATCATAGTGGTGTTAAAATCCGAATAGCCAATGTTTCCGATAAAAGTAGCCATAACAGCAATTACACCTAAAAAGATTACTACAAATAAAATTACTGAAAAAATAATACTGAAAATCATAGAAAGGGCTATCTGCTGCCCGAAGGATTTCTTATATATTTCAATTACTGCATCTAAAAGCTCGGCAGTATTCATATAGTAGTATTTTAATTTTTTTCTCACATTTCCACCGCTTTCTCATATGATAAGAGTTATTTTATCACAAAAATTAAGTATTTCCTATAAATATAAATATTTTAGCAAATGATTATTAATGATATAATTGTTAAATAGAAAAAAGAGAGCTTAAAATAAATAGGTAAAATTTGCGGATAATAAAAGGTTCAATGTTTAAATTAAAGAGATTTCAGCAATATTCCTATAGGTATTCAATAATTCTTGTATAACATTAAAATGCTATGGTATAATGTGAATGCCTTCTCCCATGCGGGAGAAGGCATTCATGAGTACATTTCATGGAGCGGAATGTACGAATGCTGTTTTTGGGGAGTACATTCTGCAAAGAAAAATGTACTCATGTTATGTTTCGGAAGGCGTATGTTTCATGAAGTGAACTATACAAATATTGGTTTTAGACAGCAAATATTATATAGATAAAATTTTTATTCCTAAAGTAAATTTTAATATATTCAAAGATTATATATTTATGTTACAATACAGTGGATTGAGATAATTTGGAGGAAATAAATGAGAGTTAATCAGGATAGAATAAGAAATTTTTGCATAATAGCTCATATTGACCATGGAAAATCTACCCTTGCCGACAGGCTTATCCAGAAATCAGGCTTGCTTACAGAAAGAGAAATGCAGGAGCAGGTTCTTGATAATATGGACCTGGAACGGGAGAGAGGCATAACCATTAAGGCTCAAGCCGTTCGCCTTATCTATACCGACGAAAACGGAGAAGAATATATTTTAAACCTTATAGATACGCCTGGCCATGTAGACTTTAATTATGAGGTTTCAAGAAGCCTTGCCGCCTGTGAGGGCGCTGTTCTTGTAGTTGACGCCGCTCAGGGGGTTGAGGCCCAGACTCTTGCAAATGTGTATCTTGCTTTAGATAATAATCTTGAAATTCTTCCTGTTATAAATAAAATAGATTTGCCAAGCGCCAATCCCGAAAACGCCATTAAAGAAATAGAAGATATTATCGGAATCCCAGCGCAGGATGCTCCGCTGATTTCTGCCAAGGCCGATATTAATGTAGATGAGGTATTTAAAAGAGTTATTCAGGATATACCGGCGCCTTCCGGCGATCTTGCAGCGCCTTTTAAAGCCCTTATTTTTGATAGCTTCTATGATGCTTATAAAGGTGTAATTGTTTTTATGAGGGTTGTAGACGGAAAGGTTTCAAAAGGCGATAGAGTCAAATTTATGGCGACCAAAAAGGAGTTTGAGGTTGTTGAAACAGGTTTTTTCGCTCCCGGAAAGTTCATCCCTTCAGACGGATTAAACGCAGGAGAAGTTGGCTATATTACGGCAAGCATTAAAAACGTAGGGGATACAAGAATCGGCGATACAGTAACAAACGCAGATAATCCGGCCAAAGAGCCTTTCCCCGGATATAAGAAAGTAAACCCTATGGTATACTGCGGCATATTCCCAGCAGACGGCTCTAAATATCCTGATTTAAGAGATGCCTTGGACAGGCTTCAGCTTAATGATGCCGCTCTTAATTTCGAACCGGAGACCTCGGCGGCTTTAGGCTTTGGCTTTAGATGCGGATTTTTAGGCCTTTTACACCTTGAAATCATTCAGGAAAGACTTGAAAGGGAATATAATCTTGACTTAGTTACTACTGCTCCAAGCGTTATTTATAAGCTTTATATGACAGACGGAACGGAAGCTCAGCTTTCAAACCCCAGCGATATGCCTGATATTACCCGAATAGAGAGAATGGAAGAACCTATCGTTAAGGCGGAAATTATTCTTCCGTCGGAATATATAGGTACAATCATGGAGCTTTGCCAGCAAAGGCGCGGGGAATATGTAAGCATGGAATACCTTGAAGAAACAAGGGCAAGGCTTACTTACAATATGCCTTTGAATGAAATTATATACGACTTTTTTGATGTTTTAAAAAGCAGGTCCAGAGGATATGCTTCCTTTGACTATGAGCTTATCGGATATAAAGAATCAAATCTTGTAAAGCTTGATATCCTTGTAAATAAGGAAGTTGTAGATGCCTTAAGCTTTATCGTTCACGCCGGCACCGCTCAGGAAAGAGGAAGAAAAATGTGTGAAAAGCTTAAAGAAGAAATCCCAAGGCACCAATTTGAAATTCCTATTCAGGCTTCTATTGGTAATAAAGTAATCGCAAGAGAAACCGTCCGTGCCGTAAGAAAAGACGTTCTTGCAAAATGCTATGGCGGGGATATTTCAAGAAAGAGAAAGCTTCTTGAAAAACAGAAGGAAGGAAAGAAGCGTATGCGCCAAATCGGAAGCGTAGAGGTTCCCCAGTCTGCATTTATGTCTGTGCTTAAGCTTGACGAGGAATAGTTTTATGAAAGATACAGGAATATATATTCATATCCCTTTTTGCCTTAGCAAATGTCTTTATTGTGATTTTACATCCTTCAGAGGCAGAGACGGTATGTATGAAAGCTATAAAAACGCTTTGCTGAAGGAGATAAGAAATACTCCTCTTTTGGAAGAATACCTTATAAAGAGCATTTTTATAGGCGGAGGGACACCGACAGTCCTTCCTCCTAGGTTTATTTCAGAAATAATGGAGGAGCTTTCAAAGCTTCATATAGCAGATGATGCGGAGATAACAATAGAGGCAAATCCTAAAACATTAAATATGGATTATCTAAGAGTTTTAAAATTCTCCGGCATAAACCGCCTTAGTATGGGCCTCCAATCAACGGATAATACTGTTTTGAAAAAAATAGGAAGAATTCACAAATACGAAGACTTTTTAATAAACTATAACGACGCCTTAAAGGCAGGCTTTCACAACATCAGTGCAGATATTATGTTCGGCCTTCCCGGGCAGGATATTGAAGGGTTTTCAAATACCGTTGAAACCATATCAAAGCTCGGATTACGGCATATATCCGCATATTCCTTAATCATAGAAGAAGGGACCCCTTTTTTTGATTTATATGAAGAAGGAAAATTAGACCTTCCGGAGGAATCAGAAGAAAGAAAAATGTATTATCTGCTTATAGACACTCTTTCTTCAAAGGATTACATTCACTATGAAATTTCAAATTTCTCGAAAAAAGGCTTTGAATCCCAGCATAACATCAGATACTGGGAAAGAGGAGAATACTTTGGCTTCGGGCTTTCTGCCCATTCTCTTGTGGAGAATGTACGATACGAAAACACAGAGGATTTAAGTTTTTATATAGAAAACAGTTCAAATTTAAAAAATATAAGAACAAATTCCCATGAAATTTCTGAAAAAGAAGCCATGGAAGAATTTATGTTTCTCGGCTTAAGGCTGATAAAAGGCATAGACGTTGAAAAATTCAAAAAAACATTTGGAAAAGACATTTTTTCCGTATATTATGGGACTATTCATGATAATATAAAAAAAGGGCTCTTACTATATGAAGCCAATCGGATTTTTCTTACAGCCAAAGGCCTTGATTTATCAAATATGGTAATGGCGGATTTTCTTTTTTAAAAAGTCAAAAAATCTTTGGGAAGTTTTATTCAAGATCAGACAAATAGGAATTAAAAAAAGTATTTATATATGAAAGTAATAAAAAAGTTTAAAATTCACTTGACAGAATGGCTTTCAAGTGATAAATTTTAATCATGAATTAGCACTCACTTGATTAGAGTGCTAACAAAACAGGATGTGATCATATGATGCTAAATGATAGAAAAATTAAAATTCTTGAAGCCATTATCAATGATTATATTTTATCAGCAGAGCCTATCGGTTCGAGGACTATTGCGAAGAAATATGATCTCGGTATTTCTTCTGCTACCATTAGAAATGAAATGAGCGACCTTGAGGAAATGGGTTATATCGTTCAGCCTCATGCCTCAGCGGGAAGGGTTCCTTCCGACAAGGGTTACAGGCTCTATGTAGACAGGCTCATGCAATACCGTGAGCTTACAAAAGAAGAAGTTGAGTATCTTCAAGGAATCATTATAAATAATATTAACCATATGGAATATTTAATGAGAGAGACTGCAAAGGCCATCTCCGTACTTACAAACTATACGACAATTGTTTCGGAGCCGGAGGTTACAAGGACCAAAATAAAGCATTTGCAGCTTATTCCCATGGATGAAAGCTCTGTGGTTGTGGTTTTGATTACAGACAATAAAGTAATTAAAAATCATATTATAAGGGTGGCCCATGCCCCTCAATATGACGAGCTTAATAAGCTTTCTTTGGTTTTGAATAATGCTTTTTCAGGAAAGACCATTGAAGAAATATCAGGTACTTCCTGTGACGATATCATTTCAAAAATAGGCGGGGTAAATGACAGTAAAACCTTTGAGTTAATTATTAATGCCATTAAACAGCTTGTTGCTCAAGAGGATAATATAAAGGTCTATACTTCAGGGGTTAATAATATTTTAGAGTTTCCTGAGTTCAGTGACATAGAAAAAGCAAGAAATATTTTCAGAACCTTTGAAGAAAAGCAGATTCTTATAACTCTTTTAGGAAAGGACGCCGCGGATAAAATAGAGGTTGTAATAGGCTCTGAAAATAATATCGAACAATTAAAGGATTGCAGCATCATAAAAGCCAATTACAAATATGGAAATAAATCTCTGGGGGCCATAGGCATAGTCGGTCCTACGAGAATGGATTATTCCCAGGCGGTATCTGTGCTTTACGGAATAGTTAAAAATCTAAATCATCTAATTTATTATATAACAAACGATTCACCATAAAAACAGAAAGGGGTCATTTAATTGGCTAATAAAGAAAAAGGCTCTGCCAGTGGCAATGAGGAGTCTATAAAAAACTCAGAGGAAATAATAGAAGAAAACATGGCAGAAGTTTCGGAAATTGACGCTTTAAAAGAAGAGCTTGAAAATGAAAAAAAAGAAAAGGAAGAGCTTTTCGATAAGCTTCAAAGAAGCCTTGCGGAATTTGATAATTTCAGAAAGCGTACTGTAAAAGAAAAGACTACCATGTTTGACGATGGTGTGTCATCAGCCGTTTCCGGGCTTTTACCTATTGTAGATAATTTTGAAAGAGCCTTGAAATCCTTTCCGGATAAAGAGGATAATATATATAAAGGCATAGAAATGATATATAATCAGCTTATTAATTATCTTTGTGATATGGGCGTATGCTGTATTGATTGTGTAGGGGAGAAATTTGACCCTTCCTTTCATAACGCCGTAAGCCATGAAGAAAATGAAGAATACGATGAAAATGTCATCATAGAAGAGCTTATGAAGGGATATAAATATAAGGACAAGATTATAAGACCCTCTATGGTAAAGGTAGCAAATTAATAAAGTTTAAATAATTAAAATTCTTTAGTTAAACAAAAAGATGGATACCTTGCTTTGTTTAATTATGACTATACAAATAGATTAATAAAATCAGATATTTTGGAGGAATAAATATGAGTAAAATAATAGGCATTGACTTAGGAACAACAAATTCATGCGTAGCTGTAATGGAGGGCGGACAGCCGGTTGTAATACCAAACTCCGAGGGCGCAAGAACAACCCCTTCTATCGTTGGATTTACAAAAACAGGCGAAAGGCTTGTAGGTGAAACTGCAAAGCGCCAGGCAATAACAAACCCCGACAATACTGTAATGAGTATTAAAAGAAAAATGGGGTCCGATTATAAAGTAAATATTGACGGAAAAGGATATTCTCCTCAGGAAATATCTGCTATGATTCTTCAGAAGCTTAAACAAGATGCAGAAAGCTATTTGGGAACAACAGTTACAGAAGCTGTTATAACCGTTCCTGCATACTTTACAGACAGCCAGAGACAGGCTACAAAGGACGCGGGAAAAATAGCAGGCCTTGATGTAAAGCGTATCATAAACGAACCTACGGCGGCTGCCCTTGCTTATGGTCTTGATAATGAAAAAGAACAGAAAATCATGGTTTATGACTTAGGCGGCGGTACATTCGACGTTTCTATTATTGATATAGGCGATGGCGTTATAGAAGTTTTAGCAACCAGCGGTAACAATAACCTCGGCGGCGATGATTTTGACGAAAGAGTGATGGATTATATCGTAGCCGAATTCAAAAAAACCGAAGGCATTGACTTAAAACAAGACAAAATGGCGATGCAGAGAGTAAGGGACGCTGCTGAAAAGGCTAAAAAAGAGCTTTCAACAGTTACTACCACAAATATTAATCTTCCTTTCATAACAATGAATCAGGAAGGCCCAAAGCACCTTGACGTGACGCTTACAAGAGCAAAATTTGAGGAATTAATTTCTGATTTAGTTGAAAAAACATTAGGCCCTGTTCAGACAGCCTTAAAAGACGCAGATATGAGCGCAAGCGAGCTTGATAAGGTTCTTCTTGTAGGCGGCTCCACAAGAGTTCCTGCCGTACAGGAGGCTGTTAAAAAGCTTACAGGCAAAGACCCTTTCAAAGGAATCAACCCCGATGAATGTGTTGCCTTAGGCGCATCTATTCAGGGCGGTAAATTAGCCGGTGACGAAGGCGCAGGAAGCATTCTTCTTCTTGACGTTACGCCTCTTTCTCTTGGTATAGAGACCCTTGGCGGCGTTGCTACGAAGCTGATTGAAAGAAATACGACAATACCTACAAATAAAAAGCAGATTTTCTCAACTGCTGCGGATAATCAGACAGCCGTTGATATTGTAATCGTTCAAGGGGAAAGACCTCTTGCAAAGGATAATAAAATGCTCGGCCAGTTCAGGCTCGACGGAATTGCTCCTGCTCCAAGAGGAATCCCTCAGATAGAAGTAAGCTTTGATATAGATGCAAACGGTATCGTTAACGTTTCCGCAAAAGACCTTGGAACAGGCAAAGAGCAAAAAATAACCATTACATCAAGCACAAATTTAAGTGATGAAGATATTGACAGAGCCGTTAAAGAAGCAGAGCAGTATGCCGAGGCAGATAAAAAGCGTAAAGAAGCCATAGACGTAAAAAATAATGCGGATTCTATGATTTTCCAGACTGAAAAGGCGCTTAAAGACCTTGAAGGTAAAATTGATGACAGCGAAAAAGCAAGCGTTGAAGATGAGCTTTCAAAGCTTAAAACCTTAAATGAAGGCATGAACATCGAAAACATGAGCGATGCCGACGTAGAATCTTTGAAGAATGCTACAGAATCTCTTACTCAGGCATTTTACAAAATAAGCGAAAAGCTTTATCAGCAGGCCGGCGGACAGGATCCAAACCAGCAAAATCAAAACCCCGGTGACGACGTAGTTGACGGCGACTATAAAGAAGTGTAGAATATATAGCTGTGATTTAATAAGCCGGATAAAATCCGGCTTATTAAAGGTAAATGAACGGGCGGTGTATAATGGCGGATAAAAGAGATTATTATGAAACCTTAGGCGTATCCAGAGGCGCCACAGAGGATGAAATAAAAAAAGCATATAGAAAAATGGCAAAAAAATATCATCCTGATGCCAATCAAAATGACAAGGCTGCTGAGGAAAAGTTTAAAGAGGTAAGCGAAGCCTACGATGTTTTAAGCGACCCTCAGAAAAAGGCTGCCTATGACCAGTTTGGCCATTCTGCTTTTGATCAGACAGGCGGCGGTGGGTATAGCTACAGCGGTCAGGGCTTCGATATGGGCGATATTTTTGAAACCTTCTTCGGCGGCGGTTTCGGAGATGTCTTCGGCGGCAGAGGGGGCGGAAGAAGAAACGGTCCCATGAGAGGCGCAGACGTTTCCACAGGCATCAATATTACCTTTGAAGAATCCTTTTTTGGGGCTGCTAAATCCATAACCTTGCCTATGACAGAAACATGTGAAACCTGCAAGGGAACAGGGGCAAAGCCCGGAACAAATGCCCAGAGCTGTAAAAACTGCGGCGGAACCGGGCAGGAAAGATTCCAGCAGCAGACCATGTTCGGTACCATGACAAGTGTAAGAACCTGCCATGTATGTAACGGCTCAGGAAAGATCATTACCGATCCGTGCCCGACCTGCGGAGGTAAAGGCAAGGTAAGAAGGTCAAAGACCTTTGAAGTAAATATTCCGAAGGGCATTGATAACGGCCAGACTATAAGGCTTGCAGAAAAAGGTGAACCAGGGGAAAATGGCGGCCCAAACGGCGACCTTCTTATAACGGTTTATGTACAGCCTCATAAATATTTCAGAAGAAATGGAAACGATATTCATCTTGATTTTCCTATAACCTTTGTTCAGGCGGCTCTTGGTGCGGAAATTAGTATTCCTACTATGGAGTCTGTGGAAAAGCACAGCATAAAAGCCGGAACTCAGCCTGATACAGTCATTACATTAAAGGGAAAGGGATTTCCACTACTTAGAAATTCAAGAATATCAGGAGATATGAAAATTACTCTTAAACTTAGCGTTCCTACAAAGCTCAGCGAAAAGCAAAAACAGCTTTTGAAGGAATTTGCAGAAGAGGGCGGAGAAGAATACGACAGTAAAAAAGGTTTTTTCTCTAAATTTTTTGGAAATTAACATATAAAGAAGCAGCAGGCTTATAAACCTGCTGCCTTTTTTATTGCTTATCCTTTTTGCATCTTGAGCTGAAATAAGCACAATCAGGGAGCCCTTCTGTTTCCGTATCCAAGAAAGGCATGGAAAGCTTATTTAAAGTGCATTTTCCGTCTACCTGATAAAGGCAATCATTTGTACAGTTTATATCCATAAGATTTTCATTCCTTTCCTGAAAGCTTACAGTAAATTATTATAAAGAAGTAATCAAAACCGATTCACCTAACTTGTCACTGCCTAAGTTCACAGGGTATTCTTGAATCACAACTGCCCTGTTTTTTACATTGCTCAAAAACACAGATTCCTTTCGGAAACATAATGAAATTGTCTTTATACTGCAATAGATTAATGATGATTTTAATATATAAAATCCAATAAAGATAATTTCATAAAACACGAATTATTATATTTCTAAACTATATTTTTAATCTAAGTGACTATATGGTTTTGTTGCTGTTTAATTTATTTCAGTAATTATAGAAGCTTTTTATAGTATGTCCAGAAAATGATCTTATATTTATTTTATCATGATTTTAGAGCTTCCAATTAAAAACTGGTTGAGTATTCCAAAATATTTAATATTATTACATTTTTATTTCATCTTCGTTAAACAAAGAAAAATTTAAATATTTCTGATATAATATGACTAAAATCAGATTTTATCTGATTTTAGTCACGAATACATTTTCTAAAGGAAAATGTATGAGCAAAAACTATAATTATAACACAACGCATAGGCAAATAATAAAATTAAGCTTATTTAATTTTATTCATGAATGCATTTCCTTTGGGAAATGTATGAGCAAAAACTATGATTATAACACAAAGTATAAGCGAATAATAAAATAAAGTTTAAATACAGTAATTTTGACTTGGAGGATAAAATGAGAAGTAAAATACTTAAGAATCTGGTAGTTGCATCCTTTATGACAACTATTTTAACTATAAATACATATGCGATGGAAACCGTTGAAATGAATCTCACCTATGACGGAAAATCCCATAAATACAGCGCTAAAGAAATCACTCTTATGATTGATGACAGAAAAATAGAGAATTTGACTATGCCGCCTGTTATCATAAACGATTATACTCTTGTTCCCGCAAGAGAGGTATTTGAGGAACTGGGGGCCATAGTAGGCTGGAACGGCGCCACTCAGGAAGTTTATGTGGCTTATGGGGCCGATCTTGTAGTACTGCAGATAAATAATTCCGTAGCTAATTTAAACGGTAATCCTATTATTATGGATTCTGCACCTAAAATTATAAACGATAAGACAATGATTCCGATTCGGTTTGCTTCGGAAGCATTGGGTTTTCAAGTAGGCTGGGACGGCACAAATAGAATTGTCTCTGTAAAAAGCCCTGATACTTTCGAGCCTCTTCCTGAAATCCCCGCCGATAATGTTGATGATTCAGATGAAGTTGACCATGAGACAAATCAAGGAAGCGTAGTAGATGAGGGAGCATCAAATACAGGAGATATGGTTCCTGCAGTTGACGTATCCAATTCAAAAATAGAAGAAAGAAGCTATCCCGAAACTACCGTAAGCAATTTAACGCCTCCTTCTGGAAGCAATCATTCGGTTATCATAAATGCAAGTTCTGAAATAAGTAAGGTTGATAAATTTCTTTTGCCGGATAACAGGCTCGTTATCGATATTTATAACAGCGATATGCAGCTTCCGAAAACAGAATACACCGTTTCAACAGGGGCTGTTAAAAAAATAAGGGCAGCTCAAAATCAAGTAACGCCGCAAAAGGTAACAAGAATTGTATTAGAGCTTGAAAGCGGAGTAAATTATGCCGTTTCTCTTTCCGGCGACAGAAAATCCTTAAGCGTAAATTTTGAGAAAAACAGCATACAGGACGTTTCCTTTAATTCCGACGGAAATTATGAATATATAACGATTACAGGCGCTAAAAGCCTTGGGCCGGAGATTACTTCTCTTTCAAATCCTGAAAGACTTGTTGTGGACTTTTCATTTACGGATATAACGGCAGGCGAGCTAAATGCCAACGGAAAATTTGTTCAAAGCATACGCAAGGCGATGTTTGACGAACAGACAGGAAGAGTGGTTATTGAGCTTAAAAGCAGAGTTAAATATACGGTTTCCTCAGCAGGCAATAGTGTTACTATTCGTCTTGAAGAGCCTACTTATAAAAATATAAGCTACGATGGAGAGCAAAAAATAATTACTCTTAAAAAGAACCCTTATAACCCCATAAATATTAATTCCATTATCCATACGGATCGGTATAATGATTATAAATATATTCTTACCCTTCCGGGCAATTATCAGGATATTTACGGTTACGGGGAATATGAAATAAATGACTCAAATGTAGGCAGCATAAGCCTTGTAACAACAGGCAGCAGTACCCAGATAACTATAAATGAAAAGAAGGTTTTTGCCCTTAAGATATACGAAGACGGTGAAAATATTTATATAGGCCTTAAAAACCCGAAAGAAGTATATTCAAAGGTCGTTGTAATAGACCCGGGCCACGGCGGAAGCGACCCCGGTACTTCAGGTCATGGGATGCAGGAAAAGGTTCTTACGCTTGATATAGGGCTTAAGCTTAAAGCGATTTTAGAGAAAAATTATGAAAAAACAGGTATAAAGGTTTATACCACAAGGGCTGAAGACGTGTATGTATCAAGGTTTGACAGAGCACCATTTGCAAATGATATAGGGGATCTCTTCGTATCTATCCACCTTAATTCGGCACACCCGAACCCTGTTCCAAACGGTACGGAAACTTATTACTATCCCCATGCAAATGACAGCACCATAGGAATTTCTACGTTGCAGACGGCAGAAATTTTCCATAAAAACCTTATTAACACCTTGCAGCTAAACGACAGAAAGGTTAAAAAAGATTCATTTACAGTAATATTGGATACGAAAATACCTTCTGTCCTTTGTGAAATAGGCTTTTTAAGCAGCGAAAGCGACGCGCAGAAACTTTTGGCCGAAGAATTCAGAGAGCTTACGGCGCAGGCCTTATACGATTCCATAATTGAAGTATTCGGTGTATATACGCCTAAAAGATAGTCTTTCTCCCCTTTTGGCCTAGCCTTAAGGGGATTTTTTATATAAAAAGGCAAGAATTCAGGGAATATAGTAAATTTAAAGTTAAATAGTAGTAAAACCGTATATTCACGAAGGCTCAAAACATACCGTTTCCGAAGGAAATCGGTGTTTTTGAGTTTGAGGGGAACAGGCTTTTGCTGTTTTTTCATAATAAATTTACTGTAGATTAGCTTGATTCAAAGATGCCCTGTGAACTTTTGAAGCGATGATTTTGATTACCTTGCAATCCAAATTTTATACTATAAAATTAAACTATAAGTATATGAACTTAGCTTGCACTTTTTGCATTAAAGCCGTAAAATAATACAAACGATTTAATTATAAAGAGGTGACGTTCTATGGACGAAAAAATAAAAAAACTTGGTATTATCGTAAACCCTATTGCCGGCCTTGGCGGAAAGCTTGCCCTTAAGGGAAGCGATTTAGAAGATATTTTAGAAAAAGCAGAGGCTATGGGCGGCGTACCGGAGGCCCCTAACAGAATGAGGACGGCATTAAAGCTAATTTTTCCTTTAAATGAAAAATTAGAAGTTCTCACATACGGCGGAAATATGGGAGAAGATATTTTAAAGAAAGAAGGCTTTCATAACGTAAAAGTTCTGGGATTTCCTGAAAACAATAAAACCACATCGGAAGATACGAAAAAGGCTGCACGACTTATGGCTGATGAAAAGCCCGATTTGATTTTGTTTGCCGGAGGCGACGGAACGGCAAGGGATATATATGAGGCAGTCGGCGAAAAGGTTCCTGTTATGGGCGTTCCAGCCGGCGTAAAAATCCATTCTTCCGTATATGCAACGACCCCTACCAATGCAGGCACAGCCGCAAGAGATTATTTAGACGGGAAAATAACCCACATTAAAGAATCAGCTGTTATGGATATCAATGAGGAGCTTTTTAGAAAATCCATAGTAGAAGCCAAATTATACGGATATATGATCGTTCCGGACGCCGGAGAGAGAATTCAGAATATTAAAAGTGCAATTCATTCAGAAGATGACGATTTAATCGGAATCGTAGACACTGTAATGGAAAGTATAGAAGATGATATATATTACATTATAGGTCCGGGAAGCACGACAAAAATACTCATGGATGAACTTGGAATAGAAGATACACTTCTGGGCATAGATATTATAAAGAATAAAGCGCTTTGCATGTCTGACGTTACGGAAAAAGAGCTATGGGAGCTTTTAAATAAAGAAGATATCCCTGCAAAGCTAATTGTAACCATTATAGGAGGCCAGGGAAATCTCTTCGGAAGAGGAAACCAGCAGTTAAGCCCAAGGGTTATAAGAAAAATCGGCATAAAAAATATTATAGTAATAGCAACCGAGCATAAAATAGCAGAGCTTGGCGGAAGGCCCCTCGTAGTAGATACAGGAGATACGGAGCTTGACGAAGCTTTAAGCGGATATATAGAAATAATAACAGGATATAATAAAAGCGCCTATCATAAGGTTCATAATTAATTATATAGTTTAAAATAGAATTCTACAGGGGAGGTATAGATATGGACATAGCTATGAATAATATAGTATCTGATACAAAAGACGCAATTACGGAGTTTCTTAATTATATTAGAATACCCAGAGGAGAAGTATTCGTTCTTGGGGCCAGCAGCAGCGAAATATTAGGCGCAAAAATTGGAAAAGGCTCAAATGCCGAAATTGGTGAAGCCATAATCAAGGAAATACTTCCCATTTTTAATATGAGAGGTCTGTTTTTAGCGGTTCAGGGCTGTGAGCATATTAATAGGGCCCTTGTAATAGAAAAAACTGCCACTTTAAGGTTTGACTATGAAATCGTAAGCGTTATTCCTAAGGGCCATGCAGGAGGCTCTTTTGCAACAGCCGCCTATAAATTTTATGAAGAGCCGGTAATGGTTGAAAAAATCAACGCCTTTGCAGGAATTGATATCGGAAATACCTTTATTGGAATGCATGTAAGATATGTTCAGGTACCTTACAGAGGCTCTATAGAAAAAATCGGCAAGGCAAATATAAATTATCTTTACAGCCGCCCGAAGCTTATCGGCGGGGAAAGAGCGGAATATAAATAGAAATTTTCAAAAATCATAATTTTATCAGTATTTATTTAAGCATATGCGTATATGTTGTTTAGAGAAGCAGAAAATAAAAGAATAGGGGGAGTATATTAAATGTTTGATTATATTTGCCTTATTTTTGTTCCATAGGGTTCAAAATAACATTGGAGTTAAATAGTTAAAACTGATAGAATATCATAGTAAGTTATAGGAGTAAAATCAGGTTCTTAATATTAAATGGTAACAGCATTTTTCCTATTTAAAGTAAAACAAGATTAAAGGAGTAACAAAAGCCTATTTTTCATAAACGGCTTAATATATAAAAACCCTATATTTAAGCCATTCACAATCAACAAGATAAAAAGAAGTTTGTTGACCATAAAGGGACTCTCGTCTAGCTTAGTTGTAAGTGTTTTTAGGTTTACTGAGTATAAAATATATGGTTTTTGTTACTGTAATTAATTTGTTTCACTATACCTTATAAGCTTATAATATGAATACATTTC
Organism: Anaeropeptidivorans aminofermentans; assembly: GCF_940670685.1. Lineage (GTDB taxonomy): Bacteria > Bacillota > Clostridia > Lachnospirales > UBA5962 > Anaeropeptidivorans > Anaeropeptidivorans aminofermentans. The sequence goes on along the minus strand of NZ_OW711693.1, from coordinate 1,922,670 downwards.
ACGTAGAGAAATGTATTTGTAAAGCCTACGCTCATGAAACAATATATTTTTAAAAATTTTGGAGGATGAATCAATTTTGCTACAAGATGTTATAATTCTTGCAATACTCATTTTAGTCAACGGCTTTTTTTCAAGTGCGGAGCTTGCGGTATTGTCTGTTAATCCTAATAAGATAAAATACCGAGCAGACCGGGGCGACAAAAAAGCAATTCTTATTAAAAAGACACTTGAGCATCAAGACAATTTTTTATCTACTATTCAGATAGCCATAACCCTCGTAGGCTTGCTTTTAGGTGCATATGCAGGGCAGACTTTCGCAGATCCGATTATAAGCTTATTTGTTAGATTAGGTCTTTCACCAGCAGCGGCACATTCTGCCAGCTTAAAAAGCGGAGTTGTTATTTTAATTACCATACTTCTTTCTTATTTCCAGCTTGTTTTAGGTGAGCTCGTTCCAAAAAGACTTGCTCTTAAGAAAACTGAATTCATGGCGGATCTTGTTGTTGGTCCTGTAAATTTTCTTGCTGTAATCTGCAAGCCCTTTGTTAAGCTTTTAAGTATGTCTACAAACGCCGTGGTAAGGCTTTTAGGCATAGACCCCAATGAAGATACGGAGCAGGTTACAGAAGAAGAAATACGTATGATGGTTGACGCAGGAAGCGAAATAGGAAATATCGATGAAAACGAAATGGAAATGATTAATAACATCTTTGAATTTGACGATAAAACCGCCGAAGATGTTTCTGTTCACAGAACGGATATTGTTGCTATTGATATTGACGACGACCTGAGTGAAATTATTCCTTCTATATGGGAAATGAAGTATTCAAGGGTTCCCGTGTATGAAGATAATATTGATAATATCATAGGTATCCTTCATATAAAGGATATTTTAAAGTATATTATTGATGAAAAAATCGATGTAAACGCCAATATAAATATTGATTTAAGAAAAATCCTTAGAAAGGCTTATTTTGTTCCTACATCTAAAAAAACCGATGAGCTTTTTGCAGAGATGAAGCTTAATAAAGTCCATATAGCTATCGTTGTAGATGAATATGGCGGAACCTCGGGTATCGTAACCATGGAGGACCTTGTTGAAGAAATCATGGGAAATATATTTGACGAATATGACGATGAAGAGCTTCCTGAAATAAGGCAGATAGATACGGGAACTTATGAAATCATAGGTACTGCAAGCCTTGATTTAGTCGAAGAGACTTTGGAAACGAATCTTCCCGATGACGAATATGAGACTTTAAGCGGCTTTTTAATAGGCCAATTAGGATACATACCTAATGACAATGAAAGGCCGGAGGTTGAATTTAACGGCGTGCTGTATAAGATTTCGGAAGTTGAAGATAAGAGAATTTCAAAAATAATAGCCTGCAAGGTAGCATAATAAAGCCGCTTGTTCTGACGCAAAATATAATTTTAGCGAAATATTGCAGGAGGATTGATAAAGTTCCAAAGGAACTTTATCAATCCTCCATTTTGACAGAAATTAATTCCGTCAAAAATTAAATTCTGGGGCGTTAAACCCAAAATCTGATTAAGTATTTTTTATATGTTTATTAAGGTCGCCTTGCGGCCTTTTTATAAAGAGGTGAGGCCATGCTTGAATGCAAATGGATAAATTTTTTTGAAGAAGAAGAAAAAGTTCTTGCCATAGAAGATAAAGAAGAGCAGAAAATTCGTCTTGAGCTTCTTGAAGAAATAATGGATAAGATAAATTCATACAATCAAAGAGAAGAAGCGTATCTCTATCTGCAAAAGCGAAAAGAAATTATAGAAAGAGGCGTAATTTTCACAGAAATTGAGAATGTAAAAGGCCTTAGAGCAAAATGGAGTAAAATATTTGCCCATGAAATAAGTCCCCAGGTAAAAAAAGAAATATACTATCAAAGTTTTAAATGGCATATTTTCAGCTATGAAAAAGTAAATGCCTTAACCCGCAAAAAGGCAAGGGCAGCCTTCGATAAATATGAAAAATCAATAGCATTTATTTTCTATGAACATAGCGATAAAGCCTTTTTGGCAGAAAATGCACATTTGCTAAAATCTAATGATTTTGATATGGATTATGATATTTATATATTTAATCCTATTGAAAAATGGACCTATGTACATACCCATGAAACCGTCCAGTGCGGGCCCTATTTTTATCAAATAAAGAATCAAAACGAATAATTTTATATTTAATTCTTGACATATGCCCTGTAATATAATAAAATATGAGAAGTCCTATAAAGGAGTAATACTTGATAGCTTTTGCCGCAGGTAATATGCGGGTTTGGAGTGCTGTTATGGACAGTATTTTATTTAAAAGCCTCATCTATGATTTTTATAACGAGCTTCTTACAGAAAAGCAGAAAACCATATATGAGCTTTATAATCATTTCGACATGAGCTTAAGTGAAATTGCTCAAAATATGGATATAACGCCCCAAGGCGTTTCAGATATTCTCAGAAGGAGTGAAAAAGTCCTTAACAATTATGAGAATAAGCTTAACTTTGTTCAAAATTATCTGAAAAATCAAAAAGAACTTAACGAGATATCGGTGCTTATAGACAAGCTTGATATAAAAGATAAAGACCTAAAAGAAGAAATTCAAAGAAAAATTAACTTGTTAAAAGAGTAATTAAGGCAGTAAAAGATGGAGGTGCTTTATGGCCTTTGAAAATTTGTCTCAGAAGCTTCAGGAAGCCTTTAAACAGCTTAAAGGTAAAGGCAAGCTTACGGAAAAAGACGTTAAAAATGCCCTTAGAGAGGTAAGGCTTGCTCTTTTAGAGGCAGACGTTAACTTTAAAATTGTAAAAGAATTTATAAACAATGTTACTGAAAAGGCCATAGGTGAAGACGTTCTTTCAAGCCTTACCCCCGGCCAGCAAGTAATAAAGATAGTTAACGATGAACTTATAGAGCTTATGGGTACGACTCAGAGTAAGCTTACTTATTCCAACAAGCCTCCTACAGTCTATATGATGGTAGGGCTTCAGGGTTCAGGTAAGACCACATCCAGCGGAAAGCTCGCAGGTATGCTTAAAAAGCAGGGGAGAAATCCTCTTCTTGTGGCCTGTGATATTTATAGGCCCGCTGCCATAAAACAGCTTGAGGTAGTGGGAAACAGTTATTCTGTTCCTGTATTTTCCATGGGTCAGAACAATCCTGTAGACATAGCAAAAGCGGCTTTATCCCATGCCAAGGATAAAGGCAATGACGTAATCATCATAGATACTGCCGGAAGGCTCCATATTGATGAAGAGCTTATGAATGAGCTTAAAAATATCAGAAGCGAAATACGCCCTCAGGAAATTCTTTTGGTTGTAGACTCTATGACAGGTCAGGACGCTGTTAACGTAGCCGAAAGTTTTAATGAACAGCTTGGTATAGACGGTATCATTATTACAAAGCTTGACGGCGATGCCAGAGGCGGAGCGGCCCTTTCCGTAAGAGCCGTTACAAAAAAGCCTGTTAAATTCGTTGGTATGGGTGAAAAACCTGAAGATTTGGAACCTTTCTACCCAGACAGAATGGCTTCAAGAATCCTCGGAATGGGCGACGTTCTTTCTCTGATAGAAAAGGCCCAATCGGCTTTTGATGAAAAAGAGGCTCTGGAGCTTGAAAAGAAAATGCGCTCTCAGGAATTTAACCTTGAAGATTTCCTTGACCAAATGCGCCAGATTAAGAAAATGGGCCCATTAAAAAACATCATGGGAATGATTCCCGGCCTAAGCCAGATGAATATAGATGATTCCCAGGTAAACGAAAAAGCCCTTGTTCATGTGGAAGCCATCATTCTTTCCATGACTCCTAAGGAAAGGCAAAATCCTTCCGTATTAAACGGTTCTCGTAAAAAGAGGATTGCCCAAGGCTCCGGCCGCTCTATTCAGGAGGTCAATAGTCTCTTAAAACGATTTGAAGAAATGAAAAAAATGATGAAACAAATAAATGATATGTCAAAAGGCAAAAAAGGCAAGTTTAATCTTCCTTTTTTAAGATAAATTTTACTTAGGCACGATATATCAAAATAAAGATATAATCTTCATTTTGATATATAAGCCACAGCCTTATTTTTTAAAAATACGAGGAGGTGAAAAAAATGGCCGTAAAAATCAGATTAAAAAGAATGGGCGCTAAAAAAGCTCCTTTTTATAGAATAGTAGTTGCCGATTCAAGATCCCCAAGAGATGGCAAGAGCATTGCTGAAATAGGTTATTATGATCCTACAAAGGATCCTATTGATCTTAAAGTAGATATTGAGGCTGCTAAAAAGTGGGTTGAAAACGGCGCTCAACCTTCAGATACAGTAAGAGCGTTGCTTAAAAAAGCCGGCGCGCTGTAAGAAGAGCTTTAGCGGAGGCGAATTTTATGAAAGAATTATTAGAAGTTATTTCTAAAAATTTGGTAGACAATCCTGATGCCGTTACCGTTACAGAAATACCCGGAGACAAGGCTACAGTGCTTGAGCTTAGAGTTGCTCCTGAGGATATGGGTAAGGTCATAGGAAAACACGGAAGGATTGCCAAAGCTATACGTACAGTTATAAAAGCAGGCGCAGTCAACAGTGAAAAAAAGGTAGTTGTAGAAATTGTTCAATAATTAATTCCGGCTTGCTTACTTACAAGCCGGAATTTTTAATAATTTTCCGGAGGAAAGAATGTCATTTTTTGAAATAGGAAAAATAGTAAATGCTCATGGCATCAAAGGCGAAGTAAAGATTTTTCCCATAAGCGACGACCCTGAAAAGTTTGAAAAATTGAAGAGTCTCTATATTTCTTCTTCATCGGAAGAAAAGGAATATTTTATAGAAGGCCATAAATATCATAAGCAATTTATAATTTTAAAGCTCAAGGGAATAGACGATATGAATGCTGCCTTAGGGCTTAAAGGAAATCTTATTAAAGTTCCGAGGGATAAAGGCGTAAAGCTCAATAAGGACGAATACTACATTAGAGATATATATGATATTTCTGTATATGACGAAGAAGAACACTTTCTTGGAACAGTAACCGATATTTTGTTCACAGGGGCAAACGACGTATATGAAATAACCAAAGAAGGGGAGAAGCCTTTTCTCATCCCTGCTATAAAGCAATGTATCTTAAATGTTGACATAGAAAATAATAAAATGACAGTAAAGCTTTTGGAAGGGCTGAAAGACTGATGAATTTTTATGTTCTTACGTTATTCCCCGAAGCTATTGCCGGCGGGCTTAACCACAGCATTATAAAAAGAGCCATATCAAATAATATCATAAGCATTAATTGTGTGGATATCAGGGATTTTTCAGGAGATAAGCATAACAGAGTCGATGATTATCCTTACGGCGGAGGCGCCGGAATGGTTATCCGGGCGGCTCCCGTTTATGATGCCTATAATGCCATAAAAAAGAAGGTTTCAGAAGGGACAAGGCTTGTCTATATGACTCCCCAGGGAAAGCCTTTTAACCAGAAAACAGCAGAAGAATTTTCAAAAGAAAAAGATATTATTATTTTATGCGGCCATTATGAGGGCATAGATGAAAGAGTGATAGAAACTATAGTTACAGACGAAATATCCATGGGAGACTTTGTCTTATCCGGCGGTGAAATCCCTGCCATGGCTTTTATAGACTCTGTTTCGAGGCTTATTCCAGGGGTATTAGGCAAGGAAGAATCCTTCATAAATGAAAGCTTTTCCGATAATCTTCTTGAACACCCTCAATATACCAGACCGAGGGTTTTTATGGATAAGCCGGTTCCAGAGGTACTTCTTTCAGGAAACCATAAAGAAATTGAAAAATGGAGACATGAACAATCTCTTAGAAGAACAAAGGAAAAAAGGCCTGATCTGCTTAAATAAAAGCCTGAATTGAATATGCTTTTCGCTAAAACCAATGTTTATGATAATGTTGGTTTTTTCTAATATTTATGGTAAAATATGCATATTAAATAAATGGCATATATAGTAAATTTCACAGAAGGATGCAATAAAAATCTATTTTTTATAAACGGCTTAAACATATAGAATCCCTATGCTTAAGCCATTCAAAATACACGATTTTTATTACGGTTTAATTTGAAATTTACTATAAGCTGTAAAATAAAAGATATTTTATCCTAGGCAGTGTCTGAAAATAGTCAAACCGCTAAGAATAATAAATAAACTAAAGTTTATTTATTATTCTACAGCAGAAATACATTTTTCAGTTTTAAAGCTGAAAAAGTATTGTTTGCAAGAAAATGTGAATTTGAAGAAAAGAATACAAAGACAGCAAGCTCTACACTTTTAGTGCATAGCATTTACGGTTTGCATAGGTGAAAATCTGCATGGCCTGTTTTTTAGTATTTTTGACAAAGAAATAACGCTTTTATGGCAAAATTGACTTTTTCAGACATGGCCCCTTTTATCGTTAACAAAGATGTATTTATTGTTATTGATGATAAAGTAAAATAAGTTTAGTCAGGAGATGAGCAAATGTATATACTTGATAATTTAGAGCCTAAAAATGTATTTCGTTTTTTTGAAGAGCTTAGCCGTATCCCCAGGGGTTCAGGCGATGAAAAGGCAGCAAGCGACTACATTGTAAACTTTGCGAAGGAAAGAGGTCTTGAAGTTTATCAGGATAAGGCCTTAAATGTAATAATCAAAAAGCCCGCAACCGCAGGATATGAAAATTCTCCCGGAGTTATTATTCAGGGGCATATCGACATGGTAAATGAAAAAAATCAAGATGTAGACCATGATTTCTCCAAGGATCCTATAAAGCTCGTTGTTGACGGCGATTTTATCAAAGCTTTCGGAACTACTTTAGGGGCTGATAACGGTGTTGCTGTTGCCCTTGCCATGGCTATCCTTGACAGCAGTGAATTAAAGCATCCGGCCATTGAAGTAATGCTTACAACAGACGAAGAAGTAGGTATGGGCGGTGCCAGAGAAATCGATTGCAGCAATATTAAGGGGAAAAGATTCATCAATCTTGACTGCGGACCGGAAGGCTATTTCTTTGCCGGCTGCGCCGGAGGCTTAATGCAGGTTATTCGTATTAAGGCTGAAAGAACAAATATCCCGCAAGGTTTTGAAACCTTCGCTCTTAAAGTAAGAGGCCTTAAAGGTGGTCATTCAGGAGCTTGTATCCATAAAGAACTTGCAAACTCCAATAAGCTTTTAGGCAGATTATTAGACCAGATAAACAGCAGATTTGATACTTTTCTATCCAGAGTATCCGGCGGTTTAAAAGATAACGCAATCCCAAGGGAAGCCGATGCATTAATAAATATTAAAGAATCCGACACTGAAAAGGTAATTGAGCTTGTTTCTAAAATAGAAAATGAGCTTAAGCAGGAATATAGAAATACAGAACCTGATTTAAGAATTACATTAGAAAAAACAGCTGTAGCTTCCGAAGCCTTCACAAAAGATTGCACAGGTAAAGTAATCAAAGCTTTAATGCTGATTCCTTATGGGGTTGTAGCAAAAAGCCTTGATATTGAAGGCCTTACCGAAACATCAACTAATTTAGGTGTTGTTGAAACTACAGATGAGGAAATTAAATTTAATTCTGCCACAAGAAGCTCCGTAGGAACAAGAAAAGCATATATGAAGGACCAGTTTAAGGCCTTGGCAGAGCTTTTGGGAGCAGAGCTTGATTATATAAACGAATATCCGGCATGGGAATTTAATCCTGAATCTCAGTTAAGAGACATATGCGTATCCACATATGAAGAAATGTTTGGAAAGAAACCCAGTGTTACAGCAACTCACGGCGGTCTTGAATGCGGAATCCTTTCCGAGAAGCTCCCGGGTGTTGATATTGTAGCTTTTGGCCCCGATGCAGAAGGCGCTCATACTCCTGATGAAAAATTAAGTATAGCCTCTATGGAAAGAACATGGAGATTTCTTATTAAGCTTCTTGAAAACTTAAAGTAATAGTTTTAAAAATAAAAGCCCGAACATTCGGGCTTTTATTTTTAGTAAACTCCTATTAAAAGAGTAAGAAAAACCTATTTACTATAGAGTTACAGAAAACATATTAAACTTATAACCAAAAATAGTTTTTAAGTTTAATAACTATAGGCAGTATATAGTAAATTTAAATCTAAACAGTAGCAAGGCCGTATATTTACCCAGGCTCAAAAATATACCGTTTCGAAGGAAATCCGTGTTTTTGAGCCTACTAGGAATAGGCTTTTGCTGCTTCTTCATAATAAATTTACTATAGTTTAATGCCTGGTAATCCAAATTTTACTTTAATATTTTATTTACGCTTTCTATTACATAAAGCACGTCTTCTTTTTCAATATGACGGTTTGTAACCATACGTATTCTTGTTGCGTTCTTTCTGTCGCATAAAATATTAAATTCGTTCTTAAGTCTTTCTGAAAGCTCACAGGCATCTATATTTCCCGCAACATCAAAAAATACAATATTGGTTTTCACATTATCCATATTGATGCTGATATTAGGGTTTTTATTAAGCTCTTCTGCAAGTATGCGAGCGTTTTTGTGGTCTTCTGAAAGCCTTTCGGTCATTTGTTCAAGGGATACGATTCCTGCTGCCGCAAGCACTCCTGATTGCCTTAAACCGCCCCCAAGAAGCTTTCTTACTCTTAGGGCTTCATGAATAAATTCCTTTGTTCCGCAAAGCATAGAACCTACCGGAGCAGAAAGGCCTTTGGAAAGGCAGAACATTACGGAATCTACATATTGAACTATTTCTTTAACATCTATATTAAGATAAGCCGCCGCATTAAATACCCTTGCGCCGTCCATATGAACTTTTATATTTTTTTCGTCGGCGATTGCTCTTATTTCTTTAAGATATTCCATAGGATAAACGGTACCGCCACCGGCATTATGGGTATTTTCAAGGCATATAAGCTTTGTTTTTGGAAAATGAATATTTTCCTCTCTGAAAGCAGCCTTTATTTGTTCAGGGCTCATAATACCTGCTTCGCCTTTTATGATTTTTGGCATTAATCCGGCAACTCTTGCGATTCCTCCGCCTTCATAAAGAACAATATGAGAGTTTTCTTCCACAATAACTTCTTCTCCTGCGCTGCAATGGCTCATCAAAGCCGCAAGATTTCCCATTGTTCCGCTGGGCATGAATAAAGCTGCTTCTTTTCCCGTTATGTTTGCGGCAAGCACCTGAAGCTTATGTATCGTTGGATCGGCATTGGAAACATCATCGCCTACTTCAGCTTCAAACATTGCCTTTCTCATTTCATCGGTAGGAAGGGTGGTAGTGTCACTCATTAAATTGATTGTTTTATTCATAAAGCACCTCCGCTTATTTTATAATCTAATTATACAATAAGATTCAAATAATTAAAATATAAACCCATAAAACACTCTAACTTTAATAAAGATTAAAACTTATATCATTTTCCAAACGTATTTAATATAAATTATACATTTTGTACCTTCTTCTTATAAAAATACGCAAACATGGTGATTATTTAATAAAAATCTGATATAATTATCATTAAAATATGTTCGGATTTATTGTTAAATATAACAGGGAAAGGGTGTTAATTTGTTTGACTTAAATTCATTAATAGAGCAAGTATTAAATATCAATGACGATATTGCCAGATATTCATTAATAGGAATTCTTTCTTTAGGGATCTTTTGTATTATATTTCGCATTTTAATATGTTTTAGTTATAAAGCTCAAAGCGCCATATTCAAAATGAGCGCCAAGGAAGTTCATAATATAGTAGACCTAAAGCCTTATAAATATAATCTTCTTAATAAAATAGTCAAGGATTTTAGAGCAATAGGTGAAAAAGGAATAAGCAATATAGATACAGGCTCCATTGTAAAAAGGCACCTTTTAAGTATCCGGTTTTTAGGAATAAATATGGAAAGCCTCAGCGGATTTATAAAGGGGTTAGAAACAGGATTCCTTTTTATAGGTCTTATTCTTGCGGTTATATTTGATTATCCTGCGGTATTTGGCACAGCAGCTATTTCCTTTTTTATTATTTTTAATATTTTTTCAGTTATTTTTAATTTTGATATTATTCGGGAAAATCTTGCTTACGATATTGAAAGTTATGTAAACAGGGAAATAGGTCAATACTATATAGGGGATTTTACATCAGCCATTCAAAGGCTTAAAGTAGAGCTTGTTGTGGCAATTGCCAACCAGGCAAATGTTTTTTCAGACTCTGTCAAAAACATAAGCGCTGAGCTGAATAAAGGCATAGGAGAAGGCATGCTAAAGATTGCCGATTCAGTAAATCTTACGATGGAAAGCCTTTCCAAATTCAGCTCTTATCTTGACGAACCTTTAAGCAAGTGGAAAAACGCCGTAGAAAATGCCTATGAATCTCAAAAAGAACTTAATTTAGAAACAAAGTCCCTAAAAGACACCCTTTCGTCTTTTGAAAATGTTTCAAATAAGCTTATAAACTCTGTAGAAGCATTAAGCAAATCCAGTGAGGCCCAAAGCAGTAAAATTTCTGAACAGATTCATGCCCTTATAAATTCCTCTGAAAATATTGATAAAAAGTATGAAGAACTTTCTGCTTTAAGCTTATCAGTAAAAGAAGAACTTTCTTATCTTACAGAAAATCAGAAGATTTTAAAAACAAGCCTTGAAAGCTATGAAGAAGGCCTTAAATCCATAACAGTAGAGCTTGGAGAGGCTTTGGGAAGCATTATAAGCCATCATGTAGATACCTCTTATTATGAACTTAATGAGGATTTAAAAGACAATATCAAAATGATAACCATGACCAATGCCCAAGTGATAGACCATATAGATAAAGCCTTTGAAGAGCTTCAAGAGCAAAGCAAAGCCTATATTCAGACCTTAGCCATAATTAAAGATGAAATACTAAAAATCAAATAAAGGCGGATAGTATGGATTTTAAAGAGCAGTTTGAAGGACCGTTGCCAATTATTAATAAAGACACGAAAAAGATTTATATTGAAACTTCTAACAGCTGCGAAGGAAGCATTATTATAAAAAACAGCGGTGGCGGAACAATAGCCGGCAGGATTATGTCCAACAGCCGGTTTATAAGCTTTGAGCCGGAAGAATTTAACGGAAATAACTCAAAAATAATGTTTTATATCAATTTAAATACATATGGCTCCAAATATGCTAACGAAGTTAAAATAGCCCCGAATATAAATTCCGAAGAAATACTGAAATCAACCGCCGTTATTATGTCAAACGGCGGCGAGCATAAAATTGAATTTACCATAAAGGTAGTTCCTTGTTCTATTGAAACAGAGGAAAAAATAAGTATTTCTTCTTTAAAGGATTTTTATGGTTATTTCAGGAAATATCCTTCAAAAGCTGAGGCCTTATTTTATAAAAGAGAATTTATGTCATGGCTTAAAGCCATAGGATATGAAAATATGGACTTATATGAAAAGTTCCTGCTTGATACAAATAAGGAAAGGGCTTTGGATAATTTTTTAATTGCCAATAAACTGAAGCACAGAGCCTCCGTAGATTTTGAAAACAGGCTTATTTCTGTTATTGTCCCTGCTTTTAATGACGATATATATACAGGGCTCATTAAGCTAAAAAAGACAGGATCTGGCTATATTGAAGAAGAAATTAAAAATATATCCCCGTGGTTTTCTCTCGGCAAAAAGACTGTTCTTTCATCAGATTTTGACAATGAAGGCACGGCATATATAAATTATGCCATAGACCCTTTGAAATTCAGCAGAAAAGTCAATTTTGATAAGGTGTTTCTGTCGGACAAAGTTCTTGAGGTGAAGGCCGTTAAGCTTAGCTTTATAGATGCCCAATTGGAAAGAACATACCTTTCTTTTAAGGATAGTTCAAATATTTTAATTATAAATAATGCAAATGAGAAGCTTACTGTAGATATAACCCCTAAAGACAGCTTTATTAAGCTTGAAGGAAAGAGATATTATATAAACGAAACAGCTCTTATTCCTTTTACTATAGATATCCCAAAGCTTTTGCAGGCCCAGTTAAGCCTTAAAAAGCAGCCTACGCTGGAAAGTTCGTTATATATAGAGTCCGTATATAAAAAAAGACAATTTTCCAAGCTTCTGAAATTAACCATAGGTGGTTTTTAAGATGAAAACGATTGAAAAAAAAATAATAGGTATGGAAGAGCTGCTTCTTAAAAAGCCCAATTATAAAAATGCCATAGCTACTTCCTTAAGATATTACAGCAGTTATTTACTGGGAAATATTTCCTTTTTGTCTAAGGCATTAAGAGCAGTAGCATCAGCTCTTGCAACAAATCCCTCATCAGTACATCTTTTTTTACTTGATATATTTTATAATATCGAGATTAATAATCTTGATACTGCTGAAGAAACTTTAAATTCTTTTAAATCTTATAGAACATATTATAAAAACAGCGGCAGCGACATTTATGGAATATATATATACCTTAACTCACTTCTGCTGATAAAGCAGGGCAAAACTAAAAAAGCTCAAAAGACTATGAAACAGCTTAAGGAGCTTGGAAATAAAGGATATATATATGATTTGCTTATGGGAGACTTGTATTTAAGGCTTGAACTTTTTGATGAAGCCATGGAGTTTCTTGGGCTTTCCTATACAAAAGGCGGCCGTTCTTTTTTCATGTATTATGCTTTGCACAATATGTCCAAAGAAGGTACTTTATTTAAAAATGAGCTTCTTTTTAACAATTATCTTAAATGGGCTTTATCCCAAGGGATACTTAAGGATTATGTTATTGAAGACAACCGATTAATAGCTGTAAAAGAAATTAAAAAGGATTTATCCTTATATAAAGAAATATATAATTTATTTAATATTGATTGGCTCCTTATAGAAATTTGTAAATGCCATATAGAAAATTCCGACTTTTCTTACGATGCTTATCTGTTTTATAAAAAGGCTGAATCAAAACAGCTTTCTTTTAAAGGCCTTTCAAAGGCCCTCGTGAAGGCTTCCGCATTGAACGATGAAGAAGACATAAGCCTCTATATTATGAGCGACCTGATAGAAAATTATTTAATAGACACGGATATTCTTCCTTATGTTTACCATCAGCTGATTACGAAAAAGAAATTCAGCTTTCTTATAAATGAATATAAGCTTAATATGGAAATTATCCGCTTCGCCCTAAACAATATAAAAACAAATAAAAGCAGATATTATTTAAGCATATATCATTACTGTTTAGACAGCATAAGAAACCGTTATAAAGATATTGCCAAAGAAACAGAAACCATTTTATATGAAAATCTTTTTCTTTATGAAGGCAAGTTTGAAGACCTTTCAGAAGGTTTTGTTTGGGTATCTGAAAAAGAAATTTCTTATATGGATATATATAAAATCGAAAACGGCAAATGCATGATAAAATCTCCTACAGGTAATTTCAAATACATTGTTATGGATAGCAGCAACAAAAAAATTATAAATTACAAGGCCACTTTCAAAAGGCAATTGGAAACCGCCGGTCCCAAGCTTTATACGGACTTTCTTTCAAGAGGCTATGAAGACCTTAATATATATCTTGCGCTTTCGGATTATTATATCAATCTTGAAAAAACCAACGAGGATTATTCTTTAATATTAAATAAAACCTTAAGCTTTCCCGAGCTATCGCCTGTATTTAGAATGCAGGTAAGCGCTGCTTTAGGAAATCTTCTTTTTCTAAAAAATGATTACGATGCTGCTTTACAGTATTTCAAAGATATAGATGAAAATTATATCAGCGAAAAGCATATGGAAAGTATGCTGAATGTTTTTATAAACGCCGGGGACTATACCAATGCCATCAGAATCATCAATAAAAAAAGAGAATTTATTTCCGACAGGGCATTATTTATTGCCCTTAAAGAAATATCCAAGAAGGAAAATTTAAGGCAGTTCGTAGCAAATCCAGCTTATGAGCTTTTAATGAATAATTATTATGACAGAAATCTTTTGGATATTGTTCTTGATTATTATAGGGGAAGCCAGGAAGAATGGCTGCAATTAAGCAGTACGCTTTTAAGCCTTTCTGCAGATAATAGAAGGCTTGATGAAATTATCCTTGAAAACAGTATATGGATGCATGACTTTTCTCCTGATTCTCAAGAAGTTTTTATTAGAATGTATAAGTTGGATAAAGAAAATGAGCTGGTTAAAAAATATATTTATTTTGCCTGTTATGAGATGCTTATAAATCTAGTAAAACCTGAATATGAGACCCTTTCTATCCTTGAAAAAGTAGAGATGGAAGCAGAGGATAGCCTTCTTTCCTACAGCCTTTCAAGAATCTACCTCCATTTTGGAATGAGAAGTTTCCATTCTGAAGAAATAATGAAAAGAGCAATGGAATATATGGAGTTTGACAACATAATTATTCCGGAGTTTAAAAACATAAAAGACAAAACCTTAAGAAATGCGTATATTGAAAAGAATCAACCCTTTATTTATAAATGCTCGTCTAATAAGAAGGTCTTTTTATATTATAAGCTGGAAGAGGACAGTGAATATAAGTCTATAGAAATGGATTATAAAATATTTGGGATATTTTCTACTGTTTTGCCCTTGTTTTATAACGAAAAAATTTCTTTTTATTTCAGTGAACAAATTTCCACAGGCAGTATAGACACGAAAGAAGAGCATTTTATAAATAATAGGGCAGGCATTAAAGAAAATACAAGTGATACTTATTTTTTGATTAATAATGCCATTATTTATGATCAGATGTTTAAATATGACGAAGCGGAAAAGATCATAAACGATCTTTTAAGTGAAAAGCAATCTATTATCGGAAATATAATCTGATATAAAAGTTTAAAGAGTCATGAATGCAAACTTATTCGTAACAATGACGTGGAAGCTGTCCGTACTTGTATGCAGTCCATGAAAAAGTACAAGTGCTATATGAAAGGATTTACTTCAGATTAACAGTATTTTAAATTAGGAGGAGATTTTATGGCAACACTGGGTCTTGATCTTGAAAGAGGACTTTTTTTAGGTATTGACTTTGGAACAACAAATTCAGTAGTAAGCATATATAATTTCAAAGACGGCGAAGCGCAAACCATTCCTTTGGACGGAAGCAATATATTCCCTACAGCCGTTCAGTTTGAAACAGATCCGGACGACGAAACAAAGCTTTCAAAAATATTCGGCATTCAGGCAAAAGAAGCTGCCGTAATATATCCTATGAGTACAGTTTTGTCTATAAAAAGGCTTTTAGGCTCTGAAGAAAAAATAAATATCACTGTAGACGAAAAAGAATACAGCTTTTTGCCGGAGGAAATAGCCGGCGAAATCATAGGCTATTTAAAACTTAAGGCAGATGAATATGTTCAGGAGGAGCTTAATATTGCCGGTGAGTTTTCCGGCTGTGTAATTACGGTTCCCGCAAACTCTACCGATAAGCAAAAGCAGAAAACAAAGCAGGCGGCTATCCTTGCAGGCTTTGATGAGGAAAGCGTATATTTAAGGCTTGAGCCTGCTGCTGCCGCCATAAGCTATGCAATAAACGAAACAAATGATAAAAACGTATTGGTTTATGACTTCGGCGGAGGTACCTTTGACGCCTGCCTTCTCCAAGTTAAAATAGAAGAAGCAGGAGAGCCTGCCATATCCATATTAAGCACCTACGGAGATAATAATCTCGGCGGAAACGATATTGATAAAATAATCATGGATATGATTTATGAGGAATTTAAAAAGCTTACAAATAATGAAATCGACCTTTTCGATGAAAATGCCGATGATGGTGTATCAAAGCGTCAGAAAAAGGTTGCTCTTGTAAGATTGAATCAGGTTGCAACTCAGGCAAAAGAAAGGCTTTCACAGGCCGCAACTACCAAAATAGTTCTTGCGCCTTTGATTCAGGAGCCTAAAATAGTAAATATTAATATGGAAATATCAAGAGATGAGTTTTTAAATCATCAAAGAGTAAACCAATTGGGAGATACTGACGAGGTATTTGAAAAATTCTCCGGTAAAAACGTTCATGATATTTTAAATATGACATTAAAATGTGTAGACGATTGTATCAATGCGGCAGGATTCAGTTCTGAAAATGTTAATGAAATATTCCTTGTAGGCGGAAGCTCTTCTATAAGCGCAATAGGCGAAAAAATAAAGGAAAAGTTTAATAAGGAGCCTTATAAATCTAAAATAAGCCCTGCATTAAGCATATCCCAAGGAGCCGCCCATTACTGCAATATGATTATGATGCCTACGGTAAGAGGTCCTATTGTTCAGGAGAAGACTGTTCACCCCTTAGGTCTTGAAATAGCCGGCAGAAGATTTTTAGAAATAGTAAAAGCTGGTATCGATATACCCAAAGAAGGATTGGTGGTTGAGGCAGGGGAGCTTCTTACAACGAATTTTGACAATGTAACCAGTATGGCAATCGTTGTTTATGAAAATACCATTCCTTCTACCGACGATAAAACCCAATATGTAAACCAGGAAGGCATGAAAAGGCTTGCAGGTACTTCTTTAAGAGGAATACCCCAAGGGCCTAGAGGTCAGGAAAAGGTGCAAATTATATTTAATGTGTCTCAGGAAAATATGCTTAAGGTTACTGCTAAATCTACCAGTGCATCAGGAGTTGAAACAGAGCTTTCCGTAGATGAGCTTTACTAGGGGCGTGAAGTCAAAAGCCTTGCCTATTTGCCATAGAAACGTGGCTTCTTTATTAAAATACACGAATTCATGTTTCTTAGTAAAATATTCATTGGCTTGACTGTTCTGCCTATAAGAAATATTTAAGGGGTCATATAAATGCTTAAATCGCCGAAGCAGCGTAAAAAAAGAAATGTTCGCAGAAATGTCTATAAAGGTCAGTCGGAACACAGCATAAAAGTTATAAAATCCTATAATAAAATGTATAAAGCCTATTTGGAAATGTTTCAAGACTATGCCATAGGCTTTACAAACGAGGTCTTTATACAAAGCTTCAACAGCCTCTATATTTCGTCTTATCACAATTCAAATATATTTTTGTTTTTAAGCGCTTATGAGAAATCCTACGGCTATTTAATAAAAACTTACAGGGATATCATTCATATATATGAAAAGGTCGGGACAAATATTGAAGACGGGCATATAAGCTCTATTATGCAAGGCATGTCAGATGTATTGGCATCAAGATGCGATGATTATAAAGAAGAAAATTGTATCGCAGAAAATGCTATAAATCTAAATGCGTCTGAAATATTCAAATCCTATATTGCATCTTCCATGGATATCATAAAGCCTGTGTTTCCGGGGATTATTAAAAGCATCTATGCTTCTTTGGATAGAAGCATATGGGATATAGACAATGAAAATATAGAAATGAGCTTTGAAGAAATAGGCAAAAGGATTTTATTGGAATTCTCCGGGCCTGTTTACAAAATATACTGCGAAGGCATAGAGAAATCTCTTTCAGAAATTGATAAAAATTTATATTCCGACGATTTGGATAATAAGCTTAGCCTTATAAAGCAGGAATATGCCATATTATCCTCTATTATTAAAATTCAAATTCCTGAACTTGAGGCGTCTAAAGGCAATATAGAAGCCATTGAAAATATGCTTTCTCTTGCGAAAGAAGCTTATCAGCATTTGGGAAAATCCATTGAATACATGGAAAACAAGTATTCTTCAAGGCTTGATAAAAGGGATGAAGAGATATGCTTACCTTCTTTTGAAGATTTTAATGTGATTATTGCCGATTCTGTTCATTCTGATTATCAATTTGATAAACAGGTGCATTTAGAAAATATCAAAATGATAAAAGAAGAGCTTGAAACCGATATAAATGACGGAATACTTAGATATATAAGAATAATCGAAAAAGAAAACCAAGGAGAATGCCTTGAAGAATTGAAAGAAGAATTCGTAGATGAAAACAAATCCATTGCCGATTTTATGATATTAAGTTTTAATTCTCTTGCACCGTATTTTTCGGAAAATAAGGAAAGCCTTCTTTCCTGTGAGGAAATAAATATTATAGAAGGTATAAATGAGACTGTAAGCATTAAAACAGAAGGCATAAAGGAAGGCTTCGATTATTACCTGGAAAATATTAACAATATAGATACCTCTGAGAATGCTGTTTTAAATGATGATTTCATAAAAGAAATACGCGGGCTGGTTTTGGATTATTTAAAAAATAATCATAAAGGCTATATGGAACAGAACTATCAGGAAATAACAGCCCTTAACCGTTTTTTCTCGGAGACTACGAAGGAAAATTCCAGAGAAGCTTTATATAAATACAATAAATTACTTGAAGAAAAGAAAGATAAATTAATTTCTTTAAGCACAGGATTTAAAAGAGACACCCTTTTATTTGAAATGTCCACATTTGAAGAAATTTTAAATTACAGTGTCGAAAAACTTATGGAAAGCTCTGATAGAAACGTTCTCCAATACGGAAATTATGTAAAAAAGATATATTCAGACATTTTAAATAAATTTGTTAAATTTAATATCAGGCAGATAAATCCATCTTTGGGAGATTTATTTAATGCCAAAGAGCATGAGGTTTTAATGGCTAAAAAAGAAGAGGGCTTTGCCAAGGGCAGCATTATAAAGGTCCTTAACAGAGGCTATTCTCAAAACGGGCAGGTTTTATTAAGAGCAAATATTATAGCTGCAAAATAACTATAGGATCGTGATAGCAATGAGCTTGATTGGCTTAAAAAATATGTTCAAATCAAAAAACTTAGATGAAACCCAATTTATTCTGGGCATTGATTTAGGCGATTCAACATCTTCTATATGTTATTTTGATGTCAATAGAAAAATCCCTGAAATTATAGATATCAGCGGCGGATACGGAAAGGCTAATATGCCTACGGTCGTCCAATATATACCCCAAAGCAGAGAATGGGTTTTCGGAGAGTATGCTATTTTGAATAAAGGAATGGGAAACGACATTACTTTTTCTTCTCTTGTAAGTAAACTTGGGAAAAAGGAATATGTCGAAATTGACCATAAGCTGGAATCCGTTGTAAGCATATTAAGCCTGTATCTGAAAGAACTTATTAATAATTGTAAAAATATAAATCCTAAAGCTGAGATAGCAGGGATTGTTGTTTCTCTTCCAAGCTATATTTCAGACGACGGAAAAGAAGAGCTTTTAAGGTGCTTTTCTCTGATAGGTTATGATAGAAAAATACTTGATTTTGTTACGGACAGAGAATGTATTTTTGCCAATTATTATTTTGGCAAATCACCCGTAAAGGAGAATGTTTTAGTTCTTGATTACGGCAGCAGAGAGCTTAGAGGAAGCTTATACGAGGCCCTGCCCGATGGAAAGGCCGTAAACATTAATACGCTTTCTTATCTTTATGATAAAAATATAGGTTCGGCTAATTTTGAATCGAAAATAAATGAAATATTTATAGATATGTATTCGGAAAATACAAAAACACCAAAGGAATCCATTCCTTATCAAATATTAGAACAGATAAGCGTGTTTTCTTATCAGCATAAAGATATTATCTTTCAAAGAAGTATTTTCAATAAGGATGTGAAACTGTATTTTAATTTTGCCTATCCGCCTTTTCAATGCTCCTTTTCAAAAAAAGATTCGGAAGAATTCATCAATCCCTTTAAGGAAAGCCTAAAAGACTTTCTTAGTAATTTATTTAAAAATAATATTAAAAAAGAAGATACGCCTATTGATTTTGGGGATATTGATACTGTCATCTGTGCAGGCGGCGGCTTTGAAATGCTTTGGATAAAAGAAGCTATAAATGACTTTTTTCCCGACAGCCATATTATCAGGTTTAAAAATTCAAAAGCCTCCATTGCAGAAGGGGCGTCCATACTTGCCGCCTCTTATTTAGAGGCTTACGAAACTTTCGAGCTTAATATATCGGACGAGCTTCAGTTAAAAGAGGATATCGGAATTTTTATATTAAAAAATGAAAGCCGGAAGTTTATTCCTATAATCGAAAAGAATTGCTTCTGGTGGCAGGGAAATAAGGCCGTAAGAATTATTGTAAATGAGAAGACGGAAGAAGAACTTGAAATTGAGCTGTTCAGAAGAAACAGCGAAGGGAAAATTCTTACCCTTACCAATTTAAAAATAAAAGATGTGGCAAAAAGACCTAAGGGGGCTTTAAAGCTTGAGCTTAGTCTTTCTTTAGAAAACATCGGCCTTCTTAAGGCGAGGGTTATGGATTTGGGCTTTGGAGAATTTTTTCAGTCTACAGGCCTTAAAGAAGAATATTATATATCATTGCAGAGGTGAATTTATTGAGCTGGGAAGAGTATAAGCAAATTATAAGCGAAAAGGGAAAGCTTCCCGAGGATTATTATATATTAGGGATAGACCTTGGAACCACCAATTCCATCATAAGCTATTTTAATCCTATAAGCCAGAAACCAGATCCTATAGACATATCCAATGGATTTGGCAAAATTCCGCTTCCTTCTGTTGTACAGTACAGAAAAAACGAAGAGGGCGAAGGGGAATGGGTAATTGGTGAAGAAGCCTACCGCTCTATGAAAATTTATCCCGAAACCACCATCAGATCCATCAAGCGGAAAATGGGAACCGACGAAAAGATTAATATAGACGGCAGAGACTATCTTCCTGAGGAAATTTCCTCTTTTATATTAAAAGAGCTTGTAAAGCACTGTAAAGCCATGAATCCCAAAGCGGAAATCGCAGGCCTTGTAGTCTCTGTGCCATATGATTTTGACGATGGAGCTAAAAAAGCGACGATAAGGGCATGTGAACTTGCAGGCCTTAAGGATAAGCTTATTTGTCTTATCGAAGAGCCTAAAGCGGCGGCTCTTTCCTATAACTTCAGACATCAGATAAAGCTTGACGAAAAAATTATGGTATTCGACTTCGGCGGCGGAACCCTTGATATTACAATTTTCCACGTTTCCGAAAAAGACAGCGACCACATAAAGCTTCAGGTTGTTTCCGAAGGGGGCGAAGCCTACCACGGCGGCGACAATGTAGATGAAGCTATATTGGAAAAATGCTATGAATTCATTGAAAATGCCACAAAACAAAAAAAATCCGACATTGATATAGATAATCAGGTTGAGCTTATTTTAAGGGCAAGAGAAGCAAAGGAAAGGCTTTCAGGGGTTAAAAATTATAGAATCCCCTTTACATTCTGTATTCCGCCTTTTGTGGAGCAGTTAAGCCGTGAAAATTTTGAGAAACTTATAGAGCCTTTTATATCAAAGACAAGGAAGCTTGTTCTTAAGGCTCTTAGAGAGGCTTATAAGGGTACTTTGCTTCCTGAAGACATAGATAGGGTATTGCTTGAAGGCGGTTCCTGCCATATGCCCTGGGTAAGAGAAATGCTGAACGAAATATTTAATGACGAGGAAAAAATATATACCTCCGAGCGTCCTGCCCTTGATATATCCTTAGGCGCCTGTTATTATGCCGCAATGAAAATGGGCATATTATCCGATACGGAAATAGAAGCAGAAAAATATAATGTTGAATTTGAAGTAACGGTTCCTCATGATATTGGCCTTGAGGTTCAAAACGGCCCGAGAAAATCCTTCTTTACTATGATAAGAAGAGGAACATCCTATGCTCTTGCAAAAAAAAGCCATATATTTACGCTTTCAGGAGACAGCAGAGAGGATATGACAAGCTTTAATTTAAGGATCCTTGAGCGTATTAATAAAGAAGATAAGCATGAGGACTGCAAGCTTATAGGCGATGTAATTATGAGCGGCCTTCCTGAAAGGCCCAGCGGAAAAACAAGAATATCCATAACTTTAATGGTAGAAGAAGACGGCGGTCTTGTAAAAGGAATTGTTGAAGATTTGGGATATTCGGAAGAATATGCTCCTTCGGGATATAAAGAGCATTTTGACCCTGACCGTTTTTCACAAACTGTTTTAAAAGGATAATGTCAGTGTCTGAAAATACTCAAACTGATAGATATTTTGCAATGAAATGAATGGAAACGGAAAGAAGTCCGAACAGCCGAAGGCCGGATTTTATAAAGCAAAACTTCTGAGGAGAAAAACTTGATGATAAAGTCGCGTTTCTATGGCAAACAGACTATGTTTTTAGACTTTTCAGACATATCCTAGTATAAATTCGCGGTCTTTAAAATAACGCGGGATTGGAGAAGATATATGAGTTATTTGGGAATTGACCTTGGAACTACAAATTCAGTTGCAATAATTTATAACGACAAAAATAATGACTTGGATATAGTAAAGGTTGACGGTACTGATGAAATACTCCCTTCTGTTGTAAATTATACGGAAGAAGGGGTTATCGTAGGTTCAGAAGCTAAAGCAGGGGCCGTTATTTATCCTGAAACGACAATGGTATCTGTAAAAAGATTTATGGGCTCCCCTGATAAAATTACCTTGGGAAGCTTTTCAAAGACACCGGAGGAAATAAGCGGCGAAATTCTTAAAAAATTAAAAAAGGCGGCGGAAGAACAAGCAGGAGAAACTTTTGACGAGGTCGTAATTACCCATCCGGCTTATTTTAACGACAGGCAGATATTTGCTACAAGAGAAGCCGGGCTTTTAGCCGGGTTTAAAAATGTATTTTTAATGAGCGAACCTCTGGCTGCCGCCATAGAATACGGTTATCGCCAAGGGTATGCCCAGACCCTTCTTGTTTATGATTTAGGCGGCGGAACCTTCGACGCCTGTGTATTAAAGGTTTCTCAGGACGAAAACGGCCAGGAGATTTTTCAGGAGCTTTCCGACGTAGGCGATATGAACCTGGGCGGAGACGATTTTGATGCAGAAATTATCCGATTCTTTAAAGAAAAGTTCATGGAAGAAAATAATATAGACCTTGACACCTTGGAAACAAGCGAACGCCAGAGAGTAATTCAGAAGCTGAAACAGGAAGCAGAGGCTACCAAAAAGAAGCTTTCCGGCACAAATAACGCTACGGCAAGAATAAACCCCCTGATAATTCATGAAGGCGTTCCGAAGAATCTTTCTGTTGAAATTTCAAGGGAAGATTTTGAAGCGATGATCCGTAAATATGTAGACCGAAGCAGGGATATCGTTGAAGAAGCCCTAAAAAGGTCAGGAAAAGGTGCCGATGAAATATCAAAGGTTATTCTTGTAGGCGGTTCTACGCTGATACCGATGGTTAAGAGAATGGTTGCAGGCTTCATTAAAGAGCCCTACAGGGCAACAGACCCTGCCAAAAGCGTTGCGATGGGTGCGGCAATTTATAATTATTTAATTCATTTGCCTAACTCAAATGTTAAAATAGGTCAGATAACCCGGCAAATTTTCGGAACAGAAGCAATCACCAATATCGCTACTATGGAAAAGAGCCTTATTCCCATCATTCCTATGGGAAGCGCTATACCATGCAGAATATCCGATTCTAATTTTGCTTCCATGTCCGGTGCAACTGCCGTAAGCGTAGACCTTTACCAATGGGAGCAGGGTCACGAAGAAGCGAAGAAATATATCGGAAGCGTTATCCTTTCCGGGCTTTCGGGAACCACTCAATTGGAAATAACCTATTTCATAGATGAAAATAATATTTTTCAGGTAGAAGTTAAGGATATGGCTACAGGGCGTATTCAAACAGGCGTGTTTGACCGTTCAAAGGCTTCTGCGCCTCCTGAAAGGCCCCATGCCGTAGCTACCGATAAGGTGAATATTGTATTTATCATAGACACAACAGGTTCTATGGACACTTATATCAATGGTGTTAAGGACAGAGCCATAGAGTTTTCCGAGATATTAAGCTCGAAGGGTGCAAGCTTTAATTTAGGCCTTATTGGCTTCGGAGACTTAAATGAAAAGGAAAAGCCGTCGGTATATAATTTTACGAATGATGTTACAAAATTTCAGAAGCAGGTTAAGAACATTCCGAGAACCCACGGAGGAGATATTCCGGAATCCAGCCTTGATGCTCTTGAAACAGGGGTTGAGCTTTTAAATTCCGCTTCTTTAGGTGTTTCTGACAGAAATATATTTATATTAATAACCGACGCTCCCCCTCATGTGCCTACAAACAGAGGAAACAGCGTCATGGATATATGCGATATGCTGAATTCAAGAAATATTACAACTTATGTTGTAGCAAGAAAAGACAGAGACAGCATCGCAGCCTTTGACCCTGTAACAAAGCCCAATGGAAAGTACTATGATTTAAAGGATAAATTCTACGATATTCTTGATAATATAGCCCTTAGCATCACAGAGCTTATAAGGCTATAAGGTATATAGCAAAAGAAATTAATAACAGTAACAAAACTGTATATTTTACGCTTAGTGAACTTAAAAATGCTTTTATAGTTTCACTGTAAGTATTTCAGATAGACTTTCTCTTATAGCCAACAAGCTTCTTTTCAAGTTTATTGACTATGAGTGGGTTAAATATAGTGTTTTTATATTTAATCCGTTTATAAAAAATAGGTTTTGTTCCTGCCTTAATTTTGTTTTACTTTAATTTATAAAAGTCAAATATAAAGATGGTGAAAAAATGCCTGCGGAGATTTTATATTGTATTTCTCAAAGTGAAATTAAAACCCCTTATACCTTCCATTTAACAAATATAAAAGTATATTCCTTTGAGGAAGCTTTATACCATTCTTATAATTATTGGATTGAATCCTTTGAAGATTTTATAAGTGATGAGTTTATAGAGTGGGTAAGAGATGTTTTAGGAGAAAAATATCTTGCTTCAAAAATCTCTAATCTTAAAACAATTGAAAGCTCTTCCGACAGGCTTTTGGCATTTTTATCTCTCACAGATTATTATGACAGGGCCCAGCTTGCGGCATTAAGGGTTGAGCTTAAAGAATGGGAGCATCGGCTTGAATGGGAGCGCCTTAAAGATATGGGAGACTATCTCTTTAAAAAAGGCGATGCTGAAAAGGCTTTTATCTATTATAAAAAAGCCCTTTCCTATGGTGATAATATCAAGGTTTTAAATAATGCCGGCATTTGTCTTATGCATACTCAAAATTTTGCAGAAGCGGCCGCCTTTCTTAAAAGAGCCTATGAAATAGATAAGGAAAATTTCAGTGTATTGATTAACTACGCTGAATCCCTTATTTTAAGCGGAAATTTTGAGAAGGCCTTTGTTTATCTTAATAAGGCAGGAAGAATAAGCGATAATTCCATCGTTAATTTCCTTTATGGAAGGCTTTGCTTTGAAAGCAACAATCCTTCCGAAGCCATTAATTATTATAAAATGGCGGCGGAAGCAGAATACAAGCCGGAATATTATTACAGTCTTTCAAAGGCCTATGTTAAACTTAGAAAATACAAAGAAGCCTTGGATGTATTGGAAAATATCAAAGAAAAAGATGCAGATTTTTATATCAGCCAAGCCAATATCCATGCCGTATTCACTGATTACGGCGCCGCAGTAAAAAGCCTTGAAAAGGCCATTGTCTTCGGCAATAAGGATAATTGTGAGCTTTGGGTGCTCTTGGCGAAATATCACAGGCATAATTATGAGCTTACAAAAGCAAGCGGTGCCATAACAAAGGCTTTAAACCTTGATAAAAATAACAAAAGGGCATTGCTAGAGCATGCCAAAATAAAAAAAGCTCAAGGCAAAACAAGAGATTACCAGCTTGTTTTAGGCGATATCCTTTCTGCATTTAAAAAAGATTATAGAAGGATTCATAATATATAAAAGCCCCGTTTAGGGGCTTTTTTGTTGGTTTAATTTACTATATAGTATCATTTTTAGGAGGCCTTGGACCAAAATATTGATAATAGTCTGTTTTAACATTTCCGTTAAAAAGCTTTCTTTTCTTATCGGCCTTTTTTCCTAATTGTTTTTCAAATTCTTCATTTGAAGTGATTACATATAAGGACCATGAAGGATTTCGCTTTAGGAATAAACCTAAATTCTTATGAATTTCTTTCATTTCCTCTAAGGTTCCTATTCTTTCCCCGTAGGGAGGGTTTGAAATCATGACGCCGTAATCTCCAGGGGCAGGGGTTTGGGAATCGAACTTTCTGGTATCGAAGAAAATACTATCATCAACCCCTGCAAGACGGGAATTATGCTTTGCCGTTTCTATGGCCTTCGGATCCATATCGGAAGCATATATTTCAGGCCTCACATCTACGTTTATTTCTGCATAGGCCTTTGACTTTTCATCTTTCCATATTTTTTCGTCAATTTGGGGCCAGTATTTAGATGCAAAATCCCTTGTAAGACCAGGGGCAATATTTCTTGCGATCATGGCGGCTTCAATGGCGATGGTTCCTGAACCGCACATAGGATCGAAAAGAATTCTGTCCTTTTTCCAATAAGAAAGATCAATCAGCGCGGCAGCAATAGTTTCTTTTAAAGGGGCCACAACAGCGTCAAGGCGGTATCCTCTTTTATGAAGACCCGGTCCTGTAGTATCTATGGTTAAAGTTACTTTATCCTTTAAAAGCCCAACCTGAACCTTATATTCAGGGCCAGTTTCTTCAAACCATTCTACATTGTATTTCGGTTTAAGCCGTTCCACAATTGCCTTTTTTACGATGGACTGGCAGTCGGATACGCTGAAAAGCTGAGATTTGATAGATTTGCCTGTTACGGTAAACTTTCCGTCTATGGTTATCCAGTCTTCCCATGGAAGAGCCTTCGTCTTTTCAAAAAGCTCGTCAAAGGTATATGCATAAAATTCCGCAAAATTAATCAGAAGCCTGTCTCCAGACCTAAGCCACATATTAAATCTCGGTATCATCTCAATTCCGCCGGAAAAGTCTATCCTTCCGTCGGAAACGTTTATATTTTCTCCTCCAAGCCTTTCAACTTCTCTTTTGACAACAGCCTCAAGCCCGAAAGTCGATGTTGTTATATAATTAATTTTCATGAACCCACCCTTTATATTTTCTAATTTTTCTATAAAATTGTAAACTGCGTTATTAAGTATATTCTATCATTATAAGGCTTTCATAACAATCATTAAATATTATGGTGATTTATATCTATTAATCGTATTTTTGCAAGTAAAACACAATAAATTACTATATTTTATTACACAAATCAAATTTACTTATAAAATGTCTTATGGTAGTATTAAGCAAAAGGAGTTGGTAGAATATGGAAACAAAGAATCCCATTACCCGTAAAATTCTTAAACAATATAAGATTTCTTCTGAAGAGCTTATCACAGATACCGGCAATCATTATTTTATAAGGGCGGAAAACATTAAAGATAATCAGATAAAGTCCCTCATGCTTCAAATTATATGCAATATAATGAGCGAAAGCCAGATATTTCTTGAAGATGCATCAAAATATACGCAGCATAAAAATATCAACAGTCTTATTATATCCGACATTCCAAGGCTATATAAGGTTTCAGGAATGTATATCGTATTTATGTTTTTAAAAAATGCGGACATGCCCTTAGAATATAAAGAAGCAGTAAAAGAGGGAATGATAAAAGTCTTTAATTATAGCAAGGGCGAAATCAAAAAAATAAAATATTTCTTTGGAAAAGCTATGGACCAATCAAGCATAATGGAGCTTGAAATGAATTTATATATCTGCACCATACTTTTTAAAAATAAATTGCCAAGCCCCCTTAATCTTGCATTAATGTCTAATTTTCTTTATAATTCTTATATGAGGTTTTTGGAAAATTACGACAGATACGTAAAATTCAGAAAAACCGCCTAGTATAAAAATAAGGGGCCTTAAAATTGGTAAAATTTACACCTGAACAGCAGCAGGCAATAGATCAGAGAAATTGCAATCTTTTGGTATCGGCAGCGGCGGGAAGCGGAAAAACAGCCGTGCTTGTAGAAAGGATTATAAACTTAATAAAAGACAATGAAAACCCTGTAGACGTGGACAGGCTTCTTGTTGTTACGTTTACTGAGGCTGCGGCTTATGAAATGAAACAGCGTATTACTTTAGCTTTATCGAAGGCTTTGGAAAATGATCCTTTTAACGAGCATTTGAGAAAGCAGATAAATTTACTTAACAAAGCCTCTATAAGCACCATACATTCCTTCTGTAACAGTGTAATACGAAAATATTTTCACATTATATCCATAGACCCTTCTTATAAAATAGGGGATACTGCGGAAATAAGCATAATGCAGGAAGAAATACTAAATGATATTTTCCTTGAAGAATATGAGAAAGAAAACAATGAGATTTTTTACGAGCTTATAGAAATTTTCAGCGATAAATTTACAGATGAAAAATTAAAAAGCCTTATTCATCGAATATATGAATTTTCCAATAACAGCTTATATCCTGAAAAATGGCTTGATAGCTGTGCCGAAGAATTTAATATTAGAGAAAAAAATATAGACAGTATTAAATGGATAGAGATTATAAAAGAATCGGTAAAAAGAAGGCTTTATGCACTGCATGAAGAAGCTTTAATGGCCCTTGAAATATGCAATAAGCCTAACGGACCCCTTAAGTATGCTGATGCCATTCATTCAGATATAGAGCTGATTAAAGCCCTTATAAAGGCATCAGATAGCTTTGAGAGTTTATATGAAGGATTTTCCAATATATCTTTTGCAAGCCTTCAGACAATTAGGGCCTCTGATACTATAGACGAAGATTTAAAACAGGCTTTCAAAGATATCAGGGATAATTACATAAAGAAGGAAATCAGTAAAATCAAAGAGAAATTTTTCTTCAAACCGCCTTATGGGCAGATAAAAGATATCAGTACTTTATATCCTTATGTCCTTAAACTGATTGAAATCATTAAGGAATTTAGAAAAAGATATGCCCTTAATAAACTTGAAAAAAACATTCTTGATTTTAATGACCTTGAACATTTCTGCCTAAAAATATTAAGCACAAGCGAAGAAGCTTCAAAAGAGTATCGTGATAAGTTTGAAGAGGTTTTTACAGATGAATATCAGGACAGCAATGATATTCAAGAGGCTATTCTTTCTTTAGTTTCAAGGGAAAATAATAGGTTTATGGTAGGGGATTTAAAGCAGAGCATTTATAAATTCCGAAGGGCAAAGCCCGAAATATTTAAAGAAAAATATTATGCTTATTCTATAAGCAATCATAATAAAAAGATAGATTTATCTACCAATTTCAGAAGCAGGAAAGGCATTCTTGACGCTTCCAATTTCCTTTTTAAGCAGCTTATGAGCCTTGAAATAGGTGATGTTCGCTATGATGTAAATGAATGGCTGAATTACGGGGCGTCTTACCCGGAAGCGAATGAAGCGGTGGAAATACTCTTATGCGATACAAAAAACGAGCCGGCCGATGATGAAATCATAGAAAATATTAATAAAGTTGAATATGAAGCAAAAGCTATAGGAAGCCGTATTCTTAAAATGATAAAGGGAGAAAACGATACAAAAATTTGGGATAGGGAAGGGGAGCGCTTCCGTAACCCTGATTTTAAAGATATCGTTATCTTAACAAGGTCTTTAAGTGATGCAGATACCTTAATAGATGAGCTTAGCAAAATGGGGATACCAGCCTATGCAGATAATTCCGGCGGATATTTTGAAAATATTGAAGTTCTCACAATCATAAGCCTTTTAAGCATCATAGATAACCCAAGGCAGGATATCCATTTAGCCGCAATCCTTCATTCGCCTATTTATTCGGTAAATCCCGATGAGCTTTGCCAAATAAGAATGGCGTCACCTGACGGGTATTATTACGACGGCATATTATCCTTACTTTCAGAAGAAAACAGCTCTTTACCTAAAAATACATATGATAAACTAAAGAAATTTACCGATGATTTAGAATATTTCAGAAAAGAAAGCAAATATAGGCCTGTTTCAAAATTTATAGGAATGCTTTACAGGCATACGAATTACTTTAATTATGTAGGGGCCATGCCCGGCGGGACCATGCGGCAGGCAAATTTACGCGCTCTGGAGCAATACGCCTTTAGATTTGAAAACACCAGCTTAAAGGGGCTTTTTAGCTTTATAAAATATATTGAGAAGATTATTAAGCGGGATACTCAAGTAGGCAGTGCAAATGCTCTAAGCGAAAATGAAAATGTAGTTCGTATAATGACGATTCATAAATCAAAGGGCCTTGAATTTCCTATCGTATTTCTTGCCTTCTGCGGTAAAAAGTTTAATTTAAGAGATGAATATCAGGATATTGTTCTTCATGACCATTTAGGCTTAGGACCGGGATATGTGGATTTGGAGATGCGAATAAAAAGCAATACAATCGCCAAATGTGCCTTAGCTGAAAAAATACATGAGGAAAACTATTCTGAAGAACTTAGAATATTATACGTTGCATTAACCAGAGCGAAGGAAAAGCTCATTATTACAGGAAGCATCTCAGGCGCAGAAGGCCAGATAAAAAAATGGTCCAAACTTTCTCAAGTTGATAATGCAAAAATACCTCATCAATATATATTAAGTGCCGTTAACTATCTGGATATGATAATGTATGCTGTTTTACGGCATAAGGATGGTTTCAATAAGATAAAAGAAGTCTATAATATTGATAATCCTTTGAATTTGGAGCTATTTAACGATTTATCAAAATGGGAAATTGAAATAGTAAATTATCAAATCGATATAGATGAATTGATTCGTGAAGATTTTCATCATGATTGCGAAGATAACGATTATCTTATTGATAAAGATGCCTATGCTTCTTTGGAAGAATGCTTTAATTGGATTTATCGATATGATAACATTTTATCTCTGCCTTCAAAGCTTTCAATTTCAGAAATAAAGAGAAATTATTACAGCCGTAAGAAATTTGAAATAGGAGAGGAAAGTTCTGATTTTTCATATCCCGTATTTCGGGATCCTGATTTTATTAAACAAGGCGAACCTCTTTCTTCCTTGGATAAGGGTACCGCAATTCATACATTAATGGAACATTTTGACCTTAAAGTATTTTACAATAAAGAGGATATTAAAAATTTAATTTATAATCTTACGGCAAAAAATATATTCTCTGAAGAAGAAGCCAATGGGATTTCCATAGAAAAGATCTATCGTTTTATGAACAGTTCTCTTTCAGAAAGAATAAGAAAAGCCAAATTCATAAAAAAAGAAATGCCCTTTGTAATGGATATATCTTCTGAAGAGGCATATTTAATGGGCCATGGGGAAGGGTGTCTTCTTGTTCACGGCATAATAGACCTTTTTTTTGAAGAAGAGGACGGATTAGTTCTCGTAGATTATAAAAGCGATTATATATCTAAAAATAATATTAATATAATAAAAGAACGATATCAGGTTCAGCTTTCCATCTATAAAAAGGCTTTGGAAAGAAGCATGAATATGAAAGTAAAAGAAGTATATATCTATCTCTTTTCCATAGACGATTTCTTAGAAATGACCTCTGTTTTAAATTAATCTACATATTGCTGTTCTTTTATTCATGAACTGCCATAATGGCCCCATAAGCCGTCATATTATTAAGAAATTCTTGCATTTTTAGGCTATTTATGATAAAACAGTATAGTATAAAAGCTTATTCTTATTAAGAAATAATTTATAATTATATATGAAAGCATCAATTTAAAAGAGAGGACGTTTTAAATGAGCAAGCATTACGACCATATTGCGATCGAAAAAAAGTGGCGTAAGAGATGGGAAGAAAATCCTATTAATTTGCCTAATGATAAAAAACCCAAGTATTACTGCCTTGATATGTTCCCATATCCTTCGGCAGCAGGACTTCATGTAGGCCATTGGAGAGGATATGTCGTAGGTGACGCCATAAGCCGCTATAAAATATTACAGGGATTTGAAGTTCTTCACCCCATGGGATTTGACGCTTTTGGTCTTCCTGCTGAAAATTACGCAATTACGCAAGGCGTTCACCCTGCTGTTTCAACGGCGGAAAGTGTTGAGAACTTTAAAAGACAGCTTAAGGATTTAAGTGCTGTTTTCGACTGGAGCAAAGAAATTAATACTACAGATCCAAGCTATTATAAATGGACTCAGTGGATATTTGTGAAAATGTTTAAGGAAGGCCTTGCCTATGAAAAAGAAATGCCTTTAAACTGGTGTCCAAAATGTAAGGCTGTTCTTGCCAATGAAGAAGCCACAAACGGCGTATGTGACAGATGCGGCTCTGTAGTAACAAAGAAAATGCTCCGTCAGTGGATGCTTAAAATTACCAAATACGCCGAAAGGCTTTTAAATGACCTTGATAAACTGGACTGGCCTGAAAAGGTAAAGAAAATGCAGTCAGACTGGATAGGTAAAAGCTACGGTGCTGAGATAGATTTTGAAGTAGAAGGGCTTCATAAGCGTATCAAGGTATTTACCACAAGGCCAGATACTCTTTACGGTGCTACTTTTATGGTGCTTGCCCCAGGCCATAAGCTTGTAAGCGAGCTTACAAGCTCTGAACAAAAAGAGGCTATTGACGAGTATGTATTTGCCGCCAGCACAAAATCCTCTGTAGACAGAGTTTCAAGCAAGGAAAAAACAGGGGTCTTTACCGGCTCATATGCAGTAAATCCTCTTAATAATGAAAGAATTCCTATCTGGGTTGCCGATTATGTTCTTGAAGACTACGGAACAGGCGCAATCATGTGCGTTCCCGCTCATGACGAAAGGGACTTTGAATTTGCCAAAAAATTCGGCCTTAAAATAACGCAGGTTATAACAAAAGAAGGTTCTCAGGATATGGAGCTTGAAGAAGCTTATACTGAGGAAGGCATTATGATTAATTCTGCCCATTTTAATGGAATTCCTTCAACAGAAGCAAAGGAAGTAATTGCTTCCTACCTTGAAGAAAACGGAATCGGCAAGAAAACAATCAATTACAAGCTTAGAGACTGGGTATTTTCAAGGCA
This sequence comes from Anaeropeptidivorans aminofermentans, assembly GCF_940670685.1. GTDB lineage: Bacteria > Bacillota > Clostridia > Lachnospirales > UBA5962 > Anaeropeptidivorans > Anaeropeptidivorans aminofermentans. Next base: position 1,890,014 of record NZ_OW711693.1, on the reverse strand, counting down.
GCGCTACTGGGGAGAACCTATCCCTATTATCCACTGCGAGAAATGCGGAACGGTTCCTGTGCCTGAAGAAGACCTTCCTGTAGTTCTTCCCAATGTTGAAAGCTATCAGCCGACGGATACGGGAGAATCGCCCCTTTCCGCCATTGATGAATGGGTCAATACTACTTGCCCTATATGCGGAGGCCCTGCAAAGAGAGAAACAAATACAATGCCTCAGTGGGCAGGCTCCTCGTGGTATTTCTTAAGATATCCGGATCCTCATAATGATGACGAGTTTGCCTCTAAAGAAAGCCTTAGAGCATGGCTTCCTGTGGATATGTATATCGGCGGAATAGAGCATGCCGTTCTTCATCTTCTTTATGCAAGATTCTACACTAAATTCTTATACGATATAGGTGCCGTAGAATTTGAAGAACCTTTTATCAGGCTTTTCAATCAGGGAATGGTGAATAAAGACGGTATAAAAATGTCTAAATCAAAGGGAAATTATGTTTCTCCTGATGATATGCTTGAAAGATACGGCTGTGATTCCCTTAGAATGTATGAGCTTTTCGTTGGCCCTCCGGAGCTTGACGTTGAGTGGAGCGATTCAGGAATAGACGGCGTTTATCGATATTTAACAAAACTTTGGAAGCTTATAAATGAATATAAGGATAAAATCATAGAGCCAAACAATGAATATGACTTTGTAAGAAATAAAATGATTTATGAAATAACTACCAGGTTCAATAATTTTACGTTAAATACCGTAGTAAGCGGATTTATGGAATATACCAATAAAATTATCGAGCTTGCTAAAAAGCACGACGGAATCGATATGGAAACTTTAGAAGCCCTTACAATTATGCTTTCACCTTTTGCCCCTCACATTTCGGAAGAAATATGGGAATTAACAGGTCATAAGGATACTGTATTTGATCAGAGCTGGCCGGAGTTCTTCACAGAAAAGCTTAAGGAAGATACCGTTGAAATAGCGCTTCAGATTAACGGAAAGCTTAGAGGGAATTTAAGCATTTCGGCAGACGATCCAAAAGAAGTAATCATTGAACAGGCGAAGGAAGCTTTAAGAGAAAAGCTGGAAGGCGTAAGTATTGTAAAAGAAATCTATGTTCCCGGTAAAATCGTAAATATCGTAGTTAGAAATTAATAATTCGTTTAGGCAGCTATTGTATGTGTTTATCTGCGATAGCTGCTTAATTTAGGTTTATAGGATTAGAATAATTCTACGGGAGGGTATTATGTATTTAAAACGCTTAGAGCTTACAGGCTTTAAATCCTTTCCAGAAAAAATCAAATTAGAATTTAATAAAGGCATAACGGCAGTTGTAGGACCTAACGGCAGCGGAAAAAGCAATATATCAGACGCTGTTCGTTGGGTTCTTGGGGAGCAAAGCGCTAAAAACTTAAGAGGCGCAAAAATGGAAGACGTTATCTTTGCCGGAACGGAAAATAGAAGGCCTTTAAGCTTTGCAGAGGTTGCCCTTACAATAGATAATGAAGACAAAGCTCTTAATATTGATTATTCCGAAATCACCATTAAAAGGAGGGTCTATCGTTCAGGGGAAAGCGAATATCAGCTGAACGGCACTGTATGCAGGCTTAAGGATATTCATGAAATGTTTATGGATACGGGCATAGGCAAGGAAGGCTATTCCATCGTGGGCCAGGGAAAAATAGAAGAAGTGCTTTCTTCTAAAGGGGAAGACAGAAGGCTTTTATTTGAAGAGGCAGCAGGCATCGTGAAGTATAAGGCCAGAAGATACGAGGCCCTTAATAAGCTGGAAAAAGAAAGGCAAAACATTCTAAGAGTAGAGGACATTCTTTTTGAAATAGAAGATAAAATAGGCCCTCTTGAAGAACAGGCAAAAACAGCTAAAAAATATATGCTCCTTGCGGAAGAATTAAAACTTACCCAAGTAAATATCTTCGTAAATGAAGTTGAAGGATTTTCCGAAAAAATAAAAGATGTGGATAATGATATATCCAATACAACGATTCAGATTTCAGAGCAGAACAAAATAAAAGAAGAAATCAATCTTGAAATAGGGGATTTAAAGCAAAAAGAAGAATACTGTGAAGCAAAAATTCAGGAGACTTCTAATCTGCTTTCGGATTTGCGTTCCAATACAGAACAGACGGAAAATGATATTGTTCTTTCCAGAGAAAAAATAAATCATATTTTATCGAATATTGAAAGCATAGAAAAGTTCATTCAATCTGCAAATTTTTCAATATCCGAAAACAAAAAAATATTAAGTTCCATTCATAATGAAAGAGCTTCTCACATGAATCAGCTTGAAAGCCTTAAAAAAGAATTAGATGAAAAATCTAAGGCATTTGAGGGTTTTTCAAGTATCATGACCGAAGAAGAAGAAAAAATAGAAGCATTTAATGCAAGCATCATTGAAAATATGAATTTGCTTTCAGATATAAAGGGAGAAATTCAAAAAACAGAAGGGCTTTATGAGCAGTTGGAATTAAGAAAGGAAAGCCTTTCGTCCGAAAAAAGCAGAACTTTATCCGCTCTTAAAGAGCAGGAAAAAAACAAGCTTGAATTTGAAAAAGAGATTAATTCCGGCGAAAGCAGGATTTTAAATATAAAAAGGATTTTAGAAACCCTTTCAAAAGAAAAAATTGATTTAAACCAGAATAAAAATCTTTCTAAAAATGAGCTTTCAAAAACAAATAACGCTTTACAGGCATTGACTTCAAGGCTTAAGGTGCTTTCAGAGCTTGAATGTAATTATGAAGGATATTACAAATCAGTTAAAAATATCCTTGTTCATAAGAAAAATAACAAAAATGAGCTGAAAGGCGTCATAGGCGCCGTAGGAGAAATTCTTAAAGTAAAGGAAGGCTATGAAACTGCAATAGAAATAGCCTTATCCGCTTCCGTTCAAAATATAATAACCGAAACGGAAGAAGATGCGAAAGAAGCAATAAGTTTTTTAAAAAGAAGCAATAGCGGAAGGGCTACATTTCTGCCTTTAACTGCTATAAAACCTTCTTCTAAAATAGCAAATAAAAGTATTTTAGAAGAAAGCGGGGTAGTAGGCATAGCCAAGGACTTGGTTGAGTATGATTTACGATTTGAAAATGTTTTTTCCAGTCTTTTAGAAAGAGTAATTGTAGTTGACCATATAGACACAGGAATCAGGCTTTCAAAAAAATATAAAAATGCCTTTAAAATAGTTTCTATTCAAGGGGATTTGTTTAATATCGGCGGCTCTATTACCGGCGGAAGCATAAACCAAAATTCCGGCGGAATATTTACAAGAAACAGAGAAATCTCAGACCTTAAAGATAAAATTAAAAGCCTTCAATCCTCTGAAGAAAAGCTGAATAATACCCTTATATCAATCAATAAACAGCTTGATGCAATATTTATTCAGGAGGAGGAAAATAAAAATAGCCTCCATAGCATAGAAATTGAAATGAACTCCTTAAGCCATAAGCTTTCTCAAGCAGAGGAGAATATTCTTTCTTTAAACAACAGCTTAAATGCTCTTATTATAGAAGATAAAAGCATTATGGATAAGATAATAGAAGTAAACCATGCTATAAGAGATAAAAATCAAAGCAAAGAATTGATTGAAGAAAAAATTAATTCTATTAAAGATGAAATTGCTCAAATCCAAAAATCCGTTTCCATAAGAAAGCTTGAAAAAGATGAAAGGCTTTCCAAAATAACGGATTTAAAAGTAGAGATAAGCTCCATAGAAGAAAAAATTAAATCCTTTGACGATAATATTAAAAGAATAGAGACGGATTTATCTGAATCGGAAGCTTCCATAGTAAAAAACGAAAAGGACGAAGAAGATAAAAGGCTTATAATTAAAGAAAAAGAAACAGAAATTTTAAATCTGGGAGAAAAGATAAAGGAATTAAGGGAGAATCATGCTTCTTTGTCAAATGAACTAACGCTTCTCCAAGAAAATAAACAAAGCTTAAAATTAAAGATAGAAGAATCAGAAAAAAACCTGATGGAACAATCGGAGGTTTTATCAAATTTAAAAAGCGAACTATCTCGTCTCGAAATGAAAAAAGAACATATTAATGAGCAGCTAAGGGCGCTTTATGATAATATGTGGGATAATTATGAAATAACCTATAATCAGGCCTCAAAATACGAAAGACTCGATTATAGCTTGAATAAGCTTCAATCGAATGAACGAAGGCTTAAAGCTGAAATTAAATCTCTTGGCAATGTAAATATAGGGGCTATAGAAGAATATCAGCTTCTGAAAGAACGCTATGATTTCCTTACGGTTCAAAGAAATGATATATTAGACGCAGAAGAGAAGCTTAAGGATATCATTGCAAAATTAAGTGCTCTTATGGAAGAGCGGTTTGCAAGCCATTTTAAAATCATCTCCGATAATTTTAATACAGTTTTTAAGGAAATGTTCGGCGGAGGAAAAGCTTATTTGAGGCTTACAGATGAAGATAATTTACTGGAATCCGGTATAGAAATTATAGCACAGCCGCCAGGGAAAAATCTGCAAAACTTATCCCTTCTTTCAGGAGGGGAGCGCTCCTTAACGGCAATAGCACTGCTTTTTGCCATATTTAAGATGAAGCCTTCGCCGTTTTGCATTCTTGATGAAATTGAGGCAGCCCTTGATGATGCCAATGTATACAAATACGCAGACTATATCAGAACCCTTCAAAAGAATCAAGATAATACACAATTTATTTTGATAACCCATAGGAAAGCCGTAATGGAAAATGCAGACGTTTTATATGGTATTACCATGCAGGAGCAGGGAATATCAAAGCTTGTAAGCGTAAGGCTTGAAGATAACATTGCCACCACAGCATAAACTTTATAGAAATAAGGAGAAAAAAATGAGCTTTTTTAAGAAAATATTCGGCGATAAAAATAACAATAATGATTTTAAAGAAGAAGACAAAAATACAGAGGAGCTTCCTTTCGATAGTAATTTAGATAGTAATATTGAAGAAGAAGCTTCCGAATCCGAAACTAAAAGTCTTTCTTCTTATGAAGAAGAGGAAATTGAAGATCTTGAAGAAATCGAAGAAGCAATAGAGACAGAAGAGCCCAAAGAAGAAAATGCATCTAAAAAAGGCTTTTTTCAGAAGATGTTTGAAGGCCTTGATAAGACCAGGAAAAATATCTTAGGCGGTGTAGAAAATGTTTTAAGCGTATTTACCGTAATTGACGATGAGCTTTTTGACGAGCTTGAAGAAGCTCTTATACTGGCAGACATTGGTGTAGAAACTTCTATGTCCATTATAGAAGAGCTTAGAACAAAGGCTAAAAAGAACAGGATTACAGACGTAGAAAGCCTTAAAACACTTTTAATTGAAGAAATTACGGAAATTCTTAAAAAGGACGAAGAACCTCTTAATTTAAGCTCTCCGTCGGTAATGCTTGTGATTGGCGTAAACGGCGTTGGAAAAACGACCACCATAGGAAAGCTTACGAATAAATATAAGCGCGAAGGTAAAAAAGTTGTTCTTGCAGCCGCCGATACTTTCAGGGCCGCAGCCATAGATCAGCTTGAAATATGGGCAAACAGAAATTCGGTAGATATCATTAAACATCAGGAAAATTCCGATCCTGCAGCCGTAATATTTGATGGAATTAAAGCCGCGAAATCAAGAAATGCCGATTTATTAATATGTGATACAGCCGGAAGGCTTCATAATAAAAAGAACCTCATGGAAGAGCTTAAAAAAATATACAGAGTTATAGAACGCGAATATCCGGAAGCCCATCAGGAAGTTTTGCTTGTCCTTGATGCAACCACAGGCCAAAACGCATTGCAGCAGGCAAAAATATTTAAAGAAGCTGCCAATATAACGGGAATCGTTTTAACAAAGCTCGACGGTACAGCCAAAGGCGGAATTATTATAGCGATTAAAAATGAGCTGAATGTTCCTGTGCGCTATATAGGCGTAGGAGAAGCTATAGATGATTTACAGCCGTTTAATGCAGAGGAATTTTCAAAAGCGCTGTTTGGAATCAAGCAGTAGTGTAGATACAACTATTCGCGAAATCACACTTTAATGAATAGTTATGTATAATATAAGTGCACAGTATGCTTTTTATGGCTACTGTGCATTTATATTATAATTGATGATTAATATAACATATTACATTATTTATTTCATTTAATCTTATTATATACGAAAAATAATTTCTTAGTCTTTTAAAATAAGGACAGCTGATTGGTCTCAGGTATTCCTTCAAGAAGATTATTTTTCTTTAAAAGTTCTATAACTGTTTTCGTGGCTTTTGTTCTTTCTCTGAATTCTTCTATGGAAAGAAATTCTCCGTCTTTTCTTGCTTCTATGATATTTTGTGCAACCGTTTCCCCTAATCCCTGTATAGAACATAAAGGCGGCATAATTCCGTCTTCAAATACCTTAAATTTAGTGGTATTTGCTTCGTACAAATTAAGATGAATGAAATTAAGGCCTCTGGCATACATTTCATTTACCAGCTCTAATGTTGTCATCAGGTTCTTTTCTTTGGCAGAAGCATCATTTCCAAGAGCTCTTATACGCTTTAATTCATTTCTTGCTGTTTCACGGCCTTTGCACATAATTTCATAGTCAAAATCCTCAAATTTAACGGAAAATATAGCTGCATAAAAGCTATAAGGATAATAAATCTTAAAATACCCAATCCTTACCGTCATCATAACATAGGCCACGGCATGGCCCTTAGGGAACATATATTTGATTTTCTTGCAGGAATCTATGTACCATTCGGGAACTTCGTTATCAAGCATGACTTCTTCGTATTCTTTCGTAAGACCTTTTCCTTTACGGACGCTTTCCATTATTTTGAAGGAGGTCTTTTTTTCGACTCCATGGGCTATTAAGTAAACCATAATATCATCTCTTGTAGGAATAACTTCTTTAAGCGTGCATATTCTTTTCCTTATAAGCTCCTGGGCATTATTAAACCATACATCGGTACCATGGGAAAGCCCTGATATTCTCACAAGCTCTCCAAAACTTGACGGCCTTGTATCAAGGAGCATCTGCCTTACGAAGCTTGTTCCGAATTCAGGAAGGCCAAGGCTTCCGGTTTTACATTCTATGTCCTCTTCGGTTACGCCAAGGGCCTCAGGCGATGTAAAAAGGCTTATTACTTTTGGGTCTCCCAAAGGAATCTTCTGAGGGTCAATCCCTGTGGTATCATGGAGCATTCTTATGATTGTCGGAACGTCATGGCCCAGAATATCAAGCTTTAGAAGCCTTCCGCTGATAGAATGATAATCGAAATGAGTTGTTGTAACATTGGATTTATTATCGTTTGCCGGTCTCTGAACCGGGCAGAATTCATAGATACTATGGTCGTTTGGCACTACCATAAGCCCCCCTGGGTGCTGCCCCGTCGTTCGTTTTATTCCCGTAAGGCCTTTTTTAATACGGTTTACTTCGGCATTTCTTACAACTACGCCTCTTTCTTCAAAATACTTTTTAACATAGCCATAAGCCGTCTTATCCGCTAATGTGCCTATGGTTCCTGCTTTAAATACATGGCCTTCACCAAAGAGCTCTTCTGTATAAGCATGAGCCTTTGCCTGATATTCTCCTGAAAAGTTAAGGTCTATATCCGGTTCTTTGTCTCCGTCAAAGCCCAAGAAGGTTTCAAAGGGTATATCATGGCCGTCTTTATTTAAGGGGGTCTTACATATGGGGCAAAGCTTATCTTTCATGTCACAGCCGGAGCCGCCGGGGTTTTCCGATATAAACCCACTAATATCTTCTGAATCAAACTCCGAATATTTGCAATTGGGGCATACGTAATGGGGCGGCAAAGGATTCACTTCCGTTATGCCGGACATTGTGGCAACAAAAGAAGAGCCAACAGAGCCTCTGGAGCCTACAAGGTATCCCTCGCTTTCGGACTTTGAAACAAGCTTCTGAGCTATGATATACATAACGGAAAAGCCGTTTTTTATGATAGAACCAAGCTCTCTGTCTATTCTGTCATTCACTATTTGAGGCAGAGGGTCTCCGTATATACTTTTGGCCTTTTCCATTGTAAGCCTTGTAAGCTCTTCTTCGGCCCCTTCTATTTTAGGCGGAAAAGTTTCATCTGGAATAGGCTTTATTTCTTCTATCATAGTATTTATGATATTTGTATTTGTGATAACGATTTCTTCTGCCAAATCCGGAGGCAAATAAGAAAATTCTGAAAGCATCTCTTCTGTTGTTCTGAAATAAAGAGGAGCTTGTAAATCGGCATCTTCAAACCCGTCTCCTGCCATGATGATACGACGGAATATCTCGTCCTCAGAGTTTAAAAAATGCGCATCGCAGGCAGCAACAACCGGCTTATTGTATTTCTTGGCATATTCAATTATTTTTTTATTGATTTCTATTAAATCATCACGGGATTTTACATGTTTATCCCTTACCATAAATAAATTGTTATCAATAGGCTGAACTTCAAAATAATCATAAAATTGAGCTAAATAATCAATATACCCCTGGGGCTTTCTATCAAAAACAGCTCTATAAAACTCCCCGGCTTCACAAGCCGTTCCCATCAGCAAACCTTCCTTAAGCTTTAAATATTCACTTTTTGGAATTCTTGGCCTTCTCTGATAATATTCAATGTGGCTTTTACTTATAAGCTCATATAAATTTCTTAATCCCGTGTAATTTTGTACCAGTATGATGGCATGATATGTACGAAGTCTTCCGATTTTAATATGTTTAGAGCCGTATTCATTAAGCTCTTTAAGGTTAAACACATTTTCTGCTTTCAAAAGCTCAATACATTTTAAGAAAATTTCCGCTGTGGCTCTCGCGTCATCTACGGCTCTATGATGGTTTTTAAGGCTTATGCCTAAGTTCTCTGCAACAATATTCAGCTTATGGTTATTAAGCTCAGGAAAAAGCGCTCTGGATAGCTCCACAGTGTCAAGAACCGTATTATTAATAGGCATATTATAAAGTTCTTCGGCCCATCTTGCGATAAAGCCTACGTCGAAATTGGCATTATGGGCTACCAGCACGCCATCACCGCAGAAATCAATGAACTCCTTCAAAACCTTATCAATTGCCGGCTTTCCTTCAAGCATTTTATCTGTTATTTTAGTTAATTCGATGATTTCCTGAGGCAGTTTTATAAAAGGGTTGATAAGCGCCTGAAAATCATCTATGATTTCACCGTTTTTTATTTTAACGGCGCCAATTTCAATAATAGAGCAGGTTTCTTTCCTTAAGCCTGTAGTCTCTATGTCAAAAACAATATACTCACTGTTAAAATCCTGATTCTTCGGGCATTGTACAATGGCGCTTATATCATCAACCAAATAAGCTTCAACTCCGTATATTACCTTGATACCGTGTTTTTTGGCGCTTTCCATAGCTTCCGGAAAGGCCTGAACAACGCCGTGGTCTGTTACGGCGATGGCCTTATGGCCCCATTTGGCAGCTGTTTTAATATAATCGCTTACAGAGGTAACCGCGTCCATGGCACTCATTTGGGTATGTAAATGAAGCTCTATTCTCTTTTCGGGAGCATTGTCCATACGCTCTTCTTTTTTTGTATCAGGCTTAAAAAGCTCTTTAGCCATAATATTAATTTCTTTTGTAAAATCATCAAATTGGATTTTCCCTTTTACTCTGATGAAATTTCCTTCCTTGATAAGCCCAGAATAAACTTCGTCATAGCTTTCATCATCGGAAAACATTTTAATGGTGATGGAATTTTTAAAATCTGTAATGTCAAAGCTTATGATTAAAAGGCCGCTTTTTGTAGTCCGAATGTCTATATCAAATATTTGGCCTTCAACGATTGCTTCTTTGTCTATTTCAAGGTCTTTATCAAGAGCGGTATCTGCCTCAGGCATGGATTCAAGAACTTTAACCGTAGATTTAAGCCGTTTTCTCGGCTGGGCCTTTTGAGGTTCATTGGTCTCGGCATTAGGGCCTTGGGAAGGTCCTGAATTGTTATTTGAATTTACTTGGGGCTCTTCATGAATTATCATTTTTTCAACAAGTTCATCTTCAAGGGCTTTAAGGTTTTTAGTATATTTATCATTGGAGGCTTTCTTTTCAACATCTTTAAAATGAACTTGAATATGAATGCCGAATCTTGAGCTTAAATAAGTTGAAATAAGCTTATCTGCTTCCTTTTTATAAAGAACATAAGAGCAATTCTTTTTAACATGAAAAATAAGCTTATTTTCGTCAAGCTCATAATCGGCGCCTCCGATTAAGTTGCCGCATAAAGGGCTTCTTGATGAAATAAGATAGTGAATATTTTCTTTTGAAATTTTAAGAGCATCTTTTGCATCAATTTCAAAGTCATATTTTATATTTATAGCAATGCTATCTATCTGCTCAAATTCCTGCTCTAAAGTAGCCTTCAGCTCGTCAAGGTGTATCTCGTGAATGATATCCTGAGATAAAAGGAATACTTCCATTTTTCTAACTTCCTGATTTATGAGTATTCTTTCAACCTTAACTTTTCTTAGGGCATTAATGAGACCTCTTGAAAGCTCTATATTGCCAAAAACCTCGGAAAAACTCTTTGCTTCTTTTACAGTATTCATTCGATTCATCCTTAAACTACTAAAGCTTATTAATTTCTTCTACCAGTGCATCTGCAAGCTCATTTTCAGGAACCTTTTTCAGTATTTCACCTTTTCTAAATATAATGCCGCATTCTCTTCCGCCTGCGATACCGATATCTGCATCTTTTGCTTCTCCCGGGCCGTTTACTACACAGCCCATTACGGCTACCTTTATATCCTTATTAATATTTTTGATTTTAGATTCTACTTCTTTTGCAAGATTTATCAGGTCTATTTCCGTTCTTCCGCAGGTGGGGCAAGACACGAAATTGACTCCGAATTTTCTTACTTCCAGGCTTTTTAATATTTCTTTGGCGCAGATTATTTCTTCGAGGGGATTTTCTGTAAGAGATACTCTCACCGTATCCCCAAGGCCTCTTGTAAGTAATGCTCCGATTCCTGCCGCAGATTTTATAGAACCGCCGTAATTCGTTCCTGATTCTGTTATGCCTATATGAAGAGGATAATTGCATTCTTTTGCGAAAAGCTCATGAGCCTTTACAGTAAAAGGCACTGACGTGGCTTTCAGAGATACGACAAGATTATCATAGCCTAAATCCTCGATGATTTTTACTTGCTTTAAGGCACTTTCAACGATACCTTCAGGGGTAACACCGCCGTATTTTTCTACAAGCTCCTTTTCAAGAGAACCGGAGTTTACTCCTACCCTTATGGGGATATTTCTTTCCTTTGCTTTTGCTACGACTGCTTTTATTCTGTCGATTGAACCGATATTTCCGGGATTTATGCGTATTTTATCCGCTCCGTTTTCTATTGCAGCGATTGCCAGCCTGTAATCAAAATGAATATCTGCAACGAGAGGAATTTTTATGCTTTTCCTTATTTCTTTAAGGACTTCGGCAGCTTTTACGTCATTTACTGTAACCCGAATTATTTCACAGCCTTCGTCTTGAAGTTCTTCGATTTGCTTTATGGTAGCCGAAGCATTTCCTGTCCGGGTATTTGTCATCGATTGAATCAATATGGGATTCTCTCCCCCGATTGCCTTATCTCCTATGTGTACTACTTTTGTTTTATGCCTTTCATATATCATTAGAGCAACACCCCGTTATTATATAATCTTAAATTCTAATCTTTTTGTTTGTGATATTATAATTTTACCACATAGGCAAATTATAGTAAACTTAGGTAATAATAAGTAATTAAACCTTAAGAGAATTTTTATGTAAAAAGTGAGTGTTGCAAAATGAATTTTGCAACACTCACTTAAATTTCTAAATTTTTTATGAACCTGAAACCAATCTTACAATATCATTATAAGCTACCAATATAGCAAGAATAATAACGATTGCAAAACCTATTAAATGAACAAAGCCTTCTTTATCCGGGTCCATAGGCTTCTTTCTTATTCCTTCAATGATGAGAAAAAGTATCCTTCCGCCGTCTAATGCAGGTATCGGAAGAAGATTTAATACTGCAAGGTTGGCGCTTAAAAGAGTCGCCAAATCCATAAGCATGAATACAGTATTTCTAATGCCGTATTCGGCAGACTGCTCTATACTGTTGTTAACCACCTGGCCTATACCTATGGGACCTGCAAGTTCTTCAAGTTTTACATTAAAGCTCAGCATTTCCTTAAGGCTGTCTATGACAATTTTAATATAGAATCCGGCCCGGTAAAAACCTACGGAAAACGTTTCAAGAATCCCTGCTTTTTCTATTCCTTCTCTGGCATCCTCAAATAATCCTGTACGGCCGCCCATCTTAACACCGTATTTATACGATGAAAAACCGTTTTGATCGGTATCAAGAACTGGGGTTAGTGTTGTATTATAGTTTTTCCCGTCCCTTTGGTATTTGATTTCAACTGTTTTTCCGCCATTGATACTTTGAAAATAGGCCAAATACTCATAAGTATATATGTTTTGATTATCTACCTTTAATATTTTGTCTCCGGCCTGGAGCCCTGCCTCATATGCAGGATAGCCTTCCGGTACGTCTACGATTAAAGGCGTGTTGAAGCCTGTAAACCCGGCAGATATTGTAGCCAATAAAACAGCCAGAATAAAATTCATAATAACGCCGGCAAGGCAGACGGCAATCCTTTGTATTACGGTTTTTGAAGTAAAAGACCTTTCATCGCTGGACTCTTCTTCGCCTGTTTCCCCAAGCATTTTGCAATAGCCGCCTAATGGAAAAAGCCTTATGGAATAAAGAGTATCACCTTTTGTTTTGCCGTAAATTAAAGGGCCCATGCCAACGGCAAATTCCTCTACCAATATTCCGTTTCTTCTGGCGACGATAAAATGCCCCCATTCATGAACAACAACTAAAAGACTGAATATCAGTAAAGTAATAATTATAGATAATATATTCAAATTCAAATCACCTCATTGATATAGCTCCTTCCGAAAGCATCAGCGTCCATTATGTCCGAAAGGGTGTAATCATATTTAACAGTATATGCATTCATAGCCTTTTCTATTATTAAAGCTATATCTGTGAACTTAATTTTATTATCGAGAAATTGATATATGGCTTCTTCATTTACTGCATTTACCATGGCAGGCATGGTACCGCCTGTTTTCGCCGCCAGTATGCCTAAATTGAAGCACGGGAAATCATCGAATCTCGGTTTTTCAAAGCTTAGCTTTGAAAAACTTAAAAAATCAAGCCTGTTAAATTCATATTTATTGCGTACAGGATAATTAATAGCATAAGATATGGGAATTCGCATATCTGGAAAGCCTAATTGAGCTATAATAGAGCAATCCTGAAATTCAACCATGGAATGTATTATGCTTTGGGGGTGAATTAATACCTCTATATCTTCAAAAGAAACATCAAACAAATATTTTGCTTCAATAACTTCCAAGGCCTTATTCATTAAAGTTGAAGAATCTATTGTAAGCTTTTTGCCCATAGACCAGTTCGGATGTTTTAAAGCATCGGCTGCTTTTACTTCCTGCAGTTCTTCCTTTTTATAGGTTCTGAAAGGGCCCCCAGAAGCTGTGATATAAAGCTTTTTTATTTTATTTTCAAAATTTCCTGTAAGACATTGAAAAATTGCAGAATGCTCACTGTCTACCGGCAATAAAGAAACATTATTTTCTTTAACTTTTTTCATTATCAAATCGCCGGCACTTACGAGAGTTTCTTTATTGGCAAGGGCTATATTTTTTTTAGCTTCTATTGCTTTTATGGTAGGCAGTATTCCTGAATTCCCCATTAAGGAATTTAATACAAGATCAACTCCGTCATAAGAAGCTATTTCCGTAAGCCCTTCAACGCCGAAAAGAATATGAACTTCTTTTTCCTTATATTTATTTATAAATAGTTCGTAGCTTTCTTCGTCTGTAATACATACGGCCTTAGGCTTAAATTCTTCTATTTGTTTATAAAGCAAATCTATATTTTTATGGGTGCTTAAGCATTTTACATTGATACCTTTGCTATTTCTTATTACGTCCAGAGCCTGGGTTCCAATGGAGCCGGTGGAACCAAGAATTGATATGTTTTTCATTTTTACCGCCTTACTTGTATATTAAAATTAAGCGCAGCACCATATAAACAACAGGCGCCGTAAATATTATGGAGTCAAACCGATCCATGATACCTCCGTGACCGGGAATAAGCTTTCCATAATCCTTTATTTTAGTGTATCTTTTTATTGCAGATGCAGTTAAATCTCCTAAAACGGAAAAGGCAGCGCCAAATCCGCTCATGATTACAAAAAGAGTGATTGCATTTATTTCATTTCCTATATTTGTAGTTTTCGTAAGAACAAAAGCATATAAAAAGCCTATAAGCATGGCTCCCAATATACCGCCTATAACTCCCTCGATTGTTTTTTTAGGACTTAAAATAGGGGTAAATTGATGCTTTCCTATGGTAATGCCTGTAAAATAAGCAAATGTATCCGAACCCCAGGCGCTCGTAAATATAAGCCATACAAGGAACCTCCCGTAGGGGTGGACTCTGGTTAAATAAATGCTGCTTAAAAGAAAGCCGATATATAAAAAGCCAAAAACATTAATGGCAGCATCAAAAGGTGTCATTTTGCTGTGATTCAATACAAGAAATGCCAGATTTAAAAGCATATAGGAAAACAGCATCATCAGTAAAATGTCGGAATTCAATCTGTCGATAAAAGCATAATATATGGCAATAAACAAATAGCTTATATAATTTTCTATTTTAGTTCCTCTGTTAAAAGCTCTGTAAAATTCAAACATCCCTATAGCAGATATCAAAACCATGAGAAGTTTCATAGGAAGCCCGCCGTAAGCTATAATCAGCACTACGATAGGAAGGCCTATGATGCTTGTTACTATGCGTTTAAGCAAGAAAATCACCTCTATGTTAAAGTCTTTACAGCAAATAAACTAAAAAAGAACTTAGGCTATTTGCTATGGCATTGAGGAAAACCTATTAAACTTAAAATCAAAAGACGGTTTTCAAGTTTAATAAGGACATATAGGAAGTAAACAAAAATATTTATTTCCTATAACCTTGAAGAATACTTATTAAACTTAAAAATCAGAAAGCGGCTTTCAAGTTTAATAAGTATCATCAGCGTCCGCCGAATCTTCTTTCACGGCTTTGATAATCAACAATAGCCGTTTTTAAGTCTTCGGCATTAAAATCAGGCCATAGCTTATCACTGAAATAAAGCTCACTATAAGCCGATTGCCAAATAAGAAAATTGCTGGTTCTCTGCTCTCCGCTGGTTCTGATTAAAAGATCCGGGTCTTTTATATCCTTTGTATCAAGATATCTTGCAACAAGAGCTTCATCTATTCTGTCTAATTGAATGGCGCCCTTTACAACCTGCCTTGATATTTCCTTTACAGCTCTTGCAATTTCATCGCGGCCCCCATAAGAAATCGCGATTATTAAATTAATACCTTTTTTATCCTTTGTATTAAGCTCAAGCTTCTTGATTTTATCTTGTAAATCCTTCCTGAGCCTTTGTCTTTGTCCTATAATCTGTATTTTATAATTATTTTTCTTAGATGCAGAAAGATTATCCGTAAGAAATTCGTCCATCAAATTCATGAGATAATCCACTTCTTCTTTCGGTCTGTCCCAATTTTCCGTTGAAAAGGCATATACTGTAATATACTTTATTCCGATTTTTTCAGCTTCTTCTACTATGGCCTTTAATGTTTCAGAACCTGCCTTATGGCCGGCAGAATGCGGAAGCATTCTTTTTTTTGCCCATCTTCCGTTTCCATCCATAATAATTGCAATATGTTCCGGAAGATTATTATAATCAATATCCTTTTTCAAATTTCAGACCCCTAATAATCATTTATTTATAAGGAGAATATCTTGCGATATTCTCCTTATATAAAAACTATTTTAGTTACGTATGTTAAATATTATATTGACATTATGTCCTTATTTTTATCTTCTACGCTCTTATCTATATTAGCTATATACTTATCGGTGATTTTCTGTACTTCTTTTTCAATGTTGGTGTAATCATCTTCTGTGATTTCACCCTTTTTCTCTTGCTTTTTAAAAGCGTCAATTGCATCTCTTCTAATGTTTCTTATAGCTATTTTACAATCTTCGCCCTTTTTCTTAACATCTTTAGTTAAATCTTTTCTGCGTTCTTCCGTAAGTTCAGGAAATACAAGGCGAATCACCTTCCCGTCGTTTGTGGGGTTAATTCCTAAATCAGATGACTGAATCGCTTTTTCGATTGCCTTAAGCATGCTGGATTCCCATGGCTGAATCTGTATAAGCCTTGCTTCCGGTACAGTAACATTGCCGACCTGATTAAGCGGTGTTTCTGTTCCATAGTAATCAACTGTAATCCTGTCAAGAACCCTGGGATTTGCTCTTCCTACACGAATGGTATTAAGCTCTCCTTCAAAGTTTGCTAAAGTTTTTTTCATCTTATCCTCAAATAAGTTAATATCTGCCATAATATCCTCCTTATATTTGATTTTTATTTAATGTATCTTAGTTATAATATTAATAGGATTAATAAATAATCCTTGTCCCAAAATCATATATTTCATTATTGTCTTTGCACGCAATGTATATACTGTTTGGGTGGCTAAGAGAAAACACAAGAGAATTTATCTTATTTTCCTGGCATAAAATCATGCCTGCAAGGTCCATAGCCTGAAGATTCTCTTCTACAATTTTTTTATAGCTTATTTCTTGATATTTAATAGCATCTTCATGCTTATTGGGGTCTTTGCTGTATACGCCGTCTACGCTTTTTGCAAACAATATACAGTCTGCCTCAAGCTCAAGGGCCCTTAGAACAGGGATGGTATCTGTTGAGAAATAAGGATGCCCCAAGCCACCTGCAAAAATTACGATGTATCCCTTATCCATATATTCAAGGGCTTTTTCCTTTGAATAAAGCTCTGTCATATTCCCTATATGAAAAGGGGTTAATACGACGGCTTTACCTCCAAGGAGCCTTATTTTATCAGAAATATAAATACTGTTTATAACAGTTGAAAGCATTCCCATCTGGTCTGCCTTTACTCTATCCATATCCGGGTCGGAATTTTTACCTCTCCAGATGTTTCCGCCGCCAAAAACAAGAGAAATCTGAGTTCCTTCCTTTGTTACATTTAAAATATCTGTAAGAACTGAGTTTATAAGCTCTTTATCATATTTAATATTTGAACCGCTTTCTTTTGAACTGCCGTTTCCATCTCCTGAAAGTGCTTCACCGCTTAGTTTTATGACTACTCTATTGTACATAAAAACTCTCCTTATGAGAAAGTATCTTGCATAATATAGTAAATTTCTTATAAGAAAGCAACAAAGCGTATTCCTTAAAGACTTAAAAACATAGCTTTCCTCTGGAAACGGCACATTTTTGAGTCTATATGAATATATAGCCCTGTTACAATTTAACTTTAAATTTACTATAAATAGGAGCAGGTATAGCAATGCTATACTTATCCACTCCATATAATTTAACACATTTCCATAAAAATTTCCACTTATATTTAATATTAAGGCGCAAAAAGGGGCTATTGTGTTAAACAATAGCCCCTTAATATTATTAATTTAAGCCCATTGCCTTGTTAACCTCGGCTGCAAAGTCATCTTCTTTTTTCTCTATGCCTTCGCCTGTTTCAAATCTTACAAATTTTCCAACAGTAACCTTGGCTCCAACTTCTTTAGAGACATTCTCTAAATATTTAGCAACAGTAAGGTCTCCATCTTTAACATATTCCTGATCAAGAAGACACATTTCCTTTAAGTTTTTATTCAGTCTTCCGATAATCATTTTTTCAACGATATCGGCAGCTTTGCCTTCGTTTAATGCCTGCTGTTTTAAGATTTCCTTTTCTTTTTCGATAAACTCTTCTGAAATCTCGCTGCGGTCTATAAATTGAGGGCTCATAGCGGCAATCTGCATGCAGATGTTTCTTCCGGCTTCAAGAACTTCGTCATTGATTTTTTCGGAAATAAGCTCAACAACAACTGAAACCTTTCCGCCTGCATGAATATAAGATACAAAAACGCCGTTCTGGGATTTTTCTAATTTCTTGAAGCGTCTGATATTAAGATTTTCGCCGATTACAGCTACTTTCTGGCTGAGCGCTTCTTTCACTGTGAAAGCTTCATCTTCAATCCATTTTTCTGCAAGGAACTCGTCCATATCATTGGCACTTGATTTTGAAGCCTGAAGAGCAACTGAATTAACAAAAGCCTGGAACTCCTGGTTCTTAGCTACGAAGTCTGTTTCTGAGTTAACCTCTACAATAACACTAACGCCGTTTTCTTCGTCAACATAAACCTGAGTAAGACCTTCGGCAGCAATTCTTCCTGCTTTTTTAGCGGCAGCAGAAAGGCCCTTTTCTCTAAGGAATTCTATTGCTTTTTCAAGGTCGCCGTTCGTTTCTGTAAGTGCTTTCTTGCAGTCCATCATGCCTGAACCGGTAATTTCTCTTAATTCTTTAACTAAACTAGCTGTAATAGCCATTTAAAACCCTCCATTAATTATTATTAAAAAAGGCTTCCCCTAAATTGTACTAATTTGTGAATTAGTAACCGGGCGAAGCCTAGGGGCTGAATACCCTTTTATTTATTTTTCAACTGTTTCAAATGCCTCTATATTAATCTGAACATTTTCGCCTTCTCCTGAAGCAGCTTCATTCTCATCAGAAGCGTTTGAATACTGAGCGCCCTGCCTTGATTCAATAACTGCATCAGCAATCTTTCCAGCGATTAATTTTACAGCTCTTATAGCATCGTCGTTACCTGGGATTACGTAATCTACTTCGTCCGGGTCACAGTTTGTATCAACAATAGCAACAATAGGAATGTTTAAGCTGTGAGCTTCTAAAATAGCGATTCTTTCTTTTCTTGGGTCAACGATGAAGATGACGTCTGGAATTCTCTTCATGTCTTTGATACCGCCAAGGTTTTTATCAAGCTTTTCCTTCTCATTCATAAGCTTTGCAACTTCTTTTTTAGGAAGCTTGTCAAAAGTTCCATCTTCCTGCATTTTCTCAAGGTCCTTAAGTCTCTTGATACGAGTCTGTATGGTTTTGAAGTTGGTAAGCATACCGCCAAGCCATCTTTCATTTACATAGTACATACCGCATCTTAAAGCTTCTTCCTTAATGGATTCCTGAGCCTGCTTCTTTGTTCCTACGAAGAGAACTTCTCCGCCGTCCTGAATGATATTGCTTACGGCTTCGTAAGCTTTGTCAATCATCTTTACTGTCTTTTGAAGGTCGATAATATAAATGCCGTTTCTTTCGGCAAAGATATATTCGGCCATTTTAGGATTCCATCTTCTGGTCTGATGTCCAAAGTGAACCCCTGCTTCTAACAATTGTTTCATTGAAATAACGCTCATAGAGCACCTCCTGGTTTTTCCTCCACAGCGTATTAAAACCCAACCCAAAGGGCACCAGTTTAAATTTCAGCTGTGTGTGAATTAATTCGCTTGAAATTATATCATATGTTTGGCTTATAGGCAAGCAAATATTAGCTTTTTAAAGGCATAAACCCACAAAAAGTTCATTTTTATAGAACAAAGATTAAGAAAATATTTATTTAAGTCTTATTATTTCCATTTATTTAAAAAATAATTATTTTTTAGGAGAAATATTTCCGTCCCATATTTCGATATCGCTTGTGGCTGCAGGATGTATCTGGGCCTGTTGCCATGAAATTACCGAATATCTTAATGAATCCGATTTTCTATAGGTTAAGTTTCCGCCTTCATTACTAAAAGCATAATCAAGGGGTCTTATCTCCAAAGAAACATTCAGATAATAATCCGGCTCCTCGGGAGATATTAAAATTATATCCGTAATGATTGCAGATATTTTTGCTCCGTCCGGCAAAGAGGAAATTACATTTTCAGGATATTTCTCCGAAAGCTCTTTTATATAAGTATCAGCATAGTAATAATATACAAGATTTAAAACATTATAATATGCCAAGTCGATATTCTGGGGCTCCTCCATCATTTCCCTTGCGGCTATATGGAGCTCTATGGGAAGATCTTTATGGGTAAGTTCTTCATATTCTTCATTGTTTATATAACTTATAGCGTTTATCTCAGCTCTGTAAAGGCAGGCGTCTATATCTGAAAGATATTTCTCACCTAAGGAGTCCAATTCATAATATAATTTATTCCAATTAGCAGAAGTCTTGCTTAGCTTTATATTTGAGTTTGCTGAAGCTATGGCAAAAGAGCCCAAAGTAACAAGAACAATCATCATCAATATCACAAGAACCGATGTTGCCCCTTTTTCATTCAGCATATTGTTTTTAATAGAATTTTTATTCATTATCTCACCTGCTTGGGAAATATTTCAAGGAGGAATAGCCGGCAAGCTCCTTTTTATCTTCATCGTATGAAACATCATAAATGGAAACCTCTATTTTATAGAGGCTTCCCGATGGAAGGCTTTCAGAATCTTCATCAGGGGAAACCTTCAAAAGCATTGCAAATTTTATGTCCTCCTCTTTAGGAGAAAGAGGGTCACTTTCTACAGCTTTTATTTCTCTGATATTCCATTTTTCATTAAAAAAAGTATATATTCGTATGCACTGATCTATTTTTATGCCGGAAAAGGCGTAATCATTGTCTATAACGATAAATTCACTTTCTCCCAATGATATTTGAGAACCTTCAAATACCATATTTTGAAAGAAATCATCAACACTTTTAAAAGCCTTAAACTCCTCGATAAAGCTGGCGGCATAATTAGAGGCGATATCCATATTTTTGGCTTTTAAATTAGCAGTGGATGAGACCATGAACATTCTAAGAATGAAAATGCTCAATATGGAGACTGTCGCAATAGATAAAATGACTTCTAAAAGCGAAAATCCTCTTTGATTTTTAAAATATTTTAGCATTGAAACCTCCGAATTTAAGCCTTAACCTAAGGCTGTGCTATATTATGCCTCATTTTGTAATTACTTACGATTTCTTCCGGTTTTCCGTCATAGGTATAATTGAATATGCTTGTGACGATACTGCTTTCCTCATCGTAAGAAACTGTAAAGTCCTCTATTTCAACAATTTCAAAGGCATAGGAATCATCGGGCTGTTCTCCGGAAAGAACGGTGCACTCAAGTATTTTCCCGTCGGAAAAATAAATCCATGTGTCATATGTGCCGTCGGTCGAATATTCCCTCAATAAAATTGCGTTTTTTCCGGATTTCTTAATTTTTTCAATAAATATGCCTTTTTCAGTATCATGCTTTCTAAGGGTCACATTGAT
This sequence comes from Anaeropeptidivorans aminofermentans, assembly GCF_940670685.1. Taxonomy (GTDB): domain Bacteria; phylum Bacillota; class Clostridia; order Lachnospirales; family UBA5962; genus Anaeropeptidivorans; species Anaeropeptidivorans aminofermentans. The sequence goes on along the minus strand of NZ_OW711693.1, from coordinate 1,868,746 downwards.
ATAGCTCATGGCTATTCTTGCGTCGGATTGGGCATTTTTATTGTCGATAATTTTTTCCTGCGTATTAGAGCCTGCTCCAATGAGAGTAAACATCGTCAAGCCGAAAACAATCATAAGCATCATAACCATTATAAGCTCTATAAGGCTGCTGCCTTTATTGTTATTTATATTTTTATACAATAAAAACACTCCTCATTATTTTATAATTACAATTATTTCAGGCCGTACATTAGAGCCTAAAACCTCATAATGGTAGATATACTTCTCATTATTAAGCACAACGCCGTATTTAGCCATTTTCTCATCAAACTGTGCTCCTGAAGGATAGCTTCCTTCAAGGGCATAGCATTGCACAAGGGCTTTATCTATCATTTCTTCAATTCTTTCGGTATTACTGGCCTCTTTATTATTAAATTTACTTAATCCGAAAATAGCATAACCTGTAATAAAGGCAATTATCAGTAGAACTGCTATTTTGGAAATAAGCTCAAAATCAAAACTTTTCATATTACGCACCCTAACCTATCACAGTCATAATATCAATCATTGGAAGCATTACCGATAAGAGAATAATGCCTACTATGATAGATAAAATTATAATTAAAACAGGCTCTATCATTGCAGTAAGCTTTTCTATAGCGTCATCTGCTTCATCGTCAAAAACGTCTGCGCATTTGTCAAGCATTTCATCTAAATGACCGGAGCTTTGGCCTATAATAAGCATTCTTATGAAAAGCGGCGGGAAAATACCAATCTCTTCAAAAACATCTTTAAGCTCGCCGCCTTCTTTAAGCTTTTGATTGGCTTCTTTGAATTTATTTTCAAGATGCTTATTTTCCAGGAGAGGGGTTATAATCTCCATGGCGTTTAGTATCTGAACGCCGGATTTTATTAGAAGAGAAAGGCTTCTTGATACCTTAGCGGTCAATGAACGGGTAAATATATATTTTGTAAGTTTAGATTTAAGCTTGTATTCATCAAACCAAAGAGAACCCTTTTCAGTATTGATATACCTTTTAAAGGCTACGGCTCCCGCAATAAGAAGAAGCAGTATAATTATTATATTTCTGCTTATAAAATTGCTCGCTCCTAATATTGCCGCCGTTGCTGTAGGAAGCTCTCCTCCCATGTTTATAAGAATATTATCAAACATGGGGATAATCTTAAGGATTAAAAGCAATATAATCCCTGCCATAAGAGCGCCTAAAACAAGAGGATATAGTGCCGCAGAGCGGATTTTTTTACGGACTTTTCCTTCCTTATCGTAAAATTTACTTAATCTTTGAAATACTCCGTCAAGTGTTCCGCTTGTTTCTCCAATAATAATCATATTAAGCATATACGCAGGGAAAATATGGTTATACATATTCATTGCTTCCGCAAATGTACGCCCTTTTTCCATCAGATAATAAATCTCGTCAAGAGCAATTTTAAGCTGTTTGTTTTCTGTTTGGCTGGATAAAAGAGCAATCCCTTCCATAAGAGTCATGTGGGAATAAAAAAGCACTGACATTTGCTTGCTAAATAATGAAAGCTCTATTGGGGATACTGATGCGTAAAGCTTTTCTTTATAATCTGTCTTAGATTCATAAACCTCAAAATCTACTACGCCCTCTTTTTCAAGAAACTGCTTCATTTCATCAGAAGAAGAAAAGCTTTTTGCGCCTGCCGCCATATAGCCATCTTTATTATGGCCTATATAGGTGAAAACTGGCATATTTTTACCTCCTGTTCAAAAATTGGGTTAAAAGCTGATGGTCTGTGGACCTCATAAATATTTCTTCCTTGCTGACTTTGCCGTTATTGTATAAATCGGCAAGATCGGCCTCCATAAGATGCATTCCCTGTCCTTGCCCTGTCTGCATAATAGAGCCTATCTGATAATGCTTTCCTTCCCTTATAAGATTTCTTATGGCGGGATTTACAAACATAAGCTCCGATGCAAGGGCCAAGCCCTGCCGGTCTATTCTTGGTATAAGCTGTTGAGAGATGATGCCTTCAAGCACAGTAGCCAGTTGGCTCCTGATTTGATTTTGCTGATTTGGGGGAAAGGCGTCTACGATTCTGTCTATACTTTTGGAAGCTCCCACGGTATGGAGGGTTGAAAGAACCAAATGGCCGGTTTCGGCTGCCGTAAGCGCAATGGATATTGTCTCAGGATCCCTCATTTCACCAACCATGATAACGTCCGGGTCTTCTCTTAATGCAGAACGGAGGGCATTGGAAAAGCTTAAGCAATCCTCTCCTATTTCTCTTTGTGTTACAAGGCTTTTTTTATGCCTATGTAAATATTCTATGGGATCTTCTATGGTTATAATATGATAATTATAGTTTTCATTTATAAGGTCTATAAAGCTTGCCAAAGTGGTTGACTTTCCGCTTCCCGTGGCTCCTGTTGCCAGAATAAGACCTCTGGATTTGGCTGTAAGATTTTTGGATATTTCAGGCAGACCTAATTCTTCAAACTTCGGTATCTGAAAAGGAAGCATTCTTATAGCTATGGCATAAGTGCCTCTTTGAGAATAAGCGTTTGCTCTGAATCTCCCAACCCCTGATATGGAGAAGGAAAAATCAAGAACTTTGTTTTCATATAATTTTTCCAGCTTTTTATCGTTTAAAAGGCTGCGAAGTATGGCGTCAACCTGTTCAGGAAACACCTTTTCTTTATCTTCTATTTCCTGAAGCTTCCCGTTTATCCTCACCATGGGTCTTATTCCTGAACATATATGAAGGTCCGTACTTTTGGTTTCACTGGAATAACGCAAAAGTTCTTCAATATAACTTCCGCTTTCAAACATGTATGCATACCTCTTTTTATTAATTTTGTAAAGGAAAAGCAAGACCTATATTAACGTGTACAAGCTTACTTGTACACGTTAAAGTATAAGATTTGCATTAAGGCTTAATAACCTTTGAAGCTTTAGAAAGCTTTTCAAGTATTGTATACATATTTGTTACGCCGCCCACCTGAAGCTTGTCTTTAATATTATAATAATCCATGCATGTTCCGCAGGTAAGTATTTCTACGCCATTTTCAGAAAGCTTCTTAAGGTCATCAATTGATTTGGAGCCTTCGGAAGTGATTTTGGCTCCGCCATTATAAAATAAGATAGTTTTAGGAAGAGTATCAAGTTCCGTAACGGCATAAATAAAGCCTTTTAAAAGAACCTCCCCTAATTCATCATTTCCTTCTCCCATTTTATCGGAGGATACTGCAATCACTAAGTTTTTATCGTCATCTTTTATACTTGTATTAACTTCAGCCTCTTTTTTTATTACTTTAACTTCGTAATGCTCATCATTAATTTTATTAATATGTTTCTCATATCCGTATTCCTCTGATAATTTAGAAAGATTTTCTGTAGCTATAAAATTATCTACCTCTATGATAAGCTCTTCGTTAATCTCCATATCCTTAAGGGCATTTTTAGCCTTGATTACAGGAATGGGGCACTTATCTCCTAATGCATTAATCTTTTTCATATTAAAATCCCTCCGTATGTTTATATAACTATTATATCGTAATCGGAATAAGGAACTACTTCTCCCACTATTGCCGATTTTATATCAAGGTTTTCATTAAGCTCTTTAAGGAGTGCTTCGGCGTCACTTTCAGATACGCTGATTAAAAGACCGCCGGAAGTTTGAGGATCAAATAAGATTTCTGTCATTGCGAAATCCATATCATTAAGTAATATGGTATCTCCTAAGTAGTTCCTGTTTTTTTGAGCAGAGCCTGTAATATAAAATTCCTTTGCAAGCGTAAAGGCTTCATCTATATAAGGCACGTCATCAGAATTTACAGTAATGGTGATTCCCTTTCCTGTCATTTCATGAAGGTGGCCTAAGAAGCCAAACCCTGTAACATCTGTAGCCGCATGAACATCGTATTTTTTCATTATTTCCGCAGCATATTTATTAAGGGTTTCCATTTGCTTTGTAGCTTTATCATAGGCTTCCCGGCTTGCTGCCTCCATTTTATATCCTGTGAGGATAATACCTACGCCTAAGGGCTTCGTAAGTATTATTCTATCCCCTACTTTGCAGTTATTATTGGCAAGTATTTTTTCAGGGTGAACTACCCCTGTCACAGAAAGACCGTATTTCGGAGAAACATCGTCAATGGAGTGACCGCCGCATAGTACCCCCCCTGCTTCTATTACCTTTTCTGACCCGCCGCGAAGGATTTCCTGAAGAATATATGAGTCCATATTTTCAGGGAAGGCAACGATATTAAGAGCAAGCTTAACCTCTCCGCCCATGGCATAAATATCGCTTAAAGCATTAACTGCAGCGATTTTTCCAAAAAGATAAGGGTCTTCAACTACAGGAGTAAAAAAATCCAGAGTTTGAACTAATGCTATATCATCTGTAAGTTTATATACAGCCGCATCATCAGAGCTGTCATAACCTATGAGTAAATTTTTATCAAACTGCCTAGGCAAACTGTCTAAAATTCCGCTTAAGACCTCCGGTCCCAGTTTAGCGTTTCAGCCGCCTGTGCCGCAATATTTTTTGAGTGATTCTTCCAAATGTAACACCGCCTTGATTGTCTATATTAAATAATTCACATTAAAATAAGCTTAAATTTACAGAGTTCTATTATTTACATTTTCTTTTAATGCCTTTTCGCTCCTTACAGATAGTCCTTAATCATACCCATTATAACATTTATGAAGCTTAATTCAAATCAAATATTTTTATAATAATTTCTTCTTTTTTCCATGTATTAAATAAATTGCCTAGGGAAAAATTTATATAGAGGATTAACGTCTTATTTCCGGAGGTTTGATATGCTCAATAATAAAGTTGAAATTTGCGGTGTAAATACTTCTAAGCTGCCGATTCTAAAAAGTGACGAAAAAAAGGTGCTTTTCGATAAAATACTGGAAGGCGATGAAAAGGCAAGAGAAGAATATATCTTCGGGAATTTAAGGCTTGTATTAAGCATAATACAGCGTTTTAATAACCGCGGAGAATATATTGACGATATATTTCAGGTGGGCTGTATAGGGCTTATTAAAGCAATTGACAATTTCGACGTTACGCAGGGAGTGCAGTTTTCCACTTATGCAGTTCCTATGATAATTGGAGAAATAAGAAGATATTTAAGAGACAGCAACTCCATAAGAGTAAGCAGGTCCCTTAAGGATACAGCATATAAGGCCCTTCAAGCAAAAGAAAGGCTTATGAATAAAAGCCTTAAAGAGCCTACTATTGAAGAAATAGCAAAGGAACTTGAAATACCCGCCGAAGATATTATATTTGCCCTTGAAGCAATTCAAGACCCTGTTAGCCTTTTTGAACCAATATATAATGACGGCGGAGATGCCATATTTGTTATGGATCAGGTAAAGGACGAAAAAAATACAGACGTTAGCTGGCTTGAAAACCTTTCTTTATCCGAAGCCATAAAAAGATTAAATGAAAGGGAAAAGCATATTATAAACCTGAGATTTTTTGAAGGAAAAACCCAAATGGAAGTAGCCGAAGAAATCGGTATAAGTCAGGCTCAGGTATCAAGACTTGAAAAATCAGCATTAAAAAACATGAGAAAATATATATCTTAAAAAAAGGGGCGCTAAGCGCCCCTTTTTTTAGTGTTATAGTAAAACTTTTTATACTACTCAAAACTGGATTTTCGCAGGAATTACCTATAAAAACTTATTTGAATATATTAATATAGTAATTTGCAGTATGTATATGTTAAAATTATACTGATATAGCCAATAAACTTAAAAAGAAGTTTGTTGACTATAAGAAAAGGTTCACCTGAAAACGCTTTTACAGATTCACTAAGTAAAAAATTATATTATAGGAGAGTGAAAGATGAAGGTAGTAATTATTGGCGGCGTTGCAGGAGGAGCCTCCGCGGCGGCAAGACTTAGAAGGCTGGACGAAAATGCAGAAATTATAATGTTTGAAAGAGGAGAATATATTTCCTTTGCAAACTGCGGCCTTCCTTATTATATAGGCGGGGATATTAAACATCAGTCAAGCCTTGCACTCCAAACTCCTGAATCCTTTAACAGAAGATTTAATGTAGACGTAAGAAATAACTCCGAAGTTATATCAATAAATACAGATAATAAAACAGTGAAAGTAAAAAATCATAAAGAAAACACTGAATATGATGAAAGCTATGATAAATTAATTCTTTCTATGGGTGCCGAGCCTATAAAGCCTCCTATTGAAGGCCTTGACAATGAAGGTATATTCACATTAAGGTCAATCCCTGATTCTGTAGCTATCAAAGATTACATAGAAAAGAATAAGCCCTCCCATGCGGCAGTAATCGGCGGAGGATATATTGGCATTGAAATGGCGGAAAATCTTGTCCAGGCCGGCCTTAAAGTTACCGTAGTTGAAATGGCTGATCATATTATTAATTCCATAGATTATGATTTTGCCTGTGAAATACAAAATTATGTAAAAGCAAAAGGCGTTAATCTGCTTTTAAAAACCATTGTAAAGAAAATTAAAAAGGAAAATGATAATCTTAGCCTTATAGTAGAAAAAGAGAATCTATCCGAAGAAATAAATGCAGATATGATAATCCTTTCTGCTGGCGTAAAGCCTGAAAGCAAAATAGCGGAAGATGCAGGAATAGCTCTTAATCAAAGAAAATCCATTATAGTAAATGAATCTATGGAAACCTCCGTTAAAGGTATATATGCCGTAGGAGATGCCGTTGAAATTATCGATTATATAACAGGAAATAAGGGATTTATTCCTCTTGCCGGCCCTGCGAATAAGCAGGGAAGAATAGCGGCAGATAATATTTGCGGATTAAATTCTAAATATACGGGAACACAAGGCTCCTCCATCATAAAAATATTCGATATGGCGGTGGCCTCCACAGGAATAAATGAAAAAAATGCCACCATGGCAGGCTTAAATTACGAAAAAATATTTCTATACCCCTTTTCCCATGCGACATATTATCCCGGGGCATTTCCCATATTTATGAAAGTTATTTTCGAAAAGGAAAGCGGCCGTATTCTTGGCGCCCAGGCAGCCGGCTTTGACGGTGTAGCTAAAACCATAGATATTATCGCAACAGCAATAAGGTTTAAAGGAGCCGCAAAAGATCTTACTGACCTTGAATTGTGTTATGCACCGCCTTTCAGCTCTGCAAAATCTCCTGTAAATATGGCAGGCTATATGATAGAAAACATTATTACAGGGAAATTAAAATTATTCCACTGGCACGATGTTAAAAATCTTCCAAGAGACGGAAGCATTCAGCTTCTTGATGTAAGAACCGCTCCTGAGGTTTCAAGAGGAAGCATTGAAGGCTTTATGCATATAGAACTTGACACATTAAGGAATAATTTAGATAAGCTTAATCAGGCAAAGCCTGTTTACGTTTCATGCCAAAGCGGCTTAAGAAGCTATATTGCTTGTATGATGTTAAAAAATAAAGGCTATGACTGCTATAATTTAAGCGGAGGGTATAATATATACAGTTCTATACTTGCTTAAAAGTAAAACCTGCCGGGATTAACCGGCAGGTTTTTAGCATATGGCTCCGTTTTGCTCTTTTATATCTTCAGTGTTATTTATTAAAGCTTCAATACAAATTTCAAGGCCTTTGCTTATTTGCTCTCTCGTGAGAGAAGGCTCGTTTCTTTTGTCTATTACCTGCTCTGTACAGTAAGGCACATGAATAAATCCGCCTTTTATATCTTTAAATTCCTCATATGTATTAATTAAATATAAAAGGCCGTACATAATATGGTTGCATACATAGGTGCCTGCCGTATTGGAAACCGCCCCTGGAATATTATTTTCTTTAAGGGCCTTTACCATTGCTTTTATTGGAAGCTTTGTAAAATAAGCATTTTCTCCATCAGCAAAAATAGGCTCATCTATGGGGCTTTGGCCTTCGTTATCGGGAATTCTTGCATCACTTACATTTATGGCTACTCTTTCAGGAGTAATTTCAAACCTTCCTCCCGATTGGCCTACGCAAACTACATAATCAGGTTTTATTTCTGCCATAGCCTTCTTTAAGGCATCTATGGATTTTCCGAAAACCGTAGGAAGCTCTATTTTAAATATTGTTGCCCCTGAAATAGTTTCCGGAAGCATTTTTACAGCCTCATAGGAAGGGTTTATTTTTTCTCCGCCGAAAGGATCAAAGCCTGTGATAATAATTTTTTTATCCATATTTGCCCCCTTATTAATAATTAAAAAGTACAGAAACGAGTTTATTGATATATGGCATTGGGCATACACAAGATAGGATTAAAGCCTTCCTTTGCCAAAAGCTCAACCATTGATTTAACATGGTTATGGCCAAAGGCTTCAAGAGTCACTCTAAGCTCCACTTCTGTATTCCTGTTAATATTTACAAATTGGTTATGTTCAAGCTTAATGATATTTCCTCTTTGCTGGGATATGATTTCAGCAACCCTTACAAGCTCTCCCGGCCTATCGGGAAGATGAAGGGATACGGTAGCAATTCTTCCCCTGTTTATAAGGCCGTGCTGAACTAAGCTTGACATGGTGATAACGTCCATGTTCCCGCCGCTTAGTATGCTTACGATGTTTTTATCTTCGGCCTTGATATATTTTAATGCGGCAACGGAAAGAAGCCCTGCATTTTCCACTACCATTTTATGATTTTCCATGATATCAAGAAAAGCGTCTGTAAGCTCCCAGTCATCTATTAATATGATATCGTCTACATATTTTTCAATATATGGGAAAATAACGCTTCCAGGCGTTTGTACCGCAACACCGTCGGCTATGGTCTCAACCTTATTGATGGAGGTTACTTTTCCTTTTTTCATGGATTCACTGATACAGGCGGCTCCCTTAGGCTCTACGCCGATAACCTTGACGTTAGGGTTTAGAAGCTTTGCAAGCATGGCTATTCCTGAAACAAGCCCCCCGCCGCCTACAGGCACAAGGATAATATCCGTTTCAGGCAAATCCTTTAAAATTTCATAGGCTATAGTCCCCTGCCCCGTTGCAACATCAAGGTCATCAAAGGGGTGTATAAAAATATAGCCTTCCTTTTCTGCAAGCTCCATAGCGTGCTGACAGGCTTCATCATAATAATTTCCATGAAGAACTACTTCGGCCCCATACTTTTTCGTATTGTTTATTTTAACAAGAGGCGTAATAGTAGGCATAACAATCGTAGCCTTTGCTCCAGCCTGCTGGGCACCATAAGCAACACCCTGGGCATGGTTTCCCGCTGAGCTTGTGACAAGGCCTTTCTTTTTCTGCTCTTTTGAAAGGGTAGAAATCTTATAATAAGACCCTCTTATTTTAAATGAACCTGTAATCTGCATATTTTCAGGCTTAAAATATACTCTGTTGCCTGTAGATTCCGAAAATGATTTACTGTATATTAAATTCGTATCCAATAAGACATTTTGAAGGACTTCTCTTGCTTTTTTAAAATCATTAAGTGAATTCATACTCTATCTCCTAGCTCCATTATTACTTTTTTCAAGAAAATCTATTACTTCAAATAAGCTGTTTAGAATTGTATGGCTTTTTTCCTTGGCTTCTTCCGTAGGCATTAATAAATCAGGTATCATAATCGATTTAATTGAAGCCGCATGGCCGGCCTTTATACCGTTTAAAGAATCTTCTAAAATAAGAGTGTTTTCTTTTGCTATATTAAGAGCCTCACAAACTCTTTCAAATATTTCCGGGTGAGGCTTGCCTTCTTTAACATCATCTCCGCTGATTATGTAATCAAAATCATTTTTTATTCCCGTAACCTCAATGTTTCTAAAAATAACTTTTCTATTATTTGAGCTTGCAATAGCCTTTTTTATATTATTTCTATTCAAATAGTCAATAAGCTCTGTAAGGCCCGGTTTAATTTTTAATTCTCCCTTAGATAAAAGGCCGGAAAAAATTTCTATAGTAATCTTACAAAACCGCTTGCCTTCAAGCTCATCGCCAAAATAATCAGTATAAAATTCTCTGGTTTTCTCGTCCGTAATACCAAGAGTTTTAAGAAAAACATCCATTGATGGTTCATGCCCCATTTTTTTCATGGCTTCTTTCCAGCTTTTGAAATATAAGTTTTCAGAATCAAACATCAAGCCGTCCATATCAAAAATAACAAGATTAATATTCATTTTTATAACGCTCCATTTCATAATTAGAATAATTATAAACAAATACGCTATTTATATCAAGAAATTTTATTATTAATATTTTGTTATATTTAAAACCTTGAATATTTTTTAATCGCATTTAACAAAGGACCTTGTTTCACAAGGCCCTTTTAAGTATTTATATATTTTTAACGCTAAGATTACTGCTTATATAATTTTATATTTCCATTTTTATGGAGGGCAAGTATGATCTGTGCGATAATAGGCATAAAAATCATTCCTATTACGCCAAAGAGCTTAAAACCTATATAAATAACCATAAGGGTCACTATGGGATTAAGCCCAAGCTGATCCCCCACTACTTTAGGCTCTATAATATTTCTTATAAAGGTAACAATTCCATATAGTATCAATAAGCCCATGGCAAAGGTTAAATTACCTTGTATAAGTTCAAATATTATCCAAGGTATCATAACGGCTCCTGTGCCAAAAAAAGGAAGAGCATCGAATATGGCTATTCCGCTTGCAACCGCGATGGGGCTTTCCGCACCTATAATTACAAGACCTATGGAAATCTCTATAAATGTAATTATCATTAATATAAAATATGCTTTTATATATTTTAATACAGTGTCAAAAAAAATAACTTTTATATCCTTTAAGAGCTTATCTGTTTCAGGGCTTAATTGGTTTTTAATGAATTTAATCACATTATCATACTGCATGCTTATAAAAAATGAAAGCATGATTGTAAATGCAAGACTTATAAAAAAGGAAGGAATTTTGTTTGAAGCCTTGGTTATGATGGAAATTCCCTTTTCACTTAAATTAAGTATGGCCGATTGTATTGCGCTTAAAATATCCCCTTGGAAATCAGATAATTCCAATTGAAAATCAATCGGGAAGTTAATCGGAAAATCATTCATATTATTGACAAAGAAATTACTTATAGCCGTAATTGCAGGGGCTATCTTATCAGTATACATCCCCGGAAGCAGAATAAGGCCTTCTTTAATGATGACAAAAAGCTGTGCAAAAATCCAAAATATCCCGAAACCCAAAAGACCGTATATTACAGCCATAATAATAACTGCTATAATTTTTTGATTAACTTTCAAGGTAGATGTTATTCGGCGTATCATGGGGTGAACTATGCTCACGATACAAAAAGCCAATATAAAGGGAAGCAGAAGGCTAAATACATATTTGTATAAAATATAGATGATTACAATGACTACAGAGTAATAAGCTATATTTACCAAAAAATTAATTTGTTTATTATATTTGTCCGACATAAGCACAGCCTTTCAAAAAATACTATAAAAGAACATACGGAGCCTATCTGCCAAAGTTTGCTATTAATGAATTTATTCTTTATAAAAAAGCATGAATTTAAAGAACAGGCAGATGCCCTATGAACTTAAGAAGTGACAGTCCGGATAAATTCTAATCTAAGCTTTATTCCGATAATTCTATTTTAATTATGTTATCTGTATAGAAATTATTGGAATGAATCTTATCTTCATGCTTTTCTTCAGATATATTTTTTATTGGAAATACTAAAGTAATCGTAGTTCCCTCTCCCAGTTTGCTCTCTATATGTATTTTCCCTCCAAGTAAATTTACAAGGTCTCTTACTATGGAAAGGCCTATTCCTCTGCCCTTTGAATTATCGCTGGTGTTGTATCTATTAAATATGTCGTATATTAAGTCGCTGCTTATGCCGCTTCCTGTATCGCTTAAGCTGATTATTATGGCTTCTTCGCTGTCTGTAAGATTGATTTTTATTGTTCCGCTTTCTTCAATAAATTTAATTGAATTGGAAATTAAATTAAGAAGAATACGTTCAAGCATAATCCGGTCGAAAATAACTTCCTCTGATTTCAAATCATGCTCCAAGGCTATTTTGATAATCTTTGGCATAGAGTAAATTTCTATGCCTTCAATAAGACCGCTTATGACAGATACGATATTAAAACGAGTATATTCCGGCTGTAAACAGTTAAAATCAAGCTTCGTCGTATCAGAAACATCATTAATAATTTTTATTGCCCTTAAGCAGTTTCTTTTAATAATGTTAAGATTTTTTCGGACATCATCAGAAATACTATTATTAAAGTCCATAAGTTGGTTTATGGAATATATAATAGTAAGAGCCGTTTTAATATCGTGTATTGCATTTTCATAAGGCTCAATACAAACCATTTTATTATTCATATCTTCATTATTCATACAGCTCACCATGCTAATTTTACACCACAAAGTGCGCCGCGTCAAACAATACAACCTTTAGATTAAAAAAATTTACTGTTTTATATGCATATTGTTTACAGCGCTTACTACCGCCTTTATTGAAGACCTGCTTATGCTTTCCGATGTTCCCGCGCCGAAGTATTCCTTGCCTTCTGCATTTTTTATGCCTACGTAAGTTATTGCTCTCGACTTGGAGCCTTCTTCCATGGCATGCTGGCTGTAGTGAGAAATTTCAAATGCAATACCGATTTCTTCCATCACTGCCTTACAGAATCCGTCTATAAGGCCGTTTCCTTTTCCATCGATTTCTTTTATATCCTTATTGATGGCAATAACGGCTTTTACAATACTTTCACCGTTGGTTTTTTCACTATAACTTATAAGGTCTACAGGGCTTGATACATTAATATATTCATCTTCAAAGAGCTTAAAGATATCGGAAGGCAAAAGCTCTTTTTCTTCCTTGTCGGATATATCCGTTACGATATTGCCGAAAGACTGCTGCATATTTTTAGGTATTTTAAGGCCGAAGTTTTCTTCCAATATGTAGGATACGCCGCCCTTGCCTGACTGGCTGTTGATTCTTATAATCGCTTCGTAATCTCTTCCGAGATCCTTTGGATCTATAGGAAGATAAGGAACTTCCCATTCTTCTGCTTTATTTTTAAGAGCGCTGAAGCCTTTTTTTATAGCGTCCTGATGAGAGCCGGAAAAAGCCGTATATACAAGCTTTCCTGCATAGGGGTGCCTTGGATGTACATTAAGCATCGTTGATCTTTCATATACTTCAACGATTCTTTCTATATCTGAAAAATCAAGCCCCGGGTCTATGCCCTGAGAATACATATTTAAGGCAAGATTTAAAATATCGGCATTTCCCGTTCGCTCACCATTACCGAATAACGTGCCTTCTATCCTGTCTGCTCCTGCCAAAAGCCCTAATTCGCTGGCAGCAACCCCTGTCCCCCTATCGTTATGGGTATGAAGGCTTATAATAACATTTTCCCTTTGATTTATATGGGTACACATATATTCTATCTGGTCTGCGTAAACATTCGGCGTAGACATTTCAACCGTGGAAGGAAGATTTATTATAACTTTATGGTCTTTGGTAGGTTTAAATGCGTCAATGACTGCATTGCATACATCTACTGCATAATCAAGCTCTGTTCCCGTAAAGCTTTCGGGAGAATATTCAAATATAAACCGATGGCTTCCGTATTCTTCGGCGCAGTTTTTAACGAGCTTTGCTCCTTCAACTGCAAGGGCCTTTATTTCTTCTTTTGACTTTCCGAAGACGACTTTTCTTTGAAGAGTTGATGTGGAATTATATAAATGCACCACGGCTTTATTAACCCCTTCCAAGGCCTCGAAGGTTTTTCTTATAATATGTTCTCTTGCCTGGGTCAAAACCTGCACCGTAACATCATCAGGAATAATATGATCTTCAATCAGCTTTCTTGCAAAGGCAAATTCTGTTTCCGATGCCGCCGGAAAGCCTATTTCTATTTCTTTGAAGCCCATTTTTACAAGAAATTTAAAGAAATTTACCTTCTGCTCTAAATTCATAGGGGTTTCAAGGGCTTGATTTCCGTCCCTTAAATCTACGCTGCACCATATGGGGGCCTTTTCTATTATTTTATTGGGCCATTTTCTTTCGACTAAATTAACGGGCTTGAACGCTTTATACTTTCTGTAATTCATAATTTCCTCCTACAAAATATTAATCATTATAGTAAATTTCTTATAAAGAAGTAACAAAGCCTATTCACCATAGACTTAAAAATACGGATTTCCGCGGGAAACAGTACATTTTGAGCCCACGTGAATATATGGTTTTGTTACTGCTTCATTCTAAATCTACTGTTACGCCATGCTTTACCGATACCCGATATAAGGTTAAAAAGCATACAAAAAACCCGTCTCACAAAGAGACGGGTTTAAATCCGTGGTACCACTCTAATTCGCAAAATGCGCACTTTACGGAATACGAGCCTTAGCTGATATTCTGTCAATATAACGGTAGACCACCGGCTTAACCTACTTTATTCAGCAAGCCACTCCAAGGCGAGTTCAATTCTTTTCAATTATTGCCTTGCACCGAACGGCAACTCTCTGAAAAAATCCAAGAATCTACTACTCCTTATCACAGTGTTTCAATTAGAATTATTTAATTTTGTAAATTATAGCATTTAGACTTTTAAAAGTCAATAGAATTAAAAATCATCTACATTCTAAACGATGGATTTCTGTGATTAAGTTATGAACAAATCGCTTATTTTTGATTAAAGTTTTGAATAATCTAAGGAAGAATGCATATCGTAAAGCTCTCCTGCTTTTTCCCAATTGATTATTTTTACCCAATTATCCAAATACTCTGCTCTGCGGTTTTGGTAAACTGGATAATAGCTGTGCTCCCAAACGTCAAGGGCAATCACAGGGAAAAGATTTTCAGGAATAAATGTATCCTGATTTGCAGTGCTCTTAATAGATAATTTTCCTTCTTTATCAGAAAGAAGCCATGCCCATCCTGAGCCAAATACGCCTAAGCCCATAGCCTTAAGCTTGGAAATCAATTCTTCGGTTGAGCCGAAATCTCTGTTAATGGCTTCTAAAAGGCTTCCCTTAGGTCCTTCAGATTCCTTCGCCATAAGGGCAAAGTATAAATTATGGTTATAAACTCCGCCGCCGTTATTTCTAACCGGCTTCTGAAGCTCTGCTGGAAGTTTATCTAAATTATAAAGAAGCTTTTCTAATGACCAGCTTTGATATTCGGCATGATTTTCAAGAGCAGCATTTAAATTATTAACATATGTTTGAAGATGCTTTCCGTGATGAAGATTTAATATCTCAGCACTGATATAAGGCTCCAAATCATTTACCTCGTAAGGAAGAGGAATCAATTCAAACTTATAAGTATTACTCATAGTAAAACCTCCTTTTATATTATATAAAATATTGGTGTTGTGACTAAAAAAATATTCAAAGACTCATTCATACATTTACAGAAGATAAATGTATCCAGAAACTAAATATAGTTATGCTTTATTAGTTTCTATTATACCATAAGCATAATTTTTCCTCATACATTTTCCTGCGGAAAATATATTCGTGAATAAAATTAAGTAAAGCTTGATTTTATTCATATTATACCATAACCATAAGATTAATTCATACATTTTGTAAAAGAAAATGTAACTTACAATTACTATCATTTAATAGTAATTGAATTATATCATAGTCTGTTATAAAAAGCAAACATTTTAAAAATTAAATATAATTGACAAACAAAATATAATATTCCATACTATCAGTATGTGATTATTATTAAAAATAAGGAGGTTATTATGCTTACTTTAATTAAAAACGTATATGTATATGCTCCGGAAGATCTTGGAAGAAAAGATATTTTACTTGCGGGCGGAAAAATATGCGCCGTAGAAGACAGCATATCTTTCGAAACAGATGTGGATTTTGAGTTAATAGACGGCTCTGATTTTATAGCTCTGCCCGGTTTTATAGATCAGCATGTTCATTTAATAGGCGGCGGCGGAGAAAACGGATACTCTTCCCGAACCCCTGAGGTTATGTTTTCTGAAATAATAAAATACGGGATTACTACAGTAATAGGTCTTCTGGGTACCGATGGAACTTCAAGGCATATGGAATCCCTTTATGCAAAAGCCAAGGGCCTTGAAGAAGAAGGTATAACGACTTATATTTATTCCGGTTCTTATGAGCTTCCTCTTGTAACATTAACCGGCAGCTTAAAAAGAGATATTCTGCTTAATGAAAAAGTAATAGGCGCAGGAGAAATTGCCATATCCGACCATAGGTCCTCAGCCCCTACTATTGAAGAAATAACCCGCCTTGCAACAGAATCCAGAGTAGCGGGAATGCTCAGCAGAAAAGCAGGCGTTGTGCATCTTCATGTAGGAGACGGAAAAGATAAACTTGATATGATTAATGAGATTGTAGAAAAAAGCGATATTCCAATCTATCATTTCAGGCCTACTCATGTAAACAGAAACAGAGCACTTTTGGAAGAAGCCATAAAATTTGCTAAAAAAGGCGGATTTATAGATATTACCTCAAGCACCGGTTCCCCTAGAAGAACCCCCGGAGAATTTACTCCTGCCCAAGGTGTAAAGCATTGCCTTGATAGCGGCGTAGATATTAATCATGTTACCATGAGTTCGGACGGAAACGGAAGCATGCCTGCCTTTGATAGCCACGGTAATATCGTAGGCCTTACTGCGGCATCTTTAGAGTCCCTGTATACGGAATTTAAATGTCTTGTAAAAGAAGAAGGCGTTCCTGTTTCAGATGCCGTAAGAACAATATCAACCAATATCGCAGATAGCCTTAAGCTTTTCGGTAAAGGTCATATTAAGGCAGGTTTTGACGCGGATTTAAGCCTTTTGGACAGCAATCTTGAAATATTCCATGTATTTGCCAAAGGCAAAAAAGTGATTGGAAATAAAGAGGTTCTTGTTAAGGGTGTATTTGAAAAATAATACATAATTTTACTATAAATAATAATATTTTATTTTTTGCAGATAATTATAGTAAATTAACTTAAAGGCATATTTTAAGTTGTAGTAAATTTAAAGTAAAATAGGAAAAAACCATATATTCCCTTAGACTCTACAATATACTGTTTCCCAAGGAAATCCATGCTTTTTAGCCTATAGCGAATAGTTTTTTGTTACTTTTTTATAAAAAATTTACTATAAATGAGTATGCCTGCGGAGGACATAATGAGAAATTTAAGTAAATTGTTTTTAGCTTTGATTTTATGTGTAGGAATATTTACTTCCTGTGCTTCAGAAAACGATAAATATCAAGGTTATGCTTCGCTGAAAGCAGAGTGTTCCACAGTATTTGATAATATGGATTTGCTTAAGGAAGAGAAAAAAGAAATTATTCCCGATGACGGCGTAATATTTTATACTGACAAAGCAGGATTTAAAGAAGGTGAAACCGTATTTGACTTATTTAAAAGGCAGATGCAGGAAGAAAAGCTGCAATATGAATTTAAAGAAATGCCCGGTACGGATATCGTATATATAGATGCCATAGGCAATTTATATTCCTTTGACTGCGGAGAGCAATCAGGCTGGCTTTTTAAGATTAACGGCGAGTTTCCTTTGGAGGCCTGCAACCAAATAAAAGTAAACGAAGGCGACGAAATAGAATTCCTCTATACCTGCGACTGGGGAATTGATATAGGCGCTTATACACCTGAATAAGATTTATTAAATCATAAAAAGCGTATTGCATGCAATACGCTTTTTTACTTGTATCTCATACAATAAACCACCTGCTATGCAGGTGGAGGGAAAATGCTTTAGCTTCAAGAAAAATACCCCCTGTGATAAAATAAAGTGGGTTTGCCAACCACAATTATTAGATCATAGGAGGTGTGTCCGATGGACAAAAATAGTTTATCACATACAACCTGGGAATGTAAATATCATCTGGTATTTGCTCCAAAGTATCGAAGACAAATAATTTATGGAAGATTAAAGGCGGATATAGGAAAGATACTTAGAGAATTATGTGAAAGAAAAGGTATAGAAATAATAGAAGCAGAATGTTGTAGTGACCATATACACATGTTAGTCAGAATACCACCTAAATATAGTGTATCAGAGATAATGGGATATTTGAAAGGAAAGAGTTCTTTAATAATATTCGATAGACATGCAAATTTAAAATATAAATATGGGAATAGACATTTCTGGTGTAGAGGATATTATGTTGATACAGTAGGTAAAAATGCGAAAAAAATAGAAGAATACATTAGAAATCAAATACAAGAAGATAAAGTAGCAGATCAAATTTCATTGTTAGAATATATTGACCCGTTTACGGGGGAGCCAGTGAAAGGAAATAAAAAATAAACCGCTTTAGCGGTTATTGGGAAGTAAATGCGGTTGGCAAACCGCTTCGATGCGTCCTCAGACGCATGCCAGTAAGAGCCCCTTATAGGGGCAGAGCAAACTACCGGCTAAGCCGGTAGTTATGATTTAAAATACTACTTACTTGTGCACCTTTTAATTTTTATCTTCTCTTGATATAGTAAATTTAAAGTTACGCAGTAACAAAGCCATATATGGCTTAAATTTATATAAACTAGCACCATTGCCAAAATGGAATCGGTATATAATAAATTAACTTAAAAAATATAAGTTAATTTATTATGAAGACAATTTCACTATGTTTCCAAAGGAAATTCTTGTTTTGAGCTTACAGGAAACAGAATTTTGTTACTTCTTCATCATTAACTTACTATAAAATCCAATTCATTATAATCACAAACTGGCTTATATCCTATCTTCTGATAGATACTGTTTGAAATTGGATTTGAAAGATCGGTAAAAAGGGATACATATTTATAGCCCATATCAAGAACAATCTGGCTAAGCTCGGCAACGCAGGCACTGGCATACCCTTTTTTTCTAAAATAAGGCGGCGTATAAACCATGCCTATAGTTCTTCCATGAACAGATTCTCTTAAAGCCGATGCAATAGAAACGGGCATTCCATCATCTTCCAATACATAAAGCATACCTTTTTTAATTGCTCTTTCAATATTGGCAACAGAATCTTCAAAGCTTCTAAACTCTAAAGAGCAATCGTCACTAAAGCTATAATGCCAATAAGGTAAAAAAGGCATATCCTTTTCTTCTGCTTTTCTTATTTTACCAATTAAAGGTACACTTTTATTTACTTCTCGAAGGCTGTATATACGAAGGTTCTTACGTGTTTTATAACCCATTTCTTTTTTCTGCGTATATATTTTTGCAAAGCGCTCAGCAAGAGTGTTTTCAGAAGTAACTCCGGGAATTTCCATATTTTCATTTATAATATTATTACATAAACAATGAAGGGCATCGTCATTAGGAATATTATCCGTTT
The DNA here is from genome assembly GCF_940670685.1 of Anaeropeptidivorans aminofermentans. Lineage (GTDB taxonomy): Bacteria > Bacillota > Clostridia > Lachnospirales > UBA5962 > Anaeropeptidivorans > Anaeropeptidivorans aminofermentans. Next base: position 1,849,481 of record NZ_OW711693.1, on the reverse strand, counting down.
CATACATGGTGATATTAAAAGGAGGAGTCATAATGGCTGAAAGTATAATCTTACCACATTCATCTCTTACAGAAGCCATAAACCAATTTTCAGGATTTCTCCAGCCTGTAGGTTCGCCGCCTTGATTTCCCAGAATAACATTTCCAAGAGGTAAACTATTTTGCTCCTCATGTTTAAGTAAAATGTCGTAAACATCATTGTAAAACTCTTTTGCATTTTGATAGCGACTATATTTCATATGCATGCCCCCATTCCTGTTTTAATAGTTCATTTTATTATTTTATTAATTTTTTCCATTATGCTGTTAAAAAGCTTTTCGGATTTTTCCATAGACTTTTCCATGGTATGGGATTTTACGCCAATATAAAGCTTGATTTTAGGTTCTGTTCCCGAAGGCCTGATACAGAACCAGCTTCCATCCTCCAACGTAAAATAAAGGACATTTGAAGCCGGCGGCTCTATCTCTTCAATAGCTTTATTGGATAAATTATATTCTTTTAGAAGCTTATAATCTTTTAACGAAATCGTTTTGATTTCTGATATCTCTTCAGGAGGGTCTTTTCTGAATACCTCCATTATTTTATTTATATTATCAAGGCCTTCCAAGCCTTTTAAAGTGATGGAATGAACCTTATCAAAATAATAACCGTACTTTTTATAAATATTTTCTAAGGCATCGTAAAGGGTCATACCCTTTGATTTATAAAAAGCTGCCATTTCACATGCGATTAAAGCGGCTTCCACTCCGTCTTTATCTCTTGCATAATCTCCTTTTAAATATCCATAGCTTTCTTCAAAGCCAAACAGATAATGATAAGAATTATTTTCTTCAAACTCTCTGATTTTTTTACCTATGTATTTAAAGCCTGTAAGCACATCAAAATAATGAACGCCATAAAAATCAGCAATGGCTTTTGTGAGCCTGCTTGAAACAATTGTTGATATTACGGCAGAATTTTCAGGGAGAATCCCCTTTTCATTCATTTGGGAAATAATATAATCAGTTAAGAGATTACCTATCATATTTCCCGTTAAAAACATATATTCTCCGTTGTTTTTCTTGCACACAATCCCTGCCCTGTCGGCGTCTGGGTCGGTAGCTATAATAATATCCCCGTTCATTTTATCCGAAAGCGCAATTGCAAGCTTAAATACCTTTGGGTCTTCAGGATTCGGGTAACCAACCGTTGTAAAATTACCGTCCGGTTCCGCCTGCTCTTTTACTGTGTATATATTTTTAAATCCTGCTTCCGAAAGTATTCTGGTTACCGGTAAATTTCCAGTTCCGTGAAGAGGCGTATAGATAATATTAAGCTTATCTCCGTAAGCTTCTATTATTTCGGGATTTATTATTTGCTTTTTAAGCGTCTTTATATATGCCGAATCTACTTCTTCACCTATGATATTAAAAAGGCCTGATTCTTTTGCTTCTTCCTCTTGGATGCTTTTTACATCGCTGAAGCTTTTTATGGCATTTACTTCTTTTATGACTTCATTATCTTTAGGATAAGGAATTTGCCCGCCGTCGTCTCCATAAACCTTATATCCGTTATATTCAGGAGGATTATGGCTTGCAGTAATAACAATACCTCCAGCACATTTTAAATATCTTACTGCAAAGCTTAGAACGGGAGTAGGCCTTAAGCTTTCAAATAGATAAGTCTTAATTCCATTGGCATTTAAGACTAAAGCCGCCTCTTTTGCAAATTCAACGCTCATTTTTCTTGAATCATAGGCTAAGGTGACTCCTTTATCTTTTGCATTTTCTAAGCCGAAGTCCTGCTTTAATAAGAAATTGGCAAGCCCTTGAGTAGCTTTTCTTACGGTGTATACATTTATCCTGTTTGTCCCTGCCCCTACTACACCTCTAAGACCGCCTGTTCCGAATTCAAGCTCTTTCATAAAGCGCTCTTTTATTTCATTGTCATTATCTTTTATTTTAATAAGCTCTTCTTTTGTTTCATCATCAATATATTCATCCTTTAGCCAGCTTTCATAAGCCTTAATATAATCCATAAACTCACCTCTTTTGCCCTATTATATCAAATACCGCTTTAAGGAGCTATATAATTATATTAAATCTTATATGACTATTTTCTTTATAATTTCTTATCTATAATCTTAATATTGTTCTTCTTTGACTATAAAAATACAAAATAAATCAAGTTTAGAACAGTCCAGTTCCTATAACTATGTAAAATTATGAGTAATATTCAAATAAAATTTACAAAACCTTGCCAATATGTTCACAATTACATATTGTTTAATATAAATATGCTGTGATAGAATAAGAAGTACTATTTACACAAATGCTTTTGAAAAAGGGGTGTATTACAGTGAAAATGTTTGATTTAACAGGAAAAGTTGCCGTAGTTACAGGAGCTTCATCAGGATTAGGCGCCCAAATGGCTGAAGGCCTTGCAGAAGCAGGTGCGGATGTAGCTATACTTGCCAGAAGAATCGATCGTTTAGAATCTCTCAAAGAAAAAATTACTGCCATGGGACGTAAGTGCGAGGCATATGCTTGCGACGTATCCAGCGAAGAAGACATCTGCAAAGCCATCTCCTCTGTTGAAAAAGATTTCGGAACAATTGATATCATGGTAAATAACGCAGGAGTTGTTATAAGCGGCGCAAGCCATGAATATTCCTCAGAAAACTGGGACAAGGTTATGGCAGTAAACTCAAGAGCCGTTTTCCTTGCATCAAGAGAAGCTGTCAAAGTAATGCTTAAACATAATTACGGAAAAATAATCAATATTGCATCTGTTGCCGGGCTTGCCGGCGGCCCTCAAAGCGCAAGCTACAACGCATCAAAAGCAAGTGTTATAAATCTTACAAGAGGTCTTGCAACAGAATACGCTAAAAACAATATCACTGTAAACGCTATAGCCCCTGGAATGTTTGCTACGGAAATGACAGAAGGCATCATGGGAACTGTTGATGATTCAGCTGCCGGAAGAACCCCTATGGGCAGAATAGGAAGATCGGGAGAGCTTAACGGCGCCCTTATATATCTTGCTTCAGACGCGTCAAGCTATACTACAGGGCAGACCATAGCCGTAGACGGCGGATGGATTTCCTTACTTTAAGTATAATATTAAAAAAGAGCCATATGGCTCTTTTTTAATATATACTTAAATTTATAAACTTCTTTCAAAGAAGTACAAAAACCTATTTACTAAAGACCCAAAACTATGGACCCACTTCTGAAACACAGGGAAATTGCTTTTATGCCGCATAGATGACAAGACTTTCAATATATAAAATAAAGGCAGTTTCAGAAAAGGCTATTTATTGTATTTTTTCTAAATTGCATCTATGAGTCTATGTAAATGTACAGCTTTGTTACTGTTTTATTTTAAATTTACTATAACAGCATTGTCAATTTGCTTTTCTCTTATATTCTCTAAAGTCAATACTTACAGTGAAATAAAAACAAATTAACTATATTTATCATATTATTTATTCAGTACCATAAGCCAGTATCCATGCTTTTCGTCATAGACCTCGCTCAAATCACAGCATTTAAACATATGAAAACCAAGCATTTCCATCTTCTTTTCATTTATTTCATAAAAAATATCAGGCACCCCAAATAAATATTTATTGGTGTTCATATCTTTTCCTAAAATCATATGATTATATTTTCTGTACACTGAAATGATTGCAGGATCGTTCATTATCAAGCGTCTGTCAAGAGGAAGATCTGATATATCGCTAAAGGATATATTTACCCAAATATATTGGCTATCTTCTTCTTTAAAGGGTTTAGACCTTTGATATTTATTTAAGATTTCTTCAAGGCTTGATATTTCTTCTGATTTGCAATACCCTATGTGCAAAGCTTTTCTATCAAGAAGCCCTCTTTCATCAAGATTTGTATATATTTCAAGCTCTTTCAATTCCCTATTGAATTTCATAGCCATCTTTTTAAACATATTCTGCAATTCTTCATCAGGCTTTGGAATCGCCTCTGAATCTTCCTCTTCTTTAGCAATTTCTGCACTGGGTTCAGGAATATTATTTCCCTCAGGAACAGTATCTTCTGATGAAATTTCTAAATCTGCCTGAATCTCTTCTTTCTCATATACCTCTTTTTCAATTTCATCTTCTTTTTCGTAAAGGACTTCTTCGGCTAATTCACTTACTGCCTCTTTTAATTCATCTGTATCCATTGCTTCAACTGGAAATTCCGTTGATGAAACTTCTGTTGGGTCTGGAATATTTTCGGGTATTGTCTGATCTTCTTCTGTTTCACTTTGTGGTTCCTGCGGTACTTCTTCATTTACCGGCTCAGGGGTTTCAGGTATAGGATTCTCAGGTACTTGAGTTTCCGGTACTGGATTCTCAGGCACTCGATTTTCAGGTATTGGATTCTCAGGCACTTGGGTTTCCGGCATTGGATTTTCAGGTATTTGAGTTTCCGGTATTGGATTTTCAGGTACTTGAGTTTCCGGCATTGGATTTTCAGACTCAAGGGGTTCAGATTCAGGGTTCGCTTCCGGCAAGTTTTCTGTTCCTTCCGGTACTTCCGGATTGCGCCTTTCTTCCTCCCTATTTCTTTCATTTTCCTTAGTTATATCATAAAAATTATGCTTCCATGGGATTTCCTCATTTTTATAGCCAATAAGAGGCGTAATTATTCCCTCAGGCTTAAAAATAATAATACCTACCGAATTAATCTCCGAAACTTTAAGCCCTGTATTTAATATGTTATCAGCGTCGCCTTCATATTTTAACGTGCCGTTTCCGCTTTGGTTGACAACGATATTGCCAATATGTACTCCTCTTGATCTGTCTTCGCCGGAAGATATTACGTATGCTCTATATACTACCTCAGGTTTTAAATTAGATACGGTAAATAATATCTTTCCGGTATCATCTTTTATCTCCAGTATACATTTTCCTACTGCCGACTTGCCCTGTATAGAATAGTCGCTGTTATTTTCTTTCATAATTATAAAATCACGAAAATATCTCTTAGCCATACTCTACCTCCTATTTTTCTATAAGCTTGCGAGTATAATTCCCTATAAGGTATATATATTCTTCTATTGGCTTAAATATATCAAAAGAGCATAAAAAAGCGGAAGCTTAAGCTTCCGCCTCAGATAGTGCGTTGGCTAATTCAGAAAATTGGGTAAGACTGAGGTTCTCCCCTCTTATATCAGATTGTATATTTATTTTTTTCAATATGTCTGCGTACTCTTCCTTGGTAAAGTTAAGCCCCGATAAATTATAAAGGCAATTAACTAAGGTTTTCCTTCTTTGGCCAAAAGCAGCTTTTATAATTTTAAACATCAGCTCTTCATTTTTTACATTAACAGGCGGTTTATTTAAAATATCAAGGCGTATTACGGCAGAATCTACATTCGGCCTTGGCATAAAGCAGTTTCTCGGAACATTGGCCACAAGATATACTTCTGAATAATATTCTACGGCAAGGGTAAGAGAACCATAACTTTTTGTGGAAGGCTTAGCTGCCATTCTTTCCGCTACTTCTTTTTGAATCATAACCGTCATGGAAGAGATCGGAAGCCTTTGTTCAAGCATGTTCATGATTATTGGAGTCGTTGCATAATATGGAAGATTCGCTATAAGCTTCGCTTTTTTATACCCCGAATTTTCTATAATACTTTTAAAATCTGTTTTAAGAGCATCTGCATTTATTATTTCTACATTTTCATAGGGGCTTAAAATCTCATTTAATATGGGTATAAGGCTTTTGTCTATTTCTATGGCAATTACCTTGCCTGCTCTTTTAGCCATGGCTTCTGTAAGCCCGCCTACACCCGGCCCTATTTCTATTACAAGTTCGTCTTCTTGTATATCCGCCCCATTAATGATTTTATTCAGGACATGACCGTCAATAAGAAAATTCTGGCCAAAATTCTTCTTAAAATAAAAATCGTATTTTTCAATTATTTCCCGTGTCTTAGAATAGCTCGCAATATTTTCGATAAGTAATCACCTTAATGTTTAGGAATATAGTCCTCTCCCTCAATCGTAAGTTTAAGGGAAGAAGCTCTGTAGAAATCAGTAAATATATTTTTAAGCGATTCCTGAATTAATGCTTCATATCCGCTTCCGGCATTCATTTCATCAACAAATTCCTTTGATAAATCTAAATGAACCTCAGAAGCTTCGGAATCGACAGATATGGTGTTTATTTTTGTGTTTTCAGTAATAATGGGGCTGCTTGGGCCTTCGCTGGGCTTTTTAAGCATTCCTTCTAATAAAGGCCTGATATCTTCATTAGTCTTTAACTGAAACTTTCTTGTTTCGCTTAAAAGCCCATTTACCTGATCATCAGGGTAATATACCGTAAATTCAAACTCACAGGCAGTATCTTCTTTAATTTCAGAAAGCTCTACCGTAACTGTTTCACGGCTTAATTCCTGGCCTTTTTCTGTTCTTGTTATATTAATATATTCTCTTTTTACAAGGCCGATTCCCTTTGCATAATACTCTACATCTAAATTGCCCGTTTCAAACTCCGTTGTTACAACAAGAGTTTCAAATTCCCCTGCAGGAGTTGTTACCGAAACATTAACATCGGTAATTTTACTTGTACCCTTAAACTCCCCGGCAGTAGAGTCGTTAGAAACGAAATTTCTTTCCCAGGTGGCATTAAGCTGCAAAGGCTCTTTTAATATGACTACTTCGGCAGGATTTGCCTTGTTTAAGAAATTCTCAAAACCGTTTGAAGTGGCATTTGTATAAATAAGCTTAACCTCGCTGTTTTCAACTGAAAGAACCTCTGTTGAAATAAATCCGCCTGCTGAAGTTCTTCTTTGAAGCTTATTACCTTCTATAAATATAGGATACGTCTCTTGATTCGCACTTTCTACGCTTCCTGTATAGATATAGAGTGAATTTTCTTTTATGGGGAAATATTCCGCAACGGTCCCTTGTATAGAGTTATCTTGTTGTTCCGTAGGATTTTGAGCTTCGGTTTCTGTAGGAGGCGGATTATTGGCATCTTCTTTTTTACAGCCTGTGGCTATCATCAGTAAAACAAATATTAATAATAGAACTTTTTTCAATTATGGCACTTCCTTTCGTATAATAAATTCACTTTTGATTAAAAGTAAATTCTTATGTAGTCCTGCATAATTTATATCTTTCATATTTTACCACAAATAGCTTAAATTACTATTAAACTATTATTACAGTTCTTTGTTTTCCTTATACTTATAGAGGATATTATATAGAAATAATATAAAAACAAGTAAAATTTAAGCTTCAATTGCAGTTATATAAATAATTATTCTCTATCTGGAATATTTGCCGTAATCATTTGATTCAAATATATGATCAAGATTTTCAGTTACCTTTGGGGTTTTGGGAATTGTGCTTCCCAAATATTCTGTCCCTAATCTTCTTCTGGCAGCTAATCTGTCTTCATCGTTATTTTTCGGTTCGCTTAAACTTATCTGCCTTGATGATTTTTCAGTTTCAGATTTCTTTTCGTTAAGCTCTCTATAATCTTTTGAAAGTTTTTCAAGATTGTTTTTAATAGAAGCGTAATTTCCCGTATAGAGCCCTTCAAGACCTAAATCATTCTCGCCTCTGGAGATTCTTAATATAGCTTCGTTAATCTCTTTGATAAGCTTATTATTCTCATCGTTAAACTGATTGAAATTATCATAAATATTCTTTAGCTCTACAGGATACTCTTCTTTATATAATAGAATTTTTCCCGAAGACATCATATTTTGTGAATAAGTCTCCAGTTCACTAAGATATCTTCCTGTTAATCTGTACATTTCGTTAAACTTTTCTGCTATAAGGCTTAAATCATTATTTCTGCATCTTATATTGATTCTTTTTGTTTGAGGCAATGCTTTAATCGCTTCCGCAAGCCCCTCAATTTGTTTCTTAAGCTCTTCGTTATATTCCAAAAGCCTTTCTTGAGCTTCATCTTTCTTTTGAATAACAGCATTATATCTGGAAGCCACAGTTTTAAGGGCCCCATTTAAATCGGTATCGGAGATTTTTTCACCCTTTGATAAATCCCTTTGAAAATCTTCTATAAGCGTATTCATTTTTTTAATATTTTCAGCTATTTTAAAATACCCTGCCATATGGTAAAGCTCAGCGCTTTGTTTTATCTCCCATAAAGCAAACTTTTCAGAAATGTCACAAGAAATATTTACAAGGCTTTTATATTTCATAAAATAATATAGGGCCAAGGCTATTGTTATAAAGAAAATAATGGTATTAACAGCAAAATAAGCTATTCCTGTCGACTCTACTTTCCATAAGCCTAAAAAAACAGCTGAAATACTTATTAAAAAGAGAAATACTAAAAGGGCCGCCGTTTTTCCGGCCATCTGTTTCTTCATAAACTACCCCTATCATTTATAGTAGAATGAAATTAATATAAATTTTTATTATATCATAAGCATAGGTTCTGCTCATACATTTCACGAAGTGAAATGTATTCGTGGATAAAACTAAGTAAAGCCTAGTTTTATCCATATTATATCATAAGCGCAAACGCTGCTCGTATATTTTCTTCGGAAAATACATTCGTGAATAAACCTTATAAAAGCGCCAAACCTATGAGCTCAGCGCTTTTATATATCATAAACTTAAATGCTTCAATCTACATTTTTTCAGGCTCTGGATATTCTACCCCAAAGGTTTCGGCGGTAACCTTCTTCATTCTCTGATCTTCTCTTGGCCGGTCTGAAAAATCAGTCATAGTCACGGCAATTTTATTTACTGTATCCATGCCTTCTATAACCTTTCCAAATGCAGCGTACTGGCCGTCAAGATGAGGAGATTTCTTATGCATAATGAAAAACTGGCTGCCTGCGGAATTGGGGCTGGCGGACCTCGCCATGGAAATAACGCCTTCATCGTGGGCTAAATCATTCTGGAAACCGTTAAGCTTAAATTCGCCTTTTATACCGTATCCTGGGCCGCCTGTTCCCATTGACTGAGGGCAGCCTCCCTGTATCATGAAATTGGCAATAACTCTATGGAAAATAAGCCCGTCGTAATAGCCTTTCTTTACGAGGCTTAAAAAATTATTTACAGTATTGGGTGCTATTTCAGGATAAAGCTCTACTTTAATAAGTTCTCCATTTTCCATTTCAATCGTAACTATAGGATTTTTTTCACTCATTATAATTATTCCTCTCTTTTTTATTATTTCTTTGCCTCTGCACTTCATAAAGCAGTACGCCGCTGGCGACAGATGCGTTTAAAGACTCGGCCCTTCCAGACATAGGAATTTTTACGAAAGCATCTGAAGCTTTTACAGCTTCTAAGCTTATTCCTGCACCTTCATTTCCTATAATCAAAGCCGAACCTTCTTTAAAATTAATATCTTCAGGGTCCTTGGCATCCTTAAGATATGTGCCTATTATTTTTATGCTTTTTTCCTTTAATATATTTATAATAGCCTCAAAAGGCATTTTTATTACTGGAATATGAAATATGGAGCCTGCCGTAGCCCTTATAACCTTAGGGCTATAGATATCCGCGCATTCGCAGGCTACAACACAGTCTGCTCCGAAGGCATCAGAAGACCGAATGAGGCTGCCCATATTTCCAGGATCCTGAATGTTTTCGGCTATTATTAAAAAGGGATTTTCCTTTAAAAATATATTGGTAATATTATACTGTTTTTCCTGAACAACTGCAATAATTCCTTGAGGATTCACTGTATCTGAAATAGATTTGAATATATTGTCCTTAACAATAAAATATTCAGAGCCTAAATTTAATTTATTATTGTTTTTTTCGTAGTAGCTCTCTGAAAGAAAAATACTGTCTATTATAAAATCACAGGATATTTCTGCAATAAACTTTTCCCCTTCTACGACAAATAAATTATTTTCTTCTCTTCCTTTTTTGGTATATAAGCTCTTTAGCCTCTTGATTTTTTCATTTGAACTGCTGGAAATCGTATGCAAATTTACCACCTTTATTGTTTTTGTATAAATATATATAATGCTACAATATCATTTCAAATTCAAATTCGTGCAGAACGGGAATATCATCGATTCCTAAAATATTTTCTGAGATGCCTTTAATTTTTCTTGTTTCTTCAAACGCATTTATATGAACTGCTTTTAAAGAAAAGCCTCTCTTTTGATAATATCTTATGGCATGAGTATTGTCATTCATGGTTATAAGCCATACTCTTTGACAATTTTTTAATTTTGCAGCGTTAATAACAGCGTTTATCAGCCTCGTTCCAACGCCGGAGTTTTCTTTCAGACTGTATAATACAACTATCTCACATTCTAAATCAATAATTTGGTAAAGAATAGCACCTATTAGCATATTTTCATCAAAAGCAGCAAACCCTGATAAATTTTCCTCTTTTACAATATTTCCCCTTGTAACTATGGGTTTCCCCCAGTTGGTTAAAATATATTCATTTATCTGTTTATAGTATCTTTCATTGAGAGGCTGTATCTCCATATCATTCCTCCGATTTATTTTCTTTTTATCAGAAGATTAATACTACGTAAGAATAACATTCGTACATTTTGCTTCGCAAAATATACTTCTTCTAAAGAATAGCATTCGTACATTTCGCTTTGCAAAATATACTCATTACTCATGAATGCCTTCTCCCTTCAAGGGAGAAGACATTCACATTATACCATAACTTCTCCAGAAATGCCCAGATAATTAATCTTTTTATTTTTTCTAAAATATGCTTCCTTAATGGAGCCTTATTTAAAATGTATGGTTTTTACTGTATCAATGAAACTTCCTTCTATATTATTTATCTTCGGTAAATATGTTCATAAACGGCACAAAACGCAGTCTTCTTATATCAAATTATACGAATATGGCCCAATATGCCTTTCAAATTAATCAAAATCATGATTTTGATTAATTATGCAAAAAAATGTTGTTTATAGTCTTATAAAATGCTAAAATTTAAAAAATTGATTAAGGAGATTTTATATGAGTTCTATTTACGGAAGCCAATTTAAAATATCGACCTTCGGCGAAAGCCACGGCAGAGCAATAGGCGTTGTGATAGACGGCTGCCCGGCAGGACTTAGGCTTACGGAAGAAGATATTCAAAAAGACTTAAACAGACGGAAGCCCGGCGCTTCAAAATATGCTACAAAGCGTTCTGAAAAAGATAGCTGCCAAATCCTTTCAGGGGTATTTAATGATATTACTACAGGTACTCCTATTGCGATTATGGTTTTTAACGAAGATCAGCGTTCAAAAGATTATTCTGAAATAGCTGAAACCTTTCGTCCAGGCCATGCTGATTTCAGCTATTTTTCCAAATACGGTATAAGAGACCATAGAGGCGGCGGCCGTTCCTCAGGTAGAGAAACTACCGCGAGGGTTGCTGCTGGAGCTGTGGCAAGAAAAATATTAAATGAGTTTAATATAGATATTTCTGCCTATACTTTATCCTTAGGAGATATTGAGGTAGACAGAAGCCGTATGGATATTTCAAAACGGTTTGACAATCCATTTGTTATGCCGGATAATGAAGCATATATTGAAGCGGCTAAATATCTCGAAAAAGCTATGGAAGATATGGATAGCGTAGGCGGCGTATGCGAATGTGTCATTAAAGGGGTTTATCCCGGCTTAGGAGAGCCTGTTTTTAATAAGCTTGATGCGGAGCTTGCAAAGGCCGTTACGTCCATAGGCGCAGTTAAAGGCATTGAATTTGGAGCAGGATTTTCAGCGCCTAAATTAAAGGGTTCCAGTTCCAATGACGGATTTTTATTTTCCGACGGAAAAGTATCTAAATACAGAAATAATGCCGGAGGAATTTTAGGCGGTATTTCCGACGGCTCCGATATAATTTTTAGAGCTGCCTTTAAGCCTACTCCTTCTATTGCACAGAAGCAAAAAACCATAAATACCTCTATGGAAAACATAGAAATTTCTATCAGCGGACGGCACGACCCTGTTATTGTACCAAGAGCAATCGTTGTAGTCGAAGCAATGGCTGCAATCGTTATAACCGATATGCTTTTATTAAATGCTAACAGCAAAATGGAATACTTAAAAAAGATATATTTATAAATTTAATTAGGCATTGTTTGTAAATAGAGAAACCGACGGATACTTTGCAAGAAAATATGAATTCGAGGAGAAAACCGCAGAAATAGCAGTGCTATTTTGAGGATTTTCGATGAAGAAGTCATTATTTTATAGCAAAATAGACTAGAGTTTTGATTTTCCAAACAAGCCCTAAGCAATAAAAATGCATTTTTATTCTTTAAATGTTGTAAACCATATTATTGTTAGCTCATACTTATTTGGAGGTTCCCGATGATAAAATTAAACGGAGAAGTTACAGACAGAGAAAACTTTTTTCAAGGAGCCGATCCCTTCGAGCTTATTGAAAAGTACGGATCACCATTATATATTTACAATGAAAGAATTTTAAGACAAAGAGTAAGAGAAATGAAAAATCTTGTTTCCTATGAAAATTTCAGAGTTAATTTTTCTGCGAAGGCAAATTCAAATATTGCTTTTCTTCAAATAGTAAAAGACGAAGGAATAGATGTAGACGCTATGAGCCCCGGAGAAATTGAAGCAGAGCTTATGGCAGGATTTAAGCCTGAAAATATTTTATATATCAGCAATAATGTCTCAGAAGAAGAAATGCAATATGCAATTAATAAAGGCATAAAAACAAGCGTAGACTCCCTTTCTCAGCTTGAACAATACGGCAGGTTAAATCCCGGAGGAAAAGTAGCCGTAAGATTCAACCCCGGCGTAGGCGCAGGCCATCATAAAAAGGTTATAACCGGAGGAAAGGAAACCAAATTCGGCGTTAATGAAGAATATATTCCTCAGGTAAAAGAAATTCTCGAAAAGTACAGCTTAACTCTTATAGGCATAAATCAGCATATCGGCTCTCTGTTTATGGACGGCGGCTCCTATATTGAAGGAGCTAAAAATCTAATAAATATCGCTAAGCATTTTGAAGATTTAGAATTTATAGATCTCGGCGGCGGCTTCGGAATCCCCTATAAAAAGCAGTACGGTGAAGAAAGATTAAATCTTTCCGGCCTTGGGGAGAAGCTTAGTGAATTCATTGAAGCATTTGTATCTGAATACGGCAAAAAGCTCATATTTAAAATTGAGCCCGGCAGATATATTTCAGCAGAATGCGGGCTTCTTCTGGGCCAGGTACATGCTGTAAAAATGAACGGTGACGAAAAATATATCGGCACAGACCTTGGCTTTAATGTTCTTGCAAGGCCAATGATGTATGATTCATTTCATGGAATAGAAGTATATACAAAAAGAGAAAATCCCGAAAAAGTCACTGAAATTGCTTCAATCGTAGGTAATATCTGCGAAACAGGAGATATTATAGCCGGCAAGAGAGAGCTTCCCGTAATCCATGAAGGAGATATCATAGGCGTTTTAGATGCCGGAGCCTACGGAATGGTAATGAGCTCAAATTATAATAACAGGCTTAGGCCTGCAGAAGTTTTTATTCGTGAAAACGGAGAAGTAAAGCTTGTAAGAAAAAGAGATAATATAGAAGATTTATTGAAAAATTATATATCTTTATAATAAACATAAAACCGTTTTATAAAAGCTATAAGCCTATCGACAGTTTATTTGCCGATAGGCTTTTTTAATGGTTTTTAAAACTATAGTAAATTTCTTATAAAGAAGAAGCAAAAGCTTAATATACAATTTTCTTCCTAATTTAATTTTATATTTGCTATATAGTAAATTTAAACTTATAGTAAATTTCACTGAAGGATGTAATAAAAATCTATTTTTCATAAACGGCCTAAACATATAGAATCCCTATGTTTAAGCCCTTCAAAATATATGGTTTTTATTACTGTTTAACTTGAAATATACTATAAATAGGAATGCAGATTTTTTCTGTAGGAGATGCCCTTATACCATCTCTTCACTATTTCATACGAAATTACTATAATTATTCTTTAAAAATAATATAAAACAATTACAAAAAAGCGTTGATTTTTATCAACGCTTTTACAACTTCTTTTTAATTAATAGTTATAACAATAATTAAGCCTCGGGATTCGCTTCTTCAGCAGGAGTCTCTTCACCAGGTGCATCTTCTGCCTTAATTCCGTCAACCTCTTTTTTGGAAAGGCTGATTTTTTTGTTTTCGGCATCAACTTCCATAACTTTAACTTTAATGATTTCACCTATTTTAAGCTCGTCCTCTGCTTTAACAACATGCTTTTGAGCTATTTGAGAAATATGAACAAGACCGTCTACCCCTGGTTCAAGCTCAACGAAAGCACCGAAAGGAACATGTCTTACTACTTTGCCTTCTACTATTTCTCCCACAGGATATTTTTCAGAAATATTATTCCATGGGTTTTCAATAACGTCTTTAAGAGAAAGAGAAATTTTGCCTTTTTCTTTATCTACGTTTAATACGGAAACCGTAACCTTGTCCCCTTCTTTAAGAACATCAGAAGCCTTTTTAACTCTTCCCCAGCTCATTTCAGAAATATGAATAAGGCCATCGGCTCCGCCAAGGTCAACAAAAGCACCGAAATCTACAAGGCGGCTTACTGTGCCCTCTGCCTTCTGGCCAACTTCAATATTATTAAACACCGCTTCTTTTTTAAGCTTCTCCTCTGTCTGAACAAGCTCTTTTCTTCCTGCCACGATACGGCGTTTTTGTCTGTCAAATTCAAGCACATTAAAATTATAATCCTTGCCTACAAACTGATTAAGATCATCAACGAATCTACCGGATATTTGGGAGGAAGGAATGAAAACTCTTACACCTTTAACAGTTGCTATGAGTCCGCCCTTAACTACTTCAGTAACTCTTCCTTTAACCGTTGTTTTATTATTAAAAGCTTCTTCAAGCTCTGTGTATCCTTTTTGCATTTCAAGTCTCTTTTTTGAAAGTAAAACGTTTCCGTCTCCATCGTTAACCCTCACAACAAAAACTTCAATTTCGTCTCCTTCTTTTAAAACCTCAGAAGGATTAACATCAGGATTATCAGAAAACTCGCCTCTTGGTATAAGACCGTCGGATTTATATCCCAAATTTACAGAAACTTCTCCGTTTACTATTTGTATAACGGTCCCTTTAACAATGTCCCCGGTATGTAAGGTAACAAGAGATTCGTTAAGCATTTGCTCAAAAGATTGATTGGTATTCATAGCATTATTATCAAGCTCGCTCATTCTAAATATAGCCTCCTTTATAATTGCTGGCGGGGTAGATGCACCAGCCGTTATTCCAATTTTATCAAAAGAATTAAAAATATTCAACTCTAATTCGCTAATACTTTCAATAAAATATGTGTTTTTGCAAGTTTTTTTGCATATTTCATATAATTTAGTAGTATTTGAGCTTTTTTTATCTCCCAGTACTATCATATGGTCTACTTTTCCTGCAATTTTCAAGGCTTCTTCCTGCCTTGTTCTGGTAGCGTCACATATGGTATTGTATATTATAAGATGTTCTAATTTTTCTTTTAAAACATCTGTTATTTCTTCAAAAAGATTTCTGTTAAATGTAGTCTGACCTACAAGGCAGTATTTACGGTCTATAGAAAGCTCTGCACTCTGTGCTTCTTCCATATTGCCTATAATTACGCTTTTATTATCAGCATATGCATTTATGGCTTTAATCTCGGGATGATTGGCATCACCTATAATGATTATGTCAAAGCCTTCATTAAAACATTTTTGCACCTTTCTATGAATCACCTTCACACAAGGGCAGGTACAGTCTACAAATTCAATATTTCTTTCTTCAAGGCTTTTATATACCTCCGGCCCTACACCGTGGGCGCGAAGGATTAATTTGTCTGCTTGAAGCCCTTCAATAGAATCTGCTATTTTAATTCCCTTTTCTCTAAGATCATTAATTACATCATTATTATGAGCTAAAGGCCCATAGGTATATACGTTTTCTCCGGCATTTTCATAAGCCATTTTAACAGCTCTGGATACGCCAAAGCAAAAACCTGCCGATTTGGCCAATATAATTTCCATATAACCATCTCCGTAGGATTATACGAATTAAAATATTATAACCTTAATTTGACAAATCCTTTATTTTTATCATGATTTCTTTCGTTATGTCTTCAAGCTGCTCTTTTGTAATCTTTTTATTGTATTCTGAAAACGCCATAGGTTCTCCTATATTTACGCTTACATCTGAAAATAGTTTGAAGCTTGATTTTATCCCTACAGGGACTACTTTACTTTCAGATTTAACAGCAAATAAAGATACACCGGCTTTTGCGCTTTCTTCGTCTACGGAGCTCATTCTTGTGCCTTGCGAAAAAATCCCCATTACCTTACCGGATTTCAAAAGCTTCATAGCGTCTTTAAAAGTTGAAAGCCCTACAGATGCTCTGTCCACAGGAAATGCTCCGAGCTTTCTAATTACAAAGGCGATAAACTTATTTTTAAATAAGGATTCTTTAGCCATAAAATGAACTTTTCTATTAAAGCAAACTGCGATTACCACAGGGTCTAAAAGGTTTATATGGTTCGAGCATACAATAAAAGAGCTCTTTTCAGGTAACTTTCCCGAACCTGTAATTTTTATATTATAAAAGGTATGAAAATAAAACGCAGCAAGCATCTTTCCTAAAAAATAAGTTAAATTCATATGATCCGTCCTTAGTCATATAGTCAATTTATTTTTATTCCAATTGTATAAACATAGCCAAAACAGCATGAAACAATGTAAAAGTAAATTGACAAGGGTCTTTTTTAAGTGCGCCTACTATGCCTTGCAGAAATTTATTTGTTATTTTTTATTACTGTAAGCCTGTTTTACAAGATTAAGCATTTCTCCTATTACTTCTTTTGCACTCATATTTCCGCAGTCTATAACGATTGCGTCTTCTGCCTGCTTTAAAGGGCTTTCTTCTCTTGTCATATCTCTTTTGTCCCTTTTTTCAATATCAGCCTTTATATCCTCCAAGGTAGCGCTTGTTCCCTTTTCAAGAAGCTCCAAAAGCCTTCTTTCGGCTCTTTTCTTAACGCTTGCCGTAAGATATATCTTTATATCTGCATTGGGAAGAACGACGGTTCCTATATCTCTTCCGTCCATTACTACGTTTAAGCCTTCAGCCATTTTTCTTTGAATAGAGACCAGCTTCTGCCTTACCTCTCTTACGGCGGAAACCCTTGATGCGTTTTCAGAAACCGCTCTCGAACGAATTTCTGCGGTAACATCATTTCCATTCAAAAAAATATGCTGATTTTTATCTATATATTTTATATCAAGCACTATGTTTTCAAGGGCTTCAATGATTTCGGCCTTCTCGTCCAAATCTATTTCATTATTCATAAGAAAATATGCAACTGCCCTATACATTGCCCCTGTATCTATATAAACAAAGCCAAGCTCTCTGGCAAGCCCTTTTGCCGCCGTACTTTTCCCTGCTCCGCTAGGCCCATCAATTGCTATAGAAAAACCCATTTAAACACCCCTATTTTGCTAAGTCCGGCCTAAGCTTTTTAGCTTCCTTCAAATATATATGCTGAACTTCTGACTGTTTTACATTGATATCAGCATTAACCATAACCCTGATGCACATATTCATGCTGCCTTCTATATAAAGCTCATCACAGCACATAAGGGCGGCGTTTACGATGCCAAGCCCTCTTGCGGCAACGGCAGGATATACCTTCGTAAGATCTTTTGTGCATGTAAACAATATGGATATGATATCCTCTGTGTTTAAGTTATTTTCTTTTATTATTTCCTCAAGAAGAAGCTTCGTATTCTCAAGAATATTTTCTTTTGTATTTTCTTCTGCTGAAATTGCTCCTCGGATGCTTCTCATAATGATACACTCCTTATACGGAATTGCCGCAAAGATAACCTGTAGAAAAAGCTACCTGAAGATTAAATCCGCCTGTAAAGCCGTCTACATCTATAACCTCTCCTGCAAAGTAAAGCCCCTTTATAAGCCTGGATTCCATAGTTCCCGGGTCGATTTCTTTTGTGCTTACTCCGCCGCAGGTTATAACTGCCTGATTAAATCCTGCGTTTTCCGATATTTTTATTTCAAAGTTTTTTATAAGCTCTAACAGTGCTTTTCTTTCTTCTTTCGTTATCTCATTAACCTTTTTATCCCCGTCTATTCCCGAAAGCATTACCATTATGGGAATCAGCTTCTGCGGAAAAAGATTATCAAGTGAATTTTTAAAGCTTTTATTTTTGGCTTCGGAAAAATCCTTTAAAATTCTTTTGTCAAGTTCCTTTATATCCATTGCCGGTTTTAGATCTATGGATATTTTACATTTTTCTTTTTCTTTCCCTGCTAAAAATCTGCTGGCAGTAAGAATAAGAGGGCCGCTTACCCCTTCATGGGTAAAAAGCATTTCCCCAAATCCCGTATATACCTGCTTGTCCTTTACAAATAGTTTTAATTCTATGTTTTTAAGGCTCAAGCCTTGAAGTAAAGGAATCCATTTCTCATTGGATTTAAGGGGAACCAAAGAAGGATACAGAGGCTTTATTTTATGGCCAAAGCTTTCGGCAAACTTATATCCGTCTCCTGTAGAGCCTGTTACGGGATAAGATAATCCCCCTGTGGCAATCAGAACAGCATCGGCTTCTATAAATTCTCCGCTTTTTAATGTTATCCCTTTTACGGCTCCGTCTTCCGATTCAATAGAGAGCGCTTCTGTATGAAGCCTTATCTGAACATTACGGCTTCTAAGCTCTTTTTCAAGGGCCTTTATGATATCGCTGGATTTTTCAGACACAGGAAAAACCCTGTTGCCTCTTTCAACCTTTAAACGAACAGACATTTTTTCAAAATAGTCCATTAAAGCTTTTGAATTAAAGCTATAGATAGCACTATACATAAAAACTGAATTCGTCGGAATATTTTGTAAAAAATCCTCCTCGCTGCAATCATTTGTAAGATTACAGCGGCCCTTTCCCGTAATATAGAGCTTTTTACCAAGCTTCTCATTCTTTTCAATAATAGTAACATGTAAGCCCCGCTTTGCCGCCTCCAATGCGGCAACCATGCCTGCAGGCCCCCCGCCGATAACTGCAAAAGATTTCATTATAAGTCACCTTCAATATCAGGTCCTGATGAGTATATTTGATTTTTCTTCCATATGCCTTCCAGCATATCAAAATCATTATAAAGCTGGTCTTTTTTCTTTACGGAAATAGCAATAAGCATTGCGCTTATAATGCTCATAGGCGCAACAATAGAATCTACAAAGCTGACCATGCCTGTTTTAGCCGTAAGCACATACTGGGAATATTTAGATATAGGAGAATTTGTATTGTCCGTTATCCCTATGGTAGTAGCCTTTCTTTCCATGGCAAACTGAACAGCCTTAATGGTGCTTAAGGAATATCTGGGGAAACTTATGCCTATCAAAACATCATCTTTTGTTATTCTGAATATCTGCTCAAAAACATCGCTTACGTTGCTGGAATCCACCATGACTACATTTTCATGCATAAGATTAAGATAAAAGTAAAAATAATTAGCCAAAGAACCTGCACTTCTTCCGCCTACGATATATACCCTTTTGGCATTTAAAATACTTTCAACAGAAAGCTCAAAGGCCTCATAATCTATTTCAGTAAGGGTAGTATTGATTCTTTCAATGTCTCCTTTTAAAACAGAACGGAGGATATTGCTGTTATCTTTAAATAAAATATCGGAAGAAACCTCTATTCTCTGCTGAGAAGTAAGCTTATTCTTTAAAACGTCTTTAAGGGCCTTTTGAAGCTCTGGATACCCCTCGTATCCAAGTTCAACGGCAAATCTTACGACAGTAGATTCGCTTACGCCTATAACCTCGCCAAGCCTTGAAGCCGTAAGAGAAACTGCCTTTTCATAATGGTTTAGAAGATAGTTTCCTATTCTTTTTTGCCCCTTTGAAAGCTTAGGGAACCTTTCTTCTATAATTGTCAATAAATCCTTATAGGGCATATTTAAACTGCTCCTTAATATTTATTTAATGTAATTTCGCTGAAATTTTAATTCCATCGAAATTTGATACTATTCGTACAAATTTGCATAAACCGCTGCAATGCGTACACCTAAAGGTATACTTAAAGTTTTATATTCATAACCTGAAAAGTCCTTCGGACTTTTCCTTGGTAAACCCAAAGGATTCGACTTCGCCGAACTCACATTATTTAATGCCCATAGCATTCAGTGCATTTAATGCAGCATTCTGCTCGGCATCTTTTTTGCTTTTTCCGACACCTTCGCCTAAAAGCTTATTGTCGTCAAAAACCTGCGCTACAAAAGTTTTATCATGGTCCGGACCTTTTTCATCTATAATTTCATACCGGACACCGTCTTTATTGGTTTTCTGAATAATCTCTTGAAGATATGTTTTATAATCACCGGAGTTTAGGAAATTATATCCTTGCTCTATGTTCTCCTTAAATATATACCAGAGAAACTTTCTTGCTTCTTCTATTCCACCGTCAAGATATATGGCCCCTATTACCGCCTCAAAGGTGTCTGCCAGTATAGATTCTCTTTGTCTTCCATTACTCAGCTCCTCACCCTTTCCAAGGTAAAGATACTTTCCTATATGAATTGTTAAGGCTTTTTTCGCAAGAGAACTTTCGCATACCAGGCTTGCCCTGAATTTAGTAAGCTCCCCCTCAGGAAGTTTGGGACAAAAATTATATAAATAATCGCTTATAATCAGCTCCAAAACCGCATCCCCTAAAAATTCAAGCCTTTCATTTGAATATATAGGGTCAAGCTTGCTTTCATGGGCATAAGAGCTATGGAAAAATGCTCTTTTTAAAAGATCAGTATCCTTAAAATTATAATTAATACTTTTCATAAACTCTGACAGCATATACTTCCCTTTCCTACATTTAATATTTTACCGTCCCGCATAGTAAAGTAATATATAGCAGCAGCAAAACCACTTATTCTCTATAGCTCAAAATGCAAAACTCCTGTTTTGAGCCATGGAGAATAGGCCTTTAATGCTTTATCAAACTACTTTACTGTATATCATATATCGAAATATAATAATCAAAATTTTATAATAATGAATTATTACAAAGTTAATTGTTTTAATTTAGAGCATGGAATTTTATCATAAAACAAGGTATCCTGACGGGATACCTTGCTGAAATTAAGCTGATAAATAAAAGATGCCCCTTATTTCATTTATATAATCCGTTGCTTTCGTTTTTACCTTGTATGAATACTAGCTCAGTTTCTTTATATACTCTACAGCATCGCCTACTGTACGAATTTTTTCTGCGTCATCATTATCAAATTCTACACCGAATTCGTCTTCAAGCTCTGAAATTATTTGGAAAACATCAAGGCTATCGGCACCTAAATCATCTGAAAAAGAAGTATCTTCTGTAATTTTACTTTCATCAATACCAAGCTGCTCGGCAATAATAGCTCTAATCTTCTCAAATTCCATATAATTCGCTCCTTAATCTTTATTATATATTCATTTAACATTAAAGCATGCTTTACTAAAAAAGTAAACTAAATTGTTCAAATTTATATAAGAAAAACCATGTATTTAAATAACAAAAATAACAAAATAAGAAATAGGCATATTTCACAAATATAAGTTTATTCTTCCGTTTCGCCGGAATCGTCTTTTTCTCTGACGGCTTCTTCTATACTCTCATTTAAAGAGCTTGAAATAAAGATATATGCTTGATTCACAGCCCCCTTTATAGCCTTTGCATCGGAGCTTCCGTGGGCTTTCACTACAAGCTTTTTAAGTCCTAAGAAAGGTGCGCCGCCTACTTCAGAGTAATCGAATCTTTTTTTGAGATTTTTAAATGCGCCTTTAGCCATTAAAGCTCCCATCTTAGACATGAAAGAAGACATAAATTCATCTTTTATCATACCCATGATGGCCTTTGCAAAGCCCTCGGTATATTTAAGTATTATATTTCCCACGAAAGCATCGCATACAGCTACATCAACAGCCCCCATAGGAATATCTCTTGCTTCTACATTGCCGATGAAATTAATGGTTTCACATTCTTCCAAATAGGGATAGGCTTCTTTAGTAAGAGCGTTTCCTTTGCCCTTTTCTGACCCATTATTGATAAGGCCCACTCTTGGGTCTTTAATGCCCATGATTTTTTCCATATAGATGGAGCCGATTTGGGCAAACTGAAGAAGATACTGCGGCTTGCAGTCAACATTTGCTCCGCTGTCTATTAAAAATGTAAAGCCTTTTCTGTTGGGGATAAGGGTTCCCAAAGCAGGTCTTGCCACTCCTTTTATTCTGCCTATGATAACTGTAGAACCTGCAAGAAGGGCTCCTGAGTTTCCGGCGGAAACAAGAGCCATTGCTCTGCCTTCCTTCACTAAATTCATTCCCACAACCATAGAAGAATCCTTCTTCTGTTTTATGGCGGAAGTGGGATTATCCTCTGTTTCTATAATTTCTTCTGTATGAACTATTTCAAGTCTGTCTTTATCATAGGTATATTTATTAAGCTCTTGTTTTATTTTATCTTCTATTCCAAGTAAAATTATTTTTATGTCATTATTTTCGGCTAAAGCCTGTACAGAGCCTTTTACCGTTTCTCCAGGGGCGTGATCTCCCCCCATGGCGTCTACAGCTATAATATATTTATCCATTAAGCACCTCTGAAACATAATATCATTTAACAAACAGATACTATAGTAAAAAGCAACACAGCTACAAAAGACTATTCCCTATAATTCGAAAACACAGCTTTCCTAGGTAAACGCTGCAGTTTCAAATTATTCCGAATATACGTTTTTTATAACATTTACTTATTTATTTTACTATACAAATATTCATTAATTATATTCTAATATATATTTCCTTTTTCTTCAAGAATTTATATAAACATCAGGCTATTTGCAAGCATTATAGTAAATTTCACAGAAGGATGTAATAAAAATCTATTTTCATAAACGGCTTAAATATATAAAAGCCCTATGTTTAAGCCATTCATAGCCAACAAAGATTAAAATATCTTTGTTGGCTATAAGGGGGCGTTCGCCTGAAAACACTTTAACAGTTTCCCTGTAAGTGTTTCCAGGTTCACTAAGCATAAAATATACGATTTTTATTACTGTTTCATTTGAAATTTACTATATATGAAGTTTGAACTTGTCTCATAAATCCAAACCGTCACTTTTTAAGTTCACAGAGCATCTTTGAACCATATCTACCCCGTTCCCAAAGTTCTTGCCTTTTCATAAGCAAAGAAAAATCGCCAAAGCTTACGCTTTGGCGAAAGAATTAGTCTACCTTTAAAACAGCCTGCTTGTTATAAGAGCCGCATGCCTTGCATACCTTATGGGCAACCATAAGTTCACCGCATTTTGAGCATTTAACAAGATTTGGCGCAGTAATTTTCCAAGACTGTGCACGTCTCATTCTGCCTCTTGATTTTGAAACCTTACCTTTTGGTCCTATTGACATATTTACACCTCCTTGTCTCTAAAAAGAGAACGCAAAACATCGAATCTAGGGTCTATATCTGTTTTGTCACAGTCACAGTCGCCTTGATTTAAGTCTTTTCCGCATTTTGGGCAAAGCCCTTTACACCCGTCACTGCATGAAACCTTCATAGGCATATTCATATATAAGTTTTCCATTGTTACAGATGACAGGTCAATAAAATCTTCTGGAATAGGCCATATTTCACTATCTTCATCATAAGCCGCAAGGGTCTTTGAAAACCGTTCTTCCATATCAAAGGAAACAACCTTTGGAGAAGAAGCAAGACAAGTATCACATTTAAAATTTATATGAGCGTCTACATGAGCTTTAACAAGATAATCCGGGCCGTCTTTTTCTATACTTCCTTTTATTATAATTTCAGCTATGCTGCTGTCTAAATTATATAAAGAAGATAATTCGACATTTTCGCGGCCTTCTATATCTATTTTGTCTGAACCCTTGAGAAGCTCTAACGCAACAACCATTATATAGGCCACCTCCGCACAGCAACAAAATATAGATTGCTTTACAAATCTATACCGGTACGCTCTAGTTTACAGAGCATCTTTTATACATCTGCCCTGTTCTCTAAGTTCGCACCTTTTTGTATTAATAAATAAAAGAAAGCATTGAACCAGTTAACAAGCCGGAAAAGGCCGGTTAACTATATATGCACACTTAGGTAATTATACTTATTATAAATTTATTTGTCAAGAAGTTCTTTGGTATCTCTTGCTATCACAAGCTCTTCATTGGTAGGAATAACAAGAACATCTACCTTTGAACCTTCAGCTGCAAAATTAACTTCCTTGCCTCTGCAATTGTTCTTTTCTTTATCTATATTTACACCAAGGTATCCAAGATAGCTGCAGATTGCTTCTCTTGTATCGGCGCTGTTTTCTCCGAGGCCTGCAGTAAATACGATAGCGTCAACGCCGTTCATAGCAGCGGCATATTCTCCAACGTATTTAGCTACTCTGTAGTAATAAGCCTGAAGAGCTGCTTCTGCTCTCTTATTTCCTTCGCTGCATGCGCCTTCAATGTCTCTGAAGTCGCTGGAAACGCCTGATAAGCCGAGAACGCCTGATTTTTTATTCAATATGTTTTCAACATCTTTAACCTTAAGTTCTTCTTTATCCATTAAGAAGGAAATAACAGCAGGGTCAATATCACCGCTTCTTGTTCCCATGATAAGGCCTTCAAGAGGTGTAAAGCCCATGGAAGTGTCAACGGATTCTCCGTTTTTAACGGCACAAACGCTTGCTCCGTTTCCTAAATGGCAAGTTACTATTTTAAGGTCCTTTTTATCTTTTCCAAGAAGAGCCGCTGCTCTATCTGAAACGTATTTATGGCTTGTACCATGGAAGCCGTATCTTCTGATTTTGTATTTTTCATATAATTCATAAGGAATAGCGTATAAATATGCTTTTTCAGGCATTGTCTGATGGAATGCAGTATCAAACACAGCGATCTGAGGCTTTCCTGGCATAAGGTTCTCGCAAGCATAAATTCCCATAAGGTTTGGCGGATTATGAAGAGGCGCAAGGTCGTTGCATGCTTCAATAGCTTTCTTAACTTCTTCTGTTATAATTACGGAATTGCTGAAATATTCTCCGCCATGAACTACTCTATGGCCTACGGCATTCACTTCGTCTATGGACTTGATAACGCCGTGATTAGGGTCAAGAAGAGCATCAATAACCATCTTTATAGCTTCAGTATGGTCATGCATAGGCTTTTCAGTTTCAAATTTACCGTTTCCCTCGTGCTTAATTTTTGAACCTTCAATTCCTATTCTTTCGCAAAGGCCCTTTGCAAGAACATTTTCATTCTCCATATCAATAAGCTGATATTTTAATGATGAGCTACCGCAGTTCATAACTAAAATTTTCATTCGTATTCTCCTTATTCTGTATTTATAAAATTAATTTTTACTATAAGCTTTTTATAATAATTAATTACCTGCCTGAACAGCAGTGATTGCAACTACGCCTACAATATCGTCAGC
The DNA here is from genome assembly GCF_940670685.1 of Anaeropeptidivorans aminofermentans. Lineage (GTDB taxonomy): Bacteria > Bacillota > Clostridia > Lachnospirales > UBA5962 > Anaeropeptidivorans > Anaeropeptidivorans aminofermentans. Next base: position 1,824,052 of record NZ_OW711693.1, on the reverse strand, counting down.
GGAGCAGCCTCTTGAAAGGTCGTTTACAGGCTTTGCAATACCCTGAGTTATAGGTCCGTAGGCTTCTGCTTTAGCAAGGCGCTGAGCAAGCTTATAGCCTATATTTCCTGAATCTAAATCAGGGAAAACAAGTACATTTGCCTTTCCAGCGACATCGCTTCCGGGAGCTTTTGACTTACCTATAGAAGGAACGATTGCGGCATCAAGCTGGAACTCTCCGTCAAGCTTAAGGTCTGGAGATTCGGCCTTGGCAATTTTAGTTGCTTCTACAACCTTATCTACATCAGGATGCTTAGCGCTTCCCTTTGTGGAATGGGAAAGCATTCCCACAACAGGCTCTGCCTGAACAAGAACTTCAAAGCTCTTTGCTGATGACTGAGCTATGGCAGCAAGCTCTTCCGCATTGGGATTTTGAACAAGGCCAGAGTCTGCAAATATAAACACGCCGTTTTCACCGTATTCACAGTCAGGCACAACGATAACGAAAAATGCTGAAACAAGCTTTGTTCCCGGGGCAGTTTTTAATATTTGAAGTGAAGGTCTTAAAACATCTGCCGTGGCATTCGCCGCGCCTGCAACCATACCGTCGGCTATTCCCGCCTTAACAAGCATAACCCCGAGATAGAGCGGATTTTCCATAAGAAGCTTTTTTGCCTCATCTTCTGTCATCCCCTTGGATTTTCTTATTTCCACAAGAGAAGATATAAGGCTTTGCATATTGTCATAATCATTAGGGTCTATAAAGCTTGCCCCGTTTAAATCAAAATCAGGAGACTTTTTAATGATCTCTTCCTTATTTCCAATTAAAATAAGGTTTGCTAATTCCTCTTTTAAAACCTTATGAGCTGCCTCTATGGTTCTCATATCGGCTGTTTCAGGAAGAACTATGGTTTTCTTGTCTGCTTTCGCTCTTTGCTTTATTGAATCGAGAAAATTCAACTGTCTTACCCCTTTCATCGTTACTGGAAATGTTATTTTTCTTAAACTGTTTTAAGAGCTAAACCTATAAAGGCTTAATAATAAATCGATATATTTATTCAATGTTCTTAAAAACAGCCGGCATCAATTTTCAAAACCTCTAATCCTACGCTTATTTAACTTAAATTAAATAAGAATAATTGTCGGAATAGAATGTTTCTTGCTGAAAATGCCATATCTCAAACATAACTATTATAAACAAAATGCTCTTTGTATACAAGATATAAAATAAATTATTTGATTTATGTCAGATGAACTTAAAAAATCATACAAGGGCAGGCTTGTATGATGCCGCATTTTGTCTTTTAAATTTTTGCCGGTTAAAACTATTAGAAATCCTTATGATACTATAGCTGCATCATTATACATTTTGTACGGTTTTTCTATAAATAAAATGAATAATATCTCTATGATTAAATAAAAATTAACAATTGGACTTTAAGGCTTGCCCATGCTTTAATAAGACTGTTTGGAAAGCCATGAATATAAGAAATTAACTAAATAGAATTTTATGTCTATTCAATGCCTGAGAATAGTTAAACTGCTAAGAATAATAAGTAAACTAAAGTTTATTTATTATTTTACAGCTGAAAATATATTGTTTGCATAAAAATGTGAATTCGAAGAAAAAAGTACAGAAATAGCATCCTTTACGTTTACTTTATGCAAAAATGTTGAGTATAAGGCTTTGACGCCTTGTGTCAAAACTGCACGGCATATTTCGAGCATTTGGAGCCGAAAATCCAGCCATAAGGCATACTGTCAAAGGTATTATGCTTAGGTTTTTACATAGCAAAAATTCTTTTTTAATGAATAAGTCTCTCTTTTATGACAAAATAGATTTTTGTTTGGATTTTTCAGACACACTCTAGTGAAAAAGAGCCTGCCAGTAAAACCGCAGTTTCTTCAAAATATATTTTTATACTGTTTATCAATAAATAGGAGTGTATATTTATGAGCAAAATAGAAGTCCTACGGACACAGTTAACCAAAGAGCAGCTTATAGAAATGGAGCAAGTCGAGAAAACACCCTTTCAAAAAATATTGGACATCATCATCTCAGTCCTTCCCATTCTTTCAGGAGCAGTTGCTGTTTTAGAATACTGGATTGTTCCCAATATCAGAAAAAATAGTAATCCCATGACTTATGTTTATTTTCTGGCTGTTTTGATTTTACTCTACAGCGTATTTTGGACTGCAAGCATTTTCGGATTAAGCGGCAATAAAAAGAAACTCTTTAATAAGCTTCGGTATAAGGCGCCTTTATATTCAGTGCTTTTTTTATTGCTTGCAGTATACGATTATTTGACATTAAAAACAGGAATATTACAATATCCTTTTCTCCCCTGGGTAAATGACATTTTAAATATTATGATTTCAGACCGGAACTATCTTATGGAAAGCGCAGTTTCCACTTTAAAATTATTGTTCTGCGGATATTTCAGCGGTGTTATTACAGGCCTTATTACTGGCATTACCTGCGGATACAGTAAAAAAGCCCGTTATTGGATTGACCCTATTATAAAAGTTTTAGGACCAATACCGACAGCAACATGGATTCCTTTAGTTATGGTATTGGCCTCCACCCTCTTTCGCGGAAGCGTGTTTATTATAGCTTTAGGCGTATGGTTTTCTGTAACGGTTGCCTCTATGACAGGAATCGCAAATGTTGAGCTTCCCTATTTTGAAGCAGCTAAAACTTTAGGGGCAAGCGAACGCCAGCTGGTTTTTCACGTTGCTATCCCCTATGCCGTACCTAATATTATTCAAGGCATGATACAGGGAATGAGCTCTGCTTGTACCGCTCTTATGATAGCGGAAATGCTGGGCGTTGAATCCGGCCTTGGCTGGTACATAATTTGGGCTAAATCCTGGGCCATGTATAATAAAATGTTTGCTGCTCTTATTGTTATCTGTTTAATTTTTATTACCGTAACAAAAACCCTTAACATCATAAAGAAGAAAGTGCTTCGCTGGCAGGAAGGCATGGTGATGTAATATGGAAGAAGTCTTTGTCTCTCTTAAAATGGAAGGCGTATCTAAAAGCTTTGCCCGTATAGAAAATAACGATATTACAAACGCTTTGGATAAAACTGATTTAGAACTTCATAATAATGAATTTATAAGCATCGTCGGCGCCTCCGGCTGCGGCAAATCAACTATCTTGCGCTTGATTGCAGGCCTTATCGTGCCGACAGAAGGACGTATTACAGTAAACGGAGAAGAAGTAACAAAGCCTGATCCCAACCGGGGAATGGTTTTTCAAAAGCCTACTTTATTTCCGTGGCTTACCGTCGAAAAGAATATAGCCTTCAGTTTAAAAATGCAGAAAAAATATGAAAAAAATAAGGATCAGGTAGAACGAATGTTAAATCTCATTGGCTTAGAGGATTTCAAAAAAGACTATCCTGCACAGCTTTCCGGCGGTATGGCTCAAAGAGTAGCCTTAGTGCGTTCTCTCATAAATGAGCCGGATATTCTGCTGCTGGATGAGCCTTTAGGCGCTCTTGATGCTTTTACCCGTATGAATATGCAAGACGAAATTTTAAACATGTGGAAGAAAAAGAAGCAATTGGTTATTATGGTTACCCATGATGTAGAGGAAGCTATTTATATGGGGACAAAAGTGCTGGTTATGGAACCTCGGCCAGGACGGATACGGGTTGAAATTCCCATCGCCTTAGATTATCCCCGTGACAGAGGAAGCGCATCCTTTATGGCCTATAGAAATAATATTTTAGACATGCTCGGTGATAATTTTAAAAAATAAATTATATAAAGGAGAAAAAAATGAAATACTTAAAGAAAATGATAATTACAACTCTTTGCACCGCATCTTTATTCTCCATGGCAGCTTGCGGCACTACTCCGGGAGAAGGAAAAAATGAACCTCCGGCAGCTCCGCAAGCATCAGAAGCAAAGCCAGCCGAAAGTGCAAAGCCTGTAGAGGCAGCACCCCAGCTGAGCGAAGAAGAAGCATGGAAAACGGAAGATGCTTACGGCAAAGAATTAAGTTATTTTTATGACGGAGGCAATTGTACATCTGCACCTTATTTTGCCGATGTATTAGGCTATTTTGAAGAAGCAGGCCTTAATATGAAAGGCTTTAGCAGCAACTCCTATACAGAAGCATTAGGAACAAATGCGACCCAGCTTGCCGCAGGCCACATTTCCACTATGCTTGTACCTGCTACAAATGGTGTTGACTTATCTTTTGTTGCAGGGGCCCATATCGGCTGTAAAAGTCTTTATGTTCTTACAGACAGCGAGTATAATTCCACAGCTGATTTAAAAGGATTAAAAATTTCTGCCCCCAACGGCATCGGTGCAAGCGATTATAATATTTTGGCACGTTTCTTCGATAAAGACGGTATAAACCCTCTTACAGAGGTTGATTTGGTTCAGGTAGAAACAAGCGCCTGTGTAACAGCAATGCAAAATGGGGATATTGCAGGAGCGCTTTTATCAGATACATACGCCTATAAAATGGTACAAGACGGCTTGATTAGATCTGTTCGCTCTTTACTTGATGATGATTTCTTAAATGAGCCATGCTGCATTATTGCTATGAATGCAACATTTGTTAAAGAAAATCCGATTACTTCTAAAAAAATTACGGAAGCTGTCAAAAAAGCCGGTGAATGGATGAGAAATAATCCTGAAGAAGCCGTTCAGAGGCTTTTAGACGACAGTAAAATCAGCGGTGACTTTGATATGAACGTAGAATTATGGAAAACTTTAGAATTTGGCCTTAAAGATGACTTTACTGAAAAGGGTTTAAGCCAGATTGTAGAAGATTACATAAAGCTGGGCTTACTTACAGCTTATGACGATCCAAATGAAGTAATGTCTTTCGTTTGGACGCCTACGGCACCGGAGACAAAATAATTATTTTATTATTCAAATAAAAAACAGCCTTCACATAAATTGTGAAGGCTGTTTTTAAGTGCATATCAGATAATCTTTTTAATCTCTTTTTTACTTTAATGCTCCATAATAAGCCTTGCGATTTTATAGGGATCTCCTTGGGTCATTACAGCCCCTATATCGTAGGCGGCTTTGGGCATTCCGTAAACAATAGAAGATGCTTCGTCCTGGCCTATGGTAAAGGCCCCGGTTTCTCTCATTTTTAAGAGGCCCTGAGCCCCGTCCTTGCCCATTCCGGTAAGTATAACACCTATGGCCTTCTTTCCTGCATGCTCCGCCACAGAGTTAAATAAAACGTCTACAGAAGGTTCGTGGCCGCCGTATTGGCCTTCTTTCTTGCAGGATACAAAGTATCTTCCGTTTTTATATTCCAAACGCATCTGCTTATCTCCCGGGGCTATGAGAACTTTTCCGTTTTCAAGAGCATCTCCGTCTATGGCCTCAAGCACAGTCATTTTACAGGAGGTATTAAGCCTTTGGGAAAAAAGCTCCGTAAATACAGGCGGCATATGCTGCACGATAAGCACAGGCGGCGTATCTTCCGGAAGCATTTTGAGTATTTTTTCTATACAGTCTGTTCCGCCGGTTGATGAACCTATGGCAATAATCTTATTGATAGGCGTCATATACTTATTCTTTATGGCTCTTTTGTCTTTGGAATAATCTTGAACAAGCTTTTCTATTTTCATTTCCATGATGGTAAAAAAAGCCTTTTTCTCCGCTTGGGTTAAATCCTTAGGTCTGGTTATGATCTCATCGATTCCCTGGCTTAAAAAGCCAAATCCCTCTTTTACACTTGCGCATATCATGATATATTTGAAGCCATGCTTTTTTAACCTTGTAAGAAGCTCTAATAAATATGCTTTATACTCTTCATAATAGTCTATAATAACAACAGCTTTTTTTAATGAAGATACAAGCTTATTCATTTCCTCAGCACTCCTGGGGGCAATCATAACCTTGTATTCGCTTTTTTCGGATAAATATGAGCTTAATGTGTTAAGAGGCCTTCCCTCTGAGACAATAATAACGTTAGTAGTATTTTCCATGATAGATCTCCTGCTTTATTTGTGAGAATGCTGCTAGAGCCTTATGCCTCGTGCACATCATATAATAGCAATGATTTCTGCTCATACATTCAGACCGGCAAATGAATAATATATAATAAATTTATTCCGGCTGAGCTTCATATAGAAGCTTTTCCGTGTCAAGAATTAAAATAACTTTATTGGAATCTCTGCCTATATTTTTTATATATTTATTTGTATGGTTTAGCTTAGCGGAAGGCGGGCTTGTAATGTTTTCGTTTTTAATATATTTTACGTCTTTTACATTATCTACGATAATGCCAACATTAAAGCCTTCCTGTTCAATAACTACAATACAGGTAGCGTCGTCATAGGCTCTTTCTTCGATTTTAAACCTGCTCCTGATATCTACAACGGGAACAATATCTCCTCTTAAGTTTATAATGCCTTTAATATATTCAGGGGTTTTAGGAACCTTTGTAATTGCCGGTACACTTATAATTTCCTTAACCATGGCAATTTCAAGGCCGAAAAGTTCCTGCCCTATTTCCATTGTAAGAAATTTATTTCTGGTGGTGTCGTTATCTTCATCATATACAGCTAAATTATTGTCTCTTATCTCATCCATATGCCTAACCCTCCCTAATTATCAAAGAAGCCGGCAACATCAATAATTAAAGAAATATCTCCGTTACCTAATAAAGTACAGCCGCTGATGCCGCGTATTTTTTTAATATATTTCGGAATGCTCTTTACAACCACCTGCTGTTCCCCTAAAAGCTCATCAACAAGAACACAAACGATATCTGAGCCGTTTTCAAGCATCATGACGATGCCTTCTTCGATATCATCATAACCGTAATCAAGCTGGAATTCTTCTTTCAGCCTTACAAGATTATAGCATTCGCCTCTTACCATAATCATTTCGTTTCCGCTTGGGTCTATGAGTATATTTTCTTTTTTGGCTTTAAAGCTTCTTACGATAGAAACAATAGGTATGGTATATTTTGAATCGCCAAGCCTTATGATCATGCCTTCAATTATGGCTAAGGTAAGCGGTATTTTAAGGGTGAAGGAGCTTCCTTTATTAGGAATGCTGTCGGCAACAACAGTACCCCCTACCATTTCAATATTGGTGCTTACAACGTCCATGCCTACGCCTCTGCCTGAATAGGAAGTAACACTTTCATTTGTTGAAAAGCCCGGAAGAAGAATGAAGTTATAAACTTCTTTATCGGTATAATCATATTCCGGCTTTGTTAAAAGCCCTTGCTTTTTAGCCTTGGCAAGAATTTTATCTCTGTCAAAGCCTGCCCCGTCGTCTTTTATGCTGATTAAAACATCTCCGCCGGAGTTTTTAGCTTCAAGGGTAACCGTTCCTTTAGGGTCCTTGCCTCTTTTTACTCTGTCGGAAGGTATTTCTATACCGTGGTCAACAGAATTTCTTATAATATGCATAAGGGGGTCTGAAATATGCTCTATAATGTTCTTATCAACCTCTGTATTTTCCCCTATAATTTCAAGGTTTACTTCCTTGCCTAATTGTTTGCACATATCTCTTACGATTCTATGCATTTTAAAGAATGTCTGAGAAAGGGGAACCATACGCATGGACATAACCGTATCCTGAACATCTTTTATTATTTTACGAAGCTGAGACGCCTCTTTTGTGAAGCTATCCAAAGCAAGACCTTTAAGGTCTGAGTTCTGCGTAACCATAGCCTCCGATGTAACAAGCTCTCCTACAAGATTCAGCAAAAGGTCAAGCTTTTGCACGCTTACGCTTATGGCATGCTGGCCTTGGGCCTTTTTGTTTCCTCCGTTATGATCCTGCTTCTGGGTAGCAGACCTTTGTTCTTTATTTTCTAAGGCAAGTGAATCCTCTTTTGTTTCATTGGTCTCTTCTTTTTTGCTTTCTTTCTGAACTGTGGTTTTTATAGTATCTGTAAGCTTAAGATCAAGACTCTTAAGATATATAGTTCCATTCAGTATTTCAAAAAGCTCTTCATAAGACTTATCGGTTACTATTTTAAGCTTAAGCCCGTCTTGTCTTATTACTTCCATTGCGCTTTCGTTTATTAAATCCTCAGGCACATGTTCAATACTTTCAACGCTTCCTGAAAGATTATAAACGAGGCCGTAAGCTCTTACGTTTTCCATTTCGCTTCCGTCTTCAAAATGGATAAGCGCTTCAAATTCATTATAAATTACATTTTCAAAGCCCTCAGATTCTTCTAAAGCACTTTCTTCTTTTAATTCCAAATCTCTGATAAAAAGGCTTTTCATAAATTCGTTTCTTATTTCTTCTATGTCCTTAAGGCTTTCAAACTGAAGCTTAAAGCCTTCTTTGCGTATCTGCGTGATGCAGAGTTCGTCAAACAAATCGGAAGGCTCATATATAAGCTCTGTAACGACAGGCTCTAAATTATGTACTATGGTATAGGCCCTGATGTTTTCCATTTCACTGTCTGCCTGGAAAAATACCCTTGCCTTATATTTTGTATTGCCTGATTTTAAAGGCTCTGAATTAACAGGGGCTTCAATGGGCTTTTCATCTGCTTTTTTCTCTTCAGGAGCGCTTTTTGTATCTCTGTCGCCGTTTGCTGCCTTTAATTCCTCTACATATTTTTTTATTCTATTAATAAGGTCCCCTGATTCTCCGTCTGCAGCAGAACCTGCTTCAAGCTTTTCAAGCTCCCTCTTAACAAAGTCCCCTACTTCAAGGGTAAGATCAGTTACCTTTCCATAGTCAACAATTTCCGGCCTGTTTTCTCTTAAGTAAAAAAATAAATCTTCTATGACATGGGCCGTTGAGGATATATTATCATACAGCATCATAGCCGCTGAGCCTTTAATGGTATGCATAATCCTGAAAATTTCATTTATTGCTTCCGAGCCAAGGTCATCTTCTGCCTGAACAGTCTCATTTTCAAGCTGCTCAAGCATTTGATTCATTTCATAAATAAATGTTTCAAGCATAGAGTCTCTATCAAAATCATTCATGATAAGTTCACCTCATCTATTATAATGACCAAAAGTAGTATTTTGGCAAATTAAGTACATGCTTCTCCCTTTTATTACAATAACAGCCTTTTATCAACTAACTATAGTATAATTTATAACCATGGTATAAATCAATAGTTTACTTTCTGTATACGGCCGGTGTAACATATTTAAATTTGGATTTCGAGTAATTAAGGCTTTCTGAATGGCCTACAAACAAATACCCCTCGTCATCCAGCATATCATAAAGTTTGTTTACAAGGGTCGTCCTTGTAGTATCGTTAAAATAAATCATAACGTTACGGCAGAAGATAGCTTGAAATTTCTTGGTAAACCTTTTTTCAAGATTTGCATCTATAAGATTTACTTTTCTAAAAATAACATCCTTTTTTATTTTATCCGATACCTGCATATATTCTTCGTCGTAGGCTTCGAAGTATTTTTTAACCCAGTCCTTGGGCATGGTTTTAAGGCTTTGTTTACTATAGATTCCAGTATAGGCCGCGGTAAGCACTTCCGTAGATATATCCGTTGCCAGAAGCTGGGTATTCCATCCTGACTTTCCGGCGAAATACTCTTTAAGAAGTATTTGGAGGGTATAGGCTTCTTCGCCGCTGGAACTTGCCGCGCACCATACTCTTACATCTCTTTCGCTTTTATACTTTTTTTCTATAAAAGGGAGCACTGTATTATAAAAATAGTCAAAATGCTCTCTTTCTCTCATAAAAAAAGTATGATTTGTTGAAATACGGTTAATGAAATCACTTGCGGCTTTTCCTGTCTTATCCTTAATAAGGTATTCATAATATTCTTCAAATGAACTCATCTTCATTTCTATTAATAAAGACCTGAATCTTGAATATACCAGAGACTTTTTATCATCGTTAAGACTTATTCCGAAATTATCATAAGCATATTTTCGTATAACGTTATATTCTCTGTCCTTTAATTCCACCAAATCACCCTAAATGAATTAATGATGCCCCGTATAAAAGGCATATAAATTTATATGTAATTTCCTTTAATATTTCTTAAAATACTAAAAACAAAATTATCCTATATTATTTATCGGCAAAATAAATTTTGTCATTATATAAAATCCTTTGACTGCGGCAATTTCTTTAGCTTATAAATAAAATTTAAACTCACATCCCTTTTAAACACAAAAGAGCCTTTCGGCTCTTTTGATTGATTCTTATATTAAGTATTGTAAAAATAAAACTATAGCTGAATTCAAATGAAATAGCAGCATTGTCAAACTGCTTTTCTTTTATTTTATGACCTCTTAAAGTCAAAAACAGTTAATTTTTAAAGACAATATATACTGAATTATATTATTACATTTTATTGAGATTAAACTTAACCATTTTACCAACTTCCTGAAACAGAATATTCCTCTGTTCTGTGGTCATACTTTAATGTTGCCCTTTCTCCGTCATCGTTTAAAAAAGTAACACTGGTTTCCCACAGCTCAATATCATCGGAACGGCCGCTTACAGGCCCGAATCCGTCAAATGTATCCGAAACAAAATTAGGCTGTATATATTGGCTTGATGACAAGTATCTTTCTTTTCTTGCCCCCTTATCAAACCATGCAATTGAAAAATTAGTTATTGTGTATTTCGTTCTGTTTGCATAGTATGTTTCCATATATACGGTTCCAATGCGGTTTGGCGGAAGAATTTCCAATTCATATTCAATTTGACCCAGCCTAAAAGGTAATTCCTTTTGCTTTATCACAACATCTTTGTCTTCTTCTGTTTTCTCTGCCGGTTTCAAGCCCTCCTCATTAGCCTTTTCTTCAGCCTCTGAAGTAGAATCAGCCGAAGCTTTATCATTAATATGGGCAGTATTCGTATCGGCGTCCCAGGCAACATCTTTATCTAAAACTTCAGCTGCCGCCCTAAGAGGGATATATGTAGTACCGTTATAAAGAAGTGTTTCCTGTTCTACAGGCTTGCTGTTTACTACAAGTTTTACTCTTCCAAAAATAGCTTGAATTGTCTGACTGGTTTCAGCAAATGCCAAAGTACCGGTTCCTACCAAAGAAGTCACTAAAATACCTGCAAAAAATGATTTAAGGTTGAATTTCACAATAACTCCTCCTTTGTAATAATACTATCAGTATAATCATAGAGTCAGTCTGATGTCAACTTTATTGTTAAGCGAATAAATTAAATCCATTTAAACTTTCTCTAAGAATTACAGCATAAGATTAAGATATGTCACTAAAATACTCATAGTAAATTTAAAATTAAACAGTAGCAAAGCCGCATATTTACACAGGCTCAAAAATATACCAAATCCGTGCTTTTGAACCTGCTGAAATTAGGCTTTTGCTACTTCTTCATAATTAATTTACTATAATAATTCAAGATATTTATTTCTGAAAAAACACTTAATTTATATAATTCTTTTCATATAAAAAAATGTATATTTATTTTTATATTTCACATACTATTATCAGCAAGGCTTATATTAACTAAACTATCAAAAATACTTTATGTATCATATAAATCCTTGCAAGGACGGGGCATAAACCCCGTCCATTTTATTCATGATGAAAAGACGTAAACATAAGAAACGTAAGAGACATTATCCAAAGATATCCTATGAATTTAGGAAGTAACAGTTTAACTGGGGCCATAACCCAAATTTTATAATATGGAAAATCTGAATTTACTTTAACGCTATATTCATAATACTTTCCTTTATGGTATACTATGAATAGGAGCAAGCTCCGCCTGATTCTATTTATATACGTTCACTTACAAAACCCCATAGTTGTAATATATATATGGGTATAAAATAAATCGGATATCTGCAATTTCTTCTATTTTCAGGAGGGCCTATGTATTTAAAATATAAAAATTTCCTTATTCGAAATGCCGAAGCTGATGATGCGGCGCTTTTATGCAAATGGTGGAATGATGGAAATATCATGGCCCATGCCGGATTTCCCCATGGTCTTCATACAAATACGAAAAAAATAATAGATGCACTTGCAGCAGATTCCGATAATACTTGCCGCAGGCTTATTATGGAAGCAGATAGTTTTCCCATAGGAGAGATGAGTTACAGAAATAAGGGCGAAAATATTGCCGAAATCGGAATTAAAATATGTGAATCCAATCAACAGGAAAAGGGCTATGGCTCAATTTTGTTAAAAATGCTTATTACCAGCTTATTCAATGATTTTTCATATAAAAAGATTATTTTAGATACGAATTTAGAAAATACCAGAGCGCAGCATATTTATGAAAAGCTTGGCTTTCGTAAAGTTAAAATTAATTGCAATTCTTGGAAAAATCAAGTGGGCGAACTGCAATCTACAGTGGATTATGAACTTTCTCCAAATGACTTTCTCCCTTTAGACCTTGGCTAAAAATATTTTTAACATTTCTAAAATACATATTAATAGTGTTTTAAGCATAAGAACAGTTTCTATCATTTCTATAGTATAAAAGGTGGTTTTAATGAAAACTGTTGGCATTGTAGCAGAATATAATCCATTTCATAATGGGCATCTGCATCATATAGAAAAATCTAAAGAAATAACGGGAAGCGAAAATGTTATCGCCGTTATGAGCGGGAATTTTGTTCAGCGGGGTGATATTGCTATAATGAGTAAATACGCAAGGACGAAAATTGCCTTATTAAACGGTGTAGACATGGTTATAGAGCTTCCTGTGTGTTTTGCCGCTTCAAGCGCAGAATTTTTCGCCAAGGCCTCTATAGCTATCCTCAACGGAACCGGCATAGTCGACAGCATTTGCTTCGGCTCTGAAAGCGGAAATATTTCCGAGCTTAAAAAAATCTCTAAGTTCCTTATGAACGAATCTGACGAATATAAAAAAGCGCTTAAAGAAGGTCTTAAACAAGGTCTTTCTTTCCCTTCCGCAAGAAGCATTGCTTTAAAAAATAGCTTTACGGATTCGGAAAGCCTTCTTCAAAGCCCTAATAATATTCTGGCGGTGGAGTATCTGAAGGCTCTCCAATTAATAAATTCTTCTATAGCGCCTTTTACTATATCAAGAGAAATCGCCCATTACCATAATAAAGAGCTTACGGAAAAGATTTCTTCCGCCACAGCCATAAGAAACGAGCTTCAAAGGGGCAATATCAATTGCCTTAAAAATACCGTTCCGGAAAATTCAATCGATATATGGCATTCGGAAATGGCCCTAAAAAATACCCCTGTATTTATAGATGAGCTTAGCAGTATATTCCACTATATTCTTGCAACAAAATCTGCCGAAGAGCTTAAAGATATACTTGATATGGACGAAGGTCTTGAAAACAGACTTTTAAGAGTTTCATCGGAAAATTATTTAATAAGCAATATCATAAAAGCCCTGAAATCAAAACGCTATGCTCAGACTAAAATTCAAAGAGCCGTGATTCATATACTGCTCGGTATTAAAAAGAAAGAATTTAAAGAGCTTATGCAGTCGGGAGGGCCTCCTTATATTAGAGTATTGGGATTTAAAAAAGAAAAAAGCTTTTTACTAAAAGAAATAGAAGAAAAAGGCACTCTGCCCCTTATTACAAATATTAAAAAGGCAGATACGCTTCTTAATAAGAAAGCCCTTAATCTTCTTGAGAAAGAAATTTCTTCAACGGATATATATTTGCTTGCAAGAGGAGAAAATTCCAGCAAACTAAAATATGAATACTATGAACCTATAGTAATCGTTTAAAAAAGGTAATAAATTAAAATTCTCACATTGATAATAGCTGTTATCAATGTGAGAATTTTTTAAACTGCCGCAGGATAGTTAAGCCCATCAAAGTAATTCTGCATAGCTGCTACATCAAGGCGGCTTTTTTCAATACCCTCTTTATCCATTATAACGCTTCCCCTATGCATCATGATGAGCCTGTCGCCATAGTTTAAGGCATATTCCAAATCATGGGTTACCATAAGGGCCGTTATTTTCGAATCCCTTATAATATTTCCCGTTATTTCCATAATGGTATTGGAAGCACTGGGGTCAAGGGCAGCTGTATGCTCATCTAAGATTAAAAGCTCAATATCCTCCATTGTAGCTATTAATAAAGCAAGAGCCTGCTTTTGCCCTCCTGAAAGGCTTCCGGCCTTCACATAAAGGCTGTTTTCCAAATCCATGCCGAAGCTTTCAAGCTTTGTCTGAAAGTAGTCTCTTTTCCTTCTGTCTACACAGAATCTTAAGCCATAGCCTTTATTTTTATTATTGGCAAGAGAAAGGTTTTCAAATACAGTCATATCGGCACAGATTCCCATGGAAGGGTTTTGAAATACCCTGCCTATTTTTCTTGCCCGTTTATAGGCCTTGTCATTTGTTATTTCCTGTCCGTTCAGGAAAATATTTCCCGAATCCGGGGAAATATTTCCGCAGACTAAATTTAAGAGTGTGGTTTTGCCGCTTCCGTTACTTCCTAAGAGGCATACAAATTGCCCTTTTTCAACTTGCAAATTTAAGCCTTCGAAAAGGACTTTTTCTCTATTCTGAATAGAAAAGCTTTTATTTATGTTTTTAAGTATCAGCATTTTTTACCCTCCCAAAATTATTGAAAGCAAGAACCAAAAGGAAAATAACAGCCATAATAAGCTTTAAATCATTGGGAGAAAAACCAAGGTTCAATGCAAGGCTTACGCAGCCTTTATAAATTACAGAACCAACGATTACTTTGGTGGTAATTTCCATAAAGCTTATTTTCTTGAAAACCGTGCTTCCAATTATTACTGAAGCAAGCGCCATAACCATCATTCCTGTACCCATATTGATTTCAAAGTATTTCTGCTGCTGGCATAAGATGCTTCCTGAAAATGCCGTAAGCCCGTTTGCCAGAGAAAGGCCTATAATTTTATAAAAATCAGGGTTTTGGCCCAGGCTTTCCGTTAAATGCCGATTGCTTCCCGAAGCCTTTAGAAGCATTCCAGATTTTGTTTTTAAATAAAGGTCCAGCAGAAGCTTTGCTCCCAAAGTTAAAATAAAGGCTATTATTAAAATTCCATAAGAAGATATGTTTGAAATAAAGCCGTATAATCTGCCGTTAAATATGGTCTCCCGATTGATTATAGGTGCAAGGGAAGAGCCTGCGATTCTTAAATTAACCGAATAAAGCCCAGTCATCATTATAATTCCGCAGACGATTTCGCTTATTTTAAGCTTTACGTTCATAAGGCCTACAAGGAAGCCGCAGAGCAGCCCGCCCCCGAAAGAGATTAAAAGACAAATCCAAGGATTTACCCCTGCCGTTATTAAAACTGCCGTTATTGCCCCACCGAGAGAAAATGTTCCGTCGACGGATAAATCGGGAAAATTAAGTATTTTATAGCTTATATATACCCCTAACACCAATACGCCGTAAATAAGACCCTGTTCTGCTATGCCGGTTAATATGTTTGCCATTACGGACATTTTCATACTCCTTTATTCAACAATTTCAATGTTTTTATATTCTTCAGGTATTTCAATATTTAAAGCTTCAAGGGTCTTTTTATTTGCTATGGGGGTACTTTCTTTGATTACTTTAACTGCCGTTTCAGATGCTTTTGCTTCACCTTTTAATATTTTTGCTGCCATAAGCCCTGTTTCTTTTCCTAAAGCAATATAATCAATACCTTCGCTTGCAATGCAGCCGTTATTTACTTGTTCTTCCTCTGAACCGAATACCGGAATTCCTGCTGCATTTGCCTTTTCTACCAAAAGGCTTAAATTCTGTACTACATTGTTATCTGTAAAATTATTTACACAGTCAACCTTAGGAAGAAGAGCGTCAATTGCCATGGGAATATCCGAAGGCCCTGAAACACCGGATTCCACTACTTCAAAGCCATATTCAGGAGCAAGGGCTTTAAAGGCTTCAAGATGGGTAAGGGAATTCGTCTCGCTTAAGGTATATAAAACACCTATTTTCTTTGCGTCAGGCATAAATGCTCTTATCAGTTTAAGCTGGGCTTCCATAGGAAGCTCATCTTTTGTTCCGGTGCTGTTTTTCCCAGGTTTATCAAGGCTTTCCACTAAGCCTGCGGCAACAGGGTCGGATACGGCTATAAATAATACAGGGATATCCTTGCTTTCTGCCGCCGAATATGCGCTTATAGCAGAAGGTGTCGCTATGGCTGCAATCATATCATATTCTTTTGCGGCAAAATTCTGGCTTATGGAATTTGCGTTGCTGTTATCCCCTGATGCATTTTGAAAATCTATGGTAAAATCTTCCCCTTCTTTAAGACCTGCTTCTTCAAGGCCTTGTTTAAAGCCTTCATAGCAATTATCTAAGGATTTATGCTGAGCGTATTGATTTACCCCTATTTTATAAACCTTTTTCTCATTTGCTGATGCTGTTCCGCAGCCTCCTAAAAGTAAAACAAAGGCTAATAAAATATATATCTTTTTCATAGTGAATCTCCTTTTAAATAAATTTTAATATGAATACCTTTTTTATATAAATCTTTTTCAAGCTATGCCATCGCCAATTCATTTAAAAACCTCCTTTTTCAGCGAAATTTGGATTATAAGCCAATCCAAACCGTCTCTTACTAATTTCACAGGGCATCTCTAAACTATAGCTATTCTGTTCTCTAGTTCGTACCTTTTCGTGACAATAAAAAAACTCCTGTTCCTTGTATAAACAAGGGACAGGAGCATACCTGCGGTGCCACCCTAATTAGCCTTACGGCTCTCTCTCATGTACTAACATACATCTTTCATGGTAACGGTGAAAAGCCCGTCGGTAACTACTAGCCAGAGGCTTTCGTACCGCCCTCATGAGTCCATTCAATTAAATACCTCCTGCCGGACTCTCACCAACGCCGACTCTCTTTAAGGCTAGTATAAAACCTACTATTCTCAATCACAGGTTTAATATATTAAAATCATTATAGAATAGGACATGCTCCTTTGTCAACTATAATTTTCGATTATATTTTTCACATATAGCTGGTTTCAATTGAAATAGCGGTGCGGATTTTTTCCGCAGGTGACAGCATACTCATTGTTCCTATGAATTTACAGGGTGATGCGGCTATTATCTTCTATTTATAATTCTTTTTGCTTTTATTCCACTAGCTCTCTATAAGTATCGGGTATTATGACCCGTTATGCTTTTAGGCAATCCAAGTGAACCCATAAAAAACAGGCGGAAGATAAACTCTTCCGCCTGTTAAAATTATATTATAATATGTTTGCTAATTACATCATGCCCATTCCGCCGCCTGCTGGCATTGGAGGTTCATCTTCTTTAATGTCTGCAACAACGGATTCTGTTGTAAGAAGTGTTGAAGCAACGCTTGTTGCGTTTTGAAGCGCTGATCTTGCAACCTTTGTTGGATCGATAATACCTGCTTCAATCATATCAACATAGGTTTCTGTTAATACGTTAAAACCGATTCCGTCATTGGATTCTCTAACCTTATTAATAACAACGCCGCCTTCAATACCTGCATTGATAGCAATCTGATTCAGCGGAGCTGAAAGAGCCTTGCAAACGATGGAAGCACCTGTTTTTTCGTCGCCTTCAAGGGTATCCATAAGCTTTTCTACTTCTTTAGCTATATGAATGAATATGGAACCGCCGCCTGGGATAATACCTTCTTCAACGGCTGCCTTTGTAGCTGCCAAGGCATCTTCCATACGAAGTTTCTTTTCTTTAAGCTCTGTTTCGGAAGCAGCGCCAACTTTGATAACGGCTACGCCGCCGGCAATTTTAGCAAGTCTTTCCTGTAATTTTTCTCTATCGAATTCAGATGTTGTTTCTTCAATCTGACCTTTAATTTGTTTTATCCTTGTTTCAATATCTTTCTTTTCGCCTGCACCGTCAACGATGATGGTATTTTCTTTTTCAACTTTAACAGTCTTTGCTCTACCAAGCATTTCAATGGTAGCTTCTTTAAGGTCAAGGCCAAGCTCTTCAGAAATAACCTGTCCGCCTGTAAGAATAGCGATATCTTCAAGCATTGCTTTTCTTCTGTCGCCAAATCCCGGTGCCTTAACTGCTACACAACTGAATGTACCTCTTAATTTATTAAGAATTAAAGTAGTAAGTGCTTCCCCTTCAACATCCTCTGCAATAATAAGAAGCTTTGCGCCTGTTTGAACAATCTGCTCAAGAATAGGAAGGATTTCCTGAATGTTGGAGATTTTCTTATCTGTAATAAGGATATATGGATTGTCAAGCTCGGCTACCATTTTATCCATATCTGTAGCCATGTAAGCGGATAAATAGCCTCTGTCAAACTGCATACCTTCTACAAGCTCAAGCTCGGTATTCATGGACTTAGACTCTTCAACAGTGATAACGCCGTCGCCTGTAACTTTTTCCATAGCATCTGCTACCATTTTGCCTACTTCTTCATCGCCTGAGGAAATAGCGGCTACCTTAGCGATGTGGTTCTTTCCGTCTACCTTCTGGCTTCTTTTGTAAATAGCGTCAACGGCTACTTCTGTGGCTTTCTGCATGCCTCTTCTTACAATGATAGGATTTGCTCCGGCAGCTAAGTTTAAAAGGCCTGCGTGTACCATAGCCTGTGCTAAAACTGTAGCTGTAGTGGTTCCGTCGCCTGCTACATCGTTTGTCTTTGTAGCAACTTCTTTAAGTATCTGAGCACCGATATTTTCAAAAGCATCTTCAAGCTCTATTTCTTTGGCTATAGTAACACCGTCGTTTGTGATTAAGGGAGTTCCGTATTTTTTGTCAAGAACAACGTTTCTTCCCTTTGGTCCTAAAGTTATTTTAACTGTATCAGCAAGCTGATTAACACCTGATTCCAATGCTTTTCTGGCATCTACGCCGAATTTCATCTGTTTTGCCATTTTTCATTCCTCCTGATTAATTATTCAATAACTGCAAGAATATCGTTCTGCTTAACGATGATGTATTCTTCTTTGTCAAGCTTTACTTCGGTTCCGGCATATTTTGAGTAAATTACTCTTTGACCTACTTGAACCTGCATCTGAACTTCTTTGCCGTCTACGATACCACCGGGGCCTACTGCAACAACTTCTGCTTCCTGTGGTTTTTCTTTCGCGTTTCCAGGAAGAACAATACCAGATTTTGTCTTTTCTTCTGCTTCTAATTGTTTAATAACAACTCTGTCGCCTAAAGGTTTAATCTTCATCAAATTACCTCCCAAATTTATATATAAATTTTATTATCATCCTGTTAGCACTCACCTTGATTGAGTGCTAATTACAAAATATATATTATATTTAATAAAAGCTTTATGCAAGCCCAATTTTCCATGGAAAATATCCGAATTTACACTTATATCTTATTTTCTCTCCCATTATCTCTCTCTTGCTTTCGTTTTCTTCGTTTTACTTAAAATGGTAATACTCCCATTAAGAGATAATAAAAAATAGGCACAAATATAGCCGGTATGAAATTTTCAACCTTAAGCTTCTTAATACCCAATATATCAAGGCCAAGGCATGCTATAAGTATGCCGCCTACAATAGAAAGCTCTCTTATCATTTCTGAGGTAAGATAAGGCTCTATGTATATAGAAAGAAGGGTTATGCTTCCCTGATATATTAAAACAGCCAGAGCAGAAAACAGTACACCTATGCCGTAAGTAGAGGCCAATATAACAGCCGTTATTCCGTCTATTACGGATTTGGCAAATAATGTTTGATGATTGCCGGTTATTCCGCTTTCTATGGAGCCTACGATTGCCATAGCCCCTATGCAAAAAAGCATCGTCGCCCTCATAAAGCCTATAGATACAGGGTTTCCACCGCCAAATTTTTGATCTATAGATTTACTTACGGAATCAAACCGCTTATCGATTTGAAGCATTTCTCCGATAATTCCGCCTATGACGAGGCTTAATATAAATACTACAGTATTGGCTTCCGGCTGTATCATCTTGCTTATGCTTCCCGACATGCCAGAAAACAAAACGATAAGACCTATCGCCTGAGTTATTATTGCCTTTATTCTTTCGTTTAAACCGTTTTTAAGTAAAAGTCCTGCTCCGCTTCCTATTAATATGGCTATAAAGTTTACAAAAGTTCCGGTCACTTATTTGCCTCCTATTCTGTTAAGCCGTGCATAGTGAAAAAGGTACTGCTGGGCAAAGCCTGCAAGGCCGCCCCATTTGTCCTTCACAAAGGCATGTATGTCCTTAATGGGAACCTCTTTGCCCCCAAAGTAAAAATGCTGCATTACTCTTTTAATCCAAACGTCTGTGGGAAAAACCTCCGGGCGGTTAAGAGAAAAAATAAGCACGCAGTCGGCTACTTTTCCGCCTACGCCGTATATTTCCATAAGCCTTTTTCTCAAGTTTTCCGTATCAAGCTTTCTTATCTCTATTTCATCAAGCCTTCCCGAAAGCCTTTTTTCTGCGGCATCAAGAATATACTTTGCCCTAAAACCGGTTTTGCACTCCATAAGCTTCTCAATGGTTACATTATTAAAAACCGACGCTTCCGGAAATGAATAATAGCCTTCATCTATTTCTTTTCCGTAAACCTCGGATATGTTTTTTATGACTTGTTTTATCCTAGGGATCCTATTATTTTGAGAAATTACAAAGGCTATGAGACAATCCCAGAAATCCTGATTCAGTATGCGTATGCCGCCGGCAAAGTTTATGGCCTCTGAAAGAACATCGTCACTTTGTTTTAATATGTCTTTTATTTCTTCGTAATTACGGTTAAAATCAAAATAATTAAGCCAGTATTCTTTGAATTCTTCCTCAGTTGTAGGATAAAATTCGACAATCCCTCTTTTTATATTCTGTTCAATATGTAAAACTCTGTTTCCTGCAACATATATGTAATTTTTTTCTCCAAGCTTATCAAATCTGAAGCATTGTCCGCATTCAAGAATTTCTTCTATATCAAAGCTATTATAATTCGTCATTACAGCCTTGTTTCCTTCAAAAAAAAGCTCCATTTTATACTCCTTAAACCGTAGCAATACGCAAGTCAATTTTTATTTCATAAGAAATACATTCATTACATAATAACACAAATTAATGGCATTTTAAACATATTATCAGAAAATATTTTCTTCTTTTGTGCACTATAAATTTTACATCATTTGGTATATAATGGGGATAAATTCCTATAGGAGGTTTTTTATGGGACTCATTCATTTTTTAGCGGCTATTGCGGCATTTTCCGTAATTATTTTATATATTTGTGATTTTAAATGGGAGATGCGTCTTATAAATTCTGTTTTTCTTCTGGTTTTTATCGGCTTGTCCTTAAGAATATTATCTGCATTTATAACAGAAGGTTATCCAGGGGATATTCAATGCTTTAAGGATTGGAGCAAAATGCTTTCAGAAGACGGCTTCAGCTCCTTTTACTCCTCCGATGCATTTACAGATTATCCGCCGGGATATATGTATGTTTTATTTATATTAGGGAAAGCAAAAGATTTTTTCAGAATAGAAACTGATGCGGCATTTACTCTTCTCATAAAAATGCCTGCTATCCTATTTGATATTTTAACATCAGTTTTTATATATAAAATTTCTGAAAAGCGAATGGATAAAAAAACCGCATGGCTTATAGGGCTTATATATGCCGTGAACCCTGCTGTTATTTTAGATAGTTCCGTATGGGGGCAGGTAGACAGTGTATACAGCTTCTTTTTAATCCTTTCTATATATTATTTAGCTTCAGATAAAATAATAAGGTCTTTCGGGCTTTTTGCCATTGCGCTCATTGTTAAGCCCCAATCCCTTATTATGTCACCTGTATATATATTCTATGTTTATAATTATATAAGAAAAAACGGCTTCAAGAAAGAAAGCATAACAAACATCATAGACGGCATTACTGTAGGCCTCTTTGTCATTGTCGGGGGAATACTTCCCTTTACAAAGGCCCTTGACGCAACAGATGTTATTGTGCAATATATAAATACCTTAAAGTCCTACCCTTATGCTTCTTTAAACGCCTTTAATTTGTATGCTGTTTTTGGGGGCAACTGGGCCAGCATCAATGATATTTTTATATTAATGCCCTATTCTTTATGGAGCATAATTTTTATTGTTTTAATCACCATAGGCTCTATAGGCCTTCTTAAAAGAAATTCCTCAAAGGGAAATTACTTCTTCGTAGGGGCTCTCTTATTTATATCTACATTTATGTTTTCCGTAAAGGTGCATGAAAGATATTTATTTACGGCTATTCCTTTCATGCTTATGGCCTATGTATATAATAAGGATAAAAGGATTTTCCTGCTTTATTTAAGCCTAAGCCTGAGCTTTTTTATAAACGTATCCGACGTTTTATATATGACCCTTAAGGGCCTTGAACAGGAGTTTCTCGAAGCGCCCATGATGATTATAGGTTTTTTAAATCTCTTTATTATTGGTTTTATGGCATATACAGCATTTTTTTCTTTTTCCGCTTCTCCTTCATTGGAAAGGTATGGCATATTAAAAGGCAGAAAGGAGGACTATACCTTCTTTAAAATTAAAAAAACAAGAGCTTTTGCTCCTTTAGGAAAAAAAGATTATATCTATATGGGAATTCTTATGTTTTTATACAGTGTAATTGCTTTTTATAATTTAGGAAACACGTATGCTCCCGAAACATTATTTAAGCTTGAAAAAGAGGAAAAAGTAGTGATAGAGCTGGAAAGCGATCAATATATTGAAAGCCTTCAATACTTTGTAGGGCTTAAGCCCGATAAGGAATTTAAAATATTCGTATCAGAAGATTATATAAATTGGGAAGAAGCCGCAAGCCTTGAGACGAAAGGCGTTTTCTCATGGAAAGATGCGGCAATAGAAAGAGAAGCCAAATACGTAGCTTTGGAAGCATCGGAAAAGGACTGCTCTTTTTTTGAAATAGCCTTAAGAGGAGAAGGACATAAGCTTATTCCCATAAGCTCTAAAGACGCTCCGGAGCTTGTGGACGAGCAAGGCATGGTTCCTGAGGTGTCTACCTATAAAAACAGCACCTATTTTGATGAAATATACCATGCAAGAACTGCTTATGAAATCATAAACGGAATAAAAATATATGAAAACACCCACCCGCCTTTAGGAAAAGCAATCATATCTGTTGGCATCCTGCTTTTCGGCATGAACCCCTTCGGCTGGCGGTTTATGGGCACACTATGCGGTGTTTTAATGGTTCCCTTTATATATTTATTTGCCAGAAATATATTTAAAAGCTCTAAATGGGCATTTTTTACGGCTTTTATATTTACCTTTGATTTTATGCACTTTGCTCAGACAAGAATTGCCACAATCGACAGCTATACCTGTATATTTATTATGGGCATGTATTATTTTATGTATCAATATTACACCATGAGCTTTTATGACACAAAGCTTTCAAAAACAATGCTTCCTCTGTTTCTTTCAGGGGTTTTTACGGGTCTTGCCATATCGGTAAAATGGCAGGGAGTATATGCCTTGGCCGGAATCGCAGTCATCTTCTTTATAACAATTTATGACCGGTTTAGAGAATATAAATATGCCAAGGAATATGGTATTGAAACTATAGAAAAAGCCTTTTTCCCAAACACCATTAAAACCTTTGCCGCCTGCGTTGTATTTTTTATTGTAGTGCCTGTTATTATATACCTGCTTTCTTATTTGTCTTATTTTAATACACCTGGCTACAGCGGCATAAAAGATATTTTAAAAAACCAGATGGATATGTTCAGCTACCATTCAGAGCTTGTTTCTACCCACCCTTACGCAAGCCCCTGGTGGCAATGGCCTGTTATGATACGACCTATTTTTTACTTTTCTAAGACCTTGCCTGACGGCCTTAAAATGGGCATAAGCTCCTTTGGAAATCCTGCCCTTTGGTGGACAGGCATCATCGCTCTTTTTTATACGATATACCTGTGGTCGGTAAAGAAAAATAAAAACGCCCTTTTCATTATGATATCCTACGGCTCCCAATTCCTTCCCTGGGTGCTTATATCAAGAACAACATATATATACCATTATTTTCCTTCAGTTATTTTTGTGGCAATGATGATTACCTATATGTTTAAGGATATCATAAATAGAAAAGACAAGCGCTTTACTCACTTATATATGGCAGTATTCATTCTTTTATTTATACTATTCTACCCTGTTCTATCGGGAATGCCCGTAGATAGTTCCTATGTATATAATTTCTTAAAATGGTTTAACAGCTGGCAGCTTATTATATAAAATGGAGATGGTTTAATGAAAGTCGTTTATTCAATCGTTATTCCAGCATATAACGAAGAAGAGGTCATTACTGCCTCTTATAAAGAGCTTAAAAAAGTTATGGATTCAACCAATGAAAGCTATGAGCTTATTTTCGTAAATGACGGCAGCAAGGATAAGACCCTCAAAATTCTCTCTGAAATCAGTATTTCAGACCCTAATGTGAAAGTAATTGATTTTTCCAGAAACTTCGGTCATCAAATTGCTATAACCGCAGGAATGGATAATGCTTCAGGCGACGCCATTGTGTTTATAGACGCCGACCTTCAAGACCCTCCTGAAATTATCTTGGAGATGATAGAAAAATGGAAGGAAGGGTATGAAGTCGTATATGGAAAGCGTAAAAAAAGAGACGGCGAAACCTTCTTTAAGAAATTTACGGCAAGTACCTATTATAGAATCCTTAAATCCATAACAAAGGTTGACATCCCCGTAGATACGGGAGATTTCAGGCTTATAGACAGAAAAGTCTGTGAGGCTATGAAGGGCATAAAAGAGAAAAACCGTTATATGAGAGGGCTTGTATCATGGGTAGGATATAAGCAGACAGCAGTTTTATACGACCGCCACGAGCGTTTTGCCGGGGAAACCAAATATCCTCTTAAAAAAATGGTTAAGCTTGCCCTAGACGGCATTATATCCTTTTCATCGGCGCCTCTTAAACTTGCAACTTTTATAGGAG
This sequence comes from Anaeropeptidivorans aminofermentans, assembly GCF_940670685.1. Lineage (GTDB taxonomy): Bacteria > Bacillota > Clostridia > Lachnospirales > UBA5962 > Anaeropeptidivorans > Anaeropeptidivorans aminofermentans. The sequence continues at coordinate 1,799,268 of NZ_OW711693.1, read as the reverse complement.
CAATGGCTTTAGGCGGAAGCTTCATATATTTAGCGGTAATAATACTATTGGATATATTAAATGGCTCTCCGGATTTTATTCACTATGGGCTTTTCTTTGTTATATTTCTTCAGGCGGCTATTTTGATATCATTGGGCTTTTTCGGTGAATATATCGGCAGAATTTATGATGAAGCAAGAGATAGGCCCCTTTATTTAATCTCTCAAATAATTCAGAATAAGGACGAAAACGCAGATGGAAAAAATATATAGCCTGATTAAAAAGCTTCTTGATATGGAAATAATTCGATATATTATATTCGGAGGCATGACAACCCTTTTAAGCCTTGGAAGCTTTAATCTTTTCCTTATGGTTTTTTCCGGCCTTGGGCAAAACACAAGTATTTTTATAGCAAATACCCTTTCCACCATACTTGCTGTACTTTTTGCTTTCTTTACAAATAAGATATGGGTTTTTCATTCGAAAAGCATATCCTTTAAAGAAACCCTTGAAGAGCTTTTTAAATTCAGCCTTGGCAGACTCTTTACCTACGGAGTGGATATGGCACTTATTTTAGCCCTCGTAAATTTTATGCATGTTGAGCCGTTTTTTAGCAAAATTATAACACAAATTGTGATTATTATTTTAAATTATATTATAAGTAAAAAAGCTGTATTTAAATAGATAATTCGTATATTAAAACGCTCACTTTTTTAATACTTCTATCCGATAATAGTAACAAGAGGTGATTTTATGAATATTAATCCAATAAATAGTATTAATACATATACGCCTGCCTCTTCCAAAATAAATTCCAGCTCGAATAAAAACACAGACAAATCTTTGGAAAAAGATGCGGTAGTATATGAGAAATCCGGTTCTGAAAACAATATAGGCCCTTCGGAAACGATTGCAAAGCTTAAGCAGGAAACAGCTGCAAAAACGAAGGCTTTAAGAGACATCGTAGAAAAACTAATAAATAAGCAAGCCGATACAGTTAACAAACTTCTGAATCCGGTAACAAAAAAAGACTGGGAATATATCATTTCCAATTACGAAATAGATCAGACGACTATAAATGAAGCAAAAGAAGCGATTTCTGAAAATGGATATTTCGGTGTAAAAAAAACCACCGAAAGAATTATGGATTTTGCCAAGGCTTTATCTGGCGGTGATCCGGCAAACATCGACGCTTTAAGAGACGCCGTTGAAAAAGGCTTCAAAAAAGCGGAACAAGCATGGGGCGGAGAGTTGCCTTCAATATGCGGCGAAACCTATCAAGCAGTTATGGACGAATTTACAAAATGGAAAGCAGAGGCCTCACAGTCATAGGCAAAACGGATTTCGGCTTATAATTGTTTTCGTCTGTATAGTAATACTTAATAAGGTTTTTTAGCTTGTTAAGTATTATATCTTATCCATAATATCCTTGTTACAGGCGTGGCTTCCAATTCTTCATAAAAGCTTAACGGACTAGGCTTAACAGGAGGATTTATGAAAGCAAACAGGCTAATTGAAATTATTTTTATTCTTACAGAAAGAAAAAGAGTTACTGCCAAGGAACTGGCAGATCGGTTTAATGTTTCACCCAGGACCATATATAGAGATATCGACGCCCTTTCTTCAGCTAATATTCCCGTATACACGGAAAAAGGCTCAGGGGGCGGTATCTTTATTTTACCTAATTATATATTTAATAAGGCCGTGTTGTCGGAGGATGAGCAAAATAACATACTAATGGGCCTCCAAAGCCTTAAGGCTGCCGGTTTCCCTAATTCTGAGGCTGTAATAAAAAAAATAAGCTCAATATTCAATAAAGATAATTATGATTGGATTGAGGTAGATTTTTCTTCATGGGGCAATGCCTCCAAGCAGGATAAAAAATTTAATACTTTAAAAGAAGCTCTTATAGAAAAAAAGCTTGTATCCTTTGAATATTTCAATTCCAGCGGAATAAAAAGCAAAAAGAAGGTAGAACCTGTTAAATTGATATTCAAATACAGCTCATGGTATCTTCAAGCCTATTGCGCAGAAAAGGAAGACCTTAGAATATATAAAATCACAAGAATGATTAATGTAGAAAAGCTTAGAGAGCCTTTTGAAGTGTTTCATGAACCTGCCCCGCTTAAGCTCTTTTGGCCGGACAATCCTGCTAAACTTGTGGAGGCTGAGCTTATTTTTAAAGGTGAGCTGGCTTATTCTGTTTATGATAATTTCAGCCCCGATAATATAAAGTTTTTAGACGATGGCCGTATCCTTGTGAAGGAAGCAGTTCCTTCGGAAGAATGGTTTTATAATATGCTTTTATCCTATGGAGATAATGTGGAAGTAGTCGGAAATTCCGAGGTTTTAAAAGAATTTTTAAAAAGACTTAAAAGCATACAAGAAAAGTACAATTTAAAAATAGACGAGGTTCCATAATATTTTAAATAAATATATATAATTGCAGAACCAATTATGAGATAGTCTTATTTTAGGGCTATATCATAATTGGTTCTTTTTTAACCCTTTAGGAAAAATATTCCGGTGTTTTAATTGGTTTATTGAACCTTATTTTAACTCGTTCATATAATTAAAATATAATGTATTGTATTTTTATATTAAAGAATTTGAATTCACCTATAGTGAAACAGCCTTAAAGTAGTAATAAAAGCCTATCTTTTATAAACAGTTTAAATCAGGTTTTGTTATTGTAATTAAATTATCTTACTATGTCTGATATGGTGAATTCGCTTTATGCATTTATAGAAACAGTTGCACTTTTGCTTAAAATCAATAAGAGTCGATTCACAAATGATTTTTTTATCTTATGTTTTATGTTGGAGGAGGTCTATATGTTAAGACGATGGCAAAATCCCTTTATCAGAGCGGCTGAAATGCCCAGCGGCAATCATTTACGGTACCTATTTAACAGCAGGCCCGTTGCAAGAGCAAGACTAGAAGGAGGAAGTTCCTATCCTAACGTAAGAGGAACTGTCTATTTTTATGAATTAGAAGGAAATGTTTATGTATACATGGAGGTTTTCGGTCTGCCTCACAGAAATAACGTGTGTTCTTCCGGAATGTTCCCCTGCCATATCCATTCGGGAGATTCTTGCAATCAAATAGCCCTTGACCCGTTTGCAGGGGCCGGATCACATTATAATCCCCATGGATGCGCTACTTACAACGCCGGCGATCTTCCGGTTCTTATAGAATCATCGGGATTGGCATTTTCTATTTTTCTTACAGACAGGTTTACAGTTAATGAAGTAGTTGGCAGAGTAATCATCATCCATAGGCCGGAAGATTTTTTACCCTTTGAAGGTGAGGTAGATTCTCCGGAAAAAATTGCCTGCGGCAAAATAGAATGGATTTAACGGCATTAAAGCGTTTAGTAATAAATTAATATAAGTTCGATGGAATAAAATTCTCATCGAACTTATGACACTATTCGTACAAATTTTCAGAAAAAAACTGCAAATTTATACTCATAACGTGAAAAGTTCTTCGGACTTTCCTTTGGTAAACCAAAGGGTCCGATTTCGCCAACTCACGTTAAATTATACTAATCTACCGCTAAATTTAATTGAGGAGGATATTTTATGGATCCTGTTTTACTAATGCTAACGCTATTAACAGATACAAAAAAATACAATATTCTTGAAAGTGCAAACCCTGTTTATTATACAATACAGCCTGGGGACACTCTTTGGAAAATATCAGTGAAATACAGCGTAGGCCTTTCAGAATTAATTGCGGCAAATCCTCAGATTCAAAATCCCGCGCTGATATATCCTAATCAAAGGGTTTTAATACCCCAGAGGGACCCTAATGCCCTTTCTATGGAAGAACAGGTTATAGAGCTTACAAACAGAGAAAGAACTCAAAGGGGCCTCCCTGCCCTTACGCCAAATTGGCAGCTTTCAAGGGTTGCAAGGTACAAAGCTGAGGACTTGCATAATAATAATTATTTCAGCCATTATTCCCCAGTCTATGGTTCTCCCTTTGATATGATGAATTCTTTTAATATTCATTTTACCACTGCCGGCGAAAATATAGCCATGGGCCAAAGAACTCCTGAAAGCGTTGTATCAAGCTGGATGAACTCAGCGGGCCACAGAGCCAATATACTTAACAGGGGATTTAGCGAAATCGGTGTCGGATACTTTAACAGCGGCGGAACCCCCTATTGGGTACAAATGTTTATACACCCTTAAATATTTATCGCTGAAATAAAAGAAAATGTCAGCAAGAAGGGCTGCGATACTGCCGCAGCCCTAAATAATATGTGGCAAATTATATTTAAATTCATATGAAATAGCAGCATATTCATCTGCTTTTCCCTTATTTTATGCCCCCTAAAGTTAAATGCTTACGGGGGGCATAGCAGGCAAATTGATTATATATGCAATGAACTTAAAATTGCACATAAGTTTTTCTTATGTACATTTTTAAGTGGTGAGTGCCCTCTTATCATTAAGGATAATATCTATGGCCTTTTGGGAAATATCAAGGATATCGATGTCCCCTTCCCCGGTTCGCTTTTAATATCAAGCTTTGCATTATGGCAAATGGCCCCGTGTTTAACGATGGAAAGGCCAAGACCTGTGCCGCCGGTTTCCTTTGAATGGCTTTTATCTACTCTGTAAAACCGTTCAAATACCCTTGAATGATATTTTTTGTCTATACCTATTCCCGTATCAGATACGATTAAAACAGGGCTGTCTCCCTCTATGTGCATATCAATATTTACTTTACCGTTTTCTACATTATATTTAATGGCGTTATCGCATAGATTGTAAATTATTTCTTCCATTATCCGCCCTATACAATTCATCTTTATTCTTTCGCCGCTTATGGAAATCTCTACATTTCTGCTCTGGGCATAATGGTTGAGCCTTTCTTTCACTTTTTCAGCAAGGTCATAAATATCGATATTTTCCCAGACAAGGCTGCTTTCCTTTTCGTCAAGGCGGGAAAGCTTTATAATATCGTCAATAAGGGTTACCAATCTGCTTGCTTCATTATATATCCTTTCAGAAAATCCTGTCATATCTTCCGGTTTTACAAGGCCGTTTTTCATAATTTCTGCATAGCCGGATATTGATGTAAGAGGGGTTTTAAGCTCGTGAGAAACATTCGCAGAAAACTCTCTTCTCAGCCTTTCTGCTTCGACTTTTTCCGTCACGTCGAGAATAAACATAACCGTGCCGCTTATTTGCGCATCTATTATTACAGGGCTTGAAAAAACCTGATATTTTTTTTCATGTATATCGAATATGGTTTCAAAAGTTTCCCCTTCGGAAGCCTTTTTCACAGCTTCAAGAATTACAGGGCTTCTGTTTATGGAGATGATATGCCTTTGAAGATAATCCCTTCCGCCTACGCCAAGTATATTTTCAGCACTTTTGTTTATGGAAAGCACATTTCCCTTTATATCAAGAAAAACAAGGCCTTCATTCATATTTTTTGTAATAGTAGCTATTTCCTCCTGCTTTTTCCGCAGTGCATTAAGCTGATCGCTGATCTGGGCATTCTGTTTTTCCATTCTTCTAAGAAGAGGCTCTAATTCCTCGTAAGCATTGCTTAAAAAGGGGCTTTCAAGATTAATGCCGTTAATGGGCTTTATAATTTTTCTTGTCTGCAGCCTCGCTACAAATATAGATACCATTACGATGATGATACATATCAGTATTACATAAGGAATATTTTTATATATAATAGCAAAAACACTGTCTGTACTGTTGGAAAAACGAATAATATCTCCGTTATCAAGACGGATGGCATAATAAAAAGTCTTTCTGTCCATGGTCTCAGAAAGACGGTCTTCCTCTCCCCAGCCGTATTTTATGGCTTCTTTTACCTCCGGCCGTTCCAAATGGCTCTCCATATCGGCAGCATCTTTTTCGCTGTCATAAAGAACTCTTCCGTCAGATTTTATTAAAGTAAGCCGGCCTTCGTCCGTAGGCTCAAAGGCCTCGAAAATATAATCTTCCCCTGAATAATTTATCATATTTGCCATATAGATGGCCTGGGCTTCTGTTCTTTTCCGCATCTCATCATAAAAATCGTCATGGAGCACAGTGACTGTAAGGTATGCTACAAATATCGTTGAAAATATAATGAGAATGCACATATTTAAAAGTATTTCATTACTTAATTTAGCCCTCAATTTTATATCCCATTCCCCTTACTGTTTTAATGGCGTTTCCGCTTTCCCCAAGCTTCTGTCTTAATGTCCTTATATGAACATCTACAGTTCTTGTCTCTCCGCCGAAATCATATCCCCACAGGGTTTCCAAAAGCCTGTCTCTGGTGAGTACGATTCCTTTATTTTCTACAAGATACCTTAAAAGCTCAAATTCTTTATAGGTAAGCAAAACTTCTTCATTGTTAACTGTAACTTCATGTTTTTCAAGATTGATAACGATATCGTTCATCTTCAATATATTTTTATCGGAGGATTCCTTATTTACTCTCCTAAGGACGGCCTTGACCCTTGAAATAAACTCCATCATGGCAATGGGCTTTGTTATATAATCGTCTGCTCCGCTGTCAAGGCCTATTACCTTATCGTATTCCGCCGTTTTGGCAGTAATTATTATTACGGGAATATTTTTAGTTTTGCTATGACCTTTAAGCTTCCCAAGGATTTTTAACCCGTCTTCCTCTGGAAGCATAATGTCAAGGATAACAAGCTCAGGAAGTTTTTCTTCAAGGGCTTCATAGAAGCTTTTAGGCTCGGAAAATCCCTTTGCCAGAAACCCTGTGGCATTTAAGGTATATACTATGAGGTCCCGAATGTTTCCATCATCTTCAACGCAATATATCACTATATTTTCTCCCCTTTATGAAGGCCTGTTATAGAATATTCAACCCATTCAGCAACATTTGTTGCATGGTCCCCTATTCTTTCAAAATATTTGGCAATCATTATAACGTCTACAAAATATTCGCTTTCAATTCTGTTTTCTGCAATCATATCAATCATTTCTACTCTTACTTCATCAAAGTAATCATCAACCACATCATCATAAGCTATGACCTCTCTGGCTTTCTCCAAATCCTGGCCTACGAAGGCATCGATGCTGTCTGTGACCATTTTTGCCGCGGCATGAGCCATATCTGAAAGGCTTCCAAATACATTAAGAGGCTTAATATGGCCTAATGTCACTATTTCCGATATGTCGGCAGCCTGATCGCCTATTCTTTCAAGGTCGGTAATGATTTTAAGGGCGGCTGAAATTTGGCGTAAATCCCAAGCCATAGGCTGCTGTAAAAGGATAAGCTTCATGCACTGGCTTTCTATTTCTCTTTCTTTTTGATCTATTTCACCGTCTGAATCTGTAATCTTTTTTGCAAATTCATAATCCCCTTCTAAAAGGGCTTTAATTGAATTTTTGATTGCTGTTTCACACATGCTGCCCATTTCTATAAGGGCTTTGTTAAGATCATCAAGCTGATCTTGGAATTTCCTTCTCATTAACCGAACCTCCCCGTAATATAATCGTTTGTCCTTTTATCTCTAGGTGAAGAAAATATATCTTCGGTGTTTCCAAACTCGATTACTTCTCCCAGCAAAAAGAACGCTGTTTTATCCGATACTCTGGCTGCCTGCTGCATGTTATGCGTTACCATTATTATAGCATAATCTTTCTTTAATTCGGTAACAAGATCTTCAATTTTTATTGTAGAAATAGGATCCAAGGCAGATGTTGGTTCGTCCATTAAAATAACCTCCGGCTGAACTGCCAAAGCCCTTGCAATACAGAGCCTTTGCTGCTGCCCTCCGGAAAGGCCTAAGGCGCTTTTTTTAAGCCTGTCTTTTACCTCGTCCCATATGGCGGTATTCCGAAGGCTTTCTTCTACAATATCGTTAAGCTGTGCTTTATTATGTATGCCATGGGTACGGGGACCGTAAGCCACATTATCATAAATGCTCATAGGAAAGGGATTTGGCTTTTGGAAAACCATGCCCACCTTTTTCCTAAGCTTATTAATATCTATATCGCCATAAATATCCTGCCCGTCAAGTTTTATTTCTCCATCTATTCTGCAGCCTTCAACCAAGTCATTCATTCTGTTTAAAGTACGTAAAAGAGTGGACTTTCCACAGCCGGAAGGCCCGATAAAAGCAGTTATTTCTTTTTCACCTATATTCATGTTTACGTCCTTTAAGGCATGAAAATCACTATAATATAAATTTAAATCCTTAATCGTAATTTTATCCATTATTAATTCCTTTCCATACTGGAGAATTTTTTAGCTATAAGAGAGGATAAGAAATTTATAGCTGCTACAAGAACCACAAGAACAACTGCTGTTGCATGGGCCTCGTTCATAAAAAGTCCTTCACTTGAAAGTGCATACATATGTACCGATAGCGTACGCCCTGAGGAAAAAATATTTTTCGGAAGGCTTGCAACGGTTCCTGCCGTATATATCAAAGCCGCAGATTCGCCGGCTATTCTTCCTATTGAAAGTATGATTCCCGATAATATGCCGGGCATGGCCGTAGGAAGAACAATTTTTACAATCGTTCTTAATTTTCCTGCGCCAAGGCCAAAGCTTCCTTCTCTGTAAGAATCGGGTACTGTTTTAAGGGCTTCTTCCGTTGTTCTCATAATCAAAGGAAGAATCATAATGGAAAGAGTTAATGCCCCTGATAATATTGAGTATCCAAAGCCTAATGCTCCAACGAAAAACAACATACCAAAAAGCCCGTATACGATTGAAGGGATGCCTGAAAGGGTTTCGGAGGTTATCCTTACTATTTCTACAAATTTATTCCCCTTTTTGGCATACTCAACAAGATATATGGCGGAGCTTATGCCGATAGGCCCTGAAACACAGAGTGCAAGCACAGTCATTATTACCGTATTTATAAAGGCAGGCACCAAGGAGACGTTTTCTGATGTATAGTGAAGGGAAAAAAGCCCCGGCTTAAGATAAGGCATGCCTTTTATTATAATATAACCTAGAATAAATATTAAAACCGATATTGTGGCTAAAGCCGAAAGGCTTACCATCAAATATAAAATAAAGGACAAGGGAGAGCCTTTATATTGAGTCAATCTTTGTTTAAAACTACCTTTCAACTAAGACTCCTCCTTTTTATCAATGAAAATAATAAGTTTATTATCAGAATAAATATGAATAAAACTACTGCCGTAGCTATAAGTGCTTCCCTGTGAAGGTCCGCGGCATAACCCATTTCAAGAACGATATTACCCGTAAGGGTTCTTACGCCCTTTAATATTCCCTGAGGCATTCTTGCCTGATTTCCCGCAACCATAATAACCGCCATAGTCTCTCCGATGGCTCTTCCTATTCCCAGTATAACCCCTGCCATGATTCCTGATTTAGCCGCCGGAAGAACTGCAAAAAATACACTTTTTTCATGACTTGCCGCAAGGGCAAGGCTTCCTTCATAGTAGCTCTTTGGAACAGCCCTAAGGGCCGATTCGCTTACAGAAATAATGGTGGGAAGTATCATGATGCCAAGTAAAATAGATGCTGTTAAAATGCTTTCTCCGCTTCCCCCTAAGGTTTCCCTGATGAAGGGAACAAGCACAACCATACCGAAAAACCCATAAACAACAGAAGGAATTGCAGCCAGCAATTCGATTGCTGGCTTAAAAATTCCATATATGTTTTTCGGGCAGAAGTAAGAAAGATATATTGCTGTAAGTATTCCTATGGGAACGCCGACTATGATAGCACCTGCTGTTATATATATGCTTCCTATAATCATGGGGAATATACCGTAAATATTGTTGCCCGGCTTCCACTTCGTTCCCAGAAGGAAATCGAAAACTCCTATTTCGCCTATGGCCGGAACCCCGTTTATGAATAAGAAAAAGCATATAAGGAAAACTGCGATTACCGATATTGTCATTGCCGAAAAGAATACATACTGCATTATTTTTTCTTTACGTTTTCTCATTCTCTTCTCCCTATTCCGCTAATGCTTCCTCCCATGTAGCGGCTTCTCCTGTAAATATTTTTTTAATGGTATCTACGCTTATGTTTTCTGTAGTATTATTGTTATTTACTATAATGGCGATACCGTCCATAGCGATAACCTGAGGGATAAGACCTTTTTCAAGTTCGCTGTCTTTAAGCTCTCTTGAAGCCATACCGATATCGCAAAGGCCATCTGTCGTTGCAGTCATACCTGTTGAAGAGTCACTTGTTTGAATTTCTATTACTGCGTTTGTGTTTACTTTTTCATAAGCTTCTTTCAGCTTCTCCATTACTGGGGATATAGAAGAAGAACCTGCAACGACAATTTTACCTTCCGGCTTTGTTCCTGCATATGCTAACGCATTTTCGTTAATAGCGATGTATTTATTTTCAGTTACAACATCCTGTCCTTCTTTGCTAAGTATAAAATCTATAAAATCCTGAGCAACTTCGCTTACGCCTTCTTTAGTGGCAATGTTAAAAGGACGAGCTATTTTATATGTTCCTGCTTTTATATTATCTGCTGTTGCTTCTACTTCGTCTACTTTAAGCGTTTTTACAGTGTCGTTAAGAGATCCTAAGGAAATATATCCTATTGCATAATCATTTCCTGATACTGTGGTGATAACTGCTGCTGTACTGTTTTTGATGCTTGCATCTTCTGTGGTATTATCTATTTTTTCGCCTGCGTCATTTTTACCTTCTACTCCTGTAAGCTCTATGAAAGCGCCTCTTGTACCTGAACCGTCTTCTCTTGAAATAACAACGATGTCATTTGATGTGTCAAAAGAGCTTTTTTGCTCTTCCGAAGGTTTTTCAGAAGCTGGAGCCTCTGATTTAGGCGCTTCGGATACAGGAGCGCTGCTTGGCGGCGGGGTATTCTGATTATTCCCCTCTGAGCTTCCGCATGCAGTAAATATTGCTGCCGCTGCCACTGCAATTGTTAAAATTTTAAATTTTTTATTCATTATATTATCTCCTTCAATTCTTTTTTTCTTTACACGCATATAATAACAGCGCTATGTAAATTTAATAAGCCAGCTAATGTAAAATCGATGTAAAATCTCATGCAGTCAATTACTTTTATTTAAGCATCATAAATTTAAAGCAAAAAAGAAAAAACCCATGTTCACACAGGCTATAGTAAATTTCAATTTAAACAGTAATAAAATTGTATGTTTTGAATGGCTTAAACATAGGGATTTTATATGTTTAAGCCGTTTATGAAAAATAGACTTTTATTACATCTTTCTGTGAAATTTACTATATTTAAGCCTGAACAAAATAGACTTTTATTCCTTCTTCCTCATTAATTTACCCATATATTAAATAAATAATAGAAAAAAGCAACTCTATATGCAAAATCAAGCTTAATTTAAAGCTTGACGGCATAAAGAGTTGCTTCAATATTTTATTTTTTATAAATATAGCAAATAAAATTATTACGAATTAAAATCAAAAAATTTGATTTTAATTCGTATAGGTATCTTCTCCGAACCTTCTGAACCGAAGGTATCGTTTCTCAATAAGCTCTTCTGTATTTGTTTTTAGAAGCTCGTTTATCTTTTTTATCAATTCTTCTTTTAATATGGAGGCAGTCTTTTCCATATCATTATGGGCACCGCCTTCTGCTTCGGGAATGATCTTTTCTATGATTCCCATATCGAAAAGCTCTTTTGACGTAAGCCCCATGATTTTAGCGGCTTCCTCAGCTCTTTTTGCATCTTTCCATAAGATAGCGGCAAAGCCTTCGGGAGAAAGAATAGAGTAAACGGAATTTTCAAGCATCCATACCTCGTCTGCCACAGCAAGGGCAAGGGCGCCTCCGCTTCCCCCTTCTCCAGTGATGACGGATATCATAGGAGTCTTTAAATTGGATAGTTCAAATAAATTACGGGCAATGGCTTCTCCCTGCCCTCTTTCCTCTGCACCTATCCCGCAGAAGGCACCGGAGGTATTGACGAAGCATATCACAGGCCGTTTGAACTTTTCCGCCTGCTTCATAAGACGCAGAGCCTTTCTGTAACCTTCCGGGTGAGGAGAGCCGAAATTTCTTTGTACGTTTTCCTCTACAGTTTTTCCCTTTTGTATGCCTATAACGGTCACCGGAATGCCCGAAAGCATGGCAATGCCTCCTACAATGGCGCTGTCGTCCCTATAAAGCCTGTCGCCTTTCAGCTCAAAAAAATCCGTAAATATATAGTCTATATAATCAAGGGCGGAAGGCCTTTTAATATTTCTTGCTATTTTTACAATTTCCATAGGGTCATGCATTATACCGCCTCCCCCTTAAAAGAATGGATACGAAGGATTTGGCTCAATTTATCCTTCATGTCTTCCCTTTTTACGATATTATCGATAAAGCCGTGTTCCATAAGAAATTCAGCCGTTTGAAAATCCTCAGGAAGCTTCTGGCGTATAGTCTGTTCAATAACTCTTCTTCCGGCAAAGCCAATTAAGGCTTTTGGTTCTGAGAGAATGATGTCGCCAAGCATGGCAAAGCTTGCCGTAACGCCCCCTGTGGTCGGGTCTGTAAGAACCGTAATATACAATAAGCCTGCATCACTGTGGCGTTTGGCGGCGGCGCTTATTTTTGCCATCTGCATAAGGGAAATGATACCTTCCTGCATTCTGGCTCCGCCGGAAGCAGTAAATATAATGACAGGAAGCCTTTTTTCCAAGGCATATTCAAAGGCTCTTGCAAGCTTTTCCCCTACGACAGCCCCCATACTGCCCATAATGAAGGTACTATCCATCACGCCTAAAACAGCGGCATTGCCTTCTATTTCGCATGTGCCTGTTACAACCGCGTCATTTAATCCCGTGGCGTTTTTAAGCTTATTTATCTTTTCCTCGTAACCTGGAAAAGAGGAGGAATGCACGGATAAATCCTGATTAATCTCTGAAAAGCTTCCTTCGTCTGCAATAAGCCCTATTCTCTCAAAAGCAGTAAGTCTGAAACAGCCGCCGCATTTCGGGCAGATTTTATGTTTTCCGATTTCTTTGGAGTATATGCTTTTATTACAGCTTGGGCATTTGATCCAAAGGCCGTCAGGGACGGAGGGCCTGGTTCCTTGTTCCTGCTCTCTTATTTTATTTACTTCAATGGATACATATTTTTTCTTTCTGAATAAATTCAAACCGATACGCCTCCCGCCTGTTTACTTCTTTACTATTGCCTAATTTCCAGACGATAATTTTCTTTCAATAAATCCTGTATCAAATTTCCCTTCAATAAAATTCTCATCTGTAAGAAGACCAAGCTGAAATTCTATATTCGTATATACGCCGTTTATTACAAATTCGGACAAGGCCCTTTTCATTTTTTCAATGGCGTCCTGCCTTGTGGTCCCGTGGGTAATAACCTTCGCTATCATAGAATCATAAAAAGGCGGTATTTCACAGCCGGGGTATACACCGCTGTCTACCCTGAGCCCTAAACAGCCGGAAGGAAAAAGAACATAGGAGATTTTTCCCGGAGAAGGGATAAAGCCCTTCTCGGGATTTTCTGCATTAATACGGCATTCAATGGAATGGCCTCGGATTTCGATATCCTTTTGGGATATGGAAAGCTTTTCTCCTGCGGCTATGCGAATCTGCTCTTTCACAATGTCTATCCCTGTAATCATTTCTGTTATAGGATGCTCCACCTGAATACGGGTGTTCATTTCCATAAAATAAAATTTGCCGTCTTTATCGTAGAGAAATTCTATGGTACCGGCATTGGTATAACCTGCAGCTTTTGCTCCAAGGATTGCGGCTTCTCCCATTTGTTTTCTCGTTTCTTCTGAAATGCCGAGAGCCGGCGCTTCTTCCAGAAGCTTTTGGTTCCTTCTCTGCAAAGAACAATCTCTTTCCCCAAGATAGAGATAATTGCCATGTTCGTCGCATAAAAGCTGAACCTCTATATGGCGGGGGTTAATAATCATTTTTTCTATATAAATACCGTCATCGGAAAAATTAGCCATAGCTTCATTTTTGGCTGACAGGTAGGCGTTTTCCATTTTGCTTTTTGATTCAACAACCCGAATGCCTTTTCCGCCGCCGCCAGCAGAAGCTTTCAGCATAACGGGATAGCTCGATTCCTCTGCAAAGGCGTAAGCCTCATCAAGGCTTTTGATTGCCCCCTTGCTTCCCGGTATAACAGGAATACCAGCATCGGCCATCAGCTCTCTTGCCTTTGCCTTATTGCCTAAAAGGTCGATTGCAGAGGGCTCCGGCCCAATGAACTTTATATTGCATTCGCCGCACATAGACGCAAAAACGCTGTTTTCCGCTAAAAAACCAAAGCCTGGGTGTATGGCTTGAACATTCAGCTTACAGGCGGCGCTTAATATATTATGCATATTGAGATAGCTTTCCGATGATTTTGCAGGGCCTATGCATACAGCTTCATCTGCCATTTGGGTATGAAGGGCATCTCTATCCGCTTCGGAAAAAACCGCAACGGTAGATATGCCCATTTCACGGCAGGCTCTTATGATTCTTACGGCGATTTCGCCTCTGTTTGCAATTAATATTTTATTGAACATTCGATTGCTCCAATCAGCCAATGATAAAGGTAATCTCAGCCTCTGCGGCCTTTTTGCCATCGATATAAGCAGTACCCTTTCCTATTCCTGCGGATTTTTTAAGCTTTATTATGGATACTTCAAGCATAAGTACATCCCCCGGAACGGCCTTGCTTCTGAATTTTGCCTTATCTACCGCACCTAAATAGGCAATTTTTCCTTTATTTTCTTCCATGGATAATACGGCATAGGCTCCGGCCTGAGCTAAGGCTTCTATAATCAGAACCCCCGGCATAACCGGCTCCCCTGGGAAATGACCCTGAAAGAATTCTTCGTTCATTGTAAGATTTTTTTTGGCCGTAACCGATTTTCCCGGCTCCAGTTCCAAAATCCGGTCAATAAGAAGAAAAGGGTATCGATGAGGAAGAACGTCCATAATTTCTTTAATTTCTATCGGCATAATCCTACCTCCTATATAATCCTGAAAATCGGCTGGCCGTACTCTACCATTTCGCCGTCTTTGATGAATATTTCTGCTATTTCGCCTGATTTCTCTGAAGTGATTTCGTTCATCACTTTCATAGCTTCAACAATGCAAAGAATATCCCCTTCTTTTACCGTGCTTCCTACGGAAACATAAGGCGGCTTCCCGGGGGAATGGCTTTCGTAAAAGGTTCCCACAAGAGGAGATTTTACAATAAAGCCTTCTTTTACTTCCTTTTCCTCTACGGGAAGAATAGTGATAGGGCCTTCTTCTTTTATTTCAGGCACGGAAACTACAGGCTTTGAAGCTTCTTTTACGCTTCCTGTGCTGTTTTTATTCTTACTTAATCTTATTTCTGTATTTTCAAATTTCAAATCAAGCTCTGTAAGGCTGGATTTATCTATAAGGCTGATAAGCTCTTTTATATTATTGAAATCCATGGCTATTCCTCCCATTTCTTTAA
Source organism: Anaeropeptidivorans aminofermentans (assembly GCF_940670685.1). Taxonomy (GTDB): domain Bacteria; phylum Bacillota; class Clostridia; order Lachnospirales; family UBA5962; genus Anaeropeptidivorans; species Anaeropeptidivorans aminofermentans. Next base: position 1,783,883 of record NZ_OW711693.1, on the reverse strand, counting down.
GCAAATAACCGCATTATGGCCTCCAAAGCCAAACGAATTTGAAATTGCATATTTTATGTCCTTCTCGATGCCTTTTTTAGGCACATAGTTTAAGTCACAGCCTTCGCCGGGCTTTTCAAGGCCTGCCGTAGGCGGTATAAAACCATGTCTCAAAGCTTCTATACAGGCAATGGCTTCAACTGCCCCCGCCGCTCCAAGCAAGTGGCCCATCATGGACTTTGTAGAAGTAACAGGGATATGATAGGCATGGTCACCAAAGGTAAGTTTAATTGCATTGGTTTCAGCCAAATCGTTCGGCGGTGTACTTGTTCCGTGGGCATTGATATAGCCTATTTCTTCTTTGGCAATACCTGCTTCCCTTACGGCAAACTCCATTGCTAAAGCTGCTCCCGAACCGTCCGGTCTCGGAGAAGTCATATGGTAGGCGTCGCAGTTTGAACCGTAGCCTACAACTTCGCCGTATATGGTTGCACCTCTTTTTACAGCATGCTCGTATTCTTCAAGAACAAGCATTCCTGCCCCTTCCCCCATAATGAAGCCGTTTCTTTCTTCATCAAAGGGAATAGACGCTCTTTTCGGGTCTTCGGAAAGAGAAAGAGCTGTAAGAGCCGTAAAACCTGCGATGCCGATGCCCGTAATGGACGCTTCGCTTCCGCCGGCAAGAATAATGTCACTATATCCGTGCTTTATATTCCGATAAGCTTCTCCAATACAGTTGGCGGAGCTTGCACAGGCAGTTACAGAAGAAGTGCATATGCCTGTAATGCCAAATTTTGTGGCGATGTTTCCCGCGGCCATATTGGCTATGGCCATAGGAATAAATAAAGGCCCAACCTTGGAAGGCCCTTTTTCATTGAGCCTTATAATTTGCTCTTCCATAGTGGCAAGGCCGCCGATGCCTGAACCGCACATCACGCCAATACGGGGATTTTCTTTCATTGCTTCTTCCGTAAGGCCTGAATGGGCGATAGCTTCTCCTGCGGCATATATTGCATACTGGCTGAAAAGATCCATGCGCTTGGTCTCTTTTCTTTCCAGATACTTTTCTTTATCAAAATCCTTTACCTCTGCACCAAGCTTTGCCTTATATTCAGAGGTATCGAAGCTTTTTATAAAATCTATTCCAACGATTCCTTTTTTAAGGCTTTCCCAGTAATCAGAAAGATTGTTTCCTATGGGGCTAAGAACGCCCATACCTGTTACAACTACTCTTTTAAAACTCATAAAAGCCTCCTTAGCAAATAAGGTCTATCCTATCGCCAATTTGTCTTTATACCACTGTAAGCATTCGGCTTCAGAGGAATAAAAATTGACAATACTACTATTTCATATAAATTTAAGTATAAATTCTTAATTCATTACCATTCCGCCGTCAATATTTAATACCTGGCCTGTGATATACCTGCTTTCTGAAAGGAAATATACGGCTTCCGCTATATCTTTCATATTGCCGAAATGACCCATAGGGATATTCTCAAGCATCTTATTTTTTACGGTATCGCTTAATACCTTCGTCATATCCGTATCAATAAAGCCCGGGGCAACGGCATTACAGGTAATCCCCCTTGTGGCAAGCTCTCTTGCCGTAGCCTTTGTCATACCGATAAGTCCGGCCTTACTTGCGGCATAATTCACCTGCCCGATATTTCCGATTAGCCCTACAACGCTTGAAATATTAATGATGGCGCCGCTTTTTTGCTTCAGCATAACAGGGCTTGCATGGCGAATCATATTAAACGCCCCTTTGAGGTTCGTTTCTATTACTTTATCGAATTCTTCTTCCTTCATTCTCAAGATAAGATTGTCACAGGTTATTCCCGCATTATTTACAAGAACATCTACGGAACCGAATTTTTCCTTTGCGGACTCTATCAGGCTTTTTGCTTCGTCAAATTTTGAAACGTCGGCCTTTATTCCTATGGCAGAGCCGCCCAATTGATTCATTTCCTCTAACAGCTCCACAGGCAGGCCGCCTCTGTAATTAACGACGATATTATAGCCTTTTTGGGCAAATTCAAGGGCAATGGCTTTGCCTATTCCCTTCGAAGCTCCCGTTACAATTACTGTTTTAGGCATTTTTACCTTCCTTTATTTTCTGAATGGTCTTTTCAAAAGACTGGGCACTATCTACATTGTATATATTTACATCTTTGCTTATTTTCTTTACAAAGGAACAGAGGGTTTTCCCTGCGCCTATTTCGATAAAGGTATCAACTTCCTGTGAAAGCATATAACGAACGCTTTCTTCCCATTTTACGGGGCTTACCATCTGCAAAGGGAGGGTTTGTTTAATATCTTCCATTTCTTTTGCGCTGAAATTCGTAATGACAGGCACAGAAGGCGTGTTGATGTTGATGCTTTCAAGCTCTTCTGAAAGCTTTTCAGAAGCCTCTTTTAAATAAGGCGTATGAAAGGGACCGCTTACATTAAGCCTTACGGCTTTTCCTGCGCCATATGCTAAACAGAGCTTTTCTGCCCTTTCAAGAGCGTTTACTTCTCCTGAAATCACAATCTGCCCCGGTGCGTTGAAATTTGCCGGATAAACCTTTTCATCTGCTGTTGAAGCTTCTTCGCAGGCCCTTTGTGTAAGCTCCGGTGAAAGATTCAAAATAGCACTCATAGAGCCAAAGCCAGCTTTACAGGCGTTTGCCATGAGAAGCCCTCTTTTTCTTACAAGCCTTAAGGAATCTTCAAAGCTGAATGCTCCTGAATAAAAAAGAGCTGAATATTCTCCAAGGCTAAGTCCTGCTGCCATGGAAGCCTCTATATTTTCTTCTTTTAAAAGCGCTATAATGGCGGCGCTTACGGCAAGGAGAGCCGGCTGAGCATACTCTGTTTGATTCAGAGCTTCCCCGCCTTTAAAGCATATGTCCTTTAAAGAAAAATCCAATAAACTGTCGCCATGGTCAAAAATTTCTTTAAACAAAGGATAAGTATCATAAAGGTCTTTTCCCATGCCTTCCTGCTGGGCTCCTTGACCGCTGAACATAAAAGCTATTTTCATAGGCTTCTCTCCTTAGCGGTAAGGTTTAAAAAACCTTCCATTAAGCTTTCAAGAATTTCTTTGGCCGTTTCTTCTTTATTTACAAGGCCGGCAATCTGGCCGCTCATAAGAGAGCCGTACTCTGCGTCTCCGTCAATTACGGCTTTTCTTAAGGAGCCGACCCCGAGCTTTTCTATTCTTTCTATGTCCGGTTCTTCTTTGCGAAGCTCTTCTCTTTCAGCCGTATCGTATAATTTTGAAAGCTTATTCCGAAGCACTCTTACAGGATGACCTGTAATCTGGCTTGTTACGGTAGTTGAAATATCGTTTGCCTTTAAAACTGCTTTTTTATAATTATCATGAACGATGCATTCCTTTGCCACAAGAAATCTCGTTCCAACCTGAGCGCCTTTTGCGCCAAGCATAAATGCCGCCGCCATTCCCCTGCCGTCTGCAATGCCTCCGGCTGCTATCACGGGAATTTGAACAGCATCAACCACCTGAGGAACTAAAACCATTGTTGTAAGCTTCCCAATATGGCCCCCTGCTTCCATGCCTTCGGCAACGAGGGCATCGGCCCCCAGTTTCTCCATTTTCTTTGCTATGGCTACGGAAGGCACTACAGGGATTACCTTGATGCCGCTTGCTTTAAAGCTTTCCATATATTTTCCGGGGTTCCCTGCCCCTGTAGTAACGATGGGAACCTTTTCTTCACAAACCATTTGAGCCATTTCATCTGCAAAAGGCGAAAGAAGCATTATATTTACTGCAAAGGGCTTATCGGTGGTTTCTCTAAGCTTATGAATCTCTTTTCTTATAACTTCCGCAGGGGCATTCCCCCCAGCGATTATGCCTAAGCCTCCGGCTCGGCTTACGGCCCCTGCAAGAGAGCTTTCCGCAACCCATGCCATGGCGCCTTGAAAAATAGGATATTCTATATTAAGTAACCTGCAAATCTCAAAATCCATACTACACCTCTAAAATTAAAAAGCGGAAAGAAAAGCCCGGGAAATTCACCGTAAATCGTATTCACAGATAAAACCGAAAAATCCCATAAGGCTCTTGCTTAAAACGCTTTCTAAATTAATTTATTTCTTCTGCTCTTCTATCAGCTTAACAACGTCTGCAACGGTTACTACATCTTCGGCGTCTTCAATTTTTACGTCAAATTCATCTTCAATATCGTTTATAATCTGAAAAAGATCAAGGGAATCTGCTTCGAGGTCGCTTTGAATATTTGTTTCCATGGTAATTTCAGATGGGTCCTTACCTAATTGCTCAGCTATAATTTCTTTAATTTTTTCTAATATCATCTTATTTTCCTCCTAAATAATAATTATATTTTTATAATAACAGTACCCCAAGTCAGTCCTCCGCCAAAGCCTACAAGAGCAAGCTTTTTACCGCTTCCGATTTCAACCTTTCCTTCCTCCAGCATATCGCTTAAGGCTATGGGAATGGAAGCTGCCGTGGTGTTTCCATATTGATCTATATTGATAAAAAATCGGGATACGTCAATACTAAGTTTTTTTGCCATGTAATTTACGATTCTTGCATTTGCCTGATGGGGAACGATGTAATCTATATCCTTTAAATCAAGGCCTGCCTTAGAAAGGGCTCTTTTAATGCTTTCAGGCACTTCTTTTAATGTAAAATCGAATATTTCTCTGCCGTTCATTTTTATGTATTTTCCCATATTTGGCTGCTCTTTAGAAAATACCGTATCTACCGGCATATGGCCTCCGTATAAGGCCATTGCCTTATCGCCGCAGGAATTCATATCCTCGGATAAATAATGATTTTCTTCACAGGCCTGAAGGAGAACCCCTCCTGCTCCATCTCCGAAAAGAACACAGGTAGACCTATCAGTAAAATCAATCATCTTAGAAAGGATATCAGCGCCGATTACGGCTGCCGTTTTATATTTTCCCGATGAAATAAACTTTTCTGCGGTGCTTAGAGCATAAACAAAGCCTGAACAGGCGGCATTAACATCAAATGCAAAGGCATTTTTTGCCCCCGCTATATGCTGAACAAGGCAGGCCGTTGAAGGAGTAAGATAATCGGGGCTTATGGTTGCGACAATTAAAAGGTCAATATCAAGGGGGGATATGCCGCTTTTCTCAATAAGGCCCTTTAGTACCTCTCCCGCCATATAGGAGGTATTTTCCCCCGTTGATATATGGCGTTCTTTGATACCGGTACGGGATACAATCCATTCATCGCTGGTATCTACCATACGGCTCATTTCGTCATTATCTATTTTTCTTTCGGGAATGTATTTATGAGCGCAGACTATCCTGCAATTTTTCATGATATCTCTCCCTGATCGTTTTTTTCAATATAAGTTCTGAATAAAAAGCTGTGAAGGTTTGAAAGTGCAGAAAGGAGAATCCGCTCTTCTTCTTCGCTTAAGCCTGTTACCGCCTCTCTTACCATGTCCTTATGGAACTGCTCATGAACGCGGAAAAGGACCCTTCCCTTGCTGGTTAAGCCAAGCTTTACGACTCTTCTGTCGTCCTCGCTTCTTATTCTTATTACATATCCTTTTTTAACAAGGTTATTTATGGCAACCGTAAGGGTTCCGGCAGTGATGTTAAGCTTTTTTGCAACCTCGCTTGCAGTTTGCTTGGTATACATGCCTATGGCCTCTATGGTATGGACTTCTGTAATAGAAACATCGCTGAATTTACCGTTTTTGAGGGCGTCTTCCTCAATCGCCAGTATATCGTTAAATACCTCAACCATAAGTTTATTTATAGCAGATAAAGTTTCTTTCATAAGTGCCTCCATCGCCATTCTATTTGATAGTCAAATATTTTGATAATCAAATTATATTATCCTTTTCTTTTTATGTCAATATATTTTTCACATAGAAGTTTAAATACTTTTCTTTATAATATCTTATATATTGACTTTTTTGCATTAATACAATATATTTAAAATATACTTTGAGTATCAAAATAAATATAAAGGTTGTGATATATATGGCGTTTAATCCCTTTAAAATAGGAGAGCTTACGGCATCTGTGCCTATTATTCAAGGCGGCATGGGTGTTGGGGTAAGCCTTTCGGGCCTTGCCGGTTCAGTAGCGTCTGAAGGCGGCGTCGGTGTTATTTCCGCCGCTCAAGTCGGATATAATACAGACGGTTTTGAAAGCAATGCCCTTCGAGCTAACTTAAATGCTCTCGGCAAGCATATTAATTCAGCTAAGGAAAAAGCTAAAGAAGGCATTATCGGCGTAAATATTATGTGTGCCACGCAAAAATATGAGGAATATGTAAAGTGCGCCGCAGAAAACAAAGTAGATTTAATCATTTCGGGGGCAGGGCTTCCCATAAATCTTCCGGAGCTTGTGGAAGGCTCCATATCAAAAATAGCCCCTATTATCTCTTCTTTAAAGGCTGCAAAGGTCCTTTTAAAAACATGGGAAAAGCGGTATAAGAAAACTGCTGATTTAGTGGTTATAGAAGGGCCTAAAGCCGGAGGCCATTTAGGTTTTACAAAAGAAGAAGCCGAAGCCTGCAACAGCATGGATAATGAAATTGAATCCATATTGGAATTAGTCTCGGAATATGAAGATAAATTCAATAAAAAAATCCCCGTGGTTTTTGGCGGAGGCGTCTTTTTAAAAGAAGATATCAGCCACATGCTTTCTTTAGGCTTAAGCGGTGTTCAAATTGGTTCAAGATTTGTTGCCACAGAAGAATGCGACGCCCATGAAAATTTTAAGAATGCCTATGTAAAAGCAAAGAAAGAAGACATAGCCATAATAAAAAGCCCTGTGGGAATGCCCGGCAGAGCCATTATTACAGACTTTATAAGAAGCGTCATGGAAAAAAGAGAAGATATTAAAAAATGCTACGGCTGTATTAAAAGCTGCGACTACCGGATTACGCCTTATTGTATCTCAAAGGCCCTTATAAACTCTGTAAAAGGCGATATTCAAAACGGCCTTGTTTTCTGCGGGGCGGATACTTATAAAATAAACGAAATAACCACGGTTAAAAAACTTATTAGGGATTTGACCCAGTAGACTTAATATACAACAAAAGCCCTGAAGAGCTTATAGCTCTTCAGGGCTTTTAATCTTTTATCTTTCTATACAGATTATGGGTTAATGTTTACAGGTTTCTTCCTGTTTTACTTTAAACTTACTATACTATTTTTCGGATATTGTATAGATTGTTTACAAGCGCCCAGTTTTGTGCAAAGGATCTCATAACATTCCAATATCCGGCTCCCCTTAAGTTTTTCTCAGATATTAGATCAAGCTTTCCATTGATGCTTCTCACGTCCTCAAACCATGCAATATTTCGTCTTCCGCTGGGAATTGTATATTCAAAATAAGGCGATTGAGCCACTTCATCAAATTGTATTTGGGCGCCGTATCTTACGGCTAATTGTACGGCATACTCATTTCCTATGGCAGTCGCTGTAGTTACGCCGCTTTCATAAGGCAATGGCCATACATATCCATAATTGGGAATGCCTAAAAATATCTTATCTGCCGGTATTTCCGTAAGGGCATATTCCACTACCCTTCTCACCTGATTTAACGGCGCAACAGCCATGGGCTCACTGTAAGTATAGCCCCATTCATAGGTCATTAGAAGCACAGTATTTGCCGCTTCTCCTAAGGCTCTGTAATTATGTGCCTCATATAGCAAGCCCGGCTGGTCTGCAGATGTTTTAGGGGCTAAATCTACGTTTACGGTAAAGCCTTCTGCATTAAGCCTATTTGTAATATTTTGAACAAATCTTAAAAATTCCTCTCCGTCTTCAGGGTAGACGAATTCAAAATCAACATCAAGGCCTAGATAACCCTTGCTATGCATAGTATCTATAATATTATCTATTACTCTATTCTGCAAATTCAAATCGTTAAACAAAAGACTTGCCCTGTCTCCGCTGAAATGCCCGCTTTCATCGATAGACGATAAAAGCATAAAAGGAGCAACATTAAACTGATAGGCCAAGTTGATTAATTCATTATCCGGCGTGGTTATAAGGCTTCCATCTTCTCTGAAGCCATATCCAAAAATAGTAAGAATCGTTAAAAAAGGCAATGTTCTTCTTAATACTGTTCTGTTTATATGGGGATAAGCATATCCGTTTATACTTATGTCCCCTCTTTTTTCGCCTTCATAAGATATAACGATTAACTGGCCGGGCATTAAAAATGCCTGTGAAGCTAAATGGGGATTATTTTGATATAAATTCATAATTGTTGTTCCATACATTTGTGCAATTCCTGTAAGGGTATCTCCAATCCTCACAGTGTAAACCGTCGTAGGATAAAGGATAATAAGAGCCTGGCCTACCGCAAGCCCTGATCCATTGCTAAGGCCGTTGTTTTCTGCAATAATTGATACCGATACGCCAAATCTATTGGCAATTCCTGGCAATGTGTCTCCAGATTGTACAACATAAATTTCCATAAAGAAAACAACCTTTCCAAATATTTACTTTACATTCTATTCTATATATTTAAGTTTTATAACTTTATTAACAAAACAGCAGGCGGCTTTTAATTTTAATCAATGCAAAGCCTTCTGGTTTTATATTAAAAATTACAAGGAACATGGTTTTTTGCAGGGCATATACTGCAATAGGCAGACATAAACCTATATAGAAAATGATATTTTCCCGAAAGGAGATATGGAAAATTTGAAACCTTACAAGATTTGCGTTTACGCCATCTGTAAAAATGAAGAAAAGTTCGTAGACCGCTGGATGGATTCTGTAAGCGAAGCAGACATGGTTATCGTGACCGATACAGGTTCAACCGACAACACAGTAAAAAAACTCCGTGAACGCGGTGCTGTTGTTTATGAAGAAAAAATATCCCCATGGAGATTTGATAAGGCCCGTAATATTTCTTTAAATCATGTACCTGAAGACGCCGATATCTGCGTGGCAAACGATTTAGACGAAATTTTTGACCCCGGTTGGAGAGAAAAGCTTGAAGCTTTCTGGCAGCCTGAATATACAAGGGCACAATATCTTTTTACATGGAGCTTTAATCCGGACGGAACACCTAAAAAACAATATATGATGGAAAAAATACACAGAAGACACGGCTTTAAATGGGTTAAGCCTGTTCATGAAATTTTGGTATACTCAGGAGATGATGAAGAAAAAAGCATTTGGATACCCGGCCTTGTTCTGAACCATCATCAGGACCTTACAAAGCCCAGAAGCCAGTATCTTCCGCTTCTTGAGCTTTCCGTTGCAGAAAATCCCGAAGATGACAGGTCCATGTTCTGGCTGGGCAGAGAGTATATGTATAATAAAATGTATGATATGGCTATTAATACATTAAGACGCCATATAAACCTTCCTTCAGCAAAATGGTCGGAAGAAAAAAGCGCTTCCATGCGATATATAGCTAATTGCTATGAAGCCAAAGGCAATTCAGATGAAGCTAAAGCATGGCTTTATAAGGCAATCGGTGAATGCCCTCATGTACGCGAGCCTTATACTGCAATGATAAATCTGGGATATAAGGAAAATAACTGGCCCTTGGTTTATGCCATGGTAAAAAGTGCCCTATCCATAAAAAAAGGCACAGGAAGTTATCTTATGGAGCCGGAAAGCTGGGGGTATTTATTATATGACTACGGCGCAATAAGTGCCTACAGGCTTGGTCTATATGAAGAAGCAAAGGAATATGCCCTTAGCGCATTGGAATTCAGTAAAGACGATGAGCGGCTTAAGAGTAATTTAGCAATCATAGAAAGTAAATTAAAAGAATTGAATAGAAAGGATTGAGCCTATGAATAGCCTCAAGATATGCGTTTATGCCATATGTAAAAATGAAGCTAAATTTGTTGACGAGTGGATGGATTCCATGGGTGAAGCCGATCTTGTTGTCGTAACAGACACAGGTTCAACCGACGACACTGTAGAAAAGCTTAGAGCAAGAGGCGCAGTCGTACATGTGAATGAAGTTAAGCCATGGAGATTTGATAAAGCCAGAAATATATCCTTAGATCATGTTCCAGAAGATACAGATATTTGCATATGCACGGATTTAGATGAATTATTTAATGCCGGCTGGAGAAAGAACCTTGAAGAAGCGTGGCTGAATCATCAATCCTCTATCAAAGGCCCCACAGCAAAATGCGGAAGGTATCTTTATAATTGGAGCCTTAAGCCTGATGGAAGCCCTGATGTGCAGTTTGTTTATTTCAAGGTCCATGAACGCAAAGACTTTAGCTGGAAATGCCCTGTTCATGAATATGTATCTTATGACGGTCCCCTTCCTCTTGAAAAGATATTCATAGAAGGCATGGTATTAAGCCACTATCCCGATGCGGAAAAATCAAGAGGTTCTTACCTGCCGCTTCTTGAAATGGCTGTCGAGGAAGACCCAGATAGCGAAAGAATGCGTTATTATCTCGGAAGAGAATATATGTATAAAGGACATTGGCAAAACGCAATTGATACATTAATATATTTTCTTAATATGCCCTCTGCCACCTGGCGTGAAGAAAGATGTGCCGCCATGAGATGGATAGCCAAATCCTATCATAGTTTAAATGACAAAGCAAATGCCTATCGCTGGTATTATAAGGCCATAGGGGAAGCCCCTCATCTTCGGGACCCTTATGTAGAATTTGCAACTATGTGTAACGATTATAGAGACTGGCCTGCTGCTTATTTCCTTTTACAAGAGGCGCTTAAAATCACCGAAAAATCCAATGTATACGTAAACATGGGGTATTCTTGGGACCATACTCCCCATGATTTATGTGCTATTGCGGCATTTAACATAGGTCTTGTAGACATCTCCCTTGAACACGCAAAAAAAGCTTATGAAATCGCACCGGATATAGAGAGATTAAAAAACAATATAACCGCCATAGAAAAAGTTATAGAGAGCAAGAAATTATAATACAAAATCCGCAAATCAAAATAGATTTGCGGATTTTGCGGATTAAGCATATGCATTTGTATAAACATATGAATAAGGAGAACCTTCTTTTAAAATAGATAGCCGAAGGGTATGTTTAAAACTTATTCTCTGATTCTTTAAATAAGAGGGTAACCGTATTTGTCTCTGAAAGCCCCTAAAGCAATAAGGACTATGTCTATAAACCAGCCTATTCCGAAAAATCCTCCTGTAAAGAGCCATAAAAGCCCTGTTCCTATTTTTCCTACATAAAAACGATGGATTCCGCCAAAGCCTAAAAATATAGCTAAAAGAAGGGCTATCACCTTATTTTTATAAGGATAGAAATTAGGGGCACCGTAAAAATTATTATTTATGGTGTTATTGGGACCATACCCCGTGCCTTGCTGATCTTGATAATGATAGCTTCCGCTGGTATTGGCATGAGCATTGGGATTATACCCATTTTGGGGATTGTTATATCCTGCTTCCCCTGTATATTTACCCTTATTCTTTAATAATTCAGCAACATGCTCTTTGCAGTAATAATTACCGTCTACATTCACAAGGCATTCTTCGCAAAAAGGCTGATGGCACACGCTGCACGTACCTGAAGCCAGTTTGTTTGGATGTATATTACAATTCATATTAAGCCTCCCGCCTATATAATTTTCTACTGTTTTAACCAAATATAATTTAAATTTATAATATTTAAATATAGGAATATTTTTTTGTAACTCTATTTGGTTTTATATAAATATTTACGTGAACTTATAAAAAAAGACTGATGAATTTTTATAAGTTTATAATTATCTCATATTTATGGGCCAAACCTATAATTATTTGTTACATGCCTTCACACTTTTTTTAAAAATTAATATAGTATAATGTAATGCATTCGAAGAAATAGTAGATAAACTTAAAATATAGTAAATTTCTTATAAAGAAGGAACAAAAACCGATTCACTAGGGATTCATCGTTACCAAATAAAAAACAAGTTTGATAACGATAAGAAATCCCTCACTTAAAAAAATTTGCAGGCTTACGCCTGTATCCTTTTCCAAATTCGCGTAGTATAAAAATACGGATTTCCTTCGGAAACGGTATATTTTTAAATCCTCGTGAATATACGGTTTTGTTACGGTTTCACTTTAAATTTACTATGAGTTTGATACCTTCTTTTAAAAATGAATATATATCTTTCGTTTGCAGCCAAACAACAAGTAAAGGAGGCAAAAACATGGATTACCCCGTTGTAGAGGTTAAAAACATCAGCTTGAACTACCATGATCCCGACGGCGAAACAAAAGCCCTGAAGGACATCAGCTTTTCAGTTCACAGGGGAGACTTCATAAGCATAGTCGGCCCCAGCGGATGCGGAAAATCCACTCTTTTGTCAATTATAGCAAATTTATTAAAGCCATCAAAGGGCGAGGTCCTCATAAACGGAAAGCCCCTGTCTCAATCAGAAACTACCATCGGATATATGCTGCAAAAGGATCATTTATTTGAATGGCGCACCATATGGCAAAATGTCATATTAGGCCTTGAAATACAAAATAAGCTTACAAGCGAAGCCTTAAGCTTCGCAGAAAGCCTTCTGGAAAAATACGGTTTATATGACTTTAAAGATAAAAAACCTTCTCAGCTTTCCGGCGGAATGCGGCAGAGGGCGGCACTTATCAGAACCCTTGTTCTTGAACCGGAGGTTCTTATTTTAGACGAGCCTTTTTCAGCCCTTGATTATCAGACAAGACTCTACGTATGCGATGAAATCGGAACAATCATAAGAAAAGAAAATAAAACGGCTATATTGGTTACTCATGATATTTCCGAGGCTGTAAGCATATCGGACAAAGTCATTGTTCTGTCTAAAAGACCGGCAGTTATATCTGCCGTACACGATATAGAATTTGCTTCCAAAGTAAAATCTCCTATGAAAGCAAGAGAAGAGCCTGAATTCAGGCATTATTTCAATACTATATGGAAGGAGCTTGACCTGAATGTCTAGAGAGCACGCCGAATATATAAAAAAAATTAAGGCTAATCGCTTTTTGATAAAAATTACCCAGGCAATTATACTTATTGCTCTTTTTATCCTATGGGAATTGAGTGCAAGAGCAAAAATAATCGACCCTTTCATATTCAGCCAGCCAAGCAGAATGGCAAAAACCCTTGCAGAAATGCTGACGGCAGGTACATTATTTACTCATATAGGAATTACCCTTTTAGAAACCATCATAGGCTTTACTGTAAGCACTGTTTTGGGAACTCTTATAAGCATTGCCCTGTGGTGGAATAAATTTGCAGAGAAGGTTTTTAACCCTTATCTGGTTGTTTTAAACAGCCTTCCTAAAACGGCTCTGGCCCCTATCATCATCGTCTGGATAGGCAATAATATAAATTCCGTAATCGTAACAGCTGTAATGACATCAATCATCGTAACAATTCTTTCCGTCCTCACAGGCTTTCTTGAAGTTGACAAGGATAAAATTAAATTAATCTATGCCTTTGGCGGAACGAAAAAGCACGTGTTACAAAAGGTTATACTGCCTGCAAGTATCCCTATTATCATGAGCGCATTAAAAATAAATGTAGGCCTTAGCTTCGTAGGCGTAATGGTAGGCGAATTTCTTGTGGCAAAAGAAGGCCTGGGATACTTAATTGTCTATGGAAGCCAAATTTTCAAAATGGATTGGGTTATGCTTTCAATTCTTATACTCTGCGCATTGGCAGGCATAATGTACCAATTGGTAGTTTTAATAGAAAAGAAATTTATAGCCAATAAATTTTAAACAGTTTCTATCTGAATTTGATTATAAAACTTTATTTTTATAGAAAACATGTTTTTAAAGCTAAAGGGCGATGAACGCACCCCTGCAATAAAAATTACTTACTGCTTCATTTAAATTTATACTGAGCAAACTTGAAAAATGACAGAATTAAACAAAAGTAAACCATATAAGTCTTTTGCGGCCTTTATTTACTTGTTTTACTACAGAAAGGCCAGCTTATAAATCATTTTTTAAAAGAGCACTTCCCTAAGTTTTCCTATAACTTTAATACATTTAAAAGGATGCCGTAATTTATTACGGCATCCTTTTAAATGTATTATTATAGAAACAAAAATCTTTTATTGATTTTTAAGGGTATATTCAAAAATACTCTTTGCTATGGAAAGAGCTTTTTTAGTGCCGCCGGTATTCTCTGTAACTACTGCAACGGCTATTTTCGGGTCCTCTGCTGGAGCAAAAGCGATAAACCAGCCATGGGCTTCACCTGTTGAAACTTCGGCTGTTCCTGTTTTGCCGGCTATTTTTAAGCCTTCTATTCGAGCCCCTTTGCCTGTTCCGCTGTCAACAACCGCCGTTAGCATCTCCGTAAGCTCAAGAGCCTTTTCTCTTTCAAAAACCTGAGTGCGGATTTTAGGCAGTGTCCTCTGCTTTTCTCTGCCCCATTTTGACTCTATGCTCTGGCATATATAAGGCTCCATCATCTTTCCTTCATTGGCAACAGAAGATATAAGCATAGCCATATGCAAAGGAGTAACCAAAGTCTTCCCCTGCCCTATAGCGGTTTGTATCAGCTCCCCTTCTCCCGATTGTTCATCTAAGGAAAATTTTGAAGACACATGCTCAAGCTCAAAAGAATAGCGTTTATTAAATTCCGCTTTTTCAGCATATTGCCTTAAAATCAAAGGGCCCATTTCCGTAGAAATCTGAGAGAAGAACGTATTGCAGCTTACTTTAAGAGCCTGCGCAAGGTCTACGGTTCCGTGGGCTATAGAATCATAACATCTGATGGTGCTTTCTCCGAAGGTTGCAGAGCCTTTGCATTCATAGTGAAAATCATTTATATCAGGAATACTGTCCATGGCGGCCGATGCGGTTATGATTTTAAATATGCTGCCCGGAGGATAAAGCCCTTGAGCAGTTCTATTGATTAAAGGGCTGTTGTCATTATCTCCTATGAGCTTATCCCAATTTTCATAAATTGTGTTGGGGTTATAATCAGGATAGGAAACCATAGAAAGGATCTTTCCTGTTTTCGGCTCCATGACTACAACACCGCCTTTGGTCTCTCCCAGAGCGTTTTTCACAAGCTTCTGAAGGTCTGTATCAAGGGTTAAGTAAATGCTGTCCCCTTCTAAAGGCGTATCGTTTACAAGGTTTATAATTCTTTGAGCAACTTCAAAATCAAGATTCTGGAGATTAAAGTTAAATTTCGCTTCTGCTCCGCCTTTGGTATCCCCTATAAAACCAGCCGTATGAGCAAAAAGGCTTCCTTCCGGGTAATTTCTCTTATAGACTCCTTTTTCTAATATACTCTCGGCGATGATATTGCCGTTGGCGTCATAAATATTTCCTCTTTTTATTTTTGTATCAGTCATATTAAGCCTTGGATTATAGGTACTGTTTATGGTGTCTCTGCTGGTTAAAATAAACCTTCCAAGATAGAGGATAATCATCAAAAACATGAAGAAATAAAGCCAGAATACACGCCTTATATTTTTTTTCATATCATACATAAAATCACCCTACATCTTCTGCCTCGGCTTCACCCGAGTCTTTATAATACATGAACACCCACTGTAAAATACCAATCATCATGGCGCTTACAAGAATAGAGCTTCCGCCGTAGCTTATGAAAGGAAGGGTAACTCCTGTAAGCGGAATCAGCTTAATTGTGCCTCCCAGAATTAAAAAGGTCTGAAAGGCCATCATCGCCGTAAATCCTACGGCAAGGACGCTGTAATATCTTCTTTTGCATCGGAGGGCTATATGCGCACCTCTGTAGAAAATCATAATGTATATGCCTATAATACCCATACCGAAGATAGAGCCCATCTCCTCGCAAATAGCGGCAAATATGGAATCCCTCGCCACAACAGGCACATATCCTGGGAATCCTCTTGTAAGGCCGCTGCCGAGAAGACCCCATGTGCCTATGGCAAAAAGAGCCTGAACGATTTGGGTTCCTGTATTGTAAACATCCTTCCACGGGTCCTGCCATATGGCAACTCTTACTCTTACATGGGCAAAAAGCTTATAGGCAAAAATAGACGCTATGGTAGCCGAACCCATGGCAGAGGCAAAGAGAATCTCGCTTCCCGTAGAAACATACATCATTACAACATAGGTCATAAAAAATATAAGGGCTCCCCCTAAATCCTTCTGCAGAACCAATATGAGAACATAAAGGGCCGCCATGGCACTTGGAAATATAATCTGCTTAAAGCTTAGTTTCTTCCTAAAAACTGACGCAAGATAAAACACAAAAAGAAATTTGACGATTTCCGACGGCTGCAAATTCATAGAGCCTATTTTTATCCAATTAAAGGCGCCGAATTCCTCCTTTCCTATGAGAAAGGGGGTCAGTAAAAGAGCTAAGCCCGAAAAAAGATAAATATATTCAAGTTTTTCAAATTTAGGAACTATTTTTAAAAATAAAGGCATTGCGAAAATAGCGCAGAAGCCTACAAAATACCATATAAGCTGCTTCTGAGAAAGGCCTTCCCCTATTTTGGGAAGCCTTCCAAGGCGGGTAAGCATAATAAGCCCCGTATCCATAAGAAATATCATGCCGTTCCATATTAAAGGGCAGCTGCCTTTATAAAATTTATCTATGCCTATTTGGGCGGCAAAAAATAGGATTAATGCCCCCACCCCTATAACCAAAACCATAGGATTAAATGAAAATGTATCGGGGATATATGCAAGAATAAGAAATGCGGTAATGTGAAAAAACACAATCGTTACCCGTTGGTTTGAAACAGCCATATTTTTATTAAGCTTCCATATTTTTCTTTCGGCAGCGATATACCTTACCCCTTGCCATAAAAAGAAAACGATATAAAACACAAATAAATATCTTGTGAGCACTATGACTAAATCAAACATAAATCACCGCTTATTCCACGCCTCTGAAAAAATGGCCGTAGGTTAAATTTTCTTCTTCTAAGTCGTCATTTTCTCCATTTTCCATTGCGTTTTTATATTTGAGGACAATTTCTCTTACTTCTTTTTCACTTTCATTTAAGAAAGAAAGCCTTAAAAATTCAAAATTCGTATCTAATATTTCCGTCATTCTGTTGATTACGGAAAGCTTATGGCTATTGAGAATATACGCGATACAATTATCGCAGTCTCTTAAAACTTCAAATTTCTCGCCTTTTCTGTCGGATATGAAGTATCTGCCCGAGCTTCCCTTAAGGGAACAGAATTTCCCCTTTTCCTTCTGGCCTGCATAAAGGCCCACAGGGCATTGATGGGTTGCCATCATCACCTGGCTTCCGTAGATGACAATTTCCGTATTTTCTCCGTCAATGTTTTGCATATCCTTCACATTAAGCTCCATGCTTAAAGTCATTGCGTCTGATTGAGATTTATAAAACCCCTGTGAAAGACTGTTAAAAATATTAAAGCTATGGTCAAGGATTATTTTCTTTTTGCTTATTTCCCTTATAATATGAAGCTCTCCGAAAGTCGATACCAGATAGCCGTCTATGGAAGAGTTCTCTATCGCCTTCACAAAGCTTTTAAAGCTTTCGTTTAAGTCGTTTCTGCTTATTCTCGGAGGATACAGGTAAAACTCGCAATTATTTTTTATGCAAAAATCCGATAGCTCCTGAATTTTTTCTTTCTCGCAAATAGGACAATATACTCTATATACACCTGATAAAACAGCTGCTTTAAGCTGATTTTCATTTTCTACCTTTGCCGTAAGCCTTTTAAGGCCCGAATAAGAAGGATTAAACTTTATACTAAAGCCGATATCTCCCGCTTCTTTCTTAAAGGAGTTTAAATGAAGCGCTTGAAATTCTTCAATGGCTTCTCTTCTTAAATTATTTAAAGAGCTTAAATTCACAAAGATATTACCGTCAATATTTACTTTTTTAAATTTAAGAGCATAGGGGGTGTTTCCTGTTTTTGAAAGCTTAGCGATAATTCTTTCTTCATCTAAGGGCTTATTTAAGGCCTCAGTGCAAAGTTCTCCCTGTTTTCTTACCGTAATATTCTTATGACGAAGCAAAAGCTCCACAGGTTCATTTATTTTTACGGAAACCTCAGCTTCTATTTCAAGCTGTTTTTTTGATTGAGTTATGAGATTTTTACCCTTGTCGTTTACTGCTTTTCCATAGGATTTATAAACCTTGTCCCCTCTTTTAATATCGCCCTTTACAAGAACCTCTATAATTTCTCCGGCCTCTCCTGCTTTATTAATATAGGCCCCTGCGTGATTTTCAGAAGCAGTCCATATTTCGATGCCGTCTCCGGCAATTACGCTGTCTTCAAGCTTTATGGCGCATTTTCCTGTTCTGTCGTCACGGTAATTAATCACCGTCCCTATATAAAGGCCGGTGCTTTTTGGGGTAAGTTTACTCATCATGGTGCTTCCTGCATAATTATAATAATATCCCGTTGTAGAGCTTCCGCCCCGGTTAAAAATTTGAGCTACGTCTTTTACGGCATTTTCATCTAAAGAACCTTCCCCTGATTTTATCCTGTCAAGGGCTTCTCTGTAGGCTCTCGTCACTAATGCCACGTATTCAGGGCTTTTCATTCTTCCTTCTATTTTAAGGGAATTGATGCCTGCTTTGGCTAAATCCTCTAAAATAGGCAAAGTCATCATATCTCTCGGGCTAAGCAAATACCCTTCGTCGATTTTATCCCCGTCTTTCATAAGGGAATAAACCATACGGCAGGGCTGAGCGCATCTGCCCCTATTGCCGCTTCTGCCTCCGATAAGGCTTGACATAAGACATTGGCCGGAATAGCATACGCATAATGCACCGTGGATAAAGGTTTCTATTTCTATATTGGTATTGCTTTTTATATGTTCTATTTCCTTCAAAGAAAGCTCTCTTGAAAGAACTACTCTTTGAAAACCTAATTTCTCAAAGTATTTTATTCCGTCAAGGCTGTGAACGCTCATTTGAGTGCTTGCGCTAAGCTTTATATCAGGAAAATACTCTTTCAGCTTCATAGCCGTTCCCATATCCTGTACGATAAAGCTGTCTACCCCCATATGATACATTTTACAGGCAAAAGCAAAAACGTCTTTCAGCTCCGAATTTTTATAAAGGGTATTTAATGTAAGAGCTATTTTAGAGCCTCTTACATGGGCATAATCCAATATTTCCTCGAAATCCGTATCTGTAAAATTGTCTGCCGTCTGTCTCGCATTAAACAGCTTTCCCCCAAGGTATACCGCATCTGCGCCGTTATTTATGGCGGCGTAAAAACTTTCTTTATTGCCGGCAGGACATAATAGTTCAGGTATATTAATCAAAACTCCACCCCTGTTATTTATTAAAGTATGTAACCGTATCTATATCAAAACATAATAAAGCAAAGCAGCTTTAAGGCGGTATGGTCAACTTACTTTTATTCCGACTGTATAAATACAGCGTAAAACAAAGTAAAAGTAAATTGACACAAGGCTTTTAAAGCGCTCTTAGTCTAATAAAAATCTATTTTCATAAATGGCTTAAACACATAAAATACTATATTTAAGCAATTCAAAATACACAGTTTTTATCCCTGTAATTAATTTATTTTAATATAATTAATTGAGTCTTTTTATCTTATTGTTTTTTATGCCTTCGTTAAGCTCAAAAACCTCTATATATTCATTCAGATTATTTTCCGCTTCAATAACTTCTTTTTCAAGCTCTTCTATTCTGAGCTTCAGCGCTTCTCTTTCTTCCATAAGGGAAGCGATTTCATTTTTATATCCGTCCAAATCGGTTTCAAGCCTTGCTATGGTTTCATAAAGGTCGCTCTTCTCCCTTTTTTCCTTAAAAAGGTCATCGGCTATGTTAAGAGAAATAAATAAAGTCCGAAGTCTTGCGTTTATTGCCGCCTCACTTTTAAAAGAATAGATCTCCTTGATTTTTCTGTCTATATATCTTGCCACATTCTGTATATGCTCCGGGCTTTCAGGGCTCGATAATTCAAACACTTCACCGTCTATTACAACCTGTACACAATTTATCTGCGACATATGCCCCTCCTAATAAAATCTATCAAATATATTAAATTAACTTGAAAATACACAAGTTATTTTAATAAAAACATATGAAATACAGGATTTAACTTTAAAACAAAGATTTTTAAAGTTAAATCAATATGGCCTATGCTTTCTTCACATAGTCTCTATTGCAGTATATCATAATATAAGGCTTAATCAAATATTTGCGGCTATTCTTAATTAAAAAATCAATAATTATTAATATTTTTAACAATAAATTTGAATTGCGGCCCAATCCAAATCGGAGCTTTCTAAATTCATAAGGCATCTTTATAGTAAATTTATTATGAAGAAGTAGCAAAAGCCTATTCCCTGCAGGCTCAAAAACACGGATTTCCTTCGGAAACGGTACTTTTTTAAGCCTACGTGAATATACGGTTTTGCTACTATTTAACTTTAAATTTACTATAAACCATATCTGCCTTGTTCTCTAAGTAAAGTACCTTTTTGTATGAATAAAAAGCGAAATTTCAATTATGAAACTTCGCTTAAAGCATGAATATCCACGAATAAGTATGAAATAGCAGCAAAACGGAACAAAAAACCTAACTGAAGCAAAATGCCGTAAACGTCATTTTAATCTTATAGTATTTTGAGAGCAAAAATTCTTATTGCTTTTCTCTGATTGAATACCCTTTAAAGCAAATATCTACAAAGCCATAAAGCAACTTGACTATACCGTTAACAAACCCAAAAACTATTTATAGGCTTGTGCTTGTAATATTTTTAAGTTCGCTCAGTATAAATTAAGCATTCTTATTTTTAGCTTTAGGAAGCTCTATAACGGGCTTTGTCTTTGAAGGGCTGTATAAAACAAGCTTTTTGCCTATAATCTGCACGACTTCGGAATGAGTACGGCCCCC
Source organism: Anaeropeptidivorans aminofermentans (assembly GCF_940670685.1). Lineage (GTDB taxonomy): Bacteria > Bacillota > Clostridia > Lachnospirales > UBA5962 > Anaeropeptidivorans > Anaeropeptidivorans aminofermentans. The sequence continues at coordinate 1,763,105 of NZ_OW711693.1, read as the reverse complement.
AAGCATCTCCGCAACATCTTTAATATCTGTTTCACAGCTGTTTAAAACATTTATTTTAATTAATTCATTGGCCTTTATATAATCATCAACAGCCTGAGTAAGCTCAGGGGTAACACCGTTTTTGCCTATCTGGAAGGCACAGTCGAGATTATGGGCAAGGCTTTTTAAATATGCTCTTTGTTTTGTTGTAAGCATAAATCCTCCTAATTACTTATAATAATCGAATAAAAGGTCATAAATAAGAACCGTGTCGCCTTCCCGTATTCCCTTTTCCTCTAAGGCCTCTATGATTCCCTTATCTTTCAAGTATCTCTGGAAAAATGCAAAACCTTTTTCCGTATCAATACTGGTATAGCCTATCATTTTTTCAACCCCTACCCCTTCAACTACGTATACACCGTCGTCGGTCATGGAGATTGTAAAAGGCTCTTTATCTATTTCTACTTCTGAATACTCTTCATAATCAGTTTCAAACACAATGTCTTCCGGGTAATTGCTTAGTATTTTTGAAATTTCTTCAATGACCTCGCCTATGCCCTCATTTGACGCCGCAGATATAGGGAAAACCTTATATCCCATAGGCTCATATTGGGCTTTTATTCTTTCGTAATTCTCGGAAGCTTCAGGAATATCCATTTTGTTTGCGGCGATTACCTGAGGCCTTTCCAAAAGGGCAGGATTATAGGTTTTAAGCTCATTATTTATTTTTTCTATATCGGCAAGAGGATCGTTGCCTTCAACCGCAGCAGCATCTACCACATGGATAAAGGCCTTTGTTCTTTCAACATGGCGTAAAAACTCAAACCCTAAACCGATTCCCTCGCTGGCTCCTTCAATAAGGCCGGGAATATCCGCCATAACAAAGTCCTTGCCCCATTTATTTCTTACAACCCCAAGATTTGGCGCAAGAGTAGTAAAATGGTAATTGGCGATTTTAGGATTGGCATTGGTAGCCATGGATAAAAGGGTGGATTTTCCCACATTCGGAAAGCCTATGATGCCAACGTCCGCTATCAGTTTAAGCTCAAGAATGATGTCGTATTCCTTTGAGGTTCTTCCTCTTTCGGCATACCTTGGGGCCTGACGGACAGGGGTTGCAAAATGCTGATTTCCTTTTCCGCCTTTTCCGCCTTTAATCAATACAACTTCTTCGCCGTGGCCTGTAAGGTCGGCCATGATTTTATTTGAGGCGGCTTCCTTTATAACAGTTCCTACAGGAACTTTAATATAAACGTCTTCGGCGTCTTTTCCCGAACAGTTTCTTTTTCCGCCGTCTTCGCCGTTATTGGCTTTAAATGTTCTTTTATACCGAAAGTCCATAAGGGTCGTAAGGCTTTCATCGGCGATGAAAATAATATCTCCGCCTCTTCCGCCGTCACCGCCGTCCGGCCCCCCGTTCGTTATATATTTGGCACGGTAAAAGGATACGGCTCCATTGCCGCCGTTACCGCCCTTTACTTTAATTTTTACTTTATCTATAAACATAAAATTCCCCTGAATTCTAAAATTGGCTGCAAAACAAATTTTCTATAAGTAAGCTCATGAATCATTTTAAAGTGAACGCTTTCTTATCGATAAAATGTTTATCTGCATTATCGATATGGTTTTATGCCTGTTCAACTTTAAATTTACTCTACGCATAAAAGCTATAAAGTAATTATATCCTTTTTATAAAGAATTAAATCCTATAAACTGCGTTATTATAAATAGGAGCTTTCAAATAAAATTTGAAAGCTCCGCCTTGTTAAAATCAATATAAAAGCAATTATGCCTCAACAGGATAAACTGAAACCTGCTTTTTATCTCTGCCTTTTCTTTCATATCTAACTTTGCCGTTTACAAGGGCAAATAACGTGTCGTTAGAACCTCTTCCCACATTTACGCCGGGATGAATTTTCGTACCTCTCTGGGTATAGAGAATATTTCCTGCAAGAACCATCTGACCATCGGCACGTTTCGCACCAAGTCTCTTGGATTCGGAATCACGACCGTTTCTTGTGGAGCCAACACCTTTTTTATGAGCAAAAAATTGAAGGTTTAATTTTAACATTCAGCACACCTCCTCTATTGATATGGAAATACTTCCTTTGTACTCTTCCTCAATGCTTTTTAATCCAAGCGCCAAGCTATTTAAAAGAAGCTCTGCATCGCGGGGGATATTCTTAGGTTCTTCCAATTCGAAAAATAAATATCCGCCATCTTCTTCCAAATCGTATTTAAACTTAGCGTCTGTAAAAAGCTCTATAGAATTTACGGCATTAAAACTTAAAGCCGTAACCGCCGAACAAACTATATCTTTCCCATGATCTATGATCTCAAAAGCGAATATAGAACCGGCTTTATTTTTAAATATTTTTACCTTAATCATTAAGCGTTGATTTTCTGAATTTCAAGCTTTGTAAAAGGCTGTCTGTGTCCTTTTTTCTTATGGAAACCTTTTTTAGCCTTATATTTGTAAACGATAACCTTTTTGTGTTTTCCTTCTTCTACAACCTTTGCACTAACTGTAGCGCCGGAAACACAAGGAGCACCTACACTAAGCTCTCCATCTTTAGATACGGCTAAAACCTCATCAAATGTATATTCCGCACCTGCTTCAAGGCCAAGCTTCTCAACATCTATAACGTCGCCTTCGCTCACCTTGTACTGTTTTCCACCAGTCTTAATAATTGCGTACATTTGCACACCTCCTTTTAAAATTAGAACTCGCCGAAACTGGCACTCTGAAAAGAGTTTAAAGCCTTTTCGTGCGGTTTTGAATGTAACGCAAATCAATCACATACCAAATGATAATATCATAAACTCCTATTTATGTCAACAAATTATAACAAATATCCTTCCTTACAGAAGCAACTATATTTATGGGCTTACTAGCCAAAAAGCTCAAAGTCATGGCCTTGAGCTTTTATTATTCATAAAAAAGCGTAAACTTAGAAAGTGTTGGTTTAAATTGCAAAGCAATCTAAATTTTATGAAACGGCTTCTTCATTATTGCATTTACTCAAATCAGAATAAATGTCTATCTCTATTTCTCCTATATCAGTACACACCTTAGAAAAATGGCTTTCTGAATATGTATCGTTATACTTTGCATCCATAATTACTTTAGGAGATAAGATATCGCATTGAATCGCTTTTTCAGAAAGGGCAATCAGCGCTTTTCCGCTTATAATGTTTGCTATTTCTCCTACGGCGGAGGTTACGAAATCATCAACTTCATTAAATTCCATACCGCTCATAATTTTAGCCATTTCAAGGGTGGTCTCCTTGGGAAATTTATAAAGGATTTCTCCTTTAATATCTCCTGTTAATCCGATGGAGATATTAAGCTTATTTTCAGAGTCAAAAATATTATCTTGATTCTCCCCTGCTTTAGACTCTGCTTCAATATCAAGCATCAGCTTTAAAACATCTTTTGTGGCTTCAAAAAAGGGCATATATATTTTATTGTCCATTATATCACTTCCTTTTCCCTTGCAAAGTCGGCAATTTTAACATCTTCAGCGGCTACATGATTAATAAGCCACGCCAATAGCCTTCCGCCAAACTGCTGTAAAAGCTGTTCGTTATAGCCTTCCGCCCTATACTTTGCTTCAACCTCTGCAACATACTGAACCATGTCACGATGCTTTTGAGCATGTACTTCATGTTCGGGATAGCCTATCTCTTTCTGATAAATCTCTTCATCACGGAAATGAATGATTACATAATCCTTCATAAATTCAAGGGTCTGTATTATTTTCTCTTCTTTTTCTTCCTGGGATTTGCCGGACCGTAATATGCTTACAAAATCCTCTACCCTTCTGAATAATTCCTCATGCTGTTCATCAATGAGTTTTACTCCTAACTTGTACTTTTCTTTCCAAAGCATTTCAACACCCCCTGCTGATATATAGTCAATCTGCTTCTACACCTCTTAGAGGGAATAAATAAGAGAAAAGCAAATTGATAATACTGTTTCATTTAAATTCTATAGACGAAAACTATTATATATTTTATTCTCTATGCTCTAAAAACATAATTATCCATATTATAGCAAATATTCTTATTTTACGATACATATATCTAAAAATTTTGTAAAATTACAGTATCCATATGCTAGAATTATTATCTTTAGTAAGAATTAAATCTTTATCCAGCCTTTATCCAGCCAATACTTATTATCAGCAGAAAGCTCTTTTTCCTTCTTCGCTATGGCTTCGTGCATCATTTTAGTAATCATAAAGAGAAATTTGACCTTCAAGCCTTTATTTCCATGGCCTGCATTTTTATATTGCTTTGCAAATGCCTTTACTTTATCTGTAATATCCTGCCTGCGTTTACCGGAAAGCTCATTCCATATAACCCCTTCAAGAAGACCTATGCCTAATTTCCTTATATGAGAGATTCCAAGCCATGTTAAGCTTGTAGATATGTCCTTTTGAGCGCCTTTGTTTAATATTCCTATTGCATTTGTAAGAATTACGGCCTTTTTATGAAACATTCTCTCATCAGGCCTGTGAACCATCCAGTGAACACATAAATGGTCAAGAAGGGATTTCATTTGAGCCGTCGTTCTAAGGGCATATACAGGCGAAGCAAATACAATTAAATCAGATGCAAGCATGGACTGCCAAATAGGCTCTACATATTTTGCGTGAGGGCATAACAGCTCGCTTTTAAAAAAACAATTTTTGCATCCGCAGCAAAAATACGGCAAATCCTTAGGCAAATAAAATTCTGTTATTTCATTGCCCTTACGTAATTCCTCCGTAAAAGCTTCTTTTATATGGTAAGTGCAGCCCCTAACCTCTGTTCCGGTTATTACCGTTATCTTCATTGCTACGCCCCTATTCTTTAATTCTTATAATAATCATGTTTTTTAATTTTATCATAATTAACTTTTACATGATATATATTTAATATCAATAAACTTAAAGCTGCTGTAAAAATCGACTTATAAAGAGCGTCCCCTTAAAAACAAATTTTCTATTATTTATGGATATTTATAAGTTTTAGATATATCTCCTATTTACAACAATAAGTTGCATGGTCAAAAATACTTTCATAGAAAATATGTTTGATTTTTATTTTGCCTGATAGTATAATGAAGGCGAACAATAATTCGTTTAGGTGATGCTTATGGAACGTACTATATTACACTGCGATATGAATTCCTTTTATGCCAGCGTCGAATGCATGTGCAACCCTTCTATTAGTGATAAGCCTGTAGCTGTAGGCGGAAGCGAAGAAAAACGGACGGGGATAATCCTTGCTAAAAATCAAATAGCAAAAAAATATAATGTAAAAACCGGGGAAACTCTTTGGCAGGCAAGGCAGAAATGCCCCCATTTAATAGTAGTTCCTCCCGATTTCAAAAAATACATTCATTTTTCAAAAATGGCATCAAAAATTTATAATAATTACACTAATCTAGTAGAAAGCTTTGGCTTTGATGAATGCTGGCTCGATGTCACCGGTACGGAGCATCTTTTCGGAAACGGTGAAGCAGTCGCAGAAACCATACGCAAGCGAATTAAATCTGAGCTGGGGATTACGTGCTCCATAGGAGTAAGTTTTAACAAGGTTTTTGCAAAATTAGGCTCGGATATGAAAAAACCTGATGCAGTTACCTTAATTACAAAGAAAAACTATAAATCAAAGGTCTGGCCCCTCCCTGTGGAGGATTTGCTTTTTGTCGGCAAAGTTACAAAGCAAAAATTAAATCGTTACGGCATAAAAACCATAGGAGATTTAGCACGTACAGACTTTAAGCACCTTGAAACCCTTCTGGGCAAATGGGGATATTATTTATGGGGCTATGCAAACGGCTTAGATGCTTCCCCCGTACGGGATATAGAAAACCATGCAGATATTAAAAGCATCGGAAATTCCATCACAGCCCCCAGGGATTTAATGACCATAAACGATATTAAAATAATTTTATATAAAATGGCCGAAAGCGTTACGGAGCGTTTAAGAGAAAATAATCTTATGTGCGCAACAGTACAATTATGGGTAAAAGACAATGAGCTTAAATCCTATGAAAGACAGGCAAAGCTCATTGTCCCTTGCGCCGAAACCCGTGAATTATTTAATACTGCTTTGGCGCTTTATTTAAAAAACCATAAAACCGGAAAGCCTGTAAGAGCATTAGGTGTCCGGGCGCACAATCTTTTGCCTTCAGGCTCTTATCAGCTTAGCCTTGACCCTGAAATAAATAAAATACGAAAAAGAGAGCAACTGGAAGAAACCATAGATGCTATAAGGCAGCGCTTCGGCCACCACAGTATACAAAGATGCATCACATTAACAGATACCGGTCTTTCAAATATAAACCCCAAGGACGAACATACAGTCCACCCTATTGCATGGCCGGTGAACTAATTGAAACCCTTTTAGGAAATAATATTCCTTATTCTTTAAGTCTCTTTTTCATAAAAAACAGCAATAATAAGTACCTATTAACTCAACTGCGGTTTTACTCATACTGATATCCTCTTCTCTTTTAACTATTTGTTAAATATATTTAATTACTAATTGTTGAAATCAGCTTTGTCTTGTCTTATAATTACAACAAATAGTATATAGAAGGAGGATACAATATGAAGAAAGTTTTAACCTTCCTGACATCACTGTTATGCATTGCTTTAATTTCCACTACAGGTTACGCCCACCCCGGAAGAACAGACGCCAGCGGCGGGCATAAAGACAATAAAAATGCAAGCGGATTAGGTTCTTACCATTATCACCATGGTTATAGTGCCCACTTGCACCCTAACGGCGTATGCCCTTATGAAAATACTACTCCTGCAATTACAAAAATAACGACTTCCAAGCCAACATCTGTAAAAGCTTCAGTAACCCCCGCAAGCATTACCATCACTTGGGAGCCTGTAGCTAATGCAGATATCTATGAAGCCAGCTTAAACGGTCAAATAATAAGTACATCTGAAACATCTGTAATTTATACTGGATTAAATTCCAATACCTCTTACGAATATGCCGTAAGGGCTCACAGTGTAGACGGCTACAGTGAATATTCCGAAACCCATACGGTATCCACCCTTTCTGCCCCTGAACAAAAGCTAAAACCTATAATTGTAACCGTAGATGGGGAAACCATAGAGTTTGACCAGCCCCCAACTGTTATAAACGGCAGGGTTATGGTTCCCATTAGAAATATTGTGGAAAAAATGAATTGCAATGTTACATGGGAAGAGAGCACTCAGACTGTATATATAACTGAAAAAAATATATTTCTAAATAAAACAGCCATAAAAAGCGATACAATAAAGGTTTATGTTAATAATATACTTGTCGGCCTTTCAGAGCAGCCCCCTGTTAATATTGAAGGCAGAATATTGCTTCCTGTACGCCCTGTTGTTGAAAAATTGGGATATACGACCCAGTGGAATGAAGATTTAAGAACAGTTGCTATAAATAAAAATGAATAAAATTTCTATCTAAGGGGCTTTTAACAAAGCTCCTTTTTATTTTTATAAGTTAAAATTTTCATGCAGCCATAATAAAATACCAGATAATACTTTAAAATAGTCAATATAGAAAGATTATTACACAAATTACTACAGTTATCGGATGCAGATTTGCTAGTTTTAGCAAAATGAAAAATTTATAAACTAATTATGATAAAAAAACCTTTCGGACAGGTTTTGGGATTATAGTTTAGAATTTTATATGGCTATAATAAAAACACCAGCCGCACTAATTTAAGTAATCATGGCTTATCATAAATTTCAAATTAAACAGTGACAAAACCGTATATTCACTTAAGCCAATAAATGTACTGTTTCCGAAGGAAATCCGTATTTTTGAGTCTATAGTGAACCAATTTTTTACTTCTATAAGAAATTTACTATATTTAATTGACAGCTGTTTTTCTTTGTGCAATCATAGTTATAAGCGTTTGAGTACATTATTTTTATCGATGTTTTACAATAATACAAGTACATATTTATAAGAGGCAGGATATGGGCATAGATATTACAATGGTTCCCGCAAATGAAGAGTATGCAAAAGAGTTCAGCGGCTGGAGATACCCAGATGAATACAGCATATATAATATGCCGCCATGGGACGAAATGATTAAAATGAATTTTTCCTTAACTACAGAAGAAAAACGCAATAAGGAATATAAAGCCTTTATTTCAGAAAGCTCTTCCTTATTGGCACTATGCAGATTCGTTGAAAAAAATCATGAGATTACAGTAGGCATCGGTGTAAACCCTGAATATTTATCAATAGGCATCGGAAAAACCGTTATAAAGAAATTTACAGATTGGCTGATTTATAATTTTCCTCATAAGAATATTTGCCTTGAAGTAAGAACATGGAATGAAAGAGCTGTTAACTGCTATAAAAAATCAGGGTATGTTATAACAGAAAAATTCAACAAAAAAACGTCTTTAGGCATCGGTGAATTTTATAAAATGTATTATCAAAATAATTAATATTGAATGATACATAAAATATTTTTCTCAAGCCTTGGAATAAGAATATTCCCTAAAAATTAATCTTTTTTAGGCCAGACCTGAACAAAATATTATATTTTTTCGGGTACAATCTTTACAATGCGATATAGACATCATACATAAAAAAACAAATATTGACACAAAGAAATAATTGTGATAGCCTTTAAGCAAATTGAATATTCAGCAATGAGGTGCCGGCTTTTTGCCGGATAATAGGGAATGTGAAAAGCACAACAGCCCCCGCTACTGTAGGATATGACGAGTCTTTTAAAAAGTCACTGGGCATTCTGTCCGGGAAGACAAAAGACGAGGAAGATTATGAGTCAGGAAACCTGCCTTTTTGCTCAAGGTTAATTCTCGGAGGGAGGATAGAAAACTTCTTTTAGATTTTTACAAATCTTTGTATTACCATGCTTTTACCGCCCTTTCTTATGAAAGGCGGTTTTTTTATGCTTTTATACTATTAGGAGGATTTAATCATGAAAAAATGTATTTTATTAATCCTTTCTGCCATGATGGCTTTTGGAATGGCAGGATGCAAATCATCTGAATCACCGAAGGAAAATGCAGTTGTAACGCCAAGTGAAAGCCCTTCACCGGAAGCTGCACCTGCAAACACTGAAAAAAGCGACAATACGCAAAAGGAAAGCCACTACCCTGTAACCATAACAAACTATAACTACGCGAAAGAAGAAATTACCCAGACCTTTGAAAAGGCGCCTGAAAAAGTATTGGCAGTATATCAAAACTCCATTGAAACTTTGCTTGCATTAGGTCTTGAAGATAGGATTCTTGCCTGCTCAGGCTTAGACCATGCCGTAAAACCCGAGTATGAAGAAGCCTTTTCAAAGGTTAACTATCTTACTGAATTTGCTCCCGACAGAGAAACCGTAACGATGATGCAGCCTGATTTTATATTAAGCTGGTATTCTTTTTTCGGTGAAAAACGCCTTGGTGAAGTTGACTATTGGCATGATAACGGCATCAATACCTATATTTCTCTTAACAGCGGTGCCGTTCCTGAAAGAACCTTGGAGAATGAATATAAAGATATTTTAGACCTTGGTGAAATTTTTGATGTAACAGATAAAGCGGAAGCTATCGTAAACGAAATAAAAGATGAAGTAAGTAAGGTCGTTGAACATGCTTCTAAGGCTGAAACTAAACGTACAGTAATGATTATAGAGTTTTTATCTGATACAAGAGTATACGGTGACAATTCTCTCGGCGGCGATATGGTAAAACAGCTTGGTGCAGACCTGATTACTGTAGAAGGCGGTACTGTTGGAACGGAGGACATTATTAATATTAATCCCGATGTCATATTCGTAGTTTATATGGATAGAGAAAATGAGGATATGTCTACTTACAGCGCCAACCTTGTATTGGAAGACCCTGCCCTCGCAAGCATTAATGCCGTTATAAATAAGGAAGTACATACCATACAGTTAGGCGAAATGTATTGCAGCGGCGTAAGAACCATCGACGGCATAACAAAGTTTGCAAAAGGAATATACCCTGAATTATATGAATAAAAAAGAAAAAAGCAATTTTAAAAATACGGAAGATATTATTATGCTGATGCAGGGAAAGAAAGTAACGCCATTCTATGTGGCTGTTACTTTCCTGCTGACAGCAGGAGTTATCATTTCTATTTTATTTGCAGTAACTTTCGGCTCTGTTAAAATATCAGTACAAGACGTGTACAGTGTTATTTTATATAAACTTTTTCATTTTGAAAGTCTCTCGGCATATGCCAAAGGTCCTGTACACGATGTCGTTTGGCTTATAAGGCTTCCCCGCCTATTTTTGGCTGTAGCGGTAGGGGGAGGTCTTTCCGTATGCGGAATTGTTATGCAGGCAATCGTGAAAAATCCTTTGGCAGACCCCTATATTCTCGGCATATCCTCAGGAGCTTCTTTAGGAGCAACTATGGCTATTATGCTTGGCATAGGGGCATTTTTCGGGGTTAATTTTATAGGAGTAACGGCTTCTGTCGGTGCATTTTTTGCCTCTATCCTTGTTGTAACCATAGCCAATATCGGCTCAAGAGCGAATTCTGTTAAGCTTTTATTGGCAGGTACGGCCATAAGCTCTGTCTGCTCTTCCTTTTCCAGCTTCATCGTCTATTTTGCCAATGATAAAGAAGGCATGCAAACCATAACATTTTGGCTTATGGGAAGCTTGGCAGGGGCTAAATGGTATTCCAATGCAGTAGTCTTTAGTGTGATTCTAATGGGGATAATATTCTTTATTACTCAATATAGAAATTTAAATATGATGCTTCTTGGAGATGAGGTCTCCATCACTCTGGGAACGGATTTACATAAATACCGTATATTTTACCTATTAATAACCTCTATTATGATTGGTTTTATCGTATATTCTGCCGGAATGATTGGCTTTGTAGGCTTGATTATACCCCATATCGTAAGAATCTTTTTCGGGACCGACCATAAAAAAATTATACCCATATCAGCGCTTACAGGGGCAATCCTTTTGATTTGGGCAGATGTCTTTTCAAGAATATTAATACCGAACACAGAGCTTCCCATTGGTATTTTAATTTCAATGATTGGGGCCCCCTGCTTTATTTATCTGCTTGTTAAAAAATCCTACGGCTTTGGAGGCGGAAGCTGATGAAAATTAAATGCGTTGAAACTTCTGCAATCCTCGGGGGAAAAGAAATTGTAAAATCTGTTACGATAGATATTAAAGAAAAGAAATTCATCGGCATCATCGGCCCTAACGGCAGCGGAAAATCCACCTTTCTTAAATGTATTTACAGGATTTTAAAACCTTCCGGGGGTATTATTTATCTTAACGATACGGAACTAAATAAATTTACCGTTAAGGAATCCGCAAGAAAAATGGCTGTAGTTTCTCAGCACAATTATTATAATTTTGACTTTTCTGTGCAAGACGTTGTGCTGATGGGCAGAGCGCCCCATAAAAAACAAATGGAACGGGATGCTGCCGAGGATTATAAAATCGTATACGAAGCCTTGAAAAAAGTTGAAATGGAAGACTTTGCTTCAAGATCCTTTTCTACTTTATCAGGCGGGGAGCAGCAGCGGATTATTTTAGCCCGTGCCCTTGCCCAGCAGACGGAATGCTTGATCCTCGATGAACCGACAAACCATTTGGATATTAAATATCAGCTTCAAATACTGAATATTGTAAAAAAATTAGATATTACTGTTGTTGCCGCTTTACACGACTTAAATATAGCGGCAATGTACTGCGATGAATTATACGTAATTAAAAACGGCTCCATTATGGCTCATGGAGCACCAAAAAAAATACTTACCACCAGCCTGTTAAAAGAAATTTACGAAGTGGATACGAAAATTATCGAAGATAACGAAACAGGCGTTATTCATATTTTATTTAGCCCATCTATGGCTTAAACTGTAAGGGGGAAACATAATGAAAAGAATAGCGATGCTCACATGCTTAAATTCCACAGCTGTTTGCAGCAGCGGCGGCTGCTTTAGAGCTTTTAACAACAGAGATAAAACTTTTGAAATATATAAAAATGAAGATGTAGAGCTCTGTGCATTTTTCCACTGCAACGGATGCGATTGTGATTATGAAAACGATGAAACTTTTAATAAAAAGCTAGACAGAATCATCAGCATGAATCTTGACGCTGTTCATAAAGGGGTTTGTACCTTTCCCAAGGGCAAGGAATGCGAGGTCATAAAGAAAATAAGTGAACGCCTTGAAAAATCCGGAGTAAAAATCATACAAGGCACCCATTAGGGATTAATGTTTGTTTAAATTTTATAAGATAATTTTTTTGCAAATACAATATCCACGTTTTATCAGGTAACAGTAAATACAAAATCACAGCTTTTAAAAGAGCTTCCGACCCTAAAGAATATTCCAAAGGCAAGAAAAATCATATTGGAAGAAGATAAATATTTTTATCTAAAATTAATAATATAAGCACATAGTTCTCTAAGCATTAATCCCAGCGCCTTCACCCTTTAGTTTTAATACCGCATGCGAACAGCTTATATATAATAGCCGCTGGTAATAGTATACTTAAAAGACAATGCGTATTTTCTGGCAAATTCCCCACCCTCATAGCGAGTTGTTTTATGTTTCGAATGCTCTGCATTCTCAACTGGCTTAAACCCACCCGTTAAATGCATGGTTTTGACTAGCCCCTAGAAGGACTTATTACTGGCGGCCTCTCAAGGCACATTGAATATTTTGCAGTCTCATTACTTGCCCTACAACTGCTAAAGCGGTAAGTTCTCTTAAATTAAAGCTTTGATTTAATAATTTATTTATCATTCGCTTTGCGCTAGAAGCGTTTTATTCCACTAACAAAACCAGTGTTTTTTTGCTCTAAAGAGACAAATCATAACTACCGGCTTAGCCGGTAGTTTGCTCTGCCCTATAAGGGGCTCTTACTGGCATGCGTCTGAGGACGCATCGAAGCGGTTTGCCAACCGCATTTACTTCCCAATAACCGCTAAAGCGGTTTATTTTTTATTTTATGGCTTAAGCCAGTTGAGCTCGCATAGCGTGCGAAACAAAAAACTACCCGCTATGCGGGTAGAGGACCAAAAGGTTCTACCACAAGAAACACCTTTCCAATAGAATAGTGAGTGTTCAAGCCACTATGCAGAAAGGAAAGGTGTTTCAATGGCAAACCAACATAATAGTTTGTCCCACACAAAGTGGATGTGCAAATATCACATTGTGTTCACTCCAAAGTATAGACGTAAAATCATCTTCAATCAATATCGAGAGTCGATTGGGAAAATTCTTCGAGAGTTATGCGGCTACAAAGGCGTAGAACTGATCGAAGGTCACCTGATGCCAGATCATGTGCATATGTTAGTGAGCATTCCACCAAAGATCAGCATTTCAAGTTTTATGGGATATCTAAAAGGGAAAAGTGCCCTGATGATTTTCGATCGACATGCAAATTTGAAGTACAAGTTTGGGAATCGGCATTTTTGGTCAGTTGGCTATTATGTCAGTACGGTAGGACTGAACGAAGCTACCATCCAGAAATACATCAGAGAACAAGAGCAACATGACATTGCTCTAGATAAGCTGAGTGTCAAAGAATATGAAGACCCCTTTAGGGGTTAGCTGGTAATACAAATAGCCCTTAAGGGCTAAGCAAAAGAGGCAAGGGCATAGGGGCTTGAACTTAAGTGAAAGCCAGCATCTTGAGATGCTGGCCGGTAACAAGGCCTTACAGGCCTAGCTCAAACCACCCTTTTAAGGGTGGTCATGATTTCCTTTCACTGGCTCCCCCGTAAACGGGTCAATATATTCTAACAATGAAATTTGATCTGCTACTTTATCTTCTTGTATTTGATTTCTAATGTATTCTTCTATTTTTTTCGCATTTTTACCTACTGTATCAACATAATATCCTCTACACCAGAAATGTCTATTCCCATATTTATATTTTAAATTTGCATGTCTATCGAATATTATTAAAGAACTCTTTCCTTTCAAATATCCCATTATCTCTGATACACTATATTTAGGTGGTATTCTGACTAACATGTGTATATGGTCACTACAACATTCTGCTTCTATTATTTCTATACCTTTTCTTTCACATAATTCTCTAAGTATCTTTCCTATATCCGCCTTTAATCTTCCATAAATTATTTGTCTTCGATACTTTGGAGCAAATACCAGATGATATTTACATTCCCAGGTTGTATGTGATAAACTATTTTTGTCCATCGGACACACCTCCTATGATCTAATAATTGTGGTTGGCAAACCCACTTTATTTTATCACAGGGGGTATTTTTCTTGAAGCTAAAGCATTTTCCCTCCACCTGCATAGCAGGTGGTTTATTGTATGAGATACAATTAAAAACCGATGCTCCATGGCATCGGTTTTAATTTTATTATTCTATGTCAATCTTATAAGCGTTATTAGGTTTTGCTTCTTTTTCAACCTTAATCATCAATAAGCCGTTTTCCAGTTTAGCTTTAACACCGTCTGGCTTTGCATCCGCTAAGCGGATGCTTCTGCTCATAGAGCTTAAACGTCTTTCTCTATGAATATAGTTTTGGTTTTCCTCGTTGTTGATTTCCTCTTTCTTAATAGATATCGTCAAATATCCTTCGTTAAGACTTAAATCAATTTGTTCTTTTCTTGCACCCGGCACTTCTGCTTCTATAATGTAATCCTGCTCTGTTTCCTTGACATCAATTTTAAAAGTATCCCTCATAAGACTTCTGTTTGAAAACCAATTATCACTAAAAAAGTCGTCAAGGGCATTATAGAAATCATCAAAGCCTGCGCTAAGCGCATTTCTTCTTTTGTTGAATGGAATAAGTCCTGCCATAATAACAACTCCTTTAATTATATTTTTTAGCACTCACTAATAATGAGTGCTGATAATTATTTTATACCATATAATTTTCGCACTGTAAATAGAGTTCACAGTTTTTTTACAAAAAATTAAATAAGCTGTTTTTCTTCTTCTACAAATAAAAAACAGTTAAAAGGCTATCTCCAGGCATGTCCACTACAAATCTTAAAGAGGTTTTAATGCCTTGCCCTATATTTGCTTTCTTAATGTAAATTTTACTGCCGGCATTTTCTTGCAGTCATCTCTAGTTCTCTTTATTTGTGTTTTCTTTTCTGCTGTCCTTTGCGAGTTAAGTATAATGCCTGCTTTTATGTATATACTAAGATTAAAATCATAAGGAGGAACATAAATGCCTAAAAACAATAAGCCTGATAATAAAGATAAAGAAATAGAAAAATTAGAATCTCAGCTCGCAAACGATTCATTTGCTAATGAAGGCCGCAACTCTGAATTAAAATCTAAATCTAAAAATTTAAAACAGTAAGCAGGACGGGGCATAAACCCCGTCTGTTTTATTTTTAAGAATCAATTATCTTTGCCCTTCTTATTTTTTCTGCAAAAATTACTATCTAAATTCATATTCCAGCACTCCCCTCCTTCAATCAAATTGATATACAATAGTGAAAGAATCTCTATACTAATATTTCGCTTATGCTGGTTTATGGATAATCAAAACCCATGGATACAATGGTACTATTTTATATATGATGAATACACTGGTATTATATTATCGCGTGATTCTGACACGATTGGGGGGATTTAAATGCAAAACAATAACAGACGGGTTCAAGCAGAAAAAGAAAATACCCGAGGTATGGCAGGCAGGCTAAATGAACAGATGAATCGCAATCAGCCTCTAGCACCTTTTTCAGATGCTTATAAGAACAGTAAAGCGATGACTTCCCTATCCACCGACTCAAAAGTAACACTCTCAAAAACAAAGGATTCAGATAAATCTCATTCCCAGACTGTGGGGGTACGAGGTCCTGTACTTATACAAGATACTGAACTGCATGAAACCTTAGAAACCTTCGTATTCTCCACCACGCTACCAAGACGTATCCATACAAAAGGATATGGTGCTTTCGGATATTTTTACCTCACACATTCAATGAAAGAATATACCAAAGCGGAATTTTTGCAAACGCCTGATCGACAGGTACCAGTAGCAGTGCGCTTCTCTCTTGCTGCAAGTAATCAGGGGACGCCAGACACTTCCAGAAATGTACGGGGATTCAGCACCAGATTCTATACCAACGAAGGAATTTTTGATTTGCTTTGTAATCATCTTCCTGTCTTTTTTGTGCGGGATGCCATTCGCGTACCGGATATAATCAGCCATCTTTCGCCTTCACCAGTGAATAATCTTTCAGACCCAGAGAGGCTTTGGAGTTTGTTCGCCGAGTATCCTGAGGCAACAAATATGCTCATATGGTTTTTCTCAGATATGGGAACGGTAAAAAGTCTTCGCCATATCAAAGGGTATAGCGTAAGTACCTATGTATGGCAAAATGCACAGGGTATTCGCCACTATGTGAAATACCACTGGTTCCCCCTGGCAGGGGTAGAATACATTAATCAACAAGAGGCTCAATGGCTGGCATGCCGAGATCCTGATATCGCCGGGCGTGACCTGTTTGACAGTATAGCTAAAGGAAAGGCTGTGGAATACGAGCTGCGTGTACAGCTGATGAAACCCGAAGATGCAGAGCAGCTTCCTTTTGATCCCTTGGATGATACTAAGGTATGGGATGAAGCACAATATCCTCTTTTACCCGTCGGGAGGATGGTTTTAAATCGCAATCCGGAAAATTATGCCGAGCAGGTAGAAAAATTGGCCTTTAATCCGGCGAATTTACTACCCGGTCTTGAATTTTCAGATGATAAGGTGCTGCAGGGACGTACCTTTATTTATTCAGATGCACAACGTCACAGACTGGGTCCTGATTTTCGCAATATCCCCGCTAATAAACAGCTAAACTGGTCCCCTGCATGTATGGTATCCAGCGGCAACGGCAGATATGTGGCCGGTGAAATTATGCGTTCTGAAATCCCGAATCCTGACGATTTTACACAAGCAACGCAAAAGTATGAATCTTTTTCTGTCGCAGAAAAAAAGAACCTTGCAAATAACATTGCATCAGGACTTGTTGACGCCCAATCTGATACACAGCACACAGTCTTGTGGCATTTAGAGCAAGTTTCGCCTGCACTTGCAAAGATGGTCAAAAATCAAATGCTTTTGTATGCCGGTACTGCAGGTAGGTAGAAATTCTTCAGTATCAATATTTTCCGCAGAAAATGGAATGAAATCATTCCATTTTCTGCTTTTAAACATATTTTTGATATTATGGAAAAAGATAAATTCCATCCATTTCCAGCTTCTCGGGTAATAATCTGAAAACAAGCACCATTATCAAATATAAGATTATCCCCATTGATATTTATTTCATGCCTGCCAAACTTCAATATAACTACACCGTTCTCGAACAACTGTTATTCTACACTAAATTAAGAACGATTTCCCAACTGCCGCCATTCAGTTGCATAGCACGAACATTTACACTAATTGACTTTTACCTACCCAACACGCTCCCATATATATTGTGTGTATTACTATAGTAATCAGTAAATGTAGCCGGTATTCCTGTTGAATCAATTCCTTTAAAACCGAAATGCTCACATATTTCCTTTACAATTAAAAACGTATTTATTGAAGGCAGAATACAGAATACACTGTCTCTCCTCCTTATGAATCATAGCCATTTTTATTTATTACAATACTCAAACATAAATAATATAGTTCCTTATGCTAAGGTATTAATATTAGCTTTATCATTATAAAATTGCACATTGTCTTTTTCACACATAATTTTTTCTATAGCCATACCCCCTTCCAATATGCAGTATATAGTAAATCATTAATGTTATTATACTATATGCAGATTCAATATTAAGCTTTTTTTAATTACATACCAATTAGTTGATTTGGTTTTTAATAGTTCATCTAATAATTAAGAGTGCAAATAAATTTATTAAATAGCCATCAAAAAAAGCCCTTATTCAGGACTTATCTTGATGGCTATTTAATAAATTTATCCAATTGTCATCAATAAAACTTATCTATCCTTATGGACGCGGATAAAACAAATGGAGATGAGGGGAATCGAACCCCTGTCCGAAAACCTGTCGGCAAAAACTTCTCCCATCACAGTTAGTTTATAGGTTTCCCTTCATGCGGCCAAAACTAACAAATCCGCAATCCGGTAGCTTCATGGTTTCTTTTTTTATGGCAAAGCTTACATAAAAAAGTTCCCTGTCTGTCGGCGCCAGACCCTTAAGCAACAGGAGACCTAAGGCTGACGAGCCACCTTACGCGGCGGCTAAAACTAAATTATCGTTGTCGATTAATTTTTAAAGGTTGGCATTTTTACGCAGCTGCCTCTGCGGATGGCTATTCTTGCTTTCAAAATCCCCGTCGAAACCAGTACATCCCCGTATAACGATAATCTTAGAGCATTATTATACACTAAACCTCAATGCTTTTTCAACTATTATATTTTTCCTTTTCAATAAAGCTTGGAGATGTAAGTTTGTTTCATAAATGTTTATGGAAATATTGGAATGATGATAAAGTTAACTTTATCATCATTCCAGCCTTAAAACATTGATTTTACTACAACTTTCCAGAACAATTATATTTTTATTTCTTATTTAAAATAATCATAGAGATGCAAATTACTCTGCAAATCTCTACAGAAATGTTAATTTTAAATTAAACTCTCTTTTGCAATTATTCTTTTCTTAAAACATTTCTTTTAATCCTGTTATACGGAACAATCATGTTTTTTTTCTTAAAATTAAATCCTAAAGAGGATTCATTAAACAAATGTTTATAGGGGTAAATATTATGCTTTGTATAAAATTTGCCCTAAAGCATCCTTTTCTTAAAATATTACTTTTAATGCAATTATGCAGAACAATATTTTATTATATCTCATATATTTATAAAAACAAGCTTAAATTTTTTGTTTTAAGTAATTGTTATATCAAATGCTACATATTCATATAAGTAGTGAATCGTTATAAAATATGGCCTCCATTTACTAAAGCCGATGAATTACTCAGACTCTGATATAAGATTTCTAAAGGCTTTTCTAAAAAAATTCAAAATTTTACCGGTAACAATCACCAAAAGTATTCTTGTACATAATATATATTATAGCAAGTCAAGAATGCGGTAAACACAAGGAATCAGCCGTAACCAAGTTGTTATAATATAGCAAGAGTTTTCGTAAAAGATTTGCTTTAATAAAAATTTACGCAGTATATTTTTAGGAGGAATATATATGGCAGCATTTGAACTTAATGATTTTTCAAACTCTCAGAATCAGACTATGGGAACATCACGCCCATGCCCTCAGCCTCAGCCGCCAGCTTTAAAGGAAGAAGACATCATCGCCTTTAAAATATATGACAGCTGCAGAAGCCAAGATTGTCTTGACTATTCAGTTATAGGTCCAGCTAGAGCCGCATGCCCCGTGACCATAGACGGTCGATTAATAAACGAAGGAGAAGTTATAGTACCCCCTGTTCAGGCAGCTTCCGTATCATTAGAATGCCCTGAAATAGTAAGAATCATAATCGTAGGAAAATCTGAAAACTGCTTCAGAAAAGGATATTGGGATATCGATCTTCGCTATATTATATGCTATAAACTTATTTTCAGAAATGCAAATGGAGACGTTATTCTTTGTGTAGAAGCAACAAGCATCTACAACAGCAAGGTTTCCTTATTTGGTTCTGAAGGCTGCGACCTTTTCCTTGTGACAGATTTAATCAACAGCAACGGCTCATTTGAAGGCGACCCATTCGTTCTTGCTGAAGGAAAAGTTATAGGTCTTACAGCTTCTCTTATCTATGACTGCAATCCTCCGGGTAACGGCTTAATGACCGGAATTCCCGTTGCAGTAGAAGTAACCCTCGGACTTTTTACCATAGTAAAATTATTCAGAATCGTTGACCTCGCTGTTCAATCAACAGGCTTCACAATTCCGGATGAATGTGCAGAAGTTATGCCTTTAGACCCATGCTCCTACTTTGATAACCTCGACTTCCCCATGGACATATTTGCACCTCCCCAGAAACCGGAATTCTTCGCAGGAATAAGCTCCAATATTCCTTCAGGAAGAAACAACAATAATAACGGCGACTGCGACTGCGGCTGCGGCTGTGACGACAGGTAATATCGCTTGAAAGCCTGCATGACAATAAAGATTTAAATATTATTCTTGCCTGCTTTAAAGAAGCATTAATCATGACCACCCGTCAAACGGGTGGTTTGCTCGCCCCTATAAGGGGCTGTTACCGGCCAGCGCCTAAAGACGCTGGCTTTCACTTTCGTTCAAGCCTTTATTGCCCTTGACTCGTCGCCACCCCTAAAAGGGTGTCCGTAATACTGGCTACCCCTTGAAGGGGTCCTCATACTCTTTCACACTCAGTTTATCCATCGCTATATCATAGTTTTCTTGTTCCTGAATGTATTTCTTTATGGTTGCCTCATTCAGTCCTACTGTGCTCACGTAATAACCTTCTGCCCAAAAGTGTCTATTCCCGAACTTATACTTTAAGTTTGCGTGCTGGTCAAAAATTATGAGTGCACTTTTCCCTTTTAAATATCCCATAAACTGAGAAACACTCAGCTTCGGTGGTATGCTGACCAGCATGTGTACATGGTCGCGCATGAGATGCCCTTCGATAATCTCTACTCCTTTGTATCTGCAAAGTTGTTTTAAAATATCTCTGACACTTTCTTTGTATTGATTATAAATAATTTTTCTCCTATACTTAGGAGTGAACACTATGTGGTACTTACACATCCACTTGGTGTGGGCTAAACTATTTGCCTTGTTGGCCATGAAAATCACCTTTCCTTTCGTTATAATCTGGCTTGAACAACCTTATTATAACGGAAAGGTGATTTTTTTGTATAACAAACACCGCGCACCCGCATAGCGGGTGGTTATTATTTCGCACGCTTTGCGTGCTCAACTGGGTCACGACCCATAATATAAAAGAGGGTGTTGCAAAATGAACTTTGCAACATCCTCTTTTCATTCTAAATTTTATTCTTTAATAAATCGGTTTTCACTCCTTCTTTATGAGAAATTCGCTTTAAATGATTACTTCTAGGTATTAATTTCGGAATACTGCGTATTTCCCTATTATTTCGATTATAGTAAATTTCAAATTAAACAGTAATAAAAATCGTATGTTTTGAATGGCTTAAACATAGGGGTTTTATATGTTTAAGCCGTTTACGAAAAACGGATTTTTATTACACTCTTGTGTGAAATTTACTATATATTGAAATAATAGACGCTGGATTTTGCAACAGTCCCCACTTATAAATTATACTTTGTTAATGTCAATGATTCTTATTCAAACCCATAGACGCAGCAGCGTTAATCTTGTCATCTGAAATATAAACGCAATACGGATAAAGTGCTTATTTCATATGATGATACCAATTCAATAAATCGTGATAATTTCCTCTATAATGAAAGCAACTATCGTCTTTATTTGTACCAATAATTGATAATCCCATTTTAGTAAGTATTCCATTTGATTTATGATTATGCTTATTAGCATATGCTTCAACAAAAATTATATTGGGGTGGAGATTGGAAAGAACAAATTGATATAAGCTTCTAAAAATATTATTTGTACCTTGGTAATTGGCAATGATTTGTATCTCTTCCATCATAAATGTATCCTTATTCGTGTAATATTGAAAAAAACCAATAATATTCTCAATACCGTTTGCAGTTATAAGAATAATCTGCCGTTCCGTCTTTTGTAAACCTTCCTTGACGGCCTTATACCATGTTTTATAAGCATCCTCTTTTGTATCGCCGGTTGGAGCAATTTGAGCCATATTATCGGTAAGTATAGCAAAAAGCTTCTTTGAATATTTCTTAAATTCGTATTTGTGAAGATAAGAAAAATGAATCACCAAATACCTCCTTTCAGCATACAGGCTTTCATTTTTAATAAGAAACATACCACGCTTTCGGGTCTTATACTCCTTAACTTTTTAAACACTGTAACACAAATATTATTTACGAAAACAAAAGGGGCACCATACTGCACAATAAAGCAGTTTTTCTATCTCAATACAAATTACATTCATTGTTTTATTTTATAAAAAGGCTCTTTTCATTCGCATTATAATGATTAGATGTCAAAAGAATAATCATTTCTTCCAAAGCGGAGGCAAAAGCGATAAAACAGAATATAAATCCGGGAATCAATAAAATCCTATTGCAGATAAGAGCAAACAGTATATATAAATATAAAAGAATGCCGGCAGCCTTGTTCCCCCAAGTATGCATCATTCCCCATGTTTTAAATTTTACTTTTGTAATTATAATATTGATTACTCTTAAAATCATAACAACAGCTATCCCGATGATTGCCCATTGTATCTTAATCAGGTCGGTGTAATTTACTAACAGATATAAAACGGCACCGTAGAAGGTGGTATCGCTTAAGCTATCCAGCTGCTCGCCAAATCTTGTCTCCCATTTATAACGGCGGGCTAAATATCCGTCTGCAATGTCACTAATACCGCAGAGAAAATATCCTGCTATGAATAAACCTGTGTGACGAAACAGAAATATTAAAGCAATGGAAAGTAATATTCGGATAAAAGAAATACTATTGGGTATCTGTTTTATGTGAAACTCCCCTTTCAATAAATTATGGGGTTCGATAAATTCCAATGGATTACTCTGTTGGACTATATAATTTTGTTTCAATTTTTGCTGTTACAAAGATAATACTATCTTTCTTATCTATCAGCTCTCACCCAATTTTAAAGTCTTTATAATACGTATCGATGCAATCTTATTGAGATGCCTTTCAAATTTTTATTCTATATTTGCATTTCTGTACTGTAAACAGTACACAATTTCACCCTCAACAATTCTGCCGTCGGCAACAAATCCAAGTTCATCATATAATTTCTTTGCTACTAAATTTTCCGGTTCAAAGCTTATATAAACTTTATCATGGGCTGTATCTTTCATTAATGTTTCCAATAGGCATTCCATAGCTTTACGGCCATAGCCCATCTTTTGATGCTTTTTATCGATCATTACGCGGTATATCCAATATTCTTTATCGTCAAAATCCATGCAGTACATCAAAAAGCCTACTAAATTACTGTCATTATAAATAGCCAGCGGAACACATTCCGGCTGCGCTTTTGCCTGAGCCAAAGAATACATATTGCTGGCAATATAGTTTTTTTGTTGGTCTGAAACCGAAAGATTTATAACCTCGTCAAAATTATCTCTTGTAATTTCTTTTAATATTATCATAGAGTCTACCTCCTGTTATAGGCTGGCTTATAAAGTTTTTCAAAAATAATAGGGTTTGAGAACCTTAATAAACGAAATTTATAATAG
The DNA here is from genome assembly GCF_940670685.1 of Anaeropeptidivorans aminofermentans. GTDB lineage: Bacteria > Bacillota > Clostridia > Lachnospirales > UBA5962 > Anaeropeptidivorans > Anaeropeptidivorans aminofermentans. The sequence continues at coordinate 1,739,795 of NZ_OW711693.1, read as the reverse complement.
ATTAAACTTAAAAATAAAAACTGTTTCAAGTTTAATAAGCATAGGGCATTTCCCAGTTCAAACTGTCACTTTCTAAATTATCAGGCATATTCAAACTGCATCAGGCCTATTCTCTAAGTTTATACCTTTCCCTATAAGAAAGATAGGAAGCAGGTGCCTGCTTCCTATCTTTAAGTTATATTCACTTTAATATTAATACAGTAAAATAGCTTTTAAGGTAGGAACAAAAACCTATTTTTCATAAACGGCTTAATATAATAGAAACGCTTATATTAAGCCATTCAAAATATATCATTTTTATTACTGTAATTAAACTATTTTACTATAAATGATTTTAGTCATCTTCCGCCTGGCAGTACATACATCTGTATATTTTTTGCTCTTCATTGGAAAGGTAAAAAACTTGATCGATAGAAGGCTCTGTGGAGGTGATGCATCTGGGATTTTTACATTTTATAACGTTGGTGATTTTTTCGGGAAGCTTTAATGACACCTTTTTTGAAATGCTTTCATTTTCTATTGTATTTACTGTTATATTAGGGTCTATGTACCCGAGAACATCAAAATTAATATCGATGATTCCTTCGATTTTAATAATATCCTTTTTGCCGTATTTAGTGCTTTTTACATTTCTAATGATGGCAACAGCACAGTCAAGCTCTTCAAGGTTAAGATAGCGGTATATATCCATGCTTTTGCCTGCTTTTATATGGTCTATTACAAGTCCTTTTGAAATTGAGTCTACGCTTATCATATTTATACCTCCAAAAGCTTCATTATGAGAGCCATTCTGATATATTTTCCGAGCCTTGCCTGCTCAAAATACAGTGCTCTTGCATCATTATCCACATCTACAGATATTTCATTTACCCTTGGCAAGGGGTGCAGTATGGATAAGTCTTTTTTTGCTAAACTAAGCTTTTCTTTATCGAGGATATATCTGTCTTTAAGGCGTATATAGTCTTCTTCGTTAAAGAATCTTTCTCTCTGCACTCTTGTCATATATATAATATCCATTTGCGAAATACTTTTTTCAAAATCGGTGGTTTCAATAAAATCTACATTGTTTTTTACGAGAATTTCTCTTAAATAATCTGGAATTTTAAGCTCCTCCGGAGAAACAAGGATAAAACGGTTATTTTTATAGCCGCACATGGACTCAATCAGAGAATGGACCGTTCTTCCAAATTTAAGGTCTCCGCAAAGACCGACGGTTAAGTTTTCAAGAGAATTTTTATAAGTATGAATAGTAAAAAGATCCGTAAGGGTTTGAGTCGGGTGCTGGTGACCGCCGTCTCCCGCATTGATAACAGGAATTTTTGAGAATTGGGATGCAACAAGAGCCGATCCTTCTTTAGGATGGCGAATAGCACAGATGTCTGCATAGCCACTGACCATCCGTATGGTATCTGCAACAGACTCCCCTTTTGTCGCCGAGCTTGAATCTGCCGTAGAAAATCCTATAATGGAGCCGCCAAGCTCAAGCATTGCCGCTTCAAAGCTTAATCTCGTTCTCGTACTTGGCTCGTAAAACAATGTAGCAAGTTTTTTATGCTTGCATTTTTCATAATAATTTTCAGGTTTTTTTATTATGCTTTGGGAAACGGAAATAAGCTCTTTTATTTCCTCTTTACTAAGCTGCTTAATGTCTACTAAATGCTTCATAAAAAACCACCTTTTAAATTAATGTGAGTTCGACAGAATGAAAATTCCATCAAATTTATGATACTATAGTAAATTTCTTATAAAGAAGTAACAAAAACCTATTCACTACGGATTCAAAAACACGAATTTCCTTCGGAAACAGTACATTTTTGAATCCTCACGAATATACGGTTTTGTTACTCTCTAACTTTAAACTAACTTTAAATTTACTACATTCGTATAAATTTCCAGAAAAACACTGCGAATTTATACTTAGGAAACCTGAAAATGCTTACAGTAAAACTGTAAAAGCATTTTCAGGTGAACGTTTTCTTATAATCACAAACTTCCTTTCAAGTTTGTTAATTACATATTCATAACGTGAAAAGTCCTCTGGGCTTTCCCTTGGTAAACCAAGGGGGAAGGCTTCGTCGAATTCACGTTAAATTAATTATTTTTTTCTCTTAAGAGCTTTGAAAGCTCCTCCATAAAGGTATCAATATCCTTAAATTTCTTATATACAGAAGCAAAGCGGACATATGCAACCTCGTCCACCTCTTTAAGCTTGTCCATCACCATTTCGCCGATTTTGTTGCTCTCGATCTCCTTATTTAAAGAATTAAGAACGGAGCCCTCTACATAATCGGCTATCTTTTCCATTTCCTCCATGGAAATTGGGCGTTTATTGCAGGATTTTATGATACCGTTTAAAAGCTTACTTCTATCAAAGGATTCTCTTTCTCCGTTTCTTTTGATGACAGCAACAGGGATAATATCAATTCTTTCATAGGTCGTAAACCTCTCGCCGCAGCTTTCACACTGCCTTCTTCTTCTTATGGCCTTGCCGTCTTCCATGGCTCTGGAGTCCACAACCTTCGAGTCTATAGAGCCGCAAAAGGGACATTTCATTTTATCACCTGCCTGTAAGTTTTTATGCAGTAAATCGTTTTAAATAAGTATAGTTATAATCTGCATCAGCAGTCCACAAGGGCTTCCTTAGGGTCGACGTCTACAAGAATAAGGTCTTCTCCTATCTGTAAAATGTCACTCCATTTTATTTTATATTCCTTGTCGCTTCCGAACATGCAAAATACACGGCCCGGTCCTGGAATTATAATGGACACAACTTTGCCGCTTTTCGTATCTATTTCCATATCGCAAATATATCCGAGACGGCTTCCGTCGCAGACATTGATTACTTCCTTTTGTTTCATATCACAAGTACGCACAACTGACATATTATCACCTTAAGACATATCTTTCTATAGTATATGTTTTAAGGGCTTTTTATAGAATTTGTCCGTTGAAGGCAGAATAAACGCATAAATACGTTTGCCCTGCAGCTAAAATATAATTTTGGTGAGATTCTGCAGAAAGATTTGCAAAGTACCAAATGAACTTTTCAAATCTTGCATTTTAATGTAAATAAACCTCGTCAAAATGACTAAAATCTACAATATTCTTTAAAATTATTGTATGATATTTTTCATAAAATCATTTTATGGTTAAGCTTATGTTATGATAAAAGCTCAAAATGCATCTGGTCTTTTACCTTGTCGGAAACTTCTTTTCCTCTAAGTCTTTCAAGAAGCTTTAGTGCAAAATAAGGCGCCGTGGCAGGGCATTTAGAAGTTATGATATTTCTGCATTCTACTACGTTTTCATCGCCTATAGTAACATTATTCATAAGATGCTCCATGCCCGGGTAACATACTGCCTTGCAGCCGTCAAGAATACCCAATGAAGCAATAAAGGTAGGGGCCGCACAAATTGCGCCGATCAATATTTTATCAGCATAGCACTTTTTTGTAAACTTAATTAAAGAAGGATTGGCATGAAAATTTTCAACCCCAGGTCCTCCCGGGAAAATGATCATATGCACGTCGGAATCTTCTTTAAGATGATTAAAGGTAGCGTCTGCTTTAACGATGATATCGTGGGCGCCTTTTACCATATCCGATGTGTTAAGGGAAATAGTAGTTACCTTTACGCCGCCTCTCCTTAGAATATCCACAACGGAAAGCGCCTCTATTTCCTCAAATCCATCTGCAAGAAAAATATAAGCTTTCTTTTCTTCCATACAATTATTCCCCCTTTGTCTGCTTTTCCAATTCAAAATAATCAAAACGGCCTGTGTTAATCACTTCAAGCTCTATTTTAGCGTTGTATTCCTTTTCAAGAGCATTGATTACTTTCATCTTTTCAATATAATGAATAATTTTTTTATTGGAGCTTATTTTTATATAATTAAAGCTTGTCTGCACAAGAATGCGTTTTACCTTTTTATAAATAGACTCGGCTATATAATCGGTTTTTAATATATGCCCCGTTCCGTCACAAAGGGGGCATTTATCCGTAAGCTTATCTTTAAGGCTTGCATGAGTCTTTTTTCTTGTAAGCTGAACGATATTAAGCCTGCTGTAATCCACGATATGAGCGGAAAGCCTGTCCTTTTTAAGCTCAGAAGAAAAATAGGCCAAAAGTCTTTCCCTGTCCTCAGAATGATACAAATCCACAAAATCGACAATAATCATGCCGGAAATATTTCTAAGGCGGAGCTGTTTTGCTATTTCCTTTGCCGCCTCAAAATTATTCTGAAGAATCAGCTTTTCCCTGTTCTTTTTGTTAATGAATTTTCCCGTGTTAACGTCTATAACCGTACAGGCTTTTGTCTCCTCAATAATAAGAAAACCGCCGGACTTAAGCCATACCCTTTCGTGAAGCGCCTTTTCTATTTGGGTATCGATTCCAAAATGGGATAAAATATCAAGCTCCCCTTCATAAAGGGTCACCGAAGGCGCATTTTCACATAAAAAGTCACGGCATATGCGGGAAATATCCTCCATATGCTTCTCTGAATTTACTATTATCTCTTCTATATCCGAAGACAAAAGAGGCTTTATAATGCCTTCCAGCTTGCTCTCAATGTAAAGGGCCGCCGGCGGCTTTGAAAATTCCCCTAAATTCAGTATATTACGGAGCTTTTCATAAAGCTCTTCTATTTCCGTTTTTATATCTTCAAAGGAAGCTTCTGCCGCTTCCGTCCGTATAATTATATTATACCCTTTAGGAAGGATTGTTCCAATATATTTTTTAAGCTCCCGGCGTAAATTTTCATCGCCGATTTTCTGAGAGATACCGATGCTCTGTTCATTGTCATCGCCTTTAAGCAAAACGGCGTATCGCCCGGGAAGGGAAATTTCCGTAGTAACAAAAGCGCCTTTTTCCTCATGCTTATCCTTAAGCACCTGAACAGTAAGGTTCTCCCCCATTTTAAGCTTTTTATCCACAAGCCGCTGTTTATGGTCTTCCAGCTGTAAAAAGCAGTTTTTTTCATCACCGATATTGATAAAGGCAAATTGATTCGGTATGATTCTTTCTACCTTGCCGGAATAAATATTGCCTACAAGAGAAGAATTTTCATAACTGTCAACCATCAGCTCTATCAGCTCTTTATCTTGTAAAAGAGCTGATTTAATACCGCTTATGGAAACATCAACTATAATTTTTTTCATATAAATCTCCGCAAATTTTATTTCCTACAGGGCTGCAAAGCCCGAATCCGTTCTTTTCAGAAGCTCAAGCCTTATAAATTTGTATTTATGGAAGATAAATTCTCTGCCCACAAATTTGCATATTTCCGTCATAACAGCCTCAGGCTTTACATTCCTCATGGAGCCTTGGCTTATGAGCATTTGAATCCTTTGCCTTTCTTCGTCAAAGAATTTAATTTCATAAATGTCAGGGCGTATATCTTCTTCCACGGTCTTTTTTTTGCCTTTTTTCATGATTTTTATTTCTTTAAGGTTTAAAAAGCCGTCAATATCCTTTTGCGTAATTTTAAAATCCTCCGGCACAATAACATCATATAATGCGCCTTCTGTAAGAGAGGCACCGGATTTTTCACCTTTTTCAAGCTTTCTTGCAGAAATTATTAAAAGGCCTTCCGGGAAGGATTTATTAAGGCTTTCTTTTATGATGGACGTATCTCTTTCTTCTGTAAGTTCAATATCAATATATTCTCCCCTTCCTTCAAAGCCTAAGGTTAAGGGAAGGGCAAAGGACATTAGCTGATGAGGATTAAACCCTTGAGAATAAGCTATGGGAAGCCCTGCTCTATTGATAGTCCTTTGAAATATATCCAGCAAATCAAGATGACCTATAAATTTAAGACGCATTATTTTCTCAAATTTAAGCCTGTACTTTATATTTTCATTATTCATAGCAGACACCTCCGCCGAATAATGCCGCTCCGCAGCCGCTGCAATCGGCCCTGCAATTTAATGTTACTTTTTCATTCCTGCTGTTTTCAAGCTCTCTTTTGAAAAAGGCCTTGGATACGCCGATGTCTAAATGATCCCATGGAAGAATCTCGTCTGTGCTTCTCTGCCTTGTAGAATAAAAATCTATGGAAATTCCCGTATCCTTAAAAGCCTGCTCCCACAGTTCAGGCTTAAATAAATCCGTCCAGCCGTCGAACCTCGCACCAAGCTCCCAAGCCCTTATAATAAGCTTTGAAACCCTTCTGTCACCTCTGGCAATAACGCCTTCCAATACGCTTAAATAAGCGTCATGGTAATTATATCTGATTTGCTTTCTGGAAATTTTACTTTTAAGAAAACGCTGTTTCTCCATAAACTCTTGATAGGTGTTCTGCCCTTCCCATTGAAAGGGCGTAAAAGGCTTCGGAACAAAACAAGCCGTGCTTAAAACAAGGCTTACAGGCTGGCTTCTGTTTTCCTTTGGCATTTCATAATATTTATCCGCAATGCTTTCCGCAAGCTTTGCAATGCCTTCAATATCATTATAAGTTTCACCGGGGAGCCCCATCATAAAATAAAGCTTAACCCTGTTCCAGCCGCCTTCAAAGGCAAGCTTTGCCCCTTCCAGGATTTCTTCTTCCGTAAGACCTTTGTTGATGATGTCTCGAAGTCTTTGGGTACCTGCTTCTGGGGCAAATGTAAGGCTTGATTTTCTTACTTCCTGAACCTTATTCATAATGTCAAGATTAAAAGCATCTATTCTCAAGGAAGGCAAAGAAATATTCACCTTCTTGTCTGTAAATTCATTAATAAGCCCTGTGGCAAGAGGGGCAAAACCTGTATAGTCGCTTGTACTTAAAGAAATCAGAGAAATTTCCTCATGGCCTGTATTTTCTATGAGGGTGTTGGCTTTTTCCATAAGCTTGTCCCAGGATTTTTCTCTTACGGGCCTGTATACGAACCCGGCCTGACAGAATCTGCACCCTCTGATACAGCCTCTGAATATTTCAAGGGCGGCTCTGCTGTGTACTGTTTCTATAAGAGGAACAAGCTGCCGTTCAGGATAAAAAACATTATCCATATCCTTTACGATTAGTTTCATTATTTTTTCAGGGGCTTTTTCATGATTAGGCTTAAAGGATTTTATTTCTCCCGTTTCATCATATTCCACATCATAAAATTCAGGCACATAGATACCGCCGCAGTCCAAAATGCTTTCGAGAAATTTTTCCCTTCCGCCGTTATTTTTCTTGTTTTTCTTGTATAAATCAAGAACCTTGTCAAGGCCTGCTTCCCCTTCACCGATATAGAAAAAATCTACGATATCCGCAAGGGGCTCCGGATTATAGGCGCAGGGTCCTCCGGCGCATATGATGGGATAATCCTTGCCTTTCCTGTCTTTTGAGAGAATGGGGATTCCAGCCAAATCAAGCATATTAATTAAATTTGTATAGCTCATTTCATACTGCAACGTAAAGCCTATAAAATCAAATTTATTTAAAGGGTCGAAGCTTTCAAGGGTAAAAAGAGGTATTTTCTCTTCACGCATAATTTCTTCCATATCTGTCCATGGGGCAAAAACCCTTTCACAGTATGTGTCTTCACGTCTGTTAAAAAAATAATAGAGAATTTCTAAACCAAGATGGCTCATGCCAATTTCATATACATCGGGGAAACAAAAAGCAAAGCGAATATCCACATTTTCAGGGTTCTTCTTTACCATATTGATTTCTCCGCCTATATATCGTGCAGGCTTCGTAACCCGCAGCAGTATTTCTTCAGGTATTGTCATTATTTTCCTCCAAATTTATAAGGCACTTTTATATTTTCCTCTTCGAAGCGCTTTTTAATCCTAAGCCTTATTTCTCTTTCAACGGAAAAGCGCTTAGCAGTAGCTGATTCGGCACTGATACTAATCTGTACATTAGTTTCGGATAAATCTCCGATGCCAAGAAGATTCGGCCTTGAAACAAGGCCGTCTATGCCGTTATCGCCTATCATATCAAGCTCTATATTGATTGCGTCGAAAACCTTCCCTATATTTTCATCATAAGGAACATATATTTTTATAAAGCTTACAGCGGTAGTTTTTTGCCAGTTGGTAACGATACCAATAGAGCCGTTCGGTATCATATGGATTTCTCCCGTAAAAGCCTTAATTCTTATATTTCTAAGCCCTATAGACTCAACAATACCCATTTTCGACTCAATTTCAACCATATCCCCAAGAGAAAGCTGGCCTTCAAATATAATGAAAAGGCCTGCTATAACGTCTTTTATAAGGTTTTGGGCACCAAGACCCACAGCAACCCCCGCAGCGGCGGCAATAGCGTTAAAAACAGAGTTTATCCTTGAATTGCTTATCTCTGAAAGAATCATATAGGCAGCTATAAAATATATAATATATTTAAAAAAGCTTTCTAAAACAGACTGGAGGGTATTGGCCCTTTTTTCAGAAATAATTGTACCGTCTCTGAGCTTTACAGGCTTTATAAGCTTTTTTACAAGACTTTTAGAAAGGCCTATGCAAATAACAGCGATGATTATGCTTAATACAACATAAAGCAGCTTAAAAAGCACTACTTCAAGCTTTTCATAATCAAATAAAAAGCCCTTTAAGCCAAGCTTTTCTGCAATTGCAAAAGTGGAAAAATAGTAACTCATCGGAATCTCCTTTATATTAAAAAGCCTGAAAAGATTTATGAAGCATAGAAAGGCTTATTTGAAAAAGAATTTCTACTTGAATTCAGCATTGTCAAATGAAACAGAAAAAAATCCGGACTGGATTAAAATGCCGTTTACGGCATTCTAATCTTAAAGTATTTTGCGGGTAAAAATTCTTATTGCTTTTTGTTTTATATCCTCTAAAGCTAAAATTTACAAGGTATAAAAGCAAATTGACTATAGAATCTATAATTTGTGTCTTTTTTCAATTAACCAATATAAATCCATGGAAATTCTTCTTTGAGAATTTTTATAATTATAGCATATTGTCTCTTCACTTTCAAACCTTCCCTATTTCTTTAAAAAAACTAAAAACTCTTAAATTCTCCTATTTATTAATTATAACCTTGACCTTTTAATAAGCCTAAAATAAAAAAAGCCGTTTATGCGGCTTTGAAAAATTTTATGGGTATTCAAATTATTTCTTCGTAAGGTTTGCTTTGACATCAGCAGTATAGGGAAGCTCTACAAAGGTAATAGGATCAATCAGCTTTCCGTCCTTTATAAGCGTATAGTGAAGATGGGGGCCTGTAACAAGGCCTGTTTTTCCTGAAAGGGCAACGATCTGGCCCTTTTCTACTCTGTCTCCTTCTTTTACAAGAACTTTCTTTAAATGGGCATACATTACATCGTATCCGTTGTCTGTTTTATATTCCATTGCGTTTCCATAGGTGGAAGACCTGTAAATTCTTGTAACCGTTCCGTTTTGAACGGCAAGAACGCCTGTCCCCTCATCTGCGGCAATGTCTATTCCGTTGTGCAGCTCTTTTTTATTTAACACAGGATTGATTCTCTCCCCGAAGCCCGATGTTATAATGCCAGTCAAAGGGTTAATCCATTTATACATGTCCTCGGTTTGAGTATAGCTATCCAGATAAATATCTTTTATATAGGTTCCATTGGCACGCTGCTTTAATTCAATGGAACCGTGGATTTTTTTTGCGTATCAACTGCCTCCGGTAATAAAGCATTTTCCTCTGTGCTCATCTGCTTTAATATATCCTCGTCTATTCTCAGATTACTGTCGGAAGGCGTACCTGTATTCAAAAAAACATTTTCTGTAGTATGATCTTTATCATTATTTTTATTTTTTTCTTCTATTCCGAAAATATTCTTTATATAGCTTGTAATACCCCCTCCTGCCGTAGCCAGCATGCCTTTTGATTCCTCTAGGCCGTCTTCTGAAATATTACTTTTTATGGCTGTTTTAACTCCGTTTTTTATATTATTGGTAAAAGGCATATTAAATAAATTGAGTATAAGAAAAAACAGCAGTATTACTCCGCAAATCATGCTTTGAATAATAATAGCCTCACTTAAAGAATATCCTCTGGCTGCTGCATATCTATTTGTTTTTTTCCTTTTTTTAGCTGTGGTTGGCCTTGGCTTTCTTCGTACCGGTTTTCTATCCATTTTATTCCACCCCTTAAAGGCATTATAATCAAATTTTTAATATAAAAATAATTAATTTGGATACTATAAAATAATAATTTAAAGCTCCTACAGGAAGCTTGTTTCCTGTTCATAGAATATTTATATGAGGCCTTCTTGCTTTTCAGAACAAAAAGGTCCTATAATAAATTATTGACAAATTTGTAAAATATACTCAAAAAATTTTATGAGGTGAATTATGGAAATAGAAAGGAAATACCTAATTAAAAGTTCGGCTCCTGATCTTCAAGGCTTTAAAGCACTTGATATCATTCAGGGATATATCTCTTTTTCCCCTACAATACGCTTAAGAAAGCAAAATGATTCATATTTTCTCACAGTGAAATCTTCAGGTCTTTTAGAAAGAGAAGAATTTGAGCTTCCCATAAGCCATGAATCCTTTGAAAATCTTTGGAAAAAAATAGAATCCTATCCCGTTGAAAAAATAAGATATCTCATTCCCTTAGAAAACGGGCTTACAGCGGAACTAGATGTGTATAAAAACGACCTGGAACCCCTTAGAACCGTAGAGGTGGAATTTGAATCCGTAGAAGCTTCAGAGGCGTTTATTCCGCCTGAATGGTTCGCAGAGGAAGTCACTTTCGACCATAGATATAAAAATGGAAACATTGCCAGAAACAGACTTAATGATATAAAAATATAAAAGATGCCTTATTTTTCTAATTTTATTTAAAGTTCAGTAAATTCTAATTGTTTTACAATATTTTATACCATTTGTACTATTGACATTTGTTCATTTGTCGAATACTGTTTATTTGTAGGGATAAAACACTATTGCATAATGTTTGGCATTATATTATAATCAACATAAATGGTAATTATTACCATATTTTGCAATAATAACTAATTTGCTTAACTTAAATACTATTTGGAGGGATAAGGATGAGTAATGGTAAGATAAGTATTTTATTGGCAGATGACAACAAAGACTTTTGTGATATTATGAATAATTTCTTTCATCAGTTCGATGATATGGAGGTTGTAGGCATTGCTCACGACGGAATAGAGACCTATGAAAAGATAATGTGTCTTAAACCTGATGTTGCAATAATCGACGGTATTATGCCCCGACTTGACGGTCTTGGAGTACTTGAAAAGCTGGACAAGCCAAATAGGCCCGGTATGCCTATATGTATTATTCTTTCAGCTATGAGCCAGGAAAGAATAACCCAAAAAGCCATAGACCTTGGCGCAGATTACTATATAGTAAAGCCTTTCGACCTTGAATCCATCGTAAGCAGAATTCGTCATCTTAAGTCAATGCCATCGTCTAAGGTCCTTAGCAGCCCTTCCGCTGCAAATCCTTTTTCAAGCGCTGTTTCTCTTGAATCAAGAGTCACAAATATTCTGCATGAGATAGGGGTTCCAGCACATATCAGGGGATACCATTATATGCGTGAAGCTATTATGATGGCTGTTAACGATATCGACGTACTTAATTACATAACAAAGGAACTTTATCCTTCCATCGCTAAAAAATGCAGTACAACCCCCAGCAGGGTTGAAAGAGCCATACGCCACGCTATAGAGGTTGCATGGAGCCGTGGAAAAGTTGACGCTATAGATAAGATATTCGGCTATACCGTAAATACCCATAAAGGCAAACCTACAAACAGTGAATTTATCGCCCTTATAGCCGACAGGCTTCGTCTTGAGCTTAAAGCAAGCTAATTAAAAATATCCGACATTAAATACATTCCTTTCCAACATTAAATACATTCCTTTCCAATATTTTAGAAATTATGGTAAATATAAAGTTAAACAGAAACAAAATCGTGTATTCACATAAATTCAAGATACCATTTCCGAAGGAAATCCGTATTTGGGGTCTATGGTGAATAGGTTTTGCTACTTCTTTAAAAGAAGTTTACTATATAATTCAATTATCAATAGGAAATTCATCAGTTTATACGTCTAATTCATTTTCACAGCTTATAGGAAATTTCAAATTAAACAATAATAAAAATCGTATATTTTGAATGGCTTAAACATAGCGATTCTATATGTTTAAGCCGTTTATGAAAAATAGATTTTTATTGCTTCCTTCTGTGAAATTTACTATAGTGCCTAATCCTATATAAAAACATAAAGAACAACCGCTTGAAATATAAAAGTTTATTATACCTTTAAATTTACAATACCCTTTTATACAAATTATTTTTAAAAATATACGAAGAAAGCCAGCAGCGCTTTCAAGCCATAGCCGCTTTATGGTATTTAAATCTATTATAGTAAATTTAAAGTAAATAAGTTTTGTTACTTCTTTATAAGAAATTTACTATAACAATAAAAACAAGGTTATTAAGAATATTCCAAACCACATGTTACATTTCACTTCCTTCAAAAAGCCGCCTTTTTAAATAAAAAGGCGGCTTTTACTATATAAATATATATTTTATTCTCTAATAAATAAACTTTTGTTACCTCTTTATGAGAAATTTACTATATGAACTAAAATGTAAGCCTCATATCATACCATACGGCTCCCCCGTGGGCAGAGCTTGAAATGCCTTCATTTACATAGCCGAATTTCTCATAATAATGGATAAGCTTATCCTTGCATGTAAGCACACAGCCTTTTCTTCCTTGGGCCTTGGCATCGGAAATAACTTTCTCCATCAGCATTGCGGCATAGCCTTTTCTTCTGTATTCAGGTATGGTATTTACGCCGAATATAGTTTGCCACATACCATTTTTGTTATGTAAAGAGGCGTCTTTAAACATTTCGTCCCGGATAAAAGGCTCATCTGTAACCATGCCGTTTATAAAGCCTATTATTTTTCCGCCGTCTTCTAAAAGCCAGAAATACTCAGGATATACCCTTAGCCTTTTTTCAAAATCACTTGAGGTAGCCGCTTCTTCTTTAGGAAAGCATGCAGCTTCCACTTTCGTTATACTTTCTAAATCTTCCATAACAGCCGTTCTTATATTCATTTCCTACCTGCCTTATCTTAGAATGTGGATGTGTATGATACATCAATGTGCGTCTGATGCTATTCGTATAAGTTTGCAGAGAAACACTGCAAATTTATGCGGTATTAAGCCTTCTGCTCCCCATGAATAATGATTTCCGAAAGCTTCACCTCAAAAGGCATTTCCTTATTTTTAATCATTTTTATTGTTTCATCAATATAAACATGCTCTATTCCGCTTATATTAAAATTAATTTTTTTATAAATAAACTGCATTATGGGGCCTGTGCAAAAGGCAAAAATAGCAGTTCCTATTCCGTATTTAGCACCTAAAATAACGCCGAGAATAAATACTACAGATTCTATAGCGGTTTTTACTACACGGGTAGATTTATTGTATTTTCTGCAAAGGCCGATAAACATGCTGTCTCTTGGGCCTGCTCCAAGGCCAACACCAATATAAAAATAAAGCCCAAAGGAGTATACCACCATAGAAGCAAAAAATTGAACATAACTTGCTATCCCTGTTTGGTGGGGAACAAAATTAAGAGTATTTACCAAATCTACAAATAACCCTATTGAAAACATATTTATAATTGTTGAAAGGCCAATTTTAACTTTCAGGGCAAATACGTCTATTAATATAATAATAATGGAAAAGCATATTGTAACCTGCCCTAACGTAAGGCCTGTATGTATGGATACCCCCGTATGGAATAAATCCCACGGTGCCATACCCAAATCGGCATTAATACTCATAACAATGGAAACGGCACATAAAAAAAGCCCAAATATAAGACTTAGAACCTTTAAAGCAAATATCTTCATTTTTAACCCCAGCCTCCAGCTTAATAATTATGATGATTATTTTCTAATATATTATATCTGTTTTTTTATATAAGAGCAATTTAATTTTATGCAGATAAAATAAATATATATACAAAAGGCTTATTTCATTTATAAGTACAAATTTTAAACCACAAATTTAAAAGTTTATAAAATCTAATTTTTCCGTATTTCTTTATTTATTTAACTATAACAGGAACTTGACTTAATCAGCCTTATCATGTACTATAAGTTAAACACATCTAATTTGGAGAACGCCATGACAACAATCGAATATATTAAAGACAATATTTTACTTTTTGACGGAGCAATGGGAACCTACTATGCCGACAAATCAAATTCTTCTTTGAAAAGCTGCGAACTTGCAAATCTTAATGACCCTGAAACTATATTTAAAATACATAGAGAATATATAGACGCCGGTGCAAAGGCAATAAAAACCAATACCTTCGGCGCAAATAAAACAAGCCTTAACTGTGATTCAAAGCTTCTGAAAGAAATAATATCCGAAGGTTTTGACATAGCTTCAAAAGCCGCTAAGAAAGATGCTTTTGTCTTTGCAGACATTGGACCCATACCCTCTGTAAATTCGGAAGACCCATTGGAAGGCTATATGGAAATAGCCGATATATTTCTTGAAGCAGGAGCAGAGAACTTTCTTTTTGAAACATTTCCCTCTACAGATTATCTAAAGGAAATCTCTTTATATATCAAAAGCAAAAAAACTACAGCATTTATTCTCACGGAATTTGCAGTTACTCCCGAAGGCTATACAAGAAAAGGTATGTCCGGCAAAAAAATATTCTATGAAGTATCAGAAATAGATTCCATAGACGCTTTAGGTTTTAATTGTATATCAGGCCCACGGCATCTTCTTGAATATATAAAGGGAATAGACATATACGGGAAAACCGTCAGCATCATGCCTAACGCAGGCTATCCCACGGTTATTAATAACAGAACGTTTTTTGACGGAAGGGCTTCTTATTTTGCTTCTCAGATGGCTGAAATAGCCAAGCAGGGCGTCGCTATTTTAGGAGGCTGCTGCGGAACTACCCCTGAATTCATAAAGCAGACTGCAAAAATACTTGAAAACGTAAAAAAACAGGAGCCGAAAAAACACCCTGAGCTTCATTTGGAGCAATCCTCTTCTCAATCTTCTTTTAAGCTTCTTGATAAAATAAATTCCGGCAATAAAATAATAGCCGTTGAACTTGACCCTCCTACGGATACGGATATAGACTTTTTTATTGAAAGCGCTAAAATGCTCAAATCTGTAGGAATAGACGTAATTACCATAGCAGACTGCCCCATAGCAAGGGCAAGAGTAGATTCAAGCCTTCTGGCATGTAAAATAAAAAGGGATTTAGATATTGAAACTATGCCCCATCTTACCTGCCGTGACAGGAATATTAATGCGACCAAGGCCCTTCTTCTCGGGCTAAGTATCGAAGGAATTGAAAACGTCCTTGTAGTTACAGGCGACCCTATCCCCTCTGCTCAAAGAGACGAGATAAAGGCAATGTTCAGCTTTAACTCTGCAAACCTTGCTTCTTATATAGCAAGCCTTAACGAATCTATATTGACCCGTCCCTTTCTCATAAGCGGAGCCCTTAATGTAAACGCCAGAAATTTTGATGCACAATTAAAACATGCGGAAAATAAAATTAAAAGCGGCGTTTCCATGTTTCTTACTCAGCCTGTGCTTACACCCGAGGCCTTTGAAAACCTTAAAAGAGCAAGAAATGCCTTAGACGTTAAAATCATAGGCGGAATAATGCCTATTATAAGCTATAAAAACGCATGCTTTATGAATAATGAAATATCGGGAATAAATGTCTCCGATGAAATAATAAAAATGTATGAAAATGTTTCAAAAGAAGAAGGCCGAAGGCTTGCCGTAGAGCTTTCTACGAAAATAGCAAAGGAAATCTTTCCTTATGTAGACGGATATTATATCATGACACCTTTTAAACGAATAGAAATCGTCTGCTCCATCATTTCCAATATACAGGCTCTTTCTTTTGAGCAATAAATAATTTGACCATTTCTCATTATTGATAAGAATATATTTCCGCAAAAAGGCCGTCTCTAGAGACGGTCTTTTTGCGGAAATATAAAGATTCATGAACTTACAGTAAATTTCACAGAAGGAAGCAATAAAAATCTATTTTTTATAAACGGCTTAAACATATAAAATCCCTATGTTTAAGCCATTCAAAATATACGATTTTTATTACTGTTTAATTTGAAATTGACTATAGATAGTGATGGGTTTAAATTATAACAAATTTAAAATGAAGAAGAAATAAAACCGTATATTCACATAGACACAAAAATCTAGTGTTTCCAAAGGAAACTTGTATTTTGATTCTCTAATGAAGGCTTTTCTTCCTTCTTTATAAAAAACTTACTATAATTGAATTTAAACTTTATCATCATTCTATATTTATTTTTTCATATCCTGAGTATTCCGTTCCGTTATATAAAAGCTTATAGCCCATACCGGACTTTGGCTGCCAGTCATAAAAGTTATTGTTTGATAGGAAAAGGCTCTCCATAATGGCGACAATTACTCCGCCGTGACATAGAAGAACAGCAGATTCTGCCTTGCTTTTAATAATTTCATTGGTAAGCTCAAATAGGCCTCTTTTTACTCTAAGGTAAAATTCTTTCCGGCTTTCCCCTCCAGGGCAGCGATAGCTTCCTTCCTTATCGCTTATCCATGCTATATATTCTTTATGATTTTTAAGCTCTTCATAGGATTTTAAATCGAATATGCCTACATTAAGCTCTTTAAAGCTTGCCATTTCTTTAAATACGCAGTCTTTGCCGTATATAAGCTTAAGCGTCTCATTGGCCCTTTTCATTCCGCTGGTAAAAAAAAGCTCTGACTGCGGGTATATGCCGGCTTTTACATATTCCTTCATTTCCTTTATTCCCTGTTTGGAAAGGTCTACGTCCGCCCAGCCACAGTAAAGCTTCTTCTCATTAGGCATTGTTTTTCCATGGCGTATTAGAGAAAGAACAAAACTCATTTTATCACCGTCTCTATCCCTGCAAAAACTCTTATAACCGTTTCAGATTCCCTCGTTATCCTTCCCAAAGCCCTGCCAAGGTCTTCACGCCAAAGGCGGAAATTACTGTCTATGGGAACCACCCCTTGGGAAATATCATCAGAGATTATTATTTTATCCTTGAATTTATCCATATTGCTTTCCAAAAAGGCCATGGAATCCTTTCCTTCAAGAATAAGGCTATAAATAAAGTCATGAAAATTATAAAATATCTTTTTATTGAAATCTATGGCTTCCGTTTTAAGATTTACTACATCTTCATCGGAAAGATTGTATTTTCTTTTTGCCGTATCAAGCTTCCCTTGATAGGCTCCGCCTATAATAAGTATCATTCAAATTCCCCTTTACAAAACAGCAAGCAAAAATAAGCCCAATGTCTCACAAACACTGATGGAAAAGCCCGTAAGATCTCCTGAGAACCCGCCGAAGCTTTTATTTAAGCCGTACGCTGTAAAGATTACTGCAAAAAGCAAAGCGAAAGAAAGTATAAGCCCTTTTATACCAAAAAATATAAGCGAGAGTATACAGCATAGAATAATAGAAATTATAATGAATAAAACCGTATTTTCATGGCTTTTTTCTTTAAAAAATGCCCCCATGCTGCTTCCCTTTAAAGGCTTTGCTTTAAGAAGAAAAACAGCCCCTCCGCTTCTCGAAATAATCGGAATGATTATAAGCATAAAATAATCTTTGCTTAATGTGATTACTCCGTGAGCCGAAGAAAAATTACACAGCATCAGCATTATAATGCTCGTAACGGCAAAAGAGCCAACATGGGAATCTCTTAAAATACGAAGCCTTTCGTCCAAATCTCTTCTTGAAAATAAAGCGTCGCAGGTATCCATAAAACCGTCTATATGCAAAAATCCGCTGATAAAAAACGGAAAAATACTTATGATAAAAGCCCTCAGCATTACGGGAATGTGAAGCTTTGCAGATACGGCATAAACTAAAACCCATAAAAGCCCTATAAGAAAGCCTACCAAAGGCAGAAATGCCATGATATATTTTACTCTGCCGTCTTCCCAGTCTCCATGAGGAGCAGGCAATATGGTATACATAGAAACTGCCTCAAAAAAGGAATGAGCTAATTTTCTCATAAAGCATTTCAAACTCCTTTTTTCCTTTGTGTATGATTAGGCTTGAAAATACGCATTCTATCACAATGTCTGATTGTTCGGCACAGAATCTATCGAGACAAGCAAGGCTTCTTCTGTAGCCTTCCGTATAGTCATCATATATAAATGCATCAGAATAAATATAGTCCGAAACTACAACGATATCTTCTACGCTTTTATAAACCTTTCCAAGGCCTTTTTTTATGTTTTCAAAGGCAAAAAAATCACATTTACCTTCCGGTGAAAACATCTCATTAGATAAAAGGGCCGTAAGAGAATCCAGAAGAAAAGAACCGTCTTTACTGCATATATTGAGTATATTTTCTATATGCTCCGGGCACTCAATTGTCTCAAAACCCCAATCCTTCCTTTCTTCCTTATGGCGGATTATCCGAAGGTCGTCCTCTTTATCTGCAGGGCGCATTGTCGCTATATAATATAAGCTTTTCTTTCTCTGGGCCATGGCAAGCTTCTGTGCGTAATAAGATTTGCCGTTTTTACAGCCTCCTGAAATAAAAATCTTCATTTATTCTACCTCAAAGCTTTTATCCTTACTGATATTATCTAAATATTCCGTGGCTATATTTGCTTCTTCAAATGTAGCCATATGATTCATAATGGCACAGGCTCCGTCAAGAACAGAAAACATGATAGGACAGCCGCTTCCCTCGCCTAAACGCATATTAAGATGAAGCACAGGTTCAAAGCCTGCTTCCTTGGCGGCATATTGAAAGCCCTTTTCATAGGAAGCGTGAGACGGTATGAGATATTCTTTTACTTCCGGGCAAAGCCTTATGGCCAAAAGAGCCGAAACCATAGAAATATATCCGTCTATGACAGCAGGCATTTTATTTTTTGCAGCACCTATAAAAGCGCCTGCCATAGCCCCTATGTCAAATCCCCCCACCTTTGCGAGTACATCAACAGGGTCTTTAGAATCGGGCTGATGAAGCTTTAGGGCTTTTTCTATGATGCTTTTCTTTTTCTCATAAGCTTCATCGGTTAAACCCGCCCCCTTTCCTACGCTTAAGAATGTATCTATTCCGCAAAGAGCAGATAAAACCGCCGCTGAGGTAGTGGTATTGCCTATGCCCATTTCTCCGAGGCCTATGATGTCATATCCTTCTTTAAAGCATTCATCTGCCATTTCTATTCCTGCCATAATGGACTGAAGAGCTTCTTGTCTTGTCATGGCAGGCTCTTTCGTAAAATTGCCTGTGGATTTTCGTATTTTACGGTTGATGATGCCCTTTATATTAAGGTCGGCGTTTATGCCAAGGTCCACGACTTTAAGGTCCGTATGATACTGTTTTGCAAGAACAGCGGCTCCTGTAAGCCCTCTTGTAAAATTAACGCTCATAAAATATGTAACATTCTGGGGCGCGGAAGCTACCCCTTCTTCTACAATTCCGTTATCGGAACACATGATAATAAGGCATCTTTTATCCAGGCTGTTTTTAAGCTTTCCCTTTATTGCGGCAATCTGGGCTGAGAAGCTTTCAAGCCTTCCCAGGCTCCCTGGCGGCTTTGCAAGAGAATCCAGCCTTTTTACTGCCTCATTATATACCTCTTTGTCACAGCCTTCTATGCTGCTAATAATTGCCTTTAACTTTTCCTCCATTACGGCCTCCTGAAATTCTTTATTGAAATCTGGTTTTTGTCCTTCATGAGTATATGCTCAATTTTTTCAACAGTCAAATCAGAAAAATCCATTATCCTATCGGCAGAGGATAAATCAAAGCCAAAATGCCTGTCTGTAAGAGCTATGGCCTTCATTCCAGCCTTTTTCGCAGAAATAAGGCCGTTTTGAGAATCTTCTATGGCAATGCAGTTTTCAGGCTCAAGGCCAAGCTTTTCACAGCAGTAGAGATAAATTTCAGGATTCGGCTTTCCCATTACAATCATATCTCCCGATACAATTGTATGAAATTCGTCAAATATTTCGCATTGTGTAAGATTTCTCTTTACGCCGGCCATAGAAGTCGATGAGGCTACGGCCACCTTAAACCCTCTTTCCTTAAGGCCTTTTAAAAGAACTTTCATATTGGGCCGCATTAATTCTTTATAGTTTAAGGGTCTTTTGCTTCTATATTCTTTAAGGCCTTCCCTAAGGCTTTCAATATCTGCTTTGGGATTAAACTTCAATATAGCCGTCCATAAGCCGTCTTTTGCTCCCATGCAGGCCTTTACGATATCATTATTAAAAATTACGTTTTGCTCTTTAAAAAAATCCTTAAACATAGATATAGATAGTACTTCATTATCTATAATCGTACCGTCCATATCAAATATAACGCCAAAACCCGACATATCCGCCATGATTAAAAACCTCCGTTTTCTATGCCTAATGGTCTTATATTAAACCCTTCCCTTATGGCGCATGGTAATATGCTTTATCCCTGCGTCCATGAAAGGCTCTCCTTCTTCCTTATAGCCAAGGCTTTCATAAAGATCTTTAATATAATACTGAGCATGAATAACCTGCTCTTTGCTGCCAAGGTCATAAGCCTTATTCATTAGAGCAATCATTCCCAGCTTTCCGTAGCCTTTGCCTCTATGCTCTTTTAACACGGCAAAACGGCCAATGGTAAAGTTTTCTTCGGTCATTAATATTCTTCCTGTTCCTACAGGCTTTCCGTCTTCAAGTATCAGCATGTGAAGGGAATTTCTATCCCCTTCTTCATCGTCGTCATCTTCCTTTGGAACATTTTGTTCCTGAACGAATACAATCTCTCTTATTTTAAGAGCCGCTGAAATATCGTCTTCAGCTCCATTAAGCCATTTAAATTCAAGCATATTATTCTCCCCCGTATGTGGTATCTTTAAGAAAATCAAGGTATTTTTTTCTAGAGCGTTCGTAAAACACTAATTGAGAGTTTATATGCTCTTTGCCCCTTTTGTCAACCCTTTCATAAAGGCCGTCTGCTTTCTGTATCCGAAGCTTATCCGTATCTGATAATGTAATATCAAGCATATTAATAATTTCTTCTTTAAGGTCTTTTTCCTCTATGGGAAAAGCGATTTCAACCCTTCTGTCAAAATTTCTCGGCATCCAATCGGCAGAAGCAAGAAATATCCTGGGATTTTGGTCATTTTCAAAATAATATATCCTGCTGTGTTCAAGAAACCTGTCCACAATGCTTACTACTTTTATATTTTCGCTAAGTTCCGGCACGCCCGAACGCAGGCAGCATATCCCCCTTACGATAAGATTTATTTTAACCCCTGCTTCCGATGCTTTATATAAAGCTTTTATAATCTCCTCATCTACAAGGGAATTCATCTTTGCTATAATTTGAGCCGGCCTTCCGGCTAAAGCGTTTTCTTCTTCTCTTTCTATTTCTTCTATAATCATCTTTCTAAGGCCTGCAGGGGCAACGTATATTTTATTCCAGCCTGTAATTTTTGAATACCCTGTCAAAACGTTAAAAAGAGCGGAGATGTCCTTTCCGAAGGTCTCCTTGCATGTAAAATAGCCTATATCCGTATAAAGCTTCGCTGTAGAGTCGTTATAATTACCTGTGCTTAAATGGACATATCGTCTTATTCTGTCCTCTTCTTTTCGTACAACAAGAAGGGCCTTGCAATGGGTTTTAAGCCCTGTTAAGCCGTATACTACGTGGCAGCCTGCCTGCTCAAGCTTCCTTGCCCAATTAATATTATTTTCTTCATCAAACCGTGCCTTAAGCTCAACTACCACAGTAACCTGCTTTCCATTTTCCGCAGCCTCCATAAGGGCATTTACAACGGGAGAATTTCCGGATACCCTGTATAAAGTCTGTTTAATGGCAAGAACCTGAGGGTCTAATGCCGCCTCTCTTAAAAAATCAATAACACAGCTAAAACTGTCATAAGGGTGATGGAGCAATATATCTTTTTCTCTTATGGTTTCAAAAATATCCTTATCCATAAAGTCTGTTATGGGATTTGGCCTTAATGTGCTATTTTTAAGGTGTTCAAAGCCTTTAAAACCCTCAAACTGAAACCATACCGTAGAGTCAAGAAAACCTTTTATCCTATATAAATCCTCTTCTTGAACATCAAGCTCTTTTTTAAGAAAGCTTACGGAGCTTTTACTCATATCCTTTTCTATTTCAAGGCGTACAGGCTTTCCCCATTTACGCTGCTTTATATACTTTTCAATTTCATTAATTAAATCAGGGGCATCTTCTTCGTCAATTTCAAAATCGGAGCTTCTTGTGATTCTGAAAAGAGCCGATTTTAATACCTTATGGCCTTCAAAAAGCTCTGATATAAAGTTTTTGATGATATCTTCCAAAAATATAAATTCTCTTTTGCTTTCCTCTGTTTTAGGAAGCTCGATTATCCTTGGAATAACCGTAGGAACCTGCATTACGGCGTGAAGATTTTCCTCATCATCGTTTTCAGATTCAAGCTCTATAAGATAAACCAGTGCTTTATTGTTTAAAAGCGGAAAGGGCCTTGAATTGTCTATTGCCATAGGGGTCAGAATCGGAAAGATAGTTGAATTGAAATATCGCCTTGTAAACTCTTCCTGCTTTGGACTTAAGTCATTGTAGCTTAGAAAATATATTTCTTCCTTTTCAAGGCTTGGAAGAATGGAACGGTAAAGGCAGCTATATTGCTTTGAAACCATATCGTGTACTCTTATGCTGATTTTTTTAAGCTGCTCCAAAGGAGAAAGCCCTGAAGGGTCCGGCAAGCCTCTGCCTGCCTCTATCTGGCTTACAAGGGTAGAGACCCTTACCATAAAAAACTCGTCTAAATTTGAAGAAGTAATTGCAAGAAATTTAAGCCTTTCTATTAAGGGGTTTTTCTTATCCTGAGCCTCCTCAAGAACCCTGTCGTTAAACTCCAGCCAGCTTAATTCCCTATTTATATAATATTTTTTATTAGATAAATCCATTATATCACCTTCCGAATTCTCATAACCGGACGCATACCGAAAACCTCTTCAAAAAATACGCCTTTATCCTCAAAAGCCCATTGCTCAAGCTCACAGTTCTTATCGGTAGAGGCATTTACAATAAGCTCATTGCCTTCAATTCTTACGGAAATATCCGTGAACTTCTGCATTTTGCTTCTGTCCATGGCATCTGCAAGCCTTAAAACAGCCGCAAGCTTTGAAACAAGGACCTTTTTTGATTCTTTAAGTCCTTTATAATTATCATCTTCCATGTTAGGCACATTACGGGAATGATATAAAGCAATATTTGCCACAATATCTATTTCGTCCTTTGAAAGCCCCGCTATTTCAGAGCCTTTTATTAAATGATAAGAATGTATGTGATGATCCTGCATATTTACATATTTTCCGCAGTCATGAACAATGGCGGCCGTCTGAAGGAGAAGCTTGTCTTTTTTGCCAAGGCCGTGAATTTTTTTCATCTTATCAAATATTTCCATGCAGAACTTTGACACCAGGCTGTAATGCGCTTCCGATGAGCCATATTGTTCTGCTATTCTTTCGGCAGACATAAGGGTATTTTTATTAAATTCCTTATCTATTTTTGAAAGCTCATCAGAATAAAGACTTTCAAAAGCAAGAGCCTCTGCTAAAAATATATTGGGAACATGTATTTCCTTGGCATCTGTAAAATTAATAAGGCTTTTATAAATACTCATTTCCGCAAGAAGAATATAAGCCTTATCCTGAGGAATACCGTAATCCTTAGCGATTCTTTCAAAGGGCTTGAATTTAATCTCATCATAAAATTTAAGGAATTTTTCTCTTTCTATATGGAAAAAGTTTTCATCTTTGCCGCTTTCACAAAGCTTTGCTATCATGGGAAGCTCTATTCCCGATGCAATAAAGTTTTTAATGTTTTCTGGGGCTTTGTTTTCCATGCTGGACATGTAATCCGAAAGAAATTCTTCAAAAACAAGGTAATATTCAGAAGAATATTCCGAAAGGGCCTCAAACATCTCCGAAAGCCTAAGGCTTCCTGCCCTGATATTCTGGATTATGGGAATGCTTCCGTTTTCCCAGAAGGCAACACCCACAGAGCCGGAGCCTGTATAGCTCATCATGGTGGAATCCTTAAGTTCCTCGTTCATTATATAGCTCATCATTTTAAATATATAAAGCTTTTCCGTATTATCATCAATTAGCCTAATATCCAGCCCTGTTTTAATTTTTATCTGGTCCAGTATATAGGGCCTGTTTACGGCTTCTCTTATGGCAGTTGTAGCTATCGCCTTTATAAAGCTTACTCCGTAATCCTCACAAACCTTAAGAAACCCCAGTAAAATCTCACAGACCTTATTTACCTTATCATAGGAAATTTTGCCTTTATTGAATGTATCCTTTGCTAAATTCAAAGGATATTGAAGGCTTTCGATAAATCCTATTCCTCTCTTGCTTCTTTCAGCTATACGAAGTCTAAGCTCGTTTGAGCCTATATCTATTATAGCCACAATATTTTCCTTTTTCTTTTCGGCCATAATAATTACTCACCTCTCTACTAAGTCCATAGATACCTGTTTAATATGTACTTCAGAAAAATAATTATGCCCTGGGCGGTGTTTGAGAATAGGTAACCCAGTAAAAATAATAAATAAACTAAAGTTTATTCATTATTTTATAAAGGAGAAAATCACAGAGACAGCAACGCTATCTTGCGGATTTTCAATGACGCAGCTGGGCTTTCTGGCAAGATAGACTAGGATTTTGATTTTTCAAACACGCCCTAAATTATTCTTTTCACATTTACAATTAGTATACCTTATTTAGCTTATTTCTGCCAGCAAAAACATAAAGCGCTTATTTATTAAGCCTAAGATGAATCATATTTTAATCATCATTAAGGCATGTAATAATTTTCAGACTATTTTAACATACTTTTAAGAACTTTTAATAGTTTTCACTGTTAAACATATGTTAAATTTGTGTAAACCGCTTGAATAATAAGATGTTTTCTGTTATTATAAAATTACAAAAATATAAATCAAAAGGAGTGATTGAATGATAAAAAACTTAAAACTTATTGCAATTGACATGGACGGAACTACCCTCAGGGACGATAAAACAATATCCCCAAGGACCAAAGAAGCAATCAAACGCTTAATATCAAGAGGGATTATAATAGTACCTTCCACAGGACGGCCTTCTCTTAATCTTATAGAAGAGGTTTTGGGAATCGAAGGAATTGACTACAGCATTACATCAAACGGAGCACAGCTTACAGATTATAAGAATAAAAAAATTATTCACGAAGCATATCTTCCGGCAGATGCCGCTGTAGATACCATAAGAAGGCTCAAAAGCTTTAACGGCTATATATACGCCCACTCAGACGACAAAAGCCTGAATGCCCCCGACCCTTATGGTGAAAGCCAGAAAGAAATCCCCAACATTTTAAAGGACCAGAAGGAAGCCATAGAAATGATGGAGGAATACATTTTAAAAAATAAACCGCCTATCCAAAAAATAGCCATGCTTTCTAGAAGCCGCGAAGACCAGAATAGAGTATTAAGCTCAAAGCATTTATTTAAAAACATTAACGTAAATTCTTCAGGAGCAAATAATATTGAGTTCAACAGCCTCGAAGCTTCAAAAGGAATAGCCTTAAGAAGGCTTTGCAGAATGCTGAATATTCCGAGAGAACAAGTGGCGGCTATAGGCGATAATGAAAATGACCTCTCTATGCTGAGATTTGCAGGCTATAAGGTTGCGATGGGAAATGCTTTAGCATCCGTAAAAAAAGCTGCAAATGAAATCACCTTAACCAATCAAGAAGACGGTGTTGCTGCATTTCTTGAAAAAATAGCAATTTAACAAGAATGACCGAAGGGTCTTTTTTTTTTGCCCTTTTTTGCATATAAAAAAGCTCCCGAAGGGAGCTTAGTATACTTATTTCTTCTTTATTTGGATATTTCACTTAAAAATACGCCTACGCCGTGACCGGGAGCAGTTTTAAGCTTTCCTAATTTCATAAGGGATTTTTCTATCATTGCAATTGCAACAATCATGTCGTTTTCATCGGCATTACCCATGTGACCAAGCCTGAAAGCCTTTCCGGCATATCCGGCTAAAGCACCTGCCACAACCACACCGTTTTCCAACATGGCACTTCTGAATTCCTGATCGTTAATATCGTCAAAATATAAGAAATTGGTTAAGGTTGTAGCTCTTACATCTTCATCTGCAAGTATTCCGAAGCCTAAGCTTGATACGGCCTTTTGTACGGCTCTGCCGTATTTTATATGTCTTTGGTACCTGTTTTCAAGGCCTTCTTCTTTGATAATTCTTACAGACTCTTTAAGCGCCCAAACGAGATTAATGGCAGGAGTCGCAAAATATTTGCTTGTATCGTTCATAATCGGTAGCCATTTTTCAAAGTCTGCATAATACTCAGGAATATCTCCTAAGCTTTCTCTTCTTTCAAGGGCTTTTTTGCTTGCCCAAACCATCGTAAGGCCGGGGCTTACGCCAAAGGCCTTTTGAGAGCCTGTAAAGAGAACGTCTATGTTCATGCCTTCCATGTCTTCAGGCTCTGCTGCCGTTGAGCAAACGCCGTCTACGATGTACATGGTATTGGGATATTTTTTAATTACCTCGCCTATTTCTTTTATAGGGGCGGATACGCCTGTAGATGTATCAACATGGGTTACTGTCATAGCAGCGTATTCTTTTTTGCCTAAAGCTTCGTCTACTTCTGCAGGGCTTACGGCTCTTCCCCAGGGGGCAGAAATTACGTCTATGTTAAGGCCTTTTCTCTTGCATATCTCAATAAAGCGATCCCCGAAAAATCCGTTTGACACGATTAAAACATTGTCGCCTCTTTTACAGGTATTGGATATGGCCATTTCCATTCCGAAAGTACCTGTAGCTGCAATTACAAAGTTCTTTCCGTTTCTGTTATTGAAAAGCTCGTTTAAATCGTCTACAACTTCTTTAAAATCCTTTACAAACTCGGGGTCCCCGAAGGCTGCAACTTCTCTGCCCATTTGATCCTGAATGCTTCTTACTACAGGCGTAGGCCCGGGAATCATTACAACTTTTTTATTTTTCATAGCTAAACCTCCATATATGGATTTTTTAAATATTAGTTATATACTTTAATCATACTTTTATAGCGCAGCAAAACTTCTTACCCGCTATTTCTACTAAGAAAGAGTATAACACTCCGGGATAAATTCTTCAACGACATATTGAAAATATTGATATATTAAAATTTATACAATGATACTTACTCTATTTCTGTATTTGTATTTAAAAAGCTGCAGCCTTTTATGAAAATATCCAGCTGCTCTTCAAAAACTTCTATTGCCTTTGTACTGCTTAATTTAGGGTATCTGTGCTTTACTAAATAGCATATTCTTTTGGGCTTAGGCTCTGAAATCTCGAATAGTTTTATGTCCTTATCATTTTTTTGGAGGAATGAACCTATAGACAAAGGTACTATAGACCAATAATCCGATATTTTTAAAAACTGCATCACAAGGCCAGCCGTATCTACGACAAGGTTTTTCCTTTTTGTAGGGTCCCACCATTTATCATGCCAGCTTACATAGTCCGTTCCCCAGTTAACGTATATTTCATTTTCAGGGTCAAGCGTACAGGGGCTTATTTCTTCTTTGCCGGTGAATTTTCTGGAATAATCGTATGTTGCAAGCACCAGCTTTTCCTGAAATACAGGATAGCTTAAAATATCGCTAAAATTGATGATTCCCAGTACAAGGCCCAAATCAAGCTCATAGTTTTTTAAAAGATTATATACCGTAAAGGTCCAATGAGAACTTACATTGATAGTAAAGGGATTATCTCCTGATATAATGCTTCTGAAAAGAGGCGGAAAAATATAAGAATTGAGGCTATCTACCGAGCCTATCTTTAAATACATATTATCTTGGCCTTTATTCTTCCAGTCATCGGTATCTCTTTCCAAAGAAAGCCATCTTTCGGCAATGGCTATAAACTCCTCTCCTTCTCTTGTAAGGGTTATGAATCTTTTCCCCTGCTCTCTCATTATCAGCTGAATCCCCAGCTCCTGCTCCAGCTCATTAAGCCTGTAGCTTACGGTAGACTGAGAAAGAAAAAGCTTTTCCGCGGCCTTAGCAAGACTATTTGTCTCGACGATTGCCAGAAAAGTTTTTATGCCTAAAATATTGATACAACTCACCCCCGAAATAAATTCTGCGAATAAAAATTCAAGCTCCAATATACTATCGTAAATTTAAAAATAAACAGTAGCAAAACCGTATCTTCAATTAGACTTAAAATGCGTTTTAGAAGAAATACAGGAAATCGCATTTTGTGAAATTGCCTTTATTTGATTTTATTTATTGAAAATCTCATTATCTTACTGCTGTATAAAGGCAGCCCGCTATGTTTCTGAAGAAAATCCATATTTTTGAGACTCTTATAAATAAAGCTTTGTTGCTTCTTTATTAGAAACTTACTATAGTAATATACCTTAAATAGGGTAACAAAAAGCGTATATTTTGAATGGCTTCATTTAAGCGCTTCTATAGATGAAGCCATTTATGAAAAATAGGTTTTTGTTACTGCCTTAAAGCTATATTACTTTATGTTTAAAAATACAAGTTTTAATATTTAGATATTATATAGTGGTTTTTTTTAATAGTCAACTATGACGTAATTATGTATAATTACTCTATATAAAGAGCTTAGTTTAAACATATTTTTTCTTATAAATCGTATTTTTTATATCAAAATACAAAGTATTTGATATTTTATTTTATAAATATGAAAGGGTGATACCAATGGCATTTTTTAAGCTTAAGGGCGTAATCCCGCCTATGATAACTCCGTTTAAAGAAAATGGCGATGTAGACTATGACAAACATATCGTCAATGTAAAAAAATGGAACAATTACGACTTGGGCGGATACCTCGTTCTCGGTTCAAACAGCGAAACCGTATATTTGAATGAAGAAGAAAAGCTTGAGCTTATAAGGCTTACCGTTGAAAATAAAAAAGACGGAATCCCCGTGCTTGTAGGCACAGCCCTCGAATCTACAAAAGAAACCATAAAGCTTACAAATAAGGCCGCTCAATTAGGGGCAGACGCCGCCCTCTTGGTAACCCCTTTCTACTATGGCTCAAATATGAATGATGAGGCTCTTATAGGGTATTATACAGAAGTTGCCGATGAGATAGAAATACCTGCTCTTATTTACAATGTAACAAAATTTACCCATGTGAATATTTCGCCTAAAGCAGTCTCTGCATTAGCCGGCCACCCTAATATTATAGGAATGAAAGATAGCTCCGGAAGCATCCCTCAGCTTATAGATTTAAAAAGGGCCGTAGGAGACAATGATTTTAATTTAATGGTGGGAACAGCTTCCGCATGGTACCCTGCCCTTACATTAGGCATAGAAGCTTCCGTAATGGCTCTTGTAAATTGCTGCCCTGAAGAATGTGTAAATATTCAAAAGGAATATGACGCCGGAAATTATAAAAAATCCCAGGAGATTTATGAAAGAGTCTTTCCTGTTAACAGTGCAGTAACAGGTAAATACGGAATAGCAGGATTAAAGTATGCCTGTGACCTTCTTGGATTTAACGGGGGATATGTAAGAAAACCCATGCTTCAAATAAAAGAAAATGATAAGAAAGAGCTTGAAAAAATACTTGGAGAGGCAGGCCTTTTATAATCTATAATAAGTTTTAAGTGAAACAGTAACAAAACCGTATATTCACGAGGGTTCAAAAATATACGGTTTCCAAATGAAACCTGTGTTTTTGAATCCCTAGTGAATAGGTTTTGTTACTTCTTTATAAGAAATTTATTATACATAAATACTTATTCTATAGCAGCGTTTTATGCTGCTATTTTTTATGGAGAATCAATAAAATATCCTTTTAATAATATATTTATGCACAAGGCAAAAACTATGGTAAAATATTATAGAAAAACATGTTTATAAAACCTTTGTGCCGATTTACAGTAAAGTGTTCAAATCTCAAAATTAAAATACCAAAGAGGCATTCATATGACAAATTTAAAACCTGTTTTAAAAAAAGCGGCTATGGGTACTTTTCTTATCGTTATTTTTGCAATGATAAACATCAACCTTGTTACCCCTAACTTTGTAATTTCCGTAGCCATCATATTCCTTCCTATTTTCGGCTTTTTATCTAAAGGCTTTCCTCTTTTTACCACTGCCCTCTTTTCCTCCATAGGGGTGGTAATATTAAGGATACTTTTATATTTATATGAATATCAGACAGTTTCCGGCGTATTGGCTAACTGTGTGCCTGAAATGGCTTTTTATATTGTATATGGATTGCTCCTTAGGCTTTATTTCGTAAAGCATGCCAATTATAGCAATAGATATAGAAACTTTATTCCTCTTGTCATTATAGACATTGCCTCAAATACTGCCGAGCTTTTCATAAGGCTTGATTTTAATGCTTTTATGCCCCATGTTCTTTTAGGCCTTTTTATTGTTGCAATTCTTCGTTCCCTTTTATCTCTTGTTGTCCTTGCCTCTCTTGAACACTATGGCATCCTGGTTATAAAAAGAGACGATGCAATTCGCTATCGGCAGCTTTTGATTATGAGCAGCAATTTAAACAGTGAAATTTTCTGGCTGAAAAAAAGCGCAGCTCTTATAGAGCGAACAGTTTCTGATGCCTTTAGCCTCTATAATGAGCTTGAAAAGATACCCGAAGCAAAGGCTTACGGCAAAACCGCCATGGGTATTGCAAAGGATATTCACGAGGTAAAAAAAGAGTATATCCTAATTACAAGGGGTATAGAAAAGGCTTTATTAAACACAAATCTAAACGTAGGAATGGAATTTAAGGATATATGCAATATACTTGATAAAAGCCTAATATCCGGTTCTGATAAAAATATTAAGCTTTTTATTGAATATGACCATAATTTCTATACGACGAAGCATTATTATTTAATGTCCGTTCTCCATAATCTTATTTCAAATTCCATCGATGCTGCAGGAGACGAGGCTGGAAACATCTGGCTTAGAGAAACATCTGATGGTGAATTTTTTATTTTAACAGTGGCGGACGACTGCGGCGGTGTAGACGAAGATTATATAGATAGAATATTCACCCCTGGCTTTTCAAATAAAATAAATGAGGATACCGGCGAAATAAACAGAGGCCTTGGCCTCCCTATTGTTAAAGAAATCGTTGAAGAAAATTTCAGCGGAAAGCTGGAAATGGAGAGTGCAGACGGGCATACAAAATTCACTCTTAAACTACCTATTAAAATATTGGAGGGTTAATATGAGCAACTTTTTTCTTATAGATGATGACAGAGCTGTCTTAAGCATATTAAAAATAATAATAGAAAAGAATGACTTGGGAAATGTTTGCGGAATGTTTGCCGATCCCAACGATGCCCTTGACGAGTTATCCCATACAAGACCTGATATTATAATCGTAGATCTTCTTATGCCGGAGCTTGATGGAATAAGCTTTATAAAAAAATCTTCTAAAAAGTTAAACAATGTAAGTTATATCATGTTAAGTCAGGTATCCTCAAAAGATATGATTGAAAAAGCTTATGACGCCGGAATCGAATTTTTTATTCAAAAGCCCGTCAACAGCATCGAAGTCGTAAATGTGATAAATAGGGTTAAAAGCTTTATAAATATGGATAGAACCTATAAGAAAATATACTCTATTTTTCAAAGCGAAACGGAAAAAAATAACCCATCTGCCGATACCCTTAACGGCATTTCCGTCTTAAAACCTATGGAAACAAAAATAACCTCGATTCTTCATAGACTTGGAATCGGAGGCGACCCTGCTTCTAAGGATATATGCACAATCGTCTGCCATATTGTACAAAATGGATTGGATAAAACAAAGCCAAGCATCACCGACTTATGTTCTTTATACAGCCAAAGTCCTAAATCTATGGAGCAGCGTATGCGTAGAGCCGTTTCCCAGGCTATGACAAATATCGTCCATATGGGTCTTGAAGACTATAATAATGACGTATTCAGCGAATATGCTAATGTTCTTTTTCAATTTGAACAAATTAAGAAGGAAATGGATTATCTTAGGGGAAAATCGAGCCAAAGGGGAAAAGTCTCTTTGCGAAATTTTATTTATGCCCTTTCCGATATCATCTATACTTATTAAACTTGAAAACCGTCTTTTATTTTAAATTTATAGTAAATTCAAAATTAATAGTAACAAAACCGTATATTTATGTAGATAAAATGTACAGTTTCCGAAGGAAATCCGCATTTTGATTCTTTAAGGAATAGATTTTAGTTGCTTCTTTATAAGAAATCTACTACAATGATAAATTTTCCTTAGTCTACAGTGAATAAACCTGGTCTTTTTGAAGTTTCTTCACTATTATTTACAATAATATGTTTTAGCTATATTTACCGGTAATATTGTTTAAAAACACTGTTCAATTTTTGTATATTTTGTTAAAGTTACTTTTTTAACGATTCGCCTTTATAACTTTTTGATATTTTTCGTAGTTTTTGGAAACCCTTATTATAAAATAAGTATATAGTAGTTTTTTGAAACTATTATATATTTTTTTATGTGAGGAGATGTGTTTATATGGAAATGCTCTACAGTATTGTTGATAAGCTGAATGGTCTCATTTGGGACGTGCTTTTAATCGCACTTCTTTGCGGTACCGGACTGTTTTTCACAATTCGGCTGAACTTTGTACAATTCAGGAAGTTTGGTCAAAGCTTTAAAGCTACATTTGGTTCCATAAGCCTTAAGGGAGATAAGGCCGGAGCTGAGGGTATGACTTCTTTTCAATCCCTTGCTACTTCAATTGCGGCGCAAATAGGTACAGGAAACCTTGCGGGTGTTGCTACCGCTATGGTACTTGGCGGCCCAGGCTCCGTTTTCTGGATGTGGGTAAGCGCAATCCTTGGTATGGCAATCATTTACGCTGAAGCAACCTTGGCCCAAAAGTATAAAACTGTTGTAAACGGCGAAGTTGTGGGCGGACCGGTTTACTACATACAGGCTGCCTTTAAAGGCACTACAGGAAAAACTATCGCGGCAATATTTTCCGTGCTTATTATATTTGCTCTCGGTTTCATGGGAAATATGGTTCAGGCCAACTCCATAGGCGGAGCAATGCAGGCTGCTTTTGGAATTCCTTCTTATATAACAGGAATAGCCCTCGCTATTTTAGCCCTTATTGTATTTTTAGGCGGAGTTCAGCGTATCGTATCAGTTACAGAAAAAATCGTTCCTTTAATGGCCGTTTTCTTTACAATATCTTCTTTTATCGTTATTTTTGCCAGAGCAGACATGATTATACCTTCTTTTGTACAAATATTCGTAGGTGCTTTTAATCCTGATGCCGTTCTCGGCGGTGTTCTCGGCGTAACCATTCAGCAGGCCATAAGATACGGCGTTGCGAGAGGTTTGTTTACCCATGAAGCCGGTATGGGTTCAACTCCTCATGCACATGCCCTCGCCAAGGTTAAGCACCCTTGTGACCAGGGTCTTGTAGCAATGATGGGCGTATTCATAGATACGATTATTCTTCTTCCTATGACAGTTCTCGTTATACTTACTACAGGTTCTCTCGATGGAAAATTAACAGGTATCGAGCTTACGCAGTCTGCTTTTGCAAGTGTTCTCGGAAATATGGGATATGTTCTCGTTGCAATATCCGTTCTTTTCTTTGCTTTTGCAACAATCGTAGGCTGGTATTTCTTCGGGCAGGCTAATGTTAAATATCTTTTCGGTAAAAAAGCAATTCCTGTATATTCCATTTTAGTAGCTGTATTCGTAGCAATAGGCTGTACGCTCAAGGTTGACTTTGTTTGGGCATTGGCAGACCTTTTTAACGGATTCATGGTTATACCAAACGTTATTGCTCTTCTCGCCTTAAGCGGTGTCGTAGTAAAGCTTACAAAGGAATATGAGCAAAATAAAAAATAGCATAAATTAATTCATATTAAAATAAGAGCTGCCTGTAAATCAGGCAGCTCTTATTTTTAGTATTATCGTTACCAAACTTAAAAAGACTTACAAACTTACACTTGCATTTTTTTCAAGTTCACTTAGCATAATTACTATCCTCTTGCTGTTTCAACAAACTTTTTGGCTCTTTCCGGATCT
This sequence comes from Anaeropeptidivorans aminofermentans, assembly GCF_940670685.1. Classification (GTDB taxonomy): domain Bacteria; phylum Bacillota; class Clostridia; order Lachnospirales; family UBA5962; genus Anaeropeptidivorans; species Anaeropeptidivorans aminofermentans. The sequence continues at coordinate 1,705,718 of NZ_OW711693.1, read as the reverse complement.
ATTTCGTTCCAGATAATGCCGTCATATTTTAAATTTGTTCCTACAACGCAGCCATCTCCTATTTCAAGCGCCTGTTTTACATTGCTGTTATTAATTCCACTTGTAATCAATACGGGCGTATTAGGATGATTTTTCTTAAGGGTTATTACCTGTTCAAAATCCGGGGTAGTGCCTGCCTTATCGGTAACAAGAATACCTGCCGGCTCTAAAACGCCTAAAGCATCTTCAACTACTCTTTCAATGCCTCTATCGTCAAGGATTACCCCGCCGTGGGCTGAAAAATAGCTGTATAAACGAACATCGTCCGCCCCTATATTTTTCTTAAACCTATAAATATCTGCCGGTCTTATTTGATGAAAGCCATATGTATCTGAATAAGTACCTGAAATATATCCTCTTATGAACTTGGCCCCTATTGCATTTGCTATGCTTATGGCAGCTTTAGCATCCATTAACACACCGCAGCCATAGGGAATATTTACATCTTGAATTACTTCTGTTGCAATTCTCGTATAAGAAGCTATAATTTCCGGGCCTACTTCAAAAAGGTAAGGCCTGTCTCCTTCATTGGCAAATATAATAGCGTCAAATCCTGCCTCTTCCAAAGCTTTGGCTTCTCTTTTTGCTCTTTTAACATGTTCTGCCATGGATACTGTAGGGTCATAGTGAGGAGTTCCCGGTAAAGGCATGAAATGCACACAACCGATTAAGGGCGCTTTCGTTTTAAATAATTCCTGATGTTCCTGAATCTTTGTCATAATTTCCTCCTGATATATTACGCCAATATTTTAAAGAATGCACATACAAAGCCGATTATAAAAAGCGTAATTAAAATATATACTGTAGATTTTTTCTTTTTAAAGTAAAGATAAAATACAAGCCCTAAGACAGCTAAAGGAAGCATATTAGGGAATATTTTATTTAATATGTCCTGTATAATAATTGGGCTTTCATCTATGGTTACGCTTAATGCAGTCGTAGCCTTAATGGAAGTTGCCGCAAGGGCTCCCACAACCATCATAGTAACTATTTTCATAGCATCTGTTACGCTTTTCATTAAATTAGATGAAAGCAGTTTTATTACAAATGTCTTTCCTGTATTATATCCTGAGAAGAAAAGGAAACCGCTTACAATAAGAGCATATGCAGTAAATGCTAAAACATAAAATACAGGGCCGAAGGCATTGGCTTCCTGGGCAAGGCCTACACCGATGCCAAGAAGGATAACTTTAACAATACCTTGGGTAATGGAGTCCCCTATTCCGGCAATAGGCCCCATGAGCGAAACCTTAAGGTTATTTATAAAAGAATCATCCACATTGCCCGATGCCGCCTTTTCTTCTTCTACTGCCGTTACAATCCCTATAATGATTGCACCCCATGTGTTTTCGGTATTATAAAAAGCCATATGCCTTGTGAGAGCGGCAGCAATATCATCTTTATCTGTATAGAGCTTTTTAATGGCATGGGAAATGGCATGACAAAAACCAAGGCCCATAAGGCGTTCATAATTGTAGCAAATCTGGCCATAGCATATCCATGTAAGCCATACTTTTATAAGGTCTCTTTTTTCAAGCTTATTTGAAGCCTTTGCAACAGCTGCATTAGAATTATCCATTTATAGCACCTTCCTTTCCGTCTTTATCCTTATTTCCCAAAACATATATAGCGGCAACGCATATACCAAGAATTGCAATAAAAGTAATATCAAGCTTTAAATAAGATACAAGTATAAAACCAATTACAAAATAAGGAACGTATTTTATCTTCCAAACATAGGAAAGAAGCATTGAAATTCCAAGGGCAGGGATAAGCCCTCCGGTAATTTTAAGACCTGAAATTATAACGGGAGGTATAACCGACATAATGCTTTCTAATAACTGAGAACCGAAATAGACCGCAAGAAACGAGGGTATTGCATATGTAATAAAGGGAAATATCTGAGAGGCAAAGAGATTCATATTACGAATACCTTTTATATCACCGGCAACGGCATATTTGTCGGCCCTTTGCACCCAAATAGCATTCATTGTCATTTTAACGTTAAAGCAAAGAAGCCCTAATGCACCAAGGGCAATAGCTACAGTTAGGGCAGCCTCCGGCTCTAGGTTTGCAGAAACCGCAAGAGCCGTACCCAGATATCCTGCTATGGCAAGGTCCGATGGAAGAGAACCTCCAACAGCAATTGTTCCAAGATAAGCCATTTGAATTACAGCGCCTGTTTGAAGCCCCAGGGCCAAATTGCCGAAAAGCAATCCGTTCACTAAGCCTCCCACAAGGGGCGCACCAAAATAAAAGGACCATCTTAGGAACATGGGCATAGCAGTAGCTACATACCAGGTAATCAAGCCCACAATTAAAGATTGTAAAAATAAATTCATACTCTGACCTCCTCTTAATAGTTTAAGCCGAAGAAGAAATGAAAATTAATACTAAATTGCAGAACATAATTGTTCCTGCAATTAGGGCATGTTTTGAAATCGGAATATCAGTGGAGATTTCGCCTCAAAAATTGAAATCCAGATAGCCGTATAGTATAATGTCAAAGGCATTATACTCAGGTTTTACGAAGCAAAAATCCTGAGAAAACACAGAAATACTCTTTAAGCTTTTTCTTTCCCTTGGAAAAGAAAACCGCTTTTATAAAAAACCACTATTGCCTTGAAACGGACAGCGTTAAAATATCAAAGAATATTTTGTCTTTTTAGCCTTACGCAATTGGGATTAAAATAAATTCTATTATAAAGCCCTTGGGATTTCATAAGGCGAGCCCAAGTGCATTTTGAGTATTTTTGATTAAGAAATTTCTTTCAGGCAAATAAACTAAGATTTAATGTTTCAAAACATGCTTAGCATAGTTTTCATTTCTAAATCATTTCGGCTGTTACTGAATTTCCTTAAAGGGTACAGCCGGTTCTTTCGGCATCATTCTTAAATAAACATTGCACCCCGTATCAGATATTTCTTCAAATATCTTCTTTTCTGCAGGCGACATATAGACGGTATTAGATACCCGTTCCCTATCCTTTCCGGAGCCCATATTGCCTACCATAAGCTCATCAAGCTTGATGCCTGCCTTTATGGTGTTAAGGACGTATTTCGGCGTCTTATATAAAATCAATACAGGCGTATCATCTTTAGAGCTTTCAAATTTCTCTTTAAACTTTTCAACGCTTAAAATATCGATTTTAATGCCTCCCAATACGGAGAGCATAAGGATTTCCCTCGTAAATTCATCAGCATATACCTCATCGTCGATTACAATAATTTCCTTTGCGCCGCAGTATGAAACCCATGCCGTCATGACCTGCCCATGGATCAGACGCTCATCAAGCCTCACTAATGCAATTTTCATAATTAACCCTCCCCGTCATAATCAATCACATTTCAGTCTTATTTTGATTGTTTTTTCATGTTTTGAGTATATCAAGCTTCATTTTGTTTGTCAATTAGAATTTATACTATAATTTTGATGAAATATATATTCATTTTTGCCAGTATTTGAGCGTTTAAAGTTGACAATTTTTTAAACCGCAATTATAATAATTCTATCAATCAACCTGTTCAATACGGAGGAATACAAATTGAAAGCTTATGAAAGAAGAAAAAAAATGCTGAGCTTAATAAACGATATGAAATTCGTATCTATGCAGGATTTAAAAAATTATTTGAATGTTTCAGAAGCGACTATCCGCAGAGATTTAGCAGATTTAGACGCAAACGGAAAAGTTATAAGAACTCACGGCGGCGCCAGCAGTATTTTTGTAGACTATACTTACGACGGTAATTTCCTTCCTGATGTAATGAGCGTTGAAAAGCGGCAGATTGCAGAAAAAGCTTTCAATCTCATTAAAGAAAACGACAGCATTGTCCTCGATTCCGGAACCACCGCTTTAGAGCTTGCAAAATTAATCGGCGAATCAAGCAAATCTTTATTTGTCATAACAAATTACACCATGTCAATAAATTACCTGGCGAAAAATAAAAATTGCCAAGTTTTTGTCATCGGCGGAAATCTAAATAATAACACAATGGCCACAAGCGGTACCTTTGCCGAGGAAGCATACAATCAGTTTCATGTAAATAAAGCCTTTTTAGGCGCCAATGGCGTAAGCCTCTATTACGGCATTACGGCTTCAAAAATCCATGTTGCAAAGGTTAAAGAAAGCATGATGAAAATAGCCGGGGAAAGCATTTTACTGGCGGACCATTCAAAATTTGAAAAAGTTTCTCTCTGCCGGTTTGCCCCTATAGAAAGGATATCGAAAATAATTTGTGATGACGGACTCGACGATGTACTTTATGAAAAATATAAGCAGTATATCTACATTCCTAAAGAAAATTAAAAAACCGCGGAATATTCCGCGGTTTTTTATATAAAGATAAAAGTTTGATTATGTAAAATATTGATTTATATTATGCGAACTTAAAAAATTATACATGCATAAGCTCATAAGCAGTTTTTCAAGTGAATGCTTCCTTATAGTTAACAAAAAAGTTTTCAAGTTTGTCAACTATATAGGTTTTTTAATTTGTTTTTTAAATCCATGATACCTTCTTGACCGGCATCTATAGCTTTTTCCTTTAACTTTTCCATATCGTCTTCTTCATTAAAGCCTAATTCTAAAAGCATGGGAAGATTTACACCGGTAATAATCTCTATGTTTTTAATTTCTCTATTTTTTAAGAATACTTTTGTCGCCGTATTATATGGGGTTCCTCCTACAATATCCGTCAGAACCAAAATATTTTCATAGTTTTCATCTAGCAGCTCTTTTTCAACTTTATCGTAAAAAAGCTCTACGTCTTCTCCGGGCTGAAGGCCAAAAGCCTTATAATCCGTTATATCAAAAAATAGTGAGCAGGAATTTAATATGCCTTCTGCCATATTTCCATGGGTAATTATTACGTTTTTTCTCTTCATAGCAGCCTCCTAACTTTAAATCAATCATAATAATTCATATTCACTCTAAGTATGACTGATATTGATTATATCATTTATTATCCTTTTGTCAAGTTAAGTCGTTTTCGTCAGCTTTTGAAGTAGTTTCTTTTTTCATTTTTATTATATTGGGCTTATGTATATGGGTCTTTGAAAATTGGGTAAGGGAATGTTCGTAGGCTCTGTTTGCCAAATCCGTATAAATAATATCAATAAGATTAAGCTGGGATATTCTTGAAGACATGGCTCCGCTTCTGAAGGTAGATTCATTTGCGGCAACGTATAGTTTTAAATCGCTGTGTTCCGTCACAGGAGAAGCCCCGTATCTTGTAATTGAAATTACCTTTGCGCCGTTATTTTTCATTTGTTTTATGCATTCAACGACTTCAACGGTCTGGCCTGAATAGGAAATGGCTATACCCAAATCTTCCGGGAAGGTATTCCTCGCCTGAAGAAGCTGGGAATGCCAGTCGTCATTTAAAACACAGGGCTTTCCAAGCCTTAGAAATTTAAGGTAAAAATCCCTTGCCACGCAAAGGGAAGAGCCGATTCCATATAAATATACAGTTTTACACTGAAATATCATATCTACGGCGCGCCTTACGTCGTCTATATCAATAAGGTTTTTGCTGTCTTCAAGGGATATAATGTTTTTATAAGTAATTTTATTGACGATTTCTTCAAGGCTGTCAAGCCTTGTGATTTCCTTTTTTTCCTCATCCTCGCTTTTTCTTCGCAAAGCAAGCTCGTATATTACCGATTGCCTGAACTCCTTATAGCCCTTAAATCCTATTTTTCTGCACATGCGAAGTACCGTAGCTGGCGATGAAAATGTTTTCTCCGCAAGCGAATGTATACTGGAATTTAAAATATCCTCTGGATTTTTAAGCAAGTGTTCCATAATAACTTTTTCCGTAGCGCTGGCAGTATCTAATGATTCTCTCATAAGAAGCAAAGCACTTTTCATTAATATCCCTCCATCAAATAAGCCGGAAATAATGCTTAATACAGTAAATCAGCTAAAAAAGCTAAGTTGATTTACTATAAGATTAAGGATAGCTTATTCAAGTTTAAAACAAAAGACTGGTTTGAGCTTGGATAAGTATAACCAACTTATACAAATGATATAAATAATCAGGATTAATTATATTTACAGTATATCATAAACTTATTCCCCAAAGTATACTTTATACTCAGCAAATTTAAAAATAATACAAGAATAAGCCTGTAAATCATTTTAAATGAGCGCCCTCTATCGTTAACAAATTGATGTTCAAATTTGTTAACGATACTTTATTAAATATACTCATGAAGCTTAAAACAGTCTTTTTTAAGTTTCATAAGTTTTTCTTCCATATAGAAAAACGGACCTTCGGCTGCCGGAAGCCTAAAGGGCCGTTTAAAGCATAGAATATTCACATTTTTCTAATATCACATATTTGCCGGAACAAGCCTAATTTGGCTTCCGTTGGGCACACAGTCTAAGAGAGGAAGGTATTTTTCGTCTACTTTGCCTATGACATTGACTCTTTCATCAGCCGGGTAATTGTTTCTGATGATTTGAAGTTCACCTGAATATCTGCCGTATAGAATATTATCTACGGTTATGCTTCCCCTTAGGCGTTCAGCTTTTTCAGAAGGCTCTACCCTGTCTCCAAAGCATGAATATTCCCTTGATTCTGAAAGGCGTATTGCGCCTTCGGGAGAATCCGGCCTTGAAGTAAATACTTTTTCGTAGAGAAAAGCATATTTTTCTTCCACTGTTACCGGAATAGGCAAAATATCTTCCTTTGCAAAGCGCTCAATAAGCCTTAGCTCCTTCTCGCTTATCTCTATATCCCCTACAAATATACTGTCCACATTAAAATTTCGGACGAAATCTGCATAGGCACTGAAAGGCTGCCAATATCTGTGTTTTTCCAAAGTAGGAAGGCCTTCAAAAACAGGGCCCCTTTTTTCCTTATCTCCGGGTATGAAGGCATATACAGGTATGCCGTTACTTTGAAGCATTTTAGAAGACTCCGCAAAAAATTTATCTGAAAGCCCTGTCTCAGGCCTTGGATAAAAATTATGCATAGCAGAAGCCTTTCCGCCGGATTTCACTATCTTTTTCGCCAAAGCTTCATTGATTGTAGAAGCATTAAGAACTATAGGAATTCCTTTAGATATTTCTATAATTTCATCATCGGTAAAGCCATAGTCTATTCTTAAGCTTGAAATCCCCAGTCTTTTAGCGAACTTAACCATATCACTTTCACCGAAGCTATTGACGGTTTTTTTAGAAATATCCGCTAAAATACGATAGCCTTTTGCAGAAAGCCATCTGCACATATCCTCGGCCTTCCTGCAGTAATCTTCTCCGAATTCTTCTGAGATATGAAGGGACGTAAATATTTCTATGTCTTTTGTGTCTTTATTTTCTAAAAAGCGGTGTACCCTGTCAAAGCTTGACAGGTACACCGAATAGCCTAAAGGATTATGCTGATGCAACATCTTCATTTTTAATAAATATACTTGTAATAATGAATCCGGCTACGTATGCAATCACAAGACCTAAGAAGAAATTAAGCATCATGGCTGCCGTCTGCATAAGCGGTATGGCAACAAGGCCTGAAGGCCCCCATGCAGTTGCGCCTACACCCATGAGCCTTACAAAGGCTCCGCCGAAACCTGCTCCAAGACCGGCAGTAATAAACGGTTTACCCATGGGAAGGGTTACACCATATATCAGGGGCTCTCCAACACCTAAGAAACCGGCAGGAAGGGCACCTATAATAGTTTTTTGCATGCGAAGGTTGTTAACTTTTCGTGCTTTAAGGTAAATGGCAATCGCTGCGCCTACCTGACCTGCCCCTGCCATAGCAAGAACGGGGAAAAGAGTAACGCCGCCGGGAACCCCCATTTTAGCCACAAATGTTTCAAGCTGCACAGAATAAATAGGGATTAATCCGTGATGAAGCCCAAGGAGAACCATAGGAAGAAATACAGCTGCAAGCACATAGCCTGATATTACGGAAACGACCGGATTCGATGAATTTATAATTACAGAAAGCCCCTTAACTAAAATATCGGATATAAAGCCTGCTGCCGGCATTATGATAAATACAAAGAGGACTGCCGTAATCAAAAGAGTAACAAAAGGAGTAATAATTAAATCCAAGACATCGGGAACAATCTTACGTATCTTCTTTTCTATTTTGGAAAGTATCCATACGCCTGCGATAACACCTATGATACCGCCTTTTCCTGTAGTAAGTATGGATTCCAGAGGAACTTCTGCATTGTAAAGGCCGAAGGTTTGAGATATGGTAACAATCTGACCCATAATACTCATGGCTCCGATCATTCCGCCGAGAGCAGGCGTTGCTCCGAATTTATTGGCAGAATTGATACCTGTGTAAATTGCGAAATAGCTTAAGAAACCGCCGCCGATCAACTGAAGCATGGTTATAAATATAAACCAGAAACCGCCTGCTTCTATTCCGCCGGTCATAGCCGCCTTGCCAAATGCCGTCTGGGAAAGAAGGCTTGCAACTCCGTTGAAAAGACCTGCGGCAATAATAGCAGGTATCATAGGAATGAATATGTCTGCTATTACTCTAAGAGCGTCTTTCAGTTTATTATCTTTCTGCCCGCTCTTTATCGCCTGCTTGTTAGCCTGCCAGTCTTCTGTCTCTGCCTGTACGTATGTAACGCCAGCTTCGGCAACAAATGATTCGGTTACTTTTCTTGCCTTTCCAGGGCCTAAAACGATTTGCAATGTGGCATCTTCTACAACACCCAGCACACCTTCCGTGGATTTTAATCCTTCAATATCGGCCTTGGAAGGATCTTTCAGCTTAACTCGAAGACGCGTCATACAGTTTGCAGCTGAAATAACGTTTTCTTTTCCGCCTACCAGCTCCAAAATTCTTACGGACAATTCTTGGTTTGTCATAATTTAAACACCTCTCTCATTAAATTTTATTTACTTACAAACTCTCCTTTAAGAAATATCCTAAGCAAATTCAGTTAAAGGAAAATATGGATTATATATTACAGTTGTTTATTAACTGCAAGGAAGCGTTCACTTGAAGAACTGCTTACAAGCTTACGCTTATATAATTTTAAAAGTTTACTTGGCATAAATTACCCATATTTTTCCTTCAGCTTTATTTTAATAGAATATTCCCATTCCTTTTAAAGACCATAGGTCTGTAAAGCCCTTAGAAATAACAAGATGCATGCTTTGAGAAACAGTTCTTTCTTGGTTCAATTTATTTTCTTTATTGCTATTCTTACATGACCGTTGCATTCTTTAAGCTTTTTGCTTGCTTCTTCAAAGCTATATCCTGCAAGGATCATAACTATAGCCGTTTTAACATTACCGGAGGCTTCGTCAATATACTTTCTTGCTTCGTCTTTGTTAACCCCCGTAGCTTCCATAACTATTTTTTCTGCTCTGACATCAAGCTTTTTGTTTGAAGGAACTACGTCTACCATAAGATTTTCATAAGCCTTGCCTATGCCTACCATAGCAGCTGTTGAAATCATATTGAGCACAAGCTTCTGAGCTGTGCCTGCTTTAAGCCTTGTCGAGCCTGTAAGCACCTCCGGCCCCGGGATTACCTCTATGGCAAGTTCTGATGCGGCAGCCATTTCGCTGTTTAAATTGCACACTACGGAAATCCTGTGGCTTCCTATGCTTTTAGCATAGTCAAGACCTCCTATTACATAAGGCGTACGACCGCTGGCGGCTATGCCCACAACAACATCATTTTCTTTCAGGCCTATATCCATTAAATCTTCCTGCCCCTGAGCGTAATCATCTTCGGCACCCTCAGCGGCATTTCTTAATGCAGTATCTCCTCCTGCTATTATTCCCACAACCATATCAGGTGAAACCCCAAAAGTAGGCGGGCATTCGGAGGCGTCAAGGACACCAAGCCTTCCGCTTGTTCCTGCACCCATATAGATAAGCCTTCCTCCTGAAAGAAAAGCCTCTTTAACCCAATCTACAGCCTGCGCAATTTTAGGAAGAACGTTTTTAATCGCCTTTGGTACATTTGCATCTTCTTCGTTCATTACTGTAATTATTTCCAATGATGACATTTCATCAAGATTCATCGTGTTTGGATTCCTAGTTTCGGTTGTCATTTTGCTAAGATCAATCACCCAAACAGCCCCCTTCAACATATTCTATTTTTATGTGCACCATATTATATTTGAATAATAATATATAATCATTTTGTTATCAATATTAAGCGCAGTTATTGAAATAAAGTTTCACTTGTCGATACTTTTTAGCTATTATAGTTAGTTTTTATGAAACATAATATATTTTTTAGTGCAAGTTGTTTAGTTTTTTCTTTTAAGTCATTGACAAAGCCTATTGCTTTGAATACAATTTATTAATACCCTGAATACTCATATATATCCGTAAAAATCAAATTTTTTAGTATAATGTACAACTTATGGATACAATCTTATTGAATCATTTACTTGAAATATAAAGGAGGAATTAATATGGCAGGTGAAAAGGGATTCTTCTCCCGCCTTTTTGGTAATAAAGAAGAGGATACCGCTGAAATATCCAATTATGAAAACTTAACCAGCCCATTGTCTGGAAAAATCATACCTTTAACCGAAATACCGGATGAAACCTTTGCTTCGGGAATGCTTGGAGACGGCATAGGGATAGAGCCTCTGGAAGGAAAGCTTTATTCTCCCATAGATGGAAAAATTGAAACAATTTTTCATACGAAACACGCTGTATTTATTAAAACGCCCATAGGTGCGGAAGTTTTAATCCATGTGGGAAAGGATACGGTTTCATTAAGTGGAGAACATTTTACAGCTCATGTTGAAAGCGGAGATGAAGTAAAGCAGGGCCAGCTTATTTTAGAATTTGATATGGCCGCAATTAAATCAAAAGGCTATGAATTAATAACCCCTATAACCATCAGTAATTCAGCTGAATTTAATATTGAAAAAACTTTAACTACAGATGTTCATACAGGGGATACTATTATTAAATTGACAAAAAAAGATATGCCTGAATAAAGCTAAATAGAAGCGTTCTAAAAAAACAAAGTTCATCTTAAAGATGGACTTTGTTTTTGAGTAACAAAAAATGAACTTCGTAAAAGACAGTTTTAATTTATGAAGCAAATCCAAATCCTACTTAATACTTGAATCCATATGAGATAGTAGCATTGTCAAATGGAATAGAAGAAATCCTGACTGAATTAAAATACCATTTACAGTATTTTGCGGAGCGAGTATTCTTATGCTTTCTTCTTCTTTTATTCTGTCAAAACCTAATACTTTATAGAGAAAAAGGCAAATTAACTATATTTTATAAGATTATCAATATCTGCTTCTATACTGCTAAATTTTTCTATATAAAATAGATTAGGATTTATAGTGAGTGACATTTTTAATCCATTGGGATTTTATTTCCCAAATGGTTCCAACCTTTTCTCTCGAATTAAACCGGCTCTTATCAAAAAGACTATCCCAACTTTTTATTATTTCCTTCTTTATGTGAGGATAAAAGCTTGTCATATAGGCGGTCGAATCGTCAATTCCGTATTTATCCAGCAATTCATTGTGACGCTGATTATCTTTTTCATTCTCCGGTATATAGTAGTAATTTACCACATATCCCCATTTAGAATAATCCATTTCTACTACACGGTCACTGTCTATTTCAATTTCAAGAAGAACCGTATCAGGGTCAAGGCCAAGAATTGATTCCTTATTTAATGAAACCCATATGGGATAATGAACGTCTTCCGGTTTATCAACTATCTTTGACGCTCTTTCGGCATACCATCTGTAGGACTCAAAATAAAATCGCGATATATCTTCTTTGCCCTGAAGAATATATTCTTTCATGGCAATAAAACGCCCTTTTTCTTCAAGTACGTTCAAAATATCCTTATGCTGCTTTGTCCATACTGTTCGTTTCATAAACATCTCCTTTCTTAAAATAGATATATTAAAATCTATATAGAAATTATAATTATGTTCATAGAAAATAGTATTTCTAATAATAGAGCAATAAAGGGCTTCGGCCTCTACGGAAGAAAACGCTCAGCAATTCCTATAAATTCAATTATCGCAGGCGCACTTTAAAAAGGCTCTGATCAATTTACTTTTGCTTTATTTCATGACGATACAGCCGGAATAAAAGTAAATTAACCATATGTAAAAATAAAACTCTCCCTAAGGAGAGTTTTATATAAGGCATAAACAAATTGGAGGTAAGTTTTTGCCTTAGAATTAGGGCATCATTAAAATTTTACTTTAAAAACTGTCTGCTCTGTAATCGGTGTAGTTAATGCGTCTAACGCAACCCCTACCCTATGGTATCTGAGCTTAAACTGCTCTTCTGCTGTTGTTGCAGGGTCTCCAAGAGGATATGGTATAGAGATGGTTGGAACAATTCTATTGGAGCCTACAGTTTTGGCAACAGGGATAAGGTTTGCCATCTGAACAATTGTAATACCTGTCTTTTCAATTTCTTTTACCATCGTTGCACCGCAACGTGTACAGGTACCTCAGGTGGAAGTCATAATAACAGCTTTTATTCCGTTTGCATTAAGTTCCTCAGCAATAGCCTTGCCCATTTTGGAAGCTTCTGCCTGGGTGGTTCCTGTTCCTACAGTTGTGTAGAAATATTTGAATATACCGCCGATTTTGCCCTCTTTTTCGTATTTTCTCATAGCATCAAGAGGAACGCATACGTCAGGGTCATTATTAGCTGCTGCCGGGTCGTATCCTGCGTGAATCGTCATGTATTCGCCCACTCTGAAATCGTCAAGATCAGCAATATCATACCTGCCGAATTTTGTAGCAGAGGCAGATTGAATTCTATCAGGGTTTCCAACAGGAACAATACCGCCTGTAGTTACAAGAGCAACTTCCATTTTCCTTAAATCTTCTGGTGAAATAGCAGGGGCTATAGCAACCCTGTCGGACATAGCAATTGGAAGCTCTGTTTGATAAGGCTCGCCATTGATTTTTTTGAGGAGCATATCAATAACTCTTTCTGTAGCCTTTACAGGAGGCTCAAGCCAAATTTGTCTCCTGATACCTCTGCCAAAATAGCCCTCTTCGTTGGCTGAAAGAAGCTTTTCACCCTTTAATAATTTAAGGGCGAATTTCGCCATATTTTGAACATCTTTTCTCATGGCGGCAGCGCTGTTTCCGCCTTTAAAGATATACATTTCCTTCCTGAACATCTCAACGCCGGGATTTTCAACGTTCATAGAAGTAATTACAGGTACATTGAATTTTTCTTTTACGGCCTTTGCAATATGGCCGCAGGCTGCACCGTATCTTCCTGCTAAAAACGCAGGACCGGCAAAGAATATATCAAACTCTTTATCTGAAAGAAAGCCTAAAATGGTTTCGATGGCTTCTTCCGTATTACTTCCCATAAAGTTATCTCCGCAGATAATCGTATGGGTAATTTCCACTTCATCTTTTAAAGCGGCTTTAAAAGCAAGAGCCGGACCTACAGTTTCATTTGTAATTGTGGGCTTATAATCCGCCACATCTTCTCCGCCTATTTGACCGAAAAACTGATTTATATATAAAATAGCCTTTTTCATCTGTACACCTCCTAAAATTCAACCATTGTCTTGGTTGACCAGCCAACAACTCGATCACCGCAGAACATGCCGTTATTCTCCATAATTATTGAACCATCGGGGCGTACAGATGGCCCCAGCTTCTCATCATTATCCCAACCGCCGGAATTTCCGTCTCTCGAAAGGGCATCAAGCTCACCTAAAACTAAATCCATAGCAGGAAGCTCGATTAAGTCGGATACGTCGCCACAGGAAACAATGGCGTTTGCCTTTTCATCTAAAGTAACCAAAGGCTGGCTTGCGCCGTCTCTACCGGTACATTCGTTTGTAAGACCTATCGTCTTAACCCCTGCATTCTCAAGGGCAACGATACATGCTATAAAGTCTGCATCAGGGTTACCGTAGCCTTCTTCTGCAACTACTGCTGCATCGATGCCTAAGGATTTTGCTATCTGAGCTACGAAAAGAGCAGCTCTTTCCTTTTGCTCAAGGGCAACATTAAGGTTGGACATGATAATACCCGCAAAATTAATGGTCTTTCCATGTTCTTCATAAAGTCTTCTGATCATAGGAAAGTTCTGCATATCATAAGTAGCCCATTTTGAAGAGCAAGGCATGAAAGAACCGGATATTAAAGCGCCGTCAAGAATTTCATTGGGATGCATAAATGTAGGAAGCATATGGTTCGTATCCCAGCCATAATTTAAATCATTATAGCCGTCTTCCTCCATCTGGGACTGCGGCTGTAACACAAGAGCTACAGATGGAAGGCCATTTACTTCCTTGCTCCTCTTTGTTAAGGGTTCAAGTTCGAAAACTTCTTCCTCTTCCGGCTTTAAGTCTTTAAGGCATGCGCCGATGTATTCGGAAAGTCTCATTCCTGCCCATCTTAACGCTTTGTTTTTCTTCTGCTGTTCAAAACGCTCAAATTCTTCGTCTGAATCTGCAACTAAAACAAGATTTTTAAGCTGAGAATAATAAGTATATTTAGCACCTTCGCCGCTCATGTCGATTAATCCGTCTTGGAAACCGCCGTAATGTTTTCCTACAACGATTATGCTCATATCTTTAAGGGCGTAAGTAGTTCCGTTGCCGCATTGTAAAAGCTCTCCTGTAACGCCAGGAAATACTGGGCCGCCTCCTACGCGGTATCTTGGCTCTATAGCCTCCTTTACAGGGCAGAGCCTTACGCTGTCTCCAGGTTTTACAATATGAAGGTCAGCAAATGTAATATGCTCGTCTTCTTTTACGACGTTAAGGGCTTCCTCTTTGTTAACAGTGAGGATTCCGTTATTGTAAGATGTTTTTTCTCCAAAAACAATTTCTTTGACATAAAAATTGCCAAGTGTTAATTTCATTTAAACACTCCTTTCAAATAAATATAAATTATATTTTCTCGCTTTTCAGCGCCTTAATCAGTGAAAAGCATGCAAATACCATAATTATAGCTAAAGGAAACGATGCAACGATAGAGCCTGTTTGAAGCACCGAAAGCCCGCCTGCAAACATTAAGGCTAAAGCCATCATAGATTGAATAACCCCCCATAGGAATTTCATGGAATTGCTTGGGTTTAAATTCCCATTGCTTGCCATCATCCCTAATACAAAAGTAGCTGAGTTGGCAGATGTGATAAAAAACGTACAAAGCAATGCAACAGTAATTAAAGATAAAAATCCACCGAAAGGCAAATGCTGCACAATTATAAAATAAGCTGTTTCTGTTACTTTAATGGCTTCCTCCGCTATCTCCGGCCCCATGCTAATGCCAGTTGTACCAAATACTGCAAACCATAAACATGACCCTAAAGCAGGGACAATTGTAACTCCTAAGATGAATTCCTTAATGGTTCTTCCCTTAGATATTCTTGCTATAAACATTCCAACAAAAGGCGCCCATGCAATCCACCAAGCCCAGTAGAAAATTCTCCATTTATTTATCCATGTATTGTCACCGGTAGAACTAATTCTCAAGCTTTCAGATACAAAGCCTGATATATACTGGCCTAATCCATTTACAAATGAATTAAGAATAGGTATGGTCGGTCCTAAGATAAAGACAACCAATACTAAGAAAAAGCATAAAGCAATATTCATATTCGATAAAAACTTAATCCCTTTGTCAATTCCGGCTATGGCTGTCCAGATGAATATCACTGATACAATAATAACTATTACGGTCTGAACAAACATGTTCTGAGGTATCCCGAAAAGAAAATTCAAGCCACTGTTTATCTGCATAACGCCAAGGCCAAGAGATGTCGCTACCCCTGCCACAGTAGCAAATATGGCAAAGATGTCAATGGTCTTTCCTATAGGCCCCTTGATTTTTTCTTCTCCTACCAGCGGTATAAAAATACTGCTTATTAAGCCGGGCTTATCTTTTCTGAACTGCATATAGGCTAAAGGCAGCGCAACTATACAATAATTTGCCCAAGGGTGTATCCCCCAGTGGAAAAACGAGGAAAATATACTGAAATTTGCTGCTTCTGGTGTTGCGCCTGCAATACCGTCAGGGTTTATATAATGGTTAAGCGGCTCCGCTATTCCCCAGAAAACGATACCTATACCCATTCCTGCGGAAAAAAGCATTGCAAACCATGATCCATAGCTGTACTCCGGCCGGTCCGTATCTTTTCCTAGCCTTATGCTTCCATATTTGCTAAAAGCAACAAAAAGCATAAATGCCACGAAAAAAAACATTACCACCAAATAGTACCATCCAAATTTTTCGGTTATTTGTGCAAAAAGAAAGTCGGCTATTCCCCCAAGGTTTTCCGGAGAAATTATGCCCATTAGAGAAATGGCAAGCACAATAACCAGAGAAATGAAAAAGACTTCATTTCCTTTATTCTTCTTAGAACTATCCATAGTGTCCTCCTTTGGTTTTTATTGGATAGGCTTACATAAGGCATTAAATATATATAAATATGTCTTATGGCAATTAATTTTTTCTTTCTATCTATAAATAACCAAAATAGAGAAGCAGCCGCTGTCTTAACAGAGAAGATGTATCGGGAGATATTGTAAAGAATCATGTGGCTGCTTCTCGGCAAATTATTTGATTTATTGACTAATAACAAATTTTGATGCTTTATTATTGTCGCTATGAAAAATTATAATACAATATCTCCTTAAAGACAACAGTAAACAGTAAACAGTCGACTGAAATAAAATATTTTGTTAATTTTTTATTTATAAATGTCCTAAAAATATAATTTTTATGTTAAATCGGCATTTAATTTAGAAAGTATCTCTAAAAACGGCTCTTTTCAATATGCTCTAAAATAATGACTTTTATTTATTTTTACCAAGGGATATTTTTAACTATAATTTTACCGTTTCAAATTGCTGTCCTGTTCAAACGCTTTTATTATTTATTTAATCGCCATTTATTTATAATACCCCTGAAAGTAAACGTAGGTTTTAAGAATAAGCTATTGAAAATTTACTTGTGATGAAGTAACATTAAAGAGCTAACAACAAGGAGTGATAAATTTGAGTCAAAATGGCATTTCCAATTATACATTGAGTCTTTCTGAGGCCGTTGTCCGATATATTGAGGATAAAATATTATCTGGGAATATGGTTGCAGGGGATAAAATAAATGAATATGCTATATCTTCGGAGCTTAATATAAGCAGAGCCCCTATACGGGAAGCTATGAGCGAGCTTCAAGCAGCTGGAATAATAGAGCATAAGCCGAGAAAAAGCGGTTTGGTATCCATGTTCACCAAAGAAGATGTTGATGAAATATTCGATATCAGAATATCTCTTGAAAAGGATATTATAAGACTTGCTATAGTAAATAATTATATTAATGAAGAGCATATTGAAAACATGAAACAGCTTGCCGATAATATGTTGAAAAATGCCGAAAAGACAGATCACTCTTCCGATGTGTTTACTCTCAATAAGCTGGATTTAGAATTCCATACTTATTTATGGGATATTGCAAAAAGCCCAAGGCGTTCCCGTATGCTTCATAATATTTTCATGCAGCTTATTATTGCGCTTAACCAAAATACCAGCACTTTGGGAAAACTCGAAGATAAGGCAAAAGAGCATATAGAATATATCTTCGCATTGGAAAATAAGGATATTGCCAAGGCCCAAGATATACTTGAAAAGCATTTAACCGTTTACAAAAAAGAGCTTTATACTAAAATATATAATGAAGACTATACACTGTAAAAGTAAAAATTTATTTATAAACCATAACAAAACCCCGGTAATATTTATATTACCGGGGTTTTGTTATTAAGGTTAATAATATTCTTTTTCATCGATAGCCTTAAAAGAAATGGAAATACCTTCCTTATCCAGAAGTGCTTTAAATTCTTCCGTAAATACACCCATTTCTTCGGAAACAGTCTCTATGCTGTTTCTGCCGTTACACACATCGCCGCCTAAATATCCTCTGCAGGAATAGTTTACCCCACAGCTTGGAGAATGATCCACTCCCATATATTCTATAATCTCATAACCCTCTTCAAGATACATTTTTATCTGCTCTACATAAGGCATTAAAAGTTCTCTGCAATGATTACGGTATTTATTATGCATATACTGTTCTTTTGTCATTCCCCATCTTTTAAGCCCCAGAAAAGTAAATTCCGGACAGGGAAGCTGGATAATAGCAATGTCTTCATTCATGTATTTATTGATGATTTCCCTTATGCTTGATTTGTATCCCGAAAGGCCCACTACCTTGGAATTGCAGTTCAAAATGCAATGGGCAAGAATAGCTATTTTTTTGCTTCGTTCCATTTTTAATTAATTTCCTTCCAAGACTTTTCAATAAAGGAATTATCTATGATGTTTTCAAAAGGAATATCATTTTTTATAATGTCTTCTTCAATGCAGAAATCAACGATGGTTTTGTATCCTTCCTCTGAAATGATTCCATCTTTCGATAAAGAAGACCTTGTAACAGGGATAATGGCAGTCATATCCGTGCCTTCAAATAAAGGCGCAATAAGTTCTGCTATTTCCTCGTCAGTATGCTCGTTCTGCCATTTAAAAGCTTTTGCTATGGCATTTGTAAACTTTTGAACCTTTTCAGGCTCTTCAGAAGCTATTTTTTCAGTTGTCGTAACTACGGAAGATTCATAAAGCGTTGAACCGTAAATTTCTTTATGGGTGGCTTCGTCTGTAGTATCCACAAGCACATTTGCATTCTTTATGGCCTCGTCATTTTTTCTTGTTGAATCGAAAAATGTAGCCTGAATCTGATTATTCTCAAGGGCAACAAGAGTAGCATTATAATCCATATTAATAAGCTCTACCTCTTTTAAGGGGTCAATTCCGTTTTTCTTAAGAATAGAGGTTATGAACGCATAAGGGCCGGAGCCGGGAGTCCCTGCGGCAATTTTAGTACCTTTAAGCTGAGAAATTTCTGTTATTTCGGAGTTGGAAATTAACATAAAAGGCTTGTTTTTTAACACTGTAAATAATATCTTTGATTTTAATCCGTTGTCATAGCCAATTAAAACCGGCTCTGTAGATAACATGCAAAAATCAATTTCTCCTGCATGCATACTCTGAAAAGCAACAGGGCCGTCTTTAAATGTAACAAATTCTGCTTCAAGGCCTTCCTCTTCATAATAGCCTAATTGCTGGGCAACGTAAGCAGGAAGCCAGAACTCGCTCCTAAGGTCAGAAATCCTTATTTTTGTAAGTTCTTTCTCTTCTTCCTTCTTTTCAGGCTCTTTAGATTCTTCTCCCGCTGCCGGCTTTTCTACCGGTTCATTTTTTTGAGCTACGCCGCTGCAAGCCGTTAACATACTTGCCGCAAGTATAAGTAAAATAGTGCTTTTAATTAATTTTTTCATATGTTTCTCCTTTTTTAGTGTGTTATATTTTGCTCTATCATTATACAGTAAAACAATCACGAATAAATACATTTCCGCCGTTAATTATATCGAATTTTGTTATATTTACGATATGAATGTATAAATAACTATAATTTTATATTGAACTTAAATTATGGTAGAATATGAGTCAACTTAGGCTTTGGCTGATTTAATTCACGAATACATTTCCTAAAAAGAAATGCATGAACAGAAGTTTAAGAATACTTTAGAATATTTAAAGCGTATTTTTCTAAAGAAATTTCACTTAATTTAAATATTTTTAATAATTTCAGGAGAGTTCCAATGAATGATTATTTTAAGAAGCTTTTAATGAGAACCTTAACCATCGTTTTGTTTCTTTTATTCTGGGAGACATCCGTATGGTTAGGCTTAATCAATAAAATATATATCAGCTGTCCGTCAGATATTTTTAAAGACTTTATAGAGTTTTATGCAAGCGGAGAATTAATGCGGCACTCTCTTATTACTTTAAAGGAGGCCGCTTTGGGGCTTTTTTTCGGTACATTATCAGGTATTATATTGGCTTTTATATTAAGCTATTTTAAGTTTCTAGGCCAGATTTTTGAGCCTGTTATTGCTGCTCTTAACAGCATTCCCCAGCTTACTTTGGCCCCCCTTTACATATTATGGTTTGGCATAGGGTTAACTTCTAAAGTTTTCATGTCAAGCATTATGGCCTTTTTCCTGATATTTTTTGCAACTTACGGCGGAATTAAAAATGTCGGTAAAGAAATGGAAGAGGCCGCTCAGCTTTTAGGTGCCAATGATTTTAAAATCATCTATAAGGTAATCTTTCCTTTATGCATCCCATGGATTATTTCAGGGCTTAAGGGAGGCATCGGGGCTGCGTTGGTAGGGGCTATTGTAGGAGAATATCTGGGGGCTTCCGCCGGTATCGGCTGGATGATTTCTTTTGCAACGTCTTATTATAATATCAAAAGAGTTATGACCTGCCTTTTGCTTATGCTGATTGCAGGAAGTGTATTTTTAAAAATACTTGATATAATGGAAAAACGCGCCCTTAGGTATCAGGACAGAACAAATTAAAGGAGATTACTTATGTCTTATTTGGTTCTCCAAAACATAAATAAAAGCTATGGAAAACAAAAAATTCTGCAAAATATAAATTTCTCTATAGAAAAAGGCAGTTTTATTACTTTGCTTGGTCCTTCCGGCTGCGGAAAAAGCACATTGTTAAGATGCCTTGCAGGCCTTGAAAATATAGATTCGGGAGATATGATCTTAGAAGGCAGCTCTATTAAAGGCATAAAGCCCAGAAATCGAAATATGGGCATGATTTTTCAGCAGTACAGTTTGTTTCCCACGATGACTGTCTATGAAAATATTGCCTTCGGCCTATCCAGAAAAGAGCTTACGAAAAAAGAAATAGAGCTTAAAGTAACAGAAGCCCTTGATATTGTAGACCTTAAAGGATATGAGAAAAAATACCCCTCTCAATTATCAGGCGGAGAAAAGCAAAGAGTAGCAATCGGCAGAAGCATCGTCACAAATCCTAAAATTATGCTTTATGACGAACCTTTAAGCGCAATCGATGCAAAGCTTAGAAAAGAACTGCAAATGCGGATTAAAAATATCCATGAAAAGATGCATATGACCTCTATTTTCGTAACTCATGACCAGCAGGAGGCAATGGTTCTTTCCGATAAAATATTCATTATGAATGAAGGCTCTATCATTCAAGATGATTCTCCCATAAATATTTACAATATGCCTAAAACATATTTTGCCGCCCAATTCATAGGGGATTATAATCTATTTTCTGAAGAGGATTTTTTAAGAGTGTTTCAAAGGCAATCCCCTTCCCCTTATGCTGCCATAAGACCTGAAATCATTAAAATTTTCCCTAAAAATACGGAAGAAGGTATTTTGGAAGGCAAATTATATACAGGTATTATTCTCGATATAATCCCTCACGGTAACTTTATTCAATATATTGTAAATATTAACGATTATATTTTAAAAGTCCACAGAGTAAACGACCATACAGAATCCTTTGAAAAAGGAGAAAACATATATCTAAAAATTAACTATGAAGACATCGTTCATTTAAGCAAATAAGCTATTAAAGTTTCTGCTATACTTGAATTCATATGAAATAATAGTATTGTCAAATGGAAAAGCTGAAAAAACCTGACTGGGTTAAAATACCATTTACAGTATTTCGCTAAGTGAAAATTCTCATTGTTTTTCCTTTGTTTTTTACTCTCTCCGGCATAGCCGGAGATTTTTTATACGCTAAAGCAATTAAATAAAAAAATAAAGCAAATTTTTGCTTTGCATAAATTCCTTATATTATGTGGTGTATTAATTTTCTGTTTCTGCATGCAAATCATGTAAAATAGCCGTTTTTTATTTTAGTTTTTTTCTGTGTCTTACTAATTCTTGTCAGTTATTTTTGACGGATTTTTGACGGTAACAAAAAAGCCCCTTAGCCTGGGGCTTTTTTAATAAAAAAAGAGACCCTTAAGATAGCCTATCATGAGACAGTATAAAAACTTAAATTGTTAGTTAGGCATTGGCATAGTTTTGTTATAGTTGATTCCAAGAGTCGAATGTGAACGGACAACACTAGAGGTTATGCCGTATAATTTTCAGAAAACAAAAGGGTTAGATAGAAACTTCATCTCAAAACCGCGGGAATTTATATATTTTAATCGTTGCATAGCATCAGTCCTTAGTCTTTGATAAACATTTAAAATCGGACACAACTTACGCATAGTTCGTCCATAACCTATAGTATGCTACAAAAAAATATCAGCATAAATTTACAAGATAGAGGTGAAAAAAATGAGTGAGTGTGGCCTCAACTGCAAGAAAAAATGTTTCCACTGTGACAAATGTGAATCCCAATGCGATAAACACGAACCCCAATGCGATAAACACAAACCCCAATACGATAAACACGAACCCCAATACGATAAACATAAACCCCAATACGATAAACACAAACCCCAATGCGATAAACACAAACCCCAATGCGATAAACACAAACCCCAATACGATAAACACGAACCCCAATACGATAAACACAAACCCCAATGCGATAAACACAAACCCCAATGCGATAAACACGAACCCCAATATGATAAATACCACTACCACTGTTCATGCTACTGCCACTGGACTAAATGTCCGAAAGGTGATAAGGACTAGCAGGGATTAGATAATATAGTTGTAAGCATATAGCTCAAGGAATAGCCCCCTACAGAATAAATATGAGGGCTATTCCTTTTTACCTATAAATACTTAACAGCATTTTCCAATGCCTTTTTACTTTCTCTCGCCACTTTAGCAAGGCTTGCAATGGGGGGGTGTTTATGCTTTGATAGAGCTGCACATTATTCGTAGTTACAGATGGACGTTGGGTCAAGGCTGCCATTTGGGCGCTTGCTGCAGAAGCCGAATAGCTGTCGGTGGAAGCCATGATGCTAGCTACGGCGCTGTTAAATGCTGTGGCATAGGCGTCCCCTGCTTCTCTGCCGGCTGCTGCAAACTCTTTTACTCTCTCGCTTATCAATAAGCGTCCTATATTCGGTTAAAACCATATCCAAGACTTTAATAGGTACTTTTCGGTCTTAAACTCAAGATAGTTATCTATATCATCAAAAGCAATATGCGCAAGCTCCTTTAAAACCATGTCTTGAGTAATTCCAGTTCGCTTTGACCTATCGGCCTTGTAACTTTGAAATTCTGTTTTGAATGTTAGCTTTTGTTAGTAATTTTGCGACTGTTACCCTTGCAGTTTTTTCGGAGTATCCGGCTCTTATGGCCGCCTGCGTACCATTTAAGTCTATTATATATTTGTAACAAAAGCATTCGTGTCGTTCGTTTTTTAACTTCATATAATCATCACCTCAACTTTATAGTTTTTTATACAAAAAAGACAGCTTGGTGGCTGTCTTTTAAGAAAGGATTATTATTTGTGGCAGTTACAAAGCCACCGCCAGGGCTTTAAAGAGGTATGCAAGGTAAAGAAGCCAGTCATTTAGTTAACTTTACCAATTACAGGATATCATAGATGTATACTCGCTTAAACATGTCTTGACTATATAGATATATTTAATTGCAATTTATAATTTTCATTCCCTTTTTGATATTATCTCTGAGGAATAAATTATTATCTTTAAGCACCTCCGGCCAATTTTCTTCTCCTAAATGCCAAAATTCCCCTACAAAGAGCCTTACCCCAAGTTCATAAGCCGTTGCAATTGCATTAGGAAAATCTACATGGCCTGTGCCATAAGGTACTTCCCTAAAAACATTAGGAACGGTTTCTTTCAGATGAAGGGCGCAGATATGGCCTGCTCCGCTTCTCAAATCCTTCAGTACGTCTGTACCGTAGACCTTTGCGGCATTTGTTATGTTCCCAATATCGGGATATATTTGAAGATATGGAGAATCCATTTGGACTACCCATTGATTGGCCTTACCTACAGTATTGATAAATTCTGTTTCCATGGTTTCAAAAGCAAGGATTATGCCCTTCTTTGCCGCCATTTTAACGGAAGCTTTCAGGTTTTTAGCAAATATAGCCCTCGTTTCCTCTGTAGATTCCGTATAATATACATCATAGCCTGCTATTTGAATGATTCTTACCCCTAGCTTTTCAGCAAGAGCAATCGCCTTTTCCATAATATTAAGGCTTTTTTTCTGTATTTCTTTATCTAAATGCCCCAGAGGGTATTTTCTGTGGCCGCTTAAACAGATGGACTTAATAGGGATACCTGTTTCATATATATCCGTTAAAAGCTTAAATATTTCTTCATCTTTCCATTCGAGCCTTGAAAGCTTTTCATCAGTTTCATCTATGGAAAGCTCCATATAGTCAAAACCTGCTTTTTTAGCAGCCTCCAGCTTTTCCCTTATGGTTAAGCTATTGGGCATGCTTTTTTCATAAAGCCCCAAAAGGTATGATTCCATTTTCGCGCTCCTTTCTGCCTTATTAATTTATTTGCTAATTTTTATCGTCATTATATCTATAACACAGTAAATAAAGCACCTTCGTTGCTTTCCCTGTTGGCAGTAAGGATAAGCTCTTTTCCGTCTCTTTTTATGATAGCTACATTGCTTGGGCCATGGCCTTCTTCAATAATTTCAGCTTTTATTTCTCCGTCTTTATATCTTAATACAAAAAATTCTTTATTAATGGCCCTGCACCCGCCTAAAAACACAGGCTCTCCTTTAAGACAGCCTCCCCATATAACATGAAGGAAATCCATTTTTTCAGGATACCTGTATATTTCTTTATATTCCTCTCCATCTTTATGGTAAACGACAAAATCTGTACCATGAAATGGCTCTATGGCGGCAAGCTCTTCTATGCCGTCTCCGTCTATATCCACTAAAGCTACGTCTGAAGCCGGTTTGTCAAGGATTTTATTCACTGTCCACTGACTGTCTTTATTCTCCGGCGGTATCACCTGAAAAACACCTTCCTCACAGGCAATATAGGCCTCAGGATAGCCTTCTCTTTCAATACGGCAGTAACCGTGGTTTTTCGTCATTCCTGTGGAGATTGTTTTAAACTCCCTCGGCGGGTCGAAATTGCTGTTTAATTCCGCAACCACAAGCTTTCCCGGAAAGTTCCAGTCTGTCTGAGGCTTATCCGTGGTTGTAAGAATACAGCCGAGGAAATAATATACGCCGTTTCTCTCAAGGATATCAAAGCGGTGTACATAAGGCAAATCAATCCAAGGCGCTACCTGCCATTTGCCTTCCTTTTTAGAGCATCTTACAATTCTTGCTTTCAATGCTGTAAATCCGGGAAGAAACTGCTGAGAAGCAAGAAACTCTCCGTTCTTTCCCGGAAGGGGTACAATAGACATGGTCCCGCCGGGCTCTTCCCATACAGTTTCAATCTCGTAGGTCTCTGCATCAATTAAATAGCATGGGCCTGTATCATCAGTAGCTAAAACGTATTTATCCTTTCCGTCTACTGTAAGCGGAGATACGGCATAGCAATAGTTAAGGTCACATAAATGATTTTTTTCGAATTTCATTGGTTCATCTCCTTTCATTGGTGTTTCTTATGGCCTTACTGTCCATAATAAGCATTTGCCCCGTGCTTACGAAGATAATGCTTATCTAAAAGAGCAGACTGCATAGGCTCTATGGTATTGCCCGAAAGGGATTTGCAGTGCCATGCCATCATAGCAAGCTCTTCTAAAACTATAGAATTATGCACCGCATTCATAGGGTCTTTTCCCCATGTAAAAGGGCCGTGGCTATGCACTAAAACAGCAGGCATATGGTCTGGGTTTATATCTTTAAAGCGTTCTATAATAACGGTACCCGTTTCCTTTTCATATTCCCCTTTTATTTCTTCAGCGGTCATTCTCCTGGTACATGGAATTTCACCGTAAAAATAATCCCCGTGGGTCGTTCCATAAGGGGGAATGCCCATGCCGGACTGGGCAAATGTTGTAGCCCATCTGCTATGAGTATGAACTACGCCTCCGATATTGGGAAATGCCTTATAAAGCTCTATATGGGTAGGGGTATCGGAAGACGGCTTTAAATCCCCTTCTACTTTGTTTCCGTTCAGGTCTACAACGACCATATCTTCTGCTTTCATCTCATCATACTCAACGCCGGAAGGCTTGATTACTACAAGTCCCTTTTCTCTGTCTATTCCGGAAACATTGCCCCATGTAAAGGTTATAAGTCCGTATTTAGGCAACTCAAGGTTTGCCTTAAACACGATTTGTTTAAGCTCTTCTAACATAATTTTCCTCCTTTTAATAGGGATTTCTCTGCTGTATAGGCAATTTCATTTTAAACAGCAAGTAAGCTGTGGTTTTGTCAATCCTTAAATCAGATAAAATGAAACTGTCTTACTGTTATTTGAAGCGAAAACCACTGTAACAAACTTTTTTATCCGTAAAAAACTATATTGTAAAACTATCCCATAGAGATTCAAGGGCGTCTGTAATAGCCGTATATTTTTTATATTTCTTTTCATATATTTCACTGTTTATCTTATCCGGCAGAACAGGGTTATTTACGCAAACCATGTTTTCTGCCGCTTCCTTATAGTCTTTATAAACTCCTGCGCCAACGGCGGTAGCCATTGCACAGCCTAAAGCGCCAAGCTCTTTCACCCCTGTAACAGTCTCTATAGGATAGCCAAGAACATCTGCAAAAATTTTTACCCAAACTTCGGAGTTTACAGCGCCGCCCGCCATGCGAATCGATTCCGGGGGCTTCCTTGCCGATAATAGCTTTTCTATATGATATTTATGGGAAAATGCCACACCCTCATAAATAGCCCTTAACATATGGGCCTTCGTATGATAAGTCGTAAGACCGATAAAGGAGCCTTTGGCAAGAGAGTGCCTGTTGGACCCATAAAGAAAGGGCAGATAATATACGTCGCATTCTTCAGGCTTTACAGAAGAAACCAGCTCGTTAATATAAGTATATAAATCTTTTCCCGGGGGGATTTTTTCATTTTCCATAAAATTATTGATGAACCAATCCATATTTCCTGCACTGGTGGGGCTGCATTCCTCTAAAAGATAATATCCCGGAATGGCATACAGAGAATTCATAGAAATCGCTGTTCCTGTAATAGGCTCAGGAGAAATGAACTCATTGATGCTCCAGGTGCCTGTTATGGTACATAATTGTTCAGGCTCCGTAACAGCCATGGCAATAGCACAGGCATCAATATCAAACATACCGCCCAATACGGGAGTTCCTTCAAGAAGCCCTGTAAGTTCAGCGGCTTCCCTTGTAATTTTCCCGCAGTTTTCATAGGAATATTTTATAGGGGCAAGCTTATCATAGATTTCTTCTATCCCCAGATTTTCAAGAATATCTTTATCAAAGCAGGCATTCTTTACATTCATAAGGCCGGAGCCGGATATATCCGTAGCTTCACAGTAGGCCTCACCCGTAAGACGAAAGCGTATATAGTCCTTTACGGAAAACACCCATTTTATATTGTGATAAACATCTCTTTCGTTATCCTTAAACCACGCAAGAAGCGCCGCCTGCTGGCTTGGAATAAGCTTCTGGCATATCTTAGGATATATTTTTTCCAGAGTGCCGTCCGAGGTCCATTTTTTGGGATATTGCCATGCTCTGTTATCTGTTGAAACGATGCCCTTATAGGCAGGCCTTTCGTCCTTTCCCCATAAATACAGCCCTTTTCCATGGCCGCATACGGAAAGGCCTATAATATCCGAAGGCGGAATCTTTGATTTTTTTATTGCTTCCTTTATACAGATGCAATTATTCAGCCAAAGCTCCTCCATATCCCTTTCGTTATAACCCGGCCTTGAAGTTATTAACGGAGTTTGTCTTGAAACTACAGCTATTTCATTGCCTTCCATGTCAAAAACGGCCGCTTTAGATACAGTACCGCCGTTATCGACGCCAATAGCATATTTTTTCATCTGTAACTCCTTTCTTATGGCGATACAGTCAATTTGCTTTTATGACTCGTAAATAAGAAGAAAATCAAATTGACCGTGCTGCTATTTCATATTTATGCAAGTATATTAAATCAGGCTTAAATAAAAATCATATTTAAGCCTGATTATGCTATATTTTGCTTGTTTTTGCCTAAGCGAACCCGGAAAAAGATATAAGCCCACGCTTATGAATCTTTTTCCGGTGAGCATCCCCCTATAGTCATCAAACTTATTTTTAAGTCTGATAACTATGCTTCGTTATAGTCCTGATTGAGTATATGCGGGGAACCCTTTCCTGCATAAAAATCAGCACAGATATCGATTGCCATTTTATAGATATTCCAAAGAGACTCTACTGTCTGGCTGGATACATGAGGCGTAAGTACAATATTATCAAGCTTCAAAAGCGGTGATGTTAACGGAAGCGGTTCAACGGCAAACACATCTAATCCTGCCCCTGCAATCTTTTTATGTAGTAAGGCTTCATAAAGAGCGTCCTCATCGATAAGGTGGCCTCTTGCCGTATTTACGATAACAGCAGTTTCTTTCATCAAGGCAAGCCTTTCTGCGTTTACAATATTATGGGTTTCTTCCATATAGGGAACGTGTACACTGATAGCGTCAGATAATTTGAAGATTTCTTCAAGAGTAACAAGCTTTGCGCCGGCTTTCTCAATAGCTTCTTTATTAGGGAACGGATCGTATACAAGGATTGTACAGTCAAATCCCCTTAATAATTCAGCAAGCTTTCTGCCGATGTTTCCAAAGCCCAAAATACCCACTGTAGCCCCTATAAGCTCGTTGCCTACATTTTTAACCCAATTTCCTGTTTTAACGCAGTCCTGATTTTGGTTAATCATTCTTTTTGCGCTTAATATTAATGTCAGGGCCATTTCGGCAACGCCGCTGGTGTTAGCGGCGGTTGTTCTTGCCACGGCAATGCCGTTTTTGCTCGCTGCTTTAAGGTCTACCTTGTCAAAGCCTACACCGAAACGAACAAGAAGCTTTGAGCTGTCCTTTACTTGGCTGAATATTTCATCATTATAAGGCTCGATGTCGATGATTCCGGCATCCGCATTTTTAAGCTCCTCAATCACGTTCTCCTTATTAAAGGGAAGCTGCGGAGCCCATTTATATTCAAACCCCAAAGACTCGGCGTATTTTTCCGCCCGGTCGTTAAGCATATTAAATATTTCCGTCCTATCTCCAAAAAAAGACACAATTTTTCTCATTTCCAGATTCATCCTTTCAAGTTTTTATGTTCCAAGATATTTATTGATGGTCTCTTTTGAAAGGTCCGCGGTTGCAGATTCATAAACAACCTCGCCTTTCTCCAGAATATAGCATTTTCTGGAAACGTCTATTGCAAAATTAACACTTTGTTCTGCAAGTAAAATAGTAACGCCAAGACCCGTAAGCTCTTTTACAATTTCTCCCAGCTGTTTTACAATAATAGGTGCAAGGCCTTCCGTAATTTCATCAAGAAGCATGATTTTAGGATTTTGCATAAGGCCTCTTGCAACGGCGAGCATCTGCTGCTCTCCGCCTGAAAGCCGGCCCCCCATAGATGTTTCACGCTCTTTAAGCCGCGGAAAGAGTTCGTATATTTTTTCCAATGTCCAGTATTCGCTGCCGTCTATGCCTTTTTTCTTCGCAATCAAAAGGTTTTCCTTTGTTGTAAGGTTAGAAAAAATATGACGGCCCTGAGGAACGTAAGCAATTCCTTTTTGCGCTATGGCATAAGGCTGAAGGCCTACAATGTTCTCTCCGTTCAGAAGAATTTGCCCTTCTGTTTTGTTATGGTTTTTAGGGTTCATGATTCCCATGATGGTTTTCATGGTGGTGGACTTTCCAACACCGTTTCTTCCTAAAATACATACGGAATCGCCCTCTTCTACCTCAAGGCTTAAATCAAAGAGGATATGGCTTTTATCATAATAAGCATTTACCTTTTCAAGCTTTAAAACACTACTCACCGGAAACACCTCCCAAATAAGCCTCCTGTACAAAGGCATTTTGTTTTATTTCAGCAGGGGTGCCGGTTGCGATCATAGAGCCATTACTCATAACGGAAATACTTTCAGCATAGTTAAATACGATATCCATATCATGCTCTATGAACATAATGGTCATCTTCTGCTCTTTTCCAAGTTTGTGAATCAAGTCCATAAGCTTATAGGCTTCTTCTCTTGCAACACCGGCGGCAGGCTCATCAAGGATAAGAAGGGTTGGTTCCATAGCAAGGGCTATGGCAATATCAAGCCTTCTCTGGTCACCGTAGGACATAAAGCCTGCAACTTCATTGATTTTATCCTGTATGCCTACGATAGAAAGATAATGCTCTATTTCATCTTTAAGATAATTATCTCTTACACTTAAGAAATTAAAGGCCTTTTTATTCATATTAATACGGGAGACCTGAACATTTTCATAAACCGTAAGATTATGAAATATCTGGGTAATCTGAAAGCATTTGCACATGCCCTTTTTTACAATTTTATGGGGCGCAAGCCCCGTAATATCTTCGTCTTTGAATATTACCTTTCCGCTTGACGGGGCAGTTCTGTTGCATATCAGGTCCATCAAAGTGCTTTTGCCTGCTCCGTTAGGGCCTATGATAGAGCGTATCTGGCCTTCCGGCACTTCAAAAGAAACATCCTTTGTTGCGTGAAGGGCGCCGAAATATCTGTTCAGGCCTTCAACTTTTAAAATAGGATTTGCCATTATTTTGCGCCTCCCTTTTTCTTGATTTCTTTCTTGCCTTTTTCCAGTTCAAGAGTGGATTTATCTCTAATTAAGCCGCCTTGGAGGAAAAGCACGCAAAGCACAATAATTACGCCGGCTATAGCCTGGTAATAATTTGTTATAATCGGAAGCTGTACATTGATAATCGTTATAATAGCCGCGCCTACGATTGGGCCGAAGAAGCTGTACATACCGCCTATCAGACACATAATAAGGCCGTCAAGAGAGGTATTTGAAGAAATCATGGTCGGGAAGGCCCCCATGTTTCTCATGGCGTAAAGAAGCCCGGCAATTCCGCAGAAGAAAGAGGAAACAATATAAGCGATTAAACGTACATTTCTTGTGTTTATGCCAAGGAAGGTAAGCCTTTCAAGGTTCTCGCGGCTTCCCTTTAAGACCTTGGCAAAAGGAGATTTAAAAAACAAATAAATTAGGAATATACATATTGCAGAAACTATAAAGCAAAGATAAAAATTTGCTCTTGTACTTGTGGCAAAGGGTAAGCGAACCGCTCCTGTGATCCCTGTATCGCTTCCTACAATCTGAAGCTTTTGAACCATAGTCCACAAGAGCGTATTGATACCCATATTCATAAATGCGAATGCCATGTCATCATTTGACCTTAAGCAAAGTATTCCTATAAATGCCGCAAGGAGCAGATTCAGCACAATGGCAAGTATCAAGGCAGTAAATAAAGGCATATGCATACGCACTACCATAAAAAGATAAGCATAGGCGGTAAAGCCGAAATAAGTACCCTGGCCTAAAGGTCTAAGGCCGCCAAAGCCCAGTATTATGTTTACAGCGGATGCAAAAAGCATAAAAATTACCATACGGCTTAAAAAGTCCATAACGGAGTCGGAAGCCATAAGCGAAGCAATGAATATTGCTAAAACGGTAATAATACCGAATAAAGTATCACGTTTCGTCTGGGACATGTTTTTATATTGACTGATCACCTTATGCCGCCCCTTTCTTAGTGAATATACCGTTTGGTTTAATAAACATACAAATAACCATCAATGCGGCAGGGAGCAAATTGTAATACTGGGGAAGAACGATTGCCCCAAAAGCATTTACAAGGCCTACCAAAAGGGCCGCCGGAAGACAGCCGTCCATATTACGCATACCGCCGATCATCAAAATAGGCATAATATTACCGAAGATGGAAAGGCCTTCTTTAGGGCTCATACCTGTTATAGGCGCGTTTATAACTCCGCCTAAACCTGCGATGCCTGTTCCTACCATAAACATGATTGCAAAAAGCTTATTTACATTAATACCAAGGCATGAAGCCATTTCTCTGTCCTTAATGATTGCACGCATCATCATGCCTAATTTTGTTTTATTTATCATAAACCAGAATGAAAAGGCGATGGTTGCACCTACAGTTATCATAAACAAATAATACATGGGAAATCTGATTCCAAATAAGGCTACAGAGCCGCTTAAGGCTTTAGGCAAAGTCATAAGCCTTATGGAGTATCCCCAAAACATAACCATGGCATCACATACTATATAAGCAACGCCAAATGTTAAAAGCATAATATAAAGCATGTTTTTACCAAACAGAGGGCGAACCGCCTTCTCAACAAATATACCTAAAACACCAACAATAATAGGTACAATTATAAGCGCAGGAAAAAAACCTATAGATGCCGCTATCGTATATGTCAAATATGTTCCAAGAACAAAGAATGCGCCCTGGCCAAAGTTAACCATGTTCATGCCGCTTATAATAAGCGACATGCCTGCAACCATCATATATGAAACCATCCCGCTTGAAAGGCCTGTTACTAAAGTCTGAAAAAAGTAAGAGACTGTCATAGTAATTCTCCAATCTACATTATTAATTAAACAAATAATGTTACCGCTAACGTATTAAAACCGAATATGCCAATTTTTCTCCTTAAAAAGCTATTTATTAAGTTAAAAAACCAGCTTTATCATGACCAATTCACATAAAATCCTGCTCTTCAAGCTTTTATATAAATATTGAAACAGGCGTCAGCAGATATTTAAAAATACCAGCAAAATACTTTAAATATTATTCCCAATTCACAGAAATTAAAGGCTTAATTTAATTAACTGCTCTGAAAATTCAAAGATTTAAATATCTTTCATAAAATTTCTAAGAAGGAAAAATAAATATATTTGTAATTTTCAGAGCTTCACAATATAAAAAGATATTTTAAAATAAACAAATCTGACAGTATTAAAAAGCTGCTGAAACCTTGCATTTATTTGACTTTAATTGAGTTCTTCAGAAATGAAATTTAAATTGCTTTCAATTTAAACCATCACCCGCTAAGTTCACAGGGTATTTAATCCATGTCTTCCCTGTTGTCTAAAAGCCTTACTTTTCATAAGAACAGTATAAGCCGCAATCTCTTGCGATGCGGCTTATACCTGTTTGTATATACCAGATGAAGTATTTAATACTTAGTGAAGTTCCCTTATCGTCAACAAACTTCTTTTCAGGTTTATTGATAATAAGGCAGAAGTTTAAGAGCCCTGACATCTGATTTTATTAGATTATAATATCCAAGACATTTAAAGCCATTAAGTTGTTAGAGTTATTTGCTTAATTCTGATAAATCCTTAAATTCGATGCCCATATCCTTCGCATAAGCCTGCATTTCCTCTTTTGTCGGAAGCACTTCTTCTGCTTTGTAAACAGCATGAACGTCTCCTATAGGAATTGACCATGTGCCTGTTGGGTCTTCAACAGCAGTTACATAGTAATATGAATGGTTCATAACATGGTCAAATTCACGGAAGCCTAAATCTTCACCGTAAATAGTGTCGAATTTTACGTTTTCAAGAGCTGTTGTAACGCTTTCAGGACTGTAATCGTCTGCTATTTTTAAAGCTTCGCAAATAGCCATGATACCTATGTACCAGGTATATCCTAAGTCTGAAGGCATAATATCCTGATTGTACATAGCCTGTCCGATTTCACTGTATTCTTTAACCATGGCATCGTTTCCTTCAATTTCGCTCATCCAGAAAGGCCATAAATCTACGCCGTGAACCTTGCCGTAAGGATAGTTTCCTGCTTCTGCAAGGGCTGTCGTGTTTGTAGAGTCACAAGTATACCAGCCTAAATAATCTGCTATATCCCAAAGACCGAACTGCTGACCCTGATTGATTAAGGATACGAAGTTAGGGCCTGCAACAGCACCGATAATAACATCAGGATCTTTACCTACTACAGAGCTTATAATTGTAGAAAACTCTGTTGCACTTGAAGCAACCTGGCTTGAACCTAAGTTCTGGAAGTCCTGCCCTAATGCTTTGTAGAAGAAGTCACGGCTGTCACCTGATGCTCCGCCGTCGTTTCCTATAAAGTATGCAGAAGTATAGCCCTGTTCTGCAGCATATTTAGCATTCATATTCGCTATGGCCCATGCATTGAAACCTACGGAAAACATGTATCTTGATGCATTTTCAATCGTTACGCGGGTATTCATGGTGCAAGGCGTTACCATAGGGAACTTATTTGTTTCTGCCCACTGAGCGCCTGTAGGAGCCTCTCCGTCGGATTTAGGCCCTAAAATAGCAACTACGCCCTCACCTACAAGCTCAGTTGATTTCTGAGAAACGTTTGCTGAATCTGATGCTGTGTCACGATATACAAGAACTACTTCTTTGCCGTTAATACCGCCTGCATCGTTGATTTCTTTTACTGCAAGCTGAGCGCCTGCTTCGCCCCATGCAACTGTTGCTGCCGCTGCGGAAGACCTATCTGTAAGAACGCCTATTTTGATTACGTCTGAAGATTCTGTTGCTGCTTTCGGTGCTTCGCTTTCTGCCGGCTTGCTTTCAGAAGGTTTGCTTTCTGATGAGGGCGCCTGTGAAGGAGCTGCTCCATTTTCTGAACCGCCGCACCCTGCAAGTAAAGATACAGACATGGCTGCTACTAAAACCATACTTAATAATTTTTTCATTTAAGAAATCCTCCTTTTAAGGAAATATAAATCTTATTTCTAACTAATTATATTTACAGCAATCAAACTATGAAGCAAATCAGGCAGAAGCCTGATTTGCTTTAACAGCTTCTGTAAATCAAATTATTGGCTAAGGCTAAAAAGTTTTAAATGTCTCAAATTCTAATTAAATAAGTCTTTCTTCATATTAAATACTTCTTTATTCTTATTTACTTCTTATCCGGGTCATGTACGTCGTCTTCTCTTACAAAGTAGTCGGCATTTCTCTGAGCAACGGAGTCCTGCCTGTTACGTACATATTTGTTTTCCAAATCCACCCAGTAGCCGTCTGTAAGGCCGAACATACTCATAGTGGTAAAAGTTTTATATCCTGTGTGGTCGAAGCAGTAATCCACATAATCGTTATTCTGCTCCATCATTACATGGCGGCCTACATCAAGCATGGCAAGCATCGCCGCATGCATTGAGTAATGTATGCCTACAAGCTTGTAGTTTCCAAGGGCTTTAAGCTCGTCCATGGTAATCTCATTAGGGTCATGAGCCTTTCCGCAAATGTCGGGATACCACATAGGGCATGTGTAGGCTTCGTTTATTTTCTTGCAAAGCTCAAATTTATTGCCTTTAACTTTATGCATCCATAAAATGCATATCATATCGGCTCCGGCTTCCATATAAGCCTTCATTCTCTTTATTAAATCATCGAAATCCTCTTCAGGATTTGTGTCGCAGCGTGCTATAAGGAATCCATTCTGGCCGCCTGCATCAAGTCCGTCACGAGCTGCCTTAAATCTAAGAACGGCGTCTTCTATAGGAAGCTGACCATCTCTTCCAAGCTCACTTGTATCCGTTACAAGGACTCCCGCTGCACCGGCTTTCATAATCCTTTTACAGCCATAATATGTATTCAGGCCGCGTC
Organism: Anaeropeptidivorans aminofermentans; assembly: GCF_940670685.1. GTDB lineage: Bacteria > Bacillota > Clostridia > Lachnospirales > UBA5962 > Anaeropeptidivorans > Anaeropeptidivorans aminofermentans. Next base: position 1,670,275 of record NZ_OW711693.1, on the reverse strand, counting down.
CAAAGCCAAAGCCGTCGTCCGCATCTATGATAAGCGGCATATCCGTCATATTGGTTATTCTGTCTGTAACCTGACAAAAATCATCAATTGAGAGAAGCTGTAAATCAGGAATGCCTGTAAGGGCACAGGCCAAATCTCCGCTGCTTACCATAATAACCTCAAAGCCGTTCATTTCAGCTGCTTTAGCTGAAGCGCAGTCATGAAGTTCAGGAACTATGCGCACTTTGTCATCTTTAATCAGCTCACGTAAACGCTTAGCAGAATTGTTCATATTCTCCTCCATTTTGTATATGACTTATTTATATTTATCAGTTATAGTAAAATATTAAAGCCTGTGTTTAATATCCGGGCGAACCCAGCCTTCCGGGAAGCCTTCAACAGCATTTCCAACGATAGTATATTCTTTGTTGTTATTAGTAAAGCTGTTTTCTAAAGCCATATATGCATGAGGGTCGAAAAGAGGTGTTGCGGAAAAGCTCTTAACCCCTGTAGCAGGTGCATGAGTAAATGTATATCCTACACTCTGGCTTTTGAATATTTCACGGCCATGTTCAAGCATTCCTTCAACAGCTGCCTTCATTGTATAATGGGTAGAGCACATTACAAATCCTAAGGGCGTAAGCTGTTCCATAGTGCAGTAAGGCGCTCCTGTTTCTTTGTCCGCACGCACGTCTGCAAATATTTTAGGTCCTTTTACTATTTTGCTCATTTCAACTGCCTGCTCATAAGTAGAAACCTTAACCATCATAGCAAGCTCTGCACCAAGCTCCATGGCTTCATTAAGTCTTTCGCAGCCTTCCTTCATCTGTTCAGGATCATCAGGATCGGCATTTGTACGGGCAATAAGCATACAGTCTGTACCCTTTAAAGCTTCAACAGCAGCACGGATTTTAGCCATAAACTTATCTCTTGGAAGAATAATTGTAGAGTCTTCCATATCTCCTGCATCTTCAAGCTGAATCGCAGCAGCACCTGCCTGGGCAAGACGCTTTGCGGATCTGTAAACGGCAAGAGGCCCGCCGAATCCGTCTTCTATATCACAAATAAGAGGGATTGAAGATGTCTGGGCAACGCGAGATACCATCCATTCTAAATCCGTAAGGTTAGTAAAGCCGTAATCGATGCAGCCGTTCATAGCTATTGAAACTTCTCCCCCGCTTAAAAGGCTTACAGGGAAACCGCACATTTCTACCGTATGGTTAGAGCAGCAATCATACACACAAGGAACTAAAAAGCATTCTCCCTTTTTTTCATCTAAAATCTGTTTCAGTGTTTTGGGACTTGACATGAAAATTTCCTCACTTTCTTTATAAAAAATTTATAAGCGACTGATTGGCTGATTGACCTTTACATCCTTAAAAAGTATTCAGACTTATTTAAAATCAGGTAAAAGTTAATTAGCAAATACTTCTTTTAAGGTTTGATGCCTATAGTATGTTTTGAAACCGGAAAATCATACGTTTTTACTACCTATACTCGAATAAAAGTAAAGCAGTAGCGTTGTAAATTTGCTTTTCCTTGATTTTATGCCTTCTTGGAGCCTGTTCCTTACTATGGAAGAAGAGCAAATTTACTATATGTCTTTTCAAAAGCTTCAAAACACGCCTTAAGCAGTATTCAATTTGCTTTTATCCCATCTGCATATAATGAATAAAACAAAGAATAAAAGTACAATAAATCAATTTAAGCTCAATATATTGAATTTATCTTTTGAACATTGATTTACTATAAATAAAATAGCAATACAACCCTTAAACCGTTTTAATACTATGGACCTTTTTGCTATATACACCTTCATATCTGTACTTATAAGCGATCCATAGGCTTATGGGTAAAAGTTATGTTCACTGGCTTATATAAGTGATATATAATTGATATGTAAGTGTTATATGCTTGTAGTATACAATAGTTATATTAAAACAATTGAAGTATACTATATTATTTTTTGCGTTACAATGTTCAATATATACAAGTTTAAACCCAATAATATAGTATAATCGCATAAAAGACAAATAAGATTTAAGCTTTTTCATTCATTCTTTACATGGAAATACTCTTGTCTTTTTCAAATTTATATCTTATAATAAACCTGTTGTATACATCATAATTATTTATATCTTAGATTTATACTATTTATTTCATTAATTTTCAGATATTTTAGATTATATAAATTTTACTGATTTCCTCATCTTGTTATAATCAAATTACTGCAGATATAAAAGAAAATGTTTTAGTCGTTGCGTTTAAGCTTGAATATGTATAAAATAAGCTTAATATAAAAGATATTTCATGGGATTACCCTTAAGAAGAGAGGTATATATATTGGTACAAACGAAACAGCCTAGTAAATTGAATTTAAAAAAACAAGCCTACAATATTTTAAAACATAAGCTGGTTTACTGCGAAATTCCTCCCGGTACGATGCTTAATGAAGCCCAGCTTGCTTCCGAGCTTGGTTTTAGCCGTACTCCTATAAGGGAGGCCATAAGCGTTCTGGAAACTGAAGGCTATGTGCGTGTTGTGCCTAAAAAAGGAGTTCTCGTTACGGATATTCTTCTTAGTGATGTACTCCAAATCTTTCAAGTTCGTATGGAAGTAGAACCTTTGGCAATAAAGCTTGCTTCTAACAATCTGCCCACAGATGAGCTTCTTAAATGGAGACAAAAATTTATAGAAAACCCCGTTGACATAGAAAACGGATTTATTCTTGATACGGATATGCATATGTTTATTATTGAACGCTGCAACAACACCTATATTATTGAAATGATGAAAAAGGTATTTGACAAAAACACCAGAATAATCATATCCAGCAACCAAAATCACTCACATATTAAAGAAGCCCACAGCGAACATATAGAGATATTAAATTCTCTTATTAGCCAGGATTACGATAAGGCCGCAATACAGATGCGAAACCATGTAAGCCATTGCTGCAAAGCAGCTTTAGACTTTTTTTACACAATATAAAACCAAAAAAAGGCCCAAATTATAGAGTATTCTATAATCCGGGCTTTTTTATTGATTTAACGATTCACTTGTTTTATATCCTTCCCTCACCTCTTTAAACATTCCTCTATAGAAACAGCGTTTCCTATTTTATCATTATAATTATGTTGACAATGAATTAATCATCTGATATATTTGACTTAAATTGGTCTATTTATTTTAAGTCGACCCAAATTTTTTTAATTTTATATCGAAGGGATGATTGTTTCATGAAAGAAGTAATTTCTACATCAAAAGCACCTGCCGCCATAGGACCTTATTCACAGGCTATAAAAACAGGCGGACTTATTTTTGTTTCCGGCCAATTGCCTATAGATGAAAGCGGAAATTTATCTACAGGAACAATAACAGAGCAGACAAAAATAGTGATGAACAATGTAAGCGAAATATTAAAAGCAGCAGGCAGCGGTCTTGATAAAATTGTTAAAACGACAATCCTTTTAACAGACCTCGGCGTTTTTGGGGAAGTAAACGAAGCTTATGGAGAATTTTTTACAAATGAGCCTCCTGCAAGAGCATGTTTTCAGGTAGCCGCTCTTCCTAAAAATGCCCAAATAGAAATAGAAGTAATCGCAGCCGTTTAATTTCATAATTATTTAGATACCTATTTTAAAATTTTATTAGGCCTTGTTTATTATTTAAGGCTTTTTAATATATGCTGAAATAAACGAGCGGAAGATTCAAGTCTTTCGCTATACGAACAAGGAGGAAAAAAATGGGGCATTTTGAAGACAGCGCCGTAAATCTTGATATTTTAAAAAAACGCGCATTTAATTACCGCTGGGCAGAAGTTCAAGAAGGAGTTATTCCTCTTACTGCGGCAGACCCCGACTTTCCTGTGGCTCCGCAGATAATAAAGGCTATGAAGGATTACCTTGACGGAGGGTATTTATCCTATACGCCTAAGCTGGGGCTTCCGGAATTTCGTGAAGAAATTGCCAAATCTTTAAACACCAGAAAAAATGAGCATGTAAATCCTGAATGGGTTCTTCCTATTGATTCCGCCGCTAGAGGAATGTATATTGCCGCTCAGGCAGTTTTAGAGCCTGGAGATGAAATGCTTATATTCGATCCCGTCGATTATTTATTCGGACAGGCGGCCTTAGCTGCCGGGGCTGAAACTGTACTTTTCCCAGCAGTCATAAAAGATAATAAAATTGATTTATCAACGCTTGAAGACTACATAACACCGAAAACAAAAATGATTGGTCTTTGCAATCCTCATAATCCATGGGGAACGGTTTATACGGAAGAGGACCTTGACCATATTCTCAAAATCGCTGAAAAACACAATATATGGATTATGAATGATGAAATATGGTCTGATATCGTTTACAGCGAAAAACCCTTCAAAAGCATTTTATCCTTATCCCCTGAAAGAAATAAAAAAATCATTTCTGTATTCGGTTTTTCTAAAAGCTTTGGTGTAGCGGGTTTAAGAATAGGCTGTATTTATTGTCATGACCAACAGGTTTTCGACAAAATAGTTGAAGTATCTCATGTTATGACTACTGCCGGCGGAATCGCTTCCATAAGCCAGATAGCAGGCATTGCCTGTTTAAGAGAAGGCTATCCCTATGTAGAGGAATTTATAGCCCACCTCACGAAAAACCGTGACTACGCTTATGAGAGACTCAATAATATGAAAGGCATAAGCTGTACAAAACCCCAGGCAACTTATCTTATTTTTCCCGATATAACAAAGACAGGCCTTAAAAGTCAAGAATTTGCAGATTTTATGACGGAAAACGCCGGTCTTGCCGTAGTTCCAGGCACTGCGAAATTCTTTGGCCCGGGAGCAGAAGGTCATATCAGAATCTGCTTTGCCACAAGCCGAAAAATACTTGAAGAAGGACTTAACAGGCTTGAGAAAGGACTTTCTCTGATTAATAAAATTTAATTGTTCTAAGCGAAGTTAAAAAATAACAGAAACGCAAGCTTATAAATAGTTTTTTAAGGGAGCGTCTCTCTATAGTTACAAACATCTTTTCATCTTTATTAACTATATGTTAAAAGCAGGCATTCTTTAAATTCAATATATGAATATAAGAAACGGAGGAAAAATGATGAAGAAAAAGTTAACCAAAATTCTTGGTGCGCTCCTTGTTACATCATTGGTGTTTGGAGCGTGTTCACCGAATGCTTCAAATAACAATGCACCTTCCGGAAAAGAAGCTTCCGGAAGCGAAAACAATGAAAGTACCGCCGGAAAGGATACTCTTGTTATCGCAACAGGAGCAGAGCCCAAAAGCCTTGATGCTCACGGTGCTAACGACGGAGACTCCACAAGATTTAAACATCTTATTTATGACACCCTTTTAAGGCAGGATGAAAACCAAGCGGTTATTCCGGGCCTTGTTGAGTCATGGGAAATCGTTGACGAAACAAGCATTAATCTAAAACTTAGAGAAGGCGTAAAATTCCATAATGGAAATGATTTCAATGCCGATGACGTTATGTATACTTTAAAACGGGCCTTTGACAGCGAATTTGGCAACTGGATGGTTTGGGCCATCGATTTTGAAAATTCAAAGGCTGTCGATGTGTACAATATAGAGCTGAAGCTTACAGAGCCCTGTGGCGCTCAGCTTACACAGCTTGCATTCCTTTATGTAGTGGACAAAGAAACCGTAGAAGAAATGGGAGCTGATGCATTTGCGGAAAATCCTGTAGGAACAGGCCCCTTCATGTTCAAAGAATGGTACAGAGGCGACCGTGTTGAATATACCACCTATAAAGATTACTGGGGCACTGTACCTTCCTTTGATAATCTCACCATGCGTATTATTTCCGAATCCTCAAGCCGTACAATAGAAATAGAATCCGGCGGCGTTGATGTTTCTCTTCAGGTAGCCGCAAGTGATATTTCCCTTCTTGAAGATAATGACGATGTTAAACTCCTTCGTACAGCAGGTTTCGGCAATAACTTTATCGGATTTAATTGTGCAGCAGAGCCTTTCAATAATGTTAAGGTTCGTCAGGCTTTTAGCTATGCTGTTGATAAATACTCTATCGTTGAAGCCGTTTACAGCGGCATGGGTTCTGTTGCAGACGGTCCTATATCACCTGCTATCTGGGGATATAACCCAAACCTTAAGCAATATGAACAAGACAGTGAAAAAGCAAAAGCTCTTCTTGCAGAAGCCGGATATCCCGACGGAATAAAAGTAACCCTTACCACAAGCGATAAGGCTGTTCATGTAGATATTGCTGAAATGCTTCAGAACCAGTTAAGTAAAGCTGGCATAGAAGTTGAAGTAATAACCCTTGAAAACGCAACTTACCTTGACAGAATTATAAACGGCGAGATACAGATGTATGTTCTCGGCTGGACCACCAATACAGGTGACGCCGACTATGGTTTATATGAAACCTTCCACACGGGAATGCCCTCATGGTCTAATACGGCAAGATATGAAAATACAGAAGTTGACGAACTTCTTGAAATCGGAAGGAAAAACCCTGATCAGGCGGCACGTCAGGAAGCCTATAACAAAGCTCAGGAAATCATCGTAGAGGAAGCTCCTTGGATATTCCTTTATAACTCTGAAGAAGTGGCAGCCGTAAGAAGCAATATAGACGGCCTTGTATCTCCTCCTTCAGGAAGATATGAATTTAATACCATTACTTTTAATGATTAATATTCCTTTAAGTTTGCTTTCATTTTGATTATTTAAAGAACTGCATTAAAATTTGTTCTGCTTCACCTCGTAAACTTTCAGGCATGTTTTGAAGTTTTATAAATGCCTGATTCATATAAGCAGGCAAAAATCAGATATCAAAATCAGGAGTAAACCCAAACATAGCGGCGAGGGAGTTTTAAAAATCCCTCGCCCAATTAAAATCATTTTATTTTTATCTGTAATTTTTCATTTTAATACCATACCAGTAAACTTCCTACAAAGAAGTAATAAAAACTTATTTGCTAACGGGCTTAAAAACACAGATTTTCTTCGGAAACTGTACATTTTTGATTCTGCGTGAATTACCGTTTTGTTACTGTTTAATTTAAAATTTGCTATACCTTGTTTATTTACCGCTATTGTTTTAGTTCTTGCGGCAAATCAACTATAAATCAGAGGTGAGAAAAAAACATGTTAAGATACATTATAAAAAGACTGCTTCAGATGATACCCGTTCTTCTTGGCATAACACTTATCGTCTTTACGCTCATGTATTTTACTCCCGGGGACCCTGTTCAGCAGATTCTTGGAGAAAATGCCAAGCCTGAAGACGTATTAAAGCTCAAAGAAGAACTTGGGCTTAACAAGCCTTTCTTTGAAAGGTTTTTTGATTATGTAGGGGGTATTGTTACAAGGTTTGATTTCGGAAACTCTTATGTTACGAGAAAAACCGTTGTAAGTGAAATCTTGGAACGCTTCCCAAATACTGCAAGGCTTGCGGTGCTGGGGGTTACGATTTCCATCATCATAGGTGTGGTCTGCGGCATCATAGCGGCAACAAGGCAATATTCCATATTTGATAATCTTGCGACAGCCCTTTCCTTAATCGGCGTTTCCATGCCCTCTTTCTGGCTTGGGCTGATGCTCATTCTTCTATTTGTTATAAATCTGAAGGTGCTTCCCGCTTCCGGTTCTTATGGCTGGCAATACTGGGTGCTTCCCGCCATCACCTTAGGCACAGGCGGCGCTGCCAGCATCATGCGTATGACCCGTTCCAGCATGCTTGAAGTCGTAAGACAGGACTACATAAGGACTGCAAGAGCCAAAGGCCAGTCCGAAAGAATCATTATATTAAAGCATGCCCTTAAAAATGCCCTTATTCCCGTTATTACCATAATCGGTATACAGTTTGGCAATCTTTTAGGCGGTTCCGTACTGATAGAGTCCGTATTCGCTATACCCGGCCTTGGAAAATATTCCATAGATGCCATCAAGCAAAGAGATTTTCCTGTTGTTATGGGAAGTGTACTTTTTATGGCTATCGTGTTCAGCTTTGTAAACCTTCTTGTGGATATTTTATATACCTATATAGACCCAAGGCTCCAGACCCAGTATAAATCTCATAAGAACGACAAGAAGGAGGACGAGCCCAATGAATAAAAAGCTTCCTAAACGCCAAGGCCCTTGGGCTGAGGTTTTCTCAAGATTTTTGAGGAACAAAATGGCTGTTTTCGGTATGATTGTCATTCTCCTTCTGATACTCTGCGCTATATTTGCTCCGATTATAGCTCCTTACGGAATAGATGAGCAAGATATTTCCATAAAACTGCAGTCCCCAAGCCCAGACCATTTATTTGGCACAGATAAATTCGGCAGAGATATTTTCAGTCGTGTCATATTCGGAAGCCGGATTTCCTTGCAGGTGGGCCTGATCGCCGTTGCTGTTGCGCTTTTTGCCGGCGGAACCCTCGGTGCCCTTGCGGCATTCTACGGCGGACGGATAGACAGCGTTATCATGCGGTTTATGGATATTCTCATGGCTGTTCCCGGAATGCTTCTGGCTATAGCCATTGCTGCCTCACTGGGGCCGGGATTAAGAAATATGATGATTGCCATAGGCATAGGCAATGTTCCCGGATATGCACGAATTGTAAGGGCCTCCATGCTTACGGTAAAAGAAAGTGAGTTCGTAGAAGCCGCCACATCTATAGGCGCAAGCAATTTCAGAATTATAACAAAGCACATTTTGCCAAATGCCATGGCCCCTATTATAGTTCAGGCTACCTTAGGCGTTGCCAGCAGTATCCTTGCCTGTGCTATGCTTTCCTTCTTAGGCCTTGGAATACAGCCGCCAATACCTGAATGGGGTTCTATGCTTTCGGGAGCCAGGGACTTTTTAAGAACTCATCCCTATATGGCTACCTTCCCGGGGATTTTTATTATGATGACAGTTTATGCCCTTAATGTTGTAGGCGACGGTATCCGTGATGCCATCGACCCAAGGCTTAAAGACTAGGGGGACAGTGATATGAGCGATAAAATACTTGAAATAAAAAATCTTAGAATACAGTATAAAACACGTTCCGCAACGGTAAAAGCGGTTAACGGAATTGATTTGACCATATATAAGGGCAAAACCCTTGGCCTCGTCGGAGAAACAGGCGCCGGAAAAACAACTACAGCCCTTGGAATTCTGCGGCTTATCGCAACCCCTCCCGGAGAAATATCCGAAGGAGAAATTTTCTTTGAAGGCGAAGACCTGCTTAAAAAATCCCAGAGTGAAATGAGAAAAATAAGGGGAAAAAAAATATCCATGATATTTCAAGACCCTATGACATCTCTAAACCCAATACTTACCGTAGGGGAACAAATCGCAGAGGTCATACGGCTCCATGAAAAAATAACGGTTCATGAGGCAGCCGCCAAAGCAAAGGAAATGCTTGAGCTGGTAGGTATTCCCGGGGAAAGATATAAAGAATACCCTCATCAGTTTTCTGGCGGAATGAAGCAGAGAGTTGTAATCGCCATCGCCCTTGCCTGCAGCCCCAAACTTTTGATAGCAGACGAGCCGACGACGGCCCTTGACGTTACAATTCAGGCTCAGGTACTTGACCTTATGAATAAGCTTAAATCAGACCTTAATACATCGATGCTTTTAATCACCCATGACCTTGGAGTTGTAGCTGAAATATGCGAAAACGTTGCCATCATGTATGCCGGTGAAGTCGTTGAATACGGAACTGCCGAGGATATATTTGAAAATGCAAGCCACCCCTATACCAAAGGGCTTTTTGGCTCCATACCGGACCTTGACGAGGATAAAGAAAGACTTTCACCTATTATGGGCCTTATGCCGGATCCCTCAAACCTTCCCGAAGGGTGCAGCTTTGCGCCCAGATGCCCGAATAAAATGGATATCTGTGAAAAATCCGGCCTTAAAAACACCCATTTATCTGATACCCATATTGTTCGATGCAGATTATTTCAAGACTTGCAGAAAGGGGGAAAATAGATGGCCCCATTACTTGAAGTAAAGGATTTAAAAAAGTATTTTAAAACCCCTAATGGAAACCTCCACGCTGTAGACGGCGTAAGCTTTTCTTTGGAAAAAGGAAAAACCCTTGGCGTTGTTGGAGAATCCGGCTGCGGAAAATCCACACTGGGCCGTGTAATACTCCATTTACTGGAACCTACAGGCGGCCAGATATTTTTTGACGGTAAAGATATTACAAGCCTTCATAAAGCAGGTCTTAAAGAAATGCGCAAGGATATGCAGATGATTTTTCAAGACCCCTACTCTTCCATCAATCCTCGTATGAAGGTTTCGGAGATTATAGGGGAACCTATGGACATCTATAAATCCTGCTCTTCTAAAGACGAAAGAGACCAGATGGTCCGCCAGCTGATGGATACCGTAGGCCTTGCCGAACGGGTTGCAGACTCTTACCCCCACGAGCTTGACGGCGGAAGACGCCAGCGTATCGGCATCGCCCGTTCTCTTGCCTTAAATCCGAGATTTATTGTGTGCGATGAGCCCGTTTCCGCCCTTGATGTTTCCATTCAGGCCCAGATACTTAATCTGATGCAGGACTTACAGAAGGAAAGAGATTTGACTTATATTTTCATCACCCATAATCTTTCTGTAGTAAAGCATATTTCAGATGATATCTGCGTTATGTATCTTGGAAATGTGGTGGAGCTTTGCGGCTCCAAGGAACTTTTTAAAAATCAGCTGCACCCTTATACGAAAGCTCTTTTATCTGCCATACCCAAGGCAAAGCTGAATGCTAAAAAAGAAAGAATCATATTAAAGGGTGAGCTTACAAGCCCTATCAATCCGAAGCCCGGCTGCCGCTTTGCCCCCCGCTGTTTATATGCAAAGGACATCTGCTTTAAAGAGCAGCCCAAGCTTTCAGAAGTTATGGAAGGACATAAGGTTGCCTGCCACTTTACAAAGGAGATTAACGGGCTGTAAAAAGCCTTTTCTCCTTATATTGGAATTGGCGCTCTGTCTCATTTCATATCTTTATATCTGGGGGAAAGATATAAAGCATTATTAAAGGACAGGGCACCAATATTTTAACAGGGAGTTCATATTATGGATAAAAGTTTTTTTAAAGAAGCTGTTTATGCCTATTTAGGCGGAAAAGAGCTTCCTCCTAACCAATGGGAAAATGCATTTAAAACCACGAGGCAGAAAATAAGCTTTAGAATATATAAGGAAAAAGCTGCTGACGCAAACCCTTATTATTTTTCCAGCAGTATTATGCATCGCTGCCTCTCGGCAGCATGGGAAATAATAAATTCCAGCGAAGAAAAATTGCCTTCAAAAGAGGAAGCCGAAATCCTGAGCCTTTCTCAATGTGGAAAGGACGACACCCTGTATAGGGATTTTTCCTTTTTTATTTCCCATGATATTTATACTATAATGCGGATTGCAGGCGGACATAGAAGCAGTATTATAAACGATACGGAAATCGATATTTCTGTTTTGCTTCTTTCCGGCAGATCCAAAGAAGACTTTATGAAGAAACTTCTAAAGGTATCATCAGATTTTAATGTTAGATTTATTGAACTTTAAAGGTTTATTTTCTTTATTCACATCTCAACATAGAAAGGAAGGATAAAATGACAGATAAATATGTAATTCCCCGTGAAAAAATAAAGCAGCTGGAATCTCTTTTAAATGAGCGGGATATTGATACACTTCTTATATTTTCAAGAGAAGGCTCCGACCCTATTCTGCCTTTTTTAATCGGCGAGGATACCATTCACCTGGGTGCTGCTCTTTTCAATAAAAACGGCCGGCATATCATGCTTACATCAAAATCCGATGAGAAAAAGTATTACGAATCCGGGATTTTTTCTAAAGTAAAAACCTATAACACAAGCATGGCAGAAGTATTTTTAAAAGAGCTAAACGAAATAAATCCCGGTAAACTTGCTCTTAACTTTTCTCTTGAAGATGCCATCGGGGACGGTCTCAGCGTAGGGCTTTATATGATGCTTGAAGAGCTGATTACAAAAGACAGGCTTCAAAAAATCGAAGTAAGCGGCGAAGAAATTATCAGAGAGCTTTGCTCCGTAAAAACCCAAACAGAAGTTGATTGCCTAAGACGCTGTATCCAAATAACAAACGATATTTATGATGAGGTTTTCACCAAAGTAAAATGCGGCATGAGCGAAAAAGAAATCGGTGACCTCTTTGTTGAGGGCATGAAGAAAAGAGACGTTATAAACGGCCTTGGAAAGCCTTACGACTATCCTATCGTCTGTATTGTTCGGGCAGGCCTTGCCCACAGAAGCCCCGGGGACACAAAAACCATTCCGGGAGACATTGTAATTATGGATTTCAGCGTAAGAAGCGAGGGCTATGTTTCAGATATTGCCCGTACAGCTTATTTTCTAAAGCCCGGCGAAACAGAGCCCCCCACGGATATCCAGCATGCTTTTCATACGGCCTATAAGGCCATAACCGCCGCCATCAATGAAATAGGCCCAGGCAAACGCGGCTATGAAGTAGATGCGGTGGGAAGAAAGGTTATTGAAGACGGCGGCTTTCCTACAGTCCGCCATTCCGTAGGCCACCCCATCGGAAGACAGTGCCACGACAGCGGAACAGCCTTAAGGCCTTTGAAAGAAAATCAAGACAACAGAGCTGCTGAAAGAAAAATACAGCTTATGGAAACCTATGCCATAGAGCCTACGGTTATTCAGGACGGCGGCCTTCCCTGCATGCTTGTTGAAGAAAACGTAGTCATCAGAGAATATGGCGCAGAAATTTTAAGCAGAAGGCAGGAAAAGCTTTATCTGATAACCTGTGAATAAAAGAGCTTAAAGCTTTTGGTTTTTTGCCTTTATTCATATAAGGAGAATTCATATGTACAGTGACGAAGCAAAAAAGGAATTGCTTGCTCTGTTTACGGAGCTTATTGCTATTCCATCGGAAAACCCCCCGGGAAATGAAAAACAGGCGGCGGAATTCATAAGAGATATCTTTCAAAAAGACGGTATAAAAACTGAAATCATTGAAAAAGAACCCGGCAGAAGCAACGTCTATGCCGAAATAGGCGACGGCGAAAAGCCGCCTATCCTTCTTTTATCTCATATAGATGTTGTTCCGGGTACGGGGGAATGGAAATTTCCGCCCTTTTCCGCCTATAACCATAACGGCATCATTTACGGAAGGGGTACTTTAGATACCAAGCATCTTACGGCTATGGAAATAATGGCCATGTTGCTTCTTAAAAGGTCCGGTATAACACTTAACAGAAAGATTAAGTTTCTGGCGACTGCCGATGAAGAAAACGGAAGCGCCTACGGCATGGAATTTATTGCAAAGGAGTATCCCGAACTCATGGCGGCGGAATACGTCATAAGCGAAGGCGGCGGCTTTGTAATTACTCAAAATAATAAAAAATTCAGAACCATTACCTGCGGAGAAAAGGGGGCCTGCGCCATGAGCCTCTTTTGGAAAAAAGACGATAATGTCTCTGTTTTTTCTGCCTCTGAAACCAAAGCCGGAAAGCTCCTTCAATGCCTTAAGGCATTAAGCGCCTATGAACCGGAGGAAGAAATCACCCCGCCTACAAGGCTTTTTCTTGAAGCAACCGAAGGCGTAATAGAAGATAAGACATTAAAAGACCTATGGCAGTATTCAACAAAAAGCTGTCTTACGATTAACGGCTTTGAATATATCGCTTCTAAGGAGGAGGAAGAGGAAAAAGGAAGCCTTCCCCTCACCTATAATTTTATCCACGGAACAACAGAGCAGGATATAAAAGAAATAATGGAGCATCTGCTTTCAGAAGCCAAGGGAGAATGTACCATAAACGGCATTTCGGAAGGCTATGAAAACAGCATGGAGAATCCTTTTATTGAAGCGCTTGAAGATATAAGCAATCAATATGACCCGGGCACAAAGCTATTGCCTATGATAGCCCTTGGCCGTACCGACGGAAGGTTTATACGGAAAAACGTATACGGTTATTCCCCTATGCTTGACGACATTCCTTTTTCAGAGGTTTTGAAAAAGGTGCATCAAATTGATGAATGCATCAGTGAAAAATCGCTGTACTACGGGGCAGAGGTTCTATACGACACCCTTTGCCGCCTTGTATAAGGTATTCGGGAAAATCTTTTTAACAGTAATAAAAAAATCTAAAGGAGGAGCATAAAAATGAATGATGTTGCAAAAGAAAAGCTTAATCAGGCCACTCAATATCTTGATGAATACGGCATCGACATGTGGCTGATTTTTTCAAGCGAAGGAAACGACCCTGCCGTAAGTCTTTTGACAGGGCTTAAAACAGTAGGCAGAACATTTTTCATTCTTACAAGAGAAGGAAAAAAATACGCGGTTTGCACTATTATAGATGCTCAAGAAAGCGAAGACAGCGGCCTTTTCCATGAAGTTATAAAATATCAGGGAGACCCTTCCAAATGTCTTTATGAGCTTATAGACAGGCTTTCCCCTGAAAAAATAGCAATCAATTACTCTATTGACGATAATCTTTGCGATGGGCTTACTTTGGGAAGATATCGCTATCTTTTAAATATCCTGGGAGAAAAATATTCTAAAAGACTTGTTTCATCTGAACCTATGCTTCAAAGAGTAAGAAGCATAAAAAGCAATGCTGAAATAGAAACAATCAAAAAAGCCATTGAAATAACCCAAGAAATATTTGAAGAGGTCTTTTCCCAGTTAAGGCCCGGCATTACAGAGTATCAGGTAGGAGAAATGTTTATAGACGGAATGAGTAAAAGAGGGGTTACTCTCGCTTCCACAAAAGACCTTTCCATGCCTATCGTAATGAAGGAAAGAATCGCCCACAGAGCGCCTGGAAACGCGGTTTTACAAGAAGGTGATTTTCTGATTATGGATTTTGGCATAGACTATCAAGGCTATTGCTCTGATATTTCCAGAACTGTATATTTCCTTAAAGAAGGAGAAGCAGATGCCCCCGAAAGATTTAAGGAGATTTTTGCCGCCGCCCATGGAGCCATTACGGAAGCTTTTAATACGGTTAAACCAGGTATAAAGGGCTATGAAGTTGATGTATCTGCAAGAAATTATCTTTTATCGAAAGGTATGCCTGAAATAACCCATGCAACAGGTCATCAAATCGGCCAGTTTGAACATGACGGCGGCACATTATTTGCGCCCCGCTGGGAACGCTACGGCTCGTCCCCTTACGGCATCGTGGAAAAAGGCATGGTCTTTACCCTCGAACCTACGATTTTAAATGATGAAGGCGATTACAGCGTTCTTTGCGAGGAAGATATTTTAGTTACTGAAAACGGTGCGGAGTTTTTAAGTAAAAGACAGAACGAACTTATCCTGATTGGAAAGAAATAAATATAAGTTTTTTTATATTTAAGGTTAATGACTATGGTGTATTCACCTATGCCGGTTTAAAACCGGCATAAGCAAGTGTTAAATAAAATTTTTAAGAAATTATATTTTTGAACACCCCTAAGTTTCATTACTATAATAATTATTATCTTTACTTTTTTACAGCAAACTATTAACATAATCTGTAGGCCTATGGGGTATACAACGAGTTGGATACCTTTCCTAGATATAAAAAAGTACCGATACATATGGATAGCAATAAGTAAGGCCCTTCGGGAAAGACCTACCCCATGCCTAAAAAAGAAATTATAAAGGAGATAATCATTAAATATGGTAAAAGATAGTTTTAAAAAATATTATGATTTATTTAAACCTGTTATGATAGCGATGCAGTCGCTGATAGGCGACAGTTCCGAATTTATACTTCATGATTTAAGCGAGCTCCAAAACTCCGTAACTTTAGTAGTGGGCAATATAACAGGCAGACAAATCGGTGCCCCTACGACAAACTTAGTTATGGAGGCCCTGGAAAAATACGGAGATCAGGCAGAGGATATGCTTGGCTATCTTTCTGTATCCAAGGATGGAAGACGCTTAAAATCCTACACAATTTTTATAAGAGACGAAAACGGCAAAATCGTAGGCTGCTACTGTTGTAATATCGACCTTACAGAATTTAATATCATGGAAAATTTCCTTAAAAATTTCTGTGCCATAAATGACCCTTCAGAAAATGAGAAGAAATCAAAAACAGAGGTTTTTGCTCAGGAAATTTCAGATGTTGTAGAAGACATCATCAAATATGAAATAAGCCGCTATGATAGGCCGGTCCCTCATATGAATAGAGCAGACAAAATACAGCTTGTTACCCTTCTGGAATCAAAGGGTGTCTTTGATGTTAAGGGTGCAGCAGATATCGTTTCCCATTATATGGGCGTATCCGTATTTACAGTTTATAATTATTTAAAGGAGATAAGGAGCAGCTACAGAAATGGACAAGCCCACAACATTGATGCCTGATACCCTTAGAGAAAATGAAAATTCTGCTCTTCTTATTTTATCCCCTGAAAACAGAAGATACCTCACGGGAATGAAAACGTCTTTCGGTGCCGTTTTAGCTGCAGGCAATAACGAAATATGGTTTTTTACAGATTTTCGCTATGCCCTTTCGGCTAAATCCCTATCTGAGAAAAAAGGCTTTCATTTTATTGAAGCAGACAGTATAAGCTTATACGATAAAATAAATGCCCTTATAGAAAGCCTTGGAATTAAAAGGCTTTTTATAGAGGATAACTTTATTTCTTATGCCCTTTTCAAAAAGCTCAGCCGCGAACTTAAGGCGGAGCTTTTTAGCTATGAAGGGATAATCGATGAAATAAGATATATAAAAACGCCGGAAGAAATAGCGCTTATTAAGGAATCTCAGTTAATAGCGGAAAAATCTCTAAAAAATACCTTGGATATTTTAAAGCCCGGGATTACGGAAAAAGAAGGGGCCGCCTACCTTACTTATGAGCTTTTAAAAAACGGCTCTGAAAATGGTGAATTTGGCATAATATTTGCCTCCGGCGAAAATTCTGCTATTCCCCATGCTGTACCCGGCGAAAGAAGGATTCAAAAAGGCGATTTCATTCTCATTGATTTTGGAGCAATCTATGAAGGCTACTACAGTGACATCACAAGAACCGTTGTCATAGGAGAACCTGCGGATAAAATGAGAATGATATATGAAATAGTTCTAAAGGCAAATAAAAGCGCTGTAAAAGAAATAAAACCAGGCGCTGCATGTAAAGATATTGATAAAAAAGCAAGGGAAATTATAACCCAAGCAGGCTACGGAAAGTATTTCGGCCATAATCTTGGTCACGGCCTTGGACTTAAGATTCATGAAGAGCCAAAGCTCTCCCCCGCATCAAGCCGCATATTGGAAAAAGGAAATGCAGTTACCGTTGAACCTGGAATATACCTTCCCGGAGAATTCGGAGTAAGAATAGAAGATTTGATTTGTGTTACTGAAAAGGGTTATGAAAATCTGACAAGCTTTCCTTCGGAACTTTTAGTTTTATATGGTTAGGCAGTGTCCGAAAAGTCTCA
This sequence comes from Anaeropeptidivorans aminofermentans, assembly GCF_940670685.1. Taxonomy (GTDB): domain Bacteria; phylum Bacillota; class Clostridia; order Lachnospirales; family UBA5962; genus Anaeropeptidivorans; species Anaeropeptidivorans aminofermentans. The sequence goes on along the minus strand of NZ_OW711693.1, from coordinate 1,652,914 downwards.
AATTTAATCTGTTTTGCCATAAAAATATGACTTTATCATCAAAAAAGAATTTTCTGCTGCACAAAAACGGCTCAGATTTTCGCTTTGTGAAAACCGCACTTTGTGCATTCAGATATCTTTTCGATTCTATCTTCGAACTTCTGGATTTTTGACTGTTCAAAATAATCGGAACAGGTCCGCTATTTCTGCGTTTTTTTCCTCAGAAATTTTGCTTCACAAAATTCCAAGCATTACGCTTAACGTTCGAACTTCTTTCCGATTCTACTCGAATTCACGTTTTCTTGCAAATAACACATTAAAAGCTTTAAAGCTTATAAATGTACTTCTTATGTAAAACATAAAATAAACTTTAGTTTATTTTGTATTCTTGTCGGTTTTTCTATTTACAAACAATGCCCAGTATAAAAAGGAGGAAGAAATGGATTACCAAAATAGAATAAATACTATAAGAAAATATATGGATACAACGGGTGCCGACCTATTCATAACTACGCCCGATGCCAATACGGAATATTTAACGGGAATCCCCCGCTATGGAAGCGGCCATACCAGAGAGCGCCAGCACAGCATAGAATACTCCTGCCTTACTGTTACTGAAAATTCCCTAAAAGCATTTATGCCTCATTTGAAAACATTAATTGCAAAAGCAAAGCTTGGAAATACAAAAACCAACGTAGATTTTGTTCCTTTCCCCGATGGGGACACAGAAGGTGAAGCCCTTATAAACGAGCTTTCAGCAATGGGTCTTAAAGGAAAAACCGCAGGCGTTACCAATGACGTACCGGCGGCCTTCATTCTTTTACTGCAAAACCGCCTGAATATGAATGTTATAAATCTTAACCAAGCCATTTATGACATGCGAAGCATTAAAGACCCTGATGAAATAAAAATAATGAAAGAAGCCGTGGAAATAACCGACAATGTTTATAATGCTTTGATAGATGCGATTATTCCCGGCGCTTCTGTTCGTGAACTTGAGCATTATATCGATATCCTTATCGAAAGATTTGGGGGAAGCCAATCTTCTTTTGAAGGCGAACTTAATGTCCACGGCCCAAAGGCAGGGCATTTTGTTGGATTTTCTCACGATACTATAGAAAAGGGCTATGTCCTCGGCCTTGATTTTGGGCTCATGTATAAAGGCTATTGCACTGATTTTGGAAGAACCGTATTTATCGGTGAGCCAAGCCAGGAACATATTAAAATTTATAATACAGTAAAGGCGGCCCATCACCTTTCCATATCCCTCATGGATCATTACCACAACGGAGAGGAAATAGACTGTGCCGCAAGAGATGCTATAGAAAACGCTGGCTACGGTAAATCCTTTATCCATAAGCTGGGTCATTCCATAGGCATGGACGTTCACGAAAGACCGTTTCTTGCAAAAGGAGAAAATAAAAATCTCGAAAATAATATGATTTTTGCTGTTGAACCAAGTATTTACATACCGAAAAGCTGCTTTATCAGACTGGAAGACCAGGTAATCGTAAGCCCTGACGGCGGTATCATCATGAGTAAAATATCTCATGATATAAAAGTTATCGGGTAGTTTATACTACAGCCTTTAATCCCCCTATGAAAACCTGACTGAAAAATAAAATAATTGTTCTTATTCATATAATTTGTTACCATATATAAGGTATATTAATTTATACTAAACGAAGATGAAAAATGATACAAACGCAAATTTATAAGTCTTTTTTATTATAAATTCTCATAAATAAAAACAAAACTGATTCACTACAAAACAATGACATAAATCCTAACCCGTTACTTCCTAGGTTCACAGGGCATATTTGGACCGCATCTGCCCTGTTCTCTAAGTTTATACCTTTTGTATTATTCAAAACATGGATTTCTGCGAGAATATAGTGAAATTGCCTATATACCAAGAAAAACTTATTTTTAACTCTATGTGAATATACGTTGTTTTCCTGTTTCACTTTAAACTTACTATAAATAACAAACAAGACTTCATCTCGGTTGACTATACAGCAAATTTAGTTCCAAAATAAATGCTCCGTATACAAAATAATGAATCAGGGTGAGTATCATGCTTTTTCAAGCCAAATCCAGTTTCAAAGAAAATATAAAGAAAATGAATATATTTGCCTTTCCTTTAATTATTCAATTTACGCTAAATTATATAATAGGCTTAATTGATCAGGCCTTTATCGGAAGAATTTCTACAGAAGCCTTCGGTGCTGTAGGTGTAGTTAATTCCTTTTTATACATGATAGGCGGTATTTTCGGAAGCCTTGCCGTAGTCCTTAATATCAGAGCCGGAAATGAAATAGGTTTGGGCAGAGACGAGGAGTTTAACTATGAATTTAAATCTTCTTTTATTCTTTCTGCTTTTATTGGAATTGTGTTTTTTATATTCATTCATATTTTTAAATCTCCCATTTTAATATTTTTATATGGCTTTGAAGGAGAAGCGTTGAAAGCAGGCGCAGATTTCTTTACATATATGAGCCCCTATCTTCTTTTGCAAATGCTGATTTTCGTGTTTAATCAATATTTTAAAGTAAAGGACAATACAAAATGGCTCCTTTATGGCTCTTTGATTGCCTCAATTATTAATTTAGTATTGGATTATCTTTTTGTTTTCGGCGGATTGGGCTTTCCAAAACTTGGAGTTAAGGCTGCGGCCTTTTCAACTATATTAGGTCTTTTTGTTAATTTACTTATATTAATAGTTAAAAGTGATTTTAAGATTGATTTTAATATCCGTAAGCTAAAGGACTATTTTAAAATAATCAAACAGCAGATTTTAGAAAGCATTCCTTTATTCGGGCAGGAAATACTGGAAGGCAGCTTTTTTGCCGTCATAATGAATTCCATCGTCACAAGAATAGGGATATTAGAGCTTTCCATTTATTTAATATTAAATCAGCTTATTAATTTTTTATTTGTTCCTATGCACATGTATGGTTCGGCTACGCTCACAATGTCAAGCAAAGCTTTCGGAAGCAAAAATTACGATGAGTTAAAGAAGCTCCCTATGACAGGCGCTCTTTTATCTATGTCTTTTTATATTGTTATGAGTGTGTTTTATATTGTTTCTAGAAAATACCTTCCTAATATTATATCCGATGATAAAAATGTAATAGAAGGGGCCTCTGATTTAATGATTTTTATAATCATCACTCATATTTTTAATCCTGTTATGACGATGTATAAAAATGCATTAATTGCCATGAAAGAAGCTAAATTTGTTTTATATCAAACCACCATTATAAATATTTTTACAGTGGCGATTGTATTTATATTTGTGTATATCTTTCATTTAGGCTTATATGGGGTTTTCCTTAGCAGCTTCCTTAATTCTTTGCTGGTTTTCGTGCTTTTTTATATTAAATTAAAAAAGGTCATAAAGCGTTAACCCCATTGCTTTTATCAATTCAATTATCAGCAAATCCTTGAAATCATTTGATTTTCAAGCATGCTTACTATACGTTCCCCTCCGATATAGGTCCTAAGGCATATTTTGCTGTATTTTTCATTAAAAGTACCTATGATTTGAGCATCTTTGCAGCTTTCAGTATTTTTCAATATTTCAAGTATGCTTTTTCCATAGCCTTTTTCAGCGATTATAATCATCCGGCCTTCGCTTGCAAAATATAGGGGATCCGTCCCCAAAAGCTCGTGAACCGCCGCTACAGAAGGCCGTATAGGAATCTTATCCTCTTCTATAACAGCACCGATATGATGGCTTTCTGAAATTTCACATAAAACGGTGGCAATTCCTCCCCTGGTAGGGTCTCTCATAAGCTTTACACGGCTCAAATTGCTGTCGAGGGCCTTTATAATTTCCGTAAGAGGTGCGCAATCGCTTTTTAAATCTCCCGCCAAATCAAGATTAAGCCTGTCAATTAAAATGGAAGTGCCATGCTCCGCTATGGTTCCTGTAAGAATTATTTCATCGCCTTCGGTTATTTCTCTCGGTATGAATTCTTCGTGCACTTTGCCGATCCCTGAGGTGTTTATATACACGCCGTCAACATGACCCTTTTCCAGAACCTTCGTATCCCCCGCAACAATATTGATTCCTATGTCCTTGCATATATTTTCCATGGATTGGGAAATCATATCCAGCTTATCTATTTCAAAACCTTCTTCAATTATAAATCCGGCGCTTAAATAAAGGGGTAATGCCCCTGCCGCGGCCAAATCGTTTACCGTGCCGCAGACGGCAAGCTTTCCAATATCTCCTCCCTTAAAAAATATAGGGTTTACTACGAAGCTATCCGTAGTAAAGGCATATCTTTGTCTTCCTATGTTAAAAATAGCGGAATCCTGATAACCGTTTAATATGTCATTATGAAAATGCTTATAAAATATATCATGAATGAGCCTTCCGGTATGCCGGCCTCCGTCGCCGTGGCGCAGGGTAATTTTCTGGTTCATAGCATCTCTCTCCTATACTGTTCATTAATTAATTATATCTATGATACGCCGCGCAAGCTCCTTCGGAAGAAATCATGCAAGGACCTAAGGGCCGGTCAGGAGTACAGTATTTTCCAAAATTAGCACACATATCAGGGCTTTTCTTGCCTGTGAGAACATTCCCGCATTCGCACCCTTTTGGAAAAGAGCCGGCGCTTTTCTTCAGATTCAAATTAAATCTTTTCAGTGCGTCAAAATCTGAAAATTCTTCTTTTAAACAAAATGCCGAATTTTCTATAGGCCCTATGCCTCTCCAATTGGCATGAGATATTTCAAAAACTTCGTTTATTATACGAATAGCTGCTAAATTCCCTTCGTCATTTACGCATCTTTTATATGTATTTATAAATTGAACAGGCTCTTTATCCATAATCTGATTTAAAAGTATGTTCATGGAGCCTATAATATCCATAGCCTCAAAGCCGCATATGGCGGCAGGGATTCTATATTCCGCAGTTATAGGAAGAAACTGGCTTATTCCCGTTATTGCCGCAACATGCCCAGGGCAAAGCATGCCGTCAATATTTGCATCTTTGTCATTTAAAATATGCCTTATTGCAGGCTCCATTCGTTTAAGGGACGTAAGAAAAAACAGATTTTTAATTCCTTCATTTCTGGCTTCTTTAATTAATGCGCCGTAAATAGGCGCTGTGGTTTCAAAGCCCACGGCGGCAAATACCATATTTTCTTCCGGATTATTTTTTGCAATATAAAGGGCCTCTTCCGGAGAATAGACCGTTATGATTTTTCTTCCCGACCCCTTCTGGTCTTCAAGGCTTTCTGTGCTTCCTTTAACCCTCAGCAAATCCCCAAAAGTGATAACCGTAACATTTTTTTCTTTTAAAAGATAAATCAGCGCATCGATATATTCTGCCCCGGTAACGCAAACAGGGCATCCGGGGCCTGAAATAAGCTTTATATGAGGGTTTAAAAGGCTTCTGAGCCCTAATTTTCCTATTTCATGGGTATGGGTTCCGCATATTTCCATAATACGGACTTCTCTCGTTACAAAATGATTGATGTTTTCTATTAGTTTTTTAATCAAGTTCTTTTCCTCTTTTGTCATGGCATATCCTCCGTCATTTTCCTAAGGGTGTTTTCAAGGAAATCAAAATATGCTTCATCTATTTTATTAATGGCATATCCGGCATGAACCATCACCTTATCGCCGATGTGCAAATCGTCAACAAGGAGTATATTTATTTTTTTTCTAACGCCCATAATATCTGCTTCTGCATGGGCATTGTGTATTTTCATTATTTTTGCAGGTATGGCAAGGCACATATTAAACCGCCCTTTCTTTTTTATCCTCTTTCATCATGAAAGATGCTGCGGCAGCTTGTCCGAAGGCTAATCCTCCGTCATTTGCAGGGGTTAAATGATGATGATAAACATGAAATCCCAAGCTTTCCAATTTATAAATTAACCCTTCTAAAATATAGGTGTTTTCAAAAACACCGCCGCTTAAAACAATGTCTTGAAGTCCGCTTTTTCCCCTTATTTTACAGGCACAGTCTGATGTAGCTTCTATGATGGTATTATGAAATTTTGAAGCTATAATAGAACTAGGAGTATCTTTTTTAATATCTGCTAATATTTCTTTGAGTATATCTTCATATTCAAGCATAATGCCTTCCTTTTCGAAAGCTATGGCATATCCGTAAAATTCTTTAATGCCTTCATCTGCTATCCCTTCAAGCTCTATAGCCGCCTGGGCATCATAAGTAATTTTACTTTGAAAGCCGCAAAGGGCCGAAACACAGTCAAAAAACCTTCCCATACTGGAGGACTGAAAGCATTTTATATTATTTTCCATTGCCTTATATATAAAATCTAAATTTTCCTTTTTAATCTCTTTTAAATATTCAGAAGGGTCAATACCCATGGAAAAAAGATAATTAGCGGCACACCGCCAAGGCTCTTGAACTACGCTGTCTCCCCCTTGAAGCTTCGTATATTTCAAATGCCCTACCCTTTTAAAACCCGATAATGAGCCGGTAAAAAATTCACCGCCCCACAGGGCTTCATCTGTTCCAAGGCCGGTTCCATCGTAAATAATTCCTATAGCATCACAGAATAATTTATTTTCAGCCATGCACCCTGCCATATGGGCATGATGATGCTGTACGGCAATTCTTTTTTCTTTGTTTTTCTTTCCATAACATGAGGAGATATAATCAGCATTCATATCATGGACATAAATCTCCGGAGTATAATTAAAAAACTGCTTAAAATACGCAATTTGGTTTTCGAAGACCTGATAGGCCTTATATTCTTTTAAATCTCCCAAATACTGGCTTATGGCGGAAAACCCCTTGCCGGCGACACAAATGGAGCTTTTCTGTTCTGACCCCAAAGCCATAATATTATAGTCGGAATCTAAAGGAAGGGTAACAGGAGCGTAGCCCCTTCCGCATCTCATGAGGACTTCTTCTTCCCTTATGACTTTGATGACAGAATCATCAACAGGCATATTAACTTCTCTATTATGAACTAAAAAATAGTCTGCAATGCCTTTAAGAGCCTGTAGTGCATCTTCGTCCTTATAGCTTATGGGGGAGCCGCTTACATTTCCGCTTGTCATAATCAGATATTTTATATCCTCTGAAAACAAAAAGAAATGAATAGGCGCATAGGGAAGCATTACCCCAAGGGATTTCTGATTCGGTGCGATTGCTTCCGGTAATATTTCAGGATATTTTTTACGAAGCAGCAGGATAGGCTTTTTCTCTCCTGTTAGTATTTCCTTTTCTTTATTGGATATATGGCATATTTCGTATACGGCTTCAATATCTTTTGCCATAATTGCCAAGGGCTTATGGGGCCTCTTTTTTAGATTTCTAAGGCGGCCTACCGCTTCCGAAGACTTCGCATTACAGCATAAATGGTAGCCGCCTATACCCTTTACAGCAAGCAGCTTTCCTTCTCCTATAAGCTTTTGCGCCTGTATCCCGGGGGATTCAGTATGAATTTCTTTCCCTGAAGCATCTAAAAGCTTTAAAACGGGACCGCAGTTTGGGCAGCAATTGGTTTGGGCGTGAAATCTTCTATCCAGAGGCTCCCTATATTCATAGGTACATTCTGCACACAGTTCAAATGCATTCATGGTAATGCTTTTTCTGTCATAAGGCAGGCTGTTTATTATGGAATATCTCGGCCCGCAGTCCGTACAGCTTATAAAAGGGTATTGATATCTTTTATTGTTTATATCATTAAACTCCTCTATACATTTGGGGCATACTGCAATATCAGGCGGAATAAATTTAGCCGTATTATGCTCATCTGTACTGTTTTTTATATAAAAGTTCGAGTATCCCTTAAGTTCCTCATAAGAAATGCTGATTTCTGAAATTTTGGCGTTTTCAGGGCAATGGTTTAATGTTTTTATAAGCTTTTGAATATTTTCTTTCTTTCCTTCTGCGTCGATTAAGACCCTTGAGCCTTGGTTTTCGACCCATCCGTTTATTTTTAATTCTTTGGCCTTACGAAAAACAAAGGGTCTCATACCGACCCCTTGTACAATTCCTGTTAAAGTAATAATACACCGCTCACTGTCATTCACGGCTTTCACCGTCGATACTTTTTATAACGGCAGTAAGCTTTTCATAAGGCTTCATTTCCACATTTACTACCGCACCGTCACTGAATAAGACAGGGTCCCTTTCCTGTAAATGGGAAAGAAGATGAGGGCCTTCTATATGGCTTCCTTCGTCAACTTCTATATTTATTTCATTTACTTTATGTATATTGTTTTCTCTGCAAAGCGCTGTTATGGACTGGTATATTTTTTCAATAAGGTGTGTATCATGCATATTAATTTTCCTCCTTAATTTTTATAATCTCTTCAAGTACAGAATCACATATATTGCGGAAATTCTCATTCAGTGTTTTGCTAAGCTCAAAGCCAAAACCGATTTCCGCCACTTCTATGCCTATAAAATAGCCTTTAACTTCCGGCAGGTTCTGATCTATCATGTCAAGCAAGCTAAATTCATGCTGAGTTCTCAGCTTACTCCGGTATTGAAGGGCTTCTTCTAAGGTCATGATGCTTAAGGTCCCCGGCTTTATCTCGTGATAGGAGGCGTCTATGATAATAACAAAATCCTCCAAGGAAATCCTTCCAAAGCAGTAATTAAAATCTGTCTCCCCTACTACCGCTTCAATGTCATATTCTTTAAGACGGTCCTTAATTGCTTCTACTACCCTGGAGCCTATGCCGTCGTCTTTCATAATCATGCTTCCTATTCCTATTACTAATAATTTTCTCATGGTACCACCCTTATGGTTTTTATTAAATTTCCTTTTGAATAAACATGGGTTGCACAGGATATGCAAGGGTCAAAGGAGCGTATTATTCTTCCAAGCTCTACAGGCGCGTCAAACAGGCGTATTTTTGTTCCTATCATGGCCTTTTCTCCGGGCCCCGGCAGATTATTATGGCATCTGGTAGAAAGATTCCATGCAGAAGGAGTAATAATCTGATAAAAGGAAATTAGGCCTCCTTCTATTTTTATCCAATGGCCTAAAGCTCCTCTTGTGGTATCTATAAGCCCTTCTCCATAGGCCGATTCAGGCACCTGATATACATCCTGAACAAATGTGTCGGGGATAAGATTATCTAAAAGAATAAGCATAATCTCCGTTATCTTTTTAGCCTCAAGAGTCCTTGCTATGGTGCGGTCCATGGTAGAGATGCCGTTTCGATACTCTCCCGATAGCCACATTCTTGCCAATGGCCCTGTTTCATAAGGAAGGCCGCTATATCTCGGCGCCTTTACCCATGAATAAGCTTCTTTTTTATGTATATCTTCATCTGTTATGGTTTCAAACGGCGTATAACTTTCACTTTTTGCTTTATACCATGAAGAGTATATGTTTTCTGTAATTTCTTTGGGGTTAAGGGGTCTTGTCCTTCCGTCACTATACTCAAGCGGTTCTAAATAAAGGGTCCCAAGCTCCTCATATCTGTCGAAGCAGCCAAAGCTTAACAAGTTTCCATAGCCGCCGCCATTTTTAAAATAATCCTTATAATATTCGGCTATTGTATAGGTGTCCGGAATCATGATTTCTTTAATGAACTTATTTATACTTTCAAGAATTGAACGCATATGGACTATTTTTTCAGGCGTTGCCTGGGTAGTAATGCCCCCTATGAAAACCCCATGGTTATGGGGAGCCTTTCCTCCTAAAATGGCGAGCATTGTATGGGCGCTTCTGCTCATTTCCATAGATTCAAAATAATGCTTTACTATGACATCATTTTTGTTTTGAGGGAGCCTGAAATCATTGTGGTCCGCCTCAAAAAGCGTATTCTCCGGCGGAAGCCTTATAAACCCAGGAATGGTATACTGATAAAAATGCCTTAGATGATTTTGAAGAAATTCACAGCCATGTATAAAGTCTCTTAAATATCTCCCCTGCTGAGACGCCGTAATGCCCAGCGCACTTTCCAGCGCAAGGGTTGACGCCATGGAATGGGCAGTTGAACAAATGCCGCATATCCTCTGGGTAAAATAAACCGCATCAAAAGGGCTTCTGCCTTCAAGCATTTTCTCAAAGCCTCTGAAAAGAAGCCCTTCGGTTTTTGCGTCAGAAACAATATTTCTGTTATCAATCGTAGCATCTATTCCCATAAAGCCGTTTATGCGTGTAACAGGATTGATTATAACTCGCTTCGTTTCTTTCACCGCCTTTAGGAGCTGCCTTTTACACAGCGCCTGTATCTTTATTTTATAATTAAATATTAACTGTCATATTTAACAAAAGGCTCCATCTTATCGGGAAATCCGAACATTGCGCAGCCTATGCAATTCGAATCGTCACCTATAGGCCAGTTTACCCTTTCATTCCATCTTCTTGTAGGGCAGTCTGTACTTGTTACGGGGCCTCTGCACCCAAGCCTGAACATACATGTTTTTTCTCCAAACTTTTCTGCAAATATTCCCTGTTCAAAATAGGGTCTTCTTGGGCATATATCATGTATTAAAGTACCGTAGAACATAAGGGGCCTGTTAAACTCGTCAAGCTCCGGCTCCCCGAAAAGCGTAATATATGAAAGCGTTCCCATAAACCAGTCTGGGTTGCAGGGGCATCCCAAAAGCTTAATCACCTTTCTTTTAAGCAGATTTTGTATTCCTACGCATTCTCCGGGATTGGGCCTTGCGGCAGAAATTCCCCCGTCAGAAGCACAGGTTCCTACGGCAATAACATAAGCCGCATCCTCTCCAAATTCCTTTATTGCTTCATATGCCGTTACAGACCTGCCTTTATATCTTCCGATTGTATTGTAAAAACCATTATTTTTTGTAGAAACAGCGCCTTCCACGGCAAGGATATAATCCTTTCCTTTCATGCTGTAGAGCTTTTCCATGGCCGCCTCTCCCTGAGAAGCCATAAGGCTGTTTTCAAACACTAAATTTGACACTCTCGTTATCATGTCCTTAAAATCAGGATTGGCACCATCAAGAAGAGATATTATATTTCCGGCGCAGCCTGTAAGCTCCATCCATATTAAATTTCTTTTCTTAATCGTATTATCGCCTGCAGCTTTCGCCGCCATATTGACAAGAGTAAGGGCTGTCCTTTGCCTCATTGAATAATTCAAACAGAAATTATTTTTAGTCATTCCTTATCTTCCCAACTATCTTTAATTTGCTCAACACACTCTCATCCATATGACAGGATTCAAATGCCTTTGTTATATCCCTTCCTGCCATCATACCGTGATGCATTCCTCTTACCCATGATCTGGCATCAGAAACATCATATACGACTCCGTTTATCGCTACATAAGGCGGACTTCCGTCTCTTCCGTTATATTGCATAAGTTCCGCAAGCGTAAAAAACCTACCGGCTCCATCAGCGTTTTCACCTGCATTTTCGCCTGTATTTTCGCTTATCTCCATGCTTTGGGTTAATACTAATAAATCAGATATATTATTTTGAAGTTTACTTAGAAGCCTGTTTTTAGCATAAGTATTGGTGGCCTTGTAAAGATAATTTATGGTACTATTCATCTCGGCCAAACTGTCATTTATCTTTTTAAAATATCTCCGACGCTCTTCCATTAACCATTCTCCTTAACATGTTTATTCTAAAGCAATATATTATATGCTCTAAAAAATTCTATGCTTTCAGTCGCCGGTTTATAGCAATTATTCTTAATTTTTTTGATTTCTATTATTATAAAAATCCGCCAATGGTAAATAAAAACAATCGGCGGCTTAGAATCTTATCTATAAGCTTTTGCTTGTATCATTTTCAAGGTTACTTAGTACAATTTAAATTGACTTATATTCTTATTTTGATGCCTTAATAAAAGAAATGCCATAAGCACAAAAAGCATCGGCAATATATAAGACACGGAAGCAAGCTTCTGATAAACTATGGCCTGAAACTGATTGTTCATAAAATGCTGTATCATATAAATTGAGTTGTAGAGATAATCCCCTAATAAAAGGTATATTTTTAAACAACCAAAAGGAATTTATAATGGACATAACAAAAATAAGAAGCACCGCAGGCATCAAAGAAGGAATGGTTATCTTAAGCAATATATCTTTTCTTCGGAGCCTTCAGCTTTGGCAAATTCATAAAATGACTGGGGTGTGAAATTAAGCCCGCCTAAATAAAGAATCATATCATGGCAGCACTTTTCCATGTAAAGATAAGCACCTTTACGATTTCTTCTGTAACTGCATCTGACCTCTTTATTTCCTTCGGAAAACTCTTTGTTTCGTTCTGCTTCTGTGCTATACTTTGTAATGATATATCTTCGTAAATAATTATAAAACAAAAGCAGAAAGGATGTATCTTGTATGATTTCAAAACAACGGCTACTTGACAGATTTGTGGAGATGGTACAGGTAGACAGTCCCAGCCGTGAAGAAAAACCCATGGCGGATTGGCTTATGAATTATCTGAAAAACAAAGGCATTGAAGCTACTATTGATGATGCCGGTTCTAAATACGGCGGAAACTCTGGAAATATTGTTGCTTATATCCCCGGTAAGCCTGGAGAAATGCCTTTATGCTTTGCTGCCCACATGGACCAAATTTCTCCCTGTAAAGGCGTTAAACCCCAAATAGACGGAGACATTGTAAGAAGCGACGGAACAACCACCTTAGGTGCCGACGATAAAGGCGGCATTGCAGCTATATTAGAGGCCCTTGAGGACGTTTTAGAGGAAAATGCCGAACATAGAGACATTTACCTTCTCTTTACCGTTTCCGAGGAAATCGGTATGCATGGGGTTAAGCATTTTGACGCCAACAGGCTTCCCTGCAAGGATATTATTGTTCTTGATGCAGGCGGAGCAACCGGAACCATCGCTTACAAAGCGCCTGCTCAAATGAAAATCAAGGCCACTTTCCACGGCGTAAAGGCCCACGCAGGCATTGAGCCGGAAAAAGGCATCAATGCCATCGTTGTTGCATCTAATGCCATCAGTAAAATGCGTATCGGCCGTATCGATTCTACTACTACGTCAAATATCGGCCGCATTGAAGGCGGAGACGCAACCAACATCGTTACAGATGAAGTATATTTTACTGCAGAAATCAGAGCCCATGACTCTGCCCGCCTTAAAGAGGAGCTTTCCTATATGGAAAAATGCTGTCTTGACGCCGCGGCTCAGTACGGTGTTTCCTGTGATTTTCATAGTGAAGAGTCTTATCCTTCTTTCGAGTTAGATATGAATAGCCCTCTCTTTGCTATGACAGTAAAAGCTCATGAAGATGCTGGGGTTAAGCCCGAACCTGTAGTCATCGGCGGAGGAAGCGATGCAAATATTCTGGCAAAGCAAGGCTACCGCAGCGCCATTATCAGCTTAGGGATGTACGATGTTCACACAGTAAATGAATACCTGAATGTTGAAGATTGCTATAAGGCTGCTCAGGTATGCAGCAATTTAATGAAACTTTAGAAGGCTTTTTAGCTTCATAGTAAATAAAAATAGAACCCTCAGATATTTTTACTTGAGGGTTCTATTTTATTTGGCTTAAACTTAAATTAAATATTATAAAAAACCTACCAAAAATCAGTATCTTTAGTGTTTTAAAAGCAATTATTTTTCATAATATATTGACATTTCATTATAGGAACAGTAAACTATCGCTAACGAGCTAAAAAAGGGCCTTTGGCAGCAAAAGTACCCTTGCTTGAAAATGATTCATAAGTTTGGGCTTATATGATTTTTAAGCTTGCTTCCCATAAAACTTCTATGGAGGTATTGTAAATGTTATTTACTATGCATCATCACCATACTTTTAGCGATTGTAATCTATGATTATTTTCATCATAGGTATAATCGCTTTTGGTTATGCCTGTGATGCATGAATATATTTTAAATATATTTAGCCATTCGGGTATACCATTATCCTGAATGGCTATTTTATTTTAAAATGAAAGGGTGTTATTATGAAAATCGGAACAGTAAAAGGCACAAGTGATTATTTACCCAATGAGGTTATTTTAAGAGAATTTATACAAAATAGTATTTTAGAGACTTACAAAATAAACGGTTTTGAAAGAATTATGACCCCTGCAATTGAAGACATTGAGAATCTGGATAAAAGCGACGGCGGAGATAATCTTAATCTGATATTTAAAATACTGAAACGGGGCGAAAAATTAAACAGCGCAATCGAAAACGCCCAATTCAATGAACTTTCTGATATGGGGTTAAGATATGACCTTACGTTACCTTTAAGCAGGTATTTTGCAAATAATAGGCAAAACTTGACATTACCTTTTAAATGCATTCAGATTGACAAAGTTTATAGGGCAGAAAGACCTCAAAAAGGCCGTATGCGAGAGCTTGTGCAATGCGATATTGATATTATCGGTTCCGATTCTGTTTATTGTGAAATAGAGCTGATAAACGTTACCGCAAAAGCATTGCTTGCGATAGGCTTAAAAAACTTTAAAGTACGAATAAATGACAGAAATATATTAAGAAACATTCTGCTTTCTATCGGCTTTAAACAAGATGAGTTGGAAAGTGTATGCATTACTTTTGATAAGCTGGATAAAATCGGCATTAACGGCATAAAAGCCGAGCTATCTGAAAAAGGAGCCAGCGAAGAAAGCATTAACGCCCTAAGTTCCATATTAAGAAAGCTTCCCCTATCCCTTGATTATATTAAATCAATATCTTCACAAAAAGACAGCATAAATAATCTCCAAGAGATTATAAATAAAATAACGCTTTTATCTGAAAATAAATATACCATAGAATTCGATTTGTCTTTAGTTAGAGGGCAGGGATACTATACCGGAACAGTTTTTGAAATTGAAAGCAGCGACTTTAACAGTTCAATCGCCGGCGGCGGAAGATACGATAACCTCATTGGAAAATTTCTAAATGAAAAAATCCCCGCCGTAGGCTTTTCCATTGGCTTTGAGAGAATTTTCCATATTCTAAAGGATAATCGTTTTTATATTCCAAATGCCAGAAAGAAAATCGCCGTCTTCTTTGAAAATAATTTTCTTGAAGCAAATAAAAAAGCCGATAAATTACGCAATGATTATGACGTTACCTTATTTGAAAAGCCTAAAAAGCTTAGTAAATTTCTAAATTCACTTTTGGAAATGGGATTCTACGGTTTCTTTGTTTACGGTCAATCAGAAGAAATAAAGATATTAAACTAAATTCAGGGTTTTTATAAGTTAAATTTTGGGTACTGTTAAATACAGTAAATTTAAACACCCCACTTTATAAGTTTGATGCATAAATATCCCTATATATTTAAAAGGATAGCTATATTATGAGAAATTCACTAAAACCGCTAAGTTTTAACTTTGTTAATAAGCGTAATAAAAATTGCTTTCGCTTCGAATCTGTAATCCAGACAAAATAACTTACATCAGTGCCTTAAAGGATATCACGAGGTTGTGCTTTATGAATATTAAAGGTTTGAAGCGTATAAGAATAATACTTCAACCAGCAGCTTTTTTGAGTATAGAGGATGGAATTTAGCCCTTCTTACGGTAAGAGTGATAAGTAAAGAATATTCAAACTTTGCCAAACTGAAAAATCAAGTAAGCACTGCCGCTATAAAAGAGCAGCTTTTTTCAGTTTCTGATTTTTGCGATATCATACTCCAAACTTCATACGGGCTTCATAGACTTTTCAAAAAAATTTGAGTAATATAAAATAAAGCAAATTAAGAATCAGGAACTATAGTAAATAAACTGAAAAACTTATTCAACTTAAAAACTGTCTGTTGTTTTTAAAATTGAACAAGTATATTTATTGCATTGGAGGCCATGATGGATTATAAAATATTGGTGGTGGAAGATGACCTGAACATCAATCAAGTCATCTGTGAATACCTGAAGGACAGCTATTTCATTCCAACTCCTGCCTATGACGGAAAAGCTGCGCTGGATATAATTGAGAACAATGAATCAATTGATTTATTTATTTTAGATATTATGCTGCCCAATATTACAGGGCTTGAATTATTAAAAACCGTTAAAAATGACTTGCGGCATAAAGAAAAGCCTGTCATGATATTAACGGCAATTGCTGATGAATATACTCAGCTGGAAAGCTTTAACCATTTGGCTGACGATTATGTGACAAAGCCCTTTTCGCCAAAGGTGTTAATAAAAAGAGTACAGGCTCTATTGCGGCGCAGCGTAAAGACCTCAGGGCGAATCGAGCTGGGTGATATTATGCTGGATACGGATGCTTTTGAAGCCTATGAAAAAGACAAAAAGCTGAACCTAACCTTACGTGAGTTTGAGCTGTTATTGTTTTTTACCTCCAATCCCAAGAAGGCTTTGAGCCGGCAGCAAATACTGAATCAGGTATGGGGCTATGACTATTACGGAGACGAACGTATTGTGGATGTCCATATTAAAAACCTGCGAAAGAAGCTGGATTCTGATATCATTGCAACAGTCAAGGGCATAGGTTATAAACTGGAACTATCCGTCTTATCCAATGCCTGCTGCAAACAAAGAGGCGGTGTAATATGAGGCTTAAAAGAGGCGGCATTGCCCTAAAGACATTTTTATTTTCTCTCTCCCTCACCATATTCGTTGTAGTGATTTCTTTTGCTTTTTTATATATATTGCTGCCAAAATATTATTTAAAAACAAAGTTTGATACCCTTGAGAAAAATGCGGTTATCCTGGCTAAAAGTTTGGCAAATACCCAGTCTGAAGATAGCGTAAGGCCTGTATTACAAGATTTTATAATGGTTAATAACACTGACGTTTTCACGTACGACTCAAAGGGTGAAATACTCATGGACCTTTCCACTCCATTTATTACATTTGACCAGGAGGGCATGCCCCTAAATGTCAAAATTATTCAGTGGGATGAGAGCTATGAGGCCAAACTTTCGGAGAATCCATCTTCTGACGAAAGTGCCCTCTTTAAAGTACAAATTCAAGACATCCATTCTGCTGTCGAGAATAGCAACGAAGATTCTGAAAACCTTTCCATTGCTATTAAAGATGATTATGTTGCGAACCCCCAGGAGATATATCCAAGTGACAGCAAATTTATTTCTATTGCATCTCCAATACAGAGCATGGCTCCGGCGCCTACCATGTTTTATAAAACCTATACAATCAACAGCAGCTTGGTTGCATCTGTTTCTGTCAGCACTACTTTTCAGCCGATTGGCGAGGCAACCGGTGTAATATTCTCTTTGATGCCATATGTACTCATTATCAGCGTGTTTATTTCACTTCTGGCTTCCTACTTCTTTTCATCAAGGCTTACAAAGCCAATTGTCAAGATTGCAAATGCTGCCGATAAAATGAGCCGCATGGAGGACAATGCTTATTCCAATGTCTGTACAGATGATGAGCTGGGTTTGCTTTCGCAAAATCTAGATAATATGTATAGAAGCCTTTGTGAAAACATTAATAGCTTAAGGTATGAGATGAATAAAGTGGCGCAAATGGAACGGTCCAAGGCAGATTTCATGCGTTCGGCAGGCCATGAGCTTAAGACGCCGATTGCGGCACTTTCAGGCATTGTAGAAGGCATGATGGATAATATCGGTGTTTATAAGAACAGGGAAAAATACTTGGCAGAATGCAAAATGCTCATTAACACACTGTCATCTATGGTCTCGGAAATTCTTAATGCATCCAGAGCGGATACGGCTATTTCAGATTCAGAATATGAGTTTTTTGATTTGGATACCTTAGTTTCTCAGGCAATGGGCCAGTATCTGGTGCCTGCCAGAAATAAAAGGCTTCATATTAATTTTGAGGGGAATAGCTTTCAAGTAAAGACCTCCAGAGAGCTTTTGTATTACTCTATATCCAATATTCTGTCAAATGCAGTAAAATATACGCCAGAGAACGGCAGCATTTACATTCGCTACGATAAAGTTAAAGGGCGCTGCCGGCTGGCCATTGAAAATGATACAGACAGATTTATAACGAATGATGAAACCGAGCAGTGGTTTGAGGCATTCTACACGCCTGAATATAGCCGTAATAAATCAAAAAGCGGCACAGGGTTAGGCTTATACATTGTAAAACGGAATCTGGAAATGCTGGAAATAGATTACGAAGCCTATGCTATAAATAATATACAGCAAAATAATAATTCCATTACAGGCAATGGCTTTGGTTTGGCACTTTACTTCGATATACAAAGTTGAGTTCAAAAACTGATTTAATATTTTTTATATTTAAAATAGTTTCCAGCAGAAATCAACTTGAGCTTCATTGAATTTCTGCTGGAAATTACAATAATAAATAATAATATTTTTCAAATACCTTTAAACGATGGTAATTAAAATATAAAGTTGCTCTCTTTAGAAAACGGGAAATAATACTTTATGATTGCATATAGTAAATTTGCTTTTCTTCCGCAGTAAATAACGGGCTCTAAGAAGGCATAAAATCAGGAAAAAGCAAATTTACAAAGCTACTGTTTTACTTTTATTCGAGTATACTCCGCAAATTCATGTCAAATATATAGCCTCTTCATATGGACTTCATATGGGGAGGCTATCCTTATGTCAGTAAAATAAACAGGAGGAAAATAAATGAAAAAAATAACATCTGCTTTTTTAGCTGCAATGATTGCAATTCAATTGACAGGCTGTTCACAGGCTGCATCAGGCAGCAAACCTGCGGCAAGTTCACCCGGGCAAATAGAATCAGAGTCAGCACAAACCAACCTTAGCGAACTTAATGAGGAAATAAATGGAGAAATTACAGTTTCAAGCTACCAAAGCATGTCATATGAGAGCTTTCTGAAAGAAGCTGCCGAAAAGTTTGAAAAGAAGTACCCGGGTACCAAAGTCAATATAGACTCACTCCAGAAAATGCCGGAAATAAAAACTATGGAAAAAGACGGTGTGTCACTTGCAGTAGCTACAATTGAGGAGGATCCCCAGGCGGAGAGCGATTATATATTTAAAGTCAGCAATGATATTATGAGCGGCGCCGGTGCTGATATTTATGCCATGGATATCCTTCCCTACCTCAAGTATGCTAAGGGAGGCTATTTAGAAGATTTGGCGCCCTATATGGAAGATGACCCTGAGTTCAACTTCTCTGAATATAAGCAAAATGTAATAGATGCAGTCAAGTATAACGGCAAACAGCTGATAATGCCGTTGGATTACTCCTTTAACCTGTTTACATATAATAAAGATATTATACCGGAGGGTAAGGAAGCACTATTTCCAAATAAAGACCTGTTTTCCCTAAGCGATATTATTAATACAGGAAAGCAGGAACTGGACAATGGTTCCTATGCGGCAGAAGATGAAGTAAAGATTTTAAACTTTGAAAAAACGCAGCTATTTCGTACTTTGTTTGAGGATTCCTATAAAAGGTTCGTTAATCACGAAAATAATACTGCAGATTTTAATTCTCAGTCTTTTATAAATTTATTACAATCTGTTCAAGAAATATCGGACAGCGGCTATATCAATGAAGATTATTTCAGCGGCAATGCGCATCAGGATATTACCTTTGAGCAAATACAGACAATGATGTCAAAACTCTACCTTTTTAGTTTTGACGGCAGTTATAGCTTACTGCGGTTTATAGCCGACAACAAACCTGAGATTTTCTACAACTCAATAAGCAGCACATCAGAAAACAGTGAATTGTTAGGCATTAAAACCAATGAGGACCAGAATGTTGAAGGCACATATTTTCATCTTCTCGGGATGAACGCCAACTCTAAAAATAAACAAACAGCATGGGCATTTATCAAATTTTTACTGAGTGAAGAGATGCAAAATTCCAATAACCTCTTCTCAACTCCGGTACACAACGGAGCAAGAGCGGAAAAGGCACGGCTTGAGGTATTAGGAGAATTGCATTATTCGCCGGAACAACGCACCAACCAGGAGATGACAGAGGAGCAAAAGGCAGTATATGACGAATACCTCTCATTACTTGAAGCTTATTCCGACATGATTAACGCCTATACACCTATAGATACAAAAATCTGGCAGATTGTTCAGGACGAATGCGAACCATATTTTAAAGGAAATAAAACTGCGGAGCAGGTTGCAGAAGCCATTCAGGGCCGCGTGAATCTGTATATGAATGAATAGAGTACTATAGTAAATTTCACACAAGGGTGTAATAAAAATCTATTTTTCATAAACGGCTTAAACCTATAAAATCCCTATGTTTAAGCCATTCAATATATACGATTTTTATTACTGTTTAATTTGAAATTTACTATATACCGCCTGAATTTTGATGTCAGGCAGCACAATATTTATATTAAAGTGAGTTCGACGGAATTAAAATTCCGCAAACTTTAAACCATATTCGTACAAATTTGCAAGAAAACAATACAAGTTTATACTCATTACGTGAAAAATCCTGCGGATTTCCCTTGCTTTGCAAGGGGGTTCGACGCCATCGAACTCACGTCATATTATTAATAAAGGGGAACACTATGGAGCATATAACAAACGGAAAAAAGTCTAAAAATCAATTTCTAAAAATCTCGGGTGCCGGGCCGCTGTTTCTGCTGCCATCTGCTGCAGGGTTTATAATATTCTTTATATGGCCGTTTTTATCGTCAATAAAATACTCATTATTTGACAGGGCGATGGGCGGGAGCTTTGCAGGTCTCACAAATTACGCCGAACTTATATCAAATCCGGCATATTTGAAGGGTTTATTCAATACCCTTAGGTTTTTAGGCCTATGTATTCCTCTTAGCATGCTGTGCTCTTTTTCCGTGGCTCTTGCGCTTCAAAAAAACAAATATAAAACGTTGTTTACTCTGATTTTTTTAATTCCCATGGTAATTCCCTCCGGCTCCATCTCCTTTTTCTGGAACAGCCTGTTCGCCAGCAACGGCTACCTGAATGGCCTTATTACAGTGATGGGCTTCGAGGCAGTTGACTGGCTTGAATCGGCAAGCTCAATGGGCGTCATCGTTTTGATATTTATCTGGAAAAACCTAGGGTATAATATGATTCTGTTTTTATCGGGGCTTTCCAGCGTACCGGTGGAATATTATGAAGCTTCAAAAATGGACGGCGCAGGTTATTTTAATACGCTGATACATATCACTGTACCCTGTATGGCGCCTACATTTGTCATAGTGTTGATTATGTCTGTTATAAATTCATTCAAGGTTTTCAAAGAAATCTATTTGCTGACCGGCAGCCATCCCAACGAAAACATTTATATGCTTCAGCATTTCATGAATAATTTATTTAACAATCTTAACTATCCTAAATTGGGGGCAGCATCAGTTTTCCTGGTGTTTGCAATTGGAATTTTATCAGTGCTATTTTTAAAAACGGAAAGAAAGGCGGCTGGTTATGAATAAACAACAAGGCTGGCTGGCCAATAAAGTAAAACTGGCAGTATTAATCCTTTCGGCAGTTATATTTCTATCGCCGTTAGTTATAACATTTACCAACTCCTTTATGGCCGAAGGTGAGGTAGCTCTGAATTTTTCAGGCCGCCGGTCTGTTTTTGACGTTGCTGACAATATATATGAAAAATTCATTGAATTACGGATTGTGCCGGAAACCGTGACCTTTTCCCAATATAAAGCCATTCTGGCGGAAAATCCTTCATTTTTGATTTTAATGGGTAATTCCGCAAAAATCGCCTTCCCTGTTGTCGCAGGAAATATTATGGTATCTATACTGGCGGCATATGGGTTCACAGTCTGGCAGCATCGATATAAAGAAATATTATTTTATATGTATATAATTGTAATGCTAATGCCCTTGCAGGCTATATTAGTGCCGAATTTTATCATAGCAAATAAGCTTGGGATAGCGGATAATTATCTGGCAATTATTCTGCCTGGTATATTTTCCCCTTTTGGTACTTTTCTTCTGCGGCAGAGCATGAAAACCATCCCTAAGTCTTATTATGAATCGGCCAGAATGGATGGCGCCGGAGAAGTTCGAATTTTTCTATCCATTATACTTCCCCAGATGAAATCCGGTATTGCAGCCCTTGGCATGCTGACATTTATTGAATATTGGAATATTGTTGAACAAGCTATTATCTTTATCAAGGATTATACAAAGGAGCCACTGTCAGTATATCTTTCCCGCATCGCCGAAGGACGCATATCCATTATATTTGCGGCTTCCTGCGTATATATGGCAATACCTCTGTGGGCACTTATAATGGGGCAGAAAGATCTTGAAAAGGGCATAGAATTGTCGGGAGTAAAATAAATTACAGGAGTCTAGGTATGGAAAACAGAAAAAAATGGAGCATACAAAAATCGGGGATTTGCCTCATGGGCCTTATGATAATACTGGTGTTTTTTTCAAACACGATATATTCATACAATCAGCCGAAGGTTGTAGGCGTATTGCCGAAATCCGGCAAGCTTAAAAAAAGTGTTAAAGCCACCGGCACGGTCCGCTGGGCTCATCAAACTGACATATATTCAAAGCTGCCGGGAATAGTTTCCGAAGTTTTAGTCAAAGACGGAGATATTCTTTCAAAGGGACAGGTGATAATGCGTATGTCCTATGACAGAGATGAGATTGAGAGAAAGCTTTCAGAAAGTGACACCAACAGAAAAAAAATATCCTTGGAAATCGAGAATATAAACATGAAAATTCAAAGAACACAAAAGCTTATTCAGGATTTGGAAAATGAACAGTTCGAGGAAGAAAGCATATCCCGATATGATATAGAGGATTTAATCAGACAAATTGGCAAGGCCGAAGGAGATTATCAGAACACCAATAAGCTTTATGAAGCCGGCGCATTGCCAAAAGCTGACGTTGACAAAGCTCTTTATGACCTTGAGAGTTTAAAAAAACAATTAGCCGCTCTTGAAGAGCAGCTTGCAGATAAACAAAAGCTGGCTCAGGAAAAGCTAAATGAAAAAGAAAAAGAAAGACAAAAACAACTTGATACTTATCGTCAGGAAATTATAGATTCAAAACAGCAGCTGAAAAGCAAAAGCCTGGATATTGAAACCATGGCCCAAACTGAGGCAGAGTATCGCAAGCAATTGGCAAAAATGGAAGATAATCTGGAAATTACAGCACCTGATGACGGAGTAGTTACCAATTTGAACGTTAAGGAAGGCCAGTATATTCCAGAAAACCATCATATGGCAACCATAGGCAGCGGCAGCGGCAGGGAAATTGAATGCAGTATACCAAAAGACAACAATTTTGTTACTGTGGGAGATAGTTTAAAAATATCAAATGCCGACCACAGTACCGAGGCCATAGTGACCAAAATTACGCCAGATGAAAACGGCAAAACCGTGCTTCTTTCATTTGAATCGGATGAAATCAATCCCGGTGAAACCTTCAATATGGAATTCCAAAAGGAGAGCGATAAATCCTATACCCTTGTACCAAACGAAACATTGAATATGGATAAGGATGGGTACTTTGTCTACCGAATTGCTAGGCGGGAAGGAATCGTTGGAAAAGAGTACTATGCTTTTAAAAACAGGGTTGATATTGGCGATTCAGATAATACCCATACCCAAATCACAAAAGGAATTGACTTTTTTGAACCGATTGTTTCCGCATCCAATAAGAGCTTTGAGGAGAATGACCCTATTAAAGTAAAGAACGCGAGTGATTTTTTTGAAAAATAAACTTAGCTTATTGCTGCTGCTTTTGACTTTTGCTTTGATTGTTTTATGCAGTTTTTATGTATCCAAAACCCCGGACAGCCTGGTCTTTGCAACACCAAAATCAAATGATACCATAGGGCTTTCCGGAGCGAAAATAGAAGATATGAATGATGACGGTTTAATGCTGACATACACGTCAAAAAAGCCGGCGGCATTGGTTTCCAACAACGCAAATTTCGATTGCAATTTGATTCGTACAAATTATAAATACCCCTACGTTACAGGTTATCCTCTTGGTACGGGCGGTTTCTTTACCAAAACAGATCAAAAAAATACCGAAGCGGTGGCTGTTTTAAACGAATTCGCAGCATTTGAAATCTTTGGCACTACAGATATTTCAGGCAATGCATTTGAAATTGAAGGGGTTATATATACCGTAAGAGGTATCATATCTGACGGAGAGCTAAAAACCAGTAATGTGTATGTTCCAATGGATGAAGGAGAATTCCCTCAAAATCTTATAGGCAAAGCCGATATAAACAAAGCGTCTGCCTCAGCCGAACTAATAAATTCACTTAAAATAAACGGTATATCAGAAAATGAATATAACATCATTCCTACTGCGGATATTCACAAATTGTTTTACCAGAAACTAAAAGTCGGGGCATTGGCAATCGCAATGGGTCTTCTGGTTATATTATTGGGCACAATCATCAGCAATTTTAAAAAATCTGTTGCCAATATACATTCATCTATGCAAGTTGAGTATATAAGCGACATTGTTAAAAATCATAAAATTATACTTTTAAAAGTATTTACACTTTGTATAGCGATTTTAGCTGCTGGGGCATGTATGCTATATATGTTTGTTATGATAACTTACTGCTATTTGGATATCCGTGCTCTGCATGCTATTGGCAGTTGGGCTTATAAAGTCCATATTACTGACAAAATTCAGCCTGATATAAGGGATTTTAATATACTGAGCGATTTTCTGCTGATTGTATTAATTCCAGCAGCAGCCTATTTCTACGGAATAATAAACAGAAAGGAAGATAAGCGTGGCATCACTGGAGCTAATCAATGTCAGCAAGAAATATACACAGGATACGGAAGCTGTTAAAGGAATCAGCCTTAGTATTAAAGACACAGAATTTGTTGTGTTTGTAGGCCCTTCCGGCTGCGGTAAATCAACGACGCTGCGTATGATTGCCGGGCTTGAAACAGTAACAGGCGGCACGATAGAAATTGATGGCAAACCGGTAAACGATATACCGTCAAAAGACAGGGACCTGGCTATGGTTTTTCAAAATTATGCCCTATATCCCCATATGAGTGTATTTGATAATATGGCTTTTGGACTGAAGATACGGAAGGTTCCAAAAATTGAGATTAACAGGCAGGTTAGCGAAGCCGCAAAAAGCCTTGGTCTTGAAAAGATGCTTGAACGCAGGCCCGGTGCACTTTCAGGCGGAGAAAGACAGCGGGTTGCAATGGGCAGGGCTATCGTCAGAGCACCCAAAATATTTTTGATGGACGAACCGCTTTCAAACCTCGACGCCAAGCTCCGCATACAAATGCGTGAAGAAATTGCTGATTTACACAGAAGGCTTAACACAACATTTATATACGTTACACATGACCAGATGGAAGCCATGACTTTAGGCGAAAAAATCGTAGTGATGAAAGACGGAATAATAATGCAGGCAGATACGCCAATGAATTTATACAGCCACCCAGATAATGTCTTTGTCGCTGGTTTTATAGGTACATATCCAATGAACTTTTTAAAGGGATTCGTGGAATGTGATGGCAATAATTATATAAACATTGAGGGGCTGTGCAGGCTGCCGGTGGAATTAACCGCAGACTTTCCCGGTGAACCCGTAACTTTGGGGCTTAGGCCTGAGCATTTATATACACAAGGCGGTGAAGGCCGTTTCCGTTTAATGGATGGTTTAATTGAGCATATGGAAGTTTATGGTTCAGAAACCATACTGCATGTAAAAAGGAACGCAACTACCATAAAGGTAAGAACCGATTACAGTCATGATTATAGAATCGGTTCCGCTATAGTCCTATATGGCAATAAGCATCAAGTCCATTTCTTTGATAGCAATGAAAATGCAGTTGCTGAAGACACAATAAAAATACTGGCTTAGGTAAGACTCTTTCAAGTCTACATTAAAAATTGAAGCAATTAATAAAATTAGTGATTTTAAAGCTGCAATGTATATTTTA
Organism: Anaeropeptidivorans aminofermentans; assembly: GCF_940670685.1. Taxonomy (GTDB): domain Bacteria; phylum Bacillota; class Clostridia; order Lachnospirales; family UBA5962; genus Anaeropeptidivorans; species Anaeropeptidivorans aminofermentans. The sequence goes on along the minus strand of NZ_OW711693.1, from coordinate 1,627,178 downwards.
GCTAACAAAAATGTAGCTAGTAGCCCTGATTATTGGATTGAAAAATTAAGTCTGCCAGATAGTTAGACTTATTGATTATGAATATGGCTAATAAAATGTAAGATTGTACTAAAAAGCGAATCATATAGGAAAGATAAAAAAAGGCAAATATTAGTTATTAATGTTATTATGAACAGGATTAAGAATAAATATTTCCTAATTCTCTTTATGCTGTATTTTTTCAGCCAAATCAGCTTGAACTGACAAGAATTGGCGCTTATGCTAAAGCCATACCTTCAAACAAGATAATAACCTCAGTTATCGAAGCATTGAATAATACCAATTATTCACAAGGAGCTTTATATTTTAGAGCCATTAAAGGCATTACCCCTACTTGCTGGCATAAGAAGACTTTGATAAAATTATATGATTATGGAGGTCATAGATTTTATAAATAACATTACAGGGATTAACTATTAATTTAGTTAATCCCTGTTTTTCTCAATAAAACATAAATTTTAATTAGATAAAAAGATTGATATAATAGCTTTATAATCTATATTATAAAAGTATATTTTTAACATATTACTTAATACTAAAGGTATTAAATATAATAGGAGGTGATGCCCTTATGACTAAAAATTCAAACGTACCCAATAGATTGATTTCTGAGAAATCCCCCTACCTATTGCAACATGCCTATAATCCTGTAGCATGGTTTCCTTGGTGCAAAGAAGCCTTTGAAAAGGCAAAGGCAGAAGATAAGCCGGTTTTTTTAAGTATAGGCTATTCTACCTGTCACTGGTGCCATGTAATGGAGAAGGAAAGCTTTGAAGATGAGGAAGTCGCTGAAATATTAAATGCTAATTTTATCGCCATAAAGGTAGATAAGGAAGAAAGGCCCGATATTGACAGCATTTATATGAATGTTTGCCAGGCTATGACAGGAAGCGGCGGCTGGCCCTTAACAATTTTAATGACCCCGGATAAAAAGCCCTTTTATGCAGGAACTTATTTTCCAAAGCGTTCAAGCCGTGGAATGCCAGGCTTAATGGAACTATTATCTGAAATCAACAGAAGATGGAAACTGGAAAAAGATGACATGGAAAAGCTTGCCCATGAAATAACAAGTTTTATTAAAAAGCCTCAGACAGTAAAAAGCTTCGAAGCCTCCCCTGAGAAAATACTTCGGCAGGCATTTGAATCCATGTCAAATAGTTTTGATGAAGAGTATGGCGGTTTTGGCAATGCCCCTAAATTTCCAATGGCTCATGGATTATTGTTTTTAATGAAGTATTACAGGGCAGAAAATGTAAACAGAGCATTGGAAATGTCTGAAAAAACCTTATTGCAAATGTATAAAGGCGGTATTTTTGACCATATCGGCTTTGGATTTTCAAGATATTCTACAGATGATCAATGGCTTGCCCCCCATTTTGAAAAAATGCTCTATGACAATGCATTATTGATTTTAGCCTATGCAGAGGCTTATAAAATTACCGGTATAAAGGACTATCAAAATATTGCAGAAAAAACAATTCAATATATCTTAAAGGAATTAACAAGCCCGGAAGGCGGCTTCTATTGTGCTCAAGATGCCGACAGCGAAGGTGTTGAAGGCAAATATTATCTTTTTGAGCCTGAAGAAGTTATAAAAATATTAGGAGAAACCGACGGGAAGCATTTCAATGAAACATTTAATATTACCGAAAAAGGAAATTTTGAAGGGAAAAGTATTCCAAATCTTATTTTCACAGGGATAAAAAATCAAAATATAGAGGTTCATCTTCCAAAGCTCTATGAATATAGAAAGAAAAGGTACGCTCTTCATTTAGACGATAAGATATTATCTGCATGGAACGGCCTTATGATAGGAACCTTATCAAGCGCATATGCCGCGTTTAAAAATCCTTTATATCTAAATGCCGCCGAAAGAGCCGCTGCCTTCATCAAAGACCATATGACAGAAAATAATACTGTCTTTACCTCTTACAGAGACGGCAAAATAAGCAAAACAAGCTTTATAGATGATTATGCCTTTTATATTTTTGGACTATTGGAGCTATATAAGGTAACATTTAACAATCAATATGCAGAAAAAGCCTATAATCTAACAGAAAAAGCCATTGAAGAATTTTATGATATTAATAACGGTGGATTTTACCTTTACGGTAAATCGGGAGAACAGCTTTTAACAAGGCCCAAAGAAACTTATGACGGCGCAATTCCTTCCGGTAATTCTGTAATGGCCTATAATATGCTAATCCTATCGAAACTAAATAAAACAGAAAAATTAGAAAAATATACTGAAATGCAATTTGAGTTTATGATGAAAGAATCTTTCTCCTATCCGTCAAGCCATAGCTTTTTTATGACAGCTCTTATGCTGTATATGAATCCTCCAAAGGAAATTGTATGCGTCTTAAAAGACAAAAGCGATTTTAATTTTGTTGTGAATCAGATGCCAGAAGACGCCATTGTGAAAATTCTTGATTGCGAAACGAAAGAGTATCCTCTTAAAAACAGCAAAACAACCTTTTACATCTGCCAGCATCATCACTGTCTGCCCCCTGTAAATGAATTATAAAAGCCTAGGAATAAAATTTAGATTGTTGCCGAAATCCTAACCGGCACCCTCTAAGTTCACAGGACATATTTGAGCCACACGTCTATTCTTTAAGTTCATATCTTTTTGTATTAGTAAAAAAGTATACAGGCATCTGCCGTATACTTTTTTATTTATCTGCTCAATGTTTCTTTCTTGCTTCTGTCATATACAGATACCATATAAATTCCTATCGTAAAGGGCTTTGAAATCAAATGAATATTACCTGAATAATAATTAATATTTATAAGCGTAGGTTTTACTCCTATCATTTCCAAGGAACTCTATTCATATCATATCTGCTCTTTATAATTCCAAAAAGCGCTGTTTTCTCAGGAAAATCCTAATTATTTCTATCCAATAAAAGACTTAATATTTTTCACAAATTCGATCTCTATATTGTAATATCATATAAAAACTTATATAATTATAGCCGTAGTCCTTTGCTGTTTAAAAATAAATCACTTGTATTTTTAATTATAATAAAGTAAATAGATAACCTTTATAAAAGCCTTTAAAATAAGAAATATACCCTCACTGTCCCTCACAAATCATATTCTTGCTTATTTTTAACAGGCTTTTATTGTTTTGTATAATGAAATTGTTATGATAATTTTAAATATAGTCATTTAACAATTATAATTTTACTTAGAGGAGGATACAAATGAAAATCGCAATTGCTTCTATGATGCATGAGAGCAATTCGTTTACGGAAATACGTTCTGTTTGTGAAGATTTTACGACGGTTTTCGGTGAAGATGTTTATAGGACTAAGGGCTGGGGCGAATCCGTAGTCGGCGGAATATATAAAACCCTTCAAAAAGAAGGCGCTGAGATTTTCCCCACATTTTTTGCCAGAGGAATCCCCTCGGGTATGCTTACATTAGAAACATTTTTAACCTTTAAAAACAATATAGTAAAAGGGCTTTCTGAAATACCATATCTTGACGGTATCTGCCTTGCCCTTCACGGCTCTATGGCCGTTGACGGTGAAGATGACCCCGAAGGAGCTCTTTTAGAAGATATAAGAAAAATATGGCCTGATATTCCAATCGTAAGCTCCCTTGATATGCATGCTACTTTAACCGATAAAATGATTCGCAACTGCAACGGCTTTTACGCATACAGAAAGGCACCCCATACAGATGCATACGATACAGGCGTAAGGGCGGCAGAGATTCTCATTCAGTCCCTTAAGGAAAAGAAAAATTTAAAAACTGCTTTAGTTAAGATTCCGCTTCTTGTCTGCGGCGAGCAGAGCGAAACAAGAGTTGACCCGGCAAAGAGCCTTTTTGAATCTTTGATTGAAATCGACAAAAAGGATAAAGTTGTCGCTTCTTCTTATGTAATGGGCTTTCCCTGGGCAGACTCTCCTTTTGGCGGTGCAGGCTCCTTAGTATGCGGTTGTGAGGAAGATTTAGAATTTTTATACGAAACAGCCAAAGATATGGCAGAAAGATTCTGGTCTATAAGAAAAGAATTTCAGTTTTCCATGGAAGCAAAAGTACCGGCGGAAGCTTTAAAAATCGCCAACGAATTTCCTGAAGGGCCTGTCTTTGTATCCGACGGCGGCGATAATCCAACAGCAGGGGCAACCCAAAACAGTCTTCACATGCTTTTTGAAATGATAAAGAACAATCAGAAAAACGCTGTTTTCTCAACAGTTGCAGATAAATTTGCCTTTGACCAGTGCTTAGGAAAAGCCAAAAATGAGGAATTTGAACTTATCTGGGTTAGAGACGGCGAAAAAATTCCTCAAAAATTTATATTTAAAGATATTATCGAAGTCGACGGTACAAAATTTGCAATCCTTAAAATTCAAGACATTACCTTAATCGTATCAGATAAACGCTGCGCTCCACATAATCCTGAGCTTCTAGAAAGCCTTGGCATGGACGTGATGAATTATCAGACTGTGGTAATAAAAAATGGATATTTACACCCCGAATACTTAAAAATCGCCAAGAGAGCAATCCTTGCCCTTTCTCCCGGCGCAACTGCATTGGTTCTGAAAGATTTGCCCTATGTAAGAACCCCACGCCCTATTTATCCTTTAGATGAGGACATGGAAATGGATTTTCACAAGTAAATAAATATTAAAAATAAAAAGCGTTTTTCTGATTTATTTAATCGGCAAAACGCTTTTTTGATATTTGTCTGAAAAACTGGTTTTGCTCCTTAATCTGTAGAAACTTTCTGCGCCTTTATAAAGCTTATTCAAATTAAATTTACTTTTTCTAAAGATATAGTCAGATAAACTTAAAAAAAGACCAAGTTTAATAAGTATAAATGGCACACCTATAAACTAAAACAAAAGATAGGCCTGTTATTATAAATCCAATGAAGCATATCGACGCAATTGGGAACCAGCTCTTCTTGTTCTATAGATGAAAAATAAGCGGTAAAAAGAAGCTCAATGATTACACACATCATATGTATTGACTGTATTTCGATTTCTGTAAGATTATTTTCAGAGTGATAGCCCTGCAGAAAATTATTGAAAAAGTCAGTCCATTTTGCAACACCCTCTTCATCCTTATAGCTATCTGAAAGGATGGATAAACCGAAATATGCAATATCAAATAACCTTGCATTTATATGGCTAATATCAAAGTCAAGAAAGCCTGATAATTTTCCATTGTCAAACAACATATTCCCCAAATGAAGGTCACGGTGAATTTGCTGCCTTGGCAGCAAATCGTATGTACATTTAAACGCAAGACATTCCTTGATGATTTGCTCTGATACCCATATGCTTTTTTTATTAATTTCCAGTAAAATCCAAGTATGTAAATCTTCTATTAAGTCGCTATTTGTAAGTTCTGCGGAATCTTTCAGTTTATTGAATGCCTTATGAAGCTCTGCCACTTGAGTACCGATATAGAAGGCCATACAGTCACTAATATTTTTATCTAGGTGGCTTCCGCAAAGCTTATGCATTAAAGAATAAAATTCTCCATTATGCTCAACAAATAAACTTCCGGAGTAAGATTCCACATATTCCGCCACGGGAACCTTTTCTGAGATTAAAGAGCGATTTACAAAAATTGATTTTTTAAGCTTGTTCAAATCATTGTTCTTCTTTAAAATATATTGATTATTAACAGACCAAGCATTTTTATGAATCTGCTTTAAATCATGGTTCTTACTTATATCATAATGAAATAAAACAGATTCTATCAATTGGTTCACTCCCCCCGGCTCCCACTCTCAATTTGATAAATTTTCGCACTATATCCAATGCCAAAGCCTTGCCCTATATGCTCCCAGCCGTACTTTTCATAATAATCTGTATGATTAGTGCAAAGATATACATTTGGAAACCCAAGCTTTTTTGCTTCCATCCGTCCGTGGGCAAGAAGTTTTTCACCAAGTGCCTGCCCTCTCTCCTTTTCCTCTACATATAAAGCACACAGCCAAGGCCATAAGTCCTGCCGGCTGATAAGGTCATTAGCAATCAATCCATAGCTGCCTATAATTTCATCCGCTTTCATCATTAAATACCATCGGGGAAGCGGGCTTTCGGTAGTCAGGCTATTGGCAATGCAGTCTTTATATATATTACGGTCAATACCCCATTTGGAAGAAAAGTAGCTAACGGCACCATCTAAATATTGCGGGTGTTCACGAATGCTTACTATTACATAATTCATACTCTCACTCCTTTTTCTATAATTCACGGCTATAAATTGTCTTAACCAATGAAGATATAAAACTCTCGCCTCCTGCAAAGCGATAAACAGCCGTAGGTGTTTCAAAATCATATGTTTCAATTAAAAGCGGCGGACTTTTTCAAAACCCAGAAGCAATGGGTATCTTCTTTGAATAATACCCCTATTTACTTTTTCATTTTTTATTTGATTTATAGCTATTTCATATGTCAAAAAAGCAGTACTTCTGTAATATGTTTTTATCAATCTTATAAATTATAAAACTTCTGTTTCTATACATTATTTTAATAATATTATAATGTATTTTGTTATGAAAATATATAAAAAGCCATTAGCTTAAGATATTAGAGAACAGCACAGGATTATTTTCAAGTGTTCTAAAAAACCTATTCTCCATGCTTCTCCTTGTATAAAGCCTATAATACGGACATAGAAGCATCGCAAAAAATATAGTATAATTTTTAATAGCAGGAAATGTGAAATTATCCAGATTCTAATCAATATCCAAAAACCAAAAAACTAATAAATGTTTTAGCTGGAAATGTGAATTCAAGTAGAATCGGAAAGAGGTCCGAACAGGCGAAGGCGGAATTTTGCGAAGCAAAATTTCCGAAGAGAAAACCGCAGAAATAGCCAATTACTTGATATTTGCTTTATTTAAGAAAATTGCTATAGGTTAATCAATTCCAATCTGAAAGGAGATTTCATATGGAAAAGAAAAAACACTTAGAATGGTATTTCCCCAATGGCAGGGCGGTATCAATCCTAATTATGTATTCGGCTCAGAGCTTCTGGCTTATATCGCACCCCCAGCACAAAAGATGAAACCGTTGAAATTAAGGTTGATAGAAATTTTAATGCGGATTTATCATCAACTGACGGTATTGACGCCGGAGATAGTTTAATTGTGCAAATGGCAGAAGCAGAGAGAATTTTAAATGACAGGCAGCCGGATAAGGTAATCATATTTGGGGGAGACTGCTCTATAACTCAGGTTCCCTTTGATTATCTTAAATCCAAGTATACAGACAAACTGGGTATATTATGGCTTGACGCTCACCCCGATGTTGCGGGCCCAAAAGATTCTTCCCATCTTCATGAAATGGTACTGGCCAATTTGCTTGGGCAAAATCCCTGTTCCAATATCACAAAAGTAAAACATCCATTTAAGCCCAATGAAGTAATGTTTGCAGGATTAATTGAAGAAGATTTAAGGAAAATGGATAAAACTTGCAAGAAACTGAATTTAAAAATTGCATCGCCGGAAGAGCTTGCAGAAAGCAGCCAACCCATACTCAATTGGATAGAAGAAAACAGCATTGAATATTTAGCGGTCCATTGGGATTTAGACGTATTATCTCCCACTGATTTCAGAGCAATTTTAACCGCAATGCCTTATATGGATTTAGGTTGTTTTCCTGCCGCTGTTGGCAGAATGACATTAAATGAAATTGGAAGAATTTTAAATGATATATCGGAAAAAACTGAAATTGTAGGGCTGGGGATTGCGGAACATATGCCTTGGGACGCTATAAATTTAAGAAATGTGCTTTCAGGTATTTCTATTTTCAATGATTAGGATTAAAAGCAATAAAAAACTACCTGTAAACAGGTAGTTTTTTATTGCTTTTAATCCTAAAACCTTATAAATGGTGTAAAATCATAAAGGTCCAAATTTGGTTCCATTTCAGCGGCTCTATAGAGGCAATTTAAAGCGTAAATTCTCTCGCCTGTTCTAGGGGCACTGTTTTTTATTGCAGGGGCATTAATCGCTATAGCTAAATCCGGAACAATATCATCAACGGCTCCCCCTGCCCTCTGGGAAGGAACAACCAATAAGCCCTTTTCATTTGCGTATTTTACCGCTTCTAAGCTTTCAGTGATGGTTCCGGCCTGATTCGGCTTTAATATAAAGCCTTCGGCGGCCTTTTCCTGATAGGCTTTTTTAAGTCTTTCTGCATTTGTCACTGTAAAATCATCACCGATAACTATGGTACGATTGAGGGCTTTTACCGCTCTTTTATATCCGTCCCAGTCATTTTCGTCCAAAATATCTTCTACATATAATAAGTTATATTTTTCGCTGAGCCTTTTTACCAGCGCTATTATTTCATCTGCATCCACCATTTTCCCCTTAAGTTCATAGAGTTTTGTATTTTTGTCGTATATTTCACTGGCAGCGCAGTCTAAAGCGTAAGCGACCTTGTTTTCGTACCCGCATTCAACAACTGCGGTATGTAAAACTTCCATTGCAGTTTCAGGATTGTCATTAGGCGGCATCCAACCATAATAATGGCCTACTTTAGCCGGTTCACCCTTTTGGAAGCGTTCTATGACTGTTTCGATATGCTTAAAAACAGAAAAAGCAATTTCAACGGCTTCTTCCATATTCTCAGCCTTATAAGGGATAAATGTAAATTCTTGAAAGGCCATTCTAAAGCCATGATATTTGCCCCCGTTAATGCTATTAAAGGTAGGAATTGGGAGGGATTTAAGCTTCCCTTCGGAAAGGTAGTGATATACTTCTGTATTCATAGTTTTGGCGGCTGTTCTTAAAGCGGCAAAGGACACGCTTCCGATGGTGTTGCCTCCCAATTTATTTTTCTGCGGGGTACCGTCAAGTTCAATCATAATTGCGTCAATTTCTTTTTGATTCAGTATATCTACCCCTTTAAGCGCAGGTGCAATAATCTTATTTACATTTTCTACAGCCTTAAAAACGCTTAAGCCTGCAAATCTTTCAAAGTCATTGTCTCTTAAAACATAGGACTCATATGAGCCGACAGATGAGCCTGTAGATGCTGAGGCCCTTCCCATAACGCCGCCTTCCGTAACAATATCAACTTCCACCATAGGGCGGCAGTTACAGTCCATAATTTGTCGCGCGTATACCGTGCGTATTGAAGTGCTTTTCATTATTACATATCTCCTTAATGTCGATTCATCTGCTATATTGTATAAAGCATTTTAAGTAATACTTCTTTCTTTTGAAATTTAAGTCTGTATAATTGTTAATGAGCCTAAATATTCTATTGTGATTTAGATTAAGGCTTACCTTAAAGGAAAAACTTCTCCCTGAAGAGGAGGCGCTCTTCAGCCCAATTTAATTTCATCAGGTATTGCCTTAAAAACCTCCTATAGAGGGTTTAATTCTTTCCTTTTGCAGCCAAATGAGAAAGGTCGTAAAGCTTTGCATCAGGGTTATTGTCTGCTGCTCTGAGAAGATAATTTATTTGATTAATCCGCTCGCCGGAACGAGGAGCACCGTTTTTTACGGCCGGGGCTTCCAATGCTACAGCCATATCCATTACAACATCATCAATGATTCCCCCTGCTCTGCCGGAAGGAACAATCAGCATATTACGCTCCTTTGCAAATGAATAGGCCTTTATGCTTTCACTTATGGTGCCTATTTGATTGGGCTTAAATACAAAACCGCCGGCGCAATTATTTTTATATGCCTTTTCAATTCGCTCTGTATTGGTTACGGTAAAATCGTCTCCGATGATTACTGTTTTATCAAGAATACGGACAGCTTCTTTAAATCCATCCCAATCGTTTTCTTCCAATATATCTTCTACATAGAGGATATTGTACTGTTCGCACAGCAAGCGTACCTCTTCAATGACGGCTTCTTTTTCTACCCTTTTATTTTTCAGCAGATAGGTTTTTGTTTCGGCGTCGTACATTTCGCTTGATGCACAGTCAAGGGCATAGGCCACTTTATTTTCATACCCGCATAAAGCTACTGCTTCCGCAATAAGCTCCATTGCGGTTCTTGGGTCATCATTTACAGGTGCCCAGCCGAAATAATTCCCCATGGAAGCAGGCGCACCCTTTTTATATTTTGAAATCACTTTTCCAAGGCAGTTAAAGGTTTTAACCCCTATTTCAACAGCTTCCGCCATACCGCAGGCCCCATAGGGAACAAGGGAAAATTCCTGAAAGGCCAAAGAAAATTCAGGATATGCCCCGCCGTTAATTAAATTATATGTAGGTACAGGCAAGGTCTTAAGCTCCTTAGGGGAAAGATATTCGCAAAGGTCCATGCCTAAAGTTGCTGCCGCTGCTTTTGCCGCTCCGATGGAAATACTGTAAATCACATTTCCCCCGAGTTTAGATTTGTTTGGGGTTCCGTCCAGCTTAATAATATATTCATCTATGGTATTCTGGTTTAAAACATTCATGCCCCGAAGTAAAGCGGCAATATTTGTGTTTATATTTTCCGCCACAGCCTCAACGCTTAATCCATCGTATTTTTGGGGATTTCCATCGCGTAAAACGTAAGCTTCATGCATCCCTACAGAAGTGCCCGTCGGTGCACAGCCTATCCCCTTTTTTCCGCCTTCCGTTGTTATGACAATCTCCAATACAGGGCGGGCTTTGCAGTCAAGAATTTGACGGGCATGAACGTCTCTGATTTCCGTACTAAGCATAAATACGCCTCCGATTTATTATTATTAAAATATGAAGCCCCGGAAGTCCATTCTGCCGGGCTTCATAAATTATCTTTTTAAAAGAGAACTCGTGCTTTAGTTAAATCCTCGCTTAAAAAAGATTTGCAAGCATCACTTACATCTTTTTCGGTTTACTGCGTACACATTAATTATTGTTATCCAATTCAGGCACATACATAATGTTAAAATCGCAAAGATTAGTCCCTGTATTTCCTGTTATAACAAGGCCTTTTAATTGTTCCAAAGCCTCATTTGTAGCATGGCCTCTCAATGCTTCATAAAGGCTTATATTCTTTTCAACAGAAGAAGGATAAGTCTGAGAATCCGTAATGCCCCCTGCCGCCGATGTGGAACCGTCTGTTCCTTCGCTGTCAATAGAGAGCATGGCAATGCCCTTGGCCTTTGCAGCAGTAATTGCAAAGCTTGAAACAAGCTCCTGGGAAGGCCCGCCGTGGCCCTTTATCTTACTGTTATCTAAAATTTGAGTTGTTGTCTCACCGGAGCATATAACAACACAGGGTGGTTTTATGGGTCTGTGGTATGCTTGAATTTCACGGGCAAGAGAAGCAAAAAACGTACCTGCTTCCTTGCTTTCTCCCTCAAGATATGAAGTTAAAATCATCGCGTTAAGGCCCATTTCTTCGGCAAATTCCTTTGCGTAAACACAGGAATCTGGCAGAGTGTTAAGCACAAAATATTTATTTTCAGGAAAGCTTTTCGGTGTTTCCCCTTCTTCTGAACAGTTCATTAAATAATCTACTACGCTGCGGGGAAGGCGATGAGCCAAATCATAGTCTTTGATAACCCTTCTGGCCTCTTCTAATGTTGTAAAATCAGGGCCGATAGGGGTTCCCGAATAATTTTCAAAGGGAATGGAAATATCTTTTGTCTGTGCAAAGCCTATGGCGTCATTAATGGCAATGCCTATCAGCTCGGCTCCTCGCGCCTGAATCCTTTTTGCAAGCATTCCGCCGTTCATTTGAGAGATATGCCTGCGAACAGCATTCAGTTCTAATATGCCTGCACCGGATTTTAAAATTACGTCGGTAGTGGCAATTTCATCTTCAAGCGTAATGCCTTCTACAGGGCAACCCATTAAAGCAGAGCTTCCGCCGGAAATAACGCCTATAAATAAATCATCAGCCGATGCATTATCCACAATCGATAAGATTTCTTTGCAGGCTTTTAAGCCTTCTTCGTTAGGAAGGGGATGACCGCCGACAAAAATTTTAGTTTTTCTGAATACATCGTTATCTTCCTTTATCTTTACAATGGCGTATCCTGCGGTTAATTTATCTCCGAGAATTTCATCTACCGCCATAGCCATTGCATTACAGGCCTTACCTGCGCCGACTAAATAAACATTTTTCTTTTTGGATAAATCCCATGAGCAGTTGCCTACGTGGAGGATATCGCCTTCTAAGCGCATAATCATTTTTATTCTTTTATAGCCGTCTAATTTCTCTAATGTCTGTTCTGTAATATCCAAAAGTATTTCTTTGGATTTTATATCCCCACAGGAGAGAATCTCCTGTCTGTTTTTTATTTTCAATGGATTTCGCCCCTTCTACTGATTTTTCTTATGCTCCTGCGGTTTCCATAGCCCTAAGCTCCTCTTGGGAGTATTCGGAAATGTCAAATTTAAATATTACAGCCAGTATATAAAGTATTGGCATGATAAATGCTATGAAGAAAAACGGACCGTACTGCAGAGAGCTTACACCAAAATACTGAAGGGCTATAACGGCATTCATATTCCACGGGATTAACGGACCCATAGGCGTTACGGAGCAGCCCATGGCTCTTGCGCACTCCATATTTTTCAATCCAAACTTCTTGTAGGAAGGAAGCATAATCGTTCCTGTAAAAAGATAGGAAAAGTTTCCGGAGCAGCCTACGGCGTTTCCGATAAATGCCATGGAAATCGTAGATAAGGCAAGGCCCATACGGCCCTTGATTTTTCCAAGGATAGGGCGCACAACTTCTTCGATAATCCCTACCCGGTTCATCATTCCTATTAAGGCGAAACTAATCATGTATAATCCTGTAGTGGAGAACATGCTTGTAATTCCTCCGCGGCTTAAAAGAGAATCTATCAAAGCAACGCCGGAAGTTAATTTATATCCGCCCCAGAAGGCATTTAATACATCTGGAACCGATGCTCTTTGATAAAGAACAGCTACGATGCCGGCAGTTAAGCTGCCAAGAAGAAGAGTTATAACAGAAGGCTTACCTTTTGCAAGCATGATGATTACTAAAATACAGGGAAGAAACGGAATAATAGATATTTTAAAATGCGCCTGCATGGAATCCATTACTAAATTTACCTGGGAATAATCCCCTGTTCCTTTGGCCCCGGATGCTATAAAACCGAGCGCTATGTAGAAAATACAAGTAAGCACAAATGCAGGCAAAGCAATTTTAGATAACTTTTTAAAGAAATCCATTGGCTTTACTTCTGTAACTGCGGTATTAACAAGAAGAGTATCTGATATGGGGGTCCAGCCGTCTCCTAAAAATGCACCGCTTACGATTGCGCCTGCCGTCATTGCAGGATTTGCCCCAAGGCCTGCGCCAACTGCCATCATGGCAATGCCTACCGTACCCATAGAGCCCCAGCTGGTTTCTGTGATGAAGGCGTATAAAAAAGGTATAATGCTACCAATACAAGAATAATAAAGGAAAACATCCATGACGGTCTTTTCTTTAATTTTGTTGCTTGATTGTTGTCTGCCATTTATAAACCTCCTAATTTATAAGTATTGCGGTAAAATTAAAAAGAGTTTTGCATAAGCTTTGTATCCTGCAAGCTCATTTGCAAATGAAAACCGTAAAATGTTTTTGCCTCCTTCATATTGTATATTTAGGTTTATAAAGGTAACCTATAACCCTTTGCAACTGTATTTTTATACAGGAAAGCCCTGCATAATATAGTAAATTTCACAGAAGGATGTAATAAAAATCTATTTTTCATAAACGGCTTAAACATATAAAACCCCTATGTTTAAGCCATTCAAAGCATACGATTTTTATTACTGTTTAATTTGAAATTTACTATAGCTGTATTAGGTAGACTTTCTCAGGCATGTTTATTGATTTATGATTGAAACAGAAGCTTTTATAAAAAATTAAATAATACATAAAGTATATTTTACTTTTTATATTGTGTCAATGAATTATTTTGGATTTACATGGTTTTGTGAGTTTAGCATAAATTTATCATAGAGTAATGATATCCATACGCTGTTATTTTTATTAAAAAACACAAATATTTATAGTTTTCTATATTTTTTTTAAAAGACTATGTTATAGTAGTATTAGTAAAAAACTTGTATTTTGTTCGCTGCTTTACAGTAAATGTTTCTTTAAGGAGTGTTCTCATTAAAAATGGAAAATAAAGAAGTTGATGTTCTAGCTAAAATCAATTCAATATATGCTTCCCTTTCAAATACCCAAAGGAAGGTAGCGGATTTTCTGCTGGCAAATTTAAATAGAATTGCCTTTCAGACACTGGATAGCCTGGCTCTTGAAATAGGCGTAAGCACTACTTCTATTATTCGGGTTGCTAAAATTTTGGGCTTTTCCAGTTACTCTGAATTCCAGCAAAATATTCAAAATAATCTTACAAAAAAGGTAGGACTTCCTGAAAGGCTCTCTCGTTCCCATAAAAATAAAGCAGGAAGCGGCCTGCTCAAATCTACTTTTGAAACAGATATGAATAACATCATGGAAACCCTCTCTATGCTTTCAGAGGAGGATTTAAAAAAATGTGTTTCTATGATCAGTAAAGCAAAAAATGTGTATATTTTGGGGCTTCGAGGGTCTTTCTCTATTTCCCATTATTTAATGTCAAGGCTTTCCCAAATACGTAAAAATGTTCATCTGGTTCAAGCTATTGGTTCACTATATCCGGAAGAAATCATAAGTGCAGAAAAAGATGACGTATGCATCGCTTTTTTATTTCCCCGGTATCCCCGCACCACTATTTCCTTGCTCTCCAGCATGAAGGAAAAAGGCGTTAAAAACATACTTATAACCTCCCCTTCCTTTAAACAGATAGAAATTTATGCAGACATTATACTTAAATGCCAGATAAACAGCGTAACATTCAAAGATTCCTTTGTGGCCCCCATGAGCCTTATTAACTATATTGTAGAGGAAGTAATTCAAAGCGACAGGGATAAGGCTATGGAAATTGTCTCAGAAATAGAGCGTGTTTTATCCGACGGATTTTATTTAGGGGTGTAAATATCGTAAGATGAATCTTTTTAAGGACGCGTATCAGACCTATATTTTTATAGGATTTAGAAAACAGCTCATTTGGTGACAATCGTTCATTTAGGACATAAAACATAAGCAATGAAGTCTGCCTATAATAAAAATTGTAATTAACCTGCTGAAGCTGTGAATTCAGCAGGTTTTTTAATAAAATTCCTTCTTTTTAGATTCTCCAACACAGTAAGATTCTATGGCTGATGACACATCGAATGGAATCTGCCTTTAGGCGCAGCATACTGCATCCGTCTGCTTTCCTATTTCTGTGATTGTCGCCGCCGGATTTCGGGCAGTGGCAGATTTTCCTCTGCCCCTTTTCTGTAAGCAGATTTTTTTCAATCTATTATCAAAAATTATGATTTCTATAATGACACAAAATGCTGTGTTTTTACATTTCTTGTTAATTATTTATATATATGTTATAATTTAAAAATAATTATAGTACACTGTTAATAAAATCAATCTGAATATAGGCGCCATGGAATAATAAATTATAATGTGCATCATATAATTGATAATGATACTACCTTTCTTCTGAAAATCATGCATCAGTGTAGAAGCTAAAATTTATAATTTATAAGCTGTCGCTTATATAGCTTTCATTTGTATCATTTTAAGACTTGCTTAATATAAATAATTATTCTTAAAACGCCTTTCATTCAAGGCGTTTTTCATTTGCTGAACTATAAATAAATGTAAGTTAAACTCTTAATTAAACACACAGATGACCATAATAATTTTAGTAATTCATATCTTTAGACTATTGTAATAATACAAATAAATTGTTAAACTGGTATTACATATATATATTTAAGGAGATTTGTATATGGATATAAAAGATGAAAAGGAAATAATAAAAGAGATTCCAAAATATAAAGTCATAGAAAATTATATATTGGACGGTATAAAATCAGGCAAGTTAAAACGGGGGGATCAGATAGAAACAGAAATTCAGCTAAGCGAGAAGTTTAATATCGGCCGTCTTACGGTTAGTAAAGCACTTATTAATCTGGCCCAGGAAGGATATATAGAGCGTATACCGGGAAAGGGTTCCTTTGTAAAGACCAATGTTGTTGTAAAAAGCATAGCTGCAAGGAGAAGCTTCAGCAGAGACATGCTTTCTGCCGGTATGAAGCCCGGTTCAAAGCTAATTGAGTATAAAGTAATAACCGGAAAAGAAGTTCCTACCATTGCAAAATACCTTAATCTTGATGATGAAGACTTTATACATTTTTTTATACGGCTTAGAACGGGAGACGGTGACCCTATAGCGTTAAGCTATACATATATACCGACAAAGATTGTCCCGGCAATGGATATTAATGCACTTAACAATTCCTTGGCAGAATACCTTGAGTCATTAGGTATAAGAAACGACGGAGCGGCCCATAAAATGACGGCCCATATCCCAGATGATACACAAAAAGAACTGCTTGGCATTAACAATATTGCTTTACTCAGAAATGCCCATGTTTCTTATACATCTGAAAAACTGGCTTTTGAATATGTAGAAACATACTATATAAGTTCTAAGTTTGCCTATACATTTAATGTAGGCTGTATATCGGCAGATACAGAGACGCCTTTTATATAATATTTACAAAAAAGCAAATATTGCAATTAGCATAAACCCAGCTGAATCTATTTGATTTAGCTGGGTTTTATTTTGGCTTGATACTTAAGTTTGTCGATAAATATGTCATATTGACAAATAATGCGGATACATATTGAATTAATCGAAATATAGTATATAATGTATTCATAAAGTATATGCATTATTAAAATATGTATATGTATATCAATAAGGAGATGATTATTTGAAAAAGTGGATGATTGACAGCATCATGGAAGCACCTGAAACCTGCAGAAATCTTTATGAAAAGCGTGACAAATATGTAAGCAAGCTAACAGATATTTATTTGGCAAAGCCCTATAAGGAAATTGTAATGGTTGCTTCCGGTTCTTCTTTTAATATTGCCAGCTGCTCAAAATACGCTATGGAAGCTTACTTAAATGTAAGAGTTACCTGTATTAATTCAGTTACCTATGCAAAATACGACTATAAATTCCATGAGGATGCTCTAATTATCTGTATGTCTCAAAGCGGTAAAAGCACCAATACAATTGACGCAGTGAAAAAGGCTAAGGAATGGGGAAATGATGTAGTGGCAATATCCATGCATCCGGGAAGCCCCATAAGCCAATACTGTGAAAATGTTCTTGAGTACGGTACATATGGCCCGGGAGATGATGTTTTTGTTTGCAGGGGCGTTCCCTCGTCAACCCTTTTCTTTATCCTCTTTGCTTTAGAGGCAGGATTAAAAAGCGGAACTTATCCCCAGGATAAATATGATAAAAGAATGGCTGAAATCGATAGGCTTATTGATGAGATGCCTATCGTAAGAGAAAAATGCAAAGCTTTTTACGAAGCAAATAAAGAAGACTTTTACTCAATGAAGCGTGTTATGACAACAGGCATAGGCCCCGCCTATGGCGTTGCTACGGAAGGCGCCCTTAAAATTGAGGAAACTATCGGCATTCCTTCTAACTCTTACGAAACAGAAGAATTTCTGCACGGACCGGTTTATGAAGTGAAAAAAGACCATGCCGTTTTCATTGTTGACCTTGATCATATAATGCATGACAGAAATATGCAGATATATGAGGCTACAAAGGAACTTACCGACAGGGTCTACTTAATAACAAATTCTCCGGGATATTCAGGAAAAAATGTATTAAATATAGATTTTAAAGCCTGTTCTTTTCTCCTTCCCATGTTATTTGTAATTCCTTTTCAGTTTATTTCAAGCTTCGTATGCGATGATTTAAGAATTACCGCTATTACCGTATATAACCATAGATTTTCGCAAATCGTAAAAACAAAAGCTTAGAAGGCGGTGAGCTGTTGATGAAAAGAGTAATGATGCTTACCCATGGGGAACTTTGCATAGGGTTTCAGTCGGCATATGATGTCATCTGCGGAGACGATAAGGCTTTTTCAGCAATTCCCATGTATCCGGCAGATTCTGTTGAAACAGTGAAAGGTAAAATCAAAGCTGAACTTGATAAGGCAAATCCTGAAGATATTATTATTTTAATGACGGACATTCCCGCAGGAAGCACCACACAGGCGGCAATACCCTTTATGGAGGAGTATAAAAACCTGCATGTTATAAGCGGTGTAAACTTTGCTCTTCTGCTTGAAATCATGATGAATCCCATGGAAGAAAACCCGAAGGATGCGATTAGATTTGCCCTTCAGCAAAGTGCCCAGACAATTCAGTATATGAATGACCTTTTAGAGAGTATGTAAAGGTCATAATAATATAATATTTATTGAGGGGAGAGATGTTATGGTAAAATTGCTGAGAATTGACGATAGACTCATACATGGTCAGGTGGCCGTGTATTGGGTAAAGGCAGTTGAATCAGACACCATTGTTGTGGCTGATGATAAGCATGCCGGCAATGCAATGCTCAAAATGACACTAAATGTAGGAAAGCCTTCCGGCGTTTCTATGGAAGTTCTCACTGTTGAAAATGCTATTGCCTATGTAAATAATCCTGCAAACAGTAAGAAAAAGATTATGATTGTTACCGCCAACTGCCAAAATGCCGCTCAAATTGCAAAAGCCTGCGACAGTGTATCCGATATTAATTTAGGCGGAATACGCCATGCAGAAGGAAAGGTATCTATTTCAAGGCAGATTTTTGTTGAGGAAGCAGATATTTTATCTCTGGAAGAGATGCATAACAGCGGAAAGAACGTATTTTCACAGGATATACCCAGCAAAGACAAAATGAGTTTTACAGAAATAAAACAAACCTATGAGAAAAATAAATAGCCTTTAAAAGGATGGTGAAGATATGCACGCAATTCAATGTATTTTCGTGGCTTTAGTTCATGTTTTAGGTATTATCGACGGCCGCCTTTTCGGTCAGAACTTAATGAATACGCCTATTGTTGAAGCTGCACTGGTTGGCCTTATTATGGGTGATTTGCAGACAGGGCTTATTATGGGGGCAACTTTACAGCTCATATTTATGGGGTTTGTAGGTATCGGCGCAACCAGTCTTCCAAACTCTTCGGCTGGTACCATTCTCGCAGTGTTCTTTGCAATCAGTTCAAATCTCGAGCCTGAGGCAGCAATCGCCCTTTCCATGCCCATAGCGCTTTTATTCCAGCCTTGCGGTATTATTCCCCGTATTATTAATAATATTTTCAACCCTCGCTGTGATGCGGCTGCTGAAAGGGGAGACGCCAAGGCAATCGACAGATATTTCTGGTACGGTATTTTTATGTTCTTTATTGTATATTTCGTTCCTATGTTTCTTGCAACATATTACGGACAAGGCCCTGTTGAAGCCATTATCAACTGGATTCCTCCTGTTGTGCTTAACGGTCTTAATAAAGCCTCCAGTATGCTTCCGGCTTTAGGTATCGCCCTTTTAATGAACTATATTATAGACGGCGAAAGTATGCCGTATATGTTCTTGGGCTTTGTACTTGCGGCATATTTAGGTCTGAATTCACTGGGTGTTGCAGCAATTGGTTTAATCATTGCAGTCATCTACTATAACACTGTTCGTAAAAAGCAATCCGCATAAAGAAGGGGTGATATGAATGGGTAATTTTATAGGCAACATGGATAAAAAGGAATTTATGAGCGGTTTCTGGCGCTCATGCGGTTTACAGGGCTGCTTTAATTATGAAAGGCAGCAGGGAATCGGTTTCGGCTTTTCAATGATTCCCCATCTTAAAAGAATATACAAAGATGACCCTGAAGGATATAAAGAAGCGCTTAAACGCCACGTTACTTTTTATAATATAACACCGCAATGTACAACCTTTGTTCAAGGCATTGTCGTTTCCATGGAAGAAGAAGCCGCCGCCCACAAGGAATTTGACACTTCCTCCATCAATGCGGTTAAAACAGCTCTGATGGGGCCCCTCTCCGGCATCGGCGATTCCATATTCTGGGGAACATTAAGAACCATCGGTCTAGGTATCGGTTTAGCCTTCTGTATGCAGGGCAATATTTTAGGCCCTATATTCTTTCTTCTGATACATAATATTCCTCACTGGCTGGTTCGATATCACGGTCTTAAAATCGGATATACCCAAGGTTTATCCTTTATGGAAAGCGCTACCGAAGGCGGTCTTTTAGATAATTTTACTACAGCCGCAAAAATCCTTGGAGCAACGGTAGTTGGGTGCATGATTTCTGCAATGATAAAGTTCTCCACCACCCTAACCTTTGACCTTGGCAATCACCAGACTTTATCAATTCAGTCTATATTTGACCAGATAGCGCCAAACCTTCTTCCCCTCGGTCTTGCATTTTTATGCTTTTCCTTTGTCAGAAAAGGAAAGAAAACTACAACCGTAATGATTATTCTGTTTGTAATGGCCTTTGTTCTTGCATGGCTTGAGGGCATGTTCCCTCCGTTGGGATAGATATTTTAAGCGCCTTTGGCTTAACCGGAGGCGCTTTAAAATTTAATGATACTTACAACAATTTTTGTGAAAGGACGGATTTATATGAAATTGCAGGCGGTATTATTCGATATGGACGGATTGCTTCTTGATACTGAACGTTTACATATAAAATGCTGGGAAGAAAAAATCAAACGGGATAATAAACAAATGGATATAGAAGGATTTAAATCAACCGTCTGCGGTTCCGGCGGAGAAACCAGGCTTGTTTTAAAGAAAATATACGGCGAAGATGCTGATTTTGACCTTCTTATGGCCGAAAAAAATAAAATATTTAAACGGTATATTGATGAAAAAGGCATACTCATAAAGCCCGGTGCAATAGAGCTCTTAGACTTTCTTGATAAAAAAGCCATAAGAAAGTTTGTTGTTACTTCAACTTATGAGGAAAGAGCTCATCTCTTTCTTAAAAGGGCAGGTTTATTTGAACGCTTTGAAGATATCATAGCCGGCGCATCTTATAAAAAAGGAAAGCCGGCACCTGATTTATATAATGAGGCCTTAGAAAAAGGCAATTTAAACAAAGAAAGATGCATTGCCCTTGAAGACTCCGTAAACGGCATAAGAGCATGTGAAGCAGCTCAAATTAATGTAATTGCTATCCCTGATATGCAAGAACTCAGTCATATATCTTCTCCTTATTTAATAGGCCGAATGGAAAGCTTATTCTCCGTTAAAGATTATATAGCAAATACCTAACAGGCATAGCGGACTATGGTTACATTAAAAACCTGCTTAATCCTTCTGCAAACTATGAAATAAGAATATAGCTATTCATATTAAAACTGCTGCCTGAATGATTTTATTAATCCTCATTATGATTTAATTTATTGAAAGCAATTTTCCCGTTTATAACCGTACAGACCGCACTGCCCATAATTTCTAACGGATCCCCTTTATAAATTACTAAATCAGCATCTTTTCCTACTTCAATACTGCCTACACGGTCTGAAATCCCTAAAATGATTGCGGCATCTATTGTAATTGCCCGAAGGGCATTTTCTCTTCCTAATCCCTCTTTAGCCGCTAATCCTGCACAAATGGGAAGATATTGAATCCGGGTAACAGGGTGATCCGTTGTAATAGCCACGCGAACCCCCGCCTTTTTAAGCACCCCCGGTGTTTTAAAGTCTCCGTTTTCAATTTCCAGTTTACTGCGGGAAGATAATGACGGCCCTACAATTGCCGGAAAACCTGATTGAGCAATCTCTTCAGCGTCTAAATGGCCTTCGGTGCAATGATCTAATGTTAATAACAAATTAAATTCTTTCGCAATACGGATAGCCGTAAAAATATCATCAAGCCTATGGACATGGGCTTTTAAAGGCATATCTTGTGAAAACAGCGGAAGATACGGCTCATAATTATAATCTATTTTAAAATCACCATTGTCACTGTTTTTTTCATGATAATAATCCATGGCCTTTTGCAGTTCTTCCCGTATTAAAGATGCGATACCCATTCGAGTTATAGGCGTGTTTCCATTATCTCCGTAAGCAGTTTTTGGATTTTCACCAAATGCAATTTTCATTGCCGCAGGCGCCTTTACAATCATATCATCAATCCTTCTGCCGTCTGTTTTTATGCAGGCAAATTGTCCGCCGATGGGATTAGAGCTTCCGGGGCCGGTCATAACCGTAGTGATGCCGACAGAAAGAGCTGAATGAAAAGCACTGTCCATCGGATTTATAGCATCAATGGCTCTTAATTTTGGCGTAATGGGGTTCGTAGACTCGTTGCAGTCATTACCCGCAATCCCTATCTTTTCTTCGGATATTCCTATATGGCTATGGGCCTCTACAAATCCGGGATATATATTAAGGCCCGACGCATCGATTGTTTCTAATTCTTCACCGGAAATACTGATGTTTTTTGCTATTTTTATAAACTTTCCTTCATTGATTAAAATATCGCATTTTTCCGTTCCTTCTTTGCACATTGTGTGAACTCTTCCGTTTTTTATTAAAAGCATAGGCGCCCTCCATTTTTAACATGCCAATATTTTGCTATTTAATAGTTATTTTTATTCAAAAAATAGAAAAGTGTATAAAACCCTGTTTTTATGTACAAACTATTATTGCAAATGACTTAGGTTAGGAGGGTTAAAAGAATGGAAAATAAACAAAATCAGCAGAATAAGCAAAATCAGCAGAATAAGCAGAAGCAACAGAACCAGCAGAATCAGCAGAGCAATAAGAACCAAAATGAACAAGAAAGATAATTTTTCTTAATTGAACTCATTTAGGTTGTAAAATCATGTAAAAAGCAAGATAAACCTGATATGAATTTAGGTTTCATCTTGCTTTTTATCTCTTAATCCTGAAGATTTAATTATATTAATCTATGGCTTTAAAATTACTTTAATACAGTTATCCTGCCTTTTTTCAAAAATATCATATGCTTTATCCCCATCTGATAAAGGCATGGTATGGGTAATAATATCTGTAGCGTCAATTTTTCTATCTTCTATCATTTTTAAAACAGGGTCAACATAAGAGTGCGCAGGGCACTGACCCATTTTTAAGGTTATATTTCTCGAAAACAATTCTCCTAAAGGAAAGGCATTATATTTTGCCCCGTAAACTCCTACAAGCATAATCGTGCCGCCCTTTCTGACACATAGAGAGGCAATCTCAATAGCTGATTTTGACCCACCTTGAAGCCTCAGGACGGTTTCAATCTTCTCAACTGCAGTCATCTTTCCTTCCATGCCTACACAGTCTATCACCGCATCTGCTCCGCCTTTGGTTATTTCTTTTATATATGCTCCTGTATTATCATAATCATCGAAATTAATTACTTCTGCTTTATTATATTTTTGGGCATGCTGGAGCCTATAAGGTATATTATCAACGGCTATGACCCTTTCAGCCCCTTTTAGCCAGGCGAATTTCTGCGCCAATTGCCCTACAGGGCCGCAGCCCAGAACCACAACTGTATCCCCCTGCTTAACACCCGCAGATTCTATTCCCCAATAGGCCGTCGGCAGAATATCCGTAGCAAAGAGCACTTGCTCATCTGTAAGAGATTCCTCTATGATTCTCGGTCCGAAATTAGCGTAAGGCACTCTTAAATATTCAGCCTGCCCGCCGTCATAGCCGCCGAAAGTGTCACCGTATCCAAAAACCCCTCCGCTTTCACCGAAATCATTGGAATTATCGCATTGGCTTGATAAATCATGTTTACAAAACCAGCAATGGCCGCAGGATACCGGAAAGGGAACAATTACCCTGTCTCCTTTTTTTATTTTAGTTACTCTTTTTCCTGTTTCTTCTACAATCCCCATAGCTTCGTGTCCTATAACGGTGCCCATCTGCAAATTAGGGATAAAACCGTGGAGTAAATGCAGGTCCGAACCGCATATAGAAGTTGACGTCACTTTAATAATAATATCTTCGTAATTTTCAATAATAGGGTCTTTGGCATCAGATAATCTGATATTCTTAATTCCTTTATAAACCATTGCTTTTATAGCAAACACCCTCTTTCTTTTATGTCTTTTAATCTTTAAGTGAATAATCCCGGAAGATTGAAATTTTCTGCTGATTTTCTAAATTTAGCAATCTATTTGAACTACCGCAGACATTTGCTTTCCTTTCAACAGGAGCATGAATCATGATACATTAAATCAACGGCTTTTCTGATTTCTTTATAGCTTGTACAGCGGCACAGATTGGACTGAAGCCAATCTTCAATGATATATTCTTCCGGCATAACAGGATATTGGGCCTTAAGGGCATGACAAACCATTAAAAATCCTGATGTACAGTATCCGCACTGAAAAGCGCTTGCCTCTACAAATGACTGCTGTGCCTTTGCCTTTCCCTCCAGCCCCTCTACTGTTAATATACTATGCCCCTCTGCTTCAACAGCAAGAATAAGGCATGATTTTACCGGCCAGCCGTCCATCATAACAGTGCATGCACCGCAGTCTCCGTTTCTGCAGCCTGGCTTGGCGGCAGTCAAGCCCAGCTGTTTTCTTAGAATGTCCAACAGCAAATCCGACGGCCTCACTGCCAATTCATGCATATCTCCATTAATATTAAGTGATATTAATGCTTTATCCTCATACCTTACCATTTTCCCATTCCTCCAAAAGAGCCTGCAACGTATTTTTAAAAACAAATAACCTATATTCCCCTGAGCCTTCCCCATCACTATGGGGCGGTTCAGGCAGAAGTTCTGCCGCCTTATGGACCCTTTCACTGCATGGCTTTGATTTGTCATTTAATATCGCTTCTATTTGCTTACTGCGAAAGGGATAAGAGCATATTCCCGAAAAAGCCGTCCGTAAATAATTATCCTTAATGATTGCTGCTACGCTTACAAGGGGATAGTCAATTTTCTCATTTCTTGTCCTCTTAACATGAAAGTGCTTTGCATTTAATGACCACTTTGGAACATGTATATTTACTATAAATTCATCAGGATTCATCTGTATCTTTTTATTGAAAACAGTCTCCAATGCCTCTGTACGCAAACCGCTTTTTCCGTTAAAAGTAATTTCAGCATCTGAAAGCAGCAAAGGAAGGCTTGATTCACGATAAATGATTGTACCGCATAAATTTCCGCCTAATGTAATTCTGCATTGATTTGTATGGTCTGCAATCCTTCCTATAGCCAGACCAAGCAAAGGAAAAAGCTTCGATTCTTTAACTTGATTTAAGGTACAGCATGCGCCGATATTAAGCCAATCATTATCTATATTTAATATTGTGCATTCGGGGATATTCTTTATATCAATTACGGCTCCCGGATGTATGGCCCCCGCTCTCGACATCGTAATAATTTCACTTCCTCCGCCATAATAAAGCGGGTTTTTCCCTTCATCTTTCAGCCGGCAAAATATATCTGCCGCTTCTTTAAGGCTTTCAGGGCGGCAATAAATAAAGTTAAAAGGAATCATTTGCATCCTCCTTTATTTTGCGCCATATCCCTTCAGGGGTAAGCGGTAAAAATGAAAGCTCTGTTCCGAATGCTGAAGAAAGCGCATTTCCAAGGGCCGCCGGAATGCCTATTATGCCATGCTCCGCATAGCTTCTTACACTATAAGGGGATTCCTCTTCAGGAGTCTCAACAAAATCTACACGATAATCCGGCTCCTGGCCTATATGCATCAGCTTATATGTCCGCAAATTCGGAAATTGGGGAATCCCTCTATTATCATAGGCAAAGTTTTCTCTGCTGGACATGCTGATGCCCATAGCCATTCCGCCTGCTATTACGGAACGCATAAGCTCGGGATTAATAACTTTTCCGACGTCCATAACGGTAGAAGCAGAAATGATTCTATAGGTATAGGTTTTTAAATCTGCCTCCACCTCCACAACCTGAGCGCCTAAAGTCCAGGAGGGTCCTGTTTTCCCCTTCCCTGTTTCCTTATCAAGAAGACTAAGGCCTTTAAGCATAAAGGCTCCCCTGCCAATTGCAGGCTCGCCTATGGACTCTCCTTTCTTGGATTGATACCCCTGAACAATATCTTTAAAGACAATAAACCGCTCAGGATTCTTTCTGGAAAATACGCTCCCGTTGGCAATTTCTATTTCTTTCTCCGAACAGCCTAATGCCTTGGAACCGTTAACACGAAGCTGAGAAATCAAATCGTCTGCCGCACGAATAACCGCATAACCGGCCATATATTCAGTTAAGCTTGCAACTGTTTTCCAATGTTCCGGCGCTGTACGGGTATCCACAGACATTACAACATGCACCTGCCCGGGATCTATACCCAATCTCTCAGCTAAAATCTGAGCCAGATGGGTTTGCCCTCCTGAGCCCATTTCTACAACTCCCGTATTCAAATTAACGCTGCCGTCAGGGTTAAAAGTTATTAATGCTCCGGAAATTGCGTTTGTAGGAGGATTTTCAGTTTTCCAGAAGCAGGCAATCCCCTTTGCCTTAAATGTATTTTCTTTAATCTGCACAGGCTTTCCCTTATCCCATTGGGATAGAGTTTTTATCTTTTTCAAACATTTTTTCAAATCGCCTACCAGACTGTACGTATAGGGCACCTGTGTGGGGGTACTGCTCCCCTGGCCGATTGCATTTTTTATTCTTAATTCAAGGGGGTCTATACCGCATTTTAGCGCTATCATATCCATAACCCGCTCAACGCAAAAGGTGAAGGATTCATGGGCAAATCCTCGGTATGAGGTTGCATAAGTATGATTTGTATATACGCATAAGGAATTGCACAGAAGATTTTCAATATGATAGGGTCCCGTACAATCAACGGCAATGGCTTTCGCCATATAAGGAGAGATATCCGTATATGCACCGCAATCCAGCCAATATGTCATTTCAGCAGCCTTAATTATCCCGTCTTTATGGGAACCGATTTTAATATCTGCTTCAAGGCCTAACCGGCACGGTGCCGACGCCATATCCAGCTCCCGGGGAATTGTAAGACGGACCGGCTTTCCTCCAACGCTTTTTGAGGCAATAAAAGCAAGAATCTCAAGAAAAACCGGAGCCTTCCCGCCAAATCCTCCTCCCAGAAAGGGTGTTTTCACCTCTATTTTGCCTGCAGGAATTAAAAACATGTCTGAAATCATTTTTCTTACCACATAAGGCGCCTGAGATGATGCTGTAATCAATACCTTTCCGTCTGGAGATATTTCAGCCTGAGCAGCTCTTACCTCCATGGCAATGTGGTCCGAAGGCGGCAAAGAAAACTTCTGTCTTATAATAATGTCGCACTCCTCAAAGGCTTCTAATATATTTCCTTTTCTTATTTGATAACTGCTTGCAATATTTGTTCCCTCTATGGGATAAACGTCCTCCATAGACCTTTTATATCCATTTGTTTTATGATGAATCAATACCGCCCCTTCAGCCAATGCTTCCGAAGGCGTCAAAATAACCGGTAGAGGTTCGTATTCTACTTCAATAAGCCTTGCTGCAAGCTCTGCCGTATACTCATTTTGCGCAATCACCAAAGCTACCGGTTCTCCTGCATATCTTACAACATCTCTTGCTAAGGCAGGCCTATCCAGCAAAAGGGGACCGAATAATTCCGTATATTGTTCTCCTGTTAATATGGATTTTACTCCTTTAATTTTAACGGCCTTTGAAATATCAATCCGTATAATCTTCGCGTGTGCATATGTGCTTGTAAGCAGGCTTCCATATAATATACCTGTTTGGGGAAAATCATCTGTATATTGTGCTTTTCCTGTTACCTTATCCCATGCTTCTTTACGCTCAATACTTCTGTTAACGGCAAAATTCATTAGGCTCGCCTCTCTTTCAGCTTCTTTCATCTTATTAAATTTACCAACTTTTCATATATTATACATTCCTAAGCATAGGCATTTGGTTTTAATGTATAAGCTTGAAATATATGTAAATAATAAAAAATAAAGGAGTTTTATAATGAATCCGTTTGAACTGAAGGCACATAAGGTAGAAGACGGTATTATGGATTGGGCCACCATATATCCAAAACCTTATGATAAAATGACCGTTGACCCTTATACAAAAGTTAGAATTATCTTAATGAACGGCATTGAAGTGGAATCGACACTATTTAAGCATCAATTCCACCGCAACTGCTCTAATAATGATATCCGCAGGCAGATTGCCTTATCCCGGCGTATAGAACAGCAGCAGCAAAAGCATATTAACTGGCTTAAACCTATTGATGAAACCCAGCTTGAAACCACCATCGGCTACGAGCATGTAGCAGTCGACTTAACTGCATGGCTAGCTCAGAATGAGCCGAATCCCTATGTAAAGCAGGCCTTGGATTTTGCCCTTTTAGAAGATTTTGACCATCTGTACAGATATTCAAATTTATTGGATTTAGATGCTCAAATTCCTGCCCAGCAGCTGGTCAAAAGCTATGTAGATATTACGCCGGGCAGACCAACAATTGCAGAACACCGCTTCCCCTTCGAATCCGTAAAGAATCCCGTAGATTTCAAAACGGCGGATATCCGCACGAAATTAAACACGCTTATTATTACCGCAGGCGAACAGCAAACCATGAATTTCTATATGAATCTCGGCAACACATATTATAACGATTTGGGCCGCCAGCTATATCTGGAAATTGCCATGATAGAAGAACAGCATGTAAGCCATTACGGCTCTCTATTGGATCCGACATGCACATGGCTTGAAAACCTTTTGCTCCATGAATATATGGAATGCTATCTTTATTATTCTTTTTATCAAGACGAACTTGACGCAAACGTGAAAGGCATTTGGGAAATGCATCTTAATCAGGAGATTGCGCATCTCCATCAGGCAGTTCATCTTTTACAGAAATATGAGAACAAAGACTGGCAGCAGGTTATTCCCGGAGGAGAATTTCCAAAGCTTCTTCAATTTCATGATACCCGTGAATATGTAAGAAATATACTAGGCCAGCAGATTTTACTTACGGCTGACAGAGAACAATACTGCCCTGTCAATGAGCTACCGAAGGATCATGAATTCTTCTTTTATCAAAATAAAGTTAATCATGATGTAAATATGGTGGCAAGCCATAATGTAATCGCAAAGCATCAGGAAAAATATAATATAGACTATAGGGCAGAGGCTCAGGAAAACCCCGTAGAAGACCTTAGAGACCGTACAAAGGACAATACGGAAATCGCCCGTTAAACCATAATAAAAATACCATCTGAATGTATATTCCAAGTTTCATAATATACATCAGATGGCATTTTTTATTCTAATTCATTATTTCAAAGCATCAGCTCAAGAGCTAAGGTTATACAAAGAAGAAAAGAAAACAGTATTGCTTTTGCAGCGGGAATAAAGCGCACTGGCACCATGGAAAATATAAGAGATACTTTATGCTCAATTATGTTAAAAGGCTTAGATATATATGCTAATAATAGAGAGCCTGCAAATAAAGCAATCGTGGTAAATAGATTATGTACGGCAAAAAACACAATAAATTTATCTGCGCTGCTAATTACGGAAACGTCCCTTATCCAATCCGGCACTAAAAACAGAAGATACATTATATATAATATGCGCCAACCAGTATTCATACTAAATAAAGCAAGTGCCTTGGTCAATGGTTTCTTTAAGTTTTCGCCTAAATGATATTTAATAACCCAAAGAACGCCCATCATAGAAAGAGCCTCAAATATAATAGATATGGCAGGATTTATTACCCTGTCTATACTTCCCGGTAGGAATAAATTTACCATTTTCATAGAGGCTGCCAAAACAGCAACTGCTAAAACCGTACTTATCTTTTGAGTTCTTTTATACACATTAAACATGAAAAAACAGGCTACAGGATACCATACCAGCCACCCAACGCTAAAGGGCAGCAGGTGAAGCAAGTATCCTGCTGTTGATTCAAAGATTCCCCATAGAAATCCCCAAAAAAGAATATGAAAGAAAATTTGTGTCTGAAATTGCGTTTTGGAATCACTAGCTTTATGCCCGGTGAAATCAGATGAATTGCAGCTTTCTTTTATAGGTAATTCAAACGTTTCTTTATCCGGCAGATTTTTTCCCATATACAGCACCTCCTTTTTAATTGTATGAATTTATAAGATATAAAATGTAAAAAACCAAACTAAGTTTGGTTTTTTACATTTTATAGTATAGTCAATCTGCTTTTATTCTGAAATGAATATTGGAATTAAGGCAGCTTAAAATAAGAGAGAAGCAATTTGACAATGATTCTATTTCATATGGAATCAAGTATAAATAAATTTTATAAGCATCAATAATAATATTAAAGTTTTGCTTCTTAATAAATAATTTCTGCTTTTCTAGGATTCTACAATAACACCGCCGTTTACATGAAGAACCTGCCCTGACACATAGCGAGAATCGTCAGAAGCAAGATACACATATGTTGGAGCAAGCTCAAAGGGCTGTCCTGCTCGTCCCATGGGCGTATTCGTACCGAAAGTGGAAACCGTTTGAGCATCGAAGCTTGAGGGTATTAAAGGCGTCCAAATAGGACCGGGGGCTACGGCATTCACTCTTATTCCTGATTCGGCAAGATTTAATGACAGGGACCTGGTAAAGGATACGACTGCACCTTTAGTGGAAGAATAGTCTATTAATGTTTTGTGGCCTTCATAGGCGGTAACAGAAGCTGTATTAATAATGCTGCCTCCATTTTTCATATAAGGCAATACAGCCTTAGTCATATAAAAATAGGAAAAAATATTAGTTGCATACGTATTAAGAAGCTGCTCATCGCTTATATCCAATATAGAATCTTGGGGAAATTGCACCCCGCAATTGTTTATTAAGATATTAATATGGTTTCCGAAAACATCGCATGTCTTATTAACAACGGTTTCTGATGTTTTAGGATTTCTTAAGTCGCCTGCCAGCAAAAGGCATTTTCCGCCGTAATGCTCTACCCAGCACTTTGTTTCTTCCGCATCTTTTTTCTCATAAAGATAAGCAATAGACACATTGGCGCCCTCTTTGGCAAATGCCACGGCTACGGCTCTGCCTATACCACTGTCACCGCCTGATATAATGGCGGTTTTTCCTTTGAGTTTCCTCTTACCTTTATAATTAGGATTATCAAAAATAGGTAAAGGGTCCATTAAATACTCAAGCCCCGGTTGTCTTTCCTGATGCTGGGGCGGGAAGCTAAGAGTAACTTCTTTACAAACTTCTTTAGACGAATAATTTGGATATTGTGGATACATAGTAGATATCTCCTTATAAATAATATTCAATTAGACAGTGTCTGAAAATAGTCAAACCTACAAGAATATAAAATACCTTTATAAGCTTTAAAGCTGAAAAAGTATTATTTGCAGGAAAACATGAATTCGAGTAGAATCGGAAAGAAATCCGAATACATAAAATACAGTTTTCGCAAAGCAAAAATCCCTTTTCGATGATGAAGCCTTGACTTATGGCAAAACAGACTTTTGTTTAGACTTTTCAGACACGCCCTAATAAAAACCTCAAGAATTTATTCTGTTTTATAATATTAATATTTTAATATTATGCAGCTTGTATATAGTAATTATGTGAAAGATGAATTAAACAAAGCCCTTTTCCAAAGCCATAGAATACTTTATTTACAGCCTGCCTGCTATGCCAATTAAACGCATAATTTAAACATAATAGGAAATAATTAGAAGATAAGCCATAAGCAAATTATTTATATGGAGGCTCAGATGGAAAAATCCTTAGATTTTAACAGCTTAATAATTATATTGCTTGGGATAGGAATGGGGACTATAGCGCGTCTTGTAACGCTCCGTATAGATACACGGCAAAATCCAAGCTACCCAACCGGTTATTTTATTAATATCGTAATAGGAAGTGTCGCTTCCGCACTGGGTGCCGTTGCAATTCCGGCATTATTATCAAAGGAATTTACAGCCGTAACCTTTATTGCATTAGCTATACAGCATTTCAGAGATATAAGAAAATCGGAAAAAGAAAGCCTGGAAAAACTGGAAGGTGCCGAGTATGCAAAAAGAGGAGCAGCCTATATTGACGGAATATCAAAAACATATGAATCCAGAAATTATCTATCTATGCTTACAGCACTCTTTGTTGTCATGTCTTTAAAAATAGCCGACTCAGAAAGCATTTTAATAAACATAATAATCTCTTTCATAATCGGTACTTTTACGATTTATATGCTGCATTTATTTACAAAAGGTAAAAGCATCGGTGATATTTGTAATGTTAAGCTTGGAAAAATAACCATAGAACAATCCGAATTATTTGTAGACGGCATGTTTGTGACTAATTTTCTTGGTACAGAAAGAAGCAGAGAGCTTTTTCTCAGAGAAGGTATCGGTATTGTTATAGAACCTAAAAATGATAAATTCAGACTTACTATCGAAAATCCAGGCCAAAGACAAGCTATGGTTTTTGAAGCTACTCGAACGTTCGGCGTAAAAAGATTCAGCTTTTCAAGAAGGAGCTTTTCGGAAGGAAAACTTATGATAGCCTTTGTGCCTATAATCTACAATGCTGAAGCAACTATAAGAGTCATTAAATCTACACCTGTTTTGGAAAGCAGCAGAAAAATTCACACAATTATGGATACGAAAATTGGAGGGAATACAAATGGCTAAAGATAAGCCTGAAATTTTAGTTTATATAACCGATAATAAAGAACGTATTATATCAGGCGATCCCTTAACCTTATATATTCCTAATGAAGAAGAACGCCGTGATATTCTTCGGGATCTTGGGATAGCCCTGCATGCAGACGTGGTTCAGCTAAAAAACGGGGATCATGTGTTAATCTGTAGATAATGCCTTAAAGGTAAATATAGCTATATTAAAATAGCTTAAGATACTGTAATACAAAAAAATATCCAATCCAGGATTAGTATACGTGAGAAGTAACTATATTAATGTTTAGGATAATATTTAAAAAGGCTGATAACCTCAAATAGGATTATCAGCCTTTTTAATGCTTAAATTAATTTTTAAATTTCGAAAATCAAAGGTATCTAATACTATATCTGCTTTCTTAGGGTGTATCTAAAAAGTCCAAACAAAAGTTTATTTTACCATAGAAATGTGACTTCTTCATAAAAAATACTCAAAATAGTTCCACTATTTCTGTGTTTTTTTCAGAAATTTCGCTTCCCAAAATCCAGCCTTCGGCTATTCGGATTTAGTATGCCCTATAATCTTCATCTGCAGCGAATTGTGGAAGCTTTTTCTCTAATCGCAATTGTAGTTTTTCTATACTCTTTTTATGGTCCTTCAGCATATAAAGCAAACAGTATTTTTATAAAATTGTACTTTACTTGTTCTTAAATGAAACTATATTTAAAATTTGATTACTTTTTTAACCAATCATCAACCGATATAAAAATATGTATTAAAATTATAAAAATTATTTATCAAAATATATTTTTTATATATTTTAACATATAAGTCTTACTATCAAAAACAATTAATGTAAATATTAAATAATAATATATGTTTTTTTAAATAAAAAATATAATATTTTTAGGATAAATTTATCTATTAAAAAGTATAAAAATACTTTTTAATACAAGTTCAACATTTATATTTTAAATTTATATTGAGATTATTATGAAAAGTCACAAATTAAATTTACGCCTATTGCTTTTTGTTTTTCCTTAAAATAGAGTGTGGTATAATGCAAGTAAAATCAAGCAGAGCTTGATTTATTCACAAATACATTGCATAAAGAGAAATGTATGAGCAGTAACTGTCGTTTATAATATCAGGCCTTGTTTCTTTACCTGCATATATTCAAAAGTAAGCGCACCTGCAGCAAATAATATTGTACTGTGGCTTCTCGGAAGCTAAATATATGTTTTAAAGGAGGAATCAATGAAAGCTATTACAAACGGAAAAATTATAACCATGGAAGAAAAGAATTACGAAAACGGAACCATACTAGTTGAAAACGGTAAAATCATCGGTGTAGGCAATAACATAAGCATTCCTAAAGATTGCCAAGTTATCGATGCTAAAGGTGGATATATTATCCCCGGCCTAATAGACTGCCATACCCATTTATCCTTAATGGTAGCCTATAACACATTGCCTCCTATCCAAGACTATAACGAACACTGCGACCCTGTGACCCCTCAGGTGGAAGCTTCTGATGCTTTTAATCCCTTTGATGAGGGGATCGCGGAAGCTATGAAAGCGGGCTTTACCACATGTTATACCGGTCCGGGTTCGGCAAACGTTATCGGAGGTTCAGGCTTCGCCTTTAAACTAAGGGGAAGAACTTTGGAAGAAATGAAAATAAAAAATACTGAGCAGATGAAATTTGCTTTAGGAGAGAATCCAAAAAGATTTTTCGGAATGAAAGAAAAGGCTCCTATTACCAGAATGGGCACCGCTGCACTTCTCAGGAACACTTTGAAAGAGGCCGTGGAATACGCTGAGAAATTAAAGCAAAGCGAAGAGGAAGGCAAAGAAAAGCCTAAATACGATTGTAAGCTTCATGCTCTCGTCCCTGTTGTAAGAGGAGAAAAAAGGTGCAAAATACACTGTCATAGGGCCGATGACATTATGACGGCCATAAGAATAGGAAAAGAGTTCCATCTTGACTATACCCTGGAGCATGCTACGGAAGGATATTTAATTTCTGATATTTTAAAAAATGAAGGCGTAACTTGCATTATAGGCCCTCTCCTTTTAAACCATCTTAAAAGAGAAGTTTGGGGATTAAGGCTGGATACCCCGGCAAAGCTTTATGAAGCCGGCGTAAGCATATGTTTAACGGCAGACGAGGGAGAAGGCACAAAATTTCTTCCTGTTCATGTAGGTATTATGATAAAAAACGGCCTTCCTGAACAGGCAGCTTTTGAAGCAGTAACCATAAATGCCGCAAAGGCATTGGGGCTTGAAAACAGGTTAGGCTCTTTAAAGGAAGGAAAAGACGCCGATATTTCTGTATTCGATGGTCATCCATTTTCAAACATGACGAACTGCGTTTTAACTATGATTAATGGGGAGATTTGTCATAAAACCTTATAACTTTTATACAGTTCAATAGTTCTGCAATGCTCGTTTTTAAAGCGAATAAGGGGGTAAATTACATGAAAAAGAAAAATCGACTTGTGTTTATTCTTGCTTGTATGCTGATAATCTCGTTTTTATTAAGCTCATGCGGAAATAACAACAAGGCCGCAGACACGAAATCAAATGCCGATACGAAAAAAGAAGACCAGGCTTCTGAACCGAAAAAAGATTCCAATGCTTCTTCTGAAGGGAAAGTATTGAAAATAGGCACGCCTTATACAATAGACACATTTAATCCATACCTTACTACATCGGACGGCGATAGGTACGTCATAGCAAATATTTATGAAACGCTCATTTCAAGTGACGGCGGAAAGCTTTATCCATGCCTTGCAGAAAGCTGGGAAATCGCCGACGACAATATAACCTATACCCTTAAAATAAGAGATAATGCTTACTGGCAGACAGGAAATGAATTATTTGGAGATGAAAAGATAAAGCTTACGGCTCAGTCCATAGCAGACGCTTTTAATTTCGTAATGGACGAAAACAATAAGTCCTATCACTACGCTGATGCGGTTAAATATTTCAAAAGCTTTGAAGCTACCGATGATACTACCCTTATCGTTACTTCAAATTTCCCTTCAGCCCTTATATTAAAGGAACTTAGCGACGTGCTCATCTTCCCGGTGGAAGCTATGGAAAAAGGGTACGACCTTGCCAAGTTTCCTGTTGGGAGCGGTCCTTATAAATTTGTAGAGTACAGAACAGATGATAAAGTAATCCTTGAAAAGAATACAGATTACTATATCAGTCCCGGGCTTGATAAGGTAGAGTTTCAAATAATTCCTGATAAGGCTGTTGCTGCCATATCTCTTCAAAATAATGAAATTGATATTGTTCCTCAGCTTTTAAATACAGATCTTGAAGCAGTTGCCTCAAGAGATGACCTTATGCTTGTGCCTAACTCTGTGGGCTGGTATAGATACATAGGCATAAACTGCTCTAAGCCAATATTCCAGGATATAAAAGTAAGGCAGGCCATTTCCTTGGCAATTGATTTCGAGGGAATCGTATCGTCTATCTTTGATAACGATTTTGGGGCAATGCTTGCAGTAAACTCCTACGGCGGCGCTGTACCTCTGGAATTTGAAGGATCAAATGTGGAGGAATGGAAAAAGCACTATGAATATAATCCTGAAAAGGCAGCCGCATTGCTTGAAGAGGCCGGCTGGAAAAAAGGCTCTGACAGCATCTTTGAAAAAGATGGCCAAAAGCTTAAATTCGCAATAAAAACGCCTACCTCTGATCAAAACAGAATGAAAATGGGCGATATGGCCGCTACCTTCCTTAAGACCATAGGGATTGATGCAGCTTCTCAGCCAACAGAATGGGCAACGATGCTTGAAGACATCAAATCAGGAAATACGGAGCTTTTCATTATGGGCGGCGGCAGCACCGTGGGCGGCCTGAATATGCTGTTCCATTCGGTGCTTTCTTCCACAGGCTCTCATAATGTGTTTTATAATGATCCTGAGCTTGATAAAATGCTTGACGATGCTTATTCAAACGTTGATACCGATGAAAGAATCAAGCAGCTTGAAGAAGCCGCGCTAAGGGCTCTTGAAAACAGGGTTCACGCCGGCGGGTATTTTGAATATGTTCAAATAGGAATGAATAAAAAAGTTAAGGATTTTGACAAGGCCCCTACTCTATGGTACGGTTTGGCAGGGCCTACCAGAAATGTTACAGTCGAATAATATAAATCCAATACAGCCTGTTCATTTGAGCGGGCTGTATTCATATAAGAATTGTTCATGAAAGATTCATTCTTTATTCCATATATTAAGTCAAATAATTTCAAGCCTTCTACTTACGGCATTCGTGGGGCTTTGTCATGTCTTTTTTATTTAGCGTATACTTGATTAAATATGAAATAGTATCATTGTCCGTTTGCTTTTCGCTTATTTAAAGTCGTCTCAATCCAAAAACACGCTTTGGAATAAAAGCAAATGGACTATATATTTTATGGAAAAGGCTTTTAGCTTTTTCTCAGGGGGGATAAAATGACATCTTATATCGTCAGAAGACTTTTACAGATGATACCGACTTTGCTTGTAATTTCGTTTATGATATTCAGCCTTTTATACATAACTCCCGGGGATCCGGTTTCTCTTGCACTGGGGGTAAGCGATACTCAGACCATATCCCCTGAAACCTATGAAAAGGTACGGCAGGATTTAGGTTTAGACAAGCCTTTTGGGGAAAGATACATGAATTTTATCTTAAAGGCGGCTAAAGGAGACTTAGGTATTTCTTATATTACTAAAAATGATGTTTTTGATGAAATTAAAGCAAGAATGCCTGCAACCTTGCAGCTGACCTTTGCGGCAATGCTTCTTTCCATATGCATATCAATGCCCTTAGGAATCCTTGCGGCTTTTAAGCATAATAGCATATGGGATAATTTATTTACCATGCTTGCAACCATCGGCGTATCTTTACCTAAGTTCTGGTTTGCTCTGGTACTTATAATCGTTTTTTCTCTCAATTTAGGCTTTCTTCCAAGTAAGGGAATAGGTTATATGAGTGACGGCTTTTCCTCAGTAATTGCTCACCTTATTCTCCCTGCCTCATCTCTTGCGTTAGGCCTTGCGGCAACCCAGACAAGAATGATCCGCTCCAGTATGCTGGAGGTTTTGAATCAGGACTATATTAAATTCGCAAGAAGCAAAGGACTTAAGGAGAAAGCGGTTATTTTGGGCCATGCCCTTAAAAATTCTATGATACCCGTCATAACGGTTTTAGGCTCTGAATTAGGCAGCCTTTTAGGGGGAGCCGTAGTAACGGAAACTATTTTTGCGTGGCCAGGAGTAGGAAGGCTTATTGTAAATGCCATCGGCAGAAGAGACTATCCTACTATACAAGGAGCGACCTTGGTTTTATGCGTAACTTTCCTTGCTATTAATCTTATTGTGGATTTATGCTATGCCCTAATCAATCCTAAAATAAGAATTGAAGAGAATTAAGGGAGGTGACAGCATGGATAATAATACAAACGTTTCTTTTGAAAATGAATTAATCGGTGAAGAAAGCCTTTCCACAACAACATATTGGCAGGACATCTTAAGAAACTTTAAGAAAAACAGGCTTGCGGTAACAGGGCTTGTTATGCTTTTAATCATCCTTATTTTATGTATAGGAGCCCCTCTTTTTTCCAGATATGACCCCGTCCTTGATATGAATTTAAAGGATAAGCTTCTTCCTCCCGGTTCACCGGGCCATGTTCTTGGAACCGACGATTACGGCAGGGACATATGGGCCAGGCTTTTATACGGGGGGCGCACATCTGTTGTAACAGGTCTTTCCGTAAGCCTTATAGCTGCTGCCGCCGGTGTTTTTATCGGCTGTATCAGCGGATACTGCGGCGGAAAAATAGATGCCCTTTTAATGCGCTTTACAGATATTATGCTTTCGTTTCCTTTTTTAATAATAGCCATCGCCATTATGGCGGCTTTAGGCGCAAGCCAGCGCAATGTAGTCATCGCGCTTGCCATAATCAGCTGGCCTCCCTTTGCAAGACTTACAAGAGGCCAGGTTTTAAGCATAAAAAGGCAGGAATACATCGAATCTGCCATTGTGGCCGGATTTTCCCATTTCAGGATAATGTTTAGCCATATCTTGCCTAATTGTATGGCCCCTATTATTGTTCAGGCTACCTTATCCGTAGGCAATGCCATACTTTCCGCAGCAAGCCTTAATTTTCTCGGCATGGGCATAGACTCTACCCTCCCCGAATGGGGTGTAATGCTTAACCAAGGCAGAAATTATCTTCAAACAGCATCTTACCTTACTACAGTGCCGGGCATCGCCATCTCTCTTACGGTGCTTTCAGTTAACTGGCTTGGTGACGGACTTCGGGATGCCTTTGACCCGAGAATGAGAAAGTAGGTGTTTTTATGAACAGTTTATATTTAGAGGTTAATAATTTAAAGACTTATTTTCATACGCCTGAAGGTGTGGCTAAATCTGTTGACGGTGTAAGTTTCAATATAAATAAAGGCGAAACCCTTGCCCTTGTGGGCGAATCCGGCTGCGGAAAAACTGTAACCAGCCTTTCTCTTATACGGCTCCTTTCTGAAAATGCAAAAATGACGGCGGATTCCATATCAATTGAAGGGAAGGATATTAAAGATGCCTCAGATGAAGAAATACGAAAAATAAGAGGCAGAAAAATATCCATGATTTTTCAGGAACCCATGACTTCTCTTGATCCCAGCTATAAAATTAAAAAGCAGATAGGAGAGGTTTATAAAACGCATTTTCCTCATATGACCAATAAAGAAATATACTTAGCGTCCATTGAAATGCTTAAAAAGACAGGTGTTCCCAATCCTGAAGAAAGAATAAATGTATATCCTCATCAGCTTTCAGGAGGATTAAGGCAAAGAGTAATGATAGCCATATCTCTTGCCGCAAGCCCGGATTTAGTAATAGCCGATGAGCCTACAACAGCCCTTGACGTAACCATACAAGCCCAAATCATAGAGCTTTTAAAAGAACTCCAAAGGGAAACAGGCATGAGTATATTATTAATCACTCATGATTTTGGCGTCGTATCTCAAATCGCTCAAAGAGTCGCCGTGATGTATGCAGGAAAAATCATCGAAGAAGGGCCTGCCAAGGAAGTCTTTCACGATCCGCTGCACCCTTATACAAGGCTCCTTATCATGTCCATACCCGGCATTAAGGTGAAACGCGGAGGAAGGCTTGAGGCTATTCGGGGCAATGTTCCAAACCCTCTTAAATTCCCCGAAGGCTGCCGTTTTCATACGAGATGCCCTGAAGCTATGGATATATGCCGAGAAAAGGAACCCGAAGAAACTGTTATAGGAAACCGGAGAGTTTGCTGCTTTTTAAGGGGGGACTGCTATGGAAAGTAACACTATTTTAGAAGTGAAGGACTTAAAGGTATATTTTCCCGTGAAATCAGGAGTTCTTAGAAGGACCTCAGGTTATATCAAGGCAGTTGACGGCGTAAGCTTTCGTGTGATGCACGGAGAAACTCTTGGCCTTGTAGGCGAATCCGGCTGCGGAAAGACCACCATAGGCCGCTCTATCGTAAGACTGAATGAGCCGGCAGGCGGAAACATATTTTTTGAAAATCAGGATATATTTGATAAAAAGGGCAAAGACCTTAGAGATCTGAGAAAAAAAGTGCAGATTATATTTCAGGACCCTTATTCTTCTCTGAATCCTAGAAAAACCATAAAAAGGCTTTTAGGGGAGGTCCTTACTATACAAATGGGCTTAAGCAAGGAGGCATCTTTAAAGAAAACCTCTTCCTTGCTTCAGCAGGTAGGCTTAAGCCCCGTTTATGCAGAAAGATATCCCCATGAGTTTTCCGGAGGCCAAAGACAGAGGGTTGCCATAGCCAAAGCAATTGCATTGAATCCTAAGTTTCTTGTTTGCGACGAAGCGGTTTCAGCCCTCGATGTCTCCATTCAGTCCCAGATCATCAATCTTCTGATGGACTTGAAAAAGGAATATAAAGATATAACATATCTTTTTATATCTCATGCTCTGAATGTTGTTGAGCATATCAGTGACAGAGTAGCCGTTATGTATCTTGGAAAATTTGTTGAAATCGCTAAAACAGAAGATTTATTCAATAATCCCCTGCACCCTTATACAAAAGCCTTGCTTTCCGCCGCTCCTTTAATATCTGAGGAAAAACGAGGAGAAAGGATTCTGCTTAAAGGGGAGATTCCCGGCGCGGGAAATATTCCCAAGGGCTGCCGCTTTCACACAAGATGCCCTTACGTTACGGATATTTGCAGAAAAGAAGAACCCGAGCTTAAACAAAGAAAAGAAAGCGGCCATTTTTCTGCCTGCCACTTTAATTAAAATAATTTTTATATCTTGTTTCAATTATCTATTTTATACGGGCATATTCACATAGGCTAAGAAATATCTGAAGCATTATATAACAATACCTCCAAGTATTTAATATATGTCTTTTCCCTACAATTAAGAAAGCACGAACCGATAGAAACCATCGGTCAATCTTATTTTTACACAGATATTTATTTCGTGTGAATATGCCCTAATATTTAAACTTATGATAAGATTCCAAAGTAAACTGCAATATAAAACTTTGGAATTTTTATTACGGCAATTATAGTAAATTTCAAATGAAACAATAATAAAAACCGTATATTTTATGCTTAGTGAACCTAGAAACTGTTAAAGTGTTTTCAGGCGAACGCCCCCTTACAGCCAACAAAGATATTTTAATCTTTGTTGGCTATGAATGGCTTAAATATAGGACTTTCATATGTTTAAGCCGTTTATGAAAAATAGATTTTTATTACATCCTTCAGTTAAATTTACTATAAATTTATAAATCCTGAACCATGGGCCTAAATCCGGCAAAAAAGTTTTCTATTTTTTCGGCGCTGTTGTTCATATGTAAAATCTTGCCTTCCCTGCTCTTGCTCAGTAAAGTCATTATGACTTCAATAATGCTTATGGAAGAATGAAAAGAATTATATAATGTAATAGAATCATTGTGTGAATAAAATGTTATATTGGAATTTTTAGTTAGCGGAGAATCGGGCTTATCTGTAAAAGAAATTACATTAAAACCATTGCCGAAAAGATATTCACCTATTTTTACAATTAAACTGGTATAAGTAGGATAAGAGATTGTAAAATATAAATCTTGGGGCGTAAAACTAAGAAATTTCATTAAGAACTGAAGGTCGAAGCGGGTGAAATTTACTATTTCTGTTTCTAGTGCAAGGGTATCAAACATGGCCTTTAGATAACTGCCGACAAAGTTAGAGTAACCTTCGCAGAATATGAATATCTTTTTAGATTTATTGATGAGCTCAATGGTTTCCATGATGGATTTTTCGTTTAAATTATTAAGCGTATTGTTATGACTATTTATTTGATGGTTTATAATTAATTTGAAAAGCGCATCATATTCAACTTTTTTTGTGTCGTTTCTAAACACCTTTTTTAATTGGCTGTTGTTTATTTTTATGTCATGGTCATACTCTTCTTTAAACTCACCAAAGCCATTAAAATTCAGCTTCTTGCAGAAATTAATGATTGTAAGCTCGGTAACCTTTGTTTCTATGCTGATTTGCCGAAGAGTTTTAGAACATAGAGATGATTTGTTTTCTAAAAAATAATCTGCTATTACTTTTTGCTTTTTACTCAGTAAATTGTACTTTTCCCTTATTTTTTGCTTTACAGGCATTTCACTCCCCCCTTTTCAAGAATTATATCAATATTCTATAAAATGTAAATAGTAAAACTCTTTAATAATAGGCTTTATGTATTTAAAGCTTATAAAAATATGAATGACAAAAAGCCATCAAACCCTTAAGTTTATTGGCTTTTCAAACTATGGAAACAGGATTAAACCTTGGGCCTTTGTTTTATGAATTGTATACTCATGTCCTGCTTTTCATATCTTTATCAAAAAATAGTCCCAAATCTTAATGTGCGGCAAAACCAAAAACCTTTACTGCTATACCTTTGCCGCCGGAGCCGGTCAGTGTTCCTGCCAGTTTACACCTTCTTAAATATTGTTCTATTCAGCAAATCGATACCTCCGTTATATGACTATCTCTCCAGCAATCTCTTCTTTTTAACACATATGAAGGGTTTTCACTCATTATAAATTATCTTTTTCTTTTTATGGAATAAAAAACTACATTGTATTCGCCGTTTGCTATCAGTATAATTCAGCCAAATTAATCAGCTGGATATCATGTTCAATTTCATATTTAAATTTATTTAATAAATCCCTCTGATCCTCTTTTAAATTATTAAAATCAAAGGCCTCGCAAAGAGCCACATACAAAATAATTTGCCTGAACTTAAGAAAATACGGGATTTCTTTAAATAAGTTCTCATCTATAGAACATTCTTGAACATAACCTGTGATAAAATTATCAAAGAAATATTTAGGATAATCTTCAATATCTTTAGCAAGCGGACTCCAGTAAACGGCATAAAACAATACAATCGCAATATCATTTATAAACCATGAATATTCAATATCGTCAAAGTCAAACACAGTCATCTTATTGTCATGCATAAAGAAATTGCCATGATGTAAATCACTGTGTATCAGCCCGTAATTTTCATCCGTTCGTTTGATTGCATTTAAATGAAGCATAAGCTTATCCATTTTCTGAATAATTATATCATTACCGGCAGGCAGGTATTTTTCAAGATTCAGCCTGTCTATTTCA
Source organism: Anaeropeptidivorans aminofermentans (assembly GCF_940670685.1). GTDB lineage: Bacteria > Bacillota > Clostridia > Lachnospirales > UBA5962 > Anaeropeptidivorans > Anaeropeptidivorans aminofermentans. The sequence continues at coordinate 1,583,991 of NZ_OW711693.1, read as the reverse complement.
TTCCAGTGGTGCCTATAGAAGTTTTCAGAAGGAGTAAACGCCTTGGCAAGTCGGTGCATCTTCCCCATTACACGGCCCCAATCCTTAAAAAGCTTATCATTCCATTGCTCTTTAGATACTTTTTTGCCTAAGGCCTTTGTATAAACCCTGCAATAGAAACTGCCGTTACCTTCTTGGCGCTTTTCAATTTTATTGCCATATATGGAATTAATACAGGTTGAAACCGATACGCCGTTGGCAAATAAGTAATCTATAAACTGGATTTCCGATTGAAGCTTACGTTCAGCTTCCTCTAAACTATAGGATATCTTTAAGACATACTCTCCCTGTTTATTACGTATCTCATAAACAAAACTTTCAAAACCATTTAAGTTTTTTATGCTTTCTTTCTCTGCCCCATACCTGTCTAGAAACTCATTCAAAACATCTTGATTAAAATAATCATACGCTTCTTTCAGCATATTCGTCTCCATTCTCAAAATAAAATGGCATATACAGAATTTCTATTCATTAACAATAAATATACTGCCTTCCCGCTTAAAACCCTGCTTTTCGTAATACAGGTCAACATCACTCATGACATATACCGTATTATCCGGAAAGGTATCACATATCTTTTGCATCAGCATAAAACCATACTTGTTTCCGCGGTGGCTTTTATCAACCAGCAGGTCATAAATATATATGCCAAAGCCATCATCGTCTTTGCATCTTACATAGCCGCATAAAACATCACCGTCATAAGCCACATATACAATAGAATTATCCAGAGCCCTTTTATATTTTTCACTGCCCCAGTAATCAATCCATTCATTTCCCTCATTTTTCATGAGTTTATATAGATTAACTGCATCGTCTATTTTATTGTATCGTTTAATCTCCAGCATAAATCCTCCCAGAATTAAAGCACTGTACCGCACAAATATCATAACACAGATGTAACAGTCCTGCCATTATATAATAAGGCTCTATATATAATAATATAAGAAAATTTCAATATTTTCATCTTCAGTGAAAACGGCACCGAAAGCAAATTGCAATCCATTTGTTTTCAAAACCTACCTCCGGTTTTTCCGGTGCTGCCTGATTAAAGAGTGGTACTTATGGGTTTATCTAATAATGGCGGCAAAATCAAATAGCACAAATAAACAACACTTATGCTCATACCGTTTTGATATGAAGAGAAGGTCTCTTTTTCTGCGGCAAAGACTGGCTTATGCCTGATTTAAAGCACTGATAGACCACTTTAAAATTTCAAAACTTTTACAAACTATAGCTCTGCCTTGCAAATATGGATTTATTTATATAAATCACAACCGAATCCCTCCTAAGTTCACAGTTAAACGGCTTAAACATATAAAACTCCCTATGTTTAAGCCATTCATAGCCAACAAAGATTAAAATATCTTTGTTGGCTATAAGGGGCGTTCGCCTGAAAACACTTTAACAGTTTCCCTGTAAGTGTTTCCAGGTTCACTAAGCATAAAATATACGATTTTTATTACTGTTTAAGTTGAAATTTACTATAATTGAAAGAAGCTGTCTCTCTAAGCAAAGTACCTTCTTGTATCAATGAAAAAAGCTGAAATCCTCCAGCTTTTTTCATTTGCTATTATCTTTCTTAAGGATTAGCTTTGCTTATGGTCTACAGCCGATTTACTTTTATTCTGCTATAAATATTTGCCTTACAGGATATAAAATAAGAAAAAAGCAAATTGACTGCTCTGCTATTTTATATTAATTCAAGCCTATCCTTCCCGATTATCCTCCACATGATATATAATCTCCTCTGCCTCCCATGTCTTAGGCACATCTAAAGTTTTTACCATACGGTCTATCGCCTGCTCCGTCACAGGCCGCTCTCTTCTTTCGTTCCGCTCCAAAAGTAAATTAAACGGAACTTCACAATATATAATACTTACTTCATAATCATATTGCCTGAATAAATCAATTAATGAAGCCCTCATTGTCAAAGTCAGATTTGTAGCATTCCATACAAATTCTTTATCCTTTGCCATAAACTGTTTTCCCATGGCCTTGGCTTCATTTACTACCTTACCCTGATTTTCGATTGGGCTGACCTTTAACCTTTCCCTGATTCCATCCAGAGAAACCAAGTCCATATGGGATAAATTTTCTTTAATATACGTATCTTTTCCGGAGGCCGGCAAACCGCTCATCAAATAAACCTTGGGCCTATTTGCATAGGGCTCATAATATAGATATTGCTCACTTCGGCTGAAGTATTTCACCATACTTTTTCGGCTGATAAATTCTTTCGGCTTATGCAGACAGCCAAATTCTTCACAGGTTTCCCGAAACAGCCTAATCCGCTCCATTAATCCTTCATGGTCATTGGATATACGCCCGTTTACATCTGCTTTCGCCAATATACTTAAGTGATACAAATTTACTTCCAGGGAAGCTTTATAGATATCCCGCTCCAAGTGACGCTTATTCATGAAAAATAAGGGCAGCCCGTGATATCGCACCAAAGCACAAACCGTTTCCCGTTCAAAAAAGGTTAAGTCCCCCAGTAAATCAGCCATAAACCCATACTGATAAAGCAGCCATCGGGCTTCAATGCCGCCCTTAACTGCATGATTGGGAGAACTTATCATGCCATGCTCTATTTTAGTACAAAATGGCTTGGCGATATCATGCAGAATTGCTGCATATAATAGAAGTCTCTTGTCATTTTCATCTAAGCTATTATATTCATCATCACTTAATAAGCTTTCTACAACTTTTATGGTATGGGTAAAAACATCACCTTCCCCATGGTATTTTGGACTTTGAGGCGTTTTTCTCATTCGCTCCTGCCAGTTATAAGCAGGCGTTTTATAATTTATAATCTGTTTTATTATATCCATTCCATCTCACCCCTTTCAAGGCCGTTTGGGATAATAGGCCGCTCCAGCCAATGGTCATCAGCAGAAAGTATCTGAGCCACAAATTCAGCTCGGACATATTTATACCGCCCCTTTACCTGACTGTCTTCTTCCCATTTAATATACAAGCCTTCCGCTAGGTCGGACCTATCGGTTTGGCCCAATACCATCTCAAAATCCAGATTCCTTTTGCAGATTTCTTTTAAATTTTCCAGCCAATGCTCCGACTTATACAGAGATTTTTGTATCAGTCCGCTCAATTCTTCCATATCCTTTATTCTGCCTGTTTTAAGAACAGGAACAGAATGTATGAAAGGATAATTTTTTAACTTCTCCTGCCGCTTATAGGTAGATAAAAACACGTTATCCTGTTTGTCAAAAACATCAAACTCCATAAAATAATGGGGCAGCTTATCATAATAAATCGTATGCTTTGCATACATCCACTCACCATAGAGAATATATCGGTTCCCCAACAATTGGAATAATTGTTCACGGTAAACCATGGCCCATGTTTTCAGCATATTAAAATGCCGCTCTCTATAACCGCCTGTCAGAAAATGCCCCCTGCTTTGCAAAAGCAATTCATCGCCTTTACCAAAGGATATGCCGCAATTGGCACCGTCTATCTTTTCTTCTATTACCAAGTATTTATCTTTTAGTATGTCCAAGGAGATGGATTTTAAATCCTCATCTCCTGCCTGCAAACGGGAGCCTATGATATGGGCCGTCCGCGGATATTTATATAATTCGTTTTGCATAAAATCACGCTCCAATAAAGCTCATTAAGTAAGAACAGCAGAAAGTAAATCTGAGAGACTTAATTCTCCAAAACGCTTAATGATGCTTAAGTGCTGTTTTATAGTAAATTTAAAATAAAACAATAACAAAGCCGCACACTCACTTTGACATAAAAATATACTATTTCCGAAGAAAATCTGTGTTTTAAGGCCGTGGTATATCGGCTTTTGTTACTTCTTTGTAAGAAATTTACTATAACTTTAATTTGATAAATTATTTTTAACATATAGTCAATTTGTTTTTATTCCAAAGTAATATTAGGTCTTAGATAGCTTAAAATAAGAAAAAAATCAAATTAACAATACTTGTTTCATATTTATTCGAGTATAAATTCCCGTCCTATTAGAAGGCATCTACAAAAGAACATAAAAAAACTGCGGCAAAAGTACCGCAGTAAATATATTCAAATATATAAAAGCGCTACTAAAAATAAGGATTATTTGATTTTCACCATAATTGTTGTCTTCATAATTTTGCTCCTCTATTTATACTTTCCTGCCTATTTTACTATTATGCAGTTAAAAGTTCAATGATTCCTTGGATTTGTACGGATTTCGTATTTAAACTGTAATAAATTAGTAAAGTATCATTTATTATAAGAATAAAATCCTATTGTCTTTTATTCTTATATGTTCTCTAACTTTTCTTTTTATTCTGAACTTAACGCTTATGTATAATGATATACCTTAAATAGGGTAACAACAAGCGTATATTTTGAATGGCTTCATTTAAGTACTTCTATAGATGACGCCGTTTATGAAAAATAGGTTTTTGTTACTACCTTAAAGCTATATTACTATATTCTCATTTGGTAAACAATTTCACCCAAAATATTGCTGTTCTTATTATAAGCCGTGTATTCTTCTAAAAATAAAGTATAAAGCCTCATATAAAAAGAACCATCTATAGGCTTTTATTATAAAATATTTTAATCCCATATTAAAAGCAGCACAGCAGTTGGGTTTAACTGCTGTGCCGCTTTATATGCATCATTCCAGATGTGGATATAGAAATCCTATTATATGGTATTCCAGCCGCCGTCTATGTTTAAGAGTTGTCCGGTTGTATAAGAGGAAGCGTCAGAAGCGAAATAAATCAATGCTCCGTTCAGCTCGCCGTCACGGCCAAAGCGGCCCATCGGACAACGGGCTTCAACAAACTGTTTAAAGCCTTCGTTGCTAACTGCGCTGTCAGTCATTTCAGATGGGAAATATGCAGGCCCAATGGCATTTACAGTAATATTATGCTGTGCCCATTCTGCCGCAAGAGATTTAGTAAGCATCTGTACTCCGCCTTTTGATGCGCAGTAAGCAGATACGGAATTAACAGCGGCACTGATAGCAGTATTGCTGTGAAGGGAGCCAAGATTAATAATTTTACCGTATTTTTGAGGAATCATTACCTTTGCAACCTCTCTGGAAAATAAGAAAACACCAGTAAGATTTATACCTATAACCGTATCCCAAAGCTCTTTGGACTGGTTTTCGGCTTTGTCAACGAGTCCTACGCCTGCATTGTTTACAAGAATATCAATTCTTCCGAAATGATTCTTGATTTCTTTAACAGCGGCAATAATTTCTTCTTCCTTGGAAGCATCGCATTTAACTGCTATAGCTTTTGTGCCTTTATTGTTAAATTCTTCAGCAAGCTTATCAAGCCTGTCCTTTCTTCTTGCTACCAAAGCAAGGCTTGCACCTTGTTCTGCAAGGGCATGGGCAAACTGAACACCAAGTCCGGAAGAAGCTCCCGTTACAACTGCTACTTTACCTGTTAAATCGAAAAGACTCATGATTTTATCACCCTTTCTATATAAGTTTCCGAATGTCAATTTCGTAATGTTTTATAAATGTTACCATATGTTAACTGAAAAGTCAATAAATTCTTAAATCCTGACAGCTAGAGGAATAAGTATTTTGTTTTACAATAAATTTACCTATAGCAAAACAATGAATTAGCGTAACAAAAATCGTATATTTCAAACGGCTTAAAATAGAGATTCTATATTTTAAGACGTTTATGAAAAATGGCTTTTTGTTCCTGCCTTAAGCTTGTTTTACTATAACTGTATAAATTATTAAGAAACAGGAATGTTTTCGGAGCTATATTTTTTATATTTGAAGCAAATACTTTTCAACTTCTTCAAATGAGGGTATAGAACTTTGTGCCCCAAATTTTGTAGTTGCAATTGCCGCCGCCTTTTGTGCAAATAGGAGGGCGTTTTCCATGGTTTCACCTTTTGACATTGCTACGGCAAAAGCCCCTGCAAAGGTATCGCCTGCGGCAGTTGTATCTACTGCATTTACTTTAAAGCCCGGCATTATTTTATTTTCAGTACCGTTATAAAAAGCAATGCCTTTGCTTCCTAAGGTTATGATTGGGTATTTTACGCCTATCTCTTTTAATGCATCTAAAGCCTCAAGAATTCCCTTTTCTGTTTCCGTATTGATATTGCAAAGAAGCCCTGCTTCATATTCATTTGGTGTTATATAATCAATGCCCTTTAATAATTCCTTTTCCAATGGAATAAATGGTGCCGGATCAAGAATTATGGTTTTACTGCCTTTATATTTATTTATTATGTATTCTACTGTTTCAAAAGGTATTTCAAGCTGCATCATAAGGATGTCTGCTTCTTCTAAAACATCGATATTGCTCTCGATATCTTCACAAGTGACTTTGCCGTTTGCACCGGGATTCAGTATAATCATATTTTCACCGTTACACACGGTAATCATTGCAATGCCTGTAGTTTCGCTGCTGTCTTGAATAATAAAATTTGTATCTACACCAGCATTTTTCAGGCTTTCTATTAATGTATTGCCATAACTATCGTTTCCGACTTTGCCTAAAAATCTTGTATTGCCCCCTAACCTGCCGCAGGCAACGCCCTGATTTGCACCTTTCCCCCCTGGGATTTGACTAAAGTTTTTGCCTGTAATCGTTTCCCCCATATTCGGGAGCCTGTCTGTAGTTATTACTAAATCCATATTTAAACTGCCGATAACAGCTATTTTTTTCATATAATTGCCCCTTTATAATTACAGTATAATCCATTTGCTTTTATCCCCAAGTGCACACTAAGCTTTAGATAACTTAAAACAAGAAAAAAACAAATGGATTATGCTACTGTTTCATATTTTATTCGACTATAGTATTTATTTGACCTGCTTAATCCTGTCAATAATAGAATTGTCTCTATAATTAACAATACCCACTATTTTTTCTTTAAATTCTATTGGCTTTGGTTTTCCTGTTATTTTTTCAGCTTTATATTTTAATTCTTCAATAGGCGTTAGTTTAATACCGCTGTCTTTTAATTTTGCTGTTAAATCTTTCCTAAGGGGATTCACCGCTATTCCATGGTCCGTTACAATAACATCTACTGTATTCCCCGGGGTTACTACTGTAAGAACCTTATTAACTACACAAGGGATTCTGCCTCTTGTAAGAGGGATTGCAATGATGGTTAAAGAAGCCCCTGCCGCTGTATCCGGGTGCCCCCCTAAAGCCCCCATAATCAGCCCATCTGAACCGGTTAAGGCATTTACGTTAAAATCAACGTCTACCTCAAGGCCGGAAAGGACCACAAAATCCAGTTTTTCTACTGCTGAGGATTTATTTCCAATGCTTGCATACTGTATGGCGCTTATTTCCTGATGAAACTTATTTTCTTTTATAGAACGGGCCGCCTCCAAATCAAAGGATTGAACATCAAGAAGCCTTTCAATAAGCCCTTCTTCATGCATTTTTACAGTTGCTGCCGTTATCCCGCCCAATGCAAAAGCGGCTTTTATACTTTTTTTTATCATTCCTTCCCGAATATATCCTGCAACAGCCAATGAAGCACCGCCGGAACCCATTTGCATTGAAAATCCGTTTTCCAAGTACCCGCTTGCTTCAATGATTTCTGCACATTTTTCACCGATTAAATCTTCACGCACATTAAAATTAGAGCGGGTAGTGCCGCTTTTTATGCCCGATGGATTGCCCACAGGTTTATCCGTATATACAACATAGTCCACATGATGTTCCGGTATGCTGAAAGGTGTATTGGGGTAATTTACAAGGTTATTTGTGATGATAATGGTTTTCTTTGCATACATGGCGTCAACCATGGCATAGCCCAAAGAACCGCACATTAAATCGTTATTCTCGCTCTTTACATATCCAAGGGCATTGCCGAAAGCATCGGAAGACGGCGCCCCTAAAAAGGCAACGTCTATTTTTGCTTCTCCCTTTGCTATAGCATAAGCTCTGCCGCCGTGGGAACGAAATATGACAGGCATCTCCATATTGCCTGTTGAAACATATTCCCCTAAGGCGCCATGAATACCGCTTGCCTCAATCCTCGTGATTAAACCGCTTTCTATATGCTTTACGAGGTTTTTTTGCCCTCCCGTTAAGGAAGAAGCATTTAAACCCAGATTTTTAAAGCCCATTTCGGAAAGCAAATCCAAGACCATATTGACTACATGATCCCCATCTCTAAAATGGTGATGGAAGGATATGGTCATGCCGTCTTCAAGGCCGGATAATTTTACGGCTTCTTTTAAATCCTTAACCAGCTTTCTGCTTTCGCTGTTTTTTTGGGGTAAAGGCAGAGTATTTTTAAGAATACTGTCTTGATTAAATTCCTCCGAATTATAAGGATTGTCCCTATTCATCATAACCCTCCTTTATAAGCCCTGAAACCTTCGCAAGCCTCAGCATATGCTTTGCCCTTAATACAATAGGCTTATCTATCATTTTTCCGTCTAAAGCGATAACCCCAGAGCCTTTTTTCTCTGCCTCTTCAATTGCATACATAACATTTAAGGCATGGTCAATTTCTTCCTGAGTGGGGTTAAATATTTCATGGAGCTTTCTTATTTGTTTAGGGTTAATGACGGATTTACCTACAAAACCCAGTTGTTTTATAAGCTTCACTTCCTTTATAAACCCTTCCTCATTTGAAACATCTGAGTAAACTGTATCTATGGGGTCAATGCCTGCCATTTTGGCAGCAATTACAATGGCACTTCTTGCAAAAAGCAGTTCTTCTCCGCCGCTGCTTCTTTTAGTACCTAAATCCGTAACAAAATCCTCTGCCCCTAAAGAAATTCCTGTAAGCCTTTCGCTTGCTAAAGCAATTTCATTCACATTTGCAATCCCTTTTGCCGTTTCAATAGCGGCCATCATTTTTGTAGAATTTTCTTCCAAACCAAATTTATTTTCAAATCCTGTGATAAGCTCATGGCAAAGATATATATCTTCCTTGGATTCGGCCTTTGGAAGCCTTACAGAGGCCTTGCCGGTTTTTACCACCATTTCAATATCCTTTTTCCCTGTTTCAGTGTGAGGGTCATTTACCCTTACAAGAAGCTCCGCGTCTAAAAAGTCTATTGTATTTAAGGCATGAAAAACTAAGTCCCTTGCCGCATCTTTTTCATTAATAGATACGGAATCCTCCAAGTCGAGAACAATTCCGTCACTGCCGTAAATATAAGCATTTTGTATCATAGCAGGATTATTCCCCGGAACATATAAAAGAGAACGCCTTAATTTATTGCTCAATAGGAACACCTGCCCTTTTTAACACTGTCGTAAGTCTTGCTAAAATAGTGCAATCCAATGCACCTTTATCTGTTATATCTAAATTTATACCTTTTACATTATATTTTTCCAATGTGGCATAAACTAATTTTCTGATTTCATCGCCAAACTGCTTTTCTACTACGCTATCTAGCTTTATATTTACAGAAGAATCTGAATTGGGTTCTAAAACTATATAAACATCACTGGATTCTAAAGTTCCGGCAGTTGAAGCTTTTAATTGTTCCATTTTTTACCTCCTGTTCATGAAGAAAAAGGGCCGTAATAAAATGCAATATTCCTTTATTACGGCCCTTTTTATATTTAATTATATAATGTAAGTTTGCCGCAGGCAAAGCTTGAGTAAGCAAAAAGCAAAACTTTTCACACCTTTTGTATAAAAATATTAAATCTATAAAGGTTTCAAAATTTACTTTTTAATCCCTCAACTTAGAATACAGGTTCTTGCGTTATTTAATAAGATTAGCCAATTTACCGGCCATCTCTTTAATATCTAAACCTTTTGTAAACTGTAAGCAGGTACCGCTTGGATAGCGTACTTTTTCTGCCCAATGAGCAGGAATACCGGAAATACCGTATTTAGCACCTAAAATCGCACCTGCAACAGCACCTATAGTATCTGCATCTCTTGCAAAGTTAGAAGCAAGGATTACGCCTTTTTTAAAATCTTCATTCATAAGCTTTAAGCAGGCAAAAGCGGAAGGTAAGGCTTCTGCTGTTGTAGCCCATGAAGTTGTGATAAGCTCATCATGAATTGGCATCCATGTATCAAGGATTGAATAGTTGGCTTTTTCAATGATTTCAAATACTCTGTTCATCGCAAAATAGAACCAGGAATCCGTAGGAATCACTTTCATCGCAGCATCAATGATTTCGTCCATTGTTCCGTCTACCATAGCAACGGATACTGCCGCCGCAACTGCCTGAGCGCCCCAGATACCATCTCTGTAGTGGCTTAAAGAGGCATCAATTTCTGCCATTTTTGCAGCTCTTTCAGGGTCACCTGCACAAACAATACCAACAGGTCCTATTCTCATAGCGGAGCCGTCGCTCATGTGGAAGGCATTAAATTTACCGGATAAGGGGGGCATGATGCCTTTTCTTAAATTGTTTGCGGCCTCCACTTCACTGGCGCCGCCTCGTCTAAACTCATCTTGAACAACAACGTCTTCCATCCAGCCCTTTACTACTGCATCAGTTGTTAAATTGCCGCCGCAGTTAATAAGGATTTTTGCTGTTAAAAGGGCAAATTCCGTATCATCTGTACTCCAAGAAGCCCCTTTGTTAAAATCTGTTGTTACACCATAGTTTGCACGATTCTCAGGTTTTCTTGCGGCATCCCCTAAAGAGTCGCCTATTGCTAAGCCTGCTAAAGCCCCATAGGCCTTTTCAAAAGCTAAATCTGGATTGTTTATTAAATCATTTCTATTTATCATTATTCTATCTCCGTCTTTGTATTTTATTAAATCTGTGCTTAAAAACCATATACTGAAAACAATCCTCTGGTTTTTAAGCACCCCTTGATGTCTTGTTTTTAAGCTTCGCAGGCTTATTTAAAAGCTTCCTCAAAATAGGAGGTGAACATATCCGCTCCTGCTTCTTCCCATTTTGTTTTAAATTCATCAAAAGCTTCCGGTGCTATGTTTCCTGTAATAATATCGGTAGCATATTCTAAATAAATGGTATTCATACCGTCATAAACCGGTAATAATTCTTCCGGTGTAAGGATGTTTCTGTCTTCGGCATAGTATTCATCAGCCATCGTTAAAGAATCTTCTGCTGCCTGCGGGTATAAAGGCTGCGCCAATTCCATTTCAGGTTCAAAGCCATAAGTTGTTTCCCAAATACGGCTCCACCAGTTGGGGAATTTATCTGTAAATACAATTTTATTGTTTTCCACGGTATAATGAGTGCCTTCAATACCTAATTTATCAATCATACGGCCTTCCGGGCTTGCCATAAAGTCAAGGAAAGCAAATGCTGCATCCGGATTTTTAGAATCTGCATTGATACCAAAACCGCGAGGCTCTTTTGTTGTATCAACGGCAGCATAAGCAAAGCCTACACCTTTCGCCGGCGGTAAAACTACAAGTTCCGCTTCGTTACCATGTACAGAAACCATTTTATCATTATATATTTTTACAGTTGCACCATTTGTACCTACATAAATACCAACTTTGCCTTCATAAAATTTTTGTTCTGCAATATCCCAAGAATTTGTTAAATAATCCGGGTCAATCAAGCCTTCTGCATATAACTTAGCATACCAGGCCAATTTATTTTTCTCGGCATCGGTAGATTTAGAAAATACATATTTTCCGTTTTCATCCTGCACGATTGTAGCCGTTACGCCAAAGGCCTGATTAAATACGGAATCCCATCTGCTGAAACCGCCGTCTGCTGTAAGCGCATAAGTTGCTAAGCCGCTTTCTTTAATTTCCTTAAAGAAATTGTAGTAGTTGTCAATTGTCGGGTCTGCCATAAGGGTTTCATAAGTAGTTAATTTTTCTGTCCAGTCTTTACGGATTACAGGTACGCTAACCCTTGCAGGTGCAAGCCATAATAAATATGGATAATTGGCTATACGTGCAGTACCTGCCGGTTCCATAATAGATTTAACATATGTGGAATTATTGATATAATCTGTAAGGTCTAACAAAAGCCCCTCTTGTGTAATGGGTGTATCTCCGCCTTGGAAATAAATAATATCAGCGTCTACTTCTCCGCCTCTAAAAGCCAAAGGTAAAGCCGAAGCATAAGAACCTGCCGGCGGTTCAGCTATTACTAAATCAATATATTGTCCGTGAGCCGCCATTTTGCTTTCAATTACTTCTTCCATTAATAAAACGTCTTCTTCATCTGGTAAAACGTCTTTAATGACAATCTTTACCTGTACGGGAGAATCTGCTGTGCCTATAGCTTGCCAGCCATCGTTTTCTGCCGGTGTTTCTTCTTTTTTATCCTCTCCGGCAGGTGCTTCGGTTTTGGTTTCAGGCTTTGCTTCGTTTTGCCCTGAATTAGGCTCTGTTTTGCTGCAGCCGGATAAGGTACCTACAATTAATGTAAGCCCAAGTGCTAGCGTTAATAATCTCTTCATAACTTCCTCCTACATATTAGAATTTTGTTTAATTGGTTTATTTTTAAAAGATACTATAAATAATCTTTTATTTAAAAGTATCTATTGTTATTCTTTTACGCCGCCTTCCATAATGCCCTTGGTATAAAACTTAAGCACAAATGGATAGCAGATTAAAATAGGGGTAACAGCGATTACAATAGTCGCGTAAGTTAAAGCTGTGTAATCGATTTTTGCAAGTTCACTGTAATTCAGCAGATTTTGAGCCCCGATAAGAGAAGTCGTATCCCCCTCTACGAGAAACTTACGTAAAACTACCTGTAACGGGCTGTTTTTTAATGTTGTGATATAAGCGCCGGAACGAACATACTCATTCCATCTTAATACGCCGTAAAACATGGTTAAAGTTGCAATACCCGGTTTACATAACGGAGCTGCCACACTGAATAATGTTCTAAAATGCCCTGCCCCATCTATGGTAGCCGCTTCATAAAGAGAAGTGGGAACGTCTTCAAAATACCGCATCATGATAATTAAGTAATAGACATTAACTGCCATGGAAAGTATTACAGACCATTTTGACCCAAGAAGCCCTAATTCCTTTACAACTAAATACTCTGGCACTAAGCCGGGATCAAAAAGCATCATAATAATTAAAAATCCCATAATCAGGCTTTTCCCCGGAAGATTGGGCCTTGTGAGAGCGTAAGCTGCAACAATTGTAAGCAATATATTCAGCGCTGTACCCACTACCGTTATAAAAATAGAAGTAAGTATAGACGGAATAATAACCGGATTACTAAAAATAATTTTATAGTTTACCAAGCTAAAACCCTTCGGTATAATATCAAGCCCTGTCATGGTCTGACTTAATTCCGGGTCTGAAAAAGACCTTGCTACTATATTTAATAAAGGTACTATTATGGTAAACATAACAAAAATCATAATTGCTGCAATTATAATTTGAGATATTGAAAGTGCTTTTTTTCTTTTAGCGGAAGGTTTGTATTCCATTTCTTCCTTACCTCCTTTAGCTTATCGTAATTCCAATTAAGACTGCGCTCTAGTTGATTCATTATGAAATCACTGTTATCAATACAAAAAATTGTTTTTACCATACACCTTTACCTGTGAGCTTTTTAGAAATTAAATGGGTTATAAATACAAGGAACATCCCAACCGTTCCCTTTAACAAACTTACGGCACTGGAAAGGGAATATTGGCCGCCGTCAATACCCAAGCGGTAAATATAAGTATCCAATATATCAATACGGCTGTTTACCGCATCATTTGTAAAGTTAAACACCTGGTCAAAGCCTGCTGTCATAAAAAATCCTAAGTTTAATATAAATACCGTAGTCATGGGAACAACCAAAGCCGGCAGTATGATATATCTGATAATATGCATTCTGCTGGCACCGTCTACGGTAGCCGCTTCATATAACGATTTATCTATATTTAATATGGCAGTAAAAAACACAATGGAATCCCAACCTATGCTTCTCCATGCTTCTGAAAAAAATAGAACCCATCTGATAGATTCTTTATCCTTCATAAAGTCCCTGCCGGGAATATTAAATATACCTAAAACCTCATTAACGATACCGCCATCAAGCTTTAATGCGGCAATCCAAACTCCTGCAATTACTACCCATGACAGAAAATGCGGAAGGTAGGATACAACTTGAACCGTTTGCCTGAATTTTGAGCTCCTGATTTCGTTTAAAAGAATTGCAAATATAACAAAAAACGGAAAAAGCAGAATGTATTTCATAAAGCTTATAATCAACGTATTTTTTAAAATATTCATAAAGGTCGGTGTTTTAAATATCATTTCAAAATACTTTAAACCTGCATATACCCAAGGACCTTTAGATTTATAATCAAAAAAAGCAAGCCGCATATTAATTATTGGCCACACTCTAAATATAATAAAATAAAGTATCGTTGGAAAAAGCATTAAATACAGCATTTTATTTTCCCATATGGATTTAAGTTTGGATTTTTTCTTTTTCTTTTTAACTGCCGATACAATCTCTCTCAATTTATAGCTCCTCTCTGCCCCAAAATACCTGTAATCAAATAATTTTTATCTAAATAATTTATGAAATAAAATAAGTAAAATTCATAAAATATAGAGTAATAAACCCTTTCAGGTTTTATTTCGCAAAACCTTTAACAAACCGGTTTCTTAATTGTTTTCAGTTTAACCTAAAGTTTATATTGTTTCAATGTACAAATTGCAATAAATAAGACAATATTTTTGTAAGTTCTTACAACAACATTGTCAAAATGTATTATCTATAGTTATTTTGTATAAATAAAATCAGAAAACCGGTCCCTATCAAATAGCAATAATATAGGTAGTATACAAATCTTTTATAAATTATTTTAGGGCGTGTTGAAAAATATAATCTCATAATCTGTTTTCAAATACGCCCTGGCAGCAAAAAATTTCATTTCATTGGAGATTTTTCGTAGTTTCTCTGATTACAATTTGCGGTTCTACAACAAAATGAGAAATAATATCATTTTTACCGTTTATTAATGAAATTAACTTTCTTGATATTTCAATGGCCATATAATGATGCGGCTTTGATACAGTTGAAAGGCTTGGTTCAAAAACTTCCGATAAGTAAATGTTATCAAAACCCATTACTTCAATATCCTTTGGTATTTTAAAGCCTGCTTTTTTTATGGCCCTGATTGCACCAATAGCAATTAAATCGCTTCCGCCGATTACAGCAGTAAATTTAGTTTCCGATTCAATCAGCTTTTCAGCCATTTTTGTTCCGGATTCTATGGTGTATTCTCCGTTTATAATTAAATTTTCATCAAATTCTATACCTGCTTCATTTAAGGCAATCTTATAGCCTTCTATTCTTTGTTTCGTTCCCGCAACATCTGCATGACCGCTTAATAAAGCTATTCTTTTATTTCCTGTTTCTATAAGTTTTTGCGTGGCAAGCCTTGCGCCTTTTACATTATCGCCGCTTATACTTAAATCACATAAATAGTTATCATACATTCTTCCGATAGATGCAAGGGGGATATTATAAGAGCGGTATTCCTTTAAAAACTCCTCATTGCTTACACCGGAACAAAGGATAACCCCATCCACCCTTTTATCAACCATGGTAAGCAGAAGCTCCTTTTCAATATCCGGATTATATTGAGAATCCCCTAAAATCATTGAATAACCATGGCTTGAAAGATAAGTTGAAACACCGTGTATAATTTCCGGGTAAAACAAACTTGAAGTATCAGGTATAATAAGCCCAATAAGCCCCGAATGACTTGTTGCAACACTTCTGGCAAGAGAACTTGGTCTATAATTAAGCTCTTCAATCACTTTTAATATCTTTTTTTTCGTTTTTTCGCTTACCCCGTCGGGTTTATCATTAATAACCCTCGAAACTGTAGATTTAGAGACACCGCATATTTTTGCAATATCCGAAATAGTATAGTTCGACAATACAAGGCCTCCTTTTCATTTGAATTCATTCTATCTATTTGAAAACCTTTTTAAATCAATCATAATTCTAAAACCATGAGAAAACATAAGTTTTAAATATATAAACCTACAGAGATTTGCTTTTGGCATATACTGTTTTATTTTAAATAAGTAAGGAAATACGGTATTTTACTCAAGTTTAAAAATTATCCCAGTATAAGTAAAATCATTTTTTAAATACGTTAGTAAATCTATTATATATTTATTATGGCATTTACGCAACATGGTTTCGTAAAACTTTTTCTGTTATTTTGTAGAATTTAAAATATATTTCTCTTTTGTTTCTTAATATTTCTTAGCAGATAGGAATTTCCTGTATATACTATTGAATTTCAGTATAAAATAAGTTAATTCCTATGCATTTCTCTTGAATTCATCTTTATTTTAGAAAAATATAACTAAAAATAGACCTTCTCTTTTGTTTATTTAATGTATTGCAACATCTATAAGAAATAAAGTATAATCGTTTTATAACGCAACCGGTTTCGTATATTTAAAAAACCGGTTTGGCCGATAAGTTTTTAAAATGGAATTACTTCATTGTGTTCCTTCATTATTAACCATTAAAAGATGTTTATTATAGTAAGGATATTTTTTATGTTTTAAAATTTGACTTTTAGTCTTAAACCCACATTACCCTAACATAAAGGAGAAGATCAAATTGGTTAAAAGCTATTTAGAAAAAGTTTATGCCGGCTTTTTAGGTATGAACATCGGTATTCGATTGGGCGCTCCCGTTGAACCTACTATATGGACTTATGAGCGTATCCGTAATACCTACGGAGAAATAACAGATTATGTAAAGGATTTTAAAAACTTTGCAGCAGACGATGATGTAAACGGCCCGTTCTACTTTTTAAGAGCTCTTTACGATGATGCTAAAGATAGAAAATTAGAGCCTCAAGACGTTGCCAATGCATGGCTTAACTATGCACGAGAAGGCGTAGGCATGTTCTGGTGGGGCGGTTACGGTACAAGCACAGAGCATACTGCTTATTTAAACTTGAAAATGGGTATTCCCGCTCCCCAATCCGGTTCCATTAAGCAAAACGGCATTATCTTGGCAGAGCAAATCGGCGGTCAAATTTTTATCGATACATGGGGCCTTGTTCTTCCTTCAAACCCTGCCCTGGCAGCGGAATACGGCGGTATTGCAGCAAGCGTATCCCATGACGGTGAAGGTATTTTAGGGGCAAAATTCATGTGCGCCTGTATTTCTCGTGCCTTTGATACGGCTGATATTTATGATATTATTGACACAGGGCTTTCACATATCCCTTCTGATTCTTTATATCATAAGGTTTCTACGGCGGTCATTGATTTTTATAAGAAAAACCCTGATGACTGGAGAGCATGCTTAGAAATGCTTCACGAAGAATGGGGCTATGATAAATACGGCGGTGTTTGCCATATTATCCCCAATGCCGGCGTATGCATTATGAGTATGGTTTATGGTAAAGGCGATTTCTCAAGAACTATTGAAATCGCAACCATGGCAGGCTGGGATACAGACTGCAATGCCGGTAATGTAGGTACAATTTTAGGTGTTGCCACAGGCATAGACGGTTTACCGGAGCATTACTTAAAGCCAATGAATGACAGCGTTGTATTATCCGGTATTTCCGGTTATTTAAATATTCTTGACATTCCTACCTATGCGAAAGAGCTTGCACTCCTTGGTTATAAGCTTGCAGGAGAAAAAGCACCGGAAGATTTATATGTAAACTTCGGTGAAATCCAATTTGATTTTAACTTACCTACTTCTACCCATAATTTTAGGATTTCCGATCCGTTTTTCTGCAGATTACAGCACGCCGACGGTAAAGGCATAGATAACAGCGGCTGTATAGAAATATTGGTAGACAGAATGGTTCGCGGGGATCAATGCAAGGTTTATTATAAACCCTTCTATAGAAGAGATGAGTTTTCAGACGAACGTTACAGCCCTGTATTTTCACCTACAGTCTACTCCGGCCAAACGGTAAAATTAAAGCTTAAATTAGACCAGTGGAACGGCTGGGAAACCGTAGGTATCGCACCTTATGTACGTACAGCAAACGATAAAAAAGACCATTTGCAAGGCTATGTGAAATTAGTTCAAGATAGCTGGATTGATGTTGAATTTACCATACCGGACACCAATGGCGATGTGGTAGACGAAGTTGGTATTGTAATAGAAGGCTATTCCCCTGGAAAATCAAAAACTCTCGGTATGATTTATTTAGATGATTTTTCTATCACAGGAAAATCTCAATATACCATCGACGTAACAAAGCAAAGAAAAGAACTCGGTTCCATAACACCTTTTGCAGTAGACCACGGTGCATGGAGTAAAGTTCAAGATAAAATAGAGCTTATGAGCTGCGAGCCTTCTTTTGCTTATGCCGGTAACTATTACAGCAAGGATTACGAATTTACAGCAAATCTAACGCCTTTAAACGGCGGCAGCCACCTTGTTTTAGTAAGAGCCCAAGGGGCCATGAGAGGCTACGGCTTTGGCTTCAGCGAAAACAACACTGTAACTTTCTACAAAAACAGCTTCGGCTATACGCCATTAAAAACCGCCGGTTTTAATTGGGAAGCCGATAAAGAATACACTGTAAAAATCATTGCAAAGGGCAATACCTTTACCTGTATGATTGATGATAAAGAAATTATAACAGTTGAAGACACTGCTTATGAATACGGTATGTACGGTTTTGGTTCTTTATCTATCGCAAGAGGATTATATGGAAATTTTGCCGTAAAAGAAATATAATAATCTTTAAATAACTTTACCAATGGCGGCTCTTATGAGCCTCCATTATAAAGGTGAAAATCTTTATTTTCACCTTTATAATGGAACTATCGAAAATTTAAAGTTCAATAGTAACAAAACCATATATTCACACAAGCTCAAAAACATACTGTTTCTAAGGAAAACCCGTGCTTTTGAGTCTTTAGAGGAATAGGCTTTTGTTACTTCTTTATGAGAAATTTACTATAACATAAACTGTGGAGGTAAAAATGGCAGCTATATCTTTAAAAAATATATTTAAAGTCTATCCCGGCGACGTTACTGCTGTACATGATTTTAATTTGGAAATTCATGATAAAGAGTTTATTGTGTTTGTAGGTCCCTCTGGCTGCGGTAAATCAACTACTTTAAGAATGATTGCAGGGCTTGAAGAAATTACAGAAGGTGAACTCTATATCGGTGACAAATTAGTAAATGATGTTGCGCCAAAAGATAGGGATATTGCAATGGTTTTTCAAAACTATGCCCTTTATCCCCATATGAGTGTATATGAAAATATGGCCTTCGGCTTGAAGCTTAAAAAGGTTCCAAAGGCTCAAATTGATGAAAAAATAAAGGAAGCGGCGAAAATCCTTCACCTTGAAGAATATTTAAACAGAAAGCCAAAAGCATTATCCGGCGGTCAAAGACAGAGAGTTGCCTTGGGCCGTGCCATGGTTCGAAATCCGGCGGTATTTTTACTTGATGAGCCCCTTTCAAACTTAGATGCAAAGCTTCGTACCACCATGCGTTCGGAAATATCAAAGCTTCATAAAAAGCTTGAGACGACCTTTATTTATGTTACCCACGACCAAATAGAAGCTATGACCATGGGCGATAGAATTGTTGTAATGAAGGACGGCTTTATTCAACAGGTGAATACCCCCCAAAACTTATATAATAAGCCTTGCAATTTATTTGTTGCAGGTTTTATCGGTACACCTCCAATGAACTTTTTAAAAGCAAAAGTTGAAAAAGAAAAGGACGATTATTTTGTATCCTCCTGCAATGCAAAATTCCCTGTTCTTGAAAGCAGAATAGAAAAAGAAAAAATAGCCCCTTTCCTCGGCAAAGAAGTAATCTTAGGCATAAGGCCGGAAGATTTACATATAGAGCCTGTATATATGGAGCAAAAATCCGTAGGCGTTTTTGAAGCAGATTTAGATTTAGTTGAGCTTATGGGTTCCGAGCTTTATTTATATTTAAATACGGAAGGAAATAATTTTATTTCAAAAGTACCGGCAAGATATGTTCCAAAGCAAGGGGAAAAATTACAGGTAGCTTTGGATTGTACAAAAATGCACATTTTCGATACAGAAACAGAAAAAAATATCGTTTTTGATGAATAACCATGTTACAATTTTCAGCGCACAGTATATTAAGGGGGTAATTATGAAAGAATTTAAAATTAAACTAGATACCGTTGAAAAAGTAAAAAGCTTTGTAAATATTACTTCAGCCTACCCTTTTGAAATCGATATTTGCTCAAACAGATATGTTATTGATGCAAAAAGCATCATGGGCATCTTCAGCCTTGATATATCAAAGGAATTAATTATTAAAGCCTATAGTGACGATACGGAAAATTTTGAAAAAGATATCAAAGATTTTTTAATTTAATAGATTTATAAGAAACTTCCTAAAGGCAAGAATTAAAAATTATAATTCAAGCCCGAAGGGAGTATTTTTTTCTTGCCTGTTAGAAATCAGCAGAGCATTTGTTATAGTAAATTTTTCAAAAGAAGTAACCAAAACTCGTTCACTACAGGCCCAAAACATAAATTTCCTTCGGAAACGGTACATTTTAAACCTATGATAATATATGGTTTTGCTGCTGTTTAATTTTAAATTTACTAGGGCGTGCCACTATATAAATATGCAGATAAAATGGGCGGTATTTAGCCAAACAAATACAAACGCTTCATGCGTTTGTATCCTGTTGACGACGCATATTGGAAGGAGCCTGCTAGGCCTTGTTTATAAATAGAAAAACCGACGAATGTTTTGCCTAAAAAAGCGAATTCGAGGAAAAAACCGCAGAGATAGCAGCGCTATCTTGAGGATTTTTGACGAAGAAGTCGTATTTTTAGGCAAAATAGACTAGAGTTTTGATTTTATAAACAATCCCTAGGAAACGCTGACATAGTATGGCGTAATAGCGCCTTTTTAGATGCTTGCTTAGATTCGTGGGAACACACCCTATATACATTTATAGAGATTTTAATTGTCATATGTGCATTACTTTATCCAAGAAAATTACGATGCTGAGTAAATCTGCGCTCCCTCCGGAGCTTAGATTTCTTTTTATAAAATCTTTATTTGTTTCTTCAATGATATTGATATAATTATCTTTAAAAACAATATTGTTTTCAAAAAGGTATTTTCCGGTTTCTTTCACATATCGAAGAGCATTAAGGCCGCCTCTTGTTAAAATATTTGTATCATCGCAGACAGATATGATCAAGAATAATATATGCAAATATTTTCGGCTGTTATCAATATTTTTATGATTCAGCCTCATAAGCTCCGGCAGCGCAGTTTCTGTTATTATTTTATAGCCTTCTTCTGCTTCTTTCCTGATTCCGCCGTGGTTATATTGAAGATATAATTTTTCACCGTTTGTTAAATTTGTTTTATTCCTAATATTTTTAAAATCGATTTCTACAAGGTTTTCAGCCATTTGCTTTACGATTTTAAAAATATTATTTATATCGTTAGTGGTTAAATTGCTTTTTAAACCTGTATTCTGCAGATAATAGCCCAGCGCGCTAAGGATAAGCCCAAAGGAAAAATTCGCACCCTTATGGGTATTGATTCCATTGGTTGCCTTAAACATATCCTTTTCGGCTTCGAGCCCTATTTTTCTAACGGCTGAAAATAAATCCGCTAATGTTCCTATATGATTAAGCCCCGTTTCTAAATAAGAATAAAAGCCGCTTAATAAAGCATTGGCTGATTTTATCATTAGGTTTATATCCATATCCTTATGGGCACCTTGATCGTATCGATCTACAAGCCCCGGTTTCGGGGATAATTCTGCTTCTTCTATAATGGCGCTTACACTTGAACTTGCATAATAATGAATTAAATTTTCCATCTGTTCTCCTGAGGTTCTTTATTGAATTGCATCAGAAACCAACCCATACTATAATAAAGTAAATACTGAAAAATATTTTTATTCAATACTCATTATAATTATAACAGGTAAGCAGAAATTTCAAAGGGGAAAAACATGTATTACACCATTAAAAGACTTTGGATAGAGAAAAGCATTAATCAAAAACAACTGTGGGAAGAATTTTTAATATCCCAAGGCATAAAAAAAGATAATGCCGTCAATTATACCATAGGCATTTATGATTCAGATAAATTAGTCGGTACGGGCTCTTTATTTAATAATATTATTAAATGCGTTGCCGTAAAAGAGGAATATAAAGGCGGCGATATTATAAACAAAATTTTAACCCATTTATTAAATGAAATCTACGCTTTAGGCTACGGCAATTCATTTGTTTATACGAAGCTTGAAAGCCTGGGTTCCTTTATCAATTTAGGCTTTACTGAAATCGCAAGAGTGGATTCCGATTTAATCTTTTTAGAAAGAAACGCCGATGGCTTTAAAAGCTTTATTGATTCTTTAAGAAATAATTCTGTAAAAAATAAAAATACAGCCGCTATTGTGATGAATGCCAACCCTTTTACTTTAGGGCATCAGTATTTAATCCAACAGGCCTTAAGGGAATGTGATTTTCTCCATTTATTTGTGCTTTCGGAAGATTTGTCTCTCTTTCCAAAGGATATAAGGCTTGACCTTGTAAAAAAAGGTACAGCCAAGTTTAAAAACATAAAAATACATGAAACCGGAGATTATATGGTATCTTCAAAAACCTTTCCTTCCTATTTTCTTAAAAATGATGCAGATATAACTAAAATTCATGCTAAGCTGGACGCTGTTATTTTTAAAAATTATATTGCAGAAGCATTAAACATTAAAACCCGATTCGTTGGAGAAGAGCCCCTTTCCGTAGCAACAGATATTTATAATAAAACCATGGCGGAGGTATTCTGTCCTGAAATAGATTTGAAAATTATTTCTCGATTGGAAGCGGATAAAGAAATTATTTCCGCTTCAAGGGTAAGGGCTTTAATGATAGAAAATGATTATGAAGCAATCAAAAAGCTTGTCCCTCCCCCAACCTTTGAATTTATTATTTCCGAAGCGGGGAAGCTCTTGGGAGGTCATTAGATGAATATCAATAATATGTTTCATTACGGTGATATTCCTACTTTAGAGGAAGTTTTAAATCACCGTGAAGAAAGGGTTTTTAAAATAAATTCGCTACTCAATCAATATCAAAATACTGTGGTTGCATTTAAGTTGAATATCCCCGGTGCCGTAAAAAATAATGATAGGATATATCATTTATTTAAATATGGGTTAAATCAAATTGAAGAAACAGAAAAGGCATACCATTTAAATCGAATTTTCTCAGAAGAAGAAAATTTAAAAACAGGGCCGGAAATTTATATTATCTATAAAAATGATTCCTTCGCGGTAAAAAAAGCTTTTATTCAGCTTGAAAATAATCCCTTAGGCCCTTTATATGACGCCGATGTTTATACATTAGATAAAGAAAATATTACTGCCGTAAGCAGAAAAGATGTAAATGCAGCAGAAAGAAAATGCCTTATATGCAATAATTACGCCAAATATTGCAGCGGAAGGAGAATCCACTCCCTTCCGGAGCTTCACGAAAAAATAAAGCAAATCATTCATGAAGATTTGAACTATTGCAATTTTACTTTTAAGCCATAGGAAAACCATCGTCAAACAAAGATTGCCAATTAAATTTACTGTAAATATTTTTATTGTGTTTTTTTGCTTTCAATAATATAATTTTTATAATGTAGTCGTTATTGTATTTGGATTACAGAATAATAAAATATTAAATCGGGAGTGGAACAATGAAAAGAAAAATGTTTTTAGCTTTAATATTGTCCTTTGCAATAAGCGTACCTGTTCAAGGTATGGAGTATACTGTAAAGAAGGGAGATAATTTGTGGAGACTTTCCAAACAATATAATTTTAATATTGATGAGGTTGTTAAAACAAATAATATCAAAAACCCTCGTTTAATCTATACAGGACAAACCTTAATTCTTCCAGATAAAGAGATTACCGAAACCTCTATCGCCGCTGAAATCGAAAAAACCGAGAATACCGAGGAGATTAAGGATACAGTTAAGAACATAGAAACCGGTAAAATCAAAACAGGTGATTTAATTGATACTGCATTTACGAAAGATGTTATGTTTACCATAAGTGATTTCGGCGACGACCCTGCAACAGGCAACAGAAGCTCCGGTTCAAAGGCCGAAAAAGAAACGGCAAATTACATATATTCAAAAATGGAAGAAGTCGGACTTAAAAACATTACTATAGATGAATTTAAAGCTGACGGCTGGACTTTTAACGGCGCAAATATAAAAATCGCCGGTGAAAACGGCGAAGAAATAATTCACTTAGGCGGATACGCTACAGAAATTAATGCCAATGATGAAAAGCTTAAGCTCGTATATGCAAATAAAGGCACCCAAGCCGATTTAGCTAAATTAGATGTTAAAGGCAAATTAGTTCTAGTTGATATCGACCAACATAATGAATGGTGGATCAACTGGCCTGCCTATGAAGCTTATTTAAAGGGCGCCTACGGTGTAATTGCTGTAAATATTGCAAGCTATGCCCAATATGATGACGATACTATAGGGTCACAGGATATCTGCGGGCCGGAATATGCAAAAGCTATGGCAATCAGCAAAAACAATGCCAATAAATTAAAAGACTTAATAGAAAAATCCGAAAATAAGGAAATAGAAGTAACTTTCAACGCAAAAAGCACCATTACAAAGGGCTCAGCCATTTCACAAAATGTATGGGGTGAAATTCCCGGCAAAACCGATGAAGTCATTTATTTTATCGCTCATTATGACGGTTACTACCACTCTGCTTTTGATGACGCTTCCGGTGTAGCATCTATACTTACTATTGCAAAAGCCATTAATGAAAGCGGCTATATGCCTGAAAAGACCATACGTTTCGTAACCCACGGTGCTGAAGAATGGGGCAAAACCGATTCAGCTTATGACTGGAGCATCGGCGCATATAACCAAATTATGAATATCCATCCTGAATGGGCCGAAAATGCCTTTGCTATGATTAACATAGACGGCTGCTACCCATTGATAGATGAAAATGTTTTAGCCATAAGATCAAATTATGAATTAAAGGACTTTGCCGATAAATACATCACAACCGTACCTGCTACAAACGGCAAAATAGAAATATATAACTCTACCCCGCCTACAACCGGCACAGAGGATTTTATATATTCACAAAACGGTGTACCAGTAATAGCGGCTGTTTCCTTCCATGACAAAAGCAATTCTGTTTACAGAGACGGCGCATACCACAGCTCTGCCGATAATAAAAAATTAGGCTTTAATGAAGAATATTCAAAGTATTCCTCCGCATTCTTCCTGAATATGGCAATGTCATTTGATCAATTGCCTTTAAAACCGCTTAATTTCAATAGTCATATGGAATATATTAAATCTACATTTGATGAAAGCTATACGCCCGAATCTCTCTATGCTGAATTTGCAAAGGCAGAAGAAGCAATTTCTTCTTTAACAAAAAATATCAATCGCTTAAATGAAGAATATGTTTCACTTACAGCAAATGCTAAAAACGAAGAAGCCGCACAATTAAAGTTAGAAATCGTATCTTTAAACAAAGATTTATATAAAATTTTTAAATTTATGCAGCAAAGCTTCGTGAAGCTGGGCTGGGCAGAAAATAAAATTGCCCCCCATGTAAATGCCCAAGACAATATTACTGAAATTGAGCAAATCATAGATTTATTAAAATCAGGAGATGCTCAAACGGCTTTAGACGAACATTTCTACAATATAGATTATAATTGGTATGCTTACGATTGGTCAAAAGAAGCCTACGACTACTTTACCAACCAATATAGGCAAAATGCAAAAGGCACTTTTGGAGAAGGTCTTGTGGAAAAACCAAATGAGGATTTATATGATGTTATTAAAAGCTTAAATGAAAAAACAGCAAAAGGCGACACTGATTTTTCAGCAGAAATTACTGCAATGAAGAAAGCTTTAGAAAACCAAAAAGGCTATTTAATGGAAAGCTATAGTAAAGAAGAAGCGGATATTAGGCTTTTAACAGAAAAAATAATAAAAATAAATACGGATTACAGCAATATTTTCAAATAATATTATATTAATAATAAAAGCCCTTTAATTAAAGGGCTTTTATTATTAGAGAAGCTTATATCATTATTTTACAGAAGAATTTTACACCAAAAACAGATTATCTGCCGAATACCTATAACTCTTATTTTTTAAAAAGAATACAACTAAATTATTTGAATCAAAATTTAAAAATAAATCCTATTTTAAGGACTCAAGCATAAAAATCAATTATAAAAGGCCTCCTGTTAAAACAAAAGACCTGAATTGTATTATAGCGTAAGTAAAACAAGGGCTATTTTTCTCAAGTGCCAACCTATACTTTTATATAGAGATTTATCAGTTCATACAAAAATCTTTAACTGGCTGTACATATTGATTGCCTCCAAATGACGCAAATAAACAATAATTTTACCTGTCTTAGAAATTGCCCTTAACTGTTTTGCAGACCGCCTATTTATAGAAAAAGGAGGAAATAAGTAGTCCTTTATCTTTTTCGGCAGATACTCAAATAAATGTAAAACAGCAGTGTTGTAAATTTACTTTTCCTTGATTTTATGCCTTCTTTCAGCCCGTTACTTACTGCGGAAGAAAAGTAAATTTACTATATAATACAGCAAAAGCCATCGTCTGGCAAAAGATTGCCTAAAAAAGGCGATGGCTTTGAATCAAGCCGTCGCAATTTCAACATTAAAATCGATCTCGTCCAAATCCTCAAGGTGTAAAGAAATTTTATAAGAGGGACTAATGAGTATCTGGGGAGCTGTTTCATTGCAAATTACGGTAGGCGGTGTAATATCCACACCGGTTTCTGCTGAGCTGATGTGCAAGCAGGCGTTACCCATAATCATATTGCATATTTCGCCGACGGCACTTGTAACCAGTTCATCCGCATCCGTAACCTCCATGCCGCCGAGCATTTCCGATGCAAGTATTTTGCCTGTATTGACGTCCATCGATATGGCCACTTGTCCGCTTACAGCGCCGATAATTCCCATAAATACCAAAATATCACGATTATCAACAGGGTTTTTAGAAGAATGAATCTCCGCAAGTGTAATTTGTTTTGTAGAAAAAGATTCCAATACCGTATGCCAGGCATTGATAAAAATATCAGCGTATTTGTTTTCCATTTTAGTGTCTCCTTCTTAAGCGATATAAGGCAGTCTGAACAGGAAAGACGTACCCTTGTTTTCTTCCGTTAAAACTTCCAGTGTACCTCCAAGGCTTATGCATGCTTTTTGGATTGCCGCCATTCCCAACCCCCTGCCGGAAAGGGAATCTGTACAGGCCTTTGTGGAAAAATGGTCGGCAAAAATCAGATTGCAAATTTCGTTTTTGGACATCTTTTCCAACGCTTCACTGGTATATAGGCCGTTTTGCAATGCTTTTTCTTTTATTTTGTTTAAATCGAGACCCCGTCCGTCATCCGATATGGTAAGGGTGAACCATTGAGCATCTAATCGAGAAATGCGGCATTCCACAAGCCCTCTCTCGTCCTTGCCGCAGGAAAGGCGCTCCTCGTCCGTTTCAATTCCGTGGTCCATAGCATTGCGGAAAATATGAACGAGTGTTTTTAAGAAGTCATTATACTGTTCTTCATTGATGGCAATGTCGTCTCCCTCAACCAGATAAAAGGGCATATTCTTCATAACACGATTTGCCAGATACTGCAAATAGTCCCGGTATTGCTCCAAAAAGATCTTAATATTCTTCCACTTTAGTTCTTCGATGAGCCCGATTACAGCCGTTGGGGTAAGAGAACCTTCAGCTGAGCGAACCCTGTCTTCTATTTCCGTAAGCTTAGCTTTTGGGAAAGAAATAATTTCGCTTCCATCAAAATAAGAGCTTCCCATAACCTCATAAATAATATTCAAATCGTCTTTTAATATTTTTTCCGGGTCGCAGTCTGCCATAACATGCTCTACATGGGATATGGTGATATCCTTTCCTTTATTGATGAGCTGCAGCAAGGCGTCTTCAAATTCATGCAGCTTATCCGATGCAGAGATAAACCCGTATTGCGCAAAGTCCCCTTTGAATGTATGAACAGCACGGAACAGTTCATTCAGATTGTCTGAAAAACAATCAGTATCATTGAAATAACTGCGGTATCCGCCGGAAAAAATCTCACGGAATTCATCCAGCATCTGTTTTATCTGACCTTGACGGCTAAAGGCTTTTATTAAAAGCCGCTGTTTATTTTGATCGTTAGCCATGGCTCTTTCCAGATTAATTTTTTCCGTAATATCATTTAATATAACCATAACGGCTTTTTGCCCGTCGCTTTCTATTCGGCGATATTCAAAGCGGATATTTTTACCGTTGATGATACAATCAGCCGGCAAAAGCATTAAATATACATTATCCGTTACGGGAGAATTATTCTTAAAATAGCTCTCGAAGGCTATTTGAAAGATACTCCTCGCATCGTCACCGAAATAAGGTGTTACTAAATTTATATATGCAAGCATACCGATACTCTGGCCAAAGATGCTTACACATTTATAACTAAATTCATTTTTTATAATTAAATCCCTGCCGAACCATAAAAAGCCCTGATCCGCATGATCAAGCAAGTTTCTTACGGCAGCTGACTGATATTCAAGGTTTTGCCGTATTAACTTTTCCTGCTCATGGGCAGTCATCAGTTTTTGCTGCTGATTTTTTAAAACGCTAATCTGTGCTTCGTTCCGTTTAGAAAGCTCAATCAGAAACAGCTGGATACTGACAACCCCTATATAGGCATTATTTTTGTAAACAATTATGTAATCATATAATTTGCTCTGCTCCCGGTGCATAGCTTGAATGCTGACTCTGGATATACTGTCATTTACATCGGCTTTCATAATATCCGTATCCATCAAAAGGCTGGCGGGGCGTTTCATATAAAGGGAATTCCCATAGTATGTTCCCATTTTCTGAAAAAAGTCTGCCCGCATCACAAGCCCCACCGGAGAACCGTTCTCTGTAATCACAACGCCTTCGGCGTCGCTGTTATCTTCAAACAATGCTTTAACAGTTTCTCCATAAGCGGAAGATTCCACAGTCGGTGTTTGTATGACAAACTGCTCCAGGCCGCTTTCGCTGTCAAACACGTTAAAGTTACTATCCTGCATCATAGGCATTTTCGCGCTCCCCCGCTTCGGCATCAAGAACAGTGTTGATGATATTCACGACAGTATCTTCCTTAAAGGGCTTAATGATATAATGCTTGGCGCCTTTGTTTATTGCTTCAATAATTTTTATTTCCTGACCTAGGGCGGAAATCATAACAACACATGCATTTTTATCCAGCGTATGGATTTTTTGCAAAGCAGATATTCCGTCAAGTTGCGGCATGGTGATATCCATGGTTACCAAATCCGGGTGAGCGCTCATATATTTCTCAACAGCCTCCTGACCGTTAGACGCTTCTGCGACAACCTGATGACCTTGTTTCTCAAAAATTTTTTTCAAGTTTATTCGCATAATAAGAGAATCGTCAACAATCATAATTCTTTTCATAATAATCCTCCATTCCGTTAAGGTATAACTTTCTGCGCCCTTATTATATACTGCCGATGTTAAAACCATGTACTTATTATGTAAAATGCAGTGTTATTAACATTTTTTATTCAAATCCCAAACTGGTCTGTTTCGAGAAAGCCTGCCTTTCCGGTATCAATCTAAATTTTTTATTCAAGCCATAAACAATATCCCAATATATCTGAAAATCTCTTTTCAATATTATTACTCCTAATTGAGGGCTTGGGGAAAGATTAAGGGATCAATATATCTGAAAATCTCTTTTCAATATTATTACAGCAAAAGATGAGCTGCACCAAACTGGTGCAGCTCATCTTTTGTTTGCATCTTTGCATTTAGAATTTAAAGCTGCTTTGTTATATATGATGCCAAAAATATATCATAGAGACTTTATTCCTCACTATACCAAGCTTCAATGCATACGCATCAACGGCCTTTTCAAAATAAGCTATTGGCGGCCTTATGATTTCGGCACCAATTTGACTGATTCCTGCGTTAATAATGAAAATTATCTTCTCCGCAGCAGGCCTCGAATCAATTTCTAAGCATATTCCTTTAAAGTTCCATGTTGGAATAGAGAAATTAGGGCTATGGCCTATACCTATTTCCCTCATTTTATGACTGGTATTTAGTCCGCCGACACCTGCAAAACGAGTTACCGCCAGGCGGCAATCATTGCCATTCCTCCAACGCCAAGTTTCTGTAATGGCGCTGTCGCCTATATCAGGATTGGCATCATCACTTGAATAGCCTGTCCATCCGGTGTATTACAGAGGCCGTAAACCACTCATCACTCACCTATTTCGCTGATACGTATTCCGAAACTTTCCCCTTTCTGCACATAGCTGTAACAACAGTGCCTGAGGCTATGGTTCTTGCCCCGTCCATAACAGTTTTTGCCGCTGCCATCGTTATTATTAAGGAAATTTCAGCTTGTTACTTAATACCATAAAAAAAATGGAATCTTGATAGAAATTTTTTTATTACGGTTTGAAAGCATTTATAGCCTTCCCTTAAATCAGCTCATCTCTGTTGCAGTCTTTTGAATAAATATATGAGAAGCTTTCTTCCCGCCCGATTGCGTATGCGGCCTGCAAAGAATAGGCGCCCATAAAAATATAATCCCCTTTTTTAACCGGCATCCAGTTATTATCAAGATTATACATGCCTTCTCCCGTAAGTATATATGCACCATGTTCCTGAACATGAGTTTCAATATAGCCATGAGAGGCTCCCGGCTTAAATGAAAGAATATGGAAATTCATATCATATGCCAAATCCTTGGGCAAAAGGTTATAAAACAGTACATCATCCATGTCCTCGTAATTAACCGGCGCTATTTCGTCGATATTTTTGCATACAATTTCCGGCGTATAACCTTCCGCAGGGATATAGCGTCTCTTATAAAGAAAAATTTCACTTTCCTGACCATTCATATTTTTAAGATTCAGCTCTTCTGTTGATGGGCAATAAATATATCCGCCTTTTGACATGATATATTCCGTACCTCCTGCCGTGGCGGACACTTTCCCATGAATAACATAGGCAAATGTTTCAATGCCGCCGCCGCCAAAGCCTTTACTGGTTCTGCCGTCTTTTCCCATAGTAATTAGATAGTCAACAAAAGACGCTCCTAATTTAGGGGATGAAAGTATTGTAATATCACAGCCTTCAAATCCGGGAATAACATTTTTCACAAGACCATTTGGCGGTATAAGAGCAAAATTCCCTTTCTTAATGACAGCTCTTGTTGAAAGTATATCTTTGGGATAGCCCAGCTCATTGTTTCTATACCCCATTTATATACACCTCTTTCATTTTTTATTTTTCTTTATTCTTTTCATTTTGATATTCACGCAAAAAAATATTACAGCGCCTATAATTAAAAGAATATTACTTTTGAATTAAGCAGTTTCTAAAACCTGGAAAACCGATGAATACTTTACAAGAAAATGTGAATTTTATGAGAAAACCAGAGAAATAGCATGCCTTTGCATTTTTCTTTATGCAAAAACGTTGAGGGTAAGATTTTGATATTTTACGTCAAAACTGCACAGCGCATTTTGAGGATTTTCGATGATAAAGTCACATTTTTATGACAAAACAGACCAGAATTTGGGGCTTTCAGAAATACCCTAGTTTAATCCCATATAAATCCGGTAATAAACAGCGCCAGAACCGAATCTACCAAGATACTTTATCAGTGGTGATTTCTGCTGAATTCATGTTTTCACCCAGCCTAGCCTGTAATTAATTAATCGCAGCTTATAAATAGCCGCCTTCAAAACCTCAGTATCTTATATATATACATCTTCTTATATTTTTCTGGAGACTGTATGGGACTGTAGCTGATGCCCCTTATACCCGGCACAAAAATTATAACTCTAACATCATTTGAGCATGGATAGGTAAATTCAGGTCTTTATACATTTTTTAGTCTCGAACCTTGTTTTATTTAAAACAGATGTATACTTTAAAGGCTTTTCATTCTCACATTCAAAAAATGATGTATCCTTAAGCTAAGCTGAATGTCCAATACATCCTCGCTGCTGTTAAAATCAATTCCTGCTATTGTTTTTATTCTCTCCAGCCTGTACACTACGGACTTGTGATGGATATACATTTCCTTCGCAGTACGGCTTGCATTTAGATTGCACCTTAAAAACATTTCCAGTGTTTCCAGCAGTTGGCCGTTATGACTTTTCTCATATTCCAGCAATATCTTAAGCTTATCCGACATAAAATCACCGAGCCTGTCAAGGTCTGGAAAACTGCATAAAAATCTGTAGGCCCCAAGCTCCGTAAAGCTTACGTATTTATTTTCCCCAAATGCAATTTTTCCGAATTTCAGCGCATCCTCTGCTTCAAACTGACTTTTGGCAAGTTCCTTAACATCATTAGTAATTTTACCTATCCCAGCGTTTATGTATGAACATTGCGTCTTTATGCGTATATTCTGCTCCAGCTTTTCAAGAGTGTCTTTTATCTGAGGCAGGTAGTTCTCTCCGGCACAATCCTCAATGGGCCACAATATGGTAAATATATTATTATCAGACTTAGTAATGCTTTTTGGCAGCATATTACTTAAATTTTCAAGCACAGTCGGCTGAAGATTTTCAATATCGGCCATATATTCATCATTACTGTAAAAGCTTTTTTTTGACGGATCCATAACGGCTTCAATTTTTACTACGGCATAATGCTTCAAGATTTTCCAGCCTATAAGGTTTGCCCTTTCATAAATAGCTTCCCTCGGTAAATTTGTTCCGTTTAAAAGTTCCGAAATCAAATCAATCTTGAACTTTCTTTCTACTTCCAATACGGTGTGCTGGCGGATAAGCTCAAGGCTTATTATTGTAATTGCATTTTCAATTGAAATAAAATCAAGCTCTGTAAGGCCTTCATCGCCTTCCGCTATGCCAAGATATACCATAAGGTTGTTAACGCTTTCAATTGGTACAAGGGTTTGATTTTCAGCTTTGCCGCCATCATAATAACTTACATACTGGCGAAAGTATCGAAAAGCGGCCTTTTCATGATTTTTCTCAAGAGGCTCAATTACAATAAAGTCACCATAGTCCTGATGGGAAACGACGGTTTTACGCATGTACTTATCATATAGTGTAACCGGATGCTTTAAAATATCGCCAAGATTTTTTATGATAGTATCCATGGACGGTTCCGTAAGGGCCAATGCGTTCAACTTCTTATGTACTTCTTTATAGAAATTCAGCTTATACGCCTGATTATCGAATATTTCAAGAAGTATCGGATACATTATATCCACATGGGCAACGGATTTCGGCACCTGTATAACAGGAAAATCATGTTTGTCAGCTGCATCCATAATAACACTGGGAACTTCCGATATACGGTTTAGTTTTATAATCAATCCTGCAGATTTCTTTGAAAGACCTTCTATCAGTTTTTCAAGTTTTTCATCGCTCATTTCCGTAAAAGAATAAAAGCTCGTCAAAAGTAACTCGCCGCCCTTAACAAAATCCAGAATATCCGGAGCTTCTATAATAGTAACCCCGCTTACTATCCGGTTAAAGCCTTTGGCACCTGAAATTAGCTTTGCATCTTTCATACATCGCATTTTCATGATATCCCTAATAGTTATTTCCATAGCACACCTCTTGTTTTTATCTGCCAAACCGCCGCCCCATTATTTTATGGAAAATATTCAAGACCTGCATTTAACAGGTTTTAAATGTAGGCGGAAACATTTCATCCGGCTTAATTTTATTGCCGCTTCGCATTAAATAATCCTTTTTCATTTTATCATAATATTGCTGCGCTTTCACCTGTGCAGTTTCATAATCGAACCCGGGAATCACTCTGTTTTTCATAACGACTCTGCCGTTAATTATGCTTGTTACAACGTCCCTTCCTGCAGCGCACATGCCCATAGTACGTATGGGGTCATCAACAGCGCCTATATGATAGCCTGATAAATCAATGATAATAATATCGGCTTTCGCTCCTTCACATAAGCGTCCAAGGTCGTCTCGCTTAAGGGCTTTGGCACCGCCAAGAGTTGCCGCCCTGTAAAATTCGCCGTAGCTGTTTTCTTTCCTGTTATTATCTTTATGCTGGGCATAGGCGCTTCCCATACGGATATTCTGAATGATGTCCGGTGGAAAAGTATCCGTACCCATGGACATTTTAACCCCTTTTCGTATGTATCGGCCGAAAGACTCAAGCACCGTGCCTCCTCTTGAATACACAAGAGGGCAATGGATAACCGATGCGCCTGTTTCTACGAGAATATCCAAATCCCTGTCGCTTTTGTCTTCCATTTTTGAATATCCCGATGCCCATATGGCATGGGGAATGAGCGTTCTGTCATCAAGGAAATTAAGGCTTTGCAGATATTCGATGGTGCTTTTGCCGTACTTCTTCTGAATCGTATTATATTCAAATTCACCCTGGGCAGCGTGAAGGCGTACGGGGCAGTCCATTTCTCTGGCAAATTCTTTGGTTTTTAATATAACTTCTTCCGTTTGCAGCTCTATTCTTTCGGGAACCATGACGGCATTGATAAGCCCCTCATAAGCGCCTGCAAACTTAAAGGCAAACTCCTTTGCCCTCTCAAGCCCTGCCATGCCGTCATTATCCATCTGTTCGATTCTTAAAGAACCATCGGGGTTTGTAACCGTCATGTTTGAAATATAGCTGGGGCCTAAATAAACCCTCAGGCCCAGATTTCCTGCATGATGGGCGGCAGCTACAGCCTCCTCATAGGTCTCGCCGCACTTTTTATAGTATACGCTTGTAATAGGCATTGCCGTAGTCACACCGTGCATAATCAGCTGGCTATAAGCATAAAGGGATTTAAAAGCTTCTTCTTCAACGGTCATATTTTCTCTGCGGTTATTAAAATACTCTTCACACCAGTACAAATGCTTTTTATTATCAGGATTTATTTCAGAAAATATTAAAGCATGGTCAATGTCTCCCAGCGCGTCCAAATCAATAAATCCCGGGCTTATGATTGCGTTTCCGCCTTCTATCAGCTCGTCAAAGTCACCGTCATAATTTTTACCGGCGAAAATAATTGTATCGCCTTCATATACAACACATCCATTTTCATATACTGCATGATCATTTCCATCGTAACCTATGACATATTTTCCCGTAACTTTTGTTTTCATTGCCTTTCCTCCCTATTCAACCGGCTCATAACGGTTCTCGTTCACATACGCTCTGGTATTCCCCCAAAAAGTATCGCAGGGCTCCATATATTTTCTTGCTCCTGCTCTGTCAATTGTCGCAAGGGATTCTTCTTCAGCCTCTTTTATCACATCAAATTCATCAACGGATAATACTTTGCGGTTTTCCATTAAAAGCTTTCCATTAATAATCGTATTATCAACATCCTGCCCCGTACCAAAAATCAAAAGCTTATGCACCGGCATAAAATCCGGTGTCAAATGGGGCTGATTCATATTGACTGTTATGATGTCCGCTTTTTTACCTACCTCAATAGAGCCCAGCTCATCGTCCCAGCCGATGGCCTTGGCTGCGTCTATGGTTATCATTTCCAAAAGCTTTCCCTGCGGCAGATAATAGGTATTATGTAAAAAGCCCTGATGAAGCATGCGGGTATTCTTTGCGGCTATGAGCATATCGAAGGAAACACCGGGCGAAGTACCGTCTGTGGAAATAGCAACATTGGCGCCAAACTCCATGAGCTCCGGCACAGGACAGCGGTTAAATATCTGAGCAGCAGACGGAGAGCTTGAAACATGGGTTTTTGTTTCGGCAAGTATCCTTATTTCGTCCGTTGAGATGCCCCTGCAGTGCTGAACGTGTACATCTGGGCCTAAAAGGGCATTTTCATCTGTCGCCGCAAGGCGAATCATGCCGCCGAAAGCTTCTGTATGAATCCGTGTATTGTATTTTTTTGCCATCTCCCGAACTTTTGCTGTCATATACCTGTCGTGTTTAGAGAGATTTGCGGCAACATCAGGCGCCGTCTGATTTGATTGATTCACGGAAGTAACCATAACGAAGGGCGCTACAAAAACCCGTATTAAATCATCAGCCATATGGTTAGCCTGTTTTATGGTTTCTTCTGTTCCGTCCATAAGCTCGTCAAAAGTATATTCCGTTTTAATCCACTTGCCGTTTAGAAGCCTTGAAAAAGGCCTTGGAAAAGGCGGATTTGACGGCCCTACAGCTAAAACCTCTCGTACGCCTACTTCTGCGTAGCCTTTGCCATGGTTTACGGGAAACACCGCATTGTCACTTCTTTGAGCATTACTTATCATGCTTACGCCGCAGGTTACGCCAAACTTAAGGCGCTCAAGGGCCGCAAGCTTGCCATCTTTATACCAAAATTCATCGGTTGTATTATGATGATAGAGTTCCATCATAATAGGCATCCAATAGCTTGAGGTATCATAAGCCAAAGATTTGAACATACAATGGCCTGCATGAGAATGGGTATCGATAAATCCGGGCAGTATCAGCTTTTTATAACAATCGATTACTTTCTTTGCACCTTTTTCGTATTTTTCTTTCAGTTCTTTGGCGCTTCCTACTTCATGGATGCGGTCTCCCTTTACGGCTACTGCACCATTTTCGATAATCCGCCGGGAATTATCCATTGTTATAACCGTGCCGTTTATCAGAAGTATATCAATCATAGTGTATCCCCTTTCTGATTTAATATTGTTAAAAGCAGGCCGCCGGCAAATCGGCAGCCTGCTTTTTGCCTTACAGCAATATGAGAACTATTTATAAAGACTAAATAATTTTTCATTGGTTTAATTTTACCCAATTATAATACTGTTGTGAAGTAGCTTCTTATTTACTATTGAATTAACCTGCCGTATCCCGGCTTTCCAACAATTATTTCATTCTGATAAATTACTTGCCCTCGCAGAATAGAGGTTACGACGCAGCCTTTTCCCTTTAATCCCTCAAACCCTGAAATCTTATTGGTATAAAGGAGCTTATCACCTTTAATCTCCCACTCCTTTTCAGGGTCTACAATAGCTAAATCCCCGTCAGCCCCGGGAATCACTGCCCCTTTTGCAGGATAAAGATCAAATGCCTTTGCCGCTCCAAGGCTCATCATTTTAGCCACATAACAGGGACTCAGCTTCCGTTTATGGTACACCTCGTTAAATATTACCTGAAAACCGGTTTGAACGCCGCTTATACCGCTCCAAACATCCCATATGCTTTTTTTGCCGCCATCGTCTAATTTTTCCTCAGAGGACGCCGGAGAATGGTCACTTACAACACAATCCAACGTGCCGTCAAGCACATATTGCCAGAGGCCCTCTCTTGCCTGCCCATTTCTCAAAGGAGGCGCGCATTTTAAGAGGGTTCCTTTTTCAAGCATATCTTCCTCAGTAAATACCAAATAATGGGGGCATGTTTCAGCTGTTATTTTTACACCTTGATGCTTTGCTTTTCGTATTTCTTCCGCAACCTCCGGATGGCTGACATGGCATATATGCACCTTCGCACCTGTATACCCTGCCATATCGATTATATTTTTAGTTGCAATGAACTCTGCTATCAGAGGGCGAGAATCTAAAAAGTCTCTTCGGGTATTTTTGCCTGCCTGGGTAATTTTCTTTTCTTCTTCCGCAATAATATGATAATCCTCACAGTGGAAACCAAGCATTAGTTTAGTGCCAGCAAGCTTTTCCATGGCCTTTTTAATGATACCGTTATTTACAAACGGATAATCAGAGCCTGCACTGCTCATAAATGCTTTAAAATGCTTTGCGCCAATATCCGCCATTCCATCAAAATCAGCAATATTATCATTTACAAAGCCGCCCCAAAAGCAATAATCAATATAAGAAGCATTTTTAACTGCTTCCGCCTTATTTTTATATGCGTTTATGTTAAGGAGATTCGGGGTATTCTGCAAAGGCATGTCAATTATAGTAGTAATGCCGCCTGCCGCTGCCGCTTTGGAGCCCGTTGAAAATGTTTCCCGCCAGTTATATCCCGGATCATTGAAATGCACATGAGGATCAATCCCTCCCGGAAAAATAAAATTGCCTTTTGCATCAATTTCTTCTGCCGCGGCAATGACCTCATCTCCTGTCATAATTGCCGCTATTTTACCATCTTTAATATATACATCCCCTTGGTAGACCCTGTCGGCATCAACGATTCTTCCGTTTTTCACTCTTACATCCATCTTGACCCCCCTATTTTTTATTCGTAAACATAATAAAGGCTATGTATTTAAGGGTTTTCTCACCATGACATTTAATGGCGTGAAACTCACCGTCTCTGCAAATAGCATAATCTCCGGGCCGCAAAATGGTTTCTTCACCGTTATCATTGTAAAGCGCTTCACCTTCAAGTATAAAATAGGCCTCCTGCTCGCCAATATGCTGGTGCCAGCCAATTGAATCGCCTGGGTGAATGATACTGATTCCGTAGAGCCTGCCAATACCGTGAAAATCTTCCGGTTCAAAGAGATTTTCAATTTCAATGATACCGTCTCCGCCTTTCAGATTAGGCTCATATACTTTACGATACTCTCCCTGTCTTTTTACCATGAGAATCCTCCATTCCTATTATTGGATATGCGTTAATAAACATTTTATAATATAACATGCGCTGCCTTTAACCGCTTGGATATAAGTTAATTATGAATAAAATATAAAGCGTTGTATACCGCATTAAGGATAATTATATTGCTTTCAAATTATCTATATTTGATAATTTATGCTTTGGAGAATCAAATATTGGGCTTCTATAGTCCTTTTTTAGTAAATAAGGATAAATACCTATCGTATTTTTAGCTGAATGAAAAGAATTTTTATCAAATCTGACAGTTTGTATTAATACTGACCCCGGAGGCTCCCTTATGTCTTTATATGCACAGTATTTAGCCATCCTGTGGAATATATTACACAGGATATTATTTTTGTTCATCTCGCCCCTGTATAAAAGTAAAACATATTTACATTTACTCTGCCCTTTTTATTTTGAACGCCGGTACAATATAATAAATAATAGGCCAGTCTCTCATAAGAAGTTTTTCGCTGGAAAATAAAAAAAGAGATAAAAATACTGGACTGCCCGATTTACTCGTCAACAGTCCAGTAAAATATAGATTCTTCTATACTTAAGGATTTACTATTTAGAAGTGATTTCTTTAATGGCTTTCAAGACAAATTCAACATTATAAGGCTGAGCATTATAGCCCATAAGACCGATTCTTACTATTTTGCCGCTTAAAGTGCCGAGGCCGGCGCTGATTTCTGTATTGTATTCCTTAAGGAGCTTATCTCTTAAAGCGGCCTCATCAATACCTTCAGGCACAACGATGGCATTTAGCATAGGAAGTCTGTATTCTTTATCAACAAGCATTTCCCAACCCATTTCTTCTATGCCTTTTACTAACTGTTCATGAACATTCTGGTGACGATTATAAACTGTTTCCATGCCCTCTTCCAATATATTATGTATAGCCTGGTAAATACCGTAAAACATATTGATTGGCGGCGTATGATGATATACCCTTGTGTTTCCTTCCCAATATTTTGTCAATAAGGACATATCCAAATACCAGTTTGGAACATGGGATTTACGATTATTAATAAACTCTACAGCTCTGTCTGAAAATGTAATCGGTGAAGCTCCCGGAGGACAGGAAAGGCATTTTTGTGAACCGGAATAACAAATATCAATACCCCATTTATCAACTTCCACAGGCATACCGCCCAAGGCTGTAACCGCATCAACAAGGAAAAATGTATCTTTATCCTTTAATAATTTGCCGATTTCTTCCACAGGGTTACGAACGCCTGTTGAGGTTTCTGCGTATACTACTGCTACAATTTTATAATCCTCTTTACTAAGCTTATCAGCTACCCTATTTATATCTACAGGTGTTCCCCACTCAAAGGCAAGCTCTGTAACCTCAGCGCCCAAACGGGAAGCTACATCAACCATCCTCTGACCAAATACCCCATTTTGAAGTACAAGAACTTTATCCCCATGTTCAACCATGTTTACAAAAGCTGCTTCCATGCCAATTGAACCCGTGCCGCTCATGGGAACTGTAAGCATATTCTTTGTACCCATAATTGTACGAAGACCTTCTTTTACTTAGTCCATAATTTTAATAAAATATGGATCCAGATGCCCAAGGGTACTGCGGGACAAAGCATAATAAGTACTAGGTGCTACGCTGCTTGGGCCTGCCCCCATTAACAATGTGTTTTGAATGCCGTCCAATAAATTTTTCATTATTACGCCTCCTAATTTCATTTAATGAAATTTAGTTTTATTTTATGAAATAATTGTAGCATTCTGATTTTTTAAAGTCAATAACTCTTGACAATAAATTTTAATAATTGTATTATAATTTCAATAAATGAAATCATCAGAGGTGTTTATATGGCCAGCAGTGAAACAAAATATAACCAGTCAGTAGGAAAGGCTTTGAAGATTATTGAGGTGCTCGCGCAATCTATTGAACCCATGCGTTTGATGGATATTGCCGCAATGGTAGAGATGCCCACAAGCACAACTTTGAGAATGATTACTGCACTAATGCAATATGGATATGTATCTCAGGAAAATCATACGCAAAAATACTTCTTAACTTTAAAATTTGCCCGTATTGGCTCTATGGTGGCCTCCCGGTTTAATATACGAGACATTGTGCATCCATACCTTTTAAAATTATCCAACAATTACAAAGAAGCTTCATGTATGGCAATTGATGATGACATGGGGGCGTTATATATAGATGTTGTTGACGGGCCTGACGGAATGCTTAAAATTATGCAGCATATCGGCAAGCGTTCCGCACTGCACTGCTCAGGCGTTGGCAAATGCTTGCTTCTAAACTATGATGAACAAATGATAGACAGTTTAATTGCTGAAAAGGGGCTCGCTGTTTTTACGCCCAATACAATTACTACAAAAGAAGCCTTGATTGCCGATTTACAATCTGTAAGAGAAAAAGGATATGCCATTGATGATGAAGAATGCGAATTAGGCGCCCGCTGTGTTGCGTGCGGAATCAGTGACAGTTCAGGTAAAATCGTAGCGGCAATCAGCATATCCGGCCCTGTAAACAGAATGACTTATGATTATGTAGAAACCATCAGCGCTTCTCTTATGGAAATATCGGGGGAAATTTCAAAATTTCTTTAGTATTAATTTCACTTTATAATATATAGAGTTTCTTAACCTTAGAATTAATTACTTTCCCTACGTCCGTAACTGGGGCAGAAACAATTCTAGCAAGGAATGTTTTTAAATCCTCCTCTGCTTTTACAACCAGAGTTCTCAAAGTCCATGCAGGCCTGTTTCTCTCTTCTATTTCCTTGTCAAACAGGCTGCTCCTCAATTAATTACAGGCTCCTCTATGGGCTTGTCTTTCTTCGCTGATAAGCTTAATACAAATTATTAAGCTTATATAGAACTAAGTAAGACTAAATTAATAAAGGTTCTTTTCTGTTTCTGTTGCATTTTGGAACATAGTCCATATACGGCTCTTGTTACCGTTTTATTTAAAGCTTGCTAAAATCGCAAAGGGTGATTCAGAGAATATAAAAAGCCTAAATCTGTCTAAAAAGGCTGATAATCTCAATGAGATTATCAGCCTTTTTAGCTTTATATTTTTCCTTAATTCCCGCCTGATATGGCAGAAATTATTAGTTTTATAGTAAATTTCACAGAAGGATGTAATAAAAATCTATTTTTCATAAACGGCTTAAACATATAAAAGCCCTATGTTTAAGCCATTCAAAATATACGATTTTTATTACTGTTTAATCTGAAATTTACTATAACCGATAAAGATTTCATGTTATTTCGTATACTGTTTTCTAAAATCAGCATATTTTAAATTTATCCTCTAAAAGAGCTTTATTAAGATTTCTGCCTATAAAAGTAATAATACTCTCCTCATGTTTTGAGGGAGATATTTTAATATGCCCGGGAAGATAATCAAAATGCAAGCTTCCAGTATCTGAAGCCGACTTGAGAAATCCCTTGGCTCTTAAAAGCGTCATATTTTCATTAAGGCTTATTTCTTCAAAAATGCTTTTTATTTCTGCCTCTTCAAATAGTCCGTCGGCTTTTAAGCTTACAGTCATAAATTGATTGGCAGAATGGTCATGATGATGGTGAGCATGCTCTGAAGAAACGCATAATTCTTCTTTTATTGTGCTTAAAGAATCATTAAAATACCCATATACTTTTTCAGAGCTTAAATAAATCCAGTTTTCTGAAAAACAAGGAGCATCATTTATTTGCCGGAGATATTCTTTTATCTTTTTTATACTTTTATCATTTAGGCCTTCTGTATGGGATAGCACCAATTTTGACGCAGATTCTATTTGGTTTCCGAAAAAGTCACCAAAATCTTCTATGTAATCCCAGAAATTCGCGCAGTCCACCAAATTTATAATATTAGAAATTTGTATTTTACCTTTTTCTATCAGGGGAAACAGTGAATTTATTATATCGCTTGTCTTTCCTAATCCCGATGGCTCAATTAAAACCAACTGAGGAGATTCTGAATTTATTAAATCCTCGCATAATTTTACAAGGTCACTGGAAAGAGAACAGCATATACAGCCCGATGAAAGCTCTTTTATCGGCAGCCCATAGGAATTTAAAATAATGCTGTCTATGGAAGTGTCTCCGAAATCATTTTCTATAATAGCTGTCTTCTTGTTTTTTAGAAAACAAGGAAGTATTTTATTTAAGAGTGTGGTTTTACCTGAACCGAGAAAGCCTGTTATTAATATAAATTCAACCATTTCATTCCCCCTTTTTTTCTGGAAACTCAAGACATTTTATAAACAGCTTCTCATAATCCTCCATGGCGCTTAGTTCAATATAATCTATGTAGGAAGCAAGCTTTTCCATTTCCAATCTTGCTTCAGCGCTAAGGAGAGCAACTTGGGCACCGGCTTTTGACGTATTTCCGATGTATGAAATTTTATTTTCCGTTCCCAGAGGCAAAATACCGCTTCCTATAAGGCTATCGGCTGTAAGATGAGAACCGAATTGCCCGGCAATCAATATTTCATCAAGCCCCTCCATAGAAACGCCCATATTATCAAGAAGCGCATAAAACCCTGAAAGTATTGCGCCTTTTGCCAGTTGAACCTGTCTTATATCCTTCTGGGTAATAATAATTTTATTTTCATTTTTCTCATATAAAATAATGCCTTTGTTCTTTCCTTCCTGCCACAGCATAGGAAGCTGTTTCTCGTTTAAATCCTTTTCCTTATAAATTGCACCGTCTTTTCTGATAAAGCCTTCCTGTATCAATTCCCGCAAAGCGGCCATTATACCGCTTCCGCAAATCCCCTCAGGCTCTTTATTTCCTATAACCTTTATATCTGACTTTCCTTGTTTCAAGGATATTTCCTCTATGGCTCCGTCGGCCGCTCTCATGCCGCTGCTTATATTCATGCCTTCTAACGCCGGGCCTGCCGCACATGAGCAGGATACTATTTTTCCATTTGAAGAAAACAGTATTTCTCCGTTTGTCCCTATATCAATAAAAAGTACATTTCCCTGCTTTTTATAAATTTGACTTACATAAGCCCCGGCAACGATATCCGAACCTATATAAGATGATACGGACGGAAGGCAGTAGAGCATTGCGTATTCAGGCAGTTCTAATCCTGCCAAAGATGCCTTTATGTATTTTGCACCGTTAAATACAGGCGCAAAGGGAGAGCAGCCTATGGAATCCGGCTGAACCCCAAGGAGCAGATGAAGCATGGTATTATTTGCGGCAACGGCTGCCTCATATATATTCTTCTTATCTATATGGGTTTTGACGCAGAGAAGCTCAACCATCTTATTGAGGCAATGAACAATATTATTTTGCAGATTTTTCAATCCCTCAAGAGGATTTTCAAGGACATATGTAATTCTTGTTATCACATCTAAGCCATATTGCTTTTGGGTGTTTATACTTGATTCGCTGGCCAGTTCCTCACCTGTATTCATATCTATTAAAGAGGCGACAACTGTAGTTGTGCCTATATCAATCGCGATGCCATAGCGCTTATTAGAGGTATCCCCTGCTTCAATGTGAATTATTTTATTTCCTGCAAGTACCAAAGTATATTCACCTTGCTCTGTAGGAAGAACTTTAAGGGCGTTGTATTCTATTTCTAAAGCGCCGGTGTTTTTAAGAAAAATTTCCTCATAGGAAATATGTTCGCCTATCTTGGGGCTTTCCAGAGTAAAAGGAACCTTCCTTATAAAAGGGTTCAGTTCAAAATCAGGCATATATCCGCCGGTAAGAATCCTATGGGTCGTATGCTTATTTTCAAGCTTTACTTTTATATCTCCTTCTGGGTAAACGATGCAGGCTAGACGATAGCCTTCTTTTTGTTCTCGTGAGCTTAACACTGAAGTCTCCGTTTGCGTAACTTCCGGTAAATCTCCTTCAACTACAATTTTGCATTTTCCGCATATGCCTTTGCCGCCGCAAGGGCTTTCCGATAACAATCCCTTGTCGCATAATATATCCAAAAGGCTCTTCCCATGCTGGTATTCAATTGTTTCATTGCTTGGCAAAACAGTTATCTTACTCATCAATACCTTCCTCTTTTACCGTCTTTAGCATAGCCTGAAGATTTGCAAGAGGAGAATTGTTTCCCAATCCGCAAGCAGGCGATA
The DNA here is from genome assembly GCF_940670685.1 of Anaeropeptidivorans aminofermentans. Taxonomy (GTDB): domain Bacteria; phylum Bacillota; class Clostridia; order Lachnospirales; family UBA5962; genus Anaeropeptidivorans; species Anaeropeptidivorans aminofermentans. The sequence goes on along the minus strand of NZ_OW711693.1, from coordinate 1,539,385 downwards.
TGATACTTGAACTGGACCTCATACAATATCTTGTTATATCGGCAACCTTAGGCGCAGTGCTAAATTCTATAGCGTAGGTGCTTACATTACCCATAATGGCTTTTTCCGGAAGATTTTTCTTGGCTTCTTTTAAGTTGACAATGGCATCCAGGCTTATGGTATTGCAATCAATGGAAGAAAGATTGGTATATACCTTTTTCATTTGTCCGCAGATATGCACTATAAATTCAGCCCGTTCTGTTTTTTCTTTAATGCCGTTTATAACTTTATTGATATATCTGACAACAAATTCGTCAAAAAACTTAGGGCCTAATATTTCTCCTGTGCCGCTGGGGTCGGAGATAGCAATAATATCAGCCCCTGCCTCAATTTGCTTAACGCCAAACTCTATCAGATGCTCACAAATAAACTCCATAAGCTCGTGAGCCTGCTCTTTATTTTTTCTAAGCTCCTTATAATATACGGAAGGCTCCATAAGAGAAGAAGCTATGCTTACCGGCCCTGTTAAATTTGCAATAATCGGCACATCGCCGCCATATCCTTTTAAAACTTTTATTGCATCAAGAACAACTTTCATGCGCCCTTTATTGCAATCCGGTTTTTTAAGCTGCTGCCAATGGCTTACGGAATCTATGGCATAGCCTATGACATGAGGCTCATAATTGATAGAACCCATATCTACCACTGCACCCATTGCTTCTACTTCAACCGTCATGCAAAAGGGTACTCCGTAATTTTCGAAGCAATTATTATCATGAACTGCTTTTGTAAGCTCTGCCATAAGCGTTGGGTCTAAATGAGCATCAGGCCAAAATATCTTTGAATTTTCCATAACCCCTTTAGTCACCATATTCATCATTCCGCCGGGACATATACAGGGCGGCCTGTCCACTTTTTTAAGATTCATGGCAGATATCAGCCTTGATTTTTCTGTTATCATCTAAATCTCCTTATTAAAATCGATGTTTTGCTTTATAGTAAATTTCAAGTTAAACAGTAACAAGACCGTATATTCCTGTAGGCTTAAAAATGTACCCTTTCCGAAGGAAATCCGTGTTTTTGAGCCTTTAATGAATAGGTTTTTGTTCCTTCTTTATAGAAATTTTACTATATTCTAAAAAGCAAAAGATTAAAGTATCTATACAGTATTATCCTAAGAGACTCTTTAAGCATTAAATCCCTTAGGCAGTGTCTAAAATAGTCAAATCAAAAAGAATTCCGGCCACGGGAAATATAGCTTTGCATAGCAAAATCCTGAGAAAAAATGCAGAAACAGCAGAACTGTTTCAAATATTTTTGAAGATGAAGTCACATTTCTATGGCAAAACAGACTATGTTTTGGACTTTTCAGACACGCCCTAGTTTAAAATAATTTCTTTAAATTTATCCCCTACTATATAATCTTTATTTTTCACGCAGTTTTGGCCTGTTATTTTTATAATATCCTTATATTTAATACAGGCTTCTGAAAATTTCATAGGCTCAGGTATATAGAAATCCTCATATCTTGCAAAGCCGAAGCCTATCAGCATAACGGTTATTTTCGGGCAAATCTGAATGACTGAATAATTATTTATACAGTCTAAAAGCTTTTTTAAAAAAGGCACCGTAGAAAACTCTGTCCATTCCTTCGCCATATTGGGGCCTAGTATATCAATAGATGCTATGGGATCGGCATAGCATATAATATCTGCATAATTTTTAGCAATATCAGCATAAATAAGCATTTGCCCATTTAAAAAATCAAGTATTCTCAACATGTATTCTTTATCTTTTCTCCATGCCTTGAATACCTCTTTAAGCTCTATTAAATTATTAAGTATGGTCATGGGGCCGCTTATTTCCAAACATACGGTTTCCCCTGCCTGCTTTAACATTTTACAGGCAGAAATAACTTCTGCAATTCTTCCCATTGTAAAATCTATAGGCAAAAGCATCTCTAAATCCTTTATATTCCTTACCTTATACTCTTTTACTCTGGGGCCAAACAGGGCGTCTCCGAAATTGATAAACGCACCGAAGCATTCCGCTTCTATTGTATGGCAAAACGGCAGTATGCATAAGGGACTGTTACCGGCTGTTTTTATTTTAAGAGCAAGCTCTGCCATATCTTCGGCTTTTTGATAAGCTTGCGGAAATTTTATACTATTATCGTCACTAACAAGTGAAATATCGTCTGCATTGCTGTGAACACATTTAAAATCGGATATTTTATCCATCACAAAACCCCACTACTTATATATAAAAAGCATATAGATAAAAACGAATTTTATCGCCTTTATACCCCTTATAGTAAAACAATTAGATTACAGTAACAAAAACCGTATATTTTGAATGGCTTAATAGAAGCGTTTCTATTATATTAAGCCGCTTATGAAAAATAGGTTTTGTTACTACTTTAAAGTTGTTTTACTTTATCATCAAATTACCGGGATATTCCGACTAATTTATCAACCAGATGCACTGCCTCGATTGCATTGACGGAATACCCGTCGGCGCCAATTTTATCGGCAAAGCTTCTGGAAATCGGGCCGCCGCCTACAACTACCTTTACATTGCTTCTGATGCCTTCCGCTTCTAAAAGCTCAATTACTTTTTTCATATTATTCATGGATGTGGACATAAGAGTAGACATGCCTAAAACGCTTGCATTATATTCCTTAACAGCCTTTACAAATTCCTCTACCGGCACATCCCTGCCAAGGTCAATAAGCTCATAGCCGGCTGATTCCAGCATAATTTTCACCAGATTTTTTCCTATATCATGGGTATCGCCTTGAACTACCCCCATCACAATTTTGTGACCGTTGCCAAATTTTTCCTGGGAAAGCAGAGGGCGAAGAACATCTAAACCGTTATACATAGCAGCAGAGCAAATTAAAAGCTCCGGCAAAAAATACTCTTCCTCCTCATAAAGCTGGGCAGCTTTATTCATGCCGTCTACAAGGCCTTTTAATATGCCGTCTAAAGGATCATACCCTGCATCTGCATACGCCTTAGCCACCTCCGATATTTCATCATCTTCCATTTCCAATACACAACGAGAAAGCTCTTCTAACAACTCTTCCTTGCTTGCCATAATAGAATTCCCCCTATATGATTTTTTTCTTGCAGTCGGCAATCATAGCTTCTACTTTGTTTATATTGACGGGATATCCCACATCGCGTACAGTATCCATCATTTCCTTAATATTATCAAAAGGTGAGTCAACAGGAAGGCTGCAGCCGGACATAACTACATAACCTTTCGGATTGTCATAACCTTCTTGAATGCATTCCAGTGTTTTTAGCCTTACATCAAACGGCGTTCCTGAATACATGATTCCTCCCGGGTCAACATTGCCAAGTATTTTTGTTTTGTCTCCTATGATGTTTTTGCACTCGGTAAGGCTTGCCACGTTATCTATGCTCATTCCCGCAATGCCCATTTCTGCAAGGTCGGGCCATATTTTATTTGTCTGGCCGCATATATGAATGATAACGCCCTTGCCCTTTTCCTTTATGAACTCTACCAGCTCTTTCAAATAAGGCAATGAAAATTCCTTGAATACCTTAGGGCTTACTACCGTACAGGAAGACATGGGCTCTGAAATTGAAGGCGTAAGCCCTATTTTTATACCTGCTTCCGTATAGGCTTTAACCGTTTCCAAAGAAATTTTACAAAGCTCATGTATCGCCTCAGGATTTTTGCGGATGCATGTCAAAGTTTTTTCAACCCCCAGCAAAAAGAAAGCATTTGTAAAGGGTCCTACGACGCCAAAGGAGCAGCCTATTTCACTGCCGACTTCATCAACAAGGTATTTCATTGCATCCAATTGAATGGGAAGCCTGCCGTCTTTATAAGGATTTGCCGGCATAAGCCTTGAAATTTCCTTTTCATCGCTTATTGCAGGCTTATCTAAATCAACCGTATTATCATCCGGCTTTACAACGGTTGCGCCCATAGCTTCAGCCCAAGGGAAAAGATCGGTAAAAATACGGATACTGTCATAGCCGAATTTACGGTAAGAAGCAATTTGTGCTTTTGCCAGCGTTTTGGCGTCCGTATTAAATTCTGATATTTTGCAGCCATATACCCGGGCAACCCCGTTGGCGACATTTGGATTGCATGGCAGGCGGTCTGCGGATTCTCCTTTCGCAATAGCGGCAGCACGTTGTGAAGGCGTCATACGGTCTATCATAGTATCTCTCCTAACAAATTCAATTAATTATTGGTTGTCCAATATAATATTTTCGCTTTTATAAAATCAAATAAATACAAAATAATTACCAGAACCATGGACATAAACAAAAAGCCTACGGCTACCAGGTCAAAACGTCCGAAATCTGAATAATACTGTATAAAATAGCCCATACCGGAGGTAGCGCCAAACATTTCAGCAACAGCAAGCAGCATAAATGCCAGCTTAAGGGCTATGGTACACCCTGTAAGAATGGCCGGAGAAGCCGCCGGTAAAATAATACGGAATAATCTGTGAACCTTAGGAACTTCAAGAGTAGAGGCATTTTCCAAATATCTTCTGTCAATTGTCATCACCGCTGTTATGGTAGTTCCTAAAATAATCCAAAAGCAGCCTAAAAATATTATAAAAATAGACGCGATACGAAATGACGGAAGAATATTTATAGCATAAGGCGTAAGAAGCGTAACAGGAATTGCACTGAACGCATTAATATAGGGGGTCAGATTTTTGCGTACTAAATTTTTGGAGCCTATAAAGGCACCAATGGATATTCCGCAAAAAAGAGCCATAAAATAGGCAATAATTAATAAAGACATTGAGCTTTTCAAGCCTTCCATTAACTGAGGAAGATAGTCTTTAAAAAGCGGGGGAATAGCGCTTATGCTATAAAAAAGGAAAGGGTTCAAAAGATTAAAAACATCTGTAAGCAAAATATATGTAAGCAAAATTCCTATAAATATAAGAATGATTCCTAGCCTGTTTTTAATATAATTGCGGATTTTCATTGATGCTAAGCTCCTTATCTTAATGCATTTTTAAATATAAAATAGATCTTTTTCTTTTAAAATACCTAAAACATTATAAGGTTTGACGCAGTACAACAGCAATAGGATGCGTATAATTGCATATACACACCCCTGCTATATGATTTTTCTTATATTGACTTTATTTTATAGCTTTAATTATGTTCGCGGCATATTCATGCTAAATAAGAGGCAGATAAAAGAGGTCACATCCAGCCCGAAGGAAAAAATTATTGATGTTTTCTGAAAAAACCTTCCTTATGAAACATCTGCAAGCAGCGAATATCGGCCTTTTAGAACCTGCTGAATTAGTATGAACAGCCTCTAATTATTAGAATTAAACTGCTCCATTTTATCTTTAAAAAACTGGCTGTCTGGATAATCTTCAATAAGAGATTCAAGGGCACGTTTATAAATCTCAGAGTTCATATGGTCCTTTAAATCAATCTCACCAGTCTGCAAATAACCAAAATTAGCCATTTTATTCCACATTACTTCAACACTTTTTGTGTACGGGTCCGTATCATATTTCATGTGAGGGCTTAATACAAAACTATCTGCAGTTTCTTTTTGCAAATCAAGGTTTTCTACAACCAAGTCGGAAACTTCCTGCATATTGTCCTGCATATATTCTTCTGCCCGTAAATAAGAACGCAATAAGCGGTAAAGGGCCTCTTCATTATTGTCAACATATGTATTTGTGGCAAGCATACGGCAGCAAGAATGATTGTTCCATAATTCATCCGGCCACATTTTCACTTCAAGCCCCAAATCTCTGGCCTGAATTTGATATCCTGTAGCTGTTGCGCCGAAATCAACTTCTCCTTTGGCTATGGCCTGCAATACGTCGGTGTTTTTCTTGTACTCTATGAATTCAATCATATCAGGGTCATTTTCTGTACCGATAGTGGTTGTGCCTCCGTAAGTAAATGAATAGCCCTCATCGTATAAAATACCTTTCAGCACTATATCTGGAGTACCGCCTCTGGTTATGCCGATTTTTTTGCCTTTAAGGCTGGATAAATCCTTATATTCTGTTTCAGGTTTGCCATATACAGGGGTTTCACCGATGATCATATATCCTGCAAACATGTTAAAATCCTGGCCGTTTGCAATTTGAGTAAGCGGCCCGCCTGTTCCATATGTAGATAAAACATCCACCTGATTTGCCGTAAGAGCAGAAGCGGCATCTGAGAGATTACTGAGCCAAACCATTTCAACTTCAACGCCCTCTTCTTTATTAAAGCCGTGCTTTTCTGCAATAAACTGAAATACCTGTCCCGATGTAGGCTGGGCACCGACGCGAACCTTTAATACGTCTTCTGGTGCGGCCTTTTTCTCAGAATCTTTTGCCTCAGTCTCAGCATTTGCAGCAGGAGCCGCAGATTCAGCCGGCTTTTCAGCAGGAGCCGCATTTTCAGCTTTACTGCCGCAGCTCGTTAAGAATAAAGCTGATGCGCAGATAAGCATAAATATACGTGTTGTTTTGAAAAAATTCATAAATAATATCCTCCGTAGTCTTTAATGAGATTTTCTGTCCTAAAAAATTTTCAGTATCTGTATATAAAAATTTAGATAAAAGTAAATGTTTCACTTACCTTTTCTCTTTAAATTTTATTACCTAAAAATAATAATGCGGTCTTTTATAGAGCCTATTTGTATGCTCTCTCTTCTGCATCTTTATGTATGAGCTTTATAAGATAATTACGCAAATCCACGATTTCCGGTTCAGTATGCATATTTTTTCTGGTAGGCTTAATGCCCTCATCAAAGGAATGAGAATACATAATACTCGCCGGAGACTGGCTGAAAACCGATATATGGGTAGCCAAAAGCAATGCTTCATCAACTTCATGGGTTACAAAGAATATGGTTTTTCTTTTATCCCCTTCCTGCTGCCATAGCCGTAAAACCAAATCCTGTAATTTTGATTTGGTAACTGCATCTAAAGAGCCAAAAGGCTCGTCCATTAACAATATAGGCGGGTCAATAGCAAAGGCTCTTGCTATGCCGCAGCGCTGCTTTTGGCCTCCTGAAAGCTCTCCCGGCAATTTATCAAATAAAGACTCATCCATATCTACATTACGCATCCAATGGAGTGCCCTCTCTTTTCTCTCTGATTTTTTCATTTCAGGAAAACGATATTCAAGAGCAATCGTTATATTTTCCCCCGCTGTCATCCAGGGAAAAAGACCGTAATCCTGAAAAACTACGCCTCTTTGAAGGCTGGCCCCATTTATTGCTTTACCGTCTACAAGCATCTGCCCTCCCGTAGGCTTTTCAAGACCTGCAAGAAGACGCAGCAATGTACTTTTGCCGCAGCCGGACTGCCCTAAAAGACAGACGAAATCACCGGCCTTTACCTCCATATTGATATCCCCAAGCACTGCACCTTCATCGGAATTATAATAAAAACTAACATTTTGCATTGAAACATTAAGCATTAAAAATTGTCCTCTCCGCTGTAAGTATTAAAAAACACCATATATGCTTCTTCTGTGGAAATGTTTAAATAAGCTGACATAAAATACTCTTAACACAGGCTGAAAATATGTATAATAAACGGTTTCTTCGTTCTGCCTTTAAAACAGATTTAAACAGATTATTCGTCAGACTATATTCCATTATTACATGACGTGATTATTCTAACACAAATACCATTAGAGTTAATTTGCATTATCAAATAGCTTTATTGAATAATTATTAAAAAAATTTATATTAAAATACAAGTCCAGTAAAAATAAAGTATCTTGGCATAAGGCAGGTTATATATAGTGCAAAGCGAGCTTAAATTCACTTTTATGCCGCCGTTTTGGGATAACCCCTATGTCTTACTTAATAAGTAATCTTGGCTCATTCCCAATAAAAGGTAATTGCATTGTCAAAAATATTTGAAATAACACTGTTATTTCTATGTATTTTCCTTAAAATTCTTCTTTTCTTAGAAACTCCCCCTGCTTCGCTATTTTCAGAAACTATCTGATAAAAAATGGCTTTATTTATTTTTTATTTAATTTTATGAAAAGCTCTTTTAAGCATAATTGAATAACAAAAATTTTCAGTGTTATGATTCAGTACATGAAAACAGCAATTCAGTACATGATAATTATTATTAATGAGTTTTATAAGATAATCTTTACTCGTAAGGTTTATTATTCGACCGCAAACATGCATGATAAGGAAGGAGCTGAATAAATGCCTGTATTACTCAGGGCGGGAACTGGAGGATATAATGAAATTTCAAACTACAACTGACTATGCCATTAGAATAGTTGTTTATCTTACGCTTCATTCACCAAAACTTTTTTCTGCATCGGAAGCCGCAAGAGAGCTTGGCATGACCCATGCCTATTTTAATAAAATTGCTGTTTCTTTAAGAAAGGCAGGATTTATCGTATCCGTTCAAGGCCCGGGTGGCGGCTATAAACTGGCAAAGAGTGCCTCGGATATTACGCTATACGATATTGTATGTACTATACAGGGAGAAATTTATATTAACAGCTGTTTGGAAGATGATGGGTTCTGTACCCGTTTCGGTACAAACAGTAATTTATGTCCTGTACATAAGGTTTTTGGAATGCTTCAAGAAAATATTATAAACATTTTAAAAAGCCAAACTATTGAGAGTATCTGCAAAATGTCTTAGGTTCGTATATAAATATCCATTTTTCTACAGGGCATATGGAGAAAAAAGCAGGGTATACTAAACCAGAATATGCATTTAAAAGTAATATTTTATTAAATTAACTGGAAAAACTTAAGCAAATTTATTTATTTTTAAGATACAAAAGATGTTTAAAGTTAAACACTCTGTTTTAAAACAGTAGAGACAGAGGCTCAAAATTTCTGGCTTTTAAAAGTTTTAAGATGAAGCTTAAACAATTTTAAAATCGTTTTACTATAAACAAATGCTGCTCTATCTATTTACCTATCATAATAATAAGAGGAATAAAGGAGGAAACAAAATGAAAGAACGCCGCTCATTTAAGCGCGTGCTGACATTGATATTATCTTTAACATTAATCCTGGGGCTTACACCTGCTTCAACTCTGGCTCTGGAAAATAGTCTCTCATACTTAAATTCAGAAAATGAAGAACAATCATCCTCTGAATTACAGGATAATGCAGAATTAATTGAACAGGAGGAACTGAGCGAATCTTCTCAGGATAATGCAGAATTTACTGAACAAGAAGAATCCCTTGAATCTTCTCAAGATAATTCAGACTTAACGGAAGCTCCCTTAACAGATACACCGGATACTTTACAATCACAGCAGCTTTACAGTGATAACAACACATATGTTGTTGCATTCGATCCTGACGACGGAACGAATTATGGAAATTTTCATAAAGTTAATGTTCTTGCCGGAGAAACAATTACAGATATTCCTGCCGACCCTGAAAGAGAGGGATATTTTTTCGGAGGCTGGTACAGCCATCTCGATGAAAATGATGAACCTGTTTTATGGAATTTTGATACCGACACTGTAGAAGAGAATACCACCCTTTGGGCCGCATGGGAAAAGCAATGCATCGTAGCCTTCGACCCGGATGACGGCAAAACCCAATATCAGAACTTCTACAGGATTACGGTTCCCATAGGAAGCACCGTTGAAAAGCCCGAAGACCCCTTAAGAGACGGATACTTTTTTAAAGGCTGGTACAGCCATCTTGATGAAAATGATGAACCTGTCTTATGGAATTTTGATACCGATACAGTAGAAGAGAATACCACCCTTTGGGCCGCATGGGAAAAAGGTGCTATCGTAGCCTTCGACCCGGATGACGGTGTAGCTCAGTATCCTGATTTTTATAAAATTACAGTTTCCATAGGCAGTAAAGTTACTGATAAGCCCCAGGACCCTGTGCGTTTAGGATATATTTTTAAAGGCTGGTACAGTCATTTAGATGAAAATGATAGCCCTGTTTTATGGAATTTTGATTCTGATACGGTAGAAGAAAATATCACTCTTTGGGCCGCATGGGAAAAAGGTGCTATCGTAGCCTTCGACCCGGACGATGGTGTAGCTCAGTATCCTGATTTTTATAAGGTTACTGTTCCTGTAGGCGGTAAAGTTACAGACCGCCCTGCAAACCCTACCCGTTCAGGATATACTTTTAAAGGCTGGTACAGTCATTTAGATGAAAATGATAGCCCTGTTTTATGGAATTTTGATTCTGATACGGTAGAAGAAAATATCACTCTTTGGGCCGCATGGAAAAAAGATACAGGCAGCACTACCAATCCAGGTGGTTCTACTGATCCAGGAGATACCACGAATCCAGATAAGACGAAAGAACCCAATGAGAATAAGGTTCCTGAGAAAAACATAAATAATGGTAACACAACAGCACCAGAGGAAAGCAACTTACCAGAGGAATTTGTTAATATTGAAGATCAGGAAATACCAATTGGTATCAATACACCGGAAGCAGAGATAAAAATCGAAGAAACAAAAATACCTTTAGGAACTGGCATCTTAGATGATGTGCCTAAAACAGGTGATACAAAGCTTAAAATAAGTGTATATGCTACTTCTATCCTTGCATCAGCTCTTGTATTAATCGGATTATATGCATTTGAAAAAAAGAAGGCATTGTAAAAAGTTGTTTAAATTTATTGTATATAATTTAATATAATTAAATTCAAAATAGAAAGGCGGTCATAAAATGAGCAAGAAAAAAAGGATTATGGCTGCCCTTTCTATTTTTGTTTTATTCTATTCTTTCATGGTCCTTGGAAATTATTTTCTGGAAGATTATAGTTCAAAGGCACAAACAAAAGAGTTAATTGAGGAAATAGAAGATAAGGAAAGTCTTCTTAACGAAGAAGCAGAGTTCCCCTCCTCTCCTAATATGGAAATTCCCGATGAAACTGTATCTGAACCGGTTATGCTTCAAAAGTATCAGGAGCTGTACGAACAAAATCCTCATATCATCGGCTGGATAAAAATCGAAGGAACGAAAGTAAACTATCCTGTTATGCAAAATCCTGAGGATAAGGAATACTATCTCAATCATGATTTCAATAAAAACAAGAATATCAACGGTCTTCCTTTTCTTGACGCCCGCTCTGATGCCGAGGCCTCCGACATTTTGCTTATGCACGGCCATAATATGAAAAGCGGCCTGATATTCGGGGAATTAATAAGATATAAAGAGGAAGCCTATTACCAAAATCATTCTGTTATACAATTTGATACTCTTTACGAAGAAGCAGAATATGAAATTGTTGCCGTTATTATTTCCCGAGTATACTATAGTCATGAAAAAGCTTTCAGATACTATGAAACTGATAAGGTGCATACTGAAAACGATTTTAATTCATATATTCAAAACATTAAAGCCCTGTCCCTCTATGAAACAGGGATAACGCCTCTTTACGGCGATAAGCTCATTGTTTTGTCAACCTGCGAATATTCTTATGAAAACGGACGTTTAGCAGTTGTTGCCCGTAAAATTGATAACAATTAGGCTTATCCTATGAAAGCATCTTTTCATATCAAACAGCTAAATCAACTAATGTTTTTTTAGCAGCTGGTTATAGTAAATTTCAAATGAAACAGTAATAAAAATCGTATATTTTGAATGGCTTAAACATAGCGCTTTTATATGTTTAAGCCGCTTATAAAAAATAGATTTTTATTGCATCCTTCTGTGAAATTTACTATATTTAGAATTTATAGGCAAAGCTAATAATACTACCATATAATTGATTTAAATCAATACATTAATGCCTTTTAGGGTTACAAACAATCTGGACTTGGATACAAAAATAGAATAGAAGAAATTGAAGAATTTTTAGGAGCTGAAGTCATATATTTAAATCTTAAAAAAAGTGGCTTAATCGGTTATGTAATTTCCGATTAAGCCGCTTTTTTGTACCTTAAAGTAAAAGCCTTTCAATGCCAAAATAATCTGCCTTCCTTGATTATATTAAAAATGCTAAGTTTTACTATAAGTATAAATATTTAAAGAATATGCTTGTTTATTTCAGGTCACACTAACCATGAGGTGATGTAAAATGGAAAACAAAATAAATACTTCGGAAATCCCCATAGGACTAAGTATGGCGCTGGCCCAAGATTTAACAGCTATGAGCTATTTTGCCGGCCTGCCAAGATATAAGCAAAATGAAATAATTGAACAAACTCACAGTATCCAGTCAAAAGAGGAGATGCAATCGTTCGTTGCTTCCTTAAGAAAAGGACTCTGACAGGTCAGAAAGGAATAAAATTATGGAACATAATCAAAACAGCCTAGCCAGTCTGCCTATAATTGCCCTGCAGGATATTCCCACACCAAACGCTGATGCCCAGCAAATTGTAGCACTTGTGAAGGAGAAGGGAAAAGTAGCAGGATATAAGCTATCCGATGGACGTATCCTATCTAAAGAAGAAGGTGTTGCACTTGCCCGGCAGGGCGGAATTCAAGGTGTAGGCATTGCAACAAACCAAGGCACAGAATATCTGAAATCCCTGCCGGATGGCAACGAAAACAATAATCTCGGCAACCTTCCTTCCATCTCACAGAAGTAATATGCACTAGAACTATACTGAATTGCAAATAAAATAATAACGCTTAAAACTATGGGGCAATATCTGTAAGTGCCTGCCCTGCCGAAAACTTCATACCCTTTTAGAGTCAAAACCAACTGTAAGAAAGCTGTTTATACTAAAGTAATACTAAATTATAGTTAATAAATTAAAAAACCTTTATTCACTTACGCTTATATTGCTTTTTAAGTTTACTTAACATAAACAGCAGCATGAGTAACCTTCATTTTCTTATAAATAAAACAGCCGGCATTTCCTTTAAAAGGATAATTGCTGGCTGCTTTTTATCATAATCTATCCTCCCGCCGGCTCCGTACTCCCTACGTTCCTGACTTCAAAATAGCTGCTTTTCGCATATATATTTATTAAACTTCAAAACAGTCTTTTTATTTTTAAGTTTAATGAGTTTTTCTTCATTACATTAGTTTTAAAAATGCCAGAACAATCAGCATGATTCCGCTTAGCCATGAAAGATTAACGGATAGATTTTTTGCTACCCGCTCCCCTATAAAATGACCCGAAATAACCGCCAGTGTTCCGACAATAAAAGAGCAGAAGATTACGGCCCAAACATCTACATTTCCAAGCGCTGCGCCAAATCCCACCGCCAAACCATCCAGAGACAGCGCCACAGCAAGAGATGCAGCTTCCTCATGAGAAATCAGCTTAGAATCATCAACGTCTGCTTTCTCCGGGTCTGCATATAGGCTTAGAATAAACTTAAAATTTAACATTGAGAAACGGATTTCTTTATTGAAATTGGTGTGCTTTCGAATAAAGGTCTTGGTCATGCTGTCTAAAAGCTTCACGACTCCCAAAGCACACAAAATAAAAAAACAGATAAGCGCCGTTACTGATTCAGGGATATAGCCGCGGACAAAGCTCCCCGCCAGCAAAGAAATCCCCAGAATAACGCTGCAAATAATATTAATGACCTGTACAGAAGAAAATGGAATCTTTATTTTATTGCTTCCGTAAGCAAAACTAGCGATAAATGCATCTAAAGATAAGGCTGAGGCAAGCATCAGCGCCTCAAGAAAAACTAAGTACATTTGGTGGCACCCGCTTTCTATAGGATACCTTATCCTATGCCGATTTTCCCGCAGGTGTTACAAACATGCAACGAATCGTTTCATATTAGGTTAATTCCAACACAAAAAGGAAACACCAGGCATATAATAAGGTATTATTGCATAGCGGAGGTCATCAAAAATGAGTTTTATATCCGACAATATCACTTATGACGATCTCGATTTCCAATCCTCCAGCCATTTAATAAAAGCGGTAATGGAAAAGAAAAAGATCTCTATGCGCCAGCTTAACCTATGCTCCGGTATCTCGGTATCAACCATTTCCCGTATTATTTCAGGCAAACAAAAAGTCACCCTTGCCCATATAAAGGCTTTATCGGAATGCCTGGAAATTCCCATAGAGCATTTTCTGAAATTACACGGCATTTCCCTTATAAACCCGCCGTCGGATGAGCTCCGTATTGTTCATGCAATACGGGAAATGCTGTCCGGTTACCATATCAATTTAGCGACTGTTTGTGAAGAAATCCAAAAATCACTTCTTCAATATGAAGATTATGTACGTATTGAAGAAGGAAAGCAGATGGTAGCTAAAAATTTCCCTTCAAAAATCGAAAGCATTAATGCCTCAGGCCACGTCATTGACAGCTTAAACCAACTATATATGGAGTTTATGCAAGAAAGTACAGCAGTAGACAGGCAGATATTAATTGGCAGCGGCCTGCTTTATTTTATACTGACGATGGACGTAATACCGGATTATATTTTCCCTTTTGGCTATATTGATGATATGATTGCCCTGAGTATCGTAACACGGCGGCTTTCAGAATTAAAAATATCCTCCGGCGAATCTGAAAATACACCGTGTATCAATTCCGACATATAGCATATACCAAAAATAATTATAATTTATAATCGCTTTTTACCTATATTGCTTATCTTTGTTCCGATTCCTTTAATTTCTCTTTTTCATAATATTCGATAATATCCTCAAGTAAATTCTTTAAAACAGCTATAATAGGGATAGCTGCAATCATACCTAAAACGCCGAAGAAAGCGCCGCCAACAGTAATGCTCACAATAATCAATAATGGGCTTAGCGAAAAAGAGCCGCCCATTAATTTAGGCTGAATGATGTTTGCATCAATCTGCTGTGTTATTAAGAGAATCGCTGCCGTTAAAACCGCAGATGGAAGCCCCTGGGTAAGCGCTACTACAATTATCGCAACAATCGTGCCGATAATGGAACCAAAATAAGGTATGTAATTTACGATTCCAAGCATAATTCCAAGCATTAGCGCATACTGAGACCCAATCAAATGCAATTCAATCGTAACAATAATTCCAATTATACAGCCATCGATGGTCTGTGTATAAATATATTTCTTAAAATTCTCATTTAATCCGGTTGAATACTTCATAATGATGTTAAAAACCTGATCTGACGAAAATGCCCGAATAAGTCTGGAAAGAAAAGCCTTGAACCTTTCTTTTTCATATAAAATATAGATTGATGAAATAAAAGCAAGAAAACTTTTAAATATGGCAGATGAAACACTGAATAAAGCATTAATAGAGCTGGACAGATTTTCCATACTGAGGCTTCCAGCCATTGCTTTAATTTTATCCACGCTTATATCAATAAATAAAATATCTAAATCATTGATATAATTAATAAATTGCTGGGCCCTGTTATAATAGGTCTGAAAATTTGCAATAAAAAGCAAAATGCTTTTATACACGGAAGGAATAATAAGCCTCACCGTCAAAACCAATAGCAGCAAAAACAGCACATATGTAATGGAGATACTGAGTGCCTTTTTTCTTTTAGAAACAAATCCGTTTTTTGCTCGTGCCAATATTCTTTCTATTCCGCCGCAGGGTATGCTTAAGACATATGCCAGTAAAAAACCATAGAAAAATGGTGTAACAATAGTCCATGTCTGCTTTAGAAAATCTATAAAAATATTTAAGTCCATAATGATTTTATATGCTGCTATAATTGCCACTGCAAGCAGAAAATAAGGCAGCAATGATTTAAATCTGTCAAACTTTAACTTTGGCTTCATGCCCTGCACCCCATTTCAAATTTGTATTGAGCATACTGCATATTATGTTTCCATGGAACAAAAAACCGTTTTCTCATGCTGTATATATTTCTAAAAAAAGAAACCTTAGCTTTCTTTAGCATATTTCCGGCACCGTATATCGGTTTTCTCAGCATATAATCCTCCTCCTTTGTATTATTAAGCTTCTTAACAGGAGTGGATATTCCTTTATATAAAGTTCCCCTGCTGTAATTTCAATAATATTATATCAATAAATTCACTTTAATTAAATAAAGCTATCGAAATAGTTAAACAAATAAATAAAAATCATAAAAGACATCTATTCAGAATAGTTCAAATTTGCAGCTTTTTCAATGAAAATGCGTATTTTTAGCTATAGAGAATCACCTTCTGTGGTTATTTTAATTTTATCTAACCTTGCTGTAGCTTTAGCTCTTATCTATTAATCTTAACATTTTATCATTATAAAATAATTTAACTATTGTAATAATTGCATAAGGAAAAAGAAGGGTAACTTAAATAAAAGAACCTATCCGCAAACAAAAAACCGGCATTGTCTAAGCAATGCCGGTTTACACCGAATATTTGATTTTTATATCAGTATATTTGCTAAAGGCCATATTACAAGCATGGATACAACATATACCGCAACAAGATAAGAAAGATTTGGCTTCAATGTATTTTAAACTGTAATTAAGTTTATAGGCAGCATTTAGACAAACCAATCCGATTTATTATTTTAAAATAACAAATTGTATTATGGGCGGCGTATTTACTGCTTATCCATACAATTTATAAATAAGTAGTATGGACGCCAGAAGACGAAGATACTGATAAAGAATGTGTAATAACACCTTTTTAGAGTCTTGCCTAAATAGGTGCTGTCACACATCAAATAAAACAACCTTTATTATAAAAACAAACCATTGTTCTATGAAATAATAAGACCTGTTATATGCTGTTTTAATTTCTGCATATACAGGTCCCCATTGAAATATAAAATAATTTATTTATTATAAATAAAGAAAATCCTTATTCCTCTTATAAAAATAGTAACTCTAATATAAGTAATCCTTTTATGGTGCATAGTAAAATTTTTACTGTAATAAATCTTCCTATAAAAGAATTATAACATCTGATCCTTAAGTAAATACTTTTGATTTTATTGTCAAAATATTCTTCATAATACCTAAAATAATTGCAGTCTTCTAAGGCTTTTCTTCTTCCAATCCAAAATCATCCTATTGATAAGATTTATTTGCCTGCCATTCGCTATCTGTTAAGTATAGCATAGCCCCATGAATGTTATTTAAATAATATCTTCTGCATTCACTATTTATAAAATTATCTTTAAATTATACTGCAAGCAGCACAAACCCTTCCTGTCGAAAAATAAATATTAAAAAACATAGAAGGTTATAAAGCAATTTCAAAATCCAAAAGCCATGTATTTTTACCTGTAGGGTATAAAATTTTACATGGAAAAACTTAAGAAATATAACTGTTTTCTAATAATATTTCCATATTTATTCTATTAAAAATTCTGCTTTAGGAATTGAAAAATTCTTTAATCAGCAGACTGTAATGATTTCTCATTATTTAAAATAGTGTATCCTCTATCGCAGCGTCCTCCCCATTGGTCCAGCAGTTTGCCTTCTCGGTAAAATCGGATAATCTCACAATGGTTGGCGCAACCTTCGCATTCCTGAGAATTTGTCTCATAATTTAGCTCCATAAAGTTAAAGTTAAAAGGAACGGCTTCTCCGGCTTTTCGGGACAAAATTGCGGCCCCTATCGCCCCCATTAAATGAGCATTTTCATCCACTTGTACCTCTATGCCAAGTTCTTTCTTAAACGCCTCCACAACGCCCTGATTTTTGCTGACACCGCCCTGAAAAATAACAGGAGGTTCTATTTGCTTTCCCTTGCCTACATTGTTCAGGTAATTTGTGACAACAGCGGCGCACAGTCCGGCCACAATATTTTCTTTGCTATGCCCAATCTGGGCTTTATGAATCAAATCAGATTCGGCAAAAACAGTACATCTTGCAGCTATCTTTGTCGGATGCTTGGATTTCAATGCAATTGCCCCAAGTTCTTCTACTTTTAGCCCCAGCCTTGCCGCCTGAGAAGAAAGAAAGGCCCCTGTTCCCGCGGCACAAAGAGTATTCATGGCATAGTCTGTCACAATACCGTTACGCAGTATAATGATTTTTGAATCCTGCC
This sequence comes from Anaeropeptidivorans aminofermentans, assembly GCF_940670685.1. Classification (GTDB taxonomy): domain Bacteria; phylum Bacillota; class Clostridia; order Lachnospirales; family UBA5962; genus Anaeropeptidivorans; species Anaeropeptidivorans aminofermentans. The sequence goes on along the minus strand of NZ_OW711693.1, from coordinate 1,521,516 downwards.
CTCCGATTTCCAGTATTGTACGGGCTTCGGGGTATCTGGAGAGGGTTCCTACTGCATGGGCAGTAATTTCATTTTTAATAGCCGTTGCCTCCAGCATAGCACCAATCAGCCGCCGGGCAGAGCCGGTAGTTCCTACCGCCTGCACAGACACAGTTTCCGGAAGCTGATCTTTTAAAGACTTTAGTATGCATTTAACCGCATAAATTGGGTCACCCTGTGTCCAGATATAATCAGAGGCAAGAATTTGATTTTCTCGGTCCAGTACCACTGCCTTGGTAGACACCGAACCGATGTCCACACCCAAGCTTGCAGGAATCATAAAGCTGCCTCCTTTCTCATTCTGAGCATATCAACAAAGGCCTCCAGACGTGTCTGCACCCCTGTTTCGCTGGAATGAGAATCAAAGCTCAGGTGGAGAACGGGGATACCATGTTCCTGTGAAATAGACATGAGTGCCGGCGTGGCATTAAGCTCAGGAATGCAGCCGAAGGATTTTAAATGCAGAACACCGTCATATCCCATACGAGCATACCGAAGGCTCTGGGAAACGCTGTCTGTACCGTTGGCGCCAACATGGTTATGCAAGTATCCCCCGCAGCCTCCCAACGAATCTTTGGCTTTCTTGCCTATAAGCAAAAAACGCAGTCCCATAATACGGCTGACTACAATCCCTTCCCGGGCAAGCTGCTTTTCTATTTCAAAATTGCTGAAAGGCTCCATTAAAGTATAAAGCTCCCCTACGATGCCAACTCTTAAGGGATGCTCAGGCCGCCTCAGCTGAATCTCTTGAATTGTTTTTTTTGCCTGATATGTGATTTTTCTTAGATGGCTAAAAGAATCAGCATGTTCAATAGCCGACAGCAGCTTTTTGTGATGCAATTCGCATTCCCCTTCCGCAACTTCAAAACCGATGTTTTCCCGCATCCAGTATTCAAAGCGATCAATTATACGGATACTGCCAAGTGCCAGAAGCACCGCTTCAATACATCTGTAAAGCGAAATAGCGCATCCTAATTCTCTTAATATTTTCAATGCATTACTTAATTTTGCCCGTTCCCTCGACAAGCATATAAACCGGAAATCATATCCCATATCCCGCAAAATCTGCTCCTGCAGTTCCCCGTAATATCCATAACGGCAGCCCAGACCCGATTGGAAAAGCACATTTGCTCCTTGTTCCAAAGCTTCGATATAATTTCCTATATTGTATTTAAAAGGCGCACAAATAAAATCAGGGCTGTATTTTGCGCCCAGCTCCAATGTTTTATTGGTAATCGGCGGCGGCGTAAGTATCTGGGCTTCTGGAAACAGATGCCTGAGAAATTGATGAAACACATGAGCATAGCTGCCCATGTGGGGATAGCTGATGACTAATTTATTTGACATAAGCATTCCTTGTCTCCTTTAAAATATCTATAAAACATTCAAGGCGTGTCTGCAAACCCGCCTCTCCCTGCTGCTCATCAAGCACAATATGAATAATAGGAATATCCTTTATCCTCCGTAAAACCAGTTCATAAACAAGAGAATCTGTTCCGCAGGGAAAAGCCGTAACCAGAATAATCCCATTTACCTTATTTTTTAAAAGCGGTATTGCTCCAATAATCTCTTTATTCATTGTCCAATATAAATCTTTAGAAAGGTTACCAGAAAGGCTATGACAAATAGCTTTATCAAAATCATCCGAAAATACCGGACTAGCACCCATTTCCTTTATCATGCGAACCATAGGCCCTCCTAAAAAAGAATCCCGGAGGATATAGGGCTGACCGACCAATAAAATTTGTATATCAGAAGGATTTAAGACCTTTTGCTGATTTTCCTGCAGTTTTTTGGTCTTTTCCATCTGAGCCCTTTTAGCTTTTCGAAAAGCCTTTAATGTTTCAAAAGGCGTTTTGCCCAGTTGACTGCCTAATTGCATAAAGCCTTCTAATTCATGTCTTGTTTTATATCCCTTCAAATTACAAGTCAACACAGTAATATCAGGGAAGGTTACACGTACAATATCCGGTAGGCCCCAAAACCTGGGGCAGTACTCTTCCTGAGGCCCATCGCAGGAATACCTTGGCACAAAGATACAATCACAGTATTTTTTAAGCTTTGCCACATGCCCAAGATAAACCTTCAGGGGCACACAGCATTCATCTATACATAAGCTCACACCTTCCTGCAAAACAGCAGAATCTGTATTACCGCTTATCACAACTTCATAATTCAGCTCTTTAAAAAAATCACTCCACAAGGCCCCATACTGATAATACAACAGTGCCTTTGGTATTCCAATTTTCATCTATATTCACCCTTTTAAGAGATCTTATTTTAGAAATATATAATTTATTTAGGCTATAATTCATTCTTTTAAATACCTGTTGAATTAAACCAAGGTTTCTAGTATTTTATATAATTGAATTTCTATTCTGCCTTAGAAAATATTTAATTATTTTTTGTTCATTTTCACTTTCTGTTAAAACAAAGATACTTATTATATATAGTAAATTTACTCTTATATCAAAGTAAAAATTTAGATTGAGGCGGCTCAAAATAAGAGAAAAGCAATAAGAATTTTCGCTTCGCAAAATACTGTGATTAAAATACTGTAAACGGTATTTTAATTCAGTCTGAATTTTTCTTGTTCCGTTTGACGATGCTACGATTTCATACTGAATAGCTCCTGTCTATTATTTTATTGTTACCACAAGTAACCAATATATTCCTTTGGATTATTGAAACTATCCGGCAAACTTTATATATTTTTATCAATTGTTTTAGTTTCGCTTCTTAATTTTTTCAACTTCAATTTTTATTATTTTAGAATAAAAATCACGATTGCAGGTCTTATAAATATTCGCAGAATGCTTTCCTGCTTGGGAACTTAAGATACCTTGCTTTTTTGTTTTGATTTGCCTGTCTGTTCATGCTCTGTTCATAAAAAAGCGCTATACTTCATTTTAAATAAATATTAGAAAGGCATGAGTTTTCTATGAAAAAGTTTTCTTCAGCATTTAAAAGCAAAAATTCAGCTAAAGTAATTATACCTGTTATGTGTGTCATTATAGCGGTAAGCGCATCTGTAGTTTTGGGATTTCAAAAAGACAATGCTTCCGCTTCCGCAGATTATACTTTATTACATAAAGCAGATTTAACAGACAGTATAAGCATGAAAGGCATTGTGGAAAGCGATAACACTCAAAAGGTATATTCAAATCTCAGCTACAAAGTTAAAGAAGTATTCGTTGAAGCAGGTGATTATGTTAAAGAAGGTGACATTCTGGCCCAGCTGGAGACTGAAGATTTAGAAAGAAGCCTTGAGAAAAGGAAAGAAGAGGTTTCGGCATCGCATCAAAGCAACATTAATCAGTTAAATAACAGCCAAAGAATACTTTCAGAAGCGTTATCAAATTTAAATAATGGTACAAATTCTCAAATTGTCAGCGCAGAGACCTCTTTAAAGACTGCTGAAATCAACCTTGAAAATACTAAAAAAGCATATAATGATGCCGTAAATGACAGTAATCAGGGTATCAATACCAAGCTGGCATCAGCCCAAAGCAATCTGGAGACGGCCGAATTGGACTTTAATAAAAGGCAAAAGGACTATGATAATGCAAAAGCATTGTTTAATGCAGGGGGGATCTCCTTGGAAGAGCTTGAGCAATCAGAGAAGACCCTTAAAAACGCACAAATCCAGTATGACGATGCCTTATTAAGCCTGGAAAACGCAAAAACTGCTGACAGCCGTACTTTAGAACAGGCTGAGGAAAACCTTAAAACTGCCCAGACTAATTATGATAACGCAGTCAAGGCATTAAATTCAGCTAAAGCAAAAGCGCAGCAAGATATATCGGATTACAAAAGCAAGGTCGAAAGTGCCCAGATAGCTGTAAATAACAAATCTAACCAGCTGTCTATTGAAGAGCTGGAAAAGCAGCTTAATGATTCTGCAATATACTCGCCTATAAGCGGAACGGTTACTGCAGTGTATGCTACAGAAGGGTCTTCCGGCCAAGGCTTGTTATTTATTGTGGAAGATACCGAAAATCTAAAAATTACAACGTATATCAAAGAATATGACGTAAGCAAAATCAAGGAAGGCATGAAGGTTGTAATACGTTCAGACGCTACCGGAAATGACGAATATGAAGGTATCTTAAGTAAAATTGAGCCTGCCGCAGTTAAAAATACGAACGGCGACACTTCCAGCACCACTGATGTAGAGTTTAAAGCAGAAATTGCAGTAGTATCCAGTGAAACAAATTTGAGAATCGGTATGAATACCAGAATGAATATCATAATTAGCAGCAAAGAAAGCGTATATTCCGTACCCTTTGAATCTATTAAATTGGGAAATAACGGACAAAGCACCGTGTTTATTATAGATGACAGTGGTATCTTACATGAGATAGCCGTAAAAACAGGGCTTGAAACAGATTTTTATACTGAGATAGAATCCGATGCTCTTTATGACAATGCTAGGATAGCAAGCAACATAACCGGACTTGTGGACGGCATGAAAACATCGCTTAAATAGGAGGGCAGAACCATGAAAACTGTTATAGATATGAAAAAAATTGTGAAATCCTTTTATACAAATACGCCTAATGAGCTGGAAATCCTCCACGGAATCGACCTTACGGTCAGCAAGGGAGAATTTATATCCATAGTAGGTCAGTCCGGTTCGGGAAAGTCTACTCTTATGAATATTATCGGGGCTTTGGATAAACCGACAAAAGGAGAATATGAATTAGACGGCGTTAATATAAACGAACTAAATGATATAGAACTTTCAGATATAAGAAACCAAAAAATAGGCTTTGTATTTCAAACCTTCAATCTCATACCACGAAGCAGCGCATTGAAAAATGTTGAACTGCCCATGCTTTATAAAGGGATAAGCGCATCAGAGCGAAGCTATAAGGCAAAGGAGCTCTTAAAGCTGGTTGAGATGGAAGACAGAGCAAACCACAAACCGAACGAGCTTTCCGGCGGTCAGAAGCAAAGAGTGGCCATCGCCCGTTCCATAGCAAATGACCCGGCTATTATCCTTGCAGATGAGCCTACAGGGGCGCTGGATTCAAAAACCGGAAGGCTGGTTATGGATATTTTTCATAAGCTGCATAAGGAACAGGGCAAAACAATTATATTAATTACCCATAATGAAGAACTTGCTAAGGAAACGGAGCGCATAATTACGCTTAAAGACGGCATGATAACCAATGAAAAAGCTCTTTTAAAGGCAGGTGCATAAATTGTGTTTTTAAAGGAAAATATACTTCTTGCCATAGAAGGGCTAAAAGCAAACAAAATGCGCTCTTTACTTACTATGCTTGGCATCATTATAGGTATAGGCTCGGTTATCGGTATCGTAACCGTCGGAGATTCCATGACAAGCTCCGTTTCAAACTCAATGCAAGCTCTTGGTGCTACGAATATTATAGTTAATCTGCAAAAAAAGGAAACCGATAACGGCATACCGACGCCTCCAATGCTGCAAGGAGATATGGGGACTATTGACGAAATTGACTTGATAACAGATGAAATGATAGAAAATTATTTAAGGCTTTACGGAGATAAGGTAGAGGCCGTCAGCATATATGAATCCGGTAACAGCGGTAAAGCAAAGGACGGGAGGCTTTATGCCAACGTATCCATTACAGGAACAAATCCGGGATATAAAATATCCAGCAATATAAATATGCTAGAAGGCCGATATATAAATGAAGGAGATATCAAATCAAACCGTTATGCCGCTGTGGTATCAGATAAGCTTGTCAGTAATATGTTTCCATCCGGTGAAAGCCCTCTGGGCCAGGAGATAAAAATTACTACGGATAGCAGCATACAAACATTTACTATTGTTGGTATTTATAAGTATGAAAATGATGTTATGACAATGATGGGCTCATCTGTAGCTGATAAAGACATAAGGACAAATGTATACATACCTCTTTCAACATGTAAAAAATTGATGTCCTCAAACGGCGGATACGAGTCTGTTACTGTAATGGGAAAAGCCGGGGTTGACTCAGATATTTTAACTGACAGCACGGCAAGCTTTTTCAATAACTATTATAAGAACAATACAAGATATAAAATAAGTGCAACCAGTATGGAGTCCATGATGAGTACCATGACTGATATGATGTCGACCCTTCAGATTGCCATAGCCGTAATTGCGGGAATATCCCTTATTGTAGGCGGTGTTGGCGTCATGAATATTATGCTTGTTTCAGTAACTGAACGCACAAGAGAGATTGGCACAAGAAAAGCCTTAGGGGCTCGTAATACTTCTATACAGATGCAATTTATTATTGAAGCCATTATTATTTGCGGCATAGGAGGCATAATAGGTATAATTGCAGGTATCTCATTAGGATATTTAGGCTCTTTACTTTTAGGCTTCCCAGGCTTACCTTCTATTTTTATAATAGTGGTTGCGGTAGTATTTTCTATGATGATAGGGGTATTCTTTGGATATTATCCTGCAACAAAGGCAGCACAGCTTGACCCCATTGAAGCATTACGATATGAATAAGTTTGTAAAGTTCAGCTGCATTTTACATACTCATACATTTCTCCATGAGAAATATATGAGAAAAACTTCCGCTTATCAATTGCTTTTATACTGAAGTGAAAACTCGGATTGAGACGGCTTAAAATAAGAGAAAAGCAATAAGAATTTTTGCTTCGCAAAATACCGTAAGGTTAAAATACTGTAAACAGTATTTTAATCAAGTCTGGATTTTTTCCTATTCCATTTGATGATGCTACGACTTCATATTGAATCAAGTATAACAATATATAGTAGCTAATTTTATAAAATATCAGGGCCCTGAAATACAAGTATTTAGGATATTATTCTTCACTGCTTGTTTTTGCTGTTTTACAAATTCACCTGCTGTTTATTAAAGAGAGGTTGATATAGTGATTCGGATTTTAGTAGTAGATGACGATAAGAATATACAAAAGTTAATTTCAAAACATCTCAATAACCACGGCTATGAAACCGAGTGTGCAGGAAATGGGTCTATAGCCCTGAGTATGATGGAAAAAAACTATTTTGACATGCTCATTGTAGATGTCATGATGCCTATGATAGATGGATATGAGCTTACAACCGACATCAGAAGTGTTGATAAACAAATACCTATACTTATGATTACGGCTAAAGATACCTTTGCAGACAAAAAAAGAGGGTTTACATCCGGTATAGATGACTATATGACAAAGCCTATAGATTTTGAAGAAATGATTCTTCGGGTGGAAGCACTTTTACGTAGGGCTAAAATTTCTGCCGACCGTAAGCTTGAAGTCGGCAATGTACTTATAGATTTCGATTCCAGAAGTATAATTATGCAAAATGAAAATATTGAGCTTCCGCGCAAAGAGTTTGATTTGCTTTATAAATTACTAAGCTATCCAAACAAAACCTTTACAAGAAGGCAGCTTATGGATGAAATATGGGGAATGGAATCCGATGCCGACGAAAGAACTGTAGATGTCCATATCAGAAGGCTAAGAGAAAGATTTTCAGATAATGATTCCTTTGAAATAGTCACCGTTAGAGGGCTTGGATACAAGGCGGAGTATTTAAAATGAAAAACATAAAAGGGCTATGCAAAAATTTAAAAATAGGTTCTCTTTATGTACGGTGGATATTTCTTTTTATGATGCTTCTGATGCTCTCTCACTTTGTATCCGTACTATATATTGCAAATTCAGCGCTTCCTAAAGTCAAAGGCATATTTACCGATGAAATGCAAAAAAAGGCTGAAATGATTCAGCTTTTGGCAGATAAAGATTTTGAAGTAACAGATGAATTAATTGAAAAGGCTGTTCCCATCAATATGGCCTTCGTCACTACTAATGGGAGCAACCTTAGAAATTTTGAAGCCTATGAAAATGAAATTTCAATCGGTATGATAAACCGAGTCACGGAAGGTGAAATACTAACCTTTAATTCAAAAGGCAGTATCCCTATGTGCCTGTTTAAAGCCGGAGAGCAGTACATTCTTTTTATACCCAAGCCCATTGAAGGCGGCATGGATATATTTAAGAATTCTATGCATGGAATATTGCAGTTGGGTACATTTATAGCCGCTTTTCTCATTGTTATTGCTCTTATCGTCATTATTCGGCCTTTAAAAAAGGTAATAAAAGCAACAGATGAAGTATCAAAAGGTAATTTTGATATTTATATTCCCCAAAACCACAAAGGGGATATCGGCCTATTAATCAGTAACTTTAATAAAATGACAAAGTCTTTAAAGAAAAATGAATATCTTCGGAAGGATTTCGTTTCAAGCGTATCCCATGAGTTCAAAACCCCTATTACATCTATAGAAGGCTTTGCCAGGCTTTTGCAAAATGAAGATATTACGCCTGAAGAGATAAAGGAATATACAAATATTATTATAAATGAATCTTCCAGGCTTTTAAATGTATCTGTTAATCTTTTAAAGCTCAGTGAGCTTGATAGCAGAGCAGTTGTACCTATACGGGAAAAGTTTTACCTCGATGAACAGATTAGAGGCATCATTCTCCTTATGGAATCACAGTGGAGCAAAAAAAATATTACGTTTGATTTTGATATAAGAGAAACCATTATATATGAAAATGAAGAACTTTTACATCATGTATGGCTTAATATTATTCAAAACGCCATTAAGTTTTCATATTATAATTCAGTTATATCCGTCGCTATAATTGAAGAAGAAAAAACTGTTAAAGTTTCTATAAAAGATTATGGCCCAGGTATGACTCATGAGCAAACCGAAAAGATATTTGACAGATTTTATCAGGCAGATAGCTCTCGTTCAGGAGATGGAAGCGGCCTGGGCCTTTCAATTGTAAAAAGAATAATAGATATTTTAAATGGTGAGGTTATCTGCGAAAGTCAATTGGGAAAAGGAACCACATTTACAGTTACTTTAAATAAAGGGTAACAAAGAAAAGCAGACCAAAGCATATGCTATTCACATTACCGGGAAATAACCAAATAGAAAGAAGGATTTCCCAAGCCGCCTGTTACAATGTACACTTTAGTCCTTAAGCCTACCCGTTTCCTCGTTATGGAGCTTTCTTTCATGCTTATAGCCTTTATAATAGCACTTATTTATTTCATCAATTAATTTGCTCTATAAGGATTTTAAAACATACTTCAGTACCTTCTTAATATATTAAATATAAGAAACTCCTGTTGATTACAATACGTATTATAATCAAAGGGGTTTCTATTTGTCGCTTAATTCGTTTCTCAAAGGAAAACATATGAAAAAAAATCATCTATGAAAGTTTACTTTTCCTTTTCTTCACCAAAATATCTGTAAAGAACCTTTGTAAATTCCGGTACAGTCATATTTACGCCGTATAATGCACTGTCCTTATGAAAAGAAAGCTCATTTTCTATACAGCTTTTAGAATACTCCAAAAGCTCATAAACACTCATTTCAATTCCTGTTTTCGCAGTAAACATTTTGCTTAACAGCGCCAGGGCTTCATTATTATTTAATAAAGCAAATGAGGTAAAGATACATATACCAAGATTTTCAAGGGCAAATATTTCCCTGTACAGTAAGTCTATATCCTTGGTATTTTCGAGCCCTTCCGGCTTTTCAAGGGATACACTGTAATTTTTTTCCTGAGTAATAGAGGGCTTTGTAACAAGCTCCTCAAGAGGCGTTTTATCTTTAAATATTTCAAATACTCTTTGAGAGCCTCCTGCAATCACACGGCCGGTAACGGAAAGCTTCTCTATTTCAAGGAGCAGTTCATAAATATCATCAGGCTTAATATGGTCTGTTTTTCCATAAAGCGCTTCATAATAAACCTTAGCCGTATAAACAAATTCCGTCGCATTTATTCCTATTTCAAAAGCCTTGGCCATAATTTTCTGTACAAGCAGATTATCCTTTATGGAAAAGGAATGCATAAGTGCCCCGTCTACCTCCGAAACCTCAGGAACGTCCTGAAAGCCGTCTACCAGCGCTTCTCTTTCACTTTTATTAAGGCAGCCTATGACACATACAGGAGAACAATTTCTGTTTATTTTTATTCCGTTGGGTGAAAACCGGGCTTTCATTTCTATTTTTTTGGGTTCTGGAATATCATGCTTATTCTTTAAAAGCTTCATTATAGTAATGGAACCATATCCCGGTAAAGCTCCGCCGCATATTTTATTGCTTCGTATAATTGCTGAAAGCTTTGGCGCAAGCCTTTTAAATGCTTCTTTATCCGCATAGGGAACATCAAAAAGCTTCGAACTTTTTACTACAACAGCTTTTAGATTTTTGCTTCCCGCTATGTCGCCAAAGCTGTTTCTTGGGCAGCCGTAAGCCGGCAATCCCCTTGGATATGTATTAAATACCGTTGAAAGAGGAAGCAGCGCATCAGCCGCAGGACCTGTTCCTGTGATAGAGCAGTCTTCTCCGAATTGCTCCCTAAGGCAAGAGATGATTTCAGGTATTTTTAGGCCCATAAGCTCCGGCATATGAATAAACTGCGGCTCACCATGGTCTATCAATAATACGGTTCCCGGCTTCTTAGCCTTCCCTTTTATTACAAGAGCTGAAACTCCTGAAGAAATCAGCCTATGAGGAGCATCGCCCGTTATGTTTGAAATATGGGCCCCCTGCCCTTTCTCCCTTTTTGTAACGACATGCATACGGCAGGAGGAAGGCGCAGAGCTCCCTACAAAAAGCCCAGGCACAAATATTAAGGGATTGTCTTCGTCAAAACGGCCTGCGGCCATATTTCCGTATTCTTTCAAAAGCGCTACTGCAAGGCCTCTGCCGTATCCGCTCTCTTTCGTAAATTTATTTTCTGAGATAGTAAAGGAAAGGCTATTCAAATCTGCTACAATTGTTTTTTGTATCATTAAAATCCATCCCCCTTTGCAGACTTTTAGTTTTATAGTAAATCAACCTTCAAGCTGAAACTATTTTCCGTATTTTACAAAAGCATAGTCCTCCGTCTGTACTATTTTTACAGATGGCTCATAAATCTGCTGCATTGCTTTTTCAATTTCATTGTAAAAGCCTGAATTTGTTTTATCAATCTTTTTTATAATCTGCTTATTATCCATTGCTATAATACAATCGCCGTATTCAATGGCGGCATTCGGATCATGTATGGATATTAAAATGGCTTTCTCATTCTTGTGGGCAAGCTCTGTAATTCTTTTCATAACTTTCCGCTGATTTTTAAAATCTAAATTGCTTGTCGGCTCATCAAGAAGCAAAAAAGACGTATCCTGCATCAATGCCCTTGAAAGCATCACAAGCTGGCATTCACCGGAACTTAAATTTGTATAAGGCCTGTAAGCAAGATGGGCTATACCTGTTTCTTCAAGTATTGCCAAAGCCCTCTTCTTGTCTTTTTCCGTAGGGCGGTAGAAAATATTCCCATGGGCCGTACGGCCCATCATAACGAAATCTACTACCTGATATTCAAATACCGCGCCATGGCTTTGGGGCAAATAGCAGATATTTCTGGCAAACTCTTTACGGCTAAAGGAAGCCGTATCCCTGCCGTTAATGGACACTGTCCCTTTCACAGGCTTTATAAGCCCCGATAAAGTACGCAGGAGCGTGGTTTTCCCTGTGCCGTTACTTCCCAAGAGAATGTATATTTTGCCGCATTCAGCTTCAAAACCTATATCAGTAAGGATTTCTTTATTGGATAGCTCAACCGTTAAGTTTTCACAAGATAAAATATTCATCATACACCCTCCTACTGCCAGGCGGACTTGCCGCTTTTGATAAGCAAATATGCCAGAAAGGGTGCCCCCGTAAAAGCAGTGATAACACTTATGGGAAGCTCGGCAGCCGTCAAAGAACGGGCAACCGTATCTGAAATCGCCATAAATCCTGCCCCCGTAAAAAAAGAAACAGGCACAGAGACCCTATGGTCGCTCCCGGTTAAAATACGGGTAATATGCGGGCATATAAGCCCTACCCAGGCAATCATGCCCGTCATAGAAACAACTCCCGAAACCAACACCGTAGCCATGGCTATCATAATGCCTCTTGTAATAACTACGGATACCCCAAGGCTTGCCGCTTCCTCATCACCCATAGAAAGAGCGTTCAGCTGCCACCGAAGGAGTATGATTATAACAGAGCCGATAAAAAACATCGGGAGAAAATTTATAAGCTTCTCCCATGTAATGGTATTGAGGCTCCCCATGAGCCAAAATTCCAAAGCCGGAAGCTGCTGAAGAGGGTCCGCCATATATTTAAGAATGGATACGCCGGACTGAGCAAGAGCATTTATAATAACCCCGGATAAAATCAAAGATACAATCGTAGACTGATTGCCGAGCCTTGCAAGATTAAAGGTAAAAAGCACCGCAATAATGCCCCCTGCAAAGGCAAAGAGCTGCACGCTTGAGGATACAGAGGAAAATAATACAATTGAAATTGCCGCCCCTAAGGAAGCCCCCGAGGATACGCCGATAATATCCGGCGAAACCAGCGGATTTCTGTAGACCCCCTGCAATACGGAGCCTGAAATAGAAAGGGCACCGCCTGCCATCATAGAAAACAGTACCCTTGGAAGACGTATGTTCCAAAAAATATTAGCTCCGGGGTCCTCAAAGACCCCGGGGCTAAAAAGATATGCTATCAGCTGATTGATTCCTATGGGATAGCGCCCGATACAAATAGAAGATATCAGGGCGGCAATAGGAAACACAACGCCAAGCCAAAAGATATTAGCAATTTTTTTATTTTGTCCGTTCATATTATCTGCCTACTATATCCGTATATTTAACAGTCGTTTTGTAAAAATTCTTATAGAAGCTTTCAACCTCTGTAGAAATCTTGCTTTCTGTGTATACAGCAGGATTTATCTTATTTGCCGCCCACATAATGCCGAGGATAGAAGAAGCGGAAGGCACGTCCCATGCGTCTTTTTCTGATGGGAAGGCATAGACCTGTTTATTTGTTATGGCAGGAATTCCTTTCAGCTGCGGATTATTATATAAATCCTCTGCCGTGTAATTGGCACTGTTTGAGATAAATATAATTTCCGGTGCATAAACTTGAAGCTGTTCAACGGAAATTTTATCCCAGTTTCCTGAGGTAAGGCCTTTAGCCACATTCACACCGCCTGCAAGCTCAACGATGGTGTTCTGATACATTTTTCCTGTGGCTGCATTTAAGAAATCAGAATTGCCGGCTACATAAACCTTAGGTGCATTGGCGCCTTTTGCTTTTGTAAGCTTGGAAATTTCGTCTATTTTAGATTCGTAATAAGAAACAACTTCTTTCGCCTTTGCTTCTTCTCCGTAAACCTTTCCAAGGATTTCAAAGCATTCTAATAAGCCTTCAAGGGTTTCAGGAACAACGACAACAGCCTGCACGCCGATTTGTTCAAGCTGGGGAATTGCTTCCTGTAAACGCTTAGGGATAATGATAACTTCCGCACCTGTTTTAGCGAGTTCTTCATAATTAACGCCTTTTCCTGAACCTATTTGTGGAAGAGACGCAATGTTTCCAAAGGCTGAATAGATAGGCTGATGAGCGCTTTGGTTTTCAATGCCCACAAGATTATCGGAGCCGCCTATAACGAGAGAAATCAATGTAGATATGTAATAGCAGGAAGCAACTTTAGGATTGCTTTTAAAAGTAACCGTTCTTCCAACCTGGTCAGTAATGGTTACAGTCTTTTCAGCATTTGAAGACGCAACCGTACCCTTTGTTATGGTTACCTGTCTTGTTTTGCTATCCCAGCTGATGTTAAGGCCGAGAAATTTTGTAACTTCACTAATAGGAAGCATCGTCCTGCTGTTAATAATAGAAGGAGCAACGTCCATTACCTCTTTTTTGCCGTTAACAGTTGCCGTTTTGCTGCCGATAACCATCTCAATTTTATCTGTTCCTGATGTAATAGTTACTTTCTTAAGAGCTTCATTCCAGCTTGTTTTTACCCCGATAATATCTCCTATGCAAGCTACAGGAAGCAAAGTACGGTCGTTAACGATGGCCGGCTTCGTTCCCGGGTTCTCTGGGTCAAGCTTACGGCTTTTGCCGTCAATTGTAACATCTTCGCTGTTAATCTTTAATACAATTTTTTCAAAGCCGGAAGCCGCAAATACTGCTGTAGGCATTGCTGCAAAAGTTATAACCATAGCCATAACTAAAGCAAAAAACGACGATAATCTTTTTCTTTTCATGAAATTACCCCCATATTCTGTTATTTTATGCTAAAAATCCAAATGAATTGTATCATTTAAAATTTATTAACGCAACGCTATAAACCCTTATATTTTCCGGTTTTTGGCTTAAAAATGAGGTTTTGTCAAGCATATCATTTTTCAAAATACAATATTTGTAAAATATAATTAAAGATTATATTTTTTGACTAATTCTTTAATGCTTTACTATTTAAATCCCTATACAAAATCGTACCCTGAATCTTTCCTGTTTCAAAAGGCTGATGACTATATACGGAATTAAATAATATTGCTGCAAATATAAATGCTCCCGGAACAACATACTTTTTAAAGTATTGAATTCGGCGACAATTACCGCATCTTTGAGAACATTTTCTAAAAAGCTTCCAAATACCTTTGCCATACATTCTTTTAAGCTTTTCAGAAGAAAATCCTTCTCCGCTCCTATAACAAGCATTTGCGCCGTATCTTTAGAAGGATTTTATCCTTTTTCTCTCATTAATTTGTAGTGTCCTTTAATATTTGCGCAGATACCGTATTCTTCATACCCCCTATTCGCTTTTTCAAGCCCTATTTTTTTACTGTTTAAACTGGCGCTATGAATTTCCACTTTTTAATTATTCAGCAAGCCAATACCGTCTTTTCTCTGATTTCTCAGGGCCTTTCACCTTCCACTCTGCCAATTCCTGGCATATTGATATTCGCAAATCCTCCTCGTGCTTCCTCATTGGAAAGAACAAGCATCTTAACCTTTAGCTTGTCAAAGCTGTGTCTGATTTTTAAATTATCTTCGTTAAGTAAGTTAGTTCAATTTTTTTTAAGCGCTTCCTTAATTAAATATTTAAGAAAGTATTTTTAAGAATTTAAAAGAGTTTTATTCTGCTGTAATAGCGTTTTTATATATTTAAGCCTTATGGATAAATAGATTTTCGTTGCTACCTAAAAGGCCGGCATGGTTTAATACCATGCCGGCCTTTTAATGTTTTGACTGCTTTCCTTTATTAAAATTAAATATTATAGGAAAGCCATGATTTAATTTTCTGTGTTTGCTTTTCGGGGAGATGCCTTTATTAGTTTAATTAACTATAAAACATTTAATAACTTACTTCGTATCTTCGAGTTCTATTTCCAAAAGTGCAAGAGCAGTGCTTCTGCCAAGGGCATCAAGGCCTAATGTTCTACAGGAGCCTCCGTCAAGAGAATGCTCTAAAACAAAATTCAGTGCAGAAAGCTTGTCAAGTTCGTAACGTGTTACAGTACCTTTACACATATCCCTAAAGAAATATTGAACTTTTTCTGCAGAAAGCTGTTTCTTTAGGAATGCATAATCGGACTCTCTATATGGGATTACACTAATATTTAATCCGTTGCCCTTATCACCGGCGCGGGTATGTGCAATGTCTCGTAATCTCATAATCCTACCTCCTCATATCTCACCGTAGCAATTACGTCACTTGCAGGAATAAAGATTGAAGTAACCGTATAAGACCTGCTTACTTTTGTATCCATACCGGTAGAGCCTGCCGGCCCATTAGTGTAAAGAAAGCCAAATTCATCTGCAAAAAGCTTTGCTTCTTCCTCTGTTTTTGTACGTACCGACATACGCAGCATAATTTCGCCATGTTTTTCACTGGCGTAGTAGTCCGATGTGGCAGTCTTGCAAAGGGCATTATAACCAACATAATCCGTACGCTTATCCATAGGGGTTATTCCTACAATTTCTAGGCGTTTCCAGATAATATCTGCGCATAATTCCGCCAGTTTTAATGAATTACTGCCTGCGAATGTAGCAATTCCTGTAGCTGTAAAACCGTCGGTATAGCCTACATTGACTTTCAGGGTCTCCGGAACCCCTTTTGATGTTGCCCCTGTTACTAAAACAACGTCTTTTTCTATCTCTTTAAAAGAAACACCGGAAAAATCTACAATTGCATCTGGGGTCTTGTAGCAGGTGGGGTCTGTAATCTCGTATAATAACTGTTCTTTACAGGTATCCACACAGACGATACCGCCTGAACCTTCAACTTTAGTTACAGTAAAGCTGCCGTCTTCAGAAACCTCTGCAATAGGAAAGCCCAAACGTTCAAGCCCCGGAACCTCTTTTTTGCCGGGATCGGCAAAAAAACCGCCTGTAATTTGTCCGCAGCATTCCAGAAGATGCCCTACTAAAGTTGCCTGCCCCATATTGGGATGGTTACGCCCCCAGCCAAATTCATACATTAAAGGCCCTGAAAAAAGTGCTGCATCTGCAATTCGGCCTGTAACTACTATATCTGCGCCGTTTTCCAATGCCTCACGTATAGGCTCTCCGCCTAAATATACATTAGCATAATAGAGCTCGCCGTTTAATTTAGCCAAGGTTTCTCCGGGATATTGCCAGCGCTCATTTTCCATATAGCGTTCTATATTTGGGAAAATGTCATCCCCTTCAACTAACGCAATTTTAATGGAAAGCCCCAGCTCCTTTGCCACACTCTTTATTACTTCAGCTGCACCGGATATGTTCGCACCACCCATATTGGTGATGATCTTTACATTTTTCTCCATTGCCTGTTTTAATGTCCGGCGCATACGCACCTCTAACATTTCATTAAACCCTTTAGTTTTATCCCCTTTTTTCTGTGCTTGTAAATTTGCAAATGAACGTTCCGCTAAAGTTTCAAAAACCAAATAATCAAGCGCTCCCTTTTCAATAAGCTCCTCTACAGGTTCAATCCTATCTTTGCAGCAACCGGCGCCACAGCCGATTCTTACTTTTTTCAATAAAATCTACTCCTTTACTGCAATAAACTATGTAAACATCTCACCTTTTAATATATAGAAAGGTTTTTTATCCAATAGTCCACTTAAGCATGTACTTTTTCAGCTTTTCAAAAAGCTGCATTACAATAACTAATATAATTACCATGAAGATAAAGCCTACCCATGTATGGTCGTACAGACCAAATTCCGAATATTTTTTCACGAAGAAGCCCATACCGTACTGGGTGCCGTACATCTCCACATATACCAGCATTAAAAATGTACCCCGAAGGGAACTAACAAAGCCTGATAAAATAGAGGGGCTTGCCGCTGGAAGAATAACCTTCGTCATCATTTTAATTCCGCTAAGCTCTAAAGTTGCGGCTTTATCCAGATAACGCTTATCAATCGTCATTATACCGGTTATGGTAGCAAAAAGCGTCGTCCAAACAGTTCCATAAACAATTAGAAATACCGATGCTATCACAAAATTCGGCGCAAGAAGCAGCACAAATGGGGACAGCAGTATAGACGGCACCACACTGAAGGAATAGATTATAGGGTAAAGCGCATCTCTTAGCCATTCTACCAATCCCAGAATTGTACCAAGAGTTAAAGCAATGGCTAAAGATATAAGAATAGACGGAATCATCAGCTTAAAAGATGATACCATATTAATCAGCATAACCCCTTTGTTTCCTGAAAAGGCCTTCATAATATCCTCTACATTTGGGAATAAATAAGGGTTTGCCTGTCCGCTCTCTGTCAAATATATATACAGCAGCACCAGTGCTACGTATATGCAAAGAGTAAGCCAATACTTCTTAAAAAATATTTTCAAGTTTTGCATAATATCTCCTTGTATTACCGATTAGGAGTTATTCTCCTCGTAGAATGCCAGCAGGTCTTTGTAAAATTCAGGATCTTCATCGCCATGTTCTGCTATTACTTCATCTAAAGCCGCCTTATAAAGCTCTGTATTAATATGATCACGAATATCTATATTTTTGGCTTTTTCACTAAGAAACCCTGTCTTATCCAGAATATCCCATGCACGGATAACGGGATTTTTAAGGGGGTCTGGGTTTACTACATAATTATCATTAAGCATATAAGCGGCAACATACTCTTCAGAGGTTCCAATGTTTTCTGCCTGAAGGGTAATAGCCTCCTCTTTGTTCGCTTCATAGTATTGCTGAGCGCGAATTAAGGCCTTCATTAAGTGCTTAACAGTAATGGGATTTTCCTCTATAAACGATGTTTGTGTAACAAGGCGGCAGCAGGAATAGTTTGGCATTACATCGCCCTGATAAGCAACAATATCTACTTCATCCATGTTTTTTACGGCATAGTTCTGGCCCGTACCTTGAAGAGCATAGTCAACCTCATCCCGAACTACAGCAGCCAAAGCATCATTGTAATTGGTATAGACAACCCATTCCACGGCTGAAAGGGGGTCCTCATATCCTAAATCCATAACGGCACCGGTAAAGGCAAAATAGGAAGGATTGCAGGCAAACTTCTTGCCTATTAAATCTTCAACGCCGTTCCACTTAGTCCCTTTTTTTGCAACAACAGGCATACTGCCGTCTACCATGTGGCCTCCGAATACAGTTAAATCGACACCGGAAGCAATCTGCTGCAAGGGATTGCTGGTGCCGGAATTAGAAACAACATCTGTCTTTCCTGTAGCCAGAAGAGCCATAGCATCGGCATTGGCTGTTGCGCTAACAAATTCAATTGTTAATCCTTCTTCTTCAAAATAGCCCTTCTCTTCTGCAATTGTAACCAGTACGTTTCCGCTTGTGCCATAGTTCCATCTGATTACGCTGGTTTCAGGTACTTCTTTCTCTGCTTCGGCTGATTTTGGTGCCTCATCCGCTGGCTTTGGAGTCTCGCTGCCGGCAGAGGCTGCCGGTTTTTCAGCCGGGGAAGCATTTCCGCTGTTTCCGCCGCAGCTTGTTAAGCTGAGTATGGCGGTTAATGCCAAAGTCAATAAAACAATTCTTTTTTTCATTTGTATTCTCCTTTTAATATATATTAGAGCACGTCTTTAAACCTATAACTTATTTTTATTCTTGGGCAATAAAATTTCATATAGAAAAATTTAAGGTTACCCTCACTTAAAAATAATTTACAGGCTTGTTTTTAAATTAGGCAGTATCTAAAAATAGTCAAACTGCTAAGAATATAAATAAACTAAAGTTTATTTATTATTTTACAGCAGAAATACATTTTTCAGCTTTAAAGCTGAAAAAGTATTGTTTGCAAGAAAACGTGAATTTGAATGGAACCGGAAAGAAGTCCGGTCACGCGCAGCGTGATTTTTGCGAAGCAAAAATTCTGAGAAGAAAAACACAGAAATAGCAGCGCTATTTCGAATGTTTTCCATGAAAAAGTCACGCTTTTACGGCAAAACAGACTAGGTCTCGGACTTTTCAGACATGCCCTAGCTTGCAATGTATTTCAAAACGGATAAAGTAACATTTTTATAGAACAAATATAAAATTTTAAAACAGAAAAGATTTGCCTTTTGACCTTTTCTGCTTAAAACTTTATTTTTATATATATAAATGAATAACTTAGACGTTTCAAAAAACACGAAAGCCATAATGCCTTTAAGAAATACGGGCAGCCACGTCCTTATTGATTTGTAAAATCAGGTTGTTGCGAAGTGCCAGAATCTCCGGATTATCAAACTGATTTTCCCGGGTAGGGCGCTTGTCCTCAGGAATAGAGCATTCGTAGATTATGCTGCTTGGGGATTGCCCCAAAACAACTATTCGGTTCGCTAATAACAGGGCCTCATCTACATCATGAGTTACAAAAAACACAGTCTTTTTGGGATTCTCCTGAGACCACAGCTTCAATACCAAATCCTGGAGCTTGGCACGGGTAACTGCGTCTAATGCCCCAAAGGGCTCATCCATCAACAGAATCGGCGGGTCAATGCTAAAAGCCTGAGCAATGGCACATCGCTGTTTCATGCCGCCGGAAAGTGCCTTAGGCAGCTTACGGTATACAGACTCGTCAAGGCCCACTGCATTTAATGTATCAAGAGCTAATTGTTTCAGCTTCTTTTTGTCCTGCTGTGGAAACCGCTGTTTTAAAGCCAGCATAATATTTTCTCCTGCCGTCATCCAAGGAAACAACCCATAGTCCTGAAAAACCATGCCTTTATCAAGGCTTGCACCGCTTACAGGCTTATCTCCCAAAAGAATTGTCCCTGTTGTTGAAGTCTCCAAACCGGACAAAAGGCGTAAGAACGTACTCTTTCCGCAGCCGGATTGACCCAGTAAAGCCACAAATTCCCCTGCTGCCACATTCATATTAATATCTTTCAATATCAATCTGTTGTCATTTTTATAGGCAAAAGAAAGGTCTTTAATTTTCAAATCATGTATTGCCCTCATCTCCTTTATACATGGTATTTCAAATACTTAAAAATATCAGAATTTCTGCATCAGAGCCTCTAATAGGGAATATCTGCCCTTCCGAGTGATATTTTAGCTGCACAATGGTCTCGATGAAGGAATAATCTCTGTATTAGCCTGATTATATCTCACCTCCTTAGATGTTAATGCCATAAGTATTATTTTTGCAGAAAACAGACTGGTAAACCAGCTCCCTAGAAAAGCTAATTGCCGTATAACAGAGAAAATGACAGAGCAGTATACGTCTAAACTGATAGTAAGCATCTGGAAGAGATGTATTTTTATGCAGCTGCAAGTCTTACAGCGTTTAAAAACAGCCATACTTATGTGCTATCACATTAGATTGACTGTTTGTCCTATATTTCCCCATATTGTTCCATTTTCTTGTTTTTTTTGCTAGGTAAATCATATACCATAAAAAGTTTTAGCGCCAATAGTAATTTTAAATAGTTAAATTTATGCATATTGTCATTTTTTATAGAACTGATTCACAGGCTTATTGTGCTTTGTTATGAGCATCATATGATGTATATTCTATACTGCGTCTCTTATGAAAAATTAGAATAATTAAGTATTAATCACCTTTTTAAATAAATGAATTAATATTCAGAATTTTAAGATATGCTGCAAAAAAGCTCAGATTAACCTAATTCAAGGTTGCTCTGAGCTTTTAAATTGCAGAAACAGGATTTGAACCTGCCGTCTTTTAGTTATAAGTTGTATCAATATTTTCTTAGATAGTATTAAATTATTAATAAATGGCTTATTTATTTGATTTTCATTATCCTTTAAATTAATAATTTATACTGCTTTCTGCCTAGCATTGCAGTGGTTGCTAGTTGTTTAAATATATTAATAATTAATATCCATTCTACCAATTTCCAGTAACAGTATATTCATCTTTTCTGTAATCATATTTTAAAGTAACCTCTTCGCCGTTGTCGTTTAAAAACTTTACTGTAGTCTCCCACCATTCCAAATCGTCTTTCTGCCCAACTGTCTGGGTGGAAGGCGGGTTTAAAGCATTAAATTCTTCTCGAAAAACATCAGAAACAAAGTTAGGCTTTACATACTGATAAATTGATAGGGTTCTTGCCTTTCTACTAGCCATATCAAACACTTTATGAGAAATGCTTATTATTGTGTACTTTGTCCTGTTTGCAAAATAATGCTCAAATGCTACTTTATTCTTCTCCGGCGGATAAACATAACCTGGAACAGCGCTATCGTCAGAGTTGTAAAGAACATATAACTCATATTCAACACTTCCTATTCTAAACGGAAGCTTTTGTTCCTTTTTCTCTTCTTTAGCTTCTTCAGGCTTTACCTCTTCTTTATTATCTTCTTTAGCTTCTTCAGGCTTCGCCTCTTCTTTATTATCTTCTTGAACCGCCTTTTCATTATTGCCGTCAGCTGCAGGTTCAGAGCTTTCAAGAGACCTATCTTTAATATAAATTGTTCTGGTAGAATCCTCCCATATAACTTCTTTAGTTAACACTTCAGCAACTGCTCTTAAAGGAATATATGTAGTATCGTTATATAAAATTATATCCTGAGCAAAGGTCCGGTCATTTACTATAAGCTGTACTCTGCTAAAGATAGCTTGAATAGCATGGTTGGATTCAGCATATGCTACAGTGCTGGTACCCGCTAAAGAAGTTACTAAAATGCCAGTAAAAATCTTTTTAAGGTTGAATTTCATAATAATCATCCTTTCTTAGTGAGCTAAATTGTCAAATCAAGGGTGACAAGAAAAAAGCTTAATAATAAGAAAGCTTGATAAGACATTTTCCGGTCTAATATAATAAAAAAGCTATTAAGTATTTTATAAGCTGAAATTCAAAAAAATAAACGTTTACGGAAATCTATACTTAATAAAATATTTCCTTATTCAAGGTTACCTATTTAATTAATTTCGGCAATAAGTGATAGAAAGATACAAAGTTAGTAATCAGCTGTCTTTTTACTAAAAATAGAATAGCCTACGTTCATCTATTGCCTGATTGGCATCTTAAGTAGCCTCATTTGCTTAAAGATATCTATATTTTCTATTCTATATGTGTTAAAATATTATTAGCTCATAGTTGCCTTCTTGTGTAAATTTGGTCGTCAAACTATTCTATACAATTTTTGGCAGCTTTGAGCATTTATTATCTTTAAAGCACTTGCACAAGTAAAGCCCTCCTCTTTAAATACTTTTTGTCAATCAACAGAAAAAACAGCAAAAACAATAATGCCTTGTTTTTAATTTCATACCCCCTTTTATATTATTCATAGCTGCATATGCCGATAAAAAGCTTTTAATATTCAATTATTCCTCCTTTCTTTAGCGGTATATCTTCTTTGGCTCCTCTGACCGGCTATATATAACTATTATTATAGGTATAGAACTAAAATTTAAAAGAAGCCTGGATTATTGAACATCACAGATAAACTTAAGAAAAGTAGATGCCCTAAAAGGAAATATGATAAAATACTTGATACTATACAATTATCTGCTTGTGCTTAAATTTATTTGCTATATCCTTCTCTTCTTTTATTGCGCAATAATATCTTGTAAATAAAAGATTTATAATAAAAATAAATTGCATTGCTTTTCAAAACTGATTCATTATTATAATTTTAGATAAAACAGATAAAAGAGTACGACGAAAAAGACCATTTCTTTGGTATCCTTATATTTAATTTTACAAGTATATCTTGATGCCGTACTCTTTTTTAAAGATATGCTTTTATGAGAAAACGTTCCTTACTTCCTTAAATAAAAATTTATCAGATTCTATTTTTTCTTCATTTCCGATTGTACATATATTAAATTGGTTCAAAACTGCATTAATAAGAAAAGCAAGTTCCTCAAGAGTTTCTTTTTTCGTCGTTAATATCTCGTCTCTTTCTCTTTGAATGCTTTCATCATTTATGCCAGACATATAGCATTTGAAAGAATAATTTCCCTTTTCATAAGGGTTCATGGGCATATCAAGCTCCTTAATCGCACCTATAATATAAGAAATAAGCTCCTTATCGTCTAAAGCTATGTTTGTTAGAAATTTAGGAATATCTTTATAGATATCGTAGGTTTGAAAAAGATTAGGGTCTCTGTAGGAAACTATATAGGTGTTTCCATTTCTATCAAAATTAATCATACAACCATATGCCCCGCCCTTTTGTCTCACATTAGGCCATAAATAATCGTAGCTTAAAAGAACTTTTAAAACTTTAAGAGAACCTGTATATAAGAATTCATTTCTATAATTTCCGCTTTGGGCTACATATTGTACAGAAGAGGATATTTTAAGGCCTTCATTTTTCTTGCATGGAATAAATTCAAATTCTTCCTGCTTTATATTATCCGTATAAAGCTTTAATTTAAGCTTTTTAATTCTTTCTGTGATTCCTTCAAAGCCTTCCTTATCAGACGTATAGCTCACAGTAAGCTTATCTGCCCTGAATATATGCTTCATAAGTTCACTTAAACATTGGGAAATATGATCTTTTCTTTTTTCAAAATTTTTCTCTAAATCTTCAATGAACTGATAAAAAGAAATTCCGCTTATACTTTCTTCATAATATGACAATGCCGAATTATAAGAAAGGCTTCTCAATACCGCTGCCATATGCCCGGAGCCATATATCCATGCAGACATTTGGGATTTTATATCTGAAATTATTTCATAAAGTCTTTCGGTATTTTCCATTTTTGATGTGCTTATTATTTCTTTGATTATTTCAAATGTAAAATCTATGTTTTCATACATAGTCTTTGCATTTATTTCAAAAGCAGCCTTAAATCCATCATTTTCTCTTATATCAGCATAAAAGCTTATATAAGACCAGATACCGCCGGTATTCATGTTTATGGTATTTGAAAGCTTCCGGTAACTATAGCCTTGTGTATCTACTCCTCCCAGAACCTGCCTTAATATTCCTAAATAAGGCCTAAGCTCTGAAGGTACATCTTTAACATCAAAGGAAAGCTTTAAATAAGCAATTCCGTTTGTAAAAATATCGTGATGTATAATCGTTGTTTCATCCGAATTATAAATATCGTTATAAAGAGGTTTTGATTCAGTTTCTATATCCTCTATAGAAAGCTTGGGTATTTTATCCAGTTCTTCTCTTGAAGAAGACTTTGCCTGATATTCCTTAAGTTGTTGGGTTTCTTCTATTAATCTTGTTATTTCTTCATCAGACAAGCTTCTTTTATATAAATCAAGCCTTTTAGCAAGCGCTTTTTCTTTTTCTTCCATAAGACCTTTTTTAGGAACCGCCATGACAAATGAGCTGTGGAGCGATGAAAGGATATATTTATCTATAAGATTTTCAAAATATCCTTTCTCCGCCTTTTTTCTTAAACTGGCAAATATAGAATCAAAATTAAGACTTTCAAATAGGCCGTCATCACCGTAAAGCCAGCTTTCATACATTTTTATTCCATAAACAAGGCCCTTGGGCATTTTGCCGAAATCAGCCTCTTTATATTTGAATTCATATAAATTTATGGCAGCATTAATGCTATCCTTATCAAGACCGTTTTGAACTATCCGGGCTAATACAGTACGGATAGTCTCAAGAAAGCTTTCCTTGCTTTCTTGATTGCTGCTGCCGCATATAATGCTGAATACAGGTTGTTTTAAAGATGAATTATAAGACCCTCTTACTGTTTTCGATATTTTTTCATCAAGAATCGCCTGTTTAAGCTCTGCCCCTGGTGCACCCAAAAGAACATAGTTCAATATATTAAATGCAATGGAAAGTTCACCGCTCACAGTATCTCCAACCACCGTATTATAAGAAAGATATGTGTTATCCGCTTCTCTTTCATCATCTCCTATAGGATAATAAATAAGAGAGTCTTTCATTTCATTAAAGGGCGGCTGGCTTTTGATTTCTGAATCTACATCTATCTTTTCATATTTGCTTAAATAATGCTGGTCAAGCCACGTAAGCCTTTCTGCCGCATCCATATTGCCGTACAAATATATATAACTGTTTGAAGGGCTGTAATATTTTTTGTAGAAATCAATAAGCTCCTCATAGCTTAAGTCTGGAATATATTCCGGGTCTCCTCCCGAAATAACGGAATAAGGAGCGCAGGAAAAAAGTGAAGTAATTATTTCATTATTAAGGATGGTTTCCGAAGAGGAGAATGCTCCTTTCATTTCGTTATAAACTACACCGCTGATAGATAACGCTGAATCTTTGGAATCCATCTCATAATGCCAACCCTCCTGAAGAAATATTTCCTTCCTCTTAAGGATATTGGGATTAAATACAGCATCTGAATATACGCTCATTAAATTTTTAAAATCCGTATCGTTGCAGCTTGCAACCGGATATATGGTTTTATCAGAAAATGTCATAGCATTAAGAAATGTATTCATTGAGCCTTTGATTAACTCAACAAAGGTATTCTTAGAGGGATATTTTCCAGAGCCGCAAAGCACGGCATGCTCCAGAATATGGGGTATTCCCCTGCTGTTTTCAGGGGGTGTTCTGAATCCGGCGCAAAACACCTTATTATCGTCGTCGCAGGATATTACGGCTGCCCTTGCCCCTGTCTTTACATGCTCCATCAAATAGGCTTCCGCGCCGAGCTCCTTAATTGTCTGGCGGTACTTAACCCTGTACGCGGCTAATTTATTTAAATCTTTCATGATACACCTCGTTATTATGGTTTAACAATTTCGAATTTATTTTCTTTTCAGCCTGTTATGCAAAGCTGAAAATGATATAAGCGTCTCTTGCCGGCAAACTGCCTTTAAGCTTATTAACTATATTATTAAATTAAGCATTAATGCTTATTCCAAATAGACTCTTGTTTTTTAATAAGAATCTATTATATAAATAAGCTGATAATTGATTCTTTAAGTACATTAAGGCTGTTTATAGTCTTGTATAGTAAAATAATTTAATTGCAGTCACAAAAGCCGTATATTTTGAATGGCTTAATATAAAAGCTTTTATTATATTTAAGCGTTTATAAAAAATAGGCTTTTGTTGCTGCCTTGAAGCTATTTTGCTATAAATTAATAGATATATCCTCCTATTTTTTCCTTAACTTCATCTTCGGACAGGGCGCCTACATGCCTTTCAAGCATTTCTCCGTCGTTCATGAAGAAAACCGTAGGAACACCGAACACTTTGTTTTTCTTTCCAAGCTCAGGATACTTTGTCGTGTTTACCTTAACGATGTTCACGAAAGGAAGCTCAAACTCTATTTCGTCCAAAACCTTGGAAAAGGTCTTGCAGGGGACGCAGGTTTCCGAAAAAAAGTCGACGATAACAAAGCCTTCCTTAATCATATCCTCGTAGTTTTCTGCTGTTGCTAATTGAATTGCCATAATTATACCTCCTGATATCTTTCCCTATAGTAATTTATTATTTGCCTTCTATAGTAAATTATATATTCATTTGCCTCATAAAGCTCCCATGACTGGGCCTTTCTTGCTACTTCAGGGTCCAATTTATACATGGTATAATATCCTTTAAGGAACTCCTCATACTCTTCTTTTGATGGCTCATAGCCATCTTCCTTAGCCTTTTTGAGACCCATTACAAGTACATAAATCTGATTTTTTCCCATATTATGAACCATATTCAAAAACTCTTCATAGCTTTTAACGGGGATTCTGCCGTTAAAATCTTCTTCCGTCATTTTTTCAAGAATCAAGCCTTCATTTTTCGCCAGGGCACTTGCTTTTTGAATTTCCAAATCACATAAATATTGAATATCTTCTTCATATATTTCATATTGGCTTTGTGGAACTACCTGCTTTAAAACATGCTCTACAAGATAATAAGCCTTTGTATTTATGGCACTGTCTATATTCTTCTGATGAAGCTCTTGAAGATGTTTTTCCAGAGCTTTTACTGTGGATACACTTTCAATTTCTTCTTTTTCAACCATTTCGTCTGTAAGTATCTCGGGAAGCTCTCGCCTTTCTATTTTCAGTATCTCGATATTCACATCGTCGCCGTCGACGGAAATCGTCAAGATCTCTCCTTTTTTCATACCGTTAAGCTTGCCGGCAACTTCCTTTTTAAAAATCCCAAGGCTTGAATTAACGCTTATCTCTTTATTGTATTTTGGGTTGTCGCTTCTTAAAGAGCATAGAACTATATCGCCTTTAATGACGGCATCAACTTCGTATGTTACCGCATTCTTTTTCTTTATACGAAGCAATTCCTTTTCTATAAAGCCTTTCTCTGCTTCATATGTAAAATCTACCTCCGATACATCAGCCTTACGAAAATCAAATTCCTTTAATACCTTTGACTTTAACTCTTTCATTTAAACATCTCCTGTGATTTATAATAATAATGTTAAAACCGCTTTTAAATTTCCCAAGAGGGAGGCTTATGCAGCCATTAGTGCAGCTATTGGCATGCCCCATGGCTGCATAGCATGTGTGATATCTATCGTATTTCCTGGAGAGCGATAAATTTTTGAAAGCTTGAACTTGCCGCAAGGGTCTCCTCGTAGCTGCCCTCGGCTTCAATAGCGCCGTCATTTATGACTATAATATGGTCGGCATCTTTAACCAGCGCCATATCATGGCTTATCATAATGGTTGTGCGGTTATCCATAAGGTTTTTCAAAGCACCAAGTACGTCCTGGCGGCATATGATGTCAAGGCTGCTGGTGGCTTCATCTAAAAGAAGGTAGTCCGGGTCCTTCATAATGATTCTGGCAATAGCTAACCTCTGCTTTTCACCGCCGGATACTTTGGCGTTAAAGGGGCTTACATAGGTATCAAAGCCGTCCTCAAGCTCCATGATAAAATCATAGGCGTTGGCCATCTTTGCCGCCCTTATGACTTCTTCTTCCGAATAATCACGATTTGTTCCGTAGGCTATGTTTTCTCTTATGGTTCCCGGTATCAAATGGCTGTTCTGAGAAACATACCCTATGGCCGCTCTCCGGTCTTCAAGCTTTATATCTGAAATATTGTTTTCACCGAAGCTTATTTTACCCTGCTGGGGCTTATAGAATCTTTCAAGAAGCTTGAATACGGTTGTTTTTCCGCTTCCGTTAGCGCCTAAGATAACGGTTTTCTTATTTTTAGGGATTGTAAAGTTGGTGCCGTGGAGAATAATGTTTTCATTATCGTAGGAGAATACGGTATCTTTAAATTGAATATCCGCATCGGGTATATTCATGGAAAGCTTTCCGTCGTCAACCTCATTTTCAAGCTCCATAAGGGCAACGATTTTAGCCGTACCGCCTTGCGAACCTTTGATACTCTGCCATTGGGTCACTATTTCAAAAAACGAAGGAAGCAGTATCATAGAGTAAGAATAAAATTCCACAAGACCCCCTACTTCCATCTGGCCGCTTCTCACAAAAGACGCGCCCCCTACAAAAACAACAATCATTATGGCATACTGGGCAATATAGCCAATGGGAATCTGCAATGCGGAAAGGGTTGCTTTTAAGAAATCCGCCTTGTATTTTTCCTGGCTGGCCTTTATCCCCGTTTCATACTCCTCGTTTTCCATATTAGTTGACTTGATATAGTAAATATTGGATACTCTTTCCCCAAAATAATTGGTAAGAGCCGAAAGCGCATTTTGAACCACAAAGTTCATTTTATACTGGAACTTTCCTATGATAACAATGAGAATCAAGGATACCGGGCCTACAAATAAAATATACTTTGCCAGTTCAGGGTATATTTTATTCATTTCCAAATAGGCAATTACCAGGCCGTAAATAGACGCTACAAAGCTCATGACGCTGCTTGGGGCGGATAACGCCAGCGTAACGTCGGAGGTAATACGGGAAATAAAGCTCTGGGAATCTTCCTTATCAAATTCCGCCATAGGAATACTTAAAAGCTTGCCCCATACCTTCCTTCTGATGTTTCTTTCCGTAATAAGGCGTAAAAAGCCTTGGAAAAGGTTATATATAAGCCCTACCAGAGACGCCATTACCGTCCAGAAAATAAAGCCCTTTAAAAACCCCTCATTTCCTATCTCTGCTTTATATATGGCGGAGGTATAAGGGACAAGAAGAAGATTTACTTGTGTTATTGCAAAACTTGTAAATAAGCTAATTATAAGAAGATGCCAGGGCATGTTAATTTTTGTATAGAATGTAAGGAAGGCTTTCCATGAAAAAGCGTCCTTATGGGTCTTAGCAGAATTCTTTATTTTTTTCATGCTGATATTTCCCCTCCCATCATACGTCTGTAAAAGCTGTTTTCGAAAAGCAGTTCTTCATGGGTCCCTTCTGAAATGCTTCCGTCCTGATTAAATACTATGATGTGGTCGGCATCAAGAATTGCATGCTCGTCATGGGCAACAACAATAGCGGTGCGGTTCATCATAAGATTGTTTAACCCCTTCATAACCTCCGAGGTAGCCACAGCGTCAAGATTAGACGTAGGCTCGTCAAGAATAAGGATAGATGGTTTTGACAACAATGCCCTTGCAATGGTAATCCGCTGCCTTTGGCCGCCTGAAAGCTTAGAACCGAACTGGCCTACCTGCGTATCATATCCGTCCGGCTGCTTTATGATAAAATCATGGGCGTTGGCGGCTTCCGCTGCCTGCTTAAGCTCCATATCCGAAACCTCTCTTTTAACACCGTAAAGAATATTTTCTTTTATCGTGCCCGACATCATGGGGATATCCTGAGAAACGTATGCTATTTTGCTTCTCCAGTCATTTATTTTAAAATCCTGTATATCGAGGCCGCTTAATGTTATTTTGCCTTCACAGGGAGGATAAAACCGCTCTATAAGCTTTAGCGCCGTCGTTTTTCCTCTGCCGCTTGGCCCAACGATGGCCGTCGTTTTATTAAAAGGTATTGTAAAAGATACATTCCTTAATATTTTGTTTTCTTCATATCCAAAGGTAACATTATCAAAAACAATATCGCCTTTTTCTATAACCTCATTTTTATAGGGCTGGAAGCCTTCCTCCGGCTCCTCAAGAACCTTCGATATTCTGAAAACGGCTCCTTGCGTTGCTTTAATGTTTTCCCATACCCCTTCATAACTGCTTAAGCTATTTAGAAGGGTATTGGCAAACTGGTAAAAAGCATACCATGTTGCGGCATCAAGAATACCATTATTAATGGAGCGTATTCCTATAAGTATTAAAGGAATTGTTTTGCCAAGCTGTACAATAGTATTTATGGGCCTTTTTAAAAGACCTAAATATAAATTAGAACGCTCCGCCTTATATAAATTATCTATGGCGTGATTGCCTCTCTGGCTTTCATAGCCTGCCTTATTAAAGGATTTTATAATAGGAACCGTAGTAATAAGCTCGCTTAAAAAGCGGGTAAGGTTCGATATTTCATCACGGATTTTTATCTGTATCTTTAGCGTAATACGGCCGAGAACTATTCCAAGTATAATGATTACCGGTATCAGCGCTAAGAGAAGGTATACCAGAGAGCTGTCGTATTCCGATATCTTCTTTAAGGTAATATAGAAGGTATAAAATCGAAGAAGCTCTGCTAACACGATGTCCACAATGAAGGTTCTGAGCCTTTCCGTATCCAGCGTAATACGGCTTATCATTCCGGCAGCCGGGACCTTATCAAAAAAGCTCACGGGAAGATTTAAAGTCTTTTTCCATATAACGTTTCTGAAGTTACGGTCTATCCTGGCATCGACGATACCTTCTACAAATCCGCTTATCTGACCGAGGGTAGAAGTAAGAATCTGTGATACTATAACGATGGTAACCATTTGTACGCTTACATTTCCTGCAAAAAGCTCTCCTGTTTTGCTTGGAACAAGTAAATAAATCTGTGAATTAAAAATGCGGATAATGCAGTATACAATAATGGTCATTATCGGCAGCTTTGCCCTTAGGCACATTCGGAAAAAAGATTTCCAGATTCCTTTGTTCGGATTTTCCCTTGACTTGGTTTCCTTTGCCCTAGTCATAATTACCCCCTAAAATAAATGATATAAGCAAAAATTATAAAACTTTGGAAATTTACAGTATTTTCCACCACATGTACTGAAATAACTATAAATTTACCGTGATGCATAGGTACTTTTGCATCAAAAAAATATGATGTTAAATAAATGGTGTTATAGTATTAACCATAACTTAACCTTTATTTAACATCATATTATATAATTTTATACCCTACAATAAAGTTTGACTCGTTTAGCCTTTTCGTTGTCTATTTAGGCAGTATTAATGTCATGTTTTCCGTAAGCATTAGTAAAACCGAACACCTTCTTTAGATAAATATTCTTTTACCTCAGCATATTTTCCTCTGCTGAGAGGTATTTTATCAGGTGTATTATCAAGAAGAATGTAATATATCCTGTCTCCTTGCTCAAAAATAGATTTTATATGTTTAAAAGGCACAAGAAAAGAGGGATAAACCCTGATAAATCCGTGAGGTTCAAACATAATCTCAAGCTGGTCCATAGAATATTTTGAAAACACTTTTTCTCCGCTTTTCGTTTTAAGATATATTTTTCTAAGCTTCTTTTCAATATAGTATATATCTTCTATATTTATTATTTCGTAACCGCCCTCAATCCTGATTCCTATTCGGCTTGGAGCTTTTCTTTGCTTCTTTTCTTCCGCCCTCGCTTCAAAAACCCTTTTTATCGCTTGTTCAAATCTAAAGGTATTTATAGGCTTTGAAAGAAAGTCTATAGGTTTATATTTATACCCGTCCAAGGCAAATTCTGCATGGCCTGTAAGAAAAATATATAATATATCGGAATACTCCTTGCTTAAATATTCCGCAAGCTCAAAACCTGAACCGCCCTCCATTTCTATATCCAAAAAAATCAGGTCTATATCAGGGTCTGATTTTAAATAGTTAACAGCGTCCATGCTGCACGAAACCTCATTTTTCACCTCGATATTATCATAACCTTTAAGAACAGACTTTAAAGACTCTCTGGATAAATTATCGTCATCAACTATTAAAGCATATATCACAAGCTACCCTCCCCCGCTATAATATAAGTCTATGCTGGTCTTTTGGCATATCTGTTTGGCACAGTAACAACAAAATGAATAATATTTTCCTCAAACTCCGTATAAATCATTCCTCCCCGAAGCTCTAATATATTTGATACATTTGGTAAGCCTATGCCGTCATGGTCCGGTTTAGTGGAATAGCCGTATTGAAATATATCAGCCAATACGCCCTCATTTCCGCTGAAAATATTAGACACGTCAATAACCGTATTTCCGCTTCTTTTAAATATTAAAAGCTTTATTCCATAAGACAAATCTTTATGTCTTTCAGTTTCATCCAGGGCATTTTGAAGGAGGTTTCCTATTATTTTATTGGCTTCATAAGAGGAGCAGCCTATATGCTCCATATTATACTTAATATCAAAATCTATCTTTATTCCCTTTATAAGAGCATTCTCTCTGAAAATATTAAGCATCGCCCCTATAGCAGGGTCATATACGCCTATAATATCATTAAGGCTTATAGAGGATTTAACCATTTCCTGTATATATTTGTGGCACTCGCTGACTTTTCCGTTTTCTATCATTCCCTGTATTGCATGAAGGTGGAAATTAAAATCATGTCTTTGAGCGCGTATCACTTTCATGTAGCTTTCTATTTCTTTTCTGTAGGTTTTATCTGTAATGGCTTCAATGGATACCATGCTGAACTTTAAGCTTTTTTCAAAATAAAATAATACCAGAATATATATATATATATTTAATATTGTCAAAATATATTTTTCTATAGGATTACTGCCGAAGTATCTTAAATAACCCAATGTAGCAAAAAGCAATAAAGTTATTGAAAATAATATTGCAATAAATACCTTTTCTTTTTTTATTATAGTCTCCTTTTGGCAGCCTCCTTCTACTGTTTCAAACCATTTAAAATAGAAAATTTTAATTTTAAATTTTAAAACCCCTGTTAAACAAAGTAGATGAATCAATAAAAGGATAGCTTTATAAAGGGCCTTATCTGGGAATAAGCAGGCAATAAGATAAAAGATGATAAGCTGATTAATGGACAAAAGAAGAATTGATGACAAATATGGAAAAAATACATATCTAATGTCATCAAAAAGACTTCTGTTTATTAAAAAAGCAATACAAATATGCAATATAAATATTGCAAAATCATCTATATACATACTTTCATTCCTACCTTATTTGCATTATAGCAGCATAGTATTTACTATAAATTCTAAACGTTTATAATATATTTAGAAAATAATTATAGCATCAAAAATCTGTCAAGGCAAAAAAGAAGATTCCATAACTTAGCAGAAAATCTATCTACTTGAAATGAACAGGTCTACTTACAGTTAAATTTAATGAGCCCTGCTTTTAATTTACTGTTACTATCGTTTTCTTAAAAATCAGATCCACTTTACTTTATATTTTCTCAGAAACAAGCGTTGAACATACTTTCAAAGACATTGGCTTTATTCTGAGTTTTTAATATTAAATTTATCCCCATTTACGCTATACATAAGGAGTGCCCTTAAAACATCCTGTCTTTAAAATAAATTATACCATACAATAAAATTTATCGGAGAAATTTTTACGACAGTAATAATTCGAGAGGTAAATTTAACGGTTCAGATATGATAAGCATACTCATACCGAAAAACCACTTGGTCTGCTCTTTTTTAATGCTAAAACTTTCGTAGATTCTCAATGCCTTTGGCCCCGCGCTTACTGCGCTATTATGAACGATATATATAGTAATGCCTCTTCCGTCCTAGTCTAAAACGAGGCCTAAGGCCTTTTCACTAAATGTGCTGCCCACTCGATTATCAAATCGGAATTTTTGTCTAAAACGATTTCTTTTGAAGATGCGTCATTCATAGTCAAGAACTATAAAACGGTTGCCTTATACTATAAAAAAGTGACAAGCTCTTATGATTGCCGCCAAACAAAATCCATTAGAAAAAGCCTTTTTAGAAAGGCTTTGGGGAAAGTAGTCTTGTAAACTTTCTTGAAAGCTTCTGTCTCTTTTGGACTTGTAAAGTCAACCATTAATGAAATGGTTCCCCGTCAAAACTTTTAGAAAAAGAAAGAATCCGGATTTTAAATCAATTATCAAAGGGAGTATTGTCGAAGAAAAGTAGAATGAATTTTGTGAGTAATTATAGCAACTTAAAGGAGAATATAAACAAAATAACAGATACTTGAAGAATCTTTCTCCTTTTCCCAGCATAGCTGGGGGGTGCTTGCACAATAAAAAGCTGTTTTTATTTTTCTTAATAAAAACAGCTTTTTATTGTGCCTTGTTTTTCTGTCTCCAGCATTTCTTGCTTTTAATCATTCAGTTTATGATTCTATGTTTTCGTTAAGTTAACGACATTGCCGGCTAGCCAGTAATTCCAAGAAGTCTAATATCTGTAAAAAGATATTTCAGCATAAAAATTATCCAATATTCTAACCGTATCAGCGCTGATTGAAGGGCTATACATGCAAATGTTAAACATAACCATACGATTCGTCTAATTTTCAAATGGGGAAGATGCCCGGCGAATAAAGTATCCCTGATCATGACTGCAAACAGGACAAATTTGCGGTGCTATCGTTCCATGATGAATATGACCGCATTTTAAGCAGATAAAATCTACAGGGGAATCGCTTACAAACAGATTCCCGCTCTGCATTAAAGTCAAATAATGCTGAAAGCGTATGCCATGCGTTTGCTCAATTGCAGCAATCTGATGAAAAGAGCTGGCAATTGCCCTAAAGCCTTCTTCCTGTGCTTTATCACCAAATTCCTTATATATAGTTGTATGTTCTGCTGCCTCATGTTCTGCCGAAAGCCTTAAGAGTTCCATTATATCATCGGTATTATCGATGGGGTAATTTGCATTGATGGAAATCTCTTGGCCCGTAAACTCTTTTAAATGATTGTAAAATACTTCCGCATGCTCTTTCTCTTGCTCTGCCGTATAATTAAATAAATAATAAAGAACTTGCAGTTTTTGCGTTTTGGCGACGTTGGCTGCAAAATCATATCTCCTCCATGCCTGGCATTCACCGGCAAATGCCCGCAATAAATTCGCTTTGGTAATGCTGTCTGATAAATTCATATCATTTTCTCCTTCCTGTTTTCTTTAGTGTTGCCTAATCTCTTTGAAATTATGTAAACGCAGGATTCTTATACCCGTTTATACATTTCTCTAAATATCTGAAGGTGGCGTTCTTCGTCAAGTATGATACGCTTTAATATCGCCACAATATTGGGGTCTCTAATTATATTTGCCTGCCTGGAATACTTGCTAATGGCTGCTTCCTCTGCTTTGATTGATTCAGCTATCAGTTCATGCAACTCATGAGGATAACCGATAAACGATGGTGACCACCAGCGCTTGATCCCCCGCCCGCTCCAAAGCCTCGGGTCTGCCCCCAGCAGATGTGCAAGTTCTGCAAAGATATTAAGATGATACATCTCAACAATACTGATATGATGAAAGCATGTTGAAATCGAACTATGATTTTGCTGCGCTACGATGGCGATATAGAAATACCGGGAAACATCACTCATCTCGGAAACAACTTCAGCCATATTGCTAAGCATCTCACCGGCATAAACAGGATTTTTTCCGTTCACACGCACCGGTGGATATGGAAGGTTCACTCTGTAATTACATTCGTTAGTTGGATTATTGCTCATTTTGATCCCTCTCCCCTCTTTTAACATATTGATACAGTTATATGCTTATTCAGGCGGAAATTTGATTATGAGCATAACAAACAGTATGTTGATATTACATTTACTTTGGAAAAGGCAACTTTCTTTTTAATTTGTCGCAGTATTAGTTATATCTTACAGTGGAGATTAGATCAATGGTTTGGTTTATTGAGCTTAAGCACCAATAAAAAAGGCGGTATAAATCTGCACATTCCATAAAAAATGTTCAGATCTCATACCGTCTTTCAAAATCAATATTAATTAAAAAAGCCTGTAATTAATGGCATTAGCAATAATCAGTATAATTGACGCAGATACATGCTAAATTGCTGCCAACGGCAGAAAAAACAGTAGTTCCCTCAATATTCTCCTTTTATTAACTCGTTTCCCGCATGCCCGCCTATACCCTGTGCGATTGTTTTTTCCAAATAATCCTATTTTATGTACCGTATTTATATGGTCTGAAAAAATAATAGGGATATTTAATTTGTCCTTACCTAAAATACCTACCCGTACTCCTGCCCTTTCGGGCATTACTCCATGGATATAACAATCAAAGCCTCCTTTTTCAAACTCTGTCTGAAGCCATGCCCTGACCCTCTTGACATTTTTCTTCTCATGGTAATAGCCTTCTAAATTTACAAAGTCTCTTCATTTTTCTATTATTTCATTTCTGTTTTCCCTCTATGAAGCTATCAATTTTATCATATTACTTATTTATAGCGACACATTCGTTCCAAATCAATTCTTAAAATTACCATTACTCTTATATAACTCTATACAATTTTTTAAACCTCAAAACTTTCATTATTTACAATAGCCTGATATGAAATAGGGTCCGTATCCCCTTCTGTGTTAATAAGGAGAACAATTGAATTTTCATTAAGTCCCATGACTTTTCGCTGTTCAATAAGCTCATCTTTTTCCATAAGAAGGGCCAGTAACCCACTGGTAACAGCCCCAGATTCTCCTGAAATTATTTTATTGTCCGACCCTTGGGGATAAGCCAGTAATCTCATTCCGATTTTAGCTACGTCATCATGGCAGGATGCATAATGACGGGCAAAATTGTAAATAATCGGCCAAGTAATTGTACATGGTTCACCGCAGTTCAAACCGGCCATAATTGTGTTTCCGTTACCTGCTGCTGAATGTGTCAGACCATCGTTTTGCCTGGCTGATTCAAAAATTCCTGAAACCTGCTTCGGTTCGACTATTGTAAATGCAGGGTAATTGCTTTTGTAATAATTGACCAGATATCCTATTATGCTTCCTGCCATGGCTCCAACGCCTGCTTGCAAAAAAACATGGGTTGGCGCATCTATATTATATTTTTGCAGTTGTTCTATTGCTTCATGGGCAATTGTAGTATAGCCTGCTACAATCCAACGAGGTACTTTTTCATATTCTTTCCATGAAGTATCTTGAAGCAATGCCCAATTATTTTTCTCGCTCATATACGATGCATAGCGTACCGTATCGTCATAGTTCATATCCGTAATAACTACTTCTGCCATACCGGCATCCCTTATTGCCTGAGCCCGATTTTCCGACGAACCTTGCGGCATATAAACATAAGTTTTGCAGCCTAACTGAGTAGCCGCCCATACAACCCCTTTACCATGATTTCCATCGGTTGCCGTAACAAAAATACAGTTAGATAACCTGTCTCTCATACTGGATTTCTGTAAATCTGAAAAATCAACTTTATTCATATCCATCCCAAATTTTTCACAGACTATGCAACTCAAAGCGTATATCCCGCCTAATCCTTTAAATGCGTTAAGCCCGAATCTATAGGATTCATCCTTAACATAAATACCTTTTAAACCTAATTTCTTTGCCAGTGAATTTAAAGGAACTAACGGGGTTTCATGATATGAAGGTATGGAACTGTGCAAACGCCTGACATTT
The DNA here is from genome assembly GCF_940670685.1 of Anaeropeptidivorans aminofermentans. GTDB lineage: Bacteria > Bacillota > Clostridia > Lachnospirales > UBA5962 > Anaeropeptidivorans > Anaeropeptidivorans aminofermentans. Next base: position 1,483,622 of record NZ_OW711693.1, on the reverse strand, counting down.
TCCGTAGAAGCAATACTTAGATACTCAGGTGCTTTTGCTTGCTGTGTTACAGTGTTATTGATAAACTTTAAATCTTTACTTATGTTCAATTTTAATTCCTCTCCATTCATTATGTATTCTGCTTTAATTATAATGAAATATCTCAAAATCTGAATAATAACAGGACATAGCGGCGATAAACGTTGCATGGCTCTTAACTTATTTTTAAAAGAGATGTTTTAAAATATTCCCAAGCAGCTAAGGGTAAAAATCCACATATTAAGCTGCTAAGCCCGCGTCGGAATCCATTTTGCCCGCGAAATTGGAAGGATAAGCTTCCTGAATAGCTGGCCTGTGATATTATAGTGCCATATATAATTACCCATTTGAGCAAACTGATTAAAATTTGCAACTTCTTGCCTTGTAATGCGAATTTCATCGGTTTTATCAAATATTCCCCTCACATTGCTTTCCATTGCTTTGCGTCTCTTCGTTGCAATAACCTTACCGGCTATTTCAGATCACCAGTCAAAGCGTTCACGGCTTATTCCTTTAGGTAATATTGCAATGGATTCATAAGCCAGAAACTTTGAGTTAAAGGCATCGCCTCTGCAATAATTGCCTATAGAGGACCCTACGGCTTTCTGCCTGAAGGCATCAAATTGACTGGTTACAAGGCAAGGCATAAGATATCCAAAAGGGACTCCGACTTTATGGGATCCAATTAGAAAATATTTATCAGTCATACAGGCTATGCACATACCTATACCAGTAAGTTTTCAGGCAATTCAATAAAATCAGGGGAATGATACAGGCCTCCGAATTTTTTCGGCTCATTTTTCCATGTTATGCGAAATAAATTTAACGGGTTACCATCCCACTTGCCGGCGTCCTTCACTCTCTCTTTGATTTTGTCTGGAACGTTAATTATGGGGACATAAATTTTACAGAGCTTATACTAATTTTCAAATTTCTTCTTTAATGTAACAGTATCTTTTTTGAATCTCCAAATATTCTAATTTTTAAGCTATTTGATAATATTTTTATGTAATGACATGCCATACTACATGATACGTATCATGTAATATGCAATATATTGGCAAAATTTGTAAACAGGATACCATATGCTAATCAATATGTCAACAGAAATACAGTGCATAAAATTACTGTATTATTTTAGTTTTTAGATAATTCTTCACTTTGCTGAATTTTAAATTTCACATACCCGCAGTATATTGCATATTTGCCTTTTTTATGGTAAAGTACAATTGATTATTACAAATTATGGAAGTGAATTACATGCCTATTCCGCAATCAGTCAAATTTTCTCCGCCTGCAAGCGCAAAATTAATCGTATATTCAACGGTACAGGAATGGATTGTTAAAGGTATCTTAGAACCTGGAGAAAAAATTATCGACACGCAATTAGCCGAATATTTTTCAGTAAGCCGTACCCCTGTTCGTGAGGCCTTGCAATTATTAAATAAGCAAGGTCTAGTTGAAGTTATTCCTTCCAACGGAACCCGTGTAACGGAAATTGACTGGGAAGATGTGCGCCAAAATTATGAAGCCTTAAAAGAATTGAACTGTGTTGTGATTAGATTGGTTATTGATAAAATTAATTCCGAACATATAAAGGAACTAAAGAGAATTAATAGAGAATTCGCAGATGCTTTGGAAAGCAGTGATATTCATAAACAGTCTGCATATGACAAAGTTTTTCATAATTATCTTGTTCATCTTGCCAATAACCACTATATAGCTCAATATATTGAACAATTGTCAATTTCTGCCCAGCGTATTGAGAACCTATACTTCAGTATCAGCCCCCGTCGAAAGGAGTCTTTTTCTGAGCACGAAGAAATTATCAATAAGCTTGCTTTGCACGATTTTTACGCAGCAGAAAAAGCAATCCGTAAAAATTGGGTTACCGGTACTGATATGTATAGATATTTTAAAGAAAACAAGAATGCATAATTGCTTTAATACAGTAAATAAAGTTTTTAATATCTTTTAATATAACAAAATCATAATTACTATTACAGGCAACTGCTAAAGCAGTTGCCTGTAATAGTAATTATGATTTCCTGTCCTGTAAACTATACCCTGTGCATTATTTTTTGTTTTTAACATTCTTTACCCTATATTCTGCCGGAGTACAAGAAGTTTTTCTTTTAAAAGTATATATAAAGAAACTTGTACTGCTAAACCCAACTTCATAAGCAATCTGGCTGATATTAAAATTTGAAAAATGAAGCAGTTCTATAGCTCTGGTAATCCGATAATCTATTAAATAATCAAAAATAGTTGTATTAGACATTCTCTTAAAAAATCGACAGCACTCATGCTTACTTAAATGTACTGTATCAGCTATCATTTCAAGAGTTATTTTTTTGAAATAATTTAAGTGAATATAGTCCATAATATCTTTCATTCTGATATAATCTGTATTCATTTTCAGGCTTTTATTTTGTATTTCCGCAGAAGAATTTAATATTAAAAGTCTCCAAATAGATAAAAGCTCCGTACAAATCTTAATTTCATATCCATATTCTCTTTTTATATAGTACTTATGTATTGTTTTAAGCTTTTTAAGTATATTGATCTGCCACTTTTCTTCATTTCTTAATACCATGCCCGGAATGCCCGCAGGCCCTATAAAGGGATTCACATATTTTAATTCAATAATACTACCGCTAAATAAAGAAAATAGCCGTGCGTCTGTATCAATACATATATAGGAACTATCATTTCCGCTTAAAGGTTTTGCCATATGCAATATACCTTTATTTATATAAATTCCTTCGCCCTTATTTAGAGTAAAGTTTTCCGAATTAACATAAAATGAAACTCTTCCTTCAGTGATAAAACAGAATTGTAGCTCATCATGCCAATGCCAATTTACAAATCCCAATATGTTTTTGCATAACTTAGTTTCATATATTTCCATAGGGAATTCATAGCTGCCATGCAGAGTTTCTTCTTTTTTATTTTCACCTATCGGTATATCATACACTTGCATATTATCACCTCGTCAATATCCTTATATAAACAAGCAATATAATTATATTTTATTTTCAAACAATGCAATATAATTGTATTGTTTGAAACATCTTGTGTCAAATCAAAAAACATTATGGATGCTTATTCAGTTTAAAAATAGTTTTTTATTTTTAAATTCAAATAAACTTTCTCTAAATAAGCGTAATCTCTTATAACACTTATTTATCTGCTTTTTATAATAGATTTATCGTTAATTTTCAACATTATAAGTAATCGGAGGGTTAGATTATGTCAAGCAAACAATACAAGGAAATATTCAAAAAGTATGAAAATGATGTAGTTACATTCACTCAGGAGTTAGTTAGGATAAAGAGCTATTCCGATAATGAAGCACATATAGCTAAATGTGTTAAAAAGAAAATGGAAAAACTAAATTATGATGAAGTTTTCATCGATAATATAGGAAATATAGTAGGCAAAATAGGCAGCAGCGGCAAAATAATACATTTTGACTCTCATATGGATACAGTTGAAGTAAATGATGAAATGGATTGGATATTGCCTCCGTTTTCTGCTGAAATTAAAGATGGCAGAATATATGGAAGAGGCAGTGTAGATATGAAGTCTGCGTTGGCAGCTTCAGTATACGCAGCGGCCATTGCCAAAGAATTAGGGCTTACAAAGAATAGAACGATTTATGTAACAGGCTCTGTATGCGAGGAATTCTGTGACGGCGAAAGCATAAAAATGCTATATGAAGACCATGATTTAAGACCTGATTTTGTTGTTATATGTGAACCTTCTGATAATATAATAACTCTTGGCCATAAGGGAAAGGCTCAGGTTTTAATTACTACACACGGCGTATCTGCTCACGGCTCAGCTCCTGAAAAGGGTATAAATGCTGTATATGAAATGGCTGAGATTATTACAAGAGTAGATGACTTAAATAAAAAGCTTATGGCGTCAAGTGACCCCCACGGAACGGTTGTATTATCTGATATATCTTGCATAAGCGCCTCTCTCAATGCTGTTCCGAGTGAGTGCAGTATATATCTGGACCGCCGTATGGCTCTTGGTGAAACAGAAGAAGATATTAAAAAAGAAATGAATAGTCTTATAGCCGGAAAAAATGCATCCTGGAAAATCGGTACATTGAGGCGTACTAGCTGGACAGGCAAAGATTTTATATATGAGCCCCTGCACGAACCATGGAAAATAGAAATGGAACATCCCCTCGTAACTGCCTGCATTTCAGCATACAAAGAAGCCTTCGGCTACAAACCGAAAGAATATGATTTTTGGGATTTTGGAACAAATGCCGTAACCCCTGTCAGCATGGGTATACCAACCATAGGTTTTGGACCCGGAGAATACAAGCTTGCCCATATGTTAAATGAAAATTGTGAAATAATAAAAATAAAAGACGCATGCATATTTTATACATATTTAATTGAAAAACTAAATTAATAAAGTCCATTCGTAATAAATCTTATTGAGATGTCGCCAATATAAAGACCATTATAAAAATATTGCTTTCCTGCCCTATTTTATACACTGCCTATATCTGGTCACTACGCTGCTTATTAAATTATAATTATACTTTTTAAAATTTAGGGTTTAGCAAGAAATTTTTTAAGATATGCTTTTTTTAATAATTTCATGCTATGTTTATTTAAGAATCCCCTTTCACATAAAGAGTTTTTATTACAATGACATGTTTTCAGAAGCAAAATTAATACTACATTCATCGATATTATTAAAGAATAACTGCACTTTTTCTTTATATGTAGATGATATGACTTTTTCATCCGGTGTATCAATCCCTGAAATACTTAAAAAGAAGCATCACTTAAATTAAGTAAAATTGGATTGCTATTAAAGAAAAAAAACCAAATATTATAGTAAGAATAAGTGTAGTTTAATTACAGGTGTAGTTATAGATAAAAGAAATTCATTAAAAGTTCCTAACCGCCATAGGGCATCAATTATAGCATTAAGTAGAGAATATATTTTATCTGATGAAAATCAAAAAAAAGTTATCTACCTAAAATTAAAAGGAAAATACATATCAGCTAGAAGTATTGAACCTAATATATTTAAATACTTAGAAATCATTACTTTCGGCAGTAATTATCCGTATTCCTTTTCTAAGGTCTAATGCACTGACTTTACTGCATAAAGTCAGTGTGCCCTCACAGTATCTGTCATCTACTCCGGCAAATATAGAAAAATAAGAACATCAATTAAATCAAATTTACCACAATCTCCATCTCCTTTTCTTGGTATAAGGCATTGTGCTATAAGGGCTATCTTTTATATTTTCAGAATATACTGCAATTAACAGACAGGATTTATCTACCATATAACGATTATGCCTATTAAACAAAATGGAGTGTATTTTTACTTAATAATTTTTCTTCATCACATTGACTAAGGATATTAGAATATCTTTCTCTTTATTCTACATTCCAAGCTTTGGCTCGTATTTCATATGGAATGGCACATTCTAATTTAATTTCTGAGTGTGCCTTCTTTAATTCTAAAATAGTCTCCCAAAATAAATATCATAGCCTAATGCCATGCCTGATATGAAGTTTGTATATCCTTTCTCTGTTGCTTCTTCTTCTATTTTTATCTATTCTTTTAAATAAACATACTGATTATCTATTTTATCAGATCCCCAAGGCAGTTTTTTCAGTCTGTAACCGTAAAGCACCATGTTATTGCTTTCTTCCTATTGTGATATCTTTTACCTATATTAGGATATTTATATACTTTATCTGTATAATCATTATGCCTTCTCCTTATTTTATTGCTTAAACCATACTTTTCATAATTCACTACATAGCCTTGTAATTATTATGCATATTTTCCCGTTCTATCCAGAAGGCAACCCTTTTTCATTTTTTAGCAGTTGAAAACAGCTTTTATCTTATTAAAGGAGATTTTTACTGCTATAAGTATTTCTTTCCGTCAGTGTAGCTGATGGTTTACTAGGCTTAAGCACCAAAAATCAAATAAATCCTGCGGTCAATGGTGAAACAAAGCTCTCAGAGTTTGTACTTTCTATTAAATGATTCATGATTGGGAATAAAGCATCTCTTCTCCAAACATCTTCCAATCAAACCGTGGAATATTGGGATTGGCAAATATATTTTTAAGCCAGTTTGCAAAAAAACAGCATTTGCCATGCTCTGCAAGAAGAGCAGAAACACATTCTATGTGATAAGACATATACTATAAAGTGCATTTATCATGATGTATTTCTACTCAGAACGGAGGTTCATATGCATACTAAGAACTATAGATGTAATCGATGTAATGCTTGCCGCGGGAGCTGTTGCTGCAATGCAGGCTATTATTGTTGTATTCCAGGCCCCCAAGGACCACAAGGACCGACTGGTGATACAGGCCCTCAGGGTCCACAGGGTCCTCAAGGGCCTCAAGGGCCGCAGGGTCCTCAGGGACCACAGGGGCCTCAAGGGCCAATGGGACCACAGGGCCCTCAGGGACCGATAGGCCCCACTGGCGCTGATGGTGCCCAAGGCATGCAGGGCCCTGCCGGGCCCACAGGGGCAACCGGTCCTACCGGCCCCACAGGGGCCTTTAACCCCGGAGATGTACTCTTTAATGTCATTGGGCCGGTAGGCTCGGCAACAATGACGGTAGGCGATACACTCACATTTCAATCGCAAACACTCGATATTACCGTGATGCAGGGATCGGCCATTGTTGACATCGAAACCTCCTCTTTAACCGGACCCACTGGGCCGGCGGGACCGACTGGACCCACTGGACCGACTGGATCCGCCGGAGCTACTGGGCCTACTGGACCCACGGGTAACACTGGAGCTGATGGGCCCGCCGGAGCTACTGGACCGACTGGACCTGCTGGTGTCAAGTCAGGACTAAAAAATATTTGATTAAAATAATCCTTTTATGTAGCTATTTACAATGGCATCTTCTAATAAATCCATGTCCATTTTGCCGTCTGTCAAGGAAAAACTTCTGCATCCAACGTATTGACCTTTTTCATGTAAGCATAGTTTTCAATGTATCCCGATCAATGCGAGATACATTGAAAACCAAAGCAACATTTGCTTTCTTTGGGCAGGTGGCTGGCTTGGTTTCAGACAAACCTTTTCGGAAAAATTCATGACCGCTGCCAATATCCTGGGAACTCACGGCGACATTGAACCCGTACGCAGTAGCAAATTGGATAATACCCTCAATCAGTTCAAGGAACAGACTGACTCTACAATAAGGAAGTCAGCCTGTTTCTTGTTTTTACATCCCCAAGATTGTCCAGAGTATTCTTGCAAATAGATGGTGAGCGGTTTCTGGTTTTCATCTTGTTTCAATCCTTTCTGCCGTGGTTGAAGTTAATTCTCAACTATGGTAAAATTTTTAATACGCATAATGAAAGTCTTTCTTTGAAAAGCAAGGGGGAATAATTTGATTATAAAAGATAACAAGCAATTCAATATGTTTCCCTCACATGTGGGGCTGAGAAAATATATTCAATATTACAACATCGTATTTCCATCTAAGGATGTGTTTACAGAGCATTATATGCTTATGCCTAACGCTTGCGGAACATTGTCGCTTGCTTTTAATGGAAATACAGTCATTGCTGAACTATGGGGAGCGTCCCTCACCCCCATATTGTTAGGCACGGAGCCAAATAGTTATAATGTTTTAATGCTTATCCAGCTTTCGCCCTATGGGTTGTATCAAATCACACGCCAAAACCAAGCGGAATTTGCAGATAAACGCCTTTCGCTTGTGGACATCGACAACGAGTTGTTCCGTTTATTGCATCATGCTTTTGCAGTATCAAAAACTGTAACCGACTTAGCGAACGCTTGCGAGGAAATTTTATACAAACGTATGGAAAAGCATGTTGTTTCAGATGCTTTGCTATTGGCAACCAAAGCGATTTCTGATAATCATGGACAGTTACAAGTGAAAGAGATTGCCAGACTATCTTGTTATAGTGAACGGCAGCTAAACCGCTTGTTCCGCACACAAATTGGAATGAATGTTAAGGAATTTGCACGTTTAACCCGCTTTAATTATGTATTAAAGCACATTCAAAAATCGCCTTGCTTTTTTGCGGCATTGTCACAACAAGCCGGCTATTTCGACCAAGCCCATTTTGATAAAGATTTCAAGGCTATCAGTGGTGTGTCACCCCAAAATTACTTGAAAACAATGTCGGATTTTTACTATGACGGCACAGAGATATACGATACACTATCCTCAAAGGAGGATTGAAAAATGAAATATCAAGGTTGTCTTTTGGCGGTTAAGGATATATCCGCTTCTAAGCACTTTTATGAAAATGTGCTTCATCAAAATGCAGTAATGGATATTGGCGTGCATGTGACATTTGAGGGCTTTTCTCTGCAACAAGGATATGCCGAACTCGTTGGCATATCAGTCGATAGCGTGAAAGAGCAATCGCACAACTTTCAAGTTTATTTTGAAGTGGAAGATTTAGACAAGGTATACGCCGAACTAAAAAGCATATCCAGTTTGCAGTGGGTACACGAAATCAAAGAATACCCGTGGGGGCAGCGTGATATTCGGGTATATGACCCCGACAAGCACATTGTAGAAATTGCAGAGGATATGACCACGGTTATCAAACGCTTTTTTAATCAAGGCATGTCGGCAGAAGAAGTTGCTACACGCACAATGTTCCCTCTTGAGGTTGTAAAACAGTATGCGTTAGGCTTTGGTAAATCAAAGCCGCTATTTTAGGAGGAGACGGACAATGAGTAAATATGAGCCGCTTTGGAAGGCGATAGGTCAACGCACGGAGAACAGCTTCGCGCTGACCTATGCCGAGATTGAACAGATTCTGGGCTTTCCCATCGACCACGCCTTTTTAACCTTCAAGAAGGAACTGCCCGCCTACGGCTACGAGGTGGATAAGATCTCCATGAAGGCACAGACGGTGACGTTCAAACGCTACGTTTGACAAGCGGCTGCGTTTCTGCTATCATCGGCTTCACCCATCCAAGAGGAGGAACACTATGAACTGGGAGCCATGGACAGGCTGTTATAAAATAAGTGATGGCTGTACAAATTGCTATTTTTATGGGCCGTATGCAAAACGCTATGGCCAAAGCACAATACAAAAAACAGATAAATTTGATTGGCCCGCAAGGAAAAATGCAAAGGGCGAATACAATATCAAAGGCAACAAAATTCTTCCAACCTGTTTTGCGACGGACTTTTTCTTGCCAGAAGCAGACGAGTGGCGTAAAGACACTTGGGCTATCATCAAGGAAAGAACTGATATTGATTTCTTGATTTTAACAAAGCGAATTGACCGTTTTCTCGTATCACTTCCACCCGATTGGGGTGCAGGCTATGACAATGTGAATATTGGCTGTACTGTCGAAAATCAAGCATTAGCTGATTACAGACTGCCACTTTTTTTATCTTATCCGATAAAGCGACGCTTTATTGCCTGCGCCCCACTTTTAGAAGCGATAGATTTAACACCATATCTTCATGGCGTAGAGCATGTTACCGTTGGCGGTGAAACAGGACGAGAAGCTCGTATGTGTGATCATGATTGGGTTCTTAATATTCGTGAACAATGCGTAAAAGCAGATGTAACTTTTTGGTTCAAGAATACAGGCTCACTTTTCAAACGTGACGGTGTAGTGGAAAAAATAAATCCATTTAAGCAGACCAGTATAGCGAAAGAGCTGGATATAAATATTTTAGATGGTAGAAGGTTGTTTTGACAGGAACAGAATAGCATAAAACATTATTGCCTGTTTTGTTTAATGCATGTTCTGAACGATCCAAACGAGGATATCCTCCGAAACTGATTTAATTCGTCCACCAGAGAAAAACTCACTAATTATGAAATTAAGCCGTTGCACCTCTACTCTGATGCAACGGCTCCTTGTTCGTTATATGCCCAAAATAGTCCAAGCGTTCCTCGAAACGCTCTTTTTATTATCTGTTTTCATCTGCGCATACTCCTTTTTCGACATACTGGACAAGCCTCATATACTCATCCTTATGGTTCCACACAATTTCAATCGCTTCATTTCCGTAGATATAGATACTGTCAATTAGTTCATCTGCCATTTCTTTTGAAAGTTCCGTAAATCCCTCATATCGCTTGAAGCTCTCAATGATGGAGATTGGCTGTCCGTTTTCAAGATAACGGCTTTGCAATGACGTTTCAAGTCCAACGATTTGGGATTCTGTTTCCGCAATTTCCTTACCAATATCCGCCTTTTGGCTTCGATAGCTGTCCCTGTCCAAAGCCCCATCTTTGTATTTTTCATATGCCTTAACTTTGGAAGCCTTCAGCTTGGCGAGGACGGCTTGGAGCTGCCTGATTTGCTCTGTCAGAGTGGTTATATCATTATGGCTTTGCGTTTTCACTCTGTCAAAAAACTGTTCCATATCAAGCATGGTCTCTATCTGTTTATGTATCACAGATAGGACGGTCTGTATCAAACTGACTTCGGGAATCCTATCCTTTGTGCAAGTGCTGTCAGCCACATATTGATGGCTCTCACAATAATAATATGCAGTAGCCGAGGGGCTATTGCTTCTTCGCATAACGTGCTGGCAAACCCCACATTTCACTTTACCCATCAGTGGTCTGATCTCGGCCGGTTCTGTCCTTATCCTCGCAGGGGCAGAGAAACGCTCCTGAACCGAAGCAAATAATTCCTCCGAAACAATAGCCTCATGGGTATTGGGTACGACAATCCACTCACTTTTTGGGATGCGTTTTCCATGCTTACTCCCGACAAAAGGACTGCGATTTTTCCCATTTACCATTTTCCCTGTGTAGCGCTCATCACGGATAATGGTCAGGATAGTCGTATTATGCCAGTGATTCGTATTTCCAACCACATTGTATTTACGGTTACAACCCATAAGCCGCTTATAGATATATGGCGTAGGTACATTTTCCGAATTCAAAACAGCGGCAATCTGGACTGCATTTTTGCCTTCGTCCGCCATGGCAAAGATACGCCTGACAACGGCGGCAGCCTTTTCGTCCACCACAAGTTTCTTGCGGTTTTCCGGCGATTTCGCATAGCCATAAGGAGCATGGCTGCCGATGAATTCTCCTTTCTCCATGCGGGTCTTTTTTGCACTCCGTACCTTTTGTGAAAGGTCTTTGCTGTAAAGGGAGTAAATCAGGTTTCTGAAACCCACATCAAGTCCGCCGGTCGTACCGTCAAAGTCATTGCTGTCAAAATGGTCGTTGACGGAGATAAAGCGCACCCCTAAAAAGGGGAATATTTGCTCCAAATAATCTCCAATGTCAATGTAGTTTCTTCCGAAACGGGACAGGTCTTTTACGATGATACACTGTATGTTTCCCGCACGCACTTCATCCAGCAGGGCTTTCACGCCCGGACGGTCAAAATTTGTACCGCTGTAACCATCGTCGCAAAACTCAACCACTTCATACTGTGAGAGGTCGGGGGAGCTTTCCACAAAGGCATTCAGAAGCTCCCGCTGGTTTCTTATACTGTTGCTTTCACCCTCGTTCTCGTCCTCTTGAGATAGCCTGATATACTCGGCAAGGATTTTCTTGATACTCACGAAACCCTCACCTCACCCTCCGCCTTGATAAAACCGAGCAAACTTTCAAACTCATCCCTGTACCTAAAACAGATGGACACTGTTTGATCGCTTAATATTTCTACCCGTTCTATCAGCTCGGAAATCATTTCTCCCGTTACAGCTTTGTTCTTCTTGAATTTTTTCAAGGCTGTTATCCATGGATTTTGAGGTGTCAGCATGGTATCAAGACGGTGTTTTTGCATGGATAGTTCATCAAGTCGTTTCCGTAAATCAATAACATCTTTCTCATACTTTGCTTTTGTAAAGAGATATTCCGCTTCATCAAGGAGTTTTTCCTGATAGTCCTCATACAAGGAGCTTCTGAGCATGGACAGCCTGGACAGCTTCTTTTCCGTTTCGGAAAACTCTGTGTCCACATCATTTTGCTGCTGGCAGAAGCCTTCCCTTGCACCCAGTTTAGACACCATTCGGTCGATGTCAACAGCAAGGTCAATCTGCTTGCGGATAGCCGTATAGAGAATGGATAACAGCTCCGGTTCATCCATCCGCTTTCTAACACAGTCATTTTTGGCAACATTCTCGTATGTAGCACAGGTAAAGTAGTAAAGCACTGTGCCGTTTGACCTCGGCATTTTGTGCCGGTTCATACTTCGCTTGCAGTCACCGCAGAAAACAAGCCCTTTCAAGATATTTAAGCCTTTCTGCTCCACTTCTTTTCTCTCACTGGGTTCCCGTTCCTGCTTGATTTGCCGTATCGCCAAAAAGGTTTCTTCATCAACCAAGGGTTCATGGGTGTTCTTGATTTCTACCCACTGATCCTGTGGCTGCTCAACGCAACCACCCTTGCCCCATAGGTCAGATTTTGTTTTGCCTTGAACCATATGTCCGAGGTAAACCTGGTTGACTAAAATCCTGCGAACGGCACTTTTATACCAATACCGTATATTGGCATAACGCTCACTTTTTAAGATGCCCTTTTCATAGCGATACTGGCCTGGGGAGGGAATGCCCAGCTCGTTGAGCCTTTGTGCAATCCGAACATCGCCCATGCCGTCCGCTGCCCATTTGAAAATATTTCTGACAACCGGTGCGGTTTCCTCGTCGATTACTAACCTATTACCGTCTGCTTTTAGATACCCATAAGCTGCGACACAACCGGTAAATTCTCCTTTACTTCTCATAACCGCAAGCCCTGATTTTATCTTTTGCGATATATCTCTGGCATACACTTCATGAATCAGGTTTTTTAGGGGAACAACATATCCTTCATCCTGCTGATTAGGGTTCAGGCTGTCATAATCATCATTCACGGAGATAAAACGAACGTTAAAGAATGGCAGTATTTTTTCAAGATAGGTTCCGGTTTCAATGTAATTTCTGCCGAAACGGGACAGGTCTTTGACCACAATGCAATTGATTTTTCCACTTTTGATGGCGTCCATCATTTCATTGAAGCCGGGACGGTCGAAGTTCGTTCCTGTCTGATTGATGTCCTTAAAAACAGATGCGAGCTTCAGGTATGGCCTTTCCCCGATATAGCGTTCCAGCATGGCAATCTGATTGCCGATGGAATCGCTTTCTTTTTTCCTCTCATCTTCAAAGGACAATCGCCCATAAATACAGGTATCCCATATCGTTTCATGGGGGGCCTGGGCAAAACTATCTGCTTGCTTTCTGCTCGTCCTCGCCATATTACACCACCCCCTGCATAGAAGCCGGTGAAGTTGTAACAATCAGTTCTTTTGCGTTTTGAGCAAAGAACAAGGCTCTTTCATATTCATACTGATAGCGGAATCGGATTTCCACCCGGCTTCCGGAATAGATATTGACCCACTCAATCAGGGAAACAACTATCTTTCGGGACAGCTCGGTGATATTCCGATTTTTCTTAAAGGCTTCAATCCAAACGCTGTTTGCTCCCTTACCCGCAAGGATCAGGGCAATATCCTGTTTTAGCCGTTCGGCGGCTTTCTCCGCTTCCTCACACTTTTTTCCGTATATGACCTTAAATTCCCGGTACTCATCTGCATCAATGACACCGCTTTTTAAGTCCCCATAGATAGACACCTTGAGGTTTTTATACTTTTCGATTTCCTCCTGTTTCATCAGCAGTTGAGTATCAATCTTTCGTATTTCCTCCTGCTGCATAGGAAGTGTGTCGATAAACGAGAGAATCCGTTCAATGTCAAGAATAGAAGCGATGTGATTTTGAAGTGCTTGCAGAACTGCTTTTTCCAATACCTTTTCACTGATGCAGTGTGTGGTACAGCCATTCCCGGCCTTATTCTTTGAACAATAATAGTAGGCGTACTTCTTTCCGCCTGCGGGTACAATCTTTCGCACCATACCGCTTTTGCAGTCAGCACAAAAAAGCAGACCGGAGAACGGATAGACAGCTTCTCCGTCTGGAGCAATGCGGGTATCCTGTGCTAGCACACGGTTTACTGTGTCAAAAATTTCTTGCGGGATAATAGGCTCATGGGTGTTTTCCACCCGAATCCATTTATCCTCCGGTTTCATAATCCGCTGTTTAATCTTGTAGTTTGGAGTGCTTTCCTTGCCCTGCACAAGATGCCCTGCATAAATAGGGTTTTTCAAAATGCGGCCAATCGCCACAGCAGTCCACTTTGCCTTGGGGTTTACCTGAAAGCTGGTAGCAAAGTTAAGCCCCGAAAACCGCTTATATTCCATGGGGGATGGCTCGCTGATCTCATTCAGCCTGTCGGCTATCCCTTGCTGGCTGAGTCCGTCCAGCTTCCATGCAAAAATATCCCGCACAATCTTTGCGGCATAGGGGTCTATCGCCAGTTTATTTTTGTTCTCTGCTGATTTCATGTAGCCGTAAACGGCAAAGGAACCGATAAACTCGCCATTTTTGCGCTTTACATCAAGCTGGCTCCTGATTTTAACGGAGATGTCTCTGCAATACGCATCGTTGACAAGGTTCTTAAACGGAATGATAATATCGTCTGACGGTGATTTTTCCTTTGCACTGTCGTAACCGTCGTTGATAGCAATGAAACGCACACCTAAAAACGGAAAAATCCGTTCAATGTATCGTCCTGCTTCGATGTAGTTTCTGCCGAAACGTGACAGGTCTTTGACTATGATACAGTTGATCCGCCCAGCTCTTACATCCTCCATCATTAAATTAAAGGCAGGACGATTAAAGTCAACACCACTAAATCCGTCATCTATTCTTTCGGAACAGAGGCGGATTTCGGGCATTGACTTCACAAAATTGGTTATTAAATCTCTTTGATTGGCAATGCTGTCGCTTTCTGCCTTATCGCCATCTTCTTTAGACAGGCGCAAATAGTCCACAGCATTATAAATTGTTATTTCCTTATTGAATGGCATAACGAAACCTCCCGATTGAAAAAGTCAAGAAGCAAAACCTGACCTAATCAATGGGCGTTCGCTAATATTAGTCCATGTATAATTATAGCACCCCTCTCAGGATGCGTCCAGACAATATTACCATTTATCCGAACCCACACGGTCAGGCTCTGCCCGAAGCAACTCACCCATATCACATCATCCTCAAAAAACTTTCCATCCTGTCCTCCAGCGTGGCATCGGTATCGTTAAAGCTGATTTTGACTACTACTTTTCCACACTTGTAGCAATATGGATTTTTAATCTGCTGGATAAAATCCAGTATTCGTTCCTCCTTGGGCAATTTCGCATTGACTTTCGTATCGTTAATGTCAACCAGAGTATCCGGGTTGACCGTTCGGATGTCTATGTTTTTCATCGCTTCAAAATCTATGTTTGGTAAAGAGTCCACCCAATCACTCCTTTCGGGGCATAGGGCGATAAGGCTCCCTGCCTTACCGCCCTGATACAGTGTATTCCGGTTCAGCTTGTCAGGTGACAGCCGAGCGAAAAAAGCAATGAATAGGCTCCGTCCTTTTTCTTGAGAAAAAGACGGGCGCCCGCTCATTCAAAGTAGGCGCCCGACTTCTTAACCGTAATAAAGCGGTTCACATCAGATAGCTGATGCGTTACAGGCATATCAGGCAAAGCCGCCAATATATCATTCCGGTATCGTCTGCTCGCCCGACTGTCGAGGATAGAAAAAACACAGGTATCCGTTTCTCTGCGGATGCCCCGGCCAAACCATTGGCGCAGTTTGATGAGCATACCCGGCACGATGACTTTGTTCAGATAACCATAGAAGTCAGAGTACAGGGTCTTTTCATATTCCAGCACCGGATCAGGAGCAGGGAACGGCAGCCGTACCACAATGAGGGAAGATAAAATATCCCCGGCAAGGTCAATGCCCTCTCCGGCACTGTCGCTGGCACAGAGGACACCGTTTCCGCTTTTACGAAAAGCGTCGATAGCGTCCAGACGGCCTTTGCCCATGCGGAACAAGGGAAATGAAGTGATCCGTCCGCACAACTCGCCATACGCCTGCTCCATCATGCGGTAAGAAGTAAACAGAATGAGGGTATGCCCATGGGTCGCGCGGGTAAGCTCTACCAGCCGATTGACCACCGCCTGAAAATAACTGCTGTCTTTGTCTGAAGGCAGCGGCATATCCTGCGGAAGATACAACAGGGCATGGTTTGGATAATCAAAGGGAGAAGCCTTGCTGGTTTCAAAGATGCGGCGTTTCTCCGCCAGTATAATTCCGTTATTTCGCTTGAAATGTGAAAAATCGCCCCCCACAGAGAGCGTACCGGAGGTCAGGATATACGGAATTTCTTCCTGCCAAATATCCTCCGATAATAGAAAATTAAGCTGCTTTGGCAGCGCGCAGACCCGGCAGGCCGCCGCCCCGGTCATTTCCAGCCAAAGAATAGAACCGGCATGATGAAACATTATGGATAGCTTGGTTTCCTGCTGTTCCATGCGGTTCACCAGCCGGTCATACCGATCCCTTTTCTCACGGGAGGTCGTATAAAAAAGCACTGACAGCCTGCGCAGCGCAGCCATCAGCGTTTTCAAAGCCCGTATGCAGTTTAAGTCAATCTGTACGGCATAGCAGTTTTTTTCATAGCCTGTGCCTGCGGCATAGCGCAGGGCTTCAAAGAGCAGGGCATTTTGTTCCTGCATGGTTTCGCACAGCCTGACAATCTCCGCTTTATCGGGATTGCCTGCGCCGATGGCATGGTAAATGCTTGCCACCAGCCGTTCCAGCTCCACGTTTTCCAATGTCATGCCGTACATCTGCCGGGCGGCATCAAGGAGCTTGTGAGCCTCGTCGAAAATCAATACTCCACGGGGCGGGAACAGGGACCTTCTCCCGTTCTTCCTGCCGAGTACATCAGCCAGCACAAGGTTGTGATTGGCAATCTGAAAGTCATAAACAAGGGTCTGCGCTTTGCGTATAAAGTCACGGTATCGGCAGACCGAGGACAGCGGGCAGTTCAGATGGCAGCGCTCCACATTGATACAGGATTTCACATAGTCCGTTAAAGGGAGCTTATCCAAATCAAGGGGGCAGGCTCCGGTGAAAAGTCCGGTCAGGACAGAAAGCAGTTCCTCGTCCTCATGGCGGTCATTGTGTGCGATAGAGGAACGATACCCCTTTACCCGGCTGTCACAGGCATAATGGGATTTCCCCTTGCGAACCACAAAGGACAGGGGCTTGGTCAATGATACGGTGTTCCATCAGAATATCGGAAATCTGAGGGATGTATTCCTCCGTCAATGCCTTTTGCAGCGCAATGGTGGAAGTAGAGATAATGGTCGGCAGCTTATTGTTGCTGAATAGGTTATGGACCGTTACTGCCAATATGTAGGCATGAGTTTTTCCTGTACCCACCTCGGCCTCACAGAGCGCCAGCCGGTTTCCCTGCAAGGACTCCAGCATTTCCAGCGCAAGAGCCGCCTGATTTTCCCGAAAGTCCATACCATGTTCCGGCAGGATGTTTGAAAAAATGTGTTCCAGAAGATTTTTTGCTCTAATGGCAGGCTTGATGGAAAATATGTTTTCCGGTTCCGATCCTGCCTGCGAAAGCACTTTTTCCATTGCTTTTTGGTATCCGCTTTCATTCAGCGGCGCCGCTTTGGAAAAGAGCCGCTTTGCCTTTAAGGTGGTAAGCTCCACCATGCGGTAGCTGTATGTTTTTCCGGTGTAGTATTCCAAAAGCACGCAATTTTCGGCTGTCAGTACAATGCGTTCCTCTTGCCGAATTAAGCCTGCTTCGCAAATCTTATTTTGAATATCTGCCATAAAGACAGGTTGGTTCATATCGTTTTGCCTCCTTTGCTTGCCTAAAGGAGCGACACAAGAATGCGGCGGAATCAGGAAACGGTTTGAAAGTTTGATGACTCAAAAGACCTGTTCCGCCGCATGGTTTCTATCGCTCCGATAGAGCACGATAGATTTTTATATCAAAGCAAAGGTGTGACAGGCGATCCGGCTGGTGTTGCCGGACTCCATAAAAGCCGCCCCTCATTCTATCTCAAACGAGGGTGATGCGTTTTCCCGGCCGTCTGCCGGGCTACTCAATGCGGTGAAGCGTTCAAAGTAGAAGTACCATGATAACCGGCAGGGATCGTCGCAATCCGTCCCACCACAGGGCGTAACTGCCGCAGACATAATCGCTCAGAGGGCATTGCCCTCGTCTTGGCGTGTCCCAGCGTGTCGCTCTCCCTGCCGGTGATGTACCCATCACACCCATATTCTGTTTTCAATGTTCAGGCGAAAGGATATTTGGAAGTCCTTTCACCCAATGTCAAAAAAACAGGGGGGTGTAGGGGTATGAAATTAAATTTTTTTGAAAAATTTTTGCAGCTTTGCCGTAGCTGCCTCTATGCTTTCGTGGACAGAGGTGAAATACACTCCCTCACGACCGGCAATCTGCCGATAGGATAAGCCCTTTACGAAATGTAGAGTAAACCGGCGCCGCTGGATTTCTGTCAATTCTCCACTGTCCCGCAGCCGCCTTGCGGCTTCCTTGGCTTTTTGGGTATCGTTTTTATATATCAAGTCCAAATCAAGGGGTGGTGCGGCAAGCTGCTCTGTTTCCTCCAATCCGTTGATGGTCACATCCAAACGGCTTGTCCGATTTTCATGTGTGACTTGCTGATGATAAATTTCATCCGACAAGGCTTTCAGCTCCAAAAAGTCCTGTGCTGTCTTGCCGGAGTTCTCTGCAAGGTAGTCCTCCAATGTAATTTCTACAATGCGGTCTGCGAAACGGTAAACAATGCCCTCGCTGAATTTATTTAGGGCATAATCACTGTCTTTATAATTCTTCATGCTCCATTCCTCCGATCTGTTTTGCTGAAATACGAAAACAGATCGGGGGTGGGGAACGGCACCGTGGATTAGCAGAAATATCACGACACAACTCTGGATGTGGTGTAATTTGTAAATCAAACAGGAAATTTATCAAAAAAAAGTCAGCACTTCGCCCTTGGCAAAATGCTAACTTTTTTAGGTTTACATGATTAAATTGTAAGTTTGAACTGGGATATGTATAGTTTGTTCTTTCTCTATTTACACCTCGAAAAGGGATAAAAGCGGAATATCTTCATATGGATACCTCTCTCGCCATAGTCCAATGAGAGCCGGTATCCTGATACCCCAAATTATCCGTCAAAAGCCGTAAAGAAATGGCAAGGGTCTGCCCTCTTGAGAGAGGGCAGACCCTTTGCGGTTTTTGGCAGCCAGGCTATCATAGCGTCCTAAGACACCTTAGACCCTCAGCTTTACGTCCCCGGCTTTTGCCGGGTTTGCCCATAGCTTTATTGATTTGTTGTTCTTACTTCATTTTTCTTACGCCATTTTTGTCAACCTCGTAGCCGTTGATTTTGGTGCTTCTTGCAAGCGTACCGTCGGCGTTGAAGTAATACCACTTGCCGTCAATCTGAAGCCATTTGCCGGAGATCATGTTGCCGTCCTTGGTAAAGTAGTAGCGTTTGTTGCTGATGTCCAGCCAACCCACGGCAGCCTTGTTACCGGAATAGTACCTCCAGTTGCCGCCGTCCTTCACCCAACCGGTTTTCAGAGTGCCATCGGTACCCAAGAAATACGTTACGCCGTCGATGGTCTGTGTGCCAGTGAGCGCTTTGCCGTCCTTGTAGTAGAGATACTGTCCGGCGTCTTTTTTCGCCCAGCCCTGCGCCGTGGCGGGGTCGATGGTCAGCCTGATGTAGCGGTGGAGCATGGAGGAAACCTCCGCGCGGGTGGCACTGGCTTTCGGGTTGAACCTGTTGCCGCTGCCACCCATCATGATGCCTGCCTGCTGCATGGCTGTTACTGCCGTTTTGTACACGCTGCCGATGCTGGAAACGTCCGCATAGGAGGTTGCCTCACAGGTCACGGGCAGGGTGTAGCCGGTAGCCTTGGCGAAGTTTGCGAAGATGACCGCAATTTCCTCACGAGTAATCGCCCTGTCAGGCACAAACTGCTGGTTGCCAATTCCCTGAATGATGCCCTTTTTATATGCCCACTCAATGTAGGGACGGAACGCACTGTCTGCCTTCACATCGGTGAAGCTGTTGGTGGTGTACGCTTTGGTATCCACATTTGCCAGTCTGCCGAGAGCCGTTACCAGCATCCCACGCGTCATAGCGGTGTCGGGCGCAAAGGTAGTTTCCGATGTACCGGAGAGAAGTCCTCTGCCGACCACATAATCAATGGCTTCCTTGCCCCAATGGGTGCTGATGTCGGTAAACTTAACGCTTGGAGCCGTGTAGCCCACGCCGTACACCGAGAAGTGGCCGGTGGGGATCAGCAGGCTTCCGCTGTTTGCATCATAGGCCGAACCGTCGATGCGGACCGGTTTGCCGTTTGCGTCCACATACACGCCGAACAGGTAGCCGACAGCCTCATTTTTGCCCAGTGTATAGGGGATGGAAAGGGTCGATGTTCCGCTGCCAAGGCTGGTGATGTTCACGGGTTTGCCGTCCTTGACATAGCTGATGGTAATGTTATATACCGGCCTGTTTCCAAGGAGGGTCTTTGCTTCTCCGGAAAGCCCTGTCGCCGGGGCGATGCTGATGGTAATATTGCCGCCGCTCTGCTTCTGGATTTCCTTGAGGGTATTCAGGTCAAGTCCGAGAGAAACCGGCGCACCGTTTATCTCAAAGCTGGTTACTCCAGCATTCACAAGGCTGTTCAGAGAGCTTTGGGTCAGGGTTGTTGTCAGGGAAGTTGCCCCCTGCGGCATGGTGACATTCAGCGCAACAGAGGTTCCGTTTGCGGTTTTGCCCTGCGCCTTTGCATCGGCCTGTGCCTTGGCAATGGCGTCAGTGATTGATTTTTCCGGGATGGATGCGCTGGCTGTGCCGTTTGCGCCCGCAGTCGCCGCCACAGGAGCCTCTGCCGTTACCGGCTGATTAGGCTTTGCTTGGGGTGTGGTCGGCATTGTGGCAGGGGGTGTGTAACCGCCACCACCGGAATTGCCGCCATTTCCGTTGTCGGAGCTTCCGCCTTTTTGTACGGTAACAGAAATCTGATTGCTGTAGATCGTTGCCGTTTTGTTTCCGCCTACGGCGGTGTTTGTATTGGTCACGATGCACCAATAATACATCGTACCCACTGCCGATGTAGACGGCGTATAGGTCTTCCCAGTCGCGCCGGGGATTATGCCACCCTTCTCTGGATTACTATTGCCGTGCCACTGATAGGACAGTGTGCCGCCGTCCGTTACGCTTGCCGCCACAGATAGAGGTACAGCCACTGCATTCTGCGTGTAGGTTGCGCCGACAGGCTGGCCGGTGATGTTGGGTGTTTGGGCATCGAGCATGCCGCCGGAGGCATCCTTTGCTGTGAAGGCACAGTAGATGTTACTCTCGCTTCCGCTGGGGCTGGTATCATACACTGTCGCCGCTTTGCCGTTGATAGTTGCGGTGAAACCAGGGGCAAGGGTATATCCTGCATCTAGTATCACACGTACCTCATATAAATATTGCTTGCCCGCTACAAATTTTTCACCTTCGGTCAAATAGTTGCCTGTAGCCACATCAAACCAATCTTTCCCACCCAACCCATACTTGGCATCATTCGGAACATTGGCGCGGATATCGTTCTGTTCGCCGCCCACAGGCTCGCCTACATCGATGACGGCGACTTCGGAGATGGTGGTTGCGCCGCCCGGCGCATTCACCGTAATAGCGACGGTATTGCTGGTCGCCGCGGCAGTTTTATTTCCGGTTGCGCTGCTGTTAGTGTTGGTCACCACGCAGTAGTAATAGACCGTTCCAACAGAAGAGACGTCCGGGGTATAGCTGCTGCCGATTGCGCCGCCAATCATGCTCCCGCTGGTCGTGTTGTTGCTGAGATTGTAATACCACTGATAGGAGAGGGTTCCGCCGTCCGTTACGCTTGCCGCCACAGACAGGGCGGCGGCTGGCGCATTTTTATCATAGATTGCACCAATAGGCTGGCCGGTGATGTTTGGCGCCGCGGCGTCTACCGCCGGTGTGTATGCCGGAACTTCAAGGGAGTATATCTGGCTCTTTACGCCTTCCGCATTCTCGATTTGCAGATACACCACGAGAATATCGGAGGCGGTGACGCCATCCTCTTTTGCGTCGATACAGATTTCTACGATAGCAGTGATATCATGGAACATACCTAAAAATGTCGGTGCGGGTGTTCCTTTTTTCTCAATCTGACATCCATATTTCCCGGTGGTGCTGGGTGTGAAGAAAAAGCTGACTTTATCCGCATCCGTGCGCTCAGCACGAAAGCCCGACACCGTGGGGGCGGACATCCCGCTGTCCTTCTCAATTTTTACATACTTGTGGCTGGCGTTCCATACATAGGTACTGCTAGTGGAAGAGGCGGAGCCGTTCGGGTTGTCGCTCCAGGTGGCTGTATAGGAAGAGGGTGGTAAGGTGGCGGGGGCTTTATTGAACGCGCCATTAAAGCTGCTTACCGTAACAGAGTTGATGATGTGAATGCCGCCGAGCGCCAGAATACCGTAGCCGCCACCACTGCTGGAGGTGATGACTGCAATCTCACCCACACTGCCGACAATTGTAACATCACCGCCTGCGCCAATTGCCGGGATGCTGGCGTGCGTGCTGGTAATAGCTCCCGTTTCGCCTGTGATTGTGATGCTGCCGGTTGTTTGAATACCACCGCCAAAGGTGCTGCCGGCTATGCCTGTAATATCGCCGGTTTTGCCGCCGATTGTGACGCTGCCGCCTGCTTCGATGCCGCTTTGAGCTCCGGCGATCTTGCCCACAACAGCGCCAGGTGGAATTGTAATACCGCCCGCTTCCGCTAAAATGCCGAAGGCTTTCATGCCGGTGATATCGCCAGTTTTACCGGCAATTAAAACCGCGCCTGATTCTGCGTAGATACCGTAATCGCCCTTGGAGCTGATCGCGCCTGTTGTGCCGTTGATGGCAACGCCAACGCTTGCGCGAATGGCGGAATCGCCTGAAAGTGATCCGTATGCACTACTAATCGCTCCTGTTGCGCCGTTGATGAAAACGTTGCCGCCCTTTGCGTAGATTCCATAGGATTTGCCTGAAATATCACCTGCTACGCCGTTGATGGTAACGCTGCCGCCCGCGTAAATTCCATGGGTGCCGCTTTTGGAGCCGGTGCCTCCCGCGCCGATCTTGCCCACAACGCCGCCGTCTGAAATGGTAATGTCTCCATTTGCGTAAATCGTGTACGCCATGGACGTAATATCGCCCACCGTGCCGGAGATAGTAACACTGCCGCCGGCAGAAATGCCGACGCTGGCGCCGCTGATATTCCCCATCGCCCCCAAGATGACGATATCCTTAGACGCCGTTATGCCGCCGTCGGAAATCGTAAGCGGGCCGTCGCCTTTGATGACGAGGCTACCCCAGCTTTGTATTGCGTAGGTATCGCCTTTGTTAACCGTGACAGTGCCGTTGCATACCAGGTTGATGGTATCGGCGCCATCGCATTCAAATTTTATGAAATCGCCTGGATAACTGCTGCCCAACGTCAGGGTGGCGGACTCGGCCTCCCACGTCCAGCCTGTGCCGTTGCTGTCTTGTGTAAGGTCGGAGACCGTTGTACCGCCGACACTCATGGTTCCGGTGATTGTACCGACACCCAATGCCCCGACCATGCCCCGTGCCTGCGGCGCGGCGGATTTTTCCCGCACCGTCACGGTAACGGTCGGCAAGGTAGCACCTCCCGCCAGCATCAAGCCCTCGGGCAAATCCAGCGTGGGGGTGAACACATAGTCCCCCACCGTATCACCGTCATAAGCCGGATCGGAAGTCCAGCCAGACACCGCCACGGCGGTTTCTGTTTCCCGTGTTTCGAGCTGCTGTGCGTCGCTGTCCGTTGCGGTAGCAACAGCAGGGCCGGTGGTGACAGTAACGGTCAGCGTATCCGGCAGATTTAATGCATCCTCGGTTGTACCGGCTTCCACCGTCTGGTTCGCCACATCGGTGCCCAATTCCGCAAAGGCGGTGATGGTTCCGCTCATTCCAAGCGGTGCGCCGGAATCCACATCACCTGTTTCGGCAAAGGCCATCGTTGGCAGCATAGTAAACACCATACAGAACGCCAAAAACAGACTGCCGATTTGTTTCCATGTTCGTCTCATCTCAAATCCTCCTCTTGATTTTGGTTTCGTGTTACATCGCCGGGGGAGAGAAGCATCGACAAAATCTCCTCCAGTGCGATGGATACCCCTCCGGGCCAGCAGATTGCCTTGCCGTCGGTATAGGGTTTGCAGAAGCCTCCGCTTTCGATGAGGGCGGCAAAGGCCGGTTCCCTAATCCTGTGCCCCAGCTCCAGCAGGATGGCGTGCCCGCTGTCCAGTGTAATACCAAAGGTGTCTCCGTCAAACGCCTCGACCCGGATAATTTGGGGCTGTCCGGTTCCCGTTTGTTCATACCGCATTTCCATAACCACCTCCTGTCTGAACACAAGTCATCAGACCAAAGCTGTCTGTTTCCTGCCCTTTTAGTTTAATATGGGATAAAATAAAAAGTGGCGAGAGTTCCAAAATTGTCACTCTCGCCACAAATATTTTTTTTCAAAGCCGCTATTCCTTCTCGAAACAGTACCCCTCGCCACGGGACCAGTCAATGTGCCATCCGCTGCCCTCGATTTTTTCCCGCAGGCGGTAAACGGTCTTTTTAAGTGCCTGACTATCGCCCGCCATGGGCTGTTTCCATGCCTTTTCATACAGATATTCCGAATGGATAAAACGCTTCTCATTCTGCACAAAGATCAGCAGCAGGACAAATTCCTTTTGGGTCAGCAGCAGGTCTGCGCCGTCAAGGGTTGCCACATCAGCCGTCACATCAAGGCAGAGCCGCCCCTTTTGAATGCGCTCCGGCACCTGCTGCGCACGGCGCAGCAGGGCTTCCACTCTGGCCAGCAGCACCCCGAAGTCATAAGGCTTGGGGAGATAGTCGTCACCTCCCGCTGTGAGACCCCGCACAATATCCTCCGATGTGGTCAGCCCGGTCAGCAGAAGAACCGGCGTCTGCGAATACTGCCGCAGCTCCTGCATAAAGTCCAGCCCGCTGCCGTCGGGCAGCATAATGTCCAGAACAAAGAGGTCGGGCATCTGTGCTCCCACCGCTTTGCGGGCATCCGAAAGGGTCAGCGCCGTGACAACCTCATAGCCCCGCCGTTTCAGCAGACGCTCATTACCCTGCATGATCTGCTCATTGTCCTCCACCAGTAAAATCTGTTTTGCGCTCATACCCGTTCCCCTCCAAACTGCCCTTCATAGGTGGGAAGGGCAAAGGTTACCGCCGTGCCGTTTCCCGGCGTGCTCTCAATCCAAATCCGGCCGCCGTGGGATTCCACAACGGTTTTGCACAGGTACAGGCCGAAGCCCGTGCCTCCGGTGGAAACGCCCCGCTCAAACACACGGGGCAGCAGCTCTGCGGAAATGCCCGCGCCGGTGTCCGTTACCGTAACACGCACCTCATGCCCTGATTTCTCCGCTTTTAGCGTAACATCGCCCTGCTGGGTATGGGCCCCTGCGTTTTGCAGGAGGTTTGCCGCCACCTGTGCCAACAGATCCGCATTGCCGAATACGTTCAATCCCCCGGCAATGTCCGTATTCAGGATATTGCCCCGCTTTTGCAGATGCAGGGAAAACATCTCCGTACTGCTGCGCAGGAGAGTGGAGAGGTTCACCGCCTGCTTGTCGGTGTTTTCGCTCATGGCGGCCAGGGTCAGCGTCCCGCCTACCATACGGGCCAGCCGCATGATCTCCTGCTGGGCGTTCTGGAGCAGCTCCATCGCTTCCCCATCCTGCACCGCTTCGCCCATGTCCTCTAAAATTTCCGCCACCGTCTGTATATTGACCGAGATGACGGTGAGGGGCGTGCGCATTTCGTGGGAGGTGTTGGATAGAAATTCTGTTTTTGCACGGCTGGTTCTCTCAAGGATATGGTTCTGCTCGTCCAGCTTTTTCTGCTGTTCGTTATAGAGCCTAAAGTGGAGATAGAGCATTGTGCCAAGCACAGCGCTGACTGATACAAAGCCCACGATGATATCCATGAGCAGATCACCCTCGGAATCCCATCCCTTAACCATCTGGGGATAGTGAAAGGCAATCAGGCAGATGGCAAGATATAGTGTCATTTCTATAAGGGACATGACAATGGCCTTTTTCCCCTCCAACATTAGGATGGTGAAGGCTACGGCGAATACGAAAAAGCTGGGCATCCCGCTGTGGTATCCGCCCGCTGTGAAGAACATGACCGGGAAAAGACACAGAAAAATGGCGGCAATGGTGATGAGGTAACACAACTGGTATCTACCAGTACGCTGGGAATAGCAAAGCAGGGCATAGGATAGAGCGGCTGAAATGAAGTTCACCGCAATATTCCCAAGTCCGGCCCCTGCCGCAATTCCAACCAGTGCCATCGCCAGACTGATGACCGTGCCGCCCATGGCCAGCACATTGAACAGCCGCACCCGAAAGTCAAGAGCAGGACCAAAATATATGCTGATAAATTGTGTCAGTCGATTTTTCATATTCTCACCTGTCATAAATTTTATCTTGCAGAAGACAGCGAATGTCCACACTTTTTCTTTCCCCTGCGCAAATCCGTAGGCTTTTCGGCGGATATGGGAATAAGCCAGAGGTTTCCCTTTTTCACAGCACCCGAGATTCGCCCATCCACAAGATGATAAGTAATAGAGCGGGTAGAAACACCCCACTTTTCTGCCGCTTCTCTGACCGTTATGTAATCCATATGCTTCACCTGTTTTCATTGAAATAGCTGATAGATTTATTATACTTCTTTTTACGGAAGAATACAATAACGGAAGATAGAGGATGAATGGGCAGCGACAAAAGAGGGAATTTCCCTTTGTCAAACATTCTCTGATATTTGTCATATTCCTACACACAAGTTTAATTTCTTTCAAAAAACTTTTGTAGCTTTGCCGTAGCTGCCTCTATGCTTCCGTGGACAGAGGTGAAATGTACTCCTTCACGATGGGCAATCTGCCGGTAGGATAAGCCCTCTACGAAATGCAGAATAAACCGGCGCCGCTGGATTTCGGTCAATTCTCCACTGTCCAGCAGCCGCCTTGCGGCTTCCTTGGCTTTTTGGGTATCGTTTTTATGTATCAAGTCCAAATCAAGGGGTGGTGCGGCAAGCTGCTCTGTTTCCTCCAGCCCGTTGATGCTCACATCCAAGCGGCTTGTCCGATTTTCATGTGTGACTTGCTCATGATAGATTTCATCCGACAAGTCTTTCAGCTCCAAAAAGTCCTGTGCCGTCTTGCCGGGGTTCTCCGCAAGGTAATCCTCCAGCGTGATTTCTACAATGCGATCTGCGAAACGGTAGACAATGCCATCGCTAAATTTATTTAAGGCATAATCACTGTCTTTATAATTTTTCAAATTCCTTTCCTCCGATCTGTTTTGCTGAAATGCGAAAACAGATCGGAGGGTGGGGAACGGCATCGTGGTTGTGCAGAAAGGCTACTGTAAGAGCCTTCAAATGGGATATATTGTAAAACAAGCAGAAATTTTGTCGAAAAAAATAAGTCAGCACTATGCCCATGGCAAAATACTGACTTTTTTAGGTATACACTATTAAATTGCAGGTTTGAATAGGAATATGTATCGGATGTTCTTGCTCTATTTACACCTCGAAAAGGGATAAAAGCGGTATATTTTCATATGGATACCTCTCTCGCCATAGCCATAGCGAAAGCCGGTACCCTGATACCTAAAGCATCCGTTAAAAACCGCAAAAGCCTGCCCTCCGAGTATGAAGGCAGGCTTTGCTTAACTGTCAGCAGCCAGACTATCATAGCATCCTAAGATACCTTAGACCCTCGGCTTTGCGTCCCCGGCTTTAGCCGGGTTTGCCCATAGCTTTATTGATTTGTTGTTCCAGTTTACTTCTCTGGTACTCTGAGTACATCGCCGGGGAGGATGAGAAAAAACCGGCTCTTGTTGTTCAGTCGTTCCAGCTCGCTCATGGGGCAGCCCAGCTTGCGGGAGATGCTCCAGAAGCTGTCGCCCTTTTGCACGGTGTAGGTGGTGTACCGCAGATTTTTCGGAACATCCGCTGTCACTCCGTACTGGTCAAAGGTATAGGTCGCCCCGTCGATGTCCTGCTTGCCGGTGAGGGGTTTGCCATCCTTGAAGTACATCCATTTACCGGAATCGTTCATGGACCAGCCCTGCGCCGTGTCGCTGGAAATTGCCAGCTCCACAAAGCGGCGCAGTACAGCAGACACCTCGGCTCTTGTGGCTGTACCCTGCGGGTCAAAGAGATTGCCGTTTTTCCCGCTGATTACGCCTGCCATTTGCATCTGCTTCACGGCTTCCTTGGCGTAGGTGCTGATTTTAGCATTATCTGTAAAGATATTTTCGATATGAACCTTCGGCAGAGTATAACCGATGGTCTTGGCATAGTTGCTCATAATGACCGCCATCTGCTCACGGGTGATGGACTGATCCGGGGCAAACCTTCCATTGCCAACCCCGTTTACAATGTTATTTTTGCTTGCCCACTCAATGTAGCCCATATAGTAAGCATCGTTCTTCACATCGGTGAAGCTGCTCTTTGCGTAGCCGCTCACATCGGTGTTTGCCAGCCGTCCCAGCGCTGTGACGAACATTCCTCTTGTCATGGCGGTGTTCGGGCTGAAGGTAGTGTTGGAAGTGCCACTAAACAATCCACGGCTCACCACAAACTCAATATCTTCCTTTGCCCAATGAGCCGCAATGTCCGTAAATGCCGTGTTGGCCTGTTTATAGCCGATGCCGTAGGTGGAAAAATGATCGGTGCTGAAACGCAGTACCTGTGCCACACTGTCATAGACTGAGTTTGTGAGCCAATGCACCTTGCCCTTGCTGTCTACATACACAGCCTGCACATTCCCAGCCTTTTCATTTGCGCCCAGGGTATATGGGATAGTTACCGATACGCTGCCTGCGCCGAAGCTGCTAACTACCTTGCCGTTACCGTAGTTCACCTTGAGGTCGAATACCGGGCGGCTACCGATGGCTTTTTTCGCATCACCGGTCAGCTTGCTACTGTCCCCACGGGTGGCGGTGATGTTGACATCCGATTTTGCCTGCTTGTTGATTTCCTGCACGGTAGCCAAATCCATGCCGATTCGGATGTCGGGGTTATCTACTACCACAATGGTGTTGACGATTTTCTTTTTAATGATAGTGTCCTGCACGGTCTTAGGCAGATTGACCGTAACATGAGAGCCGGTCTTGCTGCCGGTATCAACACGGAGGATCACCGTGATTCCATTTTGCTCGTTGCCGTTTTTCTTGGCGTCCGCCAGAGCCTTCTCAAAGGCATCGATCACAGTTTTATCGGAAATGTTCACTGTGACATTGCCCTTACTGTCCACTGTGCCGGAAACCTTGATTTCCCCCTGTGTAGGGGAATTTGGCTTGTCCGGTGCGGGTGGGGTGACGGTGACAGGACTGCTGTTGTCGTTTGAGGAGCTTCCGCCGCCGCTTCCAGAGCCACCGCCGCCGGTGTAAGTCCAATGGGCATAGTAGATCACATTTGCACTGACGGTTGTGCTTGCAGATATTTGAGTTCCGCCGCTGGCCGCCGTATACCAGCCGTCAAAGCTGTAACTGCCAGAACGTGTCGGTGTCGGGAGTGCCCCTACCGCCGTACCGGGTGCAACCGAGCGTGATGTTTCACTGACCGTGCCTCCATTCGGGTTGAAGGTGACGGTGTAGTTGCCTACTGCGTTTACGGTGATGGAAACTGTTGCCGTTGCGGTGCGTCCGCTGTCATAAGTGACGGTGATGGTGGCGGTATGTATGCCCACCGAAAGACCCGTTGCAGCCCTTATTTGCCATGAGTTGATGCTGCCGTTGGCAGCAACAAAGGATTGGCCAGAATGTATCGAAAACACGGATGGGCGGTCAGTTGTCACATTGCTAATAGTCGCCTGCGAATCGCCGCTGTTGGTGATGACGACAGATTTGTAGTTGGACGACATATAACCTACGGTAACGGCGTCAAGGGTGACATCGGTGGCGGAAAGGTTAGGTGTGGTTTCACCAATTACGATACTGAACGCCGCAGAGGTTGCGCCGTCAAGCGTCAGCACCAGTGTGCCGGTCGTTCCCGCTGCCGCCGTATCTGCGACGGTCAAAGTCAGCGTTCCGCTGTTGCCCGAAATTGTCACATTGCCGCTGTTGCCGACGGTTACGCCTGTCGGCAGATTTGCCACGCTTACGGCGTATGTTCCGCCTGAGATATTCGCCGTCGTCACAGCATAGGCTAAGCTCCCCGCCGTTCCAGCAGTAGCTGTGCCGCTTTGTGAGCCGACAGACACGGTTTTTATGGGTGCATTATTGACAGTCAAGGTGAACGACGCACTGCCCGGAGCATACACCCCCGGAACCATTGCCGCATTTGCCGTAATGGTTGTGGTTCCCGCACCGACAATCGCCACTTCGCCGGTTGTGGGATGCACCGTGGCAACGCTCGTATTGCTGCTTGAATAGATTACCATGCCTGTTCCAACGCTGTGGGTGAGTGCGTTTGTAAATATGGGATCTCCCACTGTTTTTGTGACTGTACTTTCCGCAAAGGAGAGTGTTTGCGCCGCGCCGCTGACGATTGTCACCACGCACTCCCCTGTCTTGGGTGTTGTAACATAGCCTGCTGTGGTTGGGGTAAAGCTCCAATACACCGTGACGACACTGTCAACGACTAACGCGCGGACGTTTTGGTCAGTGACCGCCTTTGTGAATCCGCTGTCCGAATACCATGTCAGCGTGCCGTTTACCGCTCCTGCGTTTGCTGTGGGAAGGGCGGATAATCCCGACCCCTGCACCACGCTCTTGGTGGAATCCACCGTAACGCTGTAATCCCTTGCAGCAACCGCAGAGGTCACAGAGCTTGTGACTGTGCCTTTATATGCGCCTGTTCCTGTTACGGTTAGGGTGATTGTTTTGCCAATGTCGGCAGCCTTGACCTCATAAGTCGCACTGGTCCCTACTTGTGAACCGTCCGCTTTCCAGCTGTATGTGACGGTCGCTGTGCTTGGATTGATTGTTGCGGAAAGAATATCTCCGAATGTGGGCGTGGTGTCGCTGATGAATACAGAGGTCAACTCCGTCCTTGTGTCCGTAACCGTTAGCGTGGCTGAATTTGAGGTAGCAGCAGGCAATACAGTGCCACTGACGACGGCGCGGTATTGATATCCGTTCATCCCTGCGGTTACCCCTGTGATAGTCAGCGTTGTCGTCGCGGCACCGCTGTATACGCCACCGTTCGAGATGTTTATAAAGCCGTAGCCGGTGTTAACCTGCCACTGGTAGGTTAAACCCGTTCCGGTCGCCGTAACCGAGAAAGTAGCCGACTGCCCTTCGTTCACCGTCTGAGGGGATGGCTGGCTAGTGATGGTAGGCGCTACCGGAGGATTTACCCGTATCCCGGCCGTGCTTTTTACGTCATTGAGCGTCAAATTCGCATTGTTTCCCGTCTCATCTTGAAGGCTTCCGCCGCCAAGGACAAGGGAGTTAATGCTGACTGCTCCGCTGTCGCCTGCACTTACCGTATAGCGAAAGACTAGATTTTGAGTACCGGTGCCGGAGAAATAAACAGCCTGCTTTGTTACTCCCCCGATTGTAAGCTGAATATAGGGGGTGCCGCCTGCTGTGCTTACATTCACATTCTCGTCAAAACTTACCATGAAATGCAAATTATTTCCGTTCGAATAGTCTCCCTCTGGCGGCGCCGATACCGAAGTAACCGTGGGGGCGGTGGTGTCAGGTGCGACATACGCCGCCTCAATTTTTAACGGGGTGCTGATATTATCCGCTGAATCCTCCACCACCACATAAATATCTTTCGCCCCCGCCGTCAACGTAACGCTTTTGCCCATCACTGTTCCGCTTACAAAACCGAGAGAAGTACCCGCTTTTACCGCCACACTCGTTGGAGCGGACGCGCCGCTGTTCACAACAAGGTAATACGCCGTACCCGCCTTGTCGGTGGTAAAGCCGATTGTAGCCTCTGTGTCGCTTGTGCGGTTTACGCTCCCCGCCGAAAGCGCTGGCGGTGTGATGTCAAGCCCAAACTTTAAGTATTTGTAGGTTGCGATATCCTCCGAATTGTAGTCGACAGAACTGCTCCCGTCATAATTAGTGCTTGCCGCACTCTGCAAGTCCTTGCTCAACAACGGCTTAAATACCATTGCTTTAGTGCCGCCTTGAATAACAACAGTTCCTCCAGTTGAAATAGTAGTGTTTGTGAAGTAAATAGCAGTGCCGTTGACGGCGCTTATCGTGCCGCCCAATATGTTCAATTGGGCGTAAGTGTTAGCGCTATAAATCGCATATCCGTTACTACCTGTCGCGCTCACCGTTCCGCCGGAAATATTTAAGATTGCGTTAGCACTAAAAATCGCATAACCGTTAACACCTGTCGTGCTCACCGTTCCGCCGGAAATGTTCACTTTGCTGCCATCATTTGCACGAATCGTCCCAATTGTCGTTTTACTTGTCACTATGCCGCCGCCCTTACCGTCGGTAATGGACAACACACCGCCGCCTCCATGTAAGATGGCATTATCATAATTACCGTCAAGCGTTTTGCCGTTTAAGTCAATAGTGATGTTGTAGTTCCAAGAGTCGGGAATCTTGACCATTCCAGTGCCGCTATAACTGTCGGAAAGCTTCAAATTCAAATCGCCTGTCGCACCGTCTATGGCTGATTGGAGAGCCGTACGGTCGGCAATCAAAATCACAGGCGGTGTGGCGGCAGGCTCCACCTTGATGTATTTGTAGCTGGCAAGGCTCGACGCATTATACGTACCCCCACCATCTCCGTTTTTGTTGGCGCCCGCGGTTACGGTGCATCCCGTATAGCCCGAGGTCGTCAAGCTTCCGTCCAGCGCTTTCGTATCACTTTTGACAGTCACCGTGCCGCCTGTGACGGTTAGCGCACCGGCTATGCCTACCAAAGAGCCATTTGCCGTTAGCCGGCCGTCGGAGACTGTGACGGGGCCTTCTGCTGCGTTTGTGTGCAATCCTGTTTTCCCGCTTGCAGTTACCTCGCCATTGTTAATCGCGAAACCGTTGGTTGCTATCATTCCATAGGAATTAGGCGCAGATGTGTCCGCTGACGCTTCTACTCCTTCATTGGAAATCGTTATATCGCCATTGGAGGCTATGGCCATGGAGGTCTGGGTTGCTGCTACGCCGGCAGCCGTAACCCTTCCGCCTTCAATTGCGATACTTCCTGTACTGTATATGCCGATGCTAAATTTTCCTGTGCCGCCGCTGACATACAGACTGCCGCTGCCGGAAAGGTTCAGCGTGCCACCGGTATAGATACCGATGCTGGCGCTGCCGCTCTGGCTTTTGCCTATGACGGTGTTGCTTCCCACCATCTCAATCTTCAGAGCAGTTTCGGCATAAATGCCGTAATAGGCGGTTGTAGCGCTGTCAATCCATGTCCCATTATGCGCTGCGTTGATGGTCGCATTGTCAAGAGTAAGTGTGTTTGTGTCAGGGTCATAGGTGATGGTTGCGCCCTCATAATTCGCTGCGTCTAGCACATCGTCCTTGTTGGCGTCGGTCACCTGCACGCCGCCCACCCATATATTGTAGGTTGTGGCAGGCAGGGGGCTTGCCATCCCCCGCGCCGCCGCAATTGGCAGCGTTTCGTCCACCGTCACGGTAAGCTCCGGTAGCGGGGCAGAGACCGTGTAACCCTCTATCACCGGCGTAAAGACATAAACGCCCTTGGCGTCCATGTCATAGTCGGGCGAATCCCATGTCACCGGAATATTCACAGTGGTTTCTTCCCATTCAGGCTCGGCAGCCGTTGTGGGGGTCGCCGTTTCCGGGCTGCCGGAGTCCTGCACGTAATCCTCCTCGATAGGCACGGCTGTCCGCACTGTGGCGGTCAGCGTTTCGGGCAATTCCAAATTCTCGCTGGATGTGCCCAGTAATACTGTTTTTTCTGTTTCTGCAAGCGGTGCAAAGTTGGTGATTTCTCCGCTTGTACCAATTGGTGTATGTATTTCTTCCGCCATTGCCGAAACCGGCAGCATGGACACTATCATGCACAGCGCAAGAAACATACTTAATAGTCGTTTGTTCATATGGTCTGTTCCTCCTTGATTTATAAATTTGTATTTCCTTGTTCCAAAAGTTTCTGTAGCCTATCGGCTTCTTCCTCAGTGGCGAGGCGAATATGGGGTTTCTCGCAGGAAGGGCATTCCTTTACCGCTCCCACCCGGCAGAATAAAAAGCCGCAGTCCTCGCAGGCGTAGGTCATGTCATGCCCCCCTTCCGCATAGACACAGCAATTTTCTTCAAATCCCAAGGAGCTGCTTTTTCTTTGCCTCAAACTCCTGCTGGGAAATCACGCCGTCCTCCATGAGCACCTTGTATTTTTTGATTTCTTCGATGGCATCGGCAGGCGGGGCCATGTTGGTATGTAACGTCCCCATTCCCATCATGCCGGGGCCAATAGACTGCTCGGCTGCGCCGGGGAAGGCCACCGTCCTAAGTGCCGCCGCCAACTTTTCAATTTCTTCTATGCTTTGCTGATAGGAGCGGAGGTAGTTGTTCACATCCGGGAGGGTGTTGTTAAACCGAGGGCCGTCCATATCACATTTGAGCACTGTCCAGTAGGGGTGGTCAAAATGCAGCTCCATGTGAAACGCCTGAAAAGGTTCGGGAATATCAAAATACGGTACCGAAGCGGAGTTGTTTACTTTGCCGTCGTCCAACCGGTCAAGGGTTCGTGCCATCCGCTTGCTCGCCGCAAACTGTGCGATTTGCGGCGCCATCGCCATCACCCGCTCGGTTACAGTGCTGGCATAACGGCGGATACCCGCTGCCGATCCCTCAAACAGAGGAGTGTTGTCCTCTTTGATGGTAAAGGATTTTAGCTGTTTGCCTTCAAACACGGTCTTGTCCGGCTGTTTGCTCATGCAAAACCACTTGTTCTGGTAATCAAAGATGATTTTGGTATCCCAAAGGCCGAAGTCTATCTGTTCCGAAATCACAAACTGATCTTTTAGCAGCTTGTTTTGGTCGTAAAACATCAAATATTCCTTGAAGTCCTGCATGGTCAAATTCAGTTCTTTCTCGGTCTGTATATCAAGTTTGCCGTGACAGGTATCACAAATATATTCACCCTCGATTTTCGTTGGCAGAAACCATGAAATCTTGCCGCCGCAGATGGGGCAAGGGGGTTTTTTAGAAAATAAGCCCATATGTATTTCCTCCGTATATGTAGTAAGTGATTATCTCGTTCCGCCGCCCGAACCGCCGCCGATGGAGCCGCCGCCCCCTCCAAGGGAAGCAAATCCACCGCCTCCGCCGCTTCGCTTTTCCTGTATGCGCCGTTCCTCGGCTTTCTTCATATTGGTGTAAAGTAGGTAGTGGTAGGAATAGGCGGTTGCCATGCTCCCACTGTAATCGGTCAGCTCGGCAGAAATTTGCGGGTATAGTTCTTTCATCTGCTCCGCCACCTGATCGGCGATACCAAAGAGCATGGCATAGGTCAAAAGCTCCCGCCAAATCGGCATTTCCTTGACACCTCGTTCGGCAATCAATGAAAAATCCGTCAGATACCGTTTCAGCCCCATCAGCTCGCCCAGCTCCTGTTCCCCGGTAGGGGTCAGGTCGGTGAGCTTGGCGGATGCGTTCCACCGTTTCAGGCAGTGCTTCCCACTCAAATACGCTTTGCCCGCGCTGTCGCATTTCTGTATGTAGGTACGCAGCAGCTTGTCGTTTTGACTTACAAAGCGTTCCAGCTCCTTTGGCTGCAAGACGGCATCCGAACCGGCCGCGCCCTCCAATACCGTATAGAGGTACTCGTCATACTCGTTCATATTGCTATGATTGCTGCCCATGAGCCGCAGACTGACCGTTTCTTTGGTTTTGCCCATAAATCCGACTTCTTGGGTTTCTATTGGGGACAGGCAGCCAAGCTGAATCAGCCGTAGTATTCCTGTGGAGAGAATCGCACCGTCCTCACACACATCAAACAGCCGTCCCAGCGCATAGGTGGCGCTCAGATTTCCGTCGTTTGGAATGTCCCTGAAATACCCGAACCCCTCTGTAAACCGTTGCCGTTTTTTCTCTGCGTGTTTCCTTTTCAGCCTGCGAAGCCAGATAATCAGTCCAATGGGAGGTCCGATGGACAGCAGTATCGTGACAATCGCTTCAAATGTGGATATTTCCTCGCCGGTGCTATTGTAGTCGCTGCCCTCAAAGGCTTTTTCCTTTACTTCTTCAAAGCTGCCCGATTCCTGCCGTAAGGGGGATAAGATACCCTTCTCCAGCGAAAACAGCACTGTCACATGGTTTTCGGGACGGATGGGACTTTCCGTGTAGGCAAGAATTGCGCCATCTGCAAATTCCACCTGTCCGTCATAGCCGAATCCCCATACAGCGGCGTTTTTCTCGGTGATGGGCGTGCCGTCCGCCAACCGGATTTCCACCTTCACATCGGTGGGGGTGGTGTTCATTCCATCATTTACAAATCGGAAATTGACCCCGTCCCTGTCGCTGTAGCCGCCCACCGCATTGTCCAGCTTATATTCAATGGCATAACGGTTTTGTCCGTAATTACTAATGCCGAAGCAGATTTCATACCCGCTGTCCGTATCATGGATGCCGCATTTTCTCGCCTTTTCTTCAAAGCTCCAGTCCACATTCCAATCCGGCACGGTTTCATAAGCACCGTTTTGGTCGGAGACTGTAAGCTGGCTGATAGTCAGATAATCAGGTGCGTTCATGGGAATGTAGCTTTCGGTTCCCTCGTTAAAATCTCCCTCCCAACCTTGAGTCACATACATGGAGCCATCCTCGTAAATGACCGCCTGTATATCCATGGTATTGACCTGATTTGCCGCAAAAGCTGGGAGAGGGAGGGTAAATAATAAGGCAAAGCATAGAATCAGTCCGCTTACTTTTTTGTGCATCGGGCACCTCATTTCATGCTGGGCATATCCGTCTTATCAGCCTGCTCCACAAGATACTCTCTTTGGCCAAAACCCAGCATCCCAGCGACCATGGAGACCGGAAACATTCGGATTTCACGGTTCAGCTTTGTAACACTGTCGTTGTAGATCAGACGGCTGGTGCGCACCATATTTTCAAAGGTCTGCACCGCATCCATGGTTTTGATGTAATTTTGATTGGCTTTCAGGTCGGGATACTGCTCCGTTACCATGGCAATCCTGCCAAGGGCTTCGGAAATAACCCCTTCTTGACGCATGACTTCATCCGGCGTGGATTTTGCCGTGATGACGCTTCTTCTGGATTTGATTGTCTCAATCAACGTTTCGCTTTCGTGCTTGGCGTAGCCCTTTGTCAAATCCAAAAGGGCCGTCAGCGCATCAAAACGACTGGAAAGCTGCACCCCGATTTGGCTCATGGCATTGCTGATATTCTCATCCAGCACCACCAGTCTGCGCTGGGTGGATATGATCCATAGAACAATGACCGCAGCAATTACGGCGATTGTGATGAAAGTTGGCAGCATAGTCATTTCCTCCTTTTTGCAAAAGCGGATGCGGGTGTTCCGCATCCGCTTTTGTCATGAGATTATTTTTTTATGTTTTATCCATTTGATAAAACGCAATGATTAGTTGCTGTAGGGCTCGCTGTACTTAGTGACTAAGTTGGGCATTTCGTCCAGCATTGCCTGATACTGTTCTATAACGGCGTCAATATCCTCTGTGCTGGTGTCTCCGTATCCGTCAAGTTCTCCAAGTCCAACCCTTGCAGAGTCCATAATAGCATATACCGCGTTCAGCTCCTGCACCGCCAGCTCGTCTTGATCCCAGCCGTTTGCCGTGGCCGCTGCCGCCGCTTCTTCGTACAGCGGGCCCATCTTCGCCATGATGTCTACAATTGCCGCTGCCTGCTCGGGGGTTACATTGTCTTTCCGTTCCGCAGCGGCGGGGGTGGATTCCGGTGTGGATGCAGGGGGTTCGGCATTGCCGCCGCAGGCTGCAAGGCTCAGTGTCATGGCAAGCGCCATCATAAGTACCAGTAACTTTTTCATTATAAATTCCTCCATTTTCTTTCGTTTAATTTTGTGGTGTTCAGGGAATATCAATGGCCGATTTCTTCTAAAGCGGCACCGGCTTCAGCGATGAATGAACGGCCTACCTCAATGGCTACTGTCAAGGCGCCCATAATCTCAGGCGTGAGCGTTTCAGGACTGGCAAAGTATTCGTCCGCCTTGATAATTTCACTGGAAAGGTCATTCATAGCAGTGACAAGCTCTTCATTTTCCAAAAGTTCAGGGCTTGCATTTACCCTGTCAGCAATTGCATCAAATTCCTCTGCCATGCTCATAAAATCCTGCGCAAGTGCTTGCTGCTCTGCTGTAAATTCCGTTTTCTCTACTTGTGTGGGTGTGGAAGGAGACTCTGCGGGAGCAGCATTGTTTCCTCCGCAGGCTGCAAGGCTCAGCGTCATGGCAAGCGCCATGATAAGTACCAGTAACCTTTTCATTTCTAAATCCTCCGTTTTCTGTTGGGTTGTATCGGGCAAAGTCCCATGCGTTCACTCTATCAAAACCCTGCCACAGAAAACCGTCTGCTGCATGAAACATGATTTTTTCGACATGAAACATGATTTTGGAGGTTGGTTTGTAAAGTGTAAGTGTAAAGTGTAGGCGGTGCAATTAGTCCTCGGTGTAGGGCGACACGTCAGGCTCGATCCACGCCTTTCCGTCGCGCCAGTCTACATCGAAGTCAAACAGCTTTGCGATGTCCCGCAGTTTGATATAGTTGTTACCCCCGATGGTGTAGGCGGTCAGCCCCGTCACTGCTGCGCCGGTGTCACCCCATACGAAGTCTGTGGTGCTTAGTGTCGCACTTTTACCGCCTTTGCCGATTGCAGTAAGCTCGCCGCTCGTCTTGGTGTACGCCGCATGGTTATACAGCTTCGCCTTGCCGTCCTCCCAGCGCACTTCAAAGCGTGTTTTCAGGAGTGCGCCCACATCCCGGAGTTTAACGTAGTTGTTGCCGCCGATGCTGTATGCGGGCAGCGCAGCCTCCGCACCGTTTAACATAAACTTAGTATTGGTAGGCGTTGCCGTAACGGTGTTGATGGGTGTCGGTGCCGGAGCAGGTGTCTGTCCGGGCGTCCCCCCAGAAGACTTCAGGTTCCGCGGCGGCACGGCCAACCGAAGAATCTCTACTTTGTCTCTCACGCCGCTTACTTCACCTAACCTCACATTTTCTTTTTCTTCCCACCAGATGGTTTTATATTGGAGGGTCGCTGCCTGCTCCCATGTAATTTTTGCGTTGGCGCTCGTGTCGCCACCGATGGCAAAGCTCCTGATGGTGTCCTTGGTAAAGGGAGCCACCTTGCGGCTAACCTGGCCTTTGTTATAGTCCATGAGTTTGATCAGGTACGATGTAAATTCCCCATAGGTGGGATTCGTGCTCCAATTCATATTGGGATTGGTAAAGACCCGCCAGCCGTAACACTGATCTATAGCGGCTTGTCCGTGGGTTGTGATTCTTTCGTTAGTCCATTTCACCTGGCTCTCTTCAGGATAGTATTTACTTAAATTATTGAACACACCAGAGAAGAGTTGTGCCATTTCCGTGTTGCTAACGGGTACTCCCCAGTCCTCAAAACGCACGTTAGAAACATTCGCAACAAGTTGAGTTAGGGTAACCCTCGCACCGTCCTTATAGCTTTTTTCAGGAGTGAACACCATCATTTTGGGGTTCTCGGAGGGGCGCATTACAACATTAGCCGCCACAGCGCTATCCTTGATTTCTATCTGCCATAAATAAGGCTTATCCACAGCCGCCACCTGTGTCTCGCCCGCACTCACTTTTGTCAGTCTGGCAGCCCACATATAATACGCCTTACCTTCATAGTTTACCTTTGCCCAGTCGCCCTTGAGCTCGGTCACTTCCAGAATGGTGCCTGTCGGAAGCTCCCCGACAATGTCGCCATCCGGCTTTGATCGGTAGACTGGGTTCGTACCGACCTTATACATCGCTCTGTCATCAATTTCGCCCGCAACTCCCAGATAACGTCCATCCGCCATCTTTATGGTTATTTCAGCCGTGTTAGCGTCTACAATGCGCTTTTTTTCAACATAGAATTTCGTGTCTCTGCCTACTGTGCGCAGCACCGCGTTGCCTGCGGCGTCGATATTGATAAAAGTGTCATCCCCAGCGCCATACCACAAACCGGCGGCACCAGAGGCTATGGAGCCAAGGCGGATGCTGTACCAGCCGTTGTCTATCGCATCATACAGTTTATGAGTAGTCTCAGTTGGTGCGGGCGCCGTCTTCTCAGGGGCAACATATTCGCCGGTGACGGTGACGGTATATTTTCCCACGATTTGGCTTGTTTTTTCGCCCGGAGCAGTCCACCGCAGGGTAATCTCCTGCTTTCCTGCGATGTACGCAAATACCGTACCTTGATTGAGCGTCACATTGCCGGAGTTTCTGAAACTGATTTCGTCAGAGATGTCCTTTTTTTCGCCGCCTACAATAGCCGTCGCTTTAATTCCGGTTCGGTCAAATCCCTCGCCAACCGTATATTCGGTCTTTGCGGGGTAAGACAGTATGGTCACAGCTTCCGCCGCAAACGCCGTTGTCGGCAGTAAGGTAAGCGCCATACACAGAGTGAGCAGTATGCCCATAAATTGCTTTTTCATAGTTTTTCCTCCTTTTTGATTGAACGAAATAACATTTATTTATCCACGTTAAATCTATCAGAAATCTTTCTGCAAAACCGTCCGCTGCATGAAACATGATTTTTTCGACATGAACTATGATTTTGGAGGAAAGTAGGCTCCTGTCTTTTTTGCTTTTAGATGTAAAGAAACACAATATCACACGAAAATCGACGAGTACGCGCGAGTTTTATCTTGTTTTTGTCATAATTTGATGATATACTGTAATCCATTACTTGTATAAACGATTTTCGACTTTTAGAAGGACGTGAGGCGTGTTATGGGTGTCAGTTATAACAAACTATTCAAACTGATGATCGACAAAAAAATAAGAAAAGGCGAACTGTGCAGGGCGGCGGGCATCAGCAGCGGTTCGCTTCTGAAAATATCGAAGGATGAAAACATATACGTTGATATTTTGGTTCGGATTTGTAGTGTTTTGGGCTGCGACTTCGGCGACATTATGGAGTATGTTCCTGATGAAAATGCCGTTATAAAATCTAAACCCGGTAATCGGCAACGACCCGATTTGCAGGAGGGAGAGCCTGCGAGAGTTTCCGAAGAAGTCTAATAGAACATGGAGGGGTGCTTATGCTGCAAATTGCGATCTGCGACGACAATATTGACGAGCTATCCAATATGGTACAGCTTATAGACCTGTATCGAACATCAAGACATCTAAACTGTGAACACGCCGTATTTCCAAACGGATTTGAATTGATTTCGGCCTTGGAAAAAGGAAAGCGGTTTGATATATACTGTCTGGATATTATGATGCCGGGCTTTACCGGCATTGATGCGGCAAAAGAAATTCGCACCTTTGACAAAACCGCACCGATTTTATTCTTCACCTCATCTCCTGAGTTTGCTTTGGAAAGCTATTCGGTGAAAGCCATCAACTATGTACTCAAGCCAATTTCAAAGGAGAAGCTATTCTTCACCTTTGATGAGCTGCTGGAGCAAATCAAAGCGAAAGAAGAAGAGGATGCGGTCATCGTAAAGAGCAATGAGGGGATTCAAAAAATACTGATCTCCAATTTGGCTTTTGCCGAGGTCATCGGCAGAAACGTCCTCTATCATCTGCGCTCCGGCAAGGTGGTCGAATGTACGGAGCCTTTTTCCTCTGTCTGCGATAGCTTGCTGAAATATGGGTGTTTTATCAAACCTCACCGCTCTTTTCTTGTGAATATGCAGTATGTGGATACCATCGAAAACCATCAGATCACCTTACAGACCCTTTCCGCTGTTCCTGTCGCACAGGGCAAGGCAAAGGAGATTAAGCAGCAATATCTGAATTATCAAATGGAAGGGGAATAAGAAAATGGAGGGAGGTGCTTTAAAGTGGCAGTAACAGTGATAGGACTCTTGCGATTTGGGGCTTCTCTGGTCTTTGGCATCACGGTGACTGCTCTCTTTGCGGGAATAGAACTTACAAAGAAAAACAGGTTCACTACCGGTTTGCTCTGTGTCATTTTCCTTTTCGTTCAAACCGCCAGTTGGTGGCTTTTGGGCTTGGATTTGACATCAAAGCTGTATCCGCTGATTATACATCTGCCGCTGATCGTGATATTCTCTTTATACTATAAGCGACCGTGGCTCATCTCCGCCGTCAGCGTGCTTTCCGGTTATCTTTGCTGTCAAGCACCACGCTGGTTCGGTTTCATTGCAGGCGCCGCTTTGGACAGCAGACTTGCGGATCACGTTTTTTATGTTGGGGCGATCTTTCTGTTCTACTATTTCCTGAAAAAGTATGTGGCGGCTTCCGTCCGGCATCTTATGGAAGTGTCCACTAAATCTTGCTTATTTTTAGGCGGAGTTCCGCTTTTTTACTATCTGTTCGACTACATAACCGCCATCTACACCGATGTGCTTTACAGCGGTACCGAATGGGCGGTGCAGTTCATGCCTTCAATAA
This sequence comes from Anaeropeptidivorans aminofermentans, assembly GCF_940670685.1. Classification (GTDB taxonomy): domain Bacteria; phylum Bacillota; class Clostridia; order Lachnospirales; family UBA5962; genus Anaeropeptidivorans; species Anaeropeptidivorans aminofermentans. Next base: position 1,441,060 of record NZ_OW711693.1, on the reverse strand, counting down.
TATCCATTTTTTATTTTGTGTTTGTTATCCTTTACTACGCTGAGACACAAAAACAAGCGACCCTCCAAAGAGAAAAGGATATGTTGGATGCACAGTTTAGATTGGCGCAGACAGAGTTTGCTTCTCTGCGGCAGTTACAACAGAACGCCGCATCCTATCGGCATGATATTCGCCATCATTTTGCCCTTTTACAGGGGTTGGCCTCCAAGGAACACATCGAGGGGATTAAAGAGTACCTGCGAACAGCCCAGTCCGACATGGATGCCATCACGCCCATACGCTTTTGCGAAAACGAAACCGTCAACCTAATTTTGTCCGCTTTCGCTACGAAAGCAAAACAAGGGTCAATCATGCTGACGGTGGATGCGAAACTGCCTGATTTGCTTCCCTTTAGCGATACTGAGCTTTGCTCGCTCTTGTCAAACGCCTTGGAAAATGCCATCCATGCCTGTGAACAGATACCTGACAGCAACAAACGCATCATCCGGCTGCGTATGTATTCCAAAAATAATAAGCTGTGCATTGATCTGCACAACAGCTATCAGGTAGAGCCGATATTTCAACAAGGGCTTCCAATATCACAAGAGCAGGGGCATGGCTTTGGCACAAAAAGCATAGCTCATATCGTGGAAAAGCATGGCGGTGTATTCCAGTTTTCAGTCAAGGATAGCTGGTTTATATTTCAAGCTACTGCATAGGAGATTGTTTTATCTATTAAGTCCTCACACTGTGCTTTTTGGTCATCGTTCATAGCAAAAGCTCTGCCTGATATCAAAGATATTTGTAAAATGCAGCAAGAACCTGCTCTCTATTTTGAGATCAGGCTCTTGTGATTTTTGTAGTTAGACTACCATAGCCTCCTAATGACCTTACCCCCCCGACTTTGTCCACGGTATCATAAGGGCATTTTTTAAACCGTGGTGAAGTGGGCAACATGTATCAACAGACAACAATTATTCGCTGTTTACCGTTTAGGTTACCCAATGTCAAAAAACCTTTGCAACTTTGCCGTAGCTGCTTTTATACTTTCATGTACAGAAGTAAAATGCACTCCTTCGCAGCTTGCAATCTGGCGAATGGATAGCCCTTGAAAGAAATGCAACAGGAACCGCCGCCGTTGAACTTCTGTTAATCCACCACTGTCAAGAAGCTGTCTGGCGGCTTCTATAGCCTTTTCAGTATCTTTTTTATGTATCAGCTCCGTATCGAGAGAAGCCGTAGCAAGCGCCTCCGTATCCTCTAAGCCATTGATACTGACATCCAAACGGCTTGTCCGATTTTCGTCTATCACCTGCTGATGATAGATTTCGTCCGACAGGGCTTTTAGTTCCATAAAGTCCTCTGCGGTTTTGCCGGGATTCTCCGCAAGGTAGTCCTCCAATGTAATCTCCACGATACGGTCGGCAAAGCGGTACACAATTCCCTCACTGAACTTATTCAGTGCATAATCACTATCTTTATAATTCTTCATATTCCTTTCCTCCGATCTGTTTTGCTAAAATGCGAAACAAATCAGAGGGAGGACCACGGCAATAGATAGCTGAAAAATGTCGTATCCACAGGAACTTTGTCAAATACAAAAAGACAGCACTCTGCCTGTAAAAGCAAAATGCTGTCTTTTTGTATTTGCCTATATGAATTTGTCGTGCGCCGTCTTTATTTCCAACCCCGAAAAGGATGGAAGTTTGGAATGCTCATGTGGTTACCCCTTTCGCTATGGCGCACAGCGAAAGAGGTCTGTACTTCAAATAATTCAGCTAAAACTGCTTATGACAAGAGCCTGCCCTTAGAATAGAGAGCAGGCTCTTTGCAGTTTTTTGCAGCCAGACTATCATAGCACAATGTGCGCCTTAGACCCTCGGCTTTGCGTCCCCATCTTTTGATGGGTTTGCCCTTAATTCAATTCTGTTTCTTAGAAATGTCGTTTACTTTGTTTTTCTCACTCCGTTTTTATCGACCTCATAGCCGTCGATTTTGGTGCTTCTGGCAAGGGAGCCGTCGGTATAGAAATAGTACCATTTGCCGTCAATCTCAAGCCACTTCCCGGATATCATCAGACCGTCCTTAGTAAAGTAATAGGTCTTATTGTTTCCGTTTGCACCAAGATCCCAAAAGCCGACTAACATTGTCTTACCGGAATAAAAACGCCAGTTATCGCCGTCCTTGACCCAGCCGGTTTTCAGCGTACCATCGGTGTTGAAGAAATACTTCACACCGTCGATGGTCTGTGTGCCGGTTAGAGCTTTGCCATCCTTGTAGTACAGGTACTGTCCGGCATCGTTTTGCGCCCAGCCCTGCGCTGTGGCAGGGTTGATGGTCAGCTTGATATAACGGCCTAACATGGAGGAAACCTCGGCGCGGGTGGCATTTCCCTTTGGATTGAACTTATTGTCACTGCCGCCCATCATAATTCCTGCCTGCTGCATGGCTTTTACAGCGTCTTTGTACGCACTTCCAATACCGGAAGCATCAGCATACATGTTTGCTTCACGGGTGATTGGCAGCGTATAGCCGGTTGCCTTTGCATAGTTTGCAAAGATTACCGCAATTTCCTCACGGGTAATCGCCCTGTCTGGAGCAAACTGGCTGTTTCCGATGCCCTGAATGATGCCCTTGCTGTACGCCCACTCAATATACGGATGATATGCGCTGTCTGCTTTTACATCTGTGAAGCTGTTCTTTGTATAGGCTTTTGTATCCACTCCTGCTAGTCTGCCAAGGGCTGTTACCAACATTCCCCGTGTCATAGCAGAATTTGGTGTAAATGCTGTTTCCGAACTTCCGGACATCAGCCCTCTGCCCACCACATAGTCAATGGATTCCTTTGCCCAATGGGTGCTGATATCTGTAAACTTTGCTGTCGGTGCAGTGTAGCCAATGCCGTACTGCGAAAAGTGCGTGGTTGTGAAAATAACACAGCCGCTGTTTGCATCATAGGCAGAGCCTGCAATACGAGTGGCATTGCCCTTTGCGTCTACATAGACCGCATACAGACCACCGACTGCTTCATTCTTGCCCAGCGTATATGGAATAGATACCGTTGCAATCCCACCGCCAAAGTTGGATACTGTTTTTCCGCTTCCATAGCCTACCGTAATGTCATAGACCGGTCTTGTGCCGATCATCTTTTTGGCCGCATTGGAAAGGTTTGTTTTTGGTGCAATGGCAATATTGATATTACCGGTGCTTTGCTTCTGGATTTCTGCCAGCGCCTTTTTATCAAAGCTAACCTGTACAAGGGAGCCGTTGATTTCAAGGCTGCTGACTCCGGCGCTTACAAGGATATCCAAAGAGCTGCGGGTAAGGGTTGCTGTCAAGGAAGCTGCGCCCTTTGGCATGGTTACATCCAGCGCAACGGTGATGCCGTTTGCTGTTTTGCCCTGTGCCTTTGCATCCGCCTGTGCTTTTGCAATGGCATCGGTTACCGCTTTATCCGGGATAGATGAACTTGCCGCACCGTTTGTCCCTGCTGTTGCCGTGACAGGAGCCGTTGCTGTTACCGGCTGATTTGGCATCTTTTCCGGTGTTGCGACAGGAGCAGGAGTCGTACCTCCTCCTGAGGATGTGCCGCCGCCAGAAGAACCACCGCCGCTCGGTGCGGTATAGGTTCCTGTTTTGATTGCAGCTTTGAAACCTGTCAACGCATCATCCATTGCCTTTGCTGCTGCCTGTACTTCTCCTGCTGTGTTTACCGTGACTTTTGCCTCTGTTGCCGTTTGAATTGCAGCGGTCAGTGCGTTCATTTCTGCCGTGGTAACAAATCTTGTGCCACTGGATACTTGGTTTGCCGCTCTATCGTCCACTGAAACACCGCTCTTTGCGGTATTTGCCGCTGCGATTGCCGAATCAATGACGGACACATCAATACCTATCGTCAGCGTGCCTGTTTCGTAGGTGATATTGTAGTTGCCGTTACCGCCGCCGGTGATTGTGCCGTTTGAAGGAGTAATGGTAAAGCTGCCCTTGGTATTGGTATTAGGAGCATTGTCCGTAAAGCTAATGCCACTGATTGTTTCGCCGTTTACCAGTCCTGTAACCGTTGCAGTGTAGTCAGGCTTTGCTCCGCCAATCAATATATGCTTGTCATCGGCTTTAATAATAAGGTTAGCCTTGACGATTTCAAACGGCACATTAATACTGCCGATATAGTTAGGATCATCTGCCTTGACGGATACCGAAAGCTTATAGTTACCCACTGATTTAGGTGCTTCTAAAAGCGGTGTGCCGTCTGCCTTGCTCCATGTATAGTCATAGCCGGAAACAGCGACTGTCCTTCCAACGTCTTGGGAAATAGGCGTCCCTGTATATACTGCCGCTGTGCCGTCATAGCTCTTACTTGCCACGGCAATGCCACTGATGGTTACAGGCGATTTGTCTACGATCTTAAAGGTCAAGCTAACGGTAGCGTTTTGATAATTATCACTTCTAATGGTCACGACTGCCGTGGCTGTACCGCCTGCTGTCCCAACATTTGCAGAAGTAAATTTAAGCGTACTGCCGTCAACAGTGGGATTTACTTTGAACAGACCTGCATTGCTTGGAGATGCCACCACGTAGGTCTTCACACCTGCATTCTGCGGCACGGTAAGAGTGGAGAGGTCAAAGGTATAGGCTCTTTCCTGTCCTTTTACCATGGCAATGTTGGCAGGAGTCGCCACTGTGGGAGCTAATGCCTTGCTTATTGTGAATTTCTCCGTAGCTGTTCCGCTATAGTTGCCCTTGAGGGCGACAGTGATGCTACCCGCATCTGCTCCAGCATTAATATTTATAACCGTAGCTTACGGTATAGTCGGAGTCTTTGGTCAGCGTTGTAGTGCCATCTTTAACCGCAGGAACAGGCATTAGCTGTGTTCCTGTAAACATTCTGTTTCCTATGGCATCAATGGTCGGTGTAATTGCCTTAGGTGCAATGGTAAAGCTGCTGCTTGCACTGCCACTGTAATTGCCCTTTAGCGTAACCGTCACTGTTGCTGTTCCAGCATTAACGTTGTTATTTGCAGTAAAGCTATAGTCTGTGCCATTTGTAAGAGTGGTTGTCCCATCCTTGACAAGCACATCGTCCGCCGCAGGAACAATCGCACTGCCGGTATAGATATAGCTGCCGTTTATAGTAACGGTGGCGGTGGTCAGCGGTTTTGCGGTGATCGCTCCGGTCACGCCTGTCGGCATGGCAACTTCGTACCAGTCCGCCGCCGCTCCGGTAATAGTTAATCCGCTTAGGCTAACGGCTTTGCCTGTTCCTGCGTCCGCACTGTTATAGATTCCTTCGGCTACTACAGTAATATCATCACTCGCATTTACCTTGGTGATGGAAAGAGGAACATTAACCCACTTATTTCCGTCATAAACCTTGCTGATACTGCCTGCCACTCCAGTAACTGCTTTTTTACCGACACTTGGTGTGGTTGTGCTTGTGAGTTTGCCGCTATAGTTCGTAGCCGTTACTTCTACTGTAATTGTTTTGCCCACCAGAGAGCCGGGAATAGCGAGGGTGCTTGCGGTGGCATCCGGTATTGCTATTCCGTTTGCCATCCACTGATAAGAAAGCACGGCATTAGACTGCTGCCCTGAGACATTTGCCGTAAGCGTTTCGCCGTAAGCAGCTGTGCCTGTGATGGAAACACTGCCCTCTAGGCTTGCAGTAAAGGCGCTTGCATTGGTCAGCACTGCGCCTGCCTGATAATTTGCAGTTTCTTTAATACGAACCTGCAAATCCCCAATTGCAAGAGCCTTATTTCCAATCGTAATCGTTGTTGTCGTACCACTGGCAGTAATATCAACCCAGTTATCAGTCCCGATTTTGTACTCATAAACCGCGCCATTTACGCTGTCGAATGTGAAAGTCTTATTTACATCATCAACGACACCGCCCGTTGGCGCGGCGGGACCATCCCCAAGGGTGATAACACCATTGTTCAAGGTAAATTTGTTGCCACCCCAAAGAAAGTAGTAGTTTTTGGTTTTTTCATTTGTTATAAGCGCTACGGAGCCGCTAATTCTTTTTCCCGTGCCGACATTTTCATTGTCATAGACAGGAGAACCAATTGTATAATCCGTTCCAAGTGCAAGGGTTTCTCCATTTTGAAGTCCACTAAAGTTCAGATCGGTCACGCTTGCACCGGTCATACCATCATATTTCTTTGGTGCTGCCGTGCCGTCGGTAATCTGGAGAATCTGCTTTCTAATTAAAAGTTCCTTTGCTTGACTGAAGCACAAATTGGTGTTTTTCGTTTCCGGTATTCTTGCCTGGACATAGTAGGAGCCTGCATCCTTTGGTGCTTGCTCTACAAAAGGACCTGCCATGAGGCTGCTATACAAAAACTCGATATCCGCATAGCTGGCTCCTGTAACTGTCACCTGCGACTCCGTCGGATTTACAATCGCTTTGCCATTATAGGTATGTTCTGAAAGATCATTTATTGTAATAGTAGGTGTAGCTTTGTTAATTGTAATTGACTGTGTTGCAGTCGCAGCATTATAGTTGCTATCCTCAGCCTTGTTCGCTGTCACAACAACTGTTCCTGCGCCGATAATGGTAGCGGTGTTGCCGCTGACGGAAAGCACACCGTTGCCCTCCGGCACGGAATAGGTTACCTCACCCGTACCGCTGCTGCCGGTTGTTTCCAACGTGAACGGTGCGTCACCGTATTTTTTACCGGTGACTTCATTAATGTTGAATGCGCTCTGGTCTGCTTTGGCAATGGTAAATTCTCTGCTTTTCATTCCGGTGTAATTGCCTTGCCCGGTGATGGTAACGCTGGCGGTGCCGGCATTTTGATTATCCCAAAAATCATATACATATTCCGTGGGAACTGTTAACGTGTGCCCATCCAGTATAAAGGTTATAGTAGGCATTTTATCCGTTCCGTCATAGGTATAGCCGCCTTCGGGAATATCCAGCGTCAGCGTGCCGGCGGAAATGTCTTTCGGTTCCACCGTAAATGTTGCGCTTTGGCTGTTCAGGATATAGCCGTCGCAGGTGACCACGCAGTAAAAGCTGTGCGTGTCCGCGTCAAGGCCGGTTGGCAGCGTCTGCGTGGCGGAGGTTCCCAAAGCCGTGTCGTTGGTTTCATCGCCGCTCTTTACGCGATACCATTGGTACGAAATACTGCTGCCCTCCGGTGCGGCGGAGGTTTTGGCCGCCGTGACGCTCATGGTAGCGGTGGTATATCCGTAGGTCGCGGATGTGGCCTGCGGCTGTGCGGTGATTTGCGCAGGCACCTGCTGGACGGTGACAGCTTTTGTTAGAGAATAGTTTGCCAAGTCGTTATAATAATCTTTGTCTCTGCCCAGATTGTTCACCCAGGTATTATCCGACTTGTTCTTAAAACCATAGCCGCTTTCCAGCAGGTTGGCGACAATGGTTGTGTTATTTGTACTAATATAACTATATTCCCCACCGGAAAGAGCAACGCTGACACAAGCGTCAAAAGCAGTTTTGGGGCCGCTGAACGTGCCGCCGGAAATCACCACATCCACGCTTTGCAAATAGACGAGATTCATGATACTTTTGCTTGTTTGAATTGTACCGCCTTGAATGGTAATTGTACCCGAGAAATATGCGACCAGCACATAACTTGTATAGTTGCTGTTCTCATTTTCATAGATGCCGCTTTTGATGGTTAAATCAGCGCGTTTGACAAAAATTGTATTTTGAGCAGTACTCGTGGTCAGCTTGCCGCCGGTGGCACTGTCCATTAGTGTTACATGACTGCCTTTTTCGAGATATAATGCGGCATCACTTGCTGTACTGGTCCATGTTTTTCCATTTAAATCAATGGTAAACGTACCGGAACTGACCTCTACTTTACTCGCCGTAGTCGCATCGGCAAGCAGCTTGACCGTGCTGTTAGGCTTGCTCTTTGCCGCAGTGATGGCTGTTTCCAGCGTGGGGTACTTCAAGGTCAGTCCACTGGAAAATTTCACTTCATAATTGCCCTCGGCAGATGTAACATAAAGCGTTGCGTTATCCGAATTTACCGTATAGCCATCGCAGGTTACGGCGCAGTAATAAGTATAAGTGCCATCCGCAAGACCGGTTTCAGCCGTATAGCTTGCGCTTGTCGCTCCGCTCATGGCTGCGCTGTCCTTATACCACTGATAGGTGATGGTTTCCCCGGAATCGGCAGGTATGGTTTCCGCCGTCACATTGAATGTCGGTGCTTCGCTATATCCTGACGCAGCAAGCGTATCCTCCGGCTGCGCGGTGATTTTGACAGGAATTGCTCGAACAGTGACATTAGAAATCTCACAATCGCTCATGTCGGTGATCCATTCGCCGCTCTCATTATTTTTATAGGCATAGCCGTCTGCAAGCACGTTCCCTACTTCGCTTCCTCTTGCCCAAATGCCTGTATAACTGCCCCCCTCCAGCGACAGCGAATAATCGGTGTATCCGAATATAGAATATACTCCTGAATCTGTTGTTGTAATACTACCCCCGCCTGCACTGTCTTTTACAGTGAGAGAAGCTGTATTGCCGCTACTTCCGACTAACTGCAATACTCCGGAACCCACAGAAAAAGTATTTGTCCATGCCTTGCCATTCAAGTCAAGGATAACGGTGCCGGAAGTAATATTCACCGTATCCTCCGTAGCGACATCTTTCAGCAATGTAACCGTGCTACCGCTCATGCTCTGTGCCGCAGCAAATGCTTCTTCAATGGTATCATAATAGGTTACAGCACCCTCCGAATCGGTGACGCTGGCTTCGCCGTCCTCCGCCGTGGCGGTCAGCAGTGCCACCGTATACAGCGAAAAATGCTCGGCGGGCGCTTCCACAGATTCTGCCTCTTGATTTACAGTGGTGTCCAGACCCTTTGCTTCGCTTAAAGAATCATCCATATGAAAGACCTTCAGCTCCTGCGTGGGTGTGGCATCCTCCGTCACCATAGGCAGCTGTGCGAAAGAAACCTTTACCTCGCCCTTACTGGTATCGGGCTGAAGCTCGTTGCCCTCCGCATCCGTGATGGTAATGTCGAAGGAAACCAGTTTCGTTACGTTTTTAGCGGCATCCTCCGCTTTGACTTCTTCGCTGACAGCACTTTGGATTTTTTCCTTGTCCTCTGCATTGGTTACTTTCTCGACATGAAGGACAGCTCCCTCCGGGAAAACATCCTTTTCCGCCTTAACGGTGATTCGGGCGCCGTCTATGGTGGTGCTTTGGCTGAACGCCCACTTGCCGCTGTCTTCAATCTGAACCCTAATCTGCGGCAGGCTCACGCCATCGGCAAGGGTATAGCCCTCCGGCAAAACCGGCTCATAGAAAAATACCGCACCAGCATTAGCGGAATCAAAGGTATCCGAACCGCTGCGCTCCGCGTTGATTTCCCATGTGATGCCCGTCAGCGTCCGTTCTTCCGAGGTGATTATTTCCGTCTCTGTCTGCTCGGCATCCGCATCGCCTGAATCTGCGCTGATGGCGGAACCGGTGGTACTTGCGGCTAAAGACACTTCGCCACTGTCCAATACCACGGTAGCTTCGCTGGCCGTGGCGGTGTTATCCTCTGCGGCGTTTGCATCCTCCTGTGGTTCTTCCGCGTCGTTATCCGAAACAGTAGAATTATCAATAGGGGATTCGTCAGCCGCTGGTTCTTCCGAAGTGCTCTCGTCAGGTTTTGCTTCTTCGGCAGGGATTTCCTCGGGTTGCGAATCTTTCACAATGCTTTCCGTTATATCCGCCTCATAAACACTGAGTGTTACGCTCAATGTATCCGGTAAATTAATGTCTGATTCCTCTGCGCCCATTGCAAGCTGCTGAGTGGCAATCTCACTGGACAACTTTGCAAAAGCGGTAATGGTTTCCGCTTCCTGTGCATGGGCAGAAACGCCATAGCCTGTGACCGGGTTCACCATCAGCACAGCCATCGTCAGTGCCAATAACCTCTTTGCTTTTTTTCTGACAGGAACGCTGTTTAGGCGTTCTGCCATTTGTTTTATTTTCATAATGCCCTCCATTGCTCAATGCCCTTCTTTTTAAAGCGGCATTGCCTTATTATTTGTCTTACTGATATCCTTTCACTTATCCACTGCGACAAGCAACTGTTCCTGCATCCACCTTGGAAATGGCACTGAGCAACCTCGTGGCAAGTAGCTCCGTGCCGGGTGGACCGGTGCCGTAAAAGGTTACACCAATCCGTTTCGCTTCCGGTTCAAATTCCCTGCGGCTGCACAGCCAAAGGATGGGTAACGCGCGGTTCTGTGTCCGCAGATAATCGCAGGCGGCAAGTCCCTTTGCTCCGGGATAGCCCACGACGGCAAGCGCCACAGGCGGACCGTCCCGCAGAAAGTAGGCCAGCTTTACATCACCGCGTCGCTCCGGTTCGTCACAAAAGCGTAAGAGACGGTATTCGCCGCAGTGTTCCAGTGTACTGACAAGTTCTTCCTCTATCCCGCACAGCGCAATGCTTTTTGTCATTTTGCGGTTTCCTCCTCTCCTTTTCCCGAAATCTTCAAACATCCTGCCACTGCTTCCCGAAGCTGAACATCGGATACCGTCCGGCGCAGAAAACAGGTTACACGGTACTGATAGCCGAACAGGCTGTAATCCTCATCGGAAATCCACAGAAGAGGAACATCCGGTGCTTTTTCCCTGAGATGACGTACCGCTTCCAGTCCCGCCACGCCGTTTAACACGACAATGAGCAGCGAAAACGGCTTTAATTCCAGTATCTTTAGAAGTGCCCCTGCGCTATTACACTCCGTAATTTCAATCCTTTGTGGGAGAGCCGCCGTTACCAGACGGTTTTCCCAGACGTCCCCTTCCAAGAACGCCGCGCACAATGCGACATTCACGCAACCTCCTCCTTCCTTAAAATGCAAATAAAAAACTACCACACCTCTTCCACCGAAGAAGTATGATAGTTTTTATTAGGGTATCATTTTGTCAAGTGTTTTTCAATGGGTTATGATCAAGCGGTCGAAAATCTGCACAAGCGGTTATAAATTCACTTGATTTCATAGTGCTAAACGGTTGCGGGAGCCTGCCCCATAAAGAGGGCAGACTCCTGCAGGGTTATTGACCATCAGTAAAATAGGCTGTTTTACTTTGTTTTTCTCATGCCGTTTGCATCGACTTCGTAATCGTCGATTTTGGTGCTTTTGGCAAGGGAGCCGTCCGTATAGAAATAGTACCATTTGCCGTCGATCTCCAGCCATTTTCCAGCAACCATAATGCCGTCCTTGGTGAAGTAATAGGTCTTGTTGTCGCCGTTCGCACCTAAATCCCAAAAGCCTACCAGCATGATGTTGCCGGAATAGAATCTCCAGTTGTCGCCGTCCTTGACCCAGCCGGTTTTCAGTATGCCATCAGTATTGAAGAAATACTTCACACCGCTGATGGTCTGCGTACCGGTTAGGGCCTTGCCGTCCTTGTAATAGACATACTGTCCGGCGTCGCCCTGCGCCCAGCCCTGCGCTGTAGTGGGGTCAATGGTCAGCTTGATATAACGGCTCAGCATGGAGGAAACCTCCGCGCGAGTGGCACTAGCTTTCGGATTGAACTTATTGCTTGTGCCACCCATCATGATACCCGCCTGCTGCATGGCTGTGACCGCCGTTTTATAGGCGCTGCCAATGCTGGAAGCATCCGCATAAGTCATTGCGGTTCGGGTTACAGGCAGGGTGTAACCAGTAGCCTTGGCGTAATTTGTGAAAATCACCGCGATTTCCTCACGGGTGATGGCACGGTCGGGTTCAAACTTGCCGTTGCCGGCACCCTGAACAATACCTTTTTTGTACGCCCATTCAATGTAGGGCTGGCAAGTGCTACCGAGGGTCACATCCGTGAAGCTATTTGTGGTGTAGGCTTTTACATCCACATTCGCCAGTCTGCCGAGGGCTGTCACCAGCATTCCCCGGGTCATGGCAGTATCGGGTGCAAAGGTGGTTTCCGAGGGGCCGGAAAGCAATCCTCTGCCGACCACGTAGTCAATGGATTCCTTGCCCCAATGGGCTTTAATGTCCGTGAACTTCGCTGCCGGTGCGGTGTAGCCGATGCCATACTGCGAGAAATGATTGATAGTAAAAATCACGCTCTTGCTGTTTGCATCATAGGTCGAGCCTGTAATACGGGTGGCGTTGCCCTTTGTGTCTACAGAAACCGCGTACAGGCCGCCGATTGCTTCGCCCTTGCCCAGTGTGTAAGGGATAGATATGATTGCGGTTCCATTGCCCATCGAAGTGATGTTCACGGTTTTTCCGCCTTTTACCGTACTTAGCGCAATGTCATAAGCGTTGCGGATATTTTTGAACGTGACAGGTTTCAGCATCATTGTAATATCACCGCTGCCCTGCGCCTGCTGCTGTTTTAGGGAAGCCAGATCAAAGGAGATATTAACCGGCAGACCGGCAATCTGAATCAGTTTTACATTTGTGCTGACCAATCTGTTTAATGCGGCGCGTTCTGTTATGATTGTGAAGCTTTTTGCGCCGGGAACAGAAAGGGAAACCTCTGCGCCAATGCCGTTCGCCGTTTTTCCTTGTGCTTTTGCGTCAGCCTGTGCCTTTTCAATAGCCGTTTTCACCATGCTGTCGGTAATGATGATAACCGCATGATTATCCGAAACCTTGCCGCTGGCATTGACGCTGCCGATGACAGGCTGGTCGGGCTTCTTTTCTGATGTTGTCACAGCGGAAGAACTGTCGTCGGAGGAAGAACCACCGGAGGAACTGCCGCCGTTGTCGTTACCGCCGTTATTGTTATTCCCACCTTCGTTATCATCGTTCCCGCCGGGTGTCGCAGCCTTGACAAAGGTAAGCGTTCCGGTTTTGGCACCGGACAGGGTTACCGGCGTGTTGCCTTCATCCGTCACGGACAGGGTGCCGCCGGTAGCAACAAGGCTCCAATATTTTGCCTGAGTACCCGCAACAGATGCAACCGCTGTGCCGGAGGGAACGCCTGCCAATCCAAGCACATCGCTCTGTGATTTGTTAGAGGTGCTGTCCACAATGCAGAAGGGCGCGATTGTGGCGTTGGTAATCAGCTTGCTTATATCGTCCACCGTCAGCTTGCCGCCGATGATGTATACGCCGTATTCGCAGTTGGTGGTCAGCGTGGAGCCGCCGGTGACGTTCACGCCGGTCAGTGCTTCCACGCCGATGGAATCGCCGTTGGCGGTCATGGACGCGCCGCTTCCCACATTCACCGTATCGCACATCACCGCGTAGCCGTAACGGGATGAAACGCTCAGTCGGGTTCCCGCGCCGGTGACAGTCAATGTGCCGTCTGTTCCGCCGGAGGCTCCTAAAAACACGGAACCGCCCACCGTAACCTGCGCGCCGCCCTGAACGGTTACAAGATCTCCATTTGCTCCCCCGCTGATGCCTCCGCCGACGGTCAAAGGCGCCGTGCCGCCAAGGGTTATGTTCATCGCCACGCCGGACTCGCCCTCAAGCCGTTCGCTTATTATTGCAGCGGCAGTCGTGTTGACAATTGCTCCGGCAGGCAGCGTCAGATTTCCGGCAATGTAGGCGTTACCAAGGGTTAATGTTTTGCTGTCGGTGTTCCAAGCATAGCCGTCGTTTGCTACGGTTTTGCCGCTGTGGTCGCCGCTTGTCAGGTCAAGACCAGAACCCCCATCGCCGATTTGTTTCACGGCTACGCCGTCGTTGGTGTAGGTGTCCCATGCGGAAGGCGAACCATCATCATATGCCGTCGCAACCCGCACAACGCCGCTGCCGGAAAGGGGCAGTACCGCAATCTGCGCCGCTGTTGTACCCTTAGGCAGAGTGATGTAGTTATTATTCACGATGGACGCGCCTGTTCCGATGCCCATATCAGAAAGGCTGGCTCCCTCGCTGAAAGCAAGTTCCCCATATCCGGCATTCACGGTCAAAACCGTGCCGGGCATCAGTACCAGCTTATCGGTTGCAGTTACATAAACATCATTAGTCAAATAATTGCCGTACACTGTATTCGTGATAACGCCGCCTGTCGTTGTCGAATACATGACGTTCGCAATCACGCCGCTGTCGATGGTCAGCTCGGCGGAGGAGGAAGCGTTTTCAATTCTTCCGGTAATGTGTCCGCTTCCGGTAATGTGAACAGCTTCCGAAACGCTTATCCAGATTATTTCATTATTTCCCTCCACACGAATGGTAACCGGTGCATTTGGCAGAACAATGCCGCCTTGCAGATAACCTGTATTATTCATGCCGTGCAACGTCACAACGGCGTCTGCACTGCCGGATGACGGGGTGTAAATGATATATGCGTCGTCTGCCGACGATTTATAATAGGTGGCTTCCTCAGGCGGGTCGATAAGATTCAATGAGCCTTGAGCATTCAGCTCTCCGCCGTCCGCGTAAAATTCGCCGTTTACATAGACCTTGTAGCGGTCGTCCTCAGGGAATTCGCCCATGGAGTACAGCTTGACAACGCCGCTACCGGTGATGTTCAATGCCGCGACTTTAGCGGCGTTGTATTCGTAAGGCAGCAGAAGTATGCCGTTGTTGATGAGGGTTCCCTCGTTGGTAACAGCGGAGGAGGAATTTCGCACATTAAACTCACTGCCCGACTGAACGGTCAAAGTGCTTCCGTTGCCAATTGTCAGGTCGCCTAAAACAACGCTACGTTCCTCTTCGGCGGTATATGATGAGCTTTCGCCGCTCATTATTAAATTGCCGGGAATCATGACATAGCCGTAGGCGGCAAGGGAGCTTCCACCGCTGATGGTGAGGTTCCTTGCGGCACTCTCATATTCGTCATCTTCAAGAAAACCAAGCGAAAGCGCATCGCCGTCTTCTCCGCCTGTAACGGATACCTGTGCGCCGTTTTCCAGCAGCACATTCCCGGTGTCAGTTATTCCATAGCAGCTGCCGTACACAGTGACTTTTCCGCCGGAAATAGTCATCTCCTCAATGCCTGAGGTGCATTGCCATGCGGAAACGTACAGCGAATCGTCATTACCGCCTTGGAAGGTAACTGAGTGAGAAGCGCCGTCAGTCCCGCTTGCACGAATCCCTACCGTGCCGTTTGTTGTATTTGTGTTGGTCAAATAGTTCGTGCCTTCCAGCTTAATGGTTGTATCCGCGACCAGCTGCAGAGGAGTGTCATTGTTTTCGATTTCCGCGTTGTGCAGCGTCAGCACGGCGGGCGTATCATCCTGCGCCGGTGTAAACAGCGCATAGCCGTTCCCTGCCTTGTAATAGGTGGAATAAACAGGCGTATTGGTTTTTAAATCCAGACCGCTTGACGCGTCAGGGCCGGACGCCTGCACCTGCAGAACACCGTCCGCAATGGTTGTTGTGCCGGAAGCGATCGTTCCTCCGATAATCATTCCCGCGTCGCCGATGCTGACATCGCCGTATGCAGAAATGGCGGAGGATGCGTTGCTTGCGACGGCGACAATCACCCTATCCGCCTTGAGGGTAAGATCTCCCGTGTTAAGCGCATTCCGGCTGCCGCCCCCACCGGAAATGCTGATATCCGTGCAGTTTCCGCCCTCGGGGTTGGTAACGGACACGATTTCGCCGCTCATGCCATATCCGTCGCCGGTGGCGGCAATATTGACCTTTTCCGCCTTGATATTCGCCGTGCTGAAGCCAGTAATACCGTCTTGCCCTTGCACGTCCAGCGTGCCGCGCGCGAGAATGCTCAGTTCATAACTGCTTCCGGCAATCACATTGTGACCTAAGGATTCCGCCGTCAGCGTAATATCCCCCTCTGGCGCTGAAAGCCCCAGATACGTTTTGGCGCCGGCAATGGCTTGATAATCTTCGCTGTTGACGGTGATGTCCCCAGTTTGCGATGTGAGGGTAATCTGTGACTCGATTCCGTCACCCCCTTGCACACATTCCGTCAGGGAAACGTCGTTTTTCGCGTAAACAGAAATTTGGGTGCCTGCCGACGTATACAAGGAATATTTCTCGCCGCTTATGGAAATCGCACCTTCTGGAACGGATATCAAAATGTCAGAATCAACTTTGATACCATAATCCCCGGTGCCGTTGATATTGACATCTCCGTCCTCGGCAACAAGGCTTACGCCGCCGTTACCGCAATTAATGTAATATCCATTCATAGTGATACTTTTTGCGGTTACATCAAGCTGCCCTCCGCAGCTGATCATTTGCCATTGGGATTGAACGGTCAGACTGCCGTCAACTTCAACGGCCACGTTGCCTGTTCCGTTGATGGATATGCCATAATAGCCCATCAGGGTTAAATCCCCGGCGCCGCCAATGGTGATATCCTTACCGTCAGTTCTGTTATATACGGCATAGCCGTTGTCGTTCGTGGTACCTGTTCCGATTCGGTTGCTTGTGCCTTCCAATACAATCTCTAAATCATACCCGCTGACATCAATGGCATGGGTAGAATAAGAATTGTTTGCAATGGTGGCATCCTTTAGTGTCACGGTAACGGTTGTATCGGTATCGTCTTTCGTCACATGGACATTCCAATTGTCCGCGTTCGCGTCCGCGGTGCTTACCGTACCGCTTTCGTCCGTGAGGGCGTACCAGTCGTCAGTCTCAACGGCTGTGCCGCCGATGGAAATTGGCGAATCGCCAGATAATGTACGCATCATCATAGCGCTGCCAATCAGCACGTTGATTTCCGGCAAGCTCACGCCGTCCGCGAGGGTATAACCCTCCGGCAAAACAGGCACATAGGTATAGTACGCGCCGTTTTCACTGGAATCAAAGGATTGGGAAGTGCTGTTATCCGCATTGATTTGCCATGTGATGCCCACCAGCGTCCGCTCTTCCGAGGTGAATGCTTCGGGTTCTGTCTGCTCGGTATCCGCATCGTCTAAATTTGTGATGGTGGCGGAGCCGGTGGTGGTTTCTACAGACGGGTCAGCGCTACTGTTACCCGGAACAGGTTCTGCGCCGCTGTCCAAAATAAGCTCGGCTTCACTGCCTGTAGCGAGACTATCCGCTGTACTGTTGTCCTGATTTTCAGGCTCAACCGATTCATTTCCAGAAACTGACGCATCCCCGGATGAATTTTCATCTGCCGCCGGTTCTTCCGTAGTGCTTCGCTCGGACTGAGCTGCTTCCTCATTGCCGTCAGCGGTGTCTGTCGCCGCAACACGGACTGTCACATCCAGCGTATCCGGCAGTCGGATTCCCGATTCCGCCGCGCCTACCTCCAGCTGCTGGGCAGTAATCTCTCCGGGCAGCTCCACAAAGGCCGTGATGATTTCCGATTCCCTCGCCTGGGCCGCAACGCCATAGCCGGTAACCGGATTGATCATCAGCACAGCCAGCGATGCCGCCAGCAGCCGCTTTGCCTTTTTTCGGGCGGAAACACTGGTGATGCGCTCCGCCATTTGTTGTATTTCCATAAATACCTCCATGCTCAATGCCCTTCTTTTGAAGCGGCATTGTTTGTTATTCGTTCTTTCTTGTTTCCTTTTGCTTATCTGCCGCTGCAAACATCCAATTCGGTACTGGACAAAAAGCCGACATGCATCAGCATTGCAAAAAGGTTCTTCTTTCCGGGTGGGCCGGTGCTGCAAAAACAGACATTCAGCCGCTTTGCTTCCGATTCAAATTCCCGCCGGTTACACAGCCAAATGATGGGCAGCGCACGGCTCTGCGCCCGAAGATAATCACAGGCGGAAAGCCCCTCGGCTCCGGGATAGCCCACAACGGTAAGCGACACACGGGGACCGTCCCGCAGATAATAGGCCAGCTTTACATCACCGCGCCGTTCCGGCTCGTCAGAAAAACGCAGAATACGGTATTCACCGTATCGTTCCAGTTCACAGGCGGTTTTCTCATCTACACCGCATAACGCCACATTCAAAATAGAGTCCTCCTTTCCCTTTTTGGAAATTAAAAAACTACCGAGACCCCCTTTTTCAGGAAGTCTGGTAGTTTTTATTAGGGTAGCATTTTGTCAATTGTTTTTCAATGGGTTATGATCAAGCGGTCGAAAATCTGCACAAGCGGTTATTTTTTTCCTGAAATATATGGTATAATGTTAATTGGATAATTATGTACAGAAGGAGGAATTTCAAATGAATGCGGCAATCGTAGATGATATGGCTACTGAGTGTGAAATACTCCGCAACCTTTTGAAGCAATATGAAACCAATCAGCATCAACCAATGAAAATTACAGAATTCCACAGTGGCAGGGAATTACTTGCCGATTACATACCGGGCAGCTATGATGTTGTCTTTATGGATATTTATCTGAACAACGAAAACGGCGTGGACTGCGCCTTGAAGCTGCGACAGCTGGACGAGAATCTCAATCTTATTTTCCTTACCACCAGCTCAGAATTTGGTGTAAAAAGCTACGATGTCCGTGCTGCGGATTACATCGTAAAACCAGCCACATTGGACAAACTCTCAAGGGCACTGCACTATTGCAAGATTGCAGAGCCGCAGAGCGTTCCCTCCATCACGGTTACCACAAGGAATCAGCTGCTGGAAATCACGCTGGACAGGATTCTCTATGCGGATTATCAGAACCGCTTTGCTTGTATCCATTTAAAGGACTGTCTCGTTCCGGTATCCGGCAGCTTCTCGGAGCTTTCCGATAAGCTTTGCTCCTATCCGCAGTTTATGTCCTGCTTTAAGGGTATTGTAATCAACCTAAAGGAAGTGCGGGAGCTTGGCAGCGATTATCTTATCCTGAAAAACGGGGAGCAGCTGCCGGTCAGCCGTCGCCTGCAACGGCAGGTACAAGGGCAGCGCCTGAGTCTCTCCGCCGGTTCGCTACGGGGGGAGGGAATATGAAGCAGATACTTGCACTGATTTTAACCGCTTTTCTGGTTTGTACAGCACTTGCACCGCCTGTACTGGCGGCAGTGGAACCGGTTGTACCTGCCGAAACCACAGATACTGTTACCGATTACGGCAGCGGTTCTGTTTCGGATGACAGCATAGACACCACGACTCCTTCCGATGCAGATATGGTCACAGATGGTGATGAAACCAGAGGTACAGGCGACAGCACTGTCAGAGCGGGCGGAACTGAAGACAGTGCCATTCCTGACACCTTTGACTATACCGGCAGTATCATTTCCTATACTACCCCAGATGCTTTCACAAGTACGTTCAATACGGATTACGGCGATACCGACTTTACGCAGTTACAGAATGAACTGGATTCTATCAGCATTCCCACCACAGCAGAAAAGGATGGTTCTTCCTATCCGCTTACATTGTCTGTTGCATGGGATTTCAGCACAGTGGATGCAGAGACACCCGGTACTTACACTGTGATTGGAAACATTTCCATTCCAGCCGGAGCAACGCTTTCCGAAGGACTAGAAAATACGGTCGCCGTTTCTGTACAGGTAACTGCTCCGCTACTTACCGTAACGCCTGCTGCAATCACTCTGACCAGCTTTGATGAACCCTACCGGACAGATGCCGTGGCATTCCCCGTAGGAACCACGCAGGAGGAGCTTTCCAATTGGTTTGCCGATACCATCGCAGGCTTTACCGGCTATGATGCAGATGGCAATCCCTATGACTTAATCTCAGGTGCATGGTCTTTGGATGCCGTAGACACTGTCACGGCAGGCGTGTACTATGCTTTTACATCACCTGACCTTGGAACAGAGTATACTCTGGCAAACGGTGTTTCTCTGCCCCGGCAGCTTTGTGCGGTTTCCATTCAGGTTCCCGGTAAGCCGGATATTAACTGCTGTGTAGCGGGACGTGGCTTTCTGCGCTTTCCGTGGGTGCTTTCTGCCGCACAGGAGAAACAACTGGAGGAGTTTGCTGTATGGCTACGGCAAGATGGCGGAGAATGGGCAAGCCTAAATGATGGCTTTCTGTCTGTCTCCGATGGTCTCCAGCTTTCTCAGCGAGTACTTACCTATGGAAGCACTTATGAGCTTAAGGTGACCTATCCCGGCGGTCAGACCGGTGTTCTGACCTTTCAATATGACGGGGAGCTTAGTATTCTTGATTATTCCGGTGGTGACCGAGATGGCGGCGATGTAAATGGAGGAGGTTCAGGAACCGGTACACAACCTGCTCCACCTCCAACCAATCCGCCCAATAATTCCAATGAGGATAACAATTCAGGTAATAATAATGATTCACCTGATACGAGCGATTCCTCCTCAGATACAGATGAGCCCTCACAGGATTCATCCTCATCAGGAGAACAACAGAAACCGCAGGGAGGACAGAATTCCTCAACAGATGAAGATGAGCCGTCTCCATCTGCGCCACAATCACCCAGTGACTCTCAAAGTAATGACAGTCATAACAGCGAAGGCAATTCACAGGCTCAGGTTCCTGTAACAGAGAAACCGACAGCCGTGACTCCTGCCACTCCGACTGAATCAGCGGTACCAGTGTTTTCCGATGCTTTCTTTTCACGGGAAGCAGAGAGTACTTCTGTTGAGCAAAAAAACGATACAGTACCCAAACCGAAGGACAGTACCCAAACAGTAGGCAGCCCAGTACCGGACGATAACACTACACAGTCGGAGAAAAGCTTAGAATCTCAGGTATCTACCACTGTTACAGAATCCTATTCTCCGACCCAAACGGTCATTTCCGGTCTGCGTCTAAAGGATCTCTGTAAAGAGGAAGAAAGCGTCGTATTTGGTTCCGGCGATGTAACCGTCAGTATTCCAAGCAAGCTGCTTTTAGCACTGAACCTGTCGGATGCGGATACTCTGACTGTTATGCTGACCCAGCCGGAAAGCAATCAGATTGTGCTTGCAGTGGAGGTTTCAGGCAAACCGGTTACGCAGCTTTCGGGAACAGTATTGCGGCTTCGATACATGCCGAAGTCGGAACAGACTGATATCACCATTCAAAATGAAGCTGGGGAACATATTACAGATGTTTCCTATGACGGGGAACTTCTGCGCTTTGCAGCAGATACGGCAGGAACTTATACCATTACAGAACTATCAAATACACAGGAGACTGGGAAAAGTACATCGCCTCTGCTTCCCGTATCTGGCGGCTTGCTTTTAGCTGCGGGAGGAATTACACTTTTCAGGAGGAAACGCCATGGATAAAAAACCTTTTGTATTACGGCGATCTTTGGCGCTGCTTCTGATGGTTGCCCTTTCCTCCGCTCTGTTTCTTGCCCTATACCACTTTGACAATAAGTACACAAAGGCAGCACCTCAGGCCATTAACGGTGCGCTGTATGTTTCAGAAGCAGACTGGACAGACACACCCATCCGCTATCTGCGGGACGGCTGGCGTTTCTATGCAGACCGCCTGCTGACACCGGAAACCTTAATACAACAGGGTGACAATTATCAGTACCTGTCCATTGGAGAACAGTCTAATTTTGCCATGGGCGACTCCCGCCGCTCCCCTCATGGAAGCGCCAGCTATGCCTTAACACTGTACCTGCCGGAGGAGGAACATACCTATGCCATTGAACTGCCTGAAATCTATTCCGCTTACCGGTTTTACATTGATGATAAACTGAAGCTGCAAATGGGCGAACCGGAGCCAGACGATTATCAGGACCAGACCCAATGCCGTGTCATTACCTTTGAAGCTTCCGGCAAGGTGACACTTCTGCTTGCGGTCAGTGACCACTCCTTTTTATACAGCGGTCTTGTTTATCCGCCTTCCTTTGGCGAACCTCTGAATACTTACACCATCCGGGGACTGCGGTTCGGGATTTGCCTGATTTTGGTCACGGTAACATTGATGCTTGCCATTTTTAGCTTTTATCTTGCCATCCGTACCCGCCGTGGGAACAATATCTGGCTCTTTTTTCTTTTGTGCCTTTCGACCGCAGTATTTACTTCCTACAGCGTGGTGCATGGTATTCTTCCGCTGCCGATCCAGCCGTGGTACACGGTAGAACTGGTCAGCGGATATCTGGTAACGCTGCTTGTGATCATTCTCCACAATCGCATCTGCGACACAAAAAGAACTATGCAGGTAATCAGCGGTGCCGCCTCCGGAGTTGTCTGTATGTTGGTGCTTCTTTACGGGGTATTTGCTGCGCATCTTACACTGCCGGTGATGCTTGCCTTTTCCAATCTGGTTTTCGGTTTCAAGCTGCTTACCGCTATTTATCTTCTGTTTACCGCCGCTATGGCGGTACGCCGTACGATAGAAAAAGCGACCATACTGCTCTATGCAGATATCATCTATGCCTGCGCTTTTGTCTGGGACCGCCTTCTCCCAAACTACGAGCCAATCCTTAGCGGCTGGTTTCAGGAATGGGGCAGCTTAAGCCTTGTCATCGCAACCGGAGTGGTGCTGGGGTATGATATTACCATGGGTTACCGCCACAGCCTTGTATACGCCGAGGAACAGCGGCAGATGAAACGACAGCTTACCATGCAGGTGGAGCATCTGCGGCAGATGAATCAGAAGGTGGAAGAAAGTGCAAAGCTGCGCCATGACTTCCGCCATCACTTACGCACCCTGATGACACTGGCCGGAGAAGGACACTGTGAGGAACTTGAAAACTATATCCGTGGTATCACGCTCAGCTATTTAGCCCTTAATATTACTAATGAATAGAAATTAGAAAGAATATTAAGTTCCAAGATTTCATCTCTTTTTACTATCCTTTATTTAGGAATTATTTAGATGTTTTTATCAATGTTCATCATGAATAAGCCCTACTCTTCTCTTTTAAAAAGCATGGCCATCAAACATATAATTTTTTCTAATAACTGTCTCTTTTAAATTTAGATGACTGCTTAACAGAGAAACGTCTTTAATCTCATTACTGCTTAAATTTAATTATTTTTTATTTATATATTTATACACATCACAGCACATTACGCAAATAAGCATTGTATATGCATTAACCATCTGTTGCTAAAGCATACAATCTATTTTCTAAAATCTTATAAACAAATCGATACTATAAAAACCCTACATGACTTTTTTGTACTTACATATAATGTACAAGTTTGCGCTTTATAAATCCACATTGATATTTTTAATTTCCAAATTCGTCTTCGCATAATACTTATAAGTTTTTTGACTATTACAACATTTAAGA
Source organism: Anaeropeptidivorans aminofermentans (assembly GCF_940670685.1). Taxonomy (GTDB): domain Bacteria; phylum Bacillota; class Clostridia; order Lachnospirales; family UBA5962; genus Anaeropeptidivorans; species Anaeropeptidivorans aminofermentans. The sequence goes on along the minus strand of NZ_OW711693.1, from coordinate 1,418,140 downwards.
CAGCTAAAGGATATACATAAGCATTCTTTGCTTTTGATGGTAGCTATTCTCCTTGAAGACATACTCTGCCATCAAGAACGAATACTTTTAGCCTTCATTTCAGTTTAAATTTAGAGTTTTTCTTATTAAAACATATTGAGCAGATTTTAAGAGCATTGAGTAACTTCTAACCCTTTGCTAAAAATCAATTGAATAAGCGCTGAGAATATTTCAACTAATTTTGGAAAGAATTGTTTAACACCTGCATTTTATACCAACATCTTTTTAATTTGATTCTATCTCCGTAGGTTTTATAGTTGCATATATTGGATTAAATGGAGGTGTTTTAATGAGAAACTCTTTGCCGTATTCTTCAAATATGATTTTTGATTACATTATAGTGGGCACAGGCCCTGCCGGTGCTGTTATAGCAAAATTACTCTCAGATAATAGAAGAGACTCCGTTCTTGTGTTAGAAGCGGGAGAAAATAACGATCAAGATAAATTAGTGAGAGAACCAGCCACAAATATGGCCGATCTTTATCCGCAGTATTTTTGGCAAGGTTTCGGAGTTCCGCAGCAGAGCGTGGAAAACAGAATATTTGACTGGACAACGGGAAGATTGTCTGGCGGCGGTTCTTCTGTTAACGGACAGCAATATGTACGGCCGACGCCCCATGCACTCAGGCAATGGGAAAATCTTTTAGGCCCTCAATGGGGCCCTTTGAAAGCGACTGAAAGCTTTACTCAATTAGAGAATTATAATGGGAACACAGATAATTCTGACACTCGTGGTTATGATGGACGGATTGCAATCAGGCAGATGCCCATTCATATCCCTGCAATGACGGAAAAACTAGCGCTCGCCACGGAACGTGCCACCGGCTTGAGTCGAATACTTGATTACAATAATCCGCAAACGCCTATGGGTGCCTTTACTCAATGGCAATTATATCAAACGCCCGACGGATTTCGGGAAAGTTCCTCTACCGCATTTTTTTCATCCGATGTGATGACCCCAGACGGCTTTGGCATAAACGGGCGAAAGCTGAGGGTGCTTTATAAGTCGACGGCACTGCGTATTAGATTTAAAGGCAATCGCAGGGCTGCCGGTATTGAGTTTTTATATGAAGGCAGATGCCTGCAGGCATCTGCACGTAAAAAGATTATTGTATCGGCAGGCATTAATAGCACCCAGCTTTTATTGCTCTCAGGCATCGGGCCTTCTGCCGATCTTAAAAGAGCAGGGATACCTATTATCTTTGATAATCCTAATGTGGGTAAGAACCTGACAAATCACACATTGAATTTCTCATTTTTCACAGTCAACAGCGATAATATTTCGGAAATGCTGGAAGAACCCAACGCATTATATGCCGGGGGTGCGTTTTTGCCCAATCCTCTTGAAGGCAGCAGCAAGGACCACCGCCGTATACAGCTCATAGGGTCTTATTCACATGAAATACTAACGATTGTCATTCAGGACTTATTACCTGAAAGCCGTGGGTCCATTCGGATACAGAGTAACGATCCGCTGAAAATCGTGCTTGCAAACGAGGGGCTTCTTGAAAACCCTGCCGATATGGAAGTTACCAAGGCTATTTACAGAAACTATATCAAAAATATCGCTATCCATCTTTCTTTGATAGATCCGGCTTATCAGCTGCTGTCTCCTGCTATAGAAGTTATTGATGATGACGAACAGCTTGAAAATTTTATCCGGTCCGATTTTGCACACAACCATCACCAACAATGTTCTCTACGGATGGCGCCGCTTAATCAGAGAGGCGTGGTCGACCAGTATGGAAGAGTACATGGCGTACAGGGCCTGATTGTTGCGGATGCATCAATCTTTCCGTTTCCGGTCGATGGAAATACCTCGGCACCGTCGTATTTTGCCGGCTATACAATTGCTAAGCAATTGATGGAAAACAGGGCTATATAATAACTGCAATCAAAATCATATTGGGTATCTCTTGATTTTTAGACGATGAATCAGAATCGTCATTTTAAAAAAGATAATATACCAACATAAACTTAAACAAGACTATTATTGATATGCAATATATTGCCGCCATGGCATTCTTGTATGGTATTGCTCTTTAGATTTTTTGAAACAGGCTTACTTATATATTACTTGCCCGTTATGGGACATCCATATGCAACTTCAGATTATAAGGAATTCAATATGCACAAACACTTGTTTTATAACAAAAAAATCGAAAAGCAAATTAGATACTGGCGTTCAGAAGTTCTTTTTTACTTTTTATTGCCAGACTTAAGATTTCAAATCCAGATGTAAAATTAATTGCTAAAGCTAAAAACAATGAATTCTCACAAATAAGCACAGTTGGTTATAGAAAACGACGACCGATGTTCGGACATCTCAAAAAGAATGTTCCCGAACATCAACCGTCGTTTAAATTAGGCCAAGTATCTAAATAGGATTTACGGTATAATCAGAGCTTTATAAGTAGCTGCAAGCAGTATTTACATAAAATCTATTGAGTGTATTATAATAGCATAAAGGATGAAATGAAAGAGGTGTTCTATGCTATATGATATTTTTATTAGTCATACAAGGGGGGACAAAGATAAGTTTGTCCCCCCATTAGTAAAAAGGTTAAGGGATAATCATATAGAAGCCTGGTATGACAAGTTTGCTTTAAAATCTGGAGATAGTATTTGCAAATTTATAGATATGATATTGCTAAGCCTCAATATGAAATTATAGTTTTAAGTAAAATTAATTTCTCCATGAAGCTTTACATTATCAATTAAAGTGCCTTTATCCCCTGAGCCGGCAAGAGCTCCATCTCCATAGGTTCCTTTTATATTTATAATAGTAAAATCTTTTACATGCCCATTTAATTTTTCTTCCTTGGTTTAACTGAAAAGTCACCCTACTATATATTCAGTTTCAGATAAGGCTTGAACCAATCAAATTTTGACATGCAAAATCCTCTGCTATTAATCCCGGATCATAAGAAGGTCTGAAAATGAAAATATGGAAATATTGTACTTTTATTTCGGAGGATTATAATTTATAAAAGTTCAGAAACTCGACATATAACCTGTCAAACTTTTGTGCTATACTAGTGTGTAATGATAAATCTTGGGGATGAGGAATATGAAGAATGACCGTCTGTTTCGGATTCTTTACCTACTGTTGGAAAAGGGGATGATGACTGCCCCTGAACTTTCCCACATTTTAGAGGTTTCAGTACGGACCATCTATCGAGATGTGGAAACGCTCTCTATGGCGGGTGTTCCTATTTACGCCTCGGCAGGAAAGGGCGGCGGCATCTCTTTGATGCCCGGTTATACATTTGACAAAACGCTTCTTTCCGATGATGAGCAGAATGAGCTGCTCTTTGCCATACAGAGCTTGAAAGTGGCTGACCGAAATGTGGATACCTTGCTGCAAAAGCTCGGAACAGCATTCCGAAAGCCGCGCCGTAATTGGATTGAAGTGGATTTCTCTCGTTGGGGAATGGGCCCGACGGATACCGCCAGATTCGAACTGCTAAAGACTGCAATTATGGGGCGGCAGATGCTCGCCCTTACCTATTGCGGTGTGTCAGGTAAAACAAATAATCGCGTCATCTGCCCCCTTAAGCTAGTCTATAAAGATAAGCACTGGTACTTGCAGGCATTTTGTCTCAAGGCTGATGATTTTCGCCTTTTTAAAGTTGGGCGAATCATTGAGGTATCGCCAACAGGCCAGATATTTACCGAGGATTACGAGGATGAAATCCCACCCATCGAAGCAGAATTGCCGCCTTTTTCAACGGTACATTTGAAGCTGTGCATATCAAGCCGCCTTGCCTTTCGAGTCTACGACGAGTTCGACCGCACCAGCGTTACTTCGCAGCCGGAGGGCAGCTTCTTGGTAGAAGTAGATTTTCCAATGGACAGTTGGGTGATTGATTATCTGCTTTCTTTCGGTTCTGAGATTCAGGTTCTGGAACCTTCCGAACTGCGGCAGGAATTATCAAAGTACGCACAAAAAATTGCGGACCATCACAGAACATGACATATAGTTGTCATCTTTTGTTTGATATCATAGGATTATTAAAATTAAGGAGGAAATTATGATGAACTACGAAAATCAGAAATTCTGCCAAAGCTGTGGTATGCCTATGGGGGACTCGGATACTTTGTACGGTGCAGAATCCGACGGCAGCAAGAACACCGACTACTGCAAATACTGTTATGAAAATGGGTGCTTTACTTCAAACAGCACGATGGATGAGATGATTGAAATCTGCATCGCACCAATGGTGGAGAACAATCCCGGCATGACCGAGAAGAAAGCGCGAGAAATGATGCAGCAGTTTTTTCCAATGCTAAAGCGTTGGAAAGCGCAGTAAAAGGAGGCGGTAGTTCATGCCACAGCCAGATTTTATAGAATGTACATTTTCACCCTGTGGCATGAACTGCACCATATGCTATAAGCATTTAGGGAAAAATCCTTGCCCCGGATGCAGCTTGGAGGACGATACCAAACCAGAACATTGCCGCCAATGCCGCATTAAGGCTTGTGCAATAGAAAAGAGTGTCGGTTATTGTTTTAACTGTTCGCTCTTTCCATGCAAACAAATTAAAGTATTGGATAAAAGTTATCGTGCTCGTTACGGCATCAGTCTGATTGCAAACAGCCTTATTGCAAAGGAACATGGGATACGGACTTTAATGGTGCAGCAAAAGGAGATGTATACCTGTTCTGCCTGTGGTGGTATCATTTCTTTGCATGATGGCGATTGCATCAGATGTGGAGCTGAATATCCACTCGGAAAGAGGAGCGTAAACAAATGAACTGGAATGAGTTTTATGCCAAAGATAACCAGCCGGATTTATCTGAGGTATCTGCATATATCGGCAGCCCTTTATGGGATGAATTATGCCGCCATCTGGAAGACACCTACGAGATTTCTCCCATAGTGGAATATAGTGTCTGTTCCGGTGCGCCCGGTTGGAACATCAAATATAAAAAAAGCGGACGCGCACTCTGCACGCTCTACCCTACTGAGGGATTTTTTACCTGCCTTGTATCCGTGGGCGGCAAGGAGATTATGGAAGCAGAACTGCTGCTTGCAACCTGCACTGACTATGTTCGGGAAGTTTACAAAAATACCAAACTTTTCAACGGCGGACGCTGGCTGATGATTAACGTTACCTCGCCGAAAGTTCTAGAAGATGTCAAGGCACTGATTTCCCTGCGTGTAAGAAAAAGAGATAAGAAAGGGAGTTCATCTCCGTGCACTATAAAGAAGCAAAGTCCATCCTCTCCCCTAAAACCGGAATGAATCTCCATCGCGGCTGTATCTACTGGAATTCTCGCAGTGAGTGTCGGCATGACCTACACATTTGAGGATGTAGAGGTTAAAAGCAATGCTTCGCAGCTTTTGAGAAAGTACTTCGGAAAAAGCGCCGCTGCTGTATGATTGGCACGGGTACGATGAGTGATCCGTATCTGCCAATCGAAGAAAACGAACTGCTTACCCGTAATGCTTGGAAATTGTCCACCAATATAGCTTCAGATTTTCCGTATTATCAAGTCGGATTTGATTCTGTGGGATATTGAGCTCTTGCAAAGCATTCACCGTAAAGTGAAATGTGTGCACAGACGCTTTGAGGTGCTAAAAAAACCGCAAAAGGCAGGAATCCTCACCATTGTTTGGATGACGCCTATTCTTCCCTTTATCAACGACACCGCGGAAAATATCAGAAGGCTACTTGATTACTGCCTTGAAACAGGAGCACATGGCCTCCTCGCCTTCGATATTGGCATAACTCTTCGTAGTGGCAAGCGTGAGTATTTCTGCAAACAATTGGAAACTTATTTTCCTGAATTAGAATAATCAATATATGGGTACTTTGGCTCGTCCTATGGGATTAAAAGCTCAAAAGGAAAGGTACCGGGCAAGCTGGTGAAGAACTTTTGCATAGAAAACAATATTCTCTACGGCACAAAGCCTGTTTTTGATTATGCTGCAAGCATGGACGAATCCGACATGGTAACTGCCGCTCTTTTGATTGACTCGGCAGCAGTTATACAACCTGGAATTAAGCCAACGGCGTGCAGTATGGGAAACACCTTGCCTAAAGAACCAAACAAGTATTTAAATAAACCATCGCTTTATGAGCCGCGTACAAACCAATTTTGGAATGACGAATATATCTCTACATATGTATTATATTCTCATTTGAATCCGGATATAGGCATGGCAGGTAGAAAGCCTTAATTTATTGTTCAATCGGTGGATTGGATTACTTCGGTTGGGCTGCCGTCATAATTTCGTCGTCTGCTTAATTTAGACTGTGGCCAGGGCTATATGGGAGCGTTTCAGCAATGCCGGGCATTCGGTTGCCGGCATTGGCTTTTCAAAATGCTCCATTGAATATGCCAAGGGGCAAAGGGCAATCTATAAAAGCGATATCAGCTATTTCTATCAAGGCTATCTGACGATGGATTATGGCGGCAGCTTTTCGGCAGCGGATTGACTGTTATAGAAAAGGGAGAATACTGGTTTCACACACCGGAGTAGCCGGCACACTGGAACAATGGACCAGAAATTCGCTCCTAAGAGCAGGATAAAAAGACTTTCAATGGTAAAAACGAAGACCAGACACTTGAATCGTGTCTGGCCTTCATTTTTACCATTCATCGGCATCTCAGCTTTTATTTCATAGGCCACCAGTAAACAAGTTCGCTACATTGGTTTATCGCCTGTTCCTCCGGCTTCCGGTGTATAGATGCCCTCTCGATAGAAGCTTCGGGGCAGGAGAAGATTCATGGCAAGAAGGATAATCGGCACAGCACACACAATTACCATTGTCTGAATTCGTATTACATCAGCCAAAGGGCCAAAGATGACCATGCCAAGGGGCATAAATCCGCTGAACATAACATTCAGCAAGCTGAAAACCCTGCCCATCATCGCAGGCTCGACCTTTTCCTGCACCAGTGTAAAAACTGCTGTTTGAACGACGGGTATCGTAAAGCCGATAAAGAACATAAGTACTGCAAACAGCCAAAACACGTTTGTGAAGCCAATGGCAAGAGATGCGGTACCATAAACCAGTATTCCCAAGAAAAGGGTTTTAGCTCTGTTCTTGAATCCGCCGGTCATACCGAGCAGCAGACTGGCAAACACCGATCCGGCGAATCCAACCGCTTCATTCATAGTCAAGAACATGATATTATCGCCAAAGGTTCGCTTTATCATAAGGGCTGAGAGAAAACCCGAAGGAACACAGAGGAAAATATACAAGCCGTAAGTAGCAAACAGCTTTTTTAGAAATCTGTGAGTCCATATGAAGCGAAAGCCTTCCTGCATTTCTGCAAATGCAGATGTTTTTTCTGACTTGAGGGCGAGCTGATGCTTTGGTATTTTTAACATGGCAAGGATACCGATTCCGATGATTGCAGTCACAACATCAATTAAAAGGATATTATAGATCGGGCCGGCGGCCATAATTGCACCGGCCGCTATAGGGGAAACAAACTGCACAACTGACTGAATCGTTCCATTGTATCCGTTTATACGGGATAGCTTATTTTCAGGTACAATTTGAGGAAGGGCGGCGTTAACCGCCGGTGAATGAACTCCTCCGCCAAGGGAACGAATAGCCGACACGATAATAATTACCGGCAGGGTTGCCGTTCCTGTGTTGCCCGACATCATAAACAGTGCAAGCAGCAGGGTTGTAACTGCAATAATCCCATCGGATAAAATCATAATCACTTTGCGGCTGTGTCTATCTGCCCATACTCCCGCAATTGGTGAAATCAGCATTTGAGGCAGGAAAGATGCCACGGTCAGCATCGTGACCCAAATTCCTGATGAGGTTTCCAATGTCACATGCCAAATGATTGCCATCTGCACAAGTTGTGAGCCGAACAGTGAAATGCCCTGCCCGAACAGAAATACCGCAACTTTTCCTTCCCAGCGTCGCTGGTTTTTGTCTGTGTTCATATTGAGCCTCCTTTTAGGCCTTGATTTTTTACAATGTAAAGTATAAATCAAGCGGAAACTCTGGTGGCAAAATGGAGTCTTTATTTAAAATCTAATTTTCATATTTTGCAGTTTCAGAATCATTTCCTGGGCATTATGCTCGGCTTTCGTCAAAGAGACGATAAGCTTATCGCATACCGTAATAATATCCGTATCTTCCTGAGGCGTATTCAGCACCTTTTTTATATCAATGTTGGGATTTTCGGATAATTGCAGAAGCATACGCAAAATTGCCTCCAAAGAATAATTTGCACATCGTAAAGAACGAATTATTTTCAGGCGCTTTATATCTTCATCGGTATACACGCGGTACCCGTTTTGCTTCCGTTTAACATCGAAAAGCCCGTTCATTTCCCAGTTCCGCAGGGTGTCCATAGAAATATTCAAATAATCGGACACTTCTTTCCGTTTCAGCGAAAGATTATTCTCTTTTGAACCACCGGATAAAATCTGTTTTACAATTTTAATAGCTTCCTCTGCATTATCACGCTCCTGCCTGAGTTGTTCCAGATAGTCTTGTGTAAGAGCGAGAGCGGCATCAAAATCACCGCTTGCAGATACCTTTACCATTTGGACAATTTTCTTTCGCAAACCATTCTGCAAGACTTCTACTTCAAATGCAAGCCGGGCAAGTTTGAATTGTTCAATATGAAGATCCGTAAAAACGCGATATCCGTTTGGCTGACGCTCCGGCTTTGGAATTAACGCTAGTTCCTCATACAACCGAACTGTATTCGGATGTATCCCTATCATTTCTGCTATTTCAGCAGTTTTGTATACATTCATCGATTGTACCTCCGTTCACAAGAAGTATATTATTACGAATTAAAAGTATGGTGTTATGATGGAGGGTTTATACTTAAATCCATCTCTCTATTCAAGCCGAGGTCATCGTTTTGCAAAAGATATTGTCTGATAGTCTAATGAGCGGATTTCGTTTATTATAAACAGAAAATCACCCTTTAAAGGATGATTTTTATCAGTATTTTTTGCGGTAGCCTTATGGGATTCTTTTAAGGTTTTTATTTATAGGCTGAATTCTTACCTGATTATTCTCCTAAAACGATATCTGTACTGCAATAACTAATCAGTTTTTTTCTGTCTATTATCCTTATTCTGCGTCTTTCAAGAGCTATAATACCCATGTCTTTCAACTGCTGCAGTATTTTATTGGTGTTTACCCTATTAAGGCCTACTATTGCGGATATATCACTTTGAGTTATGGTTATCTGATTTATATCATGATTATGCTTAACATCTAAATTTGAAATATGGGCATACATCAAATTACATATTCGGGTTATTCCCTCATCATAAATATGGCTCATGGCATCTGCCGTCATGGTATAGAGGTTTCTCGCCGTAACATCCAGCATTATTTCCATAAGCCTAGGATATTCTTCCGCAAGAGCCTTGAATTCCTCCTTGCTTATTTCCAATACCGTCATACTGGTATATGCTTCCAATCGAAACCTTTTTTCCCAGACAGGAAACTGGGAAGGATAATATAAAGGCTGTATGACTCCTGCACCTGAAATAAATGTGGTCTTGCTTTCTCCGCTTTCATGAATAAAGGAGACCTTCGTAAGGCCGTGAACGGAATAATACAGGCTTTTAACTATTTCGCCTACATTCTTTAATTTATCTCCCTTTTTAAACTTTCTTTCTTTGAATCTTTCCGTAAAAATATCCTTAAATTCAAAAAAATCTCCGTACATGTAGTATCTTGGCAATGCCATATAGATCCCTTCCCTTTATGATAAGCTTTAAAACCTTAGCAAATTAAAACTTCGGTTTTGTAAACCTGCAATTTCTATAACAAAATATTATATATGCCAGTATACAGTAAATAAAGTTAAATTTAAAAATTATACAAAAATCTATGCAAACCCCTCGGTTCAAAACACCATGGAGAATATTTCTAATTTTTAAAATATTTTTCTATATTTTGCCGATGCCAAAAATTGTACAACTGATTATTCATATTGAAATTTATCTTTTGGTTATATAAAACAGCTCTGTAACGTATGACACACTGTATACTGACGAAGTTAGAAGTCTCCATATTCTAAAAAAGGTAAACAATTAGCACATATGAATTTCAATGAAAACTCTTAATAACTAACGCTAAAATGACTATATACAAGCGAATTACGATAATTTATTAACAACTTCTTCCGTTATTTTATTTTTTTCTTTTGCAAGGCTTTTGTTTACTTTATACAAAACCTTGCAAAACACCCTTGTAAGTATAACCTAAAACGATATGAAAATATAGCAGTATTGCAGATTTTAGCCGTCTGTAGCATATGTTACAGTTGCTTAATGGCTCCTAATGATAATATTGATTTATAGTATACTATACATAATATTAATTTTTGTAATTTTATTCATTCTGTACCATTGCCGTGGCCTTGGCCTCTTATTTTTAATTAGATATCGGTCAAGATTTAACGGTAAGCAATTGACAAGAATTTTGCAGGAGCAATTTAGTATAATCGTTAGCTTCGCTATAAAGGAGGATAAAAAATGAATGAATTTTTAGAAAGGGCAAATGAGCTGAAAGATGAATTAATCGAAAACAGGCGCTATCTTCATCAGCATCCTGAAATTCGTGATGATCTCCCCATAACCGCCGGATTTGTCAAAGAAAAGCTTAAAGAAATGGGAATAGAACCCGTAGAAATAAGCAAATGCGGTATTGTTGGCTTAATAGGCGAAAAAAAAGAAGGAAAAACCGTTCTTTTAAGAGCCGATATGGACGGATTGGATATGACGGAAGAATCCGGGCTTCCCTTTAGTTCAAAAACCCCATATGCTCACTGCTGCGGGCACGACCTCCATACCGCTATGCTTCTGGGAGCTGCCAAAATGCTTAAAGAACGGGAAGACGAGCTTAAAGGAACAGTAAAACTCATGTTTCAACCGGGAGAAGAGTATTTCATAGGCTCCAAGGCTATGATAGAAGCCGGCGTTCTTGAAAACCCGAAAGTAGATGTAGCCGTTGACATGCATATGAATGCAAAAAATCCAGTAGGAACGGTTGCCATCTGCAAAGGCTATACCTGTGCTTCCTGTGACGGCATGAAGCTTACAGTAAAGGGCAAAGGCTGCCATGGCGCATGGCCTCATAACGGAATAGATCCTATAAATGTAGCTGCCCATACGTATTTATCGCTTCAGGAGCTTATTGCAAGAGAAACACCTCCGGAGCTTATGGCTACCCTTACCTTCGGCCAGTTCGCCGGCGGAACATCTGCAAATATTATTCCGGAACAAGTAATTATGCAGGGAACCATGAGAACCTTTGATAAGGATTTAAGAGCAAAGCTTAAAAAACGCGTTCATGAGGTAGTGGAATATTCTGCAAAGACCTTCGGCGCTGAAACAGAATACGAGGTTCTTTCAGACGTGCCTTCGCTCGTTACAGACCCTGAGCTTCTTGACATCATGAATGAATATGTTAAAGATTTAGATGTGGAATTTATTCCCTATCCCCCTTCAAGTGCTTCCGATGACTTTGCAAGGATTACGGAATTAGTTCCAAGCGTATTTTACAGCATCGGCTGCAAACCTTACGGAGATGTTCCCCTCTACCCCGCTCACAATCCTAAAATCATATTCAATGAGGATGCGCTGCCCATAGGTGCTGCTATCCATGCGCAATGTGCCTTAAATTATCTTAAAAACCACTAGGAGGACAATAATCATGACAGTAGGTAAGAAGACAATTCATTATGGTTGGGTGATTTGTTTTGGATGCTTTGTTCTTTCAAGCCTCACAACACCTCTGATTAATGCTTTGGGAAGCATGTTTATGAGATCGGTTACGGAGGAATTTGAAATTTCAAGAAGCGCTTTTACTTTAACAAGCACTTTGGTTGCCGTATGTGGTATGGTGCTTTCACCCTTCTGGGGAAAGTTGTTTTCTAAAGGAAATATGAGAATAATTCTTACTGTGGGATTGGTTTTCTTTGGCCTTGCCTATATGTCCTATTCTCTTGCCCAAAATAAATATCACCTGTATATTTCGTCCGTTTGTGTAGGCATAGCTTATTCCGGCTGCTCCTTTATCCCTTCTTCCATATTGATAACCTCATGGTTTAAAGAAAAAAGGGGGCTTGCCATGAGCCTTTCTCTCAGCGGCGTAAGCATAGGCGGTTTGATTTTAAGCCCTATCGTTTCAAAATTTCTATCGATCTACGGCTGGAGAAATACGTATCAGATAATAGGGCTCATGGTACTTATTATAGCCGTACCAATGGCATTTCTTATATTAAGGCAAAGCCCTGAAGCTATGGGGTTAAAGCCTTACGGTGAAGGAAGCGCCTCGCCGGCCCAAAATGGAAATACAAAGAAATCTGTCAATGGGGAAATAGATGTTTCCCTTTCAGATGCAAAGAAAAAAACCTTCTTTTGGATGCATCTGGTTGCTATGTTCATTCTGGGTATCGTATGCTCATCTCCTTTACGGCACATTAATCCCTATGCATCGGATCTCCATGGGGCTGCCTTCGGCGCAAGCGTAGTTTCAGCGTACTCTTTCGTGGGTATATTCGGCAAGCTTATTCTTGGCGGATTAAACGATAAGTTTGGAACGGTAAAAGGCTCCTTGTTTGCCTTTATGATGATGAGTATCAGCTTCATATGCCTGATTTTAGGGGCGAATCCTATCATGTTTTTTGTTATGGCTTTATTTTATGGTATCGGCAACGGAATAGGCACTGTATTCGCACCTCTTCTTACAAGCGCTACCTTTGGCACCAAAAACTTCAATATCATGAGAGGAATCACCCAGAGCCCCATGCAGCTTGGTATGTCTCTCGGCGGATTGTTTATGGCTACCATATATGATGCTACCGGGACCTATAATTCCGGATGGGTATCCTGCATAATTCTTTGTATCTTATGTGCTCTTCTTTTTGTATGGGCATATAGAGATGCAAGGAAGCTGTACAAAACCATAGACTGATATTTGAAAATGTTCCTTTATATATTCGCTTCAGGTACAAATATTTCGTGTCTTGCTAAACCAATTATCTTATACTAATTACACTTGATATAAAAATTCATCTTAATATTTAGGGGGAGGAATACCCGTGAGAAATTACAAGCATTATGCTTGGATCATTTGTATTGGATGCGCTTTTATTTGCGCACTTACATCACCTATTATAAATGCTACAGCTACGCTCTATCTTAAGTCTGTAGTGGAAGAATTCGGCATAAGCAGAAGTGCCTTTACTCTTACAACAACAATCGTTGCCCTTTGCGGCCTTTTCACATCTCCTCTTTGGGGAAAAATATATTCAAATAAAGAAAGAATGCGGCTTACTCTTACACTTACCATGATAGGCTTCGGGCTTTCTTATATGTCCTATTCTCTTGCAAAAAATATAACTCATTTTTACATATCCGCCCTCATTTTGGGAATATTCTGGGCAGGCGCATGCTTTATGCCTGTATCTATGATGATAACCGCATGGTTTAAACAAAAAAGAGGGATTGCAATGAGCATAACCCTCGCCGGAATAGGCTTCGGCGGCTCTATACTTGCGCCTTTAATCGGATATTTTATCGAAACCTATGGATGGAGAACCTCCTATCAATATGTAGGCATAATAATAATGGTAATCACATGCCCTATCGTTTTCTTTTTGCTTAAACCTACGCCCGAATCCATGGGCCTTAAGCCCTTCGGTGAAGATGCCAAAATAGATGCCAAGGAAGCAGAGAAAAACGCACTTAAAGAGGCTAAAAAACTTTCAGAAGGAAATATAGAAATAGACGTAAGTGATGCAAAAGGTCATCTGTTTTTTTGGCTGCATATGATAGGCTTCTTTGGAATGGGCCTTGTATGCTCTGCCCCCATGCGTCAGATGAACCCGTATATTTCAGATATTTATGGGGCTGAATTTGCAGCCAGCGTAATCGGCATGTCTTCTCTTATAAGTGTATTTGGAAAACTCCTTCTGGGCTGGATGCACGACACCATGGGAACCATGAAATCCTCTGCCATAGCCTTCATTGTTTTCGCTTTGGCCTTTGCTTCAGCCATACTCGGTAAAGATATGGGCCAGAATTTGTTCTATGTATATATCATTCTTTATTCCTTCGCCGCAGGGGTAGGTACCGTTTCTGCGCCTCTTCTTATAAGCGCCACCTTCGGAACAAAGAATTTCAACCTTATGAGGGGCATAACCCAAAGCCCTCTTCAGGCCGGGATGTCCTTAGGCGGTATCCTTGTATCCGGTATATTTGATATTACAGGTACTTATACTCTTGGCTGGACTGCATGTATCGTAATTTCAATCCTTTCCATATTCTGTTTCTATTTTGCACATAAGTTTACAAGAAATATCTATGCAAAAGCAGCATAAGCAAATAAATTTGTCTTTAAATTTGCTTGCTATAGACTAACCTTAGGATTTTATAATCGCATGGTAATATTAGAAAAGGACTTCCGCCTTAGGCAGAAGTCCTTCTTCATTTCAGAATAAATATCTGATGATTCCCTTACAAAACGTGCCCCAATATAAGAAAACCAAGGCAGTAAGACCTTTTGATGGATAGATTTTTCTACTATTTTTTATTCATTTGACTATACTCGAATTAAAATAAAATAGTAGCGTCGTAAATTTACTTTTCCTTGATTTTATGCCTTTGGGGAGCCCGTTACTTACTGCGGAAGAAAAGCAAATTTACTATATATACTCACCTGTTTTATTCTAAAATTCAAACAGCAGAGCAAGCTTATTGAACTGCCGAAATTATTAAGCAATAATATATTTTATCTAATTTTCTAAAGCCGCTATCAATTCTTTAAGCACCTGTCCTGCTTCACCTATAATACCAAAATTTGCGATATTAAAAATCGGCGCTTTTTTATCAGTATTAACGGCAATAATTGTTTCAGCCCCGCCAATACCCGCTATATGCTGTATAGCGCCGGATACGCCAAAAGATATGTATAATTTCGGGCTTATGGTTTGGCCTGTTTGGCCGACCTGCTGTGTATAATCGCCATAACCCATATCAACAAGAGGTCTGCTTAAAGCAACTTTTCCGCCTAATAAGTCTGCCAATTTATGAATAAGCTCCATATTTTTCCGCGGACCTATGCCTTTTCCCGCAGCAACAACAATTTCCGCGCTGCTTAAATTATCTTTGGCGGCAGTTTTTATGATTTCAATAAGTTCTTTGTTCTGCCCGCCCGCAGGCTTAATACAACGCTCTGTTATTTCCGCCTGATAAGATTCATTCGGTTCACTCTTTTGCATAACACCGGGGCGTACCGTTGCCATCTGGGGCCTCTGATTGGGGCAAACAATAGCCGCCATAAGATTACCGCCGAAGGCCGGCCGAACCTGGTTAAGCAAATTATTGTCATCTATAAAAAGCTGGGTGCAATCGGCAGTTAAGCCCGTTTTAAGCTTTGATGCCAGCCGCGGCGCAATGCTTCTTCCCTCTGCCGTAGCACCAAAAAGTATGATAGACGGCTTAAGCTCCCGGTTAAGATTTTCCAAAATATCGGCATAGTCCTCATCAAAAAGCTTTTCTTCGATTTTATAATAGTATATCCTGTCTGCACCGTAATGAGCCAGCTTCTCTAAACTTTCTCTGCATATATTCCCTGCGGCCATAACATAAATTTTACGCTGGTCCTGTGAGGCTATTTCTTTTGCCTTTGAAACCAGTTCGTAGGTAACATCAAGAATTTCCCCACTGTGAACTTCCGCAAAAACAAGAATATCTTTGTTGTCTTCACGATGGGAAGAACCAGCGCTAAACTCTATAGCGTCAAACTTACAGCTATTAACGCACATTCCGCAAGATGTACAATTGGAATTAATATACGCTTTACGGTTATTTATTTCAATCGCCCCAAAGGAGCAGGTCTTTTTACAAAGGCTACAGCCTACGCATTTATTTTCAATTACCACAAAAGCCATTATTTTATACCCCCAACATATGTTTTAAGCAGACCAGCGGCTTCCTCCTGATGAATAAACTTACACTGAGACTGGTTTTCAGGCACATAGGTTCTGACTACTTGTGTTGGAGACCCTTTTAAACCGCACAAATTCAAATCTGCGTTTAAATCCAGAGCGGTCAAAACTTTAACCGGCTTATGGAGGCTTTTTTCAAACCCGTCAAGGCTTGCGAGCCTGGGCAGATTAATGTCCTTATTCACAGTTATCAAAGAAGGCAGTTTAAGTTTAATAATTTCTTCGCCAAAATCCCCTGTTTTGCGAACAGTAACATCCGTTTCCGTTGAATCGATAATTTCGCTTACATCGCTTACATGGGGTATATGAAGCCATTCTGCAAGCTCCGGCCCTATTTGCGCCGTATCCCCGTCTATAGCCATTTTACCGCAAATAATAAGGTCATAATGATGAATATAGTTAGCCCCCAGAGAAAGGGCGTAGGATGTAGCCAGCGTATCCGCACCGGCAAAGGCTCTGTCTGAAAGCAAATAGCATTCGTCCGCCCCCTGGGCCTGGGCTTCCTTCAGGATACGCTTCGTATCCATAATGCCCATACTAAGGCCCATAACTTTGCCGCCATGCTTATCCTTAAGCTTCAGTGCCTCCTCCAGCGCAAAGGAATCATACGGATTCACAACAGATTTTTTGCCGTCCCTTACGATAGTATGAGTTTCAGGGTCCATAATAACTTTGTTGCTGGAAGGTACTTGTTTTATGCATACTATGATATTCATTATCTGTCCCCCCTGTTAAACATATTACCCTGATTAAACATATATCCTAGGTCGAAAGCGGCTTTTAGTAAACGCATTTCATTATAGCTTTCTTCCCCATACATATATTTTAAATAAGGAGCCTTTGTTTTGCCGACGCCATGCTCCGCAGAAACCGTCCCCCCGTTTTCTCCTGCGGCTTTCGCCCATTTTTCATGCAGTGTCTTGCCTTTTTTATATTCCTCACCGTTATTTGGAAGAATATTCACATGCAGATGATTATTGCCGATATGCCCCCAAATAGCGTATTCCAGATCGGCGTTTTTTAAATCATTATTATATGAATCCACAAAATGGCCAAAAACACCATCGGGAACAGCAATATCGGTTCCAAGCTTTGTTATCTGAGAGTCTTTTTTCTTCCTTTCATCAATAAACATATTTACACATTCAGGGATACCATGCCTGAAAAACAATAGATTATCTAAATCATTGGCATTAGAGGCAAACCATGACTGCTCCTTTTTTCCGCCGCTTTTTTCTAAAATATCCCCGCAGTTTAAAACCCGCTGGACCATTTCGTCATAACTATTTCCATGCAGTTCTATGTAAATTGCCGTATTATAGGAGTCTTCAATGGGCCTTATTTTAGCAAATGCCGGATTTATCTGTCTTTGCTTTCTTAAAATATCGATTGCCCTTTCGTTAAAAAATTCAATGGCGGCAGGATTTACACCGGAACTTAATTTTAATTCATTAACAAACTTTAAGGAATCTTTTTCAGAATCAAAAAACGCCGTAATCCCCCATGTATATTCAGGCTGGCCAATCAGCCCAAGTTCTATTTCATAAATAATTCCTAATGTTCCATCAGAGCCGATAAACAGTTCTATCATATCCATATTATCAGCCGCATAATATCCCGCGGCATTTTTAACCTCAGGCATATGATAACCGGGCAAAAACCCTTCTATAAAAGAACCGTCTTCCGCCTTAATTTTAAACTGCCTTCCGTTGGCAAACACTTCCCCCCGCTTTATATGTATTTTTCTGCCGTCAGATAATATTATTTTTAAAGATTCAACATACTGCCTGACAGAACCGTATAAATAGCTTTTAGCTCCTGATGCATTGCAAGCTACAATGCCCCCTATTCCGGCAGTTGCTTCTGTGGGGTCTGTCGGGAAAAACACTTTATTTTCAAGTTTGGTGTTTATATTTTCATCTATATATTTTCTCAGTTCCGTAAGGGCCAAACCCGGCTCTACCGTTACAGTGGTTTTGCTGCCCTTGTTTTCATAATTAATGACTTTGTTCATCTTGCTTAAATTAATTATGTGTTCACTGTTGGGACAAGCTCCCCCGGATATGCCTGTTCTGGCACATTGGACCGTAACGCTCCAATTATTTTCGGAACAGACTTTTATAATTTTTTCCAACTGTTCAATGTTTTCGGGAAAAGAGATACTGCCGGCCACTCCCACATTACGGCTTTCGTCCCTTAAATAGTCTGAAAATTCATCCCCTAGTTTTAAAATTAGTTTTTCCATAAACTTGCCTCCATTTTATACATGCTCTCCAACGCTGCCCATTGTAATAACAAATATGTTCACTAACACTCCTGTATTATGTTACTATTGTTTAATGCCAATCGCAATATGAAAAAAAGGCATCTGTAATAGCACAGATGCTTTGCTATGGATTTTAATTAGAAAACTTAAACTTATTAATCCGAAGAAACTTGATAACAAAAGCACTTCTGATACCAACCCCCAAAGCAGGATACCTACAGAATACATCAGATATTTATATAAATTCCTGCTTGCACTTAACGAATTTTGACTAAAACGTAGTATAAATTCTATGTTTCGCTTTGATTGGAAAGTGAATTTTTCTATCGGCGAAATGACTTTGGAATGCTGCCATTCATTTGCTCTGGTGTTGTTTTGCTCATGCAGATACAAAAATAATTATGGTTCCGGTATTCCTGTAAAAAACAGATGTTGATATTTAAATATAATCATCTAATACTGTATGGCTTATTTTGCTAAACTGCGGAAACCGCTCTACGCAAGCGCAGGCTAAAAATTCTGATTCTGGAACATTTCAGGTAATTGAAGCCTTTGTTTTTTGATACAGTATCCCTTAATACAGTCATCTGCTCTGGGAACTGGTTAATTATCATCTTCCGATGATTTGTAAACATTCCGCTTTTGAGGTGAATTTCAAAAGTACCCTGCCATCAACTTAATATGATAATAGCTCTGCAAAGTTCTCCAAAAATAGAGATTAAAATGAGTTATGTTAAACAGAACGGAAGAATTATATGACAAATTATATCACACAAAAGAGCGGCAAACAATACAAGGAGGGCGTTGCATCATGACAAATGTATGAAAAAATACTGAATAAAAGTTTGATTTTAGCAACTAAGACTTTGCTTGATTTGATGGGAAGTATGCTTGCTCTGCAAAAACTCAAGTATAATGCATGAGCATTATGCTTTACGGCTGGATTTTTTAACTCTATAGAAAAGAAAAAATTATATCCGTCTTCCAAATAAAAAGGACTGCAAAAGCCGCCTCTATTTCAGCAGCTTCTGCCAGTCCTCTTAGCCTATCTATAATAAATTTCGTATAAAACCATAGCTGAATGATATAGGTATTCACCCAAAGGGCACCATGTTCTACAGCAGAAATCCCCTACTATTTCAATTTAAATCGGCTATAATACATAAAAATAAACCAGCCATGAAAACCGTATATCAAAATGGTTAAAAATATTCTATTCCCACAGGAAATCCGCATTCTTAAATTTATTATAAGAAGTCTTATTATTTCTTTAAATTTACTGTCAATCCAATACTTTCTATGAAGTTTTAGCAGGCGGCTTATCTTTGCTTTCTAACCTGAGGGACTGTCTATCCAGTTCTTTTTCTCTTGCCCTTTTCCACGAATGGATTACAAGAGTTAACGTTACGATTGCATACGATACGAAGGTTCTGAAATATTCTCCTATCATTGCCTGCCCTGTAACATTTTTTCCCGCGACAGGCATAACTATAAACATTAAATGAAATAATATGGTCCCTACCAATGCATTTATTATACTTGCTTTTGAAACAGTGGCTCCGCCTATAAGTAAGGCGGCAGCTGCAAATAATGCAGCTTGGTCTGCTCCGTTATAGGTATTTAAGGTTCCGATATTTTGCAGGTAAATGATTTGCCCGTAGGCGGCAAGAACCGTTGAAATTACGATAGACTGTATTCTGACCTTTTCCACGTTAATTCCCGCGCTGTCGGCAACCTTCATGTCCTGGCCTACGGCACGCATATCTTGCCCCAGCTTTGTCCTTTTAAACCACTGGGTAAAGATACAAACGAGAACAATGATTAAAAATGTCATAATGGGGATATGTACACCGCCTATTGCAATTTTTTGCCCCAAAATATTATCAAAGAAATTATCAAATCCCCCTGCAACATCAAGGTTCAGCGCATTTCTTACCCCATATCCTCTTGAAAGAATAAGCGCAGGATTTTTAAAGGGAATGATGTAGCCGCAGATATAAAGAGTAAATGCCAAATAAACGCCTGAAATAAAGAAGGAAAGCATCATAGAAGTAATCATTTCTTTGCCTTTTACCCGGTTTAACACCCTTCCTGCAAATTCACCCAGCAACATAGCGATAGGAGTAGATAGAAGCATGGCCAGGAGAAGCCCGGGGATTCCTGTAACACCCCAGTCCGTTACAAAAATCAGCCCTATCTGCCCTGCCATAGCCCCCAAAGTCATACCGAAGTTAATTCCCATACCGGCCATAATAGGCAAAAGAAGTGAAATAACAAGGAAAGCATTTCTTGCAAGCCTTGTTACCATCTGCTCTGTCAGATAGGGGATTGAAAATCCGGAAAGAGGGATTGCAATGATAATGATAATCAAGAACATAACAGGAATTATAAAGCTGTTTATGGTTTTTATAAGCTTTGTTTTATCCTTATTCATCAATCCTACTCCTTTCTCGTTAATGCGTAAACAATCATTCCGTTTGAGATAATAATACGAAGAACTTCACTGATATCAATATTAATAGCACTATTGATAACGGAAGGCGTCATGGTTAAAATACCTTGAAAAAGGAATGCGCCTACAAAGACATTCGCTATATTTGCCTTGTTAATAGACGCTCCGCCTAACAAAATAGAAGCGACTGCAGGAAAAGCGAAAGCCAGAGGAGCATTAAACATCTGTACAAAACCAAAACTTTGCTCATAAGCAATCATTCCGATGGCGGCAACGGCAGAGGAAAGCATAACGGAATAAAGCCTCATTTTATTGACATTTATTCCTGAAGCCCTTGCATAATCGGGGTTGGAGCCTACAGCTGTTATAGCCGTTCCTATTTTTGTCTTAAAGAACAGATAAACAAAAAAAGCCAGCACAGCAAATAAAATAAACATTCCCACAGGCATTATAATATCCGATTTAATCGCTACTTTGAAAGGAAAATAGCTTATGGCCTTATCCCAGTAAGCGCTTAAGTCTATGGTAGTTCTAAGACCCTCTCCTTTGAAGCCCTGTACAGAAGAGGGGTTTTTAAAGGGAAGAACAATCCACATCATATTCATAAACGCAACAAAGGAGTATCCAACGTAGGTTGCGATTATCATTTCGTCCCCTTTAACCTTATTTAATAAAAGGCCGTAGAGCAATCCGAAAATCAATGCAAAAAATACGCCTATAAGCATGGCGGCAAATGCACCGAAAAGACCCGTCAGCTGAAATTCTATGGAGATAACGGCTCCCAGCATTCCGGCTATAAGCCCTACAGGAAGGCCAAAGTTAAGCCCACAACCTGATTGAATCATAAATATCATAGACAGAACCAAAATGGCGTTCATACCAAAGCGGGTCATAACGTCTGAAAAGGAGCGGGTCATATCCAGTCCTACGAAAGGGGCTATTATAAAAAGAATTATAAGAAATACTGCAATTATAACTCTTGGCCAGCCAAATTTTTTAATATATGCCATAATTAATCATTACCCCCTTCTCCAGCTTCTTCTCCGGCCATCATAAGTCCAAAGTTGTGGGTTTGGGCATCCGGAGACAAGATTCCGAATATCCTTCCGTCATAAACTATGGCAATACGGTCGCAAATACTTCTGAGCTCCTCTAATTCGGAAGAAACCATCACAATCGTCGTTCCATTTGCCTCATTATATCTTTTAAGGGCGCCTAAAACCAACTGCTTTGCGCCGACGTCAATACCTCGGGTAGGCTCCGAAACAAATAATAATTTGGGATGCATGGCAAAAGCTTTTGCAAGGCATACCTTCTGCTGGTTTCCCCCTGAAAGATTTCTTGCTCTCTGCTGAGGCCCTGTGCATCTTATTTGAAGCTCGTCTATGTATTGGTTTGCCAATTCAGCCATTTTTTTATCGTCTCTTATAGAGAAGAGCTTATATTTTTTTAGATATTTATCCTGTACCTGCATTGCGTTAAAGGAGATATTCCAATCAATTCCCTCATCTAGAAGCAGTCCGACGCCCCTTCTGTCCTCGGAAACGAAGGCTATATTATTTTGAAGAACCTCTCTGGTGTTTGTAATATCAAGAGGCTTTCCATTATATAGAACTTCTCCTCCGGAAGCGTATAGCCCCATAATGCCGTTTGGTATGCCAAGCTTTCCCTGTCCGGCAAGGCCGCCTATACCGAGGATTTCCCCGCGCTTTACCTTAAGAGAAACATCCTTTACGATTTCCCCCGGCATATCTACCCAGAGGTTTTTTATTTCCATAATGAATTCTGAATCGTCTATGGTCCTTTCGAAGCCGGATTGACTGCCCTCTTCCTTTTCTCTCTCCACATCTCTGCCAACCATCCAGCTGGCCATATCCTTTATAGTGACGCCTTCCGTAGAACGCTCCTCAACAACTGCTCCGTCTCTTAAAACGACGATTTTATCACATACGTCCGTTATTTCTCTAAGCCTGTGGGAAATAAATATGATTGAAATTCCCATTTTTGCAAGGGTCTTCATGGCTTTTATGAGAATATCGGCCTCAGATTCTGTTAAAACGGCAGTCGGCTCATCCATGATAATAAGCTTAACATTTCTTCTGTTAATTTCCCTGGCAATCTCTATAAACTGCTTATGGCCTACCGGCATTTCTTCTACCAGAATATTTGGATTGATATGTATGCCTAAAGTATTTATGGCGGCCTGAGCATCCTTGTGCATCTTCTCCTGATCCAAGGTTTCAAGCTTTTTACCGTTTTTGCCTAAAATTTTAGATATCCAATTGCTTTTTGTAAACTCCATGTTAAGCAAAATATTCTCCATGACACTAAACCCGGGAATAAGGGAAAATTCCTGATGGACCATTCCAATACCGGCATTCAGCGCTTCTACCGGATTCTTAAAATTGATTTTTTTACCGTCGAAAATAATATTACCTTCATACCCTCCTGTTTCATGGATGAAGTTCATACCAAAGAGAATATTCATCAATGTAGATTTGCCGGCTCCATTTTCTCCTACAAGACCGAGAATTTCCCCCTTGGCAAGGAAAAAATTAACGCTTTTCAAAACCACATTACCATCAAAATTTTTACTTACATTTTCAACTCGGAGAAGTATATTTTCGTCTTCCAAGAAAACACCTCCTGAACATTCTTTAAAGCTGCTATAGAGCCAATTTATGTTTATTCCACAGTAGGTATTTGGTTTCAGAGAGTATAAAATAAATTGACAATGTTATTTTTCGAGTAATTCAAGTATATATAGACAATTTCATTTTAAACTGTAAGAAAACATAGGTCTGGTCATATTATTCAATCAGATAAAATGAAATTGTCCTGTTACCGTTTGAGGCGAAATAATTAAGGTTTAAAGTTTGCAAACATGCTTTAGGCAGTGTCTGACAGTCTGAAATGTTCTAAATGAACTTTTGAGTTTATGAGTTAGGCTGTTTTCAGGCACTGCCTGGAATCATTTTATTTATTTTTCAAGAAGCTTATAAACATCGGGTATCTCAACATCTGTCATACCTAAGTATCCTTCTCCGAACACATATGTATCCTGATAAACCATAGCGTGGTTATCCTTTGAATCGCCGCTTACCCTGTCTACATAGAGTGAACCGTTCCATGCAGCGTCAGGTGTGTATATTTCATAAGCTTTAATTAAGTCTTCCAAACTGTCTTTGCTCATTGTGCCTTCCGCAATCTGTTTTCCGAATTCAGCTAAAGCCTGGGTTGTAGTAAAACCGAAAGAGAATGCCCATGTTCCCATTCTTCCCGATCCGCCCTTCTCATCAACAGCGCTTTCAACTCTTTTAAGGATTTCAGGCCAGTTTCCTGCCGCGTCCTTAAGGTCTATGCCAAATGCACCGGGATAGCCTAAAATAGGAGAAGGCAAATCCTGCTCAACGAAAATTGCCCCTAATTCCGCAACCTTCTTTAAAGTAGGCTCCGTATGGGCATCGTTTGTCACGAAGAAAGCCGTATCCTTTCCGTATTTTTCAACCCATGCAGGCATTTTTTCAAGAATAAACTGCTGAGCACCTGGAATTCCAACGTCACTCATAGGGTCAGGAGCCGTTTCCATAACAAATTTGATTCCCAATTCCTCACAGGTAGCTTCCATAATATCTTTACGCAAAGATAATAGTTCAATGCTCATATGCCTCGGAAAAGACACATGGACGAAAGTCTTAGCGCCCATTTTTTGAGCAGCTAAAGGAATCAGATATCCTCTATTGGTATTATCCGGGTCGGCTACAAAATCGGCTGCCGATTCTATCATTGCAGTATCTTCCTGCGAATTTCCTGCCAATAAAATGATATCTGGATTTTTTTCCCGGATTTGCTTAAATGCTGCTGTTGTTCCCGGAACTGACTGGTTCACAACAATAACCTTCATTAAGGGGTCGTCTGCAAGAGAAGCTATTTGCTGAATTGTTGTTTCCTGCTCTTGCATAAAGTTGTCTGGGTAGTTTAAATGTCTTATATATCCTCCGCTATCTGCATCACCGTATTTGGCTATCATCGCTTCGGCACCTCTTTGTTCATCTTCCGACTGAGAAACTGTACCTGTAACTATTCCAATGTGAAATGGCGCTTCGCCTTCAGAAGCCTGCTGCCCTGGGGCTTCGCCTTGAGAGGCCTGCTGTTCTGGGGGGGTTGTACCGCTTGAGTTGGCGTTTTGGTTACCGCAGGCTGCTAATGTTAATATCAAACATGAAGTTAATAAAAGCGCCCAAAATTTCTTCATCATAAATTATCCTCCTATTAATTAAAAATAATTTAGAAATACTTATAAACTAGAAGTGATTTAGAGTCTTATAATGCATTGAGCGTATTGCTAAGATGACCTACAAAACATTATATGTTGACACTATAAAATTATACTTTCAACGTAATTCCATATACCGTCTGATTACAGATACAGAGTATCTTTTGTCATATTATTGAAATATGTCCTAAAAATACTCTTTTTCCGAAAGTATGTTCATTTATGATAAAAAATTAAGTAACTTCATAAATTTTGAATTAATATTAATTGCCTGTTTTTATAAAATTCGTTTTATTATTTATTTAATCCATTAGCCTTTTTATTTCTGCGCATAAAAATACATATTATAAGCTGTTCTTATAATATGTTGTTAAGGTTATCAAATCTTACTATCAGGAGATATATTACAAAAATTAATCGATTATTTCTAAAAATCAAGAAAACGGATAAAAAATATGCTGATTTTTACAAAAAAATTATTATGATATAAAAGTTTTCACTTTCTTCATTAGTCAATGCATTTTATTTAAAAACAATGGCACCTTGTAAAGCCTGCAAAAAGCTCATAAATTATTTTTGTTCTAAAGCAGAATTTTCTTTAGAAAACTCCATAAGCTCCTCCTTAAAGCTTTTATCAGTATTTTTTTCTGATTTGCGTATCCGAAAGTTAAAAACCTAGCCTGTTTTACCGTAAAAGTAAGGGATTATCTTTAAAAATCCTTAAATTAATCTGCGCAGCCTTACCCAAAGTATAAAGCTGCGCCTTTCTTTTTAAAACTTTGTTTTTTGTGAAATATCTGATGCCTCCCTATTTGCAAGGATCCTTTAATCCTCCTTTGAAAGGGCATCGTTAAGCCAGATATCACAAAGGTGTATGGCTCCGCGAAATCCTGTGAAGGGAGGCTCATAGGGGCTCAGCCGCCATTTTATATCAGGATTTGATATTTGAAGCTCCGTATTTCTGCCGCTCCATAACAAGGCTTCACCGCTTGCCATTAAAATGCTCTTTTTATTTTCCTTTATAACCTTTGTCCACTGGTCTTCTGCCAGATAAGGTATGCTTTCGTCTGCCATAGAAGGGCAGTCGCACCAAATATCACCTTTTTTCAGGTAAATTTCATTTACGGCATATTCCATAATACCTTTTACCACATCGGCATGTCCGCCTAAAGTAATTACCGATTCTTCCGGGTGAGAGCGTACAATATGCCTGAATGTAGGCTCCGATGGAAAAAGCTGAAGCTCGGCAAGCCTTTTCTCATGTTCTATAAACTCTTTATCAGGAGCAATGCCCAATGTTTCAGAGATTTCATTGATCCATTTAAGAGTTCCTTTTATTCCGTAAGGCCGTCCCATAATATAAGGAGTTCCGAAGCTTTTGTTAAGGTGCTTTGCCGCAGGCTCTCCTTCCCGCCGGATAACGAGATTAATATGGGCGCTCCCCATTTTCCTGAGACTGCCTACATCTGTATGGGATGTCATAATGCAGACAGGAGACATATGAAAAGCGCCTTTCATTATACGTTCCATTTCCCATGCATCTGCATGGAAGCGGAACATATCGGCGCAGGAGCCTATGATATTAAAGGTAGGAGAAGTCGTTTTCTCTATAGGATAGGGAAGCTTTTTTGCAAGAAGCAGGAGTGCTTCCTGAACGCCCCTGTAGCCGTCTATATCGAAGCCGCCAAAACCGAAAGGAAGCAGAAGAACCTCCGGATATTCCGGCTGAAGCTCTCTGCATATGGCGGGAAGGTCTGTTCCTATTACTGTAGGAACAGCGGAGGGAAGAAGAAATATTACTTCCGGCTGATCTTTTTTTATGATATCTCCAATGGCCCGCTCAAGCCTTCCCGTATCCCCCAGTGAAATATCCGCCTCGTCTATATGAGTTGAATAAAGCTTGCAGCCGTCCGTAACGCTTGCCCTGTTCAGGAATACACGGCCGTAAAGCATATGGCCCATGCAGCCGTATTCTATCAAAGCGGCATTTTTTATGGTGGAAAGCGTCCATAATGTTCCCATTCTGCCTGACATAGGCGGTTTAAATCTATGAAGCCCCAATGCGTTCACCTCTTTCAGAATCTGTTTTACTTTCTTCTGCCACTTTAAGTATTCTGGAAATAAGCTTTGAGGTTCTTTCATAGCCCATTTGTCCGTAAAACTCATACATATACTTAAGAGCGGGGATTTTTCCCGTTCCGTAGGGGATTTCCCCAAAGGAAAAATCTACATCAAGGCTTTCAAGCAGAGGAGCATCGGAAACCTCGTTAACCATATGGCATATAAGGGGATTATAGCCTTTTTCCTTAAGTGCTTTTGCCCATTTTTTATCATCAGGATAAAATTCCTCTATATGCAAGAGTATGGGCTCCATGCCCAGGGAGCTTATGTAAATGGCCAGGGGTATCGGCATAAGAGAATTGCGGTGGGTTGCTATATATTTCAGACCGTTAAATATTTCCTTTGCTTTATTTTCAAGAAAAAGGGCTTCTTCCCGGTTTTCGTTCAATGCTTTTTTCAAATCTATATCAAGCTCTTTTGAAATATCCTCATATATTTTATCAATTTCAGAAATTGCGTAATATTCGTGAAAGCTTATAAAGGGTATATTGAATTTGTCCTTCATAAATTCCGCCAGAGGATTCATAAAAGGCGAAAGAACAATATTAAGCCGTCCCCCGGGGGCCTTTACAAAATCCTGCAAATCCGATTTAGGGGCAAGCATTCTTAATGTAAAGCCCTTTTCCTCAAGCAGCGGAAGAAGCTCGGGAACAGGTATATGGTCCTCATGGGGGCTTCTGCCGAGAATATTGATTATATGAGGGTTTGTTTTTGAAGCTTCCATAAGCCCGCCGAAAGCTAAAAGGGTTTTCCAGTAGCCTGAAGGGTGGCTGTTGCATTTAAAATGACCCATTTGAACAAAGCTTAGCTTTGCATTTATTCGGGGCTGTATTTCATGAATAATCCCTTCTATATCTTCTCCTATTACTTCGGGAACACATGTAAGAATAATCATTAGTGCGCCTGCACCTGCCCTGTCCATTTCCTTTATGGCATCGATAAGGCCTTTTCGGCAGCCGAAAACGACTTCATTGGCGTCAAGGATATACATCCAGTGGAACGTATCCTCTTTTACATGGGTTTTTGCTATGATATTGCGGCTGTAGGTGCCGCATTCGGCCGTGCCTACTACTAAAGTAGACATGCCCTTTATATTGGCACTTAGAGCAAGAGCCGTATGCAGGGGACAATGATTCCCCGGAAAAGCGGCAGGAGTAAGAAATTTTACGCCTGCGTTTGTTTTTATTGCCGAAAGGCGTTTAAGATGGTTTAAATTTTCTATGATGCTTCGCCTCCCTCTAATAATATTTTTGCAAGATTAATATAATGAGCTGCCATAGAGGTGGAAGGAAATGCTTCCACCACGGTTTTGCCTTCATCCTCAGCCTGCTGCACCGCAGGATCTCTGGGTATACGGTAGATTATCTCCGTCCCTATTTCATCGGCGGCTTTATTTACAAGCTCATCTTCATTTTCAATATTTTTTGCGTTCAATATCAGCCCTCTTAAGGAAGCATAGCCTCTTTTCCCAAAGCTTTTAACCGCATGAGCAATATTGGCGGCGGCATAAAGAGACATCATCTCTCCTGAAGTAACAATGCAGACCTCATCTGCATAGCCCCCTCTTATGGGCATTGCGAATCCTCCGCATACAACGTCCCCCAATACGTCGTAAAGCACTACGTCAGGCTTATAAACTTCATAAGCCTCCAGCTCCTCAAGCTTTTCAAAGGCCGTTATAATACCTCTTCCGGCACAGCCTACCCCGGGAACGGGGCCGCCGGATTCAACACATAAAACCCCTGAAGGGCTTTTTACCACAAGCTCTTCAAGCTCTGCGTCCCCTTTATCTCTTAAAGTGTCAAGAACGGTACGGATATTTTTGCCCCCTGTAAGGTTCCTTGTGGAATCAGCCTTTGGGTCACAGCCTATCTGCAAAACCGTAAGGCCGAGGGAGGCCATAGCTGCCGCCACGTTGGAAACAGTGGTGGACTTTCCTATACCGCCTTTACCGTAAATGGCAATTTTTTTCATAATAAAACCTGCTTTCCTGATGATGACTATTTTTAAAGAAAATTCAGTATAAAAATTATAATATGCATATCAATAAACACCAATTAATTTTTAAATCTCTTTAAAGAAAAGGAATTATCCTGAAAATCCGTTATGGATTAAAAAATCCAAACTATCTCTGATATTGTAAATTTAAAGCTAAACAGGAACAAAACCGTATATTCACTTTAACTCAAAACTATCCTGTTTTCGAAGAAAATCCATATTTTTGAGTCTGCCGGAAATGGGCTTTATTACTTCTTTATGGGAAATTTACTATAATTGCCGCGATGTTTTATGTACATATTATTATAACTGTAAAGTATACTGACTTGTCGTGTGTCTATATTTATATATGTTATTGGCAATTTTAAAAATCAGCGTGGGTTAAATATATCAAAGTGTGGTTGCAAATCTAAAAACAGTGAAAATTTCGCCTGGAAAAGGAGAATTCGAGTAGAACAGTCAATAAGTCCTGCCGTAATCATAATGCCTTTGATATTAGCTCTACGGTTTTGCAAAGTAAAATTTCTGAGAAAAACGTAGCAATTCTCTTTAAGCTTTTTCTTTTTTAAATGAAGAAATTACTTTTTCAGACGAAATAAACTAAGATTTGGAGTTTACAAACGGGCTCTGGAGCTTTAGTCTTTAATCAGGCTATAGGATATGCAAGCGGCCTTTCCGGTTTTTACGTCTCTTCCTATCTCCGCATCAATCGTAAAGGTTTTTCTTAAAACCTCCGCCGTCATGACTTCTTCTGGGCTTCCCTGCCGGATAATGGCGCCGTTTCTTACGGCTATCATATAATCCGCAAACCTTGCGGCAAGATTAAGGTCATGCAAAACCATAACAATAGTGCATCCCTGCTCTTTATTGAGGCTTTCAAGAAGCTCCAGAACCTCAAGCTGATAGGCCATATCCAAATATGTGGTAGGCTCGTCGAGAAGGATAAGCTCCGTCTGCTGGGCAAGGGCCATAGCTATCCATACTCTTTGCCTCTGCCCACCGGAAAGGCTGTCGATAGGGGTCATTTCCAGTTCCGAAAGAATTGTTGCTTCTAAAGCCCATGATATTATTTCCTTATCCTTCGGGCTTATCTTTCCCCCTCTTTTTTGATGGGGGAATCTGCCGTAGGAGACAAGCTCTCCCACTGTAAGGCCCGAAGGTGCCTGGGAAGACTGGGGCAGTATGGCCATTTTTCGGGCTATTTCCTTAGAGCTGAAATTTTTTATGTCCTCCCCATTTAAATATATAAGACCGCCCTTAGGCTTAAGGATACGGCCTACTGTTTTTAAAACCGTAGATTTTCCACAGCCGTTGGGACCGATTATGGTCGTTATTTTTCCCTTGGGTATTTCCATAAATAGATTCTCGATAATAATCTTATCATCATAAGCCACCGTTAGTTTTTCCGCTGATATGCTGTTCATAAAATCACCCCTTTCTTTTAATCATGCGTAGTTCACTTTAAAACGAGCTGTCCGCTTAAAGGGAAGTATCTTTTTCTCAAGCTTTATAGTAAATAAACCTGGTGGTTTTTAATCTTTCTTTACTATATTTATCAATGTTTTCCCTTTGCCAGCAAATACAGAAAATAGGGCGCGCCTATGACAGCAACCATTATGCCGGTGGGAATTTCCGAAGGCTGCACGATTACCCTTGCTACAGTATCTGCCGCCGATACAAGAAACGCCCCCGTAAAAGCGCAGGCAGGAAGAAGAATCTTATGACGGGGACCCACAAGCATTCTAGCAAGATGGGGTGCAATAAGGCCCACAAAGCTTATGCTTCCGCTTACTGCTACACAAGAGACCGCAAGAGCTACAGCAGCTCCCAAAAGGAGCTTTTTCTCCTTTTCCACAGATGCTCCAAGGCTTCCGGCTATTTCGTCCCCCAGATTAAGAATATCCAAAATCTGTGCTTTTGAAAAAACATAGGGAATAAAAAATATAAGCCAGGGAAGAAGCGCCGCTACAAATTTCCAACTCGCTCCCCAGATGCTTCCGGCCTGCCATTGAGCAACAAAATCATATTGCGTATCGTCAAGCTTTACCACAAGTACTGTAGTAAGGGCGGAAAGCCCTGCCTGAACGGCAATTCCTGTAAGTATCAGCCCCATAGAAGAGATGCCTTTATCTTTTTTATAGGCCAGGGAATAAATCACAATTGACGTTGCCAAAGCGCCTGCAAGGGCGAGCACAGGCAGCGTAAATACAGACAAGAATGAATTCGCTCCCCAAACAAGAACATAAAGGATTACCATAATGCCTGCCCCGGCATTAATCCCCAAAAGCCCCGGGTCTGTCAAGGGATTTTTTGATATTGCCTGAATAATACAGCCTGAAAGAGCAAGGCCTGCCCCTATAAGTACGGATATTATGATACGGGGAAGCCGAAATTGGAATAAAATAAGATTCTCCTTTGCGCTTCCCCCTCCGAAAAGGGTTCTTAAGGTATCCGCCGGTGCAAGCTTTGAATAGCCTGTATTCATGCTTACAATAAAAGAAATCACAAGCATCAGGGAAAGAACTGAAATTACCGTAATGTTTCGTATATATTTTCTTCGTTTGGCTATTTGTATTTCATCCGTCATCTACAGCGTCCTCCTTTGTCTGCGGGCAAGATATAGGAAAAAAGGAACTCCCACAAGGGAAATCAAAGCTCCTATAGGGGTTTCAAAGGGAGGATTCAGTGTTCTCGCCAGAAGGTCCGCCATAACTACAAGCAGGGCCCCCAGAACCCCAGAGGCAGGTATTATTTTTCTATAGTCCACGCCCACAAGAAATCTTGAAAGATGAGGAATTACAAGCCCTACAAAGCCTACGGCGCCTACTACGGATACGGATATGCCCGCAAGCATAAGCACTATAAGAGAAGAAAGAATAGTTACAAGCTTTGTATTAAGTCCAAGGCCTTTTGCCACTTCTTCACCGAGGCTTAAAAGAGACACGGAAGGAGAAATGATTACAGCGCCTAAAAGCGCCGCCGCTATAAAGGGGGACATTATTTTTATCTGCTCCCAATTGGCTCCCGCAACCCCGCCGACAGTCCAAAACATAATATCCTGGGCTACGTCGAAATAAAGGGCAAAGCCTTGGCTCAAAGAGGAAAGAAGAGCGCTTACGGCAGCTCCTGCCAGTACAAGGCGCATTGGCGAAGGCCCGCCTTTTCTCATAGAAGCTATAGAATTTACCAAAGCGGCGCCAAAAAACGCCCCTGCGAAGGAAAACATTATAATTTTCATATAAGAGACTCCGGGAAAGAATGCAAAGCATATGGCAAGGGCAAATCCCGCGCCGGCATTAAGCCCCATAAGACCGGAATCCGAAAGGGGATTGCGGGTAGTTCCCTGCATAAGAGCCCCGGCAACCGCAAGCGAGGCGCCTATGAGTGCGCTTGCGATTATTCTGGGAAGCCTAAGGTCTCTTACAATTAAATGCTGAGTATTATTCTCGTCAACGCTCATAAGCGCTTTCAAAACCGTATCAAGTGGGATTTCCGCAGCACCCTTCGTTACGGAAAAGGCCATAATGAAAAGAAGTATTGCTGTTCCCAAGGTAAGAATAAGCCCGAAAGCCAATCTTTGCCCTATTTTATTTTCCTTCTCTAAGGCCTCGGGAAGGACTGTTCTGTTTTTATTTATCTCTATCATTTATCTCACCGCATTCAGGTCAAAAATTTACATTACAGGAAAAATTTTAAAATTTTCCCCGTAAAGGCGAGAAAAAGTAAAAGCGTAATAAACTTTTACTTTTTCCATGTTATACTGTCTACAGCATATTTTAAAAGTCCAAAGCTTCATTCCCTTTTGTCATGAAAATGCAAGAGTTTTTTGAAAACTTTTGCTTTGCAAAAATTATGGTATTTAAATTTATTTCCATTGATTTGACTGTCGCTGCCTAATAATACTTTAATAACAGCAGAATCTCTGCTTCATTCAGTACATATAGTCAATTTACTTTTATACCGCTGTAAGTATTTGTCTTTAGAGGCATAAAATAAGATAAAATAAACTATATAAGGATACGATTTCATTTGAATTCAGCTACAGATGATGATTCCATCAGGCTCTTAATTTTTATAAATATCCAGAAGCTTTTCCGCAACCAGCTTCATGGCAAGAGGTCCGGAGGTATTTAGAGAATCATCAAAAAAGTAAACATTATCATTTATAACTGCGTCCATTGACTGCCATACGGTGGAATTCGCCTGGCTGTCGACAAAAACCTGAGCAAATTCCAGTCCCTGAAAAACTATGTAATCCGGGTTCATATCCGCTATTGCTTCAAGAGAGAGGGCTGCATAATCCTCAGGGTATCCTTCCGGCTTAGAAAGGGCAAAAGAATCATAATATGCCTTTGTTCCTCTTGAAATAACAGATTTTCCGTCAGTGCTCTGCAAAATAGCAATTGTTTTATCAGCATAATTTTCAAGCTCATCTCTGGCTGAAGCAATACCGGCTTCTACATCTTTTATAAGACTTTCGGCATATTCCTCCTGACCGACTATCTGGGCACAGGCACGGGTCTGCTCCTGCCAAGCGGTACTGAAATCCACCTGAACAACAGGGCATATCTGAATTAAACGGTCGTATACTTCATCTAATCCCCTTTGGCCTTTAACAGCTACAATGACGTCTGGACCTACCTCAAGGAGTGCTTCAAGATTAAGAGAGCTTCCTATATCGATAAGTTTCGCAGTTCCTGCATAAGGTTTAAGCGTTTCCCATGAAGCAAGGGTTGCCATGGCATCTCCTGCTCTTGAGCCAGACGAAGCGTAAGGCGGCGTATCAAGGGCAAAGAAATATTCAAGATACGTAGCGTGAAGAACCGCTATTTTTTCAGGTTTTTTTTCAAGGGTTATTTCATTCCCTGCTGAATCGGTAAATGTTCTGGGCCATTGAGATTCTTGATTTTCTGAAGGACTTGCGTCCGCGCTTTTTTCTTCCGAAGGCTCTTCTTTTTCTTCCGGAGGGATTGAAGCCGCCGGAGACGGTGCAGCAGAAGGCTGATTAGTGCTGCTGTTTCCCGAACAGCCAAATAGTATACCTGTAATAATTGACATAAGGACAAAAAGCCCCAATATTTTTTTCATGTACATTCCTCCAAATTTTGTTATATATAGCTAACTTCGCAGTAAGAAAACAGAACAATCGTATTTGCATGGAGATGTAGAAAATGGCTGAAATGCATATTGCCTTATTCGCAGAACGTCCTGAAATGCATCCTGTATTTCAGAGTTTTTCGAATTTATAGTAAATTTCATTTAAGGAAAGAACAAAAACCTAATTATAGTTGACCTGAAAATACAAATTTTCTTTGGAAACGATATATTTTTTAGCCTGTGCATATAGGGTTTTTGCTGCTGTTTAATTTAAAATTCACCATACTCTCTTTTGCAAAATTTGCTACGGTTTTATTGTCACTGCATAAGACCAAAGTTAGTATAGCAAAACTTTTGCTATGTCGGAATGGTACAATCCTGAATATTATATGGATTATTCCTGAACTTTTCTCTGAAACCGCTGGGAGGAAGGCCAAATTTCTTACTGAATATACGGCTGAAGTACAGAGGATCAGGATATCCTACACTTTTTGCTATTATTCCTACAGGGGTATTTTCCGTAACAAGAAGCTCCTTGGCACGGTTTAATCTATAAGTTGTTAAATAATCTCCCGGCCCCATCCCCGAGTATTTATTGAAAATATAATAAAGGCGGTTTTCATTTGCCCCGCTTTGCTCCGCCAATGCTCTTACGGAAAGAGAATCCATATAATGCTCATGGATATAAGAGACAATTTCTTCAAAAAGAACCTGTGAATCCTCACTGTTAAATCCTCTTGAAGAAATAAAAAGTTCTTCAAGGACACATCTGAAAAGAGTTTCCGTTTGAAATGCCGGAAAAGGTCCGGGCTTTTGATAGGTTCTCCATAATTTATACAGCAGCTCCGATAACTTTGAATTTTTTCCAACGGAGATTTCAAAGTGGCTTTCAGTCAGACATATTCCATCTGCCAGTGTGTCTTTTATATCGTACAAAACGGATATATATTCCCATCTCTGGAATTTAGAGACTTTTTTCTCAAGAAGCATTTCAGCGCCTCCATGGATTATTCTTCCGGGAAATACCTGATAGAGGCTTCCGTTAAAATTAAATCGGGCATGCCCTCCTAAAGGAAAGATGAATCCGGGAAAAGGAGCCGTTTTCTGACTGTGAAATGTTCCGGGATTTATAGTATAGTGATATACGCCCTTAACTTTAAATAAGCTATTGGAAAAATGGCTTATAAGACTGTTTAGTTCTACTTCCATAGTATATTCTCCTTGATTATTGCATCTCTGATGAAATTAATCTTGCTAAGCGAAGCCAAAATGATGCAGGCGAAGGTTTAAAAATCTTTCTTTTAGCCTGCCGCACTATAATATACTTAATTTGCTTTTTTGACCCTATGAGATTTGATTTTAAAGGCCATAAAAAGAAAAAATCAAATTGACAATGCTACTACTTCATATAAATTCAAGTATAATAATGATATTTTCGTTTCTGCTTCCACAGTATAAATATCAGTTAGCCTTAGATAACTAGTATTTTATCATTATACTGTATAATTTACAATGATTATGAATTTATTTTATAGGATAAATACGTGAAAGCTTTTGTCTACGCAAAAATCTTTTTTGGGGAGATTTCTGCAGGAATCAATTGGTATCAGAAAAAATCCTGTCATCTGAAAGCTGATTTTTGTGAAGCAAAGACACTTTCCCGTTAAATTGACTAAACATCTGGTAGTTTTTCTAACTAAAACGCAAATAAAAAAGGAGGTATTCCTCCTCCTTAAATTTTTCCATCTTATAAACGCCTTTATTCTAGCCTTCCATTGCCTGCTTTAAATCTGATATTATATCCTCCGCCGATTCCAAACCTACAGAAAATCTAAGCAGACAGTCATTTATGCCCTTTGCAAGCCTTTCCTCCTCGGGTATATCCGCATGGGTCTGAAGCATAGGGTAAGTAATCAAGCTTTCCACCCCTCCAAGGCTCTCGGCATATTTAATAATCTCCACTCTTTCAAGTATACGAACTGCCGTATCACAGCACTCAGTTTCAAAAGAAATCATAGCACCGAAGCCGGAGGATTGTTTCTTGGATATTTCAATGCCCGGATGAGAAGCCAGGCCTACATAATATACTTTTTTTATTTTTTTCTGCTCAGTAAGCCATTGAGCAATTTTCATTGCGGTTTCCTGCTGCCGTTCCATACGCACAGGAAGTGTTTTTATGCTTCGTATTAAAAGCCAGCTGTCAAAAGCTGAAAGACAAGCACCTGTAGTTTTATATATAAATCTCATACGTTCCGCAAGCTCTTTATCAGCTACAATTAAAAATCCGGCTAAAGTATCGTTATGCCCGCCCAAATATTTTGTTCCGCTGTGTATTACCACATCTGCACCAAGAAGCAGCGGTTTTTGAAAATAAGGCGTAAGAAATGTATTATCTACAATAAGCAAAAGAGAATGCTTTTTGCAAAGCTTTGCCATTTCCTCAATATCTGTTACCTGCATCATAGGATTCGTTGGCGTTTCAATAAATACAGCCTTTGTTTCAGGTCTTATAAGATTTTTAACGGCGGAAATATCGGCGGTATCTGCAAAATCAAACAAAAGCCCGTTTTTTACTGAAATATGATTGAAAAGGCGGTGAGAGCCGCCGTAAAGGTCGTAAGAACAAATTAAATGATCCCCCGGAGAAAATACTTCCATTAATGTCGCAGTAGCCGCCATTCCTGTTGAAAAGGCCATGGCATCACAGCCGCACTCAAGGCCGGCCACGGTTTTTTCAAGATATTCTCTTGTGGGGTTCTGAAGGCGCGCATAATCATAGCCTGTACTCTCGCCTACTCCGGGATGAGAAAATGTTGCCGATTGAAAAATAGGAACGCTCACTGCTCCTGTTGTATCATATTTATCTTTGCTTCCATGAATACATCGTGTATTAAAGTCCATCATCATTCTCCTATCATTCACGGCTTTCCTCTTATTTCAATAAACAGGAATACCTCATAAATCTATTATATATAGTACATTATCGCCTCTTCTCCTTTATGCTTTTCAGCTTCATTTACAATATCTAAAAGGCTTACTTTGCATAAAGAATCATGAATGGCTTTATCCAAAACATCAAAAGCAGATAACCGCAACGCAGCCTCTATTTCAGGGCTGTTTTCAGAGACCGTATCCTGAGCAGGCTCAAAAAGTGAAAGCTCCACCGCCTTTAATACGTCCAGAACGGTTATCTGCTGAGGCATTCGTGTCAGCTGATACCCGCCCATTGCACCTTTTATGGAATTTACTATATTGCCTCTTTTAAGGAGTGAAAAAACCTGTTCAAGATAAATTTTTGAAATTCCGAGTTTTTCGGAAATACTTAAAATCGTAATATATTCACCGCTTTCATGCTGCTGAGCCATAAATACTACGGAGGCTAAAGCATAGCGTCCTTTTGCTGATATTCTCATATCTAATCCTCCATTTCATACTATAACACTATGTTTTAAATGATAAGATATATTTAAAGCTTTGTCAATGCATACTAAACATATAAATGAAATCAATCCCTCAGAAAATATTTAAAGACAGCCCGCGAATAAAAATATTAAATTACCATATAACAGTGAAACAATCACCTATTCTAAATAAAAATAAAGAAATGCCAATTTTATTTAATAAAGTATTGACAACAATTCATATAAGTATTAATATTATATCATATAAAACATATATTTATTATATGTTTTGACTTGTCCGGATTTAAGACCTTTTCTATGGAGATTTGTTATAAGCTTATTATCCTTCAATTATTTCAATGGCAGATATTCTATAGAAACAGTTTTATATTAAGACAAAATTATTTAATATTTCAAGGAGGTAACATTGTGGCAAATATTTATAAGAATTTAACGGACCTTATCGGCAATACGCCTTTGCTTGAGCTTCTAAACTACGAGAAGCATAACGCTCTTAACGCCACTATAATAGGAAAGCTCGAATATTTTAATCCTGCCGGAAGCGTGAAAGACAGAATAGCTAAGGCCATGATAGACGATGCGGAAGAAAAAGGGCTCTTGGTTCCTAATTCGGTAATTATAGAGCCTACCAGCGGAAACACAGGTATCGGCCTTGCTTCGGTTGCTGCTGCAAGAGGCTACAGAATAATTCTTACCATGCCCGAAACCATGAGCATTGAAAGAAGAAACCTTCTTAAAGCATACGGAGCGGAGCTTGTTCTTACAGATGGGTCAAAGGGTATGTCTGGGGCCATAGCAAAGGCAGATGAGCTGGCCAAAGAAACGCCCAATGCATTTATACCGGGGCAATTCGTAAATCCTGCCAATCCAAAAATCCACCGAGAAACTACCGGCCCTGAAATCTGGAACGATACCGACGGAAAGGTTGACTTTTTTATATCGGGAATAGGTACAGGTGGAACGATAACAGGAGCAGGAGAATATCTTAAATCCAAAAATCCCAATATAAAAATCATTGCCGTAGAGCCGGACGCATCTCCCGTCCTTTCCGAAGGAAAAGCAGGCTCTCATAAGATACAGGGTATCGGAGCAGGCTTTGTGCCTCAGGTTCTGGATACAACCATATATGACGAAATAATCCGTGTAACCAATGAAGACTCTTTTGCAGCCGCCAAGGAGCTTTCAAAAACCGAGGGCCTTCTGGTTGGAATATCCTCAGGCGCAGCTATTTGGGCAGCATCTGAAATTGCCAAGCGGCCTGAAAATGCCGGCAAAGTCATCGTTGCAATTCTTCCTGATACCGGTGAAAGATATTTGTCTACGCCTTTATTCTCCGAATAAAACAAAGCATTAAATTTTATGCATAAATAGGTCTGTTGGAATCGATATCGTAAATTTAAAGTTACACCGTAATAAAACCGTATATTCCCACAGGCTCAAAAATGTATTGTTTCTGAAAAAAACATGTATTTTTGAGCCTGCCGGGAATAGGCTTTTGTTACTTCTTTATATTAAATTGACAATACTCCCATTATATATAGGGCTTTTAAGTTTAACAGCCATAAAATCAAAAAATCCTCTATGATTTCACTTTTCATAGAGGATTTTTAGTGCTGGGTAAAGATAAAAATGAAATTGCAAATCTTTTTATTTTTACATTTCAATTATAGTTAACAAGGATAATTTTATCCTTGTTAACTATAAACTTTCCTTTTTATAATATTTTAAATTCAGCCGGCTATATATTTAATAATATCCTAAAGAAGCGATAAAACCATGCATAGTAGTATGTATATCCATCAGCAGCCGATTCTAATACGCATCGTATAAAATAATGTATTTAATGTAAAACAGTTTAAAGCACAGCGATTTCAAAATTCTCTTCTGCTGTTTCGTTCCCGTATTGCTGCCAAGCCCAAGCTTTAAATAGTTTTTAAATAAATGCTCTTATATATTTTCTCCATGACAATAGGATTATTGTTAAAATACTGATTCTAAAATTGATTTTTATTTTAAAAATGTCACTGCACCGCGGCTGAGAGCCAGTATGCTAGTTAATAAAGCCCCATCCTCTGCATAAAACTCCGGGGAGTGCAACGCAAATATAGTTTTGTCATCAGGGCGCCGAACGCCAACTCTAAAATATACAGAAGGGGCATTTTCTGTAAAACGGAAGAAATTATCGGAAGCCAGAAACAATGTACCCGGCTTAATGACTTTATCCGTGCCTAGAAGCGGGCGCAGTTCATTTACAAAAGCCTCAACAAGCTCTGCGTCATTTATAATGGAATCGGAACCCATAATAAAGCTTATCTCTCCCTCGGTACCTGTTGAAAGATTAATGCTTTTTATGCACTGGCGCATATATTCATGGACCAGTGTATGAGTTTCCCGTTTCGGTGTACGGATTGTCCCCTCAATATAAGCTGCTTTCGGCATAATATTGCTTCGTACACCCGACTGTACTTTACCCACTGTAATTACAACAGGCTCTATGGGATTTATCCTTCTTGAAACAACAGATTGAATCTCCAGAACAAACTTAGATAAAGCTACAATAGTATCTCCGCAAAGATGCGGTGTGGCAGCATGGCCTCCAGAGCCTGTAAAAGTCACTGAAAACTGACTTGAAGCAGACATAGCCGGCCCTTCTTTTACATGAATATAGCCTACCGGTGTGTCCGGGCAGGTATGGGCAGCCAAAAAAGCATCAACGGGAGGGTCTTCCAGCATGCCCATTTCCACAAGCTCCTCATATCCCCTGCCCTTTTCCTCACCGGGCTGAAAGCATAGCTTCACTGTTCCTGTAAACATGTCTGAAATTTGTGAAAGAACATAAGCGGTGCCTAAAAGAGAAGCGGTGTGTATATCATGACCGCATGCATGCATAACACCGTCCACCTCTGATTTATACGGAAGATTCCCAAGCTCCTGAATAGGCAGAGCATCCATATCCCCCCGCAGGCCAACGCATTTTCCTTCGCCTTTGCCTTTTATATAAGCAATGACTGCGGTTCCATGGGGATTTCGTTTATATTTTATACCCCATTGGCTTAAAGCCTTTTCCACTCTTTCCGCCGTATTAAACTCTTTTTCACTTAATTCCGGATGGCGGTGCAATTCATGGCGGATTTCCATAATCTCAGGATAGATTACCTCTCCCAGTTCTAAAATTTTACGGTTTATATCCATTCTATTGACGCCTTTCCCTATGATTTATAGTCAATTTACTTTTAGATTGAGACAGCTTAAAATAAGAAAAAGCAAATTGACAATGATACTATTTCATACTTAATCAAGTATAAAAGCGCTTACTGCGTCTTTTAACTGTTCCAGAGCCTTTTCTAAAATTGACCGCTGGGTGGCAAGGTTAAGTCTTGCAAAGCCCTCGCCTTCTTTTCCGAATTCATAGCCTTGGTTAAGCCATATTTTTGCCTTATCTAAAAGAAATGCCTCAAGTTCCTTATTGCCAAGTCCAAGAGAACGAAAATCAAGCCAAATAAAATACGTACCTTGAGCTTTGGCGAACTTTACAGACGGAATGTTTTCCTTAAGATATTGTTCAGCATAAAGGCGGTTTTGCAAAATATATTCTCTTACGCTGTCCAGCCATTGACCGCCATATTGATATGCCGCCTTTGACGCAGTTAGAGCAAAAAGATTTGAATCGGGAATGCCCGCAGCCTGAAAAGCTGTTTGAAATTTATTCCGCAGTTCTTCATTTTGTATCATTATATTTGAAAAATGCAGACCTGCTAAATTGAAGGTTTTACTTGGCGCTGTACATATTATGCTATTTAAGGCATATTTTTCACCCAATGAGCCAAGAGGAATATGAACTATGCCCGGAGCTGTTAAATCGGCGTGTATTTCATCCGATAGAATCAATACATTATATTTATCACATAGATCTCCAAAACGCAGAAGCTCTTCTTTCGTATAGATTTTTCCTATGGGGTTGTGAGGATTGCATAAAATAAAGATTTTGGGAGAATATTTTCTAATTTTTTCTTCAAAATCAGAAAAGTCAATCTCATAATCTCCATCCCTTTCAATAAGAGGACTTTCAAGGACTTTCCGCTCTGTTCGCTTTATAACTCTGAAAAAGGGATGGTATACAGGCGGCTGTATTAATATATAATCATCTTTTTCGCTGAAGGCATTGATTGCAGTATGTATTGCACAGATTACTCCCGGAGTGTTAAGAATCCATTCCGTATTGATTGCCCAATTATGACGCTTTAAAAACCAATTCTTTACCGCTTCAAAATAGGCCGGTTCTTTTTCTGTATACCCGTAAAATCCGATTTGAGCTCTTTCGGAAACGGCCTTTTTAATTTCAGGAGCAATTTCAAAATCCATATCCGCTATCCATAAGGGCAATACTCCCTCCGACCCAATGTTTTTGACTCTCTCCCATTTTGTAGCGTGAATCCCTGTAAAATCCGGCGGAATATTAAACTGTTCTAAAAAACTCATTTAATATGCTTCCTTTCTTTTATAATTTATACTAATTATTTTTTTCTACGGGCGCAGGCAAATCCGGCCCTAAAAGGCGGCCATAGTAGGAGCCTGTATTATAAAGAGCCGACGCAGGATTATGGCATAATACCCTGTCTTTTACTATGAGATAGGTTACCGGAGCTTTAGAATGCTTTATAAAAAGAGTATCATGCCCTACGCACAGTCCAATAATGATATTAAACTCCGTTTTAGCCTGATTTAAAAGCTCGGCCTGAAGTATAGGGTTGCACATGGCTTCATGATTACCCGGCCTGATTTTTTGAACTTCGGCTATGCCGATTTCTGTTTTGTCAATGGAGCCTACCTTGCATGCCACGCCGTAGAGCTCAATGCCTTTAGCCTGAGCCACTTTTGCAAATAAATTGCATTCGTTCAAAAGGCCGATACAAGTTGCAACACCAACCTTTTTATACCCCATTTTTTGAATAAACAGCAATGTTTCCTCAACCCTTGTCAGCTTTCCGTAATAATCTCCCTCTATGCCCGCGGCAGTCAAAGCAATTTTTTTATTTGTACGGCTGTTAAAATATTTCTTTGTCACATCGTCTATTACAGACTGCTCCGTATTTTCCGTCAGGCAAAAAGACGGATACTTTTTATCACGCTTTGCGCAATTTCCAACCGTACAATTTGCACAGCTAAGCTGCAATTTTTCATTCATAACAATTCCCCCACATGAAAACAATATTTATATTTTGTAAAGCGCGTCAAGTCTTACTATAGCACTGATATATATTTTAATGGCCTCAAGCAGATCATCTATACGAACTGCTTCATCAGCGGCATGGGCCCCTCCGAATTTACTTTTTTCACCTGCTTTTAGCGGAACTCTTGCGCCATAAGGAACAGAATTTGGAAAGTGTTTTGCATGGGTGCCTCCCCCTGTTGTAAATGGCGGCTGTAAATCCTCACCTAAAAATTCTTTAGCGCTTTCTATCAATATTTTAATCTGCGGACTTTCAGGATCATCATAACGGGTAGGGCTTTGACGGAGATTTTCTACAGTAAAGCCCTTCTCCTCACCTATTTTATAAAGATTTTTAAGCAGTTCATCAGCATTACTGCCAATTGAACGGCGGGCATTGAAATTTTGGCGAAGCTTTCTGTTCTCAAGCTTTATTATTCCTCCGATATGTGTGGTTTTTCCGGAAATTTCATCTTCAAAAGCGAAACCTATTCCC
Organism: Anaeropeptidivorans aminofermentans; assembly: GCF_940670685.1. Lineage (GTDB taxonomy): Bacteria > Bacillota > Clostridia > Lachnospirales > UBA5962 > Anaeropeptidivorans > Anaeropeptidivorans aminofermentans. Next base: position 1,374,794 of record NZ_OW711693.1, on the reverse strand, counting down.
TCCCCGTAATAATCGGCAAAAGCTTCCGCTATAAACTTAACGGCATCATAAGCTTTTTTACCCTTTATTACATTACCGTCCGTAACAAATTGGGCAAGCTTTTGAATGGCGCTTCCAGTGTTTTCAGGGCGGGCGGCATGCCCTGCTATTCCCCTTGCAGAAATATGAACTCTTCCGTCCTCTCCTGATATTTCCACCGCTTTATCTTTTAGAGCATTTTTTATTTCCTGCAGATTAGCGTTTAATACTATTGCCGCATAATCGGGAACTGCATTAGACGACAATCCTCCGGAAAAATCAAGTATATTGCTGTCATCACCGATATCAAAAACCAAATCAGCCGATATGCTTCCTTTTTCTCCTATGCTTACAGGAAATTCACTGTCGCAGACTAAAGTATAGTCCGGTAAATCAGGATGCGTTTTTATATAATGCTTAACATCCTCCATGCCGCTTTCCTCATTTGCCCCCCATATTACTCTTACGGAATGGTCAAGCTCTATATTAAGCTCGTCAAGGGCCCCGAGAACATATAAAGCCGCAACGGAAGGCCCTTTATTGTCTCCGGCGCCCCGCCCGATAACATAACCGTCTTTTTCAACCGCATTATATGGTGCAAAAGTCCAGTCATTACCTTCATGAACCACATCTATATGCCCGATAATGCCTAATTCTCTTTTACTTTTTCCTTTTCTTATAAAGCTAACTGAATAATAATCATCATTTTCCGTTTCAAAGCCGTATTTATTTCCGAGTTCCAGCCCTTTATCAATAACGCGGGCAGTGCCTTCACCGAAAGGTGAGTTTCCAGCTGCCGCTTCGCGCACACTTCTGATGTTCACAACTGATATAAGGTCTTGAACCAGCTCGTTTCTATGCTCATTTACCCATTTGCTAAGCCGCTCCTTTAAATAATCTTCCATATGCAATATCTCCTTTAATAATTTAGTTTACCATAAAACATATATGTATAATATGTTTTATGGTATCATATGATAATTCAGGTGTCAATATTTATCATAAAGACTTTAAGCTTTATTTTTATAAGTAAATCTATGAAGAAGTAGCAAAAGCCTATTCCCAGCAGGCTCAAAAACGCTGCTTTCTTTAGGAAATGGTATCTATCTACGCCTATCGTCCATACAATTTTTTTGACTTTTACAATTCCACTTTATAATACATAAGATTTTCAAATAAAATTTTAATCCTCATAAAATTAAATCTAATAGAATTGCTCTTTTATACTAAATAAAATATTTGACAAACGTAAAGGGTTGTGATAATTTATATTTTAATACCATTAAAACATATATGTTAACAATGAATTTATTGGAGGTTACCCATGCTTATACTTAATTTAATTTTATGGGATTGCTGTCGATGTTGAAAGAAATTAAGATTTCTTGTACCATACCAATTTAATAATTTCAGGAGGAATATATATGAACTTTAAATCTAAAAAAATTGTTCCCGTTATTTTGGCTGTATTAACGCTTTTTATAACGGCCTGCCAAAGTTCTGATACAACACAGCCACAGCAATCCTCAAATACGCCTGCGAAGACAGAGGCTTCTTCTCCAAAGGAAAGCGAAACAAATAGGCCGGAAGCGTCTCCAAAAACATCGACTTCTCCGAGAGTGCTGAATGTGGGCATCACCAATGCAGCAAGCAATTTTGCCGCTTATACGAGTTTTGAATCCGTACAGTGGGGGCTTTCAAGCTTAATGTTTGATACCCTTTATAAGGTTGATATGGATGCCAATTACGAAAAGTTTTTGGCAGAATCTGTTACTACCGATGATAATCAAACCTTCATAATTAAATTGAAAGAGGCTCTATGGACAGATAACACCCCCATCACTTCCGACGATGCTATATACACAATTTATCTTTATGCAAATCCTGTAGTAAATTCAACCCAATCCCAGTATTTCAGCGTTATAGAGGGGCTTAACAGCACCGGAAGGCTTGACGAGGGAAAAACAGATATCCCCGGCATAAAAAAAATAGATGACCGCACCTTCTCTGTTACAACACAATTTCCTGTATCAACAAATTATTTTCTGGGCAATATAGGCTGCAACCTTCGCCCCCTTCCAAAACATATTTTTGAAAAATTCGATCTTGAAAATCTCGCTTCAAATAATTTCAATATTTCTCCCGATGTAACAAGCGGAGCTTACAAGCTCAAAAAATACGAAGTAGACCAGTACATACAATTTGTCCCCAACGAACTTTATTATCAGGGGGCTCCTCAATTAGACGAGCTGAATTTTAAAATATTAACGGCATCTAATATTGCGGTTCAGATTCAAAGCGGTGAAATCGATTTTAATATTAACGGAATAGGAAATATCAATATAGACGATTATGACAGCCTAAAGGATCTCCCCAATGCCGTACTGCACGTAAAAGAAGCGGTGCAGTGCCAGCTACTTGAAATTAACACCGATATATTCGAAGATGCAAAAGTACGTCAGGCCATTAGCCTTGCCATAAATCGGGATTTGATTGTACAGCAGGTGCTAAAGGGCATGGGCGCTCCTATTTATAATCCTTTTTCTCCAAGCGCAAAATTTAATAATGATGCTGTTAAGCCTGAATATGACAAGGAAAAGGCAAAAGCACTGTTGGAAGAGGCGAATTTCGACTTTAATAAAGAATATATATTTATTGTTCCAACGGGAAATCAGAAGCGTGAGCAGGCCGGAGAGGTTATAACTCAAAACCTCACGGAAATCGGTATTAAGGTTGTAATAGAAAAATATGATTTTGCCACATCTACTCAAAAAGCAAAAAATGGAGACTATGCATTTTTTATCCGTTCCACAGGGCCAAGTGAGGATAATCCTATAAGCGGATTCAAGGGGCTTTACGGCACAGGCGGCGGCAACAACATATCAAATATAAGCGACAGTGTATTGGATGAGCTTTTTGAAAAGGCTCTTCATGAGCAAGACGACAGCAAGCAGGCAGATATTATCAGCGATATTCAGCTTCGCCTTCAGGAAATCGGCTCCCCTTCCGTAGGCATCTATGCAGAAAGCCAATTGCAGGCTGTTAATAAACGCGCAGTAAATATAAGAATAGCCAATTCATCCCCCATTATTATAGCCAATGCCTTTGAGTGGACTGTAAAGGAGGAGTAACAGGCATTTTGCCGCTTATCCCACAGAGCATATAAAAACAGATATCGTAAGCAATACTTGTCTGGGACAGCATTTATTTTATAAATTCCTTTGAACACAGTAATTCCTAAAATTTCTTTATCACTGCTTTAGCGGATTACACATACTCAAAATTATGCTTGTGTAGCTTTAGAATATACCCTTTATTTTAAAGCTGCACAATATATTGTATATGTTTATAGCAAATTAAATTTGCCGTTTCTAAATTTCATGGCAAATCCTTTATGAAGAAGCAACAAAACCCTATTCCCTTAAGGATAAAAACTGCATTTATTAACTCCGCTCCCCTAAACTCGCGGGACATCTTTAAACCATACGTCTGTTCTTTAAATTCATGCCTTTTTATATTGCTCAAAGGTATAATTCTCCCATGAAAAATATGAAATTTAATATTTCTTCTGAAACGCATTTAGAACATCTGAATATAGGGCTTTATTACTGTTTTGCCTTAAATTTAACTATATATTACAAAAATACTTGAAAGGGATTATGCCAATGGTCAAAGAAGATACTCTTTTGGAAGTGGAAAATCTTAAAGTTAGCTTTAAATCAGATAAAAAAGAGCTTACAGTCATTGACGGCGTAAGCTTTGATATAGAAAAGGGAAAAACTCTGGGGATGGCCGGAGAATCAGGCTGCGGGAAAAGCGTAACCTCTATGGCCCTTATGGGCCTTCTCGGTAAAAAGGGGAAAATCCGCGGCGGAGAAGTGCGTTTTAAAGGCGAAGATCTGCTGAAAAAAAACAATGCTCAAATGCGCCGTATCCGCGGAGACAGCATAGCCATGATATTTCAGGAAGCCATGACTTCCCTTAATCCGGTCTTTACAATTGGCGGTCAGCTTACGGAAGCTATCCGTATTCATAGGAATCTTAGCGCCGCAGAAGCCAAATTGCGCGTACTTCATATGCTTACTGAGGTCGGAATCCCCCACCCCGATACAATATTCAAAAGCTATCCCCATATGCTCTCCGGCGGTATGCAGCAGAGGGTTATGATTGCCATGGCGATGCTTTGCCATCCGGAGCTCTTGATTGCAGATGAGCCGACTACAGCCCTTGATGTAACAATTCAGGCGCAAATACTTAGTCTCATGAAAAAATTTCAAATAGACACGGGAACATCCATACTTTTGATTACCCATGATTTAGGCGTATTGGCGGAAATGGCAGATAGAGTGATCATTATGTATGCCGGTCAAATAGTAGAAGAGGCCGATGTTTTCTCCCTTTTCGACAGGCCCATGCATCCGTATACACAAGGCCTTATGGATTCCGTTCCCCACGTCTGGGCAGAAGAAAATAAAAGGCTCAGTTCAATAAAGGGAAGCGTTCCTCCTTTGACGGATATGCCTAAAGGCTGCCGCTTCCATAATCGATGCGCATTTTGCCGGGACAAATGCAAAATTCAGACTCCGCCTCTCTTAGAAATCAGGAAGGGTCATTTTGTAAGATGCTTCAAATCCCAATGGGAAGAAAAGGAGGGTCCGCCCAATGCTTGATGTAAAAAAGCCTGAAGAATATTCAGAGCAAATTGAAATAATACAAAAAAGCCAAGAATCGAAGCCGTTATTGGAGCTTAAGGATGTAAAATCCTATTATCCCATAAAGAAAGGAATTATTTCCCGTATGGTAGGATACATAAAGGCTGTAGATGGGGTAAGCCTTTCGGTTTATCCGGGGGAATCCCTTGGGCTCGTAGGAGAATCCGGCTGCGGAAAATCCACCTTGGGGCGTAGCGTGCTTAATATTGACTTTGACGCCGAAATAAGCGGTTCCATTAAGTTTTCCGGTGGAAACATTTCCGGGATGAAAGGGAAAAAGGCCTTAAGCATGCGCCGCCAAATACAGATGATTTTTCAGGACCCCTTCTCCTCTCTGCCTCCCCGCAAGCGGGTTATAGATATTATATCGGAACCTTTGAAAGTACATCACTTATGTCCCGAAAATAAGATAGACATGAAGGTTGAAAGCCTCCTTGCATCGGTAGGGCTCTTGCCGGAGCATAAAAACCGCTATCCCAATGAATTTTCAGGGGGCCAGCGTCAGCGTATCGGAATAGCCCGGGCCCTAGCTCTCGACCCGAAGATGATTATATGCGATGAGCCCGTATCGGCCCTTGACGTATCGATTCAGGCCCAAATACTGAACCTTTTAAAGGACTTGCAGGCGGAATTTAATCTTACTTTTCTTTTTATTGCCCACGGACTCGGCGCGGTAAAATATGTAAGCAACCGCATAGCCGTTATGTATATGGGAAAAATTGTTGAGATTGCTTCAACCAAGGATATTTTCAGCTCCCCTTACCACCCTTATACAAGGGCCCTGCTAAGTGCTTATCCCGTTCACAATCCTCATCTTAGAGGACAAAAAAGGATTGTTTTATCAGGGGATGTGCCAAGCTCTATTAACCCTCCCGAAGCATGCCGTTTCGCATCGCGCTGCCCTATAGCATCAGAACGCTGCTATAAGGAAATGCCCCTGTTATCTTCTGTAAGCCCTAATCCATCTGATAGCCATCAGGTAGCCTGCTTTAAGCCCCAGCCCTACTACAATGGCCATTATTATAATATTTAAAAGGGGAGGATATCGATATGTTTCAGTATATCGTGCGCAGGATATTGATTTCCATACCTGTGCTTTTAGGCGTAACAATTATTTGCTTTTTAATCATCAATCTGGCACCGGGAGATCCCGTAGATATGATGATGGACCCTAATACGCCAAAGGAAATTCAGGAGGCAACCCGAGAAAAGCTGGGATTAAATCAACCGATTTATATCCGCTATTTTCAATGGCTTATGAATCTTAAAGACGGAAACTTCGGATATTCCTACAAAACCTATCAACCTGTAAAAGATATGATCGCCCAAAGAATCCTTCCCACAATTCAGCTTATGGGAGTTTCCCTTCTGGCGGGGCTTATGATTGCGCTGCCCCTTGGCGTATTAAGCGCCGTTAAGCAATATTCATGGATAGATTATATTTCCACCACATTCTCTTTTTTAGGCATTTCTGTTCCCTCATTCTTTTTCGGTCTTCTGGCAATTTATATTTTTTCTTTAAAGCTGGGATGGCTTCCTTCCAGCGGAACGATGTCTCTGGGTTCCGAAAAAACATTAATCGACAGTATACGGCATATGGCACTGCCTGTTACGGTTTTGAGCCTTAGTACGGCGGGGCAGTTTATCCGTTACGTTCGCTCAAGTGTGCTTGAGGTGCTTGGAAAGGATTATCTTCGCACCGCAAGGGCAAAGGGTCTTTCCGAAGCCTTTGTAATAGGGAAGCATTCCTTTAGAAATGCCGTTATTCCAATTATTACGATGCTCGGCCTGGAGATACCCGGACTTTTCGGAGGAGCGATTATAACCGAACAGCTTTTTTCATGGCCGGGAATAGGCCAATTGGCCGTGGGTGCTATTTCCGGAAGAGATTATCCTGTTTTAATGGCCGTTAATTTCATTACCGCTTTTTTAGTGCTGGCATCAGGCCTGCTGGCAGATGTCCTTTATTCTGTTTTTGATCCGCGCATAAAATATTGATTAAGGGAGTGATTGCAGCATGGATACATTTAATAAAGAGGGTTCCGATATAAAAGAACTCGTTATGGAAGCACACGACCCCGGCCAAAAGACCGATATAAAAACAGACAGCCTTTTAAAGCTTGTTGTAAAAAGATTTATGCGGCACAAATTGGCGTTAGGAGGTCTTTGTTTTGTTTTTATTATAGTGCTTACAGCAATTTTCGCACCCTTCGTTGCACCTTTTGACCCTTATGAAATGATGACCGATCATCCCTTTATGGGAGAACCTACGTCAAAATATCTTTTAGGCACGGATCCCCTGGGGCGCGACGTATTAAGCAGGCTTATTTACGCTTCCCGGGTATCTCTTCTGATAGGCGTAGGCTCAACAGCAATCAGCGTAACCATAGGCGTTACCTTCGGCTTAATAAGCGGCTATTTCGGGGGCTGGCTGGATATGATATTCATGCGTATGGGGGATATACTTATGTCGTTTCCCCGTATGCTTCTGATTATGGTTATGGTGAGTATTTTAAGCGGCGGCGGCCTTATGACGCTTATTACAGTAATGGGATTTTTAGGTTGGCCGCAGGTTTCAAGGCTTGTAAGAGGCTCCGTTCTTTCAGTAAAGAAGATGGATTATGTGCGGGCGGGAATTTCCATGGGTTTTAGCAGTTCTCGTATCATTATATCTCATATATTACCCAACGTTGCCGCGCCCATTATAGTAAATGCTACATTCAGCATAGCAAGGGCCATGATAACAGAAGCCTCCTTAAGCTTTTTAGGCATGGGGGTTCAGCCGCCGACGGCAAGCTGGGGCAATATGCTTAACAATACACAATCGTTGACTGTTTTGCTCAATACGCCTTCTTTATGGGTTTATCCCGGGCTTATGATTATGCTTACCGTAATGTCATTTAATTTTATCGGCGATGGTCTCCGCGATGCGCTTGATCCAAATATTAAAGAATAATTTTACTATTCCTGAATAAGTTTCCATATTAAAAACCCCAGGCAAAAGTAGTAATAATTTTTGTCAGGGGGTTTCTTTTAATTGATTTTATATTAAAATATAAGACAGAGCCTGATTATTTAAACTATGAGACCTATACTATAGCGAATCACCTCGGCAAGTGGTTTAGTGGTTTTACCAGAAAATAGAGGTTAAAGCATGTGAAGGGTTAAAAAAACTGATGCTACAGGCTAATTTTTGCAAACAAACCGCTTATGTAGAGTTTTAAAACAGGCTGGAAATAAAAAGTCTGTCAAAGCAAAAGCTCTGTAACCCTTCCCTTAATCAATACACATCTTTTTGTGCTCCGAAATGATTAAAAATAGTATAAATGCAGACATATAAATTGAATTCATTCCCTTCCGTATAAATGGTAACAAGAACCAATAAAAGAATATATCAAATACACAAAAAGGAAAAATATTAATAAATTATATATAGTAAAATATAAATATGCTAATATAATAAGCCAGAACCTTACTGCTAAAGAAAAATCAAAAGTAACTTACAGACATTAGCTATATCTCTACAGCTATAGAGACCCTTTATTTGTCTATTATTAAAGACTTATTAATACTTAATTTAATCAGGAGGACGCATATGTTCAATGGAATTATACAAGATATTAAGGCAATCAAAGAACGTGATCCTGCTGCCCGCAATACATTTGAAATTGTGCTGCTTTATTCCGGACTTCACGCAATATGGCTTCATCGCCCGGCCCACTGGCTTTACAAAAAAAAGCTTTTCTTTCCCGCGCGCTTTATATCACAGTTATCTCGCTTTTTTACAGGCATAGAAATCCATCCCGGGGCTAAAATCGGCAAAGGAGTCCTTATAGACCACGGTGCCGGTGTAGTAATAGGAGAAACTGCCGTGGTAGGAGATAACTGTACTTTATACCAAGGGGTCACATTGGGCGGAACAGGCAAAGATACAGGGAAAAGGCATCCTACTTTAGGAAATAATGTTTTGGTAGGCAGCGGCGCTAAAATCCTCGGACCTTTTACCATAGGAGACGGTGCAAAAATAGCTTCCAATGCCGTAGTTCTCCAGTCTTTGCCTCCAGGAGCTACTGCCGTTGGCGTTCCTGCAAGAATAGTAAGAGTAAACGGCAAAAAAATAGACGTAGGCAGTCAGCTTGACCACGTGCATATACCCGACCCTATTTCTCAAGAGCTTTCCCGTCTTTCTAAAGAAATTGCATTATTAAAAAAGCAACTTGAAGAAATCAAAACCAATAAAAACTTATCATAATATACAGCAGTAATTAAAATTAATGCTTATAATTAATTATAAGCTCTTTCGATAAATAATGCCGAATGCATATCTTAATTTACAGTAAATATAGTCAATTTACTTTTATTCCGCCCCAGATATTTGGCTTTAAAAGCTATCAAATAAGAAAAAAGCAATTGACCATGTTACTGTTTCATATTTATTTAAGTATATAAATTTTAAGAAACGGCACCTTTCGTGGCGTTGTTTTTTGTTGTGCAATCAACTCCCGTCATAGCCATTAATTCCATCAACATAATAGAAATCACACAAGCACAAACTGAATGCTTAAGATAAGTTCAAAGTAATATTCGCAAGTATGCCATTCATAAATCTGCAATCATTAAATATTTATCCATAGTATTCATATTTTTCTATAAAGAGTACTCCTTCAACCCTTACCATGCATCTTTTTCCAATCTGGAAGCCTTATCATATTTACACAGTAACCCAGCCGGCGCTAAATTCGCAATACAACAAGACATCAACAGGCGAACAGATACAAACTCATCTTATTTAAATATTTCAGAATCTCTAAATACAAATTCTGTTATGGTAACCCTATACCCATCTTCCTCATATTTATATAGATTCCATAAAGCAGCAACTGCCTTTAATAAGTAATCTTACGGCATTTTAAAAAGCCCTTATCCTTCTTGGGTAACTGATATTTCATTTTATTAAATATCATGATAATTGAAGCTTTTGCTATTTGATAATGAATTGGCTCTTTTATTGAATTCTCTTTTATGTATGATAAAATTATTTTATTTGTCCTGCATATTTAAAAGAGACTGCTGCTATATTTATCAGAGGTGATTTATGAGATATTCATTTGTTATATTCGATATTGACGGAACATTAATAGATACGGAATTTGCTGTATTAAGCTCCCTTCGGGATACAATTTTTGATTTAAAGGGCATACGCTATGAGGATAAGGAACTTAAATTCGCCTTAGGAATTCCAAGTGAAGAAGCCCTTCTGAAGCTAAGTATCGATAATGCTCAATTGCTTGAAGCCTATAACCTTTGGAATAAGAAATTTGAAAGATATATTCCTCAAATAAAGCTCTTTGACGGTATTATGCCATTAATAGAAAAGCTTCATAATAAAGGGATTCCTTTGGGGCTTTTAACATCAAAAGACAAAATCGAATTTGAAAAGGATTTTGCGCCTCTTGGTATCATGCCGTATTTTAAGCATATTGTTACTGCGGAAAGCACCTCTCATCATAAGCCTCACCCCGAGCCGATGATTAAAATGCTTGAACTATCAGGTATTAAAGCAGAAAAGGCTTTATATATAGGGGATAGCATCTATGATATGGAGTGCGCCCTATCGGCAAATGTAGACTGCGTTCTCGCCCTTTGGGGAAGAGAAGGCATTGACCATATTAAAGCTACATACTATGCTGAAAGCCCTTTGGAGCTTTGGGAAATATTAAACCCATAAGGTAATCTAATTAGCACCTATATTAACCCATATACTCGAATAAAAGTAAAACAGCAGCGTTGTAAATTTGCTTTTCCTTGATTTTATAGTAAATTTCATATAAAGAAGTAGCAAAAGCCTATTCTCATCAGGCGCAAAAATACGGATTCCCTTCGGAAACGGTACATTTTTGAACCTGTGTGAATATACGGCTTTGCTACTTTTAATTTTAAATTTACCATATACCTTCTTGGAGCCCGTTACTTATTCCGGAAGAAAAGTAAATTTACTATAAGACATATCGAATCAACATCTATTATTAAATAACAGAAGTATAAGACCTTTGCTCCTGTAAAATACTATTTATCGTTAAACTTTCAGAAGTATTTTCTATAAGGCCAAAGTCCGTCATCCGAACTATAAGCTAAAAAAAGGGTTCCGCAGGATTTATTCTGCGAAGCCCTTTTTAGACTTATTCTTTATTAATCTTATTTCTTATCAAAATTAGCCTTTGCGTCGTTCATCTCTTTTGTGGCTGTGGCTTCCGCTTCCGCAACTGCTTCTGCAATATCCATGCCTTCAAGAACAATTTTTTCCATGGCTGTCTGCATGCTTGAGTGAATAGCAATGGCATTTAAAGCACTTGGATCTCTAAAGCCGTAATCAAAGCAGTTTAAAGCAGGTGCTTTAAGATTATTTTCTGCAAGATAAGCCTTAAATTCTTCTGTTTCAAAAGCTGAATAGGTAAGAGGAAGATAGCCTGATTCAATGCCCCATTGGGTTGTGTTTTCTGTATCCATCCAGAATTTCATAAAATCCCATGCAACTTCTTTTTCAGCGTCTGAAACGGTGTTAAACATTGTCATATCTGTTCCTGAGAAAGTAACTGCCTTAACCTTACCTGCCGGTACCTCGGCGCTTTTAATATTTGTGCCGAATTCCTTTGCACCGTTATAAATATCTACGGTGTTTGAAGTGGTAGTAAAGCCTATGGCAAGCTCACCTCTTGTAAGGGGGCCCGTAATATAGCTTTCTTCCCAGCTAATCATACCGATACCCTCTTTCACCATGCCTGTGATAAATTCATAAGCTTCAATGGTTTCAGGAGAATTGAAGGTAATACTTTCTTCGTTTTCATCCATTAAATGGCCGCCTGCCTGCTCTACCCAGTAGCTGAAATCCGTTCCCACGGATTTATTAAAACCTACGCCGATAACGCCGTCTTTTGTTAATTTTTCCGCGGCGGTTCTAAGCTCTTCCCATGTGGTAGGAACGGAAACGCCGGCTTCATTCAGCATATCTTCATTATAAAACATTAAATATACGCTTTTGTTACAGGGCATGGTATAAGTAACATCGCCCCATTTGGAACGCTCTGTAAATATAGCAGGAATATCCTTCAGCTCTTCAGGCGTTAACCCCTTTTCAGAATCGTTAATAAAGCTATCCAGCTCCTGAACATAACCGTTCATGATATAGGCTGTAAGCCTATTGGCATAAATCATAGACATGGCAGGAAGCGTCTTGGACTGGGCCGCGCCTGAAATCTTTTCAAAAAGCTCCGTGTATTTGCCTTGGAAAACGGCGTTAACCTTAGCATATTCATGGGTTTCGTTATATTTATCAACGATATTTTGAAGGGCCTCACCGTTTGTACCGCTCATAGCGTGCCAGAATTCTATTTCCACTACCTCTTTCGGCTCCTCGCTTTTTTCCGCAGGCTTCGTTTCGGAAGGTGCCGGTGTCTGTGTTTCTGAAGGAGCAGGAGCCGCTTCATTTGAACCTTTGGATCCGCAGCCGCTTACGATAAGCCCTGCTGCCAATAAAAGAGACAATGCCTTTGCAATTGACTTTTTCATTATAATCTTACTTCCTTTCGTATGTATTATAATTTCTAATTTAACGTGAAAAGTCCTCCGACTTTCCCCTGGTGAACCAAGGGGCAAGGCTTTGCCGAACTCACGTTAATTTATATAATTAGCCTTTAATTCCGCTTCTGGCAGAACCGGCAATAATATACTTTCTAAAAAACAAATAAAGGATAAATATAGGCAGTATAGTGATAACTGCATAGGCGGAAACGTGGTTATGGCTTACGCTGCTGTCTGTAATAAAAGAAGAGATGCCCACAGGAAGGGTTCTTAGCTTCTCTGAATTGGTAACCAAAAGAGGCCATAAAAACTCATTCCAGCTATAGATAATCTTAAGTATGGCAACAGTCAATATGGCAGGCTGTGCAATTGGAACCATAACTTTCACAATATATTTAAAATCGGAACAGCCGTCGGCCTTTGCCGCATAATATAACTCCTTAGGGATACCTAAAAAGAACTGCCTCAAAAAGAATATAGAAAACACGCTGGTTGTCCAAGGGATAATCAAAGCGTAATAAGTATCAATCCAACCTAATTTAGACAGCGTAACAAAGTTCGGTATAATCAAAAGCTCGCTTGGCACCATCATGGTAGCTATAATCATGGAAAACAATAGGTCCCTGCCGGGAAACTTTAAATTAGAAAAGGCATAAGCCGCAAGCACCGACGTTATTACCGTAGCCGCAGTGACGCAGGCGGCGATAAATATACTGTTTAACAAATAAGTGTAAAGAGGTATTTTATTAAATACCACGCTATAATTATCCAGATGAAAGCTTTTCGGCAGTAAAGACGGGGGCATGGCATAAATTTCGCCGCTTGTTTTAAAAGAAGTTAAAATCATCCAGATAAAGGGCAGTATGGTGATAACGCTTCCTGCTATCAAAGCTATGTAAGTTGTTATATTCACGGTTTTTTTCTTCATAAGTACCCTCGCTCATATGTGGAATCCATTTCCTCTTACCTCTGAATATATAAAGTAAAAGCAAAGGATTATGCTATGATTTCATCAGAATTAAGATGCAGAATATTTTTTTGAAAGCCTTAATTGCAAAAGAGTTATTGCAAGAACAATGGCAAACAAAACCATGGTTGCGGCAGAAGCAATGCCATAGGCATATTTGGTGGCAAATTTATCGTAAATATAAAATACAAGGGTAAGGCAGCTTTTGGCAGGACCTGCCCCTCTTTCAAAGAGGATATAAACCTCATCAAATACTTTAAAGGAGCCGATAAGAGACATAATGCTTACATAAGTCAAAGTTGGCATAAGAAGAGGTATTGTTACCTTCGTGAGAATATGCCACCGGCTTGCTCCGTCTACCTTTGCCGCTCTGTAATAAGTGCCGTCGATATTGCTGAGGCCTGCCAGAAGAATAATGATGTTATAGCCTAAGTTCTTCCATATACTGAATATAATCAAGCTTGCCATAGCCCATTTCGGGTCTATCAGCCATTTAATGGGATCTATTCTGAAGAAGCCTAAAATATAATTCAAAAGCCCGAATTTTGAATCAAAGATCCATTTCCATACGGAAGCTACGGCAACGGAGGAAGTGATAAAAGGGATAAAATAAATACTTTGAAAAATGCCTTTAAACTTAATCTTCCTGTTCAAAAGAACGGCAATAAAAAGAGAAATAATTAAAGTAGCCGGCACGACCCCCAGCACAAATAAAGAAGTGTTTTTAAGGGCTGTCCAGAAGTCTGGGTCCTTTAAAATATCCGAAAAGTTCCCAAGGCCTACGGCATAAACCTCGTCTTTCATATAATTATATTTTGTATAAAAGCTCATAACCATAGCTTTAAAAATAGGATATATCTGAAAAACCCCCAGGATAACAAGGGCCGGCAATATACATAAATATCCCTTTAAAGCTTCTTTTTTTGAAGGTTTCATAGATGCACCTGAATTAAATTTCTATTTTAGTCTTTGTCTTTTCATCGAATAAAAATGCCTTATGTATATCCAGAGAAAGCTTAATACGCTCCCCTGTTAGGACGTTGCTTTCAAAGGGCAGATAACAGCTGATAACACTGTCATCGATTGCTACAGTGGCTATTCTTTCCTTTCCGGAAATCCGGCTGCTTTTAATTCTGCCTTCAATAAAGGGCTCATTTTCTAAAGCAGGCCTGATATGCTCTGCCCTCATGCATAAACAGCAGGGCTTGTTTACGGCCCCGGAAAGAGGATAATTCAGTTCTTTTATAAAAGCCTTCCCGTCGTTTATTTGAATATGGAAGGTATTTATTAAAGGGTTTCCGATAAACTCGGCGGAAAACTGATGTTCCGGCTTATAATAAAGCTCATAGGGAGTTCCGCTCTGGACAATTTTCCCTTTATTCATCAGGATAATACGGTCCGAAACGCTTAAGGCCTCTTCCTGGTCATGGGTTACGAAAACCGTGGTGATTTTCGCCTTTTTCTGTAAAGCAAGAATTTCCTCTCTGGTCTCAATACGGAGCCTTGCATCAAGGTTTGAAAGAGGCTCATCAAGAAGAAGTATTTCTGGCTTTTTCACAATGGCCCTTGCAATGGCAACTCTCTGCTGCTGCCCGCCTGAAAGCTGAGAAGGCTTTCTTTTAAAAAGCTCTGTTATCTGCACCATTTCAGCAACGTCTTCAATTTGACTTTGGATTTCTTTTTTCTTCATGCCTGTCATTTTAAGGGGAAAGGCAATATTTTCATACACTGTTAAATGAGGGTAAAGAGCGTAATTTTGAAATACAAGCCCCACATTTCTTTTTTCAGTAGGAATATTGCTTACATTTTTATGGGAGAAATATATTTCTCCTGCTGTAGGCATATATATCCCTGCAAGCATAAAAAGAATTGTGGTTTTTCCGCAGCCGCTGGGGCCTAAGAGAGTGACAAAATCCCCTTCTTCTATATCAAAGCTTACATTATCCACAGCTGTTACTTCATTAAATTTCATGCTTAAGTTTTTAACCGACAGTTTAGCCATTTTTCGCTACCGCCTTAATTTTATCTTCTATAAGCTTTTGGAATTCTTCTCCTTCTTTAGGGCTGTAGCCGTAGAACGCAGTCTTAATCCCTATTTCAAGAAGCATTTCTTCCAATATTTCCATAAATAAGCCCTTTTCATCGGCAAGGTATATACCCTCTACCTGATTATCCTTAAAGAGAGGATTACCGCCGATTTCTCCCTTCCAGTCTCCACGATAGGTTTTGGCAACACCGCAGGAAGGGCTTCTCTCAATTCCAATAACCCCAAAAAGCTGATAGCCGTTATTTATATACTCTTTCAGTTCATCTATATAGGGCATAAGCAATTCTCTGGATACTTTCCTATAATGAATGTGTTCAAACTGGTCCTTTACATGGCCCCATCTTTTTAATCCGTAGCAAACCATTTCAGGGCAGGGAAGCTGTATGGCCCCGATATTATGCTCAAAAAAAAGGGACAGTATTTTCCCTCTGATAATCGGTTCGCCTTCGATTGGATTCTTTCCGTAATTAATAACCTTAGAATGGGGATTAAAAAAACAATGAGAAATAAAAACAATGTATTTATCATTCATAGGAGTACCTCGAATTGTAAAATTCTTGTAAAATAATGTTAAGTAAGTGTTATTATACATAACCCTAAAAGGATTTTCAATTTATTAAAGCCTCTTATCCATTGGTTTTTTTTGTAATTGTTCATATGCAATATCATCATTTTCGATAATCAGATTTCACTATAGTTGGCACCTACGGGATAAGGAAAAGGTAATTTCTAATTGTCTTGTTCCAAAGGTTTCGTTGGGCTTATTATCTTTATCTTGTTCATAACTATAACTGCCTCTTCCTTATAAAAATAATCAGTTGACTGCCTTTTGCCGGCTATTAAAGGGTTTTATAATTTTTTTATAACACTATGATTTCGGACGAGGATAGGATGGATTTCATTATTATTTTTTCTAAAATATCGTCGGTATCTTTTTTATCTGTATGATTCTTCAGTTCTACTATGTTTATATCAAATGCGGCTACGCATTTATCAATGTGCTGTTAAGCACAACTATCATATGTATCTCTTCGTTATACTATCAATCAGTTATCGTGTTCATTGAAATACGCTCTTAGAATTATCGTATCGCAGCATATAGTAAATTTATAATAAAGAAGGAGCAAAAGCGTATTCTCAGCAGTCTCATTGTTACCAACTAAAACAAGCTTGATAACGGTAAAAAAACTCTCACTTAAAAAGGGTCCCTGGCTTACGCCTGTATTCTTTTCCAAGTTCATTTGGTATAAAAACACGGATTTCCTTCGGAAATGGCACATTTTTAAGCCTGCATGAATATACGGCTTTGCTACTATTTAACTTTAAATTACTATCCCTGATAACAGTGTTTAATATTTCTGAAAATAGAAAATAATCTCTCGTTCATCAGAATATAAAAAATCAGGCTAAAAGATACGATATCGTATCTTTTAGCCTGATAACCCTATTTATTGCTAATTTATTTTTCGATAAAGATTAAACCAGCTTCCCCTATTCAATAAAGTCAGTTTAACAATTAGAAGAAGCGACATATTCGTCAATCATATTCAAATACTCTTTTTTCTTTTCGTCAGAAATCCAAGCTATTTCAAAAGAGTTCTTTGCAATCTGAATGATATCTTCCTGCGTCATGTCGTACTTTTCGGCTAATGCAAACAGATTATCCGATATATAGCCCTGGAAGTACGCAGGGTCATCTGAATTAACTGTAACCTTAATGCCCTGGTGCAAAAGCTCAAGCATCTCCTTCCCCTTTAGGTCATCTACAATAAAGCCGTTGGACATAGGACAGCACGTAAGTCCAATGCCACGCTCCTTAATATAAGCAACCAAAGAAGGGTCTTCCACAATATTCGTACCGTGGTCCAGGCGCTCTACGCCAATATCCATCAATGCTTCTCGGATATGACCAATAGAGTTCTCCTGGTCAACGTCACAATGCATGGTGATATGAAAACCATCTTTTTTCGCCAGAGCAAAAACATCGGCGAACTTGCGCGGCGGATTGTTTCTCTCGTCTGAATCCAGGCCGATTCCTAAAATCTTATCCCTATAAGGCAGTGCCTGCTTATATGTTTCCATCGCGGATTCGGCTGACATATCCCTCAGAAAGCACATAATCAAATGAGCTTCAATACCCAGCCCGCATGCCTCAATGGTTGCCTTATAGTATCCGTTAATGACGGTTTCAAACGGTATGCCTCTGGTTGTATGTGCCTGCGGGTCGAAAAATAACTCTACGTATTTGACATTATGTATCTTCGCTTTCTTCAGGTAATCCATCGCCAGTTCGCAAAAATCGTCTTCATCTCTCAGTACATTCATAGCCGGATAGTAAACCTGTAAAAATGAACTCAGAGAATCAAACTGATACGTTGCTTTTATCTCTTCAATTGTATGCTGTCCAATATCAATACCATTCTTTTTTGCTAGCTTTAGCTTAAGCTCCGGCTCTAATGTTCCCTCAAGATGGAGGTGAAGCTCTGCTTTTGGCAGACCTTGAATGAATTCTTTCGTTACCTTTTTGTTTTGCATGTGAGTTTTCCGCCCTCTCTAAATAATAGATTATATTGTTATCCTAATTAATGTTTAATTTCTGATTAAATATTTTACTTGGCATAACAAATTAAATTCAGTGGCTCTCCTTAGACTTGTTTGTGATTCCCGCTATGCTCATAAAAGATGCTATTTACTCTTTAATTTAACCGGAATAAATGTTTCCGCTTCCCTCATCCTTACGTTTCAATAATTTCAGCAGGCGCAAAGATTATTCCATTGCATAATAATTTAAGTAAATATTGACATGGCAGTTGTTCATGGAAATATTCTAACACAAGGGTTTTAAGACCACAATCCCTAAGATTTCGAAATTTTTCTCGTTCTTGTTCATAACTTTTAATATCATCTTAAATAATTAAAGAGCCGCTATGAAACGGCTCCTTAATTAAAAATATATTCAAATATAATTTATTTGCTTACAGTCCAGAATAAAAGCCTTTTTTTGAATCTGTCAAAAGAGTACATTACAAGAACTATAAAAACCGATGTGAAGAATAAACCTCCTAGTACCCTGGCATAGTCTGAGAAGTCTGCGTAATATTGTATAAACCTGCCAAGGCCGGAATTTGTGGCAAACATTTCTGCAACCGCCAGAAGAATAAAGGCAAAGTTTAAAGCTGTTCCGGCCCCTGCAAATATCATTGGGGAGGCTGCCGGAAGAATTACATTTATAAGCTTTTTCATGCCTTTAAACTCTAAAACCTTTGCGTTATCCAGATATTTATTGTCAATAAGGGCTATGCCGTTTATAGTTCCATTAAGAAACGGCCAAAAACAGCCTATAAATATGATTGCAACAGATGACAAGTAAAATGTAGGCATAAGCGCTATTAAATAAGGAACAAGCATAGACGGCGGTATGGGGTTTAAGGCAAATATAATAGGTTTTAGGTTCTTCATAATGGCTTTATTTGTACCTATAATTATGCCGAGAATGATGCCTGTAAAAGCCCCTCCGAAATATCCCGGAATAAGAAGCTTAAGGGAACTTATAAGGCTCGTAAAAAGCTTAGGCATAGACTCGAAAAAAACAGGAATTATCTTTGAAAATCCTGGGAAAAGCACAGGGTCAAGCAAGCTTTTGCCTTCCGTAGAAAAAAAATAGAGCAATATACTAAAGGCAATTATTAAAATAGTTCCTTTATATCCTGCAATGGTTCCTATAAACTTTTTTATGGCTGTGCACCCCCATTCCTTTTATTCTGTTATAAAAATTATTCATTGTATTCTATGAATTTCTCCTGGAGCTTCTTATAAAATTCGCTTTCAGGCTCTTTCTGGGTAAGCTCGTCCAATGCTTCCTTATAAAGTTCGATATTGATATGGTCATCAACATCAATATCCCCCGGCTCAATATAATCCATATCGATAAGAGTATCCCACATATACTTTACACCTTTACTCTTAGGGTCTGTCTCAAAGATCTGATTGGTTTCAAGAAGCATTGTTCTTGCATCCTCTTCATTTACTTCAAGATATTTCATGTTAAGTTCTACACCGTATTCAGGATCATCTTGAAGAACCTTTTCCGCCCTTATGTAAGAACGAAGGAATCCTTTTACCGCATCTTTATTTGCCTCTATCCATGCATTATTAGCAACAGGGCGGCAGCATACATGAACAGGATCCCAGAAATCGTTACTCCAGCCTATAATCTGAAGGTCTGCAGCAAGAGCCTGAAGATAAGTGGAATTTGTTCCTATGCCTATATCGGCTTTGCCTGATTTTACGGCCTCAAGAACTTCGGTAGGCTTTTTGAATTCTATGATATTTACATCTTTTTCAAGGTCATAGCCTGCTTCCAGCATAGCTCCCCTCCACACGATATCCGGGGTGTACATTCTGGGGGTAGCTACAGTTTTTCCAACATAGGATTCAAGGCCTGTATATTCAAGGTTGGAGGCGGCGTATACAGGCATACCCCCTGATAAATATCCGCCGAAAATACTAAAATCTGCTCCTTTTGTAACAAATGTAAGCGGTGCAGCCGTTCCGAAGGAAACAGCGATATCTATTTTACCTGCCTGAAGGGCCGTTAAAGCGTCTGTTGAATTGGAAAAGGGAACAAGCTCTATTTCTATGCCTTCTTCAGCCGCTATACCCTTCTCGATAGCTATAAAACCAAGGATATTTCCTGTTCCCGGATTATAGGCAACTTTAAGCTTTTGTAATTCTTTCTTTTCTTCTTTACTTTCTTCTGTTTGCTTTTCTGTTGGAGCCTCTGTTTTAGAGGCTTCATCTTTTTTTACGGAAGCTTCTTCCTTGGGTTTTTCCGCCGGTGCGGCGGCTCCAGAGCAGCCTGAAAATATTCCGCCTGCCATAACTAAAGCAAGCATAAAAGATAAGAATTTCTTCATGTTAAGTCTCTCCTTAATTTTCATTTATTCTCTTTTCAATATCTTTGTTCAAGATATGGATAAGCTTGTTTCGAAGTTCAATAATGCTTTCATTTTCAAAAATATTCTCACGGGTAAACCCTTTTTTATCCTCAAAAGCATAGGTATAAATCACATTGCTTGGGCTTGAGCCAAATACAAATATTTTAGTTGAAAGCAGTATGGCTTCATCAACATCATGGGTTACAAAGAAAATAGTCTTTCTTTTTTCCTTATCCTTTTGCCACAGCTCAAGAACAAGATTTTGAAGCCTTGCTCTTGTAATGGCATCTAAAGCGCCAAAAGGCTCATCCATAAGAAGAACCGGCGGGTCTAAAGCAAAGGAGCGGCAAATGGCGCATCTTTGGCGCATTCCTCCTGAAAGCTCATGAGGATATTTATAAAAGACACTTTCGTCAAGACCTACCTCTTTAATGAAATACAGGGCTCTTTCTTTAAGCGCGGCTTTGCTTTCATCCTTATATTTCTGGCTTAAAGATAAAGTTATGTTTTTTCCCGTAGTAAACCACGGAAACAGGCTGTAATCCTGAAAAACTACGCCGCGGCTTAAGCTGGGGCCATCTATGGGGCTTCCGTCAATGAAAATATTACCGGAATCCGGCTTTTCAAGCCCAGCGGCAAGCCTTAAAAAGGTGCTTTTTCCGCAGCCGGACTGACCAAGGATACATACAAAGTCCCCTGCTTCTATTTCCATATTAATTTTGTCTAAAATCAATTCCTTATCATAGGAAAACCTTAGATTTTCAACCTTTACGTCAAACACTTATGTACCTCCGGAATTGCTTAAATTTGATAAGTATATATGCTTTGTATAATACAAAAGAGCATTTTATTTTTAGCCCGCTAAATACTGATATCAAGCTCAAGAAGAGCCATTCCCAGAGATTTTCCATGCTTATCTACGGCGAGGCTTCTTGTTACGCCTCCCCCTAAAGCATTTTCCATAACAAAATTAAAACCCCATATGGAATCCACTTCATACCGTTTTACTTCTCCAAAGCATATTTCAGAAAAGAAGTCTATAACCACTTCGGCAGTAAGCTTTTTCTTTAAAAGCTCGTAAGCTTCCTCTGTGCAGGCAATCACCGCTATATTGGACTTGTTCCCCTTATCCCCAGTTCTTACATGGGCAATTTCTCTAAGCTTCATGATTACACCTCTCGATAAATTACTTTATACGCTACATCATCTCTGGGAATAATTATATTTTCCACAGAAAGCATCTCCTCAACGTTTGAAGATATGCCTGCCCCTCCGGCAGGGCCGTTGGTATACATGCATTCTATCTCTCTTACAATCGCTGTTCCCGTTTGCCTGTCTTTTGTCCTTGCGGATATTCTAAGCCTTATTTCATTGGAGACCTGATTATTGATATATGATGATATTTTATCTTTATAAAGGGAGTTATACCCTATAAAATCAACCCTGAATTCATCTGCTTCAAGGCCCAGAAGCTCCATTCTTTTTTCCACTATTTCAGCGCATAGCCTTGCTCTATTTAAAGCATTTGAACCCCCGAAGCTTATGCCTGCCTCCGCCTCATAACAGTTCTGATACCCTATGTTAACCTTATAGTCTAAAGGCTCTCCTTTTGAAGTTGCGTTTTCCGCAAGCACCTTATCCTTATCTATTTGCTTAAAAGTCACCTTTGAAAAATCAGCAACTGCATCGGGGGTAATATAATTTGCCGGGTCGGCTATTTCATAGAGGAGCTGTTCTTTGCATATAGATGTATTTACTGCTCCCCCGGAGCCTTCCGGCTTGGTTATAATAAAGCTTCCTGTTTCATCTATCTCTGCAATAGGAAAGCCTAATATATGCAGGTTCTCTAAATCCTTATATCCCGGATCAGCATAAAAGCCCCCTGTAAGCTGCCCCGCGCATTCCAGAAGATGCCCAAGGAGAACAGCCTGTCCCATTTTATCCCTATCCGCAGCCGTCCAGCCAAATTCATGTTTCAAAGGGCCTACAAATAAAGAGGGGTCCGCTATTCTTCCTGTAATTACCATGTCGGCGCCGTTATCCAAAGCCTCTTTTATAGGGTCTCCGCTTAAATATACATTGGCAGAAACAATATGTCCGTCAAGGGAAGAAAGCTTTTTTGAACCATCATCCCATAGAATATTATCGTAATAGTCCTTTACCTTATATAAAATATCGTCTCCTAAAACCATAGCTATTTTAAGGCCCGTTACTTGAAGCTCCTCAGCTATTTTAATGATTTCCTTAACTGCTTCTTCCGTATTTGCTCCGCCCATATTGGAAATTATTTTAGTTCCTTTTTCCTTGGCAAGCTTTAAAATGCGCCTCATTCTTATATCAAGCATAGGATTATATCCCTTTTTAGGGTCTTTTAGCTTTGCCTTTTGAGCGGCAGCAATCGTCCTTTCCGCAAGACATTCAAATATTATGTAATCAAGATTTCCTTCTTTTATAAGCTCCTCTGCCGGCTCAAGCCTGTCATAGGTGCACCCTCCCGAGCCACAGCCTATACGTATTTTTTTCAATGTCCAACACCCTTTATATTATAAATTTGATTCCACAATATCTTTTAATATTATGAAACTATGTATTTTTATTTCCGGGAAATAAAATATCAGATATAAAACAGGAGAACTGCAATTGATATGCGGTTAATATTGCATCAATCTTATAAAAATGCATATTTTAAGATTAAATATTCAATTATAATAATCTCTAAATGGAATATTAATTGAAACTATATATTCAAATCAGCTTAACTATCGGTCTGTTTATAATAAAAGCGTTATTTTTCAAGCTATTAGTAAGTATGCTTCTGTTGTCTTTAGTAATTTATTTACAAAAAACGCCAAAATCATTTTAGCATAAATAATACTCAGTATGTTTTTTAATATCAAATACATACTAATAGTAATTATCCGAAAAATTTATATATTAACTTAAAGGCAGCAAATACTTTTGTATTTGCTGCCTTTAAAGATATACTTAAAATTGATTTTACATAATGCTACTCTAAGCCTTTATATTGAAATAATTTATATTTTTGAATGTTTAGAGAAAAATACGGATTATTTTTAATATGATTTGAGTTATTGCTTCTGATTTTTATTATTAACCCTGTTCTAATATGCTCCAGAAGAAACTCTTTTTCTCTTCCTGTATAAATGATTTGTGTAAGCTTAAAATCATTTCCTTTTTCTAAATATAAATCATCGTATCTTGCCATAAGGATATACGAGCCGTCTTCGTATCCGCAATCAAATGAAAGTTCCTCTGATTGAAATTCTCCGGAAATAACTTTGCCTTTTATAAATGCGGCATTTCCGAAATATCTTGCAACGGCAATGCTTTCCGGGTTTTCATAAATATTTTCAGGCTTTCCAAATTGAAGATTATTGCCCTTATCCATAACCATAATATAATCAGACATACTCAATGCTTCCTCTTTATCATGAGTTACCATAACTGTAGTCATATGATAGGCTTTATGTAGATTTAACACTAAAAGCCTCATATCAAAACGTAAATTTTCATCAAGGCCTGAAAATGGCTCATCAAGGAGGAGAATCTCCGGCTCCGCTGCCAATGCCCTTGCTAAAGCGACCCTTTGCTGCTCACCTCCTGAAAGCTTATGAGGCTGTACATGCTCATAGCCCTTCAGCTTTACCTTTTCCAAAAGCTCTGTAACTTTATCTGTATATATTTTCTTGGATAAGCCCTTTATTTTCATGGGATAAGCGATATTTTCAAAAACACTCATATGGGGGAAAAGCCTGATATCCTGAAAGACGATTACAGCGCCTCTTTTATGGGCCGGAGAGTGTGCCGTATTTTTACCGTTAATATAAATTGTACCTTTATCACAGGGGATTATTCCTGCTATGGTTTTAAGCAATGTACTCTTACCGCAGCCAGAAGGTCCAAGAACGGATAAAAATTCACCCTTTTCTAATGAAAAGCTTATATTCTTAAGAATAGGCTTATTCGATAAGCTTACATTTATATTTTTAAGTTCAAGCTTCATAGATTTATCCTTTCAGTACCGTAGCTATCTTTTTTGCGGCAAATTCAAATAAGGCAAAAACAATTAAAGAAGAGAACAGAAATAAGATTACATAAGCCGATGCTATAACCCTGTCTCCCCCTGATATAAAGGGAACCATAATAATAGAAAATGTTTTAATACGGCCCCCTCCTATAATTAAAGTTAGAAAATATTGGCTGAAGGAAATGATATAGGCCATGGAAACAGAGGAAAGAATCGCAGGAAGCATTAAAGGAAAAGAAATGTCGGCAAAAGCCTTTAAAGGGTTGCAGCCGAGAACGTAGGCCTGCTCTTCATATGTTTTTCCTATGGATTCGGTTATGTCTGTCAATATGCTTATGGTATAAGGGAGCGAATAAATAATATGGCAGATAAGGACCCCATAAATATTGTCATTGAGCCCCCACCATATAAATATAACGTGAATACCCATAGCAAAAACATTCGCCGGAACAATGATAGGAAGCATGCTGCCGAACTGCAGAATGGCTTTTCCTCTAAATTCATATAAGGTAAATGCCCTTGACGCCATTAAGCCTATAATGGTAGAAATTATAGCAGAGGCAAATGAAATAAATACACTCGAAATAAGAATTTTAAATGCACCGGAATGGCTCCCTATAATTTCCCTAAGCCCTCTTAAGGAAAGAAACTCCGGCAAAATATTAGGCCAAGGCCACCTTCCGCAAATAGACCATATGCCCACCAAGATAACAGGAAACAGAATAACTATCCCTAATATAAAAAGTGCCGTCTTAAAAAGATATTTTTTATTTTTCATCGGATTCTCTCATTCCCCATATCTTTTTATTTGCAATTAGATAATAAGATACTGCAATCACCATGCTTACGATTATAATTATGCCATTGGCCGCCATAGCATAAGGCCTATGCTTTAAGTCCGGGTGGGTATATTCTATATAGGCCTGAACAGGCAAAGCTCTGGGCTTTGTGGCCCCTAAAAGAAAGGGAAGCTCGTAAGCCCCGAAAGAAAACGCCGTAATGATTAAAGAAGCTTTTAATATAGAAGGCATGGATAAAGGAAGGGTTATGGTAAAAAATGCTTTTATAGGGGAAGCCCCTAAATTTACAGAAGCTTCTTCTAAGGTTTTCTTTATGCTTTCCATAAGAGAAAGTACAAAGAAAGCCACAAAAGGAGCCTGCTTCCATACATAGGCTAAAATTATCCCTGTGCCACTTGTATTATATAAAAGATTGGGAAATTCCATAGGGTCTCCTATAAGCCCCATTAAATACATAAGCCTTGAAATCATGCCGCTTTGAGAGAAAATCACGACGCTGAAAAATGCCACAACCGTATGAGGTATCAAAATGGGGATACGGAGTATATAATTAAACAGCCCTTCCCCCTTGCCGGAATAAGTTAATAAAGCGCATATTCCTACGCCAATGATTACCGACAAAACCGAAGATAATAAGCAGGTATATAAGCTTAGCAATAGGGAATCCCTGAAATGGGGATTCCCTATGATTTCTTTATAATAATCAAGGCTTATTTCCTCAAGCCCTAAAGCAGGGATATAGCCAAGGCTTTGTATTATCCCATTGATAAGACCTGTTATAAGAATAGCCAAAATCATGATTAAAGGCAGTGTTAAAATATAAGGAATAATCTTTTTCAATTGAATTCCCTTTCATCACTTATGTTGAATATCGTTAAATTATTTTCCTACAACTTCTTCAAGCCATATTTCTTCTATTATAGGCACCAAAGCCGCAGGCATTTCAGGAAGGCGCTTTGATAAAAGCTCTTCCTGAGAGAGGGTTCCCTTGCCAATATCAATGCTTTCAAATATGGCTTTTTCTTCATCGGACAGCTTTTCATTATCCACAATAGGCAGTGTCTTGAGGCTTTTAAATTGGCTCGCCTGTCCTTCGGCGGACATAAGGTAATTAATCACAACCATAGCCCCTTCTTTATTCGGTGCATTTTGGGCAATCGCCATATAGCTTGTATTGCCTATGGTTCCCTTATCGAAAAGATAGGAGATTGCCGTATCGGGGTAAGCGCCGTCCTCAATTCTTGTGGCAACGGAATAAGGGCTGTAGCTTAAATGGAATACAAGCTCACCGTCTGCAAACATATTTTCCTGCTCTGTAGAGGTTGCGGGAAATGTTTTTCCTTCATTCCATAAATAAGGGTTTAAGGAGCGAAGGTATTCCATAGCCGGCATAATAGCTTCTCTTACTGTTTCCTTATCTGCTTCCATCTCCATAAACTGCTCATATCCGCTGATATCATAAATTACATTCCTTACAAAGGCAGAGCCTGTAAAATCAGGAAGGGCCGGATAGGTAACTTTCCCTTTGTATTTTTTTGCGTATTCTAAAAATTCTTCGGTATTGGAAGGTGTTTCAGGTGTTTTAGCGCTGTCTCCTATGAAAACAATCTGCGCCTTTCCATAGGGAGCCTCATAGCCTTCTATAGGACAGCCGAAATCATATAAGGTTTCCGGGTCTTCTATGTCCGCATAAGCATCGCAGGAAGGAAGCTTTTCTAAAAATGGGCCGTAAAGCAAGTCATTTTCCTTGGCTGTAAAGAAATTCTCTCCGTTAATCCATATCATATCTATGGTCCCTGTTTCTGCGCCTGCCTGCTTTTCACCGGAGAGCTTATTGAGGATTTCGTCTATATTCATAGAGACAAGTTCTAATGTGATGTCATATTTTTCTTTTAATGCATTTGCTATCTCTGTAGAAAGCCATTTATTTCTGTATTCATCTCCGCCCCAGCCATAAAATGTTACCTTAGTGCCTTTGGCCTTTTCTGCAATTTCATCAAAAGTTAAATCTGAAATTTCAGAAGAATTGCTTTGGGCAATTTCTTCTTTCGGCTTTGCAGCCGGCGCCTGAGCTGAAGTACAGGATACAAGCATAACAGAAATTACTGCAATAATAAAAGGTAAAAATTTTTTCTTTCGTTTTAAATTCATCTTTATAATCTCCTTATTTTGTAATTAGATTATTCTATAAAACTAAACGCCTTATAGGCCTCATAAACATGCTGTATGTAGACTGCCGGGTCTTTTATCTCAGGAAGATTAACTATCCGCTTCTCCCCTTCCCCCAGTAAAAATCCTGTTTTTAAAGAGTCTCTATCGGGAGCTACAGCAATAAGCCGGTCATGAAATAAATCAGGATTTATAAGTACTGCGGCGGCATATACGTCCCATTTATAAATTCCTTCATTTTTAAAAACTTCCTTCTCCCTTTTAAACCAGTATTGGCCTTCTTTGTAAAGCCAGCTCAAAAAAGCATTTCCTTCGGAATTTAATTTATCAAAAGACGCTTTTGTAAACAAGGCAGCAAGGCAGTTATTGCCTGTGGCTATTTTTATATTTTTCCCATAAGTCAATACATTAAAAGACGCTTCATAATCGCATGAAAAATTCAGTTCATTTAATACTTTTCCGTTTATAATAAGAGGCTCTGTTATGCCCCCCATTAAAGACAGTTCTTTCAAATTTTCATAAAAAGCGCCGTCAATCCTGTAGGCATGATATAAATTAGTTAAAGAGCCGGTGGCAAGAACGCTGATTTGCCCTTTATATTGCTCTGCCACATCCGCAAGAAATTTTGCCGCCTGATTATCGAATGCATTTGATGACGCGCCTTTTAAGACGGGTATTTCAGGCCTTCCTATCTGCTTCATGAATTTTAGGGTATTGGGATAAACAGTGTCAATGGTGCTGTTTCCAAAGGTGGTGGTAATTCCTATAATATCATATTTATTGCTTGCCAAGGCGTATATAATAGCAAGCCCGTCATCTATATCGCAGCCTTCAATGCCGAAGGTATTGTCACAGTCTATGATTAATTTTTCCATGGAACCTCCCGAGAAATCTTTAATCCGTATTTTTATATAAAACAGCTATTTTATTAATGTCTTTACCTTTTCGGAACATATACTGGAGTTTTTGCATCTTCCACATGGTTCTGAGCCTTCCGTTTTTTAAAAAACGGCGCTCAGAGGTTATAATGTTGCCTTTGACAAGGCCTATTTTCTCCCCACCCTTTTTTATATCCATAGAGAGCTTATAATCTTCCATAATGGGAATAGAGGCAAAACCCCCCAGTTTTAAAAAATAGTCCTTAAATATAAATATGCCTTGGTCGCCAAAGGCTATATTTCTGAATATGACGCGAAAATTTGACATAAAGGCGCATATCTTCATAAGAAGGCTTCTGCTGTCAAATTTAATTTTAAAGCAGCCTGCTTTATAGCCCTTATGAAGGGTTTCATTGATTTTTCCAATACAGTCCGGCTTTAAAATACTGTCTGCATGGAGAAAAAATAAAACATCACCCTTTGCCTTTAATGCCCCGTAATTCATTTGGTTTGCTCTGCCCTTTTCAGGAGAATTGAGAAGAATAAAATCCCTTTTAATGATTTCGGGGGTTTTATCCGTGCTTCCGCCGTCAACGAATATGATTTCATATGGGTTTTTTATGGTTTTTAGATTATTTATAAGGGCTTTAATAGTTCTCTCTTCATTGTATACGGGGATAATTATTGATATTTTAAAATCATTCATACTGTTAAACCATGTACTCATTTCTTATATTTTCAAGGAAGGATGTCTTTAAATATTCTTGTATTTTTTTATAAGTATATTCATTTTTAATAGCTCTTTCAGGGCTTTGATATTCCACCCACGCCATAGCGCACCATGTAATTCCGCGTAAGCAGGTCATGGCAAAATAAGGCATGATGCTTTGCCATAGTCTCTCCGGCTCCTCATGAGCTTCAGAATATTTACAGTAGCTTTCTATAAAGGCTAAAATATCTCTTTTTGAAAGAACAGTATCGGTTTTCCAGAAAGTTGTGGTAGGGGCAAGAAAATGCCCTAAATCCTGCCCTCGATAAGCGTATAAAGGCTTCTCCCAGTCTATGAGATAGTTTTTTTCGCCTTCTCCGTTTATTAAGAAATTACCGGAATTAAGCTCTGTATTAATGATGCAGCGCTTACCGTAATCCTTTCCTTTTTCTATGATAAGCTTACCCTTTTCCAAAAGCTCTTTGATGAGTGATTTTACTTCCTTAGAACCTTTATCATAATCTAAATATATTTTTGCCATGCTATGGCATTCCTCAAGGATAGCAAAAAGAGGATTAGGAGGACGTATAAGATGATTCTTCTCGGATACTGGCGTATTATGTATATCGGAAAGTATCTGGGCCGCTATTTCCATATGCTCTTCGTAAACAAGCGGTTTTCCCGTCAAGTAGCTCATAATAAGAAAGCCATAAGGAAAAGCCTCATTGCTTTCGTCAATATATAAAGGCTCTGGGGTTCTTCCGCTTTCCTTTAAAAGAAGCAAAGCATTATATTCATACCGAGCCTGATTTGAAAGATGCATTTGACTGCCCATGGGAAGCCTCAAAACCATTTTTCTGCCGTTTTCGGGATAACCGAATAAATAATTAATATTATATTCTCCCGAACCAAGAAGTTTAAATTCAATCGGCCTTTCAGGAGAAATGCCAAGGGCCTTTCTGAAACTTTCAGACTTTGAAATTAAGCTCAAATCAAAATCCCGCATTCTGTCCTCCGTAAAAAATAATATTATGAAGCTCTTCCCGTGTGTTTTTGCAGCTTATGGAATAGTCCTCTTTTAAAACTTCCGCAAGCCTGAGAAGATCTTCTTTATAATCAATATCAAAAGTGGGCATGCCAAGGCCGTAGGTTTTTCCGGTCTTTTCTATGGCTTTAATGGTATTTTCCGTAACGGAGCTGTTGCCGTATTCTATGGAAAAAATACTTTTACAGCTTTTTTTCATTCCTATAAGATAATATCCGCCGTCTTCTACCGGGGATATTACTACGTCCTTATATTGAAGTATTTCAAAGGCGTTTTCTATATTTTCAGGCCCTATTAGAGGAACATCTGTGCCTATCAATACGCAGGCCTCATGGCCTAAGTCTAAAACCTCAGAAATTGCGTTATCCATTCTTTGGCCAAGGGTTTCACCTCTTTGCATAAAGAGAGCCGGATTATCGTAAAACAAGCCGGCTGAATTCTTGATATTATTTTCGGCTGTGCAGTATACATAAACATCTGCATCAATCTTCTTTATTACATTATAAATATCTTTAATAAAGGCCCTATGAAGCCTGCAGCAGGATTTACCGTCGAGAAAAGGCTGAAGCCTCGTCTTTGTCCTTCCGGCGGCCGGTATTCTGGTAAAAAGTATAATGGCCCTATTTTTCATAGGCTTCTTCCTTTGGAGAATTAATTTTTTTATAAATACGTTTAACATATACACTTAATAGAACCATCACCGCAGCTATGATTAATACAATGAAGAAGAGATCTGCTCTTTCTGTTTCATTTATAATGCCGGAGGTTGCCAGAGTAAAAAGAAGAACCCCTGGTATCATAAATATAAAAGTAGCCATGGTATATTTTACAATGCTTATATCGGTAATTCCGTAAGCAAAGTTTTGAAGGTTAAAAGGAAAAACAGGCAATAGCCTTGTTATCATTAAAAGTATTATTTCATTTTCAGGCTTATCTGTAAAAATGACCTTCTTAAGCAGTTTATTTTTTTCTATCATGGGCTTTACGGCATCCTTTAAAAAATACCTTCCGGCAGCAAAGGATAAAACCGCCCCCAGGGTAGTTCCGGCAAGGCATAGAATACTTCCTGCCCATGGGCCGAATAAAATCCCTGCCGCTACGGCAAAGGTTAAGCCGGGCAAAGCCAATAAAACACAGGCTGCCGCCGTAAAAACAATGTATAATCCTGCTGCAAGAATATAATTTTCATTTATTATGTTTTTAAGAGTGTTAATTCCTTTTTCTTCAAATAAATAACTTCCAAGATTAAAATATCTTGCCAATATTAAAATCAATGCAGAAAATATTAAAAACACCCATATTTTTTTATTTTTCATCTTTATTATTCTCTTCCATAAATAATATTTAAAATAGGCAATTAAAGTAAATTTATCATGAAGAAGTAGTAAAAGCCTATTCCCTGTAAGGCTCAAAAACACGGATTTCCTTCGGAAACGGTACATTTTTGAGCCTTCGTGAATATACACGGCTTTGCTACTATTTAACTTTAAATTTACTATAAATCCGAAAGGCATAATAATTTCATTATAATAATGAGCATTACTATTCTATAGTATTTTGCAAATCATTACAAATTATATTTTCTTATAAGACCGTCAAGCCCTATTTCTGTTTTTTATATCACGATTATAACCTGCTTATTTTATAAAAAAAGTATATTTCTATTTCTTATATTTATCCGAAATGAGTATTATCTTTTACTATTTGACCGGAATTTATCCTGAACATATAATGTAGTTACTTTTATATAAGGAGAGACAGATAAAACATGAAAAAAAGACTTATCTTAGGCATGTTAATATCCTTGGCTATATCGGTTTCAGGCTGCTCCGGCAATACCGATAAGGCCCAGACTCATAATCAGCCACCAAAAGACCAGAAAGTTCAAGTGTCTAATAGCGAAAACCCAGCAAAGCCGGAAGAACATGAAAAGACGGAAGCACCTGCGGTAGATTCAAAATTAATACTGGAAAATTTGAATAATAGCAAATATATAATTGTTGATACTCGAATAAATGACGCATATAACGGCTGGAAGGTTGACGGCATTAAAAGAGGAGGGCATATTCCGGGGGCAGTGGATTTTTCAGCTAATTGGCTTAATGTAGAAAAAGAAGATAAAGAAGCGCTTCTTCAGGAAGCTCTCGATGCCAAGGGCATTACGCCTGATAAAACAGTTGTCCTTTACGATATAGATACTAAAAATGCTGAAAATGTAAAAAAGTATTTAGAAGGCAAAGGCTTTAAAGATATTTTGATATATGATTTTAATGAATGGATTAATGATGATTCTTTGGAACTTGAAAAGTATAAGAATTATCAGCTTGTCGTTCCGGCTTACATAGTAAAAGAAGCTATTGACGGAAAAACACCCGAAAGCTTTGAGCCGTCTGCTAAGATAAAAATTGTTGAATCAAGCTGGGGAGAAGAAAGCGAAACTTATTCCAAAGGGCATGTGCCTACGGCCTTTCATATAAATACAGATGGATTTGAGCCGCCTCCGGCATGGATGCTTGACAGTGATGAAAACCTTCAAAAATGGGCCTTGCAGCATGGCTTTACCGCAGATGATA
Organism: Anaeropeptidivorans aminofermentans; assembly: GCF_940670685.1. GTDB lineage: Bacteria > Bacillota > Clostridia > Lachnospirales > UBA5962 > Anaeropeptidivorans > Anaeropeptidivorans aminofermentans. The sequence goes on along the minus strand of NZ_OW711693.1, from coordinate 1,342,313 downwards.
CGGTTATAGTAACAAGCGCTGATCAAATGGCGGCCTACCGTTTAGCAGTCGTATTAAGATATATAGGGGTATCCGACGTAAGAGTATTAAACGGCGGAAACGACGCATGGACAAGGGCCGGATACGAGCTTGAAACTAAAAGCAATAAGCCCGAACCTGCTGAAAGCTTCGGAGCAGATATTCCCGGAAACCCGGATATCATTGTGACGATTCCCGAACTTAAAGAATGTTTGCAAATGTCTGATACATGCGTTTTGGTCGATAACAGAGGTTGGGACGAGTATATAGGAGAATCCAGCGGATATAGCTATCATGATAAAAAGGGAAGAATCCCGGGAGCTGTTTTTGGCTACGCAGGGGTAAATGGTTCAGGAGACTTGAGCTATTATAGAAATATCGATAATACCATCAGAAACCAAAAAGAAATAGAAGCGCTGTGGCAGTCCCAGTCCATAGATACGCAAAAACATATGATGTTTATGTGCGGAAGCGGCTGGAGAGCAGCGGAAGTTCTGACCTACGCCAATGTATACGGATATGAAAACAGTGCTTTATATAGCGACGGCTGGATCGGCTGGAGCAACGATGCCGAAAACCCTGTTGAAATAGGAGAGCCGATAAATAATGAAAAAGAGACTGCTTCTAATAATCTTATGGATACTGACGATATTCCTTCTTGTTGCTCCTCTGGTAATTAATAATATAATAGGACGGCATATGATGCTCTATAGGTATCTCATAACAAAGCAATATGCCTTTTCAGGAAAAAATATATATCAGATTATTGTACTCCTGCCTCTGTTTATGGCAAGCATACGGCTGATTAAAAAACCTAATAAAAATAAGCACGCTTTCATTGCTATAGCAGCCAATACAGCCTTTATTCTTTCGGCATTTATATTAAGCTTAACTGACCCCAAGGTCCTAATCGTGTATTTTCCTTTATGCCTATGCTTATATAGCGCCATAATCACAACATATATCATATATTTTATAAGCAATAAAATCTAAACAAAAAACCCATACAATCTCATCGGATTCGATTTTGATTGTATGGGTTTTTATTTGGGTTTGAAGGAATATAAAATTAGGGAAGTACAGTAAATTTATTATGAAGAAGTAACAAAGCCCATTCCCGGCAGGTTCAAAAACACGGATTGCTTTCAGAAACAGTATATTTTTGAGTCTATATGAATACGGCTTTGTTGCTGACTAACTTTAAATTTACTATAAGTCTTTGCCTTTTAAACCTATAAAAATTACTCCATTAAGCTTATATAATCATCTCCAAGCTCTACCCAGTTTTTGTTCCCGCCTTCAAGAGTATATATATTGCCCTCGGGAATGCCCAATTCAGAGAGTATTCCTGTTGCTCCTTGCGCATATCTCTTTCCTGAATAGCAAACTAAAACGTATTTGCTGTCCTTGTTTCCTTCTTCGCTTCCTGTAGCTTCTTTAAGTGCTGCCTTAAGATTATTTGTAGCTAATTCTTTATCTTCAGCGCTTACTATGGAATCAACATCACCTGAGAAAGCTCCTTTTATATGGGATGAATCATAATCTTCCTTTTTTCTTACATCTAAGATTATGTATCCGTCTCCGCCTTCATCAATATCCTTTTTTAAATCCTCGGCCTGAATATACTGATACTCTATTGTCTCACCTTGTGCTGCTTCTTTTTTACTGTCACTTCCGCAGCCGGCCATTATAAATGCACTGAAAATAAAAATGCTTGCAATTAATAAAAGTTTATTTCTCATAATTAAGAAAACCTCCATTTAAATATAAAATTATATTTTATGTTTTGACTGGAAAATTTCCGCCGGAAAAATATAATTACAATTATCTCCTAAGCATTCGGCCCTCTAAAAAATCATAAAAAAACGCTTTGATACCAAGTATCTAAGCAGAAATTTAAGATGCCCATATGCAAAATCTTATAGAAATAAGCTTGTCTTTATTATTTTTCATAGTCGGAAATATGTTCCGTCTAAATGAAATTTTAACATATGACATCTATAAAAACAATAAAACAAGCTATTAAAATAAATGATATTATATCTGAGTTTATATAATATAGACTAATAATGCTAAACATTGACTATTGATTTTATCATGTTATACTACAATTGGCGTTAAATTTTAATTATATTCTTACAAATCTCAAAGAATGATTTCTTTGATAAATTTACCAATTTAATATACACTGGCATAAAATACCATGGCTTTACGCCCATTGATTCAAATATCGATTTATCTCAATAAAGTTCTTTCCTTCTGCGAAACATATTTTAATTAATTGCATTTTAGAAACTTAAATTAAGGGAGGCTTTTCTATGAAAAGTTTTAAAGGAAGAAAAAAAATACTGCTTCTCGGGATTATATTAATTTTTATATTGGCGTATTTTTTTGTTCCGACCGTAAATGAAACCTTAAATCACATATTCTCGCTTCTTTCTTCTATGGATGTGGATTCGGTTATTACTTACATACGCTCATTTGGACCTTGGGCGGCGCTGATTTCTTTCCTTCTTATGATTTTGCAGTCTATTGCGGCACCAATCCCCGCTTTTTTAATAACTTTTGCCAATGCATCGGTTTTCGGCTGGTGGCAAGGAGCTATCCTTTCTTGGACAAGCGCCATGGCAGGAGCTGCCCTTTGTTTTTTTATAGCTAAAATTTTAGGAAGAGACGCTGTTCTTAAACTTACAAATAAACTTGCTTTAGAGCAAATAGATGTATTTTTTGAAAGATACGGCAAAAACACCGTTCTTATATGCAGGCTCCTTCCATTTGTATCCTTTGATATCGTAAGCTATGCAGCAGGTCTTACGAGCATGAACTTCTGGCCCTTTTTTATAGCAACAGGGATAGGCCAGCTTCCGGCTACCATTATTTATTCTTACGTTGGCGGAATGCTTACAGGAGGCGCCCGCCTTTTTGTGACAGGGCTTTTAATCCTTTTCGCTTTAAGTGCCGCCGCCTTTTTGTTAAAGGCTATATATAACAATAAACATAGTAAAGAGGAAAAACAATGAGCCATGGAAATTTAGTTGTAAAATGGAATCAGGCTTTATCCTTTTCTCCTTTAATGGCTAAAAGTACCAAAGGCCCTTCTGTATTCTGGCCTGGCTGCGCCGCATTGAAACTTGACAGTGCATTCATTGGAAATGCTTATAATATATTAAAACGCTCTGTTCCCCAGCTGGGATTCTCAAGCTTTTGCTGCGGAAAGCCCACCTTTGCAGTAGGAATTGAAAAGGAAAAGGATAAAAAAAACATCTTGCTTTCAAAATATTTTAAAGAATACGGGATAAATACAATTTATACCTTATGCCCTAATTGCAAGCTTACCCTCGAAAATAAATATAATATCAACGTTATTCCGGCATGGCCTGTTATCGCTGAAAATTTAAGAGCAGATGATAAAAAGGATAAAATATTTAAAGATACTTATATCCTTCATGACCCTTGCGCCTCAAGAGAAGACAAAGCCTCTCATGAAGCCATAAGGCAAATTTTAAGTTATTTTGAAATAGATTTTCAAGAGTTCACACATTGTAAAGAAAAAGCCCAATGTTGCGGAAGAAAGAATATGATTTTTCTTACGGAACCCGAAACTTCTAAAAAAATGCTTCAAAACCGTATAAAGGATGCCAATAACCTTCCTATTATTACATACTGTGAATCCTGTGTAGAGGCGTTCAGAGAGGGACATAAAGAAGCTTTTCATATTCTTGAACTAATTGACGGCTCTTTCTCCGAAAGAAGCTTTTTAAACAGAATAAATAATGCAAACAAGTTTAAAAACTAGGGCTTTAAATTTAGTTTCAAACCTTAACAAGGAGCAATAAAATGGATAAAAATGAAATCAATACCCTGTTTTCCAAGGGAATGGACTGTTCTCAAATAGTTTTAATGGAAATGGCTGAAAAAATAAGATGCAGTTCTTTTGAATGTGCAAAAATAGCCTCTGCTTTTGGCGGCGGCATGGGAATAGGGGATACGTGCGGCGCAGTTACGGGGGCTCTTATGGCTCTTGGCATAAAGTACGGAAATGGCAGGCAAGAAGACTTTTCCTCCAAGGAGATTCTTAGAAAAAAGGTTGAGCGCTTCCACACCGAATTTTTAAATAAGCATAAAAGCCTTATTTGCCGTGAACTAACCGGCTATGATTTTTCCAAAAAGGGTGAATTTGAAAAAGCAGTAAAAATAAGGATTATCGAAGAAAAATGCCCTCACTATGTCCTCAGCGCCTTGGAGATATTAAATGAAATTTTATAATAAATCTATTTATATAATTCCATATTATAACAATACAATCATAAGCAAAAACCCGAAAAGAAATATGAAACAAATATTACATAACCACATCAAAATAGCAGTGAATTACCAAACCAAAAACAAGTTTGATAACCACAAGAAAACGCTCACTTAAAAAAGATTTACAGGCTTACATCTGTATCCTTTTTCAAGTTCGTTTCGTATAAAAATATGGATTTTCTTTGGAAACAGTGCATTCTGAGCCTATGTAAATATACGGTTTTGCTACTGGTTAGCTTTAAATTTACTATAAGGAACCAAAGGGAAAAAAAGTAAAACAAAAAAGAAAAATAAAACCATTCCAAAACCTTCGTTAATATAGATTAAGGCAATCAAGATTGGATAAGACAGAAAAGACTAAATTTAAAAAAGATTGAAGCCGAGGCTGTTTAACCGCCGGCTTCAATCTTTTTGTGCTAATATTTAATTTTATGAAATATCACTGCAGCTTCTGCACGGGTAATATTATTTTTAGGATTAATGTTATTGTTGCTTCCGGTTATGATTCCGTCTTTTACTAAGCTTGCGATAGCTTCCTGGGCATAGCCTGAAATTAAGCCGTAATCAGTATAGACTGCAAGCTCTGTCAAGCTACCTGCCGTTACCTGCATTCCTGTAAGCTCCATTGCCCGAAGCGCTAGAACCATAGCATCTTCTCGTGTAATAGCAGCCTGAGGATAAAAATTATTGTTGTAGCCTTGGGCTATACCTAATGCCTTGGCGGCTGCTATGGCATTATAATAATAGGAGCCCTCAGAAACATCGGAAAAATTATCTGATGTTTCTGTAATTTCTAAATTAAATGCCTTGGAAAGCATTAGCAGGAAATCTCCTCTTGTTATGCTGTTTGAAGGCTTAAACATTCTTGTTCCGTCGGAAGAAACTTCACCGGATACTATACCGTTTTCATAAAGGGTATCAATATAATTTGCGGCCCAGGAATAAGATTCTCCTACATCTTTAAAGTACTGCGAACTTTTGCTTTCATATGTAATATTTGTAAATCCGCTTAAAGCAGTATAGGTAATGCTTATGCTTCCTGTAAAGGAGGAACCGTCTATCCCGTAGCCTGTGTAAGATATACCGGATGTTCCCGATGTATTTCCAGAGGCACTTACAAAGGAAACGTCACTCAGATAGGGAAATGTCTCTGTATAATAATAATCTGTGTCTTCAGTCACTAAGGAAGAATAGCTATTTTCCGATGCATAGCCGTAATATAAGGTTCCTTCTGAAGCATCGGGCACAGTAAAATGCACATAATCCAATGTACTTCCTGTAAGGCTTTTACATTTATCATTGAAATAACTGCTGATAAAAGAAATTTTATACCCTGCATATCCTGTAAAGCTTATGGTATCGGCGGAATAAGATTGTGTGTTTTTCTTAATTGATATTAAAACTGTCCCCTGAATGGAGTCTCCGTCTTCATCATAACCACTGAAGCTTATTTCACAATCTCCGGTAAAATCTTCATCGGGCACAAAAGTAATATCGGATATGGAAGGCTCTCCGCCATAATAAAACTTATCTGTCGATGAAATCTTTTCCTCATCGTCCCCATCGTAATCATAATAAAGAATGCCTTTTGAGGAAGACGGCAGGGTGAATTTTATATAATCAAGGTCTTCATTGTTCTCCTCCTGGCAATAATCATTAAAATCGTCTTCGTCAAAAATTACTGTACCGCTTTCATATGCTGAATATTCAATATACGTATCGGTATTGCTGCTTGTGCCGGATACATTTATGACGATATCTCCATAAAAGTAATCTCCCTCTACATCTACGCCCTCATAGCTGATCGTTATCTCACTTGGGCAATCTTCATCGGGTACAAAGGTAATATCAGATATGGAAGGCTCCCCGTCATAATAAAACTTATCCGATGACGAAATCTCTTCCTCATCATCCCCGTCGTAATCATAATAAAGAATGCCTTTTGAGGAAGACGGCAAAGTAAATTTTACATAATCGAGATCTTCATTGTTTTCCTCCTGGCAGTAATCGTTAAAATCGTCTTCATCAAAGGTTACTGTGTCATCTACATAGACCGAATATTCAATATACGTATCGGTATCGCTGCTTGAACCGGAAACCTCTATAATGATGTCTCCGTAAAAATAATTTCCGTCTAAGTCTACGCCTTCATAACTGATTGTTATCTCACTTGGGCAATCTTCATCAGGTACAAAGGAGATATCGGATATGGAAGGTTCTTCATCATAATAGAATTCGTCATAAGAGGATATTTCCTCTTCATCATCGCCGTTATAATCGTAATAAAGAATTCCTTCGTCCCAATCAGGCAGCTCAAACACAATATAGTCAAGCTCCGTATCCATTAAATCAAGGCATACATCGTTAAAATCATCTTCGTCAAATTCAATATAATCATCTATATCTACATCATAATAAATGGCATCCGCTTCGCTGTAAGCATAGGAAACTGTAGGAATGGAAACGAAAGACATCATTAAAGACAGAAAAAATGTTATACTTCGCATAAAGCTTTTTTTCATTTGCAGTTCCTCCACAATATTTATAATTAAAGCCGTCTAACAAATTATTTTAAATCCGTATTTGCGGCTTCCAGTGCTGTCTTTACGGCATTAAGAACCATATCTGCCTGTGCTTGAGTAATTGTTCCTGAGCTTACAAGCCCTTCGAAGGGGCCTTTACGTTCAAAGGTCTCGCCATTTTCGCTGCGCTTAGGCATTTCACCCTTTGCTCCCTTTTCTTTCATTAAAGGCATAGCGCTGTTAACTGCATCCGCCTGCTCCTGAGTGATTACCCCTTTGGATACAAGATTTGTTGCTATATCACTTAAGCTTTGCTTAGCTTTTCCAGATTCTTTCATGGCGTCATTAATTGCATTCGCCTGCTCTTGAGTAATTGTTCCTGCGCTTACAAGACCTGAAAAGAGGCTTTTACGTTCAAAGGCCTCGCCATTTTCGCTGCGCTTAGGCATTTCACCCTTTGCTCCCTTTTCTTTCATTAAAGGCATAGCACTGTTAATTGCATCTGCCTGTTCCTGATTGATTGTTCCTGCGGATATAAGGCCTGCAAAATGGCTTTTATGCTCTTCCCCTCTTTCAGATATTGAAGAAGCAATTGCATCCGCCTGCTCTTGAGTAATTGACCCGTTTTCAACCAGATTATAAAGCGCTGATTGATATATGGCAGAGATGTCTTCATGATTAATTCGCTGATGTATAACTTTTTTACTGCTTTCCTCTTCCGCTTTCTCTTCTGCAAAAATAACCGATACTCCGTTTACTGACAGGGCAGTTGTCAGAACAAGTGCAAATACATTTTTTATTATACTTTTTGATTTCATAGTCATTACCCCTTTTTTGCTTTATTTATTGCTATACTAAATCAATTTATCAGAGGAAATCTCCCGAAAAATATTTAAATCCTGTGCTTAAAAATTTCAATAAATTTAAATTTGATTCAGTAATTGCCATGAGCAAATTATATAATTTCACTTTTATAAAAATCTCCGCAAAGCTGTGGCAAAAATAAGGCAAAGATAATTAAAAATAGATTTAAGCCTATGTTTGTGATACTATTCCATTAGAGGTGAATTTATCAAAATGAGTAAAAAATTAATTTATATCGCCGATGATGAAGTAAATATATGCAATATAATAAAGTCTTTTCTTCTTAAGGAGGGTTATGAGGTTGAGGCCTTCAATAATGGACGCGCTCTTTTGGAGGCCTTTGACCTGAAGGAACCGGAGATGGTTATCATCGATATCATGATGCCGGAGATGGACGGATATTCCGTATGCGCAGCCATAAGACAAAAAAGCATTATCCCCATTATTATCGTGTCGGCTAAGGATACAGAACCCGATAAAATAGCCGGACTTACATTGGGCAGTGACGATTACATGACGAAGCCTTTCAGCCCTATGGAGCTTTTAGCTAGAATTAAAAGCATATTCAGAAGAATAGAGCTTGACAGAACCGGAACAGATTTAAAAAACAAAATTGAATTATCGGATATTATACTGGATGCAGATAATAAACTTGCTACAATAGAAGGTAAGAATATCGCTCTTACGGCTATGGAATTTTCGCTGCTTTTTTATCTTGCGGAAAACAGAAACCGTTCCGTAAGCAGATCCGAGCTTTTAGATAAAGTTTGGGGCTTTGAAGCGGAGGTGGAAACAAGGGCAACGGATGATACTGTAAAACGTCTTAGAAAAAAATTGGATTACGCAGGCTCTCTTTTAAAAATTGAGACTGTTTGGGGATACGGATTTAAGCTTGTAAGCGAGGAGCGATTATGAAAAGACATACAATTAGATGGAGAATATTCAAATATAATCTTATTATGATTTCTATGCTGATTGTACTGGTCTCCATAACCTTTAATATTGTAGTGGGCATGTATATGGAAAGAGATGTTATTTCCCAGCTTGATAAAATAACCATACGGACAGTTAATACGGCCCTCCACCAAAGGCCTTCTCAATTTCCGGAATTTAAAAGGCCGCCGGATTCAGCAAATGATTCCAGCGATGATAAGTCCGTATCCAAAGGAAACGCAGAAAGGAAGAATTCAGCCAATGAAGATGATGAATCGGATATTATTTTCCGCTATTATCTGTCATTAAACCGTTCCCTTAATGAGCCGCTTTCTATAACCAATGCGGATTATATTCTTCTGGATAAGGAAAAGAATTTAATCCCCTCTCCTATAACAGATGATTACGACAATGAAGATTTAAGCCGCCATATTCTTGAAAAAATCAAGGATTCGTCTGAAGGCTTCAGCGATAAAGAGTATCTTAAGCTTAATATTTCGGGAACAGATTACATTGCCGTGGTAAGGCCTTTATCTGAAACAAACAGTGCCGATCTCGGCTGGATTATCATATTTTCAAGCCTTCAAAAGGTTAATCAGCTTCAGTATCAAATAAACGGCATCCTTTTTATTATTCTTTTCTTTATTTCCATTATCGCTATGCTGCTATCGTCAAATTTGTCCAAAAAACTTTCAAAACCCTTTGCTTCCTTGACAAGCCATATTAAGGAGATATCCGAGAGGAATTTTGGCAATAAAGTACAAATCGCCGTTTATGAAGAGCTTCAGGAGATGGTTAACGGCATTAATATTATGTCTGAAAAGCTTAAAACCTACGATAAAGCGCAGAAGACCTTTTTGCAGAATGTATCTCATGAATTCAGGACACCCCTTATGTCTATTCAAAGTTATGCCGAAGGCATAAAATATGATGTTGTCGATAAGGAAACGGCTGTAGATATTATCCTTGATGAATCCAAGAGAATGGCATCTCTTATAGGAGAGCTTCTTTATCTTTCCAGGCTCGAAACGATTGAAGAAAATTACCGTTTTGAAAAGCTTAATGTAAGTAAAATCCTTCACTCTATTGTTGACAGAATGAATAGAATCGCTCTTCAGGAAAATATAAATATTACTGCTGAAAATATAAATGAAGAAATTGAAATACTTGCAGACGTGGAGAAGTTTTCAAGAGCTATAACAAATATCATAAGCAATTGCATACGCTATGCAGAGTCTTCGGTAAATATAGAGGCCTTTAAGGAAAACAACACTAGACTAATTATAAAAATATACGATGACGGCAATGGCTGTGATGCCGGTGATATTTCCCACATATTTGAGAGGTTCTATAAAGGCAGAAAGGGAAATTTCGGGCTGGGGCTTTCAATAAGTAAAAATGTTATCGAAAGGCACGGCGGCAAAATATCTGTTCAGAATCAGGCTCATGGCGGAGCCTTGTTTACAATCGAGCTTGAAATAAGCTCTGAAGAAATATAATTAATCCGTATCTTGTATAAACTGCCAAGATAATTAAATAATAGTACCGGAAAGCTAAAAGAGCAAAATGAAAGAACCCGCTTTCTCAATTGACCGGCTTGCAACAAATGGTCTGCTGAAATCCGGCTCTTTAATAGTAATCTTCCCTATTTCTTTCTTCATATGTTTTTTAAATTTGTTGAGCTTTTTTAAATCTCTTCTCCGTATCTCTGTATAATACTTATGTCATACAAAATATCCAATAGTCGCTTACATCTCTTTATTTCAGAACACAGGTAAACCAATAGTGAAGGGCATCTCACTACTGGTTCCTGATTAATTAACCATATTTACACTTTTCTGCATCCTATAACAGTTGATTTTAATAGAAGAAAAAGCAGTCAATCAGAACCTCCGGCTAAACCGGAGGTTTGTTCTTAGCTTATTAACTTTTACCTTAAAGCGCTCTCGGATTTCGGTAGTTGTAGTTATGCTATTTCCTACCACCCTTAAAAAAGGGTCTCATATTCTTTCAAAATTATTTGATCTGGAATTATATCTTCTGCAATTAATTTTTAATATATCTTTGAATTGCATTTGTATTTCTGCCAACCATATCTATATAATACCCGTTGCGCCAAAGGTTCCGATTGCTATATTTATATTTAGATTTGTGTGTCTGTCGAATAGGATTAAGCTGCTCTTACCTTTCTAAAAATCCTGCGAAACTCGATGCGCTCAATTTTGGCGGTATACTTACTAACATATGGATATGGTCTAGACGTGCATTTGCTTCTATTATTTCTGCGTCCTTCGGTTCGCATAACTCTTTTAATATTTTTCCTATTTCTGCTCTTAATTCTTCATATATCTCTTTTCCTCTGTACTTCGGTGCAAACACTATATGATGTTTGCAATTCCATTTTGTGTGTGCTAATGCATTATTATTTTTTTAAACTTGCTCCTTTTGATTTTTAGTTGGCTAGCGAAACCCACTTTATTAGCTTTTTTCATATCCATAGCTTTAAGCTTTCCGGCTGGGGATTACTTGCGCAAAAAAGCAGTGTATGTAAAAATACATACACTGCTTTCGTGTCGCCCCTAACTAAATGACATTAGGCCGCAAAGCCTCTACTTTGCTGAACTGATTTGAAAAAACATTTCGATTTTTATCAAAGATTTTGACGGCTTACAACCATAATCCTCCTTTTCTTGCATTCTTACACATATTTTGGTACCATGCCTCGAAAGAAATGTACCAAAAAGAACTTTAAAGTGCCTTTGATATGTGTCCTGTTCATTTTGTTGCGCAGTTGTGAGTGTTTACATTCAAAATCGAATTGAGAAGATTCATGCTCCAGAGAAAATTGCCATCTCTATGCTGCCGATGTTTCGCTTATGTATGCTAACTTTTATTGACACGCTAACGATATACTCAAAGAGAATGAAGCATAGCTTGAAAGCCTATTATAATATTAGTTTGCCAATTCGTTATCGTCTCCAAAAGGTATTCCAAGCTTTTTAGCACGATTTTCTTCCATTTTGGCTATGGTAACTGTGCCGGCTATGTCACCAAGAACATTACCGGTAGTAGTTCCCATGTCAAAGAAACGGTAAAAGCCTGCAATAATACCCACTACTTCTACCGGAAGACCAAAGGTTGAAATCACGATAGAAAGCTTTACAATACCGCTGCCTGGGATACCACCGCCGCTGGCGGAAATCAATGCCCCTACAAAAACAATTCTAATCATGGTTCCTAAATCAAGAGGAACACCATACATTTGACTGATAAAGATAAGTACACAACCGTACATCAACGCAGATCCATGTGAATTGAGCTGTCCGCCGATGGAAATGCAGAAATCAGCAATTCGGTTTGGAACACCGAATTTTTCTCTTACGTTTTTAAGAGCAACAGGAATGCTTGCCGAGCCGCTGCAGGTTGCAATGGTAAACATCCACACTTCAGATGTATCCTTGATAAATTTAATCGGATTAATCTTAGCGACAATCCACAGAATTGTACAATACACCAACAAGGTCATAAGGAGAATGCTCAGCCAGTAAGTACCGATGAGACCGGCCATTGAGGTAAAAATTGAAAAACCAAATTTTCCAAATGAATCGGCAATCAAAAACAAAACACCGATTGGCGTAAGCTTAATAATCATGTTAAGATAAGCAAAGATCATATCGTTTACTGCTTGAATGATGCCAATAACCTGTGCCCGGCTCTCTTTGTTTTTTACCTGAAGAAGGGCAATACCAAACATAATGGCAATAACCATAGTCTGGAGAAGATTTCCTTCCGTGAAGGTCTTAAACAAGTTGTTCGTAAACAAGCCGCTGACAAAGGCCTCAACTGTAAAGGCGGTAGTTTCGGTAATGTCGGTAGCGGCGAGTCCCTCTAAATTAACGCCGCTTCCGGGTTTTAAAACCATGCTCAATGCCAGCCCTATTGCCACAGCAGCAAAAGAGGTTATCGCATAGTAAATCGCAATGCGAGCCGCTAAACGTCCCAAGGTCTTTGCATCCTCTTGCGTTGCAATTGCCAGTGTAACGATACAAAGCACTAACGGTATAACAATCATATTGATGCATTTCAGCCAGATATCGCCGATAAACTTGAGGTCACTCATAGTTTCAGGGAAAGCTAAGCCAAGGAAGGCACCAGCCACCATTGCGACAAAACTCCACAATGCCGTATTGCTAAGCCTAAATACAGATTTTTTCGTTTCTGCCATATAATAAACACATCCCTCTCATATTTTTATTTACATTACAATCAGGTTTTGATTTTCTGTTTTCACAGATAGAGCGTAGCGTTTTCTTTGCAAATCTTCCTAAAGCCTTAACTTAAGCTCCACTATAATCGGGTTATTTCGATTTCTTAAACTTGCCTGCAGCAGAAATTGATTATGCCTAAGTAGTATCTCTCTTTCAATTCGGTTATATCATTGATTAAAATTAAATAAATAGATTTTGCTCTTGACTTCAAGAGGAGGCTCTCCAGTTCATTGATGCCATTCTTTATTTTTTGTTTAGCATATGTCATTAACAAATTTTGGCCCTCTGTAAATCCCCCTGTAAATTGAGAATTCCTTCATCGCGTAGAAGAATCAAACCCAAACTAATACAGTTGGAGTGACAGCCTTTATTGCTGTATTCCATCGCTAAATTTCTCTGCCACCAAAACCTTTAGATTACCGGCAACCTGTTCACAGCTATTGCCATCACTGATTTTGCCACCGATTATCAGGCTGCCGTAAGTTATATTGTTGCTGAGCATCTTCGGTGTCTCGCAGCTCTTGTCAACAATATAGATAATTTCATTTTAAACAGTAAGAAGACCAGTTAACTTATGGAATTCTTTATTCAAATAAAATGGAATTGTTTCACTCTGATTTAAGTTAAAATTTACTATAATAATGCTTTTTATCCTGCTCATTTATCGGACAGAGGATTAATTTTTCCCCTCATATACATTTACCTTTTATCTAACTCCCGAATGATTCTGGCCGCTTCCGCAGCATCCTCTTTTGTAATTCCTTTGTAGAAAACCAACCGTACCTTGTCAGATAAAACCGGCTTAATCAGCAGACCCTTTTCTTCGGCCTTCCGGCAGTATTCCTGAGGCGTCAGCCCCAGCTCGTTGACATCCAGCACCAAGATATTGGTCACAGCCTGTCCAACCATATGCGTGTGTTTTAAGCCCTGAATCAATTCGGCTGCACACTTTGCATGCTCATGATCCTCCTGCAGGCGCTCGATATTATTTCTCAGTGCATAAAGACCAGGTGCAGCAATGATGCCTGCCTGCCGCATAACGCCGCCCAGCAGCTTTCTCTTCTCACGCAACTTTAAAATAAATTCCTGATTTCCGCACACCAAAGAACCAACCGGAGCACCCAGACCTTTAGAGATGCAAAACATTACCGAGTCAACATAACGGCACATTTCACTTGCTTTTACTTTCAGAGCAATTGCAGCATTGAACATTCTTGCCCCGTCCATATGCACCGGTACTTGATACTTATGTGCCAGTTCATAGATTTCCTTCATGTTTTTAAGAGGAATGCAGGCTCCGCCGGTAAAATTATGGGTATTTTCAATACATACCAACCGGATATTACCGCCTTTCAGTGCTTCTTCTATCTTCTCCAGTACGGGAAGACCGTTTTCATCATGGGGGTAACTCACCGGCTGCAGCTGACCGAAATTAGAATCAAACAGCACCTTTTCGCTGATATACAGATGCTGTTGCTCATCTACCAATACTTTATCGCCCGCCTTACAGTAAGCCAAAACGGCTGCGGTATTACCCAGAGTTCCAGTCGGGAACAAGACGCCGGCCTCCTTGCCGGTGATTTGCGCTGCCAAATCCTCTAGTTCATTAACAGTCTGGTCTTCGCCTCTCTCCAGCGCGTGGGTTCTGCCATCATCACCCAACTTTGCTCCAAGAATCGTTTCAAGCATTGCCTGATCCGGCAACGTAAGCGTATCACTTCTCAAATCAATCATTTACACTTCAGCCTTTCCTTTTTGTTTAATTTGCATATTTGTTTCTTCTTGTATGCAATTTCTTTGTGATTTCATTATATTTCTTTCCTGTTTTATTAGCCAGGTCAAATTATTTTATAAACATTATTGATTTGAACTAATAATGTGATATTATTTAAGTAAGAAAATAGAGTTATGAAGATTTTTGAAATCAAACGGAGGAACGCTATGCTACAGAATATGGACTATATTTACCAAGTATATAAAGAAGGCAGCTTTAGCCGTGCAGCAAAAAACCTGTATGTTTCCCAGTCTTCCTTAAGCCAGACTATTAAGCACGCAGAAAAACGCATAGGCATGGATATTTTCGACAGGAGTTCTCATCCTATTAGCCTGACGGAATTCGGTACACTTTATATCAAGGCCATTGAGGAAATACGTGAAATTGTTAATAACTTGGAAAACTATGTCTACGATATAGATCATTTGAAAAATGGTCATCTATCCATCGGCGCCGGTAACTTTTTTGCTGCCTATCTGGTTCCGCCGGTCATAACGCGTTTTAAAAAAGCATACCCCAACATTCAGATTAATCTAATGGAGGGCCGAACAGTGGATATGATTGAAGATTTGAATAAAGGCAATATCGACCTTCTTATTACCAACGGTCATCTGGATACGGAACTTTATACAAAAACGACGCTATTTCAGGAACATATGGTGCTGTCTGTCCCCAAAAGCTTCTTCCCCGAACCGCCTTATCCGGAATCCTTACTAACATTACAAACTCTTTCCAGTAAACAGCGCTTTGATGCCGTTTCGCCTGTATCCTTAAGCGTCTTTTCTAATATTCCATTTATTGTACTTCGCCCTGGAAATGACGCAAGGATTAGAGCGGATCAGATGTTTTCTGCGGAGCAGGTAAAACCCAAAATCCTGCTGGAACCGGATCAGACCTCAACGGCATATGCCATGTCCCGAAACGGCATGGGTGCTACCATTATCGATGATGCTTTGGTCCGTGCGCTTGGAGATTATAACAGCATATGGCTATATAAACTTCATAGTACCTTCACTGTAAGAGATGTTGCCGTATTCACAAAAAAGAACAGGTACACGACCCGTTCAATGAAAGAATTTATACAGCTGATTCAAATGTCAAAAGAAACATTGTTTATTTAATATTTAAGCTTTTTCCCCTCCCCGGGGGATGCTTTCACAATAAAAGTGTAAACCACGCGCATTAAACTATACTTCACATATCTGCCTTTAGCTTTCCATATACCTCCATACTTCTATTTCGGCGCAAATATTATATGATATTTGCATCTCCATTTCGAATGTGATAGACTTTTTATGTCATCCATGACAAAACCTTTTATTCCACCTGCAAAGCTGGTGTTTTTTTGCTCTAAAGAGACAAAAAAAGCCAGTAAACACTGATGTTTGCTGGCTTTTGATAATTGCGGAATAGTCATAATTCGTTTAATTATGGCTATTATATGGATAACGTACCCTTTCCACCTCGTCCTCGGCGCGCAAGATATAGACCGTCTGCACCATAGGTCAAATAATTTCTCTCTCATAATGCTACGTTTTTGTAGTCTGCATCAAATAGCTTTGCCGTTTCTACACAGGGCAACTTGTGCTTTTTCATATATTCTGCTGCTTGCTGTTTGAATTCTTCCGTATGCCGCTTGTTTGGCGTCTCTTTCGGCATAGAATAATAACACCCCATTTGTTCTCTAGTATATCATACTATCTAACAAACAGGGGGCAGTTCATTTTTCAGGTTTTTAATAAGGTGATATGATAGCGGGCTGAAGCTGCCTTCCTTCAAGTGCCTCCTCTATAGCAGGCACTATAAGCTCCGTATGGGCAATCATGGAATTTGGCTTTAAAGTCGGATTATCTTGACCAAAGGGTACAAAATATATATTCTTCATGTTCATTAAAAGCCCTATATTCTTAAAATTTATCCCTAGTGAGTCATTTGTCGAGATGGATATTATAAGGGGCTTATTATTTCTCATATGGGCCTTGGCCGCCATAAGCACAGGCGTATCCGTTATGCCATTTGAAAGCTTCGCAAGGGTGTTTCCCGTACACGGAGCTATAATAAAAGCATCCAGCATATTACCTGGCCCTATGGGCTCTGCGTCCTCAATTGTAAGTATCGCCCTGTTTGATGTTATTCTTTCAATTTCATCTATATAATCCCTTGCCTTAACAAAACGGGAATCTATATGCTGACAATTAAATGAAAATATTGGTATTACATTTGCTTTTTCATCTATTAAACGCTGTATCTCTTCTTTTATTTTATCAAATGTACAAAATGAACCGGTAACGGCAAAGCCTATATTGCACTTATTAAGCTTCATAGTAAACACTCCCATATTGTTTTACAGATTTCAATGTGTTTCTGAAAGGTTTTCTCAAATGTTATTTTAAGACGACTGGGTTTAATAAATAATACATTTAAAAAGCACTTATTTTAAATCCTTTATTCGTCCGATAAGTACAATAAATGTAATAAATGACCTTTCAAGAAACATTATGATTTAAGAGGTTTAATATGCCCGCAAAAATGTCTGAATACCTTCTTATTCTTACCTAAATTAGGAATTTAAGAAGTATCTCAGGATTTAATGATTTTGCCATGCCTCAAGTAATTTCCACAAACCGGGCCTTCGGAGTTTTTAAAATCTAAGTTAAAAGCTAACTCTGAGTATACTCCAGTAAAACGGAGCTGAGTATTTCGGCTGAGGCTTTTGGAGCGTATTTTCCCGGGAGGCCAAGGCATAAATAAGCGTCGATACCGAGTTCTCCCGCCTTTTCAAAATCTGTGCCTCCGGGCTTTGAGGCAATATCTATAATAAGCGCGCCTTTTTTTACAAGCTCAAGAGCATTGCTATCCAGTATCATAGAGGGTATTGTATTAAATATAAAATCATACTTCCCTATATTACTTAAAAGCTTGTCAAGCTTAACCGGAGCATATCCCGAAGCCTCCGCAACAGCAAGCTGAGATGTGCTTCTTGCAGCTACCGAAACACAGGCGCCCATGCCCTTTAGTTTTGACGCAAGCACCTTTGCGCAGCGTCCGAAGCCAAGCACAATACAAGGCCTTCTGTGAAGGTTCACGGGGCTTTTTATAACGGCCTCCGCAATAGCGCCCTCCGCCGTGGCAACAGCATTTTTTACGGCCACTTCTTCCATCTTCATAAAATCAAAGCATTGAATGCTTCTGCTTTCACACTCTTCAACGACATACTCAGGAATACTTCCTCCGAACAGTTTATGACCTTTATTAATGCAGCTTAAAAGATTTTCTATAGTCATATCCTGCCTGAACCTTGAGGAAAGAATCTCCTTTTTGTTTCTTGAAAAAGGTACAGGGCAGACAATATTTTCACAAAAGCTCGTTGCCTCCTCAAGAGATATTGCCGCTGTCATACGTTTATCGTCATGCAACATCTCAATGCCGTATATGCATACGTCAAAACCCTTCTCCAAAAGTTCCTCTGCCATAAAAAACTGTCTTAAATCTCCGCCTATAAAGGCAAATCCATTATTTTCGGACATTAAATAACCTCCCCTTTACAATATATGTGCCTGATGCTTTTTGGTGATAGCGCCATGACCCGTAGTATAATGTATATATAAAGCAAATTACTTTATGCCTTAATTTAAAATTTGCTGTATTAGCATCGTCCAGCTTTGAGCTATACTGGCATCAGCGTTAGACGTTAACTTTTATTACGGCAACCGCACGAAAAAACATGTATAGAATTATCGCTTTTAGCATCGACGCCTTTAATTATTTTGAATGGATTTACTTCGGGCAAAATTCAAGAGCATCCAAAGTTTCAAGGAAACTTTGGATGCTCTGCCGTAAAAACATATATTTGATAAGGTATAAACGCTTTTATACGTTTATACTTTGATTCTGCTTTAGCAGGTTGGCAGGCGTCTTGTCCGCCTTTCAACAAAAAACTGCTCACTTAGTTGGGGGATTGAATGCTTAAGCAAAGAGCGAAAAACTTTCTAATAAAATGATAGGTATGCCGGCAACTAGAAAATTAAAAGAAAGGCGGCTGCTCTATGGCAGAAAGTCTAGCACATACAAAATAACTATGCAAATACCACATCGTATTTACACCCAAATACTACAGGAAAATCATATACAAACAGATACAATCGGATATACGGAAAATCCTTCGAAACCTCTGTTGTCAGTTTTTCAATATACTAAAACTGGGTAAAAACCGTTAAAAAAAAAGAGGGCTTTCGGCATCAATGCTTTTTTCAGGTTCTGCTTTTAATATATCAAAGCCCTCTATCCCAAAACCGATGCTATTGAGGATTAAAAAGAGCGTATTTATCACGCTTCCTGCAATCCTATCTTTTCAGAGGAAAACGGCGGCTTGGTTGATTTATTCAAAAGCCGCCGTCTGACTATTTTATTTTGTTCAGGCATATAACTACTTTGCCGCCAAAACAAGTTTTTTTCGTTGGACGCTAGATTGCTTGATTAAGTTCATTCCAAAACACTGTACGCTGTCATTTTGTAGGGATAGAATACACAGCTAAGCCATGTTTCACACAGTACAGATACAGCTTACCATCAGGCATATGCGGTATGCGTACTGTAGCACTTTGTTCTGGATACAACCGGGTTAGAAAAACCTTGTCACTTTTTACATATGCCGCAAATAAAATATAGTGTTCCCTTGTCATCTCATGGTCAATGGTAATAAAGTAATCTATATCTATCATTTCTATAGTAATGCAGGGAGTATTTTCATTCTGTTGCAGGGTAAGCTGGTCTACCTTTCTGCCACAGCAAAAGATGGAGGAACTCCCGGTGCTGACGAGTACATTTTTACATGACGGGCAGACATAAAATCGGATTTTATTTATATTTCCTCCGTCGGGACGGTTTAGGGTAATTTCGCCTTCCATCATTTGTGCCATATCCGCGCCTAAGATAGCCGACAAGTCCGCCCACAAGGAAACATCAGGGCACCCCAGACCACACTCCCATTTGGATATCGTTTTGTTGCTGATATTAAGGGCGTGTGCGATATTCTGTTGCGTTAACCCTTTTTCTTTACGCAATTCAGCAATTAAGCGCCCAATTTTCGCACAATCCATATAGAATCCTTCTTTCCAACAAACGATATAATCTACAAATATCTTGCAATGATTTGAACCAGCCGGACAGGAAGCTTCTTGAAATCAGTGATATCCAATGTGTTTTCTCTTCCATAAATATCGCTGATGATTTCTTTATCCTGTCCGATAGCAGCAGCAAGAAAGAGAACACCCTTGCGGCGGTACTCCTGCAAGGTCTTTTTCATATCTTGGGCGGCTAAATCACCTGTATAGTCCGGCATTGCTTTGGGTTGTCCGTCACTGATGCTGATGAACAGCTTTGTTTTCTGAGGAGCTTTCAATAAGCGGTCTGCAAGGATTCTGATTGCCATACCGTCGCGGTTGTTGCTTCTGCCCTGAATGCCGATTAAAGAATACTTTTCATCGGAATCTTCGCTATCAAAATCTACATAAGAGTAAAGTGACATTTGCTCCAAGCGTGAACGGTCGGCAGTATCGCCATAAATCATTACGGGAATACCGTAGCCATGGCAGAATTCATACAAGGCAATCGCCGCCTGTTTCGCAGCATCTAGCCGGCCAAAGGCCGACATGGATGCCGATTCGTCTATGCGAAGTGCCACGGCAAGAGAAGGGTTTTCCTCCGGGGGACGCTTTCTTGCAAAGTATCGAAAATCCTGCATCGCAATACGATTTGCACTAAATGTTGTACCGTATAATTGTGCCGCCGAAAATTCACTGGCAGTTTCATATTCCAAAAAAGGCATCGTTTTTTGAATCAACTCTCTAATCACAGGCATGAGTTCAGACACTTGCTTCCTATATTCAGCCCTATTTTCGTCAGTAGCCTCAGGACGATGGACAATCAGTTTTACCTGCTGATGGATACTCCCTTTCACGCTTTCGCGGGCTTCCTGATTGAGTCTTTTACGAAATTTCTGTTTCTGCTGTTCCGTAAGATGCCCTGGCTCCATTTCATGATAAAGAGGAACCCCGTCCTCGCCATTATCACTGCTTTGTGTTTTCTCCGTTGAGTTATTGGAAGTTTGATTGGAATGTCCTTCACTGTCTGAGGATTTGCGCAAACGCACTGCATTCGGATTCATTAGCGTTTCCTTATCGCTTCCAAAATATTCACCATCTTCGGATAAATTGAATTCCATTATATCAGGATTTTGACTTTCCTGCCTATATGCTTGCATTTGTTCTAATTCTTCTAACTGCCCCAATAGACCCTTTACAGATAAAGCCTGTTCCAAAATGGAAATCTCATCCGGATCAGTCGTGATTTTATAAATCACTTTGTGGTACATAGATGCACGAAGCAAAGCCCCGCCTGCAACGGCATCAATCCAAAACAGATAGGAACGCATACCGGCTACGCCTTTAATGGCGTTGGCTTTGGCTGTTTCGTCCAGCGTGAGAATCACATCCGCCAAAAACGACAGTATCGGTGCATAGGAATATCCCGTTTTAGCTGTTGCTCTCTCCATCATAACTGCTTTTGGCGGCAAATCCATTCTTTCAGCATGTTGAATCCGATCCCGCAGGGCTTCGTTGAGTGGCCGGACTCCATTATACCCCCTATTGGTGGTAATGACAGCAATAAAATCAGGATGGCGATGGGCGATACGGGTAGGAAGGTTAATACTGCCATCCGGCTCAAGCACAGAGTTCAGTGCCATCAGTACTGCGGCATCCCGTATTACAGTAGGTTCCTGTATTTCCAACAGCCATCCGTTTTCGTAGGCACGGACAATTTCAGAGGGATAAAATTGATAGCTTATCTCTTCCGCACCATGGCCGCCCTCCGGCAAAACCGGCAGGATGGAGCCAAGAATATCGGTTTTATCCATATCTGCAAAGCAGGTAACTTTTGTATAAGGCAACCCAAAGTCAGCCGAGAGTGCCTTTGCAAGCTGAGTCTTTCCTGAACCTGCATCTCCCTCCAACAGAATATTCGTGATTTTCATTTCTTTGCTGTACCAGTTTCGCTTTATCTCAGCACAGATTCGACGCTCCGCTTCACTTTCAATATGAGATAGTGGTTTTTTCCAAACAAGCTTTTTTTCAGCTTCCGTCAGTTGCCTGCTCGGGGACAGAAGCATTTGGTTTTCCATGATTAACAATACTCCATTTCTTCTAAAATTCGTGTGAGCACACACAGGCGCTCTCCGTTTATTTCTCCCAAATCATTAAGAGCCTGTGAAAACGCCCTGATATCTTCATTGATATTTGGATTTTCAGTGCAAACAGCTACGGGCATCACATCACCCTGTATCCCGACACGTTCCGCAGTAGGATTTTCCGGATCATATAATAAAGGAAGCCGATAAGCCTCCCGAAAGTATAAAAGAACACGACTCAGAAAAATCATCAAGTCAAATACCTGATGGATTGGAAGTTCCATGTCCATTTCCAACTGACCCTTGGTGTTTTCCCTCCAAATTTGGGCGGCAATCTGCATCTTCTTATTTTTTTCCAACACAGGTGCACCCAAAGTCAGCCTTTTTATGTCCGACTGATAAGCATTTCTGCCGTCTATGCGGTCATATCCGTCTGCAGTCATTACAATTTTTTTATTCATTCCTACATTCTCCTTGCACCTTTATTTAAATCTAAACACTGTATCAGCAATTCTTCCAATTCTTTGGTATGATCGGCATGGGGGTCTTCATATTTTAAAACTCGTATAACCGATATTTTGAAGTTTGTTTCACCATATTGATTCCAGAGTTCTTGCATCCTTTTATTAGGATGCCAATTTATAGACAACTTAAAACGATTGCTATTAATACCGGCTTTCGTATCTTTAGAAAGACACAAAAATGTTTCTTCGGTTGCAGCGCAGAGAAAAGAGATGATGCCCATTTCCGGTTTCCTATTCTTATACTCCTCAAGGAGTTGTTTTTTTCTTTGCATATCCATATTGTTCACCTCGGCTTTATTCTAACCGCTATATGCCTTATAAACAATCCACGCTCCGTAGACCTTACCTTGCCCTTGCATACACATTCAATCTGGCCAATGTCTTTTTTGCTGTCCAATTCGGCCAAGAGCTTGGTTACCTTTCCACTTTTACAGTTCAGTTCCATCACAGTCTCAACGGGAAAATGGATATATACGTGATTTTCACGAGCCAGTCATCCATTTTTTAATGAGAGGGCCCTCCTATCGAGCATAAGACCATAGCGCAGCTTAAGTATGAGAAAAAGGCGTAACTGCATCAGCGGAGTTGCATTTTATTCTTTATTCCCTATATGAGTACAAATAAGCCGTAAATCAGCAAATTCGCATGAGTACACCTCTTAATACCTTTGCCCCGCAAAATCCGCCGAATAATTTCATCAGATTTTAGTTCAGCAGAAATGAGAGCATCACGTGCAGCTGTATCAATAATAAATGCTTCATTATATGTCAAATGCCGTACAATGCTTTTTATTCTGCATATTATAATCACCCTTTACATTTTATGTGCCATTATAAAATCAGGAAATGATAGTACATGCCATATTATTACAAGTCTTATAGTGTATTTAATCTTGTATGTTTCGTCAAAAGGAAATATAATGATTGGATAAATGCTTGCGATAGGTGGTGTAAATATGCTTGGATATTTGACAGGTAAGGAAGCCGGGGAAAAATGGGGTATTACTCCCCGTATGGTAAATTATTACTGTTCAGCCGGACGGATACCGGGTGCGGTAAAGAAAGGTAACTTGTGGCTTATCCCTGTAAATGCTGAGAAGCCCACCGACGGACGAACAAAATCCGAACGGGAAAAAACTTAACTACAGAGAAAATACAGATTATTCTGTTATCCTTTTTACGGAGGAATGTTTATGTCTATACGAATTTTGCTTGTTGAGGACGACGAGAATATCCGAAATACAGTTAAAGCCTTTTTGTCTGACGCAGGGTACACAGTGGACGCTTGCTTAGATGGCGGCGAAGCACATATCAAATTTTACGAAAATACCTATCATCTTGTCATTCTTGATATTATGCTGCCCAGTATGAGCGGCTATGAACTTCTGCGAGAGTTTCGCAAGCTGAACAATACCCCTATTCTGATGATGACCGCGCTTTCTGATGACGAAAACGAAATGAGAGCTTTCGACGGGGAAGCAGACGATTATGTGACAAAACCGTTTAAGATACAATTATTGCTGAAACGTGTAGAAGCTTTACTTCGGCGAAGCGGTGCGGTGACAAAGGAACTTTGCTATGGCAGGCTAACGCTTCTGCCTGAAGATTTTAAGGCAATCTATAACGGTGTGGAACTGTCATTAACGCTCAAAGAATTTGAAATCCTTGTGCTGCTTGTTCAGAATAAGGGCAAGACGTTATCCCATGAAATTATTTTGTCCCGCGTGTGGGGCTATGATTTTGACGGCAACGGAAGTACAGTGCATACCCATATTAAAAACTTGCGCGCCAAACTGCCGGAAAACATTATAAAAACGGTACGCGGCGTAGGCTACCGCTTGGAGGAAACCTCATGAAAAAGAGCGGATTTTTTATTAAGATTTTCGCCTATACAATCATTGCAATGATACTGATTGTTATAATAACGGCCGCACTGTTTTCCAGGCAATTTTTTACACTTTCCAGAACAATTGAAAGAGAGCAAATAATTACTTCTTACCAACCTTTGGTTGATAGGGTAAAAAGCAGTGATTATAACAATATTCCAAAAGTGGCCCAAAGATTTCATGACAATAACCAGTCATTTGAATTTTCCATTATAGATGATAACGGCGGCGTGATATACGCTACGCCGGGCGCTG
Source organism: Anaeropeptidivorans aminofermentans (assembly GCF_940670685.1). Classification (GTDB taxonomy): domain Bacteria; phylum Bacillota; class Clostridia; order Lachnospirales; family UBA5962; genus Anaeropeptidivorans; species Anaeropeptidivorans aminofermentans. The sequence goes on along the minus strand of NZ_OW711693.1, from coordinate 1,317,779 downwards.
ATACCTCGACTGATTTCAGCGGTGATTTTTACTGGGTGCTATATAAAAGCCCCACAAATGGCTATTCCATTATCGCCCAAACCAGACCCAGCTTAACCACATTTTACAATGAGATAATTATACGGGCATTAGTCGCGTTTGCTATCATACTTGCCCTCTGTCTTGTATGCGCGTATATCTTTGCACGGCAAATAACCAATCCAATCAAGCAACTAGCAAATGATGCCGGGAAAATGACAAGGCTTGAAGATGTATCGCAAAGCCTGCCTAATCGCCTGGATGAATTAGGCGATTTGTCACGTGACATTCACACCATGTACGATAAGCTGAAAGAAACCATTTCCCAGTTAGAAAATGAAATCCTGCGTGTGCGGGAAATGGAGGAAGCGCAACGATATTTCTTTTCGGCAGCGTCCCACGAACTAAAAACCCCCATTGCCGCTACTGGCGTTTTATTAGAGGGGATGTTGGCAAATGTGGGTGAATATAAAAACCATCCTAAATATTTGCGCGAGTGTGTCAAGCTGATGGACGCACAAAGCAAATTAGTTTCTGAGATACTTGAAACTGTTAATCTAATTGATGGTAAAATAACCCCTGCCCCGGAACAGCTGAAATTACAAAATGTTGTTGCTTCGGTGCTTCCCACTTATCAGGTGTTGGCAGAAAGAGCAGACCAGCAAATTTATGTAACTATACCGCAAGAGGAAATTGTTTTTGTTGATGGCAATATGCTCAAAAAGGTTTTGTCCAATGTGGTATTAAATGCAGTGCAGAACGCCCCGCCCGGAGCAGAAATACGCATTTGGAGCGAACCCGACTCCGACTGTTGCCGCTTGTATGTGCTGAATACAAGCACGCACATAGACGAGAAAATTCTACCGAAGCTATTTGACCCATTCTACAGAACAGACAAGGTCCGAAACCGCAAGAATAATCGAAGTGGTTTAGGTCTGACTATCGTACAAAAAATGCTTCAAGCAATGGGCGCTGATTTCTCTTTGGAAAATACAGCCGAAGGCGTATTATTTAGGATGGTCTTGCCTAAAGCATAAACAAGCAAAACAACCTCTGTTAAGACCGACAGGAATATTCCTGTCGGTCTTTTTTTGTGTTTCTACAGACAATCTACAGATTGGCTACAGGGTTAATACAGATTGCTTTGTCATAATTAGGCCGTGGAACACTTGAATGCCTGTTTTACGGAAAGATATTTCTTATTGGAGGGCTTTAAATGAGCAAAGCAAGATATAGGGCTGAATCTATCATTTTATCAGCTTTATTTATGATATACCTTATTGTACTTTTCAAAATCACGATATTTAGGGATAGAATTTCCGGAGCCCAGAGCTTCAACTTAATCCCTTTTACTACAATAGCTGAATATTTGAAGTCTGCAATAAGCGGGATTAAGATTACTGGAATTGCAAATCTGCTGGGAAACCTTATCTTGTTTTTCCCGCTTGGGTATGTAGCAGCTTTACTATTCCCAAAAATGCGGAAGCTGACAAGAATATTGATATTAGTCTTTGGTTTCAGCGTAGCTATCGAGATTGTTCAGTATATTTTGAGGTGTGGAACAGCCGACATTGACGACGTAATTTTAAATACGCTTGGTGGCATAGCCGGTTATGGAATTTATGCTTTGTTTTCAAGATTTCCAAAGCCTAAAAAATACGCAGTTATTATAAATGCGTTAATGATAGCGGTCACTTATATAGGGTTTTACTTTTTCGACAACTATAGATTTCTTGTTAACCATGCTGCTCCCGGCGGTTATCCCGTTCGTTTGGAAACACTTGATGATAGTTTTAATGACCCGCTTACCATAGCCGAGCCGCCTCCCTCCCATTTTTCCACTGACACAATAACCAATGCTGATGAAGCCGTGTGGTCTCTGATTTTAGTCAACAAATGGAACCCTATCCCTGATGATTACGAAGTGGATTTGACAGAACTTTCAAACGGGCAGTCGGTGGATATACGAATATACCCGGCATTGCAGGAAATGTTTGATGCCGCAAGAGACGACGGCATTTATCCTGTTGTTGTTTCGGGATACAGAACCGCCGAAACACAACAACGCCTGATGGACGATAAAGTCGCTGAATATAGAGCATTGGGCTATTCTGCCGAGGAAGCAATAGCCAGCGCCGAAGCGTGGGTAGCAATTCCCGGGACAAGTGAACATCAATTAGGAATTGCTGTAGACATTAACGCAGACGGTATCCATTCTGCCGGTTATGAAGTTTATGAGTGGTTGGAACAAAATGCCCACACGTTCGGTTTTATTTGTCGTTATCCACCTGATAAAACTGAAATAACTGGCGTAATCAATGAACCTTGGCACTACCGATATGTGGGTGTCGAAGCTGCCACAGAAATTCATTATCAAGATATTTGCCTTGAAGAATATTTGAATTGAAAAATTGAAAGGAACTGAAAATGAGTAGAAAACGTATTACACAAGCATTTCCTTTTTTACTACCGTTGCGGGTAGCTCAAAGAAAAACGTTCTTTTACATGGCTATGCAATTTGACAACCACACTTACACGAAAACAGTTCTTGGTGAATTACTCCCGTACAAGCTGTTTTCCGCAGATAACGAACTATATAACACCAGTACGGGCTTTGACATGGTTTATCAGGAAAATAAGGTTTTCAATCTGAAACTTGCCGCAAAAACACTAGACGGCCTTTTGATAAAGCCGGGGAAACCTTTTCGCTATGGAAAGCAATGCGGAACGCCGATAAGTATACACCATATAAAGATGGGTTAAACGTGATAAACGGCAAGCTCTGTACCACATACGGCGGCGGCCTTTGTCAAATGAGCAATCTGCTGTTTTGGGTGTTTTTACACTCACCGCTTACCATTGTGGAACGGCATACGCATGAAGTAAAAGACTTTCCCACTATGCGGAACGCGGAGCCAGAGGGTGTAGACGCTACAATTAGCGAGGGTTGGCTTGATTTGAAAGTTAAAAACGAAACAGACATAACATTTCAAATTGGCCTTTCGTTTGATGAGGTGAATATTACAGGAGGCCTTTATACAGACAAGGCTATGCCGGTTGTCTATGAAATCATGGGGGAAGACTTATCCTATTTCCGTCAAAATGGCAAGGTATACCAAAAAATCTCAATTTATCGCCATGAAATAGCTATTGATACACGTGAAATCCTTTCGGAAAGCCTATTGTATGAAAATTTATGTGAGATAGGCTATCAGCTTCCTGCCGGAACAAAAATTATTGAAAAAGAGAGGTCATAGCATGATGAATATTGGCATTACCGTTTATGGTTGTGAGCAGGACGAAGCCAAAGCGTTTAACGCACTTTCGCCGCGCTTTGGAGTTGTACCCGTCATTACAAGCTCTGCTCTGTCGGAAGCCAACGCAAGGTTATCTCCCGGCAATCAATGTATCAGTGTGGGACATAAATCCGAGGTTTCCAAACCTACCATTGCCGCGCTTAAAAACGCCGGAGTGAAATATATTTCTACCCGAAGCATCGGCTTTAATCACATAGATATGAAAGCCGCCAAAGATATGGGCATCGCCGTGGGAAATGTAACATATTCGCCGGGGAGCGTGGCCGATTACACATTGATGTTAATGCTGATGGTGATACGGGGCGCAAAATCTATCGTGAGCAGCACAGAAAAAAATGATTTCAGATTAGATACTGCCCGTGGAAAAGAATTGTGTGATATGACTGTCGGGGTGCTTGGAACCGGGCATATTGGCAAGGCGGTTATAGGGCGGCTGCAGGGGTTCGGTTGCCGTGTGCTGGCACACAGCCGCAGCAAGGAGACCTCGGCTGACTATGTTTCCTTAAATGACTTGCTGCAAAAAAGTGACATTCTCACCATTCATATACCACTCGGCACAGACACCTATCATCTTATCGGCCAAAGGCAGATTGAAACCATGAAGCAAGGCGCGTATCTTATTAATACAGCCCGTGGTGGAATTGTAGATACTGACGCGCTGATTAAAGCACTTCAAAATGGAAAGTTGGGCGGCGCGGCGTTAGATGTGTTGGAGGGCGAGGAAGGGCTTTTCTATTTTGATTGCACACAGAAGCCGATAGACAATCAATTTTTGCTTGAACTTCAAAAGATGCCGAATGTAATTATTACACCGCATACGGCCTACTACACTGAACGGGCATTACACGATACCGTTGAAAAAACCATACTGAACTGTCTGGATTTTGAAAGGAGTCAATTATATGGATAAATTGAAAGTTGCAATCCTATTTGGGGGTTGTTCAGAGGAGCATGACGTTTCGATAAAATCCGCAAAAGAAATTGCTAATCACATTGACACAGAAAAATATGAGCCTGTTTATATTGGAATTACTAAAACCGGCACATGGAAAATATGTGACAAACCTTGCGCCGAATGGGAAAACGGTGATTGCTGTTCTGCCGTACTTTCGCCGGACAGGGCAATGCACGGATTGATTGTCGTGAAAAATGATGAATATCAAATCCAGCACATAGATGTTGTATTTCCGGTTTTGCATGGCAAGACAGGTGAAGACGGCTCAATACAGGGCTTGCTTGAATTGTCCGGCGTTCCGTATGTTGGTTGCAATATTCAAAGCTCGGCAGTATGTATGGATAAATCCCTGACGTATATTGTTGTTAGGAATGCCGGTTTTAACACTCCCGATTTTTTGATTTTACATGATGGCGATACCCCGGAAGCAGATACTTTAACATATCCTATTTTTATAAAACCGGCGCGTTCAGGCTCGTCTTTCGGAGTGACAAAAGTTAATAGTGCAAATGAGCTACACGCTGCCATTGAAACAGCACGACAGTACGATAGCAAAGTCCTGATTGAGCAAACAGTTTCAGGCATTGAAGTGGGTTGCGCCGTGTTGGGTAACGGTTCTGACCTATTCGTTGGGGAAGTAGACCAAATCACGCTATCCCACGGTATTTTTCGTATTCATCAAGAAGCTAACCCTGAAAAAGGCTCCGAAAACGCCATGTTTACCGTTCCTGCAAACATACCGGCAGAAAAGCGCATAGAGATACAGGAAACGGCAAAAGCAATTTATAAGGCTCTCGGCTGCAAAGGACTATCCCGCGTGGATATGTTTTTGCTTAAAAACGGCTGCATTGTGCTTAATGAAGTAAATACCTTACCCGGTTTTACATCCTATAGCCGCTATCCTCGCATGATGATTTCTGCAGGTATGACGCTTTCCAGCTTGATTAAGCGGTGCATTTCGTTAGCTCTAAATGGGTGATTTGTATGGAAAGAGACTTTGTTTTTTTAGATGAAGTGCTGGGCGGTGTTCGTTGGGATGCTAAATACGCCACATGGGATAATTTCACAGGGAAGCCGGTAGACGGATATGAAGTCAATCGCATAGCAGGAACATACGCGCTGGCTACTGCGCTGACGAAAGCAAAGGAACATGCGGCGGCGCTTGGATACGGCTTACTTCTTTGGGATGGGTATCGCCCTCAACGTGCGGTAGACAATTTTATGAATTGGTCTATACAGCCGGAAGATGGTCGCACAAAAGAAAAACATTATCCCAATATTGAGCGAAGCGAAATAATTTCAAAGGGATATGTGGCAGAAAAATCAAGCCATAGTCGCGGAAGCGCCATTGACCTTACGCTTTATAGGTTGGATACAGGCGCGATTATTCCGATGGGTAGCGATTTTGATTTTATGGATAAGCGTTCACATCATACATCAAAAGATATTTCAGGCATTGAAGCGAAAAACCGCGAGCTATTATGTTCCATCATGGAGTATAGCGGATTTGAACCATACGAATATGAATGGTGGCATTATGTTTTAAGAAATGAGCCATACCCCGACAGCTATTTTGATTTCCCTTTGGCGGGAACTATCTTAAATAAGAGCGCATCAAAGAGTAATGTTTTTTCTGCCTCGCGGTAATATAAAAACCGTTGTTGCGGCGGATGGATAGCTTTACCCAAAACAATATAGAGCAGCCTAACGGCGGTTTTGAAAATTGACATCAAAGCCGCCGTTTTCTATATTGCGACAGGCATATTAACTGCACTCTTTTTCAAGGATACGGCGGTATGGGGAGGGTATTGCTATGTCCTTTTGTCTTTATTTGCTGCCGCCATCATGCATGCCGTAAAAAAATCCATTTCAGTTTATGGGACAATCCCGGTTATTAGCATGGTATATCTTACAGCTAAATATAATATAGCTTTCATTGCCCAGTTAAGTAGCTTCAACCGAGCTTTTTTGCGTCTTCATAAAAATATTTATCACTTTTTTGCCACGAACTTTGCCAAAACAGGGCATTGCCAGCAATTAGGTATGTGAAAGAGGACAACGACCCCACTCGCCTTTACGGGCATAAAAGGAGGTGAAAAAATGAGGCCTCAATCGCACAAAGAGCAGAAGCAATACTACACTTTGACATCTTTTGCAAAAAGACTCTAAAGCTGAATGCCCGCAAATACTATCGCAGACTGACGCGGCGCAGAGAGCATGAGGTAACTATAAGCGAGCTGTCAACACAGGATTTGGCAAAATTGTCCGCCGAGCTACTTATTTCAAAGACGCATTTTGCTTTAACGTCTTGGGTCACGACATTGCCATTTTGGACGAGCTAGTTAGTCGAAGTCCTGAACGAGCTACCGCCGGACCGACGCGACATTATTTTGCTGGTATTTTTCCTCGGCATGATTGACCGGGAAATTGCAGAACAGTTAGACCTTGTGCGCCAAACCACCGGACAAAAACCTTTCAGGAGCTAAAAAATCTATTGGGGATATACTAATTGCGAAGGCAGGATTTAAACCTACGACCTTTGGGTTATGAGTTGTACGACTATATTCTTAATTAGTATTAAATTATTAAGAAATGGCTTATTTGCTTGGTTTTTTTATATGCTATAAATTGACAAATTGTGTTAATTATTATCTAGTATTGAAGGGGTTGCTAGTCGGGTTGCTAGTTTCATATACAGCCTTCTTATATTACAACTTAAAATTAAGCAATTAAAACCATGAGTGTCCAAAAATAAATTTTAGCTTTTATAGACTATTTAATAATCTATCAAGGAAGAGAGACTGCACTAAAAATCAAAGCATTTTTTATCAGTTCTCTAAAGGTAAAATTACTATACTACTCATTATGATTTGATAATCATCCCATAATCGTACATCCTGCATAATATCATAATTTTCATCAATTCACTTGTCTTTGAGGTGTTTGTAAAAAGATTTTTCCTTTCCAACATATATTCCTTCAGCATATTTTGAAAAGAATTCAAACTGATCTACGGTAATATCAATAATTGTACTATCATCCATTACTAGCCATGCGTGATTTGTGGTGTTATTAGGGTCATTATCATAATATCTGCCATTTCCCTGTTTCGTACGAATATCATATACAGAATATAGATAATACGCTAGAAGATCACACGAGTCATCACAGCAACCACCTGGGAAATTACTCATTCTATCCCGACTATCAAATTTTCTATTATACTTTGCATCCAATATTGCTGCACGAAAAGTTACTGCAATATTATATACGCTAATAGGCAGCAACCTTTAACCTTTTATCAGCTTGATTTTGTTTTGCCGGGATAGCTACCTGGATTTTTTTGACTTTGTGAAACTATTCTTCGAACCCTAGCCCCTGCTCTTCGGCGGACGATCCCATATCAGCATAGCCTTTGGGATAAAGATATAATGCAACAATCTTTGTGATTAACGTTTTCATTTCAGGGTCATCATCATCGTCAATAAAAGCAAAATTTGTTATTAAAACACCTAGCGAAATAAGCCTGTGGTTGTCTAGTAACGATATTATAGTAGAAATGGATTTATTCTCCTTGTTTGATGAAAAAAGAGCTCCGCAAAAGTCCAAGTAGATTAAATCAAAATTTACGGCGGTATTAGAAAAAAAAGTATCTATCTTCCCTTTATGAATTTTTACTTGCGGAGATGTATTTAGCAAGTTTTGCATAGCATCTATATAGAGATTGTTTTGTAATTCAAATGCCCATATATTTTCTGGTAGAATCCCTAGATTGCAAAGCTCTTCTAAATCATTTTCTGGATTTGGACCGGTCAAATATGCAACTTTTAGTTCGGTAGCTTGCTTTGAAGATAGAATAGACTTAAAGTGATTTTTCCACGCATCTTTAGTTTCATATTCTAACTGCTTAGCAAGATTATGATCTTCAGCATAGCTCGAATCATTCAACATAAACTTCTCTACGGCATCAAAATATTCAAGAGAAGTGATCGTACTTTTATCTCTGTTTCTGGTCAGGGTTTCTACGCCTGATTAAGTATCATTTTTTGAACCTTATTTTTAACATTCTCAGTATACATTAACTACCCCCATATTATCATTGCTGATGGCAAATTAGCGACTTTGACCGTCCATGCGGTTCGCATTATAGCCATTATCTAATCTTTTCGGAACTTCGTATAATTGCTAAACCGAGAGTCTTCTGATTTTCAAATTCCTGCTTGTATGCATCTAACCGTATTCTGCAGTTCTACATTTATATCCAGCTTTGGTATACCTGGGCTGGTAATTCATACTAATCAACCTGATAGCTCCTATACCTTTTCACCATCTCCTACATAGCCTCTGGAAACAACCAAGCCCGAAATGAAAGAATGAGTTGTTGCTTGCGCATTTGTGTATATGGATGCTAAACATAATGGAAAGGTACAATTAGATTTGTGTAATCTTCTCAAACTGACAGTTGGTGATTTTCCGATGAATCCATTCACTTATAATATAGTCTACCAAGAATTTCAGTTTGCTCACATCATATGAGCTATCTGTAAGGTCGTAATGTTTAAAAGTTCTCACATAATCATCCTTACTTTCCAGTTCACCTTGGTATTTTCTCTCACTTTTATTGTAGCTTGTCCATCTAATACAGGGAGATTTCTCTACACTACCAAAGTCAAGAAAGCACTCAATGGCAACGGCTCTTCCATTAATGTCTTCCTTTGAACTTCCCTGTGGGCCGATAGTACGAATATTCGAAAACTCTGAATGATTGGGGAGCTTTGTTATTATAAAGGCGTCTGGCTTTTTTAGATGCAGTGATTTGTAATATTTTTCAAGGCCAGCAGTATCATTATCAAAAATTACAATTATATTATTCTGAATCCTGATTTTGCATAGTCCAAGACAGAAGTTAAATAAGTTTCCAGTTCCCGTAAAAGGATAATTCTCTTCCATATCAACAAAATCAAAGAAATCGGATATATCAGGATATAGTTGCTCTATCGCTTTACAAAGAACATAAGAATCACTGGAACCCTCTGTTACAATCAGTATTCTTTTCTCAGGCGCCAGTTCTTTAATAACTTCACTCCGTTGTATCCAACCGTTGTCAACAACATCTGCATAACTCCAGTACACCTCTTGATCAGCATTGTTAGGGTTTTCCGCTAAGATGCGGAGTGTGATGTAGGGAGCAAGATTTTCTAAAAACTCAGACACCTCGTATTTAGGGTTTCGATACTCCATATCTTCATCATCCTCATACTCCACGATAATTTTATCTTTAATCTGTGGAGCTTCAAGGATGCACCTTCTAACATACTCTCCGAAATCATATCCGTTCTCTTCAAAATCAACCGAAAGCCGGATTATATCAATTTCTGAAATATCAATAGATTTCAACACATCGTAAAAAACATCAAATGATAGCTTTATTTTGTAGCCGAAATCCTCATGTTGGCGTACGGTTTCTTCAAACATAGCTCTAATAGATGACAGGTCATATCCTAGCAAATCCAAACGTTTTTTCATACAGTTCAGTTTCCGTGCATATCCCTCTTTCATCTCTATGAGTGGCTCATTAGAATCCATATCTACGTAGTAATACGGAATATGTTTTATATCAGAAGGCTTAAATAGAGCAGAGTGATCGGTAAAAGAGTTGTTTTTCCCCCAATCAATTTCCATGCGTCCAATGCCAAGAGTTATCATTGAGCCCATTTATAGCAGTCTCCTTCCTAGCGTTTATCACGAAGTAATCAGTGGCTATAATCCAGCCAGCGAATCCAAACTTCTAATTATCGCTACAACAAAAAACCGCACAGAATACCTCCTGCACGGTCGACTTTATCATCCTTATTATTGCATGGACAGACATTATGCCCACCGTTGACTAATTATATCAAGTATCTCCATAAAGCACAATGATGTTATTAAAACACTTGAGGAATTTTAATATTGCCTCTACACTTTTGATTATCCTAAAAATATAATCAAAAGTGTAGAGGCAATATACATGAAATTTTCTGATGAACAAAAACAAAAACTTGTTGCCCTTTATTATAACGGAGAGTCTGTATCTGATATCTGCCTGCAAAACGGTGTTCCACGAAGTACCTTCTACACATGGCTAAAACCATATCATACACAGGTTACACCCTCAGGACATAACGTCAGCGCAAACGAATTCATTAAAATGAAACAGCGGATTGACACACTGGAGCAAAAGGTAGAGGTTCTTCAGAAAGTAGACTGCACTGTTTCCTCACCGTTACAAGACAAGCTCCAAGAGTTTTCAAAGTTATATGGACAATACAGCGTACACACTTTATGCGATGCTCTCTGTGTTGCTCGAGGAACTTTCTACAATCACATCTTCCGCCGAAAAGAAGTAACCGTTTATGATAAACGCCGTGAGGAGATGCGCGAGCATATTCAAACAGTGTTTGACGAGAGTCGTCAAAGATTTGGTGCCAACAAAATAGCTGTCGTTTTATCAGAGCGTGGTATCAAGACTACTCCCAAGTACGTTGCTGAGCTGATACGGGAAATGGGAATAAAAAGCATTGTCATCAACTCTAAGAAGGAGTACAAAAAACACCTTCGGTTTGCCAAAAAGCAAAACCACCTGCAACGGCAATTTCAGGTTTCAAAACCGAACCATTTCTAGGTCAACGATGTCACCTGCTTCAAGATTAATGATAAATATCAGTATGTTTGTATGCTCTTAGACTTGTTCTCACGCAAAATCATTGCATATGGGATATCATCTAAGAACAGTACCTACTTAATAATCTCCACCTTTAAGCGTGCATTTAAAGAAAGGGGCAATCCGCAGAAACTAACACTTCATAGTGACCAGGACGCACAATATATCTCAAAGGCTCTGCGGAAGCTACTTCGCATAAACAAGGTTGTCCAATCATTTTCCAAGTTGGGAAGTCCTTACGACAACGTAGTTGCAGAAGCGTTTTTTGCGTCAATTAAAAAGGAAGAACTGTATCGCATTATCTACAAATCAGAGCGGCAATTCTGTGAAAGTGTTGATAACTGCACTCGTTTCTACAACACCGAAAGACCCCATAGCACATTAAATTATAAAATACCGGATAAGTTTGAACTGCTTTATGAAGAGAAGAAAGTCAACGCTATATAATTTGGACAATGATGTTCAAAAGTCATTGATTTTAACTTTTCAGCTACAAATTCAAGGTTTTCTATCAAAATACAATAGTCATGCTTGATTTCATATCAAATGTGCAAATGCTGATAAATACTCGCTTTCAGGCATAGAAAAAGGTACGAAATACTAGACAGTCCAATAAAACTATTCAATACTTCATACCCTGTTCTCGATATCTGCCTGCAAAACGGTGTTCCAAGAAGCACCTTCTACACATGGCTAAAACCATATCAGACGCAGGTCACATCTTCGGGACATATCGTCAGTGCAAACGAGTTTATAAAAATGAAACAGCGGATTGAAAAGCTGGAGCAAAAAATAGAGGTTTTGCAGAAAGTAGATTGCACTGTTTCCTCACCATTACAAGACAAGCTTCAAGAGCTTTCTAAATTATACGGTCAATACAGCGTACATACCCTGTGTGATGCACTCTGTATTTCCAGGGGTACCTTCTACAACCACATCTTCCGGAGAAAAGAAGTGACCGTTTATGATAAACGCCGCGAGGAGATGCGTAAACATATTCAGTTTGTGTTTGATGAAAGCCGGCAAAGATTTGGTGCCAACAAAATAGCTGCCGTTTTATCAGAGCGTGGTATCAAGACTACTCCCAAGTACGTTGCTGAGCTGATGCGAGAAATGGGAATAGAAAGCATTGTCATCAACTCTAAGAAGGAGTACAAAAAACACCTTCAGTTTGCTAAAAAGCAAAACCACCTATAGCGGCAATTTCAAGTTTCGGAACCAAACTATTTCTGGGTCAGCGACGTTACCTGTTTCAATATCAATGATAAATATCAGTATGTCTGTATGATCCTAGACTTGTTCTCACGCAAAATCGTTGCATATGGGATATCCCCAAAGAACCGTACTTACTTAATCACATCCACCTTTAAGCGTGCAAGCGTGCATTTAAGGAAAGGGGTAACCCGTAGTAGCTAACATTTCATAGTGACAGGGGCGCACAGTACACCTCGAATGCCTTGCGAAAGCTACTTCGCATGAACAAGGATGTCCAATCGTTCTCCAAGTCTGGAAGCCCTTACGACAATGCAGTTGCAGAAGCATTTTTCGCATCTATGAAAAAGGAAGAACTATATCGCACTATCTACAAGTCAGAACGACAATTCTGTGAAAGTGTCGATAACTACATCCATTTCTACAATTCAGAAAGACCCCACAGCACATTAAACTACAAGACCCCGGATAAGTTTGAACATCTGTATGAAGAGAAGAAAGCCAATATCATATAACTTGGACAATGATATTCAAAAGTCATTGATTTTGACTTTTCGACTACAAATTCAAGGTTTTCTATCAAATACAATATTCACACCTGATTCCATTTCAAATATATAAATGCTTATAAACACAGGCTTTGGACATAGAAAAAGGTATAAAATACTGGACATTCCAATAAAACTGTTCAATAATTCGTAACCTATTCAATTTTCTGAGATAATTCTTATAGCGGCATCTAAAACATTCTCGCCAGAATGAGAATAAAAATCAGGTTTTGTTCCAATTTCTGCATTACATGACCCATCTGGGTTTAATGTATAAGAAATCCTATAGACAAAAATCAAACCGCTTCTTGGAAGTATATCATAAAAGGGGTTAATACCGGGGCCGTCTCCGTCGGAAGGCTGTCCTATCAATGTTGCAAAACCAGTGCTTTTACAAAAATAAGCAAATCCTTCCTCTGAAGAGTATGTTGAATCATCTATTAGAACAAATATATCTCCACTAAGTATTTTTTTATCATATAGGGGCTCAACTGCAAATGAGCTATTTCTAACGATAGTATTTTCATCAAATGAATGAAAGTCGAATTCCGGTAATTCCTTTAGCCCATCAAGCCCTTCTACGTAGTCTCCTCCTACCATATTCAAAACCTCACGATTTTGCATGGTATTTTTAAATAGCACTTTATAATTTGATGATATTGCTTTGTCAATATTAGGTGCTACGATATTATTAGACCAATAATAATCTGAACCCCCCCCAGACTTTCTCATGTCAATTATTATATTTTTCTTTAATTTATTTTCTTCAAAAAAATTCATCAAAATTTCTGCGTCATTATCAACATTGTCCTGCCAAATACTATTAATTTGCAGGTAAACTGTCTCTTCATCTATTTCTTTTATTATAATGTTATTTGGTGGCTTAATTGAAATTTTTGATAATAAATGTATTAGTTCAGGCTTGTATAAATAATCATAAGCGCTTATGGTCTTATCATCAATTAGCTTAGTATACAAAAAATCATGGTATTCACTGTCGATAGCATTGCTTAGGGATTCAAATGAGTTTTTAAGCATTTTATAGCTTCCAGAAGGCAGCACTGTAAAGTGGCCTACTTCTTTGAATTCTCTTGAACAATTAAATATAATATCGTAAAATTCATCAAAGGAAATACTGCTCTTTTCAGCAATTTTGTTTCTATAGCTTAATTTTATTTCATTTATATCAAGTTGAAGAACCCTCTCTGCAACCTGAAAATATGGATAATTTTCTTCCAACCTTTTCCACATATAATCATAATCATGCAATGCATCCTCTACACTGAATTCCTTTATAAATGACGGGGCTGTATAATATTTATATAGCGATAGAATTTCACCAAAAACAAATTTTATAATGAGTATAACAAATATGGCAAAAATAATATTCTTGCGATTTAATTTACTTTTAATATTTTTCATAATTATTCCTTCTATCTCAAACGATTAAATACAATTCCTTTTTAAGTTTATATTGACAATGACCTTCAGTGCTTATTTTTTTACATGAGAAACAATTATCCAGACATGTTTCAATATTAAAAAAGCAAAGCGGATTGTCTATATATTTATTTAAATTGTTTAGAGTTTCACTTTTATAAAAATTAGATAAAACGGCACTGATATAGTTATACTGATACCCATAGATTTTTAGCTGGCAGTATAATTTAAGGCAATAATAGAAGTTATAATGCGTTTTATTATTCTCAATTAATAGTTTGCTATCTCTAATAGTATTTACTATAACATCATATCTTTCCAACTTAATATTCAAAGAAATATATAAATCCAATACATAGAATTTTTTTGCTTCACTTGAACTCAAAAAATTATGTGAATATATCAGCGTATCAAGGGGCATGTTTTTGTCAATTCCATTGTCAATATAATCAACAATTATCTGCACATCGCCTTTCTCCAAATGTAAAAGTTTTGTATTTAATAACTCTATAGGGTTTAAATCTTCTAAATAATTAAGTAGCGTTTTTTCATCCATTGGCGCTACCTCGCTTATACCAGGCACTAAAAAGTGAAATGCATATATATCGGAAACTGTATTGTTTATAACAAAAATTTCATAACCTAAAGCATATATTAAATCGACCAAAAATTTTTTCATATCTTTATTACTTTTAAATTTATTATATTTTTTCATATCATAGTCAATCTCTTTACCCCAAAAAAATTCAATCGGAAATGCAGCTCTTCCATCTACATAAAAATTGTGGTAATTCAAACGGGATTCAAATATATTTTTATTATGAGAAGCACCCGTCATATATTTAGAATATTTAATTAGACTTCTACCTTGGAACATCTCCGTAAAGCACCTTTCAATTGCAATTTCCATTATTGGATGCACCCCAATTTTAACAAAATAAGAGGCATCTCTCTTATTAATTAATATTATGCCGATAGCTGGTATATCGGTACCCATAGATAAATCCAAAATCTTTACACTGAAATAGTCTGTAGACTCAATCTTATTAATAATGTCAACAATAAAACTGAAGTTTTCAAGAAAGTTCAAGCTTTCAGGATTAATATATATAGGTTTTTGTTTTTCTTCAATATATATTTTTGCCACATATCGTTCCAAAATTTCTGATAATCCCTGAACATAAGCTTCCGTCTCGGAATTACCTGCCACCATACCGTTACTACCATAAATAATGCTCAATAAATTATTGGGTAGTGCTACAGTGCTTTTTCCATCTAAAGACGTGAATACTTTGGTTTTCTGTTCAGATGGCATTGAAAGCAGAAATTTTTCAAACAGTGATTGTGAAAAAATATTTATATATTCCTTGGAAACTATCTTATACCATTCCAAATAGCTGTGCACGCAATAATCGCTTATTAATTCTTCGCCATACATATTCTCAATATTCGAGTTTATATAAAAGAACGCCTTATTTTGCACCCTTTCCATCAATTCACCATAAGCACTGGCTAAGGCGTATAATTTGCTAACTCCTTTTCCATTAGTGCTGATATTTCCAACACCAATACTCACAGAATATAAATTAATATCTGCATTATCATGCCACTGTTCCGTAATCAAAATTTCTCTTTCAAGAAAAAATAAATTAGCTAATTTAATAGTGGAATATGGATCTCTATCTTTATATTGGTTATTCATAAAAATCTCCTGATTTTATAACTAAGATTAATTTATTTGGATTTAATTTTCAACTAATTCAAGCTTTCTGTCATATTCTTCGATATTTCCTTTGTCAAATACATAAACATGGTCGAATTGGGACAAATATTGTATTTTGTGGGATATAACAATCACAGCCTCATCTTTATATTCGTTAAAAACCAAATTCATTATTTTTCGTTCACCAATAATATCCAGATTACTCGTAGGTTCATCAAGTACTATAAATTGATAATGTTTAGTGAGGATTCTCGATATAGCCAACCGCTGAAATTCGCCTCCCGAAAACGTTGTTCCTGATGAATCTAGTTCCTTACTTATGTTTGTATATACTCCCTCAGGCAATGAGCATATTTTTTCATACATACCAACCTTAACTAATGCACTTTTTACCAGCTTCTCATCATTTTCCTTATCAATTACTGGGCGCATTAAAATATTTTCAATAATTGGAATCGCAAAAAACTCAAAATCCTGGAATACTACACCTATATTCCCTAAAAATACATTGCTGTCATATAAATTATAGTTTTGACCATTTAAAAATACCTCGCCTTCGCTCGGGCTATACAATCCCAGCAGTAATTTTACAAAAGTGGATTTACCGGAGCCATTAAGTCCAAGTATTGCTATTTTCTCTCCTTTAAAAATTTTAAGGTTAATACTATCTAAAACATGTTCTAATTTATCGTTGTTATATATATATCTAACATTTCTGAATTCTATAGAATCAATAGAATTTATTTCGTATAGCTCCACTCGTCTATCATTACCCGAGGAATATTCAACAAAATTCCGGAATTTTTCTATATATAAACTGTTTTCGTAGAGCTTTGGAAATGTATTTAAAAAGTTTAAAATTGATCCGCTCAGCTGATTAGATGCATTTAATATCATTGCAAAATCACCAATTGTAATCTTATTGCTAACTGCCCTTAATATCAAATGTATCTGAATAGCAAATTGCGCAATTATCTGGAAGATATTCTGTAGAGTCAAGTTAGATATTTGCTTGCCACTATATTTCTTTATGATTTTTTCAGCATGAACTACTGCACTGTCAAAATGATGCTTTAATGATTTATTTACATTGCTTGTACGCAATTCCTTGGCATAAGATTTAAGATAATAAACACGTGATATATAGGATATAATTCGGTTGGACTTAACTGATTCTAAATTAATATAGTATGACAGTCTGGAAAGCCTGAAATTTATAATAAAGTTGAGCATTACATTAATAGAAACAGCTATAATTATAATCCAATCCACATAAACAATAACAGCTATGGTTGAAATAATTTTTATAATATTATTAATTAAGCTGATAAACGTATTTAATACATTAATTGCCCTTGTATCGGAATTATTCATGGCGAGAGTATAATTATCATAAAATTCGGTGTCATCAAATTTTGATATCTCAACCTGCCTCGATTTATGGAATAGTTCTTCCCTCATAACCTTCATGAAATGCAAATTATTTTTTGGTAACAAACTATATTGATAATAATTGTTAATTAATGAAAGCCCTATATGAATAAAAAAGTTAAGCGCCAGATACATCATAAAATATTCAAACAAATCCTGATTAATTATGACTTCTATGGAAAATTTAGTTAAGTAGAGAACCAATATTGACTGCACGCTTGATAGAACTGATATCAATATCGTTAAAAGTACAAACTTTTTACAATATTTCCACACGTACTTTAGCATGTACAAATTATTTTCAAAAGTGTTTTTCATAGTCCCAATTCACTTCTTTATTATATTATATAGTTTATTCTGTAAGAGCCATCATTTTTCCTGAACTATACAGAACCTTTTTTTCGACAAATCTCTTGCAAAAATGCATATTTTGACAATTATTACATTCCTCTGTGCATATAATTTCGAAATAGTCTTTGAACGAATCACCGTGATAATCATTCAATACTTTACTAACTACTTCTTTACTATAAAATACATGCAAATATTCGACTATCTCATTCTGATTTTTATTTGAATCTAAAGAATTAAGGAATGTTTTATAGCAATCAAAATATATGCTCTTTTTTCCTTGTGCTTTAAAAGCTGCTTGGATAGCGTCTATCTTTATATTTCAATTTGACCCCCCTAATCCTTATAAACAATTCTCGTATTTATTCTAAGTTAGTACATAAAATTATTAATTGCATATAATTCGGGCCTGTTAAAGCAAGGCTCCGAATGTAGCTTTAACAGGCCCCACCTAAACAATATCAGACGTTGAACAATAATTACCTATGTATGCTTCTTGTTCCGCAAGCACCATAATTTGGAGCACATTCAATCTCCGGGGGAGAACCGCAACCCCAGTCAATCGTACAATCACATTCAATGTCAATATCGCCGCAACTGCATACTGCTGCATTAACTCCACAGTTGCACATAAATTCATTTGGGCACCAAGTATAATTTGACCCAAATGGAATGGCATTATTATTTATATCTATAACTTCATATCCTTTTTTCATATATATCTCTCCCAAATATATATCTACAAACATTTATCTATAAATGCTTCTTGTTCCACATGCACCATAATTTGGTGAGCATTCAACATCCCCACAAAATCCATCTGTAGGACACGAACAAATTAAATTACATTCACAAATTACCAAATTAGGGCAATAGTTTATATCCTGAGGTTCAATGCTATTATCGAGTTCAATTACCTCGAATCTTTCACTCATAATAACCTCCTTTGACAAATAATATAATATAACATAGCTACCGGGTTACACTTCTTGTTCCGCATGCACCATAGTTTGGTGCACATTCAACCTCTGGAGGTGAGCCGCAGCCAATGCAGATAAATAAGAAATATATAGGTCTACAAGAGCTACTGGAGGATATTCCTTAATAGATACAAGGTATGCAGCATTGACATGGACTGATAATAATAGTAAGTCAGATGGTACGACTTATTATTATAAGATTAAAACCGTTACAAACAGAGGCGGCAATGAATTTTATTCTGACTATTCAAACTATGCATCTGCTACTTATATGAGAATGCCTGAAGTTAAATCCTTAGTTAATATAGGAAAAGTAGTATCCATTACATGGGGAAGTGTAGCAGGAGCATTGAAATATAATGTTTATAGAGATTCCAAATTGATTGGAACGACAACAAGTACGAGTTATAGTGATACAGCTACACTGGGTACTTCTTACGATTACTCAATTCAAGCTGTAGCAGGAACGTCACTATCTACAAAGTCAGCTGTAAAATCAATACGGTTACTACAAACACCAACGTTAACTGTCTCCAGCAATACAATACATCATTACGTTTATCATGGTCTTATAATAGCTTTAACCCACCTAATGGGTATATTTTATATAGAGCAACAAGTCAAAACTGTACTTACAGCCAAATATATTCTACCACTAACGGAACTAAATCTTATACAGATACAGGGCTAAAAACGGGTACAACTTATTACTATAAAGTTATGGCAAATAATACTTCATCTACTGGGCATAAGATATATTCAGATTATCCAACTGTTAAGTCTGGAGCTCCAAAATAGGATAAATAATACATGCGCTATGACAATTGGGAAATGACTATATCCCCCCATTGCCATAGCGTTTAATTCATTTTTCCGGATTTTCTCTATAGAGAGATACAGTATTGCCATGAGCTTTTAGCAGGAAATATAAAAAAGGTAGCCAATGAATCCCCTTTAGTCTCTTAGCTTTTAACAGCAGGCGGATATCAGAACTCCATTTTTCTTTAACTGCCTGTAAGTTTTTAAGAGCTTCTTTTAAAAAACATGTAAGTGAGTTTGGAAATATTACAAAGGATCGATATTTGAAAAGTGTACAAAATCTGTCAACCCAAATCCTAAAGGAAATATTTTAAAAAAGATAAACTCCAATGGCGAGATGCTCTCTATAATAAATAAAGTAACTAATGAATTTGATATAAAAACTTTTAACGAAGCAATAAGACTTTATTTTAAACCGGCAGATGGTATAAACTACTTTAATCAACAATACCATAAGGAGGATTCTTCTAAAGGGTAAAATATAAATGTGTTTGTTGCGGCAATTGCGCGTTAATCAGCGAACCGCTAAGAACATTTGAAATTTACTGTTGGAAAAGATGGGGCGTATATTAATAAAGATGGCAAAATGGCGGTTGATAATTCTATTTTTAGCCCAACTTCTTATGTAGTAGTTAAGGGGGTAAAATATAATTCAGTAAAGATGATATATAACTGGATGCTATAGGGATACTTGTTAATGGAAAATCTGCAATTTAATGCAGGTTTCTCAGTTTTCTAGAACACAGTCTTTAAACAAATATTAATATTATATTTTTTCTATCAAGCTATAATGACAGAATCAAATTAAGAACAGGATCTGTCTTGTTAATATAATCTTCAATACTAATGCTTATTTCAATATCTGGGTATAAAGTGTGATTTACAAGGCTTTTAGGTTTATAACCTAAATTATTGTCATAAGAATTCAATGTGGGAATCCACATTACAAAGTTGGAATTTCTGAGGCTAGTTCGTTGTCCGCTGCCGATATAAGGTTTTCCACCGCCTGGGGGAAGACCTACCACTGTGGCGCCGGCCTCATCTTTTAAATACATCGCGGTAGTTCCTGCCATTGAAAATGTACTGTAGTCTGTAATCACATAAAGACACTTCGTTTTTAAACCGAAGGATACCAACATTTCCACCCAACCGTTCTTTAAGGCAGTAAACTGACCGCCGCCGTTTTCTCTAAGGTCTAAGATTATTTTTTCAACGGAGTATTTATCTATAAATGAAGCCAGACGTTCTTCCAAATCTTTGCCTTCACTTGAACTAGGAATATAATATAACCTTAGATACAGTGCTTTTTTGTCCTCAAGATAATCAAGCCAAATAGGTTCGCTTTTACTGTTGTAGAAAGCCTCCGCTCCTTCAGACCTGCTTTCGATAGCTTCAGGTAATTTATCTATAGCAATCTGTTTATACACGTAAATACCAAAGGTATTGTCATCAAGGCTTGTAAAGGTATAGTTTACAGAAGCTTCCAAGTTCTCCATTAAATCAAGAGCCTTAAGGATCATGGGATAATACAACTTTGATCCGAACAGAGATCTTGAGTTGTAGAGATTGTCACCACTGTAGAGTCGGTAAAATCGGTTGAAAACCTCATCGATAGATACGCCGTTTATTTTGTCCAGCCGGCAGTTGAGGGCTTTTTCATAGGACTTGTCATAGACAACAGTGCAATAAACACCATCCGCAAAAGTCTGAAAGGAGAAGGGAAATCTGGTACCGCTGCTCATGCCTACTGCAATTTCTGTGAACATATGCCCATCTTGAAATAGAGCGGTAATTTGTTGCATGCGAACCTGTATATCAAAATCGTCAAGTTCTGGTAAGTCTGCATAAAGACGGTCAAATGCAATATCAACCTTCTTGCTTATTTCTAAATTTTCTTTGCTATTTTCAATATCAAGAAATTTACGGGTATAGGAGGCCATCTGATTTTCAAAGTAAGTAATATCGACTGTCCAGTTTTCAATTTTTTTTGCATTTTCATCTTCTTCTATTGCATCAGCGACAAAAGATGGTTCAATAGTATTTTTTTCTGCGGTTTCTTTTGGAGTTTGATCTTCAGCGGTTTCTGTACTAAAAGTGTTTGAAGATTCACTGGCTATATCACTGCTACAAGAAGTAAATGAACAAAGAGTAACCATAGTAACGATTAAGGTGTACAGGAGTTTTTTCAATTTTAGCATACACGCCTCCTATTTAATGTAGACAGTTTGTTGACAGATACAGTAAACAATTTATACATAACTATAAATTACACAGAATGAAAAATCAATAAAACCAACAAGAGATAATTCATAAGTGTTATAAACTATAAAAGAAGTTGAAGAGTATCTTGTCGAGTTATCTTATTGCTATTTATGAGGGTCCATTAATATTTTTTTGTTAGATACCCATATGCATTGCATTTCTTCTATATGAATATTTGTAATAGATTTAAAAGATACATATAGGTAATTTTAATTTGATAAGCAGTATTCGTAATGATATAATCATGTCGAATAATATCGGGAATTGAGGATAAAATTATTATTTATAAGGAATAATCTTATCCTAATACATAAAAAATAGCTTATTTTCCAGCTTGTGCTGCTATTTAAAAGCAGCGATAAAATATTGTTGAGCATTAAAAGGTTAAAGCTCAATTATTTTGTAGTCTATATATATTATAACATGGATAAAGATAACGGTTATTCGGGGCTTTTGCTATAAATTAAATAATTAGCGGAATAACTGATAAAGATGAGGTGCAATAATGGAACTGATGCAAAATGAAATGACGCCGAGAGAAAGGTTGACTGCATACGCAAGGGGAGAGGAGGTTGATCGTATTCCAACGACTCTTTCTGCTGGTGAGACAATACCTTTCTTATATGGTATTTCCATAAGGGAATACTACTTTTCTGCTGACCTTATGATTGAAGTTGAATCTCGTATGGCAAAAGACTTTGGTGCAGATAATATGGGTATGGGATTAGGCCTTCGTACATTGGCAGAAGCAATAGGCACAAAGCTTCATTATACTGACGATAATGTTTCTTTCATTACTGAACCGATAATTAAAGATTATTCTCAATTATCCAATATGAGCACAGTAAATATTAATAAGGATGGAAGACTTCCTATCTTAATTGAGGCCTTCTCTCGATTGCAGGAACGTTTTGGTAAAGAGCGAATTATCAGCTCCGGCATGGCTGGTCCATTGACTACTGCATGCGCATTAGTAGGAGCAGATAAGTTTTTAAAAGATATTATAAAAAGACCGGATGAAGTAAGATTGCTTATGGAATACAGCACCGCTTGTGTAATAAATTGTGCAAGAGATCTTAATGCCAAGCTTGGCATCTCCTTAAGTCTTTCGGAACCAATTGCCTCAGGTAATCTCATCAGTAGAAAAATGTTTGAGCGATGGTTAGTCCCCTATTTAAAAGAAATAGTAGATGCATTTAAAACATTTCAAAATGCACCTGCTCTCCATATTTGCGGAAAAACC
The DNA here is from genome assembly GCF_940670685.1 of Anaeropeptidivorans aminofermentans. Taxonomy (GTDB): domain Bacteria; phylum Bacillota; class Clostridia; order Lachnospirales; family UBA5962; genus Anaeropeptidivorans; species Anaeropeptidivorans aminofermentans. The sequence continues at coordinate 1,294,777 of NZ_OW711693.1, read as the reverse complement.
AAAGATAGATGGGAAGATCTCCTCACTTGCGGTATTTCAGGTTTTTGGGCGGATAATTGTGAAAGCCTTCAAGAAATTAAAGCGTTTATGGGTGATCAGGTAAGCATTAGCGGAAATGTAACTCCTGTAGAAATCCTCAGAAACGGAACAATATCTGAAATTGATGAAGCGGTACGTATTTGTATTTTGGAAGGATCCGATTCTCCCATGGGGTATTTACTTTGCCCCGGCTGCACAACACCTGTAGGAACACCAAAAGAAAACATGATTGCGTTTATGAATGCAGCTTCAAAATACGGGCGGAGTGCAAAGAAGGGGTATCCTTGCAGGTATGCAGAGAAAAATATCAGATAATTAATTGAAATATTTTTGCTATTCTGGAGCACAATAATTATTTTACAGAGATTATCATTTTTTAAGGATCTTTTTATAAATGCTTTACTATAGTAACTTTATGGTGAATAAATAAAAAGAAGAATAGGTTAATATTTACTTTTTCGTTAGGTTCTGTGGTTTTCTTTATAAAGCTAAAAATCAGGCTGCCGGATATCCGACAGCCTGATTTTTTAAAACATTGGTACAAATGCACCATCAAATATTTTAAGGATAGATTCTCTCATTTCGTCTGTATGAAAAGCTTTATTTAAAGCTTTGGCCCACTCTGCATCTTTATCTTCCTGCCTTACAGTAAGAGCGGCGCCGAACTTTTCCAGGTCATCTGTGCCTGATGTCGCTATGGCAGATTTAGCATCCTTTCCTGCTGCAATCATAAGAGAGGCAGCCATACATGAAGCATCCACATCTGGAAGAACTGTCGTAAGTTGCATTAGGTCAACTTCAACGAATTCTATATTTTTACTGTTTTCAGAAACATCATATATGGTAGGAGCTTCTATTCCCTCTGAAAGCTTTATAAGCCCGAGTTCCTGAAGCATAAAAAGCGCTCTTGACTGGTTACTGGGGTCGGTAGAAACAGCTATCTTGGCATCATCTGGTATTTCTTCAACAGATGTATGTTTCTCTGAAAAAAGAGCAAATACAGGAGCATGAACCAAATCCTCCATCATATACAAGTCTGCATTTTTTTCTTTATTAAAATTTTCGAGATATGGCCTGTGCTGCAAAAAGTTGACATCAATTTCTCCTTCTAGAAGGCCGACGTTAAGGGAAATAGGGTCATCAAACATTACTATTTCCATGTCATAACCCATTTCTTTAAGCCCGTTTTTTGCTGCTTCGACCTCTTCAACAACCGTTGCAGTAGTCCCTATCTTAATAGTGGTTTTTTCTTCTGCCGGTTTTTCAGCTTTCTGGCAGCCTGTGGTTAATGCAATTACCATAAAAATCGCTGCAATTAATAATTTTTTCATCGAGATTTCCTCCTGAGTAATGTTATATCTTATACAAATAAGAAATAGTAATATCGTCAAATTGCTTTTTTATTTTTCTGTTGCTTTGGACCAATATCTGTTGTGGAATAGAAGTAATTTGACTGTACAACATACCAAATTCTATATTTAGAAACATTAAGTAATGATAGATAAGGGCTTCATTAAAAAATAAATCTTACATTAAAGGTTCTGTTTATATTCATTTTTCTATCATTTTAGTTTCTTATATAAGTAATTCCCTGCAAGCTGTATGCATTGAACCATAATAATCAAAACAATAACGACAAGATACATCACTTGGTCATTAAAGCTTTGATAACCATAAGTAATAGCCACCGCGCCAAGACCACCGGCGCCTACGGCACCTGCCATAGCTGTAGCGCCCAGAAGATTTACTATGGCAAGACAGAGCCCTGAAATAATAGAGGGTATGGCCTCAACAAACATAACTTTAAAAATTATCTGCCAATCTGAAGCTCCAAAAGATTTTGCTGCCTCTATAAGAGATTTATCTACTTCCTTGAGACTTCCCTCTATTACTCTTGCCATAAAGGGGGTAGCTGCAATGGTAAGAGGAACCACAGCACCTTTTATGCCTATTGATGTTCCTGCTATAAAACGGGTGAAGGGAATAATTGCTACGATAAGAATTATAAACGGAAAGGAACGTATAATATTTACTATTGTATCTAAAATATTATAGATATGAGGTCTTGGTCTGAGCCCATCCTTATTTGTAACGATAAGAAGTATAGCAAGGATACAGCCCAAAATGGCAGAAAGAAAAGAAGCTATTAAGAGCATTTTTAAAGTGCTTAAAAGGGCAGGACCTATAAGTATCTGGCATATTTCAGCAATACTCATATTTCTCATTCTAACAAGTCATCTCCTTTTCTACTTCTATATTCTCCCATAATATGTTTTTACTTTTAAGATACCTCACTGCAACAGGGTATTGGTCTTCACTGAAGGTTAAAATAAATGAGCTTAAAATCTTGTCTCGATATCTTTCTGTTTTTCCACCGACAATGGAGTATGCAAAGTTTAAGTCCAGCGCCATTTTAGTAAAGATATTTCTGTTATCTGGATTCTCGGGAAGAAAAACTTGGATATGTCTTCCTTTCCCATAATTAAGGGTGTTCTCTTCTCCTAAAAAACGCCTAAGGGCAGGAGAATTCCTTAAGAAAACCTCTTCTACGGACCCTTCCTCAACGATTCTTCCGTTTTCCAATATACAGGCCTTATTGCAAATATGCCTGACCACTTCTACCTGATGAGTAACGACGACAATAGTGATTCCTAGCTTTTCATTAATTTCTTTTAAGAGCTCAAGTATAGATTTCGTTGTTTTCGGATCCAAAGCCGAAGTAGCCTCATCACAAAGTAAAATTTTGGGGTTTAAGGATAATGCCCTTGCTATAGCTACCCTTTGTTTTTGCCCTCCGCTTAAATATCGCGGCTTTTCATTGATTTTGTCAGAAATGCCTACGAGTTCAAGAAGTTCCTTAACCTTTTTATTTATCTGCTCCTTTGGATGTTTCCAGCAAACCATCGGTAAAGCAACATTATCATAAACGGTTTTTCTTTCTAACAATGAAAAATGCTGGAATATCATTCCAATTCCTTTGCGAAACTCTCTGAGCTCATTTTTACTGTAATTATGTATTTCGTGGCCGTTAACTAAAAGCTGGCCGCTGTTATATTCTTCTAAACCATTGATGCATCTCAGAAGTGTAGATTTTCCAGCTCCGCTTCTGCCCACAAGGCCATAAATATCGCCTGCATTAATAGAAAGATTTATTTCATGCAGTACCTTTAAACCACTATACTTTTTTTGAAGCCCTTTAATAATAATCAAAATTTCTCTTCCCTTCTGCTTAGGTCAATGCTTAAAAGTCAATTTAACAAAATTTTAGACGATTTATTGTTCTAAGCTTTATCAAGAAAGCTCGCTATATTATTTTAATCAATATATTGAACTGTTTATCACATTTTACAGATGTAGTATATATTATTCGATAAGCTTATACAAATAGAAATAATAAATTGCTCTTTTGTCGAATTATAAATATATATGATAGCTTCTTTATCAAAATGCATAGCTTTGTTTAGAATTAATAGGTATCGTTACAATAATTACTTTCCTTTGATTTAACTGTGTTTTTGTATTATGTCTCTTTATACTTTCTCAATACTGCTATTAAATTTTGTTTATTGACTTAACAAAACTATAAATCTATACTTACAAAAGAGGTCTTCGTACATAACAAAATCTACTATTATAATATTAGGAGGAGACTAATGAAAAAATTTATTGCACTTTTTATTGCGACGAACTTATTATTTGCCTCACTAACTGGCTGCGCAGCTAATTCCGGCCAGCAAGAAAGCAATCAGCCTTCCGCTGCACCCTCGGCTGAACCTTCAGCAGAAGCAGAGTCAAAAAGTGAAGTTTCCAGCGAGAAACCGAAAATAACTTATGCTGAACCAGGTTGGCAATCCTCAATGTTTGTTAATCAGGTTATGGAAATTGTAATAGGCGAAGGCTACGGCTATCCCATAGAGCCAGTAAATGCTACAAATGTAGCGCTGGTTACGGCAGTTACTAATAATGAAGTAGATATCCATACCTATATAGCAGAAATTGCATTTGAATCTTATCAAGAATTAAAAGACTCTGGAAAAATTCTTGAATGGGGTGCTATACATAACGATGGTGTTCAAGGTGTATATGTTCCTTCCTATATGATAAATGGAGATAAGGAAAGAGGGATAGATCCTATTACCCCTGATTTAAAAACAATAAAAGATTTAATTAAGTATAAAGATATATTTGCTGATCCCGAGGACCCGACTAAAGGGCTTTTTGTAAATGCTCCTGCCGATTATCTTGCAGCTACGGTTTTAGATCATAAGCTTAAAGCATACGGTATTACCGATCATTTTAATATCTTAACATTAGGCAGTCAGGGGGCCTCTGACGCATCCCTTGATGCGGCATATAAAAAGGGAGAACCTTGGGTAGGTTATGGGTTTGTGGTTTCCTATGCATATGGTCAGTATGACCTGTTTAAGCTTGAAGATGAGGCAGAATATGACCCTGAATTATATACACCTGAAAATAATTATATATGTGATTTTCCTCATGATAACTATATGGTAACTTCGTCGACTAGTTTTCCGGATAAAGCTCCTGAACTACTTGACTTTCTGAAGAAGTTCCACCTTTCAGGACCGATTATCAGTAAGGGAATTGGATATATGACAGACAACAATAATGATGCCAGAGGGGCAGCAATTGAATGGATGAAGGCTAACGCCGAATCTTGGAGTACATGGGTAGATGATAAGGTAGCCGCTAATATTCAGGCTTATCTTGATAAGCAGTAAATAAACTTTGAAGTTTTTATAAAGATGTCCTGCTTATATCGGCAGGATATCTTTATATTTGTTTAACACAAATAACCTTAGCATATTTCTATCATCAAAGGGCTGAGCGTCAATGGACTATATTAACAACTTATTTAAAAATATTCCTGGTTTAGACTTTGCCGTGTATGTTGAACAGGCATTGGATCATATGGTATTAAATTGGGGCGGCCTGCTTGATGCGCTGTCGGCCTCTGTATTATTCTTTGTGGTGAGAATCGAAAAGTTTCTGAACTGGCTTCCATGGTGGGCATGGATTCTTATCGTATTTATTTCCGCCGCCTATCTTATTTCAAAAAAATCGGGTGCGATACTTTCATTTATGCTGTTTACTATAGGATGGCTTGGATATTGGGACTTAATGGTAATGACAGTATCGATTGTGTCAACGGCGATTGTTTTCTCTTTATCTCTAGGTATCCCCTGCGGAATATTAATGGCCCGCAGCAGATTTGCCGAAAAAATAGTCCATCCTATTCTTGATGCCATGCAAACAACGCCCAGCTTTGTATATTTGCTGCCGGCAGTTATGCTCTTTGGCTTAGGCAAGGTTCCGGCGGTTTTTGCGTCTACTATTTATGCCGTTCCGCCGGTTATAAGAATGACAAACCTCGGGATCCGCAGTGTTTCTGAAACATCAATAATGGTTGCTGATTCCTTCGGCTGCAGTGCATGGCAAAAATTACTGAAGGTACAATTACCGGAAGCAGCAACGATGATTTTAGCCGGAATTAATCAGACTACAATGATGTCGTTAGGAATGATTATAACTTCATCTATGGTTGGTGCAAATGGTTTAGGGCTTGCAATATTTTCATCAATAGGCCGCCTGGATGTCGGTACTGCCTTTGAAGCAGGTTTATGTATTGTTTTTGTGGCAATTATACTTGACAGGCTCACCCAAGGGCTAGCAAAAAAATTCAGTAGGGATTAAAATATATGGATAAAAACAATAAGACTATATTATCTGTTAATAACTTATACATGATTTATGGCAGGGATCAGGAAGAAAATAAAAGGAAGGACAAAGCAAATATCAAAGGTAAAAAAGCCTTTACTGCCGTTGATAATATCAGCTTTGATGTTTATGAACAAGAGCTATTGGTTATTATGGGTCTCTCAGGGAGCGGTAAATCAACTCTTTTGAAATGCTTGAATCTCATAAATTATCCTTACTCAGGAGAAATAATATTTCGCGGTGAAAATATATTAAGTTATAATAAAAAGCAGCTACGCAATTATCGTCAAAAAAAAGTAGGCATCGTATTTCAGGATTTTGGATTGTTTACGCATCGTACGGTATTGCAAAATATTGAATTTGGCTTAGAAATCAGTAAAGTAAATAAAGAAGAACGAAGAGAAAAAGCTAGAAATATTATTGACATGGTCGGTTTAAGCGGTTGGGAAAACCGTTATCCTAAAGAACTTTCCGGAGGAATGCAGCAAAGAGTGGGGCTGGCTCGGGCCCTTATAAATGATCCGGAAGTGCTTCTGATGGATGAACCCTTTTCAGCGCTGGATCCCTTAATCAGAAGGCAATTACAGCAGGAGCTACTTCAATTTCAACTTAAACTTAAAAAAACGATAATATTTATAACCCATGATATTAATGAAGCGTTTTATTTAGGCGATAGGGTTATTATTATGAAAGATGGAAAAATTGAGCAGACCGGATCGCCTTTTGAAATTATGCTTGAGCCTTCTTCCGCCTATGTTAATAGCTTTATTTCTGATGTAAATAAATTTAAAATTATAAAGATAAAAGATTTACTAAGTGTTTCAGATTCAGAAGCAGAGAATAAAAACTTACACTGCGACGCAAGAGTAACCGAAGAAAGTACGCTTGGGGACATAATGCCTATAACAATGTCTACATCAAAAGATATTCGGGTATACAATAGTCTTAAGCAATCAGCAGGGATTTTAAAAAGACAGGCTGTCTTGGATATCTTAACGATGACTAACAGAGAAATGCTGAAGTAATTGCGTCGGAAACCTTAAATCTTTACTTTATATATAAGTAAAAGCTTCTTTTTATAAATTACATAAAAAAATATGTAAATACGGAGGGCAGGTATATGGAAAGTTTCGACTTGAAAAGACATAGGATAATGCTGGATTTTACTGCGTTTGTGGAAAGTTCAGCAGATAACCGCCTTCCTTCCCATAATAATACAAGAATATATGATGCTCCCTTAATAGGATTTGCTTCGGCAAAAGATCCGTTGTTTTCTGATTTTAAAGACAGTCAAGTAATCGGGCCTCAGTTTATTATCCCCATTGATTGGCTGCCGGAAGCAGAAACTGTTATTTCGTATTTTCTCCCCTTTTCTAAAGCAATACGTAACAGTAATCGCTTTCGGGGATTGCCTTCTGAAATATGGATAGATGCTAAAACCTTTGGGGAAAGGTTTAATAATATAGCCAGAAAGTATCTGGTTGAATATTTAACTTTGCTTGACGGTACGGCGCTTGCACCTTCGTTAGATGAAAGATTTATCTCTTATGAAACAGCTTCAAACTGGTCAGAACGCCATATTGCGTATGTTGCGGGGTTAGGCACCTTCGGTCTACATAGGGCACTGATAACCGAAAGAGGCTGTGCCGGACGAATTGGAAGCGTAATAACTACACTTAAATATAAAAGTACGGAACGTAATTATAAAACTTATTATGATTATTGCCCTTATCTTACAGAAGGAAAATGCGGCGTATGCATGAAACGCTGCCCCGTTTCTGCGATAAAAAAAAAAGAAAGGCAAAAGCAAATATGCAGGCGCTATCTTACAAATGATGTTGCAGCGAATTTTGCAGCTTCTCAAGCCTGCGGCAAATGCAGTGTTTCAGTACCCTGCGAATATTCCAGGCCATTATCACTTAAAAAAGAGGAAAACGAGAGTATAAAGAAATCTATTTAATTTTCCAATGTTCTTTGGTTGAGTCAGTAAAATTAAAAAAACAGATCTTCTATGATAAGTGGTAGGGTTGAAGGCTTCTTAATAAGCTTTCAGTCCTTAGTTTATATATACCCTATGGTTCAGGGCATGTCAAGTGCAGGCGGTGTTTTCGCCTGCTTTTTACTCTATTATAATGAGTTAGCCGAGTAAACGTCCCTCATACATGATACTTAGTTCTCCATATACCTGGCCCCAGTTACGGATCGGCATGGTCCATTTCTTAGTGGCTTCAAATGTAGATAAATACAGTGCTTTTAGCAATGCTCCTGCGCTTGGAAATACACTCCTTTGACGGTTCAGTTTCCGGTAGGTTGCATTCAGGCTTTCTATTGCATTTGTGGTATAGATAACTTTCCGGACATTGGCTGAGAACTTGAAAATCGGTGAAATCGCATCCCAATTCTGGCTCCAGCTTTTCATGGAACCTGGATATTTTTCTGCCCACTTTTCTGTAACTCGCTCCAAGGCCTCTAAGGCCCTTTCCTCCGTAGGTGCCTGATAAATCGTCTTTAAGTCTGTAGCAAAAGGCTTATGTTCTTTACCAGATACGTATTTTAATGTATTTCGTACCTGATGAACGATACAGCGCTGGTATTCCGTTTTAGGATAAGATGCAGTGATTGCCTCCTTGATTCCAGTCAACCCATCTGCGCAGATAATAAGGATAAGCAGAACCTTCAAAATATATACTATCTGTATCTTCTTTATATAAAATATCAAATCTTGCGTCATCATTCCGGCTGTACACCCCACCTATTTGGATATTATCAAGCTGGTTTTTGTATATTACAGGCCTGTCACCAAACTGGAATATCCAATTCAGGAATGTATCATTGTCAAAATTAAATTCCTTATTGCTTGAATAGTAATTAACATTGTTGTCTTCTAAATAAGCGGCATAAAGCTCTCCTGATTGTGTAATTTCTACAATGCCTTCCATTATTGTATAGAGGCCTCTTACACCGCCCGTAATAATATAAGAATCTCTTTCTTCGTTATAAATTCCTTCAGAAGTGTCAAAACATTCCATAAAATAATCAAAATCTCTTCCTAAAAGTGTCTTCAGTCTTTGGTCTACTGTTTTATTTTCTAGTAAAAATAATGGGTATTGATTGGTTTCATAGAACTCCTTCAGATTAGGAATTTGTCGCTCTTCTAATTCAGAAACATTTCTATCATCCTTATCCGAGGAGTTTTTGGTTTCCTCTGTTGATAACTTTTTTGAAATCTCAGAAGAAGAGTTTTCTTTATCTTTATTTTCAGATAGTACAAGGGTTTGGTCCTTCTTAAAAATGTTTTTTATCTCTTCCCCTTTAACAATGAACACTCCTGCAACGATAATTGCTCCTATAAAACCTAAAATTACGATAGGTAAAATTCGTTTAAATCCGGCTGCCCTTGTGGATTGTAATTCAGGCCCATTTATCTTCTCAGGTTGATAAAAATTAGTTTTTTGCTGCTTTATTTCTAAGTTCTGATTTAAATTTTCTCCGCAATAGGGGCAAAATTTACTTCCGTCTTTAATTTCTTTAGTACATCTTGGGCATAACATGAAATCTCTCCTTTTAAGATATTTAATCGTTAATATACATATAGTATATATTAATACCTCGTTCAGTTTATTTCAACTGAAAACTGAAAATTATACAATTAAATGTAGACTAAAGGAGGTATTACATGGATTATAAAAAGTTAGGGCAAAGAATAAGAGATGAACGCACTAAAAATAACTTAACACAGGCTCAGCTTGCCGAACTTGTAGATATTTCGGATACTTATATCGGTCAAATTGAACGTGGGGAAAGAAGCCTTACTTTAGATACATTAACGAGACTTTGCAACAAACTAAATGTTACAATAGACTTTTTGCTTCAAGACTATATTCCCACCAAGGAAGATATTATCGTCGAACAATTTAAACAGATCATAAGCAAAGGTTCTGACACACAGAAACAAATGGCACTCGATGTAATTAAAACCATGTTCCGGTATCTAGATACATAGGATAGCGAAAAATAATTCTCTTGAAAAAGTTATTTTCTATTTACTTGTGTTTTGGCTAAACGATGTAGAAATTCCCTTACTATAAAAGCTTCTATAGTATCACTTCTATAGCTCATACATATTAGCCCTTAATCTCCGCATAGCTTCAACATCATTAGTCAATCGCTTAATAGCTACGTTTATCATATAATCAAGGGGTAAAGAATATTCTCTTGAAATATCTAAAAGCTTGTCCAAGTACTCATGGCTATAAATTTGAATGTGAATTATTTCTTTCTCCTTCATAAGGCTCCTCCATATATTTTTATAAATTTATATAAAATCTTACTTCTTATATTTATTTTACTGAATCACAATGACATCAGATGTCATTGTGAAAAAATTCTTGCATTTTATAAAAAATAGCTCTGATAAATTAACCAGAGCTATTTTTCTTATTTGAAATTATATTTAATTAGAATGTAACCGGCTTCTTTAAGTAAACCTTGCAAAAATATTTTATCAATAACTCTCTCCTTATTTTGATTGCTTACTAAAATACTTGATTTTTACAGCCAGCTTATGAACTTTCTGATAAATCCTCTCATAATGGCCGGCGCATTTTCCTCAACACCTTCTAAAAGTTTCTCCGCTATATCTGCTACAGTATCCTTTACCTTTACAATGGCTTCTCCCGTTACTTCGAGAACTTCTACAATAATATCTCCCGCTATCTCAAGAAAGCCCTTTTTCACATATTCCCCTGCTACTTCTGATTGAAATTCGGGACCTACTTCTTTATAAAAAGTTATTTTTCTCTCATTTGGCAAAGCAAAGATAATTTCGTTCACAAGCTCAGTTAAATTGTATCTTTCACTGGCGGAAACGCAAATAATAGCAGAAGCAGGCACTTCAAAGAACCTTGACAGTTCCAAAACCTTGACATTTATATTTTGAAACTGAGCCGGGCTTGGTATGTGTCTGCGATTATCCCATTCCCGAAAGGGCTCTATTTTATCCACCTGATTTAATACAAAGAAAAAAGGCTTTCCTTCTTGAATATGGGACCTTACGATATTTTTATAAAAGCTCTCGTCGGAGGCTAATGCTCTGTCATCTGCCTTAATAACCCATAAAACCAAATCAAGCTCCGGCATAAGCTTTGCATAAAGCTCCGCATATTCCTCGTCCCTATTTCGGCTTTCGCCCACACCAGGGACATCTATGAGCTTGATCCCCTTGGAGTTGCCTATTTTAAGAAATCCTTCTTTAATATTTCTCGTACAGGCCTTTACATCACTGATACTAAAAAGCTCCTTCCCAAAAAGGGCATTGCAAAGGCTTGATTTTCCTACACCAGTTTTACCAAGGATGCCTATTTTCGGCTCATAATTTAAAATATAGGTTAAGCGATTTATAATTAGGTTTTTCTGTTTTTCTGTCATATTAATATTTAATCTTTTAAATAAATTATCTTTATTTTGCATCTTTTCCTCCTATGCATGTGCATTTTTAGTCTTAAAAAGCATGCTCCCTCTGCAGGAACAAAAGCATCTTTATAACTATATTAAAGGTATCTGCTAAAATCTAAAGCTGAGGTCATTATTTATTTCCCCATAAATAAAATCCTCAATTTCATCAGCTGAAAAGCCCTCTGAAATCAAGGATTCTATAAATTCTTCATCATAGCCTATAAATTTGGCGACATTTTTTAAGTCTTGCCAGTAAGCATCTTCATCGTTATAAAATCTAAAATCAATTCCTCCTTCACACCATTCCAAAATACTGGTTTTCTTTGGCTTAAAGGTTGTCTTACTGTCAATACCTTTATTATCAATTTTCACGACCTCTCCATCCATTAATTCTACAAACTCAATATCGCCGGTATTCTTCTCTGTAGGGGTGAAATAATTTATAAGGTTTGACTTCATCAGGGCAGACATGAGTATTTTTTCCGTAGAAGCGTATATATAAAGCTTCATGCCTTTATGATGGATTATTGAAATGGGATTATCCTTTTTAGATATGTAAAGATTAGCGTATTTATCCAGTACGGTAAATACAAAAGAACCTTCGATTTTTTCGGACATGGAAGCTACGGACATTAAGCTTATATCTCCTGATTGTTCAAGTAATTGTACAGCTATGTAAGAATCCGTCTGAATCTTCGTATCCGGAAGTTTATTTTCTTTCCTTAACTCTTTATCGTTATAAAGGATTCCATTATGAGCGAGGGCAAATTGATTGTTGCCTTTTCCCCCTAAAAAAGGATGATTATTAATGTTAAGCTTTTCTGTACCTTGAGTGGTGTGCCTTGTATGGCCGATTAATACAGGAGGGTTTATTTTAGGAAAGTTCATCTTAAAACTGTAAGAGGGCTTAGGGGCCTTTTGTATTTCCAGTTTGCTTTTACTGTTTATAAAAGCCACGCCTGTAGCATCAATACCCCTTACAGCACTTTCATAAGCTAACGATTCTATTATATCTTTTAAATCCTCATTTTTAATACAATTACCGTAATTAAGGTACCCGAATATTCCGCACATATTAGTTTCCTCCATCTATTCTAATTAAAGCATTAATCAACATCTTTCTTGATGCTCATTATATTAATTTCTTGTTCTTTAAATAAGCCATTAACTCTGGCTTGACGTCTGTATTGATACCATATATAAAATTAGCCCAGCTAATTCCTTGAAACTCTTTATCATCTAATTTCTTTGCAACAGTACAAATTTCATCTACCATCTGCAAGGTTGCAAGAAATGTGGAAAGTTTTAAAGTGCCTCTGAACAACCTGAACTCAATGGTATGGTAATTTTGAAGATTCAAGCATACATATCTGCTGCCTTTATTCTTTTTTGCCTCTTCCAGTGTATTTTTAGGACTATCAAGAAGACCGTATCTCTTTGCCCATTTAATCAGCTGGACTTCCGTTCTTCTGCTGAATATAATCAGCTTATACCAGAATTTTTCTATGAAATATAAAATACGACCGATGGTATTTTCCTGTTCTTGTATGCTTTCTCCTAACTCGTTACGTCCCACATGAATGTGTAGCCCACAGGTACCGCATTGGTGAGAGTAATACCCCATATCCAGTGCTTTAGCTAAAATCTTATCCCACGGCATAACTTTAGTATGATAATGAAGGGACATAGGGTGAGTAACGATTTCCATGCCATTTATAAGGCTTCCATCATGCTTCATATAAATATGCTCCTCATACTGATTGGCGATATCAAGCAGTTTTTCTGCATTGCTGCGGTCTTCTCCGCCTTCATCAATTTCAAGCTCAACGCCATAAAATAAGCCTGAACCATAAAATAAAGGTTCAGGCTTATAATCATAACCATGTATTATTTTATTTTTATCTTGAAAACAATCGTTGCAATAAGGCATATCTTCGTAATCGTCTATGTAGTTTGCGTCATCATTTCGAATAGTTCTTCCGCACTCCTCACAGCATGTAAAGTTATAATCATAGCACCTATCACATATTTCATTTCCGCAGTAGTCATTGGCTTCGTCTCTCCAATGTCTATTACCGCATTCGAAGCATATGAAGGTTTGTTCGTCAAGGCATGTATCGCAGAGCATTTCATTTTCAAAAAGAGTCGCTGCTTCTTCTGAAACTTCTGCTCCGCAGTGTTCGCATATAAATAATTCCGTATCATCTTCCAAAGCTTCTTCGTAAATCAATGAATCATCTGTTACAGACATATGTATACCCCCTATATAAATTAATATCAAGGTTATAATATATAATTGAAATAAGGGCTTTTACGGTTTTACTTTTAATAATATATCGGGGTCATAAAAGATATATGGAGATTATAGGCATGAAATTTAGAATAGGGGGATATAGATGCTTTGATAATTCGAAAGCTTGTAAGTCTTTATACTTCATCTCCAATAGATAGAAACATCGCAGATATTTTTTCTATTTCATTCCTTTTTGTATTTTCTAACACATGGGCATAAAGGTCCATGGTAATCGTTATAGAGCTATGACCTAAAATGTCCGAAACTACTTTAATCGGAATATTCATTTCAATCGCTCTTGTAGCAAAAGTATGACGCAATGAATGAAAACCCATTTCAGGGAGTTCTAGTTTTTTAAGTAACTCTTTAAAGTATTTCTGATAATATCTGGGTTCTATAGGATTGCCTGTTTCATTGCAAATAAAAAATCCTCTGTCGCTATATTCAGCACCAAAGAATTCTTTTTCTGATTCAACCATATTTTGATATATTTCTATTCTTGTCATAAGCTCCGGTGAAATAGGAATACTCCTTACAGAACCTTTTGTTTTTGCAGAACCTAACACAAGCTCCGTCTTATTTCTAGGATTGGGACCATAATCCTTTAAACGGTTAAAGGTATATTTTACATTTATAATCTCTTTTTCAAAGTCGATATCCTTCCATTGCAGGCCTGTAATTTCTCCGATTCTCATTCCTGTTCCTAAAGCTAAAAAGATACCGATGCCAAGCCGTTCATCAACGACTGCCTTTAATAATTTCTTCTGCTGCTCTACAGTTAAAATCTCTATAGATTTCTTTTCAATCTTAGGCAGGCTGGTGTTCTTAACAGGATTTTTAATGATGATGTCATTATTAACAGCCTGCTCAAATGCCTTGTGAAGCATATTATGTATATTTTTTATGGTCTTTGGCTTCATACCACCTTCCCGTCTCAGATTACCGCCTGCAAGCTTTTCATTATAAAAGCTTTGTATCATGTCGCTTCTGACAGCTGATAGTTTCATACTGCCAAACCTGGGATTAATGTGATTTTTTATGTAACTTTCATAAGTAACCCGGGTAGACTGCTTTATAGAATTAATAGCATATTCGTTAAACCAGATATGAAACCATTCTTTTACAGTAATATTTTCTTTTGAAGATATATACTGTTTGCCATGATGCTTATTTCTGAATTCGTCCATTGCATTCAAAACTTCTCGCTTTGTTTTTCGTGCAAATGTTTTTCGTTTCCTTTTACCTGTTTCATCATGGTAGGAGATGGCTCCGGTATATCCGCCTTTATTTGTTTTATAGATACTGCCTTCTCCGTTACTGCGTTTTTTCTTGGTACTTCTAACATTATCCTCCATAACATCACCTAAAACGTATTATTTTCTAAAAGCCATTTCTCAAGGCCTACTCTTGACACAAGCTTTCTTCTTCCTACCTTTTTTACTGGAAAATCTCTTAAATCCGATAATTCATAAGCTTTTGATTTCCCGATTTTTAATACTGCCGCTAATTCTTCAATGGTATAAACAATAGGTTCTAAGCCTCTTTCTATATTTTCCATACGTATAAGCTCCTTCCAAAAGTTTATTTATAGATAATTAAATTTTCCTTTTATAAGCTTCATCTATATAATGTATATTTATATTGTTTTTATTTGCCTTTTATATAAGGGTTAAAAGATTTGGCAGGTAAGAATATGACCAACTTGACGGGATTGTCACAGGATTAACATTTATGCTGCTTAGCTGTCTCAGTATCCTATTGAAATCAGTATTTGAGTATTTGCCAGACATTTTCACTTTGTAAAGGCTCCTGACATCATTTACCTCTGTAATAAAAGCTATAATTTCTCTTTTGTATTTGTTTTGAATATCAGAATTTAAAATAATTTCTTTTGCTGTACGCAGCTTATAGTAGTCGCCTTCTCTAACGATACCCTTAAGGCAACTTGTAACAACCCTTCTCGCAATTTGCTCATCTAAATAATTAGTAGGTGTTCTAGCATCAAATTTATAATTTTTCTTCAAATCCTGTACCTTTCGGCCCTTACATTGAACCTCCAGCCGAAGAATTCCTCTCGCTTTTTCACAATCAATAAAATCAGAAGCTTTACACGCAAGCTCATTATATTTATTATAAAAATTTATAGTTGCAGATGAGTTTTGCATATAAACTGAGTCTATATAAGTAGTTTGTCTATGGGATACATTATCCCACCAGGTTTTCACCTTAAATCGGTTTGGTATACCTCCTCTTTTTATGAGCTTTATGTAAGATTCAACTTCTTCTTGGCTTTTAAAATGAACATCAAATGCATAATCAATCCTGCTTAACAGAAGCATGGGAAACAGTTCACCAATACCCATGTCATAAAAAACTTTCTTTACCTCGTCAAGAGATTCACATGCTCTGTCAATCGAAGATACATTAATATAATCCTTTTCCATTACCTTCATAGGATTTATGGTAAGGACGAGATACTTAAAGATGCCGCCTTTTGCATCAATGGTCCTAATTCCTAGTTTAAAAGGAATTTTAGAATAATGACCATAAAACTTTGTACTGCTTTTAGATTCAAATATGCTTTTTGCATTAAAAAAGGCCGTTAGTTTTTCATCTAAAAGCCTTGCCTCACTTAAGGTAATTTGATTTGATAATTCAAAGGTATGAATCATATCAATCCTCCTATTTATTTTTTATTGCGCAGTTTTATAGTACATGTACTATAGGTATATAGTTAGTATTTCTATCTATTAACTAATAGTTATGTAGATTGTATTAATTTAACCTATATCTATTTATTGTCTCTTTTTAAATATAGATACCCTTTCGTACAATATATTTTTTAATGCTATCAATTTGTTTATGGATGTGTACTTTTCCATAGCATCTTTTTATCCTGCGATTTTCTTCGTGTACTGCTGCTATACTTTTGTTTGGTATGCTATAATAATTTATTATGACCTTGACTTTTAAGAAGGATATTTAGATGGATAAGAACTCTTATAACGGTAAATATGGCTCTAGAGCGCAAAATAGAAAACCACATTCTCGTAGATACATAAACAGAAAAAGCGATATAGATAAAAATAACAACAAAGATGAGGATGATGAGAAGAAAATATATAAAGATGAAGAACTTTATGCGATTACAGAAAACGATAAAAATGAAGAACCTGATCTGATTACAGAAAAGGATAAAGATGAAGAACCTAATGTGATTACAGAAAAGGATAAAGAAAAGGACACTGAAAAAAGACAGTACAATGAAAAAGACCGTTCTAATATAGATAATTTATTTAAAAGACCTCATATAAGGGTATTTCAGCGAAAAATATCTCATTACCATGGCAAAAGATTAGAGATATGCGAAAAAGAATTTGCAGCCAATATGGATAGAATTTTTATGTTTAAGAGAATGAATTTATTATTTAGTATGCCCTTTTATGGTGAAACTAAAATGGCACTGGAGAGTGTTATAAACTTTGAAAATTTTATATCCATCTTTAGTAATTTTGTTAAATTCTATACAAAAAGAAAAACTGGCCTACTATTATTATTAACAATGTATTCAAGGCATAACGCTTATTGGAATGAAACCCAAAATCGTGATGGACTAGATAAAGAAACCCTTATAGCTGATGAAATAAACTATACAAAATCATTTATTGATTCATTGAAAAAACTATACGATACCATCTATTTAACACCCCCCCTTATTAACGAAGACTTTTTTTATAATATCAATAAAAATCTTATTTTTTTCTCCGGAAAGGTAATTGACTTAAATACAAATAAAATACTAAGCAATTACTTTGGTATGAATTGTTTAAATTTAAAGGATATAGAAGCAATAGACCTCTCTAATGATGCCATAAAGTGTTTTGAAAAAAACTCAGGCCTCAAAAGCGAAGCTATCGAACCAATGAAGCTAAAAACCCTTCAGGAATTCTTAGGATATATTATTTCAAATCATGCAGAAGTAAATAAGGCCTTCTTAATAACCTATGAAAATCCTACGGAAATATCTATGTTTTTCGACCACTTATTTTCAAGTAATTATATTTCCCGGCTAAACCCAAAAGAGCTGAAAGATAAAATTGAAAAATGCGAGACTTACAATAAGTACATAAATATATACGAATATCTACCTTATGATAAATATATGAAAGTAGATCATATCAAAGAGTTAATAGGCTTGAAAAGAGTTGAAAATATAAATACTTCTAAAGCCTATACTTATTTACCGACTGTAAAATTTATTTTTTTAGGAAATGAACGTCCCTCTTTTAAAGATATCAGAGAAGAAGAAAATTTTAAATTCTGTACTATACATCTTGATTTTACAAAAGGGGACTCGCCTTCCATCAAAAAGCTTTTAGAAATAATTAGTAAGGCCGAGCTTACAAGTGGATTTTTAAGCTGGATGATATTAGGCCTTAAAAATTTAATTAAAAATAATTATGCATTTTCATATCCTACTAATGTAACTGAGGAATATCCATCCATTTTGGCAGATAATAATTGTTTACCCGAAAGTACCTCCGAAGCAGCAACAAAAAAGGAACCTAAGACTACATACGAAAAAAAGGTAGAAGAAGAAAAACAGCAGTTACAGGCTTTTATCAGTGAATATTTTGAATTTGATTTTTCGATAAATGAAAAAGGGGTACCTGTTTACACCCTATTAGCTACAGAATTATTTTCTCGTTACGAAAGCTATTGTGAGGAAAATTCTTTAAGTAAAATAGCTACAAAGAATACTTTTTACAAGAGAATGGAAGTGATTATAAATTCTGTACTTGAGCAATTTGGACAAACGGATTTGCTAAAGAAATCAATTAGATATTTAGAAAAGGGATCTAAAAGAACAAAACCTGACAAAGAATATGGTTTTATAAAAGAGAAGGAAAATAAAGGACAAAGCTGATTTCCATTTTAAATTAACACGAGATAGCTTTATTTTAGATTAGAACACTAGATTTTTATAGAAAACAATAAAAACCTATTCATGAAATAGCGAAAATACGTAATTTAACTTAAATATTGATGATTTTCCGTATTAAATTATCAAATTTATTTCTAGTAACCAATAATTTAATACGCATATTTTGAATTTAATAAGGAAATTTGATAATTTTATTCAAATACTGTTTAATTCTATTCGTATTTTATGTTAATTTAATACGGATTTAAATTGAAAATAAATAAGCTATATCCACATCTTCAATAGAAAATATTTAATACTATCATTTTAATAAATTGACAGAATTAAATTAATATTCGTAATATTTATTTTATTATTATGCTATCTTTGTATAAATGAATCTGCAAATACAATAATTATATGCTGTATATCTTAGTCAAGATAATTAGAGTTTATTGTAACTTAATATAGATTAGCTAAAACATATAATATTATACTATAATTGACGGTAGCTTAAAGAACAAGAAAGAGATATATTATGGGTAACTGAATTGTCATTTATTGCAGACGCATTTAAGGCACAAATAAACTTCATCTCCTATTGATATAGAAATCGTCAATGATAGGGGAAACTGTGAATTATAAAGATGATACTATATAGATTAATTCTATACGTGACATAAAGTGCTTTAATTCGATTTTAACAGGATTTCAACTGAAAGTAAGGGGATATAGTATATGTGGGCTTCGGAGGGATGCTGTAGAGTGTCCTGATGCGCTATTTAACTAGATATATAAAATTTAATTAGATGCTGATAAAAATATTTATTTTCCAACAAGAAATATTATGCTGTTAAAAGAATAGATATAAAAAATAAATAGATTATTCTTAAAAAATTTCTGCGTTGCTAGTCGGTTGCTAGTTTCAGAAAATATAATACAAAATCAGACAAACAAAAAAGCCAGTAAACATCAGTGTTTACTGGCTTTTTTTAATTGCGGAGGCAGGATTTGAACCTACGACCTTTGGGTTATGAGTTCACTTTATTGCTTTTTGTAGGTTATGTCGTTTTCTGGCAATGCGTTACTTTATAAGGACTTTCAGCATATATTTCGCTATATTTTAGTGTATCTTTGTATAAAGCTTTGTATATTTAGTACCCAAATAGTACCCAATTATTTCACTATTAATTATTGTTGAATTCATTTAAAGTATTTCTGAAAAGCTAAGAAGACTGTGATATTTCTGAAAATAGCAACAGAAGCAATAATATATAAAGGAAAGAAAATAATATACCAACTTATCATAAACGAGCAGCGATACATCCAAGACTCTTTAATTTTAAGGAAAATAATTCTACTAAACAGTGATCTTTACAGGATATTCTGTTATATTACAAAGGGCCACCGATGCTCTATTTAAGATACTTAGCATACTCTCTATCCCGCTGTTGGATGTAATCCAATATCCCTTTGTTCCACGAATATTGTTTTCTGAAACAATATTTTTTAAAAACTTCACATGAGGCTTATTGTAAAGATAATACATTGGCACCTTCCTGCGTATCTTTAGATAAATTTACCAATCAACTTCACTTCGTGCTATTCGAAGTATAGTATAAAGTAACGAAGGTCGTCTTTGGTGAGGAATCTGATTCAATTAATTTGATACTTTTATCAACAATTTAATTTTGCCACACCAATTATTTTGGCTATCTTTTAATTTTCAAAGGTATTCTAATTTTTCTTTTGTATTGTGCCGATATCAACAAAGGAGGAGACCGTGGTGTAAATGAATGTATAAATGGAGCAAATGTATATCATATTTGATAATTATATTCAGTTAACCTAACCAGACGTTTAAACTATAAAAGATAAAATATTAGTTTATTACACAAACTGAGTCGATTAAAAAATAAAAAGGAGGCTTTGAAGATAGCTTTATAATATATAGCAAACTATATTATATTATATTTCTAATAGGAGGAATAAAATGGGCAAGTATTTAGGTTTTATTGAAGAAAAAATTTCTGTTAGCAACACTTTTTATAATTTTAAGCCACTTTATCAACTAAACGGAACCACTCTTAGCTATCTAAATAATAATGATCGTCAGGAATTATTACCTGAGTCAGAATTCGGAAATATTAATTTTTATAGTTCTAAGTCTGAATATCCATTAAAAGAGTATTTTCACAATACTGCGTACATATTTTTTGATTTTGTTACTTCTGAACTAGAGGATAGTATTTCATTCACCACGGGCGAAAGAAATCGTACAGGCTACAAGGTAGATATTTCTACACTTTCTTCAAATAAAATTCAAGAAATGTCGCAGCTTAATTTTTTTCAAGTAATTCCAAAAGAAAAAATTGTTGGAAATTATTGTGTTAATCCTATACTAGAGGTGAATGACGTAGGTCTATATGATGGACAGGATGTTTTTCTGCAAATAGATGAGAATGAACTGATTGGACCATATAAAGTTGGCTTAAGACTACATGGAAAACAATTTTACGTAAATACCAAATTAAAAGAATCGCAATATATTATTAGAGGGTTAGTTTTAAATAATAGCGAAAATGATAACATACAAGTGTATGGTGGATATGAGAGTGAGAGGAAAATTTGGCATAAACCCGAAAGTTTTCCAATAATAGATATTGATGTAATTCAAGATGAAGAATTACTTCAAAATTTTAGAGATTCTCTTGCTGATGATTTTATTAAAGATGGCAAGATTAATTTAACTGATATAGTTAAATTATTAGACTCGTATCGGAAATCTACTATTATAGGCAGTATGGTCCCAAAAGAGATACAAGACAAAAGGTTAGAGCGTCTTCGTAATTTTTTTACAGATGAGAGCAATTTAGAAGATACCTTTAACTTTCTATCTAGCGTGATACCAGCTTTGTTACTGAAATATAAGGATTCAACCCAATTTTCTTCTGTTGTCTCCCATTTATCTAATAATAAAGAATTTATGAGCAAGGTACAAAGTTTCAGGGAAATTTTTGGGCGTGTAGATGCTTTAAAGG
Organism: Anaeropeptidivorans aminofermentans; assembly: GCF_940670685.1. Classification (GTDB taxonomy): domain Bacteria; phylum Bacillota; class Clostridia; order Lachnospirales; family UBA5962; genus Anaeropeptidivorans; species Anaeropeptidivorans aminofermentans. Next base: position 1,273,287 of record NZ_OW711693.1, on the reverse strand, counting down.
CAGACCTTGACGAACTAACACGTAAAAAAAGTATTCTTCTTGAAGAAATAGAAATAAAAAATAGCTCTGAATTGTCTGAAGAAATTCTTGCAGAGCATCAAGCCGAAATAGATGAAAAAATAAAAACAAAAGATGATATTCAGAAAGAAATTGAAAAGCTTAGAGTAGAGCTAAATTTTTTTGAGAACGGCTCTGATCTTCAAGAAAAATTAACTTCTCTCGAGAGGAAAGTTAGATATAAAGAAGATCGCGAACGCGAATTAGATAAAAAGATTTCAGAAATAGAAACTCGGCTTGATAACAAATTTAAAAACAGTGAAGATAAAGCAGTAGATTTCGCTTTTGATGGTATGCTGGCAAATAAGCTTCTTAAACAAGCGGCTGCATGGGAAACGCAACAATGTGAAGATGCTTATGAAAGTTTAATATATCAGTTACGTAATATCCCAAAATCACAAAAACGCGGCGAAGCTCTTGTTGAATATATTTGTGAAAAAATTAAAGATTGCCGACCCAATTACAGTAAAAATGATATTATAAACATCTTGATTTGTGTCAGTCAAGGATTTTTAACTGTTTTTTCAGGTGAGCCTGGGACAGGAAAAACATCTATCTGTAATATATTAGCCCACTCATTGGGGCTAATGTTACCCAAAAACCTATTAGAAAAGCAAAAAAATTCTTACGAACCTAATAGATATATTCCTGTTTCGGTAGAAAAAGGTTGGACCTCTAAAAGAGATTTTGTCGGCTATTACAATCCTCTCACTAGAAATTTTGATAAAAGTAATTGCCGTATTTTTGATGGCTTTAAGATTTTGGACACTGAAGCAAAAGGAGATTTAACAGATTTACCTTTTTTATTTTTATTGGACGAAGCAAATCTAAGCCCTATGGAGTATTATTGGGCAGATTTTATGAATATCTGCGATGATTGGGACGAAAGTCATGGCATTAATTTAGGGGAAAATTATCAACTCAGCATTCCTGAATCCCTGCGCTTTGTTGCAACCATTAATAATGACCATACGACAGAAACCTTATCGCCTAGACTTTTAGATAGAGCTTGGGTTATTTTGCTTCCTTCCGTAGTACCTGGAACTGCTAAAGAATTACGTTATAATAGCAAAGATATCGAAATGATTACGTGGAGTTCCTTAAAGGAAACTTTTGGTTCTTCTGTAGAGCCATTAAATCCTATGGATGGTGAAGCAAAGGAAATTTATGAGCGACTATACGCCTTATTTGGATCTTTAAGTTTTAGAGTAGATAATGCAATTAGAAGATATTGGTCCGTTGCAAAAAATCTTTTCGAAAATGACAGTGATGGAACAAATGCATCTATTGTTGCGTTAGATTATGCCATTGCTCAAAAGATTTTACCACTACTCAGAGACAGTGGTGACGAATATAGAAAGTTTCTTAATTCAATTTATGATATTTGCAGTGACAGTAATTTGCGTCAATCAAGTACCTTGTTGAAAAGTATAATTGAAAAAGGTGACCGCCGGATGAAGTTTTATCAATTTTTTAGCTAAAAGGGAGGGGCTAATATATGCCGCAATATGAGATTATCCTTTGCCCTCATGGTAAATCTAAACAAATTGTTCCATTATTTGATTCAAGTAACAAAAATTCATACATAGATTCTCATCCATCCATTGATATTAAAGTCTTTTCAGATTTACCCTATGAGGCTTTTATATGTTCTCCCTTTGAAGGTGAAGAACCTCTTGAATCAATAGACTTTTTCATAAATGATTTTCATATAAATACTGAAATATTATTAAATGGGAACATTGTATTTAAGAACGAGGAATATGGCAATAGAATTTTTTCTTCCTGCTACGGATTTATCCAGATTTCAATGAACTTGAGCAGTAAAAATCATAAAATTAATTTATCCTCTCCTTATGTTGCTGTTATGGTTCGAAAAGGAAAACAAAATAACTCTGTCCGCCGTATGGTGGAGTATATCTATAAACATAATGAGGATTTATTATATCAAGATTCTGTCCGCCCTAGAAATATTAGTGATTTATCGAAAAATGAAAATAAGAGTATGGAATCACGCATTGCTTTGCTAAAAGAGATTTTATATTATTATGAAGAGTACTATAGTTATTTTAAGGTCAATAGTAGGTTTAAAACCGATAAACAAGATACGGTTGATTCTTTTGAGAGACTTCAATTCATTGCAGATAGGACAATTAAGTACTTAACTCAGCATCCTGAACAGCTAGTACAAGTAAATTACAAATCAGGTATAGAATTTAATGGGCAGTACTATCAGCCTCAAAAAACCTTAATGGCAAAAAGCATATATGTATATGATATATACGAAAACCAAATTGTAGTAGGTTTTTTAAAGACCCTTATCTTATCAATTGATGAGATAAGGGTAGCAATATCTAATATGATTAAAGGCTTCCCAGATGATGAGAAAGAAATTGATGGCTATGTGTTATCTTCTTTCTATATTTATAGTAGTACTAAGAAAACACTTTCATATTATCAGGAGCAATTGAATGCACTTTCTGATAAGTATAATATTCTTTTTAACGCTTACAGTTATGCCTTAAAAGTAACGGAAGTTCAAGTTTGTGACGTTCCTAAACCAACAGCAATCTTTCTTTCAATTCCCCAATATTTTCAGATATATGACTGTATTATCTTATGGTTTAAAATGGGTATCTATGACTTAAAAAGAGAGCGGTTCATGCTATCCTTTCTAAAGGGAGATATCTTGTATGAATGCTATGTACTATCTAAATTATACTCGTATTTTAAAGAATGCGGATATGAACTTATTAGTAGCTACCAATTTCCCTATTCGTTTGCGGGAAAAACGCTCTATCAAAATGTTGAGTGCAATAATACGTTTGTTTTTTCTTACAATGAGCAGATAGTTACTCTTTATTATCAACCAGTAATTTACAGCGATAGCTTTCAATTATCAAATGGCATTGAAATTTACAGGAATACCAGTATATCCTATGAAAATTATATAGACAAAGGAGAGGCAAAGGGAGTCTACTATTCTCCAGACTACCTTATTAAAATTGAAAAAGGCAAAGATATTTATTATTTAATTTCTGATGCGAAATTCAGTACTATTTCTACTGTTAAAAGATACCATGTACCTGCTTTAGCCTTTAAATATATTTTTTCTATTAGCCCCGCAAATACAGATAACAAATTATTAGGGCTCTGTATTTTTAATGGTCAATCAGATGAGGATAATGATGTTTTAATAGATATTTATGATAGAAGTATGACACCTGGGAAAATTTTTCCCCAAGCGGATATAATTACTTTGACTGAAAACAAAGAGGAAAACTCCCTTGAGCATGCAAATTTGTTTAGCCAATTACTTAATAAATACCTTATTTAAGAACAGTGCTTGGCAATATTATGCCTTATTTTGTATTCAAAATTGCACAGGTTTTTATATGTAAAAATAGTTCTTATTTATGAAAGATTTAATATTCCTAAAGTATTTTTTCTAATTCAATTATAATGATATCAACAACAGCAAAGTCTTTGCTAAAGAAGGTTAAATCTTTTTAAAAGATACGTCGAATAATTCGTTAAATCAGTTAATATGAGCGCCAACTTCTGACTTTAATGGAAATAGTAAAGATGAAGAAGCTATTACTGAAGAGCCTTCATCAGAAAGTTCGAACACTGAAAACTCATCTGAAAAAATCATTAGTAAATAAATTCTATCTAAAAACTTTACTGAAAAACAATAAACCTCATTGTTTTCTGACCTATGGCTTCATAATAATATATAGCTAAGATAGGTAAGCCTCATTCTGGGCTTACCTATCTTAATTTTATTTTTAATCTTTCTACTTTACATAAAAAGGAAATTTTTTATTTTACAAATTAATTATTAAACTTATATTCCAATTCCTCTGCCATCGCCAAATACAGTCCCTTTCGTAAGCAGTGAAATATCGCTTATCACACTGGGCAGGGATAATGCGGGATCGCCGGGAAAGTGATCTTAGCATAAGAGGATTTTGCGAGCGAGAAGGTTTTCATGAAAATGTGTATTACTACTGGCAAAGGAAATTGAGAGAAACCGCAATCTCTCACATAGAGAAACAGCAAGTAACTGAAAACAATACGGCCCTTGCTGTATCCGGATTCACAGAAGTTCAGGTAATGGATGGAAATTCTGCACAGCCTGAAAACCCGATGCCCGATACACTACATATCGAAATTAAGGGAATAAAAATAACAGTAGATAGTTCATATCCAACGGAAAAGCTTGCGGGCTTACTGTGAGAGTTGGCCGGGCCATGTTGAAGATAGATGGCAAGAAGGCATACCTTGCCTGTGGCAGAACCGATATGAGGAAATCAATAAACGGCCTGGCAGCCATAGTGGAGAGCAGTTTCCATCTCGACCCCTTCAGCGAGGCCATTTTTGTATTCTGCAATAGAAACCGTGACAGAATCAAAATACTTGAATGGGATTGCGATGGCTTTTGGCTATACTTCAAGCGACTTGAAAAAGGCCGTTTTCGCTGGCCTACAGAAGGGAGCGAAGCAACCATGACCTTGACTCCTGAGGAACTGCAAATACTTCTTGGCGGAGCAAAAGTGGAGTTGAAATTAAAGCGCAAAGAGGTATCTGAACGATGGGTTATATGAGTTAGAACCCCTGTATTTACTTGGTTTTTGGTATGCTATGTGTTATACTTAGTATATGGAAAATACTCATGAATCCTCCGAAAATATAGATAAACTTAAAAACCGCATATCCGAGTTAGAAATCCTTGTAAAGCATTATGAGCAGCAGCTTCTGTTTTTGAAGCGCCGTCAGTTTGGTGCTTCCAGTGAGAAAAGTGATGTTGACCTCAGGCAAATGACTTTGTTTACCGCTGGTGAAGTTGCTCCTCCGCCTGAAGCCGAGGAAATCTCATATTCCCGCAAAAAGCGCAAGGGCAAGCGTGAAGAGGATTTATCAGGGTTACCTGTGGAGCGCATAGATTACGAGCTTTCCGAAAAAGAACGTACCTGTCCAGCTTGCGGTGATACTATGAGAGATATAGGTACGCAGACTCGCCGGGAGCTTAAGCTGATTCCGGCCAAGTTGTTGTTTTGGAGCATGTCACCCATTCCTATGCTTGCAGAAACTGCGAACAAACCGGCACAGAGGTTCCTTTCGTCAAAGCCGAAGCCCCTAAACCGTTGATCAGCGGTTCTTTAGCATCACCATCTCTGGTAGCGCATATAGCTGTACAAAAATATGCCAACGGGATGCCTTTATATCGCCTGGAAAATGGTTTCCGCTACGATGGGGTGAATATCTCCCGGCAAAACATGGTGAGTTGGACTATTGCCTGTTCTGAAAGGTATCTGGAGGCCATTTATGAACGGTTGAGAGCTCATCTATTGCAGGAAACAGTACTTCACGCAGACGAAACCTGGGTCCAGGTTTTGCGGGAGGATGGCCGATCTGCTCAAACCAAATCTTATGAGTGGATTTATCGCACAAGTGGTGCTGCCGAGCGAAAAATTGCCATCTATGAGTATCAGGAAACCCAAAGCCAAGAGCATCCCAAAGCTTTTTTGAAGGATTTCAAGGGCTTATTACATACAGATGGCTATAAGGTTTATCATAATCTGCCACCCGATATTACAGTCATTGGCTGTTGGTCGCATGTTCGCAGACGCTTTGAAGCCATCGTTAAAAACACGTCCATAGAAAAGCGTAAAGATTCAGAGGCGGCTCAAGGAATGGCTTATATCAACGCTTTGTTTGACCTAGAGCGAAAGTTTGAAAAGCTTACTGCCGATGAGCGGTATCAAAAGCGGCTGGAACAGTCCAAGCCTGTTTCTAATGCTTTCTTTGCATGGGTAGAAAATCTTGGCGCACTTCCTAAAGTGCCTCTTGGCGAAGCCGCTGGTTATGCCCTTTCCCAGAAGAGATATCTGGAAAATGTATTTCTTGATGGCAGGACAGAAATCTCGAATAATCGAGCTGAGAGGACCGTCAAACCTTTTGTCATGGGCAGAAAGGCGTGGCTGTTTTCATGCACCCCTGCTGGCGCCAGGGCAAGCTCTATTATGTATTCCATCATCGAAACTGCTAAGGAAAATGGTCTGCATCCCTTTAAATATATGGAGTTTCTCCTGGAAACTTTACCACATATAAATACATCCGCCATTGAAATGCTGCTGCCTTGGAGTGAATCTTTGCCGGATTATTGCTTTGTGCTTAAAGGATAGATATTTTTGCTAAAATGCGCTCCCTTTACATGCTGAGGGCTTTTGTTATGTCTATGGGTTCAGATATTTACCGGATACCAATAAGAGGTAGGCTTTCCTAATATCTATTTCAGCCAAACAGTGAAGATATAGTGCTTGTTTATTTTAAGGAGGCAAACATAGGAAACCCAAAGTTTATATAAACCCTGGCTTTCCTATGTTTTTAATAAAGGTATCTCTCAGATTTGAATTGGAGATAGAGGAGTTGCATTCTATCATTTACAACATTATTATCTTCATGATTCTGCTAATTAAGGTATATAAGGCATCTAGTCTGTGCTACTTTCTATATCGACAATCCATACAGCTATTTCCCAGCATCCAATGTGTATAATCATATTCCCACTGGGAGTGGCCACATTTACTACAAGTTTGCTGTCTAGAGCGGCAGTGGTTAGGTTTACTTACAGATTGCCATGAACCTGTAGAATATGAATGATTTTCTCTTTCTGCATAATAACATGTCCGACAAGTTCGTTCATGCTGACTGCTCCAGCTATTTGATGAATAAGAACCGAAATTATGGGGTTTTGTATCTGTATATGAGCACGTCCTGCAACTGCGTTCATGACGGTTGCTTTGCCAAGATGACCATGAGCCAAAATTATGTGATTGAGAATCCTTATAGTTACAAGTATAACACGTCCTAGAATGAGTCGAACCGCTGTAATCCGAACTATATGTTCCAAAGCTGTGAGACTTGGTATCTATATACCCGCACGTATAACATTTTTGTGTATGATTAGCTTGTGTACCGCTCCATGAACCATAGGAATGATTACCTGATTCACTATATCCACAAGTACTACATTTTTTATAATGTTTGGAGGAATCAGAACTCCAAGCGTATGGCACATTATGACTTTGCTTCTCAGTGTAATCGCAGGAAGAACAACTTCTTATATGCTGTGAGCTGCCTTCACTGCTCCAGTTTCCAAGGGAATGACTTGCAGTTTCTGTATAGCCACAGGAACATGAACGCCTGTGCTGTAAGGAGGAATTACTTGTCCAACTTCCATATGAGTGTTTTCCTGATTGTTTGTGACCACATATATTGCAAGTTCTACTATGCTCAAACGAACTATAGCTCCATGAAGAATAAGCATGATTTCCATTTTCCTCATAGTCGCAATCTAAACATCGGCGAGAGTGACCCTCGGTAGCACTTAAAGCCTGTATATTATTTAACGTATAATCATCTGTTATATAATGCTCATCGTCGCATTCTGATTCGTTACAAAGATAAGTTTTATTGGTTGCTATATCCTCACCATCTAACAATAATAAAGCTTCATCTTTAAAAACCTCTAAATCTTGGTTCAAGGTTGTATCAAAAGATAGTGAAGTAGAACCCAGTGAAAAAGATGAATTGGAAGACCATGGGCTGAACTTATGCCCGCTAGTTGAGGAATATCCGCATTTTGTACATGATAGAGTATGACCAGCAGAAGTTCTTCCAGAAAACACCAATCTATGCTTTTCATTGACAGTATCATTACAGGTACTGCACACTTTACTATGCTGAGTCCCTAAGTTCATCCAAGAAGAATAATTATGATTACTAAGCGTTAAATAGCCACAAATACTGCATTGAACGCTATGCTGCAAATCGTTTTGCCTAACCCAAACAAGATTTTTATGAGGTGAAGATTCTGAGTGGCTGCATTTTTTACATACTGTTTTGTGTTCAGAAGGCGTTTTAATCCAATCTCCGTACTCATGTCCTTCTGTCATAACAAATAAACAATTGTTACATTTAACAGTATGGTTGTTGCCATTGTCTGTATAGTAAATATCAGGATTGTTACATATTGATTTTGTTTGGTTACATAGACTGCATCTATACCCATGACTTTGAGGATCGCCGGGAAATGATTCAAAATGCTCATATTGATGTGCCTTTTTTGTAAATAATTCACATTCAGTGCATGTTGCTGCATGATAGTTTTCTGTTTCATCAACTCTCGGAAAAATTGTATATTTACTAAAATCATGAGAGTGACTGTCAAACTTCTCAAGCCATGTGATACCGCCGTAGAAAAATGTAGTATTTACAAACTTATCCTTAGAACCTGTAAGCCAGCCTTCATGTAATCTAAAGTATGTATTAGTGAATTCTGATTCTGAGCTAAATCTTTCTTCATACCCATATGCCACCATTGCATGATTTCCATAGGCATTGTCCATAACAGTGTAAAGTATTACAGGGTACCCCTCATCAATACGGGACTTGGCTTCACTTTCTACTCCTACAATTATCTTATACTTAGAATGATACCCCAGATTCCTTCTGTTGGAATCATTTCCAATGTAATAGTTTACCAACTCCGCATTATTATAGGGCATGCTTCCATCTAAAAATTTTGTAAGCCAATACTCCGACTTAAGGAGAGCATGAAAGTCATTAAATGGACCTGAATAATACTTAGTCTCTACCAGTCCATCAGCGTAATGGTCGTTGTAATATCTCAATAAGATTTCAGAGGCTATTACGCCGCACGATGTACCTTCATTGTCTCCAAAGATTGAATTCCGTATCGTATCTGGATAAGCAATATCTGCTGCACTAACAATGGTAACACTTTGAGGATATTCGATGGCTTCATTCTGTTGCTGGTCTATATTATTTTCCTTGGCCGTTTCTGTGCTGTAAGGATATTGCTCTGCTTCTTCATCTCTCGCTTCTATATCTAGTGTTGCAGATAAAGTTTGATCTATATTATCACTGTTATGAATAACCGCCTCTTTTAATTCCTTATCCATATAGATTTCTTCAAGTAAAACAGGTGGAGAAACCTGATTATACTCGTCATTTAATTTTTGAAAGGTCTCAATGCTATCGTCGGAAAGACGATCCCCCGACATTATATTTTGCATATCAGTAATATTTTCTCCATTATAATAATTTAAAACACCAAGATAGTAGTTTTTCCCTCCAATAGAATCACTATAAGGACTTTTATCATTATAGCTATACTCTGTTACAATAAGATTGCTTCTTATCATTATTGCATATCCACCGGAAATAAAAGATATAGCTAGATAAGTAGGGTTATCTTCAACATCATATATAACTTCTGATTGTTCTATATCATCATATTCTTTGTTCATATATGTAGCAAGATACATTAATTCTGCTTCTGCGATACTATCCGAAAGAAGGGAATCTTGTGTTCCCTGAGTAATTTTATATCCTATAAAAAAAGAATCCTTATCATCTGTCGTCTCATCTAATGCATCTTTGAACGTTGCTGAATTTTCACTATTCTTATTGCCGTTTATATCTAGGGTAATATTTTTATCAATTTCTTTTTCTATATCTGCAGCCTCTTTGTCGGAGGCGTTTTCAATGTTTTCATTACTGTCTATTTTATCGATAGTATCTGTCATTTCCGTCTTGTCATATGCTCCGCTATCCACTATCTTTGTTGCATTTTCTTTTATATTATCATCGATTTCACTTTTGTCATTTGAATTTTCTTTGGAATGTTGACTGGCTTCTCTAGAACTATTTGCTAATATTCCTGTTTTCATTAACAAATCATAGACAACAAAGTCTTTATCTACCACTTCTTCTGAATGATTTTCTACACAGTTCTCATTATGTACTGTATGATTTGCAGCTTTACTCGCTTTAAAATTATTACCTTTTTCCGCAAATACACTGTAAATATTATAATTAAGAAGAATCGATGCTGTCATAATTAAGGATATTGCTTTCTTTAACATCTTTTTTCTAATAAACATGTTATTCACCCTTATCTATTATGATTTTTTAAATTCCGTTATAATTTAGCCTAGTCCTCCTTTTCTGCATTTTTTATATCTTTTCCCTCCTTTAAAATTGACTTATCTTTCATTTCATTTATCCATGAAAGAAGAGCATCATAATTTTCCATATTGTACAATGGCGTCATTACCTCTGTACCTGGGTATGCTTTAACCAATATACCGTTTGGAACTGAAATCGAATAGAAATATTCAACCTCCGATGGAAATACACATAAGGTGTACTCTTTATCATAACTGTTATTTTGGCTTTTAATAAAAGTTACGGAGCTAATCACTTTACTAAATGCCTCAATGCTTTCTTTGTCGGTTACTACCACTTTATCAATACCTTTTTGTTCGGTATGTATCTCTATTTTGGCGATTTTATTTGGGTCTTCACATACCTTATAAATCCTATTAAATTTTGAAGTATGATATAAGTACATTACTACCAATATACCTATAACAAGAATAAACTTGATAGAGTATTTTTTTCCTTTCATTATTAACGCCACCCTTTCTTATAAAATAAATTAAATGCCTAAGGAATGTCTCGTAATCATAACTTTTATACGTAGTACTGTATTCGGATAGCTTTTAAACTACAGCCGGATACAGTTTAGATAACTTGATTCTTGCGTCCTGTGTTTTAAACTGCCAATTTATTTTTGTGTGTTCTGCATTACGCCTGATCGTCCAGGAGCGCACCTGCTTTTTGAAACTTTCCAGATCTGGAAGCGGTTTTCCTGTATTTTCCTTCCAAGGGCTGCCTCTAGCCCCTCCATAACGAACCGTTTTGCGATACCAGCAATCGTACTGCGGGAGGTTCCATATGCATCTTCCATGCGGTCATATGTCCATGCCTTATTTTCTGGTTTATGATCCAGTTTCAGTAGTATTTGTGCATGCTTAATGCGGTAGCCCTTCCCACCTTTTTGTATCAATGTTTTTAATTCCTGTATTTCATCGTTTGTCAGAGTGACAATGTAACGTGGCATATTTGCATCCTCCAATACCGTTTTTAATGGAGTATAGCAAAATTTTCTATAATTGAAAAGTATTATTGCAAGACGGATGGAGTACTAGTAGGTTATATTAAGTTTATTTTAGTGCCCGTATCAAAAAGTCTTTTCTCTTAAATTTAACCTTTTATTTTTTAAAGCTCTCTAAAGTTTACTACATTTTATACTTATATTAAAACATAGATCTCTTATAGAAAAACCTCTATCCAGCAAAATATGTATTTTTTTGGAAATTCAAGTATCTATTTAGCTATTCATTTTGACATTTAACTACATAAATAGATTTATAACACAAAGCCTTTTACAGTACATGCTTGAAACGTGCCAATCAATAATATCACAATGTGTAATATGTTTCAATGTACCATATGTTTAAATAAGATGTAGCTAACTTCAACTTTTTGACGAAAAGATAATAAATTATAGAATACTTTAACTTACTTTTCACGAGGGTTCTCGTATATCTTTCTCCCATAAAAATAGGTAAGAAGGGGAGTACTGTAGAGAAATAAATAAAATGCTTTTCGTCATAATACCAAATAAGAAATCCTCATCTAGGGCATCTATTTTGATTTTATGTTTAAGAAGAGTAAGAATATTTTTCTAAATATTAAAGCCCCGATTTACCATCTTAGAGTATAAATCGGAGCTTTAAAAACTGACGTTATCTATATGCGTAGTATAGTGTAATGACATTTACTCGTACTTTCTTAATTTTCCCAGCCTAACTGGTAGCTATGTGGTCAATTTCATCTAAAGCTTTTATGCTTTTCTAACTCCTCTACCATATCTAAATACAACCTCTTACACTCCTCATATTTCTCCTCTTCTATAAGCTTCACGCAAGGAAGGAGATAAACGTTATTTACATACTGATAGATCTCATCTTTATTCTCTCTTTTCTCCAGCTTCTCAACGATTCCTGGTGCTTTAGCATAATATTCCTCAATGAGAGCCGGACCGTCAGGCTGATGCCTTAGCCACTTATCTCTGAATTTTCTTAATTGAGTAAGCTCATAGCAGTCATCAGGTTTTCCTAAATATGTACAAACAGCGGTAGTAATATAACAGCCTCCTATTATTTTTTTTGCAGCATCGGCTATAAAGGCCGGAGCCTTCTCTATAACACCATCAAAGATTTCTTCTGCTGCTTCACCGATGGAATCTTTAACCTTTACAAGAGTATCCCCTGCAACCTCAAGAACATCTACTACGATATCTCCAACTACATCAAGAAAGGACTTTTTTACATGTTCTCCGGCTACCTCCGATTGAAAGTCGGTATTGACCTCTTTAAAAAAGGTTATCTTTCTTTCCTTTGGTAAAGCAAATACGATTTCATTTACAAGCTCGGTTAAATTGTATTTTTCACTGGCTGAAACATATATTATTCTGGAAGCCGGAACCTCGAAGAATCTTGCCACATCTAAAACCTTGGCGTTTATATTCTGAAATTGCTTTAAACCGGGGATATGCTTTTCTATATCCCATTCTCTTAAAGGCTCAATTTTATCTACTTGATTTAAAACGAAGAAGAAAGGCTTTCCTTCTTTAATATGAGGCTTTACAATATTTTTATAAAAGCTCTCGTCAGAGGATAAGGCTCTGTCATCTGCCTTAATAACCCATAAAACTAAATCAAGCTTCGGCATCAGCTCTGCATAAAGTTTGGCATATTCCTCGTCTCTGCCTTTGCTCTCTCCTACGCCGGGAACATCAATCAGCTTTAGCCCTTTGGAATCTCCTATGCGGAGAAATTCCTCCTGAACATTTCTTGTACAGGCTTCAACGTCACTGATGTTAAAAAGGTCTTTTCCGAAAAGGGCGTTGCAGAGACTTGATTTTCCTACTCCGGTTTTTCCAAGTACGCCTATTTTAGGTTCATAATTAAGAACAGCGGAAAGCCGGTTTATGATTGCGCTTTTCTGCTTCTCACTTGGATTTAGTCCTAAAGCTTTAAAGAAATTGTCTTTATCGTACATTTTGTCCTCCTATTATTTATTGTGCCATAAGAGCATAAAACAGCAGCTTATAGGTATATTTTTCTCCTGCTTTTTCTCTTTTTATATGGGCATTTCCGTCAATGTAATAACTTACATTATCCTCTGCAAGGCTTCCCCATTCTTCTTTTGGACAGTATAGTTCCTCTGGAACCCTATCATCTGAATAAGGGCTTGCATCATAAACACTAAATGTGACAGTATAGGTTCCGTCTTCATTTTCCGTAAGGGAATTGGCTTGTACAAATTTAAGATAAGAATCCTCTATCCTTTCCCAGTAGTACATTCCGTTACCGTATTCAAAAGTATCTGTAGAATGATTTTTTATACCCTTGCCGAGATATCCTTCTACTGCTTTTTCAACGAACTCTGCCTCAAGGCTTTGCTGATTGCCGTTTTCTTTTACCTTATTACTATTGATAATATTATGGAATATACCGAAATCAATCAGACTGTCTTCGTCCTCACCATCTATATAAAATAAATTTGTTTCAGCGAAATTACTCAGGAATAAATTAAGTTCTTTTCTTTCTTCGCTGCTTAGAGAATATAAAATACCTGGGTCTAATGGCTCTTGGGCTGGTACATTGCTTATAGGCTCTATATTAAATATAAATTCGTCAATATCTGCAAAAATATCTTCATAGTAAGGGCTTAATCCTATGGTAAAAGGATTTTCTAAAGAGTCTATAGGCTCAACTGGATAGTACAGCTTCTTGAACGGTTCCCGTTACCATACTGGGGTTTATTATGGTCTCTGAAATAATGCCCGAATCATTATACTGCTTTGCATTCTGGACAATATAATTTCCATAATCCTGAACACCTGCTTTCATGCCTGTATTATTTACTATATAGAGATACAATCTTGTGGAGTTTTCTGAAAGCTCCACCTTTTCCAGTGTTACAGAAAGACCACTCTGTTCTATGGTTCCGTTTACCTCCAAAGTCTTAACAGCAGGGTTAAGTATTGTAAAATCTCCTGCCTGTATCTTTGATGCATATATAACAGAATTATATACAGTACCGCCGAAAGCATTTGTGCCCTTATGGGTACCTTTTACCGTTCCATCAACAAGAACATAATCATTTGCTTGTAAACTGAGTTTTTCATCAGATACGATAAGCACTGCTGTTTTTTCAAAAATATCCGTATACCCTTGAAACTGATATCCTGAACCTTCAGAATACCCTATAATGTTAAATACTTTAACAGGAAGAGCTTCTACTTTTTTACCTTTGTAAGCTTCTCCGTCCATAAGCATTCCCAGAACCTGATCCTTGGTAAGAACATTTTTGCTTTGTTTTTTATCAGTAGTTTCTGTTATTATATTTTCTCCTTCAGGAAAATTTTCTTTTGAAATAGGGCTTACTTCCTCCTTCTCTTCTGTACTACTTTTATCTGAAAAGTCGCTTTTACTTAGCATAGCTCCTATGACGATAAAAATGACAAATGCTGCAAAAACTCCGCCTAAAACCGTTATGATAATGCCCTTGGCATTCTTTTTAGGTGCACTATTCTTTGCAGGAATCTCAGGTAAATCAAGAAATTTTCCACAATTACCGCAAAAACGGCTGTTTACATCAGTTTCCTTTTTACAATAAGGACATATCATCAAATCATCTCCTTATCTTAAGCCTTTGTTTTAATCATTACGCAGCCTGCCCATTTATCAAAAAGTGTTGCTGCTTTTTCATCCGAAAGGGCATGGAAAAATGGAACAAGCAAAAGAAAATATGATAAAAGCCTGAGCATGCAGTGCTTAAATGCCAATGCTGTCATTAGCTTATTGCCTTTTATATCAACAATCTGTAAACCAAAGGATTTCATACCCACGGTAGCACCAAAATGAGCCTCCATAAGGAAAAAGTATAGAAATCCGCCTATTATACCGCCGATGATAGGAATAATAACAGCCCCTACAGATACAATAGCCGCCATTATACTGCAATCTACCGCATATCCGGCAAGGCGTTCAATAAATTTTGGATAGCCGAACTCAGGAACATAAGCATCCTGTAGCTCTAAAACAAGCTTTGATTCATTTGCCATTGCTGGCTCCATCAAAACAGCCATTTCTTTAGATTGATGATATGTGCTAATGGTATCAGAGGGATTTGTTTTTTCACCATTTTCATGTAGAACGTCTACATTGATTTTATAACCACAATTCCCACAGAATTTCACACCTTCTTCAATTTTAGAACCGCATTTAGTACAAAAATCCATTTAGGTATCCTCTCTTTTATAAATTGATGAATCATTAATAAAACCTTTATTTACCATCATTTCTTTTAATTTCTTTCTGGCTGTCTGTTCACAATAATTAAAATCACTAATGATATGATTCACTATTTTACTATAATCCCTTGAGTTTTTAAGATCATATCCTTTTTCCTTAATAAGAAGCTTTACATATTCATAAATATAAAAATCGGAATATAATCTCCGGGGAAACTTTATATTTCTACCATTAAACATCTTATAAATCTTAATTGCCGTTTCTTCTCCTGTACTATTAGCGATTTCCCCATAAGGCTCATTAAATTTTGCATTGTATTCGTCAACACTTATAACATCCACCCTCCTTTATCAAAAATAGTAAAAGCTTAATTTAAATAGACAAAACTAAATTCAATCTATTGTGGTTTAAGGAAGTTAGAGTGAAACCTGAGTCCGTTTTAAGCTTTTCTACTACTATAACCAATGTAAAATAATTTATCGCCTCTAATCTGGATACTAAAATAGCCCCTAATCTAAGGATTATTTTAGTACCCGTTTTCACTCTAATTTTGAAAGTATGCTTCCTCATAAATAAAATCCTCGATTTCATCAGGTGAAAAGCCCTCTGAAATCAAGGATTCTATAAATTCTTCATCATACCCCATCAATTTGGCAATCCCTATTAGATCCTGCCAGTAATCATTATTACAGTCATTAAGACTAAAATTAAAGCCTGTTTCGTACCATTTTAAAATATTTATTTTTTTAGGTTTAAAGCGCGCTTTACTAACAATGCCTTTATTATTAAAATTTAAGACCTCTCTGTCCTCTAGTTCTACAAATTCAATATCACCTATATTTTTTTCTATGGGTGTAAAGTGGCTTATAAGATTCGAGTTCATAAGGGTGGACATGAGTATTTTCTCTGTGGAAGCATAGACGTAAAGTTTTAGAGCCTTATGATGGATAATGGAAATGGGATTGTCTTTCTTGGATATGTAAAGATTATTATTTCTATCAAGTATGGTAAATACAAAAGAACCTTCGATTTTTTCGGACATAGAAGCTACGGACATTAAGCTTATATCTCCTGATTGTTCAAGTAATTGTACAGCTATGTAAGAATCCGTCTGAATCTTCGTATCCGGAAGTTTATTTTCTTTCCTTAACTCTTTATCGTTATAAAGGATTCCATTATGAGCGAGGGCAAATTGATTGTTGCCTTTTCCCCCTAAAAAAGGATGATTATTAATGTTAAGCTTTTCTGTACCTTGAGTGGTGTGCCTTGTATGGCCGATTAATACAGGAGGGTTTATTTTAGGAAAGTTCATCTTAAAACTGTAAGAGGGCTTAGGGGCCTTTTGTATTTCCAGTTTGCTTTTGTTATTTATAAAAGCAATACCTGTAGCATCAATACCCCTCATTGCACTTTCATAGGCCAACGATTCTGTTATGTCCTTTAAGTCTGCATTTTTAATACAATTACCATAATCAAGATAACCGAATATTCCGCACATGTTAGTTCCCTCCATTTAATAATTTTCTGTCCTTTAAATAAGCCATTAACTCTGGCTTGACGTCTGTATTAACGCCATTTATAAAATCAACCCAGCAAAGTCCTTGAAATTCATCGTCATCTAATTTCTTTGCAACAGTACAAATTTCATCTACCATCTGCAAGGTTGCAAGAAAGGTGGAAAGTTTTAAAGTGCCTCTGAACAGCCTGAATTCAATGGTATGGTAATTTTGAAGATTCAAGCATACATATCTGCCGCCTTTATTCTTATTTGCCTCCTCCAGTGTATTTTTAGGACTATCAAGAAGACCGTATCTCTTTGCCCATTTAATCAGCTGGACTTCCGTTCTTCTGCTGAATATAATCAGCTTGTCCCAGAATTTTTCTATGAAATATAGAATACGCCCTATGGTATTTTCCTGTTCCTGTATGCTTTCTCCTAACTCGTTACGTCCCACATGAATGTGCAACCCACAGGTATTGCATTGGTGAGAGTAATACCCCATATCCAGTGCTTTAGCTAAAAGTTTATCCCATGACATAACTTTAGTATGATAATGAAGGGACATAGGGTGAGTAACGATTTCCATGCCATTTATAAGGCTTCCATCATGCTTAATGTAAATATGATCCTCATACTGATTGGCAACATCAAGCAGTTTTTCTGCATTACCGCGGTCTTCTCCGCCTTCATCAATTTCAAGCTCAACGCCATAAAATAAGCCTGAACCATAAAATAAAGGTTCAGGCTTATAATCATAACCATGTATTATTTTATTTTTATCTTGAAAACAATCGTTGCAATAAGGCATATCTTCGTAATCATCTATGTAGTTTGCGTCATCATTTCGAATAGTTCTTCTGCACTCCTCACAGCATATAAAGTTATAATCATAGCACCTATCACATATTTCATTTCCGCAGTAGTCATTGGCTTCGTCTCTCCAATGTCTATTACCACATTCGAAGCATAGGAAGGTTTGTTCCTCAAGGCATGTATCGCAGAGCATTTCATTTTCAAAAAGAGTCGCTGCTTCTTCTGAAACTTCTGCTCCGCAGTGTTCGCATATAAACAATTCCGTATCATCTTCCAAAGCTTCTTCGTAAATTAATGAATCATCTGTTACAGACATATGTATACCCCCTATATAAATTAATATCAAAGTTATAATATATAATTGAAATAAGGTCTTTTACGAATAGCATTAATCCTTAAAACTTTCAACAGTAGGTTGAATTAATCCTATTATTTAGTATATAATATAATTAGAACTATATTTTTATTAGAGCGCATTATTCAACTAAGCATACCGCTTATTCAGAAAAGGAGGATATAAGATGCAGATTAACACAAATCAATTGGTATCCATAACAGAAGCAAACCAAAACTTTTCAAAGGTTGCAAGAACAGTCGATGAAAACGGCTTTGCCGTAGTTTTAAAAAACAATGTACCTAAATACGTTATTATGGAATACAGCCAAATGGAAAAACTGCAAGAAAGCCAAGATGACAAAATTATATCTGTGGCTGAAAAGGTGCTTTCTAAAAACCTTGAGGCCTTTAAGGAGCTTGCCAAATGATAAAACTTAGCAAAAGTCAAATTCTTAAAATGCACCATATGCTTATAGAAAAAACTGGAGGCGAAGCAGGCCTTAGAGATGAAGGTCTGCTGGAATCCGCTATATATTCAATAGACGCTTCTTTTGACGATACCGACCTTTATCCGTCTATTCCTGAAAAGGCAGCCAAGCTTTGTTTTTCTCTTGTTAATAACCATGCATTTATTGACGGAAATAAAAGGATCGGTATCTTTGCTATGCTTGTATTCTTAGAAAGCAACAATATTTTTCTAAGCTACGAGCAGCAAGAATTAATTGATTTAGGGCTTGGACTTGCCGATGGGAAAGTCTCTCAGAAAGAGCTTTTGAAGTGGATAAATGAGCATATTTAGGCCCTTTATTTGAAATAAGATATCCCTTAATATAAGCTGTTTTAATATAAATAAAAGGTTTTTTTAATGGTAAAGCCTGTTCCGAAAGTTCCGGACTTTTTTATATCTATACAAATATAATTAATATAGCACTATTTTTAAAATACTCTTCAATAGTACGCTTGTTCCGGATGTTCCAATCATTCCTTTCTTTTAAACAAAGCATCTGGGCACTGTTCCAGTATCTTAGAATAAAAAATAACCCAGCCAATTATCGATATTGGGCTGGGTTATTATAATATGTAATAAGGTTTTTAAGTCTGGAACATTTGGAACAAGAATAAATTAGGCTAAGTTGTGTTTATTAAACGTCTCTTCTAAGCTGTCCGCCGCATGGCGGTCCATCTCTTTTATTGCATGGGTATATATTTTTAAGGTAACCGATTTGTCTGCATGTCCAAGTCTCTTACTCACGGTTGCAATATCAACACCTGTGCCGATGAGCAAAGAAGCATTTGTATGCCTTATTTGATGGAAGGTAAGTTTAGGCATATTATGCCGCTCTACAAACTTTCTAAACCATGCTGACGGAGTTCCCGGAAAAATTGCGCCTCCTCCGTTTTTAGTAAATATTTTATCGGTTTCAATCCATAAATCGCCATACTTTGCTCGTTCTCCCTCCTGCCATATTTTGTACTCATTTAATAAATCCGCTAATATCTGCGGTATGGACATTTCTCGTGTGCCCGACTTTGTTTTCGTATATTCAGCTTCATAGATACCTTTTGCCGGAAGATACTGAAGCTGTTTGCTTACGTTTAAAGTTAAGTTATTAAAATCGATGTCCTTCCACTCAAGATTTGCCAGTTCTCCAAGCCTTAAACCGCAAAACAAGGCTATATTTATCATCGTCTGATATTTGATAGGCTCTTGCTTTAGTAATTCTAAAAGCTGCTTTGTCTCTTCTATGCTGTAAAAATTGGCTTCCCTTGCTTCTAATGCAGGAACATCAGCACTTTCAGCCGGATTGCTGTTAATTAAATTCCAATCCTTAGCAGTAGATAAAATTGTTGAGATAAGTCTGTGATGGTGAATAATATTCTTTTCAGATAGACCTTTTCCCTTGACTAGGGGAGAAAATGTCTTCTGGAAGGAAACCCCTAAATATTCACTTATTGAATTCGCCGTTTTCATTGATACAGGCTTTCCTTTTACCGTACCTTTTATCGTACGAATATTTAAGCCAGATTGCTTTGCAATTTTGCTTGCTTCTTTAGTAACCTGATTTACATATTCCTGATTTAAGGTGTACGTATAGTCAAATCGGGTACCGCCCTTACTTAGGCTGCCATAAAAATCGTTTAGGTGTATGGTTTGTATTTTTGTCAATTTATAATGACCAAGTGCAGGCCTTATGCGGCGTAACAACTCATCATATCTGGCAAGGGTAGTGGGACGAAGCTTTTTTACCTTTTCCCGTTCCAGCCATTTATCTATAAATTCATTCAAGGTCATTTTTTCACCGTCTAGGTATGTACCATTCTCGACCTCCAGCTTAAAGAGAAGAAACTGTTTTATAAGGTATTCTTCTTTTTTGTTTTCTGTCATCTTATTAAATTTTTCAGGAACAGTGATGGTTCTTCGCTTAATAAGCTTCTTGCCGTAACTATTGTATCCGCAGGAAACAGTTAAACGATAGCTGTTTGTCCCTCTAGGCTCTACGCCCTTAATTTTTTTCATATATTAGCCTCCCAAAATAAACAGGGTGGGGATAAGAACACCCACCCTGTAAGATATATTAATCAAAAGCTTCAGCACTTTTCATATTGTTAATGCTCATTTTATAAATCCGTTCCGTCATCTGCTCCCGGCTTAACAAGTACTTACCGTTTTTCTCTCCCACTCTTATATAGGGATATTTGCCGTTTTTTATCCCCATCCGAAGCTCATACTCCGATAAACCGAATTCACAAGCCGCCTGCTTAATCGTTATCATTTTACCCATTACAAATCCTCCCATTCAAAGATATAATATATATTCAAAATGACTGTTTTTACCTATAATGCTTGCTTTTAGTAAAGGCTTTTCTTTATACACCTTTGGGCCAAATTTTTTGCCGTCGAAAAGGCCTCATCTCTATCAGCATTTTTTAGTAATACAAAGTTCAAATTTAACATAGGGTCCATTAGTATTTTCTTTAAACGCTTACCGCTGTTTGATTTTGCTTTGTAGCTACCCGTTACCCATTTCTGCAATACTTCTGAATTATGGCAGATGGTTATTTTATAGTAATTACGCCAGTTTGCCCTGTTAATTCCTTTAGATATCCCTGATACCAAGCCTGCAATTGCACCCTCTTTGGCATATTCTCCTTTGTTATCTTTATGGCTATAACTTTCCATAGGATGTTCTCCGTACTTGATAACATAACCAAAGGAGTATGTAGATGTGTTACAGTCAAATGAAGCCGCCAAACTCAGAACCGCTTCATCATAATCAATCATCATGCCTTTCAGCCTCCCATTCTTCTTTCAAGCCTATACCTACAAATATCGCCCTTGGATTTTTGCTGCCCGGGAGCCTTTTCTTGTGCTGATTCACACTATAGTTTGCTTCTATGTATGCGTAGAACTCTTGCTTGCTTTTAAAGTTTCCCTGAGCGCTTTCTTTATATTTTTTGTACAGTAAATCCTTTAAAACAAATGTCTTAGCATTTAAAATGCAGTTTTCTTCTACGAAGCGCCTTATAGGATTTATGCAGGATGTAAATTCCTCCTTCAATTTCTCAGATTGGGGCGTTTTTGTCAGTAAAAACCCCGATGCTACCAGTTCTTGAAGTGTTTCCATAAGGAATGAAACAATGGCGTCCTTCTCTTTTAAAAGCTGGATGTAAAAGTCCGGTATAACTTCATCTTTAGGAAAAGAATAGGGGAAATTAAATATCTCTATTCGGTTCGGTATAGCTTCTGAGTTATCTTCTGTCTCTATTCTCATAGGGATGTTACCATTGAAAATTATCTTTGCTTTATTATAAAAACTAAAGGGCTGCCCGTATTTTTTATCTGCCATTATCAAGTCATTCCCCGTAAGCATTTTAAATATGCCATCATCCTGAAGCTTACTTGAAGAAATCTCACCGCAAATATTAATCTTTTTGCCAAAGAACTCAGCTATATAAAAGCTTTTATCCAGTTTATGGAAGGGAACTGCCGAAACATACTCCTCACCATGAAGATGCTGTAACAAAGTTGTCAATGTACTCTTGCCACTCTGAGATACCCCAAATAGTACAAAATAGCATCTGATTTTATTGTAATTAGACAGCCAGTAAGCAAAGGCTTCGCATAGTCTTTTTACCTCTAATTGATCTCCCTTGGTGACAGATTTTAGATAATTTATAAACCGTTTGGGCGGATTCTCTAAATGTAGGTTCTCATAATAATTTGCCTTAATAAAGCCAATGGTTAAATAATCAGGTGAATGCGGAAGGCTTTTATTTCTTTTGGCATCATAAATGCAGTTTTCAAAAGCAATATAGTGGTCATACCGTTCCATTTCATCATTACTAATACGGGGTATGTCCGTTAAAATCATCTCTTTTACCTCGTTTAAATGTGATTTCAATACCTCATATTTTTTATTATCAGCAAGCAATCGGCGGGCTTCCAGTCTGAATCTTTCGTCGGTTTCCACTAATTTGTAGCTCTTGCCGGTATATAAAAACAAATAATTATTATATTGAAAGAAACTGGTCGAACTCAGAAGCTCTTTTGCGATACTTTCATATGTGGGCTTGCTTTTACGCTGAGAGCTGTCGGTATATCTGTTGCATGTCTCATTGTCGTAGGTGTCAGGATAGTAAGACGGTTCATTTAATAAAGGATTTTCCTGCCAGTTGTCCTCATCATTCTGCCAGTAGCTTCCATAGACGTTTTCCTCATCGTAAGAACGATAAGAGCTGCTTCGAATATGGGACGGATACATACTGTGGGAATCGTTTCTCTTATTGTAATGGTTTTCAGAAGACTTGGGGCAACGTCCATTGTCTCTTCTTTTCAAATAATTCAGAGGTATGTCCGTCTCTGTAAAGCTATTTTTATGCTCTGTAGACAAGGATTGAATCCTTTCCTCTAATGCTTCAATTTTTAACAGGTTATTTCGATTTGTTTTACAGGCATCTCTGAGCTTTCGTTCGGACGTATTTGCCCTAGCCTCCTCTTCAGAGCGCCGTCTGAGTTTTAGTGATTTTGTAGTCTCTAAGATACTGGTATCGTTGTTAGGTGCAACAGATTCTTTATGTAAGCCATCACAACTTCCCATTTCGCCCTTTCTTCTAATTTTAATCATATAAACCTCCTTATTTAAGCTTTGAAACTACATCTTCATGGCTATTTATGATTAGTGGATACCTTTTATGTAACAAACTATTCAAATGGGTCCCCATGCTATCTTAGAATATGCCTCGAAACTTGTGTTTCAGCTATTTCCTTTATTATTGCCTATTTTCTTAAATCTGCCAAGGAACCAAAGGTTCCCTGAAAAAAGGGCAGAAAAAAAGGCTTTATGTGATTATTTCATCACATAAAGCCTCTATTTAGGGAACCAACGGTTCCTCTAATAATTTATTTTTAGGAATTTTTTCAAAGTCAGCGGCTTTAAGCACATCATTCCACTGCTTTATATTCCCATCGGAATGATTTTTTATTAAATACCGGTATATTTCATGTAGATACAAATTATTTAATTTATACCCAGCCTTATCAAGCATGTCATCACAATATGGCTCTAGAAGATTAAGCCCAATAAAAATGGCCATAAGATTATCTAAAGATGGATTTACCCTTCCAGAAGTATAATTTTTAATTGTTGTATCACTCAACTCGGTTCTTTCTGCAAGCTTAGAAATTGATATTTTCTTTCTTTTCATATGATATTTTAGTGTGCTTTCAAATTTATCGGGAAGCTCTTTTATAACTTTATTCACTTCCGCAAGAGCCTTATTTATTATTGATAACTGAGCCGCTATATCTTCCACCTCCTGATTATGAGTGAATTTAGAATCATAGTATGCCTCAACATAACTTGAAGCAGTAACATTCCTCGAAAGGTAAAAGACGCTATATAATTCAGCTTCCTGTGTAAATACATCTTTGCTAAATGATCTTTGAAAAATTAAACAGCACTTTTCGGCATGTTCAAGTGCATATTGCGTTAACTTATATTCTTCTTGTGAATTTTCTGATACCTCAATATACCTTGAATCATTAATGCAAAAGACACTGCCCGTATATATAATCGCTTTGTTTTCTACTAATTTTCCTAGACATCTATTGCCTTCTATTAACTTTTGCGCAGTCGCCTTGTCTACAATAAAAGTCTGATTTCTCCCAAGCGTTCCTATAGGAAAAAATACTGGAGGATAATACTTGTTATCAACAAAAGTATAAGCGCCTTCTGCAACATCAATCCCCAGTTGAATAGCACGAGTTTTTGCAGCATATTTCGAAACACTAAAAAGCTTACTTACCTTATCAAGAGTTTTTTCAATTATGTCGCCATTTCGGAAATGTGGCGTATGCATTTGTTCTTCGAAAACTTGGCTAAATAAACCTATAAATATAGCTCTTGGCATCAGTATACGTGGTGCTATTGCGTTTGCTTGCCATTCTGCCCACCAAATAGCTTTTTGAATGCCTTCAAGATTATTTGGTGTCATCACAGGTTCTACTATACATGATAGACTATTCTCATTCTCATTTAACAATGAAAGAATTTTAAAGAATTTTTGGTGTTTTTCCCAGTGGATGATCTCATGCGCAATCGTATTTAGTCGGCTTCCTATATCTTTCATAAAGTAATTATCATGACTAATAAGCATAGTTCCTGCCTTAATTTCTTTCATTACAGTACGTTTTTCATTCCTACCAGTTATCGTATATGGTATAGATTCATATACCTCTTCTTTAGATGGGATAAAGTACATTCTACCAAATACATTTTTCGGTAAAGGAGCTTCATAATACTCAATGCCTAGCTCCTCAATAATAGATTCTATTGGTAATCTCAACAGGTCGAAATATGGAACATTTTCGCAATAGAGCTTGTAAAAACGGTCAGCTTCATCCTCAAGCTGCTCATAAGGTATGTAGGGGATTAAGTACTCGTCTAAAAATCTTACTTTATCAAATTCATCGGGATTACATTCTTTAATATTGTCGATACAAAAATCTTCTAGTTTGTTAGATAAAGTTGCTTGTGCATATACAGTAAAATACTTGATAATTTTATTTGTTTGAACTTTTACTTTTTCAAAGCCCAGTGTTACAAGCTTTACATCACAATAAATCTCCATTCTAATCCTTGAATCAACATCTTCATGACAACAAAGACTCTTAATTTCAATGCCTTCTACTGTCCGAGGGCATAATGAGAATTCCCTAACATAAGATAGGCCTAATTCATTATAATTTTTGTTAATAAACGCTTCAATATGGATTTGTATAAGCTCCTTATAGTTTGCGTATAAATAACTTTTAAAATCTTTATATGCCAATTAAAGTACACCCCCATTTATCGAACTTTCATATTATTCTTCGGCAGATAACACTCCGAATATAATAAAATTTATAACATATATTTTAAAAATTATTTCTATGGGTATCAAAAACTTTTAAGAAACCTTATATTCATTTGTCTATGGAGAGTTCTCATGTTGGGATAGAATATTTATTTAGGTTTAGCTTAACACAGCATTCTAAGAATGGGGAGATTAAACAGAAGCAAAAGGATATTCTGCTGCATATATAAATAATAAATCAATTAATATAAATAAAGGTCAAATAAGAATTGCAAGAATTAGATTTTGCCTAATATGTTGCGTATTATTGTATTTCTTAGCACCTTTAGTACCCAAATAGTACCCATTTCAATAAGCAGTATTAAAATACACAAACAAAGAAGCCAGTAAACACTGATGTTTACTGGCTTCTTCTAATTGCGGAGGCAGGATTTGAACCTACGACCTTTGGGTTATGAGCCCAACGAGCTACCGGACTGCTCCACTCCGCGATATTGTAGTTGCACAACCAAAAATAAGTATACCCTATAATTGTTTGTTTGTCAAGGATTAGTTGAAAATACTTTTAACGTGATTTTAACCTTCTTTTCCCAAAAATATAAACCACGTCAAGGACATGGCTTATATTTTAAAGCTTAATGAGAATCACTTATAGTATTTTATTAGGATACTATAGTTAACAAACTTGAAAATTTGTTTGTTAGCCATAAGAAAGTGCTCACTTGAAAAACGGCTTACAAGCTTATGCTTATATAACTTTTCAAATTCCCTTGATATAAATAAAACAATCTAAAGTTATTTTGACTCTCTTTTTTTACCCAGATAGGCGGCCTGTATACCTTCATCTTTAAGCAATTCCGAGCCCTTTCCTGAAAGTGATATTTGACCTGTTTCAAGAACATAGGCAAAATCCGCAACTTTAAGGGCCATATTGGCGTTTTGCTCAACCAGGAGAATGGTCACGCCGTCTTCATTTATTGTTTTAATTATGCTGAAAATATCCTGTACAACTAAGGGTGCAAGGCCCAGAGAAGGCTCATCCATAAGAAGCAATTTCGGTTTAGACAGCAGTGCTCTGCCTACGGCAAGCATTTGCTGCTCTCCCCCTGATAAAGTGCCTGCCGGCTGCCATTGCCTTTCCTGAAGCCTTGGAAATAGCTCAAATACATGATTAATGTCCGCTTTTATTTCTTCTTTATCATTTCGCAGATACGCTCCTATTTTGAGGTTTTCAATAACTGTAAGGTTTGGAAATATCCTTCTTCCCTCGGGAACCATAGTGATACCTTTAGAAACTATTTCCCTGGAGGTTTTCCCCGTTATTTCTTCTTTATTATAGGTAACAGAGCCTTCCCTCGATTTTACGAGACCCATAACGGTACGGAGAACCGTAGACTTGCCTGCGCCGTTTGCTCCTATGAGGGTTATGATTTTGCCTTCCGGTATGCTTAGGGATACATTACGTAAGGCTTGGATTCCGCCATAAGCTACGGATATCTTATTAATTTCAAGCACTGGTCTCACCTCCAAGATATGCGGCAATAACTCTTTGATTATTCTGTATCTCCATAGGCGTTCCTTCCGCTATTTTATTTCCGAAATCAAGGACGTATATTCTGTCGGAAATTTCCATAACCATATCCATATGATGCTCTATTAAAAGCACCGTAAGGTCGAATTCTTCTTTTATCTGGCCTATAAATTCTCCGAGCTCCATAGTCTCTTGGGGGTTCATTCCGGCTACAGGTTCATCAAGAAGGAGAAGCTTAGGGTCTGTTGCAAGAGCCCTTGCAATCTCAAGCCTTCTTTGCTTTCCGTAAGGCAGCGAGCTGGATTTATAATTTTTATATTCGGAAAGCTCCAGCTTTTCAAGAAGAAAATCTGTTTTTTCTCTCATTTTCTTTTCTTCTTTCATATATCCCGGAAGCCTTAAAACAGCGGAAACAAAATTAGATTTTATATGAAGATGCTGGGCTATGATTACGTTTTCATAAACACTCAAGTCTTTAAAAAGACGGATATTTTGGAAAGTGCGGCCTATGCCAAGCTTTGCAATATTATTGGGAAGCTTTCCCGTAATATCTGCATTGAGAAATCCTATTTCCCCTTCTGTAGGGGTATATACTCCCGTTATAAGATTAAAAGCTGTTGTTTTTCCAGCACCGTTAGGGCCTATCAGGGCTACTATTTCGCCTTTTTCTATATTAAGATTAAGATTATTTACAGCCGTTACTCCGCCAAAACGCATGGTAACGTTATTAAGATTTAGAACGCTCATGATACCTCACCCCCTTTTTTAGAATGAAAGCGGGATTTTATATTGCTCCATTTTTCCTTAAGGAAGCTTAAAGAAAGCTCTCTATTGCCCATAATTCCGTTAGGGAAGAAAAGAACAATAATAAGCAGAAGCAGAGAAAACATAAGCATTCTAAGGCCTGGTCTGAAAAACGGCAGATTCATTCCCAATATGGAAAGCGGTTCATCGAAAAATCGAAGCTGCTCCAAAGCAATGGTTACTACATAAGAAGCTATTACCGTACCTGTGATGCTTCCCATTCCTCCAAGGACAATCATAAGGAGGAAATTATAAGTAAATGTGAATATAAAGGCTTTAGGGTCAACGGTTCCTATGAGAACTACTGTAAGGCCTCCCCCAACCCCTGCTATAAAAGCGCTTATTATAAAGGCCAGAAGCTTATGCCTTAAAAGGGACACGCCCATAGCCTGAGCTGCAATTTCATCTTCTCTGATGGCTTTAAATGCCCTTCCGTAAGAGGAATTTATTAGTAAGGCCATAAATACGATGGTAACTATAAGAACAATATGGATATAGAACATATTTGTCATGGTAGGGATATCCTTTATTCCCAAAGCACCGTTGGTAACGCTCTGAGCATTCGTAAGAACGATACGGATTATTTCGGAAAACCCTAAAGTTGCTATTGCAAGATAATCCCCTCTAAGCCTTAAAACAGGAAGACCTATAAAGAAGGCAAAAACAGCCGAAAGAGCGCCTCCCAAAAGCAAAGCAGGTAAAAGCGGAATGTATATATTTTTAATAGCAGGAAGCATCGGCTCTACAAAAAATATGGCATCACGGTATTCGATGGGCAGAGTGAATATTCCTACAACATAAGCCCCTATGGCCATAAATCCTGCCTGTCCCAGAGAGAACTGACCAGTAAAGCCATTTACAAGGTTCATAGAAAGCGCAATTATCGTATAAATAGCACAAAGGTTCAATATTCTCTTTGCATAAGAATCAAGAATGCTGTCCCCAGCAAAGGAACATAAAAGAACGGCTATAATTATTACTATAAAGACTATATTTCTTTTGCTTTTTAGGTTTTTATTTGTTTTATTCATATCACACCTTCTCCGTTGTCGGCTTTCCTAATAATCCTGCCGGTTTAATGAAGAGTATCAGTATAAGCATAATAAACGCAAAAGCATCCTTATAGCCGGAAAGCTCCGGGAAAAACCCTACAACCAGTATCTCAATCATCCCAAGAAGAAACCCTCCTAAGAGAGCGCCTTTAATATTGCCGATGCCTCCGATTACGGCTGCGATAAAGCATTTAAGACCCGGCATAACACCCATTAAAGGCATTACAGAGGTGTATTTTATTCCCCACAAGAAGGCACCGACCCCTGCAAGGGCAGAGCCTATAACAAAAGTAAAGCTTATAATCCTATTCACGTTTATACCCATTACTCCTGAGATTTCATGGTCTCTGGAAACGGCTCTCATGGCCATGCCAAGCTTTGTTTTATCCACAAGATAAAGAAGAAGAGACATGAAAATTATGGCCACTACGGGAATTATAAAAGTAATCTTCTGTATGCTAACGCCATAAATATTGTACACTGTCATGGCTCCGGGAATTTCTGGGAAGCTTTTAGGCTTTCCGCTGAAAGAATATGTAGCAAAGTTTTCCAAAAGCCAAGATACTGCTATAGCTGAAATAAGCACAGAATTCTTAGGGGCATTTCTTAAAGGCTTGTAGGCTATCTTTTCAATTAATATTCCAAGAAGAGCCGTAGCTGCGACAGTAAAAACAAAGGATAAATACCAGGGCATTCTGAAAAGGGCTATGCCGTAAAACCCAAAATAACAGGCCATCATAAAAATATCACCATGGGCAAAATTAATAAGGCTTAATATTCCATAAACCATTGTATACCCTATGGCTATAAGGGCATATAGGCTTCCAAGGGAGATTCCGTTCGTAAAATACTGGGCAAAAACCGAAGGCCTCATGCCCCGCCATATACAGAGCGTTACCAAAAGCAGTATAAGGCCTATTCCCCAAAGAAGAAATTTCATTACTGCCATATTTTTAGCTTTTATAGCTGAATCCAATTATCTCACCTCCGTAAATTTAAATAAAATCATAGTATAGTTCATCGGTTCTCTAAGATAAAAAAATATTATCATAATACAACATTTAGGCAGGACCTAAAATCATTGAAACCAATAAGAATATTAAATATAGTCGATTTGCTTTTATGCCATTGTAAGTATTTAGCGACAAGGGCATAAAAAGTAAAATAAGAGAAATCGAATTGCCTTGGGATTATTTCATAGGAATTCAAGTATAAACCCGTTTAAATTTATTTAATATCTTCATCAGAAATAGCTCTCACGGTTTAAAAAGGATTTTTTACTGGAAAAGATGAAACCAAGTACTTTTCATGAGGAAATCAATTTATTATGACGACGCCTTTTTACAGCGCCCCCTTAGAAAATATTAAATATTTTAAAGTCAACTTTCCTCATACAACTGTTACACATAGAGCAAATCTGGGGCTCCGGCTGATAAATTCCAGAGCCCCTTTACTATCTTTAATAATTAGTTTTATTTTGAAAATACCAAAAAGCGGGTCTTATTTTGCAAATGAGATAAAATCAAGGTATCTGAACTCACCATCTTTAACTACTTTGATTATAGCGTCTTTAACGGCATCGCCATTTTCATCGAGGGTAACATTGCCGGCGGCACCTTCAAAATTTTCCGTTACCGCAATGGCATCTCTTATAGCATCAGAATCCGTACTTCCTGCTCTCTCAATTGCATCTATCATAAGTATGTACGCATCGTATCCAAGAGCCGTTAAAGCAGCTGCAGGCTTATCAGGATATCTCTTTGCATACTCTTCAAGGAATTTCTCACCTTCTTTAGTAATGGCATATTCTTCTGAGAAGAATGTGCTTAAAACCGCACCCTCAACTGCAGAAGCGCCTATTTCTATAAACTCATTAACTTCCCATGTATCGCAGCCCATGAAGGGAACATCCATGCCAAGGTCTCTGGCCTGCTTAATGAGCATTGCAGATTCCGTATAATTTCCAGGGGCAAATATAGCATCGGGATTCTTACCTTTAATCGATGTTAAAATAGCACTGAAATCCGTATCCCCTGTCTGATAATTGCCTGTCTCAACAATACAGTTTTCGTCACCTGTAAGTGCTTTAAATTCTTCAGTAAAGAACTTAACAAGGCCAACGGAGTAGTCGTTGGAGATTTCCTGTACGAGAGCGACCTTTCTTGCACCTAAATTCTCATAGGCGTAATGGGCCATTACCTTTCCTTGGAAGGGGTCAATAAATGCAACACGGAAATAATAAGGATTATTAAGTGTAACCTGGGGATTTGTACATGATGTACCTATTGTGGGAATCTTTGCTTCCTTTACGACATTTCCGGCTGCCATAGCAAGAGAAGAGCCATAAGTTCCGATGATTGCAGGAACCTTATCCTTTTCTATAAGCCTTGTTACAGCATTGGCAGCTTCCTGCTTGTCAGACTTATTGTCTACAATAACAAGCTCAACCTTCTTACCGAGAACTTCGGGATAAAGCTCGTTTGCAAGCTTAATCCCTTCAATCTCAAGCTCTCCTCCTGCCGCATTGGCTCCGGTAAGCGGCATGAAAACGCCTATCTTGATAACATCGCCTGAAGAGTCCGATTTTGAAGCAGTATCTGTACTATTTCCTGAGCATCCTCCAAGCATACCAAAAGACATGACACAAGCCATAAATATAGCAAGTTTCTTTTTCATAAATAACACTGTCCTCTCTTTATTATTTGATTCGTATGAACATTAATTTATGTTTAAAATAATGAGTTCGATGAAAATTGAACTACATACTTTACAGGGCGCTAAAATAAAGCTTATGCCCTTTTATGCCCTACAGAATTTTAGTAAAGTATCATTAAATTTTATTTTTTATTTTGAACAATCTTATTTATAATTATGGACAATAGAATAAATTTAGAACAAATAAAAAAGATAAACTGTTTGAAAAAAACAGGCATTAAATAACATCATCTGCCTATAGCAAGACATTTTTCTACCTTCATTATTAAAATAAATTCCCTATATATAATTGAAATATTATATTTGCAGATGATTATGCATATTTATTGGCTTAAAGCTTCTTAATAAATATTTTTATAAAGGTCCATTAAAAAATGCCTAATATATTAGGCATTTTAAAATTTATATCAAATATTGTATTTTATTATCCATCGATATTATTTTTATAGTATTTTAATTCTTGCTTTCTAGTTATTAAAACAGTAAAAATAGAGATTAAATTTTTCTTGGAAATTAATTTAAACAAATATTTCTAATTAAATTCAAAAAAAGCTTAATAGATTTTAAAATCTACTAAGCTTTTATTCCAAAAAATAAAGACATGGGGGAAGAAGGATTCGAACCTTCGAAAGCGTTGCTAACAGATTTACAGTCTGCCCCCTTTGGCCACTCGGGAATTCCCCCATAAAAAACTTATTCAATTAAATCAATACCCTAAAAACTAAATAGAGAAAGAAGGATCTGAAACGATTGTGATGCTTAACCATAGCGTAAGCTATCTTTCGATAAGCTGTTTCTTTAGCCTTGCATCTTTGATATATTTTCATATACCCTTTTTATTGGACAAGCCCTCGGCCTATTAGTATGAGTCCGCTCAATACGTTACCGCACTTACACTTCTCACCTATCTACCTTGTACTCTTCAAGGGGCCTTACTGCCTTTCGGCATGGGATATCTTATCTTGAGGGCGGCTTCACGCTTAGATGCCTTCAGCGTTTATCCGTTCCGAACTTGGCTACTCTGCCATGGATTTGGTATCCAACAGATACACCAGCGGTTCGTCCATCCCGGTCCTCTCGTACTAAGGACAGCTCCTCTTCAAATATCCTGCGCCTGCGACGGATAGGGACCGAACTGTCTCACGACGTTCTGAACCCAGCTCGCGTACCGCTTTAATGGGCGAACAGCCCAACCCTTGGGACCTTCTTCAGCCCCAGGATGCGATGAGCCGACATCGAGGTGCCAAACCTCCCCGTCGATGTGAACTCTTGGGGGAGATAAGCCTGTTATCCCCAGGGTAGCTTTTATCCGTTAAGCGATGGCACTCCCACTTGTTACCACCGGATCACTAAGTCCTACTTTCGTATCTGCTCGTGATGTCTCACTCGCAGTTAAGCAACCTTCTGCCTTTACACTCTTTGAATGGTTTCCAATCATTCTGAGGTTACCTTTGAGCGCCTCCGTTACTCTTTCGGAGGCGACCGCCCCAGTCAAACTGCCCGCCTAACAATGTCCCCTATCCGGTTAACGGCTTAGGGTTAGAAACCAAGTTACACAAGAGAGGTATCCCACCGGCGGCTCCACCTAGACTAGCGTCCAGGCTTCTTTGCCTCCCTCCTATCCTGTACATGTGTAACCTAATCCCAATATTAAGCTGCAGTAAAGCTCCATGGGGTCTTTCCGTCCTGTCGCAGGTTGCCAGTATCTTCACTGGCTGTTCAATTTCACCGGGTGTGTTGTCGAGACAGCGCCCAAATCGTTACGCCTTTCGTGCGGGTCAGAACTTACCTGACAAGGAATTTCGCTACCTTAGGACCGTTATAGTTACGGCCGCCGTTTACTGGGGCTTGAGTTCAAAGCTTCGGATTGCTCCTAACCTCTCCCTTTGACCTTCCAGCACCGGGCAGGCGTCAGCTCCTATACTTCACCTTGCGGTTTTGCAGAAACCTGTGTTTTTGATAAACAGTCGCTTGGGCCTCTTCTCTGTGTCCAGCTTGCGCTGGAACCCCTTCTCCCTAAGTTACGGGGTCATTTTGCCGAGTTCCTTAACAACACTTCTCCCGTCGGCCTGTGGATTTTCTCCTCGTCTACCTGTGTCGGTTTACGGTACGGGTACGTATATCGCAATAGCAGCTTTTCTCGGCAGTGTGGATTCAGAAACTTCGCTACTTTTCTTCACTCCGCTTCACACTTCAGAAACGATTAAGGGGTTTTCCTCCTAATCTATCCTTTGTGCTTGCCCGGGTATTTCCTTTCCCCGGTTTTCCTATCCTCCTGCTTCCCTGCAGTTCTGAATATACGCAGTACAGGAATCTCTACCTGTTGTCCATCGACTACGACTCTCGTCCTCGCCTTAGGTCCCGACTTACCCTGAGAAGATTAGCTTTACTCAGGAATCCTTAGACATTCGGCCTAAATGTTTCTCACATTTATCTCGCTACTCATTCCGGCATTCTCTCTTCTACTTCGTCCACGGTCCCTTTCAGTTCCGCTTCTTCCTACTGTACAATGCTCCTCTACCCCTCTACTATTTACTTGTAAATAGTAAAAGCCATAGCTTCGGCGCCGTGTTTTAGCCCCGGACATTTTCGGCGCAGGTTCTCTCGACTAGTGAGCTGTTACGCACTCTTTGAATGTATGGCTGCTTCTAAGCCAACATCCTAGTTGTCTTTGAAATCCCACATCCTTTTCCACTTAACACGGACTTGGGGGCCTTAGCTGTTGGTCTGGGCTCTTTCCCTTTTGACTATGAAACTTATCTCACATAGTCTGACTCCTATACATCATCTTTATGGCATTCTTAGTTTGATTTGGGTTGGTAACCTTTTAGGGCCCCGCGCCAGTTCAGTGCTTTACCTCCACAAGACTTGTATAAGGCTAGCCCTAAAGCTATTTCGAGGAGAACCAGCTATCTCCGGGTTCGTTTGGAATTTCTCCGCTATCCACAGTTCATCGCCACCTTTTTCAACAGATGTGCGTTCGGTCCTCCATTACCTTTTACGGTAACTTCAACCTGACCATGGATAGGTCACCCGGTTTCGGGTCTACTTCATAAAACTAGACGCCCTATTCAGACTTGGTTTCCCTTCGGCTTCGTACCTTCTTAGTACTTAACCTCGCTTTATGAATGTAACTCGCCGGACCGTTCTACAAAAAGTACACGGTCGTTCTCACTTCCGTTGTTTGTAAACAAAGGGTTTCAGGTTCTCTTTCACTCCCCTCCCGGGGTTCTTTTCACCTTTCCTTCACAGTACTATACTCTATCGGTCACCAGTTAGTATTTAGGCTTGGGGGGTGGTCCCCCCGGCTTCAAACAGGGTTTCTCGTGTCCCGTTCTACTCTGGATTCTGCTGTCTTTGCTTAAGTTTCGCTTACGGGGCTTTCACCCTCTTCGGCCGGCTTTCCCAAAACCGTTCAGCTACCCTCGCAAAATAACGTTTGCAGTCCGCAACCCCGAGCATGCAAGCATGCTTGGTTTGGCCTCTTGCGATTTCGCTCGCCACTACTTTCGCAATCACTTTTGTTTTCTTTTCCTGTCGCTACTTAGATGTTTCAGTTCACGACGTTTCCCTCCCGCACACTATGAATTCATGTACGGGTGACAGAGCTTTTCTCTGCCGGGTTTCCCCATTCGGACATCTGCGGGTCACAGGCTGTGTGCGCCTCACCGCAGCTTTTCGCAG
The DNA here is from genome assembly GCF_940670685.1 of Anaeropeptidivorans aminofermentans. Lineage (GTDB taxonomy): Bacteria > Bacillota > Clostridia > Lachnospirales > UBA5962 > Anaeropeptidivorans > Anaeropeptidivorans aminofermentans. The sequence continues at coordinate 1,238,175 of NZ_OW711693.1, read as the reverse complement.
CTTGCCACGTCCTTCGTCGGCTTCTGGTGCCAAGGCATTCTCCCTTTGCTCTTTTTAGCTTGACCTTTGTGTCGTAAAAATCTTGCGATTTTTACGAAATTTACTGAAGGCAGAAACAGCTATTCCTGCGGCTTTTTACAAAAGCCTTGAAACACGCTGTTTTCCTCCAATGGGCAAAGCCCATTCTGCGGATTAAATTAAAACCCTAAGGTTTTAAAACTCTTCATTTATTCTCTTCAGTAATACATTTATTTTTCTCGATAAGTAATAATTTACTTATCAAGAGACCATTTCAGACCTAACATTTTCTTTTTTCGTCATGCTTTAATCTTCATTTGAATGAACGCTTCTTGCAAAGCCTCCATCCTCCTGCTTCTCTTAAGCACTCCGATGAAATTGTTTTTCTTCTTCTCTCTATTCAGTTTTCAAGGTACCGGATAACTTTTACTTTAGTAAAAGTTGTTGGATTTAATCGCACACGTTTCTAGTACGATTTAATTGGGTTTTCAGGTTAATTCATAATCAACCTTGGTGGAGATGACGAGATTCGAACTCGTGACCCCCTGCTTGCAAGGCAGGTGCTCTCCCATCTGAGCTACACCCCCGTATTAGGCGGCTGATTATCTTTTAAATCAGTATTCTATTGTTTAAATAGAAAAGTGGGCTCAAGTGGACTCGAACCACCGACCTCACGCTTATCAGGCGTGCGCTCTAACCGGCTGAGCTATGAGCCCCGGCTAGTTATAAATATCCGTCTGATATTTATATTCTTGCTGTTAAATTACTCTTTACATAACAAAAACCAAGGGCTTTCACCCTTTTAGTGAAGCAAAATCATACATGTTTCCGGTATGTTTTACTAAATGTTCATCTTTGTGAAACAAAGATGAAACTTCCTTGATTTTTTTATGTAATTGGAATCCGGCAGCCACCTACTCTCCCGGGCAGTCTCCCGCCAAGTACCATCGGCCGTCTGTGGCTTAATCGTCGTGTTCGGTATGGGTACGGATGTTTCCCATAGACGCATCACCACCGGAAAGCTTTGTTATCCTTGCTTTCACAAGATAACCTTGATATATTTTATTTTTGTTTCTATAAGCTAGTAGCTATAAAAACAAAACTTATTTTCAGCATTCATTTACATGAACACTCAAAACTAAATAATAAGTACTCAAACCCTTCAGACAGTTTTGTTTCACAAAACTATCTCCTCAGCATTTTGCTTCACAAAATCATTAAACTTCGTTTAATGACCCAAATTCTTTTGGGTGCTACCCTACTTTTCCTTAGAAAGGAGGTGATCCAGCCGCACCTTCCGATACGGCTACCTTGTTACGACTTCACCCCAGTCACTGGTCTCGCCTTAGGCTGCTCCTTCCTTTCGGTTAGGTCACAGACGTTGGGCGCTACCAACTCCCATGGTGTGACGGGCGGTGTGTACAAGGCCCGGGAACGTATTCACCGCAACATGCTGATTTGCGATTACTAGCGATTCCAGCTTCATGTAGTCGAGTTGCAGACTACAATCCGAACTGTGGCAGCTTTTTTGAGCTTTGCTCCAGGTCACCCCTTCGCTTCTCTCTGTACCTGCCATTGTAGCACGTGTGTAGCCCAAGACATAAGGGGCATGATGATTTGACGTCATCCCCACCTTCCTCCGTGTTATCCACGGCAGTCTTTCTAGTGTGCCCGGCACTACCCGCTGGCTACTAAAAATAAGGGTTGCGCTCGTTGCGGGACTTAACCCAACATCTCACGACACGAGCTGACGACAACCATGCACCACCTGTATCCATTGTCCGTAGAACGGTGCATCTCTGCACCCATCAATGGTATGTCAAGCCTTGGTAAGGTTCTTCGCGTTGCTTCGAATTAAACCACATGCTCCACCGCTTGTGCGGGCCCCCGTCAATTCCTTTGAGTTTCAACCTTGCGGCCGTACTCCCCAGGTGGAGTGCTTATTGCGTTTGCTGCGGCACCGAGGATCTCTCCCCCACACCTAGCACTCATCGTTTACAGCGTGGACTACCAGGGTATCTAATCCTGTTCGCTACCCACGCTTTCGTGCCTCAGCGTCAGTTTCAGTCCAGTAAGTCGCCTTCGCCACTGGTGTTCCTCCTAATATCTACGCATTTCACCGCTACACTAGGAATTCCACTTACCTCTCCTGTACTCTAGATTAACAGTTCCTTATGCAATCTCAAAGTTAAGCCCTGAGTTTTCACATATGGCTTACTAATCCGCCTACTCACCCTTTACACCCAGTAATTCCGGATAACGCTTGCCCCCTACGTATTACCGCGGCTGCTGGCACGTAGTTAGCCGGGGCTTCTTACTTGGGTACCGTCATTTTTTTCTTCCCCATCGATAGAAGTTTACGATCCGAAAACCTTCTTCCTTCACGCGGCGTTGCTGCATCAGGGTTTCCCCCATTGTGCAATATTCCCCACTGCTGCCTCCCGTAGGAGTTTGGGCCGTGTCTCAGTCCCAATGTGGCCGGTCACCCTCTCAGGCCGGCTACTGATCATTGCCTTGGTAGGCTCTTACCCCACCAACTAGCTAATCAGACGCGGGCTCCTCCTGTACCGATAAATCTTTCCCCAATCGGCCATGCGGCCAATCGGTATTATGCGGTATTAGCCATGATTTCTCACAGTTATTCCCCTGTACAGGGCAGATTACCCACGCGTTACTCACCCGTCCGCCACTCCAAGTAGATAGTGCAAGCACTATTTACTCAGCGTTCGACTTGCATGTGTTAGGCACGCCGCCAGCGTTCATCCTGAGCCAGGATCAAACTCTCTATTTAATCCTTGTCCACTCTTGTCTAAAAGCAAGCTTTTAGACTGTCAAACGGATATTTCATATCCCTTTTGACTATCTGGCATTTTTTATCTCGTATTACTTTTCTTCGTTAGCCTTAAAGCTCTCAAAGTTTTATTTTTTCGGGTTGGTTCTTTCCTTATTATTCAGTTTTCAATGTTCTGGTTTTTGTTTCTTATGCTTGTTTTTCCTGCGCTGTCCTCTCTCGGACGCAAAATCTAGTTTACCACATGCTTTTACAATTGTCAACTTCTTTTTTGAACTTTTTTAACGATTTATCGCTTTCCCTGTATATAAGGCATTTTTTAGTTTAAATAAGCCTTACAAAGCAGATTCTCCCTTGATTATATCCCTTTATTAGCGTAAAATAAATTTAAAGGCAAGACATTAATATCCAGTTCTTTCAGTATAATCAGATTTTCAAAAGAAAGGTTGATCAGTATGGAAAGTAATCAAGTATTGGATACAATAATGCAAAGAAGAAGCATAAGAGCGTATAAACCTGATCAGATTTCAGAAGATCAGTTGGAAGCTTTTATAAAAACAGCGCTTATATCTCCAACAGCATCGAACCGCCAGAGATTTCATTTTACTGTTATTCAGAACAGAGAAATTATAAATGAGATTGAAGAAGATGTTATAAGAGAGATTGCCAAGACTTCTGCAACAGAGTTATTAGAAAGAATAAAATCCAGAAAAGGAAAAGTCATTTATGATGCCCCGACATTAATCATTCTTTCTGCCGAGCCTTCTTCTTATTCAGGCATAGACGCAGGAATTGCAGTACAGTCTTTGGCATTAGCGGCAAAAAGTATGGGCCTTGACAGCGTAATTCTCGGAATGCTTGCTTATGCTTTTAAAGGTGAAAGAGCTGAGGAGTGGAAGAAGAGGCTTCAATTCCCCGAAGGTTATGACTTTACCATAGGCATTGCCATAGGGTATGGGGACATGCCGGGAAATGAACGTGAAATAAATAGAGAAAAACTTTCAATCATAAGATAATAAAAAAAGCTCCGCCATGGCGGAGCTTTTTTTATTAAAATCATTTCCTTTTATTCATTTACAGATTTAAGCTTTTCAGCCTGAACCGTTGTAATTAATGTATCCATAATTTCGTCTAAATCACCGTCAAGTACGGAATCCAGCCTGTGTAAAGTAAGACCCACTCTATGGTCCGTCACGCGTCCCTGGGGGAAATTATAGGTACGGATACGCTCGCTTCGGTCCCCGGTTCCAACCTGGCTTCTTCTTTCGGCAGAAAGCTCGTTTTGCTGTTTTTGAAGCTCTAATTCATAAAGCTTTGCTCTAAGGATTTTAAGAGCCTTGTCTTTGTTTTTTAGCTGAGATTTCTCGTCTTGGCAGCTTATTACAATTCCTGTAGGGGCATGGGTAACGCGAACGGCTGAATCTGTTGTGTTTACGCTCTGCCCGCCGTTTCCAGAGGAGCGGAAAACGTCCACTCTTACATCGTTCATGTCTATTTCAACGTCTACATCTTCAGCTTCGGGAAGAACAGCTACAGTAACGGTAGAAGTATGAATTCTTCCGCCGGATTCAGTAGTAGGTATCCTTTGAACCCTGTGTACCCCTGATTCATATTTAAGCCTTGAATAGGCTCCTTTTCCTGCGATCATGAAAACGATTTCCTTATATCCGCCAAGGTCGTTTTCATTGGAGCTCATGATTTCAGTCTTCCAACGCCTTCTTTCAGCATATCTTGAATACATTCTGAAAAGGTCACCGGCAAAAAGCGCAGCTTCGTCTCCGCCGGCGCCGCCTCTGATTTCCACAATAACGTTCTTCTCATCGTTAGGGTCGGCAGGAAGAAGAAGTATTTTAAGCTCTTCTTTAATTTCTTCAATACGCTCCTGCCCTTCCTTAAGCTCATCTTTAAACATCTGCTTCATCTCGTCGTCAAGGCTTTCCCCTAGCATTTCCTTGGCTTCCTTAATGTCAGACATTGTTTTTTTATACTCTTTATATTTTTCAATTATAGGTGTTATGGCGCTATGTTCCTTCATAAGCTCACGCCATCTATTCTGGTCGGCTATGATATCCGGTGAATTTACCTTATCGGAAAGCTCACCGTATTTCTTTTCCAGTTCTTCCAAACGGTCAAACATAAAATCCTCCTGTTATACAGTCAATTTAATTTACTAATTCATCTAAAACATCAAATACATTAATGTGAGCTCGATGGAATAAAAATCCCATCAAACTTATGATACTTTTCATACAAATTTGCAGAAAAATACTGCAAATTTATATGAAAACGTGAAAAGCCCTTCGGACTTTCCCTCGGTAAACCAAGGGATCCGACTTCGTCAAACTTACTTTATATTATTTACGAAAAACCAGCCCTCTGTCAAGACCATAAAGGTCTTTAATCGCGCAAATATACGTATAAGAAGAAAATATTTTTTTAACCTCTTCTTTCTGTGAGCTTCCTATTTCAAGATACACTCTCCCGTTATCCTTAAGCCTTTTCTTTGCCTCTGAGGCTATGATTCTATAAAAATCCAGACCGTCTAAACCGCCGTCTAAAGCTATTTTCGGTTCATAATCTTTTACATTAGGCAAAAGCTTATTTATCTCTTCCTTTTCAATATAAGGGGGATTGGAAATAATAACATCGAAGCAATCTTCTATTTTATCAAACATATCCGACTGGATGGTTTTGATTTTATTATCCGCTTTATTTAATTTAGAATTTTTCCGTACGATCTCCAAAGCTTCCGAACTAATATCCGAAGCCCATATTGCTTCCGTATCCTTGCAGTAAACAGCGATACTGATAGCTATGGCTCCGGAACCTGAACATAGATCGAGAATTCTTTCACATTTATTTTCATTTATATACTCAATTGCCGGCTGAATAACACATTCCGTATCGCCTCTGGGGATTAATACATTTTTATCCACATAAAAGTCAAGCCCCATAAATTCCGCATGGTTAATAATATACTGAATAGGCTCCAAATTAAGCCTTCTGTTTATATATTCAAAAAATTTCTCTTTTTTCTCATGGCTTAATAAAGTGTGAGATTTTGTAATTAGCTCTACTTTACTTAGGCCGGAGACATTTATCATAATCAAATCTCCATCAAGAGACCATGAGGAAATCCCCTTTTCCCTTAAAAGCCTTTTGCCTTCTTTCAAGGCTTCACCAATGCTAAGAACGGCTTCCATTTTTCCCGTCCCTTTCGAGAACATCTTTCATTGCTTTAATTGCACATTCGATATGTTCGGCCTCCGGCTCTTTCGTCGTTAGACCTTGGAGCTTCATTCCCGGATAGCTTACAATCTCTACAAGGCTTGATTTGGACCTTCCGGCCCATCTTATGACCTCATAGGAAACACCCGCTATGAAAGGAACAAATATAACTCTTGAAAAAAACCTTAAAGGCAGGCTTTTTGTGTTCACAAATAAAAAGAATATCATAGAAATTACCATTACGATTAAAAGAAAGCTCGTTCCGCATCTTCTGTGGTATCTTGAATATTTTTTTACGTTTTCAACCGTAAGTTCTTCCTCATGCTCAAGGCAGTTTATGGTTTTATGCTCTGCTCCGTGGTATTGGAATACCCTGTGTATATCCTTATTTAAAGATATGATATAGATATAAAGAATAAAAATCAAAAGTCTTATGATACCTTCTATTATTCCCAAAGCCCATGAATTATTTGATATATATTCTATTTTATTAAAAAAGCTTCCTATAAATACAGGAAGGAGCATAAAAAGCCCTACTGCAAGCACAACGGAAATAACCATGCTGATTCCCATAATAATATCATTTAGCTTATCTCCAAGTTTTTCAGTTAAGAATTTTTCAAATTTCCCCGGATTTTCTTCTTCCTCAATGCCTGCCATTTCAGCTGACCTTGATATAATCTTTATACCAAGGACCATCGAATCTATAAAAGCGAATACCCCTCTTACAATCGGCATCTTCTTTAAGTTTTTAGAGCTTTCCTTCTCCTCAAAATTCTGAGATTCTATCACAATATCTCCGTCACCGTTTCTTACAGCCATGGAGTACATATTTTTTCCGCGCATCATTACACCTTCTATCACTGCCTGTCCGCCGATATAGCATGGCTTCGTCCCTTGGGTTGATATATATTCTTTATCTTTCATAACATTATCCTTTCAAAAGCTATAGGGAATAAATTAAATCTGCAAAACATTTTATTTATTACCAGAAGCCTAAACAATTCCTTTTAATCAAGTAAGTTACAGAATCAAAAACAAAGTATCATATATAAGCTTATAGTAAATTTCACAGAAGGATGCAATAAAAATCTATTTTTCACAAACGGCTTAAACATATAGAATCGCTATGTTTAAGCCATTCAAAATATACAATTTTTATTACTGTTTAATTTGAAATTTACCATAGTTATACTTAGCAATTTCAAAAATTATACAAGCATACGTTTGTAGGTAGTTTTTAAGTTCGCAACACCTTATAATTAATCATTTATTGTAAAAAAACCGGGGTAAGCCCCGGTTTAGTTTTACGCTACATATTGTATTTCTTCTTGAATTTCTCTACCTGACCGCCGGCCTCAAGAAGGAGTTTCTGGCTTCCTGTATAGAATGGGTGGCACTTGGAACATACCTCCACACGAATACTCTCCTTAGTAGAACCAGTTACGAACTCATTGCCGCAATTGCATTTTACCGTAGCCTGATAATATTTTGGCTGAATGCTTTCTTTCATAATCGTTCACCTCTTTTCTCTTTATTGGACACGTGTTGGCGTCCATGGGTAAACGGACAACCGTTTTTTACATAACAAATCTATTTTAGCATAAGAGATATTAAAACGCAATATAAAATATTAAAACCGCCAGGCAGTGTCTGAAACAGTCTGAAATGCATTTTTCTGCATTGCCTTTTGGCTTGAAATGTACTCTTAATGTTTTAAAACCCCATTTTCAATTGTACTATGGCTTTTATTATTAATCAAAATGGTTTAGCCTTTATCCTGCAATATAACTCTTTCCAAATAGGCTGGAGCTATTAAAGTCTGGTTTATAAAGTGTTGCCCCTGCGTTTATGGGTGTGTAGAAATAAATCTCATTTGTCAAAATATCCACCAAAATAGTATATGGGCCAGAATATAATGCATATCTGCCAACTTGGCCTATATATTTTGTGTTTTCAATATCTATTTTTATCTGTTCCGAAATATTATTAACTTCCTTTTCAAAACGGCCGCCCTTATTTAATTCTTTATAATTCACAAATCCCTCAAATAGCTTCATTTTAAGCATATTCAATATTTCACCCGTTGCTATATCTTCGCTGTAAGTATTAGCATCAGACTCAATCCAGACAACAGTGTCATATGCTAAAGCGCCTTCTATAGACTTATTAACGGCGGGCAAATATCCAGCTTTTTTTCCAAAAGCTTCAGAAATAAAATTAATCGGCACAAAGGTTTTTCCCTCAAATAAAACAGGCGGTGTTTCCAAGGTAATTATTTCTTTGTTTATTGAAGCATCCGCACTATTTAACTTCAGTTCGATTTTATCGTTATCCTTCGAAATAATTATTTTCTGCTCAGCTGCTATCCAATTAATTTCAGCGCCAAAATTTTCAGATATATAACGAAGCGGTACAAGTATCTGGCTATCTTTTATAATAGCGGCAGCTTTTGATGTAAATTTGCCGTCCAGCATAAGCAAAGCCTGTTCATCATACTGAATAATTATATCGCCATCCATGAAACTATAAATTTGATTGTCTGTAAGGCCATCATTACCCAGCTCACCAATGCTTTTATATGCAGGAGACGGATGATTTGCTTCGTTAACTTTACTGAGCTCAAACAAATCACTGTTTAGGGAAATCAAAAGACGATTGTTATTTACTGCTACCAGCATACAGCCCGCAGCAGATTCGCCCTGACCGCTTGAAACCGCCTGGATAACTTGCACTCTATCTGTAGATACAATTTTAGTATCCTCCGGCTTCATTCTAAAATAATAAAAAAAGTCTTCACCCGAAAAATCCTCTAACAGATTAAATTGTGCATTAGGAATTTGAACGCCATATTCTTTGTATTCTGCGCCGAAATCCTCGCTGCTGTAATAGGTATTTGAGATGGATACAATTCTTCCTATTATTTTTTCGCCGTCTGGCCATTCTATATCGTCTTTAGTAATGGCTTGAAATCCTAAAAACGTCTCAACTTTCCAATCCCCCGTGATAAACCTCATTGTTTCTTCACTTGGCGTTTTAGATTTGTTATCGCTTTTATCGTTGGTATTTGTATCTGCAAGTACGCTGTAAGATACGGATACAACAATTAGCACCATGAACAGCATGCCGATAATTCTTTTCATTTAATAAGCCTCCCTACAATATATACCTATTGAACTTGAAAACAATTTTTAAAGTTTAATACATTTTCCTTCAGCCTAGGGTAAATAAACCTGGTCTTTTTCAAATTTATTTACTATAGTATATAACCTTAGCATAGCCGTTTCAAAAATTTAAATTGCAGTTGAAAACTTAGGACCTGCTATGTATGATGGCGGTAATATCCTTCGTTTCCTCATAAATAAATGGGAAATCAAGCAGTCGGTATGATTTGCATAGAAAATAGTTCTCCTGCAAAGATGTTTATTGTAATTCTATAAAACCTAACCCGTATATTGCAGGTTCTTGCCGTCATTTGCTTTCTCTCTAAGTTTTCTTCTATCCTCATTTTATTCTACCGGAAGCTTGTTACAGGCTTTGTCAATAATTTAAGACAAGGTGTGTTCCATAGACGAAAGCTTATCTACACTTAGTCAAATTGTTATTTGCGGCTTCTATACTCGAATAAAAGTAAAACAGTAGTGTCGCAAATTTGCCTTCCCTTGATTTTATGCCATATTGAGCCTGTTATTTACTGCGGGAAAAAGCAAATTTACTATATGCTGCAAAGTCGTGTATCAAAAGCTTGGCTCCGGCTTACCGCCCAATAATAAAACGTCATGCCCTTACATTCGGCATGACATTTTTTATTGGAATCCCTGTTCGGTCTATTATTATCGCAGACAAAGTAATCGTGAACTGTCAAATTGTACCCTTAATTATGTGAGTCTCCTGTTTCCTATTTTGAAGCCGCCTTATTGGTTATGCCTAAAATATGGGCAAGCTGTTTTATGTCCTGTTTTCCCTTCTGTAAAAAATAAGTAGCCTGCCTACTTTCCGCTGCGTTCGTCCTCTTTCGTTTAAAATGCTTCACTGCCTTCATCAAAAATTTTAATGTAAGACCTTTCTTTAAGGCATATCAGAGCCTTTTCTTAAGAGAACCGATTGTAAAGCGGCCTGTTTAAAGTAGATTTCAGTGCAAAAATACCTTTCTATATCCAGTTTATAATTTTCTATATATTAAGCCGATAATTATTTTCAAGAGTAGGTATTTTTTCTACAAATTCCTTATTGGATTTGGTTTTTACAAGGGTATCTATTACCTTTTCCGTAAGCTCTTCTGCAGGCATTCTGCTCATTACTTTACGGATTGTATATACGGCTTCAAGCTCCTGAGAGCTTAAAAGATTTTCTTCTCTTCTTGTGCCGGATTTCATAATGTCAATAGCCGGGAATATTCTCTTTTCACTCATTCTTCTGTCGAGAACAAGCTCCATATTGCCTGTGCCTTTAAATTCCTCAAAAATAACGTCGTCCATTTTGCTTCCCGTATCTACAAGGGCCGTAGCAAGCACTGTAAGAGAACCGCCTTCTTCAATATTTCTCGCGGCGCCAAAAAATTTCTTAGGCATATAAAGGGCGGCAGGATCAAGACCGCCGGATAATGTTCTTCCGCTGGGCGGAATTGTAAGGTTATAGGCTCTTGAAAGTCTTGTGATGCTGTCTAATAAAATAATAAGGTCCTTTCCGTGCTCCACAAGCCTTTTTGCCCTTTCAAGCACCATTTCCGCAACTCTCTTATGATGCTCCGGCTGCTCATCAAAAGTTGAGTATATTACGTCTACGTTTTTTCCTTGTATGGAGCGCTCCATATCGGTTACTTCCTCCGGGCGCTCGTCTATCAGAAGAACAATCATATGCATATCCGGATGGTTTGTTGTTATGGCGTTAGCTATTTTTTTAAGAAGCACCGTTTTTCCCGCCTTGGGAGGGGCAACGATCATACCCCTTTGGCCCTTTCCTATGGGCGCAATCATATCAATAAGCCTTGTTGAAAGCTCCAGATGGCTTGTTTCAAGATGGATCTTTTTCATAGGATATATAGGCGTAAGATCTTCAAAATTCCTTCTTCTAACGGCTACCTCGGGCTTATCCCCATTTACGCTAGTAACGTAAAGAAGGGCTGAAAACTTTTCGTTTTCTTTTGGTATCCTAACGTTTCCTTTTACTAAATCACCTGTTTTAAGGTTGAATCTTCTTATCTGAGACGGGGAAATATAAATATCCTTTGTTCCAGGAAGGAAGTTTTCCATACGTAAAAAGCCAAAGCCGTCAGGCATGACTTCAAGAACGCCTTCTTCGGCAATGCCGCTGTCAAGAGCCTCAAAAGCAAGGCTTCTCTGGCTTTGCACAGGCGGATTCTCCGTATCCTGTTCCTTTTTTAACCTGTCATTTCTTCTTATTTCTGTTCGCACCGGTTCTGTTTTTGCTGTTTCCTCTTTAATGGGCTCTTTAATGGGCTCTTCAATAGTTTCTTCATCTATCTCTTCAGATATTTTTTCAAGTGTTTTTTCTTTATCGATCTCATTGCTTTGATTTTTGGCATCGTTATCCTTTATCAAATCAATAAGCTCGGATTTTTTATATTTAGTAATGCTTTTTATGCCTAAAAGTTTAGCCTGCTCCCTAAGAGCAGTTAAATTCATGGTATCTAATTCCATTTTATCCTCCCTTGGAATTTACAAATTATATGAATAAGTTTCTGCGGATATTCAAGATGGCATAGCGCCATAGAGTCTATTCAGAAAAGAAATGAAATAAGTTTATAGATTAAAACAATAAGCTATAAGGTAATGCGTCTTAAAAGATTTTTAGTTTTTTAAGTTTGATGGTATAAATTATATCAATGAATTTTGGATTCTTCCAACCCAAATTGTCACTTTCTAAGTGCACAGGGGATATTTCCTGCAAACTTTCCTGTTTACTAAGTTCGTGCCCTTTCATCATTAAAGATGTATACAGCAGGCCTCGTTATATAATAAGCCTGCTGTATACATAAAGTGATATTTTAAGAATGGTTATTGAAAATTATTGAGGAATTGTCAAAACCTGACCGATTTTTAAGTTTTCGTTGGCAAGATTGTTTGCTTTCATTATTTTATCTACGCCAAGAGTATTTCCGTAAAATTTTTGGCTTACGGCAGATAAAGTATCTCCGGCAACTACTGTGTAAGTGGATTGTGTTCCCTGAGGCGAAGTTGTGGAAGGTGTTTCTTCCGGTGCAGGCGTTTCAGTAGCATTGCTTTCCCCTGCCTCAAGCTCTTTTATCTTAAGATTTAAGGCGGCGTTTTCCTCCTGCAGTGTTCTTGTAAGCTGCTCTGCGCTTTCTTTAGCCTTTACAATGGAGTCGTAGTTTTCTTTTTCTTCCAAAAATTCTGCTTCGGCAGTTTTATATTTTTCAAGCTGTCCTGAAATAGAATTCACCTGAAAAACAAGCACTACTGTAATAATAAGCATTATACCAATCGCGGCACATAAAATTTTAAACAAAGGAACAGAAGTGACATTCTGGCTGGCAGCACTTTGGGTTCTTCTTTCGCTTCGCTCTCTCTGGGGCCTGTCCCTTGGAATTTGTCTTGCAACAGGCTCTCTCTGTCTTACAGGTCTTTCAATTTTTGTGTATTTAACTTCTTGTATTTCGGAATCTTCTTCCTCTTCACTTTCTTTGTTAAATAATATATCTTCATCTTTTTGCATTTTTTTAGAAGATATATTTCGACTTCTTTTTTCGGTTTTAACGGGCTCTGTTTTTCTTCTTACAGGAGTTCTTGCGGAAGCACTATAAAAATCATCTAAAACTCTTTTTCTATAGCTTCCCAGCTCTTCCCCTACGGAGCTTCTGCCGCCGTCTTCAGATTCGGCACTTTTAAAGCCCTTTACAATCCTCCCGTCGGAATCAGAATTAGCTGCCCTTGATTCTTCATAAAAGTGATTATTGATGGAAATGTCTTCTGTTTTCGGCTTTAAATCATCAAGACCCTGTTCCTTCTCCTCTGAAGAATCAAAATCATCTATGGTATTGTTAAAAAGCTTACCAACGGCTTTTCTGCTGAGCTCATCATTATAATAATCCAATGTGTTGCCTAATTTTTCTTTTTCTATACTTCCTTCTTCAGGATTTTTATTTTCGTCATTCATTGCCTTTCCTCCTTGTACAGGAAAATAATACGGAATTTTTAATTGTATGTTTGTAGAAAAATGAGATAAATTCAAATATGATTTAAGAAAAGCACATAGATAATATAAAAAAGAATATAATTTATAACAAGGCTTCTTCAATCTGAAATTCTCGCAAATATTAAATAATGTCTGAAATTTTTCTAAATACAGAGGGTCATGCTGATTTTCTAAAAATTTCAGATTCTTTTTAATAATCTTTACTTTAATTCTAATTTATATTTTATTATCATTAATTAAAAGTGTCAAGCTTTATCCCCCGTATATCCGCCAAAGCAAAAGGAAATAATATACAAATATTTTTCAGGAATTAAAGCATAAAAAAGCCTCTAAAAACCATCAAAAATCAACAATTATACAGCAAAATAACATTAAAAAATTCACCGTGTTTAAATATTAAGCTTACAAAAGCTGTAAACACCTTTTGTTTTTTTAATAAAACCTTAATTAATTTTTAAGATAAAAATATAGGTTCTATGTTTTTATTAATTTCAATACTATTTGGAAAATATTTATAAAAAATCCATTATAAGCGTATGTATAATAAATCTAATCTAAAATAATCTATCAAATAAAGCTTTTCATGTGATTATTTTTCAAAATTATAATATAATAAACTAGACTTTATATAAATAATTTGCATTTTTTAAGCATTTTTTCTATAGATATTAGCTTTTCTTACAATATTGTTAAATGTATATTCTTCTCTTTACATAATAGTGATTTTTAATTATACTCTATTTATACTATTGTATAGTATTAAATAATCATTATATGGGGATATTTTTTCAGTATAACTATTGCCTTTCTCCGCAAGCTTTAAAGAAGCTATGCTGGTATTAAACCATATGACAGAAAGGCAAAGCTTTAAGTCATCGCTGTGCAGTATAACTGCATTATTGAAGGATGTGATAATATGAGGATAGAAAAAATAAGCGAAAATCAGATCAAATTCTTACTTAGCAAAGCTGATTTAACGGAAAGAGACATAAAGATTACAGAGCTTGCCTACGGCTCTGAAAAAACTCAGGAGCTTTTCCGTGAAATGATGGAGCAGGCCATGGCCGAATGCGGCTTTGAAGCTGAAAACGCTCCGCTAATGATAGAAGCTATCCCCGTTACACAAGAAAGTATAATGATTATTGTAACCAAGGTCACTGGAAATGAATACGCCGAAAATAAATTCAATCTTCTTCCCCGTGCAAAGGAACAGGGAAAGTTTAAAAAGAAAAGTCTTTCAGATTTTAAGGATGATAACGGTAAGCCGAGCATATATATATATTCATTCTTAAACATAGATAATGCCATTGATTTATCAAAGAGGTTGGAAAGCACCTTTATAGGCGAAAGCAGTATGTACAAATATAACAATACCTACTATCTGATCCTTGAAGGGCCTGAATATCTTTCCGAAACGGGAGAAATTGAACCGATATTAAACGAATACGGCCAAAAGCATATATCAGACCCTATCACTAAATATTATCTTTTAGAACACGGTGAGCTGATAGTAAAAAATCCAGCCGTTCAAATACTTGCAAATGTATAATAATTTTAAGAGGCTGCTCTTTTGAGAGCAGCCTCTTTATTATTGTATTTATAATAAATTTAAAGTTAAACAGTAGCAAAGCCGTATATTCATATAGACTCAAAAATCTACTGTTTCCGAAGGAAATCTATGTTTTTGAATCTTTAATGAATAGGTTTTTCTTGCTTCTTTATAAGAAATTTATTATAAATATGAATTATATATACTGGCTATTCTTAATAGAAAATCTTTCCTATTTTTATCATTTCATAAGCAAAACTGCGATATCGTTTACATTTGTTCCTGTGGGACCTGTAAGAATTAAATCCCCAATTGCTTTTAAAGCATTATAGGAATCATTGTTATCAAGGACGTCTTTAACGAAAAAACCTACCTCTTTTAACCGCTTTACAGTAGTACCGTCTGCCATTCCTCCCGCTGCATCCGTAGGGCCGTCAGTACCGTCGGAGCCTACGGAAAACACAAGGACGTTTTCCATATTTTCCAAGCCTTGAGCTGCGGAAATTGCTATCTCTTGATTTCTTCCGCCTTTTCCCTTTCCTTTCAGTTTAACGACTGTTTCGCCGCCAAATATCAAAGCACAGGGAAGCATGCCTTCACAGCATTTTTTAATATGTATTGCCATGCTTGATATGAGTATTCCTGCCTCATAAGCTTCACAGTCTAGTGTAGAAGTCATAATGGAGGTTCGATAGCCAAGGCTCTTTGCATGCTCCGAAGCTGATTGACATAGCTTTGTTACGGAGCCTGTTATGTTTATTTTGACATTTTCTATATTTTTTGGGGTTTCAGCTTTCAGATAAGGCATTATTTTACTGTCAAAATCAAGATTATATTTATCGATGATATTTGTAACGTCTTCAAAAGTGCTGCTGTCTGGAGATACCGGACCTGAAGCTATAAATTCAGGGTTATCTCCCAATACATCGGATAAAATTACTGCATATATATTAGCCTTAGGACAAATCATGGCAAACTTTCCGCCTTTAACGGCAGAAAGCCTTTTTCTGATGATGTTCATTTCTTTAATATCTGCCCCGCAAGCAAGAAGCTTCTGGGTAATCATTTCAATATCTTTAATAGAAAGGCCTTTTTCAGGAATTTCAAATAAAGCAGAGCCTCCTCCCGATATAAGAAATATAAGATGATCTCCCTCTTTAAGCCCTTTTGCCATTTCTACAGCCTTTTCCGTAGCACTTACGCCATTATCATCTAAAATAGGGTGGCCTGCTTCATAAATATCCGTATTTTCTATGGGGCCTCTTGAGTGGCCGTATTTCGTAATAACAATGCCTTTTATAAGATTTTCTTTCAGATGCAAGGCACAGGCGTTGCCCATTTCCCAAGCGGCCTTGCCTATGGCAATAAAATATGCCTTTTCATGGAAATCTCTAAGGGCGTCAAAAACGCCTTTCCCCGGTAAAACATCTTTTATAGCACCTGATATGATTTTTTCAGCATCATTTCTCAAATCCATAAAGCCACCTCTTCTTAAGATATTAAGCTTATAAAAGCGTTAATTATATAAGGAAATATTGAAATTACAACTAACATTCTGGCTAAGTGAATAATACTTACTTTAACAAAATCAAAACCCATATCATCTGCTAAAAGGGTCATCTCCGACATTCCGCCGGGGGTACAGGCAAAAAGTGACGTTCCTAAATCAAGCTTTGTTATCTTATGTGTAATATATCCGAATATTATAGGGGTAGTTATGATGCTTATTAACATAATAACGACAGAGCCCATAGAATTAGATATGCCTATTAAGCTTGCTTTTGTTATTTTTAAACCGAGGTATACCCCAGAAAGCATTTGAGAAAAAAAACGCATTTGTATAGGCATATAGCTATACCTATATAAGAGATTTATTATTACTGCAAATAACATAGAAAACACCATGGCGCCGGCCGGAAGCCCAAGAAAATATCCTGTAAGACCACCTATACTGCAAAAACTCAAAGCCACAAAAGTGCCTTTTATTTTTCTCTCTTTAGTAAAAAAGGTAATATCCGACTCCTTTATTTCTTTAGGCTCTTTCGGTTCTCTTTTACCCCGTTCTTCCCCTACTTTTATTATACCTTTTTTAGCTATGAAATTGTAGAAGAAAGGATAAAATCCAAAGACAGTTATGAGCCGGATAAGCTGCATAAATGTAATGACTGCAACATCTCCCCCGAGACTGTCGGCAATGATGCCTAAATCTGAAATCCCGCCGGGGGCAAAACAGTAAAGGGAAGTTACTATATCGGTTCCCGAAACCTTATGCATAATATATCCAAAGAATAAGGTGAACAAAGTATATTGAAACATTATAACAGCTATAGGAAAAAATACCGTTTTAATAGAATGTAGACTTTCTTTTGTTATATTAAGCCCAAGATAGGCTCCCGCCACAATCTGGGTAAGTATTCTTATCCAATAAGGAAAATATGTATATTCTGTAGTAAGGTTAAAAACAGTGACGAATGTAAGAGAACCAAGCATAAAAGCAGCCGGAATAAATTTAAGCTTCTTCGCAAGTATTCCTCCCGTAACACCTATTCCTATAGTTATTATAAGTCTTATTATCAAGTCCAATTCTTCACCTGTCCTTTTAAGATAATACTTTACGCCTGCGTGTTTCCTCTGAAATTAATTTATACTAAGTGAACTGAAAAATGATAGTGTCAACGTGCAAATTATTTTTAAGCAAGTATCATATTTTTTCATTATTTTACAACAATTATATATTTTACCACAAATAGAAACCTAATGTAAAATTATCTGAAAACCTAAGTATAAAATCTACGGGTTTTATTATGTATAGTAAATTTCAAATTAAACAGTAATAAAAATCGTATGTTTTGAATGGCTTAAACATAGGAATTTTATATGTTTAAGCCGTTTATGAAAAATAGATTTTTATTACATCTTTCAGTGAAATTTACTATAATCAATTTGCTTTACTATATTGGGCTTTAAAACAAGAAGAATTTTTGCTTCACAAAATATCATAAGATAAAAATGCCGTAAATGCTGTTTCATCCAGTTAGGTTTTTCCTTTTCTTCATTTAACTATGCTAGATTTTCCTATTGACTTAAGTATATTATATTTTTATAAGAACTTCTTCTATAAAAGAACAGAAAATGAAATTTACAGTAAATTTAAAGTTAAACAGTAACAAAAACCGTATATTTACGAGAGTTCAAAAATGTACCGTTTCCTGTGGAAAGCCGTGTTTTTGAGTCCCTTGTGGATAGGTTTTTATTACTTCTTTATAAGAAAATTACTATAGATTGCTTTACAATTCAAACCGTTTTCTTTAATTTGTAAACCAACCCGCCCTGTTCTAAGGCGTGTCTTTTCATTATAGATAATTACATAAAAAAACAGCCTAACGGCTGTTTTTCATATTAGTCTTTAATTTTAGGGGCTTACATAAGTTCTCGGGTTTGTATGCTTACCGTTTACTCTTACTTCAAAGTGGCTGTGATTACCGGTGGAAATTCCCGTGCTTCCGCATTTGGCAATAACTTGGCCTCGTGATACTGTATCTCCTGCTCTCACAGAGAGGCTGGAGTTATGGGCATATAATGTGCTTAAACCATTTCCGTGACTTATAACCACTGTATTGCCATATCCGTTCATCCAGCCGGCGCTTATGACTGTTCCGCCTTCGGCAGCTATAATATTCCAGCCTCTGGCAGCAGGTATGTCTATTCCAGTATGGAATTCCTTTTTACCGGACATGGTTCTCCATCCGTAGCCTGAAGATATGTATGCTTTACCCGGAACCGGCCATTGAAGAGAGCCGCCGTCATATGTATAAGCCGGGCTTGCAGCACCTTTTGCCGCTGCCGCCTTTCTTCTTTCTTCTTCCTGCATTTTAGTAATCTGTTTTTCTACTTCTTTACTGTCATTATCCAGAATTTCAAGCTTTTTAAGCCATTCAACCTCATCGGCGGAAAGAGATGCAAGCATGGCCTCCTTTTCTTTTACAAGGGCTTCATAGCTATGCTGTCTTCCTGTTTCAACAAGCTCAAATGCCGCCAAATCGTCTTTTTGCTTTTGGTATTCAGCGTATTTTTCGTCTATTAGCTGCTGGCCTTTTTCAAGCCTTTCAATAAGGCTTAAATCATATGCAACAATCCTGTTGACATAATCTATTCTTTTAATCAAATCACTTATGCTTTCAGCCTTTAAAACAATGTCAAGATAATTGAGCTTTCCGTTCATGTACATGTACCGTGCGCGTTTTCTAAAGGTTTCATTTTGATTTTCACAGGCTTTTTTTGCTTCTTCAAGCTCTTTGCCCGTTTTTTTAAGAAGCTCATTTGACTTTTCAAGCTGAAGCGCTATTTCTTCAAGCTGCTCCGTAACTTTATTAAGCTGCTCATCATATTCCGCTATTTCTTCCTGAGTAGTTTTCTTTTTATTCTGAACGTCTGAAAGAGAGCTTTTAATATCACTTTGCTGATTTTTTAAGCTATCTCTGTCTTTCATTAAATCGCTTATACTTTTTGCATATACATTGCCGGAAAAAGAAATGATAAGCAATAATACAGTTAATATCAATCTAAGCCTTTTCAAGAGCAAGCACCTTCCTAACTTAAATTAGACCAGCAGGTGTCTCTTTATAGAAGTTACGCTTCCTATTGCTCCTATAATAACACCAAGCACCAACGAAAACGGTATCAAAACAGCAAAAACGGAATAAACCGACTTAAATTCTACCAATGATGTAAGGGCCGGTATATTTGCATTGATAAGGTCTATAGCTTTTCCATAGCTGAACCAGCATAAGGCTGTAGGTATTGCCGCACCGATTAAGCCTATAATCATGCCTTCAATAATAAAGGGCCAGCGTATGAAAGAATCCGTAGCGCCTACGTATTTCATAATATTGATTTCGATTTTCCTGTTGTTTACGGTCAATTTTATAGTGTTCATGATTATTATAACAGAGACTAGGCCTAAAAACAAAATAATTATGATACTGGCTATTCTTATTATATTATTAATCCCTATGATAACGTCTATGCTTTCCTTGTCATATTTGACTTTTTCAAGCTCTTCCCCTACCATTTTTTCAAGTTCATTTTTTACATATTCCTGATTTTCTATATCATCAACCTGAATGTCAAAGGACCGGGGAAGAATATTATCCTCGGAATCTTCAAGACCTGTGAAGAAATTTTCCTCATCGTCTGAACCGTAGGTCTTGGCAAAGTTCTCCATTGCCTCTTTAGAGGATATATAGTCTGTTCCTGTGACATGTTCTATACTTAAAATTTTAGATTTTAACTCTTCAATTTTGTCTTCATCATAAGAATCCATCACATATACTGAAAGCATCATTTCGCTTTCCAGATTTTTTAATATATAATCAAGGTTTGATACTATACAGTATGAAAATCCAAGGATTAATATGCAACAAGCCACAGTAATTATTGAGGCAACGCTCATAAGTCTGTTTCTTATTATGCTGCTTATGGATTCGCGGAAATAATATTTCATATTTCTAAGCTTCATCGCTATAACCACCCTTTTCAACGTCTCTTAATATAATGCCGTTTTTAATGGTTACAACTCTTTTTTGCATTTCGTCTACTATGTCCTTGGCATGGGTAGCAATAACGACGGTTGTACCCCTGTAATTAATATCATCTAAAAGCTGCATTATTTCCCATGCAGTATCAGGATCCAGATTTCCTGTAGGCTCGTCCGCAAGAAGTATGGGCGGCTTATTCACAATGGCTCTTGCAAGGGCGCATCTTTGCTGTTCTCCGCCTGAAAGCTGGTTCGGATAGGCCTTTGCCTTCCTTTGAAGCCCTACCAAGGCAAGCACCGCAGGAACAGAACGTCTTATTTCCCTGTTGCTTGCTTCCGTAACCTCCATGGCAAAAGCGACGTTTTCATAAACCGTTTTATTTTTAAGGAGCCTGAAATCCTGAAACACCACGCCCATCTGCCTTCTTAAATAAGGAATCTCATTTCTTGAAAGCTGTGTGATATCCGTATCATTTATATAAATGCTTCCCTCCGTAGGCTCAACCTCTTTCATAAGCATTCTTATGAGGGTAGATTTTCCCGAACCGCTTGAACCTACTATAAAAACAAATTCGTCCTGATTTATTTTCAATGAAATATTATTTACGGCCTCCGCACCGTTTTCGTAGACCTTTGTAACATTCTTAAGCTCAATCAAAATTATCTTCCTTCCGTTACAAGAAAGCATTTAAGCGGAACTGATGAAAATTTCAAGTTCCGCACATATGTCGTAAATTTCCTATAAAGAAACAGCAAAACCCAACAAATATACAGATTTTGTTACTGTTTAATTTTAAATTTACTATGCTCTGCTTTTACAGCGCCCTTCATAGCGCCTATTTATACGAAGCGAACTTGGAAAAAGATACACGCGAAAGCTTGTAAATCTTTTTTAAGTGAGCGACCTCCTATAATTACCAAGCTTATTTTTAGTTCGATAATTATAAAGCAAATACCTATATTAAAGTTTTGTTCCTCAATATAAATTAAACCCTAAATAATAGGGCTTAATTTGCTTGGCGTTTTTGAATAATCAAATTAATTGATATTTAAGCTCGCCCTAATATAAGTATATTAAACTTTTTCAGAGTAAAAATCAAATTAAGATTTAATACATATTGTTTTCCTTATATGCCATATATTTACTTACCATAAGGGTAATTTTAAAAATAATGGCATCATCGAAATTTCTAAGGTCAAGGCCTGTCATTTTCTGAAGCTTGTCAAGCCTGTAAACAAGGGTATTTCTATGAATATAAATCTGGCGTGAAGTTTCGGAAACATTCAGATTATTTTCAAAAAACTTGTTTACTGTTGTTAAAGTCTCCTCATCAAACTGGTCCATAGTGATACCGTGAAGAACTTCATCCACAAACATTTTGCAAAGGGAAAGGGGAAGCTGGTAAATCAAACGGCCTATGCCAAGCTTATCATAATTTACTATGGTTTTATCCGATTCAAATATTTTACCTACTTCAAGGGCCATTTTAGCCTCTTTATAGGAAGCGGAAACGAATTTAAGGTCGCTTACAACGGTACCGATAGCAATATGGCATTTAATCATAACTTCACTTAAAAGAGTCTCACTGATTACCTTTGCTGTTTTTTCAATTTCTTCTTTATTTTCTTTATCCTTTAATTCTTTCACAAGAATAATGCTTTTTTCATCCACTGCCGTAACGAAATCCTTGCTTCTCGTAGGGAAAATATTTCTCACGATTTCAACGACATTCATTTCCTTGTCAATATCTGTTTCAATTAAATATACGATTCTGGGAACGCTGTTTTCGATGTGCAGCTTTTTCGCCCTGCCGTATATATCAACTAAAAGCAAATTATCAAGAAGAAGATTTTTTATGAAATTATCCTTATCGTAGCGTTCTTTATATGCCACAAGAAGGTTTTGAATATTAAAGGCGGCAATCTGGCCTACCCTGTAGCTTTCAACATCCTCGCCTTTTGCAGCAACAACATATTCTGCAACATTATTATCAAATACTTTAAAATAATTATATCCTTGAAGGCTCTGGCCTTCAGCCGGTGAAGAAATAAAGCTTTCTATGCTGTCGGCATATTTACCTATCATGTCTTCCTCGGTGCTTACAATTATTTTTCCTTCTCTTTCAATTACGCTTAAATCACATTTAGTTATATTTTTTAATCCATTAATTGTGTTTTGCAGAATTTGATTCGAAATCATAATACCTCTCCTTATTCGTTGATTCATGCCTCGCATTTGCATCATTAGAATCAAATATTAACCTTTAAGTTAAGAATTTCTGTTCATAGCGGCTGAATTTTGATAATTTTTAGTACCTTTTTAGAAAGCTATAGGATAATCAACTGTGCACGCACTTTTTACATGGAATTTAACATATAAAACTCAGATTAAACCCTTGATACAAGTTTATAACATATTCAGCAAAATTTAAAGAGCAAATTTAAAAAAACTTAATTTTTTTTATAGAAAGAATATAAATAATACAGTAAATGTCAATTCCTTTTGTTAATTATAGCATACCCAAAATCATATTTTATATCATCATAGACAAATCAAATGCTATAAATCAATCAAAATGCCCACAGGGCAATGGTCGCTTCCGTAAATATCAGAATAAATAACAGCGTCCTTAAGCTTGTCCTTTATGTTTTCCGAAACAACAAAATAGTCAATACGCCACCCTGCATTTGTTCCTCTGGCGTTTCTCATGTAGCTCCACCAGGTATAGGCCCCTTCTTTATCGGGATAAAAATGCCTGAAAGAATCTACATATCCTTCACCAAGAAGGACGGTGAACTTTTCTCTTTCTTCATCTGTAAAGCCGGCATTTTTCCTGTTGGTCTTTGGATTCTTAAGGTCTATTTCTTTATGGGCAACATTAAGGTCTCCGCATAAAACCAAAGGCTTTTTCTCTCTAAGGCCATTCAAATAGGAAAGAAAGGCCTCCTCCCATTCCATACGGTAGCTGAGCCTTGCAAGCTCCCTTTGAGAATTAGGAGTATAGACATTCACAAGGAAAAAGTTCTCATATTCGGCAGTAATCACCCTACCTTCATTATCATGGTCTGCTATATTTATCCCGTAAGTAACATTTAAAGGTTTAATTTTTGTAAAAAGGCCTGTTCCTGAATACCCTTTTTTAACGGCACTGTTAAAATACTGATAATATCCCTCTAAATTAAGCTCTGCCTGCCCTTCCTGCATTTTAGTTTCCTGTATGCAGAAAATGTCGGCGTCTTCGCTTTTGAAAAAATCTTCAAATCCTTTCGTAATGGCGGCCCTAAGCCCGTTAACATTCCAGGAAATCATCTTCAGCATAAAACTACTCCTTTTTGTATAATATATACTAAAATGATACAAGCATACGCTTGTAAAACATTTTTAAGTTCCTATTCTTTAAAGCATATCAATCAAAAATAGATTTGTTAACTATATATAAAAAGCACATTATATATATTCTATCAAATTTTTTTCAATATGTATATTAAAATTGTACATTTTTTTATTTAAAATTAATAAGTTTTCAAATTTCCATAATAAGGAAGGTGTTTTCCACAGAAAAAGTTTCTCTTATGACTATATTTATCTGAAAATTAAAAATATTCATATGATTTACTCATGGTTTCCATAAATATTTATACTATTATATTTTTCTTTAAACGTATACTTGAATACATATGAAAGAGTAACTTTATCAAATAGACCAAAAAAAACCTGATTGGATTAAAATACCGTTTATACTTGAATAAAAGTAAAACAGTAGCGTTGTAAATTCGCTTTTCCTTGATTTTATGCCTTTTGGAGCCTGTTGCTTACTGCGAAACAAAAGCAAACTGGCTATACATAAAAGCAACAAAAAAGGAGCTTTCTTTTAGAAAGCTCCTGAGATATTATTGTTCAAAGTCCTCGTCGCTTGCGTAGTAATCGTCATAATCTTCATCAAACTCTTCGTCAAACAAGTCATCAAGGTCGTTTTTGTTTGTAAGCTTTACTATAGCAACGGCCATTGTAGCTATTACGGCAACTATAGAAATAATTACAAGGGCTGTAATCCAGCAGTTCTTTTCCTTACTTGATTTTTGAAGTTTTCTCAGGCTGTTTTTTATCTCGTCTAAGCTGAATTCTTCATCAAACATTTTTTTCATTGACTTTCCTCCTAACTAATATTTTATTCCGCTTTTGCGGTAAGGCTTGTTTATCCGGTCTTTATTACGCCTTAGTTCATTATATTCATGGTAGGCTTTTCGCATTATCTGTTTTTCATCATGAAATTTAAGCAGATGATATGCCTCATGCTGTTTGTAGTACCCTGCGTCTGCAAAAAACTCTTCAGCCTGAGGCTTGCAGTAAAAAGAATCGGCGCTCATCAGATACCAGTGGACAGTTTTATTGACTAAATCGTCATTGCCTTTAAAGCTGTACTGGGTTTTTCCGATATATTTAATTATTTTAGCACTAACTCCTGTTTCCTCCTTTACCTCACGCAAAGCAGTTTGCTTAAAAGTTTCCCCTTCTTCTATGGTACCCTTCGGCATTACCCATCCCATGTATTTACCGTTTTGGTTTTTATACAGTAATAAGACCTTCCCTTTATGGAAAACAACGCCTCCGCAGCTAACTGCTTCAATCAATTTGAATTCCTCCGATAGGGGCATTGACTTACAATGCTACTTATTTACTTAACTATAAAAAGTATAAACTATATACCCCTTTTTTTCAACATATTTATTTTTCTTTTGTAGGCTTAAAGGGAGAGCTTTCCACATGAATTTTAATTCTTTTAAGGGCATATACCCATAGGAAGAGAACAAAAACCCAAAAGAGCGGCATAAGAACAGATATTTCCGACAACAAAATGAAGTCGAAAACCCCATGAAGAAGCAAAGGCACGATAAAGCCCAAAAGCATATGTCTTGTTCTGTTTTCAGGCTCAAATTTTGCCATGGCAAAGCTATAGCCCATGCTTACGCCAAATATTCCATGGGCGGGAACAGATATTATGCTTCTGCCTATGGCCGTATCCAGGCCGCCGAAATCCGGGTTAAATACATAAAGAATATTTTCAACCCCGGCAAATCCAAGGGCTATAAAAACGGCATAGACGATTCCGTCAAACTTTTCATTAAAATTTCTGTTTCTCCAGGATAGAAAATAAAGCACTATATATTTCATCGCTTCCTCAACCAAAGACGCAACAATAAAAGCCATATAAAATGCTTCTTCTATTTTTCCAAGGACCGGCATCCATGAAGTAACAATATTTTCAATTTTTATTATAGGAGCCGTTATAACCGCCCCAAAAATTACCCCTAAAAAAAGCAGGTCCCAGGGCTCTTTTTCATATTTATCTCTTATATAAATATAAATAACGGCAATTATAACAGGTGCTATGGCAATACTTAAAAGCTTCATTGCTCCTCCTTATAAGAGGTTTTAATTACAGCATAAGATAGTAATTAGACTTAAAGAAGGCAAAATTTTTCCCTTTAAGATGATTTACTATAATATTTATCTGTATAAATAGATCAGCAGTTATTATTCTGCTCAATGATACCTAATTTATACTTTTCAAAGGATAATTCGATACAGATAATATCTATTGATATAGGACTGCAAAGCCTTTGATAATTTTCAAAAACCGCCATAAGATATAGAAAAAAGAGGATAAACATATAATGATAAAGGCCTTCAGATAGATTCTTTTACAAAAAGTTATACTGAAAAATCACTTCTGCGATGATGTATAAAGTCATCAGTCGGCTTTTATCCTCATAATTTCTATCGCTTTGGCATATTATATACGCAAAGAGGGTGATTACTTGAAAATTAAATGGAAAACACTATTAATTTGCATTGCGATTCCACTGATTGCAGGCGGCGTTGCAGGATTTATTTCAAAGAACAGCATGGGGACTTTTGAAGTTCTAGACAAGCCTCCATTGTCGCCTCCGGGATGGGTATTTCCAGTGGCTTGGACTATACTCTATATACTAATGGGCATTGCTTCCTATCTAATTCTTACATCGCGGGCACCGCAAGAAAACATTGGCAGAGCTATAAGACTTTATGGCTTGCAACTTTTCTTTAACTTTTTTTGGTCTTTTTTATTTTTTAATTTAAATTTGTATTTTTTCGCCTTTATCTGGCTCGTTACTTTATGGCTTCTAATTCTGGCTACGACCATTTCATTTTTAAGGATATCAAAAATAGCGGCATATTTCATGCTGCCATATCTTCTGTGGGTAACTTTTGCAGGGTATCTGAATCTCGGTATCGCAATTCTTAATTAAAAAAAGCCGCTGCAGCCTTTATTTGGCACAGCGGCTTTTTAATTTGAGTAGGGCAGATGGCTTTATAGCTGATAAATTAAAAATTGAAATAGATGTAAAGAGCGGCTAATTTTTTATAAAAAATCAGACCATAGGTGAATTCAAATAAAACAGTAGCGTTGTAAACTTACTTTTCCTAGATTTTATGCCTTCTTAAAGCCCATCCCTTACTGCGGAAGAAAAGTAAATTAACTATACTTCTCTTTACAGAATATAAAAAAGAGCATAAAGCCCTTTTTATGTCTTGTTTTATTATCATTGTGAATAAATAAATTTATATGCCTGTTTCTGTATTTTCTTCTTGTTCAGCAGAAAACAAGACTTTTTTTACGCTTTTTTCAAATTTTGTCCGGGGTATCATTATTAAATGCCCGCAGTTTCTGCATTTAAGGCGAAAATCCACTCCTACCCGCAAAACCTCCCATTCGTTGGTTCCGCAGGGGTGGGGCTTTTTCATAGTAACAATATCGCCAACTGAAAATTTCATAAAGCACCTTCCTTAAATCACTTAAAACGCCATTTCATCGCAAGCCAAGTTCATAAATTATACGAATAAAACGAGGAGGTATAAAAAGAAGAGGTATGCTTATTTGGCATACACTCCTCCTGAAATAAGACAGTTTAAAATCATGGATTTTTCCGCTATCCCATATATAAGGCCTTCCATTGTTTCTCCGTAAGCGCAATACTTATCTACAAACGTAATAATATAAGATTCCAAATATTTAGGAAGCGCAAAGGTTACAGGCCACATATGCTTAACGATGCCGTCTTCCTCGATAGGGTTTAATTTGGCAATCTTTCTGGCGTTTCTCAAGGCAACCTTTGGGTGGGCGAAAGCATGCCTTCCTTCCGGCTGTCTTTCCACTCTCCAGTCATATAAAAACAAATCGTGCAGAATTCCTGCTCTTGCGGCGGACCTGTAATCAAGCCCTAAAAACTTGCATATTAAATAACTGTGGTAAGCTACGTTTATACTATGCTGAAGCCTTGTTGTACTAAAATGCTGTATAAAATCATCAAGCTTTTGAACCATTTCATCTTGAAGAAGATCTTCGACACAATCTCTAAATTCAATTGCAAGTTCTTCGCTGTTACTATCCAACCATACCTTTGACCAAATGGCTTTTCTCAACTATGCAGCACATCCTTATTATTATGCTAAGATTATAAATAAGGGAACTTACTGCCAAATGAATTCGTTATAGAAGCAGCAAGCCTGTTTTTATAATCTTTATTTTTTATGTTTTCAATAGATAAATAATATCATAAATCAAAAAATAAATCTATTAATATTTCGTTAATTCTATATTTGGTAAAATTACATGGAATTTACATTAGACAAGGACTTTGCCGTAAAGCAAAAGCCCTTGCCTAAAAATGGTATTTTAATTTATTTTATTTTAAATTCAAAAACATCAGGCCTGTTATAATGGCCGCAAGGGTCAAAATCAAGCCTGCTTAAAACCACCTGATTTAAGTCAAGGTCTGCTATGATAAGCTCCTCTTTATCCCATACAGGCTCCGTTACGTACTCACCGAAGGGATTCACTATGGCGCTTCCGCCTCTGCACATGATTTCAGGCTGGTTTTCAAGCTCTTTATAATAGTTAAGGTCTGTAGGATACATGCTCTTTTCAACATATTGATTACAGCTTATAACAAAGCATCTGCCTTCGAGGGCTATATGTTTTATGGTGGACTGCCATACAGGCCTTGCGTCGGCCGTAGGGGCAAGATAAATGCTTACGCCCTTGGAGTACATGGCCATTCTTGCCAAAGGCATATAATTTTCCCAGCAAATAAGAGAGCCTACGACGCCGTAAGGTGTGTCAATGGCTGTAAGGGTGGAGCCGTCTCCTTCTCCCCATATGAGCCTTTCGGAGCCTGTAGGTTTAAGCTTTCTATGTTTTCCTAAATATTCACCGTCCGGGCCGAAAAATACGAAGGTGCAGTATAAAGTTGCATCGATTTCATCCTTCTCCGTTACCCCTAGGGTTAAGTAAATATGATTATCCTTCGCTGCCTTTGAAAGCCTTTTTGTATCTTCTCCCGGTACGATGATGGAATTATCGTAATATCTTTTCCAGTCCTCACGGCCTTCCATGGTTCTGCTGCCAACAATAAAGCCGTAAGAAAATCCTCTTGGATAAGCCGGAATGAATGTTTCAGGAAAAATAATCATTTCTGCACCTTTTGATGCCGCTTCTTCCGTAAGGCTTATTATTTTATCTATGGTTTTTTCTTTATCCATGATAACAGGCGCCGCCTGGGCTACTGCAATCCTCAAATTTTCTTTAAAAGGTTTAATACCCATCATCTCCTTATTTTAAATAAGCAATTATAATAAATTTAAAGTGAAACAGTAACAAAACCGTATATTCATAAGGGCCAAAAATGTATGGATTTCAAAAGAAATCCACATTTTGGAGTCTACAGCAAATCGGTTCTTGTTATTTCTTTATGAGAAATTTACTATATTTATTATTTATATGATAGTTTAAACCTTTATAATTATCAATGTTTTTTTGAATTTTTATTCAAATTTAAAAGGCACGACCATAGAGAACAGGATAGATTTTTTTAAAGATACTCCGTAAGCTTACTAAATAATGGTTTAAATTTATAAATAAATTTAGATTTTATTTATAATTTTATGGCCTTACCCAAACCTTGGATACAATAACTGTCATATCGTCTTTTATTTTATTATCGGAAAGAAATATTGCCTCTTTAATTAAAGACTGGGCGATGAAGTCGGGATTACTGCTTTTTAAATCGCTTAAAAAGTTTAAAATCCAATCCTTATTTAAACTGCCTTTTTTTATTTCTGTTATCCCGTCTGTAACCATTACAATGATATCGCCGTCTTTTAGCTTTCTTTTGCTTATTTTAACGTCAATGTCCTTTAAAATACCTATGGGAAGGGCAGAGGCTTCCACTGTCATAACAGTTTTTCCTCTGATGATAAACGTAGGTGCTGCCCCTATTTTCACAAACTGGGCACTGCCATCAAAACCGTCAGCAAGACAAATATCAAGCGTAGAAAAGCTGTCCTCATCGGATTTTAATATCAATACGGAATTAATCATATCGATTGCCGTCTCTATATCAAAGCCGGATTCCAGAAGCTCTTCCGTAAGGCTTATGGAGGCTTCGCTTTCCGCCTTTGCTCTTTTGCCGGAGCCCATGCCGTCTGAAAGGGCCAGAAGCTGTCTTCCGTTTTTAAGCTCTAATGTGGTGTGGCTATCTCCCGAAGATAAGCTGCCTTCTTTCGCCGATGATGCAACCGCATTTATAAACTGATATTTTTGTTCTTCTATAAGGCGAAGCATACAGCTTCCGTTTTTTGCATAGCACTGGGCTACCTCTTTTTTCATTTTTCTTCCCGTGACCCTGTTGATTATGGGAATGATTTGCCTTGTGCAGCTTCTTTTACCGTTACAGGGCTTTAAATCAATAGATATTTCATATTTACTGGCTCTGTTCTCCATGACAAGAACGCTGCCGGCGTCAATATTATTTTTCATAAGCTCGTTTAAAATGGCTTCTTCCGCTTCTGTAACAAAT
The DNA here is from genome assembly GCF_940670685.1 of Anaeropeptidivorans aminofermentans. Classification (GTDB taxonomy): domain Bacteria; phylum Bacillota; class Clostridia; order Lachnospirales; family UBA5962; genus Anaeropeptidivorans; species Anaeropeptidivorans aminofermentans. The sequence goes on along the minus strand of NZ_OW711693.1, from coordinate 1,207,977 downwards.
TTAAATTCATACTCCATTTCGTCGCTAAGCTTATCTATGATATTGGAAAGCCCTGTAAGCTGGCTGCTTACAAGCTGCCTGCTTTCCGCTATTTTATTCTGCCATGAAATATTGTTTTTATATAATTCAAAATAACTGCCTATAGCAGAAGAAAAGCTATCCATTTTTACACAGAATTTCTGAAGGTCCGGAGGAATATTGCTTAAAGAAAGATACCCTTCTTTTTCCCGTATTTCCAGAAGGGCAAAGGCCATCTGATAGGTGGAATAAAAATTAATCTCCCAGCAGTCTTCTTTAAATTTGCAGTTTTCACAGCACTTTGCCGCAACGTCATCAATAAGGCTGGAAATATCCTTCTGGCTTAGGGTGTAATTTTTTTCATAAAGAAGATTAAAGGTATCCCCAAGCCTTTTAAAGGACTGAGAAAAGCCTTTAAGCCGTTCTACGGATAGTTCACGGGATTTATCGGCATATAGGATACTGGAGGCGCCTTCGTTAATAATCGCATTTGTACTTAAGCGTATATTTTTAGGCATTACATAAAAAATAATAGATGCCAAAAATACGCTTAGCAATAAGGATTTATCAAAAATAGAGATATCAAGGTAAAACCCTGTTATTATTCCGCCGCATAAAAAGCCTATAACAGAGCCCAGCTTTCCTGCATCTTTCATAAGGCCTGCGATCATTCCCCCTATGCTTAATATGCCTACCAAAGAATAATTGGCATATCCTGTAAGGGTCAAAATAAACCCTATTAAAACCCCTGAGGCAGAGCCTAACGCCCCGCCTCCTTTATAAGCGGTCAAAAGGATTAAAAGAGAGGAAAAAAGATATTTCAGGCTGATATTCAATATGTATATGTCCGAAACCCCTGCAAGTACGGCACCAAGGAGTATTGCAAGGCTTATGATGGATTCATTTCCAAGAATCAGTTTTTTATTTTTTCCTTCCAGAATAGAGCTTCCTTCGAGGATAATGAAATAAAGGGCAAGCGCAAGAATTCCTTCAAGAAAGGACATGAATATATAATATGCATTGTATTTTCCTATATAAGAAAATAGAAGCCCCATAAGTGCTATGCCTATGGCTCCCGGAACAGCTCTTATTTTTTCTCCAAGCTTTATATTGAAAAATCCCAGAAAAAACTCCGCTGCGCATATGAGCATAATAGAAGAAAGATATTTTAATATATAAATTCCGTTAAACCTTGTAAGCATGCCTATGGCCGTAAAAAAAGCTACGGCAATGAGCTTATATCCTCTTCCCATAAAAAGAGAAATAAAGGCTATGGCCACAGGGTTCATAAAGCCGAATAATGCAAGGCGCCCTATAAAAAGGCCCATAGCAGACATTAAAAATGTAGGGGCCTCTTTCTTCAAAGCAAATAAAATATTTTTCTCCTTCTTTGTTTCCTGCCTTTCTGTTAGGAATATTCTGTCCAAAATAAAACACCTCCGCTTATCTTTTGAAAGCATAGTTACAGTAAATTTAAAGTTAAACAGTAATAAAACCGTATATCCATGTGGACTTAAAACATACCGTTTTCTGTGGAAATCTTTAAATTTATAGTGAATCAGCTTTCGTTCCTGCTTTATATAAATTTACTATAAGCTGTAATTTTCCACTTCCTGCCATATTCACAATTATAATAATTTAGAACAAGAATTTTTGTAAATATATGGAAATTTATCCTGTTTTTTTACGCAAAAAAAAACGCCATAACTAAAAAGTCATCAGCGTTTTTTAATAATTTACATAAAAACTAATTATTGTGTCCCGTCCGCTTTTTATAAACAAAAAGCATTAGGGTAAGTACAATGAAAAATACGGCCGCAACTGCAATGGCGTATATATTTCTAAGGGCTATTAATATGGCGAAAAGCCCTGAAACGGCAGAAATACCGTAAAGTATTCCGACGGCCTGCTTCTGAGAATATCCCTTATCTATAAGCCTGTGGTGCAAATGGCCTCTGTCGGCGCTCATGATAGGCTTATGATTTATGGCTCTTCTTAACATGGCAAATAAAGTATCAAGAATCGGAAGGGCTATGCATAAAACCGCAAGAAGCACAGAAAGAACAGCGTAGGATTTAAATACCCCAAGAATCGAGGATACCGAAAGGACGTAGCCTAAAAAGGTCGCTCCCGTGTCCCCCATAAAAACTTCGGCAGGGTTAAAATTTCTGGGTAAAAATCCAAGGCAGCTTCCCGCAAGGGTAGCCGTAAGAACAACCGCAAGCTCCGTTCCTGTAAGAAGGCATAAAACCATAAGGCAGGTTGCACAGATGCTTGTGACACCGGCTGCAAGGCCGTCAACGCCGTCAATAAAATTAACGGCATTGGTAACGCCTATAATCCAGATTATGGTTATGGGCGCACTAAGGCTTTCTAAATATGTAGCAAAGGGCCACATAAGCGTGTTTATCGTAGTTCCCGTAAGTACCACAACAAGGGCCGCGATAAACTGTATGGCAAGCTTAAGCTTTGCATTCAAATTATAAATATCATCAAGCATGCCTAAGGCAACAATGATGATTCCGCCTATTAAAAATCCGGTAAACTGCCTTGTCCTGATTTCTGCCAAAAAGGGCATAAGAATAAGCATGGTAAGCATAAAGCCCAATACAATAGCTATGCCCCCCATTCTTGGAATAGGCTCCGTATGAAGGCCTCTTTTTTTCGGATAATCTATTGCCCCAAGCTTTAAAGAAACCTTTTTCGAAAAAGGTGTAGCTAAAATAGAAATTCCGAATGCACAGGCAAACGCCGCTATATATAAAATCCAGTTGTGGTTTGCGACAAAAATCTGATTTTCAATCAAAACAATGTGCTCCTTTAATCAAAGCCGGTACAGGCAAGATTCGTATTCTTATTACTTCGTTCCGAAAAGCCTGTCGCCTGCGTCACCTAAGCCCGGTACAATATAGCCGTGGTCGTTTAATTTCTCGTCGTAAGCAGCAGTATAAATATCTACGTCGGGATGTTCTTTTTTAAGTCTTTCCACGCCCTCAGGGCAAGCTATAATACAAAGGAACTTCATGGCTTTTACGCCCTTTTCCTTTAAAAACTGTATGGCCGCAGAGGCAGTACCGCCGGTAGCGAGCATCGGATCTATAATATAAACATCTCTTTCTTCTACGTCGCTTGGGAGCTTGCAGTAATATTCAACAGGGTTCAGAGTTTCAGGGTCACGGTATAAGCCTACATGGCCTACCTTTGCTGTAGGCATAAGCTTAAGCATACCGTCTGTCATGCCTATACCCGCTCTTAAAATAGGAATAAGCGCAAATTTCTTATCGGCAATCACCTTGCACTGGGTAAAGCCGATAGGGGTTTTAATGATTACTTCCTTAAGAGCAATATTTCTTGTGGCTTCGTAGCATATAAGAAGGGCAATTTCTTCTACAAGTTCTCTAAACTCCTTATTGCCTGTTTCCTCGTTTCTAAGCATTGAAACCTTGTCTACCACAAGCGGGTGGTCTATAACATATAATTCTCCCATTACTTGCCTCCATAATTTAATTTTATAGCAAAATAGCTTTAAGGTAGTAACAAAAACCTATTTTACTATAGACTTCTGTGGTTAAAAAATCAAATTCTGTTTTATATAACTATAAAACAACCTTCTTTGACCGTTAGTAAATTTATTTTATGCGAAGGGAGAACCTTCTTATGGTTAACGTAACCATAGTATGTGCTTAAAAATACAGCCGCAATTCTGAAAGAATTCTTAAAAATAAATTTACAACCGGACAAATTTTATATTTATACTCAAATAAAAGAAAATAGTAGCGTTGTAAATTTGTTTTTCCTTGATTTTATGCTCTCTTAAAGCCCGCTCCTTACTACGGAAGAAAAGCAAATTTACTATATTTTACAGCAAAAGATATGCAGCCTCTTTGTTTTTTCTCCACTGTGCGTATTTGTCTTCAAATAGCTTAAAATAGAGTAAAAACAAATTGACAATGTATTGTTTCATCTTCATTCAAGTATAAATTTTATTCATTTTCTTCCAGCCTTTTTAATACTGCTTCCACAAGCATTTTAAGCTCGTCTCTGGATTTTTTATAAACTTCAACAGACTGCATGAAAGGATCAGCTACTTCCTTATTGAGCCCCAAAGCATATTCATATATAGTAAAAACCTTAAGCTTCGCATTGGGATTCATATTAAGGATTGCATCTTTGTGAAATTTCCCCATGGTGAGTATTAAATCGCTTTCTTCAATGTCTTCATAACGAACCTGCTTCGACTTATGAGCTGATATATCTATGCCTAGTTCTTCCATGGCAAGGACTGCATTTTTACTTACAGGGATGTTGCTTTCATGAGAAAGGCCTCTGCTGATTGCATTTCGGCCCCTTGTGTCAAGGCTTTTAAATAAGGCGCAGGCCATAGGGCTTCTGCAAGTATTTCCGGTGCATATAAAGGATATATTCATAAAAATCCTCCTTAAACATCAACGATATTGTACCCGCAGGCCTTTTTCAGCCTGTTCATAACAGCTATGCCTATGCCCTTTTCTTCAATGCCTTCGGTAAAAACAAGCTCGCAGCCGTCGGCATCAATCTGCCTTAATAGCTTAAATATATTAGCCCCTATGGTTTCGGGTTCACTTGCTTTTCCCATAATATATATCCTGCCGGGACCTTGATATTGTTCTTGAAGCTCTTTCGTAATCATAAGGGCAAAATTTTTTTCACCGGCGGATAATTGATTTATAGTTGAAATAATTTTATTCTGATTTCCCCGAAGTAAAATCATTTTTGCCTTTGGTGCATAGTGTTTGTACTTCATTCCCGGTGCCTTAGGACCTTCCCCTTCTTCTTCTAAAAATTCGAAGGAGCTTGATATTTTGCCAAGAACATTTTGTACCATTGAATCTGTTATGGCTCCCGGCCTTAATATCACAGGCTCTTCTTCGGAAACGTCGATGATTGTAGATTCAAGGCCGAAATCCGTAGGCCCGTCATCTATAATCATATCGATAACTCCATACAAATCCTCTTTCACATGCTCTGCCATCGTAGGGCTCGGCCTGCCGCTTTTGTTGGCACTGGGGGCGGCTATGGGAACACCCGCTTGTCTTATAAGGGCCCTTGCGATATTATTTGAAGGCATTCTTATGGCTACGGTGTTAAGCCCCCCCGTGGTAGCATAGGGAACAATGTCTTTCTTTTTAAAGATAAGGGTCATCGGCCCCGGCCAGAAGGCTTCCATAAGAAGCCTTGCCTTTTCACTTATATCGTATACAAGGCTTTCAAGCATATCAATATCCGCAATATGGGCTATCAGCGGATTATCTGACGGGCGGCCCTTTGCGGCATATATTTTTCCTGAGGCTTCTAAGCTAAGGGCATTCGCCCCGAGACCATATACAGTTTCCGTAGGGAAAGCTACTAACCCTCCGTTTTTTAAAATACGGCCCGCTTCCTTTATGACAGGGTCATTAGAAAGCTCCGCCGTATTCCTTACTTTTTTTATTAAAGTATTCATTATTTACCACAGCACTGTTTAAATTTCTTTCCGCTTCCGCATGGGCAGGGGTCATTTCTTCCTGTTTTCTGGCCTTTCACTATGGTGCCGGACACTCTCTGATCATGGGTTAATTTTTTCCTTGTTTCCTCGTCAAAAATATGGTCCCACTGGCTTAAGGTATAAAGATGCTCAGCCTTATACTCTACCATTTTTTTATAAAGGGCTTCAAAATCAATCTCAAGCTTTACATTTGAAGTTTCTTCAAGTTCTTCAACATTTATTTCTTCTTTCAGGCCGCCGTTTATACCGTCAATAAAGCCTACGATTTCATAGTCTTTCATATTGTATTTTTCAGCAAGCTCATTAAGGGGCATTTCTATTTTTTCAATTTTATTGCCTATAATGTCTTCATAAATAGCTTGTTCCTTAGGCATATATATGTTCCAGAAGCTTTTTATGCTCCTTCCCTGATTATCATAGCTTGATCTTATCCAATTTTCATATAAGCTCATTTAATTTCCCCGTTTCTGTAAAAATCTTAATGTGTAAATTTAAATTTTGTCTTATATAGAGTCCTTAGGTCTTTCAAGAACGATTACCTCGATGCCCGGCAGGTTTTCTGCAATCCTCTTTTTAAGGTCATCTCTGCTCATGGACTCGGAAGGCGGCTCCCCAAGGACAATGCTTGTGATTTTATGGCTTAAAGCGAATACCCGCACACTTACATAAAAATCACCCTCACTTAGAAAATGAACCATACCGCCTTTTGTCTTTCCATAATCAAACAGTTCTTCGAGAAGCTTTCCTGCATTGGAATCATCAAAAACGCTGTTGCCTCTTTGCATGTGAAAAATATGCAGCTTCCCTTCTCCCGCAATCTGGCTGCCTTTATCTATAAGCCTTTTACTGTTTGTCTGCGGAGTAATGCATACCAAAACGTTCTTCTTTACTATGCTCAATTTTAACACCCTCTACTGAATTGGTGATCTTCAAATACATAAGCCTATTGTATTTTAATATTAATACTTCAAAAAATCAAGTAAGCAATCAGTGAATTATAAAAACCGTCAAATCCACCGTAAATTTGCATATCATTTTTTCTGCTTTCATAAGCATGTTCCCCGTATTCCCTCTATAACCAAATGCATATAGGGTCATAAAAGCAAATTGACTATATAGCTTACGATACTACACACCCTTTTTCCCTATAACTACTATGATATCGTAATTTTTGTCTAAATTGGGATCGAAAATCACGACACTTTCAGGAAGAATCTTTTGAATATCCTTTCCTAAGGAACGGCTGTTTACGAATATTCTGGGGTTATCTTCCCTTGTTCCGCTATAATCGCCTACGGCTTCCACTGCAAAGCCGTTTTCTTCAAGAACTTCTTTCCCCTTTTTGGCAAGGCCTGCTGAATTCCCTCCGTTAAGCACCTGAATGCGCTTTTCAGTAGCAGGCTCTTCTTCTACAGGGTCTGAGTCGTAGAAGAGGCTTTGAACCAACTCTTTGCTCTTAGGCTCATCTAAAACTACATAGGATTTTGAATTAATATATACAGTTCCCGTCATGGGAAGAGTATAAGTGCTTATGTTTTCTGTTTTAAATCCTGTAACATATTTCAGGTATCCGGGAAGCTTCGTCATGTTAAAATCCGTTTCTACATATTTCAGCGCCGCACTAACTGCGGAAGCGGCATTATTGAGCAAGTTCTCTTTTGTAAGGGCCTTCTTTACAAAGGCCTTTATAAATGCCTGCTGAACTTCCATTCTCTTTATATCCCCCTGGGGATAAGAACGGTATCTTACGAGACCTTCTGCGCTTTTTCCATCAAGGGTTTGAACCCCCGGGTATAAGTCTATATGAAGATTTTGAATAGGGTCATGATAATACATTCTCTGAGGAACATCAAATTCCACCCCGCCAATTTCGTCAACAAGATATTCAAAAGCGTCTAAGTCAATCTTTACATAAAATTCCGGTTTAACGCCAAGCAAATCATATATCTGGGCCTTTAAATAATCCATGCCTAATTCCTTGCCTGCATAATGATGCACTTCCGTAAGCTTCATAATTCCGTCTGAGGGAACGACTTTCCCCTTTTCTTTTAAAACGTCAATTCTATCTTTAGGCATCGTAACCTTTGTATCTCTGGGAAGAGAGATAAGGTCGATTCCTGTGGTTTCAGGATTAAAGCAGCCTAAAATCATAACGTCTGTTCTTGTTCCGTCGTCGTCTGTTCCTGCGATTAAAAAAAATGTTCTTTCTTCCTTGGAAGAAAATATATTGTTTATAGATGTTTTTTCTCCAAGACCTTCTGTTAAATGGTTTACAGCTTCATTTCCCGAGCCAAACATACTAAGCCCTGCCACAACAACAACAAAGGCCAACAAAAAAATACCCACCGTTCCTAAAAAGGTAGTTATAAATTTCCTTATGATTTTCCGTTTTCTTACGGGATTATCTGTTTTTTTCATATATTCCTCCGTACCTTACTGAATTAGATACATTCTATCATAATACCCATACGCTGTTAACAAAAAAAAGATTTATTAAAAAAATCGTAATAATCCCTTTGGTTTAAATATATAAATGCTAAAAATTGCCGTAAGAAATTGAGCTTTTATTAAGTTTTAAAATGCTTTTTAAAGGAGGTTTTTATGATATATCCCCTAAAACTGAAACCTGTATATGTAGAAAAAATATGGGGCGGAGATGGGCTTAAAAGAATTTTCAACAGGAGCCTTCCATATGAAAAAACAGGAGAAAGCCTTGAAATTGCAGAAACAGCGATAATCTCAAACGGCATCTATAAAGGAATACCCTTTTATGAAGTACTAAAAAAAGAGCCTGAAAAATATCTTGGAAAAAATATTTTATCTGAAAATCCCTTTCCTCTTTTGCTTAAACTTATTGATGCAAGCTCTGATTTATCTATACAGGTCCATCCTTCTAATCAATATAATGAGAAAAATGAAAGACATTTTATAGGCAAAAACGAAGCATGGTATATTTTATCCGCACCGGAAAATGCAAAAATAATAGCAGGCCTTAAGCCGGGAGTACCAAAGGAGGTTTTGTCAAAGCTCGCAGGAAGTGAAAAGATTAGAAATGTACTGAATTCTATACCGGTAAAAAAAGGCGATGTTATCAATATCCCTGCCGGCATGGTCCATGCCATAACAAAAAGTATCGTCTTAATGGAGATACAGCAAAATTCCGACAGAACCTACAGGCTCTACGATTATGGGAGGGTTTGGAAAGACGGGAAAAGGGAACTTCATATAAATGAGGCCCTTGAAGCTATAGATTATAATTTACCGGAAAATAAAAATCCGGTAAAAGGTCTTTCTATTAAAGAAGACGGAGTTTTAAAAACATATTACATATGCAATAATCATTTTTCTCTTATAAAATATGAATTTGAAAATTATTATACGGAAGAAAGCGATATAGACAAATTTTTCATTTTAACCTTAGCCGAAGGCTCTGGAAAAATAGAATATTCTGATAAAGCAATGGGGCTTTCTCCAGGGGAATCGATTTTTATCCCTGCAGCATTGGGAAAATATATGATACGGGGAAAAGGCATCATTATTAAAACATTTATAGGCCATAAGGAAAAGGATTTTTTATTCCCCCTTTTATCTTATGGTTATTCGATGGAGGTAATTACTGAAAAAACATGGGCAACTTAGATAAAACACCGCCTATTTAGGCGGTGTTTTATCTAAGTTTATTTAAGTATTTATTAAAAGGGTCGCCTGAATTCATAAGGCTGTAATGAATCCCTCTTGATTTGCAGAAGTTTTCCGTTTCTTCAATGAAAGCCGTAAGCTCTTTTTTATATTCTTCTAAAACCGAAGGGTCTATTTCAATATCAAGCTTTGAATCATTCTCTGAATCTACAAGGCGAACCCCTCCTGAAAGCTCCGGGAACAGCTCTTCCTTTGATAAAACATGGAGAACAGAAAGCTTCTGTTTCTTATAAAGAAGATTCAAAAGGATTTTCTTATAATCGCCTTTCGTAAGAAAATCGGAAATAAAGATTCCTACGCCCGACCGGATACCGTATTTATCGATTAAAGAAAAAGCTTCCTCCATGTCTGTTTCTCCTGAAGCCTCTAAGGAATCCATGAACTCTACAATAGAAGCAAGCTTGTTTTTAGCAGAAGCATTTTTTATATTAAGCTCAAGCTTTCTGTGGAATGTAAATATATTTACATTATCAGCCTTGGAAATAGCAATATAAGCAAGGCTTGCGGCTATTACCTTGCTGAAAAAAAGCTTATTATTTTCGCCGAAGTCCATAGAGTTACTTATATCCAGAAATATATTTACTGAGGCCTGTCTTTCTTCTTCAAATATTTTAACGTAAAGCTTATTGAGCCTTCCGTAGCTATTCCAGTCAATCCGCCTGATATCATCTCCTAAGGTATAGTTTCTGAAGTCGGAAAAATCAACGCTTGAACCTTTAGCTCGCGACCTTCTGTTGCCTGCGAAGCTTCCCGTAAGATTTTTACTTATATCAAGCTTTAAGGAATTCAGCATTTCTATATATTCCTGGGTAAATATGTCTTTTACATAATCCATTTATTTTTCCTCTTTAATAAGCTCTTTAATAATCCGATCTGTGTCTATGCCTTGGGATACAGCCTCAAAATTTAAATAAATCCTATGGCGAAGAACGGGAAACGCCGCCTTTTTTATATCGTCATAGCTTAAATTAAAACGGCCGTCTATAAGGGCGTATACCCTGCTGATATTTATAATTGCCTGTGCCCCTCTTGGGCTTGAGCCGTAATGCACGTAATTTTTTACGCTGTCCGGAGCGTTTTCATAATCCGGATGGCTGCGCATTACGATTTCCGCGGCATAATCCATAACAGGCTCGGATATGGCAACGCTTTTTGCTGCTTCTCTCATCTGGATAATTTTTTCAGAGCCAAAGAGCTTTTCCGTTTTCTCTTTTTCTTCTTTTACAGCAGTAATGTCAAGAATTTCAAGAACATCTTTTTTAGACGGAAAATCAACATTCAGCTTTATCATGAATCTATCCAGCTGGGCCTCAGGCAAGGGATATGTTCCTTCCGTTTCAATGGGGTTTTGGGTTGCCAGCACAAAGAAAGGCTCCGGCAGATGATAGGTTTTTCCGCCTACGGTAACGGTCTTTTCCTGCATGGCTTCCAAAAGGGCAGATTGGGTTTTCGGAGTCGCCCTGTTGATTTCGTCTGCAAGAATGATATTGGCAAAAACAGGCCCCTTTTGAAATTTAAAGCTTCCTTCGTCACCGGAGGTCTTAACCAATATATCCGTTCCCGTTATATCGGCGGGCATTAAATCCGGAGTAAACTGTATCCTTGAAAACTCCATATTGAAAATATCTCCTATGGTTTTCACAAGCCTTGTTTTTCCAAGACCGGGAAGCCCTTCAAGAAGAACGTTTCCCCCCGCTATAATAGCCGAAAGAACATTTCTGACGGTATCTTTCTGACCGATGATGCTTTCTCCTATTTTCTCTTCTATAAGCTCAAAGTCTTTACTGAAGCCCTCTAAGTTCAAGCCTTTATCTTTATCCATAATCTACCTCTAACATATAATATTTAAAGCTTCCTTTATTACCTCAAATTTAACCTTTCCGTCTGTATAAATAACATTGCCGTCAATATTAAATTTATACTCCCTGTCAAACTCAAGGGTAAGCTCTTTGCAGTTTTTAAAATGAACTATTTTTAAATCCTTATGCATCCCAAAAGCAACAAGGGGAAATATTAATAATATTTTTAAAAACATAAGAGCGTCCACATAGCAAAGGGTAATATAGCCGTCATTTACTTGGCTCATGGGGGTTATTTTAAATCCCCCGCCGTAATACTTTCCGTTGCAGACAGCGATTAAAGTAAATTTCTGCTCTAATGTCATGCCATCTATTTTTATTTTCGCCCTGATGCATTTATATGTGAATATATTTCTTAGTACCGATACAATATACGAAAACTTTCCCCAGATGTTTTTTGTTTTGGACGCCAGATAGGCTATTTCGGAATCAATGCCAATGCAGCCTATATTCAAGCAGTATCCCTCGTTATACTTTAAAATATCGGTTTTCTTAGACCTTCCTCTTAAAATAACTTCCACCGCCCCATCAATATCCTTAGGGATATGAAGGCTTTTTATAAAATCATTGCCGCTTCCTACGGGTATAATGCCAAAATTAATATGAGGAGCAATATTTTCATTTCCATCCATAAAGCCTTGGGCCGCCTCAAGGAGGGTTCCGTCTCCCCCTACGGCAACAATTGTTTTAGCTCCTTCCCCTATGGCCTTTCTTGTAAGCTCTGCCGCGTGATACGGCTCTTTTGTAAATAATATTTTGTAATCAATTCCCTTTTCATTCAGGAGCTTTCCTGCCCTATTTGCTGCCGCTTCCCCTCTTCCGTTTCCTGCGGCAGGATTCACAATAAAATATATCATATAAGTCCTCTTGGGCCTTTTACGCTTATAGCTAAATAAAATAATCAAGGTAGGAAAAATCGTATGCTTTGAATAGCTCAAATATAGATTTTTTTATACATTTAAGCTGTTTACGAAAAATAGATTTTTGCCGCTTCCTTAAAATGTTTTGCTTATGTAAGCATAAAGACATGTTTTTAGTATAAAAACATTTTAGCATATAGCAAATCCACTTTCAAATATATATAATAAAGGTATGCTTGTACTAAAGGGCAAATGAAATCTCAAATCAGGAGGAACCCTATGATTTATAGAAATGCTGTTATCAGCGACATACCCCAAATAATGGAATTACAGAAAAAATACCATGTTTCAACCATAAGTGAAGAAGATAAGCCCAATGGTTTTGTTACAACATTGTTTACGGAAGAGCAATTTAAGGAATTAATCGAAAAAGAAAACGGCATAGCCATTGCCTGTGATGAAGAAAAAATAGTCGCTTACGCTATGGCGGCTTCCTGGGAATATTGGTCAAAATGGCCTCTTTTTCAGCATATGATAAGCGACTTAAACAATACGGAATATAAAGGTAACAGGCTCTCCACCGAAAACTCCTATCAATACGGCCCTATCTGCATTGACAAAGCCTATAGAGGTACCGAGGTTCTGCCAAAGGTTTTTAATTATTCCAAAAAACAAATGAGTGAAAGATACCCTATATTAATCACCTTCATCAATCATATTAATGAAAGGTCTTACGCTGCCCATACGAAAAAACTTAATCTTGACGTAATCAAAAATTTCCAGTTCAACAACAATAATTATTATGAATTGGGCTGTCTTACAAAAGAATAGGCGCTGTTTAGAGGACTAAAGTCAATTTCAATTAAACAGTAATAAAAATCGTATATTTTATGTTTAGTGAACCTGAAAACGCTTACAGGGAAACTGTTAAAGTGTTTTCAGGCGAACGCCCCTTATAGCCAACAAAGATATTTTAATCTTTGTTGGCTATGAATGGCTTAAACATAGCGATTCTATATGTTTAAACCGTTTATGAAAAATAGATTTTTATTGCATCCTTCTGTGAAATTTACTATAAAGGAGAGATAAATTATGTTTAGGCCAATGAGAAGAATAAAGCAATTATTATCTGAAGAAGATACCTTAGCCGTAATGAATAGATGCACAAACGGTGTTTTGGCATGTTTGGGAGATGAAGATTATCCTTATGCCGTTCCTTTAAGCTATGTATATTTTAATGAAAAAATATATTTTCATTCTGCAAAGTCCGGGCATAAAATAGACGCAATCGAAAAAAGTCCAAAGGTTTCTTTTACCGTAATAGACGAAGACAATATTGTAAGTGAAGAATATACAAGTTATTTTCGGAGCGTCATCGCATTTGGCAGGGCAAGAATTGCCGAAGACGGCGAATGGTTTGAAGCCTTTAAGGCTCTTGTTGAAAAATATTCGAAAGACCAGCCGGAAGAAAATAGAATTAAAGAAATATCCGGCTGCAATCATAGCCATATTATTGCAATCGATATAGACCATATAACGGGAAAAGAAGCCATTGAATACGTAAGAGCCAAAAATAAAAAATAAACATCAACAGTACATAATTTAATGTGAGTTCGGCGGAGCCGAACCTCTTGCATAGCAAGGGAAAAGCCGTGGGACTTTTCATGTCATGAGTATAAAACTTTAATTACACCTTTGGGTGTACGCATTGCTGTGTTTTCCTGCAAATTTGTACGAATATGGTTTGAAGTTTGCGGAATTTTAGTTCCATGAACTCACTTATTTATAAATGTATATCTTGAAATTCATCCTATGTTTATGATATACTTTCTCTGGGAATGAAGTTCTCCCATGGCAATTGCCAAAACCGCTTATTAAGCTGATGACTTCTGTGATAAATTGTCGCAGAAGGTATCAGCTTTTTGTTTTTTGCGGCAAAACAAACTTTAGGGGGAATATTTATGCTTACTAGTCTTGCTTTTATCTTTCTTTTAGGTTTGCTTCTTGGTTCAGTCTTTCAAAAACTAAAGCTTCCAAATCTTATAGGACTACTGCTTACTGGAATAATCCTTGGACCTTATTTGCTAAACCTTTTAGATAATTCAATACTTTCTATATCTGCTGATTTACGACAGCTTGCCCTTATAATCATATTGACGAGAGCAGGGCTTTCATTAAACATTGAGGATTTGAAGAAAGTAGGCCGCCCAGCAATGCTCATGTGCTTCGTTCCAGCATGCTTTGAAATTGCAGGAACAGTGTTGTTGGCACCGCCTTTATTGGGAATTTCTTACCTTGAAGCTGCAATAATGGGTTCTGTCATTGCGGCTGTCTCCCCCGCTGTAATAGTTCCAAGAATGCTAAAGCTTATGGAAGAAGGATACGGTATTAATAATAGTATTCCTCAACTTATTATGGCTGGAGCTTCCGTTGATGATGTTTTTGTAATTGTGCTTTTTACTTCCTTTACATCATTAGCCACCGGCGGCAATATTTCTGCCATAAGCTTTGCCAAAATACCCGTGTCTATTATTACGGGTGCTTTGATTGGAAGCTTAATAGGCTATTTGTTAGTAATATTCTTCAAAAAAAAGCATTTTCGAGATTCTGCAAAAGTAATTATCCTTTTAAGCATATCTTTTCTGCTTGTTGCCTTTGAGAAATATGCCGAAAATCTTTTTCCTGTATCCGGATTGCTTGCAGTAATGGCTATGGGCGCTATGATTTTCAGAAGATACCCCGTACTTTCTGAACGCTTATCCAATAAGTTCACAAAGCTTTGGGTGGGTGCTGAAATTCTCTTATTTGTCCTTGTTGGTGCTACTGTTGATGTAAGCTACGCACTTTCAGCCGGATTGCCATCTATGATACTTATTTTTTCTGTTCTGGCACTTCGTATGACAGGTGTTTTCTTTTGTTTGCTAAAGACAGGGCTATCACTTAAAGAGCGGCTTTTTTGCATGATTGCATATATGCCGAAAGCTACTGTACAGGCGGCCATTGGCGGTTTGCCACTGGCAATGGGTTTACCCTGCGGCCAAATCGTTTTGACTGTAGCTGTTTTATCAATTTTAATTACCGCACCTCTTGGCGCTCTGGGCGTTGACTTAACTTACCGCAAATTATTGAAGGCTTCTTAACCTTCTCATTGTTTATCATAGTAAATTTATTATGAAGAAGCAGCAAAAGTCTATTCCCTTAAGGCATATCGTTACCAAACAAAAAACAAGTTTGATAATCATAAGAAAATATTCACTTAAAAAAGGATACAGGCTTATACCTGTATCCTTTTTTAAGTTCGCTTTGTATAAAAACACGGCTTTCCTTCAGAAACAATATATTTTTTAGCCTGTCTGAATATACGGCTTTGCTACTGGTTAACTTTAAATTCGCCATAATACTTCACACATTAAAAGGCCCTGATTAACCGGGGCCTTTTAATGTAATTTAAAAAATCCAAGTTTTTTACAGTCAATCAATTTAAAAAGCCGTTTGACTGTACGGCGTGAAACATCAAGTTCAAAATAGCTCCAACTACATTAAACTATTTTGAACTTGACTTATTATAAAAATTACTTTTTCATGGCATTTTGATTATAAGGTATTAATGAAAATACAAAAGGAAGAACCTGCCATGTTACGGCCTTAATGTCGTTTTTTTCCATGGCTTCTTTCACTTTCGGCAAATCAAAGCCGTATATATAAGCTATTTCTTCCGCAGAATATATGTAAGGAGAATTGCATTCTATTTCCCTTTGATACATGAGGCATATTTCAGAGGAACCTTCCTCCATAATATGCAGAATTTCTTTTGCTTCAATAAAGTCATCTTCGGGGGCAGAGATTTTCATAATCTCTCTTTCCGAAATATCCAAAAGCTCAGATACCTTGCCTATGGATATAGTTTCATTACATTTTATTAAAATATCAATTTCTTTTAGCCGAATAGACAATACTTCGTTAAAATAGTCTAAAAACGTATATTCCATGCCAGAACCTGCCCTTTGAATAATAATTGAAATCTGTTATAATTATATATGAAATATCATTAAATTTCACTGGCAATTAATGCTATCGTACAGAGGGTGAAATCTTGAACGAACTTGAAAAATACTTTAAATACAGGCAGGACCTGATAGACCAGTATATTAAAGGCGATATGAATAAGCATGAATATTTGAATAAAAACCTTGATGCCGTTTTAAGCCTTAGAGAAAAGCCTTTTAAATATTTGGATTCTATAGAGAAATGCCTTTTTAATTACCAATATTTTAACGCCAAAGCCAAAAGTGCCAAAATGATAAGCCATACTTATTCCGACTATGAACATAAAAATCTTTATCTTGAAAAAGTAAAATATTATTATGACAAAAAGGACTTTGCCACCAGGAAAACTCTTGAGCTTTTAGATTTTAGAGGTATCGACGCTTATTTCATTAAAGTAAGAAGCTCGTACTTAAAGGGAAAACTTTTTGAAATCATTATGGAAGATTATGACATGATACTGCATTCTGCAAACGATTCAATCCTTAGTCTTTTACGGAGGGAACGGGTTTTTGACGAAAAAATTAGAATCTCAAAAATAGATCACTATATCAACGCCAAATATTAATAATTTTTTCCAGAATATATTGCCTTCTTAAGTTAATAATACTATTGAGGAGGTGAATATAATGAATATACCGAATATACCAAGTACAAACAGCAAAAATTCTGTACCTGAAGCTAGAGCCGCTCTTGATCAGTTCAAGTATGAGGTTGCAAACGAAATCGGTGTTCCTCTTAAGCAGGGATACAATGGAGATTTAACTTCAGCTCAAAACGGTTACGTTGGCGGATATATGGTTAAGAAGATGATTGATGCTCAGAAAAGACAGATGGCAGGAAAATAGTCTGGGCCTATTAGATTAATATATAAATATAATAAGTCCGGGTCTTTATATAAGGCATATTCCTTAAAATAACAAAATTATTTCTTATAAATAAATATTTTTAAGTATGACAAAATCCAATAATGTTCTTCAATTTCTTATTGGCCTTATGCCTTATTTAATTAAAGACCCTTAACTTATTAAAATTAACCATAATGAAGTCCCTCGATATGCTATACGCTGTCGGGGGACTTTTGCTGTTATATTTCTTTGTCTCCTTCTTCAAGGATTATAATTCTGCCTTCTTCATGGCGCTTTTCTAAAATATGCCTTGATTTTCTATTTTCAACCGTATCAAAAATAATTGAAAAATCATATCCTTCGGGATAAAGCTCAGAGGCAGGTATATTAAGCTTAATGCGTTTATGGTTTATAAGCTTTTTCTGGCCCTTTACCTGAACGCCTACATTTCCCTTATGATCAGATAAAGCATAGACGATGCCTATTTCCTTTTCAGGGTAAACAAATACGCTGTCACCTATGGTAAAGGACGGTAATGATAGATGTTCAGCAAACCTTTCTTCCTTTTTTCTGATAATCTTGGGTATATCTGCATTTTCAGGCTCATGGCAATCTTTGTCTTTAAAATCATGTTCTTTGCTGTTTTCTTTTCCATAAGCTTCTTCATAGGCTCGCTTCAGTATCCCGGAAGGCATACCCAGCCTTTCAGCGATATATAAAGCACAGCTTTCCCCTGCCAAGCCTATTTCAAGTCTGTAAAGAGGCATAAGGCTGTTTTTATCGAAAGCCATTCTGGCATTTACAATACCTTTCGTCTTTTCCGCATATTCCTTAACCTCCGGGTAATGGGTCGTCACAATAAAATTGCATTTTTTCCCGCATAAAGCATCTAAAACAGCTATGGCAATGCCCATGCCCTCAGCAGGGTCTGTTCCTGAACCCAGCTCGTCAATAAGCACTAAGGATTCCTCGTTAATTTCTTTTAAAATTGAAATAACCTTTTTCATATGAGACGAAAATGTAGATAAATTTTCCGTAATGCTTTGGCCATCCCCGATATCGCTCATAATGATATTATTCATGGCAAAACTGCTTTGACTGTCTGCCGGAACATGGAGTCCGCTTTGGGCCATCAGGGAAAGAAGCCCTACTGTTTTTAATGCGACGGTCTTCCCTCCTGTATTGGGTCCGGTAATAACCACGCCTTTTGTCTCCCCTTCAATTTGAAAATTTAAAGGGACCGCCTCTTCTTCATTAATTAAAGGGTGTCTTCCGTTTATTATGGATATCTTTCTTTCTGTATTTATATTCACGGAAGATGCATTCATGGAGATACTAAGCTTACCCTTAGCGAAAAGAAAATCCAATGTCTCTATTGTCTCCATATTAAGCTGAATGGCTTTTATATTATCGCTTATGATGCCGGTAATATAATACAATATCCGCCTTACCTCACTGTCTTCTTCTATTTGCAGCAGTGAAAGCTTCGACTGGTATTTTTCCATAGAAGAAGGTTCAATAAAACACGTACCGCCTTTATTGGATATTTCGATTACTGTACCGGAAACATAGTTTTTATATTCTCTTTTTACAGGAAGGGTATAATGCCCGTTTCTTATAACCACAAAGCTTTCGGAAAACCATGATTTGTTTTTTCTTAAAATCTCGTTAAGCTTTTCTTTCATCTGGTCTGAGGTAATATCTATCTGCCGCCTTATGCTGTCAAGCTTTGAAGATGCCTTATTGGAAACGGCCCCATTGGAAATGGATTTTTCAATTTCTTCTTCAAGAAAACGCAGCTCGTCTATATTGCCGCCATACCAGGCGATACTGCATTCGGTAGCCTCTGCAGACTTTAAATATTCCTTCATTCTTCTGCAGGATACAAGAAAGGATAGTACCTTTTCAATCTGCTCCGGCATTAGCATCGCCTCAATATTAATATAGTCTATTATTTTTTCAAGATCCGGCATAACAGGAAGGGGCGGTTTTCCCATCTGCTCTATAATGCTTCTTGTCTGGGTAGTTTCATCAAGAAAACGGAGAGCCTCTTCTTCCGCCAAAGACGGCCGAAGTTTAAGGCATTTTTCCTTTGCGCCTTCTGATAAAGCCTTTTCAGCTAATTTTTCAAGTATTATATCAAATTCAAGTGTTTTATAACTATTCATATTTAATCTCCTTACAAAATAGGTTCAATTTACTTTTGCTTCTCTACCAGTACTAATCTGGGTAAAATTTAAAATAAAGTACAGTAAATTAACAATGCCATCGTTTCAGTATCATTCAAGCATAAATACAAAAAATGCCCACAAGAACATACCTACACCTATAAAAGTGCAGAATGCTCCTGTGGGCAAATTAAATCTGCAGGAAAAACATGGAATAGTATAATAACATGCCTAAAAATAACTTAAAAAACTTAAGTATTTTTAAGGGTATCTTAATTGTTTGCAGAATAATTTATTATATAAAAAATACGCGGCAATAACACCTTACCACGCACCGATTATTTAAGGTATTGAAGCAGTCTGTTAGGTATGTTCTGTAAAAGTGTAATACAAAAAAAGCATTCTATGCCCTTACACTTTTTCAACTGCGCCAATTAAGCTTAACAGAGTAAAATTTGAAAAGTTTTACTTATATTAAATTAATCAGCGTCTATTTAGTTGATTTCCACCATTACAGACAGAACCGACATCAATACACACCCTTTAAGTTTTTTTAAAGTATAGCATTTTCATATAAAACTGTCAATTTGAATTCATCAAAGGCAGTCATTGCCAGTTAAAAAAAGCATCTCAATGAGATGCTAAAGGTATAATATGAACAAAATTATGCTCATGGTATAATAGCTCTAAAAGCCCAGACTTTAAGCTGCAAAGAGTGCTTTGCTCCTTTGTGGGTTAAATATTGGCGGCAGATAAAAACTCGCAAAAGCAGCCCTTGGCTGCTTTTGCGAAACCTGTTTTTAAGCCTTTTTACCAGGCTCTTTCGATATTATGTAATAGGCGACTCCTAAGAATACAACCCCGCCTACAATATTTCCCAAAGTAACAAAAAGTAAATTATGGAAAGCAAGGGCTGGCGTTACCGCAACACCGTTGGGGCTTATAAGAGCCGCCGTAAAAAGTGTCATGTTTGCAACGCTGTGCTCATATCCACTTGTTATAAATGCGAAAATACACCAGAAAATCATAATCAGCTTGCCGCTTTCAGTTTTCAGCTTATAAAAACACCATACGGCGGCGCAAACAAGGATGTTACAAAGGATTCCTCTGCAAAAAAGCTCAAGAGACCCATGGCTCATTTTGCTTAAAGCACCTTCCGCTAAGAATACGCCTACTTTTCCCGTAGCGTAGCCGCCTGAGCAGAAAATTACGGCAAGAAGGATAGAACCGGCAAAGTTTCCTAAATAGCATACAAACCATAAGTAAAGAGCGTCTTTAGTTTTTACCTTTTTTTCCAATACACCTGCTGTCATAGCCATGTTGTTTCCTGTAAAAAGCTCTGAGCCTGCCATAAGAACAAGGCTTAAAGCCACAGGAAATGATGCTCCCATTATTACCTTTGATATCCCCGCCCCATCGAGGTTTCCGCCAATGATATAAATGAAAAGCATCGCAAAACCAACATAAATACCTGCAAGCATAGATGATACAAAATAACCTGCAGGATTATTTTTTAAAAATACTACTTTTTTCTTAGCCGCTTCCGCCAGCGTAAGATAGTCTTCCCTATACAAAGATATTACCCCCCTATACTTAAGTGCTCTATTAATATTTTTAGTCCTATAAATATCAGTACAACCCCTCCTATTCTTTGAGTTTCTTTATGAAAAAAGCCGCCTATTTTGTTCCCTATGAACCCTCCTGCAAAGGAAAGCACAAAGGTTACAATGCCGATGGAAGCCGCAGAATCCCATATATTTACCTCAAGGAAGGCAAAACTTACTCCTACAGCCATGGCGTCTATACTTGTAGCAATAGACAGCATAATCATATTCTTAAAGTTCATTACAGCGTCAGATAGAACGTCGCATTCAAGCTCCTCTTCTTTAAATGTTTCATATATCATCTTTCCGCCGATTACGCCAAGAAGAATAAACGCTATCCAGTGGTCGAAGCTCCTTATGTAGCCTGCATATGAAAAAGCAAGAAAAAATCCTAATACGGCCATACTAAACTGAAAAAAACCAAAATACAAGCCGAACCTTAATCCATGATTTAGCTTGAAATCCCTAATGCACATACCGCTTGAAATAGAAACGGCAAATGCGTCCATTGCCAGGGCAATAGAAGTGAGCATGATTTCAAGTAAGCTCAATTTAAACACTCCCAAACCGTTTTTTATAAGTAAAAAAGAAAATTTTCCCAAAATCCCCCCATTTTAATTTCCTGTACGGTATTTAAGATTATCACAAGTTCATAATAAAATCAATATTTTTAGCACTTCGGCTTCTTGTTTAATTATTAAATACCCCAGTTACTTAAATGATACCACTCTGTTGACAAAATTCCAGGTTAAAATTAAATTTCTTCTACTATAAAATCACAAAAAAAATTTATAAGAATAGAATAAATAAACATTACTATGTTGGAGGAATAAAAATGGGATCAGGAACATTAAAGGTAGAAGCCCGCGCCGCACAAGGACTTCTGCCTATCGAAAATGCCAGAGTCACCGTATATACCACTGATGATGTTTTAGTATATGAAACTTTTTCCGATATGAATGGAAATACCGATATAATTGAGCTGCCTGCCCCTGACAGAGGCCTTTCCTTAATAAGTGGAACTGAAATCGAATATTCAACCTATGTAGTTTCTGTAATGAAACAAGCTTTCATAGAAACGGTCGTAAGAGGTGTTCAGATTTTTGACGGGCAAATGTCTATACTTCCTGTAAATATGATCCCTCAAGAAAGCGGCATAGAGGGACCATCAGGGCCTTTAATATTTGATATTGGGCCCCATATACTGGAAGGAAATCCCCGGGCACCGGGCACCGGTTCACCTAATCCACCCGGCACAAATATGCAAGGCTTTAAAACTTATAAAGCATTGCGGCAGTTTAAAAAATTAGAAACCAATGAACCCAATGCCAGAATGCTTAAAGAAGTCGTAATACCCGACTATGTCGTCGTCCATCTCGGTCCACCCGATGAGCCTGCAAGAAACATTCAGGTAAGCTTTTCAGACTATATAAAAAATGTAGCCTCTTCTGTCGTATATCCCACATGGCCGGAATCTGCCCTTGAAGCAAATATTTATGCGCAAATATCTTTCATTCTCAACAGGCTTTATAACGAATGGTATCCCTCCAGAGGGTATCCTTTTGACGTAACAAGCACAGAAGAATATGACCAGAAATTTGAAGAGGGCAGAAATATCTACGGAAACGTCAGCCTTATTGTAGACCGTATATTTAATCAATATATTAAAAGAGCCGGCAGAAAGGAACCTTTTTTAGCAACCTATTGCAATGGGGATTCGGAAGATTGCGACGGCATGTCTCTATGGGAAAGCCTGGATTTAGCAAAAAGAGGTTTTAACAGCTATCAAATATTAAGGTATTTTTATCCCCCTGATATCGGCATCGTGACCAGCGACCTTTTTGAAAGCTTCTATATTCTCTATCCCGGAACGCCCTTAAGGCTTGGAAGCCGAGGTGACGATGTTGAGTTGATTCAAAGGTACCTTAATGAAATCAGCATTAATTTCCCCTTTATACCGAAAATAGAAAATCCCAACGGTATATTTGACGAAACTACAGAAATGGCAGTAAGAACATTTCAGCAGATTTTTAGCCTTGATGTTGACGGCATCGTGGGCGTAGAAACATGGTATAATCTTACAAGAGTTTATGCCGCAATGAGAAACCTTTTTGCCCTTTCCGTCATAGGAAGCATGGCTGTAGGCGATACACCGCCTGATGTTACCTTAAGGCAGGGAGACACGGGAGACGATGTCAGAACATTGCAGTATATGATAGATTATCTTTCTTTTTTCATTCCCGAAGTTCTTTCTGTTGAACCGGACGGATTATTCGGCCCTAAAACCGCAGAAAGCGTAAGAAGCTTCCAAAGCTATACCGGCGTTCCCGCCGACGGAGTAGTAGGCCCGGAAACATGGCAGAGATTATATAACACTTACTGGCGTATCAAAGACACTATATCCCTATCTCCCTCAGAGCTGCCGTCCCCAGAGCTTACACCTTTCCCCGGATACCTTATGGGTTACGGTTCAAGAGGCGAGCATGTGGAATTTATTCAGGAACATTTAAATAGAATAGGAGACCGTTATAGAATCGTTCAAAAACTTAATGTTGACGGCATATTCGGCGACGCAACTGAAGCGGCAGTAGTAGCATTTCAAAAGCAGTTTGATCTTAATCCCGACGGAATTGTTGGCCCTATTACATGGAATAAAATGATAGAAATCTATGACGAAGTAACATCGGAAGAAAACGAAGTGCCCGAGGCTCTTTATATAAACGAAATAAAAAATGAAGAAAGGACGGAAGAAATAGAACTGCTTCAAAGGAAGCTCAATACCATCGCAAGCCATTATGTTTTCCATAAGCCCATTAAGGCAACAGGAATCTATAATCCCAGCACTTCAAAGCTTGTTGAAGCATTCCAGAAATTCAAATATCTTCCGCCCACAGGCATTGTAGATTCTGCAACAATATACTCTATTAATAATGAATATGAAAGCATTATAAACAGAAAGCAAATGGCAAATAAAATTGGTATTACCCTTTTAAGAAGGTATTTTATCAGATAGCATGAAAATTCAAAAATAATATGAATGAATATTTTTTATATTCCAGAAACTTTTAGGAGCCTTATGGCTCCTTTCTTATTTAAAAGAATAAAGAAATTCCTGTTGACATATAAATGTCTATATGATATTATCCTAAATATTAAAAGGCTGAGACAGAGAGAAAAATATAACTAGGCCGGATTCAGAGATTTTGCGGTTGGTGCGAGCAAAACCCGTATGTTATATATAAATACACTCTTGAGCCGATATGCTGAATATCTTTAGTAGGCATATACGGATGCCTCCGTTATTGGGCAAGGGTTTATATGACCTGTTTAATTAAGTGACGGTAATAATACCGTAATAAGGGTGGTACCGCGGAAGCTTTGCTTTCGTCCCTTGGGTAAATGGCCCAAGGACGAGAGCTTTTTTTATGCTTTTTTCCATAGGGCACAACTAATTCTATGGAGGTACATTATGAATAACACAGTATCATTTTTCTCGGGTGAAAACATTCCTCTCGAAATGCACAAAGTGAGGATGGTTCAAAAGCTTAATTTAATTTCCGTTGACGAAAGGCTTGAAGCAATCCAAGAAGCAGGAAACAATACTTTTCTTCTTAAAAACAAAGATGTTTTTCTTGATATGCTTACCGACAGCGGCGTCAATGCCATGAGTGACAAGCAATATGCTGCTATGATGGTTGCAGACGACAGCTATGCCGGAAGCGAAACATTTTACAGACTGGAAGAAGCCTTGAAAGAGGTTTTCGGGACGAAATTTTTCCTTCCCGCGCATCAGGGCAGAGCCTGTGAAAACATATTGGCCCAAGCCTTTGTAAAAGAGGATTCTACAGCTATTATGAATTTTCATTTTACGACAACAAAAGCCCATATTACCCGCTTAGGCGGCTCAGTAGAAGAAATACTGAAAGATGAAGGTCTTAATATAGACAGTGACTGCCCCTTTAAGGGCAATATAGACATGGATAAGCTTAAAAAGCTTCATTGCGAGCTTGGAAACGAAAAAATATCCTTTGTGCGTGTTGAAGCCGGAACAAATCTCATAGGCGGTCAGCCTGTGTCCTTATCCAATATGAAAGAGGTAACTGATTTCTGCAGAGAAAAGGGCCTTCTTTCAATCCTTGATGCAAGCCTTCTTGCCGATAATCTTTACTTTATAAAAACAAAAGACGAAAGCTGCAAAGATAAAACCTTAAAAGAAATTACAAGCGAAATCGGCCAGATGTTTGATATTATCTACTTTTCTGCAAGAAAACTCGGCTGTGCAAGAGGCGGCGGAATCGTTACAAATAATCAAAATCATTTCGACAGCTTAAAAACATTGGTTCCTTTATTTGAAGGCTTTCTTACCTATGGCGGCATGAGTATCCGTGAAATGGAAGCACTGGCAGTAGGGCTTATAGAAACCCTTGATATTGATGTAATAAGCCAGACCCCATTATTTGTTAATGCCTTATGCGAAGAACTTATGAAAAAGAACGTTCCTGTAGTAACGCCTGCCGGAGGCCTTGGCTGTCATATTGACGCTTCCCGCTTTGTAGACCATATCCCTCAGGAAGAATACCCTGCCGGCGCATTGGCCGCTGCCATCTACATTGCAAGCGGTGTCAGAGGAATGGAAAGAGGAACCATGTCTGAACAGAGAAATCCCGACGGAAGCGAGCAGCTTGCGAGCATGGAGCTTGTACGCCTTGCTCTCCCAAAAAGAGTTTTCACCCTTTCTCAGGTTAAATTTGTTGCAGACCGTGTATCCTGGCTTTTTGAAAACCGCCATTTAATAGGCGGCCTTGAATTTACCGAAGAACCTGAAACCTTAAGATTTTTCTTAGGAAAGCTTAAAGCAAAAACCGACTGGCAGGAAAAGCTTTGTGAAAAGTTTAAAAAAGATATGCCTTCCGGGCTGTAATTAGCTTTAATCAATGTAAAAATAGCAATGCTATAAATACCCCTTTATTTCTAATAAGAAATAAAGGGGTATTTTAATTGAAAATTTATTTTGTTTTATTTTTTAATCAAAGCTAAAGTTAACAAATTATCTGCCTCGTTTGAAGAAACTAATATCTGCCCCGTCTCGCTTTCATATCCGTCCTTAGATATGGTAATATCATATCTGCCAATATCCAAGTCTGTAAATACGACCATGCCTACAGCACTTGTAATTTTTTCCACAGTAGATGTTCCTACTTTAAGAACTACCTTTGCCCCAGGTAAAAAAACATACTCTCCATCTGTATCTACTTCTGTAACAAAAACGGTAAATATTGTTTTTTTATAATTTGATTCCCGAAGCGTTATCCTTATCTCCGTATCGTCATACCTTACATTAACTCTCTTTGTTTCTGTAGTATATCCGCTTTTTTCCACGGTTATATCGTAATAATCATTATATAAATCGCCAAAGTAAGCTCTGCCGGCGGAATTGGTTCTTTCCCAATCTTCTGAAGAATAGCCTTCTCTTTTTATGGTAACTCTTGCATCTTCAAGGTCGTCACCGTCTTCATCTTCCACATATACCGTAAGGTTGTAGTCGCCGTAACTTACGCTTCCTGAGCCTGTATCATAATCGTAATCATTATAAACCGTATCCGGCTTTACGGAAAAATAAGCATATTTAGCATATACATTGGCATATTTAATACGGCCTCGGCCTGAAAAGGAAGAATTTTGGCCATATATATCCACCGTATCCACGGTAGTTCCTGAATGAATGTCATAAGTTCCTCTTTCGGCAGTGTCTTCAATATTAAGGCTGGATATGGTTCCGGAGGTAAATATGAATTTTATTCTGGAAGCATAGATATCGATTTGATTAAAATCGCCTGAAAATTCAAATCTGGAATTATTTTTAACAGAGTCTTCTATCACAATATCTTCAAAGCCGTAATAAGATTTTTTAAGCTTTCCCTCGGAGATTTCGGCACCTGAATATAAATATACGGTTCCTGCGGTGGTCTCTCCTTCCGCCGATAATATTACGTCGGAATTACTTGACCGGACTAAAATGTCCGAAACGTCGCTGTCGCTTAAAACAAGCCTTGATTTCCCTTCTACATAAATGGTTCCGCTTACGGATACCTTATCAAGGGTAACTCTTCCCTTTGACGATGAAGAAATAAGTAAGTCTCCTGTGATTTCTGTGTTTCTTACGGTAGTTGAATTGGCGTCTATTCTTACGTTGCCGTTTATGTATTTGTCATCTCTGGAAGAGCCGTAGGATGAAGCGCTTATTACTACTTCAAAATCCTCAATATCCTGCCAGCCTTGGCTATTGCTTGAAGAAGAATTGCTTTGAGTATTTGTTCCTGTGTTGGGGGTAATTACCGTAAGGCCGCTGCTTATCTGCTGATTTTCCACAGGCTGAACGAAAGAGCCTATGTTCTGGTTTCTTCTCATCAGCCCATTATTTATCGATGTAACAGCCTCAGCCCTTGTCATGGTTCCTAAGGGGCGAAATGTCCCATCGGAATATCCCTGCATTATACCTGCGTTTGATATTGCCCCTATATAGGGCCTGCTCCACTGGCTAATGGCAGAATCCTTATATATATCAGCCCCCGGTTCATAGGGTACAAGGCCTACGGCCTTGCAAAGCATGACGGCGGCTTCTTCTCTTGTTATATAGCGGTCGGGCTGTATTGTACCGTCACTGTAGCCTGAAACGTATCCTGCAGCTACGGCTGTGCTTATGATATTGTAGTACCATGAACCGTATCTTACGTCAGAAAAATTAATAGGAGACGAATAGATAAAGCCGAAGGGCTTATTTACCATGGCAAAAAATTCTGCCCTTGTAACAAGATTATCCGGGCGAACACTTCCGTCTGCATAACCGGAAATATAGTCTTTAGACCTCCAGTCTCTCATTACAGCCTCGGCCCAGTGGCCATTAATGTCTGATATTTCACTAGCCTCAGCTTTATAGGAAAAAACGCTTACTGAAAGCAACAGGCAAGAAAACCACAAAAATAACTTTTTCATTTCTACCTCCCGTAATATACATAAAACTTAATATAGTAAATTACTCATAAAAAGCAGCAAAAACTTATTTACATAGATTCAAAAACATAAACTTCCTTTGTAACTGTACATTTTTGCGTCTTCATGCATCTATGGTTTTGTTACTCTTTACTGTTAAATTTACTATATCTGATACAGCCAATTAAGATTAAAAGATTAATTGACTGTATTAAGTAGGACGCCAAATTCAAAACAACTTAAAGTACCTTTGAACTGTTTTGAATTTGACTTACTATAAACATATCGGCTTATTTTTTATTTTATCTAAGGTTATAGGGCTACATAAATTAATTTACAGTAAATTTCTTATAGAGAAGCAACAAAAACTGATTCACTATAGACCCAAAGGCACGGATTTTATTTGAAAATATGATGAAATTGCCTTTATACCGTAATAGATAAGG
Source organism: Anaeropeptidivorans aminofermentans (assembly GCF_940670685.1). Taxonomy (GTDB): domain Bacteria; phylum Bacillota; class Clostridia; order Lachnospirales; family UBA5962; genus Anaeropeptidivorans; species Anaeropeptidivorans aminofermentans. The sequence goes on along the minus strand of NZ_OW711693.1, from coordinate 1,179,917 downwards.
AAGCTTTCAATATATAAAATCAAATAAAGGCAGTTTCACAAAATATGAATTATTGTATTTTTCTAAAACGCATTGTTGAATCTGCGTGAAGATAAGGTTTTGTTCCTGTAATTAAATTATTTTACTATACTATATCTTGAAAACAAAATCTTTGCCATAAATCAATTAAGCCAAGACCCGATAATACCTTTCGGATTCCTCTACCGGCGCTTGGCTTATATTTAATATTGCTTTTAAATTTATCTTTGAATATTTACAAATTTAGTATAATTATCAAGATAGAGTAAATCCACAGTTCCTGTGGGACCGTTTCTCTGCTTTGAAATAATAACTTCTGCCTGGCCCTTTTTTTCCGTATCCGGGTGGTAATATTCATCTCTATAGATAAAGGCCACAAGGTCGGCATCCTGCTCTATGGCTCCCGATTCTCTCAAGTCTGAAAGCATGGGTCTGTGGTCGGTTCTTGTTTCACAGGCACGGCTTAGCTGGCTCAGAGCAATAACAGGAGCATTCATTTCCCTTGCAACGGCTTTAAGGCTTCGGGATATTTCTGAAATTTCCTGCTGTCTTGATTCGTTTTTTCTGCTGCCGCTCATTAACTGAAGATAGTCTATCATGATTAAATCAAGGCCCTTTTCCATCTTGAGCCTTCGGCATTTCGCCCTAAGCTCCGATATGCTGATGCCCGGGGTATCGTCTATGTAAATGGGAGCGCTTCCCAGAGGTCCTATAGCTTCTGCAATCTTCTCCCAATCCTCCGGCGCAAGGTCTCCTGTTCTTAATTTATGGCTGTCTATCATCGCTTCCGCGCATAAAAGTCTTGAAACAAGCTGGGCTTTACTCATTTCCAAGCTGAAAATAGCCGTACTTAAGCCCTTTCTCACAGAAACATTTTGGGCGATATTAAGGGCAAAGGCTGTTTTTCCCATAGAGGGCCTTGCAGCTATCAGTACCAGGTCGGAAGGCTGAAGCCCCGCCGTTTTATTATCAAAGTCAATAAAGCCTGTGGCAATGCCTGAGACATTGCCTTTATTAATATATACCTCTTCAATTTTACTGACGGAATCTATAAGTATTTCATTGATAGAAGAAAAATCGCCGCTGTTTCTGTTCTGAACAATATTGAATATGCTTTTTTCAGCATTTTCAATTATTTCCTCAAGTTCCTTAGTGCCGTCGTAGCTATCCTTTGAAATATCAGTGGAAGCCTGTATCAGCTTTCTAAGGGTGGATTTCTTTTCAATGATTTTTATATAATGGCTTAAATTGGCAGAGGTGGAAACAGCCCCTGCAAGCACAACAAGATATTGCTTTCCCCCAACCTGCTCCGTAAGACCTTTTTCGTCAAGCTTATCCTTCAGAGTAACAAGGTCTACGGGAATATTGTTCATGAAAAGCTCAATCATGGCTTCAAATATGGCCCTGTTGTCTCCACGGTAAAAATCTTCCGGCTTTAAAGACTCATAAGCCGTGCTTACGGCGTCGCTTCCGAAAAACATAGAACCGAGCACAGCCTGTTCCGCCTCTATATCGTTAGGCAGAATCCTCGTGCCGTATATACTGTCTTTATTATCCTGCTGAGCTGAAAACATAGTATCAATCCTTAAGACCTAAAATATTTAATTTAAGCTGGGCCGAAACTTTCGGATGAAGCTTAATATCCGCCTTTTCTTCTCCTACGGATTTTATGTTCCTGATGCTTATTTTCTTTCTGTCTATTTGTATATTTTTCTGTTCTTCAAGAGCCTGAGCTATTTCCTTATTTGTAACGGAACCGAAAAGCTTTCCGCTTTCTCCGGCCTTTACATATAAATCAATAGACAGGTTTTCAAGGATTTCTTTCATTTCCCGGGCAGCATCAAGCTCTGCCTGTCTTTTGTTTTCCTCAGATTTTTTCTTTGCTTCAAGTTCTAAAACATTTTGTTTGTTTGCTTCTATGGCAAGCTTTCTCGGAAGGAGGAAATTTCTTGCATAACCTTCGCTTGCTTCGAGGATTTCTCCTTTTTTGCCTACCCCTTTTATATCTTCAAGTAAAATAACCTTCATGAATCACTACCCTCTTTCTATATTTTCTCGATTTTATTTGAATTTAAATAGCTTTCTATGCTTTCTTCCAGTCTTTCCATAACTTCTTCCATGTCCTCTGATACAATCTGGGTTCCTGCCGCCGTCTGGTGGCCGCCGCCGCCCATTTTCTCCATAATCCGCTGAACATTGATTCCGCCAAGGCTTCTGGCACTGATATGGACCTTTTCTCCTGCATGGTCAAAATATACGGCGAAGGAAGCTTCTATGCCTGTTATATTCAGGAGATCATCGGATATTTGGGCTGTCGTAAGCTCGGGGTTTTCCACATAAGCAGGGCATACGGCAATAGCGATGTTTTCCATGAATATTTTGGCGTTATTAACCGCCATGGCCTTAGCCTTATAAGATTCCATATCGTTTTGCATTACCATTCTTACTCTGATGGTATCTGCACCGCTTCGTTTTAAATAGGCTGCGGCTTCAAAGGTTTTCGTGCCTGTTTTTATAACGTAATTTTTAGTATCTACGGTTATCCCTGCAAGAAGAGCATCGGCTTCCGTAGCACTAAGCTGTATTTTTAAATTAAGGTATCGGAGCATATCCGTTATCAACTCGCAGGTGGAAGAAGCATAAGGCTCATGATAAGTTAAAACCGGATTTTTAACAAACTCCGCACCTTTTCTGTGGTGGTCTATAACCACCGTTTTATGGGAGCGCTCTATAAGCTCCGGGCATTCTAAAATACTGGGCCTGTGGCTGTCTACTACGACGAGCAAGGTATTATACCCGATTTTTTCAAGAGCCTCTTCTCCCGTAATGAAGCAGCCTTCCCTGTAGCAGGATATTTCCATCAGCTTATCATACATGCCCTTTATACTCGTGGAAACATCATTAAGAACGATATGGGCTTTTTTACCGTGGTCGGATACAATCCGATAGATGCCTACTCCTGCCCCAAGGCAGTCAAGGTCGGCATTTCTATGGCCCATGATTAAAACGTCGCTGCATTCGTTAATAAGCTCCGTCATGGCGTAGGCCTTTACTCTGGCCCTTACGCCGCTGTTGATTTCTATTTCTCTTGCTTTTCCCCCGAAGAACTGATAATTTTCTCCGTCTTTTATAAGGGCCTGGTCGCCTCCTCTGCCTAAGGCGAGGTCAATTGCCGCTCTGGCATATTCCATATTGTGGTGGAGGCTTCTGCCGTTTATTCCGATGCCGATGCTGAGGGTTATGGGAACCTTATTGCCCATATCGATTTCCCTGATTTGGTCTAATATATAAAATTTCTTCTGTTTAATGGCTTCCAGTTTGCTTCCGTCAAATATAAATATATATCTATCTTTTTCAAACTTCTTTACGACACCTTCAACACTTTGTACAAAGGCATTTATTTTTCTGTCTATTAACGCTATCACAAGAGGCTTTCTCGATTCCTCTATGGTTTCCATCACATCGAAATAATTATCTATAAATATCAGGCTTACGCAGACATTGCCGATTCTGCACGCCTCCTCAGGAGGCTCTGCCTCTTTTGCTTCAAAAAAAGAAAAGCATTTTATTTCCTTTGTTAAATTCCAGCAAAACACATCATAGGATTTATAGTTAAAATCAATTTTCTGTTTTGCTTTATTCGGATCAAGAAGGTTTATTGCAGAGTCATGGGTCTCTTTTCGTATCTGCCTTTTAAAAGACTCTGTTTCATAATAGCTGTCATTACTGATTAAGATTGAAGGCGCTTTATTGCCTTCTTCAAATTCACCGGATAAATCTTCAAAAGTCATAGTGCTTTGCAAAACTTCTGCAGATGGTTCCTTTGCCGAATCATATATGGATATTACAAGAAGCAGAATAATGCCTGCATATATAAGCTCAGGCATAAAATAAGCCATTACAAACAATACTACGCTTAATATAATTAATGCTATTTTAATATTCTTTTTCATTGAATTGCCCCCACTGCCTTCACAAAAGGCATATAACTTTAAAAATGAAGCTTAAGGTTTAAACTATATTAAAAGAAATTATAGTCAATTTGCTTTTATTCGGACTGTACAAAAATATCTCTATACATCATAAAATAAAGTAAACGCAAATCGACAAGGAATCTTTTTTTACTGTCCCTCAAAATAATCTAATATCTCTTTGATGTCAAAATCAAGAGCTCCCTCCTTAAGCAAACGGATTTTAAGTTTTTTTACCACAAGCTCTTCAATATCACTGCAATTAAGCCCAAGCCTTGAAGAAAGCAAATATGTATTTATTATGACTTCCGCAATATCGTCTTCTATTTCCTCTCTTTGGGAATGAGCCTTCGCCATATGTACATAAAGATTTGCAATATCAGTAAGAATAGAGCCTTTAAGCTCTTCAATAAGCTTTATATTCCTTGCAATATCCAATTCTTTGCCATCAGAAAAGCCCGACATATTCTCACCCTCTAATATATATTTTAATAAGTCACTTTACAAGCCTACAGTATAATCTTCTATTGGATAAGTGCCCAGTATTTTAAAAAACTTTGTCTTTCTTTTTACCATAACAAGGGCGTCTTTTATATCTTCGATATTATTATTCTCAATATCGGCGATAAAAATATATTCTCCCGGCTTATTCCGCCAAGGCCTGCTTAAAATCTTTGTCATATTAATGTCCCAAAGAGAAAATATATCCAGTATCCTATAAAGCTCTCCCGGTTCATTTTTAGTTGAAAAGGCAATCGTTGTAATACAGCCTTCTTTAGGCTCCGAAGTATCCTCTTTCGTTACGGCTATAAATGATGTTCTATTAGTATTGTTATCCTGAACAGATTTATGTAAAATATCCAAATCATATATTTCTGCCGTAAGACTGGACGCAATAGCCGCTATATGCCCATCGCTTCCGGCGGTAAGCCTTGCGGCTTCGGCGGTGCTTGATACGGTCACTTCGCAGGCATCTTTAAAATTATCCCTTGTAAATATCCGGCACTGGGCAAGAGCCTGGGGATGGGATACGATTTTTCTTATTTTACTTGGGTCTGTGCCCTTTTTAATCAATATATTCTGTTCTATGGGAAGAATAATAAGCTTTTCTATAAATAGATTCCTATCGAATATCATTGGATCCAAGGTCGTATTTACTGTGCCTTCCGTAGAATTTTCTACAGCGGCAAGGCACCTGTCGCATTCTCCTTCCTCTACACCTAAGAGAGCGTCAAAGAATGTGTTATAGGCAATCCTTTCAGCATCTTTATTATAGCAAATACATGCCTTTTCTGTAAAAGTCCCTTTTGGGCCTAAAAATCCGACCTTCATACGATATCCCCTTCAAATTTCATAAAAGTTTAATTTTATACAGTTACTATATTACCATAGATGCGTGGCTTTATCTATAATATTTTAATCTTACGGCATGTTAATCTTAATAAACAGCCTTCATTTAAGCCACTTTCAGAAAGCCTAATAAAGGTATTTGAATGAATTCAAATACCTTTATTTTTAGATATTTTAAATTTTGTCAGGCAATAATTTCTTTTCCGCCCATATAGGCTCTTAAAGGCTTCGGTATTCTTACGCTTCCGTCTTCATTTAGATTGTTTTCAAGGAAGGAAATCAGCATTCTCGGCGGGGCTACAACCGTATTGTTTAACGTATGAGGGAAGTAATTGCCGTTCTGCCCTTTTACCCGAAGGCCAAGCCTTCTTGCCTGAGCGTCTCCAAGATTTGAGCAGCTTCCTACTTCAAAATACTTCTCCTGTCTTGGGGACCAGGCCTCAACGTCTATGCTTTTTACCTTAAGATCGGCTAAATCTCCTGAACAGCATTCTATTGTTCTAACAGGAATATCAAGAGAGCGGAAAAATTCAATAGAATAATTATAAAGCTTATCGAACCATTCCTTGCTTTCTTCCGGCTTGCATACAACGATCATTTCTTGTTTTTCAAACTGGTGAATACGGTAAACCCCTCTTTCTTCAATGCCGTGAGCGCCTACTTCTTTTCTAAAGCAGGGAGAATAAGACGTAAGGGCCTGGGGAAGCTCTTCTTCCGGCAATATTTCATCAATAAATTTACCTATCATGGAATGTTCGCTTGTGCCTATAAGATAAAGGTCCTCCCCCTCTATTTTATACATCATGTTTTCCATTTCCGCAAAGCTCATAACCCCTGCCACAACCTCGCTTCTTATCATAAAAGGCGGTATATAATAGGTAAACCCTTTGTCTATCATAAAATCTCTTGCATAACTGAGAATAGCGGAATGAAGCCTTGCAATATCGCCCTTTAAATAATAGAAGCCGCTTCCTGTAGTCTTTCTGGCGCTGTCAAGGTCAACACCGTTAAGCCTTTGCATAATATCAATATGATAAGGAACTTCAAAGGCAGGCTTTGAAGCCTCTCCATAACGGGCTGTTTCCACGTTTTCACTGTCGTCTTTTCCTATAGGAACGCTTGGATCAATAATATTTGGTATAAAGGCCATTTTCTCTTTTATTTTTTGGGTAAGTTCGTTTGAAAGATTTTCAAGCCTTTCAAGCTCTGCTGAAAATTCCACTACCTCGGCCTTTGCCTTTTCCGCATCTTCTTTAAGACCTTTAGCCATAAGCCCGCCGATTTCCTTGCTTTTTACTGTTCTCTTATTGCGTAGGTCATCAACCTGGCCTTTTGCCTTTCTGAACTCCCTATCAAGCTCAACTACCTCGTCTACAAGAGTAAGCTTATCCTCCTGAAACTTTTTTCTTATATTCTCTTTCACAAGTTCAGGGTCATTTCTTAATAATCGAATATCAATCATATAAAAACCTCCTATTAATTTTGCTTTTTACTGCGGATTTGCTTTTATGCTTGATTAAACATGAAATGGTACCATTGCCAATTTGCTTTTCTCTTATTCTAAATTACCTTAATCCAAATATTCACTTTGGTATAAAAGCAAATTAACTATATGTTCTCAGAGTATAAAAGTAAATCCGCAATACCTTAATAATTTGTAATAAAAAAGGAGCTCTATCCCCATGGGACGAAAAGCTCCGTGTTGCCACCCAAATTGCTGTAAAAAAACAGCCACTCTAACGGTAGATAAAGGTACCTGCCTTACGGGTTTGCCGTATGCTTGGAAATTGGACGGATTGCTTTTGCTGCGGGCTCACACCAAACGCCTGCTCTCTGAAAACTAGGACAATCTTATTTTTCCTCAAACGCATTTTCATATTAGAAAACATAAATATTCATACTAGACGATATATAGTAAAATAGCTTAAGGTAGTAACAAAAATCTATTTTACTATAGCCGTATAGTAAATTTGCTTTTCTTCCGCTGTAAAAATAGGCTCTAAAAAGACATCAAATCAAGGAAAAGCAAATTTACGATGCTACTGTTTTACTTTTATTTATATATAACTATATTATGGTAGCTATTATAGTATTTTATTCTGTATTATGCAAGCATAAAAAATAAAAGCCTTATAAATAAGGCTTTTATTTTTATTTTATAATTTAATTTCGTCTATTGCATGAGGATTTTTCGATGCAGTATCACTAAGCTTAAACTCATCCACAAGCTTTGCAAATGAAACTGTAAGATTCGAAAGAATCTCCGAGGAGGCCGCTTGCTCTTCAAGGGTTGAAGAAGTCTCCTGGGTAACATTTGAAACCGCTTGGAGCCTTCCGTTTATTTTATCTATGTCCTCCGCCTGGGCATGGGATAAACTCATTATGCCTTGAGTAAGCTCATTAATCTCCTTAATCCTGTCGGAAATTTCATCTAATGCTTCTCCTGTGGCCTTAGCTATTTCCGTACCCAGCTTCACCTTGCTAACGGAGCCGTCTATCAGGGTTTTAGATTCTTCCGCAGCCGCTTTGCTTCTGTTGGCAAGATTTCTTACTTCTTCGGCAACTACCGCAAAGCCTTTTCCGTATTCTCCTGCTCTTGCAGCCTCAACGGTAGCGTTAAGAGCCAGCATATTTGTCTGGAAGGCGATGCCTTCTATAACGGCAATAATATGGGATATGTTTTCTGAGGAAACATTGATATCGTCCATGGCAGAAAGCATTTCGTCCATCTTTTGGTTGCCTGTATATACCATATCTCTTACTGTTCCCGATAAATTATATGAGGTTTCAGAGTCGTCTCTGTTCTTTTTGGCCTTCTGGGTAAATTCCCCGAGCCTGATGCCGATTTCATTAACATCTGCCGACTGTATCTGAGCACCGTCTGCAAGGGAGCCGCTGGAGGTTGCAATTTCTCTCGTATTTACGGATACCTGATTTGCAAGGCTCTGAATCTCCGACATTGTATTATTGAGGTTATCAATGATATTATTAATAGAAACTTTAATCCTTGAAAAATCTCCTACAAAATCCATCTCTATGGACTTTGTCAAATCTTTTTTGGAAACCGCATCAAGAACCCTGCCGATTTCGCTTATATATTTATAGAGGTTTTCAGCCATGCGATTAACCACGTTTTTAATGTCCGCATGGTCCCCTAAGTACTCGCCTTCTATCCTCTTTGATAAATCACCTTCTGCAATTCTATGTAATACTGTAATACTGTCTGTTATAGGCGCAAGCAAAGAATCAACAAATACATTAAGAGAAGTAAGAATCTTCTTCCAATCTCCGCCGAAAGCCGAATCGTTTGTTCTTGCTTTAAGGTCACCGTTTCTTGCGCTTTCAGTTAAATAAAGAATTTCTCCTGTAACGCCTTTTATATTATTTTTCATAGAATCTATCTGTTCATTTACGATGGCCTTCTTGCCTGGAAGCTTCGGTACATCGACATCGAAATTTCCAGAGGAAAATTCTTTAAAAACATCAAGCAGAAGATTTATATCTTTTGATGTTGCCTTTACGATGCTGTATATGGAATTTGCAAGTTTTTTATAGCCTCCGCTGTATTTTTCAGGATTGATAAAATAATCAATATTCCCGCTGTTGCGTTCCATTTCCATGGTTTCAATATCTGCAATAAGGGAATTGATAATGTCTATTACCTGCTGATAGTCTCTTGAAATTTCTCCAACTTCATCTTTATAATTGGTTCCGATATTTGTGTCCAAATCTCCCGCAACGATAAGCTTTGATGATGTCTTAATCTCATTAATGGAAGATGAAATATTCTTAGATATGATATATGCTATAATAATACCGATAATCGTAGGCACAGAACCTAATATTATAATTATAACGGTTCTTATTTCAGCATCTGCAATGGTTCTCTGTCTCATGGCAGCATAATATTCACCGTTATTAAGCATTGTCGTAAGGGTTTCAGAAGCTATAATCTGCTGCTGGTCCTTATTGCTTTCCAAAGCGGCGTCATTTATATTGCCTTCATATAAAGCATCCTTATAGGCTACTATTTCTGCATAAACCTTTGTCATCGTATCGTATAAAGTAAGCTGTTTGGCGTTTGCTTCAGGCTCGTCAATAAACATTTGTCTATAGGATTGCAGGGCCTCATAGAAAATTTCTCCTTTTTCATCTGCCAAGGCTTTCGCTTCCTCTTTTTCGCCGGCAGACAGACCCGTATCCTTAAGCTTACTGATAGCCGTAGTAAAATCCCAGAAGAATTTGTTGCAATTATTGCTTACATCCATCATGCTTATTATTTTAGACTGTGAGTTTATACTTTCTGCTGCTACTTGTTTAAGGCTCAAAAGATTAAATACATTGATGCCTCCGAATGTAATAAGCAATCCAAATACTAAAAGTGTAAGCTTCGTAGTAATTTTAACATTTCGTAACCCTCTCAACATTCTTCCTCCTAAGAATAATAATTTTGAACTAATACTCATTATACCAATATTTCCTAAAATTTCAAATATTTATTATTGTTTCTACAGCATTTGCAAACATTTTGTTACAAATTTCTATAACTTTTAATTTTTTAAATATGATTATTATGAATTTTTCTTCACGAAACTTAATAAACATAAAAGACAGTAAACGCATCTTATAGGGAATAAATTTTTAAAGCAAATGCTTTGGTAAAAGCTGTTTTAAGCAGCATAGTAAGTTCAAAGGTACTTATAAACCTATCTGCCCTATTCTATAAATCCGTAGTTTTTTATAAACAACAAAAAAGCCTGAAATCAATCAGGCTTTTAACATAATCTTATTCTTTTTTATCTTCCGGCTTTCTTTCAACAAAATCAGGCTTTTGCTCTTTCAAAATAGTCATAAATTCTTCTCCTGATATGCTTTCCTTTTTAAGAAGGAATTCAGCAATGGCAGTAATAACTTCTTTATTTTCTCTTAAAATGGTAACTGCCTTTTCATAGCAGGAATCAAGGATTTTCTTAATTTCTTTATCCCTCTCCGCTTCTGTTTCGCTTGAACAGGTGGCAACGGGTCTTCCGTCAAGGTATCTGCTTTGAATACTTTCAAGACCCATAACCCCGAAGGTATCACTCATTCCGTATTGAGCTACCATGCTCCTTGCCATTTTAGTGGCTCTTTCTATATCGTTAGAGGCTCCTGTGGTGGAGGTATTAAACATTATTTCTTCTGCTGCTCTTCCGCCTAAAAGCACAGTTATTTCAGAAAGGAATTCTTCCTTTGTCATAAGAAACTTTTCTTCCTCAGGCATTTGCATAACATACCCCAAAGAGCCCATAGTCCTTGGAACGATGGTTATTTTCTGAACAGGCTGGGTGTTCTTTTGAAGGGCGGCGGCCAAAGCGTGGCCTACCTCATGAAAAGCAACAAGTCTTTTTTCCTTCATTGAAAGGATTCTGTCCTTCTTTTCTTTTCCGGCTATTACTACTTCAACGGCTTCCATAAGGTCTTCCTGCTTAATTTTGTTTCTGCCTAAACGGACTGCTCTAAGGGCAGCTTCATTTATCATATTGGCTAAATCCGCTCCGGCGGCTCCGCTTGTGGCAAGAGCAATCTGCTTAAGGCTTACATCCTCGTCAAGCTTAACCTTTCTTGCGTGAACAAGAAGAATGGCTTCTCTTCCGGCAAGGTCGGGCTTTTCTACTATAACTCTTCTGTCAAAGCGGCCCGGCCTTAAAAGAGCCTTGTCGAGTATTTCAGGCCTGTTGGTGGCCGCAAGAATAACAATACCTTTCGAAGTATCAAACCCGTCCATTTCTGATAAAAGCTGGTTCAAGGTCTGTTCTCTTTCATCATTTCCGCCAATTTGGTTATCTCTTGATTTCCCGATGGCATCAATCTCATCTATAAATATAATACAGGGGGCATGTTGATTTGCTGTTTTAAAAAGGTCCCTTACTCTTGAAGCGCCAACGCCTACATACATTTCAACGAATTCTGAGCCTGTAAGCGAGAAAAAAGGAACATTTGCTTCTCCTGCAACAGCTTTCGCAAGAAGGGTTTTACCTGTGCCCGGGGGGCCTACAAGTAAAGCACCTTTAGGCTGTTTGGCTCCGATTTCTGCGTATTTTTCAGGATGGTGAAGAAAGTCTATTATTTCTGTAAGGCTTTCTTTAGCCTCTTCCTGCCCTGCTACATCGTCAAAGGTTATGCCCGTTTTCTTTTCCATATTATACATTTTGGCGCTTGACTTTCCAATGTTCATGAATCCGCTGCCGCCGCTGCCCATTCTCTTTGACATGCTCCGCATTACTAAATAGAAAAGAAAATATATAAAGCCAAAGGGCAGAACCCAATCTACAACAAAAGTCATAACAGGGTTTGTATCAGCGATAGGCCTTCTGAAATTCACGTTTTTTGAAAGCATCAGGTCGATGATCTCCGGATAATACACAGCCCCTGTATAAAATGTCTTCGGCTCCATAGGTTCATCCGAAATGGCGGCACTTCTTGCAAGTATTACGGATAAATTAGATATAAGCTCTATTCTAAGGTCAATATCCCTATTGATGATTTCTTCCGAAGCTTTCTGAACGCTTTCGGATTTTTCAAGCTGCTCAAGCATAAGGTTAGAGATAAATGTTCCTACGTCCTTGCTGCCGGAATATATAATGCCCTCAACGGTACCCTTCTTAACATCTTCTTTAAGCTCTATTAAATATCTGTCGTCTTTTACCTGAACGGATTTAATAAGGTCTTCCTTCACAAGAGTAACGAAGCTGTCGTAGCTTATTTCTTCCATTTTCTTTGTAAAAATTGAATTAACCCCCATGTTTACTAAAACAGTAAACACAAGACCTAAAATAAGTAAATTAAATATATTAAAATCACCGTTATTTTTAGAGCCTCCGGGCTTTTTGTTTCGATTATTGTCTTTATCCATATTATAACCCCCTTATGCACATAAAATATTTGAGCATAGCTTTATAAATCAATTGTTTCCATATTTTCTTAAATAATATTTGCCAAAAAATAAAAACCTTAGACTTTAAGGCTAATAAAAGTTCTTTCCAGATTAATAAACGCCCTTATGCTAGCCATAAAAATATAAGGGCATTTATAAATTATATAATATCAAAATTAAATATGCAAGGAATATAGTCCTATGGAACATGCCCCAAAGTATTCTTTAAAGGCTTATAAAACTCAAAGATATGATAAATTATTCATTCAATTATATACTTAAATCCATTATGTTTAGATAAGATAACAACAATCAGGCTTATAAATACCTTAAAATTAATTAAATTATACATGAATATAAATTTATTTGCGTTTAAACTTATTTCCTTAAGAATTTATTACTTCACATATAGTCCATTTGCTTTTATTCCAATCTGCACAGCCATCTTCGGTAGTTCTAAAATAAAATAAAAGCAAATGAACAAGAGCATTGCTTCATTCTGATTTAATAGTAAATTTCTTCTAAAGAAGCAACAAAAACTTATTCACTACAGACCCAAAACACGGATTTCCGCAGGAAACGATATATTTTTAAGCCTAAGTGAATATACGGTTTTGTTCCTGTTTCACTTTAAATTTACTATCAGTACAAAAAAGAATAACCGGACCTTAAATTTTCTTTTATAAGGCCCGATTACTGATTATTCGGTATTAAATCTTTGCCGTTAAGCATCTCGCAGTATTCCTCAAAGCAAAGGCTCTTTTCAACGATTTCCTTTGCCGCTTCTTCTCCTACGTATCTAAGGTGCCACGGCTCATATATTACCCCTGTAATATGCCTTTTTTCCTTTGTATAACGAACGATATAGCCGAATTTATAAGAGTTTTCCCTTAACCATCTATAGTCCTCAGTTTCTTCAAAGGCTTCATTTAATTCGTACCCTACGGCACTTGTTGAAACATCTACCGCAAGCCCTGTCTGATGCTCGCTGCAGCCGGCAGGCGCAACAATCTTTGACGCCCTTCGGATAGCTTCGTCCTTCGGATATTTTTTATGTTTTTTTACTTGCTTTTTATGGAGATCTTCCTGATATTCATAGCTTCTGTATCCGCTTACAACGGCTATATTCTTAAATCCGTCTTCTTTCATTGCATCAAACATAAGAATAAGCTTTTGCCCCGCTTCTTCTTCAATTACTATAGGGGATTTTGTGTGCTTAATATAGTCGGATATTACCATGGTTTTTTCAGGTCCGAAAGACTTATCTAAAACATTTTCTCTGTTGACAAGGGTCAAATAAAAACTTCTATCTTCCTGAGAACTGTCTTTTTCTTCTTTTATATAATCTATATCCCAAAAAGGCTCTTTTTGAAGCCATAATGCAGTTTCTAATCCTTCGATTTTAAAGTCTTTACCATATGCCGTTTCCGCCATAAAAATAAATACTGCAATGAAAGCAAAAGCCCTTGGAAGCTTAAACTTATTTTCTTTATTCATAACTGCTCCTTAAGATTCAATAAACCAATCTATATTCTATTTTTATTCTTGCTTAAATATACTTATTTATTCGGATATAATGGATAAACTTTAAGAATGCCAAAATTTATGCTTCTTTTATATGATTAATAAAGATAAAAGCCTTTTTATTAACATAAGGAAGCGCAGCCTAAAACTATTTATGGGCTTAAGCTTATACTCGAATAAAAGTAAAACAGCAGCGCTGTAAATTTGCTTTTCCTTGATTTTATGCCTTCTTAGAGCCCGTTCCTTACTGCGGTAGAAAAGCAAATTTGCTATATATCATTTTCATCTTTTATTCATAAAAATAAGCATAAAAAAAGCCTGTCAAAACAGGCATCAGCGCATGAGATATTGCTTACAGGGTATTAAGTATAGCATCAAAGGCCGAAAGACTTATTATAGAACTTTCGGAAAATCAAAAGATTTTCCGAAAGTCTCACCGGAAATATCCGGCAAAGGTTCAACCCGTAATGTTTTCGCTTAGAAAACTGTTGGAGGAAAAACAGGCAACGAAACCCTTTAAAGCTTTTCAGCCTACTATAAGATATTAAAATAAAGGGCAAGCTGTTTCTTCTTTTATGAATTTCAATAAAATCAATCGGTATACTCTTCCTTCAAGTCTTTTATGGCCGCATAAACGTCTGAAAGCTCCGATTTATGCATTTTAAGAATATTGGATATTCTTTCCTCCATTACAGCAATATTATCATCAAAATCAAACACGATCTCCCACATGGGGTCATAACCGTTGTCATCTTCCTGGGCGCTTACGCCGATTGCTTCGAATATCTCTGTATCGTAATAGTCGAATATGGCTGAGTATTCCCAATCTTCTATTTCTTTATCTATTGTAAGCTTTATATGGGTTTTTACACTACCATTTTCTTCAACTGCAAAAATATTATATATCAGCTCATCATCATCAGCTATTTTATAGCTTCCTATTTCGCTTTCCAAAAAACCCGTTTCCGGATTTTTAAGCATAATTACTATTACTGTATCCTCCATTAATACACTCCCGATTTTTAATAATCATATGTGATAAACAGCCTTTAAAAACAGTCGCAGCATGCCTGCTTTTATAGAGCTGTTTACAAACTTAAAATCATTTTATAAAAATTCTACTGTAATAAATTATATAGCTTAAGGCAGAAAACGTCAATTACTATTCTCTTTGACCCTTTTTAGCCTATGAGCCGATTAAAGCAGGATATGCTTTATATTGTGCTTTATTAATCATTTTTATAGATTGATTCTGAATTTCTATTGAATTTATTTACATTAAGCTGTAAAATGATTTTTAATATCGTTTAAGGAGCTAATATATGAGTCTGCAAAGAAAAATAGGAAAAGAAATTTTGTTTTTTGACGGTGCCATGGGTTCCATGATACAAAAGCATAATTTTACCGTTCCCCCTGAAATATTAAACATATCAAACCCTCAGATCATCACTGATATTCATGAAAAATATATAGAAGCCGGTTCCGATATCATCAGCACAAATACCTTCGGCGCATACAGCCATAAATTCGGAAACCTGGAACAAATCATTTCCCGGGCCATAATAAATGCAAAAGCTGCCGTATTAAAAAGCAAAAAGGAAGTTTACATTGCTCTTGATATGGGCCCAAGCGGAAAGCTTCTAAAGCCCCTTGGGGATTTGGAATTTTCAGATGCCTATGAAATTTTTAAAGAAACCGCCATTCTCGGCGAAAAATACGGTGCAGACCTTGTCATTCTTGAAACCTTCTCCGATACTTATGAAGCAAAGGCCGCTATTCTTGCAATAAAAGAAAATACCAACCTGCCTATATTCTGTACGATGACCTTTGATGAAAATCAAAAGACGCTTACAGGGGGCGATGTTTTAACCATGGTATCCCTTCTCGAAGGCTTAGGTGTAGACGCTTTGGGCATAAACTGCGGCCTTGGCCCGAAGCAAATAGAGCCTATGGTAAAGGAAATATTGAAATACAGCTCTATTCCCGTCATGATTCAGCCAAACGCAGGCCTTCCCAAATCAGTAAACGGAAAAACCGTATACGACCTTGATGCGGAAGAATTCTCCGAAAGCATGAAAAGAATGTGTATGGAAGGCGCCCTCATATTAGGCGGCTGCTGCGGAACCACCCCTGAATACATTCAAAAAACCGTTGAAAAATGTAAGCTCCTCACTCCCGTTTCCCTTTCGGAAAAAGAATATACCTTCATAAGCAGCGGAAGCCGTCATCTTTTACTTGGCAGAGAACCCCTTATTATAGGTGAAAGAATAAACCCCACCGGTAAGAAAAAGTTAAAAGAAGCCCTCATCAATAAAGATATGGATATGATTTTGCAAGAAGCTATTGACCAGAAGGAGGCCGGCGCTCATATTCTCGACGTCAATATGGGTCTTCCCGAAATAAATGAAGTTGAATATATCGTCGATTCTGTAAAGGCTATTCAGGCAATATCCGACCTTCCTTTACAAATAGACTCTTCAACCCCCGAGGTTATAGAAGCCGCCCTTCGTGTGTATAACGGCAAGCCCCTTATAAATTCCGTATCAGGGAAGAAAGAATCCATGGAAAAAATATTCCCTCTGGTAAAAAAATACGGCGGTGTGGTGATAGGCCTCGTAATCGATGAAAACGGCATTCCTGAAACTGCTGAAGCACGCTATGACGTCGCTAAAAAAATAATAGACACCGCCGAAGAATACGGGATTAAACGTAAAAACATTGTGATAGACCCTCTTACCTTAACCGTAAGCGCTCAGCAGAAAGAAGCTATAGAGACCCTTACTGCATTAAGAAACATTAAACAAGGATTAAATGTAAAAACCATCCTTGGAGTTTCAAACGTATCCTTCGGAATCCCCAACAGGCAATCGGTAAATTCTACCTTTTTTGCATTGGCTCTTCAAGCAGGCCTTGATTTGTGTATTATAAACCCTCTTTCCGACCTTATGATGGGCACCTACAGAGCTTATAAAATATTTGCGGGCCTTGACGAAAACTGCCGTGAATATATAAGCTGCTATTCCGATAAAGCGATTGTAACCGATACTGTTAAAAATACAAGCAGGAAAGCATCGGTATCTTTTTCCCCCTTAGAAGAATGCGTAGTGAAAGGTCTTAAAGATATCGCCTACATCGAAACAAAGAAGCTTCTGGAAACAACGGAGCCTTTTGACATCATAAATTCTCATATTGTTACTGCCCTTGATTATGTAGGCTCTAATTTTGAAACGGGAAAAATGTTTCTTCCCCAGCTTATTATGAGCGCTGAAAGCGCAAAACGCTCCTTTGACGCCATAAAAGAGCATATGGATAAGCAGGGAAAGAAAACAGAGCTTAAAGGCAAAATAGTTCTTGCCACAGTTTTCGGCGACAGCCACGACATCGGCAAAAACATCGTTAAGGCAATCCTTGAAAACTACGGCTACGAAATTATAGATTTAGGCAAAGACGTTCCTATAGAAACGGTGGTTTCAAGTGTCGTTGAAAATGATATTAAGCTTGTAGGATTAAGTGCATTAATGACAACAACCGTAGTAAATATGGAAAAAACCATAGAAAAAGTTAAAGAAGTAATGCCCCAGTGCAAAATCATGGTAGGCGGAGCCGTACTGAACGAAGACTATGCTAAAATGATAAATGCCGATTTCTATGCGAAAGATGCTTTAAGTGCAATTCCCATAGCAAAAGAAATATTCGGAAAATAATTTTAGAACTTCATTTTAATACCCTATCCTTGTTTTACTTATAAAGTGTATTTTTAAAGCCATAGCTTCTGTCCGTACCGAACGGACTTAAAAGCTATGGCTTATTTATTAAATAACTATCATTTTATTACTAGCAAGTGTTTTTTTACATTTCAAGCTGCCTTTTCCAATGGAATAGATCATATAAGATAAAGGATTGAATATAATGAAAGGATATATTCAATCCTTTATTTTTTGTCAGAATGCTGGAAGATTACAACTAAGTAAAACCCTAAGATTCACTTTTTACGATTTAAACATACATCCCTTCCTAAAGATAACATATTTCTGAGCTCTAATAAATTCTTTAGAGCACACTCCCACTTATTTTAATATAAGACCTAAGGCACTATAATCTCGTGAACTGAGCTTCTGTTTATTTTATATTTCCATTTTATCAGAACTATGGGAAGACCATTATAGAAGTTAAATTAGCATATGGAACTATTAAATCCTATCTTTTTTATATTCAAAATAATATGGGATTATGTAGACTCCATTGAAAATACTCTTCAAGAAAAATATAAATTAACATTGCAAAAAAAGTTAATGGTTTCTCTGTAAAGTTTCAGTCATTTACTTTAATTTCAATTCCTCCTTTTGAACTAATAATCATTAAGATTCATATAGTATATCAAGGCTCCCCTATATTAAAATATCAATTTATATCAGAATATCTAGATACATCAATATTACTTATTAAAATAGAATATATAGTCTGTACACACGATTTTAGTATATAAGAAAGGAATATAGCCATATGAGATCTAATAATCCTAATTGCGGCGATATTTACCGTCACAATGATACCAGCTGGTATCTAAATAACTGCTGTTCAAGATGCAACGTCTCATGCAATGTAGGACCTACTGGACCGACCGGCCCTCAGGGGCCTGTTGGACCTCAAGGTGCTCAAGGGCCTACCGGACCTCAAGGACCTGTCGGACCTCAAGGTGCTCAAGGGCCTACCGGACCTCAAGGACCTGTCGGACCTCAAGGTGCTCAAGGACCTACCGGACCTCAAGGACCTGTCGGACCTCAAGGTGCTCAAGGGCCTACCGGACCTCAAGGACCTGTCGGACCTCAAGGTGCTCAAGGGCCTACCGGACCTCAAGGACCTGTCGGACCTCAAGGTGCTCAAGGGCCTACCGGACCTCAAGGACCTGCTGGAGCTATAGGACCCACTGGACCTGCGGGACCGACCGGACCCGCTGGTGCTGCTGGCGCTACGGGACCCACTGGACCTGCCGGTGCTGACGGCGCTACGGGACCCACTGGACCTGCGGGTGCTGACGGCGCTACGGGACCTACCGGACCTATCGGACCCGCTGGTGCTGCTGGCGCTACGGGACCTACCGGACCTGCCGGCGCTGACGGCGCTACGGGACCTACTGGACCTACCGGACCTACCGGTGCCGATGGTGCTACCGGACCCACTGGACCTACCGGACCGACTGGACCTGCCGGTGCCGACGGCGCTACCGGACCTACCGGACCGACGGGACCCACTGGACCGACTGGAGCTTTTGATGCAGGAGAAACTCTTTTTAACGTAATTGGTCCCGTAGGAACAGCCACTGTAGGATTTGGTGAGAATTTAATCTTCCAATCCACAACACTGGATATTACTGTGACTGAAGGCTCTGCAATTGTAACAATCGAAGACACTACCCCTACCGGTCCTACAGGACCCACTGGACCGACTGGTGATACTGGACCTACAGGACCTGAGGGTGCTACCGGACCGACTGGTGATACTGGACCGACTGGACCGACTGGTGACACTGGGCCTACGGGACCTGAGGGACCTACAGGACCGACTGGTGACACTGGGCCTACGGGACCTACAGGACCGACTGGTGACACTGGGCCTACGGGACCTGAAGGACCGATTGGACCGACTGGTGACACTGGTCCGACTGGACCTGAAGGTGCTACAGGACCGACTGGTGATACTGGACCGACTGGACCCACTGGTGACACTGGACCTACGGGACCTGAGGGACCTACAGGGCCGACTGGTGATACTGGACCGACGGGATCTGAGGGTGCTACCGGACCTACTGGTGACACTGGGCCTACGGGACCCGAAGGACCTACAGGGCCGACTGGCGATACTGGACCTACTGGACCTGAGGGTGCTACCGGACCGACTGGTGATACTGGACCTACTGGTGACACTGGACCGACGGGTGATACTGGACCTACTGGTGATACTGGACCTACTGGACCTACTGGTGACACTGGGCCTACGGGACCCGAAGGACCTACAGGACCTGAGGGTGCTACCGGGCCGACTGGTGATACTGGACCGACAGGACCCGTAGGAGCTTTATCCGGAATTCAGGTGCAGTTAACTTCAGGAACGGTTACCACAGTTGATGATGGCGATAATGTACTATTCGATACCGTTATCAATGACCAAGCGCCTGACATCACCTATAACCCGGCAACCGGAGAATTCACCATTACACAAGCCGGGAACTACGATGTATTATGGTGGATTAGCACCGACGGAGCACAAGCTTCCACCTATGTAAGTTTTGAAATTGTACTGGATGGAATTGCCATAGTTTCCGGAGCTTCGCCTATTGTAACAGGGCAGCTCATGGGATCCGCATTTATTACCGTTGCAGCAGTACCGGCCGTTTTAACTCTTAGTAACAATACCGGTGCCACTGTGAATTATGGGTTAACGCCGGTGCTTGCAAATCTTGTAATCAGGCAAATAATGCCTTAAAATACCATGTTCAAGAATGGTTAGGAGGTTATGATGAGTAATATTGCACTTCAAATAGAACGAGCTTCCGCAGGATCTGTAGATGTCAATGCAAATGTGGTGTTTGATTCTGTCGTGTATTCCAACGGCAATATCAGCTACAATCCTGCAACCGGTTTCATTACCTTTGATGAACCTGGACGGTATAAACTGGATTGGTGGGTCGCGACACAATCGTCATCCTCAAGCAACGGAATCGTGTTCTCCCTTTCTTCTTCTCAGGGCGATCTTCTGGAAGGAAACACGCCTGCTAAAACAGGGGAAGTAGTTGGCTTCGGTATTATTGAGGTTGCTGCGGCCCCAGTAACACTTTCCCTTGTGAATTCCAGTACTGCTATTGTTTATTATTCTGCCAACACACCACTAAAAGCAACATTGGTTGTCATAGAAGATGATATCACTCCCGGTCCTACGGGGCCCACTGGACCTACGGGACCAACAGGTGACACTGGGCCTATGGGACCCACGGGTGACACTGGGCCTACCGGTCCTGAGGGTGATACTGGTCCTACGGGACCTACGGGTGACACTGGGCCGACAGGTCCTGAGGGTGACACCGGGCCTACCGGACCTGATGGTGACACCGGACCTACCGGACCGACGGGTGACACCGGGCCTACAGGACCTGATGGCGACACCGGACCGACGGGTGATACCGGGCCTACGGGACCAACAGGTGATACCGGGCCTACGGGACCTGATGGTGACACCGGGCCGACCGGACCTGATGGCGACACCGGACCGACGGGTGACACCGGGCCGACCGGGCCTGATGGCGATACTGGACCTACCGGACCGACGGGTGACACCGGGCCTACGGGACCCACGGGTGATACTGGTCCTACCGGTCCTGAGGGTGACACCGGTCCGACGGGTGATACCGGGCCTACGGGACCAACAGGTGATACCGGGCCGACGGGACCTGATGGCGACACCGGACCGACGGGTGACACCGGGCCTACGGGACCAACAGGTGATACCGGGCCGACCGGTCCTGATGGCGACACCGGACCGACGGGTGACACCGGGCCTACGGGACCAACAGGTGACACCGGGCCGACGGGGCCTGATGGTGACACCGGACCGACCGGACCTACGGGTGACACCGGACCTACCGGACCTGATGGCGACACCGGGCCGACGGGACCTGATGGCGACACCGGACCGACGGGTGACACCGGGCCTACGGGACCAACAGGTGACACCGGACCGACCGGACCTGATGGCGACACCGGACCTACTGGTGACACTGGGCCTACTGGACCAACAGGTGACACCGGGCCGACGGGGCCTGATGGTGACACCGGACCGACCGGACCTACGGGGCCTACCGGACCTGATGGTGATACTGGACCTACGGGGCCTGATGGTGACACCGGACCAACCGGACCTACGGGGCCTACCGGACCTGATGGTGATACTGGACCTACGGGGCCTGATGGTGACACCGGGCCTACTGGACCTGATGGCGATACTGGACCGACAGGGCCCACTGGACCCACTGGACCGACAGGCGACACCGGACCAACCGGACCTACGGGGCCTACCGGACCTGAGGGTGATACTGGACCTACGGGGCCTGATGGTGACACCGGGCCTACTGGACCTGATGGCGATACTGGACCGACAGGGCCCACTGGACCCACTGGACCGACAGGCGACACCGGACCAACAGGACCTGATGGCGATACTGGACCGACGGGACCTACTGGACCGACCGGACCAACTGGTGACACCGGACCTACTGGACCGACGGGTGACACCGGGCCTACTGGACCTACCGGACCAACTGGTCCGACTGGACCCGAAATATTTTTAGCATTCGGCGGTTTATATGATGATGCTGCTCAAACAATTGTAATTGGTGCAGGTGACACAGAGACAGTTGCAATACCGGAAACAATGCCAATTAACGATGTAACGCTGGGAACAAATAGTATCACTATTGATGTTCCAGGAGACTATTTAGTAGGATTTATGGTTCTGCTGCAGTCTACAACAGGTGATTTCGGCTTGACCCTCGGGGTTCAAATCAATGGTGCCTTTTCAGAGCCGTCATTGGTAACAGCTACCGTAATCACTGCAGATTTCGAGACTATTTCGTACAGTTCTATTGTCACGCTGGCTGCAGGCAATGTATTAACTTTAGCAGTCTCCAGTGCAACAGGCGGAAGCCTTTTGTTTGGCCCGGAAACGAGCGCAAATTTACATGCCATACTATTGGGCTAACCATTGATTTTTTTAAATAACTGGCTCCATTGGACTTATCGGGCTTACTGGACCCGAAGCAATAATGACATATAGTGGTCTGTTTAGCGAGATAAACCAAAGGATAATCATTCCCCATAGTAGAACTGAGCTGTTATCACGCTTAAGGAATTAATGCAAGTCTGAAATATAATCTTAAGTACAAATAATATGACAACTGCTCTTAATGGCAATTATAAAATAAATTGTTCTGCGGTTCCGCTTTCGCCTCCATAGTGCAACAGGCGGAACCGCTTTCCTTGGTACCTCTCTGGCTGTAATGCAGCTTAGGAAATGGGCAATCTACCAAGGTTTTTCTTAATAGCTGATACTACCTTTATGAAGGCATATCCTTTTAGGTATACCCTCATATTATCGTATAAAGAAACCCTTCGGTTGAACCGAAGGGTTTCTTTACTATATACCCTTTTTAAGGTTTCTGTTAGTAGAGTCCAGTATAGGAATTGCTTTGCCTAGGCTCTGTATCCAGCTTAAACTTGCTAAGTTCTTGGTTTAAGGTAACAGCCTGAGCGGACATCTCCTCACTGGTTGCGGAATTTTCTTCTGCTGTGGCAGCATTTGTCTGAACAACAGAGGAAATTTGGGAAAGCCCTATATTTATCTGCTCAATACCTGCCGTCTGTTGGAAAGATGCTTGCTCAATTTTAGAAAAACTCTCGGTAATCTGAGCGGCGCTTTCCCCTGCTTCATTTAGAATCTTGGCTGTTTGTGCAGTTATTTCAGTGCCTTTGGCAATGGTTTCTACAGAGCTTCCAATGAGTTTTGCAGTTTGGTTGGCGGCCTGCGCCGATTTAACGGCAAGGCTGCGCACTTCATCGGCAACCACGGCAAAGCCTTTGCCGGCGCTTCCTGCACGGGCCGCTTCAATGGTGGCGTTAAGCGCAAGAATATTCGTCTGGAAAGCAACATCTTCAATAGCTTTGGTGATGCTGACAATCTTATTAGACGCTTGGCCGATCTCTGTCATGGCCTGGGTAAGATGCTCCATATGCATGTTGCCTGCGTAGATGCCTTCAACCGCCTTATCTACATATTCTGTAGCAATTTTTACATTTGCTGCATTATCCTTGGCCTGACCGGCAATCTCTGTAATCAGGCTGTTTAATTCTTCAATAGAAGCCGCTTGTTCGGTCGCACCTGTTGCCAGCGCCTGAGCACCGCTTGCTACATGCTTGGCGCCAAGGCTCACCTGCTCCGTAGAAGAGCTGATGGTTAAGAGCGTTTGCTTTAAAGCATTGGAAATCTCATAAAGAGCTTTCTGAATGGGAATAAATTCTCCTTTATATGTAACAGCGCTGGTTACGGTAAAATCATTATTTGCCATGGCAGAAAGAACATAAGAAATATCTCCTATATAGCTATTTAATTCTGTTACCGTCGCTCCCAGAGCCGTTGATAGGCGAGCCATCTCGTCTTTTCCTCTGACAGTAGGGATCTGTGAGTTCAGGTCTCCCTCAGCCAGAAGCTCAAGACGCTGTGTAACTGCAATAATAGGCCTTGTAATAGAACGAGCAAACTGCAATGCAGATATAATGCCAATAACAAGCAATATAGCCACAGCAATTATACAAAGAAATATGGTGTGATAAATACCGCTTGTAATTTGAGTGATAGGCACAGAGACGGAAATCGCCCAACCCTCTTGGGTATCCACAGGGGTAAAGGCATACAGCCTGTCTTCTCCCCCAAAGTCTGCAAAGTCCACATTGCTTTCACCGTTTATCATTTGGCTAAGCACATCGGCCAGAGGGATATAGGAATGGTCTTCCTTGGCAATTTCGATGAAATTTTTCATTTCGGCAACCAAAGTGCTGTCAGGGTGTGCAACAACTGTACCTGTTCTATCGATAACAAAGGCATACCCGCCGTTTCCGATTCGAATATCATTAATGACTTGGCTGAAGACGTCATAAAGAATACCGCCATATAAAACCCCTTGATATTCCCCGCCGTTTCTAATGGGCGTAGCCATCATAATGGTCACACTGCCATCCACTTTGTTCACAAGGGGGCTGGATATATAGGTCGAACCCTCTAAAGCCTTTTTAAAATATTCACGCTCGGAAATATCGCTGTTTCTGGTGGTTTGACCATAGCTATCTGCCAGGGCGAAATATTCAAATCCGGTTGTTTCTGCAAGCTGCTGAAGCAAGGCATTCCGTTCATCGATATTCTCGCTTGTAATGCCTTCTAAAGAAGCTGCAACTTCCAGCTGTTCTTTAAACCCTTGTATCTGCTGCTTAATGGTTAAGCTGTATGCTGTGGCAAGTGCTTGGGTATCTTCTTCAAGCTGTGTGATTGTATTCTGATAAAAAATCCATAGGCTGAGAGCCGCTATCATAAGGGATGTAAGAAAAATGAGAGAAATGATGAAAATACTGATTTTCTTTTGGATAGACTTCATTATGGAATCTCCTTTATGGTGGTTACTTGGACTGTCATCATTTGACGGCAGCAGTGCATTTTCATATCCCTTCTGCTGCTTTATAAACCTGCCGTCCCCTGTAATACAGAACCAATGCGATTCTTTTATCGCGTTAGGCATAATTATACTTTAACTTCCAAAAGATAACAAGGTTTTACAAGGATATAATTAAATTTTCGCTATAAATTTACTGAATATTAAATTCAACAGCCCAATTCTTCGTGCTAATCTTGGGAAAATATACTACAAATTCACTTAAATCTGATTTATAAGAACTTTCTTTTCCCTTTTTAACTCTATTGGGTGTCAAATATCTTAATCAATCCCGTAAAATATTTTTGTATTACAGGTGAACTATTACAGTAGCCCATACTTCATTTCAAATTAAAAATCCATATCATAAATTCAGTGTTAGTGCTAATAAAATTTGAATTAGGAAAAGTTCAAACTGTCATTATCTAAGTTCGCCATATGTCCTTTCCTATGTCCACTCTATTCTCTAAGGTTGCATCTTTTCATCATTAATAAAATACCCCTGTGAAAATTCACAAGGGTATTTTACTTTATAAAAATTATAGCATTCTAAAAATATTCTCCATAAAACAGATTTACAGGCTATCTTTTATATGGCTTGCACCTGAATTTTTAGGGCAAGTTTGAAAAATCAAAATCCTAGTCTATCCTGCCATAAAGCACAGCTACTTTGTCAAAAATCTTCAAAATATTCTG
This sequence comes from Anaeropeptidivorans aminofermentans, assembly GCF_940670685.1. Taxonomy (GTDB): domain Bacteria; phylum Bacillota; class Clostridia; order Lachnospirales; family UBA5962; genus Anaeropeptidivorans; species Anaeropeptidivorans aminofermentans. Next base: position 1,154,197 of record NZ_OW711693.1, on the reverse strand, counting down.
CATTTTTTCTCTTTGAATCAGCACTTTATTGCAAGTAATACTTTTTCAGCTTTAAAGCCAAAAATTGTATTTCTCATATAAAATATAAAATAAACTAAAGTTTATTTTATATTCCCGTCGGTTTGCTTACTTTCAAACGCTGCCCAGTTTCCTCAATACAAATTAAACAATCCTTTGGAAGCCTTCTCCAAGAACCTCTCTTACGTCTGTAACTATTAAAAACGCTCTCGGATCGACGGAGGTTACAAGCTCTTTAAGCATTATTATTTCCTTTTTGTTCATTACAACAAGTATGACGTCCTTTTCTTTTTGGGTATAAACACCTTTGGCATGAATGGCTGTGGCGCCTCTTTCCGTATCGGTCATTATTCTCATGGATATTTCTTCATGCTTATCGCTTATAATAAATGCAGCTTTCGCAAAATCGAAACCTTCAAGAACGGTATCGGTAAATCTGCTTGTAATATAAACAGCAATGATACCGTACATGGTAATTCTGATACCAAATACAAAAAAGCCGATGGTTATTATTATCGCATCAACAAAGAAAAGTATTTTCGCTATACTGATATGTCTGAAATATTTATGGATAACGCTTGCGGCAATGTCTGTTCCTCCGGTAGTCGTCTGGGCCCTAAAAACAAAGCCCATGCCTATCCCTACAAAAACCGCCCCAAATAAAGTAGATATTACAAGGTCGGACTCTTCGGATATGACAGGTATAAACTCTGCCAGGGAAAGAAAAGTCGTAAGAAGCATCGTAGTGATAAAAGTTCTTGCTAAGAATTTTTTCCCCTTTGTCCTGAGGGCCATTAAAAACAAGGGAATGTTAAAAAATAAGTTGGTAAGCCAAATAGGGATGGTAACGCCGTACATGGTTCTTCCCAAATCAGCTATTATGATGGCAAGACCTGTAACGCCTCCTGTAACAAGATTATGCGGTTCAAAAAATACCACTACGCCGATAGCTACAAGAGCGGTTCCAAAAATAATATATAAATACTCCTTAATTCCTTCACGATGTTCCTTCAAATATTCCTGAAGCATTGTATTCCCCCTAGGAAGTTTATTTTAACGCCTTTTAAACGGTGATTTTATTTTTTCACATATTACCGCCCCAATAAATCTAGGTATGGCAAGCATTCTGAAAAATCTTGAGGGCTGCTTTATAAGCCTGTAAAACCACTCCAGGCCAAGTTTTTGAAATATTTCCGGAGCCCTTTTTACGGTTCCTGCCATAACGTCAATGCTTCCGCCTATGGCAATGCTTAAGTTTACTGGCAGTGCTTTATTTCTGTAAATCCATTTTTCCTGTTTGGGGAACCCAAGCCCGACTAAAAGAACATCAGGTTTCAAGCTTTCAATTTCTTTAATAATACTTTTTTCTTCAATCTCATCAAAAAATCCGTCGTGATAGCCTACTATTCTAAGACCGGGATATTTTCTTTCCATATTTTCTTTCGCTTTTTTAGCTACGCCCGGGCCTGCACCTAAAATATATACCGTGCCTTCCCTGAACTTAATTTTGTCGAAGATGGAAAGTGTAAAGTCGCACCCGGGAACTCTTTCCTTTATTTTAATCTTGTTGAGCTTTGACGCCATAACGACGCCTATTCCGTCGGGTATGACCAAATCGGCAGATTTAAGCACATTGGAAAATTCCGAATCCTTTTTTGCGCCTATAATCATTTCCGGATTGGGGGTCACTATTATTTTATTTTCTCTTTTGTTCTCTTTTATCGTATCCAGAACAAATTTCAATGCTTCTTCATTGGTTACACAGTCTACCCCTATACCTAAAATTTCCGTCCTCAATACAAGAAACACCCCATGTACATATTTACGGTATTTTCACAAGACACCGTATAAAAACTTGAGTTATGTATTTGATAATCAACTAATAGACAAAAGTCAAAAATACTTCTTATCCCTTTCAATAATTTCTCACGTCAAATTTAGTTAAAGCAATTTATCTTATGCTGTATCCGCCCTTTATAATAAACCATGAATTTGTTGCGCATTTTACGCCTCTTCCGTCGCTTCTCGGAATAATCAAAAGATTGTTTTTATTGATTTTAGTTCCATTTGTCACTTCTTCTCCTGTAGTTGCGTTAACAACTCCCTCTGCGCCTTCCGTATAGCCTTCCGCCTGCCCGCTTCTTAAAATAATTTCAGTGCCTTCTTCACCAATTAATATAAAGCCGGCTTCCACATTGACAGGAACATAAGAATCTCCTATGGCGCCTGTTCCATTCAGTTCATCGGCAAGGGACTGCTTGATTTCGCTTATAATAAACTCCATCTGATATTCGCTTAGTTCTCCTGAGGAGCCTTTTCCTAAAGCGTCTGATATTTTTTTGTCAACATAAGATTTCGTAACAACAGGGTCTGAAGAACTCCCTGCCTGATTGCCCAAGGCCATTACGTTTATGCTTAAAGCGCCCATGGCTATTATGCCTGCTGCTATTATTGCCTTTGTTTTTTTCATTTTTTACCTCCAATTATAATAATATATCAATCTTATTTTTTTAAGTTATAGTTATAAAGACTTATATAGTAAATTTCTTGTGAAGAAGGAACAAAAGCCTTCAATATGCGATTTTTCTACTGTTTAAGTTTAAATTTACTGTAAGAATCATTGCTGCCAACAGTTTGCTTAATTGTATACGTCTTTATTCCTATATCTCTAAACAAATTAAATTTCTAATCACATGAAATATTAACTTTCTCAGTATAACAAATCGCATGCCTAATTTCAATAAAATAAAGCTCCGCCTATAATAAGGACAGAGCTTATTTATGTTTAAATTGAACAGTTACGCAGGTATTCTTTTCAGGTATTTGTCCCTAAGTTCATTTACCCTTTTTACCCTGTCTGAAACATTAAAAATATCTGTAGTTAAAAATATCACATTAATATTAAGTTCCACAATAAGCTTAAGCTCTTTATCCCCATATTCAACACAATCGGCAATGGATATGATATTTTTAGGTATGATAGGCACAAGCTCCGAAAGGATATCGGGATTATATTTAAGGCTTTCATAATCCAGCGTATTAATAAGGATAATCTTTGCCCCTGCCTTAAGGGCCCTTATAAGCTCACTTCTCGTCTGAACCTCTACAATGGCATCCATCTTAAGGCCGTTTATTATATTAATATATTCTCTAAGCTCTACGTCGTCAAGTATTGCGCTTACAAGCGTAACGGCGCTTGCTCCCAAGGTCTTTGCGTAGAAAATTTCCATAGGGCTTATGATTATATCCCTTTTTACAACGGGAAGATTCGTTTTTTCACGCACCTGCTTTATATATAAGTCCTTGCCGTTATATCGATGGCTTTCCGTAACGACGGAAATGCCGTCGGCGCATTTGTCAAAATCCTCCGCCATGGCATAAACATCGAAATATTTATTTGACATATTTGTTTCCGGAGATACTTCTCTTAACTCGCCTACAATCTTGAGGCCCCCCGACCTCATGGCGCCTGCAAAGGAAGCAACGGAAATATTTCTGCTTCTTTCAATAAGCTTAACAACCTCATAAAGATAGCTGTCATGCTCAAACGTAATATTTTTATTATAAACAATGTCCTCAATAAGCAAAATATCTGCACCCCATTACCTTTATTTAGAAAAAATCAATAATCTATTTTAATGTTTTTATCAAGAAATGTTATATCTTACCATTATTATTAATCTTTCAATTAAATATTATACATAATTTATATCAAAATGTATATGTTTTAAAGCATTTTTAATAAGATTTTAATATATTACATTTTAGTTACAAAGCCTCTTTGCTCATTTTTCTACTAAAATTGCGTTATTTTTTATATTTTTTGCAAAATATGCATAAAAACAACGTAAATTTAATAAGTTCTAAAATTTACATTTATAAATTCATTGTTTTCTATAATTTATATTGATATTGGGGTTTATCTGTAAAAGGGCATTTTAAACTTATGTTTAATTTAATATAAAAAGATAATGTCATAAATTTATTTTCACTTTAGATAGCAGAATAAAAGCAAATTGACTATGTGACAGAACTCCTTCAAAATGCTGTAAGCACATAAAACACAAAGCCGCAGGCTAAAGGGCTGTATGCTTTAACTTACGGCTTTATTAATGCTATGTAATATAGTTAATTTGCTTTTATTCCGCTGCAGGTATTTGGCTTTAGAAGGCATAAATTTGCTCCGCAAAATACCGTAAGCTCAAAAGGCCCTAAAGGGAGGGTATTTTAATCCAGTCATAACTTTTTCCTGTTCCATTTGATAATGCTGCTTTTTATTTGAAATCAGCTGTGTACGGCTATTCTTTTACTTCGTCTAATCCGTCGACATTGCTGATTGCCTCGATGAAAAAGTCTACCCGCCTGTTTTTAGACCGTCCTTCCAAGGTATTGTTATCTGCAACAGGGTGGAATTCACTATAGCCAATTGCAGATATTTTCGCCGCCTCTATATCTGATTCCTCAAGAAGCCATTTTAAAACATTAACGGCTCTTCCTGCAGAAAGCTCCCAATTGCTGTTATACTGCAAAGTATTAATAGGTACATTATCCGTATGGCCTTCTATGCGCACCATTTCAATAGAATCTTGATACATCATAAGTATATCGGAAATCTTATGAAGCAGATGCTCGGAATCTTCTCTGATATCAGCCTTTCCTGAATCAAAAAATGCCGACGCCGCTACTCTGAGAAGAATTTCCTTTTCTCCAATCTTTGTAACGCTTAACTGTTCTGAAAGGCCCTCTTCTTCTATATAAGTTTTAATATATTCATAAAGACTGTTAAATCCACCGGCGGAAATGCCTATGGTTTCTCGGTTTTTAGACGCTATCTCTTTTATATTGGCGGTTTTTTCCTGAACAGTATTCTGCCTTAATTCAACGGAAGCCATCTGGGCGCTTGCCGCTTTAGCCTTGGAAGCTTCAAAAGCCTGACTCATCATGGCAAAGGAAAACAAAATAACAAATATAGCAAGCAAATCCGTCATTAAATCACTGTAACTATCCTGCCAATTAGCCTCATCTTCATCATCGCCGTCATCCTGGGGTCTGCTAAATCTGCTTCTCATGATTGAGTCGTAGCCTCCTTTGTTTTAAAGGATTGTACCTTCTTGCTTTTAGCACCTTTTTTCACAACAGCGTCAAGGTCTATATTAGCAAAGGCAGCCAGTTCCTCTTTTAATAACCGTGGGTTCTTTCCCTGCTGGATTGATACAAGGCCTTCTACCAGAAGCTCCCTTCGGGATTCTTCTTCTCTGCTCATAAATTTAAGTCTTTTTGCCAGAGGTGAAAATATTACATAAGCTATAAATGCTCCATAAAAAGATGAAACAAGCTCTAAGGCCATCATAGGGCCCAGTGAAGTCGGGTCGTCTAAGTTATTAAGCATGGGGATAAGGCCTACATAAGTTCCAAGAAGCCCTAAAGCAGGCGCAGTGGCAGCTATCATATCAAGCATTGCCGCTCCCTTTTGATGCCTTTGCTTCATAAAATAAGTCGAACCTTCCAGTAAATTCCGAAGCTGCTCTTCATCTGCTCCGTCAACTATATTACGCAACCCTTTTTTCAAAAATTCATCACTGGTAATCTGATCGATATAATCTTCAAGGGCTAATAATCCGCTTCTTCGGGATATTTCAGACAGCTTAACAAGCGTAAGTATATCTTGTTTTAAATCATATTCTTCTTTTGCAAAGGCTTTTTTAATGACCTTACCCATGGTTTTTAGCCTTTGAGGCGGGAATGCAGCTATTGTAGAGCCTATTGTACCGCCAAAAATTATAAAGGCAGAAGGAAGATTCCAAAATAAAACAGGCTCTCCCGTAACTATTATTGAGCCGACAATTAAGGATATCCCTAAAAATAATCCGATAAATGCCGTACTTTTATGTTTCGACAATAAAAAAACCTCCTAGTGTATACAGTCTAAAGCATTTCTTCGACTGCTTTTATGGCTATTTTTTTCGCAATATACATATCTATCGGCAATAAATGACAAAGGTTTAATACAAAATATCCTGTATATTTATACTTTAATATTTCTAAAACTTATTGAATTGTAAAATACGCTTTTATTTTAAAGTTATAGTGAATTTTTTATAAAGAAAGGCAAAAGCCGAATCACCAAAGAATGAAATTGAAATTGTCTTAGAATCCAAATCGCCACTCTGCTATAAATAAGTTTTTCTAAATATTTACAGTAAACTGACTTAAGATTTTTTAGCTAATTTATAATACTCTCAAAATTGCCTTTATCGGTATACTGTTGTAAAGTGGAGCGTTATAATAAAATAAATACATAAATAAAAAAAGCCTATTTTTATTTTAATAAGCTTTTTTATATTTTAAATTAGGCAGTGTCTGAAAATAGTCAAACCGCTAAGAATAATAAATAAACAAAAGTTTATTTATTATTTTACAGCAGAAATACATTTTTAAGCTTTAAAGCTGAAAAAGTATTGTTTGCAAAAAAATGTGAATTCGAATGGAACCGGAAAGAAGTCCGGTCACGCGCAGCGTGATTTTTGCGAAGCAAAAATTCTGAGAAGAAAAACGCAGAAATAGCAGGGCTATTTCGAGTATTTCCGATGATGAAGTCACGCTTTTATGACAAAATAGACTTTTGTTTGGACTTCACGCCCTAAGAACTTTACTGTTTTATTTTACGCCGCCGGTTCGGTTTGTTCCTTTTGGGCTTCGGCTTTATTCTTTTTAAAAAGATAGAAAGAGGTTCCCAGGATTACCATATACCCGAGAAAGCTATATAAATCCGGCTTTTCCGAAAATATAAAATAGCCTGTAATGGCCGCAAAAATAAGCTGTGAAAAGTCAAATATGCTGATATCTCTTGCCGGCGCAAGGCTATATGCCCCCGTAACAAACATCTGACCAAGAAAAGCAAAAAATCCGCTTATTATAAGAATAAAAAGATTATATAAATCAACATGCTCATATCCTGTTACAAGAAAAGGGATATTAAAAAGAGCGGAAAACAGCGCAAAGGAAAATACAATTGTTCCGTTTTCTTCCCCTTTATTGCCAAGTTTTCTTACAAACGTATAAGCGACACCTGCAAGAACCGCTCCCAATACCCCTACGAAGGCAGGTATAATGGTGCTGTTCAGGGCGGGCTTAACTATAAAAGCTGTACCTGCAAAGCCGATTAAGATACATATAATTTGATAAACCTTTACCGACTCTTTCAGAATAAGAAAAGAAAAGATAATTGTACAAAATGGGGCTATTTTAGAAATCATTGTGGCATCTGACAAAATAAGATGGTCTACTGCATAATAATTGCAAATCATTGAAACACAGCCTGCAAAGCTTCTCCAAAACATATCCATGGCGTTTTCCTTTTTGGGAAAGGGTCTTTCTTTATTTTTCAAAAGCACTATAGTTGAGAAAAAAAGAACAACCAAGCTTCTGATAAATACCTTTTGAAATGACGGAAAATCGCCGGAAAGCTTTACAAAAACATTCATAAGGGCAAAGCTCAAGGCAGAAAGAACAATGTATAAAATAGCCTTATGTAATTTCTTCATTATGACATACTCCTTGTAATTTTGACTTTGCAGAAAAGCAAGGAAAACAGATTGGAAAAACCATTATTTTCCGTAAGCTGAACTGCAAATATATAATATTCTGTCTGTAAAAAATGAAATCCGGATTGCTTTGCAATCCAAATCGTCACTATCTGAGCGCACGGGGCATCCTTGAATAAACCTCCCCTGTTCTCTAAATTAGTACCCTTTCATAATTACTAAAATCTATAATTAATCAACTCTCGGCCCAGCAGAACCGCCTGTGTCCTTCTGCTTAAGCTGACGTTCATATTCTTCTTTTGTCATGATATCGTCAACATGCATATTAATCTCTACAACCTCAAGACCGGTCATGGTTTTTATATCCTCCGTTATTTTGGAAACTGTCTTTTCATAAACTTCGGGAATGCTTACTCCATATTCGCATATTACCTTTAAATCTACGGCAACCTGCTTCTGCCCTACTTCAACGGCGATGCCTTTTTCTCTTGAATCGGAATTCATTATTTTATCTGTTATCCCGCTTAACAGGCTTCCGCTCATGGCAATGATACCTTCAATATTATTTGCGGCAATGCTTGCGATTTTCCGAATCACCCTGTCTTCATACGTCAAGGGACTTTTTTTCTCCAGTACGTCTTCTTCCATATAATCCTCCTTAGTTATTTTTTAAGCCAATTAAAAATGGTCTTTATTTTAGGCTTTAAATCTATCTTCCCGTCTGCCTGAAGCCCTATAACATAGCCTAAGGCAAAGCATATTAGTATCACAAGGGTTTTTAAAAAACCTATGTTCAAAAAAAGAAGGGCGGTCAAAAGGCCTGCGCCCGACCATAATATTCTGCCTCCATAGGGCTTTAACAAATTTAAAAAATCCATATCATCATCTCCCTAAACCACCCGTTTTTCTTTTCTTCGGCGTAATTCCTTATGAGATATTAATATTTCAACATTTCCTGAAGGAATTTCCATTATCTTTTCTACGGCTTCTTTCACGCTGTTCTGAATGTCCCCTGAAAGCGTAGGTATTTTTTCGAGAAATCTATTGTATACGGTTATTTTAATGTGTTTTATGGTGTTTTTTCTGTATATTACCTTAAGCCGTATATTATCGGCATTGATTAAATGAGAAAAGGAGCTTAAAATCATGGAATTAACAGCGTTTTTTGATATTTTTATTTCACCGGTAGATTTTTTATATATAATAAAGCCTGTTTTCCTAGGATAGGCAAATGCCAGGACAAAGATACATAGAAACCCCATAAATATCAATGCCGTAAACCCTGCGAAATAATAATTCAATTCAGGAACTTTTTCATATATCTCCCCTAGAAATACAGTGATTTCTCCCAAAGGCACAAGAATAAAAAATGCCGCAAAAGAAGTAAGCATTCCTATAAGAGAGACTATAAAAAGAAGGATTCTGCTTAATCGATTCATAAAACACCGCCTAAAAATGCTTAATAAAGTAAAACTGTTTCAAGGTAGTAACAAAAAGCGATTCACTAGGGATTCATCTTTACCAAACAAAAAACAAGCTTGATAATAATAGGAAAACCCCCACTTAAAAAGATTTACGGCCTTATGCCTGTATCCTTTTCCAAATTCGCTTAGGGCTTATTTGTAAAATCAAAACTTTCGTGTATTTTGCCATAAACTCATGACTTTTTCGTGGAAAATCCTTAAGATAGCGCCGCTATTTCATGTGAATTCAAGGAATATACGGTGTTGTTACTGTAATTAAATCATTTTACTATAAATCACTTCTTGAAGAAATAATCCCTGAGGAGGAGCGGTAAATCCTGCAATCCCTCTTTCATTTCTTTGAAAAGCCCTTAAAATATCCTCTTCCGAAAGGGTTTTCTCGCTTATTTGAATAAGGGTTCCCGTAATGATTCTTACCATATTATATAGAAAACCGTTTCCGTGATATATGATTTTAACTAAATCTTTGTCTCTTTCTATTTTTATGGAATAGATTTCTCTTGTGGTGGATTTTTTGCCGGAGCCGGAAGAAAATGCCCTAAAATCATGAATACCTGTAAAAAGCCTTGAGGCCTTTTCCATTTCCTTTATATCAAGGGTTTCGGGATAAAAGTAAGCATACTTTCTTAAAAAGGGATTGGGATATGGAGCGTTTAAGATGCGGTATTCATAGATTTTACTTTTAGCGTCAAATCTTGCGTGAAAATCCTCCGGCATTTTATTAATTTCCTTTACGCTGATACTCCCGGGAAGCTTTTTATTTATCAGTGCAAGAAAACTGCTTAAGTCAATTTCTTCGTCTATTTTAAAATTAATCACCTGATTTTCCGCATGAACCCCTGCATCTGTTCTTCCAGAAGCAACGATTTTTATATCCTTTGAAAAAATCTCATTAAGCCTTAATTCTATTGCCTGCTGAATGGTGTTCTCTGAATTCTTCTGGGCCTGAAAGCCGTTATACCGGCTTCCGTCATAGGCTAAAACAAGCTTATAATTATTCATTCCGCTCTCTTCCTCTCAATTTTATAAGAGATTCTTTTATTTTCTTTTCTACACCGTTATCGCTTGGATTATAATAAATTCTCCCTGCGAGCTCGTCTGGCAGGTACTGCTGGGGAACGTAATTTCCTTTATAGTCATGGGCATATTTGTAATCGATGCCGTGGCCGAATTCCTTGGCTCCTTTATAATGAGCATCTTTTAAATGGTTGGGGATACCGGATATCTGTATCTGGGAAACATCCTTCATTGCCTCTGATATACTGATTACGGCAGCATTGCTTTTAGGCGCACAGGCTACATAAGTTACCGCCTGAGAAAGAATAATCCTTCCTTCGGGAAGGCCTATAAAATTAACCGCTTCTGCCGCTGCCACAGCGACTAAAAGGGCGTGGGGGTCGGCATTTCCTACGTCTTCTGAAGCACATATGACGATTCTTCTTGCGATAAATTTAGGGTCTTCTCCTGCGTAAAGCATTCTGGCAAGATAATAAAGGGCAGCATCCGGGTCTGAACCTCTCATGCTTTTTATAAAAGCGGAAATGGTATCGTAATGGCTGTCGCCTGTTTTATCGTAATTTAGGGCTCTTTTCTGAATGCACTCTTCCGCATCTGAAATACTGATATTGATTACGCCGTTTTCATCTGCTTCCGTCGTCAGGGCGGCAAGCTCTATGGCGTTCAAAGCGGTTCTCGCGTCCCCGTTTGCACTGTCTGAAAGAAAATCAAGGGCCTCCTCGGAAATCTGCATATTATAATTTCCAAGGCCTCTTTCCTTATCCTGAATGGCGGCAGACAAAAGCTTTTTGATATCTTCCTTTGAAAGATGCTTAAGCTGAAAAATAATAGAGCGGGAAATCAGCGCTTTATTGACTTCAAAATAGGGATTTTCCGTAGTGGCTCCGATTAAAATAACCGTTCCGTCCTCAACATAGGGAAGAAGCGTATCCTGCTGGGTCTTATTAAACCGGTGTATCTCGTCTACGAATAAAATCGTCCTTTTTCCGCTTAAGGCAATGGTACTTTTAGCTTCTTCTATATTTTCTTTTATATCCTTTATGCCTGCGGTGGTTGCATTTATCTGGGTAAAATTGCTTTCTGTGGTATTAGCTATAATTTTTGCAAGGGTGGTTTTTCCCGTTCCCGGGGGCCCATAGAAAATAATGCTTCGAAGCTTATCGGCTTTAATAGCCCTATAAAGAAGAGTATTTTTCCCCACAATATGCTCCTGGCCTACGAATTCTTCCAAGGTTCTGGGACGCATTCTGGCAGCAAGAGGGGCTTCCTTCTTTAAATGCTTCTGTCTTTGGTAATCAAATAAATCCATACTGTTCCTTTCCTTATAAGGTACTATTTCAATATAGTAACAAAAACCGATTCACTGCGGATTGAGCGTTACCAAACAAAAAAGTTGATAACGATAAAAACGTTCACTTAGTATAAAAACACGGATTTCCGCAGGAAACATAGTGAAATTGCCTTTATGCCGCAACAGACACAGGGCTTTCATATATAAAATCAAATAAAGGCAGTTTCACAAAGGCGATTTATCATATTTGATCTAAAACGCATTTTGGAACCCTTGTATAGTCAGTTTGCTTTTATACCTCTATAAGCATTTGGCTTTAGGGAACATAAAATAAGAAAAAAGCAAATTGACAATGCTGCTGTTTCATATGAATTCAAGTAATATACGGCTTTGTTACTGTTTCACTTTAAATCTACTATATTACTTAATAAACATCGCATCCCCAAAGCTAAAAAACCTGTATTTTTCCTTAACGGCTTCTTCATATGCCGATAAAACCCCTTCTCTTGAGGAAAAAGCAGATATGAGCATAATAAGGGTCGATTCGGGAAGATGAAAATTCGTTATTAAAGCATCGATTATTTTAAATTCATATCCCGGAAAGATGAAAATATCTGTATTTTTTTGCCCATAATCAATCCGATTGCCCTTGGCAAAGGATTCAAGGGTCCGGCAGCTGGTGGTTCCTACGGCAATGACTCTTTTGCCTGCATCTTTTGTTTTATTAATAAGCGCTGCCTGATCCTTTTCTATAATGCAGTATTCCGAATGCATTTTATGATGATCTATGTCGTCTACCTTGACGGGCCTAAAAGTTCCAAGACCTACGTGTAAAGTTACCTTTGCAATATGAATTCCCTTTTCCTTAATTTTTTGAAGAAGCTCCTGGGTAAAATGAAGCCCTGCTGTAGGGGCAGCAGCGGAGCCTTCATGCTTTGCGTATACGGTCTGGTATCTGTTTTTATCCTGAAGCTTTTCCGTAATGTAAGGCGGTAAGGGCATTTCCCCAAGGGTATCAAGAATTTCTTCAAAAATGCCGTCATATAAAAACCGGACGATTCTGTTGCCGTCTTCCGTTACGGATTCAACTTCGCATTTTAAGAGACCCTCGCCGAAAACCATTCTGTGGCCAGGCCTTGCTTTTTTCCCCGGATAGGAAAGGCATTCCCATAAATCATCAGAAAGCCTTTTCAAAAGCAAAAGCTCAACCTGTGTTCCCGTATCTTCCCTGTGGCCGATAAGCCTTGCAGGAATTACCTTTGTATCGTTAAGGACTAAACAGTCACCTTCATGCAAATAATCTATTATATCTCTGAAATATTTATGCTCTGTTTTTCCCGTAAAGCGGTCCATAACCATGAGCCTTGAGGCTGTTCTGTCTTCCAAAGGGCTTTGGGCTATGAGGCTTTCCGGAAGGTCATAATAAAAATCTGATTTATTCATTCTTTCTCCTTAATGTGCCTGCAATTTATCTTATCTCTATATCTGTATAGAAATGCTTCAGTATTTCCTCAAAGGTGAAGCCTGATTCAGCCATACCCTTTGCTCCGTGCTGGCTTAGGCCTACACCATGGCCCCAGCCTCTGCCGTTTATGGTGAAGCTCGTTCCTGTAGATGCTGTTGTATTGGAAGAGGCATAAGCGCCTTCCGTAAATTTCTCTTTGCCGTTTATGCCTTCTATATATAAATCACTGGAAGCTTTTGAAGTATCGCCCTTTGAATCTATTACATAAATTTCATTTTTCAGAAGATTTGAATTTGAATCTTTTCCTATTATATGAAGGCTGCTTGAATATCCTGTCTGTATCGGCATATCCCCTATAGTAAAATATCTGCTTTCAAGAGCGCCTCCCGAGGCTTTTGAAAAGAAATTTCTTACATCTTCTTTTTCAAGGGTTTTTGAGCCAAGGCTTCCTGTAATGGTAAGCTTCTGAACTCTGCCTAAAGGGCTTACTTCGGTTATGGCAACTGTCTTTGCATTTCCTATATTCATATTATTGACTCTTAGAAGCTCATCTATTTCATTTAGTGTAAATGTTCTTGACCATATTTTTCCCGTGGTGTCGTAAGGGTCTGCTACGGCCCTTAAATAACCCAGCTTATTTGCCCATACATTTTCAGAATTATCTGTAGCTCCGCCGCTTGATGAAAAGAAGGTAGCGTTTATGACCTCTCCTTGATACAGAGCCACAAGGCCTGCTGTTTCGTCAACGGCTCTGTTTGTGCTTTCCGTCTCGTTTTTATAGCCGTTATATACTTGGCAATGAATTCCGTCGCATAAATCATATCCCGAATCGGAATGGATACCCATTCTCGTATAGGTGTAGCTTCTGGCGGCGACGGTTTGGGCTTTCAACGCTTCAATTGGCCATGAGCTTGGCATCTCCGAAGGAACAACAGACCGAAGGTAGTCCTCAACGTCAATAACATTTACCGCTGTAATAACTCCTCCCGTATATCTGCCTGCTTCTATATATCCTCTGTATTCCTTATTTCCCAATAAAACCGTATTATCTGTGCTTAAAAGAGCATAGCCGTTTTCCTTTGTAAAAAGAGCAATGGGTCCGTCTCCGTCTTCAAGCCTTACGCCGCTTCCCGAAGGGTATACTACTTTTCTGGCAAGGCCTGAGTTCACGGCACTTAAAGCCTCCTGCTCGCTTTGGTACCCTCCCATATAAACAGTCCATAAAGAGTCTTTATAGGCACAAAGGGCATTTCCGCTGAATCCTGCTATAAGCGCTGCCTGTTCAAAAGCTTTATTGAAGCTTTCGTATGTATAATCCGTTTCTGCATAATAGAGATTATCTACCGTTAATGAAAAACCGTAATTTGAATATAGTTCCCCGTGGTTTACTATGCTTCCTCCGCGGGAAAGGCTTATGTACACAGCTGTATTATCGATTTTCAGGCTTTGAACCTGTTTATAACTAGACTCAAGCCCTACTCTTATGTAATCCTGCGCCTTGGCATAGGCTTTTAAAGGGCTTAAGGAAAGACTTAAAGCAACAGCCACTATGGTAATTCCTAAATTTAATAATCTTTTCACTTTATCCTCCCTGTATTATGTCAATTTATATTTAACGAATAAAAAAGAAAAACCTCTTTATTTTCGTTTCTATATTTCATCAAAACTGAATATCTTTGTTAATTATAATCCTTTTTTGTAAAAAACTCTACTTTATTTTACATATAAGGGGTTTTAGATTGTCTTTTAATTTCAATGCTTTTCATATATAATAAGCATTAGACAAAAAATGATGAGAAGGTGATGGAATGATAAGCAATGTAAGAAGAATAAATCTGGAAACCCCTAAAAACCTCAGGGAGCTTGGGGGCTATATGAGAAAAGACGGAAAAATAACAAAATTTCAGGAGTTTTTAAGAGGCGACTGTATGAGCGGTCTCTTAGATACTGAAATAGACTTTTTAAAATCCTACGGCCTTAAAACCGTTATTGACCTCAGAACGGATACGGAAGCACTAAGAGAGCCCAATTCCTTTAAAAACGTAAAAGACGTAAACTTTATTGAAATTCCTCTTTTTGAAAATAATACTCCCTTTATAAGCGACGATTTTTCTTTGGGAGATTTATATATGTATATCATGGATAATAGCCTTAACTTCGGAACCCTGTTTAATTACATGGCAGATAACAGCGAAGGCACCATTCTCTACCACTGTACCGCAGGAAAAGACAGAACAGGAATCGTTACCTGCCTTTTATATATGCTTGCGGATATAGACCGCTGTGACATCGTTGCCGATTATGAGGTTTCATTTACTTATTTTAAGCAGGCCCTTGCAAAAGAGCTTGAAATCAATCCGGATATGCCCCTGCATTTTGCTCACAGCAAATCCCAGTGGATGGAAGCCTTTATCAACAGAATATTAAAAGAATACGGTTCTGCGGAAAACTTCCTTAGCGAAAAAGGCGTAAGCGAAAAAAATATAGAAATCCTTAAAAACAAGATCATATAGTATTGGAGCATTCTATTAATGGATTCACAGAAAATATTGAAATTTGTAATAGACTCGGGAGCCGTTATGCTTCAAAACGGCGCAGAAACAACGAGAGTTGAAGATACGATGATAAGGCTTTTAAAAATATACGCATTTAAAGAAAATGACGTATTTGCAACGCCTACAGGCATATTCGGCTCTATTGTAGACGATAACGGCAATATTATAACCATGGTAAGAAGGATAAACACCCGAACCATAAATCTTGAGAAGGTAGCCCTTATAAATAATCTTTCGAGAAATCTCGTATCGGAGCAAATCAGCATAGACGCGGCTATTATACAGCTTAATCTTATAAGCAACAAGCCTTCTTACAAGAATTTATATAAATACTTTGCTTCCGGTATTTCCAGCGGCTGTTTCGCTTTTATATTCGGCGGAAGCTTTTTCGATGCCCTAAATGCTTTTATTACCGGCTTTTTGCTTTATGTATTTTTAATATTTCTTGAAAAACACAGTGTCATAGGCCCTGTTACAAACATTATGGGAGGCGCCTTCGTAAGCATGGCAGCTGTTATAATCAATCACATGGGCCTTGGAGATAGTACAGATATGTCCATCATAGGCTCAATTATGCCTCTTGTTCCCGGGGTAGCCTTTACAAATGCCGTAAGGGATATTATCTTCGGGGAATATATCTCCGGAACCACCCGCATGATTGACGCTGTGCTCGTTGCCGTATGCGTTGCCACAGGGGTCGGTATCGGCTTAGGTATTATATTTTATGCGATTGGAGCGCTTTCCCTATGGTCTTAAGAATATTGCTTACTTTTGTCGCAAGCCTTACATTTTCATTATTATTCGGTGTTCCTAAAAAAGAGCTCATATGCTGCGGGCTCTGCGGCGCAATCGGGTGGCTTATCTATGAACTTTTAAGCCCCGGGGCATCTTCAAATGTAATGCCCATCTTTTCGGCTTCAATTGCCGCCACAACCGCAAGCAGATTCTTTTCTTTCAAAAGGAAAAATCCCATTACTTTATATCTTATTGCAGGAATCATCCCTCTTGTCCCGGGGGTTGCCATATATTACACCATGTATAATATTTTAACCGGAAATTCTGTCCTTGCAGCCAGCTACGGCATTGATACTGTTCGCACGGCAGGGGTTATATCCTTAGGCATTGTAATCGTTCTGGCCCTGCCCTATCAGATATTCAAAATGGATTTCAGAAATAAAGCATAATTTCAGACTTTTCCCTTTAAAATACGAATAATCTTGTATAGTGGGTTTATTTTATTGTTTAAGTAAATCTACATATTCATATTATATATTTATAAAGCTTTAATTTGCACGGTATGCCGGGGAGGCACCCATAATAAAAAACGGCGCATATCGATGGGGACGCCACCCATAACAAAAAACAGATATTTAAAGAGGAGGGCTTTATGAATAAAGAGATCCTTGTAGTAGATAAGCTGGGCAACAGCCTAGCCCCTACTTATTTGAAAAGAGCCCGCCAGCTTGTGAAATCAGGCAGGGCGGCTTGGAGTGATTATAACACGATTTGCATATTTGACGAGGAAAAGGAGCGTAATCCTATGGAAGATAATAATACGAACGGCCCTAGGGCTTATGAGGTTGCAGAGCCCTATGAAGATACATCAACTTTATCCGATGAAGCTCTTTATAAAAGAGCACAAAAAATAGTAAGAGCACGAAGAGCTTTTATCAATCACCTGGTAGCTTATGTTATCATAAACCTTATGCTGATGATAATGTCCTTTGCAGACGGTGAAATGTGGTTTTTATTTGTAGCTCTTCCCTGGGGAATCGGCCTCATAAGCCACTTTCTCGACTATAAATATAAATGTGACCCCAGTGCTGTTGAAAAAGAATTTCAAAAGCAGAAGGAATATATGAGAAGAAGCAAAATGTAGCATTCGCCGTTCTATAGTAAATTTCAAATGAAACAGTAATAAAAATCGTATATTTTATACTTAGTGAACCTGGAAACACTTATAGGGAAACTGTTAAAGTGTTTTCAGGCGAACGCCCCTCATAGCCAACAAAGATATTTTAATCTTTGTTGGCTATGAATAGATTAAACATAGGGCTTTTATATGTTTAATCCGTTTATGAAAAATAGATTTTTATTACATCCTTCAGTGAAATTTACTATAATTGAATATTTAAAATACTCCCATGGATATGGGAGTATTTTTTTGTTCTAAATGCTTTGTCCCTTTGAATAAGCTCATATAGGACTTTTTTCAAAAGGGGTTTTGTTATGGCTAAAAAAGGCATCATTAAATCGGCTGCCATACTGACGGCGTCGGGAATAATCAACCGTATATTGGGGTTTGTTTACAGAATATATATGTCAAATGTAATCGGCGCAGAAGGAATGGGTCTCTATCAGCTTATTATGCCCATATACTCTCTGGCATGGAGCATATCCTGTTCAGGCTTTACGACAACCTTGTCTAAGCTTATTTCAGCTGAGCAGGCTAAAGGCGAATATGGAAATATGGGCCGTATTTTAAAGCAGTCTCTTGTAATAACCTCAGGCCTTGGCCTTTTATTATCAGTGCTTCTTTTCTTTAACGCAGAATTTGCAGCAGCAAATTTTGTAAAGGACGAAAGGCTTATTCTTTCCCTGAAGATACTCTCTCTTTCTTTTCCTTTTATGGCTGCCGGCTCCTGTATCAGAGGATATTTCTACGGTTTGCAGGAAACCACCGTTCCTGCCGTAAGCCAAGTTTTTGAACAGCTCGTGAGAATGGCTGCGATTTTTGCCCTGTCTCATAAGCTTATTCCCATGGGGCTTGAGTTTGCCTGCGCCGCCGCCGTTATCGGCATATTTCTCGGGGAATTTTTCTCATTTTTAATGATTATCTTTTCCTATAAATATTTTAAAGCGAAAAATTCTTTTAATAAAAAACCTTCCTATACGACCTTTGATTCTTTTATCCTTATTTTTTCCATGTCTCTTCCTCTTACTTTAAATAGGGTAAGCGGCTCTTTGCTTTTAAGCATAGAAAATATGATGCTTCCGCAAAGGCTTCAGCTTTCCGGCTTAACAGGCTCTCAAGCCATGGAAGAATTCGGAAAAATATCGGGAATGGCAATGCCTCTTATTATGTTTCCCTCGGCAATCCTTGTGTCCCTTGCCATATCTTTGGTACCGGCAATTTCCGAGGCATTGGCTGTAAACAATATGAAAAGAATTAATTTTACAGTTTCTAAAGTGCTTCTTTTTACAAATATCATAGGGATATGTGCCGCCGGCTTTTTTATACTTTATTCGGGAAACCTGGGCAGTATCATATATAATGAAGATATTGCTGAAATACTCATTTACCTTGGCATTATGTGTCCTTTTACCTATATGAATACCACCTTTTCGGGAATCTTAAACGGCTTCGGCGAACAGGTTTTTATATTTAAAAACTCTCTATTGTCTTCTGCCATATCCATATTTTTCGTATGGACCTCCGTTCCCATTATAGGAATAAAAGGCTATATACTGGGGTCCTTTGTAGCATTATGCGTTGTATGTTCCTTAAGCATATTTAAAATAAGAAAAGTATCCCATATGTCCATAGATTTTGGCAATTGGTTTTTAAAGCCTTCTCTTGCCATAACGGCTGCATGCCTTACGGTAAACCTTTTTAAGGACCTTCTTTTCTTCTATCTTGGCGATGTTTTGGGTCTTCTAGCCGGCACATTAATTTTAGGCCTCATATATATTATTGCAGTAGTTTCTATAGGCACTATATCAAGAAATGATATGAAAATACTTTTTAAAAGGTAAATTATACAAAAAGCCGCAGGCGATATCTCCTGCGGCTTTCATCTATTTAATCCCATTTAAGCCTATGCAAATTGCCTTCAAAAAGTAAAGATTTAAAATTCTGCTGTCTTAAAGCTTCATATAAAACGATGGCAACAGAGGTAGAAAGATTAAGGGATCTGTATTTTTCGTCCATGGGAATCCTTATGGATGTATCGGGATATTTTACAAGGATTTCCTCCGGGATTCCTGCGCTTTCCTTGCCAAACATAATGTATGAATCATACTCATACTGTACTTCCGTATAGATATGCCTTGCTTTTGTGGTTGCCATATAAATTTTAGGATAATTGTTTTTTTCAAGAAAATCTTCAAAATTTTCATAATAACTTACATTAAGGTCCTGCCAGTAATCAAGGCCGGAACGTTTCAAATGCTTATCGTCTACGCTGAAGCCAAGGGGCTTTATCAGGTGAAGCTTTGTATTGGAAGAAACGCAGGTACGCCCTATATTTCCGGTGTTAAAGGGTATTTCAGGCTCAAGAAGCACGATATTCATAAATATACACCATCTTTTTTAGTTTTTACTTTTTTCAGTATATATGCTATCATAAGTAACCGGCGAATACAATTTTAATTATTATATAGCCATATTATTTATAGGGTAAAATTGCCTTATGGTTAAGTTTAATTTTTATAAAATTAATCGTTTTACATATAGGTATAATTCATTCAGCCAAATTTTTTTAAATTTAAAGTATTTATTGACTTTTGCTAAGAAATATATTATTATATAATAATAGTTATCCTGTATTCACCAGAGTTATCGAATAGGAGTGTTAATATGATTAATGTTGCTGAAAAGCTGAAGGAGAAGCATCTGAAAGTCACTCCCCAAAGACTTGCCATTTATAACATGCTTCTTAATACCCACGAACATCCAAGTGTTGAAACCATCTATAAATCCTTGGAAGAAAGTCACCCTGCTATGAGCCTTGCCACAGTTTATAAAACCCTTGACACCTTTAAGAAAAAGGGCCTCGTTCAGGAACTTAATGTCGGCGAAGACAGCTTCCGTTATGATGCAACATGCGAATTTCATCCTCATTTTATATGTGAAAAATGTCATACTGTTGTTGATCTTCAATCCGTAGAGGAATTGGGGCCTATTATTGAATCTTTAAACGAAAAAAATAATTTTCTCATTAAAAGAGAGCAAATGTATTTTTACGGTATCTGCAGTGACTGCCTTAATAAATAAAACCATGTGCTTAAAGCTGCTGCCTAGGGAATATTAATCCAAAAGCATTTGAAAGAAATTTGAGTCTAGACAATTTCTTTTCAATACCTTTTGAGTTATATTGCCTAAGTAGCAGCTTTTTTCTAATTAGAGCAAAGAGTTTTTTAATTATTCAGATTTGCCTTGCAACAGAAACTTTATTCGATTTTTAAAATTAAGCTATATTAAACGAACTTGAAAAATTACATAAGTGTAGGCTTAAAAATAATTTTTCGAGTAAGAGCCTCCTCATAGTTAACAAACAAATATTCGTCTTTGTTAACTATAGTAAATTTCAAATTAAACAGTAATAAAAATCGTATGTTTTATGCTTAGTGAACCTGGAAACACTTACAGGGAAACTGTTAAAGTGTTTTCAGGCGAACGCCCTCTTATAGCCAACAAAAATATTTTAATCTTTGTTGGCTATGAATGGCTTAAACATAGGGCTTTTATATGTTTAAGCCGTTTATGAAAAATAGATTTTTATTACATCCTTCTGTGAAATTTACTATATAAAAGCCGCCTGAACAAATATCAAAAATTTTCAACCTGTATAGCCCTTTTATTAATCTCAATAAATATTTTCCTATGAGCTTGTCACGTTTTTCTTCATTAATTAATATACTGTACTAAGCTTATTAATGAAAGGGGAATTGTATATGTGGCCAATTTTTATACGCCCCGGCGGCTATTGGTTTAATCCACCTGTGTTTATAAGGCCGGGAAGACCCGGCTGGCATGGAAGGCCTTGGCCTGGCTGGCACGGCAGACCCGGCAGACCTTGGCCCGGAAGACCCGGCTGTTTCGGTTGGAACTGCGGTCCATGGCGTTAATCTCTGCCCCGTAATGTAATATTATATTTTTCAGAATAAATAAAACCTCCTTAATTATATATATACTTAATATAGCAATTAACTGTAAGGGCTGTCTGTTAAATATAGTAACATAAATTTTTCCACGGTATTATCTCTTACATGTTTATTGCTATGAAAAGAGCTTTGACCTTTTAGGTCAAAGCTCTTTTTTAATTAAAATATATAGTGAACAAAGAATGTATCAATTAGAATCAAAGCAGCTAATATATAGACATAAACAGAAAAATATCTTAATTTTTTCTTCCTTATTAATTCAAGCATAAACCGTATGGCGATATAGCCTGAAATCATAGCCGCAAAAAAGCCTGCTATGGCCGGAACCACATAAAAATTATCTAAATTTAGCTCACCCTTGAAGAATTTCAGTATTTGCAAGGCTGTTGCTCCTAAAATAGCAGGTATGGACATTAAAAATGAGAAGGAAGCTGCCGTTTTCTTATCGAACCCACGGAAAATAGACCCTGTGATAGTGCTTCCTGAACGGGATATTCCGGGCATTATTGCAATGGCCTGTACACAGCCTACAATAAGTGCATCAGAATATGTAATGTCTTTTTCTGATTTTCTGCCGTCCTTTTTCTTATCTGAAATGGTAAGAAGAATCCCTGTTATAATGAAGCCTATAGCAAGATACGGCCCCCCCGCAAAAAGCATATCTATAAAATCGCCAAAAAAAATGGTAACCGCAACCGCAGGCAATGTGGCAATAATAAGAAGAAAAGTCATCTTCTGGAACGGATTTTTAATGAGGCTGATAATATCGTCTCTAAAAACTACAAGAACCGGAATAAGGGTTCCCAAATGAAGGAAAATATCAAAAGCCATGAGCTCTCCTTCAATTCCGAAAATATTCTGAGTAAGCAAAAGGTGTCCTGAGCTGGATATTGGCAAAAATTCTGAAAGCCCCTGAATAATACCCAAAATAATTCCTTGTATTACTGTCATATATTCACTCTCCCTATTAAATTTTGTATTTTAAAATATTTAGCTCCGATTTTTAAATGCTTTATTGCTTAAAATTTTATTAGTTGATTTGATTTTTTCCAGTTATTTTATTTTCTGTAAATTTAAACCGTCCTGATATGTAAATACGTGCTTTTATAGAAATAGACTGCTATTTATAAAAAATAAAATAAGCCTTTATTTTGTTAAATTAAAGCAAATATATAATTAACTTGATTTTTTACTCTACTGCCACTATAATTATGTTTTATAATTATTTTTATTTAAGATGCTAAATATATATGCATATATTAAGCATGATCATTACCTGCGGGTCCTATTCCGGTTGGCCCGATTCTAACAGGTGAATTATTCCAAACCAGCCGGATCGACTTCTAATAATACAAAATCCCACACTTTATTTCAATAGCTTAGCCAATACTTTCATTAATTATTAATATATGACCGGTAGGTTTAAAATATTGTAGAGCAGGTTTAAACTATATTTAGATGCTGAATAAATTTTCTCTATCTTTTTCCTACTATTTGATATACAACTTATATATAATAAAGAAGAAAATCAGGCAAACTATTTTTATTATTTATTATTTTAAATTTGAAAGGAACAAACTATTTGATGAACACAAAAAAATTTCAAGAAATGAACCTGTCTTTATCCGTTTTAAAAGCCATTGAGGATTTAGGCTATGAAGAAGCAACCCCTATTCAAAGCCAATCCATCGACCTTATTATGAAAGGCCGAGACGTTTTAGGCCAATCTCAGACAGGTACGGGCAAAACCGCAGCTTTCGGAATTCCCTGTGTAGAATTAACAGACCCTGATGACAGAAGGCTGCAATCTTTAGTACTCTGCCCTACTCGTGAGCTTGCTATACAGGTAAGCGAAGAAATAAGGAAGCTTCTTAAATATAAAGATAATGTACGAGTTCTTCCTATATACGGCGGCCAGCCTATAGACAGGCAGATTACTGCCCTTAAAAAAGGCGCTCAAATCGTCATAGGAACCCCTGGGCGCGTTATGGACCATATGAGAAGGCATACCCTTAAAATGGATAACGTTAAAATTGTTATTCTTGATGAAGCTGATGAAATGCTCGATATGGGCTTCAGAGAAGATATAGAAACTATTTTAGATAAAATAGACTCTAACCGCCAGACTGTATTATTTTCAGCCACCATGCCAAAAGGCATCTTAGAGCTTACGGGAGAATATCAAAAGGATGCCGTAAAAATAAGCATCGCCCCCAAGGAGCTTACAGTTCCTTCCATATATCAAGGTTATTTTGAAGTAAGAGAGCATAACAAAATGGAAGCCCTTTGCAGAGTCTATGACCTTAATAATCCTGAACTTGCACTTGTTTTCTGCAATACAAAAAAGAAGGTTGACGAGATTGTAGGCATTCTTCAGGGCCGTGGATATTTGGCTGAAGCCCTGCACGGAGATTTAAAGCAGCAGCAAAGAGATATTGTAATGAAGAAATTCAGGAACAGAACCCTTGAAATTCTTGTTGCTACAGACGTTGCCGCAAGAGGAATAGACGTTGATGATATTGATATCGTTTTCAATTACGATCTTCCCCAGGACGAAGAATATTACATTCACAGAATAGGACGAACAGGAAGAGCCGGAAAATCCGGTAAAGCCTTTACCTTTGTCGTAGGCAAGGAAATATATAAGCTTAAAGACATCATGCGCCATACAAACGCTAAAATTTCAAGAGAAAAACTTCCCTCTTCAGGCGATATTGAGCAGGTAAAACATAATGCATTTATTGAAGAGATAAAAAATACACTTTATAAAGGCCAGCTTACAAAATATATCAATTTGGCCGAAACAATTATATCGGAAAATGATATCACTGCAATGGATTTAGCGTCAGCCCTTTTAAAAATGAGTCTTTTTGAAGAAGTAAAGGAAGAATATTCGGATTTTGATGTTGAGTATTCCTATGAAAAGGAAAGCGAGAGGTTTAAGAGCCCAAAACAAAAAACCGATAAATCCGGTAAGAAGCTTACGGATAAAAACATGGTAAGAATTTTCATAAACATAGGAAAATCAGACGGTGTAAGGGCTAAAGACATCGTCGGAGCCTTGGCAAATGAAGGCGGCCTTTCAGGAAAATCCATAGGTAATGTAGATATATACAATGATTTCACCTTTGTTGACATCCCCAAAAAGGAAGCGCACGATACGATAAAGCGTATGAAAAGTACAAGAATTAAGAATAAGAAAGTTAATTTGGAGATTGCCAAAAAAAAGTAAAAATACATTTTCACCAAATTTTTGTAACTAAAATTTAATAATTTCCATTTTTTGATTTTATTATATATTTATATATATTGTATATTTATGCCCCTTTCCCAGGTATCCCTTTAGTGGAATTGTAAAAGTATACTGAAATGCATTTTTATTGATAATGCACATTAATATTAAATTCCGCATCTTTTGTTGATTTATTTGTGGTATTAGAGTATAATTCAATATATTTAAAATACCCAATATGTTGACGAACAGGTCCAAGATGTAAGTTTTTACATGTTTTACCACGGTTTTTAAAAAACCGGTAAAAATAAATAATCATACGAGGTGAATTTATGAAGAAAAGTAAAATCAATATTTTTGCTTTAGCTTTAGCGGGAGCTCTTGTAGTTGGCTCCTTAGCAGGATGTGGTAGCAAAGCTGCTGAAACTCCTGCCGAGAGCCAAAAGCCTGCAGAAAGCGGCGCTCCAGCAGCTGAAAGCAGCAAACCGGAAGAAAGCAAGACTCCAGCAGCAGCTCCTGCAAAAGATTCCATCATAATCGCTACTGAAAACGAAACTCCTTCTTTAACAGTTGAAGGACACAACGCAGTTGCAGGCGATTACATGAACCGTCTTACACATAACGGTTTGATGAAGACAGGCATGGACCTTGAACCAGAACTTGATTTAGCTGAATCCATCGAAGCCGATGCAAACGATCCGCTTATATGGCACGTTAAATTAAGAGAAGGCGTTAAATTCCATGACGGCACCGAAATGAAAGCTGAAGACGTTAAAGCTTCTCTTGACCAGGCTCGTGTAGCTCCACAGGTTGCTCAGTACACAAAGACAGTTACAGAAGTTACCATAGTTGACGACTATAACATCGATCTTCATACTGCTACACCATCAGCTACGCTTCTTTCAGACCTTACTCACCACGGTAACTACATCTATCCAAAGGCTTTAATCGACTCCGGTAACGATTTCAACGCTAATCCTATCGGAACTGGTCCTTACAAGTTTAAGGAATGGGTATTCGGCGACAAGCTTGTATTCGAAGCTTTCGATGAATATTTCAACCAGGACGAAAAAGCTGCTATCAAGAATATGACATGGCAAGTAATTCCTGAAGGTTCTTCAAGATCTATCGCTCTTGAAACCGGCGACGCTGACTTCGTAGTTGAAGTTGCTACAACAGACCTTCCGAGACTTGAAGCAAACCCTGACATCACAGTATTAATGGTTCCAGGAACTTCTCATAACTTCCTTATGATCAACAATGAAAGAGCTCCTTTCGACAACCAGCTTTTCAGAAAAGCTCTTGACAGCGCTATTGATAAAGAATCCGTTGTTATGGGTGCTTTAGACGGTCTTGCTGATCCAGTTTACACTCAGGTTCCTATGGGCTTCAAAGGAACATCTGAAGAAAACATTAATTCTTATGATGTTGAAAAAGCAAAACAATACTTAGCAGAATCAGGTATTGATCCTGCAAGCGTATCCTTCTCAGTAATCTGTTCAAACGACCAGAAAGCTCGTTGTGCGGAAATTATCCAGGCTAACCTTCTTGAAATCGGAATTAAGATGGATATTGAACGTATGGACCTTGCTACTTACCTTGACGTTACTGCAAAAGGCGATTATGATGCATCTATCGGCAGATACACTTCAAGTACATTGCTTGCTTATTTAAACGGTGTTTTCCACTCAAAATCAATCAATGCATCTAACAAAACACGTACAAACATTCCTGAGGTTGACGCTTTAATCGATAAGGCTTCCGCAACAATAGATGAGGCAGAAAGAATAGGATATCTTGAAGAAGTTACTTCATTACTTAATGATAATACTCCTCAGATTCCTGTTTACCAGGATACAGTTAAGAGAGCATACAATGCGAAACTTGGCGGCGTAGAAGTTAGCGCTTCCGGTACATTGTTCTTCAACAAAGTTTTCTGGACTGAATAATTTTATGTTTTAAAAAGCCACTATATTCATTTTGCCTGCCCAGTTCTTTTGATCTGGGCAGGAAGTGGCTTAATTTTTTGAGATTTTATAATAAAGTATTTTTATGCAGTTTGCTTTTATATTTATTAACAGTTTTATCCATTAATGCCTTATGTTTTAAAGCTCTGATTTTAAAAGTAATTTTTAGCATTATAGTGACAGTGGATTAAGTCTTAAAATCTATGGGTATTTTACCGGAAAAATGAAATTCGGCGCTTATGCAAAGAAATGTTTTTTACGGCAAAATATGCTAGCGTTTTAAGCTTTAATACATCCGTTATCAGCCAATAATCTTTTTACTTATTACCTGCAAAAGGTAATGAAGGAGGAAACATGTGGAAATATATTCTTAAAAGATTGCTAACACTTATTCCGGTTATTATCGGCGTTACCATGATAGTTTATCTGATATTAAACTTAGCTCCTGGCGACCCTGCGAAAACAATCCTCGGTGACCAGGCTACCCCTGAAGCTATAGAGCAGCTTCGTGAAGAAATGGGCTTAAATGACCCTGTTTTCGTTCAATACGGCAGATACATGCTTAAGCTTGCTCAGTTTGACATGGGAAATGGATATAAAAATGGCGTTCCTGTTATTCAGGAGGTTAGTGCCAGATTCCCAAATACAATTAAGCTTGCTATTACAGCGAGCCTTATAACCATCGTTCTTGCTATACCACTTGGTATATTTGCTGCGATTAAACAGAACACTTTATTCGACGGCATCAGTATGGTAATTGCCCTTATCGGCGTTTCCATGCCTATTTTCTGGGTTGGTTTGCTTTTGATCTTACTCTTCTCCTTAAAATTAGGCTGGTTCCCTGCCGCAGGTGCCCAAGGCTGGAAGTCTCTCGTTCTTCCATCCATAGCCCTCGGATTTATGCATATGGCTACAATTGCACGTACTACCCGTTCTTCCATGCTTGAAGTTATCAGGCAGGACTACATAAGAACAGCAAGGTCAAAAGGCCTTTCAAACATGGTTGTTATACGTAAACATGCGCTTAAAAACGCCATGATACCTACCGTTACAATGATAGGTCTTCAGATGGGCGGTATGTTAAGCGGTTCCGTTCTTACAGAATCTGTTTTTGCTTGGCCAGGAATTGGCAGGCTTATGATACAGAGTATAAATGCTAGAGATACACCGATCGTTTTAGGCTGCATTATCCTCTTTACATTGAGCTTCTCTATAATAAATCTTATAGTCGACCTGCTTTACGGATTTATCGATCCACGTATCAGGTCACAATATTCTTAGAAAAGGAGGAGCTTTATAATGAGCGATAACACTAAAAAAGTGGATGTAATTGAAAAGAAATACAAGAAAAAAAGCCAAATGGGTGAAATTTGGCACAGACTCAAAAAAAATAAAACTGCAATTTTAGGACTTATAGTATTTCTGCTTCTTATATTAATGGCACTTCTTGCTCCTGTGCTTTATGATTATGATACACAGGTTATAAAGCAGAACATACCTACTAGACTTATGCCTCCCAATGCTGCGCATCCTTTTGGAACAGATGAAATGGGTAGAGATATAATGGCAAGGGTTGTATACGGCTCAAGAATGTCTCTTTTCATTGGATTTGCCGCAGTTTCCGTATCTCTTTTAGTAGGCGGTTTCTTAGGCGCTATTTCAGGATATTACGGAGGTACTCTGGATAACGTTATCATGAGGTTTATGGATATTTTGCTTGCTATCCCTGGAACCCTTCTTGCAATTACCATAGTTGCAGCCTTGGGACCCAGTATCTTTAACCTTATTATAGCCCTTTCAGTTTCATATATCCCGAACTTTGCGAGAGTTGTAAGAGGACCTGTTCTTACCGTAAGGGATGTTGAGTTTGTTGAAGCTGCTAAAGCAATAGGCGCAAAAACAAGAACTATTATATTCAGCCACGTTCTGCCAAACAGTATGGCTCCTGTAATCGTTCAGACAACTTTAAATGTTGCTTCGGTTATTTTAACAATTGCCGGATTAAGTTTCTTAGGCCTTGGTATTCAGCCTCCTATGCCTGAGTGGGGCGCTATGCTTTCAAGCGGCAGAACTTATATCCGTGACCAAAGTTATATGACATTATTCCCTGGTCTTGCAATAATGCTGACAATCCTCTCTCTGAACCTTTTAGGCGACGGTCTGAGAGACGCATTAGACCCAAGACTCAAATAGGTCTTAAACTACCTTTGTTAAAATAAAGCACCTGGATTGATACAAAATTTATCCAAGGTTAGATAGGAGCATAAAAATGAGTGATATTTCTAAAAATAAGAAAGAAATGGCTTTAGAAATAAATAACCTTGTTGTTGAGTATAGAACCGATGACGGCATCGTGCATGCCCTTAATAGTTTCGATCTCAACATTGAAAAAGGTAAAACTCTCGGGCTTGTTGGTGAGACCGGCGCCGGTAAAACTACTGCCGGTCTATCTGTTCTCCGTCTTGTTCCAAACCCTCCTGGGGTTATTGTGGACGGAACCATTAAGCTTAATGGAGAGAATATATTTGATAAAACTGAAAAAGAAATGGAATCCATCAGAGGTAATGTAGTATCCATGATTTTCCAGGATCCTATGACCTCTTTGAATCCTATTTTAAGAGTTGAGGAACAGATTGCAGAGGTTATCGCCCACCACGAAAAGGTAAGCAATGAAGAATCTCTTAAAAAAGCAAGAGAAATGCTTGAACTCGTTGGTATCCCCGCAGAACGCGGAAGCGAATATCCTCACCAGTTCTCCGGCGGCATGAAGCAGCGCGTTGTTATAGCTATAGCCCTCGCCTGCAGCCCTCAGGTTCTGATTGCCGATGAGCCTACAACGGCTCTTGACGTTACGATTCAGGCACAGGTTCTTGAGATGATGAAAAATCTTAGAGAAAAATATCATACCTCCATGTTAATGATTACCCACGACTTGGGTATTGTAGCTGAAATCTGCGACGCAGTTTCTGTTATTTATGCAGGACGTATTGTTGAGCATGGATCACTTGAAGATATTTTTGAAAATACAAAGCATCCTTATACAGAAGGTTTGTTTAACTCTCTTCCAAACCTTGAAGACAGAAAAGCTAAACTGAAGCCAATCAAAGGCCTTATGCCTGACCCAAGTAACCTGCCCTCAGGATGTCCATTCCATCCGAGGTGCGATTACGCAATGGATATTTGTTCAAAAGAGATGCCCGGCAAGATATTCCGCAACGATGTACATTACGTAGCCTGTCATCTTTATAACGAAAATAACATTAAAGAGGGTAAGGTGATTAACAGATGAGCGAAGCAAACAAAAAATTACTTGAGGTAAAAAACCTCAAGAAATATTTCAAGACTAAAAGAGGTATGCTTCACGCTGTAGATGATGTTACCTTTACAATCGAAAAAGGAAGGACCCTCGGCGTCGTTGGAGAATCCGGCTGCGGAAAATCTACAACGGGACGAGCTATCCTTCGTTTACTTGAGCCTACAGGCGGCGAGGTTCTTTTTGAGGGAGAAAATATATTAAACTATAACGATGAGAAAATGCGTCTTAAACGTAAAGATATGCAAATCATTTTCCAGGACCCATTCTCATCTTTAAACCCAAGAAAGACAGTAAGCCAGACAATCGCCGAGCCTCTTAAGCTTAACAATATCGAACCTGATAAGACAAAGAGACTTGAAAAGGTTTTAGAGATTATGGAAATCGTTGGTCTTGCAGAGAGACTTGTAAATTCCTATCCTCATGAGCTTGACGGCGGAAGGCGCCAGCGTATCGGTATCGCCAGAGCCCTTGCTTTAAACCCTAAATTCATCGTTTGCGATGAGCCTGTATCCGCTCTTGACGTTTCTATTCAGGCACAGATACTGAACCTTATGAAAGACCTTCAGGAAAAAATGGGGCTTACATATATGTTTATTACCCATGACCTTTCCGTTGTAAATCATTTCTCAGATGATATTGCTGTTATGTATCTTGGTAAGCTTATAGAGAAGGCACCTTCTGAAGCGTTATTTGCGAATCCTACGCATCCATACACTCAGGCTCTTCTTTCAGCTATACCGGTACCCGATATTCGTCATAAGAGCAACCGAATCATACTGAAAGGCGAAATTACATCTCCTATAGAGCCAAAGCCAATCTGCCGCTTTGCAAACCGCTGCAACTACGCAATGGATATTTGCAGAAGCCAGGAGCCTCCTCTTAAGGAAATTGCGCCTAACCACTTTGTGGCTTGCTTCTTAACAGATAAATAGTTATTAATTGGCCTTATTGTTCATATAAAGATAAAATATATCTTAGTTTTCATTCATCTTAAGGAAGAGCAATCCTCCTTAAGATGATAATAGGGCCATTATCTCAATTAATGTTATTTTTATATACTGCTGTATATGAAAATAACTTTTTTTATGCCGAAAATCAGCTGAGAATTTAGGTGTTTACTCCTTCTTTATAAGAAATTTACTACAGTGAAAAAAGATGTAAGCTACCTTCGTGTTTTTGAAGTTCATATAAATCTCTCCATTAGCAAATTCAACAAAATTATTTTAAAATTATTTATATAAGCTCTCTATTTATGGTCATTTAGCCTAATATATTTATTGATTGAGTCTTTTTTAGATGAAAATTGCTGCCTTTTGTCATAAAACTCTATTGATTGCATTTTAACTTTCCTGTATAATTTGATTATCTTAGATTGCTCTAATAGTAAGCTGCTTAAAAATAAACATTGGGGAATATAGATTATAAACCTTTTTAATGTCCTATATTTCAACTATTTATTTATTAAGTTCTCTACTATATCTCTACAACCGGCAATCAGCATTCCCTTCTTCTTTCATCAAGGGAAGCAATTTAATCTAAGGAGTGAATTTATGAAAAGAGGTAAAATCAAGGTTTTAGCTTTACTGTTAGCTGCTCTTATGGTATCCGGCTCTTTTTATGGCTGCAGCCAAGGGGAAAAAACCGCCGACCCTGCCCCATCGTCTGACGCTAAGCCTTCTGAAACAGGCAGTGCTTCAGCAAATGAAAAGCCCCCGGCAACTTCTCCATCAAGAGATTCCATTGTTATCGCCACTGAAAATGAAACTCCGTCTTTAACCGTAGAAGGCCATAATGCAACCGCCGGAAGCTATATGAACCTGCTAACCCATAACGGCCTTATGAAAGCAAGAATGGACCTTCAAACGGAACCTGATTTAGCCGAGACCATTGAAAATGACCCCAACGACCCTAATATTTGGAATGTTAAGCTTAAAGAAGGGGTTAAATTCCACGATGGTACGGAATTAACTGCTGATGACGTAAAGGCCTCTTTAGACCTTTCAAGAGAAGCTCCTCAGGTAGCCCAATATACAAAAACAGTAATAAAGGTTGAAGTGATAGATAAGTATAACCTTAAACTTTATACTGCCAAGCCTTCCGCAACCTTGCTTTACGACCTTGCACATCATGGAAATTATATTTACCCTAAAGCACTCATAGATTCAGGAAACGATTTTAATGCAAATCCCGTTGGTACAGGACCTTATAAATTTAAAGAATGGGTATTCGGCGATAAACTTACCTTTGAAGCCTTCGATGATTATTTTGATACGGAAAATAAAGCTCATATCCAAAATATGACTTGGAAAGTTATTCCCGAAGGAGCATCAAGAACAATTGCTCTTGAAACAGGCGACGCCGATTTTATTATTGAAGTTGCCACAACCGATATTCCCCGCCTTGAATCTCTCCCTGAAATAACTGTACTGATGGCTCCCGGAACAGAACACAACTATATGATGATTAATAATGATAAGGCCCCCTTTAACAATGAGCTTTTCAGAAAGGCTTTAGACTGTGCCATTGATAAAGAGGCCCTTGTGGCAGCGGCTCTTGATAATCTCGCAGACCCCGTATATAATCAAACGCCGATAGGATTTATGGGGGAA
Source organism: Anaeropeptidivorans aminofermentans (assembly GCF_940670685.1). GTDB lineage: Bacteria > Bacillota > Clostridia > Lachnospirales > UBA5962 > Anaeropeptidivorans > Anaeropeptidivorans aminofermentans. Next base: position 1,121,813 of record NZ_OW711693.1, on the reverse strand, counting down.
ACAGATGAAAACTTAAATAGCTATGACCTTGAAAAGGCAAAACAGTATTTAAGCGAATCAGGTATCGACCCTGCTACCGTAAGTTTTTCAGTTATATGCTCAAACGATCAGAAAGCAAGATGCGCAGAAGTAATACAGGCAAATTTATTGGAGCTTGGCATAACCATGAATATAGAGCGTATGGATTTAGCAACATATCTTGACGAAACATCCAGAGGAAACTATGAAGCCGCCATAGGAAACTATACTTCAAGCACCATATTGGCATATCTTGAAGGCGTTTTCCATTCAAAATCCATAAACGCTTCCAACCGTTCAAGAACAAATCTGCCTGAAGTCGATGCCTTAATTGACAAGGCTTCTTCAACTATCGATGAAACCGAAAGAGAAGGCTATTTAAAACAAATCAATGCCCTTCTCAACGCAAATACGCCTCAGATACCCCTTTACCAAAACACCGTAAAAAGGGCCTATAATGCAAATTTAGGCGGCGTTGAAGTAAGCCCCTCAGGAACACTTTATTTTAATAGAGTTTTCTGGGCAGAATAAATAGATTAAATTAAATGGTAAAAGGAGCCGGTTAACCGGCTCCTTTTTATTTGAATCAAGGCCTATCCGCAAGCTTTAAAATAAGTATTTAAACCACCTCGGACATTATTTACTGACGAGAAAATTCTTGCTTAATTTAATAGTTTTTAGTAGCAAGTGTGTCCTACATTTCATAGTATGTACTAATACTGTCTGTTATTACTTTTTCAAATTATCCTCCAGGCTTTACTATTTATACTAAGCGAACTTGAAAAAGATGCAAGCGTAAGCTAAAAAATAAAGGCTTGCAAATCTTTTTCAAGTGAGCACTAACCCTATATTTAACAAGCTTTTCAAAGGCTTGTTAAGGGTAATTATCACAGCAGTATTGATTATTACTTAAGATAAGAAAACCTAAGCTATATATAATCTAATTCTTATCGAAAGGAGTGCCAACATGTCTAATTCTTGTTTAGTTAACAGTCTCAAAGCATGTATAGGGCAGACAATTACTGTATTTACATCAAGCGGAGGTCTTTCAGGCGATGGCTTTACCGGCGTTTTAGCAAGCGTAGATTGCGGCTGCATAAAACTTATCGTATCTGTAGGTGCACCTCCAGCTTGTCCAATAGGTTCAAGCTGCAGTGGATTCGATGGCTGGGGACGCGGCAGAGGCGGCGGCTGTTCCTCAGGAAGCGGCTGGAATAATTGGAACAGCGGCTGGAACAACTGGAACAGCGGCTGGAATAACTGGAGTAACAGCTGGAATAACTGGGGCGGAAGCGGAAGCAGCTGTGACTGCGGCTGCGGATGCGGATGCTGCAAAGGATCCAATACAAGAGATTGCGGCTGCAATAACAACTGGATGGGCAGCGTATGTGAAATACCTATCTGCCAGATTGTTTGCTTCGCACGTACTTCTGTATAAAAAATATTTAGCAGCATTTAGCTTATTAAACCCTCATGCTATCGTATGAAGAAAATTAAGCTATGCTTAATTTTCTTCACGAATATATTTCACTAAAAGAAATGTATTCGCAGAACTTACGTTTAGGATTATTATACCTAATTCGCTCATATATGCTTTATATAAAGACTGCAATGGGCTGTCTCACTATTACATCAAAGACCATCCTGAAATTTTCAGGATGGTCTTATAATTTTTAACTATTTTTGATTATCAGCATAATATTTCTATTGTGTTATCTGCTTCTCTGATTATTTTATTAAGGTATTCTATTATATCGTTTTGGCCTTTTACTATATTATAGAGTTCACGGTAAATATAATCGTAATCTATGTCCTTATGTAGCATGTGCTTTTGAATATCATTAAGCTCAATATTTGTTATAAGCTCTAAAGAGTTCTGCACATTTCCCCTTTCTTCTTCGCAAAGCTTGGAAAATTCATTAAACTTATCGATCTGGCCTTTCGTTAAATAAATTTTGTTATCTGCTTTTTCTTTAAGTATATTTTCAATGCGAGCCAAACTGTTCTTTTTCTTATCTATAAGTTCCGAAATATACCTCTTGTTATGATCCATATCTGACATTATAGATTCTATATCCTTTTCCGTATATGCTTTATCAACGACATCATAATCTCTCTCAAGATTATCAAAGATTGCTGTCTTTGATTTATATAATTCATATGCTATAAGATTCACATCGTGTCTTTCTATTCCTGATAGCATAGACAAAACCAAAAGACCTCCAACGATTCTAATCATATTTTCTCCCTTCGTATATCAAAACAAAATATCAATATTTCTTAAGTAAATTTTATCTTAACTTAGCACTAATTATATAGTACCCTAAAGTTATTAATATTTTATTGATACTTTGTTAATATTCTGTAAATCAAACCCCACTTTCGTTGTGTAATTTGCTACAAAATACGTCAATTATACTTACCCTACCCTTTAATATACGAAAAATCGAAAGTAAGTCTTATTAATATCCACCTTCTTCCTTATTCAAGATGAATGATATAAAGCGCCTTTGTAAAGATCATACGGCAATTATCAAAAATCTGTATCCTCACAAAATCCTATTTGTTAAGTATACAGATATCGTCTGAATATTAAAAAGCATCACTCCTTTCTTATTTTAATAAAAATCGGCAAAGCATTGCCTTGCCGATATCTTAAGCTTTGTTAGAACATTCCGCCCATTAACATGAGCATTAAAAGCATGTTATTTCCTTGGAAAAGATCTGGAAAAAGCATCATCATTAATAAAAAGTTCATCATATTGTCTGAGCCGCCACTGTTTCCACAATTATATCCATGTACCATAATATTAGCCTCCTTAATATTTAAGCCTTTAAGGCTCTGTTTCATAGTACATTTTATGAATAGGCAAATAAATGTTGCCTGTCTATAAAATTAATTTTAAAATATTTCCATTTTAATTTTATCATGCACACTTTCCCAATAAAATTTGACTTTGTTTTACAAATTTGAATCTCACCCTTAAATTTACAGGGTATCTTTAAGAGATAATGTCAAATAGGAACAAAACCGTATATTCATAAGGGCGCAAAAACGCGATTTAGAAAAATATAATAATTCGTATTTTATAAAATTTCCTTTATTTGATTTATATTGAAAGCTTCATTATCTATTGCAGTATAAAGGCACTCCAAAGAAAATCCGTGTTTTTAAGTAATACAAAAGATACTTTACTTAGAAAACAGGGCAGATAGGGTTCAAATATGCCCTGTGAGCTTAGAGAGTACCTGTTCAAGATTAATGTACATAAATCTATATTTTCTTTAGAGAATCAGGGTTTATTCCTTCTTTAATTTAATAAGAAATTTACTGTAAGCACAGTTCCCTTGTTCTCCAGATGCATACCTTTTCACAATGAAAAAAAAAGAGCTGATGCAAAATTTATTTTGCATCAGTTCTTTTTCATCTAACTCTTATATCATTTTCAAATTCGCTTCTATATCTTAATTTTCAAGTTGATTTACTGTATAATCCAAAGGTCTTTCATTTATAATGCCAAAATGATACTTTATCGCTTCTACAATACGTCTTGAAGCAAAACCGTCGCCAAAGGGGTTTTTAGCAATTGCCATTTCCGAATATATTTTTTCATCATGGAGAAGGGTTGAAGCCATTTCATATATTTTATCTTCTTCAACACCGGCAATTTTAAGGGTTCCTGCTTCAACCCCTTCCGGTCTTTCCGTAACATTTCTGAGAACAAGAACAGGTTTACCCATTGACGGAACCTCTTCTTGAAGGCCGCCGGAATCTGTCATAACAAAATAAGATTTATTCATTAAGTTATGCATATCCTTTATATCAAGGGGATTCAGAAGATGTATTCTTTTATTTCCATCAAGAATTCTTTCCGCTGTTTCTCTTACAGCAGGGTTTGAATGGACAGGATATATAACTTCAATATCCTCATTATCTTCAACAATCCTTTTTACGGCTTTGCATATAGCCTCGAGGGGTTCACCAATATTTTCTCTCCTGTGGGCGGTCATGGTGATGATGCGCTTTCCTTCAAAGTTAATGTGATTTAAGGATTTCTCCATAAATTCATACTCATCTGAAATCGTAAGGCTTAAACAGTCGATTGCCGTATTTCCCGTAACAAAAATATTTTTTTCAGGGATATTCTCCTTTAAAAGATTATTCCTTGAATAAGGCGTAGGAGCAAAATATAAATCCGCTAAGGCGGTTGTAAGCTTTCTGTTCATTTCCTCAGGAAAGGGCTGATATTTATCGTATGTTCTAAGGCCTGCTTCTACATGCCCTACAGCTATCTTAGAATAAAAGGCCGCAAGCCCTGCCGCAAAGGTCGTGGTAGTGTCCCCATGCACAAGAACAAGGTCCGGTTTAAGCGCTTTAAATGCCCCTTCAAGGCCGATTAACGCCCTTGTGGTTATATCCGTAAGGGTTTGGCTCTTCTGCATGATATCAAGGTCCACGTTGGCCTTTAAATCAAATATATCCATCACCTGGTCAAGCATGTCCCTATGCTGGGCCGTTACGCAAACAAGGCTTTCAAGGCTTTCATCTTTTTCTATTTCTTTTATTAAAGGAGCCATTTTTATGGCCTCAGGACGTGTTCCAAAGACACTGAGCACTTTTACTTTCTTCATTTGCTGCCTCCCTGCAAGCTGAATTTCCTTAACACGTGTTCCCACTATATAAGCATACAGATAAAAGAGGTGGTATTTAGCCGACAAACTACTTATTCATACAGCGTAGGAAAAGTAGTATATACATTAGGAGATACTGACCCTGTGCGTAATAATGCTCTTTTAGATGCTTGTTTAGATTTGCGTGAACACAACCTTATTTAATCATAAGCCCTATAGAATATCAAGCCTTAATTTTCCTTTTAATAAAACCTTCATTATCAGACTTAAGGCTTTGCTACAGTTGGTCATTTAAGCGGTAAATTCCACTTAAACGAGTTTACTGTATAGTAAATTTATTATGAAGAAGCAGCAAAAGCCTATTCTCAGCAGGCTTATGGTTACCAAACAAAAATAAGTTTGATAACCATAAGAAAACGCTCACTTAAAAAGGGGTTACAGGCTTACAAATTGCCAAAAACTTAAGATATTTATTATAAGTATACTTAAAAACCCCTGTATTCACAGGGGTTTTGCTTATAATATTTTATACGCTCCAGCCTAAGCTTTCCTGCTGGATATGATAAAGTTTTTCATAAAGGCCTTTTTTAGCTATAAGCTCCTCATGGGTACCTTGTTCTTCAAGTCTGCCCTCTTGAAGGACGATTATTTTATCAGCCCCCACTATGGTTCTTAAGCGATGGGCTATTACAATAACGGTTTTGCCGTATATCAGCTTTGAAATAGCCTGCTGGATATATTCTTCATTTTCAGGGTCCAAAGAGGCTGTAGCCTCATCAAGAAGCACAATAGGGGCATTCTTTAAAAGGGCCCTTGCTATAGAGATTCTCTGGCGCTCTCCCCCTGAAAGGGTGCTTCCGTTTTCTCCGAGCATCGTATTATACCCTTCTGGAAGGAGATTTACAAAATCGTCACAGCATGCGGCCTTCGCGGCTTCCATAACCTCTTCTTCGGCGGCGTTTAAATTGCCTATACGGATATTGTTATAAATCGTGTCATTAAACAGAACAACATCTTGAAAAACAAAGGACATATAGCTCATTAAATGCTCGGGGTCAAGGGTTTTAACGTCTATTCCTCCGATTTTAACACACCCCTTATCCACATCCCAGAACCTGGCAATAAGTCTTGAAACGGTGCTCTTTCCGCAGCCGGAAGGCCCTACGAGAGCCGTAATCGAATCCGACGGAATGGAAAACGTAATATCTTTAATAACCGGCTCCTCCGTATCCTTTGCATTATAGCTGAAAGATACATTTTCAAATTCTATATTCCATTTAGTTACAGGCTTTTCTTCATCTCCCGTCATAATAGGTACGCCCATAAGGGTTCTCATACGCTCCGTCGATGTTCTGTGATAAAGAAGCTCCGGAAGAAGGGTAAGCTCTACAAGAATAGGTCCGTATATCCTTATTACTATTATAAAGAACATAAGCATAGGCACAAGCTCTATTTCTCCCTTTGTAAAAAGATAAGTACCGAGAAATACCGTGAGCCCTACGCCTGATTGGAGAATGACCTGAGCTCCTGTTACGAATGTTCCCGTTACGACTTCCATTCTGATAGCCATATCCATCATATGCTTTAATGCATTGTCCAAAGCCGCAAATTTAGAGCCGTCAAGACCACAGGCCTTTATCACCTTTATGCCCTCTAAATATTCCTGAACCTGGCCTGAGGCCTTAAGCTTTGCTTCAACATGCTTTTCACTCAGCTTTCTCTGTATCTTTCTGCTTCCCAGTATTACAAAAAATGCTACAGGAACCGTAATGAATACGGCAAGGGCAAGCCTCCAGTCAAAAGCCGCTATCATAAGGCATATTAAAGTTATTGAAATAGCGTTTGCCAGAAGCTGAGGAATGATATGGCTTAAAACATGCTCCGTCGTCGAACAGTCAGCCATGATATTTGTCGTAAGCTCCGATAAATCCTTGGAGTTAAAAAAGCTCATAGGCAGCTTTCTGATATGCTCTGCTATACGTATTCTTGAAACCTCTGCTTCCATGTAGGAAGTAACATAGGTTTTTTTATAATCATTTTTGCTTGCTATAAATACGATAATTGCAGAGAGTACTCCAAGGCCGAACAATATCCACATTTTCTGCCAGGAAAGCTCCTGCCCCATAAGAGGCTTCAAAAGCTCTGCAAGAAGCTGTATGGTAACAGTAAAGGGAAGCATTAATGAAAAGTTTGTAAGGGTACAGGCAAAAATAGCCTTTTTAAGGTCTGAATACCCTTTATCTGTAAGCATAAGGGCATTTTTTAATCTATGCATAAGCCTCGCCCTCCTTTCTGCTCATTTTCCAGTCGAGAGTTTTTGAATAAGTCGTCCACATATGGTAATATTTCCCCTTCTGGTCCAGAAGCTCCTGGTGGGTTCCTTCTTCTATGAGGGCTCCCTTATCCATTACAATTATTTTATCTGCGCTTCTTATGGTAGATAACCTATGGGCAATCATGATAACGGTTTTACCCTTCATAAGCTTCTCAAAGGCTTTTTGTATTAAATACTCGTTTTCCGGGTCTGAAAATGCTGTAGCCTCGTCAAGGACTATAATAGGGGCATCCTTAACGATTGCTCTTGCTATGGCTATTCTCTGCTGCTCTCCGCCTGAAAGGTGGACGCCTCTTGTACCTATTACAGTATGGTATTTCTTCGGCAGCTTTTCTATAAACTCATGGCACTGAGCCGCCTTTGCGGCAGCGATTACCTCTTCGTCTGTGGCATTTTGATTGCCAAGCCTTATGTTATCCATGATGCTCTGTTTAAAAAGGAATACATCCTGAAAAACAAAACTCACCTTTTCCATAAGGTACGCTGAGCTCATGTCCCTTATATCCACTCCGCCTATTTTTATGCTTCCGGCCGTAATATCAAAAAACCGCGGTATAAGATGGGCAATGGTGGTTTTTCCTCCGCCTGACGGGCCGACAATAGCCGTTATCTGATTTTTTTGCGCTTTAAAGGAAACACCGGACAAAGCCTCGTTTTCCTGATTGATATAAGAAAATGAAACATTATCGAATATAATATCATAATCATCTATGGTTTTCGGGTTTTCAGGCTGCTTAAGATGAGGCGTATAAAGGATTTCATCCATTCTTTCAACACCGCCTACAATCTGCATTCCACTGCTTGAAACGTACATAATTTTAAGCATTATTGACGCTATGGAAGGAACAAATATGAGATAAAAAATAAAATTACCGGCATAAGCAGTATAGTCAGAAGCCTTCATGCCGACGAGTATTCCCACGGGAATGATAAAAAGATATATATTATTTATAAGAGTTACAAATGCCGACATATAATTTTCCCAGCTTAAAGTATAAGGGATTACCATTTTCGTATATTCCTTTATGGCGTCATGCATTCTCCTAAAGGAATACACCGTCTGCCGAAAAGCCTTTACAACGGTGATGCCCCTTATGTATTCAACGGAAGCATTATTCATATCCTCAAGAGAATTCTGATAATTATCCATCATAATCTTTGCCCCTTGATTTCCATAGGCCTTAATTTGAATCATAAAGGCAATGATAATGCCTAAAATTGCAGAAAGGCCGAATCTCCAGTCAACTGCAAGAAGGATGATAAACATAACGACAGGCGCAACTAAAGACGCAACTAAATCGGGAAGCTGATGGGCAATAAAGCCTTCAATCTTCTCTATATTTTCATCCATTATTTTTCTGAGTTTTCCGCTTCCTGTAAGAACATGGAACCCTAAAGGCACCCTTGCCAAATGAGAAGCAAAGTTTACTTTCAGCTCATACAATGTTCCGAAAGCCGCAAGATGAGAAAACATCAAAGCGGCAAAATAAAGCAATATATTAAGGACGATTCCGCCGAAGGCGGCCCAGCCAAGGCTTATTACTTTGGAAGTATCCAGCGCCGAGAAGTTGGGATAGGCTTTCATAACTTCCATAACCACGTAATAAATTACAATATGAGGAATGAATGATGCTACTGAAGCAAGAGCCGACAATATTACAGACAAAACAATAAACGTCTTTTTCGTCGCGGCAAGCTCTAAAAGCCTAGACATTCCTTTCTTAGGCTCTGAAGCCCCTTTGTCTTTTTCTTTCATTGTTAAACCCCTCTTTTTATTGAATATTTTCCGGGTTCATAATCTATCTGCCAAAAATAAAATTTAAGAATAGGGCTTATATTGTCAATTTATTTTTATTCCGCCATAGATATATAACTTTAAATAGCTTTAAATACAGTAAAAGTAAATTGACAACAGCAGTATTTCCTATTACAGTTATCAAACTTAAATTTAAGTTTAATAACTGTAATAGGGCACTCACTTAAAAAATTTACAAGCTTACCTTTGCATCTTTTTCCATATTTATTTAGTATAAGTTCACTGTACTGAGAAAATTTCCCTGTAAGCCTTCTATTCTTGCGACTGCTATATAAAATGATCTCCCTCCCCTTCTTCATATTTTCGGCAGATAGTTAGCTAAACCTAACTTAGTTGAGTTTAACATTTTTTATATCATTTTGCAATGTTCATTTTTATTATTAATAAAGTTTTTATTAGAATAGAAAAAACCGGCTTTAAAGCCGGTTTTTTAATGAATTTCTTTCAAAGAAGTAACTAAAATTTATTTACTAAAGATTCAAAAATACGTGTTTTTGCAGAAAACGATACATTTTGAGCCTATATATAGTCAATTTGCTTTTATACTCCAATAAGCATTTGGCTGCAGAGGGTATAAGCAAATTGATAATGCTACTATTTTACATGAATTCAAGGGATACACTGTTTTGTTACTGTTTAAATTTATTATATATTATAATCCCTTATCTTCTATAAATTGTTTTGCTACGTCTTCTATAGACATTTTCTGCCCGTCAACCATATAGTTATATTTTATCATATCTTCTTCTGTTGCACAGTCTTTGAGGCCTTTAAGCGCTTCTTCTATTTCAGGGTGCTTCTCAAGAGTATCTTTTCTTACAACCGGTGCACAGTAATAAGAAGGGAAAAACTGCTTATCGTCTTCAAGAACCGTAAGGTCATATTCATATAAAAGTCCGTCTGTTGTGTAGACATTGGCTACATCTATGCTTCCCTGATTAATTGATTGGTATATGATACTTACGTCCATTTGAAGGGTATCTTTAAAATCATATCCGTAAAGCTCACACATAGGGTAATATCCGTCTTCCCTGTCAAGATATCCGTGTTCTGCACCGTAAACCAAGTCTTTGGTAAATGCTGCAAGGTCACTGTTGGTTTTAATATTATTCGCTTCCGCAAAATCTGTTCTTATGGCGTTTGCATAGGTATTATTAAACCCAAAGCTTTCAAGCCATATAAGATCAAATTGCTTTTCATATTCTTCCTTTACTACATTGTATGCTTCTACAGGGTCACTTATGGGATCAAGCTTTAAATAGTGGATTAATGCTCCGCCGGTATAATCCGGGAAAATATCAATCTCTCCGCTTCTTACACCTTCAAAGGCTACGGCAGCAGCTAAATTGTTTTTTCTCTCTATATTTAAATCCGTGTTTTTTTCAAGAAGCTGGGCTATAATTTCCGACGTCAACAGAGCTTCCGTATAGTTTTTTCCGCCTACTACCACAGTATCTCCGGACTTTCCGCATCCTGACCATAAAAGCGAAGCAGAAAGTATCATCACCGTTATTAAAAATCCTTTTAATTTCATCATAAATTTCCTCCTTTTTATAGCCGCCTAGCCTTTATAGTGAAATTGTTTCAAGGCAGTAACAAAAGCCTATTTTCCATAAACGGCTTAATATAATAGAAACACTTATAGTAAGCTGTTCATGGTCAACAAAAATCTTTGTTAACTATGAAAGAATGTTCCCCTAGCTTCACTGTAAGTATTTTCAGTATCACTAAGTATAAAACACATGGATTTTGTTACGGCAATTAAATTATTTTACTATAAATAAGACCGGCAACAGTGCCTGTTTACGTATTTTTATATTTCAAATGCTATTTTGAAATATGCAATCTATCTTCCAGCCTGTTAAGGAAAAAATCTGTTCCTACGGCCATAATAAATATGGGGATTGCTCCAGTTAGAATCATTCTCATATCTACCGTCTGGGTTCCTCTGTAAATATAGCCCCCAAGGCCCCCTCCTCCGACAAGAACGGCAATAGTCACGATTCCGTATGCCGTTATTAAGGATACCCGTATGCCTGAAAGTATTACGGGAAAGGCATTAGGAAGCTCTACCTGAAAAAGAAGCTGTAATTTATTCATACCCATTCCCCTGCCTGCTTCAAGTAAGGCCTTGGGTACTTCTTTAAGGGCTGTATAGGTATTTCTAACAATAGGAAGAAGAGAATACAGGAAAATAGCCGCAACGGCCGTCGAATTGCCAAGGCCGAAAACCATCATCAAAAGCGCAAGCATTGCAAGGGAAGGTATTGTCTGTAAAATTTCAGCGACCCCTATAACAATACCTGAAAGGATTTGTATCCTTGTAAGGATTATCCCCAGCACAACCCCTATAAAAGCCGCGAGGAAAACGCCTCCCCATGAAATAAGAATATGTGAAACTGTTCTTGCTATAAGCACATTCATAAGCGGCCTCCTTTCTAAGTTCTCATACCTCTTGGCGTCGACATTTTAGCAATAAATCCTATGGCAAAGCTTGTAAAAACTGCCAAAATACATGCCGGAACTGCTCCTAGCAGTATCATGGAATAATTATAGGTCTGTATTCCTGTATATATAAGGTCCCCAAGACCTCCTGCGCCCACAAGGGCGGCCACCGTAGACCAGCTGATAATATAAACAGCGGAAATCTGTATGCCCGATATGATTATAGGTCTTGCAAGGGGGAGCTCAACCTGAATTAAAGACTGAACCGTATTCATCCCCATACCTTTTGCCGCAAGAATATATTGCTCGGGTATTTCAGATATTCCCGTATAAGTATTTCTTAATATAGGAAAAACAGAGTATATAATAAGAACAATAAGCGCCGTTCTCATTCCTATTCCTAATAGGGGTAAAGCGATACCGAACATTACCATACTGGGAATCGTCTGAAATATGCCCGAAATGCCAAGAACCTTTGAAGAAATTTTCGGGTATCTTGTAAGTATGATTCCGAGTGGTACGGCAATAAAAATTCCAATAATAACAGCCATGAAGGATAGCCTCAAATGTATTCCCAATGCATTTATTAAAGCGCCTTTATTTCTTGCAAAGAAAACAGCAAAATTATTCATCTTCATCACCTCGCCATACAATGCCGGCAAGTGCCCTAACCATAGTGGTTTTCGTAACTACTCCGCAGACTCTGTTATCATCATCCACTGCCACAAGAAGCTGCCCCTTTTCTTCAACAATAAGGTCAAAAGCATCTTGAGCCGGGGAATTAATGTTTATGGAAGATATGTTTTTAAGCTCTAAATCTCCTATTGTTCTTGCTCTTTGCTCTCCGCTTCCAATTGCTCTTATTTCTTCTACGGTTATAACGCCTTCAAGCTTCATATCATCGTCTACAACAATCAAAGTATCTACATTTCTTTTTCGCATAAGGGCTATGCTTTCATTGATTCCCTTATCCTTTGTGGTGGTTACTGCATTGGGATTCATGATTTCATTGACCTTTTCGATTTCATAATTATTATTCATATGCTTTTTGCCTATGAACTCCTGTACAAAATCATTGGCAGGCTTTGAAAGCAGCCTCTCCGGCGATGCCTCCTGCTCTATTTTCCCATCCTTCATAAGCACAATGACGTCTGCAAGCTTAATGGCCTCATCCATGTCATGAGTAACAAATATTATGGTTATTCCAAGCTTTTTCTGAAGCTTTTTAATTTCGTCTTGAAGAAGGTCTCTTGTGATAGGGTCAAGGGCCCCGAAAGGTTCATCCATCAGAAGCAGCGGCGGTTCTATGGCAAGGGCGCGAAGTACGCCGATTCTCTGCTGCTGCCCGCCGCTTAATTCCGAAGGATAGCGATTCACATATTCGGAAGGATTCATTCCCACCATGTTCAGAAGCTCTTCTGCCCTTTCTCTTCTCTTGTTTTTATCCCACCCTAAAAGCTTTGGCACAACCTCGATGTTCTGGCCTATAGTCATATTGGGAAAAAGACCTATCTGCTGTATCACATAACCAATCTGCCTTCTCAAATTAACAGGATTAAGCTCTGAAATCTTCTTTCCTTCTATGTAGATTTCTCCCGATGTAGGGTCTATAAGCCTGTTTACCATCTTTAAAGTCGTGGTTTTACCGCAGCCGCTTGGTCCGATTAATACTGTAAACTGGCCCTTCGGTATTTCAAGGTTCAAATCCTCTATAATGATTTTTCCTCCATAGGATTTTTTTACATTTTCAAACTTAACCATCAGCACCCCTCCTTAAAAAGGTTTCTTAATAAATTTCTGCAGCTTGATTCCTACTAAGCTCTATATTTTCACCTTTTTTATCGATAATTTGTAAAGTAACAACTTATATGATACACTAAGGTTGTCACTATGTCAAATCAGCTTACTGATTTTTTACCTATAAAATTAAGTATTTATTTCATAAAATGCATATAATATTTTAAAAAATTCACAAAACTTTTTAGTCTATTTGTCAGAAGCAATTCTCAAAATTTAAAATTTACAGTATCAATTAAATTTATTTTTCATCCAGGATTAATGTTTTTTGAGAAGCATCCATAATGTAATTGTAAGTTTTATCCAAAATGAAAATTTTATTTTCCTATAATAATTTTTACTTATTCATAAAATATTGCTGAAGCTTATTCAAAGGGCATTTCTTGCAAAAACCGCTTCCATATGATACAATCCAGCTAATGCAAAAGTCCTTTGTTTTGTAGTAATTAAGTAGTTTTTTTGTATCAAAAAATAACAATTTTTAATTTGAATATCAAACGCCTATCATAAAGTTACAGCTTGTAAATTTTTATCCTCAGGCGGTTTCAAAAATAAACATTTCTTAAATAATTTTGCTTTATACCTGGTCTTGTAAAAATACTTCGCAAAGGAATTGGAATATAAATGAATCAGGATAAAATGTTTCCTCTATATGACAGAATAGCCTTAGATATAGCCATGAGAATCGCTATAGGAGAGCTTAAAGAAAATTCAAAAATATACGGTCGTTCCGTCATGAGCTCTGAATACGGGGTTTCCCCCGAAACCATACGAAGGGCTTTAAAGCAGCTTGCCGATAAGGGCATTATTGAAATAAAGCAAAACAGCGGTGCAACAGTAATTTCCCAGCAAAAAGCCAACGAATATATTCTTCAATTTAAAGAAAACCAAAATACCCGTTCTTTGCAGAAAAAGCTAAAATCCCTACTGGAAGAACAGGAAGAAATTCATTTAAAAATAAGAGAAACCATAAACGACCTTATTGAAACAAACCATCGCTTTCCCCGGAATAATCCTTTTCAGTCTTATGAGGTTATGGTTCCTGAAAACTCTCCTGTATCGGGGAAAACCCTTTCTGAAATCAATTTCTGGCATGAAACCGGTGCTACAGTAGTTGCCATATACAGAGACGACAATACTTTTGTGTCTCCGGGGCCTTACTCAAAACTTATGGAAAAGGATAGAATTATTTTCGTAGGGGATATATCCACAATAGCCACAGTAGAAGAGCTTTTGAAGGGAAGATAGACATGAATATTGCTGTGGAAACAGCTTATGTGCTTATTGCCTATATGGAAAATAAAGTGTAAAATATAAATAGCATTTATTTGCTTTAACACGAAACGTACTTAATTTACTTATGCAAAATATTGAGGAGGTAAATAATGAATATTGACAGAAAGCTGTTAGTTGATTTGTTTTTAAAATTTGTTTCCTACGACACAACATCGGATCCTGAATCTAAAACAGTTCCTTCTACTCAAAGGCAAATGGATTTTGCAAAAATACTTGCTGAGGACTGTAAAAACCTGGGCCTTTCAGATGTAAAGGTGCACGATGCAGGTTATGTAACTCTTACCCTTCCTTCAAATATTGACAGAAAGGTTCCGACAGTAGGCTTTATGGCTCATCATGATACGGTTAATGCAGCTTCCGGCGAAAACATTAAGCCTCAGATCATAGAAAATTACGACGGAAAAGACATTAAGCTTGGAGATAGCCTCATTCTTTCTCCAAAGGAATTTGTAAGCTTGAATAAATATATAGGGCAAGACCTTATAACAACCGACGGCACAACCCTCTTAGGCGCCGACGATAAAGCAGGCATTGCGGAAATCTTAGCGGCCCTTGTATATTTAGTGAATAATCCTGAAATTAAGCATGGCGATGTAAGAGTGGCCTTCAATCAAGACGAAGAAATCGGAACAGGCATGGACCATTTTGACGCCAAAGACTTTGCGGCAGATTTCGCCTATACCATAGACGGCGGAGAACTTGGAGAATTTACTTACGAAACATTTAACGCTGCTAAAGCAAAAATCACAATCACAGGCAAAAGCGTTCACCCAGGCAGCGCAAAAGGCCTTATGGTTAACGCAGGGCTTCTTGCGGCAGAATTTATCCAAAGCTTTCCTGAAAATGAAACTCCTGCAACAACAGAAGGCTATCAGGGCTATTACCATATTAACGGAGGAAGCATGTCCTGTGAAAAGGCCGTTTTAGACTATATGATAAGAGATTTTGACAAGGCTAAATTTGAGGAAAGAAAGCAATACCTGACAAACAAAGTAGCCGAATTCAACCAAAAGTATGACGGCGCATTTAAAATGGTTATGCAGGACCAATATTATAACATGCTTGAAGTTCTGAAAGATAAACCCGAAGTTCTTGAGCTTGCTCAAAAGGCCATGAAAGAAGTAGGCGTAACGCCCAATGTAGTCCCCATCAGAGGCGGTACAGACGGAAGCAAGCTTTCCTTCATGGGAACGCCTTGTCCTAATATATTCACCGGCGGGCATAATTTCCATGGCCCTTATGAATATGTTTGCATTCAGTCCATGATAAAAGCAAGCGAAACTATTGTTAAAATCATTGAGCTTGTTGAAAAAACAAATTAATGCGTGTTTTATTTTAAAATCAGGGTAAAATATGACCGTAAGCTTTAATTACGGCATATATTATAGAAAGAATTTATTGCTGTTATAAAATAAATCTCATTTAAAAATAATCCTGTTTGACAAAATTAAAAAGCTCTGATATTATATTAAAATATCTGATAAAGCGAAGAAAAATGTAAAAGGCTGTATGGTTACAATATAGAGAGCAGGCCGGAGGGTGAAAGGTTTGCAGAACATGCTGCTATATACGCATTTTGAGCATGGATTTCCACGTGTTCCGCACGTTACAGCGGCCCAGAGGCGATTTTTTTCGCAAAGTAAGGTGGTACCGTGAGCAGCGCTCACCCTTATAGGGGTGGGCGTTTTTTATTTGGTTTTATTTCTGAAATTTTAAATTATAGTAAATTTATCATAAAGAAGTAGCAAAAGCCTATTCCCTTAAGGCTCAAAAACACGGATTTCCTTCGGAAACGGTACACTTTTGAGCCTTCGTGAATATACGGCTTTGCTGCTGTTTAACTTTAAATTTACTATATACAGTTTATAAAAATATAAAAGGAGGATTCTATGGATAATAAAAATGCATTCGACATTTTACAGGAACGCGGCTTTATAGCCCAGGCTACCCATGAAGCGGAAATAAAAGAGCTTCTTTCAAAGGAGCGCGTTACTTTTTATATAGGCTTTGACCCCACCGCAGACAGCCTTCACGTAGGTCACTTTTTAACGGTTATGGCAATGAGCCATATGCAGAAAGCCGGCCACAGACCCATCATTCTTGTAGGCGGCGGCACGGGAATGGTCGGTGACCCTACGGACCGTACAGATATGAGAAAAATGATGACTGCGGAGGAAGTACAGCATAATGTAGACTGCTTCAAAAAGCAGCTTTCAAAATTCATAGACTTTGAAGACGACAAGGCCATTATGGCAAATAATGCCGACTGGCTTTTAAACCTTAAATACGTTGACTTTATAAGGGATTACGGTGTTCATTTTTCAGTTAACAGAATGCTTACGGCAGATTCCTACCGTACAAGATTTGAAAAAGGCCTGTCCTTCTTTGAATTTAATTACATGCTCATGCAGTCCTACGACTTTTTAGAGCTTTACAGAAGATACGGCTGTAAAATGCAGCTTGGCGGAAACGACCAATGGTCCAATATCATCGGCGGTGTTGAGCTTATAAGGAAAGTAGAAAATCAGGACGCTTACGGCTTAACCTTTACCTTGCTTACAACAAGCGACAATAAGAAAATGGGCAAAACCCAAAGGGGCGCCGTTTGGCTTGACCCTGAAAAAACTACACCATACGAATTTTTCCAATACTGGAGAAATGTTGAGGACGCAAGCGTTGAAAAATGCCTCGGTCTTTTAACATTCCTTCCTATGGAAGAAGTAAGACGCCTTGGAAGCCTTCAAGATAAAGATATTAACATCGCCAAAGAAGCATTGGCATACGAAATCACAAAGAATGTTCACGGTGAAGAAGAAGCAAAGAAAGCTTTGGAAGCTGCAAGAGCTTTATTTGCAGGAGGCGCTCACGGCGGAAGCATCCCTGCTACGGAAATTGAAAAATCAGATATAGAAAAAGGCATCTCTATCATAGAGCTTTTGGAAAAGGCTTCCCTTATCCCCTCAAGAGGAGAAGGCAGAAGGCTTATAACCCAAGGCGGAATAAAAGTAAATGACGAGAAGGTTGAAGCCTTTGATAAAGTCATAACTGCCGATGATTTTAAAGACGGAGAGCTTATGATTCAAAAAGGCAAAAAAGTATTCCATAAAGTAACTTTAAACGGCTAAAATTAAAAGCTTAAAACAGAGCGGAAATCCGCTCTGTTTTTTTATGCCCTTAGGGAGTGTTCCCATTAATATAAAGGCTGCAATTATATCACTCTTTGTGAGCGTCTCTTAATTAGACATACTGCTTATAGTAAATGCGCCATCGCCCCGTAGTTTAGTTATTATAATAACTAATTCCATGGCTGGCTAAATAGCATCTCTTTTATCTGCACATTTATTTGATGTGACCACGCCCTCATAAAAAGCAAAAAAAAATATACATATTTTTTTTATAAATTTCCCATCATATCTTTTAATATTTATTTATAAATTAATCATAATGCTATTTTGTATTAAAAATCCCTTTCTCAGACCTTTCGGCATCTTGCAGTAATACTCTTCAATATATCTATATATATTTGCATTAATTTCAACTTCTAAATATTATATTGCACTATTATCCTTTCATTTTAAATCCTTTACATGTAGATTATTTACAAATCACGGCTATTATTCTAAACATCTTCTCCTATCACATTCAGGGCTTAAATAACCGTCATTTCCATTATGATTATCCAAAAACTAAATATATAAATTAATTTTGTTATTTAAAAACTGCATAATTATATTTCATAAACTAGCTATATTCGCAATAGACTATACTGATAATTCATTCCTTAGGAATATTTTCAAACGTAATTATTTTCGTATCAAAATCTTTGGTATGAGGATTTATGGTATTCCGGCTTCGGACTACCGGAAAAAATTCATTAATTTTACAAAAAGGGGGATCCGTATGAAAAAAAGAAAATTATTGACGTCACTGTCAATACTCATGGCCTTGGTTTTTATCCTTGGGGCCTGCGGGAATAAAACGGCACAAAGCCCAGATTCCAGCGGCCAGCCGAAGGAAGCAGTATCTTCTGAAAAACCTTCCGAAGAAAAAAAGGCATCAGAAAGCCCAACGGAAGTAAAGAATGAGCCCAAAGAGCTGATAATCGGTACTTATATGCCCATTACAACTTTAGTGCCTTGGAAAACCACATCAGACGGCGACGGCTATGTTATAAGGCAAATCTATCATACCCTTGTGGAGATGAATAAAGAGTCTAAATTCACTCCGAGCCTTGCAAAAAGCTGGGAATGCGCAGAAGACGGCGTTACATGGACAATAAAGCTTAGGGACGATGTTTACTGGCAGACCGGGAACGGCCTTTTCGGCGATGAAAAGGTTCAGGTTACGGCAGAAGACGTAAAATACTCTTATGAATATTATCTTCTTCCCGAAACCGGCTCTGTGCGGTATTCAAACCTTATAGAAAGTATCAAAAGCATAGACGTAATAGATGATTTTACAATTCAGTTTGTAACAAATGATATTGATGTTCTTTTCGAATATAAGATGTATCAAAACTACATCATTCCTAAAAAGGGCGTTGAAGAAGGCTGGGATTTCCACGCTTTTCCCGTTGGCTCAGGAGCCTATAAATTTGTTGAGCATGTGATAGATTCCCATGTGATTCTTGAAAAGAACGAAGATTACTGGAAAGAGCCCGCTCTTGATAAAATTACATACAAAATTATAACCGATAAATCTGTTTCCGCCATCGCTCTTCAAAATAAGGAAATAGACATTGCTTTGGCAGTTCTTCCCACAGAAGTTGGCGCAATAGCAAGCAAAGATTATTTAACCATCACCGACTCCGGCATAGGTTCTTTAAGATGGATTGGCTTTAACTGCGGACACCCCTTATTTACAGACCCTGAAATAAGAAAAGCTCTTACAATGGCTGTAGATATAGACGGAGCCGTGAAAGCCATATTCGCAAATGACGCAAATATAGACCTTGCCGTAAGAGCTTATGGTCCTATATCTCCTGAACGCCCCGGCTCCAATCAGGAAGGCTGGAAGGGGCTTACCCCATCGTATAATCCCGAAGAAGCACAAAAAATTCTTGAATCCAAAGGCTGGGCGAAAGGCTCCGACGGCATTTACGCAAAAGACGGCCAGCGTTTCAGCTTTAAGCTCCAAGTGGGAAATAACGATGCAAACCGTGAGAAATTAGCAGTCATCGTCTCTTCTCAGCTTCAGGCCATAGGCATAGAATGCACCGCCCAGACTGTTGAATGGGGAACCCACACCGACGACATTAAATATGGAAATGTGGAAATGTATATTCTCGGCGGATATGGAAACCTTGACGGCCCTTACCGTTTAATGCACTCTGATGAAAGCAATTTCAGCCCTAACTGCAAATATGCAAGCGATGAAGTCGACCGTCTTCTTGAAGATGCTTACAAAACTATAGATTATGATGACCGCGTAAAGCTTATTTATGATGCAAGCGCAATATTCGTTTCTGAAAATGCCCATTTAGGCGGATATTTTGAATATGCTCAGGTAGGCTATAACAACAGAGTGACAGATTTTGATTATGCCACCGTTTATAACGCTCTTTGCAGCGAAGAAAGAAACGTAGGCATAGCCGATTAATTTAATGTGAGTTTGACTTTATCGAACCCTTTGGTGAACCAAGGGAAGGCCCAGAAGGCTTTTCACATTATGAGTATAAAACCTTAAGTACACCTTTAAGGGTACGCATTGCAGTATTTTTCTGCAAATTTGTACGAATAGTTTTATAAGCTTAATGGGAATTTTAATTCCCCTGAACTCACATTCATTCATTGTATTTTTAAGAGGGCCTCTAAGGAATATGCTCACTTAGAGGCCCGTATTTTACATTATATCTGAATTCATATGAACTATAGTAAATAAGCTTGAAGAAACACTAAGTTTATTTACTATAAACTAAAGGAAAACTTATTAAACCTAAAAACAAAAAGTAGTTTTCAAGTTTAATAACTATAGCCGCATTGTCAATTTGCTTTTTTCTCATTTTATGCCCTCTAAAACCAAATACTTACAAAGCCATAAAGGTAAATTGATTATATAAATTAGCTTTAAAAAAGGAGCGTCTTTATGAAAACATACATTATCAGAAGGCTCTTGCAGGCGATACCAACCTTGCTTGTTATATCTTTTTTAGTATTTTCTCTCCTTTACATAACCCCGGGAGACCCTGTGGAAATGATTCTCGGAACAGAAGACCAGCGTATTTCCGAAGAACAAAGGGTAATTATCGAAAAGGAATGGGGGCTTGATAAGCCTTTTATTATAAGATACGTTGATTTTGTAGCAAAGGCAGTAAGGGGAGATTTAGGCTTTTCTTATATTACGGGGCAGCCGGTTTTTGAAAGCGTCATGATCCGTATGCCGGCAACATTAATTCTTACGGCCTTTTCCATGGCCTTGGCCCTTATTATATCGGTGCCTTTAGGCGTCCTTGCGGCAATAAAGCATAACAGCATTTGGGACTCTATGGCGACTGCTCTTGCAACCGTAGGCGTATCTTTACCTCGGTTTTGGTTCGGCCTTGTGCTTATTATCTTGTTTTCCCTTAAACTGGGGTGGCTGCCAAGCACGGGATATGCAGATATTTCTCAGGGAATCGTTCCCTTTCTTAAGTTTATCATAATGCCTGCCTCCTCTCTTGCCCTGGGAATGGCCGCAACCCAAACGAGAATGATACGTTCAAGTATGCTTGATGTATTAAATCAGGATTATGTAAGATATGCCAGAAGCAAAGGCCTCAGAGAAAAAATAGTAATCTTCCGGCATGCTTTTAAAAACTCCATGATCCCGGTTATAACCATCATAGGCGGAGAAATCGGCGCTCTTCTGGGCGGTGCGGTAGTTACGGAATCTATATTCTCATGGCCCGGGGTCGGAAGGCTTGCGGTAAATTCCATTTCCAAAAGAGATTATCCCATGATACAAGGCATAACCCTTTGCATCTGCATAAGCTATCTTGCAATCAACCTTTTAGTAGACATTATATACGCCTATGTAGATCCTCGGATACGTCTTGATAAAAAATAGAAGGAGGCCATGGATATGAATGATAATAACAATCTTAAAACAGCTGTATCAAATGAGCCTCAGGCTGAAATCGGAATAGAAGCGCTTCCCGCCACCACTTATATGGCAGATGTTTTAAGGCGTTTCAGAAAAAATAAAATAGCCATTGTAGGCTTTATAGCCATGACGATTATCGTTGTGCTTTGTGTATTTGCTCCTCTTTTTACTCCTTATCACCCTGTTACGGATATGAATCTTGTTGATATGCTTCTTCCCCCCGGAACCCCCGGCCACCCCTTAGGAACCGACGATTTAGGCCGTGATATTTGGTCAAGGCTTCTATACGGCGGAAGAAACTCTGTTCTTACAGGCATGTCAGTCGCTTTGTTTTCCGCCTGTATCGGGGTTGCCATAGGGCTTTTCAGCGGATTTTTCGGCGGCATTGTTGAAAGTATCCTTATGAGGTTTACGGATATTATGCTTTCTTTTCCTTTTCTGATTGTTGCCATTGCCATTATGTCGGTTCTAGGCTCCAGCCAGCGAAACGTTATTATTTCTCTGGCCATTGTAGGCTGGCCTAAATTTGCAAGACTCACAAGGGGGCAGGTGCTTGCGGTTAAGGAAACGGAATATGTAGAATCGGCAAAGGTCGCAGGATTTAAGAATTTCAGAATTATATTTCTCCATGTGCTGCCAAACTGCATGGGCCCTTTGATTATTCAGGGAACCCTCGCTATAGGCGGAGCAATATTATCGGCGTCCAGCTTGAGCTATTTAGGCCTTGGTGCAGACGCTGCCGCTCCCGACTGGGGTCTTATGCTTAGCCAGGGAAGAAATTATCTCCAAAAAGCGTCCTATCTTACGACCATACCGGGCCTTGCCATTTCCGCTACGGTTCTTGCCATGAACTGGATCGGAGACGGTTTAAGAGACGCCTTCGACCCTAAAATGAGAAAGTAGGTGCATAAATTATGATAAACGAAAATTATCTTGAGGTGGAAAACCTTCGTACCTATTTTAATACACCTGAGGGCGTTGTAAAATCCGTAGACGGCGTTTCCTTCTCAATAAAAAAGGGCGAAACCCTTGCTTTAGTAGGAGAATCAGGCTGCGGAAAAACCGTAACCTCCCTCTCCCTTATCAGGCTTTTACCGGATACGGCAGATATTAATGCAGATTTATTCATGCTCGACGGAAAGGAAATAAAAGAGCTTTCAAAATCGGAAGCCAGAAGCATCAGAGGCTCTAAAATATCGATGATTTTTCAAGAGCCTATGACTTCTCTGAACCCTGTATATAAAATAGAACGCCAATTAGGCGAGGTTTTCACCCTTCATAATCCTTCTCTTACAAAGGAGCAGGTAAAGGAGCTTTCCATAGAAATACTTAAAAAAGTAGGCATACCCAATCCCGCAGAGCGTTTAAAAGTATATCCTCATCAGCTTTCAGGAGGACTGAGGCAAAGGGTCATGATTGCCATTTCTCTTGCGGCAAATCCTCAAATGCTTATCGCCGATGAGCCTACGACGGCCCTTGACGTAACCATTCAGGCCCAAATCCTTGACCTTTTAAGATCCCTTCAAAAGGATATGAAAATGTCCATTTTGATGATTACCCATGACTTCGGCGTAGTTTCCCAAATAGCCGATAGAGTGGCCGTTATGTACGCCGGTAAAATTATAGAAGAAGGCAATCTAAACGATATTTTCACAGACCCGTGGCACCCCTATACGAAACTCCTTATCCTTTCCATACCGGGGATTAAGGTCACAAGAGGCGGCCGCCTTGAAGCCATTGTGGGAACTGTTCCAAACCCGCTGAATTTTCCTAAGGGGTGCAGATTTTCACCAAGATGTCCCTACGCTATGGATATATGCAGGCAGAAAGAGCCGGAACAATACGTAAACGGCAGCAGAAAAGTAAGCTGTTTTTTAAGGGGGAATGGCCATGAATGATTCCATACTTAAAATAGAAAACTTAAAGGTATACTTTCCAATTAAAGCCGGGATAATGCAAAGAACTGTAGGCCACATTAAAGCGGTTGACGGCGTAAGTATAGACATCAAAAGAGGTGAAACCGTCGGCCTTGTAGGAGAATCCGGCTGCGGAAAAACCACCATAGGAAGGTCCATTGTACGGCTTAACAGCCCAACCTCCGGCCAAATTCTTCTGAACAGTGAAAAGGATATCTTAAAGACCGAAGGGGAAGAGCTTCGAAAGCTCAGAAAACAAATACAGATTATTTTCCAGGACCCCTACTCTTCCCTTAATCCAAGGCATACTATAAAAAGACTTTTGGGCGAGGTTTTAACGGTTCAGATGGGAATGACAAAAGCCGAGGCCCTTGAACATACAAGCACCATTTTAAGCCAAGTAGGATTAAGCCCAGTCTATGCCCAAAGATACCCCCATGAATTTTCCGGCGGGCAGCGGCAAAGGGTTGCCATCGCCAAGGCCATCGCCTTAAAGCCTGAATTTCTTGTCTGCGACGAGGCCGTATCCGCCCTCGATGTTTCCATACAGTCTCAAATCATTAATCTTTTGATGGACTTAAAGGAACAATACAATAATATGACTTATTTATTCATTTCCCACGCCCTTAATGTGGTTGAATACATATCCGACAGAGTCGTTGTGATGTATCTTGGTAAAATCGTTGAGCTTGCAGATAATGAGGAGCTTTTCAGCCATCCCCAGCACCCTTACACCCAAGCCCTCCTTTCGGCAATCCCTATCCTTGCAGGAAGAAAGCAAAGGGAAAGAATCATTCTGAAAGGGGAAGTTCCAAGTGCCTCTAATATCCCAAAGGGCTGCCGTTTCCATACGAGATGCCCTTATGCCGCAAGCATATGCTCGGAGGCAGAGCCGCCTCTTGTAGAAAAAGCACCGAATCATTGGGTTGCCTGCCATTTATAATGTATAGTAAATTTCTTATAAAGAAATAATGAAACCGATTCACTATAGATTCAAAAACACAGATTGCCGCAGGCAAGACTATATTTTATAGTAAATTTATTATGAGGAAGTAGCAAAAGCCTATTCCCGGCAGGCTCAAAAACACAGATTTTCCTTCGGAAACGGTATATTTTTGAGCCTGCACGAATATACGGTTTTGCTCCTATTTTGCTTTAAATTTACTATAAAGTGCTTTAAAAGGCCTGATACAGTCAGTGACTGACTGTATCAGGCCTTTTATGTATAAAAATTTAGCTTTATTTATTATTTCATGGCTGCAATATAAAACCGATGTTCCATCGCTTCAATAAAACCCTTTTCAGAAAGCTCCTCCTCCATATGCCAGAGCTTATCAAAGCATTTTGATACGGAAAATCTGGGAAACTCCCACACAAGTATTTTAGCCAAATACACAACAGCGCCTATATCATGAAAATAGGAAGGAAGAAAGCTTTCTCCCGATTCTAAAATTGTAAATCCCGATTTTTCTATTAATTCTATATTATGCTTCAGGTCATGGTCTGGGAAAGGCTCCTTAAAATCCTCAATAAGCCTTTTGGAAAGGGCTGTATTGTTCTTTCCTCCTACCTGCTGGGTTATAAAATAGCCTTGCTTTTTAAGGACTCTTCTAACCTCGTCCATAGCAAAGGATTCATGCCTGTTAATGACAATATCAAAGCTCTCATCATCAAAGGGAAGCTTTTCTTCTTCCCCTGTTTTTCTTACGTCGATACCGAGAGGTGAAAGAACCTTTCTGCATAGGGTTAAATTGGGCTCATAGCTCTCTGTAACAGATATTAAACTATAGGGATGGCCTAATTCTCTTATGAATTCTCCGCCCCCTGTTCCCATATCAAGAAGCTTATAATTCGGTTTATTATATTTTCCAATGATGTCTTTATAATTCCATGGGGGTTCAGTATCTACATATCTTCCGTCTAAATAAGAAAAATCCCAGCCGGTAAATGCTTTCTTTTCCTCTTTTAATAAATATTCCATAAGCTCATGTTTATTCATACGAATCTGTATACGGATAAATACCGTATACGCCTCCTTTTTATTTTATTTAAAATGCTATAGAAGGCCTTGCGATCGTATATTAAGCAAGCTTATTCTGCCCCTTGCCATCTTTCGGCATAAATATTTAGCGCCAACTGTTTATTAAGGCCTGCTTAATTTGACCGCAAGGGGTTTTTAAATATAAGGAGCTGCATCATCATGCATTCACCTCCGATAGGGCTCATCGTTAATAAACTAAAAACAATTCACAAGCTTGCACTTATATTGTTTTTAAAATTTGCTTAGGCAGTGTCTCAAAACAGCCAAACCAACGAATATTTTGTAAAAAACGTGACTCCAAGGAGAAAACTACAGAAATAGCATGCCATACACTTTTAGCATAGGGCTAAAAGTGTAGCTACAGGTTTACCCTGAGTAAACCTGTACGGCATATTTTAAGGACTTCCGGCGATGAAGCCGCACTTTGATAGCAAAATAAACTAGGGTTTGAATTTTTCAGACACGCTCTAGTATAAATAAAAGACTATTATCTCTCAATTTTTAAATAAATCATATCAACTAATTGTTTACCGTCTTCATATATCGGCTTTTCATAATTGTCTGTGAAGAAATTCTCTATTCTATAGGCGTCCCTGAAACCGCATCTACGGTAGAAATCTAATGTTTTAGGGCTTTCTCCTGTTCCGACCAAGAATTGATTCCAATCCATATAATAAGATAAAACAAACTCTATCAGCTTTCTTCCATAGCCCATTTTTTGAAATTCGGGGGATACTGCAATATTTTTTATTTCGTATACGCCCTCTGCTTCTGCTGTTACAATACATTCTGCCTTAACTCCGCCGTCATCAAGGATAAACATATCTCCTTTGTTAATATATTTATCTACCATGGCTTCCTCTTCGTCTGCCAGTAAAAGCAAATCGATATAGTCCTTTTTATTTCCTTCAAATTTTTTTATCTCCATTTTATCATGCCTTTTCATTTAGTATCTTTGAATGTTTTCTGCAGGCTTTATAATGCTGCCTTCTATGGCAACAATGCTTCCCCTGGGCGTTTTGTCCTCTATATTTATTATTCCGTAAGTAGGATACTTATACCCTCTGGGCATGGAAATGCTTCCGGGATTCATTATAAGAATGCCATTTTCATAAAAGCATGTGGGGCAATGAGTATGGCCAAATATGCAGACATCTGCCTGCTTTTCCATCGCCGCGTAAATAATCCTGTCGGTATTGTATTTTACGCTGTATTCATGGCCATGAGTCATAAATATCCGAACTCCGCCCATTTCAATTATCAATTCTTTTTTTGCTTCGTTACCGAAATCGCAGTTTCCTTTTACATAGTAAAATTTCTTATTTTTATAAAGCTCCTGAAAAACCAATATGTCATCTACAAAATCTCCTGCGTGAAGTATTGCATCACAGTCTTTTTGAAGCTTTTCAATAATCATAGACATCTCTCTTATTTGTCTATGAGAATCGCTTAAAATCAGCAGTCTCAATTAAACACCTCTATCTGGTAAAAAATATAGCCTTAATCTTACTTGTATCATGCATAGGCTTAGCCTTAGTCTTTGCTCATACATTTTCCTTCGTGAAATGTATTCGTGAATAAAATCAAGCAAAGCTTGATTTTACTTGTGTGATGCATAAGCTTAGTTCTTGCTCATACATTTCCCTTTGCGAAATGTATTCGTGAATAAAATCAAGCAAAGCTTGATTTTACTTGTGTGATACATAAGCTTAGTTCTTACTCATACATTCCCCTTCGTGAAATGTATTCGTGAATAAAATCAAGCAAAGCTTGATTTTACTTGTGTGATGCATAGCCTTAGTCTTTACTCATACATTCCCCTTCGCGAAATGTATTCGTGAATAAAATCAAGCAAAGCTTGATTTTACTTGTGTGATGCATAAGCTTAGTTCTTGCTCATACATTTCCCTTTGTGAAATGTATTCGTGAATAAAATCAAGCAAAGCTTGATTTTATTCATATTATATCTAAATAATTGTTATAACAATATTACTATAGCTTATATTTCAATTCAAGGCAAAAATCTGTTCCCGCGGAAAAAGCACCTTAAATTGGTCTTTTTAAGGTATAAATTTTGTTTTTCTAAAGACTTTTTTCATTGTAAAATCCATAATCGGTCTAATGCTATTATACCTCTTTATTGACTTTAATTATTAAATATGATAAATATAAAGTATACCATTCATAGCACCTTAATTAAATAACATAAGAACTTGTCCTAAGCGTTATTTAATTAAGCCTACACGCCTTACAGTAATTTGCAGATATAGGCAACCGCTTAATATTTGCCTTATTTAAGCAAGTTGCTGTAAGACTTATTCTTATGGGTTTTACATATTTAATCAGTATATTATTTTAATCGGCAAAGCCTAAAAAATTAATCTCAGAATATCCATGATTTTTAGGACAAGCCTTAAAGAGAGGGAGATATTTTTATGCATGAAGTTATAATAGACGGCCATAGCCTGACTATTTATGACGTTGTGAAGGTTGCAAGAGAAAAAGCGAAAGTTAAGCTTTCAGAATCCGCAATTAAAAATGTTAAAAAATCAAGAGAATACGTTGATAAGCTTGTAGAAGACGAGCGCACTGTTTACGGCATAACCACAGGCTTCGGAAAGTTCAGCGACGTGAATATTTCCAAGGAAGAATCTAAGACTCTTCAAAGAAATCTCATTATAAGCCATGCCTGCGGTGTTGGAAGCCATTTTTCAGAAGACATTGCAAGAGCCATTATGCTTCTTCGTGCAAATGCTCTTTTAAAAGGCTTCTCCGGTATTCGCCTTGAAACGATAGAGGCTTTAGTTGCCCTTTTAAACAGCGGAATATATCCGGCAATACCCGAAAAAGGTTCTTTGGGAGCAAGCGGCGATTTGGCTCCCCTTTCACATATGGTTCTTACCTTGATAGGCGAAGGAGAATGCTATTATAACGGCATTCTTACAAGTTCTAAAGAAGCATTGGAAAAATGCGGCCTTACTCCTGTAGCCCTTACATCAAAAGAAGGCCTTGCCCTCATAAACGGAACACAGGTAATGACGGCAGTTGGGGTTTTAACCGTTTATGATGCTATCAATTTAGTTAAATTAAGCGATATCTCTGCTTCTCTTACAATAGAAGCTTTAAACGGCATTACAGATGCCTTCCTTCCTGTTCTCCATGAGGTAAGGCCTCATAAGGGGCAGATAGACACTGCTAGAAACTTCCTTTCCATTCTTTCGGGAAGCGCCCATACAACAAATCAAGGAAAAGTAAGGGTTCAGGATGCTTACAGCTTACGATGCGCTCCTCAGGTTCACGGCGCAAGCAAAGACGCAATAAAATACGTAATAGATAAAGTAAATATAGAAATTAATTCCGTTACGGATAATCCTATCATCGTTGCCGATGAGGATATGGCTATTTCCTGCGGAAATTTCCACGGTCAGCCTATGGCCCTTGCCTTTGATTTCCTGGGAATTGCCCTTTCAGAGCTTGCAAACATCTCCGAAAGAAGAATAGAAAGGCTTGTAAATCCTCAGTTAAGCGGTCTTCCTGCATTTCTTACGGAAAACGGCGGCCTTAATTCCGGCTTTATGATTGCCCAGTATTCTGCCGCGGCCCTTGTAAGCGAAAATAAAGTTCTTGCCCACCCTGCAAGCGTAGATTCCATTCCTTCCTCCGCCAATCAGGAGGACCATGTAAGCATGGGTACAATTGCCGCAAGAAAAGCAAGGGATATTTGCTTTAATGTAAGCAGAGTTATCGCCATAGAGCTTATTGCCGCATGCCAGGCCATCGATATGAATAAGGAATACAAAGGAAGGCCTCTGGGTAAAGGCAGTAAAATCGCCTACGACATTATAAGAGAACATATCGACTATATTGATAAAGACACAATAATGTATAAAGAATTTGAAAAAGCAGCTAAATTAATAGAAAATAATACCATCGTTTCTGCCGTTGAAAAAGAAGTAGGCTGTTTATATAATTTTTAAAAATTAATACCTTAAAGTAAATTTCATAATGAACTATAGTCTGCAGTCCGAAGGGCGTAAAATAAATTAAAATTAAATTAATAAGCCTTTTTAAAGTGCACCTACTATAACAAATGCCTATTTAAAAAACTTAAAAGCAGCATGGATTCCCCTTGGAAACGGTACATTTTTAAGCTTGCGTGAATATACGGCTTTGTTGCTATTAACTTTAAATTTGCTGTAAATATAGAGGGAATGCTCGATATACACCTAAAATAGAAGAGGCCCTGAAACAAATTGTTTCGGGGCCTTCTTTCTTTATTTATAGGCCAACCAATCCATTGAATTGATTGGCTATACTGAATACTTATGATAAATTCAGTTTCTTTTTAGGTTCATCTACGATAGCCAACAAACCCAAAAGCAAAATTATATAAATAACCGATAAAAGTTTATTGCCTTTAGTTATTGCGGAACATTATACAATGAATTTGCTTTTCTTCCGCAGTGCATAACGGGCTTTAAGGAAGGCATAAAATCAAGGAAAAGCAAATTTATACTTAGTGAACCTGAAAACACTTACAGGGAAACTGCAAAAGTGTTTTCAGGCGAACATCCCCTTATAGTTATAGTAAAACAATTAGATTACAGTAACAAAAGCCGTATATTTTGAATGGCTTAATAGAAGGGGCTCTATTCTATTAAGCCATTTATGAAAAATAGGCTTTTGTTCCTACTTTAAAGTTGTTTTACTATAACAAAGATGTTTTCATCTTTGTTACCTATAAGGGGCTCACTTAAAAAGTATTTATCAGTTTACGCTTATATCATCTTTCAGTTCCCTTAATATAAATTCAAAACTATCCAAATACAGATAGCGGTTTTGAATTTAACTAAATATATTACATTTAATCATTTATCGCTTCAATGCCAAGACGTTTAAGTTCCTCAAGACCCTCTCGCATTTTCTGGAGTACTTCCGGTGAGTGGCCTTCCCATTCCAAGACCTCGCCTACAATACGCAAGGGATATTTTGTACGGTAGGACCTGGTGGGATTGCCCGGGAACTTCTTATCTGTCAAATTAGGATCATTTTCAAAGATACCGGTGGGTTCCACACGATAAATACGGCCGAGGCGATCGCCCATTGCAAGTTCTGCACCCCATATGGCCGCATCTAAGGTTGCTGCCATATAGACGTAATTGGCTTTCTTTCCCTCACCATAGTTGGAACTATATCCGGGCGCAAGCAAATCCCCTGGCTTTAAATCGGCTTTTGTGCCATGATAGAAGGGACCGGCATCCAAAACTTTACTATCCTGTAATGAAGCAGTCATTTCTGCCGCTTCTCTATTGTTTATTTCAATTGACTCGATTTTTTTATTCATGCTAAAGCCCTCCATATAAATTTCGTCCATAGATCCATTGCCTTTGCAATACAGATATAGAAATCAGGTGCAACTTACTACAAATTAATTTTTCAGCCAAATAGAATGCCTTTCTTTACTTTAAAAGCCTGTTTATCTGCCTATCTGTCAAAAGACCTGAGATAAAAGATTTCAGGGCTGCTTCTGAAACTTCAATTTCCGGTAGGGGGTGCATATTTTCCCATGTTGTATAGGTTCCCCAATAAAATGAGCTCCAATTTATATTCATTGTGCTTTTTCTTTTAATGGCAGTAACTATAGTAAATTTAAAGTTAAACAGTAGCAAAGCCGTATATTTACACAGGTTCAAAAATGTACCGTTTCCGAAGGAAATCCGTATTTTTTAACCTGATGGGAATAGGCTTTTGCTACTTCTTTATATAAAATTTACTATAAAAGCTCCTTGAATAGCTCGTCCATGGCTTTTGGAAATTCTTTGCCGGAGAGCATAAAAATATTTTTAATTTCAGCTGTATCGGCATATTCCTTTTTGTTTAGAAAATCAAAGATATCTCTGCTTATTGGGGATACGGTATTAAGCCGCTGGCGAAAAGGCTTTATCTGGGCATAAAAATCCTGTGATAAATAGGTTACTCTGCCTTTATAAAGCTTACTGTAAAATATTTCCCCCTGCTCTATCATAATAACGATGCTGTTCCAATCACCGCCCACGGAAGAAAGAGACGGCAGTTCTTTATTTTCGTTGCACAGCAAAAGGCCATGATGATAAAAATAGGATTTTAAAAGGGTTTCTTTCATTGCTTCTTCTTTATCCGGCAAATCAGCCACCTCATATCATAGCAGATTTTAAACTTTTCCATAGAAAATATATTTTGCTTATAGGAAATTAATAAATCGGTTTATTCCAAATCACTTTTATCAATGGCGATAGATGGGTAATGCGCAAGCTTCGTTAGGTCTATATCCAGAGGAACGCTGTACACCATATAGTAATGATCGGGGTTTTCAGCCATGAACTTTCGTATTTTTTCTTCTGCCAGCACCTTATTTGTAGTGGCATAGACAACGGATACCACCCCTACTTTATCGCTTCCCGTATTTTGAACATTTCCGCATAAAATAAGCTTTAGCGGTGCTTCACCATTTAAACCCATTTTAATAAGCTCTTCCATAACCATTGTACCCCCTTGGAAATTGCTGTTTGTTTTAATATCATAATATTTCATTCAGCCTTGGCATAGACAATGAAAGCTTTAAATTTAAGCTTATTGCCTCTCTATATTAAGTAAATATATATACTCGGCAAAAACAATATCCGTTCCCCGCTTTTTAAAGCTTCCCGCATCCTTCCATACATGAAATCCAAGCTTCTTTAGAAGGGCATTGGAAGCCATGTTTTCTTTGGCAACCTTTGCACTGAAGGTGCGAATTCCTTTCTCTTTGCCGATTTCAATGAGCTTTTGAAGAAGCTCTGTTCCATAACCTTTTTGCCAATATTTTTTATGTAGGTCATAGCCTAAATCCCACCGGCTTCCTTTATCCATGGGTACAATGCTGCAAGTTCCCATAAAATCTCCTATATCTTTATGAAATACCACCATAGGATACCAACCTTCGTCGTTTTCTATTCCTACAGCAAAATTAAGAGTTGCTTCATCTGCCTTATCTTTCGGCGGATCGGCTAGATATTTTCCCATTTCCTCATCTAGCCAAATATTAAGGCATGCCGGGCCGTCGGCTTCTTGGGTGCTTCGAATCAGAAGCCTTTTCGTTTCCATATCCTGCATTTTCCTCCTGACTCATCTCCTATTTACTGTAATTGACATAAAAAGGCGAAAGACGGAAGCCCTTCGCCTGAAATGGGCTGTTTTTCCTGCTCTTTATTTTCTTATATTCCTGAAACACTGATATCTTTTACAATAAGAGAAGGCATGCCAATACCGCCTGCGCCGCCGGGCTCAAATCTTAAATCGGAGCCTATAGCGGTAATATTTTTTAAAACATCATAGAAATTGCCGGCAATGGTTATTTGCTCAACAGGTCTTATGATTTCTCCTTCTTCTACGAGAAATCCTTCCGCAAGAAGGGAAAAGTCGCCGGATATGGCATTGGCCCCTGAATGGAGACCCGCAAGGTCCGTAATGATAAGGCCTTTGCCAAGCTTCTTTTTTAATCCTTCAAAGTCTAAGTCCGAAGGCTCCATATAAAAATTCGTATAGCTTGTTGAAACAGAGCCTTTATAAGAGGGCTTGAAGCCGTTTCCCGTGGGAGGAACACCTTCCTTTAAAGCCGATTTCAAATTATGCATAAAACCTTTTAAAACACCATTTTCAACGATAATCTTATCTTCTGCACAAACCCCCTCAGAGTCAAAGGAAACGTCAGCAAGGCTTTTTTCGTGATAGTGAACATCTTTAATATGAACGATATCCGCAGCTATTTTGCTTCCCGTTTTGCCTTTCAGAAGAGAAAAGCCCTTTTGTACATTTTCACCGTAAAAGCCTTGAACAAATACACTGAAAAGCTCGGAAGCCATATCGTTTCTTAAAATTATATCCGTTTTGCCGCTTCCGCAGGGCTTTGCCCCAAGAGAATCAATAGCCTTTTTAACTGCCTTTTTGCTTAATTGAACAGGGTCAAAATCCTTAAAATCCTTTCCCTGATAAATTTCAAAACCTGTTTTTATATCGTCTCCATCTTTTACTCTTATAATAACATAGGCTATGGCATAACCGTTTTCCTGAGAAAGCTCCAATCCGTAGGAATTAGCGATATAATTATCTCCCTGAACGTTTGAAACAACGGAATAGTCCACCCCTTCCACCCTTTTGTCTTCTTTAAGGGCAGTTTCTTCCATCAGCATCGCCCAGTTTATCTTTTCTTCGGCAGAGGGGATATTAAGCTCGAGGCTTACACCTTTGCTTTCGGGATAGGAATCAGAACCTTTAAAAAGCCTCTCCTCCCCTTCGTCCATAACCTCTGCATTTTCCTTGGCGGAGCTTAAAAGGAAATCGATAACATCACTTTCGATTTTTTCGCTGTAGGAATAACCCATTTTCCCATGATAAAGCCCTCTGAAGCCTACACCATGTAAGACAGCGTTTTTATACTGGGCGATTTCCTTTTCAAATACTCTAACGTCAAATACAAGGCTTTTATCATAATAAAGCTCGTATTCCGAAAAGCCGTATTCCGCGGCTTTTTCAAAAAGCATCTCTTTAAATAATTTTATATCCATTATTTTCTGCCTCCTACAGTAATTTTCTTTACTCTTATGGTAGGCTGGCCTACATTTGCAGGAATAGAACCGCTTATGGAACCGCACATTCCCTGGGCAAGGGCAAGGTTATCCGATACCATATCGATATCCATAAGGATTTCAGAGCCTTTTCCTATTAATGTTGCGCCTCTTACGGGGTTCGTTATTTTGCCCTTTTCTATCATATAGGCTTCGTTTACGGCAAAGTTAAAATCTCCCGTGGCGGTGGATACAGAGCCTCCGCCCATGTTCTTGGCATAAAGACCGTATTCTACAGAAGATATAATATCTTCTTTTTTGTCTGTTCCTGCTGCAAGATAAGTATTATTCATTCTTGAGGTAGGTGCAAATCGATAAGATTCTCTTCTGCCGGAGCCTGTGGAATTCATATTCATTTTAAGGCCATTCAGCTTATCTACTAAATATGATTTTAAAATACCCTTTTCAATGAGAATATTCTTTTGGGTAGGCGTTCCTTCGTCGTCTATGTTAAGGCTTCCCCATTCGTTAGGCATTGCACCGTCGTCTATGGCTGTTACCTTTTCAGAGGCTATTTGCTTACCGAGCTTTCCGCAGAAAACAGAGGCGTTTTTGGCAACGGCAGTAGCTTCCAGGCCGTGACCGCAGGCTTCATGGAATATTACACCCCCAAAGCCGTTATCTATAACTACCGGCATACTTCCACTGGGGCATAAATCTGCCTTTAGCATTGTAACGGCGGTTTCCGCGCTTTTTCTGCCGTATTCTGCCATATTAATTTCTTCAAGAAGCTCAAAGCCCTTTCTTGCGCCTTTTCTTATAAAACCGTTTTGCTTTTCCGTTTCGCTTGAAGCAACAGAAGCAACGGTAATATTCGTTAAAACCCGCTCGTCTTCTGCCCAGAGTCCTTCGCTTGTAATGATGTTAACCTTCTGTACCACATCAGAATAGCTTCCGTTGGTTTGGGTAATTAAGGTGCTGTATTTAAAAGCGCTGTCGGAAGCTTCTTTTAAAAGATCTGAAACTTCCTTTTTAGAAACCTTTTCAGGCATTATTTTAATCGGGGAAATATTACGGGCCTTTTTTACTGTAAAGTCCATAACTCTGATGCCTTCTACAGGGTTTTTAACGGCTTCTGCCGCTTCATCGGCTATTCTCATAAGGTTTTCGTAGGATAAGTCGTTGGTGTAGGCATAGATAGCACCGAAGCCGTCAAATATCCTTAAGCCAAGGCCATAATCAACGCCGCTTACAGCTCTGTCTATACTGCCGTTAATTAAAGTCATACTGTTTTTTACAGTATGCTCAAC
Organism: Anaeropeptidivorans aminofermentans; assembly: GCF_940670685.1. Taxonomy (GTDB): domain Bacteria; phylum Bacillota; class Clostridia; order Lachnospirales; family UBA5962; genus Anaeropeptidivorans; species Anaeropeptidivorans aminofermentans. The sequence continues at coordinate 1,086,545 of NZ_OW711693.1, read as the reverse complement.
AAATATTTCCGCAAAGCTTCCTCCTGTTTTTAAAGCCCTTAGAAGCATATCCTTAGCCGTATCTTTGTCTATCAGATATGAAATATTCATTTTAAACTTCCTTTCAGATTATTTTTACAGGTTCAGATATAAATTTATTTAATATAATGTCCTAGGCAGTTTCTGAAAACCGGAAAACCGATGGATATTTTGCAAGAAAGCTTGAATTCGAGAAGAAAACCGCAGAGATAGCACGCATTTACATTTTTGCTTTATGCAAAAATGTTGAGCGTGCAGGTTTACCCTAGGTAAACCTGTACGGCATATCTTGAGGATTTTCGACGATGAAGTCATGCTTTTATGGCAAAATATACTAGAGTTTGGAGTTTTCAGAAACGCCCTAATATTTATTATGCATACCCTTTTATTAAAAGGCAATACTAAAGTAAAAGGAGGTATCGTATGCCGTCATATAACAATATTTTAAGAAGATGCGTAAGGTATCAGTCTATTGACCAAGAAGGCGGGTATTTAAATACACCCAATGAAGATAATCCCCTTTGCAGCTCATGCCTTTTTAACGGAACAAGAGACTGTGCCATTCAAAATAACAGCCACCAGCTGGAAAAGGAAGAATAGCTTCTAAATTTATCCTCAAATTTATTTACTTATTTTAAGTCTTAATTTACTGCATTATATAGTTCATTTGCTTTTATAACTCTGTAAGTATCTGTTTCTAGCGGATATAATAAGAGAAAAGCAAATTGATAATGTTACTATTTCATATTTATTAACTACAAATAACAGAAAGCAGAATTTGCCTGAGCTTATGCCTGAAAGCATAGCGAGGGTAATTTCTGCTTTTTTATTAACACAAACTAGACAGGACAGTTTGGATAAAGTGAATCTAAATTTTATTTTCAAAAAATTAATGACAGAAGAGACAGGCTTTATTACCATATATTTTACTAATTAAAATATTAAACAAAGGCCTGATATACCTTTTATCTACTATTTTAAAACCTTTTTTCAAAGGTTATTAATATTACTTTATGCAAACTCATAAAATTTATTAATTATACTATAAATCTTAATCTTAATGAAACATTTGGCATATTCTATATAAAAGGAGGTTTAATTTATATGTTGGGTTATAGTGTCGATGTCAATATGATCGTACGCCAAGAAAAGATGTATTATAATAATGTTCTGGTATTAAGCTATACAATAGAATTTCCGCAATTTCAATCCATTAGATTTTTCAATGCTACTGAAACCATGAATGAATTTTATAGAATAAAGGCTTCAGAGTATGAAAGATATTGCAGAAATGACCTTTTTAATCTTGCAACAAAGCAGTATAACGAATCGAGAAGTCTAGGTATTCCCGTGAGGCCTTTTGAGGCATCAAATACAACAGATATTACTTATAATCAAAACTGCTCCGTCAGCTTATATATGGACAGGTACGAATATACCGGCGGAGCTCATGGTAATACAATACGCAGAGGTGATACATGGGATCTTCAAGGCTATGGCTTTACAAAGCTGCAGTCTCTTTTTGTACCTGATCTCGATTATAGCAATTACATCTTATCCTTTATAGAAGGGGAAATAAAAAGACAGATTGATAATGGAAATAATATTTATTTTGACAATTATGAAGAAAATGTAGCAGAATATTTTAATATTCATAATTATTATCTTACCGGCTCCGGAATAACAATATTCTTCCAGCAATATCAGATAGCGCCTTATGCGGTAGGTATTCCTGAGTTTATTATTCCTTTTGTAAATCCGAACGTGGTACCGCCCAGATGCGACTAGTATTGCAAGGTAAGGTATGAACAAAATCAGGCGGTGCTTGATTTTGTTCACAAATAAATTTCTCGGGGAGAACTATATTTGATTCAATATGAAATAATATCATTGTCAATTTGCTTTTCTCTTATCTGATATCGTAAATAAACTTAGTAAAGATTACGTTTGTTTACTTATAGACTTAAAGAAACTTATTAAAACTAAAAAGCAAAAAACAATTTTAAATTTTAATAAGTATAACCGTCTCAATCCAAATATTCACTTCGGAATAAAAGCAAATTGACTATATATCCTTGACAAAAATAGAAAAATGTTTATTAGCTACAAGAAGACCCTCACTTGAAAAACGACTTACTGGCTTACCTTACGTAATTTTTCACCCTCGCTTAGTATAATTTCACATTATCGTATCTTTAGCTTTTATAAATATAATTTTGATGCGGTATTATTGTAAGCCTTTAAATTATTCAGTTTTATTTTTTTGTATTTAAAACCAAGCCTTGTGTAGAATTTTAAGGCCCTCTTCTATTTCTAATTCTGTCATCATGCCGTAGCCCATGAACAATGTATTTTCCTTATACATGGACTTATTATTCCAAAAAGGCTTGGTAGGATACACCTTGACCCCATTAACAGCAGCTTTTTCAATGAGCCTGTCTTGCTTTTGCTCAGAAGGGAATTCCATAATAAAGTGAAGCCCTGACCCTTTTCCATAAAGCTTTATTTTATCACCCATAAGCTGTTCTGCGATTTGAACGAATTTATCATGCTTTTTTTTGCATATAATAGCCATTTTACGAGTATGCCTTTCATAGTCCTCGTTTTCTATGAAGCTTGCAAGAATTCTTTGGGTTATCCATGAAACGGGACATGCATAGCCCTTATATCTTTCATGATATTGGGGAAGAAGCCTGTTGGGAAGCACAAGGTAATTTACTCTCATGGAAGGAGAAAGAGATTTTGAAAAGGTTCCCACATAAATCACTCTGTCAAATTTGTCTATGGATTGAAGGGAAGGAACCGGGTTTGAATCATATCGGAATTCGCTGTCATAATCATCCTCTATAATGTATGCGTCATTTTCAGATGCCCATTGGAGAAGCTGTCTCCTTTTTTTTATGGACATTACCGTTCCATAGGGAAATTGATGAGAACATGTTACATATGCTCCGGAAGCCTTTGAAGCGTTAAGAGAAGATAAATCGATTCCCTTTTCATCCGCATATATAGGCTCTATGGTATAATTATTTTTTATAAATACGTCCCTTGGGCCAAGATAGCCCGGCTCTTCAAAGGCAATCGTCTTTTTTTCTCCTAAAAGCCTGCATATAATTTCAATGCAGTAATGAAGGCCGCAGCTTACGATGATTTGTTCGGAAGAACAGATTACTCCTCTTGACCGATAGAGGTATTTTTTAAGCTCTTCTCTTAACATGTAATCTCCGAGATTATCCTGATATTGGTCTATTTTTTCAGAAACCATAGAAGAAAGGGCATTAGCGGTATATTGCTTCCAAAGCTTTACAGGAAATTTATCCATAGGTAGAGCGCCGTATTGAAAATCATATTTATATTTCTCTCTTTTAGCTTCTTCTTTTATACCCCCTATATCGCTTTTGTCAGGCCTGTGTATGAAAAATCCTATCCCCGTATTTTGAACCACAAAACCGGAGCCTGGCTTCGATTCTATATAGCCTTCCAGAGAAAGCTGAGCATATGCCTTCTCTACCGTATTTCTTGCAACCCCAATGTCTTTTGATAATGAACGTATTCCGGGAAGCTTTTCTCCCGTAACAATTTTACCCGAAAGAATTCCTTCCTTTATTTGGTTGTAAATCTGCATATAAAAAGATTCATGAGAATTTTTATCAATGTATATCATATGTTCCTCCAAACTGTCCCCTTAGTTTTATCTAAAACCGTATCTTTTTTTGGGTTCGGTTTCATTGTATAATAATATTATAAATTATTCAATATAAGCTATAGCCTGCTTTGTATTATATTTATTATTATTAATGGAGGTATCTTTATGAATACAATACCTAAAACTTTAACCATAGCCGGCAGTGATTCCAGCGGCGGAGCCGGATTACAGGCCGATTTAAAGACCTTTGAAGAATATGGAACCTACGGCCTTACGGCAATTACCTCTATCGTTACCATGGATCCGGATAACGGCTGGAGCCACGGCGTAACTGCCATAGACCCGTTGCTTTTAAAGCAGCAGATAAAAACAGCAACCGCCGGCGGAGAAATCGCCGCAATGAAAACAGGAATGCTTCCTAATGTTGAAATAATAAAAATAGTTAAGGAAACGCTTGAAAAAGGCGATATAAAAAATATAGTAATTGATCCTGTAATGGTATGCAAGGGCGAAGCCGAGGTTTTAAACCCTGAAAACGCAGACGCCTTAAGGGACATGCTTATTCCTTTAGCAACCGTTGCAACACCCAATCTTTTTGAAGCCGGCGTATTATCCGGCATGGGTAAATTAAAGGGATTAGAAGACATGAAAGAAGCCGCTGTTAAAATATGTGCCTTAGGGGCAAAAAGTGTAGTGATTAAAGGCGGCAAATCATTAGAAAATGGAGACGCCATAGACCTTTTTTACGACGGAAAGGAATTTGAAGTATTTTCACTTCCCAAGCTTCCCACAAATAACAATCACGGCGCCGGCTGTACTTTTGCCGCAGCCGTAGCTGCCGGCCTTGCAACAGGCCTTTCCGTAAGGGACGCAGTTTGCAAAGCAAAAGACTTTGCTTATGCAGCCATAAAGCATGGTTTTGCATTCAATCAATATGTAGGTCCCGTATACCATGCGGCATACCGCCTTTGCAAATAGAGCTAAACAAAAATCAAGATAACAAAAATCGTATATTTTAGATAAAGCTTTTATAATAAAACCGTTTATGAAAATGGATTTTTGTTACTTTCTTAAAAGTTGTTTTGCTTATGGTTTGGGAAATTTCTTACGCTTAGCTTAAAAACATATATCGGCCGTTTATGAAAATAGCAGCCGCCTGACTCTCTCAGGCGGCTGCTATTCTTTTATTTCAAAGTCAATAATTTTTAAAACTCTTTAAGGATGAATAAAGGCGGCTTATTTACGATACTTTCCATAAAGCTTTTGGCGTCGTCATAGCCGTTAACCAGATAAAGCTGCCATGTATCGTTTTCAAAATAGCCTATGAAAAACTTTCCGGATGTAAATTCAAAATATAAGAATTCATCGGTTCCTGAACTGAATAAAAGCGGAAGGTCACTTTCTTCTATGAGCTCGTTTTGCCTCATAACTTCAACTATATTTTGAAAATCGCTTTTCAAATACCTTGAAACTGTGGAAACACTATATTCCGGCAAAAGACTCATATTAAAATCAGGAAGGCTCCTGTTAACATATACTTCGCTTGTGGTCTCTGCCTCGATTCCGGAAAGAATAACATTATAAACATCTCCGCTGAATTCAATAATATAATGCTTTAAAGCGGAAGACTGACCCTTTTCCGAAAGGACGATGCTGATATATTTATCGTCGGCTTTTATCCTTCTTATATCATAGGCCTTTTGAGAATCGTCATATCTGTTTATAGCGTCTATAATTTTAATAAGCTCGTCGGAATCCTTATCATACTTCTTTTGGCTTCCGTGTTCCCATTGATATTTTTCAAGAACAGCCTTTAAATCTTTATTGGGTATGATGCCTCCGGGCTCACTTTCGGAAGAAATCGCATATCCTTCTGACGTTTCATATCCCACAAAAATTTCAAGCTCATCACTGTCGGAAACTCTTAAATCACCGTAGCCCTTTAAGTCTGCAGGCCTTAAAAAGAAGAACAAAGCTCCTTCTTCAGCATATTTAGGGTCCATATCTGTTAAATCAAGCAAATCCTCGGGGAAAACATAGGCCTTTGCAGGAAAGTCATATAAATAGCCATTTTTAGAAACAAAAGAAACCGTTTCATTATAATTTTTATAATAATCCGATACGCTGTAAATCAAATTATCTATCATTTCCCATGTTTCTTCTATCGGTCTATCCAAATCCGCCTCACTGCTTGGCACAGGTTCTGCGCTTTCCGTGGGCTCCGGGCTTTCGGTTTCCTCCTGTTTCGGCTCCTCAGAAGAAGGAGGCGTAAAATCAGGTTCCGGGCTTTCTATAGCGTCGCCTGGCGTATTATCGCCGTTGCCGCCTTTTCCGGCAAAATATATTACAGCCAACGCCGCTATAATAAGGATTACTGCAACAATCCACATATTCCTGCCTTTTTTAAGATTATTGCCACAGTTTTGGCATATATTATCGTTTTCTCCAACAGCAGTCTTGCACTTTTTACATATCATGGTAAACCTCCTGTTAATCCGCAAAAAAAACTGCAGATTAATTTTTATACTAAATAAAAAACAAAAGATGCAAAAATTTCTCAAAAAACTCCTTGAAGCATGGAATTTTTACTGCAAAATTTTTGGCCTTATTAAATTTTATTTATTATATATAAGGCAGACAAACTTTATTTATAAGGCATGTCCGCCGACAGATCACTAATATAAACTAAAAGCCATACTTTATCTATATACGAAAAGCTTTTTAAAAAGTATTATATCTATTATAAAATCTTTATTAAGATTATTTTTAACTGAATAAATCATCGCCATACATATTTAAGACGTTTCATAAATGATTTTTGTTCCACATAAAATGAAATAAATTAAATATTTTTTAAAATATCAGGTCTTCCATTATAAAACGCAAGGGCAAAAACATCAATACAGCAAATCAATTTATACGAAGCAAACTTAAAAATGATATAAGCTGAATAAACTTATAAATCGTTTTCAAGTAAGCGCCCTCTTACCCCTAACGGGCTTTTTTTAAGTTCGTTAGGGATATCTTGATTACCATAGATGTCTTTGCCCTTATAATAGTTTATACTAAGCGAATTTTGAAAAAGATACAAGGGTTAGCTTGTAAGTCTTTTTAGGTAAGCGCCCTCATATAATTATCAAATTTATTTTTAAGATTAATAACTATATTTATGTTTTATATTACTCTTGTATTTTCTTTAAGCCATGCCTTTTCTTCGTCATTAAGATACGGGCTCAGCTTTTCGTAAACGTCCTTATGATAGTCATTAAGCCATTTTGTTTCTTCTTTTGTTAAAAGGTCCTTATCAATGGATTCAAGGTCAAAAGGACAGAACGAAATGGTTTCAAATTCCATAAATTTGCCGTAAGGGCTTTCACCGTATTCCTTAACAAGAATAATATTCTCACTTCTTATGCCATATTGGTTTTCGGCATAAAATCCCGGTTCATTGGAAACAAGCATGCCTTCCTCAAGGCGTATAGGACCTGCCGTAAGATTGATTCTGTGAGGGCCTTCGTGGCAGTTAAGAGCAAAGCCTATGCCGTGACCTGTGCCATGCTTAAAATCAAGGCATTCCTCCCATAAGGGAAGCCTTGCCAAAATATCAAGGTTTGCTCCTGTGGCTCCGTATAAAAATTTTGCTTTCGCTAGAGCAATATGGCATTTTAAAACTAAAGTAAAATTTCTTTTCATTTCTTCCGTTATTTTTCCAAGGGCAAAGGTCCTTGTGATATCTGTAGTTCCTTTAAGATAATTTCCGCCGGAATCCACAAGGAGAAAGCCTTCGGGCTTTATAACGCTGTTTTTATCTTCTGTTGCTCTATAATGGGCTTGAGCAGCATTTCCCCCATAACCGCAAATAGTTGAAAAGCTTGTGTGGACAAAACCTTCTATTTCTTTACGGAGGCTATCCATTTTAAGGCCTGCTTCATATTCGCTTATCGGAGAAGTTTTGCATGCTTCCTTTATCCATATTATAAATTTAACGAGGGCGGCTCCGTCTTTTATGCTTATTTCTTTATTGTTTTCTATTTCGATGGGATTTTTTCTCGCTTTCATATTTGTTGTGATATCAAAATCAAGCTTTACGATTTTTTCATTTTTTATTTCAGAATAAAGAGAATAGCTTGTTTTGGAAGGAGTTATTATAATTTTCCCCGGACTTTCAAGGGTATTTAAAAATTCATTGATGCTTTCATAGGGCATTATTTCAACTTGATCTCTTTTAAGAATATCAAGAACGTCTGAAAGCTTTTCTTCATTTGCAAATAATATAGTTCTTTCTTTCGTCATGACTACATAGGCAGGAAAGCATAAAGTTTCGTCGTCTGCACATCTAAGGTTCAAAAGCCATGCGATATCGTCAAGGGAGGATATAATATAAGTATCGCCCTCTTTTTCCGCCATGCTTTTTCTTACGTCTTCAATTTTTTTAACCCTGTCTGTTCCGCAGTATTTTGTTAAATGGTCAAATACCTTTCCGCCAATGTCCTCAGGCCTGTTTTCCCAAATAGGCCCAAGTAAATCCTTGTTTCCGAAAAGCACTATTTCTTTCTCCTTTAAGGTGTTTTCAAGCTTTTCTGCATCAGATACGCTTAAAGTTCTTGAATCAAAGCCAAGCCTTCCCTTTTCCTTCACTTCATTTTTTATGAAATCAACATAGCTTTTCGTCCCCGGCTCGGAAGTGATGTAAACGTTAAATTCCGTTCCCTTAACCTGCTCTCTGGATTGAATGGAATATCTTCCGTCTGTCCATAAGCCAGCTTTATCTTTCGTTACAACTACAGTTCCTGCAGAGCCTTTAAAGCCTGATATAAACTGAACCCCGTTCCAATACGCTCTGGCATTTTCAGATTGATGCGGGTCCGCCTTAGTTATAAGATAAGCATCTATACCATTTTCAGCCATAAGCCCTCTTAACTTTTCTAATTTTACATTTATACTATCCATGAAGCGCCTCCCGTTATATAATTATTTATATATACTAAGTGAAGATAAAAAATAATGCACACAAGCTTGGAAACCGTTTTTTAAGCAAGCATCTCCTTATAATTCATAAAGAAAGCTTTATCTTTTTGAACCATAACGCCTATCAATTGCACTGTGTTTCTTAAGATATTTTATATATAATTTTCTGTCATATTCATAAAAAGTAAAGCGTTTATGATAACCATAGTAAAACAATGAATTAGCGTAACAAAAATTGTATATTTTGAATGGCTTAAAATAGCGATTCTATATTTTAAGCCATTTATGAAAAATAGATTTTTGTTCTTACCTTAATCTTGTTTTGCTATAATTATAATAAATTATATTCAAGAACACAATAGTTACAAATTCTTAACAATTTTGTTATTACTTTAAAACAATAAAATGTTACCATGTATAGTAGAGTAAATTATAAAATTATGAACAGGAAAGGAGAATTATTGATGAAAAAAAGGCTCTCTGCTCTTTTTGCTTCAATATTTGTGATTTCGTCCTTAACATTTCCTCCTAACGTATACGCTGCTTCCGAAAATCATCTTACAAAACAGCTTGACGTCATGGACGAGGAAACCATGTATACAGATGTCATCAGCGTTAAAGGCCTTATTTCGGCAGATAATTATGTAAAAGGTGTAAAATATGCTTTCCCCGCTTCAGAGCTTGTAATAGAATTAAAAGACGATCTTCCTGCAAACTCTTCTGTAAAGCTTACCCTCCAAAACGGCGTATGGTTTTTCAGAAGCGTTAACCTAAATGGTGACCAATACGCCAATGAATACTACACCGGAGGAATAGAAGAAAAGCTTCCCACCAACTATAATACCACCGTGGGAGAATTCATCCCTACCTCCAGTACGTCAACAAGCGGCGTATATACAAGGATTGTAACAGCTGCCAATGAAATTCCTTACATTCTTCACATAGGTTCAGATGACTCCGTTGCAACTCTTGTAACTTCAAGAGACGGAAAAGAAGGCGAATCCATAAGAGTGCCTTTAGTAACAAGAGCTCTCCAATATGAAGATATGTATGTAACCATAGAAAGCTATAATGAAATAAGCTCTTCCACCCATAAATTTGCCGAAGCTGTACCTTACAGCGGTATTTCAGAAGCAGCAAAGAAAATTAAAAAGAGCATAACAGAGGTTAAAACTCCCGTCGAGGGAAAAACAGTATTTCCCATAGATAAAATAACAATTTCTGAAAAAGTAGTAGGCACCATATCCGAAGGGACTTTTGAAATCACTGCTCCCCAGGGGGTTAAGATACTTCCCGATGTTCCTTCAGATCTTATAAAAGAAAATGACTATAAAGCCCTGAATATGACAGTAAACGGCGAAAGCGCCGTTAAACTCCATCTTTCAGAAAATATCAAATGGACGAAAGATACAAAAAGAAGCGGCTACGGCATAAACGATAAGGACTATACCCTTACTTACCATTACCCTGCCGGTGAGGTAAATTATTCAAGGGTTTTTGTTGAGTTAAAAGGCATTGAAAAATCCAGAAGAGATGAAATCTCAACCCTTACCATAACAGGCCTTAAATTAGTGGCAGACGATACGGTTCCCAAAGGAAATATTAATCTGCAAATTAAAAATTATATGAAAACGAACCTTGAGCCCCAAAGCTTTACCGCAGCAGTAAAAACAGATACAGAATACTATGAAAAGGTTCCTACAGCTCCCGCAAACCTCGAAAATTATTCTATAAACGATTTAATAGAGCTTGACGAATTTAAACTGAAACCTTATATTACGGCAGAAAACGGTCTCGTTCAGCCCCAAAGGGAAGTTTCAAGAGCGGAACTTTGCCAAATGCTCTTTGAGCTTTTTGCAGATAAGGATAAATTTTATGTAGGCAATTTTTATGACGTTTCTGCCCAGTATGCCAATGCAGTAAGTTTCTGCGGTTCAAAGGGCTTCGTTTCAGGGTATACTGACGGAACATTCAGACCGAATAAATCCGTTACCCGTGGAGAAATATCCATAATATTAAATAATATTTTAAAGCTGAATGAAGATGTGGAACTTTCCTTATTGGAAAAAGACCATTGGGCCTATGAAGCAATGGCCCAGCTTGTAAACATCGGAGCCATTTCAGGCTATCCCGATAATACTTTAAGACCCGATGCAACCGTTACAAAGGCGGAAGCTGTTTCAATCATAAGCCGTGCCTTCGGCAGAGGAACAACCCATAGGGACGGACCTTATACTTACACAGATATTCCTTCTGACCACTGGGCTTATTCTTATTTAATGAATGCCCTTCATCCGGCTAAATAATCTCATTTTTCAAACAAAAAGCCTTCCTGATTTTATCAGAAAGGCTTTTTATTTAAAAATCCTTGTAAGAAGCCTTGACAATTTTAGTAATTATGTATATACTAAGCATGTGTCAAAAATGCCGCGGAGTGGAGCAGTCCGGTAGCTCGTCGGGCTCATAACCCGAAGGTCGTAGGTTCAAATCCTGCCTCCGCAATTTAAAACCCCAGTAAACATCCGTGTTTACTGGGGTTTTGTTCGTATATTTTTATATTATATTCTCTGAAACTAGCAATGCAAAATTTTTTACGATTTGATTTAAACCTTCTTATATAAAATTAACTTTTAGAAAGAATAATCAAGATGTCAGGATCATCTATCTGCCAATTGGGAATATAAAGCTTTCCATTATAATACTCCATGCTGCAGATTTTTTCAAAATAATTTTTATACATATTGGCATTTGCTATGGTATTTATAATATTTTTCTTGCTATCAATCATTCTAATTGCATGGTTTTGTGTATCGCCAATATAAATATTATTATCTTCGTCAATAGATAAGGCCCATGGACCATTAAAGAATTTATTTGGATTGCTGCCTAAGGTAGCATTTATTACTTTACCCCATCTCTTGAATATCCTCCTGTTTCATTGCCGCATATGGTCATAACCTTTTTATTTTTTATATCTATCATTCTAATGGCATAGTTTTTGCTGTCCAGAACATAAATATTTTCATTAGCACCTAATCGAATATCGTATATCCAGTTAAATAATGCCTTAGAATAACCTATGGTATCTATTTGAAACCTGGGTATACCTTGTCCTATAGTTTCTAATTAAATTCCTGTTAAAATCGAAGTGAAGCACTTTATAGCCTTGTATGTCATTAACCCGTATAGTAGTATCCTTTTTATCATACACACAGTTTGCAATGTCAATAATATTGGCCTTTTCCTTGTCAATAAGAGGCATAAATTTATTTGTGTCTAAATTCATTCTATAAATAAATTTTTGTCCCGAAATCAGCAAGGAGTTATAATGAAAGGCTTTGTCAGGATATTTAGGCTCTTTTATGTTGATTTGATAGTGAACTGGAGATAACTAGGATTATTTGCGCCGGCAGTCCATTCTACGGTACCATTATAGATACAGCCTATGTAATTTCCTGAGAATTCTGCTAAATAAACATGACCTAAGGGTCATGAAAACCAAATGAAGAGATGCCATTAATTAATTTTTTGTTGCTACGCTCTATTTTTCTGAGAGTCCATTTACTCATAATATCCTCTATTTCTAATTCCTAATTTACTGTAATTAACTTAACATATTGATTATTATTTCTATAGATTTATACTGTAATTTAAATTGTTACAATTAATTCTTATAGCTATTGACTACTTTATCTTTAAATATATTTTCTATGGAATTAATATAAAACATAAAAGAAATATTCTTAATATCAAATTTATTCTGCCAAAACAAAGAATATGGTTTTCATAGTATATTTTAAGATAAAGTATTAGGTATGATTTAATTATAAGTTATTTTAAAACCACATTAAATTAATAAATATAAGATTATTTTTAATGATATACAGTCTATAGTTATCACATAATGATAAAGCAATCTCTTTTGCTCGTAAATGCGGTTGCTCTGATACAGAAAGCATTCGGTAATGTTATTACATGATCTCACCATCTGAATACCACCCGCCGCCTGCTCTATTCTCTTCATTAATGCCTGATGTCAACTATATTCTTAACTTATATTTATGACCGCAACAGGCGGTGTTATCAGCGGATGCCAGATGACTGGATAGAGAAGAACGTATGGATACTGAAACTTGGCGAATTAGTGAAAGAGTGATATTCCGTAAAATTTCAAATTGTAGAACGGTATGTAACCAATTTATTAAAAATTGAGTTAAAAGAATAAGAAATTAACCGAGTCAACCGTCTTGTCAAAACTTCCGGATTTAAGGTGGGTTTACCTGAATGAATAATATTGCCATTCTCCCAGGCATTGCAAAAGAAGAAATAATTGCCCTTCGTTTTTGGGATAAGAAAGAGAATCTGATACTGTTGGGTGAAGTTGGATTATATAAATCGCATCTAGAATTGCTTTGTCTTTATGGCTTACCAGCGCGGTATGCATACCGCTCCTTTACTGCCGCTTCACTGGCAAATATCCTGTTGGAACGAAACAACAAAAACGTATGCTCAAAAGCTTTCTTATAATGCTGAATAAAGTTGAATTTATTTAAATTCACGGTTATAGATGAAATGGGCTTTGTGTCTTACATAAAGATGCTGAGGGGTTGCTTTTCAGATAGTATTGGATTGTTACAAGCGTAAAAGCCTGATAATCACTTTAAATTTAAAGTTTAGCCAATGGAATACTGTTTTTGGAAATAATCGGCTAACTGCAACTTTGGTAGAAAGGTTAATACATCATTCGTATATTTTTGTGTTCACAAGTGAAAGCCTTAACCTCTTATAACTATGAAAAGTCTGTTAAAAAATAGGAACTAGAAAAGTAGCAATTCACCAAAGCATCATGTGAATTACTACTTTTTTACGTTCATTATATTTATAACTATGGGGTAATCTTAATGACAGGGTTTAACATTACCACGCGGTTTGGCTTACTGTGACAAATATAGATACTATGTAATAAATATAACTTCAAAAAGTCATGATAAGCCAGTATATACTTGTTATTTGACAGATTTTAGTCGAATATTTATATCAAGAAAACTAACCAGTGAAAGGAGTGCTTTATGCCTGATGTGAATTAGTGATATAGATAATAACCATCATTAAATAATATCAGAGTTGTGAGTGTGGCAATACTACGTATTTTGTATATACTGTCTGGTTAATCCCAATAAATATTAAATAAATACCAATCGCCTGTATTTTCAAAATTTTCCAGTACTAATGTATATTTCCGCTTATAGGTTTTTGGGTAATAGGCAATTATTGCTGCCGGAGAAATTCTTATATCATTTTTTATGTGAATCAGGTCTTTTCTTCTCATGTTATTAAAGGATTTATAGATAAAATAACGAAATTATTCTCCTATCAAAACGGTAGTTTTACTAGTTATAAAATCAATCTCTGATAGATTAATTCCACTATCGGTAATAAGATAGTCAATGTCAGACCATTTGCCGCAATGGAATAACCCCTGTCGTTTAAGCTTACTGCTGTCGGATACGACAATGGTTTTATTGCTATGTTCGAGCATGGCCTGTTTAACCTGGGCTTCCTCGTACGAAAGTGTGCTGGGGCCTTTATCATCAAGGCTATCGGTGCCGATAAAGGCCAGGTCAACCGTAAGCGTCTTTATAATATCTGTAGCCCAGGCGCCTGTAACCGCCCTGCTGGAACCACGCAATTTACCGCCAAGGCATAAAATATTATTCGATGTGTTTGCCAGTACCTGGGCAATAATCAATGAATTTGTGATAACAGTAATATTTTCTTTTAAAGTCAGCAGTTTTGCTATATGAAATGTGGTACTGCCGCCATCCATCATAATTATTGCGTTATCTGGTATCAATTCCAAAGCCTTGATTGCAATCTGTGCTTTCGGCTCTATATTTTCACTTTCTTTAATTGATATCGGGCGCTCTAAAAAAGAGCTGGCAGATACGGCACCGCCATGACTTTTTTTGACAATACCTTGCTCTTCTAAAAATATCAGATCTTTCCGTATGGTTTCTGTTGTGACATGAAAGTGTTTTGCAATATCACTTACTTTAGCACTGCCTTCACTCACAATAATTTGTGCAAGTTTATTTCTTCTTTCAGCGGTTATGGATTTTGATTTCATACAATACCTTCCTTAATTTACTCTTAATACTAAAATAACATATGAAAGCCAAAACGTCAAAGTGATTGGTATAAGTTGCGATAAACCGATAGAATAACTGCCTTTGCTTTGACTTCGGATTATTGTAATGCTATACTTATTTTAAATAACATTTTTAGTCTGTTTCTTCTGTAAGACCCGTCTTTTTTCATGCTGGATTGTATCTGATAAAGCTATGTAAGAAGGGATGGTTTACATGCCTCAAAATAAAGTTAAACTATCAAAAAATGCCCGTCAAGTAATGGATTTTCTATTTACAAACCAAAGCCACGCTTCTGTATCCAAAATGGAGAAGCAACTTAAAATTTCCCGTCGTTCTGTTTACTATGCAATAAATAATATTGATGAATATCTATTATCAATGAAACTCAGACCATTACAAACCGATAAAAACGGCTATTTTATTCCAGAAGCTCAGAAAGAAAAATTACTGGGGAAAATGGGGCCTGTAAACGTTGTTTTGGATTCTAAAGTACGCAATTACTATCTTATATGCTGTGTTATTTATCCCCGAGAGCCTATTTATTTAACTACATTAACCGATTTGCTCGGAATGTCGCGGAATACAATTATAAATGATTTAGCTGAGGTTAAACAGGTATTGGAAAAATCCGGACTTAGCTTTTTATTCAGCAAAAAGGCAGGTTATTCTGTTCAGGGAGAGGAATTTCGAAAGCGGTCAGTGTTATTGCATTATACTTCATTGCTGCTTAAGTGCATTAATTACAGAAACTTGCCCCTATACAAAATAGATATACTTGAGCATATATGGAATAGGCTTAAGATAGTATTAAAGCAGCTTGGAATTATAATTACTGAAGAGCGTCAAATAGCTATGGCCTGCCTGATATATGTGTTGGTCCATAATGAGGAAGATAGCTATGATTTTAATGTAATGGATTTAAAAACCCTGTATGCTTCTAAAGAGTTCAAGCTGATAAAAGACAATTTTACAGAATTAAAAGAGCATCAAATGTTGTATTTGACGATACATTTGTTAGGTTTTCGGGAAAACAGGGATTTTCTTCAGGATACGGAACTTATTAGCAAACAGCAGGATATAAAAACATTGACCTTGTCCAGGGAGCTGGTAAACACTTTTGAGAGAATTGCTTGTATACAATTCAATGAAAAGGAAAATTTGGTAAATTCCATTTATCTGCATTTAAAACTGTCTTTATATATTTATTCTTATTCCGCATCCTTCATAAATCCGCTGGCAGAAGAGATTAAAGAGAACTATCAGGATTTATTTAAAATTACGGCTTATTGTTGTAAATATCATCAAGAACAATTCCCATTCCCGCTTTTTGAAGAGGAAATCGCTTATCTGAGTATGCATTTCGGTTCCTCCCTGAATAAAGGAGTATTACAGCAAAAACGGTTTAATGCTTTGATTGTCTGCCCCAACGGAAAAACCACATCGGCACTTTTGCAAAATGAGATTGATACTTATTTTGAGCAAATACGAATTCTGGCGGCAGTACCGATAGAACAAATTGATAATTATGATAATGTTGACTTTGTAATTGCAACAGTAAAATTTGAGAGCCGCCATCCGGTTATACTGGTAAATCCCATATTAACACCGGAAGACAGGTCCCAAATTGCTTCTTTCCTGATGACCTCTCCTTTTGCGTATAGAGTCAATCAGAGACAGTACAATAAGATATTATCAGTTATTGGAAAACATGTGAATCAGGAAACTTTGGTTAAAATACGCAATGAACTCTATGAAATGATGAATATGGGAGAGTCACTTTTACATATTGAAGAAAATAAAGTAGCAGGCATTGTGGAAATGTTCGAGACCTTCGGTATTCGTTTCGATGAAACGGCAGGTATGGACTGGCGGAAGGCTATATACAATGCTTCCAGTATATTAGTAGATGAAAAGTACATAACGAATGGCTATGTGACAAAAATGATTAATTTGGTGGAGCAGCATGGACCTTATATCGTTGTTAATGAGAGGATGGCCATTGCCCATGCCAATCCAGCGGATGGGGTACGGAGACTTGCGTTAACCTGCACAATATTTCCTAATGGCCTTGATTTTGGAAGATTCAATATACAGTTTCTCTTTGTATTGGCTACGCCAAATCAAAATGACCATCTTTATTTACTGAGGGAGATAGTGCATCTGTATGAAAATCCTCATATATTGGATAAGCTGTTACGCTCGAATTCATTTAATGCCGTTGATATAGTCAGAGAATTTTTTAAAAATCATAAATTCCCCAATTAAAACAAATATATATAATTATAATTTCCAATAAGTACAATTTATTTCACGAAATATGTGCAAATAATAGCAGATAATTATGTATTATTCCTCATAGGTAGATGGTAAGATATTGTTGTAACCGTCATATATGTCAAAAGCTAAAAGGAGAAGGCGTATATGTTTATCATTTGTTTGAGAAAGGGGAATTTTGAATGAACATGATTTTGGGTTTTTTGGAACAATTCCTTCAGCAAGGCTCTTTGATGGTAGGGTTAATGGCTTTTATTGGACTGGCGATTCAGAAAAAACCGGTATCTGACATTATTAAGGGCACTGTAAAAACAATTGTAGGTTTTTTGCTAATCGGTGCAGGTGCAGGTGTTGTCATAGGCGGCTTGACGCCGCTGAATGATTTACTGGCTGCTGCTTTTAATGTTACAGGCATTGTACCGATTAATGAAGTAATGTTTGCGGTATCTGTAACTCAGTATGGCACACAGATGGCGGCAATACTTGCGATTGGTTGGATATTGAATTTATTTTTAGCTCGATTCTCAAATTTCAAGAATATTTATTTAACTGGCCATGAGGCCATGTGGATTTCAACGGTTATGGCAATCGCTTTAAACTGGGCTGGATTGCCTTACTGGCAGGTCGTTGTCGGCGGCGGTATGTTCGTAGGTTTATATATGACGGTTGCGCCAAGTATGATTCAAAAATCTGTTGCAAAAGTTATAGGCAATAATGATGTTGGTGTAGCCCATACCGGTACAGTTTTTTACTGGGTTGCCGCCGCCATAGCAAAAGTAGTGGGCAATAAGGAAAAATCAGCAGAAGATTTAAATATTCCAAAAAGTTTAAACTTCCTTCGGGATTTAACG
Source organism: Anaeropeptidivorans aminofermentans (assembly GCF_940670685.1). GTDB lineage: Bacteria > Bacillota > Clostridia > Lachnospirales > UBA5962 > Anaeropeptidivorans > Anaeropeptidivorans aminofermentans. The sequence continues at coordinate 1,068,639 of NZ_OW711693.1, read as the reverse complement.
GTTTCCTTATCGCTGGCAATGTTAATTGTTTATTTTGTAGTTTGCCTTGTTGTCAATATAGCGATGCCGGAAGTTATCAAAGAAGTTTATGGTGAAAGCAATTGGTTTATCTCTATTATTATCAGTTCCATGAATTTCGCGGCTGGGGTTTATGTAATTCAGGCTGGTGTCCGTATGGTTTTGGCAGACTTATTGCCGGCTTTTAAAGGCATCGCCGATAAGCTGATTCCAGATGCAAGAGCTTGTCTTGATATTCCTGTTTTGTATCCATACCAGCCCAATTCTGTGCTTCTTGGGTTTCTGGTTTCAACTGTTGCGGGACTTGTGGCCTTCTTTATCCAGCTGGCATTAGTTGGTTCGGGGGTAGATTTACCTGTTATTATTCCTACGTTGTTTACCTCATTCTTTTTTGGCGCGACATTTGGAGCTTTATGCAACAAAGAAGGCGGTGTGCGAGGTGTTGTAATCGGTTCATTTATCGCAATGATAATTGCGCAGTTTATTCCGTCTTTCCTGATTTCCATAGGGAATGTTATGATGGAAAACACAACATTTGGCGGCGGCGATACCGGCGTTGTAGGTATTTTCTTTGGCTTGCTGTCCAGGTACATAAATGGTCAGGTAATATTTGGCGTTATTATTGTTCTGTTTCTGTTGCCGCTTATTACGGCAAGATTTAGGAAACCTTCCCAAACAGTTTAGGAGGATTAATATGTCTGTTAAAAAAATACTATGTTGCTGTATGTCTGGCCTTGGTTCATCTTTTATGGTTGAAATGAATGTAAAAAAGGTATTGGAGCAATTGGGTCTTGGAGATATTGAGGTTACCCACAGCGGAATTAATGATGTATCCCCTGGTATTGCGGATTTATTTGTTTGCTCGTCGGATATGGAGGAATCCTGTAAGGCATATGGTGAAACGATTCCCCTTGAAAATCTGATGTCTATAGATGAGATTAGAAGTAAACTTAAAGCATATTTTGAACAAAAAAATTAGTTTATATTAGCACAATTTAAATATTTATTGGATAATGGCCTAAAGCCGGTATCCATGATATCGGTTTTAGGCCTGTTCCATGACTGCAATAAATTAGTATTTAATTTATGTTTATTTCGGTTCACTTACGAATGGACCGACATCAAATCAATATTGGAGTGGCTTTAATGATAAGTGAACTGTTGCAAATTGAAAACATTCAAATCATAGAATCCGTTAATGACTGGAAAGAGGGCGTCTATGTAAGTTTAAAACCGCTGTTGGACTCAGGCAGTATTACACAGCACTACATTGATACCGTTATACGTCTTACAGAACAGCACGGGGCCTATTACATGTTGTTGCCTGAGGTGGCATTGCTCCACGCACGCCCTGAAGATGGGGTTTGTCATATGAAAATGTCAATAACACTCCTTAAAAAACCTGTTCTGTTTCAAGGAAAGACAATACCGACAAAGCTGTTAATTGGCCTTGCAGCAACAGATTCTTCCAGTCATCTGGATGCTTTGGGAAGTTTAAGTGAAGTATTGAGCAGTCAAGAACGCATGGAGCAGGTTTATGCCGCTAAAACATGCCGAGATATGTATAATTTATTCATTTAATTTTAATTGGAGGCAATTATGGACTTAACAAAAACATTTGGATTGCCAGTTTCACTTGAAGGGGCAGACTATAGACTTAAATTTGGAGAAGGCATTGAACCGGAAGACAGAAGCTCAAAATATCTGCAACAGGTCATTGGCCTTTTATATAAACCTGATGCCGCCTTGGGAAAGGATGAATTAAGTTACAGCTTTTGCCCAGGTATCTATAAAGAGGAACATAAGACGCTTTTTAAAAGCAGGGACTATGCTAACGGCATTACGGTGCTAATGCCGGTTACAAATGACGCCACTGGAGGAGAATGCCGTAAAAATTCAGGACATTACCACGGCATTACAGAGGGTCATACGTTGCCTTATCCGGAAGCTTATGAAATATTAACGGGGAAAGCGGTTTTTCTGTTGCAAAAATCCACCAACTTTCACATAGATGAAGAATTGGCAGTAGATGAAATGTTGGCGGTTTTTTTAGAGCCTGGGGAAAAGTTAATAGTACCGCCTTACTATGCCCATTGTGCTATCAATATTGGAGAAGGTCCAATGGCTTTCGGCAATTTAGCCGCCCCTAGCCCACTGTTTTATGAACCTATCCAGAAAAAACATGGATTTGGATATTATGTATTAAAAATAAATGGGCATGTAGTATTCGTACCCAATGCCCGATACAGAAATCTGCCCCAGCTAAAAATTGCAAAGGCACAGGAGAATAAGGATATGGGTATCTCATTTGACACCCCTCTATATACAGCCTTTATAAATGAACCGGAACGTTTTGATTATCTGTCAAACCCAGAAAAGTATGAATTGCAAATAGATGCTTTACTGCTTAAATAATGAATTAAATAACCATTAGGAGGATTTGATGTAATGCAATTACAATTAGCCATAGATTTATGCAATACAGAGGAAATGCTGGAATTGGTTAGCAAAGTACATGATTTGGTGGATATTGTTGAAATTGGTACGCCCATGATTATTCTTGAAGGGCAGAAACCCGTTCAAGCGCTAAGGAAAAAATATCCTGAATTAACAATTCTTTCGGATACAAAAATTATGGACGGCGGAATGCTTGAAGCAGAATATGCCATTAAAGCTGGAGCGGATATTGTTACAGTGCTTGCCACCGCACCTGACGCTACTATCAAAGGTGCTATTGATACAGCCCGCAAATATGGAAAAAAAGTATTAATTGATATGATTAACCATCCGAATTTTAAGAACAGGGTAATTGAAGTGGATGGGTGGGGTGCAGATTACATCGGTGTACATACCGCTAGCGATATTCAGGGCGAAGGAAATAATCCGATTGACGAACTGCGCATTGCTGTTGAGGTGGTTAAAAATACAAAAGTGTCTGTAGCAGGCGGTATTGGAATGGATACATTGCCGAATATTAAAAAAATTGGCCCTGATGTGGTCATTGCGGGCAGCAAGATTACTGGCTCTTCTAATCCCAGAGAAACCGTAATTAAATTCCAGGAAATTATCAAAGCGTAATTTTTGAAGACAATAGAATATTCAAAATATGATGCTTACTTTATAAATTCATGCGAAAAGAAATGACAAAGCAGGCTTTATTGTAATGTTTAAATTGCGGTATAGGAGGTAAAAAAATAATGGACGCCATACAAATAGCCGAAAAAATAATGAAGGAATTGAGCGATATCATAGAAAAGGTTGAACCTGAGTCTTTGGAAAAACTGGCAGAAATGTTATTAAAGGCAAATAAAGTATATGTTGCCGGTGCCGGCCGCTCCGCCTTAATGATTAGAAGCTTTGGTATGCGGCTGATGCATTTGGGGCTTCATGCTTATGTATGCGGTGAAATAGCCACTCCGGCGGCTGAAAAAGGAGATTTAATCATTTTCGGCTCCGGTTCGGGTGAAACAGGTTCCCTTACGATTATGGCGCAAAAAGCCAAAAAACTTGGTGCTGATATAGCAATTATTACGTTTAATCCTGATTCAACCATTGGCAGACTGTCAGATTGTACTGTTGAAATTCCTGTTGGCCTCGTAGACAGCATTCAGCCAAAAGGATCATCATTTGAGCAATGCATGCTGTTAATTTGTGACAGCTTATTTCTTGACTTGGCCCTTCAAAAGGGCGTGGTAAGAGAAAATCAGAATATAGACCAATTTATCTCCATACGGCATGCCAATTTGGAATGATGGAGAGGCGGCCAACCCATGTTTTTGTGACATAGTAAATAAACTTAAAATAGGGCCAAGTCTATTTACTATAAATAGTAGGAAAACTTATTAAACTTAAATATAGAAAGACTGTTTTCAAGCCAAATAAATATATATAAAGGAGGATACGATTGTGAAACCAATGCTCGCGCCGTCAATTATGTGCGCAGATTTATTAAACCTTGAGAGAGAAATCAGGCTGTTGGAAGAGGCAAAAGTGGAACTTATACATTTTGATGTAATGGATACTACTTTCACAACAACAACAATGCTTCCGCCAATGTTAATATCAGCCATTAATAAAATAACGAATATCCCAGTTGATATCCATGTAATGATCGATAAACCGCAACGTATTATAGATTATTTGCTCCCTTATTGCAAGGGCAACTATATATCTTTCCATACGGAAACCACAATTGAGCTAATGGGGCTTATAAAAAAGGCAAAGGACGCCGGGGCAAAGGCAGGCGCCGCTTTAAACTATGCCACATCACTATCCGCCATAGAGGAAGTATTGCCTTCCCTCGATTTTCTTTTGCTTATACTGGGTAACGGCGGGACTGGACCGAGAATTGACTTAGACGCTCAATTACTGCACAAGATTAGCCGCGCCCGTAAAATGCTGGATGATGCCGGATGTGAACACGTACCTATTTCAGTAGATGGAGGCGTATCGTTTGAAGTGGCAAAGAAAACCATGGAAATGGGTGCCAATATATTTGTTCTGGGAACGAAAAGCATTTATAACAAGGAGAACTCTGTTGTAGAACAGTGCAATGCTTTTCGGGCATATCTATCTTAAGTAGTGTTTGGCAAAATTAAAATCATGATAACAGGAAATGGGTGAGAAAATGAAAATTCGATTAGCACCCTCCATAGCCCGTGGGGATTTAATGAATATGGAGAGAGAAATAAGAAAACTTGAGGAAGTGGGTATCGAATTAATTCATTTTGATTTAATGGATACTACCTATGATGTGTATGGCAGCCAAATTATGCTGCCGACAGATATGATACCAATGATAAAAAAGATAACATCAATGCAATTGGATATCCACCTTCTGGTATCTTATCCTGAAAGGCTCTTTGAAGCATTGCTGCCCCATTGTGCAGGAAGCTATGTGGTTATACAGGCTGAGGTATGCGGATACAACATGGCAAAACTGCTTAAGAAAATTCAAAATGCAGGCGGCTTACCAGGCCTTGCCATTAATATTGGTACCCCCATTTATGTAATTGAAGAGGCATTGCCTTATATTCACATGGTCAATCTGTTAATACGGGAAGGCTTTGAAAGTGCAGCACCGTTAAATACGCACATATTGGATAAGGTGGCCCGGACAAGGTCTTATTTAAACAAGCACAACGGAGCACATATTTCAATTGAAGCAGATGGCAGTATTGGTATGGAAGAAACACGCCTCTTAGTGGATAAGGGTGCTGATATACTGGTATTGGGGACAAAAACTATTTTCAGGCAAAACAGAAGTTACGCAGAGAATACCCAGGATATTTTTGATATCATTGGCCGTACAGAAATATAAGTGTTTATTTACCGTTTAAATTCTATAGAAAGTAAGGGGGAGTGATATGCTGTTTATTGATACGGCAGATGTTGATGAGATTAAAATGGCGAAAAAAATAGGATTATTTAAGGGCGTCACAACGAATCCCACAATACTGCTAAGAGAAAAGAAAAATCGGTTCCAAGCGCTGAATGATATACTGGATACTGAAATTGGGCTGGTACTGATACAGCTTTTAGGCAATACAGTTGAACAGCGGATGGAAGATTTTAAAACTATACTTTCTAAATTGGAAGGCAGAAATATCGGCATAAAAGTTCCGATAGATATGGCAGGGCTTGAAACTGTTCGTCAAATTAGAAGTACGCATCCGGAAATGCCAATTTTAGGCACCGTAATTTATTCGGCGGAACAAGGAATTCTGGCAGGGATGGCTGGCTGTAATTATGTAGCGCCCTATGTTAACAGAATGCTAGATAATAATATTGATCCTTTTGAACAGATTCATCAGATGTATCAGATATTTAAGATGCAACAATTACCCTGTAAAGTGATGGCGGCCAGTTTCAAAAACGCTCATCAGGTGCTTAAGGCCATGGAAAGCGGTGCGCTGACAGCCACTATTGCCTATGATGTGTTTGAAAAAATGGTTAATAAAAATTTGACTATTTCTGCATTACAAGTATTTAATACTCATGGCAAGGAATTAGATTTACGATGTCTCTAAAGCAAAAACAGTCTGCTGATGAGCAAATATAATATCTCTCCATATACATTACTATATTTCACATCCCATATTACTTTTGTGCCAGATGAAGATTTTAGTATTACAAGAGAAGATGTAAATATTAGCACAAAAAGGTTGAAGCCGGTGGTTAAAATAGCCCCGGCTTTAAGTTTTTTGAATTTAGTCTTTTCTGCCTTATCCAGTTTGAATACCATCATCTATATTAATGAAAGCCTTAGAATAGTTTTACTTTTGAAGCATGAATTTTTACATAATATCAAACACATCTTAAAAATAGGGTCTATATAGATAACCTGTATTCCATTGCTGCTCTTAATGATTGACCATATACTGCAAAATATAACCGCAATCGTAACTGTTTTAATTCCCCCCGGCTATGCTTCCGGGAGAGCCTCCTATCATCATAAGAATTGAGGATATAAATTTTGAGGATTCATTCAATCTATGCCGATTCATTGAGCTGAATCCGGCTGTTCTTAAGGTAACAGATTGAAACAGCGCGGCAATGATTTTATGGCCTAAAGAAAATTTGCCGATGGTGTTTGGGTTATTGTATTCCAGTATAATTCTTCAGAACACTTTGTTTTGTCTATCGCTGCCGATATTTGTGCGCTTGCGGTAAGCTCCATGGCTTTTGTAGCTTTGCTAAGGCTGTTGATACCTCTCATTCTTCGTTTTATTGCTGTAAGAGATGTACTTGACATGGCTTACACCTCTTTCATGCTTTTTAAAAATTCTTCAGTAAACTTCTGAATATAATTTTTTAACGCCTCGGCGGTATCCTCTGAAAAAGCGTCTTTTTTAAGGTCTAATATTAATTGAGGAGCTTTAATTTTCATGTACTCATAAAGCTCCGCCTCGTATAATTGAATAGATTCCAGCGGTATATCTTTTAAGAAGCCGTTTGATAAGGCAAAGAATATCGTAATTTGATTTTCTAAGGCAAAAGGATTATGCTCATTTTACTTTAATATTTCCACAATACGTTCGCCTACGGCAAGACGCTTTCTTGTATTTTCGTCAAGGTCGCTTCCGAATTCTACAAAATCTCTTAATTCAAGATATTGACTATAAAGAATTTTCAAGCTGCCTGAAACCTTCTTCATTGCCTTTGTCTGGGCCGAACCTCCTACGCGGCTTACGGAAATACCAGGATTTATAGCCGGCAGTATTCCAGAATTAAAAAGCTCGCTTTCCAAGAATATCTGTCCATCTGTAATGGAAATAATATTTGCGGGAGTATATGCGCTTATATTTCCGGCCTGTGTTTCTATAATAGGAAGAGCGGTAAGCGTTCCGCTGGCAACTTCTTCTGAAAGGCATGCGGCTCTTTCCAGAAGCCTGCTGTGAAGATAAAAAACATCTCCGGGATAGGCTTCGAATCCTGGCGGACGATTTAACGGTAAAGATAAGGTTCTATATGCAATGGCGTGCTGGGTTAAATTATCATAAACAATAAGTGAATTTTTCACCTGTTCCATATAAAATTCAGCCATGCTGCAGGATGCAAAGGGAGCAATATATTGCATTAATGCCGAATCAGAGGCGGGGGGCGAATACCACAATGGTATATTCCATCGCTCCGCTTTGCTGAAGAACATCAACTATCTCTACGGTTGATTTTTGCTTTTGGCCGATTACAACATATACACAATAAATATCCTTACCTTTTTGATTTATAATTGTATCAAGAGCTATGCTTGTTTTTCCAGTTTGCCTGTCTTCGATAATCACCTCACGCTATCGGTATCATTGAATCAATGGATTTTATGCCTGTTTCGAGAGATACGCTTACACTTTTTCTTTCTATTATGCCCCTAGCGGAACATTCAATTTGATAAAATTCATCTGCCTCTATTTCACCTACGCCGTCCAGAAAGGCGCCAAGGCCGTTAACTACGCGGCCAAGCATATTATAGCCAACAGGAACGGAGACGATTTTGTTTGTTCTTAACGCCTTATCACCTTCTTTAAGGCTTGAATCGCCGAAGAACAATATCGCAAGCACAGAATTTTTTTCAAGGTTCATAGCCATGCCGAAACCTTTGCCTTGAAATTCTATAAGCTCATAAATCAGGCAGTTTTCAAGGCCATATATTTGGGCAATGCCGTCGCTAACTTTAACTACCGTTCCTGTTTTCTCAATTTTGGAACCATATTCGGATAATTCCAGCCTTGCCTTAATATCTTTACTTAGCTGACCAATATCAAAACTCATAACACCCCTCACAATCTGCATTATGCTTTTCTTAATTTCATTAAGCTTAGATTTTAAACTGCCGTCAATTTCATATTTATCAAATTTGATAATGATTCCGCCAAGCAATAAAGAGTCTACTTCGCAAACAAGATCGACTTTTTTACCTGTTAAGGCTTCAAGCTTACTTTTAATCATGCATTCTTCATTTTCTTCAATAGGAAAGGCAGAGGCAATATTAATTGTAAGGTTGCGGTAACCTGGTCATATTCATTTATAAATCCGCTGTATACCTTGTCAAAGGAGGCCAAAAGGCCCTCATTAATAGAATCTAAGAATTCATTGATGTTTGCATTGGATTTGTACAATTTATAAAGCTCATCCATTTGCTTTTTAAGTTTTGGTCTTCATTTTGTTTCAAGGCCATTTGAAATAAGGCTTTACCATAATGATTTTCAAAATTATTCATGGGTTAACTCCAATTCATTTACAAAATTCGTTACAATATCCTTATGTAAATCTGCATTTACTTCACGCTCGATAACCTTTTCTGCTATTGAAACTGCCAAATCCGCAACATTCGTCTGAATTTCTTTATACATTTTTTTGCGCTTGATTTCTAAATCCTTTATAGTTTCTTTTTTATCTGCTCTGCATTATCTCTGCTTTCTTTAATATAAGCACCTTTAATTTTTGCTTCTTTCTGAGCCTCTTTAATCATGTTTTCCTTTTCAACCTGAATAAGGTTCATTTTTTTGTACTCTTGCTTCAATTTGCCGCTTTCATCCAAACTGAGTTCTTCCTTATCTATATATATTGCTTACTTCGGTTTCTCTCTGATTAATAATTTTATTAATGGGAGAAAATAAAAATCGTTTTAAAATAAGGTATAAAATAAAAATATTAGCTACAGATATTATCATTGTAGGTAGACTAATAGATATAAAATCTAAAAATTCATTCATATTATAAGCCTCTTTTCAAGTTTATAACGCAGAGATAAAGGGCTTTACGAACATTAGTATTAACGCAACGATAAATCCGTATACCGGTTGTTTCTGCTACTGCACAGCCAAGAGGCGTTGTACTTGTTACATCGGCTTTAGTTTCAGGCTGACGACCGATAGCCTCGCAAGCCTTTCCTACAGCAAAACCTTCTCCGATTCCGGGGCCAATGCCGCAAATCATTGCTATATTTTGTACCTCCGCCCTGCTGCCGACCCATCGGCCTGCTCCTTTGGCCTAACTCAAGGGATAACAAAAACAAAAGCATCCTGTAAAGATAAAGCATTTTCTCTCGGGATAGACAGATATTGTCATTAATTCAAAACTAAAAAGCACTCTGCCGAAAGTGCGCTTTCTCATATGGGTTAATTGGCTAGGCGGCGTATCCCTTATCTCAGATTTCTACATCATAAGCCAATACTTCGGAATCAGTTTATAAAACAAGGACCTCCATACCCAAGTAAATGCTTGGTATAGAGGCCTCCATTTAAAATCGTATCTTTGTTTAACATGCAAGGCAGAACTTAATAGGATAAATAAATATTAATCTTCGTTATTTGGCTTTTCTTTGGTCATATACCCCATAATAGTAACAACAGAAGGAACTGCGTTTTAATTACAAAATTGCAAATTCTTACCCCTCAAATTGGTATGTATTTTCATAGCCTTTTTAACCCTTATACCATATGGAGACAGATAAGTTACGATTCTCTCATGGCGATATTGGTCCGACGAGAGTCAATTATGGCCTTCCTAATTCGCCTCATGCCATGTGTGTAAAGCATCTTACAACCCTCGCCTATGGACGCAAGAGAGCGTCCAAATCCCTCTTGATGGCTTCGATTATTTCCAAGCCTGCCGTCTTTGTCTCTCCCTTTGCGGAAAGGTATACCTTCAGCTTGGGCTCTGTTCCCGAGGGCCTGATGATGACATTGGAATCCCCCTCCAGCACATATTCCAGCACGTCGGATTTTGGCAGTGAAATGGGAAGAGTCTCTGGGGATAATACGCAGCCGTTTTCCTCAGGAACAATCCGCCTCTTGGAAAGGAGGTAATCGGCAATCTGAATCACCTTTTTTCCTGCAATCTCTAAGGGGGCCTCTGCCCTCAAGGCCGCCAGAAGTTCTGTCATTTTTTGCATGCCCACGGCACCGGGGAATTCAAACTCCATCAAATCATTTATATAATAACCGTATTGGTCATAGAGCTCCGTCAATCTGTCAACCAGGGTTTTACCCATTGCCTTATAATAAGCTGCGGCTTCGCAGAGAAGCATGGCAGCTACAACGCCGTCCTTATCCCGCACGTAGGTGCCGGCCAGGTAGCCGCAACTTTCCTCAAAGCCGAAGATAAAGCGCTTTCCCATGCCAACCTTTTCCATGAAACCAATCTGCTCTCCGATAAACTTAAATCCGGTGAGGACATTCTGTACCTCCACCCCATACGCCTTAGCCACGGGCTCCGCCATGGAACTTGAGACAATGGTCTTGATAAAAAGGGGGTTTTCAGGCATAGGCGCCTTGCGCTGACAAATAAAATCCAGCAGCAAAATACCTATCTCATTGCCGGAAAGCCGCATAAAATCCTCTCTATAGTGACGAACCGCAACCCCTATCCGGTCACAGTCCGGATCCGTGGCAATCAGCAAATCCGGCGCCTCCCCTTCTTCACCAAGTCTTTTGCACAGACCGAGGCCCAGGGCTAAGGCCTCCATTTTTTCCGGATTCGGGTAAGGGCAGGTTCGGAAGGTTTCATCGGGGTATTGCTGTTCCTCTACCAAAGCGACCTTTTTTACGCCGATTCTTTTGAGAATGGCGGTAACAGGCTTATAGCCGGTACCGTTCAGCGGCGTATAGACCACCGAAAGAGCGTCACAACCCGTCACACCCATTCGCTCCCCATAAACAGCATCCATGTAGGCCTGTATCACCGCATCAGGAATCACCTCTATCAGCGGAACGCCGCTATCATCGGAAAGGGCCAAGGCCATAGCAAGCCGCTCTTCCAAGGTCAAGTCAAGGTCCGTGCTGATGGTTTTTACATCCTCAAAAATATGAATCTCATTGATGAAGTTCAAAACCTCTTCCGCAGCCTCCAAGGTCAGTTGGCAGCCTTCTTCATTGTATACCTTATAACCGTTATACTGGGCCGGATTGTGGCTGGCGGTTATCATTACACCGCCGCAGCCGTAATGGCGAACCGCAAAGGATAAAGCCGGCGTCGGCATCAGCTCCGGATAAATATATGCTTTAATCTCGTTGGCGGCAAAGACGCAGGCTGCCTCCAGAGCAAAAAGCCGGGAATTTTTCCGGCTGTCGTAAGCGATGGCAATGGCGGGGTTCCGACCCTTATAGCCTTCGCTGCCCTTGCCGTAATGGGCGTTTATATAATCTGCAAATCCCTGGCTGGTTCTCCTTACCGTGTAGATATTCATCCGGTTGGTTCCTGGTCCAAGAAGGCCCCGCAGACCGCCGGTGCCAAATTCCAAATCCCTGTAAAACCGGTCCTCTATTTCCTTTTCACCGGTAAGGGCCAGAAGTTCTTCTCTTAACGCTTCGTCCAAATGCGGCTGGTTCAGCCATTCTTGGAGTAAAGCTCTAAAGTTCCCCATGGGCTTTCCCCCTCTCTGGTTTCTATGTAACTTAAATTATCTTCTCTGAATGCAAAAGTGCTTTCCCAAAGCTGCTTTTCCTCCCGCATGATAACCTGAGGGTCATTGACGGCAAGATGGAGCATCAGCCGAAAAACCTCGTCGGCTCTGGCACTGAGAGTCTCGGCGATTTCTTCGGCGGTCATGAATTGACCGCTTTTATCGGAAAGGTATTTTCTGGCTGCATTTCTCAATGCAATGAGTCCATTGGCTGCATTTTTACCCTGCTCCACCGCCGGCTGGTCATAGGCATTTACATTTATAAGGCTTGCGTAAAATCCTACGGCCCTTTCGAAAAGAGCAATCAGCGCTCCGACATAATAAGGCGTTACTGCTGGTATGGTGATGGTCATGGTTCTGTGCCCCTGCGCTTCCAGGGCCTTTTTTGTACCCAGCAGGAACGCCTGCAGGAACGCACCGCTGGTGCTTCCATCGCTCAAAACAGGGGATTCTCCTTCCCTATCCCGGAGAACTTCAACGAAGGTCACAAAATAATTGTCTTCTCCGGCCACAAGCTGCTGTACGTAAGAATGCTGGTCGGAAGAACCCTTATTCCCGATAACAGTAAGACCTTGATGTACCACATGGCCGGAGAGATCATGCTCCTTGCCCAAAGATTCCATCACAAGCTGTTGCAGATGCTTTGCAAAAAGCTCGAGAGAATCCTTATAGGGCAGAACAACCATTGTCTCTTTTCCCCTGCCGCCGCTGCACCTATACCAGGATAAGGCCATCAGCGCCGCCGGATTGTTCCGGGGACTGCGGCTTCGGGTCAGTTGGTCGCATTCCGCGGCTCCCTGCAGCAGCGCCATGGTATCAACCCCTACAAGAGACAGGGGCAAAAGTCCCACGGCAGACATCACCGAGGTTCTGCCCCCTACCCAGTCCCATAGGAAGAAGCGGTCAAGCCAATTCTCCTCCGCAGCCATAGCGTCCAGCAGGTTGTCTCTTTCGCTTATGCTAACGGCATGTTTTGAGAAGCAAAGGCCGTGACGTTCATAGAAAACCCTTGCTTCTTCCATGCAGTTTCTTGTCTCCACCGTTTTCCCACTCTTGGAAATGATGAGAATCATGGTGGCATCCAGCTCGGCCGCAACCGCATCGAAGATATTATCCATACCATCCGGGTCCGTGTTATCCATGAAGTAAAGCTTCATTTTCCGACTTCGGCACGGCAGCGTATGATACACAAAAGCCGTTCCCAGACTGCTGCCGCCCATCCCTGCCACGATGATATTTTTGAATCGGCTGCCAGACTCATTTTGCAGCTCTCCGCCATGTATCTTTTTCGTAAAGCTTTGTATATGTGAGAGGTTATCCCTTATGCTTTCCGCCACCTTCTCATCAGGTGCCATTTCCGCATTGCGGAGCCAATAGTGGCCGACCATCCGCTCTTCACTTGGGTTTGCTATGGCGCCCTTTTCCAGCCGGTCCATGGCTTCAAAAGCTCCGGCCAGTTTCTCTCTCATCTCATCAAAATAGCTGTCTGTGAGCCCCATTCCGCTCCAGTCCAGCATCAAGCGCGTCTTTGGGGAATAATAAAGGGAATCTTTTAATCTCTTCAATCCTTCCATTTCATACATCAGCTCCTTCCAGTACACTTTGTCAGTTCTGAAAGCCTCTTTGCTGCCCCGTCAAAATCAGCCGGTTCTGCCTGCCACATCCAGTTTTCCTCCACCGTCCCCGGCGTGTTCATCCTTGCGGTATCGTCCAGTCCCAGCACATCCTGAAGAGGTAATATGACTAGATCTGCGCTGCTTTCCATGGCACGAAGCATAAGCTCTGCCGCCATTTTCTCAGGTTCTTCTTCCGGATATCTGTCCTTGCACCAGTTTAGCAAAGTCTGATTGTCATGGGTGCCTGTGTAGACCGCCTTACCTTCCGGCGGAACATATCCCTTTCGTGGGTCGCCGTCGTAGAACTGCATCACTTCGGTTCCCACGAAACCGCATTTCGCTGCCAAGGCGCGCACTCCCGGCGTGATGCTTCCCAAATCCTCCGCCAGCACGGGAAGGGAACCCAGCTCTTTCTCGGCCATCTCAAAAAGCACTGCACCGGGCCCGTAAAGCCATCTTCCTTCGGCGGCTTTCTTCCCCTTCGGCACTGCCCAGAAGGATTCAAACCCCCGAAAATGATCCAGCCTCACATAATCATAGAGTTCAAAAGCCCAAGCCAGGCGGTGAATCCACCAGGCATAACCCTTTTTCTCCATGACTCTCCAATCGTACAAAGGATTGCCCCAAAGCTGCCCCTGAGCAGAGAAATAATCCGGCGGCACCCCTGCTTCCTCTCGCTTATACCCTGCTGTATCCAGGCAGAATTTCTCTTGATTCGCCCAAACATCCGCCGAATCCTCGGAAACGTACATGGGGAGATCCCCGATGATTCGGATGCCTTTTTCCCTTGCATACCGCCGCAGCTTTTGCCATTGACGAAAAAATTCAAACTGCCCATATTTATAGTAAAGCACCTCTTCCCGAAGAGTTGGTTCCTCCTTCAGCTTAGGACTGTATCGCCGGTATTCTTTCGGCCATTTCTGCCATTTTAAACCGCAAAACTGATTCTGTAAGGCCATAAAGACAGCATATTTATCCAGCCACTTTTGATTTTTGTGACAAAAATTAAGAAATTCCTCCTTTTGGGTATGGCTTTCAAACAATTGACGCAAGGCTTTGCCCTCCGTATCGAGCAGCGCTGTATTGCCTGCAAAGGCCGAAATCCCTGCATAAGGGGAGCCGTATGGATCTGTGGGATTGAGGGGAAGTATCTGCCAATACTTCTGGCCTGCCGCCTGTAAAAAATCCACAAATTTCTCCGCCGGCTTTCCAAAAGTACCCCGGCCCCCTTCTTTAGGCAGGCTGGTCACATGGCAAAGCACGCCGCTGCCCCGCTCAAAGGACTTTCCGAATCCCGGTTTGCCGGTGAAATACACCACTGCCGAGCCCAAAGGCGGAAGGGTTATCTCTGCGCTTTCTCCGTATCTTTCTATCCGCTGTCCGCTGGTCAGTTCAAAACATTTCTCGCCCCTAAGCGGAAATCTCACGGTATGATTTTCCGAAATACTCTTGTTGACCAGGACCACGGCACCCTCCCCATCTTCCCCCAAACGGGTAAATCCGAAGACATCCGCCCCGCTGTAAAAAAGTTCTAAAGAGCCTTCGGTAAAGAAGCCGAAGCTTTTTCGGAGGGAAATGGCATTTCTATAAATAGTCTCTACATCGCGGTCCTCTCGCCCCCAAGGAAAACCTGCCCGGTTGCAAGGGTCCGAATACCCTTCCAGTCCTGCCTCGTCGCCGTAATAGATACAGGGCACATCCGGCAAAGTCATCTGGCACAGAACCACAAGCCATAATCTGGCCTTTGCCAAATCTCGCTGGGCGGTTGAAAGCTCATAATTGACGCGCTCCTCTTCCGAAAGAGACGCCTCGGAAGGGGCGTTGCCCAAAACGGTTAAAAGCCGTACCCTGTCATGGCTTCCCATCAGGTTCAGCGTTGCATAAAAGGCTTCGGGGGGATAATTCTCCCGTAAGCTTTCAAGATTTTCGCAAAGGTCTTCCCCTGAGGCTTTTCCTGCGATGAAATCCAGAAAAGCGTCCCGGAGGGGATAGTTCATCACGCTGTCAAGCTCTTCTCCCAGAAGATACCGCCTTAATTTCCCGTAGCTGATTTTGTTTGATGCGTCCTCCCATACCTCGCCGATCAGTATGCTGTCCTCTTTGGTTTCCAGCATGGCGCCCTTTAATTCAGCGATAAAATCATCCGGCAGTTCATCGGCCACGTCCAGCCGCCAGCCTCGGCCGCCCTCCCGAAGCCACCGGCGCACCACACTATCGCCTCCGCCGTAGATGAATTCCCGGTAAGAAGGGCTGTTTTCATTTACCTCCGGCAGGTCATCCACTCCCCACCAGGAGCTGTAAGCCCCGTCTTTGATGCGGTACCATTCCCGGTAAGGAGAATCCGCCCTTTGAAAAGCGCCTGCTTCGGGATAGTTTCCGTATTTGTTAAAATATCTGCTGTCACAGCCCGTATGGTTGAACACCCCATCCAGAATAATGGAGATGCCCATATCGGCTGCCGCATCGCACAATTTTCTGAAATCTTCGTTTTCTCCCAACAGCGTATCAATCATTAAATAATCACCGGTATCGTAACGGTGGTTGCTGGCCCCTTGGAAAATCGGGTTTAAATACAGGGCTGTCACTCCCAGCTCTTTTAAATAGCTTAGCCTTTCTTCAATGCCGGACAAGGTTCCGCCGTAAAAGTCCCAGGTTTGAATACGTCCGTTTTTATCCTTTTCATACTGGGGCTTCGCATACCAGTCTTCGCAAAGCACTCTCTTGGGCCCCTTCCTTTCCGCACTTAAGGCCTTTTCTGCCCGCTGCCGGAAATCCGTGCCCCGGGCAAACCGGTCGGGGAAGATCTGATACACGATGGCTTTTTTATACCAGTCCGGTATTTTTCTTTCCTTATAAACCGTAATCTGAAAAGAAGGCGGCTCCTCCTCATAAAGGCGGCCTTCTCCGCCAACCCGGCCCGCCAGGGCGCCGTATCTTCGGGCTGTGCCTTGGCTGTTTAAGATGAAGCTGTACCAGAGAATACCCGGCTCCGCCAAAGCGACAGCACAGGAAAACCGGATGCCGGCCCCTATCGCTTTTCTTTCCATGGGCACCAGCGTTTCCCCCTTGCCATCCACCCACAGCCTGCAGGTGCATTCCGTCTCCGCCCCGTCAAAAACGTCCAAGGATAAAGAAATTGTTTCTCCTACCTTGACGGCACCATAAGGCTGCCGGTATTCTGTCTTCCGGGTGTTATGATATGCTCTCATCTACAACTCCTCTTTAAACCCGCGGTGCAGGTTCTCATAGATGCACCGGTACTGTTCCGCTGCCTTGCCCCAGCTAAAGTCCGCTCTCATGGCTTGTATGATGAGCTTATTCCAGTCCGCCTTATTATTTTTAAAAACATCTGCACCGTTTAAAAGGGTAAACATCATCTCATGAGCATTATAATTTCGGAAGCTGAAGCCGTTCCCTTCGCCGGTTTCCTTATTATAAAGTATTACGCTGTCTCTGAGACCGCCGGTCTCCCGAACCACAGGAAGAGTTCCGTAAGCCATGGCGATCATTTGGGCAAGGCCGCAAGGCTCGAAAAGAGACGGCATCAAAAGCATATCCGCCCCGGCATACATCCTGTGGGACAATTCTTCGTCAAAGCATATTTGCGCCGAAAACCTGCCCGGATGCTCCAGCTCAACATGCCGCAGCATCTCCTCATAGGGTCGGTCCCCCGTGCCCAGCACAGCCATCTGCACACCGGCAGAAAGGATTTCCGGAAGAACTCGCTTCACAAGCTCCAGCCCCTTTTGCTCCGTCAGTCTGCCAATCATCACCACGAGAGGAAGTTCCGCATCTTCTTCCAAGCCAAGCTCCTTTTGAAGGGCAGCCTTACACTGCGCCTTGCCCGATAAATCTTCTAAGGAGAAGTTTGCCTCAATCATCTCATCGGTCTTCGGGTTATACACCTCTGTATCAATTCCGTTCATAATTCCCGAAAAAACCGTCCCCCGGTGACGAAACAATCCGTCCAGCCCTTCGCCGTAAAAGGGATCTTTCAGCTCCTCTGCATAGGAAGGGCTCACCGTCGTTAAAACATCGCTGTATAAAAGAGCCCCCTTCATATAATTGATGGCGCCGTCTCCGATACGAAGCTGGTCTTCTGCGGCAGGGATACCCGAAAAGCCCAGCACGTCACCAAGCATGAAGTCTGAATATTGTCCCTGGAATTTTATATTGTGGACGGTAAACACCGTCTTTACCTCATCATACAAGGGAATACCCTTATAAAATTCTCGCAAAAAGACAGGGCTGAGAGCCGTATGCCAGTCATTGCAGTGCAAGATGTCGCATTTAAAGTCGGGCAAATGCAGCAGACTTTCCGTCACCGCCTTGGAAAAGAACGCAATCCGTTCGCCGTCATCATAATAACCGTAGGGATTTTCCCGCATGAAATAATATTCGTTTTCAATAAAGTAATAGGTGATGCCGCCTTGTTCCAGCTTATCAATCCCGCAAAAGGAATTTCGCCATCCCAAAGGCATTTGAAATTCTATCACCCGCGCCATCTCATCACGATAAGTCTGTGGGATAGACTGAAGCTTAGGCAATATAACCCGTACATCATATCCGGCCTTTTTCAAGGCTCCCGGCAGCGTTCCGGCCACATCACCAAGCCCCCCTGTCTTAATGAAGGGGACAGCCTCAAAAGCCGCATAGAGTACGTTTAATTTCTCCGTCATTACACCACCCCTGTAATAGCATTTTCTTTTATCTCGCTTTTTTCTTTCACAAAGGTATTTTCAGATGAGCCTTTGATGACCATACCGGCAGAAATAATATTGCTCCTGTCGATGATGGCATTCTCCAAATAGGCCCCCCGGCCGATGGTACAGGACTGCATGATGATGCAGTTTTTCACCACGGCGCCGCCCTCAATCCGAACGCCCCTGAAAAGAACGCTTCCTTCCACTGTGCCGCCGATGATGCACCCCGCCGAAACAAGGGAATTTTTCACTTCCGCCCCCTGTATGTACTTTGTGGGCACCGTATCCTGAACCTTTGTCAAAATGGGGCGGTTTCTTGAAAACAGCTCATCGCTAACCTTTTCATCCAAAAGGTCCATACTGCTTCGATAATAGGACTCGGTATCGTAAATATGCTGTGCATACCCGTCGAACTCATAGGTTCTCACGTCCAGCTTATCATAATCATCCGACAGTGCATCGAAGAGGTCCAGATAATTAACGGCGCTGTACCATTCCAGTATTTTCATCAGCAGTTGACGATTTATGATAAAACAATCCAAAAATGCCTTGCCGCCAGCTTTCGCACCATGGCTGATGCCCATTACCCTATCACCGTCGGTATGCAGTGCCGTGGCATAAGGTTCATCCTTATGGGCATATCTGCAAACCATAGTAATATCTGCACCGCTTTTCTGATGGGCCGCAGAAAGCTCGGCGTAATCCATATTGCATACCGTATTGGTGGCTGCCACGATCACATAAGGAGAAGGGCTTCTGGTCAAAAATATCTTGTTGCGCTCCACATCTCGCAGCAGAAAGCGAGTCTCGGAATGGGATATGCCGAAAACCGACCCTGGCAGTACAAAAAGCCCGCCGTTTTTTCTGTCCAGAGACCACTCCTTGCCTGCACCGATATGGTCGAGGATGGAGCGGTACTTGTATGGCATAAGCACCCCGACGGCTTTTATGCCTGCATTAAACATATTGGAAAGCGGAAAATCGATTAGCCGGTAACGGCCTCCATACGGCAAGGAGGCGACTGTACGCTCTGATGTAAGCTTCCCCAGTTTTTCCGTGCTATAATTTGCTGCAATAAGGCCTATTACTCTATCCATAATTACCCCTCCAGTTTAATGATTTCATCATCTCCCACAACGACGATATCCGAATCCGGCTTTCCGCCGCCCAGAATGACATTTGCTTCCACCACTGCATTTTCACCCAAAATTACTCTTGTCACCTTAGCACCTGAATGGACTGTGGCACCGGGAAGCAGCACTGAATCCGTCACTTCGGCACCTTCCCCCACAAAGCTGTCGGTGCTCATGATAGAGTGGTTTACTCTGCCCAGCACCCGGCTCCCATTGCTCACAAGGCTCTCCGTAACCGATGCGTCAGGGCCGATATAGTGAGGCGGCTGAATGTTAGAATTGCTCATCACCGGAAAGTCTTTGCTGAAAAGGTCAAACTCCGGCGACGGATCCAAAAGCTCCATGCTGGTTTCATAATAGCTCAATATGGTGCCCACATCCTTCCAGTAGCCGGAGAACTCGTGGCAGAAAATTCTGCGCCCCGCATTCAGAAGAGCCGGTATCACGTCTTTTCCGAAATCATGGCTGGAATTTTTATCTTTGCCATCCTTCTCCAAAGCTTCCTTCAGCAGGGACTTGTTAAATATGTAGAAGCCCATGGAAGCAAGGGTAGAATCCGGCTCCTTGGGCTTCTCCGTAAATTTTACGATGCGCCCGTCCTCCTGGGCCGTAATAATGCCGAAACGGCTTGCCTCCTCTATAGGAACCTGCATCACCGATATCGTCAAGTCGGCTTGGTTCTTCTTATGAGTCTCGAGCATATTCCGGTAATCCATCTTATAGAGGTGGTCACCGGACAATATGAGCACATATTCCGGGTTATACGCCTCTATAAAGTCTAAATTCTGGTAGATGGCATCCGCTGTGCCTTTATACCACTCTCCGCCTTTTTCTGTGGCATAGGGCGGTAGGATAAATGCCCCACCGTCTGATTCCGCCAAATCCCATTCTTCTCCGTTGCCTATGTAGGAATTCAACCGAAAAGGGCGATACTGCGTCAGAACGCCAACGGTATCAATGTGTGAATTCCCGCAGTTTGACAGAGAAAAGTCGATAATTCTGTACTTGCCGCCAAAGGAAACCGCCGGCTTTGCTATGTTTTTTGTTAATGCGCCCAACCGGCTTCCTTGTCCGCCGGCCAGCAGCATAGCTACGCATTCTTTCTTTTTCATATATGCTCATCCCTCCTTTGTATACGCCATATTTCTCTTGCATAATCCCCCACCGTCCTGTCGCTGGAGAAAAACCCTGCCCTGGCAGTATTATGCAAAGAAACTTTGTTCCAAGCCGAGGAATCACTGTAAAGCCTTTCCAGCCTATGCCAGCTATCTATATAATCCCTAAAATCTTTTAGAACAAAAAACTCGTCATTGTTACGCAAAAGCGCGTCGTATATGCCATTAAAGCCTCCTGAAAGGGCTGCGTAGCTGCCGTCGGCAAGCTGGTCCACCACCCTTTTAATCCGGTTGTCATTGCTGTATTCATCCCAGGCAAAATAGCTGCCGTCCTTTCTCATCCGCTCTATATCCTCGGCGCGAAGACCGAATATCCGGATGTTCTCCTCGCCTACAAGCCGGTTGATTTCCACGTTGGCACCGTCCAGCGTGCCCAAAGTCACCGCGCCGTTAAACATAAACTTCATGTTGCCCGTCCCCGAAGCCTCCTTGCCTGCCGTTGATATCTGTTCGCTGATATCCGCTGCCGGGTAGATAAGCTGTCCGTTGGAAACGGAAAAGTTGGGGATAAATACAACCTTAATCATTTCCTTCACCCGGAGGTCGTCGTTGACCGTCTTGGCCACAGCGTTTATGAGCCTTATCACGTCTTTTGCAAAATCATACCCTTGGGCTGCCTTTCCTGCGAAAATAAAGACGGTGGGATGTATTTCAAAACCTGGATCGTCAAGAATGCGATTATAAAGATCCATAATCTTGAAAACGTTGAGAAGCTGTCGCTTATAAGCATGAAACCGCTTCACCTGAATATCAAAAATCGAGTCCGGACTCACCGCTACACCACAGCGTTCCATGATATACCGCGAAAGGCGCACCTTATTTTCCCGCTTGGCCTCCCCGAGCTTTTTCAAGAATTCGCCATCCTCCTTAAAGGCTTCCAGCTTTCTGAGCTGATTAGCCTCCCGTACCCACTCGCCCCCTATGGCAGAGGTGATTAGGCGGCTCAAAGGCGGGTTTGACTCCAGCAAAAACCTGCGGTGATCCACGCCGTTTGTCATGTTTCGGAATTTTTCCGGCGTCATGGTGTAAAACTCTCTAAATACGTCTTTTTTAAGAATCTCTGTATGAAGCTCCGCTACACCGTTTACCGAATGCCCTGCAATGATGGAGAGGTTCGCCATACGCACCTGACCGTCCCATAGAATCGCGGTGTTTTTTAAAAGTTCCTGCCAGTTTTCCACATCTCTGGGGAAGGATTCCCGATATCTGCGGTCAATCTCTTCCACAAAGTCATATATTCTCGGCAGCAATGCCCTGAACATATCTATGGGCCATTTTTCAAGGGCCTCCGGCAGCACCGTATGGTTTGTAAAGGAGATGCTCCCCGTCACCAGCTCCCAGGCCTTATCCCAATCCAGGCCCTCCCTATCGATGAGGATTCTGAGAAGCTCCGGCGCACACAAGGCCGGATGGGTGTCGTTGGTATGGATGCCCACAAGCTCCGTAAACCGGCTCCAATCCGAACCATAATTCTTTTTAAAGGACCGGACAATATTCTCCATTCCCGCTGCCACAAAAAAGTATTCCTGCTTCAGCCGCAGTATCCTGCCCGTCTCGCTGTTGTCTTTTGGGTAAAGGATACAGGTAATGGCCTCCACTTCGGAGCGATGTTTTAAAGCGCCGCTGTAATCACCGCTGTTAAAGGCATCCATGTCAAACTTTTCATCGATGGGTTCCACGTCCCACAGCCGAAGATTGTTGACGGACTCGCCGCCGTAGCCCACCACAGGCACATCGTAGGGCACCGCAAGCACCCGCTCGCCGCCGTCCCAGGAGTACCGGAAGTTTCCTTCCTCCTCATGGCGGGTCACATGTCCGCCGAACTGGACCACCACAGATTTACCGGGGTTACGAACCTCCCAGGGATAACCGATTTCCATCCAATTGTCCGCTTTCTCCACTTGCTTTCCGTTTTCTATGGCTTGCTCAAAAAGTCCATATCTATACCTTATGCCATTTCCATGGCCATGTATGCCCATGGAAGCCATGGCGTCCAAAAAACATGCCGCCAGCCTTCCTAAACCGCCGTTTCCCAGCCCCGGATCCCGTTCCTGTTGATAGAGGGTCTCCAGATTGGCGCCCATGTCTAAAATTGACTCTGCAACAAGCGCCTTCACGCCAAAATTGACCAAGTAGCTGTCCAAAAGCCTACCAACGAGAAACTCCATGGAAAAGTAATAGATTGTTTTCCTGTCCATGCAGGAACCTTCCTCTGCGAACAGGTCCTGCTTTATTTTCGCCTTCGCTGCAATCAGCCGGACCAGCGTCAAGTAGCGTTCCTTATCGCTGCATTGCTCAAAATCTCTGCTGAAATCATTTATAATCATCTCTCTGTATTGGTTGATAAAATCTTGTTTGTCGGTAAAAATCATCCTTTTTCCTCCTGCCCGCCATCGCTCTTATTGTGCATTTTTCCGCATCTTTTCAGGATAACCCCACCGATAGGCGGAACACTTATCCTTACGGAGTGGTTCATCCCATGCCAGGGAAGGGCTTCACTCTCTATAAAATCCCCGTTTATATTCCCTGAGCCGCCGTATTTTACATGGTCGGAATTAAAAATCTCCTTGTATGTACCCTTTCTCGTCACGCCAAGGCGATAATCAGTATATGTATCTGGTCTGAAATTCAGAAGCACAATAAGATCATCTGCCGGTTTTTTGCCATGCCGTATAAAGGACAATATGGATTGTTTGTCATTGTCTGCATCCAGCCAGCGAAAGCCTTCCCATGAGTAGCTCTTCTGCCATAAGGCCTTTTCTTCCTTATAGAGCCCATTCAGCGCTTCTATAAAATATTGGTGCTTTTGATGGGCTTCGTAACCGGTCAAAAACCACTCGATTCCCTCATAGTCCCGCCATTCAATAAACTGCCCAATCTCATTTCCCATGAAGTTCAGTTTAGCGCCCGGATGGCAAATCTGATACATCGCCAGCAGGCGCAGGCCCGCAAACTGCCGCCAGTAATCCCCCGGCATGCGGACAATCAAAGAGCACTTCCCGTGAACCACCTCATCATGAGAAAGGGGCAGAATAAAGTTTTCATTGAAGGCATACATCATGGAAAAGGTCAGAAGTCCGTGATTTCCCGGCCGAAAAGGAAAGTCTGTTTTCATGAAGCGGAGCGTGTCATTCATCCATCCCATATCCCATTTATAATGAAAGCCCAGGCCCCCATCCGCCGGCGGGTAGGTGACCAATGGCCAAGCCGTACTCTCTTCGGCAATCATCATCACGTCGGGAAACCACTGGGCAGCTGCTTTGTTGGCCGCTTTTAAAAATTCGATGGCCTCCAGATTCTCTTCCTTTCCATATTGATTGTATTCCTTCAGATTTGTGTCCTCTATGCCAAAGTTCAAGTAAAGCATGCTGGTAACGCCATCCACCCGGATGCCGTCTCCATGATATTTTTCCAGCCAGAAAAGCAGGTTGGAAATGAGGAAGGAACGGACTTCTCCCCTGCCAAAGTCAAACTTATAGGTGCCCCACTGTTGGTGGTCGCCCTTTTCAAAGAGCTTATCCCCCACAAAAGCACCCAGACCGTGGGCATCTCTGCAGAAGTGCCCCGGAACCCAGTCCAGAATTACCCCCAAACCTGCCCCATGGCATTTATCCACAAAGGCCATAAAATCTTTGGGCCCACCGAATCTGGAGGTAGGTGCATAGTATCCTGTTATCTGATATCCCCAAGAGCCGTCATAAGGATGTTCCATCACCGGCATCAGCTCCAGATGGGTGTATCCCATCCTCACCGCATAGGGAATCAACTCCTCCGCCAGCTCCTCATAGGTGTAGTAGCTTCCATCTTCATGGCGCTTCCAGGAGCCAAGGTGTACCTCATAAATATTAAGAGGCCGGTTCATATGGCCGTTTTTCTTCCGGCGTGCAAGCCAGAGAGCATCCTGCCATTTGTATCCGTCTATATCCTCAATCCGC
This sequence comes from Anaeropeptidivorans aminofermentans, assembly GCF_940670685.1. Lineage (GTDB taxonomy): Bacteria > Bacillota > Clostridia > Lachnospirales > UBA5962 > Anaeropeptidivorans > Anaeropeptidivorans aminofermentans. The sequence goes on along the minus strand of NZ_OW711693.1, from coordinate 1,044,157 downwards.
GAGGAATTCCCCGGTATCTTTTCCGTATAAAAGGCATAGGGATCTGCTTTGTAAAGAAGCGCTCCCGTTTCCGTTTCAATGACAAATTTGTATAGGTCCCCTTTGCACACTCCCGAAACAAATAAGTGCCATACCCCGCAGGACACATCCTGATGCATAGAAAACTCTTTCTGATTCCACTCGTTAAAAGTTCCCATTACGTAAACGGCCTTCGCCCCCGGCGCCCAAACTGCAAATTCATAGCCGTCACAACCGTCTTTGCATGCCGGGTGTGCGCCTAACCTATCAAAGCTCCGATACCAGGTTCCCTCCCTAAAGAGAAACTTTTCTTCCTTTGTTAAATAAGTATGGTCCATCTTTCTACCCCCTTTAGCCTTTCGGTACTTAAGCCTTATATACCCTCTGTTGACAAAATTATTTTATCAGCGGAGAGCGGGATTTCCCTTCCCTTACATTGTAGCATTTTTCAGATTTTTATGTCAATATTTCCCAAAAACTAAACCTCTAAATCCTTATAAACCGTTATAATTTACATTAGTCTTATATACACTTTATGCACTTACATTAAATTTTAACAACAAAATCGATTTAATCATTAATTAATTGTGCTAATTCCTGTCATGTTTTTATTGTGAATATACGAGAAATACTTCTGTCTACACTTAAATTAAATCATATGGTAATCATTCGTATTATAATTCTTATACATTAAAGGAGACTTCTATGAGCACAGATAAATATGCGAAAGAATTTGAAAGATGAATTTTAATAGGTACTACGGCGCAGACAATGCGTTTCCGAAACCTATATTCAATACTATTCAAGCTGGGCTAAAAATAATATGCAAATGCATATTCCGGTTGAAATGCCGAAAGAAATGTTCAAATATATAGGGAATCCAGATACGTTAAGAGCAGGAGATTCATTTTCTATAGGCGGAGATATTCGTATTAAATTTTGGCATCTGGCAGAAAATGAGCAAAGGCAGCGCTTTATTCCTCTTTTTACAAGCGCTGAAGTGTTCGATAAAGAGGTTCAGCCTGTGTAATTAAACGGCCTTTGGCGCAGTATGATCAGGGCGGCAGAAAGAAATCTTTCTGCGAGGCGAACCGGGCCGCCCTTTCCTTGTACAAGCTGCTAAACGCTGTTTTGGTAATCAAGATGGAATAGACTCTGGAAAAATCAAGAAGATTCGAGTACCGCTCCGGGCTCTGTCGAAAATGATTACCCTTCTTTAAGCCTGATGGTGCTATCAAAAAGGATATACTTAATAAGCAAGGTATCCAGCAGCATATTTGCGGCATTCTTGAAGTTAGAACTAAAGCATTCAAAAAGCGTAAAAATAAGTATCACCTTTAATGCAGTTCGATCAGCCTTCCACATTGTAATTTCACATATAAACTATTGGCGTATTTATATTACTGCTTTAGTATATGAATAGATTATTCATTACAGATTGGAAAAACAACTTATTCTATAATTCAGTAATTCAACAAAAATAATATGCTTTGTTTAAACATAATGGGAAATTTGAAAGTATTTTCAGTAAGGTACTGCTTTAATCTAAAATAAAAAAATTTTTCCACGATTTATTTAACTCAAAACACCATATGGGTTTTGAGTTTTAATATCGCCTACGGGCGGTTTTCTTCTCACTTCGCCCTCTCGATATGCAAGAGAAGCCTATAGTTCCCCTAGCGCTCCCCTCTCTTCCAGAAAAGGAAAGCGTGTCGGAAAGAAAGCAGGCAGAAAAGCTAAGTTATCAAACAGGTTATGGCTAGAGCAGCTGCCATAAATATATATGCAGCATATTGAAAAAACCAGTAAATAAGACATTTTTTAACATCTTAGGAATATCCGAAAAAATAATCTACAACTCATAATCCGAAGGTCGCAGGTTCAAATCTGCTTCCGCAATTTTAGAAACCGCCTGACAGGTGGTTTTTTATTTTTCTCTTTTATCTATATTTTACAATAAACCCATAAAAAATATAGATTACTGTCTTATTAAGCCATACTTTAATTCATGTGAAGTAGTAGCATAATTCATTTGCTTTCCCCTTATCTTATACCCGCCAAAGCCGGGCATACTTACAAAGTCATAAAAGCAAATTAACTCTATGCAAAATAAAATTTCAGTTTGCTTCACAAATTAAGACTGTCACTTCCTAAGTTCGTGCCTTTTCGCAATAATACAAGAATTATTGACAAATATCATTCCCCTCTGATATATTTATATGGCTAACAAATTTGAAAGCAAAGCTCTTAGTCATAAGAGGTCGTGAATTTGAAAATGATTTATAACCTTGCACTTATATAATTTTACGTTGGCTTAGTATATATTACAGGAGGGGTGTCATGTATCAAAATATGAGAAGAAGCGACAGACAGATTTCCAAAGAAGAAACCATGGAAATATTACTCAACGGGGAATACGGCTTTCTGGCAACAGTTGACAAAGATAATCAGCCCTATGTTGTTCCGCTGTCTTATGTTGTAATAGAAAATGAGATATTTTTTCATTGTGCCCTTTCAGGTCAAAAGCTGGACAATATAAAGCATGAAGAAAAGGTTTGCTTTAGTGTCGTAGGAAAAACCCAGCCCGTATATGACAATAACTTCACTACATATTTTGAAAGCGTCGTAGTTTTCGGCAAAGCCCGTATCATTGATGATATGGACAAAAAGACAGAGGTTCTTTTAAAGCTTGCTGAAAAATACCTTCCTGAATATATGGATATGGCAGATAAAGCAATTGAAGGCTCTATGCAAAGAACCGCCATATGCGCCATAACAATAGACCATATTACAGGAAAGGCAAAGAAGAAAAAAGTTTAAAAAATCAATCATAACTACCGGCTTAGCCGGTAGTTTGCTCTGCCCCTATAAGGGGCTCTTACTGGCATGCGTCTGAGGACGCATCGAAGCGGTTTGCCAACCGCATTTACTTCCCAATAACCGCTAAAGCGGTTTATTTTTTATTTCCTTTCACTGGCTCCCCCGTAAACGGGTCAATATATTCTAACAATGAAATTTGATCTGCTACTTTATCTTCTTGTATTTGATTTCTAATGTATTCTTCTATTTTTTTCGCATTTTTACCTACTGTATCAACATAATATCCTCTACACCAGAAATGTCTATTCCCATATTTATATTTTAAATTTGCATGTCTATCGAATATTATTAAAGAACTCTTTCCTTTCAAATATCCCATTATCTCTGATACACTATATTTAGGTGGTATTCTGACTAACATGTGTATATGGTCACTACAACATTCTGCTTCTATTATTTCTATACCTTTTCTTTCACATAATTCTCTAAGTATCTTTCCTATATCCGCCTTTAATCTTCCATAAATTATTTGTCTTCGATACTTTGGAGCAAATACCAGATGATATTTACATTCCCAGGTTGTATGTGATAAACTATTTTTGTCCATCGGACACACCTCCTATGATCTAATAATTGTGGTTGGCAAACCCACTTTATTTTATCACAGGGGGTATTTTTCTTGAAGCTAAAGCATTTTCCCTCCACCTGCATAGCAGGTGGTTTATTGTATGAGATACAAATAGAAAAAAGGCATGGATATCCATGCCTTTTTTATTTGAATTTCTACTTTAGGTTTAAAAGAACAAAAAACGTATTGCCATTTTCCTTGGCGCTTTCGGCCCAGATTTTCCCTCTGTGCTCATCGACGATGGCCTTTGCTATGGAAAGGCCAAGGCCAAAGCCTCCATGATTTGACCGGGATTCATCAAGGCGTGTAAATCTTCTGAAAATATTTTCAAGTTCTTCTTGAGGAATAGGCTCGCCTTCATTATTTACCGAAAGAAGGACCGTATTTTTTATCCTATTGAGCCTTACCTTTATTTTTCTTCCCTTTTCTGTGTATTTATTGGCATTATCCAATAAAATATCTATGAGCTGTCTCAGTTTTTCTTTATTCCCTTCTACTTTTATGTCTTCATCTATATCATATTCAAGAAATTTCCCATCGTCATAAATTGCAGACTCATATAAAAGAACGCTGTCCATAACTACGTCATTTAGCATTACAGAAGTGAACTCTGTCGTTTTCTCTACATAATCCGCCTTTGCAAGGGTAAGCATATTTTCAATAAGCCGCTTCATTCTTATGCCCTCTACCTGAATGTTTTCAAGCCTGCCGTTATCTTTTTCGGAAATAAGGCCTTTGCCGTTTGCAAGCATGTCAGCATTTGAAAGTATTACCGTAAGAGGTGTTTTAAGCTCATGGGAAGCATCTGCAATAAATTTCTTTTGGCGGTTCCATGCTTCCTCAACGGGCTTTATGGCCCATCTTGCAAAAAATATGCTTAGTATAAAAAATATAATGAAAGCCGATATACCGATTAAAAAAGAATTTATTGCGAGATTTCTTATAATCCCCATTTCTATAGAGGTATCTGCAAGAGCTATCATGGTAGAGCCTTCATTATTTCGCTTCATAAAGCGCAGGCTGTATTCCTTTAAAATCCCATAGTCTTCGGCGCTTTCAAGAACAACAGAGGCCACCTCTTCCAATTCCTCTTCATTAACGTAATACATCTGATTGGAAATAAGCTTATATTTTCCTTCTGAATATTCCAATACGATTGCCGGTGAACGGATTTCGTGGGGCGGTTCATAAGGCCCTCTTTCTGGGATTTTCCCTATGCCAGGTATTTTTCTTCCCGAAAGAGACTGACGAAGGGCATCTTTACTGTTTCTTTCTATATTATTTTGAGTAATCACAAGCATAGTAACAAATATAGCAAGAAGAATCAGCGTAACCATACTCATCATAATCGCTACGAACTTTATTCTTAATGCTTTAATCATGGCCGGCCTCCAAACGGTATCCAAGGAACCTCACAGAGCTTATTTTTACTTTGGATTTTACATGTAGAAGCTTTTTTCTTAAAAAGGTCATATATACTTCAACTACATTGCCTTCCGCTTCTGAATCATATCCCCATGCTTTAAGCTGCAAGGTTTCTTTTGGAATAAGATTATCGGGATTTTCCATTAAAAGCCTTAAAATCTCAAGCTCTTTCGCCCGCAGCCTTACGGTTCTTCCGTTGCAGCTTAGCTCGGCAGTAGCAGGGTTAAGGGATATGTCTGAAAAAGCGAGGACCTCTGGCCTTATATCCGTCTTTCTTCTTATAATGGCTCGTAAGCATGCAAGAAATTCCGCAGTCTCAAAGGGCTTTGTAAGATAATAATCGGAGCCTAAGTCCAACCCTTTTACTTTGTCTTCAAGCTCTGATTTCGCCGTAAGCATGAGGACGGGAGTATTGTTTCCGTTTTCCCTCATTCCTTTCAAAACATCGTATCCGTTCATTTTAGGCAGCATAACATCTAAAATAATTGCATCATATATGCCGCTCATGGCATTATCATAGCCTTCTTCTCCATTATAGGACACATCTGCAATATAATTATTCTGCATTATAATATCCGCCAATGTATCGGCAAGACGCTTTTCGTCTTCAATGATTAATATTCTCATAATTCACCGCTTCCTTATGAATATAAAACAAGCTTATACCGTCTGTTTTATAATATCTTATATAGCTTAAATGGAGCTGAAAAAGCATCTCATAAAATTTTAACATTGTTCACGTTTATTTCATATACCTATTAAGCCTGATTTAAGGACCATAGTTTATTATTTCCCCAAAGTAAAATTTATGTAAAGGAGAATTAAAATGATTTACCGTCACGAACTTAAACATAGGGTCAATATGGCGGATTACTATATTTTAAGAAACAGGCTTAAATATATTATGGATATTGACCCCCACGGCGATGAAAACGGTATGTATATTATACGCAGCTTATATTTTGACACGCCCTCGGATAAGGCCTTAAGAGAAAAAATAGACGGCCTTGACATACGGGAAAAATTCCGCCTGCGTCTATATAACCACGATAAAAACTATATCCGCCTTGAGAAAAAAAGCAAAAGAAAAAGTCTGAATAATAAACTGAGCGAAGAACTCAGCTTTAAAGAGGCAGAAGCAATTATACAATGTAATTTTACAAAAATAAAAACTATAGAAAAGCCCCTTGTAAAAGAACTCTATGTAAAAATGCAAAATGAGCTTTTAAGACCCAGAACCATAGTGCAGTATAAACGGGAAGCTTATATTTATAAACCGGGAAATATCCGCATCACCTTTGACACGGAGCTTAAAACGGGAATATTTTCAAATAAGCTTTTTGACTTTGATATTCCTTTAGTGACCCCCGGAGAACCTGCGGCAATTCTTGAAGCAAAATATGATGAATTTATACCCGACCATATTTTAAAGCTTATTCAGTTAAATAACCGCCATGCTTCGGCATTTTCAAAGTACGCCGCATGCCGTATATACGGGTAAAGCATTTTCAGATTTTGTGTAATTTAATATAGGAGGAATTATTATGACATTTAATGATATTTTTAAATCCAGCTTTCTTGAAAACGTAACCGCCGTTTCCATTATAGATATGAGCATTGCCATTATACTATCCTTTGCCCTTGGGCTTTTCATATTTTTTGTGTATAAAAGAACATTTAAAGGCATTCTTTATTCTTCAGGCTTCGGCGTTTCATTAATTGCCCTTACAATGATTACTACTTTAGTAATTCTTGCAGTAACAAGCAATATTGTTCTTTCTCTCGGTATGGTCGGCGCACTTTCCATTGTTCGTTTCCGAACGGCAATTAAAGATCCACTTGATATCGTTTTCCTTTTCTGGTCCATAGCCGTAGGAATCGTTCTTGCGGCGGGGCTTATTCCCCTGGCTGTATTCGGAAGCGTATTTATAGGTATAATTCTCGTAATATTTGTAAATAAAAAAGTAAACGACGCGCCTTATATTGTCATTGTAAACTGCCATGACAAAGAAAGCGAACAATCCGCAAGAAAAATCATCGAAGAAAACGTCGGAAAAAGTATTGTAAAAAGCACAGGAGTCTCTCAAAACGGCGTTGAGCTTACAATAGAAGTAAGGCTTAAAAACAGCGACACATCTTTTATTCACAGGCTTATTGAGCTTAACGGCGTATCAAACGCAATACTTGTCGGCTACAACGGAGATTATATGAGTTAGGAGGCGCAACATGATTCGAAATAAATATATAGACAAAATAAGCATCATCGCCTGCGTACTGGCTCTTGTAATTACGATTCTTTTCATGAACGGTTCTTATTTTGGCATTCAGGCGGCTCAAAACGACGCCCCCTACGTAAATAAGCTTTTTGATGACACATCAGTGCATTCTCTGGATATTGTCATAGATGAAAAGGACTGGAACAGTATCCTTGAAAATCCCAGAGATAAAGAATATGTTCAATGCAATATCGTAATAGACGGAGAAGCTTATAAAAACGTCGCAATCAGAACAAAAGGAAATTCATCATTATCTTCCGTGGCATCTATGGATTCCGACAGGTACAGCTTTAAAATAGAATTTGACCATTATGATGGCAATATGTCTTATTATGGGCTTGATAAGCTTTCCCTTAATAATATTATACAGGACAGTACTTATTTAAAGGATTATCTTTCTTATCACATGATGAATGAAATCGGCATTGCCGCCCCTTTAAGCAGTTTCGTAAACATAAGCGTAAACGGTGAGGATTTTGGGCTTTATCTTGCCGTAGAAGCTGTAGAAGAGGCTTTTATAGAGCGAACCTACGGAAACATCTCCGGCACTCTTTATAAGCCTGACAATATGCAAATGGGTAATTTCAGTGATGCCGCCAGAAGCAGCAGCCGTGACAACAGCGCTTCTCTTCAATATACAGACGATAATTCGGAAAACTATAACACCATCTGGGACGGAGCAGTTTTAAATGATCCAAGCCAAAACGACAAGGAGCGGCTTATAGAATCTCTAAAGATACTGAATTCCGGCGAGGACCTTGAAACTGCCGTAGATATTGAATCTGTACTTAAATATTTCGTGGTGCATAATTTTGTACTTAATTTTGACAGCTACACAGGAAATATGCTTCATAATTACTACCTTTATGAAGTTGATGGGAAAATTTCCATGATTCCCTGGGACTACAATCTTGCCTTCGGATCCTTTGCGGGAGGAAGAGGCGGTTCAGGAAGCAGTTCAAGCGCCACTCAAATGGTAAACTTCCCTATAGACACACCCCTATCGGGAACAACCCTTGAAGAACGGCCCCTTTTAGGAAAGCTTCTTGAAAATACCGAATATATGGCGCTTTACCATGAATATTTTAAAGAATTTATCTCCGATTACTTTGAAAACGGGAAATTTCAGGAAGAATATGACAGAGCGGTGAATTTAATATCCGATTATGTAAAAAATGACCCTACCGCTTTCTATACCTTTGAGGCATTTGAAGAAGGAACCGAAGCTTTAAAAGAATTCTGCCTTCTAAGAGCCGAAAGTATTATGAATCAGCTAAACGGAACCATCCCCTCCACCTCAGAAGGCCAGTCCGAAAATCCGGATTCCTTAATCAATGCCGACCATCTATCCATGTCCGCTATGGGCTCCATGGGAGGGTTCGGAAATATGCAATCTGGAGAAAACTTCCGGCAAAATAATTTAGAAAATATATCGAATACTTTTAATACCCAAGATGAAAATAATTCAAATACAAGCTTAATAGGCGGTTTATCCCAAAACACTGAAATCGGCACTGAAACAGGGGCAAAAAACATTAACTTAATTTCAAATGGAAAAACTAATGAAAAAACTGAAGAATTGCCGGTAAGCACTTTTCCTTCAGATAATCAAACACCTTCATCAGAAGAAAAATCTACTCCGTTTATGGGAGAAGCCTCCCCTCTCCTGCCGGCAGAAGATCAGTCTGTAGAAGCGGCCGCAATACAGCAGAAAAGCAATCCTGCAATAAACGAAAATACTAGCCTTTCTTCTAAGGAAACAGCAAAAGATACTCAACTGCCTTCCGAAGCGGAAACTAATAATCTGCCGGAAGTTCCTAATACTGAAGGCAATAATGGCACAAACAATATGCAATCCGAGCAATCTTTTAGAGGGGGCCCGCCGAATATGCAAGGGCAAGGCGGTTTTACCAGAGGTCAAAATATGCCTGGAGGAAATTTTCAAAATGCAGTTTCTGAAAATGATTCTTCCTCAGACTTCAGTGCAATAATTATGTTCTCAGGATCCATTATTCTATTGGTAGCGGGAAGTTTATTTGTAGTCAAATATAAGAGGTTTTAACCTTTTACAGCAAATACTAAAAAATATAATATAAAATTATTGCTTACTATTTATAAGGCTCCAATCCGGTTACTTGAATATAAGTACATTTCAATATAAATATTTGAGTAAAACAAAAAGGCTTTCACCTAGGAAAGCCTTTTTGCTTTGCAAATATTCAAAAATTATGAAATTCTATGAATTGACCAGAGCATTCCCCCGTTACTGCCACCTAAATTTAAGGTTAGCGTCAGGCCGTCGGAAGCATAGTAAAGCCCTATCACGTCTCCCGAATTTAAACTTACATCTCCAGCTAAAGTAACAGTTCCGCTTCCCAAAATAGCCCTTAAATTTAAGGCAATTATATTTACATTTAATAAAGGAAATAATCCGCTTACTAAATCAGTACTGGTGGGCAACGTTCTTGTAACCCTGAAAGCCGGATTTGATGATCCTATAGAACCTGTTATCGCTGTGGAAGTAGAATATCCGATAGTCGCTTTAATGGAATATCTTCCTGTAGTAGGAACCGTATAGTTTCCAGTAGATGCATCAAAAGCATCACTTCCATAATATGGACTTGTAATCGTCCAGTTAGTAATCTGCGTGCTTCCTGAAATGTTTAAAGCACCCTTAAATGCAGAAAAACTATCTGCCGCATAATTGGGACCTGTTGGACCTGTATCTCCTTGGATTCCTTGTAAACCTTCAGGGCCGGTAGGGCCCGTATCTCCTTGGATTCCTTGTAAGCCTTCAGGACCCGTGGGGCCGGTATCTCCTTGAAGACCTTGTGGTCCCGTGGGACCTGTAGGACCTGTTTCTCCTTGGATTCCTTGTAGGCCTTGAGGGCCTGTAGGGCCAGTATCTCCTTGGATTCCTTGCAGGCCTTGGGGGCCTGTAGGACCCGTATCTCCTTGTATTCCTTGCAGGCCTTGAGGGCCTGTAGGGCCCGTATCCCCTTGTATTCCCTGTAGACCTTGAGGACCTGTGGGGCCTGTATCTCCTTGGATTCCTTGTAAACCTTGAGATCCGGTGGGGCCCGTGTCTCCTTGAATTCCTTGCAAACCTTGAGATCCGGTGGGGCCCGTGTCTCCTTGAATTCCTTGCAAGCCTTCGAGACCTGTGGGACCTGTATCCCCTTGTAGGCCTTGAGGGCCGGTTGGGCCTGTATCCCCTTGAATTCCTTGTAGGCCTTGAGGGCCGGTGGGGCCTGTATCCCCTTGGATTCCTTGTAAACCTTGAGGGCCGGTGGGGCCTGTATCCCCTTGAATTCCTTGTAGGCCTTGAGGGCCGGTGGGGCCTGTATCCCCTTGGATTCCTTGTAAACCTTGAGGGCCGGTGGGACCGGTATCTCCTTGGATTCCTTGCAGGCCTTCAGGACCAGAGGGACCCGTATCTCCTAGCACTCCTTGCAAACCTTGAGGGCCGGTGGGGCCGGTATCCCCTTGGATTCCCTGTAAACCTTGTGGACCAGTCGGACCTGTTTCTCCTTGAATGCCTTGTAAACCTTGAGGGCCGGTGGGGCCGGTATCCCCTTGGATTCCCTGTAAACCTTGTGGGCCCGTGGGACCAGTATCCCCTTGGATTCCTTGTAGGCCTTGGGGACCTGTAGGGCCTGTTATATCAGGATTCTCTATTGTAACAATGGCAGAGCCAGGGGTTACTATGATCTCAAGTGTTGAAGATTCAAAAATAACATTATCTTCATATCTAACAGAAGCACTTCCTGTAGGCCCTATAACTGTGAACAGGAACTCACCAGGGTCTAACACTCCGGTCGGTCCGGTCGGTCCGGTAGCTCCAGTAGGACCGATTGAGCCTGTATCTCCTTGAATCCCCTGTAATCCTTCAGGACCTGCGGGGCCAGTATCCCCTTGAATTCCTTGTAAACCTTGAGGACCAGTAGGACCTATTTCTCCTTGAATGCCTTGTAGTCCTTGAGGGCCTGTGGGGCCTGTGTCTCCCTGAATTCCTTGCAGGCCTTGAGATCCGGTTGGGCCCATATCCCCTTGGATTCCCTGTAGACCTTGGGGACCAGTAGGTCCGGTATCCCCTTGGATCCCCTGTAAACCTTGAGGACCTGTAGGGCCGGTATCCCCTTGGATCCCCTGTAAACCTTGAGGACCTGTAGGGCCAGTATCTCCCTGTAAGCCCTGAGGTCCGGTTGGACCAGTATCTCCTTGCACTCCTTGTAAACCTTGAGATCCGGTTGGGCCCGTGTCTCCTTGGATTCCTTGTAAACCTTGGTGGCCTATTGCCCCAGTAGGACCTGTGGAACCTGTTGGCCCTGTTGGACCTGGACAGTAAGGGCGGCATGAAGACCCACAGCTTCCTGACGGATATAAACTATTGCAATACTTGCTTTTTCTTCTTGTGTAATATAAATCATCAGGGATACCCTTGTAGTTTGGATTCGTACATGAATAAATTTTTCGATTATTATCTTTTTTCATTTTGCAGCATCCTCCCATAGCAAAACAGCCCTATATCTGGTAGCAATATATGTTTTCTTAATAGAAAAAGTTCTACGGATACCGTTTTGAACCCTATGACCCACCTCGAATTAAGCGTATTTTTCATACCAAAGTCAAACTTATACATTTAATAAGTAGGAATAGGCAGGTATTTATCTGTTCCTTTTATTTTTAGAAAAACGAAGCATCAGATAAACCATCTTAAAAAAACCTTCAATTTTATTTTCTTCCAGTACAAATTGTCTATTTACTACAATATAAAAATAGCTATAGAGCAAAGTATAAAATATCTCTTATACTCTGCCTTATAGCTATTTTTTAGCTTTATTATAATTTTGATTTAACGGGCCTTTACAAATTAACTTTACAAATATCCGTTTCTAGGCTTTGATATTTTCTTCAAAAAAAGAAAGCCATTTTTTTATATAATGCCTATGATCGTCTTTTCTGTAAACCATATAGTATTCTACAGGGGGGATTTCTCCGTTAATAACAGGAACTTCTCTTAATTCTTTCCTTTCAACTTTATCTTTTACTAAATTTCTTGCAAGCAAGGTATAATTTTCACTCTCCGTTATAAAAGGAATTATATTTGCTCCTATTTCCATTTCCAGCTGAAACTGCTGATGTTTTGAGAAAAGCCATTCTTTTGTCTTTGAATAGAGAAAGTTTGACGAAATATATGGGAGATTTTTTATTTCTGAAATAGAAACCCCATCAGCATAACGTGTATTTTGAAATCCGGTAATTAATATTACATCATCTTTTTCTATTAATTTGCAGAAATATTCCGGATGGTCGTAATAGTGATGGGTAAAACCAATATCAATTGTTCTTTTCCTGCTTTCGGAAATAATCCTTGAGGAATGAGCAAAATTTACCTTTAGAGATATATCAGGGTTTTCCTTCATGAAATTACCTAAAATATTGCTAAGGCGGGTATCATAATAGGAATATACGGTCCCTAAAATAATGCGTCCTTCAAATTTTGAAACTCTGTTGGCCTGATCTATGGCTTGCTCTTCAAGGCTTATGATTTTTTCGGCATATTCAAGCAAGGCTTTGCCTGCCGAAGTAAGCTCTGCCCCGTTATGATTTCTTATAAATAATCTTTGACCGATTTCTTTTTCCAATTCCTGTATTCTATTGCTTATGGTAGATTGGGCAACTATCATGGCTTTTGCCGTTAAGGAAAAATTTCTGCTTTCAGAAAGTGACAAAAATGTCTTAAGCTGTTCCGTATTCACATTTTCACCTCATAATATCTATAAAAGTCCAAATAATTTATCAAATATACCTTCCTAATATCCTTTACAATTTTATACTATATTCCATATATAGTAAATTAAAAATCGAATTTAGCCTTTAATCTTCCGTTTAAAACTTTTGATTTATTTAATCCTTATTATATGATACACTATACTGGATTAAAGGCCCGAAAAATGCCGAATATTAATATTTTTTCAAAGCATAAATTTTAATAATATTTTAGATATGGAGACTGAAAATGATTTTTAATTCTTTTGCTTATATTGTTTTTTTATTGATACTATGTTTTTTATATTATTCAATACCTCAGAAATTTAAAAATCACTTTTTACTTATTGCAAGCTTCCTTTTCTATATAAATTGGAATATTTACTATGCAATCCCCTTAATCGTAACTATTTTATCAACTTACATATGCGGAATAAAAATTGAACAAAGCAATTTTGCGAAAAATAAAAAGCTCTGGCTTTTGGCCGGATTTTTTATAAATTTATCTGTTTTGTTTTTCTTTAAATACTATAATTTTTTTGCTGGGCTGGGAAACAGCTTATTTATAAATTTCGGAAGACAATCGGATACCTTCAGGATACTTGATTTGATACTTCCTGTGGGAATTTCCTTCTACACCTTTCAGTCTCTGGGATATATTGCAGACGTTTATGGAGAAAAAATAAATGCAGAAAGAAGTTTATCTTTATATGGGCTTTTTATCCTGTTTTTTCCTTATATCGCTTCAGGTCCCATAGGAAGGGCTCCTTCTTTAATTCCCCAATTTAAAGCTGAAAAGAAATTCTGCTACGAAGATGTAAAAGAAGGCGCGATGATTTTTGCATGGGGGCTTTTTAAAAAAATAGTTATCGCCGATAGACTTGCTATTTTAGTAAACACTGTTTTTAATGACGTTTATTCGTTTAGAGGCATACCCCTCTTAATATCCTCAATTGGTTTTTTGGTTCAGCTTTACTGTGACTTTTCAGCTTATTCAGATATGGCAGTAGGCAGCGCCAAAATCCTTGGCTTTGATCTTATTATAAACTTTAAAGCGCCCTTTCTTTCAAAATCTATCGGGGAATTTTGGAGAAGATGGCATATTTCCCTTTCTTCATGGTTTAGAGATTATCTTTATATCCCCTTAGGCGGCAGCAGGAAAGGAAAGCTTAAAAAATACAGAAACCAGATAATCGTCTTTTTAGTAAGCGGCCTATGGCACGGCGCAGGGCTTACTTTTGTAATATGGGGCCTTTTAAACGGTATTTATATTGTCCTTGGAGAAATACTTATGCCTGTAAAAGTGGCTCTGTGCAATGTGCTTAAAATCGACAGGGACTCTTTAGGCCACAGATTATTTCAAATTTTCATTACATTTTCATTGGCCACATTAGCCTTTATATTTTTCAGGGCAAACTCCATAGAAGATGCTTTATACGTTATTAAATACATATTTTACCCGAATTTATGGCTTATTACAGACGGAACTCTTCTTAATTTAGGTCTGGACCTTGCAGAAATTACAATACTCCTATGTTCTTTAATATTACTTGCTTTTGTGGATATACTGTCTCAAAAAACAAGTATTACAAAAATCATAAATAGACAAAACCCCCTTTACCGCTGGCTTTTATACGTTCTGGCGGCTCTCTTCCTTCTTGTTTTCGGCATTTACGGAGACGCTGCCAAGGAAGTCAACTTCTTGTATTTTCAATTTTAGGCTGGTGATATAATGAAAAAACTTGCATTTAAAATAATTCTTTTTATACTTATTGTAGGATTAATAATAAATTTTTTAGGAATACTCTTTGACCCAAACATATCAAATCCTTTTGGCTACAGCTATTATAAATATACAAAGGAAGAGGCAAATACCATAGATGTGCTTTTTATGGGTTCTTCCTTTATGTATTGTACATTTTCTCCTAATGAAGCCCAAAAGGATTATGGATTCAGCTCTTATGTAGTGGCCGCCCCTGAGCAGCCTATGAAAAAAACATATGAGAATATGCTGGAAGCGTTGAAAACCCAAAATCCTTCAACCATTGTCCTTGAAATAAAATCACTGGAATTTAAGGTTTCGGATAGTCCGTCAAACGAAAATGAAATTATAAAGCTCCCTGATTCTTCAAAGGAAAGTACTATGGAAATAATGCCAAAGGGCATTACCAGCTTCTTAAATTATCATTCCAGATGGAAAAGCATCAATAAAGACAGCTTTAAAGGCGCTGTAAAATATTTTACAGATAAAAATGATAAGGATCCGGATAAAGGTTATGTATATCTTTCTGATTCTGGTGAAAACATATCTCTTATAGAAGAAGATGCCTTTGCCATAAACGAAAGCTTCCCGATAAATATGAAAAGCCTTGATAAAATAGTTGATTTATGCGAAAAGAACGGTATTGATTTGGTTTTTTTAATTGCGCCTTCTGCAAATAAAAACTATTTTAATAATTATCTTAATGAGGTTCAATTACATTACCCTGAAGTTCCTGTCCTTAATCTAAATAATTATATTGATGAAATAGGCCTTGATTTCAAAACTGATATGTTTGACGGCGGTCATACGAATTATAATGGCGCAGTTAAATGCACTGAATTTATATCAAAATATTTATATGAAAACGGCTTTACAAAAAATGGCAAGTAAGGATAAGAATAAAGGCTTAATAAGTTTTTATCTTTTTCTATAAGACTTTACAGATATGATACCTTTTGTGTATATTGTAAAAAATAATGATAGTTTATTGATAAAAATTAAATTTAACCCTATAATAATACAAAATACATTTTTTATTAACTTGAGGTGGTTAAGCTTTGAATAACCAAGTAGCTATTCTGATATGCTTGCTTCTTTTGATAATCGTTGCATGCATTACCATACTTGCCTGCCTGACAAAAAGCGGAGAGAAATGCTTCCCGCCATTTTTAGCCCTTTGCCTAGCGATAATATCTTGGATTGTTCTCCATGGGCTCTATTTTATTGCTTCGGATCCCGGAACATCAAAAATGATTTATTATATGCATATGATTCCTGTTCCATATGTCTCGGTATTTGCCCTTATAGGTGTATTGAAGCTTTATGACATGGAGAAATATACGAATAAAAAAATAGTCGCAGCTTTATTTGTTATTCCCACAATAACAATGATTCTTTCTCTTACGAACGATTCACACTTTTTATTCAGAAATTATTTTGAAATACTGCAGACTGTTCCTGTCCATATTGCATTTAATGTATACGGCCCCTGGTATAATGTTCATGTAATATACAGCTATTGTCTCATATGCATCACAGCAGTCATTTCTTCCTATAAAAGCAGAGACTATCAGCGGTTCTACCGGCTGCCTTTTTATCTTGTTATTCTTGCTTGCATCTCCGGCACTGCTCTTAAGCTCATAGATATGATTGTATCTCTTTCGACCCTTATCGACTTAAACTTAGTAGGCGCAACCTTATCCATTTTATTTTTCTATTTTGCAATAGACGCAAAGGAAACAAATAAATATGCCATTGCAAGAAATGAAATTTTCGAGTCTATGAATGAAATCATTCTTATTCTAAATTTGGATAATTACGTTATAGACTATAACCGAGCCGCTCAAAAATGGGCCGCCAATATGAATATACAAAGCCTTAAAAACAGGTCCTTTAAAGATTTCATCAGCCTGCTTAAAGAAAAAGGGGCTCAAATAAACAATAAATCCGCCATGAACGTTTATGAAACGGAAATATACTTTCCTGAAAATAATAATTCGGTTTTTAAATCCTATAATCTTAAAAGGCAGTATATTGTAAGCAGATCCGGTGAAAAAATAGGCATTATCGTATCTTTTTCCGACATAACAAATATGGTTAAAACCTTGAGAAACTTAACCGAAATAAGCACGATAGACGCTTTAACCGGTCTTTTCAACCGCAGGGGATACGACAAGGTATTGCATAGCTTCAATAAAGAGGAAAACTTCCCTCTTTGCGTAGTAATAGGAGACGTAAACGGATTAAAGCGGGTAAACGACACCTTCGGACATATTACCGGGGACCTTCTGCTTCAATCCTTTGCGGTAATTCTGATTGAAGCCACCAAAGGCATCGGAACCGTAGCGCGAATCGGCGGTGATGAATTTGCCCTCATGCTTCCTTCTACCGGCGAAGAACGTGCCCTTGAAATAATTGATACCATCAGAAATAAAATTGCCAGTAAAAAAGAGGATTTATTCGGCTGTTCCATTGCTTTGGGATATGCAATCAAAACAAATATGCTTCAAACCATAGAAGAAACCATCGATACAGCCGACAAGGATATGTATACTGATAAAAGAAATGAGAGAAGATCAAGATAATATAAAATTTAAAGCTTTGATATTTTATTATTCCTCCAATAAGGCTATTTACAAAAGTTACAGCATGTTCTTATAATCCTAG
The DNA here is from genome assembly GCF_940670685.1 of Anaeropeptidivorans aminofermentans. Taxonomy (GTDB): domain Bacteria; phylum Bacillota; class Clostridia; order Lachnospirales; family UBA5962; genus Anaeropeptidivorans; species Anaeropeptidivorans aminofermentans. The sequence continues at coordinate 1,026,789 of NZ_OW711693.1, read as the reverse complement.
AACAGCTGCTTATGTATTATAAATAATCTTATTGGAGGATTCTTTATGAAAATATTAGAAATTGATATTATTGCGTTTATACTAAACGCAGATGAAAATAATACAAAAGTCAGTTTGTAAACCATTCTTTAAAGATGCCTTTCTTAACGCGTTTTTAAATTTATCAGCGATACATATTGAAATCGGCAAGAAGACACACTGCCGATTAGTAAAACACATAATTAAGATTTTGGAGGATTACTATGAGTAAAATATTGATTGTATATTACTCTTATTCAAATACAACAAAGAGTTTAGCGGAGGATATTGCAATTATTACAGACGGAGATATAAGAGAACTAATTCCCGAAAAGCCTTATTCATTTGCCTATAACGGAGCTACAAAAGAAGTAAGAAATGAAATTGAAAGGGGATATTGCCCTAAGCTTATTTCCGGAAATGAGCCTATAAACGATTATAAATATATTTTTATAGGAACGCCCAATTGGTTTAAATCTTTTGCGCCGCCTATACTGAGCTTTTTACGAAGCGTTGATTTAAAGGAGAAGATAATTATTCCCTTTTGTACCCACGGCGGCGGAGGCTTTGGTCAAATAGAAAGCAATATATCTAAAGAATGCCCTGATTCAAAATTATTATCAGGGTTTGCCGCAGCAAACGATTTTGATGATAAACAAGTAAAAAAATGGATTGATGAAATTAATATTTTAGGATAGCGACAGCGTAGTGGAAAGCCTCTAATAATGCAGCTTTCTGCTGTTATTCTGGATTTTGCCTGAGGATTCTGATAAAATTGTATTTATATAGCGGTTCACTTACTAATCAAAGAATGCATAAAATTTATATTGTTGAGGTGAAGCAATAATGAAAAAATTTAGAGTTATTTGCATATCCCTTGTTCTATTGCTGATATTTTCTTTTGGGCAAAATCTTAAAAGTATTATAGAAAAAGACAGAGCCAGGCGGTTTCTTATAAATCAACTTTACAGCAGCTTATATACAATTTCATTTAATTTAGACGGTATTATATTAAATTTAGAAAGTAACATTACAGATGATGCGGTAAACCAAGATTCCATTGAAATGCTTTCTGTTTATTTTGCAAAATTAGATACCATAATTACGCAGCATCGGTTTTATTTCGATGAGTTGTATCATCCCGGTATACTGTCTTTTGACTATATTTCTTATACCTTAGGAAGCGGTTCCGGTGAAACAAACGGCATAAGATATAACGGCATACTAAAAGACAATGCAATTTCTGAAAATGAAATCCGTTATCTTACAATTTTAAGAGATGATATTAAGCTTATTGTAAATGATATGGTATCTGCTGAAAATCCGCCTCAGGAAAACCCAGACATCTCTATTACTCGATTAAATGCTATCTTGGGTAATTTTTATGATAAATGGTCGTCTATCCACGAGGAGGATAGCCCTTATCTGTTATTACGTGATGAAGAAAGATAATATAAATTATTTAAAGACGATAAAGCAAATTAAAAAAGCTAAATAAATCGCCTGAAACATCAAAAGCCGTAGGATATGATATCCTGCAGCGGGGGCTTTCGATAAAAAAGCACATACCTCTTCACATGTATGTGCTGAATATTTATAATATGATGGGACGGATAAAATAATTAATTAATCTGCATTTCTTTTTCTTTCATCATTAAGTATTCATTTATCCCTTTCCTATAAAGGCTTGGTATCTCGCCAACTTTTCGATATCCCAATTTTTCATAAAAGCGCTTTGTGTCCGGGTTAAAGTCCGCAACAACAAAGAATATCTTACTTGCGTTTTCAAAAGCTAAATTTTCTAAGAAAGCCATCAGTTTTTTACCGATTCCTTTGTTTCTATATTCCTCTTTTACTGAAATTAAATGCAATAAGGGGAAACTGTGAAAAATACCTTTTGGTATATAAAACATAAAACCCACACATTCATTATTATTTATTGCAACATATAGATTTCCTTGTTCTAATCCTTCAAGTATAGCTCTTCTTCCACTTCCCTCATGTTCGAAATACTTTCTGCCTAATTCGGAGTTTAAGAGTGCTTTTTCACAATCGCTTAGATATTTCAAACTTCCTTTTTCAATTTTAATATCCATTGCGTCATCCCTTAGTTATATAAATTTTCTTCTCTTTATACTCATTTAAATATAAATTAGCAGTATAGTCTATTTGTTTTTCTTTGATTTTATGCCCTCTTGAAGCCTTGCTTACTGCGGAATAAAAACAAATAGACTATATATTATCCGACAAATCATATCTGCATTATAGCACGTTTAATATAAAAAGGCTATCGACCGTTTCACGTCGATAGCCTAGCCGCAGGATATGATATCCTATGGCTTTTATTCATGGTACAAAGGCACAAACTTAGGAGAAAATCACCATCGGATTGCAAAGCAATCCCTATTTGTTTTTCTTATTGACCTTTTATTCGTTTATATAGATGATTTCGTCTCTTCTCGGTCCGTTTGAAACCATTTTTATTTTTGTGTTTGTTTCTTTTTCAATGAATTTAATATAATCATGAACCTGAGGCGGAAGCTTATCATATTCCTTAATGCCTCTTATATCCTGCTTCCAGCCGGGCAGCTTCGTATATACAGGCTTTGCTTTATAAACATTTGATGTCACAGGGAAATCCTTTGTTATTTCCCCGTCAATATCATAGCCGATGCATACCGGTATTTCATCCAAATAGCCTAAAACGTCAAGGCAGGTTATAACAAGCTCTGTCGCTCCCTGAACCTTGCAGCCATATCTTGTTGCAACAGCATCAAAGAAGCCTACCCGCCTTGGCCTTCCGGTGGTTGCGCCGTATTCGCCTGCATCTCCGCCTCTTTTTCTAAGTTCTTCCGCTTCTTCATCAAAAAGCTCTGTTACAAAGGGGCCTTCTCCTACGGAGCTTGAATAAGCCTTTGTTATGGCAATTACGTCCTTTATTTCATAGGGAGGAATTCCTGCCCCTACGGAGGCATAGCCTGCCAAAGTGGAAGAAGAGGTTACATAAGGATAAATACCGTGGTCAATATCCCTTAATGCTCCCAGCTGGCCTTCCATTAAGATAGTCTTTCCTTCTTTGATTGCTTTATTTAAGACTTCGGAAGTATCTCCTGTATAAGGGGCAATTTTTTCTCCATATCCTCTTAAGGTTTCGTAAAGCTTTTCGGGATCAAGCTTTTCTCTTTTATATAAATGCTCAAGAATAATATTAAGCTTATCGCAAATCCCTGTTACTTTATCCTTTAAATATTCCTCTTCAAAAAGCTCCCATACCTGAAAGCCTACTTTAGCATATTTATCTGAATAAAAAGGGGCTATGCCGGACTTTGTAGAACCGAATTTACGGTCTCCAAGTCTTTCCTCTTCAAGCTCATCCAGAAGCACGTGGTAAGGCGCAAGCACACCTGCCCTGTTTGATACCATAAGATTAAACTTAATACCTGCATTTTCAACATAGGCAATTTCTTTTAAGAGGTAGTCTATATTAAGAGCAACGCCGTTGGCTATAATATTAAGCGTTTCAGGGTGGAATATACCAGATGGAAGCTGGTGAAGAGAAAACTTACCATGCTCGTTTATTATTGTATGGCCGGCATTGCTTCCCCCTTGAAAACGTACCACTACGTCGGAATCCGCAGCGCATATGTCTGTTATTTTCCCCTTGCCCTCATCTCCCCAGTTCGCTCCTACAATGGCTCTTATCATTTAAAAAACCCCTTTCAACATCTATTATAAATTTACATATAACGCATTATGAAATACTCTACAATTATATATAATGTAGTTAATTTAATCAAGTAAATAAATATGAAACCCTTGTCAAATCTTTAAATCTCATTGAAAACTAGCCTTTATCCTTTATTTTATAAAAAGCTCCTTCCTGCTGGCAGGAAGGAGCTTACATAATTATACTTTTTATATGTAATTAGAAAAGATTCGTTTTATTCTTGAATTCAAATGAAATCAGTAACATTGTCAAGGCAAAGCAAATATAAAATTTATTTATATTTGTTTATAAAAGCCAAAAAATGATAAGCCGCTGATTTTATTGGTTGACTGGCCCTCACTTTAGCCTCCTGATAAATGTTAAAGCTTCCTTGATTTCTATATTTTAAAATGCGGTTATGCTCTTACTGTTTTAAATCCTATAAGCTCAACTTTCGGAGATAAAAAGTCGTCTTTTACAGGCTCTACACGTGCATAGTCGGTAGAAAGATATTTTTTATTATCATCGGCGAAAACCGTTACAATATTGGAACCTTCTCCCATGATTTCCTGAGCTTCAATAGCCGCAAGGAAATTGGCCCCTGAGGATATTCCGACCCCCAGACCAAGCTCTCTTGAAAGGCGCTGAGCCATAATTATGGCATCACCGTCGTCAACCATAATAATATTATCACATTCTTTCAGTTTAAGAATATCAGGAATGAACTCATCGCTTATTCCGGCTATTCTATGTTTGCCTATCTGATGGCCTGTAGTAAGGGTAGGAGAACTTTTAGGCTCCATAGGAAACATTTTAGTTTTAGGGTCTATGCTTCTTAAGAAGCGGCCGATGCCCATAATGGTTCCGCCTGTTCCAACTCCTGCAACAACACCGTGAGGCTTTGCGCCAAAAGTGTCCATCTGCTTCATTATTTCAGGGCCGGTAGTCATATAATGGGCTTCAGTATTATACTCGTTTGAAAACTGGTCGGGAATATAAACATTTTCTTCCTTGCCATATTCTTTCGTTTTAGCTATACAGCCTAAAAATCCGCCCTCTTCCTTTGAAACCAAATGAAGCCTCGCTCCAAAGCTTGAAATCATGCATTTTCTTTCATTGCACATCCAATCAGGCATAAATATAACAGATTCAAGGCCTATATAAGAGCCTATGGCAGAAAATGCTATTCCCGTATTGCCGCTGGTTGTCTCTGCGATGGTATATCCGTCTTTTAAATCCCCATTTTGATAGGCACGCTTTATACAGTTTAAAGCCATTCTGTCCTTTATGCTTCCTGTATAGTTGAAGTATTCAAGCTTAGAATAAATCTTTCTTTCCTTTCCTTCGTATTTAAAATGGATTTCAACCATAGGGGTCCTGCCAATAAGATTTTCAAGCTCTGATATTCTCTTCATAGAGTTCCGCATTATTCATCTCCCTCAAATAATGTTAATTTTGTATACATTCTTATAGCAAATGCTCATTAAACACACCCTTTGCCATAAGAATATTTTATAACATTATGCATATTAAGTCAATATAAGCGTCATTATTATATGTAGATATTTAACATAGAATACACATGTCTTTTTATTGTTTTATAATCCTGTATTGGCACTTTTATAATTATTCAGGTTATTATGAGCGCAACCCTATCTATTTTTCACTATTTTTAAAAACTTATTTGATATGCCGAAATCAGATTGTTTTTTTAGAAGAATTTATAGGCTTTTTTTGAAGAATAAATAAAAAAACAGATATGCAAAATTCCTAATATTGAAATTTTTCATATCTGCTTTTAATAATTTTAATTTTCATGATACAAGCTTTTTTGCTTCTTTTCTTCTATGACTCAGAATACTCAACATTCCTCTTTTTGGGGCAAATATAAATGCAAGGCCAAATAATATACCTATGGCTACAGCAATCGTGCCTGCTATGGATACATCAAGAACTCTTGCCCCTGTATACCCCAAAATACTTCCCAAGGTTCCTATAAATCCACTTAAGAAGAGCATCTTTTTTAAGTCATCTGTAAGAAGATAGGCTGTCGCCGGCGGTCCTATCATAAAGGCTATTACAAGCACAGAACCCACTGCCTGAAATGCGCCTACAGCCGTAAGAGATACGACAGTCATAAGAGCATACCTTAATATAAGAGGAGAAAATCCTAAAATGGCGCCCAACACCGGGTCAAAGCTCATAAGCTTAAGCTCTTTAAAGAAAAGGGCAATAAAGGCTATATTGACAGCAAGTAAACTAAGGGCTATATAAATACCCTTTGCGCCTATATCGATGCCGTTTATCAGGAGCCTGTCAAAAGGTGCAAATGCAAGCTCTCCCAAAAGGACTGAGTCTGTATCGAGATGCACGGAGCCTGCATATCTTGAAATAAGTATAACGGCTATACTGAAAAGGAAGGGGAAAACAATTCCTATGGAAGAATCCCCGGAAAGAAGCCTCGAACCTTTTAAAAGCTCCGTAAGCCATACCGTGGCAACCCCCGTAAGAGCAGCCCCTATTATAAGAACAGGGGAAGATAAATCCTGGGTAATAAAAAATCCAATGACGATGCCCAAAAGTATTGTATGGGTAATAGAATCTGCCATCATAGACATTTTGTTTAGGACAAGAAATGCCCCCGGTAAAGCACAGCCGACGGAAATTAAAATTGCAATTAATTGTATTTCAAGCTGCGGAGTCATTTAAGTTCCCTCCTTTTTGCCTTTTCTGTCTGTAATATGCCGGAATTAACCCTCTAAGAGGTGAAAATAAAACACTTATGAGCACTATTATGCTTGCCGCTATAACAATACAAGGACCTGTAGGCATTTTAGAAAACATAGAACTTGCCACAGTACCTGAAAACCCTGAAAATGCACCGAACGATGCAGAAATAATCACCATTCTGTGAAGTTTATTCGTCCATTGCCTTGCGGCAGCAGCAGGGGCAATAAGCATTGCACTCATAAGGATTACCCCTACTGTCTGCAGTCCCATAATAATTCCTATTACAGTCATGAAAGAAAGCATCAGATTAAGCTTTTTAACAGGAAAGCCTATAGACATAGCAAATTCGCTGTCAAAGCTCAGTATCTTAAACTCCTTCCAGAAAAGAGCTACAAGAATGAGAAGTATCCCGCCCCCTATCGTCATTAACAAAACGTCCTGTTTTAATAATGTAGATGCCTGCCCAAATATAAACCTGTTAAGGCCTGCCTGATTGGCATTGGGTATTTTCTGAGAATAAGTTAAAAGCACCATCCCGAGCCCGAAAAAAACAGACATGATTAAAGCCAGAGCGCTGTCAAATTTTACTCTTGAATATTTTACAATATTAATGATGATAAACACGGATAACGCCCCTGAAATCAGCGCCCCAAGAAGCAATATTTCCGTTCTTTTGCTTCCTGTAATTAAAAATGCCGCAACGACCCCCGGAAGAGCAGAGTGAGACACCCCGTCTCCTAAAAGGCTCTGCTTTCTAAGAACGGAAAAACTTCCAAGAACGCCGCTTATGATGCCTAAGATACCTGCCCCTAAAGCCACAGTCCTAAAGGTATAATCGGATAATAAACTTAATATTACTTCCATCAAACCACTTCCTTAAGAGTAACCTCTTTTATTCTGTAAGTCTTTTCAATATTCTTATCGTTAAATACGCTTCCTACAGGTCCACCGGCAATTAATCTTTCGTTTATAAATACTGCATAGTCAAAATATTCTTCTACTGTTCTTAGGTCATGGTGGACGGAAACTACGGTTTTACCTTCTGACTTTATCTCTTTAAATAGCCCTACAATAACCTTTTCCGTCTGGGCGTCTACCCCCTTAAAAGGCTCATCCATAAAGTATATTTCCGCCTCCTGAGCAAGGGCTCTGGCAAGAAAGACTCTCTGCTGCTGGCCGCCTGAAAGCTGGCTTATCTGCCTGCCTGCATATTCTCCCATACCTACTTTATTTAAAAGCTCTTTTGACAGTTCTATATCCTTTTTCCCCGGCCTTTTAAACCAGCCTATTTTTCCGTATCTTCCCATAAGTACTACATCAAGAGCCGTTGTAGGAAAATCCCAGTCTACGGAAGAGCTTTGAGGAACATAGGCGGATTTTCTGATTCCTCTCTCATAGCCAAATTTAATCTTTCCCTTTACAGGCTTTATAAGTCCCAAAACGGATTTTAAAAGGGTGGTCTTTCCTGCTCCGTTGGGCCCTATGACTGCAACCAGCTTTCCTTTGGGAATTTTTAAATCAATATCCATAAGCACAGGCTTTATTCCGTAGGATACTGTAAGATTTTCTATTTCTACCGCATAATCATCTTTATTTTCAAAGATCATATCCATAGCCTCCCCTATTTTACTTAAGTGCATTAACTATAGTATCTATATTTGCTCTAAAAGTAAGTATATAGGTTTCGGTTCCGCTTTTTTCATCTCCCAGAGAATCTGAATAAAGCTCTCCTCCTATTTCCGTAACAAATCCCCTTGAATCTACAGCTGCCTTTAAAGCCTCTATGGTTTTAGCAGGCACAGAGGATTCAACAAAAACCGCTTTTATCTTTCTTTCATATATAAAATCTGCAAGGCTTTTTACATCGGCTGTTCCGGCTTCAGCCTCTGTGCTTATGCCTTGAAGGCCCTTAACCTCATATCCGTAGGCTCTGGCAAAATATCGAAAGGCATCATGGGCCGTTACAAGCACTCTCTGCTCTTCGCCTATTTCACTGGTTCTTTCCTTTATATATGCATCAAGGGCATCAAGCTTTTTTAAATAGCTTTCAAGGTTCTTTTCATAATCCCCGGCGTTTTTTTCATCTATTTTGGAAAGTTCCCCTGCAACATGTTTTGCCGCATCTTTCCATAAATCAACATCAAACCATATATGAGGGTCATATACGCTTCCTTCGTCTTCTGAGGTTAAGAGCTTACTGCTATCGATTCCGTCTTCTATGCATATAACGGAATGCCCGCCTTTTGAAAGGGCTTCAAATACGTCGGCCATTTTTCCTTCAAGATGAAGGCCGTTATATATAACGATATCCGCTTCCTGCATTAAATTAACATCTCCCGCGCTGGCCTTGAAAAGATGCGGGTCAATACCCGGGCTCATAAGCGCTTTAACTTCTACGTGGTTTCCGCCTATGTTTAAGCCAAGATCATAAAGCATTGTTGTCGTAGCTACTATTTTAAGCTTGCCGTTTGACTCTTTTTCAGCAGAACAGCCTGCCAGTGCAAATATTCCTATCAAAGCATATATTAAAAATATAATCTTACTTTTATACATGATTATTCCTCCTTATATATCTATTCCTTTATATGCAAAATTCGTCTAACAGTTTCATAGTTAGTCTTATGATATTGTTATCTAAAGCTAACTTTTGTCTGAAAATTTAAGGTATTCTCAAGAGAACCCCATTTTAATAAAATAATTTTGGGCTTACTTAAAATACCTTTAAATATATTAAAATGTAATTTATTTTTAGATATGGCGTTTTACCTTTTTTTAGGTATTACAGAGCCATGAGGACAATGCTCAGGATAATTAAGATATTCGTCCAGCTTTTCCAAAAGGTCCTGAGGCGTAACATGCTCAAGCTCTTCTGCGACATCATGGATTTTGCTTTCTTCATATTTAAGATAATCCTTTAAAAATACCTCCCAAAGCCTGTGGCTCCTAAGAAGAAAAGATGCTTTCTTAACGCCCTTTTCCGTAAGCTTTATTCCCTTATAAGGCTCATAGGAAACATAATCTTCTGTCTTAAGTTTATTGATCATTTCTGTTACGGAAGCAGGCTTTATGCCAAGCCTCTGGGCTATCTGCTTATTGCTGATAACCTGATTTTCTCCGTTCATTTTATATATTTCTTTTAAGTAATCTTCTTTGTTAGGTGTCATGACAATTCCTCTTTTTTAGGCGTCCCTAAATTTACTTATATTATATAATTATTTTTCATAAAATGCAACTCTTTTGAATAAAAAATAATAAAGTTAATAAATTAAACTTACTTTTTAATCACTTTAGGCAAGGACATATTTTTAAATATGTAACATTTTTCGTTTTTACTCAATAAATTAGTATTAATATGTTTTTCATGATAATCGCCATTAATAGTCATGTGAAAAGAGGAGTATTTTATGCAAAAAGGATATTTAAGGATTGAATTGAGATTGGGGAATAATTATATGCCCATTCCCAATGCAAACATATTGGTAAAAGAACCAAACGGAAACATCATATATAATATCTTTACCGATGAAATGGGCAGCACTGCGAAAGTTGACCTTTCTGCCCCTGATGAGGTTATTTCATATGAACCTGGTGCTGATACTACATCCTTTTCAACCTACGACGTAGAGGTTCCGGCTTTCGGAGGCTACGCAACTCTTACGATCAAAGGCGTCCAAATTTTCCCCAATAAACTTGCTATTTTACCAATTCACAATTTTCCCATTGCTCCAAATTCGACCCCTGAGGAATCTGCAATGGAGATTATTATAAAGCCAACTTCTCCCCTTACGGAAACAGAGCCTGAAGATTCAGGTCCAGCTCAGCAAAGTTCATTTAGTCAAAAAAAGAATATCTTTACAACTAATATAGAAAGGAAAATCCGTATCATGGACCATGAAGGCAAAACTCAGTTTACACCCCTGCCGGCAAATGATATTACTGTGCCAAATTATATCACAGTGCATCTCGGCCCTCCTGATTCGGATGCTTTAAACGTAAGGGTACCTTTTATAGACTATATTAAAAACGTTGCCTCAAGCGAAATATTTCCCACTTGGCCGGAAGCCGCTATAAAGGCTAATATTTACGCTCAGATTTCCTTCGCCCTTAACAGGATATTTACGGTATGGTATCGAAGCCGAGGGTATGATTTTGATATAACCAATTCTACGGCATATGACCAAAGCTTTGTATACGGAAGAAATATATTTGAAAACATAAGCCAATACGTTGACGGTATGTTTAATCTTTTCCTCAGGCGCTTAGGAAGACGAGAGCCTTTTTTTGCCCAATACTGTAACGGAACTACCGTAACCTGCGACGGGCTTTCTCAATGGGGAACCGTTCCCTTGGCGGAAGAGGGTTATACCCCCTTTGAAATCTTAACTTATTATTATCCGGAAGATATCAGGATTTTTGAGTCTAATAACTTTCTCGATCTCTTTGGCACCTACAGAGGATATCCTTATGTTGAAGGCGAATCCGGCGATGATATACGCCTCATACAGGACTCTTTAAACCGCATCAGCGCCAATTATCCTCTGATTCCTATTATCAGCGAGCCAAACGGATTTTTTGGCCCCGAGACAACCGAAGCCGTAAAAGTATTTCAAGAAACATTTAACCTGACTCCTGACGGAATTGTGGGAAAGGATACATGGTATGCAATTATACGTATCTTTGTAGGGGTGGCAAGGCTTGGAGAGCTTACAAGCGAAGGGATACGCATAGGTATAGGCAGCACTCCTCCGACCTCTATATTAAGATTAGGCTCCAGAGGCGAAGATGTAATTGAGCTTCAGTTTATTTTGAATTTTATAGCCCAGTTTTACCCTATTATTCCTTTAGTCATAAATAACGGTGTATTTACCGAAAATACCGAGCAGGCAGTAATCGCCTTTCAGAAGCTTTTCTTTATCGAGCCCGCCGATGGCATTGTAGGCCCAAGAACTTGGAATGACCTTTATTATGTGTATAAAGTAATTGAACACATTATTGCAAATCCCATTGGCGCCTACGGCCCTCCATATCCTGAGGAATCCTTAAGGGTAGGCTCCGTCGGTCACGAAGTTATGCTTGTGCAAAGCTGTTTAAGAGAAATATCTGCAGTCTATCCTTCAATTCCTGAAATTACAGCAGACGGAATATATGGCCCTGCAACAGAAGCGGCTGTAAGAGCATTCCAGATTCAATTCAATCTCTTTGCCGACGGAATCGTAGGAAGAATAACATGGAATAAAATATTTGAAATCTGCAGTCAAATAAATGCGGAAATCCCCTCTTATCCCGGAAGACCCCTTAGAATAGATGATAGAGGCGAAGACGTAAGATATATACAAAATCTGATTAATCTCATAGCCGAATTTTATCCCAATATTCCTCCCATATTGCCTGACGGATGGTTCGGGCCGGTGACAGAAAGCATCGTGAGGACGTTCCAAACTGAATTTGGTCTTACCCCCGACGGCATCATCGGACCAGAAACTTGGAATAAAATAGTAGAAGTTTATCAAGAATTACCTCAATAGAACTAATATAAATGGTTAATGAACTCACAAACAAATAGAGATGCAGATAAAAAAGGGCAGATTATGCTGCTCTTTTTTTGTTTACATCTGTTTATTAAATAAAAACAAGTATATGCCATAATTAATAAAAATACTGTATAAAAAGCATATGTATATTACCATATCAGGATAAACAGCGGTTCAGAAGCAGCATTCTTACAAAAAACAGCAGCAAAAAACCTTAAATTCCTGTTTCATTTAATCATATTGAATATCTATTCAAACGCTTTTTAAATCTGTTAAAAAAATAATAATTCTTTTAACTTATGTCTAAGTGTTATATTATAATATTAGTTTTTAATTATATTATTTTTACCCGGAGGTTTATATGGCTCAATCCGAATACGAAAAAAATACATCCTATACGATGCAGGAGGCAATTAATGAAGCCAAGCGCTGCTTAAGATGCAAGGTTCCGGCATGTCAAAAGGGCTGCCCTATCAATAATGACATACCTGACTTTATATATCAATTATCAAAAGGCAATTTAGGCGAAGCAAGAGAAATCCTTGCAAAGAAAACTAATCTCCCTGCTGTTTGCGGAAGGGTATGCCCTCACGAAAAGCAATGCGTAGGCCATTGCGTCCTAAATGCCAAAGGTAATCCCATACAGGTAGGAGGCCTTGAACAGTTCATAGCGGACTTTGATGCCGAAATGGGGCTTATAAAAGAAAACATAGCCCAAAAAACAAGGGGAAAGGTCGCAGTAATAGGCTCTGGCCCTGCCGGCCTTACGGTTGCAGGAGACCTTGCAAGAGAAGGCTTTAACGTAATCATATATGAAAACGAAAGCGAGCCGGGGGGCGTATTGCTTTATGGTATTCCGGAATTTCGTCTTCCTAAAGCTGTTGTCCGCAGAGAAATAAAAAAAATAGAAGCTTTAGGCGTCACATTTCTTACCAATGTAACCGTAGGCAAAGACCTTACAATAGACGATATGTTTTCTCAAAACTTTGACGCAATATTTATCGGAACAGGCACTGCCCTCGCCCGTGACCTTGAAATAGAAGGCAGAGAAAAAAGCGGCGTAATCCAATCTACATATTTTCTTCGCATGATTGCATTATATAATGCCGGAAGCGTAGACGAAGATGAAGTTCCCGTATCCAAAGAAGACAAGGTGGTAATTGTAGGGGCCGGAAACGTAGCAATGGATGCCGCAAGGACCGCTTTAAGATACGGTGCTTCTTCCGTAACCATTGTCTATAGAAAGGGCCTTGAAGATATGCCGGCTCTAAAGACTGAATATAAAAGCGCTCTTGATGAAGGGGTCGAATTTATATGGTATGCCGACCCTGTAGAATTTACAGGAGACCATACTGTTAAAGGTCTTAAATTTAAAAAAGACGGCGAAATCAAGGAAATCGAAGCCGATGTTATTATGCTTGCCGTAGGCTCAAGGCCTGCAAGCCGCATCGTATCCACAACAACAGGCATCGGCGTAAATGACTCAGGATATGTCATCACCAAAGATAAGCCTTACGGCATGACCACAAGAAAAGGGGTTTTTGCCGGAGGTGACGTGGTTCATAAGCCTGCGACCGTAGTGCTTGCCATGAAGGAAGCTAAAAAAGTGGCAGAAGGCATCGCTTCTTACGTTGATGCAATAAAGCTTCTTGAATTGTAATAGTTATAGTAAAACAATTAGATTACAGTGACAAAAGCCGTATATTTTGAGTGGCTTAATAGAAGGGGTTCTACTCTATTAAGCTGTTTATGAAAAATAGGCTTTTGTTCCTACTTTAAAGTTGTTTTACTATAAAAGCAGAGAAACTATTATAAAGCCTTTTATTTCAAAACCTCCTTAAAGCTATGCTTTAAGGAGGTTTTTGTAAGATTAATTATATCTTCCGAAAACACCGATATAGGCTGTATATTCTTCTTTGCCGCAAAGGCCCAGAACACTGTCAACTTCTTCCTGATTGTAGGCTCCTATGGCACAGCAGCCAAGCCCAAGGGCTTCCGCCGCAAGATAGGCATTCTGGCATATATGACCTGCATCATATGCCGACACCCTATAGGAATCATTGGTATATCTCCATTCACACCGATAAGGCACATAGGCCCATAAAAGAGAAAAGCCGCAGTTAAAAAGCTGGCCCCTTAAGGCCTTTAAAAGCCGCTCTTTCAGATTTTCATCTTCGCCCGTATTTACTTCCATAAGAGCGTTCTCGCTTGCGATATAGCAGTAAATACCCTTTTTAAGGCCTTCCACCTTATCTGCATATACATATGTATTAAAAGGATGCCTTGACCCTGCCGAAGGAACATTTTTAAACATCTTGCCTGAAATAACCTCTCTGATTCCCTGAGTCGCCCAAAGTACGAAGGAAAGCTCCGAAAGAGATACATTGCCTTCTCCAAGCTTTCTGCGGCTTTTTCTATCGGTTATAATTTCAACAATATCTCTTTTTTTAAGTTCTGTCTTTAAAGGATCCGGCAAAGATATAAGCCCATCTTTATTAAAAGACTTCTCATAACTAGGCATGGGAATTTCCTTGGCCTGATCTGTTCCTTTCATAGAATCATTATTCCATTGGGATTTCAAAAAATACCTGTTTTCATTGTTTTCCATCGTATGCCCCCTTATTATAATATAGTAAATTTTATACTCGTTTAAATATAAAATAGCCGTATTGTCTATTTGTTTTTCTTTGATTTTATCCTTCTCTTGAAACCACCTGCTTCCTGCGGAATAAAAACAAATAGACTTGCTGTAACATTAGTATACCATATATTGTAGTAAATAAAGATAGAAAAGAGTATCTTTATTTACTATAGATTTAGGAAAACTTATTAAATTTAAAAATCAAAGATAATTTTTAAGTTCAATAAGCATGCCTGTCCGGTCATAAACTTCTGAATGGAATATAAGTTTTTTACTATAGGCCATATGCTCTTTAAAGGCTTAAAAATGCATCTTACAGAAATCTTATTGAAGGTATACGAAATGTATGTTAGTTTACTTAAAAGGGGGCAGGAGATGAAAATAATAATAGAAACAGATGGTTCTGCAAAGGAAACCGAAATCATTATAAAATGCCAAAAGATTGATGCTCAAATTGAAAATCTTATAAAGAGACTTAAGGCGCTCGATATTTCCATTAAAGGGAAAAAAGGCGGCAATATCTATAATATTGCTCCTGAGGATATTTACTATATTGAATCTGTAGACAATAAAACTTATATCTATACGGAAAAAGAAGTTTATGAATCCGATCTTAAGCTATACGAGGCCGAAGAAATGCTTTCCACTGAAGAATTTATCCGTTCGGGAAAAAGCTGTATCTTTAATTTCAATAAACTTAGAAGCGTTAAGGCTCTTTTCAACGGAAAATATGAAGCCTATCTTACCAATGGGGAAATTATTATAGTAAACAGGCATTATGTCCCTATTTTAAAGGAAAAATTTGATATTTAGGAGGAAACAATGTATAAATTCATGATTATATTTAAGCAGGCAATGCTTAACACATCTTTTATAGCATTATTTATTTCTATATTAAGCTTTATTTTCCCCAGTTATATTAGTTTATCAAATATAGGCTATTTATTTATAATCTCAATATCTTTAATTTCCACATATTTTATTGAAAATAATGACAATTATAGTAAAAATCCTTTAATCTACCATTTAAAAAATATAGGGGCAATATTTATCGCGCTATTTTTTGCTAATATTATATTTAAAGTTATGGATATAAATTTAGTTTCTATCACTATTAACATTATATTTGTGTTTATCACTTATTCTCTTATCACTGCCTTCTACATCTATTACAACCGAAAAAGCGCTGCGGAAATAAATAAAAAGCTTGCGGAAGGGAGAAAAGCAAGAAATGGAGAAAATAATTGAAATTAACAATCTAAGTAAATCCTACGGCAAAATAAATGCTGTAAATAACCTTAATTTGTCTATAGAAAAGGGAAGCTTCTTCTCTTTATTGGGTGAAAACGGCGCAGGCAAATCCACAACGGTAAATATTCTTTCTACCCTTATTTCTAAGGATACAGGAGAAATAAAAATAGCAGGATTTGTCCTTGGAAAAGATGACAGAAAAATTAAAGAAAAAATAGGTGTGGTTTTTCAGAAAAGCATGATGGATGGACTTCTCACGGTTAAGGAAAATCTTCTCCTAAGGGGAAGCCTCTATGGAAAATATTCTAAAAAAGAAATTCTTATGGAAATAAATAAAAGCTTAAGCTTAGAGGATATCCTGAACCGCCCTTACAACACTCTTTCCGGCGGGCAGAAAAGAAAAGTAGATATTGCAAGAGCCCTCATGGGAAGGCCTGAAATATTATTTTTAGATGAGCCTACAACAGGCCTTGACCCCAGTATAAGAAAAGACGTGTGGGAAATCATCGACAATTTAAGAAAAATAACAGGCCTTACAATATTTCTTACTACCCATTACATGGAAGAAGCCGCAAAGTCTGACCACATTGCGATTATAGGAAATGGCAATCTTCTTGCAGAAGGAACTCCCCAATATCTTAAAAAGACCTATAGCAAAGAAAGAGTCTGTATTAAAACTCATGATTTTAACAAAGCAGAAGATTTTTTTAAAGAGCATAATATAAATTTTAAAAGAAATCACGATAACTTTGAACTATACCCCCATACTCCTGAAGAAATCCTTGATACCCTCTACCCCATTAAAGAATGTATCAGCGAAATCTCTATAATAGACTCCTCTTTAGACGATGTGTTTTTAAATATAGTGAAAGGAAATCAGCCCAATGAAATCCATATTCCTGCGTAATAATTTAATTTATATCAGAAATAAGTCCATGGTATTTTACTCTTTATTTTCCGTATTTATAAGCCTCATAATATATTCATTATTTATCGGCAGAAACATAGAATCTAATTTTTCAGAAAATCCCTACGGAAACATTATAGCTCAACAATGGCTTTTGGGAGGCATCTTATCCATAACTCCCATAACCGTATCTTTAAGCTGTTTTTCAATTATGGTACGGGATAAGTATTACGGTGCATTAGACGATTTTTTTATAGCACCGGTGAAAAAATATGAAATTTCAGGAGGATTTATCCTAAGCTCTGTTGTTATATCCCTATTGATGTGTATCATTCAGATTTTGCTTTTTATCATAATCATAGCGGAAAATCCGCTGGATTTTTTTGAAAGTACTCAGTTCTTTAAGCTCCTAACAGCTTTATTTATAAGCACTTTATTCGGAAGCTCCATGTCCTATTTTTTAAGTATATTCTTTAAAAATCCAAGCACCTACGGAAGCGCAAATTCTCTTATATCAACCATAATAGGCTTTACTAACGGCGTTTTTCTGGATTTAGGAAGCTTCCCCGATTCTATGCTCCCCATTATAAAGCTTCTTCCAACATCGCATATTTCGGTGATTTTTAGAAATATCCTTTTAAAGCCCAGGATTTCAACTGTATTTGACAACACAGACAGTCTTTTATTAAGAAGCTTCTCGGAAAACATGGGCATTTCCTTTTATATAGGCAACAGGGAAATAAGCCTTATGGAAAGCCTTATTTATGTATTTATCTGGAGCTCTGTATTTTTTATGCTTTCTGTCATAAAAGGCAATAAAAATGATAAATAAAGAGTCTTTGTCTTATTATAGTAAACTTAATCTCTATCAAAAATACAATTAAGGGCGTAATCGCAAAATTCTTTCGATAGCTCTATATCAAAATATCCATCTTCATCCGACTCATAAGAATATAGGGCCCGCCAAATGATAGGCCAAAACCTTTGATCCATATTTTTCACAGCCCATAGGCCCCCCTGCTTCTTTGATAAAATAAGTTCTTCCCTTTTATACGCAAGCACCCGGCATAAATTAAGGGTAATATAAACTGGATTATCAATAATATCTTTTTTGGCATTCTGAACATCACAAAGAATGCTATCCATATAATTTTCCTTCGGGATATGACCAAATACTTCCTGTATGGGCTTACCGTAAAGGGTATGGCCCACATGCTTTGTAACGGTAAAATGAGCCGCCAAATCTTTGTCGAACCCATTCATTGATTTGCAGTAATTTTCAATATCAGATTTACATTCCTCTAAATGAGAAGTAGAGTAGTGAAGCTCAAAAGGTGTGGGATATAAGAAATTTTTGCATACATCATATTTTACCACACTCATTTCAAAGCCCTTTTTAGGCCCATCAGAGAACAGGGAAAGAAGCGTCTTTATAAGCTCTTCTTTTTCTTTAACAGAGGGGCTTTCTTTTACCACAACTAAAAAATCAATATCGCTTTTGTCTGGATTAAAGCACTCAAATGCAATAGAACCATGAACATAAATGCCAATTAAATTATTTCCTAATATATGTTGGTATTTTTCAGAAATAGTCTCAAGAATTATTTTATATTTCATATGAATTCCTATCCCGTTCTAAAATATTTTTGGGTAAATAAAATTTGCTTGTACCCCTAATGCAAACCGTTACTTACTAAATCTACAGGGCATCTTCAGACCGCATTTACCTCTATTCCCCAAATCCATATCCTTTTATAAATAACAAAAAAGCCAATTTATATAAATTGGCTTTTTGCTTTTATGAGTCACCCGGGGTTCGAACCCGGGACGCCTGGATTAAAAGTCCAGTGCTCTACCAACTGAGCTAGTGACCCGCGTTGGGGTGGATAATGGGACTCGAACCCACGGCCTCCAGAGCCACAATCTGGCGCTCTAACCAGCTGAGCTATACCCACCATTTTAAAAAACGTATCTGAAGGGATTCGAACCCCTGACCCACGGCTTAGAAGGCCGTTGCTCTATCCGGCTGAGCTACAGATACATAATTTTTCATTATTGAAGAAGCTAATCGGGGTGACAGGATTTGAACCTGCGACCTCCTGATCCCAAATCAGGCGCGCTAGCCAAGCTACGCTACACCCCGTTATTAAGGTATCCAATACCCTAAAAACTAAATAGAGAAAGAAGGATCTGAAACGATGTGACGCTTTAACTATAGCGTAAGCTATCTTTCGATAAGCTGTTTTCTTTAGCCTTGCATCTTTGATATATTTTCATATACCCTTTTTATTGGACAAGCCCTCGGCCTATTAGTATGAGTCCGCTCAATACGTTACCGCACTTACACTTCTCACCTATCTACCTTGTACTCTTCAAGGGGCCTTACTGCCTTTCGGCATGGGATATCTTATCTTGAGGGCGGCTTCACGCTTAGATGCCTTCAGCGTTTATCCGTTCCGAACTTGGCTACTCTGCCATGGATTTGGTATCCAACAGATACACCAGCGGTTCGTCCATCCCGGTCCTCTCGTACTAAGGACAGCTCCTCTTCAAATATCCTGCGCCTGCGACGGATAGGGACCGAACTGTCTCACGACGTTCTGAACCCAGCTCGCGTACCGCTTTAATGGGCGAACAGCCCAACCCTTGGGACCTTCTTCAGCCCCAGGATGCGATGAGCCGACATCGAGGTGCCAAACCTCCCCGTCGATGTGAACTCTTGGGGGAGATAAGCCTGTTATCCCCAGGGTAGCTTTTATCCGTTAAGCGATGGCACTCCCACTTGTTACCACCGGATCACTAAGTCCTACTTTCGTATCTGCTCGTGATGTCTCACTCGCAGTTAAGCAACCTTCTGCCTTTACACTCTTTGAATGGTTTCCAATCATTCTGAGGTTACCTTTGAGCGCCTCCGTTACTCTTTCGGAGGCGACCGCCCCAGTCAAACTGCCCGCCTAACAATGTCCCCTATCCGGTTAACGGCTTAGGGTTAGAAACCAAGTTACACAAGAGAGGTATCCCACCGGCGGCTCCACCTAGACTAGCGTCCAGGCTTCTTTGCCTCCCTCCTATCCTGTACATGTGTAACCTAATCCCAATATTAAGCTGCAGTAAAGCTCCATGGGGTCTTTCCGTCCTGTCGCAGGTTGCCAGTATCTTCACTGGCTGTTCAATTTCACCGGGTGTGTTGTCGAGACAGCGCCCAAATCGTTACGCCTTTCGTGCGGGTCAGAACTTACCTGACAAGGAATTTCGCTACCTTAGGACCGTTATAGTTACGGCCGCCGTTTACTGGGGCTTGAGTTCAAAGCTTCGGATTGCTCCTAACCTCTCCCTTTGACCTTCCAGCACCGGGCAGGCGTCAGCTCCTATACTTCACCTTGCGGTTTTGCAGAAACCTGTGTTTTTGATAAACAGTCGCTTGGGCCTCTTCTCTGTGTCCAGCTTGCGCTGGAACCCCTTCTCCCTAAGTTACGGGGTCATTTTGCCGAGTTCCTTAACAACACTTCTCCCGTCGGCCTGTGGATTTTCTCCTCGTCTACCTGTGTCGGTTTACGGTACGGGTACGTATATCGCAATAGCAGCTTTTCTCGGCAGTGTGGATTCAGAAACTTCGCTACTTTTCTTCACTCCGCTTCACACTTCAGAAACGATTAAGGGGTTTTCCTCCTAATCTATCCTTTGTGCTTGCCCGGGTATTTCCTTTCCCCGGTTTTCCTATCCTCCTGCTTCCCTGCAGTTCTGAATATACGCAGTACAGGAATCTCTACCTGTTGTCCATCGACTACGACTCTCGTCCTCGCCTTAGGTCCCGACTTACCCTGAGAAGATTAGCTTTACTCAGGAATCCTTAGACATTCGGCCTAAATGTTTCTCACATTTATCTCGCTACTCATTCCGGCATTCTCTCTTCTACTTCGTCCACGGTCCCTTTCAGTTCCGCTTCTTCCTACTGTACAATGCTCCTCTACCCCTCTACTATTTACTTGTAAATAGTAAAAGCCATAGCTTCGGCGCCGTGTTTTAGCCCCGGACATTTTCGGCGCAGGTTCTCTCGACTAGTGAGCTGTTACGCACTCTTTGAATGTATGGCTGCTTCTAAGCCAACATCCTAGTTGTCTTTGAAATCCCACATCCTTTTCCACTTAACACGGACTTGGGGGCCTTAGCTGTTGGTCTGGGCTCTTTCCCTTTTGACTATGAAACTTATCTCACATAGTCTGACTCCTATACATCATCTTTATGGCATTCTTAGTTTGATTTGGGTTGGTAACCTTTTAGGGCCCCGCGCCAGTTCAGTGCTTTACCTCCACAAGACTTGTATAAGGCTAGCCCTAAAGCTATTTCGAGGAGAACCAGCTATCTCCGGGTTCGTTTGGAATTTCTCCGCTATCCACAGTTCATCGCCACCTTTTTCAACAGATGTGCGTTCGGTCCTCCATTACCTTTTACGGTAACTTCAACCTGACCATGGATAGGTCACCCGGTTTCGGGTCTACTTCATAAAACTAGACGCCCTATTCAGACTTGGTTTCCCTTCGGCTTCGTACCTTCTTAGTACTTAACCTCGCTTTATGAATGTAACTCGCCGGACCGTTCTACAAAAAGTACACGGTCGTTCTCACTTCCGTTGTTTGTAAACAAAGGGTTTCAGGTTCTCTTTCACTCCCCTCCCGGGGTTCTTTTCACCTTTCCTTCACAGTACTATACTCTATCGGTCACCAGTTAGTATTTAGGCTTGGGGGGTGGTCCCCCCGGCTTCAAACAGGGTTTCTCGTGTCCCGTTCTACTCTGGATTCTGCTGTCTTTGCTTAAGTTTCGCTTACGGGGCTTTCACCCTCTTCGGCCGGCTTTCCCAAAACCGTTCAACTACCCTCGCAAAATAACGTCTGCAGTCCGCAACCCCGAGCATGCAAGCATGCTTGGTTTGGCCTCTTGCGATTTCGCTCGCCACTACTTTCGCAATCACTTTTGTTTTCTTTTCCTGTCGCTACTTAGATGTTTCAGTTCACGACGTTTCCCTCCCGCACACTATGAATTCATGTACGGGTGACAGAGCTTTTCTCTGCCGGGTTTCCCCATTCGGACATCTGCGGGTCGCAGGCTGTGTGCGCCTCACCGCAGCTTTTCGCAGCTTGCCACGTCCTTCATCGGCTTCTGGTGCCAAGGCATTCTCCCTTTGCTCTTTTTAGCTTGACCTTTGTGTCGTGTAAATCTTCGATTTACACGAATTTACTGAAGGTTTTAAAACTCTTCATTTATTCTCTTCAGTAAACCATTTATTTTTCTCGATAAATAATAATTTACTTATCAAGAGACCATTTCAGACCTAACATTTTCTTTTTTCGTCATGCTTTAATCTTCATTTGAATGAAAGCTTCTTGCAAAGCCTCCATCCTCCTGCTTCTCTTAAGCACTCCGATGAAATTGTTTTTCTTCTTCTCTCTATTCAGTTTTCAAGGTACTGTAACCATATTTACTATTTTTTAACAAAAATAGTTGTATGAAATCATACATGCTTCTCGTATGATTTCATTGAATATTCATTTACATGAACACTCAAAACTAAATAATAAGTACTCAAACCCTTCAGACAGTTTTGTTTCACAAACTATCTCCTCAGCATTTTGCTTCACAAAATCATTAAACTTCGTTTAATGACCCAAATTCTTTTGGGTGCTGCCCTACTTTTCCTTAGAAAGGAGGTGATCCAGCCGCACCTTCCGATACGGCTACCTTGTTACGACTTCACCCCAGTCACTGGTCTCGCCTTAGGCTGCTCCTTCCTTTCGGTTAGGTCACAGACGTTGGGCGCTACCAACTCCCATGGTGTGACGGGCGGTGTGTACAAGGCCCGGGAACGTATTCACCGCAACATGCTGATTTGCGATTACTAGCGATTCCAGCTTCATGTAGTCGAGTTGCAGACTACAATCCGAACTGTGGCAGCTTTTTTGAGCTTTGCTCCAGGTCACCCCTTCGCTTCTCTCTGTACCTGCCATTGTAGCACGTGTGTAGCCCAAGACATAAGGGGCATGATGATTTGACGTCATCCCCACCTTCCTCCGTGTTATCCACGGCAGTCTTTCTAGTGTGCCCGGCATTACCCGCTGGCTACTAAAAATAAGGGTTGCGCTCGTTGCGGGACTTAACCCAACATCTCACGACACGAGCTGACGACAACCATGCACCACCTGTATCCAT
Source organism: Anaeropeptidivorans aminofermentans (assembly GCF_940670685.1). Lineage (GTDB taxonomy): Bacteria > Bacillota > Clostridia > Lachnospirales > UBA5962 > Anaeropeptidivorans > Anaeropeptidivorans aminofermentans. The sequence continues at coordinate 1,003,801 of NZ_OW711693.1, read as the reverse complement.
TGTCCGTAGAACGGTGCATCTCTGCACCCATCAATGGTATGTCAAGCCTTGGTAAGGTTCTTCGCGTTGCTTCGAATTAAACCACATGCTCCACCGCTTGTGCGGGCCCCCGTCAATTCCTTTGAGTTTCAACCTTGCGGCCGTACTCCCCAGGTGGAGTGCTTATTGCGTTTGCTGCGGCACCGAGGATCTCTCCCCCACACCTAGCACTCATCGTTTACAGCGTGGACTACCAGGGTATCTAATCCTGTTCGCTACCCACGCTTTCGTGCCTCAGCGTCAGTTTCAGTCCAGTAAGTCGCCTTCGCCACTGGTGTTCCTCCTAATATCTACGCATTTCACCGCTACACTAGGAATTCCACTTACCTCTCCTGTACTCTAGATTAACAGTTCCTTATGCAATCTCAAAGTTAAGCCCTGAGTTTTCACATATGGCTTACTAATCCGCCTACTCACCCTTTACACCCAGTAATTCCGGATAACGCTTGCCCCCTACGTATTACCGCGGCTGCTGGCACGTAGTTAGCCGGGGCTTCTTACTTGGGTACCGTCATTTTTTTCTTCCCCATCGATAGAAGTTTACGATCCGAAAACCTTCTTCCTTCACGCGGCGTTGCTGCATCAGGGTTTCCCCCATTGTGCAATATTCCCCACTGCTGCCTCCCGTAGGAGTTTGGGCCGTGTCTCAGTCCCAATGTGGCCGGTCACCCTCTCAGGCCGGCTACTGATCATTGCCTTGGTAGGCTCTTACCCCACCAACTAGCTAATCAGACGCGGGCTCCTCCTGTACCGATAAATCTTTCCCCATTCGGCCATGCGGCCATACGGTATTATGCGGTATTAGCCATGATTTCTCACAGTTATTCCCCTGTACAGGGCAGATTACCCACGCGTTACTCACCCGTCCGCCACTCCAAGTAGATAGTGCAAGCACTATTTACTCAGCGTTCGACTTGCATGTGTTAGGCACGCCGCCAGCGTTCATCCTGAGCCAGGATCAAACTCTCTATTTAATCCTTGTCCACTCTTGTCTAAAAGCAAGCTTTTAGACTGTCAAACGGATATTTCATATCCCTTTTGACTATCTGGCATTTTTTATCTCGTATTACTTTTCTTCGTTAGCCTTAAAGCTCTCAAAGTTTATTTCTTTTCGGGTTGGTTCTTTCCTTATTATTCAGTTTTCAATGTTCTGGTTTTTCCTTCTCGTGCTTGTTTTTCCTTTGCTGTCCTCTCTCGGACGCAAAATCTAGTTTACCACAGCATCCCCTTTATGTCAACATCTTTTTTACAAATTATTCGTTTTTATTTTCCATTGTTTCTTTTACGGCTAAAAACCCTTATATTCTCACATATTTGGGTGAAGCCTTGTTATTTCTCTTTTCAGTTTTTCCTTCATTACGTTCAATTCTTTTTCTTTCGGCCGGAATCTTTCATCCATTAGTTCTTCCTTTGGAAGCCACCACACAGGCCCTTTTATAGGCATATCCCCTTTGTTTCTGGGAAAAAGGTGCCAATGGAGATGGGCGTCTCCGTTACCCAAAAGCTCGTAATTCATTTTTCCGCGCCAAAAGCAATTTGCACGGCTTCTGCCGTTAAAAATATTTCATCTTATAGGGCTTATCTAAATGGCGAAGCTCTGTTACATGTTCTTTACATAAGAACAACGTGTATCCGTTAAATCTCTGATGGTCTCCTAAAACTACATATCCTGTTTCAAGTTCACACACAAAATAAGGGTTTCTGTTTTCTTGAATCATTTTTATTCTTTCGCAGATCAGGCACAAAAGAAGCCCTCCTTTTTATATGTAGATAGCAAATAAAATTTTATAAGCTATCTGATTCAGCATCTGTACTGCTTAAAACATTTGCAAGCAGATTTGACGAAAAAAAAAAGCCGATTATATAATCGGCTTCTTTTTTTAAAGCGCGAAACGGGATTCGAACCCGCGGCCCTCGCCTTGGCAAGGCGATGCTCTACCACTGAGCCATTCGCGCATAAAAGCGGGTGATGGGAATCGAACCCACGTGTTCAGCTTGGAAGGCTGACGTTCTACCATTGAACTACACCCGCAAAGTGTTTCAAGATGCCCAGAGACGGAATCGAACCGCCGACACGAGGATTTTCAGTCCTCTGCTCTACCGACTGAGCTATCTGGGCCTATGTTTATTGTTCAGCAACAAAAAGTATTATAATACGAATAAGAGATATTGTCAATATGATTTTTGATTTTTTATTTTATTACTCTAGACGTATGAATTCCTTGGAATTTAAAAGGTTTTTCAGAAATTCTTTCTATAAAAATTCGACTTGGCCATAAAAATGTTTCTCTTTTGCGTCTAATCTTCTGATGATTCTGTAAATTTATGCTTATTCTTATTTCTTAATTGTTCTTTACTATATTAACACATATTTTGTCAAAGGCATATGATGCAAAAAAGGAGGAATTAATATGGATCAAGTTAAAAGGTATCAGCTTACTCCGGCTATTTTATTGAGATTAATGAATAGCGAGCAAAATTCTGCCGCCAATTATAACTTGCTTATGAAAATGGCCCCCGACAAAAGCGCTTATGAAATTATCGAAGCTATTTATGAGGAAGAGCTTCTGCACCTTGAAAAATTAAATCATCTTTACAAGCAGACAGCTTGGTCACAACCCAAATTAAAAACCCCTGAAAAACCATCCTTCAGCAAATATATAGATGGCTTAAAGCAATCCATATTGGAAGAACTTGATACTTATAATGAATACTGCAACATCTATACCGACAATTCAAACGCTGATTTAAGAAATACCTTTTTCTCTTTATTAAGCGATGAAAACAGGCATGCGGCTAAATTGAACTATTTATACACTAATTTTATAGAAAAGCTTCTCCTGTAGGAACCATAGGGAACAAAGCTTTAATGCAGGCAGACAGTTTAAGCTGTCCGCCTTTTTGTATTTCTCCTTATTTATAAATCCTATTGATACAGTGTTCATCAATGCGTCTTGCAAGGCCGCATGTATATACTGAAAAATATTTAGTCCAAAAATTATGCGCCGAAGGGTTTATGCTTTCAAAATCAACGCTTAAATATTTATTTCCTTCTTTTTTCAGTATTTGAATGGTGTAATTCAAAAGATGGCTGTAAATTCCTTTCCCTCTGTGCTCAGGAAGACAAAAAGCCCCGTCTATATGTATAATATCATCATTATAAGTGATAAATGTCTCCCCGCCATAAGTAGTCTTCAAAAAAGCTGCCATCTCATTTCCTGTCATTGCCGCGAAAAATCTGCTGGCAGGTTTATTTGCGGATATCATAAACGTTTCAAAGCTAAAGGGCCTTTTGATAAAGCAGGGGCTTTCAGCCATATGGTTTTCAAGCATTTTATATAAGGGATACACTTTTTCATAATCTTCCTTTTTTAATTCAACCAAAGTATAATTACTTTCCCCTATTCCTTCTATTTCTCCCATTGGCCTTATGGCATCAATGCATCTTGAACCGAATCCGTAATTAAAAAGCTGCTCTTTAGAAGTTTTGTCATGGGCATACACACATATTGCGTGGCTTGCCGCTCCTGAAGCTGCCCATTTTTCAGCCGCTTTTTGATACATCCTTCCGTATACTGCGCCTCTTTTTTCTATAACAGCACCGTTTCCATGAAGAGGAGAGAATACCCCTACCGCATCGGTGGAACCAAAAGCATTCTTAAAAGGATTGCCTGCACATAAGAACCCCAGCATCGTATCCTCTTCAAAAGCTGCAACACCTAATCCATTTTCTGCATATTTTTTTAAATCAGGCCAATTTTTAACAGGAGGCAGCACCCCGACGATTTCTTTTTCTTCATTATAATTTTTTAAAGCAAGCTTTGCCGCCATAGGAATGTGGCTTTCGTTAAAATCTACAATCTGCATCTTTTTCTCCTAATTTTTTTATTTTCCTCTTTGTACTTAATTAAATATGAAACAGTATCATTGCCAATTTGCTTTTTTCTTATTTTAAGCTGTCTTAATCCAAACATTCACTTCGGAATAAAAGCAAATTGACTATATATCTGAATAAAGCATCCTTATTCTTTTCATCGCGGCCACGGCCTTTCATCAATATTGAAATTATATCATTTCTTTAAAATCAATTCCAGCTTGAAAGCATTTTGTTGTAAATACAACAGAAAAGAAACGTATCTTACACTATAATCAAATAGAAAAATAAAAATTAAACAAGGGGGAGCATATGAATGGATAATTTAATGTTTTGCTACCAATGTCAGGAAACAGCCGGATGCAGCGGTTGTACAAAAATAGGCGTATGCGGCAAAAAGCCAGAAGTTGCAAACATGCAGGATATGCTTATTTATGCGACAAAAGGCTTATCAGATATTGCGTCAAGACTTAGAGAAAGCGGAAAAACAATTTCCAAAGAAATAAATCATTTTATAACTCAGAATCTTTTCACAACAATTACCAATGCAAACTTTGATGAAGATTCCATAATGGAAAGAATATTTACTACTCTTTCTCTTAAAAGCGAACTTTTAAACGAATTAGATAATAAAGAAGGTCTTACAGAAGCTGCGTTATGGGAAGGAAAAACAAAAGAAGACCTTTATGAAAAAGCACCTTCCATCGGTGTTTTAGCAACTGAAAACGAAGACATTAGAAGCCTTAGAGAGCTTATTATATACGGTCTTAAAGGAATGGCGGCCTATACAAAGCATGCAAACGTTCTTTCTTATGACAATGAAGATATCGATATCTTCCTTCAAAATGCACTTGCAAAGACTTTAGATAACAGCTTAACAGCAGACGAACTTGTCGCTTTAACTATGGAAACAGGAAAGTTCGGCGTAGAAGCCATGGCTCTTTTAGATAAAGCCAATACCTCTACCTACGGTGCACCTGAAATCAGCAGCGTTAAAATAGGCGCCGGCAAAAACCCCGGTATCTTAGTATCCGGTCATGATTTAAAGGATTTAGAAATGCTTCTGGAGCAAACGAAGGGAATGGATATTGATATTTATACCCACTCTGAAATGCTTCCTGCAAACTACTATCCTTTCTTCAAGAAGTATACGAATTTCCACGGTAACTACGGAAACGCATGGTGGAAGCAAAAAGAAGAATTTGAAAGCTTTAACGGCCCTATTCTTATGACTACAAACTGTATCGTTCCTCCGAAAGACAGCTATAAAGACAGATTATACACAACAGGAAACACAGGTTTCCCCGGCTGTAAGCATATCGAAGGAAATATAGGAGACCATAAGGACTTTTCCGAAATTATAGCCCATGCTAAAAAATGCCCTCCTCCTACAGAAATAGAAACAGGAGAAATCATTGGCGGTTTTGCTCACAATCAGGTAATGGCTCTTGCAGACAAAGTAGTAGACGCGGTTAAATCCGGCGCTATTAAGAAATTTGTTGTAATGGCCGGCTGTGACGGAAGAATGAAATCCAGAAATTATTACACAGATTTTGCCAAGGCGCTTCCTGAAGATGCTGTGATTCTTACGGCAGGCTGCGCTAAATACAGATATAACAAGCTTAACCTTGGAGACATAGGGGGTATCCCCAGAGTTCTTGACGCAGGTCAGTGTAACGATTCTTATTCTCTTGCAGTTATTGCCCTTAAGCTTAAGGAAGTTTTCGGATTAGAAGATATTAACGAGCTTCCTATTATATATAATATCGCATGGTATGAGCAGAAGGCTGTTATCGTACTCCTTGCATTATTATATCTTGGCGTTAAAAATATCCATTTAGGACCTACACTTCCTGCTTTCCTTTCTCCAAACGTAGCAAATGTACTTGTTGAAACCTTTGGAATCGCAGGCATCGGAAGCGTTGAAGATGATATAGAGCTTTTCTTCGGTAACTAATATTTGCATATTAATATATTTAAGGCGAATAACTAAAGTTATTCGCCTTTTTATGTTTGAATTCCTCTATGTAAAGCTAATTAAAAGTAAAGCAGCCGCAAAAACCTGTTTCCCATAGTCCAAAAACAGAGATTTCCCCGGAAACCGTACATTTTTGAGCTATTTGGAATATCAGTCTTTTGTGACATCTATACTGATTATGCTTGATAGCAGCCTTTTGTTTTTATATTTAATTAGTTTTCAAGTTTATTTACTGTATTTACTTGCTTTGCTGTGAACATTTTAAAGACAAAAAAGTAATTTTATTTAAAACAGCCACATATAGTAATATCTGCGTAAAAGAATAATTGCTAGACTCTAAGGAGTTTAAAAAATCAGTTGTCGGCAATTGATATACATATTACTGAATTTAAGAATTCATTTCTATTTTTACTTTGTTTATGATACACTATCTACTATAAGTAAAATAAATCAAAGGGAAGGTACTATATTAAAATAAAGAAAAGGATCTCTTTTTCCTTATTTTTAGCAACTTCTTATTGCTTCCTCGGGTTTATTTGCTATACAATAATTCTACTAAAAATATGGGGGGATTATATGCTGTATTTATTAATATTTGTAGCAAAACTCATCGAGGTTACGATGGCAACAATCAGAAACGTGCTCATAAACCGCGGTGAAAAGCTCAAAGGCTCTTTTATAGCCTTTTTTGAAATTCTGATATGGATTTATGTTGTAGGGGCCGTCCTTGAAAACGTTACGGAAGACCCTCTTAAGGTCGTTGTTTACGCTCTTGCCTTTACTTTGGGCAATTACCTTGGGGCAACCATTGAGAACAAGCTTGCCATAGGAACAGCATGTATTCAAGTAGTTATTAAAAGCGATATTAAGGGCATTCTTTCCGATGCATTGAGGGAAAAAGGCTTCGGCGTAACAATCATGCAGGGCCAGGGAAAAGCCGGTGAAGTGGACCTGATGATGATTTACTTAAAGAGGAAGCGTCTTGACGAGGCCACCGCAATTGTAAATGAATATTCTCCCGATGCCATGATCGTTATAAACGATGTAAGAAATCTAAAAAATGGATTTATTAAAAAATAAAATATATACGAAAAATGCCGCAAAATATTTTGCGGCATTTTTTAAAGCATACATTATCTTTCCATTATTTCGCTGTAAAGTTTTTTATTTATATAGCATTCTATTGCAAGCTTCCTGCATTCAATAATATCATCTGGTAACGCCTCTATACTGAACCAGCTTAACTCTGAACACTTATCCGGCTCCATAATAGAAGGGTCACCGTTATATCCTTTAATAAGAAAATAAATATCGTAATAAGTTCTGTCTGGAGAAAAATGATGGCTCAGATGTGCAAACTCAATATCCGCCATTTTAACATCAATGCCCAGCTCTTCTTTGCATTCCCGTATAACGGCCATTTGTGCCGTTTCACCTTTATCCACATGTCCGCTGGCAGCTATATCCCATTTGCCGTCCTGATAGCCAGTATTTTTTCTGCGGTGCAGTAAAATCTTGGTCTCATCGCGGCCTGCTTTAAATATCATAGGAAATACAGCAGAAAACGCTCTAAAATGTTCTTTCATAAGAGACCCCTTTCTTTTTATAATATATAGAAAACGGCCGCCAACTGCAAACGCCGGCGGCCTTAAAATTATAGTCAAATACGTTTTACATATATTTTTCTCTTGCTTTATAAGCAGTATGAAGAATATGGTGGGCTTTTTCGCTTCCTGGCTTTCCAAGGTATTCATCGTAGAGCTTATTCACAGCCGCATTTTCATGAGACTTTCTCTTTTTAAAGCCCTTGTCCTGATTGTAAAGCACTTTTGCCCTTAAAGCCCTGAGATCATGGAAATTTCGTACAACGGCATGCTGTACAGGCTGGCCGCCGCCGTTTACACAGCCTCCGGGGCAGCCCATAACTTCTATAAAATCGTAATGGGCTTCTCCTGCTTTCACTCTTTTAAGGAGCTCATCGGCATATCCTGTTCCGCTTACTACGGCAACCCGAAGCTCTTTACCGCCCAAGGTATAGGTCGCTTCTTTAATATTTGCGATTCCTCTTACTTCATGGAAATCAAGGCTTTCAAGAGGCTTGCCTTCTATCCATTCAGCGGCTGTACGAAGGGCTGCTTCCATAACGCCGCCCGTTGCGCCGAAGATGGTGCCGGCTCCTGTGGATTCTCCCAATGTAGGGTCAAATTCCTCATCGGGAAGGTCTTTAAAGTTAATATGAGCCCTCTTTATCATTCTGCCAAGCTCTCTTGTGGTAAGAGATACATCAACATCGGGAATATCTTTCAAGGCATAATGGCCTTTCAGGTTTTCCGCCTTTTTAGCCGTACAGGGCATGATACCTACAACGACAATATTCTTAGGGTCTATACCTTCTTTTTCTGCATACCATGTTTTTGTCACGGCGCCCAGCATCTGCTGGGGAGATTTACAGCTTGAAAGATTCGGAATAAACTCAGGATAGTAAGTTTCACAGAAGGTTACCCAGCCGGGAGAACAGGAGGTAATCATAGGAAGGGCTCCTCCGTTTTGAATTCTGTCCAAAAGCTCTGTAGCTTCTTCCATAATCGTAAGGTCCGCTCCAAAATCTGTATCAAATACCCTGTCAAAACCTAAACGCCTTAAAGCAGATACCATTTTGCCTTTTACGTCTGTTCCTATTTCCATATCGAAGCATTCCCCGAGGATTGCCCTTATGGAAGGCGCAGTATTCACAACGACAAATTTTTCAGGGTCGTCCAAAGCGGCCCATACTTTGTCGGTTTCATCTTTTTCACTAAGGGCACCTGTAGGGCAGTTCACGATACACTGACCGCAGGATATGCAGGGAACCTGTCCTAAATCCTTTTCCATGGCACAGCTTACATGAGTATCAAATCCTCTGCCGTTTGTTCCGATAACCCCGATGTGCTGGGCATTGCATACGGCGATACATCTTCTGCAAAGAATGCATTTGTTGTTATCTCTTATCATATGTACAGCGGAATCATCATTTTCGTATTGAATCATTTCGCCTTTATATCTTTCCGTATCAGCAATGCCAAAGTCATGGCAAAGCTCCTGAAGCTCGCAGTTGCCGCTTCTTACACAGCTTAAGCAGTCTTTATCATGAGTGGAAAGAATCATTTCAAGGGTAAGCCTTCTTGCTTCCTGAACCCTTAAGCTGTTTGTATAGATATCCATGCCTTCGGAAACCGGCTGCACACAGGCGGCGGCAAGCTTTCCGCCCTTTCCTACTTCAACTACGCATATACGGCAGGCACCGATTTCATTTATTTCTTTTAAATAGCAAAGAGTCGGAATTTCCACATTTACTTTTCTGGCTGCTTCTAATATCGTAGTGCCTTCGGGAACGGAAACCTCCATGCCATTAATTTTTAAGTTTAATATCTTTTCCTTGTTATCCATAGTTTCTCCCCCTATCTGCACTTTACTGCATCGAATTTGCAGGTTGTAAAGCATACGCCGCATTTAACGCATTTATCCTGATCAATGGAGAAGCTTTCCTTAATTTTTCCATGGATAGCTTCAACCGGGCATTTTTTAGCGCAAGCGGAACAGCCGATGCATTTTTCCTTGTCTATGGAATAATGTATCATGGCCTTGCATGTTCCTGTTCTGCAAACCTTGTCAAAGACATGCTCCTCATATTCCTTCCTGAAATGCTTTAAAGTTGAAAGCACAGGATTAGGGGCAGACTGGCCAAGGCCGCAAAGAGAATTTTCTTTTATGTAATTGCAAAGCTCTTCTATCCTGTCAATATCATCTGGGCGGCCCTTGCCTTCCGTGATTCTTTCAAGGATTTCAAGAAGTCTTTTGGTTCCCACACGGCAGGGCGTGCATTTTCCGCAGGATTCGTCTACGGTGAAATCAAGGTAGAACTTTGCGATATCCACCATGCAGGTGTCCTCGTCCATTACGATAAGGCCACCGGAACCCATCATGGAACCTATTTTTGTAAGGCTGTCGAAATCTACGGGAACGTCCATATTTTCCACAGGGATACAGCCGCCGGAAGGGCCTCCTGTTTGGGCAGCTTTTATTTTCTTGCCGCCGGGGATTCCTCCGCCTATTTCTTCAATAATTGTTCTTAAAGTCGTTCCCATGGGGACTTCTACAAGACCTGTATTTACAATGTCTCCCCCAAGGGCAAACACCTTTGTTCCCGGGGAAGCCTCTGTTCCTATGCTTCTGAACCAATCTGGGCCCTTTAATATAATAGGTACCATATTAGCGAAGGTTTCTACATTTGAAAGGAAGGTAGGCCTATTGAAAATACCCTTTTCCGCAAGGCGGGGCGGCCTTTTTCTGGGCTCTCCCCTTTTTCCTTCTATAGAGTTTGAAAGAGCGGTTCCTTCTCCGCATACGAATGCACCTGAGCCTAAACGCACCTCTATGTCGAAGGAAAAATCTGTTCCCATAATGCTTTCTCCCAAAAGCCCAAGCTCGTGAGACTGCTTTATGGCTTTTCTAAGCCTTTCTACTGCTACGGGATATTCCGCCCTTACATAAATAAAGCCTTTTTCTGCTCCGATAGCATATCCGCTTATGGTAACGGCTTCAAGAACGCTGTGAGGGTCCCCTTCAAGAATGGAACGGTCCATAAATGCGCCCGGGTCGCCTTCATCGGCGTTTACACATACATATTTTATAGGGTCCGCTTCCACGGCTGTAGCTTTCATTTTTCTTCCTGCCGGGAAACCGCCGCCTCCTCTTCCCCTTAAATTCGCCTTATCGATAATAGCCATAACTTCTTCCGGCGTATTTTTAGTAAGGCATCTTTGAAGGGCTAAATATCCTTCGTTGGCAATATAATCTTCAATTTTTTCAGGATTAATGATTCCGCAGTTTCTTAAGGCGATACGCTCCTGCTTTTTGTAAAAGTCCGTATCTTTAAAGGGTATTACTTTTCCATCTTTTACAGTTTTATTATAGAGATATTTTTCTACAACGCAGCCTTTTAAAAGATGCTCTCTTACGATTTCTTCTATATTCTCCTTTTGAAGCCTGCTATAGAAGCTTCCGTCGGGATAAACAATCATAATAGGCCCTTCGACGCATAAGCCGAAACAGCCTGTTTTAACTACATTTATTTCATTTTCCAAACCATAGTTTTTTATCTGCTTTTCAAGCTCTTCTGCAATAGACGGACCGCCTGACGAATAACAGCCTGCCACATTGCACACCATAACACTAGAACGTATCATTCAATTTCCCCCTATATAGTAATGCTGTTTAAAAACAGGCGAAACAAGGCTCAATTTCCTTATGGAAATATTGAGACAAATTTCAACGATTTAAAACCTTATGCCTTCCCCTTAATATATAGCCCCCTAAGCATTATAAACAGGGTCCAAAATATCCTCTATATGATCCGGTTCAACATTTGAAAATATGCTTAAAGGCTTTCCTGTTCTTTCTATCCATACTACAGGCGCCCAATTATTCTGATCGTTAAAGTTATTTAAAATAACAACGGCATCATCTATGGCATTATCGTCTATGTATTTCAGTATGCTTTTTAAAACCGCTCTTGCGCCGGCGTTGATTCCGCTTTCGCCCATACCTACGATTATCCTTGTTTTATCTACATCAAGCCTTCTCATGGTCATATCCCGATGCATTTCTTTACGTATTTCCGAAAGCCTTTCTATCGTATCCATAAAGCTCCCCCTAACAAATTAATTCGCCTTACTGAAAAATTCATCATCGTATTTTTCCAGTATTCCTTTTACATCCTTAACCTCAAGCCTTCCGTAAACTTCTCCGTTTACTGTCATAACAGGCGCAAGGCCGCAGCAGCCGATGCATCTGCAGCTGGAGATGGAAAACTTTCCGTCGGCAGTACATTCATCTGTACCGATGCCAAGGAGTTTAGATATTTCATTCAAAATGTCCCCTGAGCCTTTTACATAGCAGGCCGTGCCGAGGCAAACAGAAATGTCGTATTGGCCTTTAGGCGTAAGAGAAAACTGAGAATAAAAAGTAGCGATTCCGTATATTTCCTCCATTTTAACATCCATGTCTTCAGATATTTTCTTTTGAACCTCATAAGGTAAATACCCATATATCCTTTGCGTCTCCTGAAGGACAGGCATGATTCCCCCAGGAACGTCCTTATAACGAGCTAGTATTTCATCAAGCTCCTTTGCCTGCTCCTCCGTATCCTTAAAAGGAAGCGTTGTGATGCTTTTCTTCATGTACTTTCCCCCTTAAATTTAAAGCAAATATGCTCTATAGCCAATTTATTTTTATTCCGGTATACCCATAAGGCATTAAACGGCTTAAAACCAAGCAGAATTAAAGCTGGCTGCTGCTTTTAAAATCTTTCATAATTTTACATTTAATTTTAGCAATAAAAATTCGATAAATCTACATTTAACTTCAATTTTCTTCAAAAACAACAATAATGCTCAAACAAATCAACTGAATACAAATTTATCATTTAAGTCTATAAAAATCAAATATTTTTTATAATTTCATATAAGATTATACTATGGATTTCTATATTCCCATAATACTCTCCCAATATTATTTTAATTGTTGACAAATTTTTGTCAATATATTTTTTTATCCAGATACTTCCAATTGCCTAAAATTAGTTTATTCTAACTGCCTTAAAATGTATTATTAATCTTAAAATATGAATAAATATACCGTTCCTTATACAATTATTTTTTAATATTGCAACAAAAAAACCGGCCTGGAAACCGGCTTTTTGTTATAATATCAAGATTGCTACGATAAAAATATTTAAAAATCATGTTTAAAACATTAAAGCTGATAAATATTTTGCTTATGCTTAGAGCGTGTTTTGAAAATCGGAAAATCGACGAAGATTTCGCCCGAAAAATAGAAATTTAAGCAGAACGGTCAAAAAAACCTAAGCATAATACCTTCGGTATTATGCTTAGGTTTTTACAAAGCAAAATTTCTGAGAAAAAATTCAGCAATGCTCTTTAATCTTTTATGAAAATCCATTTAAAGCCTGTGGGATTTCATATCACTGGATAAGATGCATTTTAAATGTTTTTGACAAAGAAACTACTTTTTCAGACGAAATAACTAAGATTTCACATTTCAAAACATGCTTTAGTGGCTCTTTATAAAATTTCCCAGTCTCAGCTCTTCAAAAGCAAATTTAAGCTCCTCTTTTGTATTCATAACAATGGGTCCGCCCCATGCAATAGGCTCTTTTAAGGACTTTCCTGAAAAGAATATAAATCTTGTCTGGGCGTTTTCTGGTGAAGATATTTCTATGGTATCTCCTTCGCTAAATAAAACAGCTGATTTACACGCTATATTTTTATTATTAATAATACCGTCACCGTCTATTAAAAATACAAATACGTTTTCCAGAGCATTTGTTTCGATTTCTATAGATTTTCCTTCTTTAAGTATTATGTCAAATATACTTGCCTTAACATGCCTTGGCTGAACCCCCGAAGCATTTTTATAGCCGCCGGAAATCACTCTTACCACGGAGCTTTCGTCTTCAAAAAATCCCATCCTGTCTTCTGTTATGCTTAGATATTCAGGCTCTGTCATTTTTTCATTTGCCGGAAGGTTGATCCAAAGCTGAAAGCCCAGCATATTTTCAGAAGCAAGGGGCATTTCCTGATGGATGATTCCGCTTCCTGCCGTCATCCACTGGCTTTCACCGGCATTTATAGTGTCTTTATTGCCAAGGCTGTCTTCATGCTCTATTTTTCCGTCAATAAGATAAGTCAATGTTTCTATACCTCTATGGGGGTGCGGCGGAAAACCCTTTATATAGTCGTCGGGATTTTTAGAGTCAAAAGAATCAAGCATAAGGAAAGGGTCAAAATCCTCCGTATCCTCATGACCTAAAACTCTAACTAGCCTTACCCCTGCCCCGTCAACGGCTGATTTTCCATTCACTATTTTTCTAATTTCTCTTTTCTTCATACTGCCATCCCTTCCCGTAAAATATTCTAATTTTCATTCTTTACTGTACAATGCTTCATAAATTCTTCTGCTATTTTTGATGTAATACTGCCCTTGCCCTTTTTTCTTACAACTGCAAGTTCCGTATCAAGGGTATTGCCTGCGAGAATTCTCCTTTTAACTATGCCGTCCTTATTTTCATTGCAAAGATATTCAGGGAGAAGACCTATACCCATGCCTTCTTTTGCCCATTGCAAAGTCGTTCTTGCATCGTCATTGATGCATAAAATATGCGGATATAGACCCTTTTCTTTAAATATTCCGATAATAATATTCTGCCATCTCCTATAGATGATAAGGGGCTTTTCCTTAAGCTCTTCAAGATAAATTTCATCTGCCATTCCTTCAAAAAAGCTTTCCTTGCCTATTGCTGCTACGGCTTCGCTATGGATATATTTAATTTCAAGCCCTTCCTTATTGAATGGCGTTCGCAAGGCGGAAACCTCAATAACCCCCGAATGAATAAGCTCAATAAGCTCATACGTATTAGCCTCGTAAACCTGAAACATAATATCAGGATGTTCTATATGGAAAGTTTTTATTTTCTCCATTATATAAGGCCCTGCCGATGATATCAGCCCAAGGCGCAAGGTTCCTTTTCCGTCAAGGCGAAGGTCATGCATTTCCTTTACTGCCGAATCTGCCATATTGAGTATAGAGGCCGCCCTGTCGAAGAAAATCTTCCCTGCATCCGTAAGGCGGATACTCCTTGCCCCTCTGTCAAAAAGTATCACGCCCAGCTCCTCTTCAAGAAGCTTTAGCTGCGTGCTTAAAGGGGGCTGGGAAATATGAAGCCTTTGAGCAGCTTTCGATATATTCCCTTCTTTTACGGTGGTAACAAAATATTCCAGCTGTTTTAAATCCATAAATTCACCTCTATGTATATCATTATAGTATAGTTACTATACTTATTCAATATTTTTAATATAGTTCGTTTTATGCTATCATTTTATTGCTGTATATAGTACATAAATAAAGAGGTGCTTTATGAAAAATCTGTTAAAATATTTAAAACCTTACAAAAAACAATTAATCCTTGGCCCTTCAGCAAAGCTTGTGGAAGCCGTATTTGAGCTTACTTTGCCCATACTGATGGCAAGGCTGATAGACATAGGAATAAAAAATAACGATAAAAGCTATATCATATCCATTTCAGCAGTAATGGCTGTCATTTCTGCCTTAGGTCTTATCTGCGCCATATTCTGTCAGTATTCTGCATCTGTAGCCTCCCAAGGTTTTGGAACAGCAGTAAGAAATGAGGTTTTTAAGAAAATAGGCACATTATCCCACAGCCAGCTGGATAAATTCGGGGCTTCTTCTCTTGTTAACAGGGCCTCAAATGACGTTACCCAGCTGCAGACCGCCGTGGCCATGTTCATAAGGCTTGTAATCCGGGCGCCTTTTCTTTCCATCGGCGGCGTGATTATGGCCATGTCCATTGATTTTAAATTAAGTATCCTCCTTATGGTATTTATACCTGTTTTTATATTTTTGCTGTTTGCCATAATGAAAATTACCATTCCTCTTTATAAATCCGTTCAGAAATCCCTTGACGGCCTTGCCCTTATCATACGGGAAAACCTTATGGGAATCCGGGTTATCAGAGCCTTTGCAAAATCTTATGACGAGGAAGAAAGATTTAAAAAATCAAATGGCTTCTGGACAAAAATATCAATAAAATCCGGCATCTTTTCGGCTCTTATTTCCCCGGCAACTTTAATTATAATGAATCTTGCTTCTTTAGCTATTGTTTACTACGGCGGAAAAAGAGTTAACATCGGCGGTCTTACCCAAGGCCAGCTTATCGCCTTCATAAGCTATATTACCCAGATCATGCTTGCCCTTATTGTTGTATCAAATCTTGCGGTGCTTTTTAATAAGGCATTTGCTTCCGCTTCAAGAATACAGGAAATATTTAGTACGGAACCGGAAATAAAAAGCAAAGAAAATGCCTCTTTATTCGATACTTCGATTCCTGTTTCATTGGAATTTAAAAATGTGTCCTTAAACTACGGTACAGGGGAAAGCGCCCTTGCAGACATCTCCTTTAAGGCAGAAAAGAATCAGACCATCGGTATTATAGGGGGCACCGGCTCCGGCAAGTCTTCATTACTCAATATGATTCCAAGATTTTATGATTCTTCCCAAGGCGCCATAGAAATAAACGGAATCGATATAAAGGATTATGACCTTAATTCTTTAAGGGAGCATATATCTCTTGTGCCTCAAAAGGCAGAGCTTTTTACGGGAACCATAAAATCCAATCTTTTATGGGGAAGGCGAAGCGCTTCTTATGAAGATATGAAAGAAGCCGCCAAGGCCTCTCAGGCAATGGAATTTATAGAAAGGCTTCCTGAAAAGTTTAATACGGAAGTTGCCCAAGGCGGTAAAAGTCTCTCCGGCGGCCAGCGTCAAAGACTTGCCATCGCAAGAGCCTTAATGAAAAAGGCCCCAATACTCCTTCTTGACGACAGCGCCAGTGCTCTTGACTATATTACGGCATATAAGCTTAAAATGGCCCTTGAAGAAATTAATGAAGGAATCATCCTTATTTCTTCTCAAAGGGTAAGCAATATTATGGACTGCGATACTATCCTTGTTTTAGACGGCGGAAGGCTTGCAGCCATAGGAACCCATTCGGAGCTTTTGAAAAATTCCGAACTGTACAGAAAAATATGCCGTTCTCAAAAAATATCAATCGATGAAGCGGCATAAATATTAAAGTCCTATGTAGTCAATTGAGTTTTATGGCCCTGTAAATATATGGCTTTAGAGAGATGAAATAAGAGAAAGGCAAATTTACAACGCTGCTATTTTACTTTTATTCGAGTATAACGGAGGTTTGTTCCATGAAAAAAAAAGAAATCATCCAAAGGCTTCTTTATTACTGCGGAAAATATCTGCCCCATATTATAACTATATTTTTACTTGCGGCTATTGGCAGCGGCTCTACATTGGCCGCTCCCTATGTATTAGGTAAAGCTGTAAATGAAATACGGGGAATCAATAATGTTTCCTTTGAAATTATAATGCCTTTGCTTTTAAAGCTTTTAGTCTTATATATTGTAGCCTCTCTTTCAGGCTGGCTTCTTTCGGCAATGTCTGCTTATGTATCAAACCATGCTGTAAGGGATATAAGAAAAGACCTTTTTGAAAAAATAAAAACGCTTCCCTTAAGTTTTTTTGACAGCAGAAAAACAGGAGAGCTTATGAGTATATTTACAAATGACCTTGATTTAGTTGCAGAAGGGCTTTTTCAGGCGGTTACGCAGCTTTTTTCTGCAATCATTACCATTGCAGGCTCCTTTTACCTTATGTTCTATATAAGCCCTTCCATCGCCTTTGCCGTAGGAATCGTAGCCCCTATCGCCCTTATCATCGCAGGCTTCATTTCTGGAAATTCTTCAAAGCTTTTTAAGAATCAGCAAAAGCTTGTAGGCCAATATAACGGCTATATAGAAGAAAGCATTTCCATGCTTAAAACTGCCAAGGCATTTAATTATGAAGATATTCTTCAAGAGGAAGCCTCTGCAATCAATGATACCCTTTATGTATACGGTCAAAAAGCGCAGTTTTTTTCCTCTCTTGTGAATCCTTCTACAAGATTTATAAATAATATCGCTTATATCTCTGTCGGGCTTATCGGGGGGGCCTTAGCGGCAGCAGGAAGCCTTACGGTAGGAGCAATTACAAGCCTTATAAATTATTCCGCCCAGTTTGCAAAGCCTCTTAACGAAATTACAGCGATTTCTTCCCAGCTTCAATCGGCCCTTGCTTCCTCCGAAAGAATATTTTCTCTCATTGACGAAATTCCGGAAGCTTCAACAGCGGATCTTGAAAGGCTTGAAAATATAGAAGGAAACGTAAAATTTGAAAGTGCCTCTTTCAGCTATAATAAATCAAGTAAGCTTATAGAAAACTTCTCTGTCAATATTCCAAAGGGCAGCATGGTTGCCATTGTAGGCCCTACAGGCGCCGGAAAAACCACTATGGTAAATCTTCTGATGCGGTTTTACGATTTAGATTACGGTAATATATTGATAGACGGAAAGAACATAACGAACTATTCAAAAGACAGCTTAAGGCTTGCCTTTGGCATGGTGCTCCAGGACACATGGCTTTTTACAGGAACAATCAAGGATAATATTGCCTACGGAAATAAAAACGCTTCTTTTGAAGATATCATAGAGGCCGCCAAAAATGCAAGGGCTCATAATTTTATTACAAGGCTTAAAGACGGCTACGACACCGTAATCGGTGAAGAAGGCGGAAGCCTTTCCCAAGGGGAAAAACAGCTTATTGCCATAGCAAGAAGTATGCTTGCAGATTCTCCCATGCTCATTCTCGACGAGGCAACAAGCAGTGTAGACCCTATGACGGAACTTGACATTCAGGAAGCTTTAAAAACCCTTATGAAGGGAAAAACCAGCTTTATCATCGCCCATAGGCTTTCAACCATTCAGGAGGCCGATATAATCATCGTTATGGATAAAGGCAAAATTATAGAAACCGGAAGCCACACAAGGCTTTTAGATAAAAAAGGCTTTTACTGCAGGCTTTATAACAGCCAGTTTATAAACCCTTCCGAAGAAAAACTAAAAGGCTCCGCTTAAGCGGAGCCTTTATTTATTCAAAAAGATAAGATGTCATTGACATGCTTCCCATGGTGCAGCTTTTATTAAAAACCGTAAATTCAGCGTATTGATCTCCAGCACCTAAAACATATATTAAAGGGGCAAAATGCTCTATGGTAGTAAAAGCCTTTGAAGAGGATTCGCCTGCGTTTTTATAATTTATGATATTGTCTATATTCTTATTTTTTATATTTTCGTATATGTAATTATCGAATTCTTGAGCCCAGGAATATCCTTCTTCCATTGAAAAATTTACAAGTCTTAAGTTATGGACGATGTTTCCGCTTCCTATGATTAAAACACCTTCATCTCTAAGGCTTGAAAGCGCTCTTCCTATTTCGTACATTCCCTGCAGGTCAACTCCCCTGTTTATACTGAGCTGGCAGACAGGGATGTCATGCTCAGGATACATAAACAAAAGGGCCGCCCAGCTTCCGTGGTCAAGACCGTACTGAGAGTCAAAAACCGTCTCTCCCGGAAGCATTTCTTTTACCTTTTCCGCAAGAGCAGTATCGCCTGCGGCAGGATAGGATATTTCATAAAGCGCCTTCGGAAAACCGTAAAAATCATGTATCGTAGGCGGATTTTCGTTATTCATTACCGTATTTCGCATTTTCTCCCAATGAGCCGAAACTATTAATATGGATTTCGGCCTTGGTATGGATTTTTCTATATCCCTAAAGCCTTGAGTATATTTATTGTTTTCTTCTATTACATATTGAGGCGAGCCGTGGCCTACAAATAAAACAGGCATTTTTCCCATATTCATCCTCCTTCAGCTAGGGCGTTCTTTACTGCCGCTTTTATAAGTAAAATCTTATTTTTATGTTATTATATCATAAGGATAGGTGCTCCTCATACATTTCACTTCGTAAAATGTATTCGTGGATAAAACTAAGCTATGCTTAGTTTTATCCACATTATATCACAATATATACTCCTGTTTTTAAAAAACTTATGGAGAAGGCCGGTTTTTATTTTTCAAATTATATTTAATACCTCTTAATTTATACTAATCTTCTTTATCAGTAAGCCCATTTGAAAACAAGCTATCAGCTATATTTTTACAGGATACAGTTTTTTTCGTCCTATCTACCTATATTTTTACTATTCTCTTGACCGAAAAAGCAAAACATAGTAAAATACCTATGAATTGTAAATAATGAACCAATATAATCAGAGTGGTATGGGCTCTGAGTTTCTACCGGACGCCGTA
The DNA here is from genome assembly GCF_940670685.1 of Anaeropeptidivorans aminofermentans. Taxonomy (GTDB): domain Bacteria; phylum Bacillota; class Clostridia; order Lachnospirales; family UBA5962; genus Anaeropeptidivorans; species Anaeropeptidivorans aminofermentans. The sequence goes on along the minus strand of NZ_OW711693.1, from coordinate 984,074 downwards.
AAATGTCCGACTATTGGATATTAAAGCCATTTTTTAAGGGTTTTATTTCCTATTGTTTTTACGGCAGCCGAGAAACCGGCTGCCTTTTATATGCTCTGAAAATGGTACATATATTCAAATATTTTAAAGGGGAGTTTCATCAATGGAGAGGTTTTTTAAACTTAAAGAAAATGGGACAAATGTTTCCACAGAAGTCATGGCTGGATTTACAACCTTCTTCGCAATGAGCTATATTATTTTTGTCAATCCCTCTATGCTTTCTCAGACAGGTATCCCTTGGGGCGCAGTATTTCTTGCAACCATAATTGCGTCTGCCATCGGAACTTTAATCATGGGACTTTTTGCAAATGTTCCCTATGCTCAGGCCCCGGGTATGGGTCTTAATGCATTCTTTACCTATACAGTTTGCTTCGGCCTCAATTTCAGCTGGGAGCAGGCCCTTGCAATGGTTTTCTTATGCGGTGTCATCAATGTAATCATAACCGTTACTAAAATAAGAAAGTCCATAATTAAGTCAATCCCTGTAAGCATGCAAAATGCCATAGGCGGCGGTATCGGCGTATTCATCGCCTATATAGGAATAAAAAACGCAGGGCTTCTTCAATTTACGGCAGACCCAGGCACTTATGCGCTTTTTGACAGCGGCACCGTTGTTGCAGATGCTGGCATCGTTCCAGCTCTTGTTAAATTTAATACTGCACCTGTCATACTTGCAATCATAGGTATAATACTTATTATTGTTCTTTTAGTATTAAAGGTAAAAGGTGCTGTTCTCATAAGCATCATCGGAACCACAATTATCGGAATACCCATGGGTGTTGTAGATATTTCATCTATCGGTGCAACAGCAAACGTAGGCACAGCCTTTGCTGAGCTTGGCCAGGTTTTCGGCGCCGCCTTCGGGCCAAAGGGCATGCTTTCTCTTTTCTCTGACCCTTCAAGAATCCCTCTTGTTCTGATGACGATATTTGCCTTTAGCCTTTCAGATACTTTTGACACCATCGGAACCTTCATAGGAACAGGCCGCAAAAGCGGTATCTTCAGCGCAGAAGACGAAAAAGCAATGGAGTTAAGTACAGGCTTTAAATCAAAAATGGACAGAGCTCTTTTCTCAGATTCCATTGCAACCTCAATCGGAGCTATTTTAGGCACATCCAATACAACAACTTATGTTGAAAGTGCCGCAGGTATAGGCGCAGGCGGCCGTACAGGCCTTACAAGCGTTGTTACTGCATTGCTTTTCATTCTTTCCATATTCCTTGCGCCTGTAGCCGGAATTGTACCTGCCGCAGCAACAGCCCCCGCTTTAATAGCCGTAGGCATCATGATGCTTTCTGCCTTCAAAGAAATCAAATGGGATGAACTTGAAGAAGCTATCCCCGCTTTCTTTGCCGGCATCGTTATGGCTCTTTGCTACAGCATATCCTATGGTATCGCCACAGGCTTTATATTCTACTGCATCGTTAAAGTATGCAAGAAACAGACAAAGGATTTACACCCCATACTTATTGTTTCAACTATCCTTTTTATATTGAATTTTGTTATATTAAGCATTATCCCTGCTTAATAGTAAAAAAATGCCCGAACTATGTTCGGGCATTTTTTATGTATTATCTGTCCTTTAGTTCAGCCGGCTTTATTAAGCCTATAATAATCCCTACCCTATTAATTTAGAAAAAGGTAAAAACCATCAGGAGGGATTGCCTATTTTAAGTATTAATCTTATTGATGTATCGCCAAAACTTTATTTTAGTAAAAGGAAAAATGCTTTCATGTATTTACCCTGCCTAAATCCATTTTGACTATTGACTTATTACAATTAGTGTATTATAATTATTATCGTTCGTTAATTGAATGTAAAGTATCTGGGTGTAGCGTAGTTTGGTAGCGCGCTAGAATGGGGTTCTAGAGGTCGCAAGTTCAAATCTTGTCACCCAGATTTTACGGGCGTTTAGCTCAGCTGGGAGAGCGCTTGCCTTACAAGCAAGATGTCATAGGTTCGAGCCCTATAATGCCCATTTTTTATAAGTTCACATATTTTATGTGAACTTATTTGGCGGAGTAGCTCAGTTGGCTAGAGCATGCGGTTCATACCCGCAGTGTCGGGGGTTCAAATCCCTCCTCCGCTATTAGAAACTTAAAAAGCATAGCCTTTCTTGAAGAAAGGCTATGCTTTTTTTATCTATGGAAAAATGGTATGATGAAGATAAAGCCTACTGCCGCATATAGAAAAAAGAAAGCGGAAGGGGCAATGGACCATGATTCACTACAAGGAAATAGATTCTTCAATGTTTGAATCAATAAAAGAAATTTACAGAAAAGAATCTTGGAATACTTATTTAAAAGACGATGAAAAACTAATACGGGTCTTTAATACGTCGTTATATATGCTGGGCGCCTTTGATGATAGTAAACTTATCGGCTTTATCAGATGCGTTGGAGACGGAGAGCATATTTTATTGGTACAGGATTTAATTGTTGATCCAAAGTATCAGAAAAAAGGGATTGGCACGTTTCTTTTTAAGACAGTCATGGAAAAATACGCTGAAGCGAGAATGTTTATGGTTATAACCGATAAAAATGACATCGTAGACAATAAGTTTTATCGGTCCTTTAATTTCAAAAAATTAGAGGAAAGGGATATGGCAGGATATATAAGATAATTTCTGTTTGCCGCCTTGATGTTTCCTCAAAATTATTGTATTCTTGTATAGGCAGTAAAAAGACCGTTACCGATTATAATATAAACAGACGGGGTTTAAATCAATTTACTGCAAATTTCAGAATAAGGCAGGACAGATATGGATTTTTTAGTAAGAACGAAGCTTCTTTTAGGTGAAGATGCCGTAGAGAAGCTTAAATCATCAAAGATAGCCGTATTCGGACTTGGAGGCGTAGGCTCCTTTGCTGCGGAGGCTCTTTGCAGAAGCGGTGTAGGCTCCTTTATACTGGTAGATAACGACAAGGTTGATATTTCTAATATAAACCGCCAGCTTATTGCCTTAAGGTCTACTGTAGGAAAAAACAAAACCCACATAATGGCAGAGCGCATGAAGGATATAAACCCTGATGTAAATTTGTCTTTACACAATGTCTTTTATCTTGACGGAAGTGAAGTAGATTTAAAAGGCTGCGACTATGTGGTAGACGCCATTGATACAATAACAGGAAAGCTAAAGCTTGCAGAGATCTGCCACAGAGAAAATATATCTCTTATATCAGCAATGGGCTGTGGAAACAGGCTTGACCCTACTCAGCTCGCACTTACGGATATTTACAGCACAAAAGACTGCCCTTTATGCAAGATTATGAGAACAGAGCTTAAAAAGCGTTCCATTCCAAAGTTAAAAGTAGTTTTCTCAAAGGAAAAACCCGTTAAAAAATATAATATAAGCGATGAAAGCATTTTAAAAATGCCGGAAGAAAAGAGAACCCGTTTACCGGGAAGCGTTTCTTTTGTTCCCTCTGTAGCAGGCCTTATCATGGCGTCAGAGGTAACAAAGGATTTAATAAAAGATATAAAGGAGAGGGACAATGAATAGCAATAAGCCTAAGGCACAAAAACTGAAGGAACTATTTATCATCTATATTAAAACCATGCTCTTTGCCTTTACCGGCGGAGCGGTAACCTTGCCTTTGTTGCAGGAGGAGCTTTCAAAGGCAGGGCTTATGGACAGGGAAAAGGTATTGGAGTGTTACGCTCTGGGACAGTCTATTCCGGGAGCAATTGCAATTAATGCCGGCTTTTTCATAGGCAGGGAAATCGGAGGCTGGGCAGGAGCAGTTGTTGCAATATCCGGAACCGTGCTCCCGGCTTTCTTCGGAATGCTCTTTATTGCTCTTTCCTATGATTTTTTAATGCGGTATCAATTTGTAACGGGAGCTATAAACGGCATAAGAGCAGCTTCCGTAGCTGTTATTATGCAAATCGCCATAGATATAATAAAAGGTGCTTCTAAAAGCAGTTTTTCCATGTCTATGGCAATCATTGCATTTTTAGTCTCCTTCGTGTTTAAAGTAAGCCCTATACTCGTAATCATCGGCTGCGGAGCCGTAGGCATTGTAAGAGTAATTTACAATAAAAGGAAGGTGAAGGCATAATGATAGCAAAACTTTACTGGATGTTTTTTAAGCTGGGCAGCCTTGCTTTCGGCGGCGGATACGCCCTTATAGCCCTTATTTATTCCGAAGGAAGCGCAATGGTTGGGCTTACCGCTCAGGAATTTGCAGATATGACTGCTCTTGAACTTCTTGCTTCCGGCCCTGTTGCCATAAATTCAGCTACTTACATAGGCTTTATAAAGGCAGGCCTTCCCGGTTCTCTAGCTGCTACGGCGGCTGTATGCACCCCTTCTATCGTACTGTGTATTATTGTTTATTACTTTCTTACTAAATATAAGGATTCAGAGTATTTAAAGGGCTTTTTAACCTCCATTAAAATGGCCACAGGAGGATTAATGCTGAATACTGCTATTATCCTCGGCAAGGATATATTTTTAGTTCAAGATGGGGTTAAATCTGTAATTGCAGCCCCCTTTGCCGCAATAGACATTATGGCCATCGTTATATTCGGCCTTTGTCTCTTTGCCCTTATAAAGATTAAAATGAATCCTATAAAAGTAATTTTTATCGCTGCATTTCTTGGAATCATCTTTTTAAGATAATAAAGAAATAAAGTAAATAGAATATAAATAGGGAACCATGCACTTTTCCCCTCAATCTGTCATAAATATATAAGGTGACGGATTGGGGGTGTTTTTATGCTTTTCTATATAATACCTGCTTTTTTTCTTTGCTCTTATATTTCCGGCGGAAACTCCTTTCCAGAAATTCTATCACCCGAGGACGAGGAAAAGTATCTCAACGATTTTGCAAACGGTGATATAGAAGCAAGAAATAAGCTTATAGAGCATAATTTAAGACTGGTAGCCCACATTGTGAAAAAATACAGTCAAAACAGCAAAGAAACGGTGGGAGATTTAATTTCAGTAGGAACCATAGGCCTTATCAAAGGAGTAAACACTTATAAACCAAACAAAAAAACGAAACTTGCAACCTATGCGGCAAAATGTATAGAAAACGAAATTCTCATGAATATCCGTTCTACAAAAAAGCATGCCAATGATTTATATCTTCAGGATACTATCGGTGTAGACAGCGACGGAAATGAAGTTAAAATAGAAGATAAGCTTGCCGACGAAAATTACAGCATCGAAGAAATGGTTGAGCTTGGCCTTAAAATAGGTATTCTTTACGACAAAATCAAATCTGTGCTTAAAGGAAGAGAAAGAATCGTATTAGAGCTTAGGTACGGCCTTGTAAACGGCGTAGAAATGACCCAGCGGGAAATAGCAGATATGCTTTGCATATCTCGTTCTTATGTATCAAGAATAGAAAAAAAGGCCCTCAAAAGACTTTGCAAGGAAATAAAGGATTGAATCGGACAAACGCATATGCGTTTGTCTGAAAAGTTAAAATATAGTACACCCCTTTGCTATTAAGGTAAATAGATACACATTAAGCCATAAAGAATCTATTGATATAAATACTTTTTTACAAAAGCTTCTATATTTCTTTGATTTTTGATAATAATTATGCATGTTGACAGATTTTATAACGAATGATATAATTATGGTTCAAAATTAAATATAATACTTATCCAGAGAGGTGGAGGGACAAGGGCCCTGTGAAACCCGGCAACCAGGCTTTATGCTATGGTGCTAATTCCCCCGGATATATATCCGGAAGATGAGTTAATTAAGGATTCGGGGGATAGGTGATAACATCTATTCCTTTTTTTATTAATTGCTCGCGAATATTTCCTAGGAGGAAGATTATGAAGAATTATATTTTTACGTCTGAATCTGTGACAGAAGGCCATCCAGATAAAATATGCGACCAGATTTCAGACGCCATCCTTGACGCTATTATCGAAAAAGACCCCTTCGGCAGAGTTGCCTGTGAGGTTATGGCCACTACCGGCATTATATTTGTAGCTGGAGAAGTTACGACAGACTGCTATGTTGATATCGAAGATATCGTAAGAAAAACAGTGAAGAACATAGGATATGACAGAGCCAAATACGGATTTGACTATGATACCTGCGGAGTAATCGTATCTCTTAAAGGGCAGTCTCCAGACATCGCTCTTGGCGTTGACAAATCTCTTGAATCAAAGCTTGAAAATGAAGAAAGCGAAAATGTAGGCGCCGGAGACCAAGGAATGATGTTCGGATTTGCATGCGATGAAACAGAAGAGCTTATGCCCCTTCCCATAGTATTAAGCCATAACTTGGCAAGAAAGCTTTCAGAAGTAAGAAATAACGGGGAAATTTCATATTTAAGGCCTGACGGCAAAACGCAGGTAAGCGTAGAGTACGGTGAAAACGGCCCTAAAAGAATCGATACCATTGTTATAAGCTCACAGCACAGCCCCGAAGTATCTCATGAGGAAATCGAAAGGGATATTATTGAAAAGGTAATTAAAACGACAATCCCCTCTAACCTTATAGACGAAAATACAAAGTATTTCATCAATCCTACAGGGCGTTTCGTAATAGGCGGCCCGAAAGGCGACAGCGGCCTTACAGGCAGAAAAATAATCGTAGATACTTACGGGGGCTACGCAAGACACGGCGGCGGCGCTTTCTCCGGAAAAGACCCCACAAAGGTGGACAGGTCAGCAAGCTATATGGCAAGATACGTTGCTAAAAACATAGTTGCTGCAGGGCTTGCAAAAAGCTGTGAAATACAAATAGCCTATGCCATTGGCGTGGCTAGGCCGGTGTCAGTCCACATAGATACTAAAAATACTGGAATCATTTCTGATGAGGATATCGCAAAAATCGCTCTTGATAATTTTGATTTCAGGCCATCGGCCATAATAAAGAATTTAGACCTTAGAAGGCCTATATATAAGCAGGTTGCTGCCTATGGCCATTTTGGCAGAAATGATTTAAACCTTCCTTGGGAAAAAACAGACATGGCTGAAAAGCTTAAAGATGATATAAAAAAGTATAAGCTTATTTAATTTCCTATGGCCGATGCTTTTTTTGAAGCTTATTTGAATACATTTTCTTATCAGCGCAATCAATAAGCTCATTTACACTGCAGCTTTCTCTCTGCGCTATATATTCCTCTATTCCGTGGCTAAACGCTACTGAATAGGGGGATTTGCTTTTATTGTTAAAATCATTTATTTTAGTGCGTATTCTGTTTATTACCTTTTCAAGGACTTTCTCTGTTGAATAAGGTGATATGATTAAAAATTCGTCTCCCCCTATTCTGCAAAAGAAGTCTTCCGAGCGAATTTGAGAAAGCACCAGCTTAACAAAGTTATTTATCAGTTTATCCCCTTCTAAATGGCCAAAACTGTCATTTACATCTTTTAAGCCGTCTAAATCCATAAAAACTATTGTAAAGTTTGACCTAGCCTCAATAAGCTCTTTAATTTTATTTTTGGCAAAGGGATAATTATATATTCCCGTTCGAATATCCCTATTAATTTTGTCTTCTAAATCCTTAAGTATTTCCTTTTGGTCGGAAATATCTAAAAGCATATGCAAATACACGCTTTCATTATTGGTCCATGACATAATCATGGATTTCGCCCAATACCATTTTAATTCAATATCCGAATATACCTCCCATTCATAGGAAGGAAGCTTCTCGGAGGAAACTTTTTCATGGAGCTTATTTACGAAAACTTTAAGGTCCAGCCTGCAGGATTCTTTCCATTCTATTTCATCAAGCTTGCTTTTGCAATAAATAAGCTTTCCTGTCTTGGCATCGGTAACAAAAAGCACTATATCGGCATAAGCAGATAAGGCCTCTACAACTTGCCTTGCCTCGGATATTTCACTTTCTCTTGCTCTAAGCTTTGTAACCATATCATTAAAAGAATCGGAAAACCTTCCCATAAAGTCAATCTCTTGATTATAGTCTCCCTTGCTTATCTGGTCTACCTTCCATGTCATATGAAGCAGATTAGACTGTAATTCCTTAAGCCCCCCGGAAATATAATTCTGGCGGGAAGGCGGCTCTGCGTCAATATTTCCTTCGGCCAGAGAATTCATATAATTCCTTAATTCGTCAAGGTTATCCGATAAGATATTAAGGGTCTCAAATACTTCTCTTAAATGCCCGTTTTTTATTTTACTAAGGTCCATATCAGGTAATTTTTCATTGGCTATCATCTTATTTAACAACTTATTTAAAAGAATAAGATTTTCTTCGTCGGTGCCGTTAACATTCACTATTGCTTTATTTTCAATGGGAATCACCCCCTTTTGGTTCAATACGCTTATAGAAGATTCAAATGAAAAAGTATACTGCCCTATGGTTTAATCCCCTATTTAACAGAATCTTATATAAAAATTTAATTTTCATAGTCTTTGCAGTCTAAGCCATTCTCCTATATCTCTATAGCCTATTTCTCTTCTTTCAAATTTTCTCTGATATAATATGAATAAAATCGGGTAAAGCCCTGTTTTATTCTTGAATACAGTTCTTGGAAAAAACTATATGAGTAGAGCCTAGTCAATTCCATCCATCGGTAAATATACAAGGTATCCTATCTTCTAAACTGAGACGGCTTATGCGCAGTCTTTCTAATTTCTTATATTTATTAAGAATTTTCTATATAGCCATAATATTTTTAATTATATATTAAAGGTATACAAAAATAAAGCTTTCTTTTGTAGATTGTAGCAATACACAGAAAAAATCATAACTACCGGCTTAGCCGGTAGTTTGCTCTGCCCCTATAAGGGGCTCTTACTGGCATGCGTCTGAGGACGCATCGAAGCGGTTTGCCAACCGCATTTACTTCCCAATAACCGCTAAAGCGGTTTATTTTTTATTTCCTTTCACTGGCTCCCCCGTAAACGGGTCAATATATTCTAACAATGAAATTTGATCTGCTACTTTATCTTCTTGTATTTGATTTCTAATGTATTCTTCTATTTTTTTCGCATTTTTACCTACTGTATCAACATAATATCCTCTACACCAGAAATGTCTATTCCCATATTTATATTTTAAATTTGCATGTCTATCGAATATTATTAAAGAACTCTTTCCTTTCAAATATCCCATTATCTCTGATACACTATATTTAGGTGGTATTCTGACTAACATGTGTATATGGTCACTACAACATTCTGCTTCTATTATTTCTATACCTTTTCTTTCACATAATTCTCTAAGTATCTTTCCTATATCCGCCTTTAATCTTCCATAAATTATTTGTCTTCGATACTTTGGAGCAAATACCAGATGATATTTACATTCCCAGGTTGTATGTGATAAACTATTTTTGTCCATCGGACACACCTCCTATGATCTAATAATTGTGGTTGGCAAACCCACTTTATTTTATCACAGGGGGTATTTTTCTTGAAGCTAAAGCATTTTCCCTCCACCTGCATAGCAGGTGGTTTATTGTATGAGATACAATAAAAAACCCTGCCGTTATTTAAAATAACAACAAGGTTTTAATGGGCATTATAGGGCTCGAACCTATGACATCTTGCTTGTAAGGCAAGCGCTCTCCCAGCTGAGCTAAACGCCCGTATTAAATTTTAGTGGCGACCCAGAAGGGGCTCGAACCCTCGACCTCCGGCGTGACAGGCCGGCGCTCTAACCAGCTGAGCTACTGGGCCACAAGATTTAACTTTCGCTGTCTTGTGCTGACTTAAAATATTATAATGGATAAACCTGTATAAGTCAAGCATAATTTCAAAAATTAATTACATATTTCTCACTTTTTCCTCCTATGGATTTTTAGAGTGAAATAATGGCTGTTTTAAAGGAAAATGGGTAAAATTCCTATTCCATTTAAAGACGTATTTTACGAAAAAAGTAATTTGAAGATATTTAAGCTCTTTCTTGGGCCATATATTTCTAAGTTTTAAGGTTTTACTATCTAAGGGCATTCTTTTAATTCTTTCTTTTTATCTAATAAAAATCATTAAATTATATAGAAGTATTACGAATATTATAGTATAGTTTTTCTGATAGAATATAAGTTTACAAAATACATTGATATTTTGCGCAAGTCACAACAAATAGAACTCAGGAGGTATAATAATGGCAAAACATGAGTTTGGTATTATGCAAAAAGAGCCGTCTGCTATAGAACGCTTTGATACTTATGAAGCAGAAAAATACCATTGCATTGCAGTTCATGACGATTTCATTGAACCCATTTTGACTGATTTACAAGCCTTAGATTGCTACTGGCATACCTTGCAAAGGCCGGAAAAGGGCCTTGCCTATTATGGAATTACCCTCATACCGCCCCAGTCAATGGATGGATTTTTAAGAGTTTTATTATCTCAGAGTAAAGAGGAATACATTCCTTTAATTGCTTTAATAAATGAGGCAAAAGAAAACAACAGGTATATTATTCATTTTGGTATCTAATTATAATTTAATCGTCTCTTTATAGAGAGCTCACTTACTTATATAGAAGGATAGGCTTCCGCAAGGCAAAATAAATAATGCTATTCTAAAGTCTGTTTCTTCCTGCCTATGATTCAGTTATATAAGAGAAAGCCATCGATGGTTTTCTTTATATATCAAATAGTTCGTAGGAAGTGCAAAGAGCTTGTTCTATAAGCTTTAAAAGTACGTAACTTCTGCGGTATCCTCTCCAATATATCAGGCAAGCTGCAGTTCATTAATCTGCATGAATCTATCGGAACTCATATTGCTTAATATGATTGAATCTTTCGCCCTTAAACTCCTCATTCTCGGGTTAATTTCGATAGACTATCTTTTATTAAGAAGCTTTTCAAAGTGTCGGTATCCTTTTTAATTTCTTTAATGGAAATATTCGAATCTCTTTACATAAGAAAAGGCGAACCTTGGGATTCGCCTTTTCTTATGTAAATCAGAGATAAGCGGGAGCAAAGTGCTGACCGCTTAAATGCCATTCAAGCACGCTTTCATATATCGGCATTCCCATAAAAATGGTTTATGTTAAAGAATACATCTTAGCTTAGGAGAGCTTAACTTGTTTCTAATGGTTTTAGAATGCCGCATATCCGCACTACTATCAAGGCCATTTAGGAATTGCCGGATATTCAATTTATACTCTTTCCATGTACTGATTCATTTGATGATATAATTTGTAAGCATCTTTTTAACTTCCATACCACTGTCAAAAATCTCCCATCATGTTTGAATACAGGAAATCTCTGATTTCATTTTCTCAACAATTTCATTGGTTTATTCAAGCTTAGCAGTCTGGGAAGCCTGATGTTCTTTTTTCTTGTATTAGGTATAGAAAAGAGAGCATAACTGCTCTTCTAAAAATATTGCCTCAAAATAATTGTCTTTTAGTGTTTTTTAGAAAGCACATCTGCATAAAGGTAATTCGCTCATATTCTTTTAATTTAACACAATGCTATTATAGTGCGCCTTATCTTAATTGGACAATATATTGAATTATATCGTTTGGAGATTTCTGTGTATCACAATTAATTATAGCCGACATATTGTATAATAAGGCCCATTCTTCTGTGAAAGAAGGTGCGTACTAATATCAAAAGGATGGAATTACAATGAATATATATCGAGGTTGCAAACAACCGTACCCTAATCCATGCTCCTGTTGTTGCGTAGGCCCCACTGGCCCACAGGGCATACCCGGTCCAGTTGGTCCGCAGGGGTCAATCGGTCCGCAAGGCCCACAAGGTGCTGCTGGCCCGCAGGGTGCTGCTGGCCCGCAAGGTATTCCCGGACCCACTGGCGATGTCGGACCTCAAGGTCCGCAGGGCCCTATCGGATCTACCGGCCCCCAAGGGCCTCAGGGGCTTCAAGGTCCTACCGGCCCCCAAGGGCCTGCTGGAATTGATGGACCTACTGGACCCACCGGACCTGCTGGACCCACTGGACCTACTGGGCCTCAAGGACCTCAGGGACTTCAAGGCCCTATTGGGCCCACAGGACCCATAGGACCTGCTGGAACTGATGGTGCTACTGGGCCTACCGGACCCACTGGGCCTGCTGGAATCGACGGCATTACTGGACCTACTGGACCTGCCGGACCTGCCGGAACTGATGGTGCTACCGGACCCACTGGACCTGCCGGAATCGATGGTGCTACTGGACCCACTGGACCTGCCGGAACTGATGGTGCTACCGGACCCACTGGACCCACCGGTCCTGCCGGAATCGATGGCGCTACGGGACCTACTGGACCTACTGGGCCCGCCGGTATCGATGGTGCTACTGGACCTACCGGACCTACTGGACCCACAGGGCCTGCCGGAATAGATGGTGCTACTGGACCCACTGGACCCACAGGGCCTGCCGGAATCGATGGTGCTACTGGGCCTACCGGACCCACTGGTCCTGCTGGAATCGACGGCACTACTGGACCTACTGGACCTACTGGGCCTGCCGGTATCGATGGTGCTACTGGACCCACTGGACCTGCCGGAACTGATGGTGCTACCGGACCCACTGGACCTGCTGGAATCGACGGCACTACTGGACCTACTGGACCCACAGGGCCTGCCGGAATCGATGGTGCTACTGGACCCACTGGACCTGCCGGAACTGATGGTGCTACCGGACCCACTGGACCCACTGGTCCTGCCGGAATCGATGGCGCTACGGGACCTACTGGACCTGCCGGTATCGATGGCGCTACTGGGCCTACTGGACCTACCGGGCCCGCTGGAACTGATGGTGCTACCGGACCCACTGGTCCTGCTGGAATCGACGGCACTACTGGACCTACTGGACCCACAGGACCTGCCGGAATCGATGGTGCTACTGGACCCACTGGACCTGCCGGAACTGATGGTGCTACCGGACCCACTGGACCCACTGGTCCTGCCGGAACCGACGGCGCTACGGGACCTACCGGACCTACTGGACCTGCCGGAATCGATGGTGCTACGGGACCTACTGGACCCATAGGACCTGCCGGTATCGATGGTGCTACGGGACCTACCGGACCCACAGGGCCTGCCGGAACCAACGGCGCTACGGGACCTACCGGACCTACCGGACCCACCGGACCTGCCGGAATCGATGGTGCTACTGGACCTACCGGACCTGCTGGAACTGATGGCGCTACCGGACCTGCTGGAACTGATGGCGCTACCGGACCTACTGGACCTGCCGGAGTCGACGGTGCTACAGGGCCTACCGGTCCCACCGGAGAAGTTGTTTTGGCTTACGGATCTTTAAGAGGAGCTAACAACGAGACACCCGGGGCAACATTCACCCCCGTGCCATTTAGTGTGGTCGGACCTTTATCAGGTACTATCACCGTCAGCCTATCCGGCAATGAACTGGTAGTGGGAGAAAGCGGGATTTATCAAATAACGATATCTATCAACGCTGAAGCTACTACTGATCCGGATCCGGATCAACCATATCTCAATGCGATTATTACCGTTAACGGCGTTCCAATTTTTGGCGATACTACTACCTTTTTCAAAATATCCAATAGAAGCAGTTCAACGTTTATTGCCCAAGCCTCCTTAGCCGCAGGAGATGAAGTAGGGGTAAGTATTAGTACGGATTTTCCTGTTTTAGGTTATATGAACCGTACTTTAACTATTGTTCAATTAAGTAATTAAAAAGCCTTAATGTTAAGAAAGCTCCGTAAGCTGCAGGACTGACACGAAAAACACTGATGAAAATGGCCAAAATTCGGTGTTGGTTTTGATATTTTCATCTTTTAACCGTTTCAGAGGGCTTTCAGCCCTGCCAACAACATACCTTTACAGAGCAAAAATAAACCACCGGCTTAGCCGGTGGTTTTGATTAATTTAATAACTAGTAAATTGCTATTGGCCCATAAGGACCATCAATGATTTCTATTTTTGTTTCAAAAATATCAGTCAAAAGTTCTGGACTCATAATGTCTTCTACCTTTCCAAAAGCGGCAATTCGTCCATCTTTCATAGCACAAATTCTGTCAGAATATTTGGCTGCAAAATTTATATCGTGCATAACAGTCAGAATTGTTCTGCCAAATTCGTTGGCAGCATGCCTTAAATGTTCCATCATTTGAACGGAACGAGCAACATCAAGATTGTTTAGCGGTTCGTCCAAAAGTACATATTCCGTCTCCTGGCACAAAACCATTGCTACATATGCCCTTTGCCTTTGACCGCCGGAGAGCTCATCTAAATATCTGTTTTCTAAATCAGTCAGGTCTAAAAAGTCAATATATTTAGATATAATGGACTCATCCTCTTTCGTTAATCGGCCTTTTGAATAAGGAAACCGCCCAAATCCAGCCAGCTGCCTAACAGTAAGCCGCGTTACAAAATGATTTTCTTGTCGTAAAATAGTTAAAATTTTTGCTAAGTCTTCTGATTTAGATTCGGAAACATTCATATTTGCTACCTTAATTTGGCCTTCGTCCATATTCAAAAGTCTTCCGATCATCAAAAGTGCCGTAGATTTTCCGGCTCCATTGGGTCCAATTAAAGAAGTAAGGCCGGCTTTTGGTATTTGAATATCTAAAGGTCCTATTTCTACCTCATCCGTATACAGCTTTCTAGCATTATCAATCTTTATCATAAAGTTCCCTTCCTTAACAATACAATTAGAAACGCTACTCCCCCAAACATCTCAATAATAATGGAAACTACGCCTTGGGCCCTAAATATATGATACATAAAGAAGTATGAGCCTGTTATTATCAAAAATCCGATGGCAAGAGACATTGGAAAAATATATCTGTGGTCATAAGTTGGCGCTGCCTGATAAGTCATGGTTGCAACTAAAAAGCCATAAAAAGTAAGCGGCCCAACCAAAGAGGTTGAAATTGCCATTAGAACAGAAACTAATATAAGAACATATATTATGCCAAATTGATGCTTAATGCCCAAAGAGGTACTGACGCTCTTTCCAAGGGACAATACATTTAGCTTTTTAGCATAAGCAAGGATAAGCAATGCTGTAATTATTACAATCGGAATTGCAACAGGAAAGTACGCGGCATCCGCATTATTGACGGAGCCAAATAATCTTGCCTGTAAAACATCAAACTCAGACGGCGCCAAAAGCCTTCTCATAAAAGATGACACGGACTTCAGCCCGGTTCCAATAATAACCCCGACCAAAAGCATAAGCTGTAAGTTGCCATACTTTCCAGAAAGCAACCATCCGTAAAGTATCAAACACATTAAGACCATAACAACAACTTGAAACAGAAAGGATTCAATGCCGCTAAAATTTATAAATATACGGGTACCGAAAAAAAACATCGTACTGGTATGTATTGTTGAATAAAGGGCTTCAAACCCTAAAAGCGAAGGAGTTATAATCCTATTATTCGTACTCGATTGAAAAGCGACGGTAGCTAAACTTTGACAAATTGCAGAAATAATCATTGCAACAAGGGCTACCATCCTTCTTTTAACAACCGGGATAAAAGAAGGAGAATCTATCGGCACAGGATTGTTATAAACCAAAAGGCCGTAGGAAGCAAAGGCGCCTAGAACAATTAAGGTTATCAATAAAATCCAATAACGTTTTTCTTCTTTCTTGGAACGAAAAGCCCTGGCCGACCTATTTTCATTGAGAAGGCTAAAATCACTTTCAGCATTTTCTTTATTAGGATATATAAATTCACTCATCTTAGCCTCCTTTGTTTTAATAAAATAAGAATAAATATAACCGCCCCTACGGTTCCAAGGATTAAAGAGACAGGGACTTCAAAAGGCATAATAATTGTACGGGAAATAATATCGCAAAGGGTTATCGTCCCCATTCCCAGCACACATACCCAAGGCAGATTACCCCTAAGATCATCGCCTCTATACATTGAAACTATATTGGGTACAATTAAACCTAAAAAAGGCAAGTTTCCAATAACAGCCGCAACAATACCAACTGCAAAAGAAATAAGACCGGTACCAAGAAGAACAATCTTATTGTAATTTACGCCGAGGCTTGTTGCGATGTCCTCCCCTAGCCCAGCTAAAGTCAATCGATCGGCATAGATAAAAATTAAAAAAGTAACTATCACAATGAGCCATAAATATTCATATCTTCCAATTTGAACCGGCGCAAAAGAGCCTACAAACCAAGTTTCAATATTTTGCGTCATTTTAAAAACAAGTCCAATAAAAGTGGAAATTGCGGAAATGACTGCTCCAAGCATCATTCCTATAATCGGGACAATTAAAGACGAGCGAAGTTTAACCCTTCTTAAAAATAAAAAGAAAACCATCGTTCCTATAAAAGAAAAAATAATTGCACCAGTCATTCTTAGAACCAAAGTCGGCGCGGGAAATACTAAATAAACAAAAATAAGGCCCAAACCTGCCCATTCAATTGTTCCTGTTGTGGTAGGTTCAACTAAACGATTCTGTGTAATAAGCTGCGTTACGAGGCCTGCCATTGACATTGCAGCCCCGGTAAGCATTAGGGACGCTGTTCTTGGAACCCGGGTTATGAAAAACATATTTATTCCATCTTCTTGGCCTCGTATATCATAAACTCCGGTAAACAGCGATATGATGCCCAA
Source organism: Anaeropeptidivorans aminofermentans (assembly GCF_940670685.1). Taxonomy (GTDB): domain Bacteria; phylum Bacillota; class Clostridia; order Lachnospirales; family UBA5962; genus Anaeropeptidivorans; species Anaeropeptidivorans aminofermentans. The sequence continues at coordinate 967,567 of NZ_OW711693.1, read as the reverse complement.
AATAAAAACAATAATAATTGCTGATATAAATGGTTTTGTCCATATTTTATTACGATTATAATGTTGGGGCTGAGAAGTCTCAGCCCCTGTGATTTTTTGCATTGTATTTTTCGGCACTACGTCATGCTCCTTTATGCTACTTTGCCAAAGCATTCGCCATGTTTTCAAATAACTCTATATAAGTTTGTATTGATTCATTTGTGTAAGTATCGTTTGGTGCATAAACGATCTGTCCTTTAGAAACAGCAGTAGTGTTTTGAAGGGCAGGCGAATTGTCAATAACGTCCTGGGCAGGAACTGCGTCCTCTATAGAAGATACTGCCGCATCACGATCCAGTGCGAAAATCCAATCGGGATTGCTTTGTGCAATGGCTTCAACAGAAATATCATCACCTTGATGATCAGAAGTAGCGCCTTCTACGTCTAATGCTGAAGTCCATCCGAAAATTTCATACATTGGTCCCCAAACACGTCCGGAACGCGGCGCTGAAAAACCAATCTCTCCGCCGGAAACTACCACACTCATGATTGTATCTGTTCCGTTATATGCTGCTTTAGCATCTTCAATCGCCTTTTCAAAATCGGCTACCAATTGTTCCGCCTCTTCGTTTTTATCAAAAATTTGTCCTAAAGCGGTTGTGGAGTCTTTAAGCCCATTTACTAAATTATCTCCGGGTGAATCCGCTTCCCCAGAAACGTCAAAATTAAGATCAATAACAGCTGCATTTGGCACTAATTTTTTGATATCTTCATAATATCTGGCAAATCTTTGACCGACAATTACAAGTTCAGGATCTACAGCCGCTATAATTTCCAGATTTGGTTCACCATGATTGCCAATATCTTGAACGGAATCATCTTTTACATAGGGTGAATCCGCTGGCATTACGCCCTTCGGAACAGCCGCTAATTCAATTCCCCAATCAGCTAAAGTTTCAAAAGTTCTATTATCCAAAGCAACTACATTCTTTGGATTTACAGGAACCGTAACCGTTCCATGAACATCAGTAATTTCAACAGTTGAAGCTGCCTCAGGTTCAACAGATTCTGCCGGCTCAGGCTCAACTGATGCAGAGGGTTCGGGGCTTGCAGATGTTTCCGCCTCGGGTTTCTCAGACGAAGCCGGCCCATTATTTGCATTTGAGCAAGCTGTGAGCATTAAAGCAAAAACTGCAATCATAGCAGTTAGTTTAAAAACTTTAGATTTTCTCATACATATTCTCCTTATGTAAGCTTGATAGACAAGCAACTATTGAATTGATAGAATTCATATCTATATTATATTTTTATGGGAGATTTATAATCAGATCCCCTTTAGATACCACTGTAATGTAATTTCCTATGACCATGTGTAATTTTCTAAAAACTTTCTTATCTTATCCTTGTAAATCCTCCCCTTTACTGTATTTTCGTTCTCTGTTTTTATAAGATTTACTGCAAAATTACGCCTTCTTTTTGCTAGCTCAGGCTAACTTTTTTGCATAAATAGAAGTTATTGATAACTAACTTTATTCATTCTACTATATTTAAACGGTTATTGTCAACAGCCTTTAAATATTGCTTATATACCCCTTATGGGGATGATTCCGGTTTATGAGCCGTAGTTTTATTGTGTAGATGCTAGCACTTATTTTACCGCCGTTGTTTATACTGCCATATTCCTCCGAAGTGTGAAAACAAAATCGATCAGGTTAAGCTATTCTAGAAGATTCTGTGTCTGTGAGATGCCGGAGGGCTTTGCTGTTTAAAAATCCGAACGGAAGAATAACTGCGGAGCAATAGCACTGGCCTGAGATGCTCTTTAAATCATTTTTCAGATAATATAAACACAAAATAACTGGTGCAAGGAATCCATTCTGCACAAATAAGAAGGTTCTAAAAAATGTTAAAAGATTATTTTATTTATAGCTTTTATCACATATCCTATCTTATAAAACATAAAAAACCTCAGGGCTCTTTATCCTTGAGGTTTTTTCTTCAGTACAAATAAGCAGGCCTAAACCGAGAGAATTTTGCATGCTGTGATTCCTCTGCAAAAATCTATCAAGTATCCGCTTTCTCATTTCCATAAGAATAACCGCAAGGCTAAAAGCCTTGCGGTTATTCTGTTTTTTGGTGGAGATAAGCGGGATCGAACCGCTGACCTCTTGAATGCCATTCAAGCGCTCTCCCAGCTGAGCTATACCCCCATATAGTGTCGAACAATGACTTATATATAGTATCCTAATCCGCCAAAATTGTCAAGAGATTTAGCTGAAATTACCTGCCATAAAATTCTGTTCTGTAATTAATTTAAACAGATAAAATAATATTTTTATATAAAGCAGGAATAGCTTGCAAATAATACTATGTAAGATTGTCTATCTAATGCGGCAGAACATACCTTAGCCAAAGAGAATGATTTTAAATTTCCTTGTGTTTCTAAGCGTTGTACAATCCTTGAACTGGGCATAACACAATTAGTGCCTATGATAAATCATTCCCAAATAAGCAGTATTACATAATCAAAGAAACTTATAAGATTTTGATTTTTTATAATAGTGAAACATACAATTAAGATGGTGCGGTACAGCCTTACTTTTACATTGCTTTATCGCCATTTTATTTTAAATAGACGTAGAAAAACGCCAATTTTAATTGTGCCATCTACTCATTGGTATACTTCAGCTTCTTCTGTATTAGTAGTAAACCTTCTTTGATACCTATCCCGTCAAATCTGAAGAGGCTATTTAAAGTCTTCTCACCTTCTCCTCCCCTTTCTGGAGCACTTCGGCAGCTATCCGCTGAATTTCCGCCGGCACCATCGGGTGCAATACCATGACCTTAGGATTCGTTTTTAATATCAGATAGCTCTATCATATAATTATTATAAAAACTTATAATTTGGGGCATTAAACAGCTTTAACCGCAAAAATTCAGGCCAGAGAAGCATTTTGATTTGATATAAAATTAAATCCAAAAACCTTAAAACCATTAAATAAAAACCAAAAAACATAATAAAACTGTCAGTTTTATTATGTTTTAACGGCAATAGATATTTTATTATGACACAAAAGTATAAAAAACATTAAATTTATCAATAATCTGTGAGTTCATTATAATTATATTCAATTTTATTTATAACATCATTAGTTATATAATTGTCATATTAGACGCGATTAATAATTTATAGCGTCTAGGTTAGTACAATGTTTTTGAAAGGAGATTTAAAGTGAGGAAAGAAGAAATGACACCAAGGGAGAGAATGGATGCCTTTGCTAAGGGCGAAGAAATAGACCGCATAATCTGCATTCCCGATATGGGAGCGACTATGACACCCTTTATAGGCGTAAAGGCAAGTGATTATTACCATTCGGCAGAACTTATGTCAGGGCTGGAAATAGCGCTGTTTGAAAGGCTGCGCCATGATAGTGTCGGAATATCCACAAGCCTTAGAGGGGTTGCAGAGGCAATGGGTGCAAAGGTTGCTTATCCGGATTATAACATTTCATATTTGCTGGAGCCTGCTGTTAAGTCCGTAGATGAAATAGAATCCCTTAAACTCCCCGATCCCCATAAAGACGGTATCCTTCCTGTTTTATTAGAAGCTATCAGACTTACAAGGGATGCCCTTGTAGACAAGGTTGACGTAGGGGCCGCTATGTCCGGGCCTTTCAGCGTAGCCGCATCTGTAGCAGGCACAGAAAATCTTATGAAATGGATGATTAAGTATCCTGAAAAAGTACATGTTCTCATGGATATCGTAGCAGAAGCAAATAACAGATATATAGAAGAGGTTGCAAAATTAGGCGTATCGATAAGCTTTGCTGACCCTGTTTCATCAACAAGCCTTATAAGCCCTAAGCAATTCAGAGAATTTTCTTTGCCCGCCCTCAAAAAGAATATAAAAAAAATTAAAGAAAAGACCGGCAGCGCTCCGGGAATACATGTCTGCGGATCAAGCAGAGATATTTGGGAAGATATTGTAGATGCCGGAATTTCAAATTTCAGCATAGATAATGCAGAAGACTTGGAAGAGGCTAAACAGGTAATGGGAGACAGAGTGATTATAACAGGCAATGTTCCCCCCGTAGATGTTGTTTATGCAGGAAAAAGAGAAGCCATATTCAGTTCCGTAAAAGAATGTATACGAAAAGGCCATGATTCAAAGAAAGGATATATTTTAAGTACAGGCTGCCAAATTCCCATGCATACCCCTATAGAAAACATTGAAATGTTTATGGAGGCAGGCAGTTTATACGGCAAATATCCGTTGAATTTAGATTTGCCTATAATATCATAGTCAAAAGGAGATTATAAAAATGAATAATTTAAATGACAAAAAAGGTAATGGAATCGCTTTATTGCCTTTTCTTATTTTTGTGCTTATATATTTGGCAGCGGGCATTATCTTGAATATAAAAGGCGTAGAAATGGCGTTTTATCAATTCCCTGCTCCCGTTGCGGCGGTTATAGGCATAATATTTGCATTTATTTTACTAAAGGGATCTATGAATGAAAAATTTGGTATATTTATCAAAGGCTGCGGTGAAGACAATATCATAATAATGTGTACTATATATTTGCTTGCAGGCGCATTTACCTCCGTATCAAGCGCTATGGGCGGAGTAGATTCTGCGGTTAATCTTGGTCTTACATTAATACCTGCTCAATACATAACTGTTGGAATTTTTCTAATATCTATGTTTATCTCTGTAGCTACAGGCACTTCTGTAGGAACAATAGTTGCAGTAGGTCCTATCGCTATCCAGCTGGCAGAAAAAGGAGGCTTAAATCTTCCTTTGGTGCTTGGTTCTCTTGTGGGGGGCGCTATGTTCGGCGATAATTTATCCTTTATATCAGATACTACCATCGCCGCCACAAGAACTCAGGAAGTATCTATGAAAGATAAATTCAGAGTAGGCCTTGATTTTGCATTGCCTGCAACAATAGTTACCATAATTCTTCTCTTAATATTCGGAAAGCCTATTTCTACTCCTGAAAGCCAGGAATATGCTTTCAATATAATTAAAATCATTCCTTACATATTTGTTCTTATAGCATCTATAGCAGGTATGAATGTATTTGCAGTTTTGACCGGTGGTATCGTAATCGCAGGGCTTATAGGCTTCGGTTACGGAAGTTTTAAAGGCCTTGACTATGTTCAGCAAATCTATTCGGGATTCACAGGTATGATAGACATTTTTCTTCTATCCATGCTTACAGGCGGCTTGGCTAATTTAGTAACAAAAGGCGGGGGGCTTGACTGGATACTTCATAAAATAAGCAAAATGATAAAGTCTAAAAAGTCCGCTGAGCTTGGCATAAGTACATTGATATCTCTTATAAACGCTTCCACCGCAAATAACACTGTATCAATCATAATATGCGGTCAGCTTACAAAGGAAGTATCTAAGAAGTATGCCGTTGATTCCAGAAAAGCCGCTACCCTTTTACAGACTTTCTCATGTGTTATACAGGGCATAATACCCTATGGCGCTCAGCTTCTGATAGCAGGAAGCCTTTCTGCAGGTCTTATGAGCCCATTTGAAATAGCCCCTTATGTTTGGTATTGCTACATATTGGCAATATTTGCAATTGTATCTATATTCACACCTTTTGGAACCAGATATTTAAGAAAAAATCCTCAAACAGATTTTGAAAAAGAAACGGACTTATCTCCTAAACAAATTGCTTAATACTTCTTTTATTCACAATTTGAAAAGCAACGCTGCTATCAGTTTACATGAAATAGGAACAGAAAAAATTTGAAAATCTCTCTGATTCATAGCAGTTTCAAAATGAGGCGTTACCGATTGATATGCGTATTACTATAAGTATTCAAGTGAACCGGTAACAAAAATCCTATATTCACATTGGTCCAAAAATAAACCATTTCCAAAGGAAAGCTATATTTTTGAATCCATAGTAAATAGGTTTTACTTACTTTATTATAAGAAGTTTATAATATAAAACTTCTCTTTTGTATTTTTGAATCTTAATTGTTAAAAAACCTCCTATTGGTTTGTATCTCACACCTTTAGGAGGCTTTATAATGTTAGAACGTCTCTAAAAATCAGGCAATGTATGAAAACAGCAGATACAATAAATTCTTGCAAAGCTTTAAGCTAATTGCAAATAGCAACAAACCGAAATTTTACCGTGGATTTCTTACATAAAAAAGCCGGTGGGTTTAGCACCCTCCGGCTTTTTTATTATGAAAGCAGTTTTAATCCCAAAGGATCTTACCTGCTTTTTTATCTGTTATGTAACACTTATTTATAAAGTGAATCAAATGCATTTCCTACAGCCGGAAACTCCGCTGCTACAGCTGCTTTAGTCCCCTGTACTGCTGTAACTGTGTAATTAAATGTAACTTCTCCGCTTTGGCCCTCTTGACCTGTCTGTCCGCCAAGGTCTTCGCTTATGCCTGCCGAAATATTAACTTCCTTACCCTCTTCCGCTCCGAAAGATGCTTTTGCATCAAGGAATACGTAAAGGTCTTGACCTGCTTGAAATACGTTCGTAGGATTGTAGCCTTCAGCAAAGGTAAACTCTGGATTTCCAAGGGCTGCTTTTAAAGCTTCGTCTGCGGCATTTCCTTCTGATTTTGCCTCAACATTCGGCGTAATTTTTATTACGGCTTCTCTGGAGCCTGTATTCCGAACTACAACACCTTTGGCAACAATAGATTCCCCCGGAAGATAGCCGTCTTCATTAATATCTGCTTTTAAATCATCAGATTCTACTACAATCGTTGCTGCTTTAACATTGATTGCAACATTGCTGTCGGAAGCCGTAAACCATGCATAAGTTCCCATTGCGCCCGCTGCTAAAGCTAATACACCTAATACCATACCTGCTATTCTTGTCTTTTTCATACTAAGTTACCTCCAAATAAGTATAATTTATAGTCAATATGTTTTTTAAAATCTCTTTTGTAAATGCCCTAAATTATCTTAAAGGGCTTATGTTAATTTTTAATTGATGCCTTTTTAGTTATAAAAAATATTGCAGCCGATACTGCAAAAAATGCTATATTGGCATTTCTGAAGGCTTTAGATTCCACTCCCGTTTTAGGATTAGCCTTTATGGTTCCTAAAGGAATTTCTTCAGGAAGTATTTCTATAATTTCTTCCGTGTCGTTAATGCTTGGTATTTGAGGATTTCCTAAGGGCACCGGCTCCTCGGGTATTTCTATAAGCTCCGGGGCAGCCGGGGGACTGGTTGTAATCACTGTTCCCCCGCCGGTTGCGCTTCCGGGGGTTCTCGGTCTATCCACCGGTTCTGATGGCGGAGAATCATCGTCGTCATCGTCCGGTGGTGCAGGGGTCGGGCTTGGGGTTGGATTCGGTCCTCCTATACCTTCCGCCGTAAACGTCCATATAAGATGTGCCAATCTGCTTTGATAAGCGTCATCTGCATCTTCCTGCATTTCAACTTTAACATTTAAAGTCGATATCCCATTGGGGTCAAGACGGCCTAATTGATACGGGCCTCCCCCTTTTGCCGGAAAGCTGGTTAAAACATTTCCGCCCTGAGATACGGTTATATTAAGCTTATCTAAAAGCTCAGAGAACACTTCAGGGCCTTCCGCTTCTAAAGGTTCAGGTATATAAGCGACGTTTATATAGAGAATAAATGGCCTTGTATCTGTATTTGTAACCCGCATTCTTCCTTCAATTTTCTCTCCGGGGAGCATATTTGCACCAATCTCTAATATGTCATCGTCAAAAACGGCAAGGTCTAAGGAATACTGGCCTGATACAATGATTTGGTCTGCATAAGCGGACTTCATATTTATACTTGTAAGTATTAAGCTTATAATAGTTAGAGTGGCAATGAATAAGGATAATTTTCTTACTTTAATCATTAATTACCACCTCCTGCTATGCTTCCGTCCTGAGATAAAACTTTGCCTGCGTCCCAGCCGTAAGCGCTTGCAGATTCAACTGCCTTTTTTGTGGCCTGAAGGGCTTCGGGGATAAATACAATTACAAGTCGTTCATTTCCATCTTCACTGACAGAAACACCGGTTAAATTTATTTTTCCGCTTACACTCATGCCGCCGGGTAAAACAAAATAATTATTATTCGTATCTGCCATAGTCAGCATATTTTTTGAATACCCGTTTGAGCTTGTTATGGGTTCTGGGCTAAGGCTCGCACCGCTGATATCTGGTTCTAAACCAGCAAAGCTAACGGTAATGTGAGAAGTGTCTCTGGCAGTATCAACCCAGTTATTGTTTTCATCCCGCACTTGATATATAGGCGTCCAGCCTATGCGTAAATAAGTTCCGATATTGCTGTTATTCGCAATTGTAAAGGCAGCTTCATTCTCTGTTACAACAGCTTCCTCAGGAACTGAAACATCTACAGTTGCCATCGCACTGCTTACGGCATCAGGTTCAGAGCTTCCTGTAAACCATGCATAGGATAAGCCTAAAGTTAATGTTAAAATAGCGATTATGGATAAGGAAGCTAACAATAATCTTTTCTTACTCATTGCTTCCACCGCCTAACCCATTATTCAGTTCAAGGAATAAAGCATCATTAATGCCTAAAACTGCTTCTGCCGCCGCTTTTGTATTCTGGCAATATTGAAGATTCGCTGAAATCATGAAGCCTGCCGCCTGAGAAGGGTTCCTAAGCACCTTAAATTCAGCCGCAAGGGCAGGAAGGATAATGTTCTTATCCTGTCTAGTTTCAACCTTGTTTACTCCGTATACAGTAAGGGTTTTGGCAGTTGAATCATACTGCACTGCTAAATTATCCGTATTTTCTTCTGAAAGGGAAATATGTTCTATTAATTCAGAACCTTCGCTTAAGGTATATGTTATTTTATAAATATAATTTCTTGTGCTGCCATTATCCATGATTGTATTTTTATCCGATATGACAATCTTTTCCCCGGGAATCCCCTTCTTACTGTTAAGGCTAAAATCAAGGGAGGCGTTTATTTTTGCCGCCTTGGCTTCGGCAGCATTTTCTGGGGCCGTTTCACCTATAAACCATGCATTCGTTGTTCCGACCAACAGGGTAAACAGAAGAAACGCCTGTATAGCCAACAGAGCAATTTTCTTTCTCATTTTTACCCCTCCCATCTGAACAACACAGCATTTATAAAGCTTCCGCCGAACCATGCCCAGTCAAAGAAAAACAATGGGTCATCTTTTTCAATTTCAATTGTTATTTCCTTTTCATATCCTGTCCAGTCGTCGTTTCCGTCTTTTGTAAGAATAATCTCAACAGCTTCTCCGCCGGTTGCCTTATATCCATATGGTACATAAGCTTCTGCGGAATATGTTCCTCTTTCTATATTGTCATTATTCGTATATGTTTTTTCAGCAAGGCCCATAAAATACCAGCTGGAAGCATGATTATTTTCCAATGTCTTTATAACCCTTGTTTCAAACCTTCCGTCGATATCGGAGCTTCCTCCTTGAACCTTAACTGTAAGCTTAGGTTCAAATACCTCTACTGCAACGGGGATATTAACACCTAAAACCCGCTCATTTTCATATCCGGCTGCTGCCGCCTTTTCATCTTTAATGAAAAGAGTGTAGGAACTGTTTCCTTCAGGTTTCAGGCCTTCAACTGCGGTATTCGGGATAGCGATAGTTAAATTATTTCCATAGCCGAAGGCAATCGTTCCGTTGGCGTTTGGTATTGCTTCCGTTGGTGAAGGGTCATCTCCGTTATACCATTGATAGCTAAAAGAAGCGTTTCCGTTTGTAATCGTCCCTATAAGGTCTATAGCATCTCCCAAAAGAATTGCTTCTGCGGGGTCCTTCGTGCTTGAAAGAACTACCGACGCCGTGCCGTTAACAAGAGGGTCTACGGGCATTATGGGCTGTTCCTCAAGATATACTGTAGCAGGCTCTGAACTGCTGGTGGGCGTATATTCAACAGAGGTACTTGTGGCTAAAGGCTGTTTTTCAATAGCGCTTCCATCAAGCCCTGCACCTTTTTCCCAAATATCCGCATCGATAACCTTTACTATAAAGGATAATCTTCCTGTTCCGTAATCACCTTCAAACCGATTGTCAAGGCTGGTCTCCCAAGTAATCTTGTTCTCAGAAACGCTTATGTCGTCCCCGTTAGCTTCATTGTCATTTTCAGTATTTTCCGCAAATTCTACAAACTCAAAGTTTGCTTCCAAAGTATCTTCTACCGTAAAGGAAATCAAATTCTTAAAAATCTCGCCTTGAAGCTCAGCATATATTGCTTTCAGATCCCCTGTATTATTGGCTGCAAAGGCTCTTTTTCCTTCATAATGAGGAATATCTGAAAGAGAAATACCGCCTTTAAACACATTGTCTGATAGATTACTGTTAAAGCTTGGGGAACCGTTCATGGCGTAGGTCATTTTTTCTAAAAGGTCCTTAAGGTTCTGATTGCCTGTATAGGCTACAGTATATAAATCTATGCCTTGGTTAGCGGCATATTGTGCTTCGGCTAAGGTTACCTGCTGTCTGAGAGCAGTAGTGGTGCTTCCTATAGGCGCTATTGGGGAAAACCAATCTGACCTATATATATCCTGCCTTTCAAAGGCTCTATCCCCAAATTTTATCTCGAAATAGTCTGTAGAAAAAATCCATAAAATAGTCTTTGTAAATGCATAGCTCGTATAAGTCCACCGTTTTGTTGAATTATAAAGACTAGGCTTAGAAAAACCATGTTTATTCCTATCAAACTGATACTCATTATAAGTCCACTCATCAGTAGCAATATTGGTGGGCTCTCCGTCGGATAAAAGTATCATTATTTTTTTCCTGTCGGAATTGTTAAGATTATCCCCGTCATTTACTCCTAAAGAGTTTTTTGCTTTTAAAATACCGTCTTGAATATTCGTACCGCCGTTAGCACTTAAGTTTTGAATGGCGTTTATAACCTGCTGAGGATTGTTCGTAAGCTCTTTCTTAATTTCTGCATTTGTATTGAAGGAAATTATACTGATCCGAACATCATCTTTAAAAATCTGTTGCCCATTTTCTTCCTTCGTTGGAAAGCCGTTTACAAAGGCTTTGACAGCATCTTTCGCACCATTTAAATTAGTACCTTCCATACTTCCTGATGTATCAAAAATAAGTGCTATGTCCAGGCTTTTCCCAGGCAATTCTGTTATCTCTTTCTTAGCCCTTAGCTCAAGGTCAACCTGATAATGCCTGAATGTATCAAGCTTTTTTATGGTCTTTCTGATATATTGGCCGTCTCCCATCTCAGTTGTTTTTGTTTCGGGAGGAGAAAGGCTAAAAAGTGCAAGCCTTGTGCTGAAAAGCGCAGGATAATAAAATTCTGTTCCTTCTTTTTCCTCTGAGGCTTCCTCTTCTCGTTCAGCAACAATATTTTCTATATACATGCTGAACTCTTCTGCAGCGGCCGCTATTTCAGGGTTTTCTTCATCTTTCAATTCCTCTTCCTTGTAGACTGGGTCTTGAGAAGATGCTTCGGGGTTTTCATAATAATATTTTCTTTCGCTGACGCCTTCAAGAAAATAAGGAATCGTCTCCGGTTCATTAATTATTAAGCCATATATATACTCTAAATATCCGAAGTCTTCCGAGCTGTGATACAGGAGCCAATCAACGATTTCCCTGTCATAGCCATATTGGTCTGCTAAAAGATAGAGGGCGTCTGTCATTAATTCAATAGAAAATTCCATATCGGCAAATGGATTTTCAACCTCTGCAGGTGCTTCTGGAACCGGAGGAATTTCGCCTTCTATAGGTGTTTCACTCTCTGTTGGCGTTTCGCCTTCTGCAGGTGTTTCTCCTTCTATCGGTATTTCCTCTTCCGTAGGGGTTTCGCCCTCTGCAGGCGTTTCGTCTTCTGTAGGCGTCTCACTTTCCACTGGAGTTTCGCTCTCTGCCGGATTTTCACTTTCTGTAGGCGTTTCACCCTCTTCATTCTTTTCTTCTTCTATAGGATTGTTATCTTCTGCAGGATTTTCGATATCTTCGGTGTTTTCTTCTTCACTCGATTCTTCTTCTGAAGGCGATTCATCTGGTACTGCATTTTCCTGACCAATTACTGTGCCAGCCAAAGCAAATGCCCCTGCAGGAAATTCCGATGCAGAAAACACCATAATAACTGCCAGCAGAAATGCAATACCCCTTTTAAAGCCTCTCTTTTTCATAACTCACCACCTCTATGAAACTAAGTATTCGTGGTCTTATCTCCTTCATCTTTTTTCCTCACAAACCAAGGTATAATTTCCCACAAGCCAAACAAAATAAGAATAAGGCTTATAAGTAAAATCATATTCCGCGGCTGCTGAAGACTTAATAAAAGAGAGCCAAGACCGTTAATCCACAATACGGCAACCCCGATTATCTGTGTTTCCTTAACAGGATTTTTATCTTCTATATTATTGGCGTCGCCTTTCGTAATAAATGAGTATCCATTCGTGTTATTCTTTTCTACTACTCTGTGTGTTAAAATAACATTATCACTTATTTCATAAGTGATAATATCTCCTGTCTCTATATTTTCGGGAGCCTTATCTTTTACAATTATGAAGCTTCCTGCGTCAAAAGTTGGGCTCATGCTTCCTGTTAGAACGATAAAGCTTCTAAATCCAAAAATAGATTTGTCATATTTTGATAAAATAGAGCTCAGAAGAAGAGCAACGCATATAACGAAAAACACAGCCGTAACAATATCAAGAAATATTTTCACAGGGCTTTTTCTTCTGTTTTTTTCTTCTGATTTCATATTTTCATTCATACATATCCTCTTTTCAGCTTGATAAAACAATTGAATTTTATTGCTTAAGAGTTTGCTATACACCTATAGTATCAAAATCCGCTTTCAATTCTCACACAGGATTCAATCTTTTCAATAACATTTCGCACTTATTTCAGCTTCATATAAAAATTTATGGCCATTCAATCATGTGTTAGCTAAAGACAATACATCTATAAATCCGAATATTAGAATAAATAAGGAAGTCCATACCATTTTCTTGAAATTTTTTTGTATAAATGTAAAGGGTTTTACGCTTTTAAAGCAATTATTTTGTGAATTTACATAAAATCCTCCGCAAAAAAATGCAGTATCTATATACTGCATTTCGCACTCAAAAACCTTACATTTAAAAATCATCCTATGGTAGTGGTAGGATATACGTTAATATTTAATTTAACTTCTTCTTCTTTAAAAAGCTTGCTTATTCTTTCAATAATCCTTAATTTAACGATTGGCACTGCGTCATAATTAACTCTGTAAAGCATAAGAATAAAATTTAAGCCATCTATTACGGCATAAACATCGTTTTTTCTTAAAGAACCTTGGAATAAAGACGCAATGCTTTCTTCGGGAATATAATCTATATTGCCTGTAATTTCTACTTTGAGCATGGTATATATCGGATTTTCAGGCCTTAGCCTTTCGGCAATTCTTTCTTCTATAATTCTGTCGAGATCTTCTCTGCTCAAAACTAAACTGCCTGTTTTCTGGAAAGCATAGTCTGTTTCTTCTTTTTCTTCCTTCTTGAAAAGGTCTGTTATGCTTCTTCCAGGGGTTATCCCCAGCACCTCATTCATTTTAACACTGATATAATCAAAATGTCTTTTCGCATGGCTTCTGTTATTGGACCTTATAAGCGTTTTCAGAAATATCAGATTAACATCCTCATCGATATCATCTATTGTAAAAAAAGCTTCACATAGCCGTATGATTTCACTGTCAAATATTTTTCCGTCATAAAGCTTATTTAAAAGAATCGTTATGGAAGCAGAATAAAGCTGCCTGTAAAAATTCCTTTTTCTTAAAACAAGATATTCATTGTAGAAGCCTGCCATGTATTCGCCTTCATAAATATCCCTTAACTTATCTGCAATAAGGATAAGCTTATTACAATCGTCCTCTTCTTTTATTTCTTTAGTAATATCTTCAAAAATGTTCTCATCAAGAATTACTCCCTTTAAAAAATCCAGCCTGTAATCGCCTTTTACATTTGTGATTGAAAGATTGGGGGAAAAGTCTTTTCCGAAATAATTTTCACCGGATAAAAAGTTCTTAATTCTGTATACATATGTTTGAAGCACCTTTTTATAATCCGTATAATCATTTTCGGGCCATATATCCTCTATTATTTTTACGGGATTGATGGCTTTTCCGTTATTCAGCACAAGATATTGAAGTATGGCTTCAAGCTTTGCCTGATTTCTCTTTTTTATAAATATTGTTTTGCCTGAATATTTAATATCGAAGTTTCCAAAGGTCTTTATGTATAAATTCTCGTATTTTTCTTTAGACATAAAAACTGCCCCCTAAAAATATTTACCCTGTGGAATGGATAGGACCCTTAATATTCATAGTATTTGTTTTTACTGTTCTTTTTATAAATTTATTTTATTTATAGCAACCTAATTAAATAACTTAGAAATTTATTCTTAGCACAATTTAATCAGGAACAATTTTCAGAAACAGCCATTAATCTGATATTTATCTGATTTAAGTAAATTACTGTAATATATTATTATTTTTAGTTTATTAAATTACGATTTTTAATTATAGCCTAAGTCTTTTATTTATAGGCTTTATATCTCATAGTAAAAATGTTATAATACATACGAATTTTAAACAGGTTACACTTATAGTAAAATAATTTGATTACAGTAACGAAAACCGTATATTTGAATGGCTTCATATAAGCGTTTCTATTATATGAAGCCGTTTATGAAAAATAGGTTTATGTTCCTGCCTTAAAAACTGTTTTACTATATATCCGGTTTGATTATATAAAGCAGATGGCTTTTCCTGCTTCATATGATTTACGGTTTTTTGATGATTTGAGTATAAATACGGGAGGATTTACCAATGAAAAATAAGGTTTTAGTAGTTGAAACAGGCGGCACCTTTGCTACAAGCTCTATTTCATCAATCCGCACTTTAAGCAATTACGACAATTCAAAGCAGGTATACCAATACGGCAGAGTTTTAGAAAGAGTAGAAGACCATAATATTGAATTTGAAATTATAAGGCCTATATTTACTTTAAGCGAAAATTTAAACATGGAGCTTTTAAACACTTTTCTCGATGCTATGTATAAAGTAGATTTCAGCAAATATAAGGGCGTAATTATTACCCACGGCACAGATACTCTCGCATATACGGCAAATATAATAAGCCTTTTGTTCTCATGTAAAAAAGTCCCTATTATTTTCGTATCAAGTAACCACCCTCTTGACCTTCCTCAGTCAAATGGCGTGGATAATTTTGCCGCTGCTCTGGATTTTATATTCAGCGTAAATGTTCAGGGCGTATATGTAATTTATAAAAATCATGAAGGAAAGGTTGAAGTACATCTCGGTTCAAGAGTAAAGCAGATGGATCAGGTGGTAGACAACTATGACAGCTTTAAGAATGTTTATTTCGGAAGAATCGTGAACAGGGTTTTTGTTTACAATAATGACCCCCTTAATCCCACAGCAGAAGAAATAAATGCCTTGGAATGCCCTTATAAAGATAAGGTCATTAAGCTTAATAAGCGAGTTATCCTCATATACCCCTATGTGGGAATGCGGCATGATTTTTATAATTTCAGCAACAACATTGATGCCGTTGTTTACGGGGTATACCATTCAGGAACATTTTTCACCGAAAAAAACTATCCCGACAATTCAATCAATAAGCTGATAGATAAACTTGCAGAGAACAATATTCCTTTGTTTATTGCGGAAATAAGCTCTCAAGGCGACCATTATGAATCCGTTACGAATCTTGCCTCCGACTGCAATGTAAACCTTGCCTATGATATCTCTTTTGAAAACTTATATGCAAAAGTCCTTATAGGCCTTGAACTATGCGAAAATGCAAAGGACATTAACAACTTTATAAACGGCACTAATATTTTCTTTGAAAAAATAGTTTAGTTTAACACAAATAGAAGCTTAATTTATAAAACAAATTCAAATGTAATATAAATATAATATTATGTCCATGCAAATTATGGTATCATATTTGTAAACTAATTCATTTATATAATTAGTTTTTATCAACAAAATTCAGATTGCAAAGCAATCTGAACGTCACTCACTAAGTTCACAGAGCATCTTTAAATCACAGCTGCTCTGTTCTCTAAGTTCGTGACTTTTTGTATTAATAAAATCCAGTAAAATTGAAAATTGTAATTAAAAATATCTTTACATATGTTATGTTAATTTGATTACAATTATCAAAAACAAAGGAGATGTTGAATTATGAAGAGACTTGCAGCGGCAGTGTTAACCCTGGCCCTTATTCTCACAGGCACCTTTTCTTATACCGCATTCGCCTACAGCTTAAATTGGCCTGATGCTTTTACGAAATATCTTGACGATGAATTGTCAAAAATTCAAGAGCAAAAATCGAATTACACAAGCTTTGCTCTCTATGATATTGAAAATGACGGCATACCAGAGCTTTTCTTAAAAGGCGGAAATGACGGCAAGGCCTATAAAATCGTAAGATTGAAAAATGGCGCCGCAGTTACTGAAAGGTCCTTTGTAGGCGGAAGCGCTTTCTACAGAAACCTCGATACAGAAGGTTTTGTGATTTCCTACACAAATACATCAGGCATGTACTATGTAGTCTATGATCAGGAGAAGGGCCTGAACCAATCTGATGAAATATTCAAAACAAGAAGATACAAAACAGAAGATATGGACGATTGGGATTCCTTATATTTCTTCTATAACAAAGAAGTAACAAAGGAGCAATACGATAAGCTTCAGACAGAAATTTTAGATATGGTAAGCATAAGCTTCTCCGCCATAAACAAAGAAAATATCAACGAAGTATATGCAGGCGTATTTCCTGCAGGAAAAAGCCCGGACTTTAAAGGCGCCTTATCAGGAAGCTCAAACTTAAGCTTTAATTCTGTTACCTTCCCTAACGGAGAAAGCCAGAACATCGAAAGCCAGGGAACAAGATACGTATACGGCCTTCTTATGATAAACGGAGATTTAATATCCGGTTTCTACCCTGTTAATCTTGAAGGAACAACTCTCGTACCTGTAAGAGTCGTAAGCGAAAATCTGAACGCAGAGGTTTCATGGAATCCTGCTATGAAGAAGGTCACCATTGAAGGAAGCGCGAAAATCGAAATGTACATAGGCGATTCAGAGGCCACTGTAGACGGTCAAAGCGTAACATTAGATGTTCCTGCCCAGATCATAAATGATTCTACTTATGTTCCCATAAGATTTGTTGCAGAAAACCTCAATACAGATGTTTACTTTAAAGAAGGAAACGACCCCTTTATCCCTATAATAAACGTTGAAAGCAAAGGCTCAAAATCAACTATAGATGAAAGCCAGGCCCTTGCAAAAGCATCTTCTTTCTTCGATAATATCGAATGGGTTCCAAACCAGATGGTATTTACAAGAAGCTATATGGAAAAAAACCTTGCTTTTAAAAGCGAAGGTCTTGTTCTCGGAAGATACTGGTCAATCGTTTTAGATGTTAAAGACAGTCAAAGGCTCTGGATTGACCAATATACAGGTCAAGTATATTCCGTATACACAGCAAATGACAAATACGGTATTGAGCTTGGTACAGATGCTGTGATTTCAACCCTTGCCTCTCAATATTTATATTAAGCCAATTGCTTAACCTCAGCAGAGCAGACAATGCTATATGCTTTATCCGGCTAAGCCGGATAAAGCTTCCCTTGATAAGTCGTTTCTCTGCTGTTTTTTTACCCGAAATTAATTGATAATGAATATCAATTAATATGAATTGCCAGTTTTATGCTTTTAAAAAATTTACTTCTATGGGTACCAAACTTAAAAATAAGTTTAATAATTGCAGGGGGATACTAACTTGAAAAAGATTCATAAATTTACGCTTGTATATTTTTCTAAGTCCGCTTAATATCAATACGGCTTTATGCACTTTTAAGACACAGGGGATATCCCTTTTTATTTTAATTAATGTAAAATAAACCCAGCACGACTTTAAACTTGTGTTATTGTGTTTATCATATTCATAATATATAATGTTAATAACATCAAGCTTTGCTTGATGTTATTAATGAATATATTTTCCGAAGGAAAATGTATGAATTACAAACCTAGGATTAATATATAAAGCTTTAACATCAAGCTTTGCTTGATGTTATTAATGAATATATTTTCCGAAGGAAAATGTATGAATTACAAACCTAGGATTAATATATAAAGCTTTAACATCAAGCTTTGCTTGATGTTATTAATGAATATATTTTCCGAAGGAAAATGTATGAATTACAAACCTAGGATTAATATATAAAGCTTTAACATCAAGCTTTGCTTGATGTTACTAATGAATATATTTTCCAAAGGAAAATGTATGAATGATAATGTGAACTTTCATAGCCTGAAGGCTTTTGGACTATGAATTTTAAGGAGAGAGTGTCAATGCCCAATAGTAATAGAACAAAAAAGAGGAGAAAAGAAAAACGCTCTTTTATGCTTCCCGTAAGCATCGCGTTTTTAATGCTGGCTCTTACCTCTCTGGTAATTGTAAGCTGTGAGGTAGTTAACGATATTAAATCAGATAAAGAAGCGGAAGAAATTAAAATCGCTGAAACAGATACAATCTACGATAATATTTACATAAATGATATCAATATAGGGGGATTAAAAAAGGACGAAGCCTTAACAAAGCTTGAAAATGAGCTGAATAAAACTTTTTCTGAAGAAAAAATAGGCTTTTCACACGGAAACGACCTTTTTGAATATATATTTACAGATTTTAAAGCCCAATACGATATAGAATCTGCCGTAAATGCTGCTTTTGAATACGGAAGGAAAGGCGAGCCCAAGGAAAGGCTTGAAAAAATAAACAACCTTGTTGAGAATCCTCTTAAACTAACGGCAGAATATGCTTATGACTTAAATTCCGTAAAGGAAAAGGCTTCCGCATTATCAGAAGCCATAAACAAAGAGCCTGTAAATGCTTCTTTGAAAAGAGAAAACGGCGTGTTTATAACTACGCCTGAAATTGCCGGAATAAAAGTAGTGGAAGAAGATGCCGTAAAAGCTATGGTTGAGTTTTTAGACAGCAAAAAAGGCGGCAGCATGTCTGTTCCTACAGCGCCTGTTGAAGCCCAATATACGGAGGAAAGCTTCCGAAAGGCTACTCAGCTTATAGGCACTTATCAAACGAAAATCGCCGGCGGTGCTGCCGGAAGGAATCAAAATATATACACTGCCGCAGATAAAATAAATGATTACGTAGTTTATCCGGGAGAAGTATTTTCAACGAACGCTGCCTTTGGGGAAATGACCGTCGCAAACGGCTATTCCATGGCTCCTGTAATCATCGGGGGCGTTCTTGAAGACGGAATGGGCGGAGGCGTTTGCCAGGTTTCCTCGACTCTTTATATTGCCCTGCTCTATGCCGAACTTGACATCGTAGAAAGGCAAAACCACTCTCAGAGGGTGGGATACGTTCCTGCAGCTTACGATGCTACTCTTGCGGGAGATTACATTGACCTGAAATTTAAGAATAATACGGATTATCCTGTTACTATAGAAACAGATATTACCGGAAATATCCTTACTGTAAACGTTTATGGATACGAAATACATAACGAAGGCCGCAGGCTTGAATTTTACAATACCCTTGTGGAAACCGTTCCCCCTCCTGCTGAAGAAGTCGTAGAGACGGAAGAGCTTCCCCTTGGTCAAAAGGAAGTTAAGGTAGAAGCCCTTGCAGGCACAAAATATAATTTATACAAAATAGTTTATGAAAACGATAAGGAAATAGCCAGAGAAAAGGTTAATTTAAGTTATTACAAGCCCCGCCGTTCCATAATTCGGGTAGGAATAGGCCCTGAGGCTCCTAAGTCGCCTGAGGAAGAGCCTTCAGAGGTTCCTCAAAGCACAACCCAAACCCCGCCGGAAGCGGTTCCTGAAATTCCTTCAGATACGCCTAATCATGAAACTCCTGTTGAGGAAACTGAGGTTCCGCCGATTATTGAATAATATTAAAGCTGTAATTAAAATGCCAATATAGATAAAATATTAAATATAGCAAAGGGAAGCTTAAAAGCTTAATTTTCTATTGTTTTAAGCTTCCTTTCCGCTGTTTTAGGTTTTTATAGTAAATTTCTTATAAAGTAGTAATAAAAACTGATTCATTAAAGACTTAAAAACACGGATTTCCTTCGAAAACAGTACATTTTTGAGCCTACATGAATATACGGTTTTGCTGCTGTTCTATTTAAATTTACTGTAACTATATGGATAATGGCATAAACTATTGCTCAAATTTTAATCTAAAGAAAGGAATTAAGCCTTATATGTTTACAAATGTATTGCTAACAGGCGTAGGAGTTGGAATGTCCACATTTATAGGCTCCTTATTGTCTTTTCCCATTAAAAAAATCACCCATAAAATGAATGATATCATTTTAAGCTTTGCCGCAGGTATCATGCTTGCAGCAACAGTATTCAGCTTAATTATTCCTTCTATGGAGCAGCCGAATTCAACCCTTTTTGCAACTATTGCAGGAATAGCCGCAGGCGCTTTTTTCATTACGATTCTTGATAAAGCTGTTCCCCATATCCATAATTACATAGAGCCTTCCCTGGCAGACACCGGAAACAGGGAAAGCCTCGACAAAGTAATATTATTTCTTCTAGCCATAGCCATACATAATTTCCCTGAAGGCCTTGCCGTAGGCGTAAGCTTCACAGGTGATAATATTGGCAATGCCTTATCCATAGCCATCGGTATATCCCTTCAAAATATCCCTGAAGGAATGATTACTATAATCCCTCTTATCGCTGCCGGTCTTGACCGTAAAAGAGCCATGATTATAGCCCTTATAACAGGCCTTACAGAGGTTTTAGGAACGCTTATAGGTTATGCAGCAATAAGCGTGTCTGCCGTTATCCTGCCCTTTATATTGGCTTTTGCAGGGGGTACCATGCTCTTTGTCATAAGCCATGAAATGATTCCCGATACCCACAGCCACGGATATGAAAATCAGGCGACCTATTCATTAATTGCAGGGTTTATCGTAATGCTTTGCATAGATTATTTATTTGCTTAATTATATTACAAACCAAAACCGCCCCCACAGGGCGGTTTTTAACTGTACTGAATTAGCTTATCTAGACCAACCTATATATAAGCAAACCGTAACAAAGCCATATATTCATGAGGATTTAAAATATGCTGTTTCTGAAGGAAAGCTGATTCCTTAAGGAATCGGCTTTTTTCCTTCTTTATGAGGAATTTACTATAGCCTTATATGCTATCGTCCTGTATAAGCTCATCGACTGTAATATCAAAGAAATTTGAAAATGCTCTAAGTTCGATATCTGTTACAAAACGTTGGCGGCTTTCTATTTGCTGAATCATATTTTTGTTTAAATCTATAAATTTCATATTTTTTCTCATTTGACATTTAGTGAAGGTCAACTGCCATTCGATTGTGTTCTATACTAGTTAATATGATAAACACTAATGTCAAAAAGGAGAATATTTATGTTTAAAAGTAAAAATGAAGATGGCTCATTAAATCTCAGCCCTAAAGCTTCATTGTTTCGGAAGGGGAAAACGCTTTCACAGCAAGATTTAGCAGAGCAATTGCAGTTACAAGAAATACATTTAAAAGAGTTGCGAGAGCAGTACAATTACACAAAGACGCAAATAGCCAATTATATTGGCGTAACAAAGCGTACATATTCAAACTACGAAAATGGAAAAACAAAGATTCCAGTTAAAGTTCTTATTAAGCTGTCTTATTATTACAATACAAGTGTAGATTATCTCATCGGGTTTACAGATGATCCAGTGCCTCATGAACGTAGGCCTCTCGAATAAGTATTTGCGATAAAGAAGGTCCGAAGAAAATTCTTCGGACCTTCTTTATCGCACCAGCCTAACAGGCGGTATTTGTTTTAAATGATTATACTTGTGAATACAAATAACATGTCAATTTATTTTTGCTCTAGCCTAAGCCTTTTAAAGCCTCTTACTTCTGTCGGAATAAAAGTAAATGGGCTATATTTTACTTTATTTATGTACTTTAATTCTGCTTGGCCTTTTCCAAGGCTTCTTCTATTGCTCCTACAAGCACCTGTCCCGTTACCGTGTTTTCCGATGGTATGTCTACTGTAAGAGACTGGGTTTCAAGTATTTCAGAGGCTATAATTTCCATAGTAGGCTTAAGAAGAGGATAAAAAACCTCCTGGCTCTCATCGATATTCTTAAGTGCAACCTTTGTTATCTTATCTTCCGAAACAGTAACCTCCACATCAGCGCTACCTTTGCTTAAATAAATCTCTGCAGTATATGTACCCGGCATGTATCTTACACTTTCCCCGGCATTGTCTTTATCTTTCGGCAGGAAAAACTTAATAAGCAGGAGTATAAGAATAATACCGGCAATGACGATTAATGCGGTTTTAATTATCTCCTTTAATTTAAGCACTATTATTTTAGTTCCGCCCATTATGAAGAACCTCCTTATAATTAAACATGTTATATTTTATTAGGGCAAAACCTAAATTATTCATATAGTTGCTAAACTTTAAAATAAGTTTAGTAACCCTATAGGGCGGCAGACTAAAAAACGATTTACAGTAAAACAGTTTTAATGCAGTAACAAAAATTTATTTTTTATAAACGGCTTAAATATATAGAATCGCTTATATTAAGCTATTCAAAATATAGGGTTTTTCTTACCGTAATTAAATTGTTTTACTACGTAAGCTTGCGCTTGTACTCGTTTTTAAGTTCAGTGAGTATAAACTATACTTTTGCAGCTATTTACTTTATAATTGAGAAAGAGAAAACGCATTTGCGTTTTCTCGTAATTATTGGAATATGGACCTTGATTTTAAATTAAGTCTTTATACTATAGAAAAAGGTGTTTTAATGAAAATGCAATATATTTTCGGAGGAGCCGGAACAGGAAAAACTGAAGAATGCTTCAAAGAGATGCTTTCTCTTTCTGAGGATAAATTTAAAAACATTATTTATATCGTCCCTGAGCAGTTTTCTCTGGAAGCCGAACGGAAACTTGCGGAAAAATCCAAAAACAAGGTTATCATGAATATTCAGGTGCTAAGCTTTCAGCGGCTTGCATACCATATGTTCAGCCAGACGGGAATAAAATCTCAAAAAAGCCTGGACGATACTGCAAAAGCAATGCTCATTCGAAAAATATTAAACATCCATAAAAATGAGCTTAAATTTTTTAAAAATACGAATATTACCCCCGGGTTTATCGATAAAATATGCGATTTAATAAAAGAATTTCACCAGTACAGCATAAGCCCCAACGATCTTTTAGATTCCTCCCGTAAAAATCAGCCTGAGGATATTAAACTATCGGATATTGCCCTGATATATTCCTCCTATTTAAGCTATATAGAAAATAATTATATCTCCATGGACGAAGCCTTGGATATTTTAGCCGTCAATATAAATCAGCTGGATTTTATAGAAGGCGCTTATATATGGATTGATAATTTTTCAGGTTTTACCCCTCAGGAGTACAAAGTAATCTCATCTTTATTAAAAAAAGCCGAAAAAGTAAGCATCAGCCTTACAGTTAGAACAGGGGATTTATATTATAGGGATTTAAAGCAGAACGATATATTCTTTGAGATTAAAAGAGCCGTAAACAAACTTACAGATATTTGTTCAAAAGAAGGCATAAAAATACTTTCTCCTCTTCTTTTGAAGGACTGTATCAGGCTTAAAGATGCCCCTGATTTGCTTTTTCTTGAGAAAAATTATTTTAATTACAGGCCGGTGAGATTTACAGGGGAGAATAAGAGAGTAAAAATCTACAGGGCCTTAACCCGTTACGATGAGGTTTCCATGGCCGCCGATAAAATCATAGAGCTTGTCCGCGATAAAGGCTATCAATATTGTGACATTGCAATCTTAGCGGCCGATATGAAGGCTTATGAAAATATGGTTGAAAGCATATTTAAAAGCTATCACATCTCATTTTTCATAGATTCCCGTATGGATATATCCGCCCACCCTCTTATAGAGCTTGTAAGAGCCGCCGTGGAAATTCCGGCAAGAGACTGGTCTTATGAAAGCATATTCCGTTTCTTAAAATCAGGGCTTATTCCCATGAATAAAGATGATATTGACATCCTTGAAAATTACGTTATCGCCTATGGCATAAAGGGCTATAAATGGCGCCTTCCTGAATGGCTCTACGGCTTTTCAAAAGACTCTTTATTTAATAAGGATAAGATTCATGAGCTAAAGAATGAAGCATGTAAATATATCAATTATTTTGCCGAGGGCATGAGCAAAAAAACAGCTCTTACTGGAAATGAATTTACTTTAAGGCTATATCATATGCTTAAGGAGCTGAATGTGAAAGAAAGCATGGAAGCTCTTTATGAAGAAGCTTATAATAAAGACGACAAGCCTCTTATGAAAAAACATCTGGGCGCATGGGAAAATTTATGTCAGGTCCTTGATAAAATTTCAGATATTTTCGGTGACATTCAAATGGACCTTTCTCAGTTTTTTGAAATATTTGAAACAGGTATTTTATCAAGAGATACGGGAGCAATCCCTCCCGTTAGAGACAGAGTTATATTCGGCGATATTTACAGAAGCCGTTTAGATGAAATAAAGGCTTTGATTGTTCTTGGTGTACTGGAAAACGAATTTCCCAAGGTAAAAAAGGACGACGGCATTTTAGGTGATAAGGACAGAGCCTCCCTTTCTGAAAAGGGTATAGAGCTTGCACCGGATAGTTTTCAGGCAATGCAAAATGATAATTTCCTGATTTATTCCGTGCTTGCAAGGGCAACGGAGCTTTTAATCCTCTCCTACCCTTCCTCTGACTTAGAAGGCAAGGCAATGTTTTCCTCTTTCGTTATTTCACGGATAGAGAAGCTTTTTGAAGACACAAACCTGGATTATTCAGGAGAAGAATTCATCTCCCTTCCTGAGCCCATGCTTGAAAAGGCGGCATTGGGAATACAGAACAGTTTAAAAGAGAAAAATATAAACAGCCTTTATAAAGCCCTTATTGAGTGGTATGAAAACAATACAAAATACGCAAGCTATATAAAGAAAATAAAGGAAATAGCCCATTCAAAAGGCCATGAAAGCCTAAGCCCTGAAACCACAGAAATGCTTTATCCAAGGGAAATTAAAACCAGTGTTTCAAGGCTTGAAAAATACGCTGAATGCCCCTTTGCCTTTTTCGCAAAATATAATCTGGGTCTTAAGGAAAGAAGTGAATATCAGGTAAGAAGCCTTGATATGGGAAACCTCTTCCACAGTATACTGGAAGAATTTTCACGGCTTATTTTTGAAAATAATATGGAATGGGGCAGCCTCAATCAAAGGGATATCGACCTATATACAAATAAAGCCATAAGCATTGTAAAAAATAACTTTAAAAGCGATATATTCCTTAATGATGCCCCTGCCACCTATGCTCTTCAGAGAGCCGAAAGAACAGCCAGAAAATCCATATGGGCATTAAGCCTTCATTTAAAAAGAGGAAGCTTTAAGCCTTACGGCGCAGAAATAGACTTTGGAATAAAAAGCCCCTTAACGGGAATAAAAATAGAACTTAGCGAAAAGCATATCCTAATGCTTACGGGAAGAATAGACAGAGTAGACCTGCTAAAAAGCGACGGTAAGGTATATGTTAAAATCATAGACTATAAATCAGGAAGCAAGGCCTTTAACCCCACAGATATCTATTACGGAATGCAGCTGCAATTGCTTCTTTATATCAATAGCCTCATTAAAAACGCAAAGGCCCTTTTTAATATTGAAACCGAAATGCTCCCGGGGGGAATATTTTATTTTAGAATAAATGACCCTGTGATTGAATATAATGAAAAAATTTCTCCTGATAATATTGAAAAATTCATATTGGAGCAATTTAAAATGAGCGGCCTTATATTGGGGGAAAGCACAGTAATAGAAGCATTGGATAACAGTATAGAGAAGTCCTCTCCCGTAATTTCCGTAAACAAAAATGCCAAGGGGGAATACACAAGCAGATCCGGTGCCATAGCCGATGAAAACACCTTTAAAAAAGCCATGGATTACTCTGTAGAAAAGGCCAAAGAAATAGGCAGGCATATGATCGGCGGAAGGATACTTCCCCTGCCCTTTAAAAAAGGAAACGCCACAGGCTGCGATTACTGTCAGTATAAAGGCATTTGCGCCTTCGACCCTAAGGAGAATCCGTATAATATTATTAAAAACAAAAATTCCTTTAACGAGTTTTAGCTCTATATATAGGGTAAGCCCTGCTCATACATTTTTCTTCGTAAAATGTATTCGTGAATAAAACTAAGCAAAGCTTAGTTTTATTCATCTTATATCTTATTTATTTGGAGGTATCATGAACCATTCAGGAACAAAAACAATAGTTACTGAAAGGCTTATTTTAAGGCCTTTTGAGATAAACGACGCAGAAGCTATGTTTAGAAACTGGGCAAATGACAGCGAAGTGACAAAATACCTCACATGGACCCCTCATAAAACCATCGACGAAACTATATCCCTTTTAAAATCATGGGCACAAAAATATAAAAGCCCCGAACATATGGCATGGGCCATATGCCTAAAGGAGAACAATGAGCCTGTAGGCTCTATAGACTTAACGGACCTTGGCATTATGAAAAAGGAAAGGGAAATAGGCTATTGCATCGGCAGAAGCTTTTGGCATAAGGGAATAATGACAGAAGCCCTAAGAGCCGTAGCAGCGTACGGCCTCAATCAGGCAGGCCTTAAAAGAATAACGGGAAGGCATATAGAAGAAAATAAAGCCTCCGGCGCCGTAATGGAAAAGGTGGGGTTTCAATTTATAGGCAAATCTAAGGATACTTTAGAAAAAAATAATACAAAAATCATACTGTGTCATTATGAACTTACGAAAGAGAGTCTTATACTTTAAAAAGGCAAGAAACGGTCTCTATCCTATCAAAAAACGGCCTTTATCACTTTTTATAGTATAGTTAATTTGCTTTTAATTCCGCCGCAAATATTTGGCCTTAAAGGGTCATAAATAAGAGAAAAGCAAATTGAAAATGCTGCTGTTTTATATTGATTCAATAGTAAATTTATCATAAAGAAGCAGCAAAAGCCTATTCCCATCAGGCTCAAAAACACGGATTTCCTTCGGAAACGGTATATTTTTGAGCCTTCGTGAATATACGGCTTTGCTACTATTTAACTTTAAATTTACTATAAGTATAAACTTTTCATAAAAAAGGAATAGAAATCTATTTATCAGAAAATGAAAACTACCCGCTGAGCGGGTAGTTTTCATTTTTAATTATTGTGTAATCCAGCCGTCTTTTTGAAGTATTTCCACTGCTTTTTCGCATTTGTCTTCTGGAACCAAAATAATCGGTCCTGTACAGCCCATACCGCTTTCAGCGTATATTCCTGCTTTCCAGAGAGCAGCAACGGCGTCTTCAAGGTCCATAACTTCAATGCCGGAAATCTGAGCTGTAACAACCTCTTTCGGAGGAGCAACAACCTCAGCTTCATCAGCCTTTGCAGCGGGCTTATTGGAAGCCTTTATTTTATCAAGGATTTCATTAAAACCTGCTTTTTCAGCCTTTTCAAATTCCTTGTGGGATATGTCGAAGAAATTGCCTCTTACAAGGTCTGCGGCATACTGGATAGCGCCTGAAATCACAGGTGCGCCGGAAGCTCTGGAGATAATCATAACGATCTGGTCATATCCTTTGCCTACGCCGGGGCCGTATCCAAAGCCAACGCTTTCATAGCTTCCGCCTGTTGTGAAGGAAGCAAGCATTTTAATTAGTACGTTTCCTGTAAGAGAATCGCATACTACTACGTCGGCAGCGCCTGTAAGAATGTCATTTCCTCTGAAAATACAGCCGCCGTCTGCTCTTTTGGACTCAGCAAAATTTATATCGTAGCCTCTTTCTTTAAGCTGTTTCAAGGCGTTATAAGTCTGCTGTGCGCCGTCTATATTTATAATACCTACCGTCGGATTTTTAACTCCGCAGGCTTTCGCTGCTATGATACCGTAAATAGCATTTTTAACCATTGCCGTTACGCGGTCTGTAGCAGATGTTCCTGTTGTTGTAGCGATAAAAAGTTCTTTCCCTGTTCCGGGTGTAATTGTTCTTCCTACTGTTGAAACGCCGATAGGGAACGGATAGTGCATTGTTACTGCTCCGTCTACTTCCTTATTGGCAAGAAGTTCGTCCATTTTCTTATGGCAAGCTTCTTCGTTTTCTACTTCAACGGTAGTTACGCCATCCTCGTGAAGGCTTCCTATATAGCTTACATTGATACCGGATTTAGCGGCTCTTAAAGCTCCGGCCATAACCTCTGCTTCGCCGTGCTCGCTGCCTATACCTGTAATGGCTATATTAGGAATGCTTCCCATCTGACCGGTTAAAAGGCCATCAGCTACCTCGTTAAATATCTTAGCAATTACCTTTTCTACATTACTCAATGTATTCACCTCTATT
This sequence comes from Anaeropeptidivorans aminofermentans, assembly GCF_940670685.1. Classification (GTDB taxonomy): domain Bacteria; phylum Bacillota; class Clostridia; order Lachnospirales; family UBA5962; genus Anaeropeptidivorans; species Anaeropeptidivorans aminofermentans. Next base: position 939,140 of record NZ_OW711693.1, on the reverse strand, counting down.
CGGAAATTAAGCTGGAAGCAAAATCTTTCATAGCCTTTGCAATCATGTTTTTAATTTCTTCTTCGGAAACGCCGCCTGCTTGCTGAGTTTCACCTTTGTTTGCTTCTATAATGAAAGATACGCCGTCGAAAAGGTTTGTCATTCTTCCTAAGAAGAGGCTTCCTTTACCTACGATCATCGCGTTTTTAATTTTTCCTGCTAATATGTCTTCTTTTGCAAAGCCGATATATGGAACGCCTGAAGGAATATGACCCTGTGTAGGTGCCCAGCCTTCCATACCGTGCTTTTTAGCAAAGCCTGCAAGCTCAGCCTTTTCCATGTCGCCTCTCTTAACAGCAAGAGCGCCGATCATCTTATAGTTTGCCTCAGGAACATTACCTGCACCTGCCGGCTTCGTAATATCTGGATTCTGCATTTCAGGAGAGTATTTATCAACATCTGTTATTTTAAGGCCTGCTCTTTCAAGAGGATCGGCAACAAGTGAAGAAATAACAGCCTGTGGTGATGAACCTGTTCCAACAGTATGTCTTCCTAAGATGTCTAAATTAACAATGGGATTAACGCCGTCATCAGCAGTTACTAATACTGCAAAGCCGCCTAATACGTCTTCTAATACAGGCATGCCCTTTTTAACGTGGTCTTTACCGTTCATACCAAGCTTTGCTGTACAGCCGCCTGCTGTAACGGCAACTGCCTTATAAGCACCTGATTTTACGAGAGAAGCAGCAAGAACCATAGCGTGAGCAGGAGCAGCACAGAAACCTCTTGTGTCAGAGCCTGTAGCTTTGGAAAGACCTGCGATTTCAGCAGCAGCCTTCGCAAAGTTACCGCCGCCTCTTTGGTTCATATCGCCGCAAGCTTCCTCGGAACAGTCGATAACATATTCAATTTCATCTTTAGCAACACCTGATTTTTCAACAAGGTGAAGAAGCGCAAGAACGCTTGTAGCCTTGGAAACAAGGTTTTCATGGATTACATGAGCTGAAAGGTTTGTGTCAACGTCATGGGCTCTTTTAACATAGCCTACTAATTCACCCATATGGTATAAAGGCTCTGAATGCTCTTCTTCAACAAATTTCTTTATTTCAGCAATCTCAACGCCTTCTTTAATTCTTGCAACAACGTCTTCGCCCATTAAAGGATGCTTTGCAAAAGCGTCTCTTGTTCTTGCTACGAAGCCCTTTTCAAGCTTTAAAAGGTCGAATGCGTCACATACCTGCATTAAAATTAAAAATTCGTCCTGAGGCATGATTTCGCCGAATTTGCCGTATCTTTCGCCGTTTGTAATAAGCTTGTCATACCATGGCATTTCAACTGCAGCTAATTCTTCAGGAGTTACGTTTCCGATATAAGCCTGATTTGGAAGATAATTTACGACGTCTTCATAGCTTCTTATGTGCTTATCAATTTCTTTTAAATATTCGCTGCCTGGATTAACAACTCTCTCAGTAGTCTGAGTAGTTCCGTTTTGAACAATCATATCAGGAGTATTAACGAGAATATAAGAGGTACCTTTTATTACGCTGTTCATAAAAATTCACAACCTTCCTCAATTATTTATTATGGAATAAAGGGTTATAGTTAACAAAGGTAAAAAGATACTTGCTAACTTTAAGGAGATGCTCACTTAAAAAACGATTTACAATCTTACGCTTATATCATTTTTCAAATGTGCTTAGTATAAACTATATATTAAGCTTAAATAGCTCATTGTTTTTTAATACTATTTGAAATTGAAGCTTCCATATGATATATATAGTAAATCTAAAGTTAAACAGTAACAAAACCATATATTTATAAAAGCTCAAAAATATACTGTTCCCCTGGAAAGATACGTTTTGAGTCTTTAGCAAATCTGTTTTTGTTGCTTCTTTATAAGAATTTACTATAGTAAACAAACTTCACAAGCAGCAAACGTTCCGGAATACAGCTTTCCATCCTTTTCTGATTTCAAGTTCGTTTACTACTGATAAATATAGTAAATTTAAAGTTAAATAGTAGCAAAGCCGTATATTCGCACAGGTTCAAAAATGTACCGTTTCCGAAGGAAATCCGTATTTTTGAGCCTGTTGGGAATAGGCTTTTGCTGCTTCTTTATATGAAATTTACTATAAAGAGTATATTAACATAAAGCCTTATCTCAAAAATGGTGATAGGCAGAGGATAACCACTGCCACACCACCATTCTCTTAGAGATTAGTACTTCGTAAACTCGTCTCTGATTCCCTGCATTTCTGAAGCGATTTCATCGACATCAAGTACCATTTCCATCATGCCAACTTGTTCATCATAAACTGCTTCATCTACTTCGGATTTAATTTCTTCTTCACAAACATGATATACCTTGAGTCCCAACTGAACTCCTGTTAATGGGCCTGCAAAAGTAGGATCACCTGCTGTAACGGTTTCAGCTGCAAGACCAGCAGCTTCAGCTTCCGCTGCACCAACAACTACAACCAGATTTTCTGGTCCGAATTGTTCAGCAAATTCCTTAACTCTCTTTTGATTTTCCAGGTCCATTGCACCGGCGGCAGTTCAGACAAAGCATTCTGTTGAAGAAAATACTACATCTGCACCGGCAGTCTTTACTACTTCTTCAATTGCAGGACCAGGAACACCATCTCTATCACCAATAATGATGACTTTCTTACCTTCTAAAAGGCTCATATGGATTCTCCTTTCTTATGTTGACTTTATATTATTAAACGCTAGTTGCGTAAAATAACCTGTTGCTGAAACTAGATGTGTTTCTGTACAAGAGCCTCAATGGCTTCTTCTGTACAGTCTTCTTTAATAAGCTCTTCAACTTTAGCGCCGTTTTCATAAATAGCCATAACGGGAAGGCCGAGAACCTTTTGTCCTATAGCAAGTCTTCTTGCTTTTGTTGTGTTAAGGCTGCAAAACTTTATTTTGTCGCCGTATTTGTCTGCTAATTCGTGTACGAAAGGCATAAGAGCTTTACATGGCTCGCAGCCGTCACCAAAGAAATCAACGAAAACTTTACCTTCTGCACCTAAAACCTCTGTTTCAAAGGTTGACTTATCAACTTCTAACATTTTAAATCCTCCTTATATTATCATTTTACTTAAAATTAAAATCTGCATTTGCAGTATAAAGTAAACTTCACTTAGGGAAGCAACAAAAAACTATTTTCATAAAAGACCTAAATAGATAAAAGCCCTATATTGAATCCGTTCAAAATATACGATTTGTTACCGCTTAATTTAAATTTACCATAGCTATTATTTATGTTATAGCCGTAAAACGGCCCCTTATTCAAAGTAAATATTGTAAAAATTTCAGTTTTGCTTAGCCTTCAAGATGCTCAAGATATTTTTCTACCTGAGTAGCGGCAATAGCTCCGTCGGCAGCAGCTGTAACAACCTGTCTTAAGCTCTTAACGCGGCAGTCACCTGCTACGAATACGCCCGGAACGTTTGTATGCATGTTTTCGTCGCCAATAATATAGCCGTTTTCCATAGCCACCTTGCCCTCGAAAAGCTGAGTTGTAGGTAAGAAGCCTACGAATACGAATAATCCGAAAATACCGTCTTCTTCGTCTGCAAAAATCTCTGTTTTTTCTCCGGTTTTAACGTTTTCAACGATCATGCTTGTCATAACGCCGTCTTCACCTTTAACTTCGGTAACAACGCTATCCCACATGAAATCCATTTTGGGGTTTTTAAATGCTTTTTCCTGAATGCTCTTAGCAGCTCTTAACTGGTCACGTCTGTGGATAATAGTAACTTTTCTTCCGAATCTAGTTAAGTACATAGCCTCTTCAACAGCAGAGTCTCCGCCACCTACTACGTAAATTTCCATATCTTCAAAGAATGCACCGTCGCAAGTTGCACAGTAGGATACGCCTTTACCAACGTATTCTTTTTCTCCTGGGCAGCCCATAGGTCTTGGGTTAGCACCTGTAGCAATAATAATACTCTTTGCAAGATATTCGCCTTTTGTTCCTGTGATTTTTTTGATTTCACCTGTGAAATCAACTTCTGTAATTGTGTCTGCGCATCTTTCTACGCCGAATTTTGCAGCTTGGTCTGTCATTCTCTTAATTAAGGAAGGGCCGGTCTCTTCCGGAAGAGAGCCTGGATAGTTTTCGATTTCATCGGTAATGGCTATCTGTCCGCCGTCCTTGCTTTTTTCAATTATAAGTGTAGAAATACGGCTTCTTCCTGCATATAAACCTGCTGATAAGCCTGCAGGTCCTGCTCCGAGAATAATAAGATCATAAACTTTACTCATATTAACCTCCTAATTGTCTTAAAATTTTTTTGTACCGACCTGCAAATGCAGCGCCGACATTTCCACAGAGCTTATCCTTTTAAGCTTCTATAATTCCCGGGGAAGCCCTGAGGCTCCCCGGGCTTAGTATTTGTTATTCAAATACTGTCTGGTCATCAACCTCTGTGGTTAATGCATTTAATGCTTTTGTAAGCATTTTTCTTCTGATATCTTTTTCCTCTTCCATAGTTAAGGCAGGGTTGCCAAGTGGATGAGGGATTGCTATAGCAGGAACGATTCTGTTCGCTCCAACTGTAAGGGAAATAGGAACAACTGTACAAATATGAACAACAGGAATGCCTGCTCTTTCAACTTCTTTAACCATCGTTGCACCGCAACGTGTACAGGTGCCTCAGGTGGAAGTAAGAATAACGGCGTCTACTCCGTCTTCTTTCAGTTTCTTGCCGAATTCAGAAGCAAAAGCTTTGGAGTTGGCAACAGAAGTACCGTTACCAGTTGTAGTGTAGAAATATTTGTATAATTTACCGATTTTGCCTTCTTTTTCAAACTCTCTTAAAACGTCAACAGGAAGAACTCTGTCGGAGTCTTCGTTTGCATAAACAGGGTCATAACCACCGTGAGCAGTTTCATAAGTTTCAGCTGTAAGGTCCATAACGCCGTCAATATCATATTCGCCGTACTTGGAAGCACTTGAAGATTCGATATGGTCTGGGTTTCCTTTTGGAACGATACCGCCGGAAGTTACAAGAGCGATTGTAGCCTTTGTAATATCCTTAACTGCTGGGTTTGGTGCTACTCTGTCGAAATCAGGCATAGGATACTCTGTTGTAAAAGGTTTGCCTGCAAGCTTCTTAACAAGCATAGTAACAGCTCTCTTAGCTCCGATTTCTTTTTCAAAGAAGTTCTTTCTGATTCCGTTAGGAAGGTATCCTTCCTCTGCTGAGGAACCGATAGCTTCACCTTTTGCAAGTTTAAGTGCAAGAGGAGCCATAACCTTAACTGCATCTCTCATGCCTGCAGCACTGTTTTTTGTAGAAACTACGTATACAGACTGCTTGAACATATCTGCGCCTGGGTTTTCTATATACATACCTGTTAAAACAGGGATATTAAGCTCGTTCTGAACTGCTTCTGCGATTGTACCGCAAGCAACGCCGTAACGGCCTGCATTGAAAGCTGGTCCAGCTATGAAGATGTCAGGATTCTGGGATTTTACCATATCAAGAACTTCTTTTTTAGCTGTCTCAAGGTTCTCGTTGAAATAAGAGTCACCGCAGATGATTGTTGCCGCTACTTCAGCCTGATCGCCGAAAGCCTGATTGAAAGCAAGACCTGGGCCAACAGGACCTTGTCTAAGCTCTGGTTTAATGTGAGCCATTTCCTCTCCGCCTATCTGAGCGAAGAACTGGTTAATATATTGAACTACTTTTATTTTACTCAATGTGCTTACCTCCTTTCTTTATCTAGCGCTTAATCTATTAAATCCGAGTTCGTTTGTTGCGCCTGTTATAGCCTGAAGCTCAACAGTGATGCTGCCGTCAGCCTTAAGGCTTCCGTCGAATCCGCCGGCAATTTTGTCAACGTAATCAAGCATACCTATAACTTTATCCATAGGGCCTAATTCGATAACTTCGTTTGCATTTCCGCCTGTAACAACTGCATCGGCAGCTGCGTCAGCATCGGCAAGAGACTGGCTCTTTCCGTCACGGCCTGCATACTCATCTGTTATAATAACAGTCTTAACGCCTTTAGCTTCAATCTTCTTGCAGTTCATAATAAGGTCTGTGTCGGGGTTACCAAAACCTTCCTGGCTTACAACAACGCCGTCAAGTCCTAAGAACTCAGCAAGCTTTGCGCTCCAGTCTGATGAACGCTCTTTATCCATAAGGTAAACGTTCTCGTTTGTGATTATAACGCCAACAAAGTTAAGAGTTTTGCCGTGAGCAGCAAATAATTCTTGAACAACTGGGTTATTTAAATGATGGTATGTTGTGTTCTTATCGCATGCAGAAACACAGTTACCGCTTATGATGGCACCGTCCATGATTTCTGTAGGATAAATTAATGTGGAAATTGTTCTCTTAGCGTCTACTCCGTAAACATAAGTGTCATGAAGAAGACCCTGGCTCTGAAGCATCTGAACATAAGCTACTCTTGGAAGCTCTGGATAGAGCTTAAGTCCTTCTGTAACTGTTGGTGTTTCAAATGTGTCAACAGAGTCTGGCGTAACGTTTCTTCCAAGCTCGCCAACGTGAGCTGTAATCTTAAGGCCGGCCATTCTTACGGCATGCTCATACTCATGCTGTTTTAAGCCTTCCACAGGTGCAATCACCATTACAAGATTGTTAAGCTTTGAGAAAGGTGTGTATTCGGCTCCAACACCGGACATATCGATAATACCTTCCTGGAAGCCTACAATTTTACCGGCAGTTACAACTGCACAGCCTTTAAGAACATGTGTCCTACCATTTCCAACTGTCTCTACCTTATTAAGTGTTCCTGGGAAAATACTTCCAGTACCGGAAACCTTTACCCTTGGTTCAAGAACGTCTTTAACAGGTGTAATACGAACGCTTTCACCCGGCTTTGCAATTTCGAAAGAAACTGAAGCGATGTGCTCGTCCTCAAGAACGATTTTTTCAAGTTCTTCTTTATTAATATGAAGAACGCCGTTCTCTACCTTTGAAACGTCGGAAAATAGGATATCGGTGATATTAATATACCCTAATTCTAATTTCAAAACACTTACCTCCCTTATATAATAATTTGAGGGTTAACCCTATTTGCAAACCCCTTTATAATACAGGCCGAAGCCGGTATCCCACTCAAAAAGAGGACATGCTGACAAGCGCCGACTCTGCAAGCGATAAATCAACAGTCTCAAAATCCTCTCTGCTTTTCTTATAAGTAAAATGTCTTTTAACAAACTTATCGCAGACTTCTATGCTAGTTTCAATTAAAATAAGACTTTCGTGGTCAAGCCCGCTTTTTTTCTTGGTGACAAATATGCTTTTTATTGTAGTTTCGCCGGGTTTTACACTTCCTGATAGGGGGTGGGTAAGTATCTTATGGCCGTCATGAACCATATCTCTTACCTTAACCATAATATCCCTTAAAGGGATATTATAAAATCTTATTTCAAAATCATCTTTATACTTGTTGTAGAGTGTTTCATTATTCGTAACACAGATAAAGTCCACTATATCCCTGCTTCCAGATTATTACTTAAGGCCTTGTTATACGGTAAAAACCCTAATTCTAATAGCCGTATAAATATTGTGCTACAAGCCCACTATAAGTATATCCTATTTTTTTATTATTAACAATTGTTCAAATATACGATTTATGCCATTTAATGTATTATTTGAACTTAAAATGTCTTTTAAACTCAAACATCAGCATTTTTTCGCCTCAAAACAAGGAAGTTCTGCCTCTTTGTTTTTTAACAAAAACCAGTTTTTTGCAGTAAAAATTTTATATTTGTAAATTTTTGGCTAATGCTTCAAGTAAAAAAACATAATAAAAAGCATCCCAGTATACAAACATATAAAAGTATACCCGATGCCTTCTCTGTTGGAACCCTTCAGAGTGTTGTCCCGCTATGGTTCTTTTGCCTGAGATTATCACTTATAGTCGGCAAACTATAAGCTTAAACCTTCGGCGCTATATGAAATAGTCTCTCCCATAGCTTTCATCCAAAACATATTTAATTTTAACCTCTAATTGGCGGAGGTATGTGGGAATCGAACCCACCTAAGCGGGTATAAGCCGCTATTACCGGTTTTGAAGACCGGAGGGCACACCAGCGACCCTTCTACCCCCATATCATATATAATAATGGTATCATGTTTTGTTATATTTGTCAACACGAACTATATGGTTTAAGTTATAGATATACCTTTAACTATAGGGTTTTCCATAAGTTTTATTGATAGAAAAACTGCACTCATATGCAATGTAACAATAACATATTTATATTTTTTTGTAAAGTAATAGCCTCCTAATTTTAGACAAAAACTTCACAATTTTTCTTCTTATGACAAATTATTAAAAAATCCTGCAAATTATATTTTCTACTATGCAAAATATTCATAGATATAAAAAATAGTGTAATTTTGTGATGCATCTTGTAGACAGTGTTCTGTATACCGCAGCTAGTATGATAGTCGACCAAAATCGTACTCTAAAAATTATCGGCATATATACTATTTTTTAATTAAGTATTTACTTTAAAAGGCTTAGTATACCATTACTAAAGATATTCTAAGCCTTTTATCCATTTAAAAAATATACTTTAGAAAAACTATCCTTTTTTATACTATGTTACCTTCGGCATTAATGTTTATATTTTCCTATTATTATTTCCGATAATTAAATTATAAAACCTAAAAGATTATACTTTCTTTACTTTTTAGTTAAAACCCTTGCGTCTCCGACCTTTTTCGTTATTTTTTTAGAATCCCAGTATTCTAAAAGAGCCACGGCATATTTTCTGGAAGCTCCTATTAAATCCCTGAATTCTCCTAACGTTATTGTACCGTTTTTTTCAATGTGTTCCTTCATTATTTTAAGACAGTTTTCATACACATCTTTATGAAAAAACATTTGCTTATCTATCATTACAAGGGTTCCCGCTTCCACAAGGGCCTCAAATATCTTTATTTTATTCCTGTCTTTTATGGGGTTTAAAATATCATCTTTATTCGGCACTAAAACGCCTGCATCCATATAGGCCTTTTCTATTTCGTCTGCAAGTTTTGAATGGAGAGGGTCAAACTGTACTTTAAAAGAAGCATCAGATACTAATCCATCAGCAAGAATTATTTTTTTATTTTCCGTAAGGGCTGATATTATTGCGTTGGCGGATAAATCGGGGGTTCCTCTAAATACCCTGCTTTTAAATTCCTCAAGGTTCATTCCCTTTTTATACATATTTCCCGAATGAAATTCCTTAAGGGCGGCAATGGCCTTTTTCCATATAAAATCATAATGGTCTTTTGAAATAACGGTTTCTTCGGGAAGCTCCACAATAAGCTTCTTATTTATAAGAGCAGAAACGGCATTTGAAAATTCTTCATCGCTTAGATTTGCTTTTCCTTTTATTTCAGAAAGTTTGGGGTATTCTTTGCTTCTTTCCTTGATAAATTCTTCCGTTCTTTTTTCACTGTCTCCTTTTTCAAGAATTTCAAGGCTTTGGATTATTTCCTTTTTATTTCTTGAATGCTTTTTAGGATTGGGATTAAGAACAAAGCCCCCTCCTATGGTTTCCATAGGAGAATAAAATCTCACGATATATCTGTCTGCGTATTTCAGTGCAATCTCTTCTTCAAGCCTTAGCTGGGCATAAGCCTGCTCCCCTTTTTTGATTTCTTCTTTATCAAGAAGGATAACTTTTGCAAGTACTTCCGATGAACCGTGATAAAAATGCACTCTGCTGTTATTTTTAATGGTTCTTTCCGTGTCTGCAAGCAGATTCAGCTTAACGTCAACCATGTAAGTATTTTCAAGGCTTCCAGGCTTTGCAATAACAAAACCTCTCTGAATCTCCTCTTTTTTAACGGAAGAAAGATTTATGGCAACCCGCTGGCCAGTATAGGCAGTATCTACATTCATATCATGTACTTGGATATTCCTGACCTTTGTTTCCAGCTCAGGTGTATAAATAACGGCGCTGTCTCCCTTATTTATCATGCCCTCTATTAAAGTTCCCGTTACGACGGTTCCAAAGCCGTCAATAGAAAACACCCTGTCTACAGGAAGACGAAAGCCTTTATTTAAATCCTTTTCTATAGCCTTTTCGCTTAATTCAAAGATACCCTTTTTAAGCTCTTCAAGGCCTTCGTTATTATATACTGAAGTTTCGTAAATAGGCGCATCTTCAAGGAAAGAGCCTTTCACAAGCTCTTTGATATCTTCTTTTACCATCTCTATCCAGTCACGGTCCGCCATGTCTATTTTGGTTATGGTAATGATGCCGCTTTTTATGCCCAGAAGCTTGAGTATTTCCATATGTTCTTTTGTTTGAGGCATAACGCCTTCATTTGCCGCTACAACAAGAAGGGCTATATCGATTCCACCGGAGCCGGCAAGCATATTTTTGACAAACCGTTCATGGCCGGGAACATCTATGATGCCTATTTTCCTGCCGCCTTCAAAATCCAGATGGGCAAAGCCAAGCTCTATGGTTATTCCTCTTTTTTTCTCGTCTTTAAGCCTATCCGTATCAATACCTGTAAGGGCCTTTATAAGGCTTGTCTTTCCGTGATCCACATGGCCGGCCGTTCCCATAATAACATTTTTCATTATTTCACATCCTGATTCATCTTCATTATGCAATCTGCTATATAGTCAAAATCCTCATCGTCTATGGTAAGAAGGTCCAGAATAACACTTTCTCTCGATATACGGCATATAATAGGCTTTTCAAAATGCCTTAAGCGCCTTTCTATTTCATTGGGGCTTAATATGGCATGGTTTATGGAGATAACTGCCGTATCAATTGTAAGCCCCGGCATAGAGCCTCCCCCAATTTGGCCTTTATCCTCTTCTATGGATAAATTAAGCTCCGGAGATTTTAAAGCTATAATCTCATAAAGCCTTTTTGCTCTTTCGTGAAGCTCATTTTTATTTGCAAGTATTCTTGATAAAATAGGAATGTTTTTTATGGCATTTTTCTCGTCGATATATTCTTTTAAGGTTGCCTCTAGTGCGGCAAGGGTCATTTTATCTATTCTGAAAGCTCTTGTAAGCGGATGCTTTTTCATTATGTCTATATATTTTTTTCTTCCTATGATGATTCCCGCCTGGGGGCCGCCTAAAAGCTTATCTCCGCTGAAACATATTACATCCGGATCATCTTCCACGGATTTTCTCACACAGGGCTCTCCGTAAATGCCGTAGGCTTCAAAATCTATCATCGCTCCGCTTCCAAGGTCATATACAAGAGGAATCCCGTGTTTTTTTGAAAGTTTTGAAAGCTCCTTAAGCTCTACTTCTTCCGTAAAGCCTATGAGCTTAAAATTACTTGTGTGTACCTTTAGCAATACACTATTTTCATTTATTTTATCTTCATAATCCGAAAGATGGGTTTTATTGGTGGTTCCTACTTCTACAAGCCTGCTTCCGCTTTGCTCCATGATATCCGGAACACGGAACTTGCCCCCTATTTCCACCTGCTCTCCCCTTGAAACAATAACGTCCTTATCCTTCGCAAGAGCAGATAAAATAAGAAGCACCGCAGCAGCATTATTATTTACTACAAGAGCGCTTTCGGCTCCCGTAAGCTTCAAAATAATATCTGTAACGGCATCGTAGCGTTCTCCTCTTTCGCCCTTTTCAATATCGTATTCAAGGTTTGAATAGCTTGAACTTATATTATATACGGCTTCGCAGGCGGCTTTTGAAAGCCTGCTTCTTCCGAGATTTGTATGAAGTATTGTTCCCGTGGCATTGATAACAGGCTTAAGGTTCATTTCCATATCGTCTTCAAATATGGAAAATGCCTTTCCTATAATGTCTTCTTTTAATACTTCTTCGGTCATGTTTCCTGATAAAATCTCGTTTCGGAAATAATCCAGAGATTTCCTCAGAGCGTCGGTCATCATGACACGGTTACCCTTTTTAATTTCCAAAATAACCTTCTCATCGGATAAAAGCTGATCCATTTTAGGAAGCTTTTTCAATAATTCCTTTGACATTTCTATCCCTCTATCTATTAAAGTAATTCGGCAATGTCTTAATTTCCAGATAATATTAAAGTTTTATCTTTTCAAATTCCTCTATAAAATCCGCATAAAAATCACAGAGACCATTCAGCATATCCTGCCCCCATTGAGCATTTGCCTCTTTCGGGTGGTCGCTTCCTGCCCAGCCGGTTTTTGTAATGTTTTCCGTAAACCGCGGAACAGGAATATTGATATTTTTATAAAATACCCCGTTTAAATTATTAGAGATTAAATTTTCACTTAAATTTATAAGCTCCGTATCCTCGGCTCTATCTAAATACACGTAATTTTCGTTTATGGCCATCACTGTAGAAGCTTCATGAGCCCCTGCATGCCCCCCTGCCCATTTTTCATTTAAAGCAGGTGTTATAAGCCACCAGTTTAATATGGCAGAAAGACCGCCTTTTCTGTTAAGGTCTATGCCTACTCTTGATAAAGCGTTAATGTTTCCGCCGTGCCCGTTTAAGAAAACAACCTTTCTTGCCCCGTGGTTATAAAGGCTCATGACAATGGATTTTACTGTCTGATAAAGGCCTTCTTCTCCTAAAGAAACAGTTCCGGGAAAACTCATATGATTATCTGCATTTCCATAAGGAAGCGCAGGAGCAAATAAAACATCCAGTCTTTTTTCAAGCATTTCCACAAGCTTCACAGGCACAAGATAATCTGTGCCCAAAGCTAAGTGAGCACCGTGGTTTTCTATGCTTCCCACAGGAAGTACAACAATATCTTTTCTTTCAAAATACTCCTTTGCTATTGCCCAACTTATCATTTCAAGTCTCATAAAATAACCTCCCATATATATACTTGAATTCATATGAAATAGCAGTATTGTCAATTTACTTTGCTCTTGTTTTATACCCTCTAACGCCAAATATAGTAAATTTAAAGTTAAACAGCAGCAAAGCCGTATATGCACACAGGCTCAAAAATGTACCGTTTCCGAAGAAAAATCGTGTTTTTGAGCCTAGTGGGAATAGGCTTTTGCTACTTCTTTATATAAAATTTACGATATAGTAAAACAAATTAATCACAGCAACAAAAACCGTATATTTTGAATGGCTTAATAAAAGGGGTTCTATTATATTAAGCCGTTTATGAAAAATGGGCTTTTGTTACCTCCTTAATCTTATTTTGCTTACTTGCAGGGAAATAAAAGCAAATTTATATACAATATAAGATTATTAGCCTGTATGTATTAAACTATAAAATGCTATAAATACAGTTAAAAAACATGGGAAACTTTAACTTACCGCTTCTGCCTTTATTGGACTATAGTAAAACAATTAAATTACAGCAACAAAAACCTTATATTTTGAATGGTTTAAATACAGGGTTCTATATATTAAGCCGTTTATGAAAAATGGGCTTTTGTTACTACTTTAAAGTTGTTTTACTATACATATGGCTTTTTATTTTTTTAGAGAAATTGATATAATTATTTTCAGAATAAAGCAGGTTCCCCTCGTCTCCTTCAGACATATATTTATAGTCTTTTGAAGGAATGAGAAACTCCTTTAGCTCCCTGCCTTCAAGCTCAAACAGGGCAAAGCATTTCGCAAAAGGCCTTTTGTTAAATAGCCTTATACCTGGCCCTTTCCTGTCAAAGCCCCGATTAAGCTCTAAAACCTTTGCTTGTGAAAGGATTGCTGTTTTTAAAGAATTGCTTGATAATTCCTTTGTTATTTTAAATATAACTGTTGTTATAACAGAAAATAAAATAACAGTTACAAAAGAAATCATCATCATATTAAACGGTTCAAACATTAAATTTAATCTGCTCCTCTTTGTGGATATTAAATCCAACCGCTATCTTTCTATAGTAATACAAACCCTATTATAGCAACAAACATAGTCCTAAACAACTTATAGTAAAATAATTTAATTACAGCAACAAAACCGTATATTCATGAGGGTTCAGAAATGTACTGTTTCCGAAAAATCTGTGTTTTTGAATCCATAGTGATAGGTTTTTGTTACTGCCTGCAAGCTATTTAAAGCATTAATTTCTTCTTTTCCTGCGGAATATAAAGGCACATATACCTATGAATACAATTGCCAGCGGAATTAAAACAAATGAAAAATACTGCCTGTCCGGTTCATTATCTTTTTGTACTTCATGAGCAGCAGATATTTCCGACGGAGCTGCTGCACTGGGAGATTGGGCATCATTATTGATATTTGTTTTTGAAAGCCTTTCCGCTTCTTTTTCCTCAAATTTTCCTTCATTTAAGTATTTTTGCATCCGCTTAGACATATCATCGGTATTTTTTATCTCTAAGCTGTCTGTTTCAAGGCTTGTTACTTCCCATATATAGAGGGGGTTATTTTCATCATAAAATCCGCAGAGATATACCTCGCCTGCTTCTGGAGAATCCGTAAAGACATAATCAGAATAAGTATACTCCTTGTTTTCAGAAAATTCCCCTTTGATATTTTTCTTTTGAATTACCGTAATACTATTTTCTTCTATGCTTTTAACTTCTCCAAAATACACCTGAGAAGAATCAGTATTAAGAAGGCCCTCCGGTACATCGCCTGCATAGCATAATACAGACCTCAATACTACCATAAGTAAAATAAGCATATATGAGAATCGCTTTTTCATTGAGATTTCTCCTTTATTATCTTAGACCTAAACGAGGCAAACATTTTGTCCTAATTATTCTACTATAAATTTATTAAGTATATTTTTTATTCTTTAGAAAAAAGAGCCTGAAAATCAGGCTCTTTAGCCTTTTTGTCTTAGAAAACCATTAAACCAGAAAATAGTCCTTTCTGCTTCCATCTATTTGGATAGATAGATTAGAATAAGTAATAAAAATAAAGCCTTGTAATTACCCCTGCAAAATCTTCTTCTGGAACCTATTGGCTCTTATATCTTTTCCAGAATGTCCAGTGTATGGTTAGAAAGCCCTACAAGGTTTTGGTTTTCGCAAATACTCATTGTGTATGCAAGGTATTTTTCATATAGACTATCTTCCATGTTGTCTATTTCAAGCTTGTAATAACAAGTAAACATATCTGTACCCACGTAGTTCAAGCGCTTAACGCTTAATCCTTCGTTTAAAACATCAATCTGTTTTTTTCTGTACAGTTCAAAAATGCCTTTGGGATTGCTTATAGGCAAAAAGCTCTCCTCGTCCAGCAATTCATTATCGGTTAAAAAATCATACATATTTCTTATGAAGCCTGCCTGCATCATAGACGCATCAAACTGGCAATAGGAAACGAAAATAAGACCGCCTTTTTTAGTTACCCGAAGGGCTTCGTTAAGGCATTTCATTTTATCCTCATAAGTAAATAAATGATACATGGGGCCGAGTACGAGAGTTCTGTCAAAAGTATCGTCTTTATATACGGAAAGGTCCAGTCCGTTTCCTCTAACCGCTCTAATGTTATCTGTCGGAAGTATCTGCCGGTTTAAAATATCCAAATTTGACTGAACAAGCTCCACCGCATCTACTTCATAGCCTAAATGAGCATAGTGGAGAGCATATCTTCCCGTTCCGGCGCCTACTTCAAGTATCCTGCACTCTTTATGAAGATATTTATCTATATATTTTCGGGTAATAATATATTCTACCATGCCATGCTTTGATGAAAAACGCTCGTTCTCATTTCTGGAATTGTAAAAGTCCGATATGATTTTCTCTTCTTCCATTTAACAGCTCCCGTCTAAGAAAGATAGGAAATTAATATCCCCTCTTAAAATCAACTACGTTTTTCATTTCTTCTCCATTTACAAAAGCCTTGTAATTATTGATGCAAATATCCAGTATTCTGTTATAAGTAGATTTTAAGCTATACCCGCCGGATACATGAGGAGTTAAAACAAGATTTTTTGCCTTCCAAAGCCTATGGCCCTCCGGAAGAGGCTCAGGGTCTGTAACGTCAAGGCCGGCACCCCATATTTTGTTTTCATAAAGAGCGTCGCAAAGGGCCTCGGTATCGATTGCCGTTCCCCTGCCTACGTTTATTATTATGGCGTTTTCTTTCAAAAGCCCTATTCTTTCCTTTGAAAGAATCTGCTTTGTATCTTCCGTTTCAGGCACGGAAAGAGAGATGATATCCGCTCTTTTTATAAGTTCATCAAGGTCGTCTATTAAATGAATTTCATCGGCATATTCTGATTTTTTCGTATTGCTTCTTCTTACACCTATTACATAGCTTCCCATTGCCTTCATTCTTTTGGCAAATTCTGTTCCTATATCACCCATTCCAATGACTAAAGCGGTAGAGCCTGCTACTTGAAGCACATCGCCTTCGCTCTGCCAAAGCTCATTGCTCTGATTGTCCCTATAAAGATGGAGTTTTCTTACAAGCATAAAAAGCATTCCTATCATATGCTCGGAAATAGCAGGGCCATATCCGCCTGTGGCGTTTGTAAGTATAGCCTGTTCCGGAAAGCCCTCTTTTTGAAACAAATCGGAGCCTGCGGAAGAAAGCTGCATCCATTGAAGCCTTTTAAGGTTTCTCACCTTTGACGGCGAAAGGCTTCCGAGGATAACATCGGCTTTTTCAAGATCCTCATCTTTCAAATCTTTTCTGTCCATGTAAGAGTAGTCAGCCGAAGGCAGTATCTCCTCAAGCGATTTGCGCCTGTCCTCATCCATTTCAAATAATACGAGTACGTTTTTTATTTCTGCCATTTAAATCCCTCCTGTATATAGTTTATCGTTATATAAAGTTTAAAATAAAAAATCCCTTTTGTACAGTAAAATCATTGATAAAGATCGAAAAGCCTTTGCCACTTCCCCAAAAACAGGTTTTCGACGTATTTTTATAGGAAGGTTTTCAAAATCCCCAAAAAATCTTTGTATTCTTGCGGAAGTAAATTCTGCCAAAATAATTAACCTCTGCGGTGTTAAAAATTTGTTCATAGCTTCATAGGCTTGCCCTTCATCTATCCATAAAAAGCTGCTTTTTTAAGTTATAGCGAACAGAGATTGTATAGTAAATTTAAAGTTAAACATCAGCAAAACCGTATATTCACACAGGCTCAAAAATGCGCTTTAAAAGAAATATAGTAAATCGCCTTTGTGAAACTGCCTTTATTTGATTTATATATTAAAAGCCTTATGGCCTATTATGGTATAAAGGCAATTTCATTATGTTTCCGAAGGAAATCCGTGTTTTGGGGCCTGATGGGAATAGGCTTTTGCTGCTTCTTTATATGAAATTTACTCTAGTTATAAGCTCGGCTTGTATCATTTTTAAGTTAACTTTGTATAAAACACATATTTTCAGTCTATTCCGCTTCTGTAATAATAATCATGATTGCCTAAATATATTAAGGCCTTGTATTGAAAAAACATACCGATAAGGTTAAAATATAGTTCAAAAGTATCAGAATATGCCAAAGGAGGTTTGCAATGCTTAAGAAAATCGGTTTCATAACCGTAGGACAGTCACCGAGAAAAGATGTTGTTCCTGAAATGGCCATACATTTAGGAAAAGATATTGAAATTCTCGAAGCCGGAGCCTTAGACGGTCTTACCCTTGCAGAAATTGAAGAGTTTAAGCCTGAAGAAGGGGACCTTGTTCTTGCCTCTACCTTAAGAGACGGAACAGCGGTTGTCTTTGCTGAAAAGTATATTAAAGACAGGCTTCAAGACTGTATTTACAAGCTGGAAGAGGAGGGTGCCGACCTTATTGCATTCATATGCACAGGCGATTTCCCATGGAAATTTCAATCAAATGTTCCTATTATATTCCCGTCGGAGGTTCTTAGGTCCGCTGCAACCCCTTTCGTTTTCCATAAGGGCCTTACAGTGTTTACCCCTGATGAAAAGCAGATGGAATATTCCAAAAACAAATGGAAGCATATCGATAATGTAAAAACCATAGCCGCAAACCCCTATAAGGGTATGGAAGGCATCATAAACGCAGGAAAGCAAATCCCTAAAGAAAGCTGTGACCTTATTGTATTGGACTGTATAGGCTATAACCTTGAAATGCAAAATACCCTTAAGGAAATGACAAATATCCCGGTTATGACTGCTCGTTCTGTTCTTGCAAGGCTTTTGGGAGAGATTTTTTAATTACAGCAAAACAAGATTAAGGCAGTAATAAAAACCTATTTTTTATAAACGGCTTAAAATATAAAATCACTATTTTAAGCCATTCAAAATATACGGTTTTTGTTACGCTGATTTATTGTTTTGCTATAGGTATGCTACATAAACTAAAGCAAAGGAGATTTACTCATGTTAATCAAACAAATCATGGAAGTTTACGACTTACTTGACAGAGCAGACGCCAGCGGTGCAATGGTCAAGGAATTCTTTGAAAACTACGGCGCAAAAGATGTTACAGTAAAGAAATTTACAGGTGAAAAAGGCTCTACCGATTTTATAAAAATAAAAATAGCCGGTAAAAACGGAAAATCCAACGGCGGAAACGCACCTACGCTCGGTATTTTAGGAAGGCTTGGGGGATTAGGTGCAAGACCTGAAATGATCGGCTTTGTTTCAGACGGAGACGGCGCTTTAGTATCTCTTGCCACCGCCTTAAAGCTTATTGATATGCAAAACAAAGGCGATTTTCTCTTTGGAGACGTAGTAATCCATACCCATATATGCCCCAATGCACCTACATCGCCTCATGAGCCTGTGCCTTTTATGGGTTCTCCTGTAGATATGGCAACGGTTAACGCCGAAGAAGTAAGCGGAGACCTTGATGCAATCCTTTCCATAGACACAACAAAGGGAAACAGAGTAATCAATACCAGAGGCTTTGCCATATCTCCTACCGTTAAGGAAGGCTATATTTTAAAAATAAGCAATGACCTTCTCGAAATTATGCAGACCGTTACCGGAAAGCTTCCCTATGTATTTCCTATTACCATGCAGGATATTACCCCTTACGGAAACGAGCTTTACCATTTAAACAGCATTCTCCAGCCCGCCACGGCAACCAATGCCCCTGTTGTGGGTGTAGCCATAACCACTGAAACAGCTGTTGCCGGCTGCGCAACGGGAGCGACTCATTTTTCCGATTTGGAATGCTGCGGCAGATTTGCAGTGGAGGTTGCAAAATACTTCGGCCAGAATAAATGCCCCTTCTACGATGAAGATGAGTTCGGAAAAATAGTAAAAAGATACGGAAATATGCATCATTTGCAGACGAAGGGAAACGAATAAATATAGTAAAATAGCTTTAAGCTAGTAATAAATTATTTTACTTATAATAGAAGCGATATAGTAATTTGCTTTTCTTCCGCAGTAAGTAACGGACTCCAAGAAGGCATACAGTCTAGGAAAAGCAAATTTACAACGCTACTGTTTTACTTTAATTCGAGTATGCCCGGATTCATCTGAAATCCCAGCATTCTCAATTTGCTTTCTCTTTATATATAAAAAGGCGAATAACTAAAGTTATTCGCCTTTTTGCTTATGATACCCATATTTAGTAAATTTAGAGTTCAACAGGAATAAAACTGTATATTTTGTGAGTCTATAACAAATAGGTTTTATTCCTTCTTTGCAAGAAATTTACTATGACAGGGTATCCTATTGTTTTTCAAAATCGTCTTTGCTTACACCGCAAAGGGGGCAAACCCAATCATCAGGTATATCCTCGAAAGCTGTTCCCGGAGCTATCCCGCTGTCAGGATCGCCTACCTCCGGATCATAAACATATCCGCATACTACGCATACATATTTATCCATGAAAAACCTCCTCGCTAATTATTTATTTGAACTGATAAAACTTGGATTTGCTTCACAAATCCAAACCGCCGCTTACTGAGTTCACAGGGCATCTTTGAAACATAATTACCCCGTTCTCTAAGTTCGCGCCGTTTCATCATAATCAAAACTAATGGAATTATAATTCCCTCACACCATTATATATTATGCCGCTTTTACTGTCAATTGTTATCATGGCGGCATTCTGTATCCTGCCTACAACCTCTTCTTTGCAGATAACAACAGGGATTTCAAGGGCCTGACCTGCGGTTATCGCCATATCGTAATCGTCGTCTCCTGCTCTTCCGATAATGAGGGCGGAAGCCTTTCTTATATAGGGCATAATTTCATGATTTACATTCTGGGCAATGATAATATCGCCTTTTTTAAAATTATTTTTTGCATCTTCCACAGTTCTTATCACACAACATCTGCCGGTTACATTAATATCCATCGTAGATTTGCCTCTTAAGAGTACGTCGCCTACGGTTAAAACCTTAATGGTATTCGTGGTTCCCACAATTCCTATAGGGAAACCTGCAACCATTACCACTGCATCTCCGCTTTTTACAAGCTGTTTTTCTTCTACTATTTTAAGTGTAAGCTTTCCGGTTTCCTCAACCATACCAACGCTTTCATAGTAGAACGGTTTTATACCCCAACTTAAGTTTAACTGTCTGCATACTGTTTCATCATGGGTAAATGCAACAATAAGGCATTCCGGCTTAAAGCGTGATACCATCCTTGGGGTGAAGCCGGAGCGGCTTACGGCCACGATGCAGGACGCCTTTATATCTGCCGCAATTGTACAGGAAGCGTATGCAATGGAATCTGTAGTGCTTGTTTTAGGCTCCATATGGGTATGGCTTCCTGATTTTTTATAATAATCTACGGCATTTTCCGTGGCGCAGGCAATACGGGCCATCATTTTTACGGCTTCCACAGGATATTTGCCTCCCGCCGTTTCTCCCGAAAGCATGATACAATCAGTTCCGTCAAATATGGCGTTTGCAACGTCATTTGCTTCTGCTCTTGTGGGCCTTGGATTATTTATCATAGATTCAAGCATCTGTGTTGCGGTTATTACGAGCTTGCCTTTCAGATTGCATTTTCTTATAAGCTCCTTTTGAATAATGGGAACCTCTTCGGGATTTATTTCAACCCCCATATCTCCTCTGGCAACCATAATGCCGTCGGTCTCGTCAAGAATAGAGTCGAAATTCATTACGCCTTCTCTGTTTTCTATTTTGGCTATGATTTTTACTTTTTCTCCGCCGTTTTTATCCAGCACCCTTCTTATATTCCTTATATCGGCGGCTGATCTTATAAAAGAAGCGGCGATAAAGTCCACGCCCTTTTCAATGCCGAATACAATATCGTCTACATCCTTCTGGGTAAGAGAAGGAAGGCTTGTGTGAACATCCGGGATATTGATGCCTTTATTATTTTTAATAAGGCCCCCGTTTACAACGGTACATATAATGTTATTGCCCTTTACTTCCTTTACCTTAAGCTCTATCAGGCCGTCATCAAGGAGTATTTTTCCTCCCGGCCCCATATCCTTTGGAAGGTCTTTATAAGTTACAGAGGCTCTTTTTTCGTCCCCTTCTATATCGTCGGTGGTTAATACAAATTCTGAACCCTTTTCAAGAAAGGCCGTTCCTTCTTTAAATGACTTAAGCCTTATTTCCGGTCCCTTTGTGTCTAAAACAAGAGCAACCGGCTCGTCAAGCTCTTCCCTTGCCGCCTTAAGCATATCGATCATTTTGCCGTGGCTTTCATAATCCCCGTGGGAGAAATTAAGCCTGGCCCCGTTGATTCCTTCTTTAATAAGCTCTTTTATGATTTCATAACTTGCTGTTGACGGGCCTAATGTTGCCAAAATCTTCGTTCGTTTCATATGATCTCTCCTAAACAGACAGTACTTTTATGACATTGTATAATGTATCGTTATATTCTTTTGTGCAGCTTAATGCTTCTTTTATATCCATGCTGATACGGGCACCGTTTATTACGCCCATTGCTCTGTTTCTTTCCCCATTCATAATGGCTTCTACACAATTATAGCCCATTAATGAGCCTTCCATTCTATCACGGGCCGATGGGCTTCCCCCTCTTTGAAGATAGCCGAGGATTGTAGCTCTGGTCACTATGCCCGTAACCTTTTCTATTTCCTTTGCAAGGGCTTCACTTCCTCCTCTGCCTTCGGCTACTACAATGAGATTATGACTTTTTCCTTTAGCCCTGTTTTGGATAATTTCTTTTATAACGTCTTCTGTTGAAACAGGGTGCTCCGGTATAATCACGGCTTCCGCTCCGCCGGTTATAGAACACCATAAGGCAATATTGCCGCATCTTCTTCCCATAACCTCAACCACGGAGCATCTTTCATGGGAGCTTGAGGTGTCTCTTATTTTATTGATTGCTTCCATAGCCGTATTGACTGCCGTATCGAAACCAATTGTATAATCTGTATAAGCCAAGTCCAAATCTATTGTGGCGGGGATACCCATCACATTTACGCCAAGCTCTGAAAGGGCCGCCGCCCCTCTAAAGGTGCCGTCCCCGCCTATGGTTATAAGGGCGTCTATTTTCATGATACGGCATATGTCCGCAGCTTTTTCCTGATATTTTTTTTCAAGCATTTCAGGGCATCTGGCGGTTAAAAGGCTGGTCCCTCCCCTATGTATAATATCCGATACAGATTTTCCGTTAAGCTCTGAAATATCACAGGCAAGAAGGCCTTCATACCCTCTCTTTATGCCTACAACAGAAAGGCCTCTGTTAAGAGCCGTACGGACTACGCCTCTGATGGCAGCATTCATTCCCGGCGCGTCTCCGCCGCTTGTAAGAACACCGATTCTCTTTACATCTCCCATTAAGCTTCCTCCTTTAAAACGATGCAGTCAGATGGCAAAATTCCTTCCAAATCTTTTATAAGCCCTTTTTCAGGATTTACCCAAAAGGAGGAATTCAGCCGCATTTTTTGTCTGTCTTTCTCTTTAAATATATAAACAGGAATGCTGCCTTTATGCATTTTTAATACATTGATTATCTGTGAATCTGCAAGGCTGCTTTCCCTTGGGATTTTAAGCCAAAGACTTTTATATTCTATGGCAGGTCTTCCTAAATCTTCAACAAATCTTATTTCGTTGGCAATGACCTTGGCGTTTTCTCCTTCTCTTACGGTTGCTCTTCCCCACACGACGATAACCTTATCTTCTGAAAGCCTGCTTAAAAGCTTTTCATAGATATTTGTAAAAACAATGATTTCAACGGTTCCGTAAATATCTTCAAGGGTTAAAAAGGCCATGGGCTTATTGTTTTTAGTGTAAATAACAGATTTATCCGCTATGATGCCGCCCACAATCAGTTCCTTGCCGTCATATACGCCGGCAGTTATTTTCCCCTCTTCCTCTTCTTCGTTATTTATAAAATCCCTGCTGTAGGAATTCACGTATTGGTCCAGAATCTCCGTATATCCCGAAAGAGGGTGGCCGCTTACGTATATGCCCAGAACTTCCTTTTCCATATCCAGCATATCGGCCTCTCTGAATTCCGGTAAATCAGGAAGATTATCCTTATAAACTTCTTCCATATCGTCGGAACTAAGCTCAAAAAGACTGATTTGCCCTTCTATATTCTTCTTTTTGTTCTGGCCTATGCCGTTTAATATCTGCTGGTAAACTTCAAGGTATTGGGAGCGCCTGCCGCCAAAGGAATCAAATGCTCCTGCCTTTATCAGGCTTTCAAGGCATCTTTTATTAATATCTCCTTGGCTCATACGGTTAATAAACTCCGTAAGGCTTGTATATTCTCCCTTTTCTTCCCTATCTTTTACGATGCTTGAAATCACATTTCTTCCGACGTTTTTAATTGCCGCAAGGCCGAACCGGATAGAACTGCCTTCTACGCTGAATGTACCGTAGCCTTTGTTGATATCCGGCGGAAGAAGCTTTATATTTATTTTCTTGCATTCGTCTATATATTCGGCAATTTTTGAAGAAGAATCCATTACGGAACTCATTAAAGCCGCCATAAACTGAACAGGATAATAGTATTTAAGCCAAGCCGTCTGATAACCGATGACGGCGTAGGCCGCCGCATGGCTTTTGCTAAAGGCATATTTGGCGAAATCCGTCATTTCTTCAAATATGGCCTCGGCAGTTTCTTTGGGTATGCCGTTTTTAATACAGCCGGGCACATCGTCTCCAAGACCGTAGATGAAGTTCTTTCTTTCTTCTTCCATAACGTCGGCCTTTTTCTTACTCATGGCCCTTCTTACAAGGTCGCTTCTGCCGAGGGAATAGCCTCCAAGGTCCCGAACAATCTGCATAACCTGTTCCTGATAAACGATACAGCCATAGGTCGTCTCTAAAATTGGCTTAAGCTTCGGCGTAAGATATTTTACTTCTTTTCCTGAATTTTTCCCTGCGATATATTTAGGGATAAAGTCCATAGGGCCGGGCCTGTAAAGAGAAATCCCCGCAATAATATCGTCAAAGCACTGCGGTTTCAGTTCCTTCATAAAGCTTTTCATGCCGGAACTTTCAAGCTGGAAAACCCCTTCTGTTTTCCCCTGGGAAATCATATTATAGACCTTGGGATCGGCAAAATCCAGACTATCAATATCAATATCGATGCCGAAGCTTTTTTTAATCTGAAATACCGCATGCTGCATAATGGTCAATGTCCTGAGCCCCAGAAAATCCATCTTAAGAAGCCCCAGCTCCTCCAAGGTGGTCATGGGAAACTGAGTGGTGACGACGCCGTCGTTTAAATTTAAAGGCACGTATTCCATCACGGGTAAATTACTGATAACAACCCCCGCCGCATGGGTGGAAGCATGCCTTGGCAGGCCTTCAAGCTTCATAGACATATCAATAAGATATTTTGTATCATCTTCTTCAAGATAGGCCTTTTTAAGCTCGGGATTCATTTCAAGGGCCTTTTCTATGGTCATTCCTACGGCAAAGGGGATCATTTTGGCGATTCTGTCGACCTCGCCGTATCCGTAGGCAAGGGCTCTGCCCACGTCTCTTATGGCGTTTCTTGCGGCCATGGTTCCGAAGGTAATAATTTGGGCCACGTGGTCTGCCCCGTATTTTTCTATAACGTAATCGATGACTTCCTGCCTTCTTTCATAGCAGAAATCAATATCGAAATCCGGCATGGAAACTCTTTCAGGGTTCAAAAACCTTTCAAATATCAGATTATATTTAATCGGGTCTATATTGGTTATTTTAAGGCTGTAGGCGACAATACTCCCTGCTCCCGAGCCTCTTCCCGGACCGACAATGATATTTTTTTCTCTGGCAAACCGGATAAAATCCCATGTTATAAGAAAATAATCATTAAAGCCCATGGAATTGATTACACCAAGCTCATAATTAAGCCTGTCCCAAAGGGCTTCGTCGGGGTTTTCTCCGTAGCGCTCGCAAAGACCCTGTCTGCATAGCTTCTGAAGGAATGCAAAAGCGTCGTCTTCTCCTTCCGGAAGCTCAAATTTCGGAAGCTTGTAATTATGGAACTCGAACTCCACATTACAGCGTTTACTTATTTCATAAGTATTTCTGAGGGCTTCTTTATGTTCAGGAAAAAGAGCATACATTTCCTCAGGGCTTTTTAAATAAAATTCGCTGCCTTCATAACGCATTCTGTCTTCATCGTCTACAGTTTTAAGGGTCTGAACACAAAGGAGAATATCATGGGATTCCGCGTCTTCTTTATATATATAATGAGAGTCGTTTGTAGCCACAAGCGGAATGCCCGTTTCTTTGCTTATGGCCACAATCTGCTTATTTACATGTTTTTGTTCAGAAATCCCATGGTCCTGCATTTCAAGAAAGAAATTTCCTTCACCGAAAATTTCCTTATATAAAAGAGCAACGTCTCTTGCTTTCTCATAAGAGGAATTGAGAATATGATAGGGCACAGGCCCCGACAGACAGGCACTAAGGGCAATGATGCCCTTATGATATTTTTTTAAAAGCTCAATGTCTACTCTCGGCTTATAGTAAAAGCCGTCAAGAAAGCCATAGCTTACAAGCTTAATTAAATTATGGTAGCCTTCATCGTTTTCCGCAAGAAGAACAAGATGATAATAAAAATTATCTCTTGACGGCGCTTTATCGAACCTTGAAGTATTGGCAACATAGACTTCACAGCCGATAATTGGCTTTATGCCCTCTTCTTTCGCTTTTTTATAAAAATCAATTACCCCGTACATAACACCGTGGTCGGTTATGGCAAGGCTGTCCATGCCAAGCTCCTTGGCCCTTTTTATGAGGCCTCCGATTTTGGCAGAGCCGTCTAAAAGGCTATATTCCGTATGTACGTGGAGATGAGTAAATTTCAAATCATCAGTCATTGAACTGCTCCTGAACTATTCATTCTTTACTGAAACCAGTAATTATATATTGAATTTTATCATCTTTTTAAGGTTAGTTCAAATCTTTTACAAATATTTAATGTGCTTTTCTTTAAAAACAACTGTCTTTTATCCTGAAATTTAATCTGAAAGTTTATTATTTTTTAAATTCTAATATAGGAGCAAATGCTTTTACGTTTTAGAGTAAAATTGCCTTCTCTCCTATGGTGAAAAAACAAATAATGAGATATAATCATGACCACCCGTCAAACGGGTGGTTTGCTCGCCCCTATAAGGGGCTGTTACCGGCCAGCGCCTAAAGACGCTGGCTTTCACTTTCGTTCAAGCCTTTATTGCCCTTGACTCGTCGCCACCCCTAAAAGGGTGTCCGTAATACTGGCTACCCCTTGAAGGGGTCCTCATACTCTTTCACACTCAGTTTATCCATCGCTATATCATAGTTTTCTTGTTCCTGAATGTATTTCTTTATGGTTGCCTCATTCAGTCCTACTGTGCTCACGTAATAACCTTCTGCCCAAAAGTGTCTATTCCCGAACTTATACTTTAAGTTTGCGTGCTGGTCAAAAATTATGAGTGCACTTTTCCCTTTTAAATATCCCATAAACTGAGAAACACTCAGCTTCGGTGGTATGCTGACCAGCATGTGTACATGGTCGCGCATGAGATGCCCTTCGATAATCTCTACTCCTTTGTATCTGCAAAGTTGTTTTAAAATATCTCTGACACTTTCTTTGTATTGATTATAAATAATTTTTCTCCTATACTTAGGAGTGAACACTATGTGGTACTTACACATCCACTTGGTGTGGGCTAAACTATTTGCCTTGTTGGCCATGAAAATCACCTTTCCTTTCGTTATAATCTGGCTTGAACAACCTTATTATAACGGAAAGGTGATTTTTTTGTATAACAAACACCGCGCACCCGCATAGCGGGTGGTTATTATTTCGCACGCTTTGCGTGCTCAACTGGGTCACGACCCATAATATGAATCAAACTAAGCAGAGCTTAGTTTGATTCACGAATACATTTTATGAAGGAAAATGTATGAGCAGAAACCATAATTATGATATACTTAATGAAGTAAACTATATAAAAGGTGAGTGTTTAATGAAACTTCAAAGACTTCTCAGTTATGTAAGACGCACTGTAGACGATTATACTATGATAGAAGACGGGGACAGAATCGCCATCGGCGCTTCCGGCGGAAAAGACAGCACAACAATGCTTATGGCCCTCGCTAATTTAAAAAGGTTTTACCCTAAGAAATTTGAGCTTGAGGCAATAACCGTGTCTTTAGGCCTTCCCGGTTCTGACTTTACTCCTCTTACGAAGCTTTGCGAAAGCTTAGGGGTGCGCCATACCGTTATTGAAACAGATATAGGAGAAATCCTTTTTGATATAAGAAAAGAATCAAACCCTTGCTCTCTTTGTGCAAAGCTTAGAAAAGGCGCCTTTAACGCAAAAGTGAAGGAGCTTAACTGCAATAAGCTGGCTTACGGCCATAATAAAAACGATGTTATAGAAACCCTTTTTCTTTCCATGTTTTATGAAGGGCGCATGTACTGCTTTTCTCCTGTTACTTATCTTGACAGGACCGACCTTACATGCATACGCCCTTTGATATATGTTCCCGAGGATGACATTAAGGGATTTATAAAAGCAAATAATCTTCCTATCGTTAAAAATCCCTGCCCGGCCAACGGAAATACCAAACGCCAGCAAATCAAGGAGTTTATATTAGAGAATGCTTTAATATACAATAATCTGGAAGAAAAATTATTCGGCGCCATACAGCGCTCCGAAATCAAAGGTTGGAAAGTTGGTGATCCAATTGGCCGGCTATCATGAGAGCCTCCAAATAAAAAATGCACGGCTGTTGAATGAAAGGCTTAAAACCCTTCCTGTTTTTCTGTCGGAATTTTTCGTCGGCAAGGCTGATACCCTTTCTTCAAACACAAAAAGGGCCTATGCTTATGACTTTTCCGTATTTTTTACTTATCTTACGGAATATGAGGAGGACTTTTCCGGTAAAACCGTAAGAGGCTTTACTTTGGAAGATTTTAAAAAAATAAATATAGACCATATTGAAAGATACATGGGCTATCTAAGCTTTTACGAAAAAGATGAAAAGGATTCCATAACCACTTATCAAAATAAGGAAAAAGGAAAATCAAGAAAGCTTTCTTCCATCAGAACCCTTTTTGTCTATTTTTATAAAAAAGGAAAAATCCCTTCCGACCCTTCTCAGCTGATGGATTTTCCAAAGGCCCATAAGAAAAATATCATCCGCCTTGAGGTAAACGAAGCCGCCAATCTTTTAGACGAAATAGAAAAAGGTGAAAGCCTTACAAAAGGCCAAAAATCATTCCATGAAAAAACCAAGGCAAGAGACCTTGCCATCGTTACTTTGCTTCTTGGCACCGGCCTTCGCGTATCGGAATGTGTAGGAATCAATATAAATGACATTGATTTTGACATAAGCGGCGTAAAAGTAACAAGAAAAGGCGGAAATGAATCCATCGTCTATTTCGGCGACGAGGTTAAGGAAGCCCTTCTTTTGTATTTTGAAGAACGAAAGGAGATTTCTCCCTTGGAAGGCCATGCGGAAGCCTTTTTCCTTTCCATGCAAAACAGACGAATCACAACAAGGGCCGTTCAAAACCTTGTAAAAAAATATGCCAAGCTTGTTACCCCTGTAAAAAATATATCCCCCCATAAGCTTAGAAGCACCTACGGCACAAACCTCTATAACGAAACCGGTGATATTTACCTTGTTGCAGAAGTTTTAGGCCATAGCGACGTAAACACCACAAAAACCCACTATGCCGCCATGGAAGATATGAAAAAACGGCAGGCTGCAAAGGCTGTAAGGCTAAGGAGTGAATAGCGCCTTTATGCCTTCTGTTTTCTCAGGCAGATTTTCTACTGCTTATTTTAAATGTACGCTTTTCTGATAAAAGCGTTCTCCTTCTTTACTGAAGCCTTACGATTTTAAAACCAGCTTTTTATTACTTTAGAACATAAATTTCTAACCATATATAGGAAATCTGAACTTAAGCAGGAACAACACCGTATAAGTAGGAAATGTACGATACCAATAGAGCAAAACAAATAAATGCCGCAAAAAAGATAAATTCGGAATAATTCAAAAATGCACCGTTTTCAGCGCGAATTATAAAGAATCATCTTTGTAGCTGCTTTACTTTGTTTTACTATAGAGCTATGAAAGGAGCCTTATTATGAAAACCAACGAAGAAAAGCTTCCTGTTCTTGTGGTTCAGGGAGAAGTTACCCCGTCTAAGGCAAACAGCAGAGGGAAAATGGATACGGAAGGTTTTACCTTCTATCTGCCTTCTACCGGCGGCATAACCCTTAATGTAAAAATAGGCGATAAGGCCACGGGCTGGCTTTCCGACCATTTGGAGCCTGGGGCAAGCACGAGAAACCCTGTGGGAGAGCTTAACAATGCTTATCTTGCCTATAGCTGCATCGGAAACGACGCTTACGTAGTTTCGGGAGATGCAAAAGGTGCAAAGGGCTTTGTAACAGGAAAACACGGAGGCTGTGACCATGTAATGATCTATTTTGATGACGATACCCTTAGAAATCTTTCTATAGGGGATAAAATTCAGGTTCATTCCAAGGGGCAGGGTCTTTCTTTAATTGAACATAAGGACATTGTTTTAAGAAATTTAAGCCCTGAACTTTTACATAAGATGAATATCAAAGAGCTTTCCGGAAAAATTAAAATTGGGGTTTCCAAAATCGTTCCCGGCGCCCTTATGTCATCAGGCCTCGGCGCAGTACACAGCGTAATGGGCGATTATGACATTTCCCTTCATGATGCCGCTCTTGTTTCAGAATATTCTTTGAAGGACCTTCGTTTCGGCGATATTGTAGCCATTATGGATTCTGACAGCAGGCACGGGCACACTTATGTTTCCGGAGCCGTAACCATAGGCGTAGTTGTTCACGGAGACTGCTATATCCCCGGCCACGGCCCGGGCGTCACATGCCTTATGTCTGCAAAAAACGGCCTGATAGAGCCTTTCATAGACGAAAATGCAAATTTGGCAAAGTATTTTATATAGTTCATAAAAAATCCCCTTCGGGGGATTTTTTATTTTACAGTAAATTTTTCAAAAAGAAGTAACAAAAGCCTATTCATTAAAGAATAATATATAGATTTATTTACATAAATCCTGGCCCGCTGTTCCTAAGCTCACAGGCTATCTTTAAACCACTTACCTGTGCTCTAAGGGTGTGCGTTTTTACGCTACTCGAAAAATGCAGATTTTTACAAGAAACATAATAAAATTTATTATATTTCTTCTAAAGCGTATTTTTAGTTTGTGTGAATATACGGCTTTGTTGCTGTTTCATTTTAAATTTACTATGGTTTGTCACTATTTTACGTGAAAGTCCATAAAATAAAAATAATGCGGATAGTAGAGGCGCTCACTAAAATTTTTCAATTTTAAGCCTTATCCCGCCGCACATTACTGAAAGTGCAAAGTTCAATTTACCCTATGTAAAAAATCATTACTTTTATAATTTTTTTATTTTATAAAAACTTCTCAATATGTGATATGGTTACAGAATAAATATTTTATTTACTGTATAATTCAGCCATAGTCAAAGAAAATACACTCTTTAAAAATTTACCCAGCATAGTAAATATAGATTGAAAGGAAGATTATTATGTCAAACGCTTCAACTGTAAATATAGCAAATTTCCAAACTGAAATTATGAGTTCCGATAAGACGGTTCTGATAGACTTCTGGGCACCTTGGTGCGGCCCATGCAAAGAGTTTGCGCCAACCATAGAAGAAATTGAAAAAGAAAAAACAGACATTAAAGTAGTTAAAATAGATGTATCAGAAAATCCAGAGCTTGCAAAAGCATTTAAGGTTTTCAGCATTCCGACCCTTATGGTAGTTAAAGACGGAAAAATAGCTTCAAGAAGCGTTGGGGTTAAAGATAAAGCCGATGTGCTCAGTATGCTTTAAACATTGAATAAAATTGAATCCTTCCCCTCTAGAAGAGATTAATATTAAGGATAAACAGCGGCATGGTATAAATGCCACGCCGCTCCCTTTGTTCTTACACAAGCAGATAGATAAGATATAATTGAATCTCTTTCGGCATTGTTT
Source organism: Anaeropeptidivorans aminofermentans (assembly GCF_940670685.1). Classification (GTDB taxonomy): domain Bacteria; phylum Bacillota; class Clostridia; order Lachnospirales; family UBA5962; genus Anaeropeptidivorans; species Anaeropeptidivorans aminofermentans. The sequence goes on along the minus strand of NZ_OW711693.1, from coordinate 907,923 downwards.
CTTTATTCATCTGTTTTTTTTGCTATCGGTTCGCCTAAGGATATAATCTGCGCTTACGTCGCAAGAGTCTCCCAAAACATAAAGAATCCAAGGTGGAACCATTCTCTGGCCGCTTTCGTAATAAGTATAGGTTCTCTGGGGAACACTAAATTCCATTCCCTACCCTTTTTTGAGTTAAATCTGCGTCCTTCCGCAGTTCACGAATGCGTTTATATTTTTGCATTCGCATCACCCTAGTATAAAAGCAATATTGCCTATCTATATTTTTTAGTTAACCATAAGGCTTTTGATTCTCCGTAAGGCCGACTAAATAGTCAATACTGGTTTTATAAAACTTCGCGAGATTAATTATAATACTTAGGGGAATATCCCTTTCTTCTCGCTGATCCCTTATTCTTAAACGCATTTTCATCACCAACCAAAGTATATAATAGGCCCATAAGTCCTATTGACATCTAGGGTCATATGTTAGGTGAAGTCAATGCCGGATTATAAAGAAATGTATTTTAAAATGCTGCCGGCTTGCGAAGAAGCTACAAACATAATAATATCTGCTCAGAAAGAACGTGAAGCGCTTTACATATCGGCTAAACAAGAACAGAAAATGATTTTCGTAACCCCGGAAAATAATGAAGAAAATCAAAATTAATGTCTTTGATTATTTTTATCCGGATATCTTACCTAAAGAGAATACATATAAAAATTTAAAACCATTCCTATATAATTTTGTATCAATCTGTAATAACTATAGCAAAACAATGAATTAGCATAACAAAAACCGTATATTTTGAATGGCTTAAAATAGCGATTCTATATTTTAAGCCGTTTATGAAAAATAGGTTTTTGTGCTTACCCTAATCTTGTTTTACTATAAATTAAAAATTAATTTCTATAGTTTAAAACTCCTTAAACTTCAATCAAATGAATTCAATCACTCCTCCATGTTTTAACCTGAAAGAACTTTAAAACGGATAAATCTGTTTTAAAGTTCTTTTATTTTGTTTAAGCTCTCTCATTGTATTCTTTTTAGAAAAACGCTAATGTAAAAAAATACGCCAAGCTAATAAACAGCCTTTCGTTTTATTAATATTAATTCTTAATAATCAGAAACTTTAAATAAGCATATAAATATACTGAGCTTATAATTTAAAACTTACTGATATTTACGGCAAACCCATGAAAAGACACCTAACAATGTTTTAATTTTAGCAACCCAGGCTTTAATTAATTTAACAGGATTTACTTCCGTCATATGGTAAACAGGACAAGAATTTCAAAGGGATTTTTACTTTGTTCTTACAAAGATTTCCGCAAAAACCCTATTTTCAGTAAAGAGGAACACTTAAAACGTTTCTCCCATACCGATAACCGCTTAGTCTTGACACTATAGCCGGGCCGTGCTATGCTTAAGGTGATGCCGATATATTTCATATTAAGAAGGAGATGAAACCATGGAAGAATACCCTGTCAGTAGTCAGTATACTAGGGCTTATAAGAGCTTCATATTTAAAAATATAACCTATAGGCGGACCGTAGGCTTAAATTCCATGGGCTTTTTATCATAGGATTTAATACCGTGCGCCTTTAGAGGCGTTTTTTTATTGCCCTTTTATATTTTTAATGTTGAAGCTTAAAGAACTTTCAAAACGGCAAAAATAATAGAAAGGGTGATAACAATGAAGTTATTTAAAAACGGAAAGACAGAAAACCTTAAAATTCAAAACAGAAAATTAAGCGAATCTTTACTTAAAGAGTATTCGGGAATGCCCATTGACAGCGTTCTTGAGAAACTTGAGACAGGGCTTCAGGGCATTTCTCAGGAGGAAGCCGAAAAAAGGCAGGAGGAAGACGGGCTTAATATCATTACATCGGGAAAGTCCAACAGCTCTCTCATAAGGCTTAAGGAGGCTATTATAAATCCCTTTAATATTGTTCTGATTATAATCGCCGCCATTACATTTTTTACCGATGTTGTTTTATCCTATCGGCCTGATTATCTTACCATATCCATTATCCTTGCCCTTGTAGTAGTTTCAAGCCTTGTAGCATTTATACAAAGCGAGCGTTCCAATGCAGCCGCAGCAGGGCTTTCCAAAATGATTTCCAATAAGGTGGACGTTATCAGGGACGGAAAATTAATAGAGGTTCTTTTAGAAGAAGTGGTAAAAGGCGATATTGTAAAGCTATCCGCAGGGGATATCATTCCTGCTGATATCCGTTTTATATCAGCAAAAGACGCTTTTGTCGCCCAATCCGCTCTTACGGGAGAATCAAATCCCGTGGAAAAATTCAAGGATTTAAAATCTGCTGCCGAAGCTTCCCTTACGGATTTATCAAATATCGGCTTCATGGGCTCCAATATGGTAAGCGGAAGCGCAACGGCTGTTGTACTATCCATCGGAAACGAAACCTACTTTGGCTCCATGGCGGAAAGCCTTTCAGGAAACAGAGCAAAAAACAGCTTCGAGCGGGGAGTGGATTCGGTAAGCTCTTTGCTGATAAAGTTTATGCTGATTATGATCCCTGCAATATTTATAATAAACGGCATTACAAAAGGCGATTGGATTAGCTCTCTGCTTTTTGCCATCAGTATCGCCGTAGGCCTTACCCCTGAAATGCTTCCGGTGATTATGACTTCTACCTTGGCAAAAGGCGCAATCAATATGTCTAAACATGAAGTTATCGTCAAATCCTTAGGCTCTATCCAATCCTTCGGGGAAATGGATATTCTCTGCACAGATAAAACGGGCACATTGACAGAAGACAAGATTATCCTTGAAAAATATATGAATTCTCATGGAGAAGATGATTTAAGGGTGCTTCGCCATGGTTTTTTAAACAGTTATTTTCAGACGGGCCTTAAAAACCTTATCGACCTTGCCATCATCAACAGAGCTCATGAAAATGAACTGGATTCGCTGAAAGAAAGCTATAAAATCATAGACGAAATCCCCTTTGATTTTTCCAGAAGGAGAATGAGTGTTGTTCTTGAAGATAAAAACGGTAAGCGCCAGCTTATCACAAAAGGTGCCGTGGAAGAAATTATCGCCATATGCTCCTACGCGGAATATAACGGCGAGGTTTCGCCTTTAAGCGAAGAAATTAAAAACGATGCCTTGAGAACCTACGAAAAGCATAATGCCGAAGGCTTAAGAATGATTGCCGTAGCGCAGAAAAACCATGTTCCGGATACCAATGCCTTTAGCGTAGCGCATGAAAGTGATATGGTCCTTCTGGGATTTATCGGTTTTCTTGATCCCCCGAAAGAAAGCGCCAAAAGCGCAGTCACAGCATTAAAACAGCACGGCGTAAGAACCGTAGTTTTAACGGGAGACAGCGAAGGCGTTGCCGTAAAGGTATGCAATAAGGTAGGAATAAACGTATCTAACCGCCTTTCGGGAAAAGATGTTTCTGAAATGACCGATACGGCGCTTTTAAATGCCGTAAAGATCTGCAATCTCTTTTCAAAGCTTTCTCCCATCGAAAAACAGCGGGTAGTAAAAGCCTTTCAGGAAAACGGCCATACCGTAGGCTACATGGGCGACGGAATAAACGATGCGCCTGCCCTTCATCAGGCAGACGTAGGAATTTCTGTAGATTCCGCCGTTGATATAGCCAAGGAAACCGCCGATATTATCCTTTTGAAAAAAGACCTTATGGTTCTTGAAGAAGGAGTTATCGAAGGCCGTAAAACCTTCGGTAATATTACAAAATACATTAAAATGGCTGTAAGCGGAAATTTCAGCAATATGCTTTCGGTGGTAGCCGCAAGTATATTCCTGCCCTTTCTGCCTATGCTTCCGGTTCAGATATTGGTTCAAAACCTTCTCTGCGATTTTTCCCAATTGGGAATGCCTTTTGATTCCGTAGATGAAGAATATATTGAAATGCCAAGAAAATGGGAAACTTCCTCTATATTAAGCTTTATGATGACCATGGGGCCCCTTGGCTCACTCTTTGATATACTTTGTTTTGGCATCATGTGGTATGTTATAGGAGCAAATACAAAAGAGCTTTCTCCCCTTTTCCAATGCGGCTGGTTTGTTTTCGGAACAACCTCTCAGATTATCATAATCCATATGATCCGTACCGCTAAAATACCTTTTATTCAAAGCAGAGCCTCTATGCCCCTTGTTGTTTCAACTGCTCTGGTAACTATTGCAGCGATTTTTATCGGTTTTACAAACATTGCCGTAGGAATCGACATGATGAGGCTACCCCTTACCTTTGCCCCATGGCTCATATTGATACTTTTATCTTACTGTGTAGCCGTTCAGTTAATTAAAAAAGCCTATATCCGCCGTTTCGGACAATGGTTTTAAAAAGCCCTCAGGGGCTTTTTTATATCCTATTTATAGTTTTTCCTCATAGATTGTACAGCAAATTTCTTATAAAGAAGTAAACCTGTTTACTATAGTAAATTTACTATATCATCTAATATTAAGATAATTTATGATATATTGAGGGTAAAGTCAATCAAAAACAAACTTTGTTCATAAATATATTTCTCCAAGACAACTGTATGAGTAAGGCTATGCTTATGATATACTGTAGATATACTTATTTTTGTAAAGGAGGCTATTATGCAAAACTTTTCAATTGACGGATTTTTAAAAGAACTTGAGGAAATCGTAAATATTGACAGCGGAAGCTACATCTCCGGCGGAGTCGCAAAGGTTGCCCATGTCATGGAAGAAAAATACAAAAGCCTTGGTTTAAATGTTATAAGGCATGATTTTTCTTCTGAAGCCGGGCCCTGCCTCGAAGTACGCACGCATCCGGGAGAAGATATCGACGTTCTTCTCGTAGGCCATATGGATACGGTTTTTCCCGAAGGAACCGTAAAAGACCGCCCATTTTCCATAAAAGGCGATTCCGCTTACGGCCCGGGGGTAATGGATATGAAATCAGGGCTTCTTTCCATATTTTATATTGTAAAAAGCTTATTGGAAAAAAACAGCAAGCTTAAAATATGCGTAGCCATGAATAACGATGAGGAAATCCATTCCCTTTCCTCGAAGGACTGGCTTACGGAGCTTGCTAAAATAAGCAAATATGCCTTCGTAATGGAGCCCGGCAGAAAAGGCGGAGAACTTGTAAACAGCAGAAAAGGCGTCGCAAGCTACATAGTAAAAATAAAGGGAAGAGCCGCCCATGCAGGGGTTGCTCCTCAAGACGGCATAAACGCTGTTCATGAAATAAGCCTATGGATAAGTGAGCTTATGAAGCTTAATAATTATGACATCGGAACCTCTTTAAGCGTCGGCATCGTGAAAGGCGGCACGGCAACAAACGTTGTTCCCGATTATGCCGAATGCCATATAGACACAAGATTTGTTCATATGAGCGAAAATAAGAAAATCGAGGATACCCTTGAAAGGCTTAAGAATACTCCATTTCTTGAAGGGATTCAGGCAGAAATCATATACGACGGAAAAAGGCCTCCTATGGCATTGGATGAAAAGGCTAAAAACCTTATGAAAATAGTAGAAAAGGCAGGAGAAGAAACGGGCTTTCAGGTAAAATGGGTAAGTACCGGCGGCGGCTCCGACGCAAACTTTATTTCCTATATGGGCTGCCCCGTTCTTGACGGCATAGGCCCCACAGGAGACAGAGCCCACAGCAGCGACGAAGTCATGGTCATCTCCTCTGTTGAGCCTAAAATTAAGCTTTCCATCAGGACATTAGAAATTTTAGAAGAAATGCTATATTAACATATGATTTTATCCAAAGTAGATTTTATTCAAAGTAAGTTTTTAAATTTATTTCATTTTTATCTGAATCAGTGTCGCCTTCATAGAAGGCGGTTTAAAGACAATTTGCTTTTGTCTTTTTATGTCTGCTATATTCAAATATTTATAGCGGTTTTAAACTGAATTGGCCTTGGCGGAACTATTTCACTCTAAAGAGGCCGGGGCTAAAACCCAAAATATGCCTGGGCACTTCCCGGCAGACTTCAGCTTCAGGTTAATCCTATTATAGTTCCGATTCAATCAATGCCTCCTGCATAGAGAGTGGTTTGAAGAATCCGCCCTATAACGGCAATCCCTGCCTTCACTGCCGTCAGGCAGAAGCAGAACCTCCCCATTAAGATTTACTCGCCGTGTTTTAGTAAAAGCAAATTCTATAAGTTTTTATATCCTAAAGCTATATAAATAAAAAACAGCCCTTAAAGGGCTGTTTTTTTAATTCCCGTTTTTCATCTGTTCATAAATGGCATCCGCAAGGCCGATACCGCCGCTTTCGGTGGCAAGATTTGCATATTGCTCATCAAGCATTTCCTCGAAGGTTTCTTGGGCAAAGCTTTTTTCAAAAAGCCCGCCGGTACTTTTAACGGATTTTCTCATCTGTTTAAAAAGCATATTGATGAAATAACTTTCCATTTCCTTTGCGGCGGTTCTGATTTCCTTATCGCTTTGGTCCTTTGAGGCTTCTTCTAAAATATCTTTAAAAGAGTTTATCTTTGCGTCCTCTTTATAAATCTCGCCGTAGCTTGAACCGATATTGGCATTGGTAAGGCTGTTTATCGAATTAATATCCATATGAAAGGCTCCTTACACTATCTTTTAAGGTTATTGGCATTTTGAAGCATATCGTCGGCTGTTTGAATGGCCTTTGAATTAAGCTCATATGCTCTCTGGGCAACAATCAGGTCAACCATTTCATCGGCTACGGATACGTTGGAGCGTTCCAGATAGCCCTGGACAATTTTACTTAAAGAATTTACTTCGCCGTCGGATTCTTTCATGGCAACGCCTGAAGCAGGAGTCGCTCCGTAGAAGTTGCCGCCTAAAGCCTCAAGGCCCTGAACATTTGAAAACTGAACCATATCAAGCCTTAAATCCAAATCCTCTGTTTCACCGTCAGCGTTTGTATAAGTAAGGTTCCCGTCCTGATCCACGTTTAATCCTGAAATTTTAACTTCTTCCGGTATGTAAATAGGCTCATCATCTATGCCGAGAACAGGATAGCCTTCTCCTGTAACAATCATTTGATCTCCGTTTTCCTGAATGCTTAATTTAAAGGAGCCGTCTTTTGTGTATACGATATCGTCTTCTCCTCTTTGAACAGCGAAAAAGCCCTGGCCTTCAACGGCAAAGTCCAAATTGCTGCTGGTTGCGGTTATATTTCCCTGGTCAAAAATTCTTGCTGTGGCTATCGGCCTTACACCGTGGCCTACCTGTAAATTAACAGGTCTTGCAGGAGCATTGGCAGGGTCTTCATCTGCCCTTTTCATTGTTTCGTAAAGAAGAGATTTAAACTCCATTCTTTCCTTTTTATATCCCGTGGTGTTTACGTTTGAAAGATTGTTTGAAATCGTATCAACGTTAAGCTGCTGGCTTGTCATACCGCTTGCAGCCGTCCAAAGAGCTCGCATCATAAGCTTAACCTCCTATTTGCCTTATCTCGAACCAATCTCATTCACTGCTTTTGAAAGAGTCGAATCATGGGACTGAATCATTTTCTGATTTGCCTCATAGGTTCTTGATATATTTATAAGTTCTATCATTTCATTTACGCTGTTTACATTGGAAGCTTCAAGAAAGCCCTGCTCAATTTTACCTTTAAAGGCGGAAGCTTCCGTTCCTTCTAAAGTAGAGTAAAGATTGCTTCCTTCTTTTCTTAAAGCCGTTTTATCTTCAAAATCCACAAGCTTAAGTCTGTCTATCAGCTCGGAATTAACATAAACATCGCCATTATCCGTTATACTGATGTTTCCGTTTGGAATGGCTATTTTTCCATTCATGCCCATTACGGCGTCACCGTCTTTGGTGGATAAATAGCCCTCTGCGCCTATGGTAAAGGCGCCGTCTCTTGTATATTTTTCCGTAGCTTCGCCGTTATCGTTTAATTTTTCTATAACGAAGAAGCCGCTTCCCGAAACCGCACAGTCGAGAGGACCGCTGGTTCCCTTCAAAGAGCCGTTACTGAAATTCGTATATATATTATCCACAAAAAGCCCGTGAGAAAATTTACCTACAGACTGTACGCCGCTCAGCATACTTTTTTTGCCTTCGGCGCTGTCCATAAACTTCATAAGCTCTTCTGAAAAGGACTGGGTGATTACGCCGTCCTTTTTATAGCCTGTAGTGTTTACGTTGGCAATATTATTGGATATAATGTCCATTTTATTCATCTGGGTAGTCATACCCAAAGCAGATGTATAAAGACCTCTAATCATCGCTTCTCCTCCGTTTTTGGCGGCTTTTGCCACTGTTTTGAGAGCTGCTTGAGCCGGTGGCATATTCGATATATTTTCCTGTGCCTATCGCAACGCAGGAAATTGCTTCCTCTGCTATGATGGCATTGATTCCCGTTCTTTGTTTAATTAATTTATCAAGGCCGTAAAGAAGGCTTCCGCCGCCTGTCATTACGATTCCCCTGTCTGCAATGTCTGCCGCAAGCTCCGGCGGCGTCTTTTCCAAAACGGAATGAACGGTTTCAATGATTGCGTCAACAGACTCGCTTAAAGCTTCCTGCATTTCATCTGATGTTACAGTTATAGTCTTTGGAAGGCCGCTTATGAGGTTTCTTCCTCTAACATCCATAGATACGGGAACGGTTCTTTCAAAAGCTGTACCGATATTTATTTTTAAATCCTCGGCAGATCTTTCACCTATAAGAACATTATGTTTTTTGCGCATATAACGTACAATTGCTTCGTCAAAATTATCTCCGGCAACCTTTAAAGAAGTGCTTACTACAGTACCGCCAAGAGAGATTACGGCAACGTCTGTAGTTCCGCCGCCGATATCTACTACCATGCTTCCTTTGGCTCTGGCGATGTCTATTCCTGCACCGATGGCGGCGGCAATAGGTTCTTCTATAATAAGAACTTTCCTTGCTCCGGCCTGCCTTGTAGCATCTTCAACGGCTCTTCTCTCAACTTCCGTAACACCGGAAGGAACACATACGGCAATCCTCGGTTTTAAAAGAAGAGGCTTTCCTACAGCCTTTTGTATAAAGGCTTTAAGCATTTTCTCCGTAACCTCATAATCTGAAATTACGCCTTCTTTCAGAGGCCTTATGGCCACAATATAGCCGGGGGTTCTTCCCAGCATACGCCTTGCATCTTCTCCTACAGCTAAAATCGTACTGTTATTTTTGTCTATTGCAACAACAGACGGCTCCTGAAGCACAATCCCCTGCCCTTTAATGTAAACTACAATTGAGGCAGTGCCTAAATCAATACCCATATCCGCACCAAACATAATATATCTCCTTCTAATTATCGTCAATTAATCCGAATTTGTTTAGCTATTTGCGCTAAACATCTATGTAAACATATAATTTTTCAAAATAAGCATATTTATTCTTACTATATTATACATAAAAAGACATATGAATAAAAGTGCTATTTTCTTAAAATTCCCTTGTTTTTTGTCCAGTTTTTTCCATAGAAATAAATGCAGGAAAACTAGTCTTTTCCTTCTTATGGATAGGAATTCATATTTTAGAATAAAGATTTAACTTTTTAACATTTTTGTACATTTGATTATGTTTACTAAGGCTTACATTGTATAAAAAAACGGTATCTATAGACATATAAATGATTTCCATTGTAAGTGTTGACATAATAATCTTTGTAATATATTATTTACTTGTATAGGGAATTTTCTTTATTCTGCTTAGGGCGTGTCTAAAGGGTCCGAACCTTAGACGATAGTAAAACAAATAAATGCTGCAAAAACACAGATTCATAATAATCTTTTGTAGCGGTTTAGTTTTTTACTATGTTGTCAGATACTGCCTGATTTAATTAAATACACTCTTATATGCAAAGGGAAGCCAAGTGAAATTCTTGCACGGTGCCGCCGCTGTAAACATGGAATCATATCAAAATGCCACTGGATATACTGGGAAGGCTGATATGGTTAGGATATGTGAGTCAGAAGACCTGCTTATAAGATTGCATTCTTTTCTGCGGAACACAGACGAAGATTGGAGGGGAGATATATTTAAAATCGACTGTGGCCTTGTGTTGCAGTTTTTTATTTGCTCAAATTTATACTAAGCGTGCTTGGAAATGTTTTTTTAGTAAAATAGCTTTAAGGCAGCAAAAAATTATTTACTATAAAATAAGCATCTTCTTAATATAAATTTGCCATAGCAAAGCCGAAAGCGGAATAAAAATTAAAATTCAATATGCATCATAGTAAATTTCTTATAAAGAAGTAGCAAAACCTGTTTCCTATGGGCTCAAAAATACGGTCTTCCTTCGAAAACAGTATATCTTTGAGAGAGCGTCCATATATGGTTTTGTTGCTCTTGCGCTTTAAATTTACTATACGTAGCGGCATTATTTATTTGGCAATGGAGCAAAAGCTTCAAAATAGAGAGGGGAGAATATGTTTATACCTAAAATTAGGATACTGTCATATTCTTCAATAATATTTTGTATGTTAGGCAGTGTCTGAAAACAGTCAAACTGAACATATTAAATAAGCTTAGAAAGTTTATTTAGTAATCATTGAAAATATATTTTACACTTTAAAATAAAGCTTAAAGTGTATTGTTTACATAAAAATATGAATTCATTATATTTTCAATGAGGAGCCATATTTCTACGGCAAAATAGGCTAGGTTTTGAACTTTTCAAACACGCCCTAATTAAACAGGAGGTAAGAAATGTCTAAAAATAAGCAAATTTTATGGATTTTATTAATTTCCTTCTCATTTATTATGGGAATACCCAATGATGTATTCGCCATGCACATAATGGAAGGTTATTTACAGCTGGGCCATTGTATCGCTTGGTTTGCCTTATGCATACCTTTTCTTGTATTCGGCTTTAAATCCCTTAACACAATCGTTCGGGACCACAAAAAAACAATTATTCTCTTAGCTATGATAGGCGCATATACCTTTGTTTTAAGCGCTTTAAAAATACCAAGCGTTACAGGCTCTTCCTCCCACCCTACGGGAACAGGCTTAGGCGCAATCCTTTTCGGGCCTTCAGTAATGTCCGTGGTAGGCGTTATCGTTCTTCTTTTCCAGGCAATTTTACTTGCTCACGGAGGACTAACCACCTTAGGCGCCAATACCTTTTCAATGGCTATCGCAGGGCCTTTCCTCTCTTTCGGAATTTACAAGCTCTGCAATAAATTAAAGGTTAACCGCAAATTAGGCATATTCCTTGCCGCAAGCCTTGGAAATTTATTTACATATTGCGTTACAAGCTTTCAGCTTGCCTTGGCCCACCCTGCGGAAGCCGGGGGCTTTATGGAATCATTCTATAAATTCCTCAGCATCTTTGCCGTAACTCAAGTGCCCCTTGCCATAATAGAAGGTATATTGACAGTTATCATCATCATCGGCTTTGAAACCTATGCAAAGCCGGAATTAAAAGAATTAAAGTATTTCCAGAAGGAGGCGGTTTAATTGAGTAAGAATGTTAAACTCATATGGCTGCTTTTAGCATTAGTCGTAATAATTACAATTATTCCTTTGCTTTTCATTAAAGACAGTGAATTCGGCGGAGCCGACGGTATGGCAGAAGAAGTTATAACTGAAATCAACCCTTCCTACGAACCATGGTTTGAAAGCATTTTAGAGCCTCCAGGGGGAGAAACGGAAAGCCTTCTTTTCTGTATTCAGGCAGGAATAGGCGCGGCTGTTTTAGGCTTTGGCTTCGGCTTTCTTATCGCAAGGAATAAATACAAGCCCTCGGAAAATGTTTAAGAAAACGGCATATAGTAAATTTAGCGTTAAACAGTAACGAAACCGTATATTCATGGAGACTCCAAAAATGTACCGTTTCCGAAGGAAATCCGTATTTTTAAGCCTCTAATGAATCGGTCTTTGTTACTTCTTTATAAGAAATTTACTATAATATAAATTTTAAGGAAGCATTTATATCTTAATATAAATGCTTCCTTACTGAATATCGAGGTATATTTATGATTTCCATGGATTATTATGCATCTGTTTCCGGCCTTCGCAAATATAATGACGGGCTGAAATTTTTTATTGCTATGGCTTCTCTTCTATTTTGCATAGGGGCGGATTCTATTTTGTTTTCAATATTTATCTTTGCCGTTACTTCATCTATCATCATTTTTATAGGAAAAATACCCTATAAAGTATATTTTAGTGCCCTTAAAATACCTTTTTTCTTTCTTTTTTTAAGCTCTGCAGCCATATTGATAAACGTGGGCTATGCTTATAACGGAAGCGCTCTTTTTGAACTAAAAGTATTTTCTTACACACTTTATATAACAGAAATAAGCCTTATAAAATCCATCACATTATTTTTCAGGGCGATGGGGGCCGTCTGCTGCTTATATCTTCTTACATTTTCCACACCTTCCTATGAGGTGACACATATTCTTTCAAAATTCCGTGTACCTAAGCTTTTTACCGAGCTTATGATTTTAATTTACCGTTTTATATTCGTGCTTACAGATACAAAAAATAATATGCTCCTCTCTTCCAAGGTGCGCCTTGGAAATAACGGCTATAAGGCATCATGGAATTCCTTCGGCTGGATAGCGGCAAATTTATTGGCCATATCCCTTAGAAAATCAAATATGATATATGACGCTATGGAATCAAGATGCTATACCGGAAGCATTTACTTCTACGAAGAAAGAACAAAAGCATCTCCTCTTCATACAGCACTTGGATTTTTCTACGTCCTATTGCTTATTGCGCTTTTCCTAACCATAAAAATACAAGGCTGGTGGTAATATTGAATGCTTTAATAGAAATTTCTTCTCTTTTCTATTCCTATGACGAAGAAAAATATGCATTAAAAAACATAAATTTAAATATATGCAAAAACGAAAAAATAGCCCTGATAGGGGCTAACGGTGCAGGAAAAACCACCTTTTTTCTCTCCTTAAACGGCATTATAAAGCCCGACTCCGGAAGCATTAAAATCAAGGGCAGAATTATGGACTATTCGAAAAATTCTCTTATTGACCTCAGAAAGAAAACAGGCATTGTATTTCAGGAGCCTGAAATACAAATTATAGGCCCTACTGTATTTAAGGAAGTATCCTTTGGTCCTATGAATCTTAAGCTTCCCAAAGAAGAAGTTTTTGAAAAGACAAATAAGGCCCTTTCCTATATGGAAATAGAACATCTTTCAGACCGCTCCCCTCAATATTTAAGCGGCGGGGAGAAAAGGCGGGTTACCATAGCAGATGTTATTGCCATGGAACCTGAATTAATCCTTTTTGATGAGCCTACGGCAAATATGGACTGTAAAGGCATCGAAAACTTTGAAGACATTCTTCATAGCCTCCATCATGACGGCATTACGCTTCTTGTTTCCACTCATGACTTGGATTTCGCCTATAAATGGGCCGACAGAATTCTTGTATTCCATGAAGGAGAAATCATAGGGGACGGTACCCCTTCTGATATTTTTACAAATAAAGGCTTGCTTGAAAAAGCCGCTATCAGGAAGCCTTTAGTCCTTGAAATGACAGAAATATTAATTGCAGAAGGCATATTAAAAGAAGGCTCAAATTACCCGAGAAATATACAGGAGCTTAAGAATAGTATGTAAATATATTTACCGAAGGAAAAAGTATAAGCATAATTGTAATTATGACATGGATAAAACTAAGCAGAGCTTAGTTTTATCCACGAATACATTCCCCTTGGAAAATGTATGAGCATAACTTACGATTATGATACATAAACAGAAACTATCATTTATTGATTGTTTTTAGAATATCCAACAGAACCGACGCTTGACGATAAATTATAATATTGGCCGGGAGCATATATTAAAGGGTCCATTGAAATCATGTCAATTTTGCCATAAGAAATATCTTCTACGGCTTCATCTACCAATATATTTTTAACCTCCCCTATGTATATGCATCCATCATTATTTCTTATCGTTTCAACAAGCTTACATTCATATACCCATGGAGATTCTTCTAATACCGGAATACGCAAAACATTCCCTTTTGTATAATTAACGCCAATATCTTCACATTTATTTCTCTCATATCCTGAGGTATTTCCAAAATAATCTGCTAAGTACATCATTTTAGTTGTAACAAGATTTGCTGAAAACACCCCATTTTTTTCGACAAGTTCACGAGTAAGCTTTCTCCCTCTTGACGCAAACATCAGCATTGGAGGATTAGCCGAACAGAATGTTATCCAGGTGATTAAGGCAAAATTAGGAGCGCCGTCATCTTTAAAAGTACCGATTAAATATGATGGCTGGGGGAAAAAGCCCCTTTGTGGTGCTAATGAATGCTTTTGCATAAAATCTCGTTCCTTTCTTAATGTATAGACAATTCATTTCAAGCAGCAAATGAGCTGGGGCTCTGTCATAAAATGAAATTATCTTACTGCTATTTGAAGCAAAGACCACTATAATAAACTTAAAGTAAAACAGCAGCAAAGCCGTATCCTAAAGGCTCAAAAATATACCGTTTCCCAAGGAAATTCACGTTTCAAGTCTCTCATGAATTGTTTTTTCTGCTTCTTTATAATAAATTTCCTCTAAATTTCATTTCATTAATAAACGGTATTTCCGCAGTTGATATCAAATGGCATAATAAGCAGCCTTTGAATTTCTTTCCCATAATCATCAAAGAACCATTTAATTGCTTTTCCATAGCTTTCTTTATTATCAAACTCCCAATAGGAAAAATATTTGACGCATTTTACAATCCTTGTCAATTCTCTCGGGGGGTTCCCCATTTCAATTCCATCAATCGTAAAAAACCGCTTCATATATTTTACGCCAAGACAACCTGGCTGCTGCTTTTGCGCCTCTGCAACACTTGCTATTAGGTCTTCAAACTCAGCCAGCTTATCGGGTTTGACCTGAAATAACTTAATTTCAGAAAAACTACCCGTCATTTTTCTCACCTCCTGTTTTATAAAATAGTATTCATATTTTATTTTTTCTTATATAACAAAATAGAGCTTCATTTCATAAATCTTAACCGGATATCGTAAATTTCTCATAAAAAATAACGAAAGCTTATTCTGATATATAAGTCTTTTATAATATTTATTTATAGTAAAATAGCTTTAAGGCAGTAACAAAGACCTATTTTACTATACTTGCTTTATTATGAATAAAGCAGCAAAACCATTTTTCTTCTGGCTTTGCTGCTTTTTATGCTATGGCTCTAATATTGCCTTTTTATTCGGTTTTACTTCTCTTTTTCCATTTCAGCTTTTCTTTGGGCAACAATCTTATCCTGAACCTCTTTAGAAGCTTCTTCATATCTGTCAAATTCAAGGGTATATTCTCCCCTGCCCTGAGTCATGCTTCTAAGGTCTGTGGAATATTTAAACATTTCAGCCATAGGCGCCTCAGCGGAAATCACCTGCTTCTTGCCTACCTTCTCCATACCGAGGATACGGCCTCTGCGCTTATTCATATCGCCCATTACATCTCCCGTATAATCGTCCGGAACGGTAATTATAACTTTGGCAATAGGCTCTAAGATGGCTGGCTTCGCCTTCATGAAACCATCTTTAAAAGCCATGCTGGTAGCCATTTTAAAGGCCATTTCAGAAGAGTCTACGGCATGA
The DNA here is from genome assembly GCF_940670685.1 of Anaeropeptidivorans aminofermentans. Lineage (GTDB taxonomy): Bacteria > Bacillota > Clostridia > Lachnospirales > UBA5962 > Anaeropeptidivorans > Anaeropeptidivorans aminofermentans. Next base: position 892,404 of record NZ_OW711693.1, on the reverse strand, counting down.
TAGCTTCCGTCTACAAGGGTAGCCTTAAGGCCTACAACGGGATAGCCTGCCATAGGGCCTGCTTTAACAGACTCTTGTATTCCTTTTTCAACAGCCGGGAAATACTGGCGAGGAACGGCACCGCCGAATATCTTTTCTTCGAAAATATAATCCTTCGTAAGGTCCCCTGAAGGCTCGAATTCAATATGAACATCACCATACTGGCCATGGCCGCCGGATTGCTTTTTATATTTGCCTTGAACTTTAACCTTGCCTTTAATCATTTCCCTGAAAGGAATGATAGGGTCGGAAAGCTCCACTTCAAGTTTATATTTCGTTCTGAGCTTATTCACGAGAACATCAAGATGGGTATCGCCGATGCCGGATACCACCGTCTGCTTTGTCTCCGGATTCACCTCAAGCTTAAGGGTTTTATCTTCTTCCAGAAGCTTTGCAAAAGCCTGAGATATTTTATCTTCGTCGCCTTTGGCCTTAGGAGCAAGGGCCATGGAAAGAAGTGAAGGGGGAAATACTATATCAGGGAATAACACAGGCCTATCCTTAGCGCAGAGCGTATCCTGGGTTTCGGCGCTGTTAAGCTTTGCTATGGCACCGATATCTCCGGCTTTTAATTCCTCTACGGGAAGCTGCTCTTTACCCCTCATAACAAAAAGCTGGCCTGCTTTTTCCGTACTGTCTTTTTTAGTGTTATACATAATATCGTCTTTTTTAAGCTTTCCTGAGAATACTCTTAAAAGACTTAAACGACCTACATAAGGGTCTGCAATAGTTTTAAATACGAAAGCCGCAAAGGGCTCCTTGTCGTTACATTGAATGGTTATTTCTTCATCATTTTTAGGATTTACAACCGTCATTTCAGGTCTGAATTCTTCCGGTGAATGAGCAAACTGTAAAATAGAGTTCAGAAGCACTCTTACGCCTAAGGTAGCGTTTGCAACACCGCAGAATACAGGAGTAACGCTTCCGTCTAAAAGACCGGCTTTAACCCCAGCTTCAATTTCTTCTACAGTAAAGGGCTCTTCTTCAAAGAATTTTTCCAAAAGGGCATCGTCTGTTTCTGCAACAGCCTCGGAAATCATGGAATGCATTAATTCAACTTCGCCTTCCATGCCGGCAGGAACGTCACATTCCTGTGTTCTTCCTTCAACATACTTTCTGCCGGCCTTCTTTATAGCATTAACGAAACCTGTGAATTTGCCGTTTTCCTTAAAGGGAACCTGCAAAGGCGCTACGCTCTTTCCGAATGCTTCTTTCATATCTTCAACTACTTTATCAAAATCGGCGTTTTCGTCGTCCATATTGTTTACGAATATTATTTTAGGGATTCCAGCTTCGGTTGCATATTCCCATGCTTTTTCGGTCCCTACCTCTATTCCAGATTTTGCGGAAACAACAATAAGAGCCAAATCTGCCGCGGCAAGAGCTTCCTTAACCTCTCCAGCAAAGTCAAAATATCCCGGAGTATCAATAAAATTGATTTTATTCTCCTTCCATTCTATAGGAATAATTGATGTGTTTATAGAAACTTTTCTGCGAATTTCTTCAGCTTCATAATCACTTACAGTGTTTCCTTCGTCTACCTTACCTATACGGCTTGTTACACCGGATACGTTAAGGGCCGCTTCAACAAGAGTCGTCTTTCCGCTGCCGCTATGTCCAAGCACAACAATGTTTCTGATTTGGTTGGCAGAATAAACCTTCATAAAAATACCTCCTACATTCTGATATATTTGAGCTCTTTTAAAACTGGAATTGAGGTTTTAAAAGAATAAAGTTAAGTCTTTATACTGTTTTTCTTTGTCAAGTCCGGCTCTTCAAGGCGGACATATACAAATTTTATAGTAAAAAAGTCCTTCCTTCATTTGAAAATAGTTATTTTTATAAATTTTGAAAAATAAAAATTATGCAAATATTTTTATTTCGTTTTTTCATACCTTTATATGATAACAAATTTTTTTATTTTGGTCAATTCCAACAAATCTATATTTTAATTTAAAATTGACTAATCATATTCCGCATTTGTTTATATTGACCAAAGATATGATTAACTGTAAAATAATAAAAACAGATTATTGTGAAATGGGGTTATGAAAAATGGAAAATATGAAATATCGCAAGGCCTTGGATAGAATAAGCCCTTATGCCTTCGGAAAAACCATGGAAGACATAAAGAAAGAATATCATTTAGAAAGGCTTTATCGCCTTATGGCCAACGAAAACCCCTATGGCTCATCTGAAGGGGTAAAGGACGCTATCATATCCGCCATAAGCGATATCTCTTCTTATCCTGACGGAAAAGACCAAGAATTAATTAAGATAATCTCTGAAAAATACGGAGTAAACAGAGAACAGATTGTATTCGGAAACGGAACGGAAGAGCTGATATATCTTCTTTCCAAAGTATTTATTGATAAAGGCACAAATATGATTACGGCCGATAATACATTTTTTGCCTATGAGGCAGGGGCCGCCCTTATGGACGGAGAAATTATCAGAGTCCCCCTGAAAGACCATAAATTTGACCTTGAAAAAATCGCAGAAAGCGTAAATGAAAACACCAGGCTTATATTCCTCTGCAACCCAAATAATCCAACAGGAACCATCTATACAGAAGAGGAGCAGATTAAATTCCTTGATAAAATACCTGCGCATATTCCTGTTGTTTTAGACGAGGCTTACGGAGAATTTACCGATGAAAAGCAGTTTCCGGATTCATTTAAAATGCTTCCTAAATATAAAAACATTATTATATTAAAAACCTTTTCAAAGATTTACGGCCTTGCATCTTTAAGAATAGGCTATGCCATTTCCTCTCCTGAAATAGCAGAACTTATCCACAAAACAAGAACCGTCTTCAACGTAAGCTCCTCTGCTTTCTCCGCCGCTGCCGCAGCAATCAAGGACCAAAATTTTATAGCCATGGTAAGAGAAAATAACAATAAAACTCTTGACTATTTATATTCCGCTCTTGATGAAATGGGCCTTTCCTACATACCTACAAATACCAACTTTATGATGATAGATATTAAAGACGATGGTGTAGAAGTAACAAAAGAGCTTATGAAAAAAGGCTATTTAGTTCGCCCGGGGGCAGTATTTAACAATATGAAAAGCTATCTAAGAATAAGCATTGGAAAAATCGAGGACATGAAAGGCTTTATAGAAGCATTAAAAATTGTATTGAGAAGGTAATCATATGAAAATAAATAAAATCGGAATCGCCGGCCTTGGGCTTATTGGCGGCTCTTTGGCAAAGGCCGTGAAAAAATACATAACAGGAGCTGAAATCGTCGCCTATAACAGAAACCCTGAGCCGCTTATAGCCGCCTTAAAGGAAGGAATCATCGATCAGTATACAACTTCTATAGATTATAGCTTTTCAGGCTGCAATATTATATTTATATGCACTCCCGTAGGAACCCTTAAAGAAATAGCCGGCGCATTATTCTCTTATGCAGGCAAAGACTGCATTATAACCGACGTAGGAAGCACAAAAGCAAATGTGTTTAAGGAAATATCCGCTATAGAAGGTATCAATTACATTGGGGGCCACCCCATGGCAGGCTCTGAAAAAATAGGATACGGCGCCGCAAATGCCGACCTTTTTAAAAATGCCCGTTATATCATTACGCCTATGGAAAGTACGCTTTCTTCTCATATAGAGCTGCTTAAAGCTTTTATAGAAACCATTGGGGCTGTTCCTGTGACTTTAAACCCTGATATTCATGATTACGCGGTGGGGGCCATAAGCCACGTTCCCCATGTGATTGCCTCTTCCATCGTAAATACAGTGGAAAGACTTGATAATGACGGTACAATCCGTACCCTTGCGGCAGGCGGCTTTAAGGATATTACCAGAATAGCCTCTTCAAGCCCCTTGGTATGGGCCTCCATATCCATGGAAAATAAAGAAAAAATAATAGCGCTTTTAGACGAATTTGAGAAGGAAATTCATCTGTATAAGAATTTTCTTGCTAATGATAATTACACCGAGGTGGAAACCTTCTTCAGCAAAGCAAAGGCGTACCGAGATAAGTTTATTTCAGAACAGGAAGACAGTTTTAATCATATAACGTGAAAATGCTTTTACAGATTCATTAAATATCAATTTGCAGTGCTTTTCCGCAAATTTCATAAGTTCGTTAGATTTTTAAATCTATCGAACTTACATCAATATAGAGGGCTGTGATACTATTGGACATTAGGATTCATCCAGGAAAAACTATAAAAGGCAGCATAAACATTCCAGGAGATAAAAGCATATCCCATAGAAGCATTATGCTTGGCGCAATCGCCAAGGGCATAACTGAAATCGAAGGCTTTCTCATGGGCGAGGACTGTCTTTCTACCATAAGCTGTTTTAAAAAAATGGGAATAGATATCCATATTACCCCTGAAAAGGTAATTGTAAAGGGCAATGGAATGAAGGGCTTAAAAGCGCCTGAATCCATTCTTGACGTAGGCAACAGCGGAACAACCATACGGCTTATAATGGGTATTTTATCCGCTCAGAATTTCACTTCGGTAATCACTGGAGATAGCTCCATTCAAAAACGCCCTATGGATAGGGTAGCTATTCCTCTTAAGGAAATGGGAGCGAAAATTATAGGAAAAGGTAATACAACCCTTGCCCCCCTCACTATAGAAGGCGCTCCTTTAAAGGGGATAGAATACACTTTGCCTGTTGCAAGCGCCCAGGTAAAAAGCAGCATTATCCTTGCCGGCATCTATGCCCAGGAAAAAACTATAATTACTGAGCCAAGCCTTACAAGAGACCATACGGAAATCATGCTTTCTTCCTTTGGTGCTTCTATTGGCCGGGAAGGCAATAAAATAATTGTAAACCCTGCCGAAGAGCTTACAGGGCAGAAGATTTCCGTTCCCGGGGATATTTCATCGGCGGCTTACTTTATTGCTGCGGCTTCTATCCTGGAAGGCTCCGATGTCCTTATAAAAAATGTAGGCGTAAATCCTACAAGAACAGGTATAATCAAAGCCCTTAAAGAAATGGGCGCAGATATATCCCTTTTAAACGAAAGAAATCTTTCGGGCGAAGCCGTTGCAGATATTCGGGTAAGATATACGCCTTTAAAGGGTATTACCCTTTCAGGAGACATCATTCCCCTTATGATAGACGAAATCCCTGTATTTGCTGTTGCGGCTCTTTTTGCAGAAGGAAAAACCATAATAAAAGATGCTCAGGAGCTTAAAGTAAAGGAATCCAATAGAATAGCCGCAATGGTTACGGAGCTTAAAAAAATGGGTGCAAATATAGAAGAAACCCCTGACGGCATGATAATAGAAGGCGGTTTTAATCTTAAAGGAGCTTCTGTGGAAAGCTATAACGACCACCGTATCGCCATGAGCCTTGCCATTGCCGCCCTGAAAGCCCAAGGTGCATCAACAATCATAAACGGAAGCTGTACGGATATCTCCTTCCCTGGTTTTTATGGGATATTGGAAAATGTAATTACAGTAAAATAGCTCTATACTCGAATTAAAGTAAAATATAGTGTTGTAAATTTGCTTTCCCCAGATTTTATGCCTTCTTGAAGCCCATTATTTCCTGTGGCAGAAAAGTAAATTTACTATAAGGCAGCAACAAAAACCTATTTTTATAAATGGCTTAAATATAATAGAAGCGCTAACATTAAGCCATTCATAGTCAACAAAGATGAAAAAAACTTTGTTGATTATGAGAGAACGTTCACCTACCCTGTAAGTGTTTTCAGTTTCACTAAGTATAAAATATACGATTTTTGTTGCTCTAATTTAATTTTTTACTATAAGTAGACTAAATACTTAAAAGTCTCTTCTAAAAAAGCCGCTTTCGCGGCTTTTTTATATGTTCTTATTTTCCAAATTAAATATATTTGTTATATATTCCTTTCCTGCGGCGGTTTTAAAGAACCGCTCTCTTATTTCATAAGGGTCATATTCCGGATGCCTGCCCTCAGCGATGTTTACAAGATAATCGGCTTCCATAAGTATCTGAAGAAGCTTATCTGTTTCTGCAAGCTCTTCCGTATGGTGATGGCCTACAAGCCATTTTATTCTTTCTATGGCCACCGGATTTTCCACCCCTGCTTCTTTCAGCATGCCCGGCACAAGCAATGCCCCTTCCTTTTCCTGATAAGGCCCTTTCCCTGAACCGTGAATCTTTATTGCATTGGGTATGCCTATATCATGCAATAAGGCGGCGGAAAGGAGCATCAGCATTTCATCATCATCTAAGTTTTCAGAACCGCCTATTCCTGCGGAATAAGAATAAACCTTAAGGGCATGTTCTATATATCTTACATCCTTATAATAATCAATCATAATACCCATTATTTTATTTAAGCTCATTGTTTTGCTCCCTTCGGAAATTTTCACGGTATAAGGCCTTCTTTGCTATACATATACTTATTTTATATTATAAAGGATAATTATACAAATTAAAATTGAATATCCAGGGACTTAATCAGGATTAGAATTTTTATACATAAAAAAATTCATATTATTAAGTGATTTTTTTACTATTCAAGGATATTTCGGCATATTATATTCTTATTTTTCTGAATATAGCATTGACCTCGTCATATATATTCATGTATTATATAAGCAACTGGAATATTTTTACTCATATATTACAATAAAAAGTAATATAAATACAAAAACAGAATAGGGGTGGACTATGAAAAAGAATAGTTTAAGATTTTCAAGCATGTTTTTGGTTCTTATTATGATTGTTTCTTCTCTGGCCGGCTGCGGAAATAAACAATCAGAAGCAAACAAGGAAAGCGCCTCATCTTCTCCGCAAGCCCAAGCCGAAAAGCCTTCTGAAAGCCCTGCTGGAAAGAAGGAAGATACCAAAAAGGAAAGCACAGCAAAAGATACCCTTATTGTAGTTACTGAAAACGAGCCTTCCAAAGTAAGCACTCATGACCATAATATCCTCGCTTCCGACTACATAAATGAAATGACCCATAACGGTCTTTTTAGAAGGAATATGGAATTAGAACCTGTTCCCGATATGGTAGATACATATGAAGCGGTTACAGATATTGAATGGATTATGAAGCTTAAAGAAGGAATTAAATTCCATGATGGTTCCGTAGTAACCGCCGAGGACGTAAAGGCAACCCTTGATTTTACTAAAACATTTCCCGAATGCAAGCTCTATACAAGTTCTATCGTAAGCGTTGAGGTCATAGACGACCTTACTGTAAAAATCATCACCGACGGGCCTAAGGCACAGCTTTTATCCGACCTTGCCCACCACGCCAACTATATTCTTCCAAAACAACTCATCGACTCAGGCAATGACTTTAATAAAAATCCCATAGGAACCGGCCCTTATAAATTTGTAAAATGGACTTACGGTGAAGTAATCGAGCTTGAAGCTTTTGACGATTATTTCGATACCGAAAAAAAGGCCTCTATTCCTAAAATAGAGTGGAAGGTAGTTCCCGAGGCTTCCTCAAGAACCATTGCCCTTGAATCCGGCCTTGCAGATTTAATTATAGAAGTAGGCTCAAGCGATATTAAAAGGCTTCAGGAAAACCCCGAGGTTGAAGTAATTGTAAAGCCCGGAACAGGTTACTTTTTCTTAATGCTTAATAATGAGAAGCCGCCTTTTGATAATGTTCTTGTAAGAAAGGCCTTAAACGCCGGAATAGATAAGGACGCCATTGTTGCCGTTGCCCTTGAGGGTCTTGCAGACCCTGCCGTAAGCCAGACCCCTCCAATATTTAAAGGTACTTCTTTAGAGCACACAGATACTTATGACCCTGAAAAAGCCAAAGCCTATTTTGAAGAATCCGGCGTAGACCCTAAGACCATAGAGCTTGAAATTATAGTTACCGGCGATGAAACAAGAAGGGCGGCGGAAGTTATTCAGTCAAACCTTATTGAATTCGGCGTAACGATAAACATCACCAATATGGATAATGCAACAGCACTCCAAAATGAATTCGCAGGTAATTATGTAGGCGCCATCGGAAGCTATACAACTTTTTCACTGCTTTCTTATTTAGGCGGCGTATTCCATTCCCGTCAATATAATGCCTCTAACAGAACCCGTACAGTCGTACCTGAAATAGATAATTTCATCGACACCGCAAGCATCACCATAGACCCAGTAGAAAGAGAAAGTCTCTTAAATCAGTGTTCAAGCTTTGTAAATAACCTTACTCCTCTCGTGCCTCTTTACCAGAACACAGTAAAAAGAGCATATAACGCAAATCTTAAAAACTTTGACGTAACACCGGTAGGTATGATGAGGCTTAACGAGGTAAGCTGGGAGTAAAAATCAAAACCATCTGTTAAACCTATGGTTTGCATCATTCCCAGAAGGGCTTATTACCGGCATAGCGCCAGAAAACTATCAATTGCATTATGCTTCGTAGTGTCTATACTCCTACAGAAATAATGTAAATCTAGTTTAAAATAATTAAAACCGCCCTATAAGCCTTTAATTTCATCATCAGACCTTGAAATTTATTGGGCTAAATCGCCATAAAGAAGTGCCGAAGACAAAGTCTTCGGCACTTCTTTATGTTATAAGATTAAAAAGATTGGCAATAGGAAGACTTAAAAAGCCGTCAAAAGCATCTTATGTTTCTTTGCAAGCATATTTATAAGCTATAGCGATACTTTTTTAAGGCAATTTAAAAACATAACTCGAAACTGCCGGCCTTAAGCTTTTAAGGCAAAGATTGAAACGATTTAAAATTTTCTTACGCTACCTATGCTTTCGTGTTTACGAACTATAGTAAATTTCAAATGAAACAGTAATAAAAATCGTATATTTTGAATGACTTAAACATAGGGATTCTATATGTTTAAGCCGTTTATGAAAAATAGATTTTTATTGCTTCCTTCTGCAAAATTTACTTTACATCTTTTTATTAAGCTTAAACGCTTTAAATTCTCCTTCACACGGAGGCCCTGCGCATATATGAACAGTAGATTCTTCAAAGTCCACTATCATTGCCGCAACCGTCATGCTTCTTCTGAAAAGGGGAAGGCTTGCATCTGCGGGATGCCTGCAGATAGCTTTTGGATAATTCTCATGGTCTGCAAGAGCCTGTTTTATTATATCCACATTTATGGACCCATGATGCTTCATTAAAAGCGCTTTGAGCCTCTCGTCTCTCGGGCTTTCCTCTCCGTCGTTTATTTCTCTTTTAGCTACAAAATGATTTGCATGGGTAATAATTCCCTTTACCGGCTCTATTTTTTCAACCCCAAGGGGATGGACTTCCATATCAAGCGCTTCTCCGTCTTTTGAAGCAATAAGGATATTATTGGAAACCTCTCTTTTTGCGTTTTCTATATATTCCTTGGCTTCGGCATAAGTCTTTGAGTCTAACACCCTGCGCCTTAAAAAGGTAACGGGTATTCCTATCTTCGTATTGTCGTTTTTAGATTTTAAGGCATTATTTACGATGCCCACTCCGTTTGAATTAAAGCCTTCTCTGATAAGCTGCCCTGCTTCTGCAAGACCTATAATCTCTGTTCCGTTGCTGTTTTCAATATGAAGGATTACGATATTATCTATTATGCCTGCGCGATAATCCCAATTCTTAACAAGATAGGTCTTATTTCCTTCCGCCGCCTCCGGAAGCACTGCGCAGGTGGTACATTCCGGAATAAAAGGAAACTTTGTAATCTCATATCTGCAATTGAGCACCATGATATCCTCTAAATCAACCTCGGCGCCTTTGGCAATTCCTTTGGCTTCCATAAGTATATCCGGAAGCTCTTTCTCAAGATATTCAATAAAATGCCTTGTATATTTTTTTATGCTTTCCCAGCTCGAATCCATTGTCTGGCGGAATATCTCCCTATAGGAATCTACTCCTGCTATAATCTTTTCCTTTGCCTGCTCCCCATACTGTACGCCTCTTTCAAAGGGCGTGTCGGCAGTTAATTTTACAACTTGAAAGCTTAACATCTTATACCTCCGTATATCTGTATTGGGTAATGACCAGTCCGAAACTTTACTGAAGCACTAAAGCTTATAGGGAATAAACTCTCCTTCACATGGCGGACCTGCACATACATAGGCCGTTTCGTTTTCAAAATCATATATAACTCCAGCCACGGTGATGCCTCTTCGTCCAAGCCTTACAGAAACATCCGAAGGATGCCTGCATAAAGCTTTGGGATAGTTTTCATGATCGCTTAAGCATTCAGCGATATAAGCGATATCTATTTCTCCGGTCTTTTCTGCAAGCTTTTCATAAAGCCTATTTCCTCTCGGGCTGAACTCAAGGGCGTGTATTTCCGGCCTGTGAACAAAATGGTTTGCATGGGTAAGGATTCCTGCCTTAGGCTCCAGAATATCTGCGCCTTTTGGATAGGCTTCCACATCTATGGCTTTTCCGTCTTTGGACGCAAGCATGAAATTACAGGATACGGACCTTTCAGCATTAACCAGCCAGTCCTTTGCTTCTTCAAAAGTTTTGCTGGACAGCACTTGTCTTCTTAAAAAGGTAACGGGTATACCAAGGCCCTTTTTATCATAGCAAGACTGAAGATTGTTGGCACACAGGCCTATTCCGTTTGAATTAAATCCGTTTCTTATGACTTGCCCTGCCTCCGCAAGGCCGAATATTCTCGTTCCGTTTTCCTCTTCTATATGAACCATAACGATATTATCCATTATGCCTACTCTGTAGTCCCAGTTCTGCCCTACATAAGTTCCTTTATGCTTTGTCGCTTCGGGAAGAACAGAAAAAGATGTACATTCGTTAGGCTTTGGAAACTTTGTAATTTCGTATCTGGCGTTAAGAACCATTACATCTTCAAGGCTTACGCCTGCACCGGCGGCAATCCCCTTTGCTTCTTCAACAACTTCGGGAATAAACTTTTCCGATATAGGAACGAAATCAAGAGCGTAGTTTTGTATTTCACTCCAGCTCATGGTACTGGTTTCGCCAAAAAGAATTCTATAATCTTCTACGGAAGCCTTTATTTTGTCCTTCGCTTGCTCACCGTATTGGAATCCCCTTTCATAAGCCGTTTTGGCCTTTACCTCTATCAGCTGAAATTTTCTCATTTTTGCTACCTCCGCTTATTTATAATGAATTCACTTTTGTTCTTTAAAGATAAGCTCCATATTCCTTTTATAATAATATGTATGTCCATCGAAAACACTTATGGCCTACAATAATTATCATGGATAGAAATTTCTTTGAGGCACAGCCATCTTCATAGTTACCTCTTTACTGCTTCATGCAAATATTATAGTAAATTTTTTATAAAGAAGTAACAAAGACCGATTCATTAAAGACTCAAAAACATGAGTTTCCTTCGGAAACAGTACATTTTTGAGCCTGCAGGAATATACAGTTTTGTTACTGTTTAATTTTAAATTTACTGTACTGCAAATATGGCATAAAACTTATCATAAACGGAACAAAAGCAAATTCACAATGGATTGTTCAATGTGCTTTAACAAATAAGGCAATTAATATAATACGCAAGCAACCGAATGCCTTGGTCCTATTTCTTTAAGCTTAAGCCCGGGCTCGATGCATTGAGGCTTGGCATAAGGGCATCTAAGAGCAAATCTGCATCCCGGCTTTGGATTTATAGGGCTCGTAACCTCTCCGCTTATTACGCTTAATTCTTTTTTATGTTTTAAGCTGGGTATGGGTATAGCCTCAAGAAGCGCCTTTGTATATGGATGGGCAGGATTTTTAAAAAGCTCATTCGTAGGCGCAAACTCAACACATTGGCCAAGATACATCACGGCAATATTATTGCTTATATGCTTAACGACGCTTAAATCATGCGTTATAAACATATAAGTAAGGTTCATGTTCTCCTGCAAATCCATCATAAGATTCAGTATCTGCGCCTGAATTGAAACATCAAGGGCCGAAACCGGTTCATCACACACGATAAACTTGGGATTTACGGAAAGCGCTCTGGCAACGCCGATTCTCTGGCGCCTGCCGCCGTCAAGCTCATGGGGATATGTGTTTACAAATCTTTCAGCAAGGCCTACGGTACCCATAAGGTCAAACACTTTTTCCATTATATCGCTATCTTTGGTATACATTTTTGTAACCTTCATAGGCTCCGCTATGATTTCACTTACGGTCATTCTTGGATTTAGCGAACCGAAAGGGTCCTGAAATATGATTTGCATTTCTTTTCTCATCTGTTTCATCTGAGAACGGCTGAAATTTGATATATCCTTGCCTTCAAAATATATTTCCCCGCTGGTAGGCTCAAGAAGTTTTAAAATTACCCTGCCCAAGGTGGACTTTCCGCATCCTGACTCGCCTACAACACCCAAAGTTTCGCCTTTTTCAATGGATATATTAACGCCGTCAACGGCGTGAAGCTCGCCTTTTTTTGTGCTGAAATACTTTTTCAGCTCTTTTGTTTGAATCATCGGTGTATTCATTGGATTCCCTCCCCTGTAATATTAAAAGTAAAACTATACGAATATACGAAACAATTTTTAAAGAACCATATTTTCTATAAAAATACTGGTACTGTAAAATTTATACCAAATTAAATTTATAATAAAATGGCATAAGTTGAATCAGTATGATTAGTATAAGTGGCATTTTATAGAATGGGTACCTTCTTTATGAATCTTTGGAGGGGTCGTTTTACATATATCCATACATTTAGGGCATCTTTGGGCAAAACTGCATCCTACGGGAAGAGCCGTAGGGTCTGGCATAAGTCCGTCTATGGGGCTTAACCGCCTTGTTTTTTTAGTCATATCCGGGATAGAGCCAAAAAGACCAATAGTATAAGGATGATGATTTTCATCTTCAAATATATCTTCTACTCTTCCCTGCTCTATGATTTCACCTGCATACATTATGGCTACGGAATCGCATATTTGGGCCACAACCCCTAAGTCATGGGTAATTAGTATCATGGAAGTATCAAATTTAGTCTTTAATTCTCCCATCATCTTAAGCACCTGAGCCTGAATGGTAACATCAAGAGCCGTAGTAGGCTCGTCAGCCAAAAGAAGCTTAGGGTTACAGGCCAAAGCGATAGCGATAACGATTCTCTGCTTCATTCCGCCTGAAAACTGGTGGGGGTACTCATTTTTTCTTTCTGCTGGAATACCAACCATTTCCATCATTTCATCTACCTTAAGCTCCACCTCTGCTTTAGTTAAATCCAAATTATGCAACCTTATTACTTCTCCTATCTGGTCACCTACAGTATGTATAGGGTTCAGGCTCGTCATAGGGTCCTGAAAAATCATGGATACATCGTTTCCTCTGAGCTTTCTCATCTCCGGCTCTGAAAGGGAAAAAATACTCTTTCCTTCGAGAAAGATTTCCCCCTCTTTTACTTTTCCCACTCTATCGGGAAGAAGGCGCATGATGCTCAAAGCTGTTGTTGTCTTTCCTGCTCCTGTTTCTCCTACTAGGCCTAACGTTTCCCCTTTTCTGACATTTAAATTTACACCGTTTAGGGCATAAATATCATCATCGTCTGTTCGGTACATTACGTTTAAATTCTTTATCTCCAATAAGTTTTCCGACATTTATTTGCCTCCCAAAACCATTTAGCAAATTTGCTTCCCTGACAGAGGGCGCAAATTCAAAATGAGCTTTTTTAGTTTATAGAGTGTGTATTGGCATTATCTTTTAATAAATAACCCGCCAATGCATTTTTAAAATCCACTGAGATGCCGTTTAATTTTTCAATCTGGGATCAAGGGCGTCTCTAAGGCCATCACCAAATAATGTAAGGGACATAACAAGCATTACAATTGCAACTCCCGGAGCTATGGCAAGGTGAGGATAATGCCTTAACTGGCTCTTTGACTCAGAAAGCATAGAGCCCCATTCCGGCGTAGGCTCTGATATCCCAAGGCCAACGAAGCTTAATGAGGCAACGGTTATAACAGTTCTTGCAACAGTTTGTGTTGCTTGAACTAAAATAGGGCCCATTGCATTGGGAAGTATATGCCTGAATATTATTCTTGCATCACTTGTTCCGCAGGATCTTGCCGCTTCAATATAGTCCTGCCCCATAACACTTAATACGGAAGACCGTACGATTCTTGACATTCTTGGAACCTGAGCAATACCCATGGCAATAATCAGATTAAATACATTGGAACCAAAAGCTGCAACTAAGGTTATGGCCATCAGCATATTGGGTATAGCAAGGAAAATGTCCATTATTCTCATTAAAATATTATCAACCTTGCCTCCGTAATATGCTGCCGTTGCTCCAATAACAGCTCCGAATGAAAGAGATACGCAAATCGTAGCAAGGCCTACGAACATTGATATTCTTCCTCCGTAAATAATTCTTACCATAACATCTCTTCCGTAATGATCCGTTCCAAGCAGATGCTTGCCTGAAGGAAGAGCAAACCTGTTAGCAAGATCCTGAGTTATGGCCTGCTGCTCATAATCAAGATATAAATCTGCCGAAAGAACTATAATGGCCATAACGGCAAATACAATTAAACCAAACATTGCCAGTTTATTTTTCTTAAGGCGCATCCATATGGCCTTAAGCTGACTTTTTTTCTTAAATTGATGTACTTTTTTAAGGGCATCTCCGCCATTTATAACTGAACTATTCATCTCACTCATGCCTTCACCTTCTTTGCTTTAGGGCTTGCATACATTGATTTAAGCCTTGGGTCAACGTAAGTATATACAATATCAACCAAAAGATTTACAAGGCTTGCTATTATAGAAGCGAACAGAATAGAAGCCGTAACCATAGGTATGTCTTTACTCCTTACAGCGTTTATCATAAGCTGCCCAAGACCGGGAATAGCAAAAACCTGCTCAATTACAATTGCACCACCTAAGGCATGCCCAAAGTTAACCCCTACTATGGTTATAACCGGAAGAAGGGCATTTCTCAAAGCATGGCCGAATACGATAGCTCTTTCAGCGGCCCCCTTTGCCCTTGCTGTTCTTATATAATCCTGGCGGATAACCTCAAGCATGGTTGAGCGCGTCATTCTTAAAGTTGAAGCCAAGGTACTTGATGAAGTTGCTATCGCCGGAAGAATAAAGTGTTTCCATGAATCAACCCCTAAAGACGGGAGCCATCTTAGCTTTAATGAAAACAAAAGAACACACATCATGGCAAACCAGAATGACGGCATAGACGTAAGAAGAAGCGATACTCCCAATGAAATATTATCTGACGCTGAATACTGCTTTACTGCAGAAAGCACCCCGATGGGAATACCTATGAGAACAGCTATAATTGTACTTACAACCGCCAAGTTAAGAGTATATGGAAGCCTTGCCATTATTTCCTGAAATACGGGAATGTTGGTTCTGTAAGACTGCCCGAAATCTCCCTGAAGAGCATCTCCTATATATTTCGCATATCTTATTAAAAGATTATCGTTAAGGCCAAGTTCTTCTCTTAAAGCCGCATATTCCTCAGGCTTTGCTCCTTCTCCCAAAATCATTATGGCTGGATCTCCAGGGGTAAAATCCATTATAAAAAATATGATAAATACAACGCCCAGTATAACGGGTATTATCATAAGAAGTCTCTTTCCAATGAACTTAAACATTTTTACTCCCTTCTTAGAAACATCATAGGAGAATTTTTTCTCCTATGATGTTTTAAAGTTAAATGATTATAAAAATATGCTGTTATTCAAAATACATCTTGCTAACATTGTATCTGTAAACAGGATGAGGATACACATTTTTAAGACTTGAGCTGAAGAACATGAAAACCTTAGTAGTATAAATAGGTATTAAAGGAACATCTTCTTTTAAGATATCATTGATTTCTCTGTATATCTTAATTCTTTCTTCGCTGTCAATAGTCATTCTGGCTTTTTCAATAAGCTCATCTACTGTAGGATTGGAGTAACCTGAATAGTTATTTCCGCCGCCAAGCATCTCTGTATGGAACCTTCTTGTAACAACACTGTCGGCATCTCTTACTGTAGCGTTAATCATTCTAAGGCTTGCAACAAAGTTTCTGTTTCCGCCTACATCCTCTAAATAAGCTGCTCTTTCCATTTTGTTGAATGTAATATTTATTCCGATTTTCCTAAGCTGGTCCTGTACAACTTCTGCCGGCTTCATATACAAATCAGATCCTTGCATGCTGAATACTGCGTCAAAGCCGTTTGGATATCCGGCTTCCGCAAGTAAATCTTTTGCTTTGTCAAGGTCCTGCTCATACCATTCAAAATCATCTAAATATCCAAAAACAGATGTAGGTGACAGGCAATTTGCAACTTCAGCATATCCTTCAGCACCGCCTAATACGATAGCGTCTCTGTCAAGAGCATACGCTACTGCCTGACGTATTCTTTTATCACTGAATATACCGTCTGTTACGTTAAATGTAATATGGTGAAGACCAACACCAGGGCATTCAACATAACCTATATTTTCAAGGTTCATCATATGCTGATAATCGGACTGCGCAACGTTATAGTAAGCATCCAGTGTGCCGTCCTCAAGCGCTATAGCGCCTGATGCCGCATCGGGAACAAGCTTATATGTAAGCTTTGAAATTTTAGCGGCTCCGTCATAATAATCATCGAACTTTTCAAGAACAAGCGCATCGCCGCTTCTCCATTCAGCCATTTTATAAGCGCCTGTGCCCACAGGGTTTCTTGCAAAGTCAATTTTGTTTGCTTCAGCTTCTTCAACCGCTCTTTTGCTTACAATACCAAATGTCATATTTGTCATAACGTCAAGAATAGGGCCATAGGGATATTTAAGAACGCACTTTACAGTTTTGTCGTCAACTTTTTCAAAATGGTCTATAGGCTCGCTTATACCGCTTGAATAGCTTGATTCCAATGAACGCTGAAGTGAAAAAAAGACGTCGTCTGCTGTCATGGTGTCACCATTATGGAATTTAACGCCTTCTCTTAAATGGAATGTAATCTCTGTATTATCTTCGCTGAATTCCCATGACTCTGCTAAGCCCGGAACAAGCTTGGTATAATCTGTAGGATCCTCTTTAACAAGTGCGTCAAAAATCTGGAACATCATCATATGGGTTACAGTATCCTTGCTTGTGGCAGGGTCAAGAGACGATGCTTCAGCATTTACGCCCCATAAAAGAGAATCTTTTCCGGCGGCACCTGACGGATCCCCCTTCTCCGCGCTGGAAGCGCTGTTTCCACAGCCGGAAAATACAGAAAGTGCTATCATTACCATAGCTAAAACTATACTAATCTTTCTTTTCATTTCTATCCTCCTGTTTTTATTTCATAAGGCCCGTTGCCTTATGAAAGATTGTAAATTTATATTAAATATATAAACTTTTAAGGATGCTGATTAATATCAGCTGCTTATTAATGACCCTGCGCATGCATATACGCCTGTCAGGAAGCTTACGCCGTTAATCTTTGATTACATTGTAAACAACATCGATTATGCTTCCGTCTCCGCTTTCAACTATGCCTATAATCTTATCCCCAAAATGAGCCGGATCGGGCTTTCCTGTCAATTTCTCCGCAGTATTTTTAAGTTCTTCTATCGTAACAAGAGGCAGGCCTTTCCCTTTTAGCGCTTCCGCTAGCTCTTTATTTCTGGGATTTACAGCAACTCCTCTTTCAGTAACTACAATATCTATGTTTTCTCCGGGAGTAACTATTGTCGTAACCTTGTCAACAACGATAGGTATCCTTTTTCTAAGAAGCGGAGCAACGGCAACAGTAAGCTTTGCACCTTCTGCCGTATCTTGATGGCCCCCAATTGCTCCCATAAAAACACCCGTAGAAGCAGTAAGAACATTTACATTAAAATCCGTATCTATTTCCGTAGCGGATAATATCATGATATCAAGTTTATCTGCAACACAGCTCTTTCCTGCCGTATTTGCGTACATACTGGCACTCATTTCTATGTGGTTGTCATTTTTTAAATAAGATGCAGCCGCCTGAGCATCAAATGTCTGCACATCAAGAAGATAGGAGAACAGGCCTTCCTCAAGCATATCTACCATAAAAGAAGTAATTCCGCCGGATCCGAAGGAGCCTTTTATATTGTTTTGCCTCATATAATCTCTTAAATATTTTGCAACAGCAAGCGCAGCACCGCCGCTTCCTGCCTGAAATGAAAAGCCGTTTTTAACATAACCTGACTCTATTATTACCTTAGCTGCATTTTCAGCAATCAAAAGCTCCGTAGGATTTTTAGTAAGTCTCGTTGCTCCGGCACCGATTTTTTCAATATCCCCAAGAGATTCAACAACCACTACATAATCCACAAGATTTTCAGGTATACTTACAGGGCATGCGGGATATTCCACAAGATTATCTGTAATGGCAACTACCTTCTTTGCGTATTTTGCATCCATCATGGCATAGCCCATGGAACCGAAAGCTGATTTCCCCTTCTGGCCGTTCATGTTTCCGGCTTCGTCACAGCAAGGCGCTCCGATAAAGGCTATATCTATTTTCACGTCGCCTTCTTCTATTGCTCTTGCTCTTCCTCCATGGCTTCTGAATATTACAGGCTTTTTAAGAATCCCGTCCTCGCTGATGGCTCTTCCTAAAGTCCCTCTTAAGCCGCTTGTCTGTATCCCCGTTACAACACCGTTTTTGATATGCTCAAGAACGCCCTCATGAGCATCTGTAAGAGAAGACGCACACACAGTCAAATCCCTCACGCCATAAGCCGCAATTTCATCCAATACCATGTTAAGAACATAATCGCCATTTCTCAAATGATGATGAAAGGAAATTGTCATTCCGTCTTTAATATCTGCTTTAACAAGAGCTTCCCTTATGCTTTCTAAAACCTTGCTTTCTTTATGTAATCTTTTTGAATCTATGTTGTTTCCTTCTTTATCCAAACCGTATGGCCTGAGATTTCCTATGCCCTCAATATATACAGGAATATCCCTTGAAACCTTGTTTTTCACAAAATTCAAATTAATCATTCCCTGTTCTCCATTTCCCAAAGCTCTAAAATACGCCTTGCTTTATTTATAACCGGGGCATCTATCATCTTCCCGTTAAAAAGTATTACTCCTTTATGATTTTTTTCGGCTTCCGCCGCAGCCTCTATGATTCCTCTGGCTTTTTCAGCCTCTTCTTCGGAAGGAGTATAGATATCTTTTACTACTTTTATCTGGGCCGGATGGATACAGGATTTGCCTTTAAACCCAAGGCTTTTGGCCATTCTTGTTTCCTTTTCAAAACCTTCGTGATCGTCAAGATCTGTCCATACCGTATCTATTGCATCAACTCCGTATAGAGAAGCAACAAGTGCCACATATCCTCTGGCATATGCCAGCTGCTCATGCCCTTTCACTCTCTCGGTACCAAGAGAATTCGTATAATCCTCGGCGCCAAAGGATATAGATATTACCCTTTTACTTGCAGATGCTATTTCAGCCGCATTGAAAACTCCCTTTGGGGTTTCTATGGCGCATTGAATTTTTACGGAGCCTTCTTCAATTCCGTTTACTTTTTCAACCTCTGTAAGAAGAACATCTAATTCCTCTACATTTTTTTTACTTTCACACATAGGAAGCCTTATATTTCTAAGCCCTGCTGCAACAGTTTGAGTAACGTCAATCTTTCCGAATTCCGTATATAGAGGATTTATTCTTGCAAACACCTCTACGTTTCCAAAATCGATAACCTTTAAGGCCTCACAGAGCAAATCTCTGGCGGCATCCTTTTCCGTATAGGATATTGCGTCTTCCAAATCAAATATGATGCAATCCGGATTATAAGCAGGTGCGCTTTGATAAAGCTTCGGCTCGTTTGCAGGGCAAAAAAGCATGGTTCTTCTGAGCTTATTCACTTTTTCCATTTAAAGCCCTCCTGATAGCAGTTTTTGTTCTGGCCTTTATTGTAAAATCCAGACTGCTGAAGTCATTTATTTCGATTTCGGCATTTTCAATTCCCATTTCTTCTGCCGCTTCTTCCGCCGCTGATTTCATATGCCTGCCGAAAAGCTTGTTCAGCTTACTGTTAACTGTAATATTCAAGCCTCCTGAGTCCTTTATATTAACCTTGACAAAACAATCCTGCCTAGCCTCTTTTCCAGCTACGCCAAACATATTGCCGCCTCCTAACAAGAATCTTTGTGTATGTATGTATTTGTGTATCCATGTATACATATTACAGCAAAAAAAAATCTTTCGCAAGCATTTATGATATTTTGTTAAATTGCATTATATTATTGCTTTGCTTTTCTGTAGATTTGCATAAAAAAAGCCATTATTGTAATGGTTTTTTAAAGATAAAATCAAAAACATGTAAAGAATAATCCGCGTATTTTTGATCTCTAAAAATAATGGCCTTAAAATATATTAATCCTTATTGATGCCTAATTTATTAAGAAGGGTTTCTTTGGCCTTTCTAATATGCTTTCTGCAATATTCCTCGGCGGCTTCAGGATTGCCTTCTGCTATTAAATCCACTATCTTTTTATGGTCTGCAACAGATATGCTTCTTCTTTGGTTATGAGATAATGTTATCTTTCTGAAGCTTACTATATATTCATATAAATTAAGAAGATTTTCCTTAAGCCTTTTGCTTCCCGCCGCTTCTAAAACTGTTTTGTTATACTGGTCGTGGAGAGCATAAAGCGTTTCATACGCGCCTTCGTCATTGGCCTTTTCCATATTCTCAACAGTATCTTTTAAAGATGCAATAACTACTTTATCGCCTTTTATACAGACAAGCCTTACGGCAAGACCTTCTAAAACCTCTCGCATGTCATATATTTCTATTATTGATTCTTTCGTTATGCTTCTTACTACGGTTCCTCTTTTCGGATGATACTCAACAAGGCCTTCCGCTTCAAGCTTCCTGAATGCCTCTCTAACAGGCGTACGGCTTATTTTAAGCTCTTCTGCAACAGCCGTTTCCATAATTCTTTCATTTTGCGCAAGCTTTCCGTCTAATATTGCTTTTCTCAAAATCTCAAATACTATATCCCTTGTAGGCCTTAAATCATTTTCATCAATTTTTAAAAGCTCCATAAAAACCTCACTAATAATTGATTTTTTAATAGAATAAATTGTTTTCACCGCTCAGTATAAACTATAACATATACATACCGAATCTTCCAACAGTTTTTTAATAAATGAGATTGGTTTCTCAGCCTGTAATTAGTTAAAGCTTATAGTTGATTTAAACTGAAACAATAGTGGAGATTTCCACATAGCGGAAGATATAGCAAATTTAAAAATAAACAACAGCAAAGCCGTATATCGCTTGAATTTATATGAAATAGCAGCATTGTCAATTTGATTTTTTCTAACTTTATATCCTCTAAAACTAAATGCTTATAAAGGTATAAAAATAAATTGACAATGCCTAGGCTCAAAAATATATTTTAGAAGAAATAAAATAAATGGCCTTTTGTGAAACTGTTTTTATTTGATTTTATATATTGAAAGCCTTAGTAAAGGTAATTTTACTATGTTTCCGAAGGAAATCCGTGTTTTTATACGAAGCAAACTTAAATCTTTTTATATAAAAAAGCCGCCTTCCGTCAAAAGCAAATGCTTCTACTGATAACGGAACACGGCATTTTATTTATTTTATATTATATATAAAAGCTTATCTCTATACCTCCATGATAATAGGAAGTATCATAGGCCTTCTCTTTGTTTTCTGCCATAAATACTCTCTGAGAGAGTCTCTTATGAGGCTTTTTATATAAGACCAGTCTGAAATCTGCTTTCTTTCGCATTTTGCGAGGGCCTCCATTACTACGTTCCTGGCCTCTTCTATAAGGTTTTCGCTTTCTTTTACGTAAACGAAGCCTCTCGATATAATATCAGGCCCTGCAAGTATCTGGCTGGATTCCTTTTCCATCGTTACAACAACAATCATAAGTCCGTCCTGGGATAAATGCTTTCTGTCTCTGATTACGATATTTCCGACATCGCCTACCCCAAGGCCGTCTACAAATATCTGGCCTGAAGGAACGCTTCCGTTTATTTTAGCACCCCTTTGATTAACCTCAAGGACTTCTCCTATGCCCATGATGAAGATGTCCTTTTTCTTCATACCCATGGACATGGCAAGTTCCTGATGCTTAAAAAGATGCTTATATTCTCCGTGTACCGGCATAAGGTATTTAGGTTTTACAAGCGCATGCAGAAGCTTAAGCTCTTCCTGCTTTGCATGCCCCGATACGTGAACCTCTTTTAAAGCGCCTTCGTATACAACCTCCGCTCCTTTTTTAAGAAGCTCATTGATAACCTTGGAAATGGTTTTTTCGTTTCCGGGTATCGGTGAAGCCGAAATGATTATTTTGTCTCCCGGCTTTATTTCCACCTGCCTATGCTCGTTTGAGGCCATTCTTGAAAGGGCCGCCATAGGCTCTCCCTGGCTTCCGGTGGTTATAATAACAAGCTGTTTATCCGTATAATTTTTAATCTCGCTTATTTCTATAAGAGCGTTCTTGGGGATATCCAAATATCCCAGCTCACTGGCAGTACGAACGGAATTTTCCATGCTTCTGCCCATAACGGCAATCTTTCTGTGATGTTTTACTGCAGAATTTACGATTTGCTGAATTCTATGGATATTTGATGAGAATGTAGCAACCATAATTCTTTGGGTAGGGCTTTCTTCAAATATTCTTTCAAAAATCTGCCCTACGGTTTTTTCGCTCATGGTGTATCCCGGCTGGTCACAATTCGTGCTTTCACACAGGAAAAGGAGAACGCCTTCTTTTCCAAGCTCTGCAAAGCGCTGTAAATCTATAGCGTCCCCGTGAATGGGGGTATAGTCTATTTTAAAATCGCCTGAATGAACTACCAAGCCTGCCGGGGTATAGATAGCCATAGCTACCGAATCAGCTATGCTGTGGGTAGTACAAATAAATTCTACCTTAAAATTCTTAAATTTAACCGTATCCCCTGCCTTAACACAGTTCAGGGTGGTCTTTTCAAGAAGCCCGTGCTCTCTAAGCTTATTTTCCAAAAGGCCTAAAGTAAGCCTTGTTCCATAGATGGGAACATCAAATTCCTTTAAAAAATAGGGTATTGAACCGATATGGTCCTCATGACCATGGGTAAGAAGCAAACCCTTTATCTTATCCCTGTTTTTCTGAAGATAAGTGAAATCCGGTATTACAAGGTCGATGCCGAGCATATCGTCCTGTGGGAAAGCAACGCCGCAATCGACTATGATAATTTCGTTCCCATATTCAAATATGGTCATATTCTTTCCGATTTCCTGAAGTCCGCCTAAGGCAATTACCTTAAGCTTGCCAGGACTTTTGTTAATTTTTTTCTCTGCCAAATAAATTGCACCTCCGAATTATTCTAATATAGTATATGTTCTCTGTATTCACGTTTTAATACAGCTTTAAAAACACACAAATAACAAGCCTTATAAAAGGCTAAAACTTTTTTCAAAGTTATGTACCGTCCATTTGCTTTTATGCCTAAATAAGCATAGGCTTTAAAAGGCTTAAAGTTCCGTTCGCAAATAAAAGCCTTGTAAGATTTTCTCAAAATAAACATTAAAATAAGAACCTAATCAATAATAAAATTTTCATTATTTTATTATTGCTCTAAGGTTTATTGAATAAACATGACATTTTAAATTAAAGAATATATAAAAACCTCTTCCGCCGAGAGGCATCATCTTCATATTTTATATTAAACGAATCTAAAACCGATTTTTAATCAAAATAAAAGTCTTTTCCTAATAAAAAGCCTCGTCTACCATAAATCCTTTAACAAAAAACAACGCTTAAGGCAAAATTGGAACACCCTAAGCGAAAATAAATTATAGCTCTATATCGTAATCCTCGTTATTATTCTCAAAAAGCTCCGCAATAATATTAAATTCCTCTTCGTCTTCGATAAGCTCGTAAACTACGTCGTCTCCGTCTACTTCAACCTCTTTTATGATGGTGGCTTCCGTATCGTCGTCTTCTATATCTTCTATTACCAGAAGATAAGTTCCGCCCTTATGCTCAACGACATCTAAAATATAAAACTCTATTTCATTTCCGTCTTCGTCTGTTACTGTAATGGATTCAATTACATCTTCATCGTCAAATTCATCGAATTCATCAAAATCATCATTATTCTTTTCCATTATTATATCCACCTTCACCGTTTTTATTATTTAAATAATCTAAATAGCCCTGAAGGATATAGACTGCTGCAATTTTATCAATTACTTCTTTTCTTTCAAAAAAGTTCATGCCGGAAGCAATTAAATTGCGTTCAGTTGCAACTGTTGACAGCCTTTCATCCCATAATATTATTTCCATGCTTTTAAAATTTCTTTGGAGCCTGTCACGAAATTCCAAAGTCTTTTGACATCTTATGCCCTCAGAGTTGTCCATGTTCTTAGGATATCCCAAAACGATGGTTTTTATTTCATATTCTCTAATAATTTCTCTTAAACGAGCGATGCTTTTTTTAAAGCTGTTTTCATCCGTTCTTCTGACAATCTCAATACCTTGGGCAGTTATTCCAAGTAAATCACTCATTGCTACGCCTATTGTCTTATCCCCGTAATCAAGACCTAAAATACGCATTATAAAGTATTATTCTCTAAATAAAAAGTTACCATTTCCTCTAAAAGCTCATCCCTTTCAAGCTTTCCTACAAGCACTCTGGCGTTTCTGTGGCTTGTGATATAGGTAGGGTCACCTGAAAGTATATATCCTACGATTTGATTCACAGGGTTATATCCCTTTTCCTTGAGCGCATAGTAAATTTCTCTTAAAATTTCCTTTGCTTCGTTTTTGGAGATTTTATCAAATTCGGTAAACTTTTGAGTTTCACTTAATCTTTTCATTTAATCACACTCCATGGGAATAAGAACAAACTAATTAACACATATTCATAATAATACAAAACCAAATAATATGCAAATTACATTTTAGTTAAATTTCCTCCGAAATAAGAGAAAAACTGTCAATATCCTTTATTTTAACCTTGAATATTTCGTTTATAATATTTTTTCTGCTTTCTGTTCTGACATTTATGTAATTAGAGGCATGACCGGAAAATACGCCGTCTTTTTCCTCTTCATACAAAACTTCCAGTTCTCTTCCGATAAAGCCCTTTAAAAAATCTATTTGAAGCTTTTCCCCGGTTTCTCCCATTAAAGCCGCTCTTTCATGCTTTATTTTTTCAGGAATTTGATTCTTAAATAAAGCCGCCTTTGTTCCTACCTTAGGAGAATAGGGAAATACATGTATTTTAGAAAGCTTCATTCTTTTTGCAAAGACCATACTTTCTTTAAAGTCCTCATCTGTTTCTCCGGGAAAGCCTACAATAATGTCTGTCGTAATGCCTACATCGGGGAAATTTTCTCTCAGGAGATTTACCGCATTTTCATATTCAGCAGCCATATACCTTCTGTTCATGCGCTTAAGAGTATTGTCGCAGCCGGATTGAAGAGAAAGGTGAAAATGCTCACATACTTTAGGCATGGCTTTAAGGGCATTTATAAAGTCATTGGTGATAACCGTAGGCTCTACAGAGCTGAAACGGATTCTCTTGATACCGTCAATCTCATGAATCTTTTTAAGGACGGAAACTAAATTAATATCTCCTAAATCTTTTCCATAAGAAGCAACATGTATACCGGCTAATACAATTTCCTTATATCCGTTTTCAGAAAGTCTTTGGGCTTCTTCCGCAATGGACTGAATGGAACGGCTTCTTACGGGGCCTCTTGCAAAGGGTATGATGCAATAGGTACAGAACCTGTCGCAGCCTTCCTGTATCTTTAAATAAGCCCTTTGCCTGTCACTAAGGCTTTCCACCGTAAGCTCTTCAAATTCCCTTTCCAGCATAATATCGGAAACACAGCTTTCCGTGCCTTTTGAAGCGGAGTAGTTTTCCACAATATTTACAATATTGGCCCTGTCTTTTGTGCCTATGATAAGGTTAACCTCTTCAATTTTAGAAACCTCCTCCGGCGCCACCTGAGCATAGCAGCCGCAGGCAACTAAAATAGCCTCAGGATTATGTTTTTTAGCCCGCCGTATCATCTGGCGGGATTTTTTATCCCCGAAATTGGTAACCGTACATGTATTTACAATATAAACATCGGCTTTTTCTGAAAATTCCACAAGCTCATAGCCCTTTTTTTTAAAAAGCTCAAGCATTGCCTCCGTATCGTATAAATTTACTTTGCAGCCTAAGGTTAAAGCCGCAACCTTCTTATTTTCCGTCACTTAAAAATTTCTCCTTTAATCTTCGGCAAAATATACCAAAGGAATACAGCATATGAAAGCATTAATGCTTTCATATGCTTATTATATTTTATTTTTTAAGGCGTAACAATACCTGCCTTTTTTCTTGCAGGGCAGGGCTTATCTTCCGAATAAAATGAGCATACCCTGCATTTTAAACAGGGATTAATTTTATCCCCTGTTCTATATTTAGAAAGCCACATAGGATCGCATAAAAGGCCTTTGGCCGATGCGGCAAAATCTGCATAGCCCTTTTTTATTACTTCATCTGCCATTTCCGGTTTATCTATGCCGAAAACGCATATAACAGGGATATTTACATGTTTTTTTATATTAAAGCCCAAATTGGCTATCCATGAAAATTCATCATCTATAATCTCCATATCTTCCGGCTCTTTTGTGGAAAAGTTTGAGGATATATGAAGATAGTCTACCCCCGCCTTTTCAAAAGTCTTTGCATATTCGATGCCGCCTTTTAAATCAGGCTCATTTGCCCCGAGACGCATTCCAACGATAAAGTCGCTGTCCATATTTTCTTTTACGGCTTTGATAACTTTCTTCCCTAATAAGGCCTTATCTTTGCCG
This sequence comes from Anaeropeptidivorans aminofermentans, assembly GCF_940670685.1. Lineage (GTDB taxonomy): Bacteria > Bacillota > Clostridia > Lachnospirales > UBA5962 > Anaeropeptidivorans > Anaeropeptidivorans aminofermentans. The sequence continues at coordinate 865,675 of NZ_OW711693.1, read as the reverse complement.
TACTCATCTTCTCTTTTATTGATATTATGGCTTAAAAACTGGCTTATTAAATACCCATGGGCGCCGTGAATCTCTACGCCGTCAAAGCCTGCCGCTTTCGCTCTCTTAGAAGCATTTACAAAATCTTCTATGACCTTCTCAAGCTCTGCTTCGGAAGCTTCTCTTATAACAACGCCGTCTTTATCCTCAAAAGGACTTGCAGTAAAAATATTTTCTACAGCAGCTGAGTTTTTGTCGGTTTTAATTCCCGCATGATGGATTTGTATCAAAGCAAGGCTTCCCTTTTCATGGATAGCATCTGCTATTTTAGAAAGGCCCGGAATAAATTCATCATCCCATATGCCCAGCTGATTTTTTCTAAGTCTTCCGTTCAGACTTATACAAGTAGCCTCTACAATGACAATGCCAGCTTCCCCCGATGACATATACTTGTAGCTTTCGATATTTTCTTCTGTTACAAAGCCGTCGCCTTTTGAAAGGCCGAAGCGGACAACCGGCGGATAAACCAGCCTGTTGTGAATTTCCTTATTCTTTAATTTAAAGCTTGAAAATAAATCTGCCATAGTGCTTCCCCCCGCAATATCTGCAATATTTAACTGGCTTATTATATTAATTTCCCGGCTTGTAAGAGCTTTTAAGGGCTACGACCTCATTAAAAACAAGATTTTCCGGTGTTGAAAGCTTATAATCGATGCAAAAGTAACCGTTCCTCATAAACTGGAACCTGTCTTCAACTGCTGCTTCTTTTAAAGAAGGCTCAACGTAGCAGTTTTCATAAAGTTTAAGAGAATCAGGATTTTTCCTCAGTCCGTTTTCGCTTGTTTCATCGTCAAAAACAATAAAGTCAAATTCTCTTGCGGTAACTTTGAGGGCGTGAGGAGCGCTTACCCAGTGAATGGTTCCTTTTACCTTTCTGCCGTCAAAGCCGGAGCCGCTTCTCGTTTGTGGGTCATAGGTGCCGTGTATCTCTGTAACATTTCCGTTTTCGTCCTTCACAAAGTCTGTACAGGTAACAAAATATGCCCCTTTAAGCCTTACCTCCTGCCCAGGCGTAAGCCTGTGGAATTTCTTAGGCGCATCTTCCATAAAGTCTGAACGCTCTATATAAAGCTCTCTTGAAAAAGGTACCTCTCTCGTACCCATTTCAGGAACCTCAGGATTATTTTCAAGGGTTACGTATTCCCCTTCCCCTTCGGGGTAATTTGTTATCACAAGCTTCACAGGGTCAAGAACCGCCATTACTACCTTTGAGCGAAGCTTCAAATCATCTCTTACGCAGTATTCAAGAAAGGAATAATCTACCTTGCTGTTGGCCTTTGATACCCCTATTTTTTCAAGGAAGTCAATCAAAGCTTCCGGTGTATAGCCTCTTCTTCTCATGCCTGAAAGGGTCGCAAGCCTTGGATCGTCCCAGCCGTCAACCTCTTTATTATCTACAAGGGCCTTTAAATATCTTTTTCCTACAATGGTATTGGTAAGATAAAGTTTTGCAAATTCTATCTGCCTTGGTTTCAGCTCAAAATCAAGCTCATTGATGAACCAGTCATAAAGAGGCCTATGGTCTTCAAACTCCATGGAGCAAAGGGAATGGGTGATTCCCTCGATAGCATCTTCAAGGGGATGAGCATAGTCATACATCGGATAAATACACCATTTATCCCCTGTTCTATGATGCGGTATTTTAGCGATACGGTAAATAACAGGATCTCTCATATTAATATTGGGAGAGCTCATGTCAATTTTAGCCCTTAATGTTCTGGAGCCATCGGGGAATTCCCCGTTTTTCATTCTCTCAAACAAATCAAGGTTTTCTTCTATCGTCCTGTTTCTATAGGGGCTTTCCTTCCCCGGGGCGTTTAATGTTCCCCTGTATTGCCTGATTTCCTCTGCTGTAAGGTCGCAGACGAAGGCCTTGCCTTTTTTTATCAGCGTAATTGCCATCTCATAAAACTGCTCAAAATAATCCGACGCAAAATAAAGCCTGTCTTCCCAGTCCGCCCCAAGCCATTTAATATCCCTTATAATAGATTCTACGTATTCCGTATCCTCCTTGGCCGGATTGGTGTCGTCAAAACGCAGATTGAACTTTCCCCCGTACATTTTTGCAATGCTGTAATTCAAAGTAATGGCCTTGGCATGGCCTATATGAAGGTAACCGTTAGGCTCCGGAGGAAAGCGTGTATGCACTTGGTTCAGTCTTCCCTCTAAATCTTCGTTAATATAAGCGTGAATAAAATTGCCGGTTTCGCTTAAGCTGCTTTCGCTCCTGTTTTCCATAATAACCTCCTGCTTTTACGTAAGATAAATAATATATAAATTATACTATAGTCGTAGTTTTTTTATACTAATCAAATTATTGCCTGCTCCTGCATTTCCCTTCGGAAATGTATTCAGAAACAAAATCAAATACAGTTTGATTTGCCAGTTTCCTTTTTTGCCATATATACTCATACACTCCTCTTCGAGAAATGTATTCAGAAACAAAATTAAGCTTCGCTTAATTTTGTTTCCATTATACCACATGAAATAATCTGTTTCAAATCTCCGGAAAGGCTTAATAGGGGCCTATCTTTCCTATTTCATATTTTTGCAAGAAATGCTATAATTATACTATTGTTTTAATAGAACTGCAATATAGGCCTAAGATAAACGCTAAAACAATATCTGGTAAGCTCTTTGTTTTAGCGTCGCAGGTGCCTGCAAAACCAATTTTCGGCGAAGGTCAAATACTTTTCTTGTTTTTGGCCTGAATATAAGCCCTGAAAGTCTTTCACATTTACAGGGCTATTGATACGGAGGATAAAATGCTGTCATTTTCAGTTCCCCTAAGTGAAGTTAAGGATTTTATGGCTTCACTGTTTAAAAAGGATGTATTTGATTTCTTTGAGGTAAGAGGTGTAGAAATAATTACATTTACAAAATTTGAGATATCTGCCATAATCTCATCTGATGAAGAAGACGAGAGAACAAGAAACTTCTGTATTTGGGAAGAATTAAGGCCCTATGCCTTTGACATCATCAAAGGAAATAAAAAGCCTAAAGCCATCAAAATTATATTTTCCATGCCTCAGGAAAAGGCAGAGGTCCTTCACCAAAATGCCGGCGCTTTATATCTTAATTTAATTTATAACGGAAATGAAATTAATCTAAGCACGGCCACAAGTCAAAAGACCTTTGCCTTAAATAAAGAGCTGGATTTGGTTTGGGAGGAATATATAAAAAACTTTTTCAAAGAAAATAAAATCGCTGTTGTTTACGATAATTAAACTTTTGTTAGCACTTGACGGCGTTGAGTGCTAATTTTTTATTGACTTTTCTGATGCTACTACTTATTATATTTATATATAGTTAAACAAAGTAAAATAGCCGCAAAATCCCGTTCTCCATAGTTCAAAAATACGGATTTCCATAGAGAACAGGCTTTTGTTATTTCTTCAGAATAAATTTACTATATTTACTTGGTTTTACTATACTTAGCTTTTCTAAAGCCTAAAGAAATATGAACCAAATAAGGAGGAAAATCAATGGAAAAAGGAAATTTATCCATAAACAGTGAAAATCTCTTGCCCATTATAAAAAAATGGCTTTATTCCGATATGGATATATTTTTAAGGGAGCTTGTATCCAACGGCTGCGACGCTATTACAAAGCTTATAAAGCTTAGGGATATGGGGGAGGCCCCTTTCGTTTCCCCGGAAGAAAAGTTTTCCGTTAAGGTTACTTTTAATAAGGAAAATAAGACCATTAAAATAATGGATAACGGCATTGGTATGACCGCCGAAGAAATAAATAAATATATCAATGAAATCGCCTTTAGCGGCGCAGAGGACTTTATTGAAAAATATAAGGATAAGCTTGGCGCTGAAAATGAAATTATAGGCCATTTCGGCCTTGGGTTTTATTCGGCCTTTATGGTTTCAGACACGGTGGAAATTGACTCTTTAAGCTATGCAGAAGGCGCCAAAGCCGCCAAATGGATATGCCACGGCGGCATAGAATATGAAATTTCAGAAGGTACGAAGGCTGAAAGAGGAACTGAAATAACCCTTCACATAAATGAAGAAAGCAAAGACTTTCTCTCTCGTTATAAACTAAATGAGATTCTGAAAAAATACTGCAGCTTCATGCCTTATGAAATCTATCTCATTGATGAAAATGAAAAATCTAAGGAAAAAGAAGAAGGCGAAGAGGAAGAAAAAACTTCAGAGCCATTACCCATAAACGACACCAAGCCTCTTTGGCTTAAAAAGGCTTCTGAAGTAACAGACGAAGAATATAAAGAATTTTACCATACTGTATTTATGGATTTTAATGAGCCTTTATTTTGGATTCATTTAAATATGGACTATCCCTTTAACCTTAAAGGCATCCTTTACTTTCCTAAACTTAAAAACGATTTTGAGCCTATGGAAGGAGAAATTAAGCTTTACTGCAATCAGGTTTTCGTTGCAGACAACGTGAAGGAAGTAGTTCCTGAATTCCTGCTTCTTTTAAAAGGCGTTCTGGACTGCCCCGATATTCCTCTTAACGTATCCAGAAGCTTCTTGCAAAACGATGCCAATGTTTCAAAAATGTCCGGCTATATTACGAGGAAGGTCGCAGATAAGCTGAATTCCCTATTTAAAAAGGATAGGGATAATTACGCTAAATTCTGGGATGATGTCAATATCTTTATTAAATTCGGCTGTATTAAGGATAAATCCTTCTACGATAAAATTAAAGACAGCCTTTTATTTAAAACAACGGCAGAAGAGCATCTCACTTTAAATGAATATACGGAAAAATACAATACGAAGGAAATATACTATGCCTCCGACCTTGTTCAGCAGTCTCAATATATCAAGCTTTTTAAAGAACAAGGCATAGAGCCGCTCATATTAAATACCGTAATAGACAATCCCTTTATTTCTTATATCGAATCTTATTCAGAAGGCATAAAATTCTTAAGAATAGATGCTGAAATAAGCAAAAACCTTAAATCCGAAGAAGGAAGCAGCGAAAATAACGAAGCCATTGCAGAAATTTTTAAAAATGCCATCGGCGAGGACATAAAAATAGAGGTAGAAACCCTGAAATCTGAAAATACACCGGCAATCGTTCTTTTAAGTGAGCAGGACAGAAGAATGCAGGAAATGAGCAAAATGTTTGCCGGCATAGGAGAAGGCTTTAAATCTCAGGAAACTCTGATTATAAACAATAATAACAACCTGGTTAAAACGCTTCTTGCCCTTAAGGATAATGAAAATAAAAAAGAAGATATGCTTCTAATCTGCCGCCAGATATACGACCTTGCAATGATGAGCCATAAGCCCCTTCCGCCGGAGGAAATGAGCGCATTTATTGAAAGAAACAATAAAATACTTGATATGATAGCAAATAAATAATACTTAAAAAAGGTATTGCAAAATAATTTTGCAATACCTTTTTCGTTTATAGTAAATTTAAAGTTAAACAGCAGCAAAGCCGTATATTCACAAAAGCTCAAAAACGTACCGTTTCCGAAGGAAATCCTTATTTTTAATCTTGCTGGGAACAGAATAGGCTTTGCTGCTTCTTCATATTAAATTTACAATAAAATTCTTTCTCTTTTTTAAATAGCGTATAATTTATAAACTTACTCTGAATTATTTCACTCTTACAGCCATACGAATAAATATGTTGCAATTTACTTTTCTCTTATTTTAGGCCCTCTAAAGTCTAATATTCACTTCAGGATAAAGGCAAATTGGCTATACGTAAAAGCCGCGAGTACTGCCTTTACGAAATCTTCTCGTCCAGTCTCTTTTTTATGGCCCTAAGGGCTATTCCCCTATGGCTTATTTTATTTTTCTCGGCAGGCTCCATTTCAGCAACCGTAAGCTTATATTCCGGTATATAAAATATAGGGTCATAGCCGAAGCCGTTTTCTCCCTTTGGCTCCTGGGCAATTTCTCCTTCCATAATGCCTCTTTCCGTAAGTACTGTACCATCGGGAAACGCAGCTGCTATAACAGCTACATATCGTGCCGTTCTTTCTTCTTTTTTTGCGCTTTCAAGCATTTCAAGCACCTTTTGATTTTTTATGGTATAAGGGGTATTCTCTCCCAAAAACCTTGCAGAATGAACCCCCGGCTTTTTATCAAGATAATCAATTTCTATACCGGAATCGTCTGCAAGAACTATTTTATTGGAAATAAGCATAATTTCCTTTGCTTTTTTAATGGCGTTATCCTCAAATGTTTCTCCGTCTTCAATAACGTCAATCTCTATTCCGGCTTCTTCCATGCCCATTACATTATAGCCTTCCAATATGGCTTTAACTTCCTTTAATTTTCCTTTGTTTTTTGTGGCAAATATAATATCCATTTCTTCCTCCGCTTTGCTGTAGGCTATTTAAAAGCCCCCCTTACGGGGGGCATAAATTATATTTTTATACTTCCGGCTCAATAATGCCATAGGTACTGTCATGTCTTTTATATACTACGTTGATTTCTTCGGTTCTGCTGTTTCTGAATACAAAAAAGTTGTGACCGAGAAGCTCCATATTCATAACGGCCTCTTCAACATCCATGGGCTTAAATGCAAATTTCTTCGTCTTTTTAATTAAAACCTTTTGTTCGTCTGAATCCTTTGAATCCTCTGCATGGCTGCTGAATACGTTATTATATTCCTCGATAAAAGAAGAATCCCTTCTTGCTTTGTTGTTAAGCTGCCCCTTATACTTTTTCATCTGTCTTTCAAGGGCATCTACAACCTTGTCAACAGCGTTAAGCATATCTACATCTGTAACCTCGGCTCTTAAGGTCCTGCCTTTCAAAGGAATTGTAACTTCGACTTTATTATTGATTTTAATGGTAGAAAATGTAACAAACACTTCGCAGTTTTCAGGTAAGATTCTTTCGAGCCTGCCGATCTTCTGCATGGTTTTTTCCTTGATATTGTCTCCTGCATTAAAATCCCTGCTAGTAAATGAGTAACGCATATTAACAGCTCCCTTCATTTGCCATGAGGCAAAATGCTATTGGTATAAATTTAACCTTCTTACCAAATTTTATGCATGTGCCTCTTATAGTTATTATACTAAATTTACATGAATTTTTCCAGAAGAAAATAACAATTTCATATAAAGCAGCATGAAAATAATCCTAATGCTCCCTAAAACAAGGATAATTGGGTGTTCTCATAGCCGCATTTATAGGAATATATAATATCTTTCATATTATAAAGGATGTTATTTCTTATAGCATAAGCTTTAAACATGGAATAAAGCGCTCTTGAACGGGATGATGGGCATTTATATTTATTTTCGAAGGTTTCGATATATCTTTCCTTTACAAAAGGAAAATGTTTATCCAGCATATTATAAAAATACGCTCTTTGGCTATCCCTTAGGGTAAGGCCGAAATAAGGATATATAAATTTAGCCTTTGCCGCTTTAAGGGCTTCCAGTAAGTTTAAAATATCTTCCTTTGAATCATTTATAAAGGGAAGCACAGGCATCAGGAGAACCCCCGCATAGATCCCTTCTTCTGAAAGCATTTTTAAGGCTTCAAGCCGTTCAGAGGTGGTGGGTGCCCCAGGCTCGATTATTTTTGCAAGAGTATCGTCTAAGGTGGTTATGGTTATTTTAACGATTACAGGGCTATGGGCCTTTATTTCCTTTAAAACATCGATATCTCTTTTAATCAGTATTCCCTTGGTATCTATAGCTGCGCCAAAGCCGTAAGCCGAAATAAGCTCAAGGGCATTTCTTGTAAGGCAAAGCTTTTCTTCAAGGGGATTATAAGGGTCGCTCATGGCTCCCGTAGCCACTACCCCCTTTTTAACCTTCCGCCTTAAGTCGTTTCTGATTATGGCAAGGGCATCTTCTTTTACCTTAACCTGATGAAAGTTTTTATCCTGATAGCAATCGCTTCTTGAATCGCAGTAAATACAGCCATGGCTGCACCCTCTGTAAATATTCATATTGTACTCACAGCCGAACCAATAGTCCGGCCTTTTATTATGGGTTACTATGGTTTTTGCAGGTATATATTCCATAAAATCACCTATTTGGGGCATGCTATTTCTAAAAGCTCTATGATATTTGATATTCCGTAAACCTGTATATTTTCGGTATTTTTAATGCCTTTGGTATTTGCCTTCGGCATAATACAGGTTTTAAAGCCAAGCTTTGAAGCCTCTGCTATTCTTGTCTGGGCGTTTGATACGGCTCTCATTTCCCCCGTAAGGCCTACCTCCCCGAAAATAAGGGTATCATAGGCTACAGGAATATTCCGGTAGCTTGAAGCAATAGCCGCTATAATGGCCGCATCTACGGCAGGCTCTGTTATTTTCATTCCGCCGGCTATATTTACATAAGAGTCGTAGGCGCTAAGCTGCATTCCTCTTCTTTTTTCCAAAACCGCCATAAGCATTGCAACCCTGTTATAATCTACCCCCGTAGACGTTCTTCTGGGAACACCGAAGCTTGTTTTTGACACAAGGGCCTGAACCTCCGCAAGAATCGGCCTAGTGCCTTCCACAGAACAGGTAATTACAGAGCCCGGAGCATTTATGGGCCTTCCCGTAAGCATGTATTCGGAAGGATTTGCTATTTCCGCAAGGCCTTCCTTCCGCATTTCAAATACGCCTATTTCATTTGTTGCACCAAATCGGTTTTTTACAGCTCTGATAAGTCTGTAGGAAGCAAGCTTGTCCCCTTCAAAATATAAAACCGTATCCACCATATGCTCAAGTATTTTAGGCCCGGCTATAGCCCCGTCCTTAGTCACATGACCTACGATTATGGTGGAAATGCCCTTGACCTTGGATATGTGCATAAAATGAGAGGTGCATTCTCTGACCTGAGTAACGCTTCCCGGTGCGGAAGCAATATCACCTGAATATATGGTCTGTATAGAGTCGATGATTAAAAAATCAGGGTTTATGCTGTTTACGGCTTCATTTATGGCTTCAAGGTTGGTTTCGCTCATAATAAGCAGATTTTCCGTATCGATGGAAAGCCTGCCCGCCCTTAGCTTTATCTGCTTTGCAGATTCCTCTCCCGATACGTAGAGGACAGTTTTCCCCTGTTCGCCTATGGTCTGGGAGATTTGAAGAATAATCGTGGATTTTCCTATGCCCGGATCACCGCCGATAAGCATCAAAGAGCCTTCAACGATTCCGCCGCTTAAAACCCTGTCCAATTCATTTATTTTCGTCGATAGTTTCTTATCTTCCATGGAGCTTATATCGGAAAGTTTCAAAGCTCCCTTTCCCCCTGAAAACCTTTTGCCTTTTTCCTTTGAGCCATAGCGGCTAACCTCTGGAATACTCTCTTCAAAGGTATTAAACTCACCGCATTGAGTGCATCTGCCCAGCCATTTCCCTGTTTCATAGCCGCAATTAGTACATATATAAACGCTTTTCTGTTTTGCCATGACTGCTCCTTTAACTTTAATTATAAATACTATGGTATCCTTTTTATAGTAAATTTCATATGAAACAATGGTGGAATAATATAGGCCTTCACCAAACGGGCATTTGCTCCTACAGCGGAAATCCTCAATACCGTTTCAGTTGAAATCGACTATATAGTCAAATTGCTTTTATTCCGCATTAAGTACTTGCTCTAACGGGGCATAAAATAAGAGAAAAGCGATTTGACAATACCCCCATTTCATTTGAATTTGACTATAAATTTCTTAATATATTCTATTGTATCAGATTATTCCGGATATGAAAAAGGGGCATCTATCAAGATGCCCTTTTTTAAAGAAAAATAATAAGTTATGTTCTCATAGAAGGAATTTAAGTATCTAAAATCATGGCTTTCTAGCTTATTTTCTCTATTTTTACACATTGAGGATTTTCACAAAGCTCTACAGAGAAATTAATTTTTCCTGATTTGCTGCTTTTTGTGCTTCCAACGTTTACATTATCAACAATGATTTTATATTCCTTTTCCCCTTCAAGCTCCATAGTAATCTGAGTGTTTTCAATACCCTCTATGTCGAAGGATATACAATCGTTTTTTTCTTTGAGATTGTGAACAGTTGATCCTGGGACCGTTTCTATCAGAAGGCCTCCGTTTTTTTCAAGTCTTGTCACAAGTTTATGGGTTCTTACGTTATATAAATTACCGCCTAGCTCAAAATCATTAAACTTTTTCTTTCCATCCGCAAGATAATCACCGAAGCTAAGACTTTCACCGTCTACGGATTTAATGATTTCGTTTATAACAGCCATTGCGCAACCTCCTAGTAATAATATTTATATAAATAAATTGTATTGACTGAAATGTGAATTTTATTATAACAAAAATAACTACCTTTGTATATAAAGAAAATTACTCAAAAAACAAAAGACTTTCGCTGTTTTTTGCTTATAGTAAATTTAAAATTAATCCCCAATAAAACCGTATATTCCTATAGACTCAAAAATGTACTGTTTCCAAAGGAAATCCGTGTTTTTTAGTCTTTAATGAATCAGCTTTTGTTACTTCTTTATAAGAAACTTACTATAACTTATTCTTCCGGAATGGGGTCTTTCTTATATCTTGCATAATACATTGACGCAAGCGCCAGCGCTATTACTACGGATACAAAGCCGCCTACAAAGGGGAGCTTAGGCCCTATGGAATAAAGAAGCCCTGCAAATACCGCCCCTATAATACCGCCAAGAGATTTCATAGAATTATAAAAGCCCATTATAAGATTTCGATTGGGGATATCCCCATTTGCATGGTCGGCTACAATGTTTTGCAAAAGAGGAACGGTGATTGCGTTTAATCCGAATAAAATAATATTAAGTGCCATAAAGGGTATTGTAGCACCTATTAAGATGACCCCAGCCATATTTACGGCAATAATTATAAATATGTATATAACCGATTTTCTAATGTCGGATTTATTAAGAAGCCATAGTGTCACAGTAGAGTTAACCGCTAAAGTGATGATTCCCATAATACCTTTTATAGCGCCGTTTACCCCTGATGTGAAATTAAGCTGGTCTTTTATATAATAATTAAATGTCTGGTCGAAGGCCGTAAAGCCGACATTTTGAAGCACACAGACTATAAAAAGGACAAAGAGCATAATATTCATAAATTTTCTGCTGGCGATAAAGGCCGCAAAAGGGTTTGCTTCATTGGCAATGGACTTAATGCTTATTTCTTTTATGGAAACCCTGGCGTCATTTTCCATAATGATAAAAAATAAAATGCCGCTTAAAGAAAGCGTTGCTACCTGTACCCATACAGGAAGATAAGTATCAATCTCGCCGAGAAAGCCTCCGATAAAATATCCGAAGGCACCGCCAAGAGACTGTATCGTAGCAGAAATGGCAAGACCCCGGCCCCTTTCAAGCTCTGTTTGGGAGGTATTGACAATGTATGTAAGCACGCTTACAAATGCGCCCCCTGTAAAAATGCCTGTAAACATTCTTGCAGCAATAAAATGGGCTTCTGTCTGGGACAGGCCAAAAAGAATCTGCCCTACGGCATATCCTGCGCAGCCAATTAAAAGACTGGTCCGGCTGGAAAAAAAATCATTAATCTTTCCCCAGAAAGGAGAAAAAAGAAAATTAGAGGTAAGCATTGAAGCTAAAGCCATTCCAAACATATAGCTTTTAAGGCCTAAAGTGTTAAAAATCGTAGGCGTAACAGGATGCGCAAAATTAGCCCCAAGGCTAAAAAGCGTATATACCGCAAAAAATAAAGTCATTCTTTTCTTTCTGTTCATCTCTTCCTCCAGAGGGTTATTGTCAAACAAATCTACAGCAATTAATTAAAGTAAATTTCTTGTAAAGAAGTAACAACGCCTATTCCCTAAAGAATAAAATTTGGATTTATTCACATAAATCCTGCTCCGCTACTGCCTACTTTGAGCCCTAGCTCCCCTTTCCCTAAGGCATATCTTTTTATGCTACTCAAATATAGATTTCTATAGAAAACGATATATTTTGAGTCAAAGTAAATATACGGTTTTATTACTATTTAACTTTAAATTTACTATAATAAAACTTCCGTGCTTTTTGATTTATTTGCTTTATTGTATTATTCATGCAATTATTTTAAATCCTCTTCAAATCCTTCATGAATTACTCTGTTTATTAAATAAATTGCGTTGTCATAATCATATAATTCTATTAAATCACTGATTTCTCTTATGAAGTGCTGTCTTTCGACGGAAGAACACTGCTCTGAAATAGTTTTGAGCTTTTCAATCGCCGATAAATTATCGAGGTCTTCTATGGCTTGCATAATCTCTTCAAGGCTTTTTATATAAAGGGCCTCCGGCATTTCAGGACCCTTATCCTTAGAAAGGGTATAGCTTGGCATCACAAGCTCCAGCTTCTGATTGAGCATATTCAAATCGTCAAGAAAGCTCTTAACGTGCTCGTTCACATAGAAAATATTCATTTCCTTTGCAGCAATCTCAAGATTTCTGGCAATTAAAGACATGTCCTTTGCGCCTATGTTGGCAAGGGCGCTTTTGATTCCGTGGACGTCTGCCACAAAGCTTCCCCAGTCTTCCTCTGTCCAAAAATTCTGAATTCTCTTTATTTTTGAAGGAAGGTATTTGGCAAAATTATCAAGCACATTCAGGTAAATAACTTCGTTTCCGTTAAAATTATTAATGGCGTCTCCTACTCTTATGCCCATGTCTTCAAAAACCTTTATTCTTTTTATAACACCAAGATATTTAGGGGGATTTATTTCTTCTTCTGCTGTTTTTTCTTTACTGAAGAAAATATTGTCATTATCGACCCATTTAAGCAGAATTTTATCAAGCTCCGATATTTCTATAGGTTTACTTATAAAATCATTTAAGCCGTTTTCCAGAAAAAAGCTTTTCATTCCCGTTATGGCATTTGCCGTAAGAGCAATAATAGGGATGGTGGCGTTATATTCGTCTATCTGGCGTATGAGATTGGCGGCTTCGATTCCGTCCATGGAAGGCATCATATGGTCCATAAATATAATATCAAATCTTGCATTCATACAAGCCCGAATCGCAAGGCTTCCGCTGTTTACCTCCAATACGTCAAATCCGTAATGGCGGAGAATCTCTCCGCTGACCATTAGATTTATTTCATTATCGTCTACAATAAGCGCAGACGTGTTTTTCACTGAAAAATTACCTATTCTACCGTTATGCAATGTATTCCCCTGCGATTTCATAATATCATCATAATTAATTGCTCTTGCAAGCTCTGTTACAAGTAAAGGCTCGAATAAAGTACTTATATTGGGGTAGGACGGCTGCCCCGATGCAAGCCTGAAATTCTTTACGGCTATTAGCTTTGTATTCATAAGCTTTCTTTGATGCTTCTCAATTATTTTTGAAGCGAAAGAATAGTTATAAATACAATGGGTATATTGGCCGCTATTTATAAGCCTTTCAAAATTTTTAGGGCCGCTGCAGCAGTCAAAGGTCAGAAATACCCTTTGGAGCATTTCCTTATAGCATTCATGGGTATAGCCTTTTCCCACGAGAAGAACTTTCTTGCCTTCAGGATTTTTAACCTCTGCAATAGGCTCTGCATTTATTATGGCCTGGCTTATTTCAATACTGAATATGCTGCCTTTGCCGTATTGGCTTTCAACAGATATTTCTCCGTTCATAAGGCTAAGAAGCTGCTTACTGATGGCAAGGCCAAGACCCGTACCGAGAATTTCCCTGTTGGTATAGAGGTCCAGCTGGCTGAAGGCTTTAAAAAGCTTACTTACTTCATTTTCTCTAATGCCTATGCCCGTATCTTCTATTTCAAAAAGGAGCTTTACACTGTCTCCTTCCTTTTTCCCCTTTACAGAAAGCTTCACATAGCCTTTATGGGTATATTTAACGGCATTGGAAAGTATATTCAAAAGCACCTGTCTAAGCCTTACATCATCCCCCTTTAAAACCGACGGGAGCCCCGGGTCTATATCCGTTACAAAATCAAGCCCCTTATCGGACGCCTGCAGGCCTATTATATTGGTCACATCTCTCAGAAAAGACGGCAAATCATATGTAACGCTTAATATTTCTACTTTATTTGCATCTATTTTTGAAAAATCAAGAATATCGTTTATTATTTTAAGAAGGCTGTTTACAGCATTTACGATATTGTTTGCATAGTCGCTTTGGGTCTTATCAAGCCTTGTCATAAGCATAAGCTCGCTTAATCCCTTTATGGCATTCATCGGCGTACGTATTTCATGGCTCATATTGGCAAGAAAGGTGCTTTTTGCCATGGAAGCTTCCTCCGCTCTTTCCTTTGCGGATATTAGCTCACTTATATCGTTCATGATGAAAACGATGCCTTTATTCTTTTTATATTCGTCGATTACGGGGGTTATGGTGATTTGAGCAATAGAATATCCTCCATCTAAAAAAGGGATCCTGTCCTGATAAAATACCGGTACTTCTTCTGTGAAAACCTGTTCGCATATATGCAGGGTTTTAGAAACCCACGATGAAAGAAATGCCCTGCTGAAAACCTGCTCAAAGGGAAGCTCATTAAGCTCTTTTAAATCTGTGAAATTAAGAACGGGAACACATACATTTGTCCCTAAAACGAATTTAAGACTTTCATTAAAAAGCAAAATAATGCTGGGGCAATTTTCAAGAAGGAGCTTGTTATAGAGATATTGGAGATTTTTTTCTTTCTCGTTAAAAACCCTGAGCTTTTCGGCATTTTCATTTATAATAGCTAAAAATCTGTTATCTCTTTCAAGCCTTGATATCTTCCTTTTAAGCCGCACATTCTCTGCCTTTATCTCCTCATAGTCCCCATGATCCCCGGCACTATGAGAAGGAAGCCCAAACTCCATATCTACACCTCCCGGCAAACCCTTATATTATGTAATTTAAACTTTCTATTTTCGATGATTAAAAAGAATATGCAAAATATTCCATAATTGATTATTCAAGATGAACCGGAAGATAATACTATGCCTTTCCATTTTTATGAAAAAACATTTCAAATAGATGCTTGGCTTCATGAGTTTAAGTTATATTATAATATTTTTAAAAGATAAGCGCAATATTGCTTTTAAAATTATAAAACTACATTAAAAGTGAAATTTAATTTGAAAATATGCTATATTTTAAAATATAATATTGAAATTTTGATTATTTTCTTCTAACTTTCCAGTATTATAAATTGTGCTTTTAAGAAATTTAACTTATTGGTATATTTACGTCTAATTTACTTCTCCTTTTTTGTAATTATAATCAGTTATGTAGTCTATTTACTTTTATGACCCTATAAATATCTGATTGAAGAAGATATAAACATGAAATAAGAAAAAATCAAATTGCAATGCTATGGTTTTATATAAATTCAAGTATAATACAGAATTATTTAATTTTACCTCAAATCATTTTATAAAGTGAACGATATAAGTTGTATTGGGGTGATATGGTGAAATCATTTAACGCATTTACATATGAGCTTGACGATATTAATAAAGCGGCAGACGAGCTGTATAATCAAATTTATAATGGCACTGAGCTTAAAAAAAACACCGTCGGTATTTTATTAAGCGATTATGATATTGATAAGTTCTCTCTTGCTAAAAAAATAAATGAAAAGTTTGATTTTGAAATAATCGGAAGCACCACCGTAGGAATCATTGACAAAGTCAAAGGCTATGACGAATTGTGTATTTGTTTGACTGTGCTTACTTCCGACACCTGCTCTTTCCATGTGGAGCTGTCTGGAAAAATAGACCATAAAAATATAAATCGTGAAATTGAAAGCTGCTATTTAAGAGGAGAAAAAGCTCTGGGAAAACGCGCCAAGATGATATTTGCAATTCCCTGCTTTAAAGAAAATATATTAATAGATAAATATATTGAAGCTCTGTCTCTTGCATCCTTTAACATCCCTACTTTCGGGGGAATGCCCACCGGTGGCCGCGGAAGACAGGGAATGCTTTTTCTAAAAGGCGGCGCCTATGACGACAGGCTTGCAATCCTTCTGATTGCAGGCAATATAAATCCTATTTTTATCTCGGATTACAGCCTTTTAAACGTAGGCGGCCAGAAAAGAACCATTACCAAAGCAAAAGATAATGTCATTTATGCTCTGGGAGATATGACATTTATAGAATATATAAAAAATATAGGCATTTCCCTTCATTCTTCAGCGGATAAGGAAAAAAACATGAAATTTATTCCCACCCCTCTTTTAATAGAAAGCACAAGAAACGGTGAAAAATATCAGTATTTGAGAACCATAATAGGCATAGATGAAAAAACAGGATGCGGTATTTCCATTGGCAGCATCGAGGAAGGAGCCGTCGCAAATGTGGGTTTTCTAAGAAAAAGCGATATTACGGCGTCCTTTTCTACTGCTATAGATAATCTTATAAAAAAGATAAAGGAAAATGAAGAAGCGTATGGCTGCACCTATTCTACAATTCTTTGTATATCCTGCTTTTCAAGATATTTTGTTATGTCGCCGAATTATCATATGGAAGGAGATTTGGCTAAAGAAAAGCTTCGATGCCTAGGGCTTAATTTTACGGCATTTTATTTTTTCGGCGAAATATCGCCCCGCAATTTCAGCGGCTACATCAGAAACACATATAATAATGGCACTATTTGCTTATGTGCATTTTAAACATACCTTTTAATTATTTGTTAGTAATGTTCATCAGTAAAAAGGGCTGAAAACTGCCTCGTTTTATTTTTTTCAATTTTATTTTAAGTGAAAAGGGCATTTTGACAATTGAAAATACTAAAAAATGAATTATCTCTTTATGCAAAATTCACTTTCGAAAATTAAAAGATTAACAAATTAATCATGATAAAGATTATGAAAATTTATATAAAATTAAGTGAAACTTTAAATTGTGTGAATTTCAAAATATAATGTATAGCAAAAAGTTCAGAAATACTGGGCTATAAAATGGCTTGATTGTTTATATTGGACAGGTTATAATATTAGGAGTAAAGAAAGTCTTAGTGTTATGATTAGAATAAGATTAAAATTAAAAACAAGGAGATTGGACATGGAAAAAGTTTATAATCCTTATGAGGACTTGCTTACGATCATCGACAGCGTTGCCGGCATGCTCGGCTATGAGGAAAGCGATTACAGCGTAATCCGTTATCCTGAAAGAGAGCTTAAGGTATCTGTTCCCGTTGAGATGGACGATGGTACGATTAAGGTATTTGAAGGCTACAGGGTTCATTATTCTACACTCAGAGGTCCTGCTAAAGGCGGTATCAGATACCATCAGGACGTTAATGCGGAAGAAGTTAAGGCTCTTGCCGGTTGGATGGCATTTAAATGTGCCGTTGTTAATGTTCCTTACGGCGGCGGAAAGGGCGGCGTTAAAGTTGACCCTACAAAATTGTCACAGAAGGAAATCAATAGACTTACACGCCGTTACACAGCAATGATCCTTCCTATTATAGGACCGGAGATAGATATTCCTGCGCCAGACGTTGGAACAAACGCAGACGTTATGGCTGTTATCATGGATACATATTCAATGTTTAAAGGCCACAGTGTTCCAGGCGTAGTTACTGGAAAGCCTATTCAGCTTGGCGGTTCTCTCGGCAGAACAGAAGCTACAGGCCGCGGCGTTATGATTGCCACAAGAGAAATTCTTAAGAAACTCCATATGGAGCCTAAGGGAACACCTACAGTTATTCAGGGTATGGGTAACGTTGGTTCTCAGACAGCAAGACTCCTTAATGAACTTGGCTTAAAAATCATCGCTGTAAGTGACGTTTCCACAGGTATCTACAAAGAAGACGGTCTTAATATTCCTGAAATTCTTGACTTCCTCTCTGTAAGAGGCACTCTTCTTAAAGATTATAAGGGCGAAGGAATTAAGTTTATCAGCAATAAAGAGCTTCTTGAGCTTGAAACCGTTGTTCTTATTCCTGCTGCTTTGGAAAATCAGATTAACGAAGCTAACGCTAACGACATTAAAGCGAAAATTATTGTTGAAGCTGCCAACGGCCCTGTTGCTGTTTCCGCAGACCCAATTTTAAAAGACAGAGGCATTCTCGTTGTTCCTGATATCCTTGCAAACTCAGGCGGCGTTGTTGTTTCTTATTTCGAATGGGTTCAAAACATTCAGTCTCTTGCATGGGAAGTTGAAAACGTTAATGCAGAGCTTGAAAAGGTTATGGTTAAGGCCTTTGAAGAAGTTTACGCTAAGTCTCTTGAAAAGAACACTACCTTAAGGAACTCCGCTTACATGGTTGCTCTTGAGAGAATCGTAAATGCGAAAAAGGTTAGAGGTATTTTCCCCTAAAAAGTAATTTTCTATAAAATTAACAGGGAATAAAGCAAAAGCTTTATTCCCTGTTTTTTATATAAATAGAAGTCAATAAAAACTATTTTATAGTAAATTTATTATGAAGAAGCAGTAAAAGCCTGCATGAATATACGGCTTTGCTACTGTTTAACTTTAAATTTACTATATACATCTACTGCTTTAAAAGCTCAACTGCCTTTTGAAGCTGTATATCTTCATCAAATTCTAAAGAGCCTGCTCTGTTGGAAAGCTCCTGATTCATAGGAACAACATAATCCGGGGTAACGCCCTCACCGTGAATGGAGATTCCCTTAGGTGAATAATATCTTGCGGTAGTAAGCTTTATGGCGCTTCCGTCTTTCAGCGGATAGAGGCTTTGAACAACGCCTTTTCCAAAGGTCTGCTCCCCTACGATAGCGCCTACGCCGTAATCCTTTATAGCCCCTGCAAGAACCTCGGAAGCCGATGCGCTGTTGCCGTTTACTAAAAGCACAAGGGGAATATCAAGATATTGGGAA
Source organism: Anaeropeptidivorans aminofermentans (assembly GCF_940670685.1). Lineage (GTDB taxonomy): Bacteria > Bacillota > Clostridia > Lachnospirales > UBA5962 > Anaeropeptidivorans > Anaeropeptidivorans aminofermentans. The sequence continues at coordinate 846,928 of NZ_OW711693.1, read as the reverse complement.
TCTGAATTCCGATATTCTTTATTTCCGTTTTTATCCTCTGTATAAACGATTATTCCTTCTGGAACAAGTTCATCGGATATTTTAGCAACTTCTTCTAAAATCCCTCCGGGATTATTTCTCACATCAATAATAAGACCATTCATATTCTGGGATTTAAGGTCTTCAAGGGCATGTTTAAACTGGTCGTAGGTCACGCCTTCAAAACCTGAAATCCTTATATATCCCATACTATCAGGAAGCATTTCATAACTTACCGTAGGAACTGTTATTTTTTCCCGGGTAAGCTCCACGTCAAAAAGGCTGTTATCGGTTTTTCTGTATACGGTAAGATTTACTTTGGTGCCTTCCTTGCCCTTCATCATAGCAACTACGGAATCAACACCGGCGTTTCTTATATCAAGACCGTTTACTTCCGTTATAATATCGCCTGCCAGGATGCCGGCCTTTGCCGCCGGAGAACCGTCATAAGGCGATATTACAAGAACCCTTCCATCATCGGAATCGCTTACTACAGCGCCGATACCGGCATAAATGCCTGAGGTCTGCTCCATAAATTTATTAAAGGTTTCTTTATCCATATAAGATGAATATCTGTCTCCCAGGCCGTAAACATAACCCATATACATGCCTTCCTCAAGCTCGTTTTCATCATAATCTTCTACATAAAAATTGTTAATATAATTATGTATTTCATCTATTTTCTTTTTTGAAACCTCCTGAGATAAAACCTCATTTTCTTTAAAGAGCACAGGGACCACAGACGTAGCAAAGATATTGGCTAAAATAACAAGAACTACTCCGGCAATCATTCCCTGTAAAAATTTTGATCTGTTTCCTTCCATAAAAGGCCTCCCAATAGAGTGAAATAATTAAATATTCTGTTGGTGTACCTAAAAAGGCCAAAAAAAGTTAGCCTGTTTTCAGATACCGCCTAAAGAATATAATATAATTTTATTCAATATATCAATTATTATAACCTGTTAAAAATAAAAAAGCCATAAATAAAAACTTATACACAGAACAAACGTATAAAAGCGTTTGTCCTGTTGCCAAAATAAAACTTTGGCGATACATGCAGGAAGATTTACAAATCTTGCTCCGTTTTTTCATACGTTTGTCGCAGCTTATAGTAAATTTCACTGAAGGATGTAATAAAAATCTATTTTTCATAAACGGCTTAAACATGTAAAATCCTTATGTTTAAGCCATTCAAAATATACGATTTTTATTACTGTTTCATTTGAAATTTACTATATACAGCAAAGCAAAGATAAAAAATAATACAGGCATATGCCTGTATTATTCTATAGTGAGCGAAGTATATATCATCTCTTTTTAGTAAGCGCATATAAGACATCTTCATATTTCATATTTTTATAAAGCTCAAATTCACCGGCTCGAAGCCTTGTGGTCTTTTGGCTTTCAAGAACAAATTTAGTAAAGGCTTCTGCATCATCTACGATGCCTTTTTCATATAAAAGATTGGATATTTGCTGAGTGCTGTCGCCTGAGTAAATGGTTAATTTTACTGTTTCTTTCGGCTCTTCCTGAGAACTTTCCTTTATGCCTTCTTTGCTGTCCTTCTCTTGAAGCCCAAGTGCCAGTGCCCGTTCAATTATTTCCTCATCGGAAAGGGTGTTTTTAATTTCATCCCCTTTTACAGGCAGCTCCTTAATAAAAATCATACCCATTTTTCTTGCTCTTTCTTCTATCTGAGCGTCTGTAAGCGCCACTTCCTGAGTTAATGTCTTTGTTTCTGGCGCAGGCTTAAAAATAAGGGTCCCTGCATAAAATATTGCGGAAATAATCATTATGCCTACGCCAAGGCCTAAAGTAAAGCTCCTAAGGTGCATATTCATTATCCTTTCCTAATTCCAGAATAAGGGCAACCTCACCTTGGCCCATATTAAGCTTCTTAGCGATATCCCCTGTGCTTAATCCCGATTTTTTAAGAGAATATATTTCTTCATATCGGGGATTATGGGTAAAATAAGTCTTCGGGGGGGAAGCTTCCTTTGATTTTGTAGGGATTTTTTTATAATCATCTCCGGCATAGGCGTCAAATTCCGGTATTGTAAGCTTTTTTTCCTTTTCTTCAATAAGATTATATAAATAAATAAGCTCCTGATATTTGCCGTTTATTTCTTCAATAACCCCTTGAGAAAGCCTGTGTAAATCTTCAGCTGCTTCGTCCGCTTCCTCCATATATCTGGATAAGCTTTCCGTATCAGTGCTTTTTTCCTTTTCAGAGCCTTCGGACCTAATTTTAAAAAGGGAATATAAAGTTAATGTAATTCCTGTTAACATTGATATAAAAATCAATATATCAAGCATTATCCACCTCTGTTATATGCTTATATCGTAAAGACTGGTACTGGAACCTTGAGATTTTTTGCCGGTTTCCTTCTTTTTATCTTTGGAATCCTTCTTTTGCTTTTTCTGGCTGTTCCTGTCTTTATTTCTTCCGTCTTTATCTATCTTATTATGCTCGGTTTTTTGAGTATTAATAATTTGGCTGTTCTCCTGCTTGACCTGCTTTTGAAGCTCCTGGGAAAACACCTGCTGCGCCTCGTCTCCTCTGCCTGTTAATTGGCCTACTTTTGCTACCTCAGAGCTTCTCGGTATGGAAACTTGAAAATCAACCGGTTTTATAGACATGATAATTCCTCCCTTCAAAAGCTAAATAGACAAAAGCTTAATATGCCCGTCTTCGTTTACGACAATGGCCCCGTAGACACTGTCTCTTATATTCATTACGGCATTTCCTATCTGAAGGCTTACGCCCGAATGTATTATCTGCCTTGCATATATTCTGCCGCTGTGTTTATATTTATCAAGATCACTTCTAAGCGCAATAAGCTCTGTCTGAAGCTCGTCAATTCTATTTTTTAGCCTTTGAGCCTCGTAAAGAGTATTAATATAGGATTTCTTTTTTGCAGCCGGAAGAAGATTGACATCCTTAATTTTATTAACCCCCGAAATAACCGTTGAAATTTCTTCAAAATGTTTCTTCAGGTCTAAAAGCTCTTCCGCACGAGTCTTATATTTATCAAATAACTCAACATCAATACCTACTTTAATATCTGTACTTGTGGACATGGGAGAGCCTATGATATTAACGTCTATTTCTTTTCTTACAATGATCTTTCCGCCTACGAGAATACCCTTTTTGCCTTTCAGCTCAAGGCTTCCGTCGCATTTTATATTAGAGTGCATTATACCGTCTGAATAAATATTTCCCTGGGCATAAACGTCAGCATTTTTTATAAGCATACAGCTTACATTTCCCTTTGCCTCAATGTAAGATTTATTCATTCCGATGATTTCTTTACCGACTTTTATATTGCCGCCGCTTACGACTTCTCCGCCTTCTATAAACCCTCTGATATCAATATTTCCCGTGGCATGCACTTTAAAACCTGAAAGTACATTTCCATGGATTACTACGGAACCATTGAAATTTATATTTCCCGTGGCATTATTCACATCGCCTTTTATTTCAACAAATTCCATGATGCTTACGATTCCGTTTATGTATAATATCTGGCCGCTTTCAGAAGCAATAAGCTCCGTGCCGTCTTTGGAAACTACTGTATTACGGCCCTTGGGAAGCCTTGGGGCGGCCTTTCCATGGGGCCTTCTTAACTCTCTTCCATATACATCTTTCCCGTTTATGCCTTTTGTAGGAGGGGTAATCCTTGCAAGAAGAGTTCCTTTTTCCACATATTCTATAAGACCTAAATTCTTATAGTCTACAGTGCCGTCACTTGCTACTTTAGGCGCATAGTTTTTTTCTCCTGTGTTAAAAAAACACTCCAGCTTTCCGTCTTCTCCTTCTGCCCCTTCATAGCCTTTGGCTATTTCATAGAACTTATTATATTCCCTCTGGCCTTCCGAAAGCCTTTCCACAAGCTCCTGATCGATGCCGTAGGTAACTTTGCTTTCGTTTATTATAGTGATTATATCCTTCTTTTCTAGTTGTCTGCCTCCTTTTTCACTAGGATAAAAAATAGCCGTAGCACTCATTCTATCCTCACTGACATTAATAATCAGTCTTTCATCAACAGGGAACATAAAGCTTTGCATCAAATCACCCGCCTTGTCATCAAAAGGTCAACGTCTCCATACCGCCGGAAAGTATAATAATACACTACACTTACTGGTGTTTAATTACTATTTTATTGTTTTCATTGGTAATTCTGCATTTTTTAATAGAATCCCTTATATACATGACAGAATTGCCTACTTGAATCTTTACTCCGCCGTGGATAATCTCTTTTACTAAGATTTCTCCTGAATTTTTTTCATTATCCAAAGCTTCTTTTATTTTTACGGCTTCCGCCGATAATTCCGATATTTTTTGCTGAGTATATTTTAAGGAATGCACAAAGCCGTAATAGGTTTTCTTTCTCTCTTCCGAAAGTTCCATAAGCCCGTTTCTTTTGAATACGCCGATGCTTTTAGCATATTCTTCGGCCTTTTCTTTAAGCTCTGTAAGGTTATGAGTAATATCCATATATTTTGTATAAAGCACAGGATTAAGGCCTACCACAACTTCTGTAGGAGCCGCCATAGCAGAGCCTATAATGTCTGAACTGATAAATTTATGAACCACGGCAGTTCCGCCGGATAGAATAGTCTTAGGACCGCAAAGCTCAATGCTTCCACCGCAGCTTACTTTACAGCGGAGGATACTGTCGGAGTAAATGCTTCCCCCTGTATTAATCTCCGCCCCAGATAAGAATTTAGCGCTTAAATTGCCCTTAGCAGAAATAACTGTATTTTTCTTGCCTTGGATTCCTCCGCTTACAGTAATATCCCCTTCTGCTATAAGGCTTTTTCCTTCAAAGGTTCCGAAAATCTCTATGTTTCCGCCGGACCTTACCTCGTAGTCCATTGCCACATTGCCCTTTATCTTAACAGAGCCTACAAAATTTATATTTCCTGTGGAAGGGCCTATGTCAGAATTTATCTCAAGCACCTCAGAGATGTTTATTCTTCTGCCCATATATAATATTTCTCCGCTTTTAGAAGCAATAAGCTGATTATTATCATCAGAGATAAACGTATTTCTTCCTGCAATCAGCTGCGGGGCTACTTTGCCCTTTTTATAGGCAATCGCCCTGCCATATACGTCTATTCCTTCTTTTCCAGGAACAGGGTCTATCCTTTTTGCGAGGACCTGCCCTTTTACGGCATTTTCTACGTAATTCAGATTCCTGTAATCGGCTCTTCCGTCTTCAGTTATTGCAGGCTTATAGTCCTTTTTATGATAATTAAATAAAACTTCTATATAACCGTCGTATTCGTCAAGGGGAAACACCCCTTCCGCAACTAAATACTTCAGGGAATAATCTTTTTTTTCAAGGGCTGACTGAACCGCCCTGCGATTGATTCTCACAATATTTCTTTTCGTAAGAAAAGCAAGTACTTCTTCTTCTGAAAGACATCTGCCCTCCTTTTCAGGCGGTGTGAAATAAATATAGCATTTCATGGCGTCCTCAGATACGTCAATAAATATTTCTTCATCTTTTACAAAAAGGGCAGCTTCAGAAGATATCCTTAAATATTTTCTTTCCTTGCCCGAATCCATAAGCTTAATTAATGTATCGTCGTTAAGCTTTATATTTGTTATACCATTTCTATATAGCTCTGAAAGTATTGTGTTTTTAAGGGAGTCTATATCTGGAAATTCACCGTCCAGAAGTAAAAAAGTCTCTCCTTTTATGATGTTAATTTCAGCTTTTATGTGAATAACCTCCCAGCAAACTTAACAAACAGATTTCATAATGAATACGGCCAATTTGCCTTCTCCTGATGATATGGTAAAGCAAGCCTTTATGAGATTTAAAAGCAAAAAGGCCCTGTCACATATAGAGTATAGACTTATGCTTTCCTAGTTTTGCCTGAAGCCTCAACACAGCCTTTGAATGTATCTGGGATATTCTCGATTCGGATACACCCATAATACAGCTGATTTCCTTTAGGGTCAAATCTTCAAAATAATAAAGGGTTATAACCTTTTTCTCTCTGTCAGATAATTTATCGATAGCATCCACAAGCATTTTCTTGATTTCTTTTTTGTCGTACTGGCTTTCGGGAGTATCCGTATCAGAATTTCTATGCGAAAGGCTTTCCTCATGATTTTGATTCAAATAATCATCCAAGGAAACCAAGGATAAAATAGAGGTTTTTCTGATAAGCTCTCTTGTTTCGTCTATTGATATATCAAGCTTTTCCGATAATTCCTCTTCGGTAGGCTCCCTTCCGTACTGAAGCTCCAGCTCCTGAAGGGCCTGTTCAAGCTGCTTATTTTTCTGCCTTAATGTTCTTGGAACCCAATCTAGCTTTCGTATATTATCTATAATAGCCCCTCTTATTCTAAGGGAAGCGTAAGTTTCAAATTTAACGCCCTTGCCGTAGTCAAATTTATCTATGGCGTCTATAAGGCCGAATATTCCATAGCTTGCCAAATCTTCGTATTCAACTTTATGGCCTAAATGCACGCTTAATCGCCCTGCTACATACTTAACAAGGGGTGCGTATTCTATTATCAGCTGTTCCTTCAGGGCGCTGTCTTTAGTTTTGGCATAAGCCGACCAAATCTTATCATTCTTGTCCACAAAAGCACCACCTAAGAGAATAATTATATTCCTGACGATCACAAAGCCAATCGTTTAACACAGACTTGTCCACAAAACAAGGCCTATTTATCCCCATCATAGGATAAGCTTTCAAGGGGCTCTTCTTCCTCTATCAAGGAATCATCTTCCAAATTATCCGCGTTTGCTGTAAAGTCTGTCATATTCATGTCATACAAAGGGTCAGTGCCTTCTAAAGTTTCATCATCAAGTTCATTGCCAGCAGTATCTGATTTTCCTTCATAAAAAACCTTTTTATCCAGATAAACCTTTAAGATGGTGGATAAAACAAAGCTTATGACCATTACAATCAATAGGCTTCTTATGGTTTTAAAGGCGTGAAATTCTGCTGCAAAGGAATAGATTATCGTAATGATACCTGTAAGCGTACTTACTATAATAGGGAATTTTTTACCAATATCCATAATGTACCTCTATCTCTATACAGTGAATCCTTTCTGCTTATGAGTTTTATTAAGCATAAAATTCACAGGGGATTTTTAACTGATTTACAAGATTTTAGTTCCATGCTCTATGGTTTTAATGAGAAGCATACCGTCTTCAAGAAGCTCTATGGTTCTTCCGTAATTTTTGCCTGTATCCATTCCCAGAAGGGGGATTCCAAGCGCTCCCAGAACCTTAATGGCTGCCTCTGTGTTCCTGTCGCCTATTCTCATGCTTTCAACGGTAGAGTCGAAAGCAAACATCTGGGCACCGCCGGCAAGCTTTGCAACAAGATTTTTTTTATTTGCTCCGAGCTTTGTCATTTCTCTTATAAGCTCTACTACAGAGGTATCAACAAACTTTGATTTGTTCGAGTTGTTGTTGATTTTAGTACTATCGGGAAGCATCGCGTGGGCAAGGCCGCTAACTCTTGTCACTTTATCATAAAGCGCGATTCCGACACAGGAGCCAAGCCCCAAAGTTGTAAGTATAAATGGAGGCTTGGCTGCCTTTAAGTCTGCCATGCCGACAATGATTTTTTCTTTGTCCATACTATAAAACCCCTAAATTTGACATTATTATTTTAAAGGAGTCAAACTCAGGAACCAGTATAAAGTATCCGTCAACATCTGTATCGGTTGTTTTAAAAATCGTATCTATAAATAAAACCTTATCCGAAACCTTGCTGAATTCTATGGCAGGAACAGAAAGTATTGCTCCGGCCATATCAATGGCAAGGGAAGGCACAGAAGGTTTTATATCAAGGTTAAGCATAACCGATAAAGAATTTAAATATGAATTAGTCAAAATATTACCAAGTTCCTTCAGAGCCGATAGCTCTATCTCTTCTAAAGGTAAGTCCGCATCCTTATTTGATATATTAGAAAACAATTCATTAATCAGAACCTTAGCGCCCTTTTGCTCAAGGAGAAACATCATAATGCCGTTAAGACCGCCGCTTAACATTACAAGAACCCCTGCGACGTAATTTTCTGGCCCTCCTATGGCACCGGCCAAATCCGAAAGATTAAGGAATTGGACTAAAGGAACACTCATATCAACTTTTTTATCCAACATTTTAGCAAGAGAAGTAACTGCATTTCCTGAGCCTATGTTCCCAAGCTCCCGTAGTACATCAAAATGCATGCTGGTTAATATATCATAATCCTCGCTCAAAACATCACCCCTCCTAATATCAATTATTCCGTCTTTTGGCACCTTGGGAAATAAATGCCATACGGTAATTTATCATTAAATAAGATTAAAGCATATGCAAAAAACAATTCTTGCAGTTTAAATCCTGCTTTAAAATAGGTTAAACTGCTTGGAATATAGTAATTTTACTTTGCTTATTGTTTAGCTGCAGTTTTACGCAGTTTAGTTTTTATTCCTGCATTCTTCTAAGCTGCCTTTTTTGTTCTTCAAATATAAATTGTATGATTTGCTCCTGGGCAGAAGGAAGGATTCCTGAAAATTTTGCCCTATACTGGTATCTGTAATTAGATTTGGGAAAATAAAACTTCTGAACGATTTCTCCAAGGACTACGATTTCATTCGTCTTTAAATCAATGATACATTTGATAAAATCCTTTTCCTCAACGTCAAAATTAGATACAAATTTTATGCCGCCGCCGCTTATATCTTTTATTACGCCGGAGTGAAGCTCTTCTTCGCTTCCTTCCTCTTCTTCTCCGTCCTTTGAAGATTTGGCAAATTTCATTGTGAGGGCACAGGGAAGCCTATAGTAATCTCTGCGCTGAACGCTTTCGCCTTCCGATTCTAATTTAAGAAGCATGAAAGAAAATTTATCATCATAAATGTATTTTTCAACCTTACCTTCAAATTTAATAAGGCCCCCATCAGTAAAAAACAAAAATTCATAAGATAAATTCAGAGGAATTTCTATAATCTTTCCGTAGCTTATGGGCATATATACCAATACCCTTTTATCTTTTCTGACGTCTTCAACCTGGCTTACATATACTTTGCTGTTTTTATAGTCCCTTTTAAGCTGGATTTCAACTCTGTCTCCAGTTTTTATGCTCTTATACAGCATAGGCCCTTCCCCCTTCGGCGATCAAAATATAATGTTTTTATATTTTATTGCTTGAGTTTCCTTATAAAGTTTTTTATAAAGCCTTTAACGCCTCTATCCTCTTCTTCTATGCTTCTGCTTTTCGAAAGAAGGTCATCGCTTATTTTCGCAATCCTTCTTGCTACAGGAGAAGCAGGATAAGCTATAGAAACGGGAACCTGAGTTTTAACCGCCTTAACAAGATATGGATCATTGGGAAGATAGCCAAGATATTTAACGTCAATAGATAAGAATTGGCGGCAAACCCTTTCAAGCTTGCTGTAAACCTCGGTTCCTTCCTTAATTCCGTCTGTTCTGTTGACGAGGATATTGATTTCAGGAAGGCTTCTTTCCTTTTCCTTCATGGTTTTTATTATGGCGTAAGCATCTGTGATGCTTGTCGGCTCCGGTGTGGTAACAATGATGGTTTCCTTGGAAGCCAATATAAAATTTATAACCTGTTTGGAAATTCCCGCCCCCGTATCAATCAATATAATATCTGCCAAGCTATCAAGAAGGCTTAAGCTTTCTATTAAGCTGGCCACCTGACTTTCGTCCATATCTGCAAGCTGAGAAAGCCCCGAACCGCCGGATATGAATTTTATTCCCTCCGGCCCTTCCGCAAGGGCCTCTATGATTCCGCAGTTGCCTTTTATTACGTCTAAAAGCGTATATTTCGGCATTGCCCCCATAAGAACCTCTATATTGGCAAGACCGAAATCCGCATCGATTATGATAACCCTTTTACCAAGGCTTTTCATATACAAGCCAAGGTTAAGAGTGAAATTGCTTTTTCCTACGCCGCCTTTGCCGCTCGTAACGGTAATAACTCTGGCAGAAAGCTGTAATTCTTTATTCTCCTGCGCTTCCTTATTTTTCATAAGGCTTCTTAAATTATATGCCTGATCCGCCATTAAATCCGTCCCCCAGTCCAAGCAAGGCCCTTGCAAGTATTTCAGGCTCCATAAGCTCTATATCATCGGGTACATTCTGGCCCATAGTAAGATAATCAGCCTTTCTGCCTGTTTTATAGCATATGTTCAATATGGTGCCGTAGCTTAAAGTTTCGTCCCACTTGGTAAGAATAAGCCTGAAATCCGCTATTTCAGAAAACTTATTGATGATGCTTATTAAATCCTCATATTTGGTTGTTAAGCTTAAAACAAGATATTTTCTGCATGAGTCATCAAGATAGGTTAAAAGCTCTCTGATATCGTTTAGGCTTTCATCGTTTCTGTGGCTTCTTCCTGCCGTATCTATACATACTACGTCATAAATAGGGGACATTTTTTCAAGGTGGGGTTCAAGCTCCTTAGGCTCATAAACGACTCCTGTTTCTATGCCTAAGATGTCGGCATAGGTTTTCAGCTGTTCAACAGCTGCTATTCTATAGGTGTCGGAGGTTATAAGCCCTACTTTCAGCCTGTGTCTGAATATAAGATTAGCGCTTATTTTAGCTATTGTCGTTGTTTTTCCTACGCCTGTAGGCCCCATAAAAAACAGTGTTTTAGGCGTATCAGAGCCGTCTTCTGAAAAAATCGGCTGGGGCCTGCCTAAAATATTTATAATATTATTATACACTATTTTGGCAGCCAAGTTAATATTAATATTCTCTCTTTCCGACATTTGCCGTGCTTCTTCAAGAACTTCAACGGCAATTTCCGGCAAAACCCCCTGATTTGTCATGGTGTCGTAAAAGGCCTGCAAAATGCTGTTGGCATACTCTCTTTCGGCGGCACTCTTCCTCTCCGAAAGACTTAATTTATAGCTTGCCTCTTTAAGCTCCGCCTGAAGCTTTTCGATGGCCTGCTGCTGGTCGGAAATCTTTCTGTTTCTAAGCTCTTTTTCCACTAAAAGCTTATTCATTTCGTCATTCAGCCTTTCCTGCTTCATGCGAAGCTCCTTTTGCCTTTCGGCTTCCTCATCGTCAAAGGCGGCTGTAACCTCTGTTACTTTTCTTTTTAAAAATCCGAAAAGGCCACCGGGCTTTGCGGTCCTTATGCTTATAATAACAGCATTTTCCCCAAGTTCAGCCTTTGCCGCAGAGATGGCTTCTGCTTCCGAATAACCCTCATATTTTTTAAGTTTCATCTATACGCTCACCATCCCTATGGATTGTATATCAATGTTTGGCTCAAGCTCATTATAGCTTAAAACAATAAGCTCCGGCATCGTTTGCTCTATAAGGCGTTTAAAATACGTTCTTACAATAGGCGACGTTAAAATTATAGGCTGAAGCCCCATGGAAGCAAGCTTTGAAACCTGAGAATTAAGGCTGTCGAATATTTTCTGGGTCATGGAAGGGTCAAGCGCGATATAAGAGCCCTGCTCTGTCGTCTGAATATTGGACATAATCTCCTGCTCAAGCTCTGGGTCAAGGGTTATAACCGTATTCATTTCACTGTCGAAAAACTTCTGTGAAATGGCTCTTCTAAGGGCCTGCCTTACATATTCCGTAAGAAGGTCTATATCTCTTGTAACGGTGGCGTAATTTGCCAAAGTCTCTAATATGCTTACCAAATCCCTTATGGATATGGATTCCTTTAAAAGGTTTGCAAGAACCTTCTGAATATCCCCCACAGACATAAGCTTAGGCACAAGCTCGTCAATAAGGACGGGATTGCTTTCTTTCACATTTTCAATCAGTGTTTGAACGTCCTGCCTTGAAATAAGCTCATGAAGATTATCCCTGATGACTTCCGTAAGATGGGTAGCAATAATCGCCGGGGCATCTACTACCGTATATCCGTAGGCTTCCGCCCTTTCTCTCTGGCTTTCGCTTATCCATAATGCGGGAAGGCCAAGATAAGGCTCCACCGTTTCGATTCCGTCAATTTCTTCTTCCACATATCCGGGATTCATGGCCATATAATGGTCAAATAAGATATCCCCCTTGGCGACCTCAACGCCTTTTATCAGTATCCTGTATTCGTTGGGGTTGATTTTTATATCGTCTCTTAGGCGTATAATAGGAACAATGGCTCCAAGCTCCAAAGCAATTTGGCGCCTGATCATTACAACCCTGTCGAGAAGGTCTCCTCCCTGGCTGGAATCCACAAGAGGAATCAAACCGTATCCAAAAGCTAAAAGTATCGGGTCTACATTTAAAAGGCTTACGACGTTTTCCGGCCTTCTTATTTCTTCCGCTTCGTCATCGGAAGCAATGATTTCTTCGCTTACGCTCTTTATCTTATTGCTTCTGTCCATTTGATAACCGCATATGATTAAAAATATGCCGAAGGGTATGAAAAGATACGTAGGCATCGGGGTAAATATGCCGAAACCTATCATAACAAATCCGGCGATAATCAGGGCTATGGGCTGGCCAAAAAGCTGCCTGCCAAGGGCCACGCTGATCTTTTCATCGGTATTTGCCTTGGTAACCAAAAGACCCATTGCCGTTGAAATACAAAGGGCAGGAATCTGGGTTACAAGGCCGTCTCCTATGGTCATAAGGGAAAACACCTGAGCGGCTTCACCAAAGCTCATTCTCGCTCCGTCTTCACTGGCATAGCCTAAAACCCCCATGGCAATGCCGCCGATGAGGTTTATAAAGGTTATAATAAGACCTGCAATAGCATCATTTTTAACAAATTTACTGGCACCGTCCATAGCGCCGTAAAAATTAGACTCGTCCTGTATTTTCTTTCTTCTTGACCTTGCTTCGTCCTCGTCAATAAGACCTGTATTTAAGTCGGCATCGATAGCCATCTGCTTTCCGGGCATAGCATCAAGGGTAAACCTTGCAGTAACTTCCGATACCCGCTCAGAGCCTTTCGTAATAACAAGAAAGTTTACGATTACAAGAATCAGGAACATAATAAGCCCTAAAATTAGATTATTTCCGGCAACGAAATTGCCGAAGGCCTCAACGACCTTGCCTGCATAGCCTTTTCCAAGGATAAGCCTTGTTGTACTGATACTCAGAGCAAGCCTGAATATCGTTATAATCAAAAGAATCGTCGGGAAAAAGGACATTTGCAGAGGGTCATTCGAATAAAGGGCATCTAAAAGCACAATAAGAGCGATACCGATATTAATCATCAGCAAAAAGTCCATCATCTCTATGGGAAGTGGAATCATCATTATGGCTATAATCGAAATAACGGCAATACCGATTATGGCGTCTCTAGGTTTCAAGAACTGCACCCCTCTGTCTAAATCTTGTTTTTAAGCTTATATACAAAAGCAAGTATTTCCGCAACGGCCTGATAAAGCTCCGGCGGTATTTCCTTGCCTATATCAACAAGCGAGTATAGCGCTCTCGCAAGTTCTCTGTTTTCAACGATTTCAATATCTGCTTCCTTAGCCTTTTCCTTAATTCGTTGGGCTACATAGTCTACACCCTTGGCAACGACCAAAGGGGCCTTCTGCCCTTCTCTGTCATAGGAAATGGCTACGGCGTAATGGGTAGGGTTTGTTATGATTACATCTGCCGTAGGAACGGCCTGCATCATTCTTCTCATGGAAGCTTCCTGCATACGCCTTCTGATTTTACCTTTTATCTGGGGGTCTCCTTCGCTTTCCTTATATTCCTGTTTAATCTCGTATTTGGACATTTTAAGGTCCTTTTCGTGTTTAAACTTCTGATAGGAAAAATCAAGAGCCGCTATGATAAGAAACCATACCCCTACGGTGACGCCAAGGTCTGAAGCAATGCCCCCTATGTAAATGACTGACTCCATAAGGCTTAAATTGATTATATTAGGTATTGAATCCATTTCCTTGCTAAGCTTATCAATAATTACATATCCTATGATACCAAGCTTTAATATGGATTTCAGGAAGTTTACAATTGCCCTGAAGGAAAACATACGCTTTATTCCTGCGATAGGGTTAAGCTTTGAAAACTTCGGCTGCATGGGCTTTAAGGTAGGATTCCATCCGACCTGAAGGAAATTGCATATAAGCCCTACAACCAAAGCCACTAAAAGAAGCGGCAGCGCAATAATGATAATCCTTAAAAACATAAAGTTAATAAGGTCTACTGCGTATTTTACATCGGGCGCCTTGGAAAAATCCTGAATTTTATCCAGGGAAATATAAAAGACTTCCTGTATATTCTTAAATACAGAAGGCATGAAGCTCTTTATTGCTGTAAAAATAACAATATATAGAAAGGCTGTGCCGACTTCCGGACTCATGGCCACCTGCCCTTCCTCCCTTGCCTTTTTACGGCGTTTCGGGGTGGGGGCCTCGGTTTTTTCTCCGCCGGCTCCTTCTGCGAAGAAGGAAAGCCTCATTTTCAAAGTTGGTGTATGATACTCTGCTTTACTGGTATCTTTAATTTTCATAGGAGAAGGGACTTTGCTGCAATCTGTATCTGTCATTAAGGGCTCAGTCCTCCCATGATATTGATAACAGCCTTATAAGACTGCTCAAATAAATGGTCGTAAACCCCGGCAAAAACCGGGATGATATAATAAAGAATATAAAGCCCTATCAAAAGCTTTATAGGCATACCTACAACGAAAACATTCATCTGGGGCGCCGCCTTAACAAGAAGCCCTAAAGATATATCAACGATGAATATCGCTCCTACAATGGGCATGGCTATTTGAACCCCGAGAGAAAAATAATCTGTCAAAAGGCTTAGCATATAGGATGCTATGAATTTATTGCTGAAAATTTCTGCTGTTCCCACAGGGAGTACCTCAAAGCTTTTAAATATTACCCCTATAAAGGCATGGAGACCTCCTGTTCTTACAAGAAGCAGTATAATAAGCATATATAGGAAATTACCTGTAATGGGAACCTGTATTTGCGTAACAGGGTCAAAAATGCTTACCATGGAAAAGCCAATCTGATAGTCCATAAATTGGCCTGCCATAAAAAGGGTCATAAATATGGTATATACGGCAAAAGATAGCGTAAGCCCCACCATAAATTCCTTAATGAGAAGGAAAACAAGACCTGCCGTATTTGAATCATATGATATTTCCGTAACTGCTCCGCCGGAATATATCATAATCCCCAAAGGCAGAATAAAGGCTATTTTAGCGGTATTGGGTATAGTCGTTCCCGAAAAAATAGGAAGAAGGATAAAAAACCCCGTAAGCCTAACCAGAATAACCATTAAAATATCAATATTATTAAAGAAATCCGTAAAGAAAATACTGTTTACCATATACTCAAAACCCATCTCGAAAGCTTAGTTCCTTGCTGATATTCTATCCTTTAAAGCCTTTCAGCCTGTCAGATACGTAGGAATCATTTGAAAGAGATTCATCACATAATCCTGAAGCGTCGTAAGCATAAAATATCCAAAAATAATAAGAGATAATAAAACTGCAAGTATTTTAGGAACAAATGCCAAGGTAGGCTCCTGAATTGAAGTTATGGTCTGGAAAATACTCACCAGAACCCCTACCCCAAGGCCCATTAAAAGAGGCGGCGCTGAAACTAAAATAACTGTCATAACTGCTTGCTGAATGATATCTATTACAGCATCTTGAGTCATATTCCACCTCCTAAGTCCTAAAGCTCATAGCAAGAATTTCTATAATATAGGCCCAGCCGTCCACAAGAATAAAAAGGAGTATCTTAAAGGGAAGGCTTATCATGGCCGGCGGAAGCATCATCATACCCATAGCCATAAGGATAGAAGCTACCACCATATCAATTACGATAAAAGGAATATAAATGAAAAAACCGAATATAAATCCCTTTGAAAGCTCACCTAAAATAAAAGACGGAATTAAAACCTTATTGGGGATTTCTTCTATTGAAGCATATTCCTCGCCGGAAAGCTCCACAAAAAGCCCTAAATCCTTATCCTCTACCTGATTAAACATAAATTCCCTTATGGGAACCATTGCTCTTTCAACCATTTCCTGCTGGGTAATTTCCTTTGCTCCGTAGGGCTTTAGAGCAGTTTCATTAACCTCTGTAAAAACAGGGCCCATAATAAACAAGGTAAGAAACAAGGCTATGCCCACTAAAATCTGATTGGGGGGCATCTGCTGGGTTCCGAGGGCCGAACGAACAAAATGGAGAACAATAATGATTCTTGTAAAAGAAGTAAGCATTACAAGAAGAGACGGGGCAAGGGCTATGATGGTAATTAAAAAAAGCAGCTGAATTGAGTCGGAGGCAGGCGCTTCGTCCGTCTCGCCGGAGCCGCTTCCAAAATCCAAAATAAGCCTTGGCATCTCAACAATATTTCCAGAGGATGCATATGCAAGGCTTTTATTTGCCGTAGAAAACATAATGGCAAATACGATAAGTAAGATTATCTGCCTGAATCCTTTTCTAGTCATTTTTATCATCATCTTTCCTGATACCGTCTGTCTTTATGAAGCTTCCGAGATATTTTTCAAAATGAGCCTTTTGCCTTCCCTGAGGCTTTTCGGCTATTTCAAGCTCATCAGGCTGAACTTCTGTAAGCATTGTAATCTTTTCTTTCGTAACGCCTATGAGTACATATTTCTTTCCGCATTTTAAAAGATGGACAGCAGACTGATAGCCTATGCTCATAGAGTCCATAAGCTGAAGATTATTGTTCCCTCTTTTTATATATTTGGCGGAAGCAACCCATTTCGTGGAAAAAATCGCCAAAGCCACTACCGCTGCAAATACCAACAATATGAAAAAAAGCTGGGCTATCATTGAAAACATAGACCAGCCGCCGTTAATCGAGCTCGCATTTAAATACAGCATCGCAAACCTCTATCCTATAACCTTTTGAACGGCTTCAATAACCCTGCTGGGCTGGAAGGGCTTAACGATGAAGTCTCTTGCTCCTGCCTGTATACTGTCAATAACCATTGACTGCTGGCCCATTGCAGAACACATTATGATAACAGCGTTGGGATCGGCAGCTCTTATGCCCTTTGCTGCCTGTATTCCGTCCATTTCAGGCATTGTAATGTCGAGTATTGTAAGGTCGGGCTTAAGCTCTTTAAACTTTTCTATGGCTTTTATACCATTTTCCGCTTCGCCTACAACGCTGTAACCGTTTTTAGTCAAAATATCTTTAAGCATCATTCTCATAAAGGCTGCATCGTCAACCAACAAAATAGTCTTATCAGACATTTATTCTCACTCCTAAAATATAAAGTTAGATTATTGCGAATTCGATAAATTTCATTTAAATAAATATTGCAGCATAAACATAATTTTGTTACGCATACCTTTTTCTTTGGGAAATGCATGCGTAAATAAAATTAAGCTTCGCTTAATTTTATTTACATTATATCAGAAATTATGCTTATTTCGCTATAATACTTTATCAAATATTCATTTTATTTGCATATTTTTAGGGAAAATCCCCCAATCTTATGCATTATATTCTTAAGTCACTGTTTACAATCGATGTTACTCTGATTGCAAAGTTTTCATCTATTACTACAACCTCGCCTTTGGCTATGTATTTGCCGTTAACCAAAATGTCTATCGGCTCCCCTGCAAGCTTATCAAGCTCTATTACCATTCCCGGAGAAAATTCAAGAATCTGCTCGATGGTCTTGCTGGTTTTTCCCAGTTCAACCACAACCTCAAGGGGAACGTCCATAAGCATGTCTATATTTTCTCTTGCAGAAGATCTGCCGCTATAATCAAAGCTTTGGAATTCTACTGGTCTTGCACTTACATTCTGGTAAGGTTTCGGTTCAGGTTCAGGTCTATATGGCCTAGTTTCCATTGGTGGTTCAGCCTCCTTGACAAAAGGGTCTACTGCGGGAGCTTGTGGCTTAGGTGCAGGTTCTTCTATCACCGGCACCGGCTCTTCCAGGTGCGCCTCGGAATAATTTCCCTTCATAGTTTCAACCATGCTTTTAGCGAATTCAAGAGGCATTGCCTGCATCATAACACTATCTATCAGATTGCCGATTTTCATCTTGAAAAATGATGTTACAACCGTTTCTTTCTTACTCGCCTCTAAATCGTCAAAAAAAGTCTGATCATTAAAATCCAGTCTGAAAGCCCTTGGAGTCGCTATATCTATGGTAGTTTTTGTAAGTGACGCAAGAGAAGTTGAACCGGAGCCTATCATTTGGTTCATGGCCTCTCCTATGGCACTTAAATCGATGTCCGTTAGTTCAAGGTCGTCGCTTACTTCTCCTGTGCCACCCATCATAAGGTCTGATATAATCTTTACGTCTTTTATTTCCAGAAGGAGAATCGTAGTGCCTTCTATACCCTTTGTATAGTCTATTTTAACACCCACACAAGGCCTGTCGTACATATCTGAAATTTCGTCCCAATTGAGCATTTCTACCGTGGGGGTGGTTATTGTTACTTTCTGGTTAAGCAGCGCAGACAGAGTAGTGGCGGCCGTACCCATATTGATGTTTCCTACTTCACCTATTATGTCGATTTGCTCTTCAGATAAAACCTTCGGCTTCGCTGGGACCGTTTCCTCGGTATTTTTATTTATCATGTCATTTATTTCGGCGCTTCCAAGCAGCGCGTTTATTTCTTCCTGTGAAAGCATGTCTGCCATAGGCTACTCCTCCTTCCCTCTAATTGATGTTATTTGTATGGCATTTTTCCCCCTGCTTATACCGGGCTTTGCATAAAATTTAACCAGATTTCCTACCTTGACGCTTACTTCTGAATTTACATAGGAATCTAAAAGCAAAACATCGCCTTCCTGAAGATTTATAAAATCTCTAACGGTTACAGTTGTCTTCCCGACGATTGCAGATACATTGACACGGGCATTCTCAAGGCTTGTCTCAAGGTGTTCCTTATATAAAGAGCCTTTTTCCTCGTCCTTTATGGTGGTGAACCAGTTGGTAGAATTGAGCTTTTGCATAATAGGCTCTACTACTACATGAGGTATGCAAAAGTTAAGAAAACCTGTGCTGCCCCCTACTTTAAATTCTAAGGTAATAAGAGCTGTCACTTCATTTGGAGGCAAAACCTGAGCAAACTGCACATTCGTCTCTATCTTATCAAACTTAGGTGTTATTTCAGCTACATTTGCCCATGATTCTCTCATGTAGTAAAGTATCTGAGCAAAAACCCGTTCGAGAAGGGTCTTTTCTATATCCGAAAGGTCCCTGCTTTCATTCATGGGATATCCCGGCCCACCCAATATTCTATCTATTATAGCATAGCCCAGATTCATTGACAATTCAAGCACTATAGAGCCTTTGAAGGGTTCAAAATCAGCTATGGCGATAATGGTGGGATTGCTTAAGGAGTTGGTGAAATTGTTATAGGTTATCTGCTCTGAGGTCAAAACCTCAATAGACACATTTGTCCTCAAATACCCTGTAAGATAGCTCGTTAAAAGCCTTGAAAGATTATCAAATATAATTTCAAGGGTTCTGAGCTGCTCCTTACTGAATTTTGAAGGATTTTTAAAATCATAGGCCTTTATTTCATTGAACCCAATTTCCTCCTTAAGAGCAATAGGAGTGTCACCGCTGGTTAAAGCGCTCAATAAATTGTCTATTTCACCCTGTGATAAAATGTCACTCATTTATTCACCTGCTTTTCATTCTGAATAAGGTTATAGCCAAACAAACATAAGCTTTATCTGCGGCCTTGGCTGCATTGTTTAAGCTATATGAGCAAAAACGATATAATATCTACATGCCCTGAAGCTTTGTGTTATGCGCTGAAGTAATTATCCAGGTACACCTTATATATTATATTCGTTTTAAACTCTTCTTGAAGTCTTGTAAGTATTTCCTGTTTTATAATGTCCATAGAATCTTCGTCTCTTATTTCATCTATCGTTTTATTCCGTAAAACCGTTAGGGTAACGTCTCTTATGATATATTCTGAATCCTTAATTTTCGTTATAAGCTCTCCATCATCCTTTCCTGAAGAATCCATAACGATGGTAACATTTATGCTTATGGCATGCTCTGCGCCGTCTGCGCCTTTTTTAAGGTTTACATTAAGAGGTGTTGTAAATCCTACATTTTCACTTTGTAAAATAGAGGTATCGGGCGCCATCTGAACCTTTTCCTGAGCCTCCGATTTATTGGAGCCTATCATTCTAAATGTAAAAACGGCAAAGCCTATGATAACAGCCAGCAAAACTACAAGCAAGGCTATTATAACAATCATCATTTTCTTGTTCTTCTCCATACACTTCTCTCCTTTAAGCCGATCATTAATTTATTGTTCAGAAAAGCTGTCACTTGTAATCTTTATTTCAACTCTCCTGTTTTTGGCTTTGTTTGCTTCAGTATCGTTTGGAGCTAAAGGAGCATGCTCGCCGTAACCTATAGCAACAACTCTCCTTGGATCAATTCCTTTTTCATTTATAAAATATCTTCCAACCTCGGCGGCCCTGTCGAAGGATAACGCCCAATTGTCTTTATATTTAGCTGTGTTTATAGGGTCGCTGTCTGTATGGCCTTCTATATTTATTGCATTTTCAGGATAATTTTTAAGCTCGGCACTTACAAGGTCCAAAATATCAATAGCCGACCTTTTAAGCTGGGCGCTTCCCTTATCAAAGAGAATGCCTTCTTTGAAGCTAAGTTTTACATAAGTGCTTCCGGCCTCTATTTCCACATGGTCGGAAAGCTGCTCCTTATCCGCAAAATACGTTTTAAAATTCGTCGTCATATTTTTAATATCCTGCTGGCTTTTTTCATAAGCATCTTTGGCACTCTGCGCCTCTTCTGAAAGACTTGGCATATATGTAATGCCGCTTCCGAGAAGGCTTCCCACAGAAAAGCCTGAATTATTATCAAGCATGGGAATACCTATGCTGCTTCCCACAGAAGCAGATATTCGCCTTAAAATGCCCGCATCGCCCCCGCTCATGCCTGAGCCGGCACTGGCATAAAGCATAACAAAAAAGCATAACAATAGCGTCATAAGGTCGGAATATGTAACAATCCAGTTACCTGCAGTAGCATCTGCCGACTTTTTAGGTCTTGCCATTATGCCCCACCTCTTCCGCTTTCTATATTTCCTCTAATATTTGGCGGGAAGAAAGATTTAAGTTTTTCTTCAATAATTCTGGGGTTTTCTCCAGCCTGTATAGACAGCATTCCTTCTATGAGAACCTCTTTAATAAGGGTTTCATCTGTATCGTAGTACTTCAGCTTGTTGGCAACAGGAAGGCTTACAAAGTTAGATATAACCGAGCCGTAAAATGTAGTGATAAGGGCAACCGCCATTTTAGAGCCCAGCGTATCCGGGTCCATATTCCCAAGCATAAGAATTAACCCTATAACCGTACCAATCATTCCCCAAGCAGGACCAAAGCTTGACATATCAACCCAGAAATTTCTTACCTGAGCATGCCTTGCTTCTATATATGTAATTTCTGTCTCAAGAATAGAGCGGACAAGCTCCGGGTCTGTTCCGTCTACAATTAACATAATGCCTTTTTTAAGAAACGCATCGTCCATTGAATTGGTTTTTTCTTCAAGGGCAAGGATACCTTCTCGCCTGGCAAGGTTAGCCAAATCTATAATGTTTTTTATAGCAGATTCAGGGTCATTTTTCGGAACGGAAAAAATAAGTCTAATGGCCTTTAAACCGTTGAGAGCCTGAGACAGAGGATAAGAAATCAACAGTACAGCAAGCGTTCCGCCAAATACAATAAGCAGAGACGGAGCATTGATAAATATAGATAGGTCCGCTATATTCTCTGTTGAAGTAATCATACCTATGACTATAATGATGATGCCTCCAATAAACCCTATTAAAGAACCAAGTTCCAAGGTGAAAACCTCCCTTTATGTTCTATTGATTAATGTGTATCTTTCTTTTAAAGTCAATGATTCTATCTATAATTTCATCTATGGACTCTTTGGCTATTACTTTTCTGCCTGTGGTCATAGTTATTGTCGTATCCGGTGTGGCTTCGATAAATTCAATTAAATCACAATTAATTATTAATTCGGATTCATTGAGCTTCGTTATACTAATCATATTTTCCTCCCCAAAATAAACTATTTTTGTTTATTTCCTTATATCCTGCGGCATCTTTTGACGCCGCAGGATTAAAATGAATTTACTTTCCAAATTAAATCAGAACATAAAACGGGCTTATGGCATCAATCCTTTTATTCCAGCCGTTTTATGACAAGCCGGAAAGAGGCTACAATAAAGTAAATTCTTAAATTTTAAGACAATTTAATATTATATTAAATCAGGTTTTAAAGAAGCTGAATTTTTTAAAAGCGCTTGTTGTACTTTTCACTGAAAAAATTCAAACAAACTATAAATTAAATTAGTATAGATTATCTCTTGAGGTTAACAAGCTCTTGAAGCATATCATCGGAGGTGGTTATAAGCCTTGAATTGGCCTGAAATCCCCTTTGGGTCGTAATCATTTCAGTAAATTCGCTTGATAAATCCACATTTGACATTTCTAAAACGCCGCCCATAATATCTCCTGTTTCTTGGCCTACGCCATCAAAATCACCGGAGTTTGCTGTAGGAACGTAGAGATTTTCTCCTATCTTTTCCATACCGGCTGGGTTTTTAAATATGGCTATAGGGATTTGGCCTATGAGCTTTGTTTCGCCGTTTGAATATCTTCCTGTTATTTTTCCGTCAGAGCCTACGCTGAGGCCTTGAAGGGTCCCGGGAGCATTCCCGTCTACCATGGCAGATTTTGCGCTGGTATTTTCGGTTCCAAACTGGGTCAGGCCCTTAAAATCTAAGGAAATTTCTCCTGCGGCAGTTCCGAAGGTAGCCGGCGGCGCAAGAGTCGTTAAAGGGTCTACTATTATTTTCTGCAGGGCATTTCCTATATCATCCCCAGTCACAGCAACAGGCGCTGTCGCAGCGGCAGTAGTTTCCACACTTCCGTAAAACTTACCGCTGTCGTTAAAGGTAATCTGCAGTGGGGCTATAGCATCAATAAAAACAGGGTCTGCCGATCTGTCTCCGTTGGGATACATGGCAATGGCTGTTGCGGCAGGGCTTGAATTAGGAATTTCTATCTGCCTGAAACTTAATTTCCATGAGGAAAGGCCAGGCTCCGTACCTGTTGCGGCCGTTGCACCTAAGTACTCAAGGTCCGCATCCATAACGTATCTGTTTCCTAAGCTGTCATAAAATGCTACTGACATGGTATGCCTTTTGGGGTCCGGGCCTTGTGTTATGGCAAGGGTATTGATATTTCCTGCAAAGTCTATGTTTTTAGTTGTAGTTGGGGAGACATATTCCTTTTCACCGGCTATCCGTATAGGCTGGGCTCTGTCCTTCTGTATGCCTACGGTTCCGTCGGCATCGGTTTTTGTATCCCAGCCGTATACTCTCATGCCGTTTCCTGTGGTTATGTATCCGCCGTCACCTATTTCAAAGGCTCCTGCTCTTGTAAAATAGGTTCCGCTGTTGTCTCCTACGATGAAGAAGCCGTCGCCGTTTATCATCAGGTCAAGAGCGTTGTCGGTTCTTTGAGTAGCGCCTGTAGTCATGTTTTTATCTATGGATGAAACATTGGTTCCGAGACCTATCTGCATCGGGTTTGTTCCGCCTCGGCCTGTAGTTTCGTTGGCGCCGCTTCCGCTTCTTAATGTCTGGCTGAATACTTCATTAAAGGTAACGCGGCTTGATTTAAAGCCTACTGTATTTACGTTTGAAATATTATGGGCGATAACGTCCATCTTTGTCTGGTGGGTTCTCAGACCGGAAACGCCTGAAAACATTGATCTCATCATATAAATGACCTCCTCTTAGATAGCAGACCGGATATTTTATTATTTACTGCGCCCGGCTGCAAAGGACTTTAATTGTTTTTTATACTTAACCTGCTTTCACTTTACTGTTAAGTATAATCCTAAGCTCTCCCTTAAAAAATATCACAAGCCTTTATCTGTATTTTTCAAGGTTATTGATACTCATGCAGTATATTCCGTCTGTCGTTCGGGAATATTAAGCCCCCTTAAAAAGGTCCGGCTATACGATTACTGCACCGTCAATATTGGTGAAAACATTTTTGCCGCCGCCTTTAATTGCCGTAACCACCGTTTTGGAATTTACGTTAACTAAAAGGGCAACGCCGTCTACAAGCACAAGGGAATCTTTAATACCCTTTCTGCCGGCTTCCTTAACACCTTCTTCAACCCTTTTCAGCTGCTCCTCAGTCAAATCGATGTCTCTTCCGCCGATACGGGAGGTTGCATGTTTTGAAAACTGGAGTTCCGAGCTTTCGTCAAGCTTCTTATTTAAAATATCACTGAAGCTCTCCGCCTTGGTTTGAATGGTTCTTTCTACCGGTTTCGCCGTAGTCTGGCTATTGATTCTATGAATCATCATCTGATTATATTGGCTCATATTTATACCGCCTTACTCTATTCCCGTATATTTTTTATAAGAAATAGATTCATTGCCTACGTTCAGGTAAACCTCGCCTTTAATAAGCTCTATGCCGGTAACTTCGCCCGATATATTCCCATATCCTATTTCTTGGCCTACCAAAAGATAAGCTTGAGAAAGATGTGCAAGGTCCTCCAAATCCACCTGATTGCCGTTTGCTATAACCTTAGGTTCTCCATTTATGTATTTTATGGAATCGATGGTTCCTTCTCCAAATTCGGTTTTTATGGGTTTACCGAGAAGCATGTTGCCGTTGGATATTCCCATAACGTTACTTGGATAGATCTCTTTACTGCCAACCATAAGAATCGGTGTGCCTTTATCGAATTTAATGTAGTTTACGATGCCTTCGATATATTCTATAGGCGTTCCGCTGGAATCCCTGATAATCGTTTGAATATGTTTTCCAATAAGGTTCAGGCTCTGAGAAGTTGCAACATTTGAATTTATGCTGTCAAGCTGTATCTCGTATACGTTTTCAACATCGTTTACGGACATTTCCTTGCCGTTTATCACGAGATAAGGCTCGCCTTTTTTAAGCGTAACGTATTGAACCTGTCCTGCCACTTCTTCATAGGTATTGGTCTTTTCATCGTAAATGGTACCGATTACGAGCTTTCCTATCATAGAAAAGGCCTGGCTTTTCGATACGCTTGCATTCATATTGTTCATCTGCTCAAGAGAGGTAAACTGCGCCATCTGAGAGAGGAATTCCTTATCATCCATGGGGTTTAAAGGGTCTTGATATTGAAGCTGGGTTACTAAAAGCCTTAAAAATGCGTCCTTATCAAGATTGGAATTCACTTCTCTTGAACCTAATTTTGAGCTGCTTTTATCTCCGCCGCTGATATAGTCCGTCCAAAGCCCTGACGTGTTTACTGAATTTGTATCTGCCATTGTTTTCCTCCTTTCCCGGATATTTAAGTCTTTAAATTACATATTCAACCTTGTTTTGATAAATTTTTCTAGTGTCTATTTCCTCTGGAATCATCTGGCCTTCCTGCTCTATTCCGTTAAGGATAGCATTTATTCTCATTTGAGATTTGCTTTTTTCCTGCTGGAATTGCTGCATATGCTTTTCCTTATCCCCTTGGGAAACACTTACGGACATCTGGGAAATATTGATTCCCTGCTGGTTTAAGGCATCTTTAAGCTGGTTGAAATTAGATTCAATAATTTCTTTAACCCTCTGGCTTTCCGCTATAAACTGAGCGGTAATAATGCCGTTTTCAGTGGCAACCTTAAGAGATACTTCTCCTAGAGACTCCGGCTTTATGGTCATTCTCACTTCTGAAGAATTGGCCTTAACGTCAATTTTAATTTTGTCCACAATCTGGGTTATAACTTCCTGAGGATTTACGTTTTTAACTGCTTCTGCCTTAATTTGATTATTTGTTACGGCTTTGAAATCTGTGGTGATGCCATGGACATTGATTTCAAGAGTATTCTCAAGCAAAGCATCGCCGCTATCCTGTGATAAATCCATTGCAGGCTGGTCCTGATTTTTTTCAGAAGAAGGAGCCTTTACAGTTTTTACTGTTTCTGCAGTTACTGCTGTGGTATTCGATGAATCCGTATCGGTTAAGCCTGTCTCTTCATTACTTGAGCTTACAGAAAGAGTTGCTTCTTTAGGCGGCTGAATACTTATTGCCTTAACAGTTTCTGTTTTTGCAGATTCAACTGATTCTATCGGGATATTTACCGTATCCTTAGAAAGCTTTAAAATTTCCTCTTCAAGATTTTTGATAATTTTTTCAATATCCGGTATCTTAAGAAGCTCTACGGAATTATTAACGTCAAATACCTTTTGAATAAGCTTATTCATATTTCCGCCTTCTAAAAGCTCCGAAGGCTCGATATTAAGCTCTTTAAGCATGTCTTGAAGCTTTTCGGGCTCAATATTAAGCTGGGCGCATATAAGAGCTAGAATTTCTGCGTTAAGGTCTGGTTTTTCTTCCGCCAAAGCAGGCTTTATTACTTCCGCCTCTTTGGTTTCCTTTGTTTCCTTAGAAGAAACTTCTTTTTTAGCGGTATCTTCCTTAACTTCAGGCTTTTGGATTTTATCCCTTTGCGTATCGTCTTCTGAAGGCTTGTTCTGAACGTCTTCCCTTGGCCTTTGGTTATTTGCTTCCTTGGGAGCCTTTGTTTTATTTTCCACAGGCTCTCTGGTATTTGAGCTTACCTTTGAAAAAGTGTCTTTAAATCCATTTCCATCGGATATGCTTGCATCTTTAAGCTGAAGAGACTTCACATTCATTCCTTCAAAAAATGCTCCTGTAATATTCATTTTTCACCTCCTATTATTTTCTTTGACCGGCACTCGGCCGGCTATACATATTAGGTCCAGTAAATAAATTTAGTCTTTTTTGAAGTTTATTTACTGTATATGTCAAGCCCTTTTAAATTCAGGCCTCACATTAGTTCTCAGGGTACATCCTTTTTGTTGCCATGGCGGCGCTTTCCGGCTTCATAGCCGCCAATACGGAAGCGCTTTGCTCTGCCGGAAGCGCTTTCAATATGCTTACCACCAAATCAATATCGGTTGAAACCATTTTCTCAAATATACCTGCGGCAGCAGACTCGTCCATATTCTGGAAGGTGCTGATATACTTTTTAAATTCTTTTGAAGAACTTATTTCACCAACAATCTCTCTGTATATTATTTCGGCATTTTCAGGAGAAATCTGACTGTAAAATTTCTCATATTCTGAAGGTTTTTCAGATGCAATCATTCTGTCAAATTCTTCCTTTTCCGCTCTGAATTCAAGCTGCTGGGATTCAAATTCTTTAAGCCTTAATACCTCTTGGGCGTAAAGCTCATTTCTTTTTTCAAGGTCTGATTTTTCTTCTTCAAGAGATTTTATTTTTCCCTCAAGCTCTGAAATTTTAAGGCTTAATTCCTCAGCATCAGGCTTAGAATCATCGGGAAGTATAAGATTATTAGCTATGGGAAGCTTTTCTCTTATGCTTTTAAAATTGATATTCCCCATGCCAAACAAATTAAATCTATAGGCACCATATAAAATTCCGGCGATAAAAGCAGTAATGAAAAGAAGCATAATAAGCCTTCTGCCAATACTCTTGCCTTCTTTTTTAGGTTTTTTTTCCTTTTTAGGCTTCTTTTCTTTTTTCTTTTTTTCTTTTTTATCAGAGGCTTCCTGAGGTTCTTCTCCGACGGCTTCACCTATAGGCCTTATGGGAGAATCCTCTGAGGCGTCGCTGTCTTCTACATACAGCTCATCGTCCAAGTCCTTAGCCTCTTCAATTTTTTCCTTTTTCTTAAATAACGCCATACACGCCTCCGGTAAAGGGCAATGCCATAAGGCAAAGCCTAGCTGTTATATTTATAGCTGACGATTTCATCGGTAACTCTTTGTTCGCTTCGTTTTTCTTCTATAATATAATTTTCATGCTGGTTTTCTTTTAGCTTTTCAAATTTTTTCTTCTCTTTTGTGGCTTCTACAAGCTCTTCTCTTTTTTTCTCAACTTCCGCATTGGCCCTTTTAACTTTTATGGCCTGCTCTTCTATTTTAAATTTCAAAGCTTCTATGTAATTTGAAAAGTCGGCTGATTCCTTAGGGTTTATAGCTGAGGAAACATTTACTTTAAACGTGGCGACAGAATCTTCCCGCCTTTTATTGAGGCTATTTAAAAGGATTTTTTCTGCCTCCAGCTTTTTCATAGCCATGCCGAATTCCTGCTTTTTTTGTTCCTCAAGGCTGTATTTTATTTTAAGGATGCTTTCCATGGAAAAAGTAAATTTAGCCAAAATAACCGCTCCTTAAATATATAATCAGGAAATTATCTGAGACATTTGATCGGTCACTTCATCAAAGTCAAATTTTTCTTCTACTGTCTGGGTTAAGAAGTCTTGAATTGCCCTGTTCTTCTTTATTGCATAGTCAATCTCGGGGTTACTGCCTGCGGCGTAAGCGCCTATATTAATCAAATCCTCGGCACCGCTATATACAGCCATAGTCTTTTTTATAAGATTGGCATTTTTTTTATGTTCAGGTGTAACTATATCACCCATTACACGGGATACGCTGGCTAAAACGTCTATTGCCGGATAATGGTTTTTGTTGGCTATTTTTCTGTCTAAAACGATATGCCCGTCCAAAATTCCCCTGGCAGTATCCGTAACCGGCTCTGTAAGATCGTCTCCGTCTACAAGAACCGTATAAAGACCTGTAATAGAACCTTTATCGGAATTTCCCGCTCTTTCAAGAAGCTGAGGCATTACAGAAAACACTGAAGGGGTATACCCTCTCGAAACGGGAGGTTCTCCTGTTGCAAGGCCGACTTCCCTTTGGGCCATGGCATATCTTGTAAGAGAGTCCATCAAAAGGAGTACATCTAAACCCTTGTCCCTAAAATACTCTGCAACGGAAGTCGCTGCCTGGGCCGCCTTTATTCTTACAAGGGCCGGCTGGTCTGAGGTGGCTATTACCAGGACGCTTCTTTGAAGGCCTTCTTCACCCAAGTCTTTTTCTATAAATTCTCTTACTTCTCTTCCCCGCTCTCCAATAAGAGCAATGACATTAACATCGGCCTTTGTATTTCTTGCAATCATACCCATAAGGGTGGATTTTCCAACGCCGCTTCCTGCAAATATGCCTACCCTCTGGCCCTTTCCAATGGTCAAAAGACCGTCTATGGCCTTTACGCCAAGAGGAAGCGGCTCTGCAATTCTGTTTCTTTTCAAAGGGTCCGGCGCATTATTTGATATGGGCATATTCCTGCCGTTTATAATATCAGGCCCGCCGTCCATAGGATCCCCTAAGCCGTTTAAAATCCTTCCGAGAATATCGTCGGATACTTTAACGGTAATAGGCAAATCGCTTGCTTCAACAATAGAGCCGGGGCCGATGCCCTCCATTTTTCCAAGGGGCATCAGAAGTATTTTATTATCTACAAAGCCCACCACTTCCGCCATAACAGGCGGTTTTTCATTATTGCTTTTTATGAAGCATTTGCTCCCGACGTTAACGTCCGGACCAATGGATTCAATTGTAAGTCCTACTACTTGAGTTACTCTTCCGAATTTTTTTATGTAAGAGCGTTCAAACAAGCCGCGGTATTTTTTTAAATCAAGCATCTGGCTCACAACATCACCTGTTTTTCAATATGAAATACATATTCTTTTTTAGTTCCTTATACTGATCTTCTATATTGCAATTAATACTGCCAAAGGAGGTTTCTATAATGCATTGGCCTTTGGATAAGGCCATATCTTCCATAAATTCTATATTTGCCATGGTTTCAACAGTGGCAAGAATACTGTTTTTATTTTTAACGGCATGTTCGAAATCTTCTTTGGAAATATGAACGGAAATATCTCCCGTCATGGTGGCTTGTCTTAGTCCCTTTTTAATCAACAGAAGCACTACATCCGGATTGATATCTACTTCATCGGAAACAAGCTTCTTCACAAGACCTAAAATAAGCTCGACGATTTCCGGCTCGGTGCTTTCGATTAGTTCTTCTTTGTATTTAACGGCATCTTCTCTGATTTTAAGGGCTTCTTCTTTAATTTCTTCACCCTTTTTAACACCTATGGCCATACCGTCGTCATAGCCTTTTTTTCTTGCGTCTTCTCGTATGGTTTCAGCTTCTTCTTCGCCTGTCTTTATTGCCTTAAGGCGTAAATCCTCGCCTTCAATCTGTGCTTGTTCTATAATCGCTGCTTTTTCTTCTTCAGCAGATTGAATTATTTCCTGGGTTTTCATTTCAGCTTCTTTCAGCTTCTTTTGGATTATTATTTCTGTTTCTTTAAGGAGCTTTTCTTGAGAGGCTTTCAATTCTTCCGGTATTTCCGCTATATTGTTTTCGAGGGTCTTCTCTTCTTTTATAGGCTCTGGCTCAGGCGCAGGCATAACTGCAATGCTCACTCTGTTGTTTTTGTCGACGACTATGTTCGAAGCCTTAAATATCTTAGACAATTACCTCATCTCCCCCGCCTCTTGCAACAATAATTTCACCTGTATCCTGAAGCCTTCTGATAACGGCAACAATCTTCTGCTGAGCTTCCTCAACATCCGCCTTGCGGACAGGACCCATAAATTCCATATCCTCTTTTATCATGGCTGCAAGGCGCTTTGAAAGGTTTGAGAAGATAAGCTTCTTAACCTCTTCATTGGCGCCTTTAAGGGCAATGGCAAGTTCCTTATTGTCAATATCCTGACGAAGCACAAGCTGTACGTCTCTGTTGGAAAGGGAGATAATGTCGTCAAAGATGAACATTTTCTTCCTGATTTCATCGGAAAGCTCGTAATCGTCAACTTCAAGGGTTTCCATAATATTCTTCTCCGTTGTTCTGTCAACAGAGTTTAATATATCTACAACGGAATCGATACCGCCGATAGTGGCATAGCCTTCTGTAACAAGGTTTGAGAATTTTTTCTCAAGGGCATGTTCAACTTCTTTGATTACCTCAGGGGAGGTTCTGTTCATAACGGCAATTCTTCTTACGACGTCTGCCTGCTTTTCCGGCGCAAGCTCTGAAAGCACCTGCCCTGCCTGCTGCGGCTTAAGATAAGATAAAATAAGGGCTATCGTCTGGGGATGCTCGTTTTGTATAAAGTTTATAACCTGGTTGGCATCGGCCTTTCTTACAAAGTCGAAAGGACGCACCTGCAAAGAGCTTGTCATCTTTGAAATAATCTCAAAGGCCTTCTGTTCTCCGAGGGCCTTCTCGAGAATCTGTTTGGCGTAAGTGATACCGCCTTCCGTAATATACTGCTGTGCAAGGCATATCTGATAAAATTCGTCAAGCACCGCTTCTTTAACTTCCGGCAGAACTGTAGTAATATTTGCTATTTCCAAGGTAATAGCTTCTATTTCTTCTTCTTTAAGATGCTTAAATATCTGCGCCGATTTTTCAGGCCCAAGAGTAATAAGCAAAATTCCGGCCTTTTGTCTTCCGGTATATCTGGCCATGTAAGCTGCGATATTTTCAGGCATATTTATCACTCCCAACCTTCCTGAAGCCAGTTGCGAAGAAGCTGGGCAACTGCATCAGGCTTTTCGTCAACAAACTTATCAATCTGCTTTTTAACCTCTGATTCAAGGGTATAATCAATATCCTTCAATTTTTCCGCTTCTACTTCCTTAGCCTCCTCAAGCTGGGTACTTACAAGCAGGTCTTCAACTGCAAGCTCCGGTTCAGCTTCTTTAGCGGCAACAATAACCTCTTCAATATCCTGACGGTTTCTCTTAATCAAGCCGTAAGCAAGCATAAGAACGAGAATTACAAGGATTACGTAGATGATGATTTGCTGCCAGTCTACGGGTACTTTAACTTCGTCAACAAAGGTATATACCTCATACCCTACAATGGTGAGATTTTCAAGACCCGTACCGACTCTTAAGGCCTCTACAAGCTCCTCGTCAATATCAAGCCTTTTCGGCGTTGTGTTTTGTTTATATTCATACCAGCTTATATCGTTAAGAAGGCCGTTTGCCCTCATTTGCTCTTCGCGTATGGTTTTATAATTAAATGCCGTAATGGAAGCGGAAGACTCGTTTAAAATCACATCGCCCACACTTTTTTCGGTTATGGTTTTTCTCTCGTTTACTTTATATTCGTCTGTATTGCTTTTTTTAGATGCATTAAAATCGCTTCCCGATTCGGCTTGTGTCTGATAGCTTTCCGCAACGCTGTCATTGGAATATAAACCTGGTTCCTCTCCTGCATTTCCGCTGCCGGAAGCGCTTTCCGTATTTTTCTGGCTGTAGGCAAGAACACCTGTGCTGGCATCATCAGTATAAGGCGTATATCTTGTTTCCTCTTCTTTTATTTTGTTGTTATCAAGTTTAAGATTGATATGTACCTTAACATCATCAAACATGGGAGAAAGAAGCGTGAGTATATCATACTGCATCTCTCTTCTTCTCTGCATTTCTCTTTCGTATTCCGTGGCAAGCTTCTCCTCTTCGCTTTCATCTGCAACGGGAAATACCACTTCTTTATATTGGTTCGTAATTACTATATTATCAAGGGTAAGACCCTTAACTCCGGCGGCAACTGTGTTTGCGATGGCCTGAGCCTGTTCTTTTGTGGTCTTTTCGCTTTCCGTTATAAATACCGATGCGGTGGTCACCTGATTATCCTTAATAAAAAGCCCATTGGTTTCAGGGATATTAAGAACAATCATGGCATCGGCGATGCCCTGCATACGCCTTATGATTGCGGCAAGCCTGTCCTGAAGAGCGACGCGGCTCATTTCCTTCTTTACGCCTTCGGATACGCCTATTCCGCTGTTGGCAAAAAGGTCTTGGGTGGTAAAGGCTTCCTCAGGCTCTATGGCAGTCGATGCGTCCGTATGCACTCTTACGGCAATCTGAGCCTCAAATACGTCCTTATCTCTTACCTTTATGGAGCGCCCGCCCTCGAAAACCTTATTTTTTATTCCTGCCTCATCAAGAGCCGTCTTGACCTGGGAAATCGTTGTTATATCCTCGTTCGCCACAAGAACTTCGTATTTAGGCTTTAGTGTCAAGAAAAGCGTGAGGCCTATACATATGATTAAGACGCCAAGAGCCGCAAAAAATCGTATCTTTTGCGGTTTCTCAAGCTTATTCCATTTATCTGAAACATTGGTACTTATATTAGAAAAAAATTTCTGCAACCTCTCCTGCATGGCTTTCCCTCACTCCGTTGGTGATTTTATAAAGGCTATAACTGCATTGCCATAATTTGCTTATAGGAATCGACGATCCTGTTGGTAATTTGAAGCGTAAACGACAAAGCGGTATATGCCTTTTGCTCAGCCAAAGTAACGGCTACCAGATCGTCCGTCCTTCCGGCTATATAGTCTGTCTGGAGCTTCTCGGCCTGAAGCTCAAATCTGCTGGTTTCATCATACAAATTTACAGCAGCATTAAAAAATTCACCGAAACCGGAGCCTACAGATATGTTTTTTTCTTTATTGTCTAAACCTTTATCTATGTAAGAATAATTATGTATTTTATCCAAGCCCGATAATTTATTGTCTATAGAATCCATTTAATAAATCCTCCCGGAAAATAATTACTTGTTTATCTCCATGGTTTTATTAATCATAGCCTTGGTCGTGTTAAATGCCGTAACATTAGCCTCATAGGACCTTTGGGCAGATATCATGTTTACCATTTCACTGACGATGTTTACATTTGAATGCTCCACATACCCATCGGCATCGGCATCGGGGTGTGTTGGATTATATTCTTTCGCGCCTGGCGTATCGTCGGTTATAATCTTTGATACTTTTACGCCTTTCCCGGTACTTTTATTGTACTTATTAACCGCATCTACAAAATAGCCTGAAAAATCCACAGGCTTTAATTCCTGAAACAAAACGCTTTTTCTTTTATACGGAGTTCCATCCGCAGTCTTTGTGGTGCTTGCGTTAGCTATATTTTGAGATATAATATCCATTCTTAAGCGCTGGGCGCTAAGACCGGTAACGCTTGTATCCATAGTACCGAAAAAATCAGACATTGTCCTGCCTCCCTATATTTTATTTGCTTGTAAGCACCATATTGATTCTCTTATAGTTGTTTATCAAGCTATTTGCCATGACATCATATTTCACTGAGTTTTTATATAGCTCGGCCATTTCACTTTCTATATCCACATTGTTTCCGTCAAGCCTGTAGCTAAAGTTCTTGTTTATTTTTCTAATCTGAGGTTTTGAATTATCCAAATCCACATAGCCTGTCTCTTTCGCTTTATCAAGCTGCCGGTCCAGAAGGGTTTCAAAATCAACGGTACTTTTTTTAAACCCCGGAACCTCAGCGTTGGCTATGTTGTTCACTATGACTGAATTTTTTAAATTAGAGGCGCCCATAGCAGCACCAATAAGGGAATTATTGGCAAACATACCATCAAATACCATATTTTTCACCTTTTTCTGAATTTATTGGGCAGAAATATTTGTGGAACGCACAAAGCTCAATACTTGTTTTTCGGCATAATTCGCGTAATAGTTTAGCATTTTTTTAGACAAAATATAGTAGTAATTGATTGACTTTGCGCCCTAAAATGCACTTGACACAAGATACAGATACTTAATCGCGATTAAACATCTATATCTTGTGATGAGATTATAAAAATTTTTAAAATTTATTTAAATTCCTTTAAGAGCAATATCTTTACGGTAAAAAGCACCGTCGAAGGAGATTGTTTCAGCCGCTTCATATGCTTTATTTCTGGCTTCTTCGATGGTTTTTCCTCTGGCGCAGACCGAAAGAACTCTTCCCCCATTTGTAATTATATTCGTACCCTTTTCTTTTGTTCCTGCATGAAAAATAATAATGTCCTGCGAAGATTTATAGAAATTTAGTCCTTTAATTTCAAAGCCCTTCTCGTAATTTTCAGGATAACCGCCGCTTGCCATAACAACACAGACTGCCGCATTATCCTCCCACTGAATTTTTATTTTATCAAGGGTTCCTTCCTGACAGGCTAAAAGGATTTCAAGCAAATCCGTCTTAAGCCTTAACATGACGGACTGGGTTTCCGGATCTCCGAATCTTGCATTATATTCTATGACCTTGGGCCCTTTTTGGGTTAAAATCAATCCTAAAAAAAGAATACCCTGAAAAGGCCTTCCCTCTGTACGCATAGCGTTTATAGTAGGCTTGAGTATTCTTTCAAAGCAGAACTCTTCTATTTCTTTTGTATAAACCTTACAGGGGCTGAAGGAACCCATTCCCCCTGTGTTTAACCCTTTATCATAATCCATTGCTTTTTTGTAATCCTGAGCAGGAACCATAGGAATCGCAGTCCTTCCGTCGCAAAAAGCAAGAACCGATACTTCTTCCCCTTCCAGGAATTCTTCAATCACTATTTTTCTGCCTGAACCGCCAAATTTTTCCATAACCATCATTTCGTCAATGGCTGTTGCTGCCTCATCAAAGGTTTGGCATATAATTACACCTTTTCCCAAGGCAAGGCCGTCGGCCTTTATTACAAGAGGATAGTCTGAATCTTCTGCATACTGCAAAGCCTCTTCACGGTTTGAAAAGGTTCTGTATTTTGCCGTGGGAATATGGTTTCGCTCCATAAAATCTTTAGAAAATGCCTTGCTGGCCTCAATAAGCGCAGCACTCTTTGTGGGCCCTAAAATCTTAAGCCCTCTTTCATTAAACCTGTCAACGATACCCATGGAAAGGGGTTCTTCATTGCCCACTATCGTAAATTCAATATGATTCTTTTCAACAAAGGCAATTAAGCCTTCTATATCAGAAGCTGATATGTCTATGCAGTGGGCTTCTGACCCAATTCCTGCGTTTCCAGGAGCACAGTATATCTCATGTTTCTTGGAAGCCGCATTTAGCTTCCATATGATCGCGTGTTCTCTGGCTCCGCCTCCAACTACTAAAAGCCTCATACAATAATCCTCCTGATTTTTGCCTTGCCGTTTTCTATATAAACTCTGCCTTCTGCTATAAGCTTTAAAGACTCGGGAAGTATTGCCTGCTCCGCTTCCTCCATGACTCTTTTTTGAAGGCTCTGCGGTGTGTCGTCATCCATAACAGCAACAGCCCGCTGCATTATTATTGGCCCTGTATCCGTACCTTCGTCGATAAAATGGACAGTAGCCCCTGTAATTTTTATTCCTCTTTCCAATGCCTTTTCGTGAACTTTTATGCCGTAAAAGCCCTTTCCGCAGAAAGAAGGAATTAAAGAAGGATGAATATTTACTATTTTGTGTCTGTATCTATGGATTATTTCAGAGCTTAAAACCTTTAAAAAGCCGGCTGCAACAATAAGCTCTGCTTTGCTTTCTTCAAGAGCCGAAAGCAGATTTTCATTGAAGTCTTTATTAAATTCAATAACTTTTGTATCAATATTATGCTTTTTTGCCCTTTCAAGAGCATAAGCGTCTTTATTGTCACTAATGACCCTATTAATTTTA
Source organism: Anaeropeptidivorans aminofermentans (assembly GCF_940670685.1). Taxonomy (GTDB): domain Bacteria; phylum Bacillota; class Clostridia; order Lachnospirales; family UBA5962; genus Anaeropeptidivorans; species Anaeropeptidivorans aminofermentans. Next base: position 810,617 of record NZ_OW711693.1, on the reverse strand, counting down.
CAGTCAAGCTCACCGGAATTTATCTTATCTATGATTGCCTGAAGATTGGTTCCGCCGCCTGATACTAAAACGGCTATCTGTAACATATTTCAATTCTCCTGGAATCATCTTTTCTTACTTCGCCGATGATATAGGCCTTTTCATCAAGAGATTTTAAAACCGAAAGAGTCTTATCTGCATCTTCCTTAGAAACAGCCATAACTAGAGAAATTCCCATGTTAAGGGTGTTATACATAACGTCCTTAGAGACATTGCCCTGACCTGCTATTAAATTAAATATAGGGGGTATTTCCCATGTTCCTTCATTAATAAAAGCACAGACCCCTTCTGGAAGCATACGGGGAATATTTTCTATAAATCCGCCGCCTGTAATATTGCTGATACCCTTTATCTTCACCTTTGATATAAGCTCAAGAACGGTTTTGGCATAAATTCTTGTGGGCTTTAAAAGCTCCTCCCCTAAGGTGCAGCCTAATTCATCGTAATATTTACTTATATTTTCTTTGGAAATATCAAAGACCTTGCGTACAAGGGAATAGCCGTTTGAATGAAGCCCGCTGGATTCGACGCCTATAAGAATATCGCCGTCTGAAATCGTTTTACCGTCAATAATATCCGCTTTATCTAAAATACCTACGCAAAATCCTGCCAAATCATATTCGTCTTCAGGATAAAAGCCGGGCATTTCCGCCGTTTCCCCTCCTATGAGTGCAGCTCCGCTTTCCTTGCAGCCGGCAGATATGCCTTTTACAATCTGCTCTATCTTTTCAGGATAATTCTTACCGCAGGCTATATAATCAAGAAAAAACAGCGGCCTTGCTCCGCAGCATACGATATCGTTTACGCACATTGCTACGCAGTCAATGCCGACTGTATCGTGCTTATCCATTAAAAATGCAATTTTAAGTTTCGTACCTACACCGTCTGTTCCTGAAACAAGAACAGGCTCTTTCATATCTTTTGCTGCCGACAGGGAAAAAAGGCCGCTAAACGAGCCTAAATCATTCAAAACATCTTTCGTATAGGTCTCTTTCACATGCCTTTTAATAAGCTCTACCGACTTGTATCCCGCTTCAACGTCCACGCCTGCGGATTTATAATCCATACCCATTTAGTTCCTCCCAGCAATTATAACCAAAACTTTAAATATCTTTTTGTTAATGAAGCCTAAGAATCTTTTTTGTTCTATCATCTTCTTCGCCTAAATTATGGCTTAAAAAATACAGCTGCTACAGGGGTAAAGACTGCAAAAAATTCGACAAAACCCCAGATTTTTGTTTATATTTCTACCTTGTTTTCTATATTCTCACACATTAGCCTTCCTTTGTCAAGGTATTGTCATATATGAAAAGTAAAATATATGTAATATCCGAAAACAAATATTATTATCTAAATACGCTTATGTAAAATGCATAAAAATAAGCCTTCTAAGAAGGCTTATTTTTATAATAATCTTTATTTGTAAACCTGCTGATGGCAGGCATCTCCAATAATAGGGACTCTGAAATTCTTGCCTACATAAGCTGAATATATAAGGTATACATAGGCTACAAAAGAGGCAAGGTCAATAAGTCTTATTAAAAGGCCCATGAAAGGCAGAAAGCTTATTATTCCAAGAAGGAATGTAAGTACCCATAGTCCTCCAAAGAGAATTGTAGACTGCAGTGCATGAAACTTGACATTTCTATTATTGTTTCCTGAAACAGTTTCACCTATATAGAAGAATAAACCTGTGGCAGGGCCTAAAACGTATGCCAGCATTCCTGCAAGTCTCTCGTTTATTTTTATAAAAGATTCACCCATAATACATCTCCTTCAAATAATAATTGTAGCTAAACACTTTAATTAAGGTAACAACAATCCTATATTTTAAATGGCTTGAATATAAAGCTGTTTATGAAAAATAGATTTTATTGCTTCCTTAAGGCTGTTTTGATATAGCATAAAATCAACGGCTGATTTCTTGTGTTTAACTTAAAACTCTTTCCTTGTTTTATACTAAGATATACGCGCTATACTTATATTGGTCTGCGAAAACTTTCAATATTTATAGGGTAAAAAATCAGAAGCATAATAAATTTATTATGAAGAAGCAACAAACGCCTATTCACTTAAGCCTCAGCATTATCAAATAAAAAACATGGTTGATAACCATAAGAAAACCTCAATAAAAAAAGGGTTACAGGCTTACGCCTGTATCCTTTTCCAAGTTTGCTTCGTATAAAAACATGGATTGCTTTCGCAAACACAGTGAAATTATCTTTATACTGCAATAATCATAAGGCTTTTAATATATAAAATCAAATAAAGGCAGTTTTAGAAAAGGCCATTTGTTCTGTTTCTTCTATTATAAGCATCTGGTTTTTAGGGATATAAAATAAGAGAAAAGCAAATTGACATTGCCGCTATTTTATATGAATCAAGAAATATATGGCTTTAACATGTTAACTTTAAATTTAATATATAGCTAACAAAGGTCTCTGATGCCAAAACCCTGAATACTATAAGTCTTTTCATTAAAAAAGCCGGAAAATCCGGCTTTTATTTAGTCTCTTTAAAAATATAAAATAATTACCCTTCCATTGCATTCATCCTGTTTTTTGTAGCGCTCGTTCTATTGGAATTAGGGTATTTTTCCAAAACCATATTATAATAAAGCTTGGCTTTTTCCAAATCCTTATCCTCTTCAGCTATACGGCCGAGAAAATAGGCGGCATCGTCTATAAAGTTGGCATCTTCCGCCGCATAGATAATGCAGGATTCAAAAGAGCGCCTTGCGTCTTCATATTCAGCTTTATTGAAGCTTGATACGCCTTGATCATAATAAGTAGAGGCCGCCTTCTTATATATCTCTTCCTTGGCATTTTCATATTTTGTCATGTTTTCTTCGTCAAGCCCTGTAGGGTCGATGGAATATATAACCGACGCCGCTTCTCCCGTTTCTCCGTTAGAATAAAGCTCCAGCGCAGAGTTTAATGTACTTACCTTTCTCTGCACCGTAACCTCTGAATTTAAATGGGCATTTTCTTCTTTAACTTTTGTATTTTCTTCCGTAAGAGCTGTTATTTTGTCGTTAAGTTCTGTTTCTTTTGTCTTTTGGGCCTCTTCCATGGAAGTTATTTTATCTTCGAGCTGTGTTATTTTATTATCCCTTTCCTCCGTAGCCCCGGGAATCACAAGGATATACATAAGGGCAAGAACGCAAATACAGCCTGCAAAAAAGCTTACAAACTCGGCAAAGTAAAAATTGTTTCCAAAAAGCTTCTTTCTGCTTTCGGGCGTAAGCATGGCTGTTGACGTAACGGGAGATACCTTCTTTGGCTCTTTCTTTTCCGAAGGCTTCGGCCTTTGTCTATTGGGAAATACTTCATTATAATAATTTAATGCTATGGGGTTATTAATATCAAGCTCAAGAACCTTGACGATAAGCTGAGAAGCCTTTTGCTTTTCATTTTGAATTAAATAGCAAAATGCCAATAAGTTCATCGCATCAATAAATTTAGGGCTAAGCTCTATCGCTTTTTTAAGCTGTATAATAGCGATATCGTCGGATTTCTGGTCTATATAGCCAAGGGCATTATTATACATTTCTATGGCATCATCCAGCATGTCCATATCTTTAGGGCTTTTTTGAACCCTTTCTATATACTTCACGGCAGGGTTCATCTCGCTCATTAAAGAGGCGCTTATGACCCATTGCTTTAAGGCATCACCAATATGCCCTGTTTCATAAAAAACAAGACCGAGAAGATTTCTGGCATAATAATTGTTTTTGTTAAACTGTATGCTCTTCATAAGAGCGTCTGAAGCCCCGGACAAATCCCTTACCTTAGCAAGGTTCAGCCCCTTATTATAAAGAACGTCGGATATTTTAAGGGTCTTTTCAAACAAAACTACATCGATTCCGCAGCTGGGGCAGATATTACTGTCTTTGATTTCCTGCTTGCAATTGGGACAATTCAACTTTATCTACTCCTTGTCACTTTTCTGGGCGACCTGATCGGTAATATACTGAAGCAAATCCATCATGTCCTTTATTTCGTCTGTCTGTATAGAGGAGCCTACCTCGCCTATTCCCAAAATAGGTTTATACTTGCTTATTTCTTCCATAAAATCTATCATAAAAGCCTCCTAAATCCATCACTATTTATGTATACTTGAATTCCTATGAATAATATTATTGTCAATTTACTTCTGCTTTTTATTTTAAACCTTCTAAAGACAAATCTGCAGGAGCATAAAGTAAACAGACTATATACTTAAACGAACTTGAAAAAAGACGCAAGGTATCTTGTAGCCCTTTTCAAACCTGTTAAATATAATACAATCGAAATTAAGAATATGTCCATACTGTACTAAACAAACTAAAAAATTATACAATCCCCAGCTTGTAAATCGTTTTTTAAATACACATCCTCTTATCATTAATAAGCAAATTTTTAAATTCATGAACTATATATTAAACATATAAATTTATTATACACTTAATCCGCCTTTATTTACAATACTGCATATTGACTATTATTCTATTTTAATAATTTCTTAATGAAAGTTCATAATTATCGGGATTTTTTTGGTAAAAGTTCACGCCTTAACAAAGTTCACCCATTTTTCATAGAAAGTTTAAAAAATAATAAAAGGGCCTTAGGCCCTTTTTATTATTTTTACATTTTTTCTTTTATATTGTCAAGCTGTCTTTTAACCTGGTCATAAAGGCCGATATACTTTTCCTTCTTTTCGTTTTCAGCGTCTATAAGAGATTGGGGGGCCTTTGAGGTAAAGCCTTCGTTTGAAAGCTTGCCTTCTGCTCTTTTGATTTCTTTTTCTATTTTATCAAGCTCTGCTTCAAGTCTTTTTATCTCTTTAGAAATATCCACAAGCTCTTCAAAAGGAAGATATATATTGGCATTCGGTATGATAACAGATACCGCATCGTCGGAAACACCTGCCTTTTCCTCCTGAATAATAATTTCAGAAGCCGAAGCCAAATTCTTTATATAAGAACTTTGGGTTTCAAAAAGGCTTCCTATGGTTTGATCTTTCGTAACTATAATCATCTTCGCCTTTTTAGAAGGGGCAACATTCATTTCCGCTCTGATATTTCTTATACCCTTTACTGCTGTTTTTATAAGTTCTATGGCCTCTTCGTCTTCGGAAAAGCACATAGCCTCGTCATATTCAGGCCATTTTGAAAGCATAATGGTTTCTTCTTCACTTTGGAGGGTCATAAATATCTCCTCAGTAACAAAAGGCGTATAAGGGTGCAAAAGCTTAAGGATTTGAATAAGCACCTTATGAAGGGTATAAAGAGCAGCGCCTCTCGTAGGGTCTTCCTTATTATAGAGCCTTGGCTTAACCATCTCTATATACCAGTCACAGTATTCATCCCATGCAAAATCATATATTTTCTGGAGAGAAACACCAAGGTCGTAATTTTCGAGATTATAAGTAACCTCTTTTATTAAGGTATTGCATTTTGAAAGTATCCATTTATCCGTATGGTCAAGGCTTTCGGGCTCTTTTATTTCCTCGTCGAAATTCATCATAATGAACCTTGCAGCATTCCATATTTTATTGATGAAGTTTCTTGCAGACTCAACCTTTTCTTCGGAGAACCTAAGGTCGTTTCCTGCGGAATTGCCCATCATAAGAGAAAACCTTAAAGCATCTGCGCCGTATTTATCAATAACCTCCAGCGGGTCCACACCGTTATTTAAAGATTTGCTCATTTTTCTGCCCTGAGCGTCTCTAATAAGGCCATGAATTAAAACATCTTTAAACGGCAGCTCTCCTGTCTGTTCAATGGCTGAAAATACCATTCTTACAACCCAGAAGAAAATAATATCATAAGCCGTTACCAGAACATTCGTCGGGTAGAAATATTCAAGCTCCGGCGTCTTTTCCGGCCAGCCAAGGGTAGAAAAAGGCCAGAGGGCAGAGCTGAACCAGGTATCCAGAGAGTCCTCGTCCTGCTTTAAATTTGTACTGCTACATTTTTCACATTTTTCCGGTGCATGAACAGAAACATTAATATGACCGCACTCCTGACAGTAATAAGCGGGGATACGGTGACCCCACCAAAGCTGACGGGAAATACACCAGTCTCTGATATTTTCAAGCCAGTTCAAATACGTTTTTTCATACCGTTCGGGCACAAAATTAAGGCTTTTATCCTTAACGGCTTCAATGGCAGGCTTTGCCATTTCCTCCATTTTAACAAACCATTGGAGCTTGATTAAAGGTTCTATAACTTCATGGCATCTTTCATGAACTCCAACGGAATGCTTGATTTCTTCCATCTTTACGAAAAGGCCCATGTCCTTAAATTCTTCGATGATTTTCTTTCTTGCGTCGTACCGGTCTAACCCTTCATAAGGGCCGGCGTTTTTATTTAAAGTGCCGTCATCATTCATAATATTGATGGTTTCAAGTTGATTCCTAAGACCTACTTCATAGTCGTTGGGGTCGTGGGCAGGGGTTATTTTAACTACGCCTGTTCCGAAATCCTTTTCCACGTAGAAATCAGCAATAATGGGAATTCTTCTGTTTACAATGGGCACCGTAACAAATTTACCTACAAGATGGGTATATCTTTCATCCTCAGGGTTTACTGCGATAGCCGTATCTCCAAGCATGGTTTCAGGCCTTGTTGTGGCAAACTCCAGATATTCCTCTGTATCTTCAATAGGATATTTAAAGTGCCAGAAGCCGCCGGTTTTTTCCTCATGGTCAACCTCCGCGTCGGAAATAGTGGTTTTACATTTGGGGCACCAGTTAATCAGCTTTTCTCCTTTGTAAATCCAGCCTTTTTTATAAAGCTTTAAGAAAACCTCGTTAACGGCATTGTTTAGGCCTTCATCAAGGGTAAACCGTTCCCTGTCCCAGTCGCAGGAACCGCCGAGCTTTTTCAGCTGGGAAACAATTCTTCCGCCGAACTCGTTTCTCCATTCCCAAGCCCTTTCAAGGAAGCCTTCTCTGCCGATGTCCGCCTTGGTAACGCCTTCCTTGGCCATTTTTTCAACGATTTTTACCTCTGTTGAAATGCTGGCATGGTCTGTGCCCGGAAGCCATAAAACAGAATAGCCCTGCATACGCTTAGACCTGATTAAAATATCCTGCATGGTACAATTTAAGGCATGCCCCAAATGGAGCTGGCCTGTAATATTCGGCGGCGGTATCACAATTGAATAGGGCTTTTTATTTTTATCTATTTTTCCTGCAAAGTATTTCTTTTCAAGCCAGTTGCTGTAAATTCTATCTTCTATTTCCTTAGGATTATAGGTTTTTTCCAATTCCTTCATATAAACTCCTCCTGTTTTCTATGCTCATAAAATAATAATATATCATTTTCCTTATGCGGTTAATGAAAAGCCATAAGAATATTCGTAACTGTAAATTCGTTATATTTCAATTACCTGCATTTAAGTTAACCCTTCACAGGAATATTCTATAAAATATAGTGAATTTCTTATAAAGAAGTAACAAAAACCTATTCACTGCGGATTCATCGTTACCAAACAAAAACAAGTTTGAGTTTGATAACGATAAGAAATCGCTCACTTAAAAAAGATTTGCAGGCTTACGCCTGCATCCTTTTCCAAGTTCGCGTAGTATAAAAATACGGATTTCCTTCGGAAACGGTACATTTTTGAATCCTTGCAAATATACGGTTTTGTTACTGTTTAACTTTAAATTTACTATATCTTGTGTTGAACATCGTAGATTTTAATCATTTTTGCGGCATTTACTTCTGCCAAAATGCGAGGTTTAGAAAGTTTCTTTAGGAACTTGCTAAACCTGCCTACCGTGAAAACCCGTCAAAACTTTGTTTTGACGACGCCAATAAAAAAGCTCCCGTCCTTAGAAAAGGGCGAAAGCATCGCGGTACCACCTTAATTCTTGAATAATCAAGCTCTTATGGACATAAGCAAATAAAATAAGCCTATATCCGGCTTTTAACGCAGCCAACGTTTATATCTACTGGGCATTAACCCATTTTCAATATAAAAGCTCCAAAGCTACCTTCAGCAGTCCGTAAATAAGGCGCCTTTCAGCCGGTGAACGCCTCTCTCTAAAAATCGTGAATGCCTACTCCTCTTTTTCTCAGCTTTTATCTTATTAATTTGTAATATTATATGTTATTGTATCTTTATTGTCAATACCTGTGAATATTGAAAGCCTATAGCAAGTAATTTTATGATTTAATTGCTTCTGTTTGCTCCTCCGGCTTTTTCTCTTTTTCAATAGAGTTATTTATTTCCGCTATCTTTTTAAAGAGCTTACTCATGTCGCTTTCTTCCATATCATTTTTATACCCTTTTGAGAAGTCATCAAGGCTTATATTGGCAATGTTTCCCACTTCCTCAATATAGGCTTCGATAATGCTTCCGATGATTTCATCCTCTGTTTTATCTTCATCATGAAGAATAACAAGATTATTCCATATACTTTCATGGATTTCATCGAGCTGGGAAAGCCTTTCTTCAAGTCTTTTCTTCTCTTTTTCATAATTGCCGTAAGTTCTTCTTTTATCGTCTATATTCAAAGTCTTAGCAAGGCCTTCAACTGTTATTACAGTATTCCCAAGCTTCTTCTCTCTTAAAAATGCAGATATTTCCTTCTCGGTTTCATACATGCTGTTTTTAAGCTTATCAAAGCGGTTGGCCATGGTTTTATATTTGTTGAAGTCGGCTATATTTTTCTTAAGCTTTTCCGAGCTTCTTACATTATATTTTTTATACACATAATTCAAAAAATTAGTATAATGAGCGTATACTGCTGTTTTCTTATTAATAATACCAATAATTTTATCATATTTAAGCCTGTTGATTTTAAGCTCTGCTTTGATTCTTTTTCTAAAAATATAGACAAGGGTTATAATAATAATCAAAAAAAACGAAAGCGAAGCCGCCGGAAGGAATATAGATACATTTTTAAATAAGAATAAATAAGAAAGAAGAAGAAGTATAAAACCAAACAGGATTACAAGCCCTATAGAGCTTCTGTATATAAAAGTATGGGCATTAATCATCTGATTATACTCAAATTCAAGCTCCGCCTTTTCTCCCTGCAAAAGGCTGATATCTTTTTTTAATATTTTCTGATTTCTTTCGGCTTCGGGAATATAGTCTACGATATATTTTGCATCGTCAACCATATAATGCATATTTTCAAGGGATTTATCAAAGGAAGTCATCTGATAAATCAAATTGCTCTTATCCTTGCTTAAAGAGGAAAATCGATCCATGAGTTTCTTAAGGTATACTACGTCTTCTTCCGTAAGCTTGTCATATGCCGAAAGCTCCGCCATCTGCTCATCTATTTCATGGATTTTACGTATGAGAAATATTCTCTGCTTGGCAACAGTAACAGCCTCATTGCAAAGCTCAGAGGTTTTTTGGGCCCTGTCATACATGGGATCCTTTTTATCGAGGGATTTAAGGTATTTGTCAAACTGGGTTTTTTCAGCCTTTTTTAGCCTTTTGGGCATAAGCTTATTTATAAAGTTAAGAATTCCAAAAAATAGGGTTCTTTTTGTTTCGCCAGAATATTCTTCCAATAGATTCACCTCAAAAGAAGATATACACTTTACTTCTTCTCAAATATAAAGCCAATTTTAACACAATCTATGGCTATTACCATAGTATGATTATTATGCTTATAAAGTAACGGCTTGTCATCTCTTTTTACTACGATTGCCGTTGTCTTATTTTTTTCGTCCTGCCAATAGCTTAGGAAAAATATGCCGTCGTCTTCTGTTATCTGATAGCTGAAGCCTTTCATATATCTTATGAAATATTCATCCGGGCAGCCAAAGGCCTTTAAAAGCTCCGCCTTTGAATCATTGAATTTTGAAACAACATTATTCATAAAAAATAACTCCTTATTGCGTTTTATGCCTAATTAGTTTTAAAGTAAGCTTATTGAAAGTCCTTATAAAGCATGCTTGGCTGAATACCGCTGTTATTTTGGTATTTCCCTGATTTGTATTCAATATAATCGCCACATATGGTGTGGTAATAAATTTGGCATACCTCTACATAGGGATATATTTTAACAGGCTGAACACAGTGGATTTCAAGGGTCCAATAGCCTTTAAACCCGACGTCGCCAAACCCTGCCGTAACATGGATAAAAAGCCCGAGCCTGCCCACTGAGGAACGGCCCTCAAGCATGGGAACACAATTAAGCGTCTCCGTATATTCGTGGGTCCTGCCGAGATAAAGCTTACCCGGCTCAAGCCAAAGGCCGTCCTCCGGTATCTCAATCAATTTTGCCTCATTTTTCTTTTTCATGTCCAGATTATGTTCTTCATATACAAGCATTTCGTTATGTAATTTTAAATTATAGCTGTTGGGATTAAGGGCTTTTTTGTCGAAAGGCTCAATTATAATGTCTTTTCCCATTCGCTTTTCTATTTCAAGTCCTGAAAGAATCAAGTTATTTCCTCCTTATAGTAAATCGCCTTATGCTGGGTTTTGTTTTATATTGAAGCGCATAAACATGGAAGGCCATAATCTATTCGCTCTCTGTTCCATCTTTAAAGAATACCATAACATATGCCTATCATCAACAGGTAATATTCAAAGAAACATTCTCAATCTATTTATTCATAAAAAAAATACATGAACTTAGGCATTGGCCTATTCAGACGATTATAAAAATACACCGAAAACTTGAATATAAAAAGAGCATGTATACTGTATTTTTTTTGATATTTTTACTTATTTCGTATTAATAACTAAATGTTTTGTATTATATTTAAAGTCCAGGGCATTTCTATGAAACCAAATCTCAATAAACATAAGCTTCCTGACACAATGCATAAGTAAAGCTTTCTGTCATATTGCATAAAAATCATTTGACTTATTCAGTATATTCAAGATATGGAATATTAAATATTTCCAAACATGGTTAAATATCCGGTTGACTTTTTCAAATCACGATTATAAAATGGGTATACAAGGAGGGAATATTAATGAAAATCGGATGTGTCAAAGAAATCAAGAAACATGAGTACAGAATAGGTATGACCCCTGATAATGTTAAGGCTTACGTAAACAGAAATCATGAAGTTTTCATCGAAAAAGACGGAGGCTTAGGCTCAGGATTCACCAATGAACAATACGCTGAAGCAGGCGCTGTAATTTTAGATACCGCGGCTGAAGTTTGGGCAAAGAGTGATATGATAATTAAGGTTAAAGAGCCTTTAGCAGAAGAGTATCCTTTAATGCGCGAAGGTCAAATCCTCTACACTTATCTTCACCTTGCAGCAAGCGAAGAGCTTACCGACGCATGTCTTAAATCAGGCGTAAAGGGCGTTGCCTATGAAACCATAACCGATAGAAATGGCGCATTGCCTCTTCTTAAGCCCATGAGTGAAATCGCAGGGCGCTTAAGCGTTCAGGAAGGCGCAAAATGCCTTGAAAAGCCTATGGGCGGTTCAGGCGTATTATTAAGCGGTATCCCCGGTGTACCAAGGGCAAAGGTTGTTGTTGTAGGCGGCGGTGTAGTTGGAACAAATGCGGCTAAAATAGCCATAGGCATGGGCGCCGACGTTACGATTATCGACTTATCTCTTGACAGGCTTACTTATCTTGATGACCTTTTCGGCAACGCCATCAAAACTGTTTACAGTACAGACGCTGCTATAGAAAAGGAAGTTGCTGCTGCCGATTTAGTTATAGGAGCAGTTCTTGTACCCGGTGCTGCTGCACCAAAATTGATTAAACGCAAATATTTCAAAAACATGAGACCTGGAAGCGTTATCGTAGACATCGCTGTAGACCAAGGCGGCTGCTGCGAAACTACACATGCTACTTACCACGACGATCCTACATTCGTTGTGGATGGCATCGTTCATTACTGTGTTGCAAATATGCCTGGCGCAACCCCCAGAACAGCAACACTCGGCCTTACAAACGCTACTTTAAGCAGAGGCCTTTTAATCGCCGACAAGGGCTTGGAAGCCGCCGCTCAATTAGACAGCGGAATCAAAAAAGGTATCAATGTATATAACGGCGAGCTTACCTGCAAAGAAGTTGCTGCTTCCTTCGGAAGAAGCCATAAGGATATTGATTCATTAATTTAATAAATTATAGTAAATTTAAAATTAAACAGTAAAAAACCATCTATTCTTTTAGGCTCAAAAATATGCTGTTTCCGAAGGAAAACCGGCTTTTTAGTCTATTGAATAAAGTTTTATTACTTCTTTATAAGAAATTTACTGCGTATAAAAAAGGAGCGGATATCCGCTCCTTTTATTTTTGTGAAAAGGTAAAACTTAGAAAACAAGGTACCTCATGCTTCAAGGGTTGATTGTAAGTTTAGAACCTATGGCCCTTTTGCTTTTATTCTGTACAGGTATAGTAAATTTCACAGAAGGAAGCAATAAAAATCTATTTTTCATAAACGGCTTAAACATATAGAATCCCTATGTTTAAGTCATTCAAAATATACGATTTTTATTACTGTTTCATTTGAAATTTACTATAGTTGTCTCCGGCAAGCCTAAAGTAAAAGCAAATTGGCAATGCTGTTTATTCATTATGAATTTGAGTATATAATTGGGATTGCCGAAGCAATCCCAATTCATAGTTTATTATTAGTTTTGCGGAAGAAGAAGCTTCTGTCCCGGGAAAATAAGATGGGGATTTGCAAGCTTATTAATGTCTGCAATTGCTCTCCATGTAGTATTGAATTTCTCGGCTATTTTAACTAAATAGTCGCCGGAAACTACTATGTATTCATCAGTAAGCACTTCTGCTGCTGCAGCCGGTTCATCAACAGGCTTTTCTTCTTCTTCTGGGGCAGGTTCACTTACAGGAACTTCTTCTGCCGGTGTTTCAGTTGCCGGAACTTCTTCTGCGGCTTCTTCGCTCTTAAGGTCTGCTATTCTTCCCATTTCAACTGCTGTAAGGTCTGCGCCGGAAGCAATATAGCTGATAAGGGCCTCGTCAAGAGAGCCGTATTCCATATATCCGTCTGTAACTGCAAGCATTGTATAATTATCTCCGCCTGCTACCATAAAGTCATTGGTTGCAAGTTTATATGTTTTTTCAGGGTCGAGGGCTGTGCCGTCGTTAAGCTTAACAGATGTGATTCTGCTGCCTGCTGACTTTGTAGAATCCATTGTTACCTTCATACCGCCTACCTGTGAGTAATGGCCTGCTGTTTCAGGGTACGCGCTTACGCCGTGCTCCAAAGCTTCTAATACTGCAGAGCCTTTAACGTTTACAGTACAGATAAAGTTTCCGAAAGGAAGAACTGTAAGAACGCTTCCCTTTGTAATATCGCCTGCTTCTATAGATGCTCTTACACCGCCGCCGTTTGTTATAGCTATGTCAGCACCGGTAGCTTCCATCATAGCGTCTGTTATCAAGTTCGCAAGATTAGATTCTGTTGTTCTAACCACTTCTCTTGCGCCTTCAAGCTTAACAGGTGTTTTTCCTATAACTTCGGAAGTAATTTTTTCATTTTCAACCTTGGTTTTTTCAATTACTTCAGTGACAGCTGTATCAGGAGCCATGCTGCTTTGTTCGGCAGTAGGCGTCTTCATAAGTTCTGCCTTTTTAGATATAACTTTTCCGTCTTTTATATTAAGAGTCACTGTACCGATATTGTTTAAATATTCGCCGGTCTGAACTAAAAGGCAATTGCCTACCATTTTTCCCTCGGGAAGCTCAGTATGGGAATGTCCGTCTATTACAAGGTCGATTCCTTCTACCGCTGCAACAGCGTCGCCTCTTTCTTCGGCAAGGGTTTCACCGTCAACGCCTAAATGGGCAATTGCTATAATGACCTCTGCGCCTTCGGCTTTCAAAGTTTTCACCATTTCCTCTGCAACGGGAACCGGTTTTAAAAATTCAAGCCCTACAACGTTTTTAGGATTTGTTTTAGTGACTGTCTCAGGAGTTGCAAGACCGAAAAAGCCAACCTTAACACCGTCAATTTCTCTGATTTCATATTTTTTAAATAAGGATTGATTGCTTTCTTTTACCATTATGTTTGCAACAAGAAGGTCAAAATTCATTGATTGCTCAAGCTCTTTCAAACGAAGGTAGCCGTAATTAAATTCATGGTTTCCGGCAGTCATAAAATCATATCCTGCAGCATTCATAACGTCAACTACACTTTTCCCTCTTGAAATTGTTGCAAAGGGTTGTCCATGAATTACGTCGCCTGCTGAAATTAAAAGAACATTTTTACCCTCAGCTTTTAAACCCTTTACATAGCTTGAAACATATGCTTCTCCGTCAACTCTTGAATGTACGTCGTTGGTATGAACTACTACAAGGCTTGTCTCCTTAGACTCTTCTGCGGCAAACACAGGAAAAGCCATTGAGAACACAAGTGAAAGAGCTGTGAATACAGATACAAGCTTTTTGAATCTTTTTATACTCATCTTTACCCTCCTATAGTAAATTTCAAATTAAAGGGCAACAAAAAACCATATCTTCATTGCAGTTCAAAAATACACTATCGTGCTGTTCCTAATTTAGATTTACTGGATTTATATACTCTAAGGGTTCATATGTATAGCCTGTATCAATCTAAATCTATTATGTCCGTATTTTGAGCCAATGGCAATACAGCGAAACAAATTAATTACAGCAGCAAAAGCCGTTTATGAAAAATAGCGTTTTGTTACTGCCTTAATCTCGTTTTGCTTTAGGTTTTTGTTTCTTTCTTGAAATTTACTTTAATATAAAATATGGTAAATATAGCTTACCATATTTTGTATGTGAGGGAAAGTATAAAACCGATAAAAATATTAAATTTACAGAAGAACTTGTACAAATAAAACTCCAAAAAATGACACGCTTATAATAAATTTAAAATTAAATAGTAACAAAACCGTATATTCGCGCAGGCTCAAAAATGTATCGTTTCCAAAAGGAATTTGTGCTTTTTAGTCTATTAGTGAATAGGCCTTTGTTACTCCTTTATGAAAAGTTATACTTGATTTAATATGAAATAGTATCATTGTCAATTTACTTTTTCTTATTTTAAGCTGTCTCAATCCAAATATTTACTTTAGTATAAAAGCAAATCGGCTATACTGTATAAGTCTAATAAGAATAAAAACAAAAAATACCCCCTGCGTAAAACCGCAAGGAGTATGGTTTTTTAATATGCTGTTTTTGATTACAGTTTCTGTTCATACATTTCTCTTTAAGAAATATCTTCATAAATAAAATTAATCTCTTCGCCTTCCTGAAAGGGCAAGGAGCCTTAAAAACTGGGAGATGGTTAAAAACAAGGCGGCTACATAAGTCATGGCAGCAGCATTCAGAACCTTTTTGGCAGGTGCTATTTCATCGGGATATAAATAATTTCCGTTTTCAAGCATCCGAATAGCTCTTTTAGAAGCGTTAAACTCCACTGGCAAAGTAATTATCTGAAAAACAACGGCCCCTAAAAAAAGAAACAATCCTAAATCCAGCAAAAAACCGCCGCCGAATATTAAACCTATAATAAATACAGGGATTGCCGCACTTGAAGAAAAATTAACTACAGGAACAAGGGCTGTTCTTATACCGAGAGGAACATATCCCATATAATCCTGAAGGGCATGGCCTGTTTCATGAGCGGCAATGCTTAAAGCAGAGATGCTTCTGGAATTATATACGCCCTCAGAAAGCCTAAGAACCTTGCTTCTAGGGTCATAATGGTCTGTCAGCTGTCCCCTTATGCCTTCAACGGAAACATCCGTTATGCCGTTTTCAAGCAAAAGCTGTCTTGCGACGTCTGCTCCTGTGTAACCTCTTCTGTTAGCTATTTTAGAATATTTATTATAATTTCCGCTTACCTTCGCCTGGGCAATCATTACAAGAATAAGTGCAGGTATAAGAATTATATAAGTATAATCAAAATAAAACGGATAAAACATATATTTTCCTCCTTTCGGGAAAGCGAGTCCTGCAATGCCTTAAGTTCAAAGCATTGGCTGTAAGCTGTATAGATTTATTCACTATAATTATATACGTATAAAAAATGAAAACGTCTTATTTATTCTCTAAAATCGTGTTTTTTAATATTTCATGGCCTCTCAAATAGTCGGCCGCAAGCATTCTTTTTTTGTTTAGGGCTTGAATTTCCGTAAGGACTACCGCTCCGTCTCCGGTTTTTACCACAATACCCTTACTTTTAAGAATATCTATTATTTCTCCTGGAGAACCTTTATCATAGCCTTCTGTAAACTCTGCCTTAAATATTTTAAGCATTTCTCCGTTCATATAAGAAAAAGCGGCAGGCCATGGATCAAAGCCCCTTATTTTATTTATTATTGTTTCAGCGCTTTGACTCCAGTCTATTATGCCGTCTTCTTTTTTAATCAGAGGGGCATAGGTGCTGAAACTGTCTTCTTGCTTTATTCTTTCTGCATCTCCCTTTTCGATTAAATCCAATGCCTCTATAATGGCGTCGCCGCCTAATAAAGCAAGCTTATCATGGAGGGTTTGAAAATTATCTTCGGGAAGTATTTCCGTTTCCTTTTTCAGTATCATATCCCCTGTATCAAGGCCTTTATCCATCTGCATGATGGTAATGCCGGAATATTTTTCCCCGTTTATGATGGCCTGCTGAATGGGCGAAGCTCCCCTATATTTGGGAAGCAAAGAAGCATGGATATTGATTGAGCCGTATTTCGGCATATATAATATTTCTTCCGAAAGAAGCTGCCCGTATGCCGCCACAACGAAAACATCGGCGTCATATTGTTTAAGCACCGAAATAAAGCCTTCTTTCTTTATTTTCTCAGGCTGATAAACTTTTATACCTTTTTCTAAGGCCGCTTCCTTAACCGGGGGCGGCTGAAGCTTCTTCCCTCTGCCCTTTGGCCTGTCGGGCTGGGTAACAACAGCTAAAACCTCGTGGGCTTCCATCAGTCTTTTAAGAGCGGCAGCCGCAAATTCAGGGGTTCCCATAAATATTATTTTCAAAGCCTTCTACCTCTATTCTTCCTCTTCGTCGTCGTCCTCTTCTTCATAGCCTTCTATTACCTTATCCGTATAAAGAACGCCGTTTAAATGGTCTATTTCGTGGGAAAACACAATGGCCAATGTTCCTTCAACCTCTAATTCAAGCTCGTTTCCATGTCTGTCAAGGGTCTTAAGCTTCATTCTTTCAGGTCTTTCTACATAGCCGTTTTTGCCGGGTATGCTAAGACAGCCCTCTATATTAATCTGGGAGCCTTCCACCTCTAATATTTCAGGGTTTATAAGCTCTATAACTTCATTTTTATCTTCGCTTATATCAACTACCACAACCTTTTTTAAAACCCCAATCTGAGGTGCCGCAAGGCCTACGCCGTTGGCAGCATACATGGTTTCCGCCATATCATCTAAAAGAGTTATTATTTTTTCATCTATTTTTTTAACAGGCTTTGATATTTTTCTTAATATTTCATCGCCTTCAAGTCTTATATTTCTCAGTGCCATGGTAATCCTCCTTATTTATATGTCTTAAAAATTAATTCTATACGCTTACAAGAGGGTCGAGGGTTAAATTAACGTTAATCCCCTCTAAATTTTCTTTCTCCTTAAGCTTTTCTACGCAGTAAAGAACATAGTTTTTAAGTCTTTCTTCATCTTTGCATTTTATTATAATTTTCCATCTGAATCTCTTTTTTATTTTTGATATTAAAGCAGGGGCAGGGCCCAGGGCCTCAAAATCACCGCTTTTATTATATACCTTCATAATATCGCTTAGCTTAAACAAAAGCTCTATTACCTTTTTCTCAGATTCCCCCGTAAACAATACCGTGAAAATATGGCAATAGGGCGGATAATCCATCTGTCTTCTAAGGGCAATCTCATGGCTGTAAAATCCTTCATAATCCCCTGTTTTGGCATACTCCAAGGCATAATGCTCGGGGCTATAGGTCTGGATGAAAACTTTGCCGAGACCGTCTCCTCTTCCTGCTCTGCCGGAAACCTGAGTCAGAAGCTGAAATGTATTCTCCCCGCTTTTATAATCGCCGGCATTAAGAGAAACATCCGCCGCAACAACCCCTACGAGAGTAACATTTGGAAAATCAAGGCCTTTTGCAATCATTTGGGTACCTATGAGTATTTTAGCCTTCCCTTTTCTAAATGCCGAAAGTATTTTATCATGGCTGTTTTTTCCTGAGGTGGTATCCATATCCATTCTTAAAACAGGAACATCAGGAAAAAGAGACTTGATTTCATCTTCTATTTTTTGAGTGCCCACACCGAAATATCTTATATATTTTGAGCCGCACTGAGGGCAGTATTCAGGGTTTTGCTCCTCTTTCCCGCAGTAATGGCATATAAGCTTATTTGAATAAAGATGGTATGTATAATTGATACTGCAGTCCTCGCATTTTACTACATAGCCGCATTGGCGGCAGGATACGAAAGTGGAATGGCCGCGCCTGTTTAAAAAAAGAATGGTCTGGCGACCCTTTTCTATATTTTCCTTCATGGCTTCGTAAAGGGCCCTTGAAAATATAGAGCGGTTCCCTTCTACAAGCTCTTTTCGCATGTCTATGATATCAACTTGGGGCATTTCCCCCTTTACCCTTTGTCTCATATGAATAAGCTCATAGTCCTTGTTTTCCGCCTTGAAATACGTATCCACCGATGGGGTAGCCGAGCCTAAAACCACCAAAGCATTGCTGATTTCGCCCCGTTTAAAGGCAATTTCTCTTGCATCGTATTTGGGAGAGGTTTCGGATTTATAAGTATGCTCATGCTCCTCGTCAATAATTATTATACCCAAATTATGAAAGGGTGTAAACACAGCGCTTCTAGGGCCTATCATAACAGAAACCTTTCCTTCGGCGGCATTTTTCCACTGGTCGTACCGTTCTGCCATGGTAAGCCTTGAATGGGTTACGCTTACCTTTTCACCGAAGCGGTCTACAAATCTTCCAACTGTCTGGGGCGTAAGAGAAATTTCCGGAACGAGAACAATAGCTTCTTTTCCTTCTTTTAAAACCTCTTCTATGATGCTCATGTAGACCTCTGTTTTTCCGCTCCCTGTAACCCCGTGGATAAGAACAGGCCTTTTTACACTTTTATTTTCTTTCATAAGGGCTTTGATTCGCTCGATTGCTTCTCTTTGCTCATCATTCCATATAATATTCTTTTCTATTACTTCGGAAGAAGGCCTTGCGGTTTCTCTTCTTACTTCTTTCTCAAAAAGCTTCACAATCCCTTTTTTTACAAGGCTTTGAATAGGAGAATCAGTAATGCCAAGGCTCTCTTTTAAGGCTTTGACAGGAGTTTCTCCCTTTTCCAAAAGAAAATCATATACCTTCTCTTGGGCAGTCCCTTTTCTAATAGATTCTTTGGAGACCTTTTCCGAAAGAGCCGCATATTTAACGAGTCTTGCCAAATCCTTCATGGTCTGCTTTTCTTTTTTTACTATTATCTTGTTCTTTATAAGCCCATTCAGTATATTTGAAGCATTTGCTCCAAATGAAGCGATAATATCCTGATGGCTTGCTTCTTTTCTATCTGAAATATAGTCATAAATTTCCTTCTGCCTTAAGGTTGCGTTTTCCGGAATAGCCTGATTAATTTCATATATATAGGAATTTTTATAAGAGATTCCCGCAGGCATAATGCATTTAAGGCATTCGGAATAGGACGTGAAATATTTATCGCTCATCCACTTTGCAAGAGCAAGCATTTCAGGAGTAAACATCGTATCAAGAAGGGATATGATTTCCTTTACCTCAAAATTCTCCGGAGCGCTTGTCCTATCTGAAAGACTCACCACGTACCCCTCGTATTTTTTGTTGCTTCGGCCGAAGGGCACGACAACTCTTGCACCTTTATCAATAAAAGGCGCAAGCTCCTCTGGAACCTTATAAGTAAAGGCTCTGTCCACCTGTTTATTTGAAATTGAAACTATTACTTTCGCATAGTTTATCTTTTCATTACCCTTCAATTTTATTCCTCATTTTCCGGAGCTAAGGCCATTTTGCTCTATACAGCAAATTTAAAGTTAAGCAGTAGCAAAACCGCACATTCACACAGGCTAAAAATATAATACAATAAATTAACTCTTACTTTACAGGTTAATTTATTGTAAAGGCAATTTCACTATGCTTCCTGCTGCAATCCGTGTTTTTAAGCAGTACCTAGCAAACAGGGCAGCTGTGTCTTAAAGATACCCTGTTTCTTAGACAGCAGGACAAAACCCGTATAAATATAGTAAAGTAGCTTTAAGGCAGTAACAAATTATTTTACTATATATCCAAGTTTTATTCTCTTGTGAATCGGTTTTTGTTCCTGATTTGTAAGAAATTTACTATAAAATTAATAGCTCCTGTAATTAAAAGCCCCGCAGAATAAGCGGGGCAAAGATTATCGGCTTACGGTTTATCTCAATAAAGCATTGATTTTTAGAACTATTCTTCGCTGTAGGAAGAATCTGCAGCAGTGTCTTCATAAGCTTCCTCGGGAACGTAGGAATCTTCATTTCTGTTTTCCCCGGCTTCTCCTGCATCCAGCGTAGTTACGAAAAGCTTTCCTTCCGCAAGTTCTGCAACAGCTACGCTTACCGCCTTATCTACCTTGCATTCAGCCAAAGATTCGCTTCCTGCTATAATCTGTCTTGCCCTTTTGGCTACTGCCATAACTATGGTATAACGGCTGGTAATTTTATTATCAAGCTTTTCTGACTTGTTCAGTAAATTCATCAGCTCCGTATAAGAAGGACGTAACATCAAATTCATCTCCCTTAAAATTATCAATATCGAATAAATTCCTGTGGGGCTTCAAATATTCAGCCTCAACTATAGTATCTATCTTTTTAACGGCTGTATCAACCTCATCGTTAATCACAAGATAGTCGTATTCGTTTATAAATTTTATTTCATTGCTGGCTCGTATTATTCTTTGTTCTATGGTCAGCATATCTTCTGTATTTCTGTTGAAAAGCCTTCTTGTAAGCTCCTCCATAGTAGGCGGCATTAAAAATATAAGCACACAGTCTCTTCCGAATTTTCTCCTTACCTGGAGAGCACCTTCAACATCTATTTCAAGAACTACCGCCTTCCCTTTTGCTATTTGTTCTTCAACATAAAACCTTGGGGTTCCGTAGAGATTTCCGCAGAATACGGCATGTTCTAAAAGCTCGTTATTATCTCTTTTTTTCGTAAAATCTTCTTCGGTGCAAAAAAAGTAGTCTTTGCCGTCTACTTCCATAGGTCTTTTTTTCCTTGTTGTCATGGATATGGATAAGGCATATCCCTTTTCAGGGTCCAGCCTTTTAACCACAGTACCCTTGCCTGAGCCTGAAGGCCCGGATATTATTACAAGCATTCCCTTACTGTTCATTTATAAACCCTCCACGGTTTCTTCCTTCTGCTCAAAGCTTCCTCCGCAATCGGAAAACTCCTTAGAAATCATCCTGTTTGCAACTGTTTCCGGCTGGATACTCGAAAGTATTACGTGGTTGCTGTCGGTTATGATAACCGCTCTTGTTCTTCTGCCGTAGGTTGCGTCGATTAAAAGCTTATCTTCTCTTGCCTCTTGAATAATCCGCTTTATTGGAGCCGATTCAGGGCTTATGATGGCAATAATCCGATCTGCCATAACGATGTTTCCAAAGCCTATATTAATAAGCTTTACTTGACTGCCGTAGCTAATCATAAAATGTCCTTTCGTTAACCTCTAAGGGCTATTTATTCTATGTTCTGTACCTGCTCTCTTATTTTTTCTATTTCGCTTTTCATTTCCACAATCAGCTTTGTTATTTCAATGTCTCCTGCCTTGGAGCCTATGGTATTCACTTCTCTGTTCATTTCCTGTACAAGAAAGTCTAATTTTCTGCCTACGGAAATTTTCTCGTTTATGATTTCGTCCATCTGAACGATATGGCTTTTAAGCCTTGTGATTTCTTCGTCAATGCAGGATTTATCGGCAAATATGGTGATTTCTGTAAGAAACCTTCCTTCGTCGTATTCCACCCCTGAAAGGGCCTCGCTTAATTTCTGGCTTAATTTCTGGCTGTAATTTTCACTTACATAAGGAGCTCTTTCGGAAACCTTTTCCGTCAAAGCTCTTATGGTAGAAAGCTTTTCCAAAATATCTCTTTTTAATGCGTCCCCTTCTTGAATTCTCATAGATATAAACTCCGAAAGAGCGGCCTCCAAGGCCTTGTCCAAGGTTTCTGAAACCTCAGAAAGAGTTTTCTCGTCGTCCATATTTTTATCTATACTAATGATATCAGGAAAATGAGCGATTAAAGAAAGGCTGGGCTCGTCCTTCAGGCTGTAACGGGCCGCTATTTTTCTAAGTTCACTAACGTAAGAATCTGCCAAAGCCTCGTTAAAGGTGATTTTTATATCGTCTTTAAAAAGTGTCTCGTAGGAAATATAAACGTCGGTTTTTCCTCTGAAAACCTGCTTTGATATGGTTTTTCTAACGCCGTCTTCAAGAGAAGACATAATTCGGGGCAGTTTTATATTTACATCGTTATACCTATGGTTTACAGATTTGATCTCAACTATGATTTTTCTGTTATACAGCGTGCATTCACCACGGCCATAGCCAGTCATGCTTTTTAACATTTTTTACCCCTCTAATCCTCATTTTATTTCATAATATTATATATTAACACTTACTTTACGTCAACCTCATCATGTCTTTGGAGCAAAGGCTTAAAGGGGTTTCACTGCCGCAAAAATGAAGTTTTTACCGGACGCTGCAGGACAAAAGTAAAATTTTTATCATTTCTCTTAGCTCAATTTGAAAATATTACTTTTTCCTCATTTTTATGCAAATAAATTCCGTCAAAACGTTTAAAGTCCCGTCACTTTTTAAAGTTTTTTATACTATAATTTTATAGTAAAATAGGTTTATGGATAGAAGCAAATATTTCCTTTATCTTTATAGCTGTAAATAAAAGATTTTAATATCATATAGAAGGCCTTAAACAAAACACCCATTCAGCCATAAAAAAACCCTCACTTAAAAAATATTTGCACGCTTATGCTTGTATAATTTTTTATATTCCCTTAGTATTATGCTATACTATTTTAAAGCGTCACACTCAGGAGGTTATACTATGCCATTAGACGGTATTGTAATATCAAATATAAAATCCGAGCTTCTCAAATTAAAAGGAGCAAGAATAGATAAGATACACCAGCCGGAAACCGATGAAATCGTGCTGATTATAAGGGGATACGGGGAAAGCTACAGGCTATTGCTTACGGCTACAAGCCAGAACCCAAGAATCCATTTTACTGAAATATCAAAGGAAAATCCTAAGACGCCCCCTCTTTTCTGTATGGTTTTAAGGAAACATCTTTCAAACGGAAAAATAACTGCTATCCATCAGCCGGATTTTGAAAGAATCGTAGAAATTTTCATCGAAGCCCCCGATGAAATGGGGGATATATACGAAAAACGCCTTATCATAGAAATCATGGGAAAACACTCCAATATTATTCTTGTGGGGAAAAATAACACCATCATCGACTCCATAAAGCATATATCCTATGATAAAAGCTCTGTAAGGCAGGTTCTTCCGGGAAGAGATTATTTTTACCCACCTTCCCAGCAAAAGCTGAACCCCCTTTTACTTTCGGAAGATGAATTTCTTAAAAAAATGGAAGAAGCAGGCCCTATGAAGCTTCAAGAGGCCATTTATAAATCCTATAACGGCATAAGCCCCGTAATGGCAAGCCATCTATGCATCAATGCCCAATTAGACCCTTCTCTTTTTATAGCGCAAATTGAAAAAGAAGGCATCTACAGGCTTTATAATGCGTTTTCTAAAGCCATGGAAAATGTCTTGCAGGAAAAATACGCCCCGCAGCTTATCTATGAAGCTTCCGGTGAGGAGGTAAAGGATTTTTATTCCTTTCCCATTTCAGTTTATGAAAATAACCCTAAAAAAGAGTTTGGCAGTATTTCCTCTCTTATCGAAAACTTCTATATCGATAAGGACAAGCTCTACAGAACAAAGCAGAAAACACAGGATTTAAGAAAACTTGTTCAAAACCATATCGACAGATTAGTAAAGAAAAAGGAAATACAGATTAAAACCCTGAAAGAAGTTGAAAACAGGGAAGCCTACAGAATAAAAGGAGAGCTTCTTACTTCAAATATTCATTCTGTTGAAAAAGGAATGACAAGCTTTACCGCAGTTAATTTCTATGATGAAAATATGGCCGAACTAGCCATAGAGCTTGACCCCAATATGACACCTTCGGAAAACGCCCAGAAATACTTCAAAAAGTACAATAAAGCCAAAAGAACATTTGCCGCCCTGCAGGAGCAAATGGTTCAAACCGATGAAGAGCTTTATTATCTGGATTCTGTCATGAGCTATCTTTCAGGCAAGCTTGAAGAAAGAGACATAAAGGAAATCAGAGCCGAGCTTTCCGAAGAAGGCTATATTAAAAAGCATAAGGAAAAGGGCAAAAAATCCGAATCCATGAAGCTTAAGCCCATGCATTTTGTATCAAGAGACGGCTTTGATATCTATGTAGGAAAAAACAATAAACAAAATGACGAGCTTACATTGAAAATCGCTTCAAATAACGATATATGGCTTCACACTAAAAATATTCCCGGCTCTCACGTCATCATCAAATCCATGGGCCGTGAAATCACCGACAAGGCCATAGAAGACGGCGCCATGCTTGCCGCCTATTTTTCAAAGGGCCAGTCCTCCTCTATGGTGCCTGTTGACTATACCTATAAGAAAAACGTTAAAAAGCCGGCCGGCGCAAAACCCGGAATGGTTATATATGAAACAAATAAAACCGCATACATTACCCCGGACATCAACATTATAAAAGAACTTAATAAAGACGGGATAAGTTTATAAGATAATGATTATAGTAAATTTAAAGTTAGACAATAACAAAACCGTATATTCCTTGAATTCATATGAAATAGCAGCATTAGCAATTTGCTTTTTTCTTGTTTTATACCCCTAAAGCAAATGCTTATAAAGGTATAAAAGAAAATTAATTATACGAGAATTCAAAAATATATTTTTTATTAAGCGGGCTGGAAAAGGATACAGGCGTAAGCCTGTAAATCTTTTTTAGTGAGCGTTTTCTTGTTGTTATCAAACTTGTTTTTGTTTGGTAACGATGAATCCATAGCGAATCGGTTTTTGTTACTTCTTTATAAGAAATTTACTGTAAAATAAAAAACCGGCTTTCGCCAGTTTTTTATTACCGGCGAAAGCCGGTTTTTTTAAAATGCAATTATAAGTCCCTGGTCATTTGCGTAGGTTGAGCAAAGGCCAAAAGTATCTATAATTAAAACCTCTTTAAAGCTTGCCTGCTTCAATATTTCATTTTTAATAAGCTCTGCCTTGTCTTTACACCTTACGTGGCTTATGGAAAGGGTTCTGTCCTTGCATATTTCCTTATCCGCTCCGATAAGCGAAGCAATTTTCATATAAGCCTTTTGGGTTCCCATGGCCTTGTCTATCATTTCCGCTCTTCCTTCTATTGCGGCGCATATAGGCTTAATAGATAAAAATGAGGCAACCTTGGCAACCATAGCATTCATTCTGCCGTTTCGAACAAGATTATCATATCTTTCAAGAATGAAGTACGTTTTAGAATTCTTCAAAAAATTATCTACTTCCTCTACGATTTCAGACTCAGATAAATTTTTCTTTATACATTCCGCAAGCTTTACAAGCAGAATTGTTTCTCCTGCTCCTGCGGCAGTGGAGTCAAATATATGTATGAATTTTTCTCCAAATTCATCAAGATACATTTGTTTTGCAAGTATCGCATTGCTGTAGGCGGCACTTAAATGCTGAGAAATGGTTATAACAAATACACTTTCATCGCCCTTGTACTTTTCCAGAAAAAGCTCTGGTGACGGGGCGGAAGTCTTAACTACATTGCTTTTAAGCATATGATCTATAAAACTATTCACATCAAGGTTTTCATCATCTACGTAAAGACTATCGTCCAGCTGGAGGTTAAAGGGGATTCTCTCAACCTTTATGCCAAGTTTATTTAAAAGATCAATATTATAATCACAGGCGCTGTCAACTACTATTTTCATAAAAAACCCCTTACTTATATAGTATTTAAAACCACGTGTCGTAACGTTCATATTTATATATTAAATCATAATAAAAAAAATTTCAATAGTAATTTATACATTTACTAAAAAAAGAGGCAGATTTAACTATTTCCATACAATGCCTGAAAATAATCAAACCACATATATTCAGTAAACTTTTCAAATTTATTAAACAGAGACCTCAAAAATATATTTTCAAGAAAAAGTAAATCCTACTGAAACGTCAAAAGTCCAACCCCATAGCATATACCGAAGATATTATGCACAAGGCTTTTGCGAAGCAAAAATCCTGAGGAGAAAACCGCAGAAATAGCCTGCTTTAATATTTTGATGCAACTCCCCAAAACTATGCCGCATATTTTGAGGGGTTTCGATAATGAAGTCTTTTTTTATAGCAAAATAGGCTGGCTTTTGGATTTTTCAGATACGCCCTAATATACTTAATAGTATTTACGTTTAAATAATGGTATATCTTTATTTTACCTTTATTTTTTTATAAAATACTTCATAAAGCTATTTTTCAGATATAAAAATACAGATATTACAATATAAACCGAAAAATAAAAATGAGCTGTTTATATTTTACTTATATATTCCTGCATATTAATTTTTTCGCTGCCCAAAATATCTCTGGGTTTTGGCTTTATAATTAAGGTATTCCTCTCCGAAGGCATCGGAAAGAAACTTTTCTTCTCCTAAAATCTGAAAATGAAAAAGCGTAACTGCCAGGGCCCCAAAGGCAATATGAAGTAAATTGGGAAAGGCCAAGCCGCAGCCTATATACAGCAAATCAAAGCCTAAAAATGCCGGATTACGGCTGAAACTATAAATGCCCCCCGTCACCAATTTAGTATCCTGCTGGGTACTGAATCCCGCTCTCCAATTACGCCCCATAACCACCACAGCCGCAATGAAATACACATTACCCAATAAAACTAAAATTAAACCGCAATTCTTCATCAAAGGAAACACAGGAAAAGACCAAAGAGCTTTTGGGAAGGCGATGCTAAATAGTTGGACCCCTGCCCCCGTGTAAGTAACAATTTTAAGGGCAGTTTCAAAGGCAGCTCGTTCTTTCGGCTTCTCCCCTTTTCCCAGAATATCGGCTTCAATCCCCTGCCGCCTAAGCATAAGGTTTTTCAAAATATAGGCACCATAGAAAACGGCCCACAAAATAAGAAATAAAATTTGAACAACAGGCATTATCCAAACACCTCCGCCGCTGCAATAACGCGAAGCATATCCTCATTGACTTTCTCCCGGCCGTAAGCGTCTATGAAGCGTTTACGGTATTGATCTGTTTTAAGATAAAAAAAGAGCGACCAAGTGGCCCAAAATATATCCGCATGGCGATCCCCCATACCTGCATCGGCAACATCAATAAAGCCCCTGAAGTTCCAATCCTCCAGTATAATGTTTGGAAGGCAGTAATCTCCGTGAAGAAATGTATCCGTTTTCAAAAGATGCCCTTGAGCCTCTACCACCGACCATGCTTCCTCTTTGCTTTTATAGCTTAATTCATCAGGCATTGGCCTTTTATTAAAAACACCGGCGCTTTTATTCTGTTGAGCCTTAACCAGATAGTCCTTGGTATGGTTTGGAACAGGGCAATCAGAAAAGTCCATGGCGTGAAGCATGGCAAGGCACTCTGCAAGCGTATCTGCAAGCCGTTCCGGTTTTGCTAAATATTTTTCTGCCGTACAGTCCTCTCCGCTGATTTTTTCCGTAAGCAGCCAGTCACGCTCCTTGGAAAGATAATAAAGGACCTCGGCAGACAACCCTTTGCTATGAAAACACCTTGTCATTTGGGCTTCCCGCTCTAAAGCACCTTTTGCCGCAGACTTTAAAAAGTATCCCCTGCCCTTCTCTATGAAAATTACCTGGGTCTCTTTTGAGCTGCTGCTGTCGTATAGTTTGGCTCCGGAAATAAAAGAGCGAAGCTCGGCGGGATATATAGATAAATCGGGAATTATAGGTTTTAGAATCATATTTTCAATAACCTTTCACAATCATTTGCTAATGCCTGCAATCCTTCTGCAAACTTTCCAACGTGATAACCGTCGCAGACAGCGTGGTGAACTTGGATTGCGATAGGAAGCAGTATTTTATCATTATCTTTTTCGAACTTCCCCAAAGTAAAAATAGGAGCAAATCCCTGGTCAGGTACATTAATGTTCATTCCCGTAAAATGGAGCCACGGCAAAGAAGATATATTCAAAATATTCGGAGGATAATAGGGCTTTGGCTGGTCTTTTCCGTTTGTAAATTACTCAATGTCTTTTATACAATTGCGGTAAAACACACTAAAATCATCATTATATTCTGTCCAAATGCCAGAAAACACTTCTGAACCTTCATTCATTGACGTATACAACGGGTGAACAATATTCCAATAACCTAAGCGGTTTTCTTCGTCAAGGGCCATTCTAAATTCCTTAAGGCTATTTGCATTTTTTGATAATATTCATATAAGCGCCGGATATAGCTGAATGCCCCGTTCCTTTATTACATTCCGTATCTTTGTAATATCCAGCTGAATGGTCAAGCTGTAACAGCACTGCATTTTGTAAAACCGCTCAAAGGCTTCACGCCTTGGATAATCAGCCATATTAATAAGTTGAAATTTCATATTGCCTTGGCCCCTCTATATTAAGTGCAGAATTTATAAATGGATTTTCATCCTTTTATATTTTATGCGTATGGCTTAGTTTTCCGGTTGGTAGATGCCGCCGTGATAGCAGTAATAGGCCTTCACATTCATTGCAAGCAGTTTCTCCATTGATTTTTGAGCCTTTATAATATCCAATGTAAATTGCGGATTTGCAATAACCGGAAGCCTGTCTTCTAAAGCAATGGCATCTCCTGTTATAACAATAGATTCTTCTTCCAAAAACAGCGAGATATGGCCCGGGGTATGGCCCGGGGTCGCAATAACAAGACAGCCTCCGCACCAATCAAAACGCTCCCTGTCATTAATCAGCCTATCTACCGGAACCGGCTCAACCCTTCGAAGCATATCGCAGAATGCCTTTCCAAAGGCCTGCTGGTCCGGCGGAAGATTATTTTGCATTTCTTCCGCTTGACAAAGGCGAAGGGGTTTTTCCTCTGCCGAAATAAAGGGCGCTTCCTCGGGGGAACTGTATATTTGTATTTTGGGATTTACGCTTTTCAGTGCCGCAGCCGCCCCCATATGGTCATGGTCGTGATGCGTCAGTACAAGCCCTGTAATATCTTTAAGAGAAAGCCCGTGGAATTGGAGTTCCTTTTCAATCATCGGCAAGGACCCAATAAAGCCGCAATCAATTAATATAATATTCTCCTCATCCCATAAGAGAACAGGGTGTATTGTATTTGGAATATCTCCAAATTGCATGGTTATGCTAAGGGGTAAGATTTTATATTGCATATCTTTGATACCTCACTTTTAGTTTTATAGTAAAATAGCTTTAAGGCAGTAACAAAAAACTATTTTTCATAAACGGCTTAATATAATAGAAACCCTTATATTAAGCCATTCATAATCAACAAAGCTGAAAATATCTTTGTTGATTATAAGGGGGCGTTCGCCTGAAAACACTTTTACAGGTTTACGAAGTATAAAATACACGATTTTTGTTACTGTAATTAAACTATTTTACTTTATTCGAAAGACTGCTCTCTTATCGTAACGTGCACCCTATCCCCCGGCTCCTTACCGATTTTTTTACGAATATCCTTAAGGATACCTATAATATAGCACACAGAGCCATCGGCATTTTTTATGCCCATATGAACAATGCTTCCATCATACGGTTCTCCGTCGAAGGTCGCATGAACCTTTACTCTGCCTTTTCCGAACTCCTCACGGATATCGTATGGAAAGCATACATAAGCCCCTCCCTTGCCTGCTTCGGAGGCTTGAATCAATGTATCGTATTCATAGATTTTTTTGCTCATTTTGCATTACACCTCCTTATTCCGTGTCTCTTTCCTGTATTCATCGGGCATTTCCAAATAGAAAGGGCGCTTTAACATCATCCGGCGCAGCTTCTTCCTGAGTTCGATTTTATCTTTTTATGAGAATGCCCTTCATCATTTCCGTTTCGTTATGAATTTCATATACAAGATTTTTTTCTTCTTCCGTACAGCCAATGAGTATTTTTATTTCGGAATCGCGTTTTGTTAAATCTACAGTGCATATGATAGCATCTGCTGCGGCTTCCTGCCTTGTTCCTACCCATACGTCTATGCCGCCTCCGTCCATGGAAGCGGTGTTTTCCAGATAGCCGTAGTCTACTTTATATATGAAATCAGGATATTTGGGATGAGCGCTTCCTTTTGGCCTGTCGATGATTATTTTTGAACTTTCAACTAATTTATCTATCATTTCCCAAAATTCCTCTTTATAGCTCATAAATACCTCCTATGAAAAGGCCTCTATTATTTAAAAATATGCTCTCTATATATTTTAATCTGCTCCATAATATGGCCTATATTGCCTTCTCCCGCATATTTAGACATATCAAAAAAGTCACAGTCTATCCCGGACCAATAAAGCTTATTTTCATCGCCGAATATGGATAAAGTTCTGTTAAGCCTTCCCGCATATACCTCTACTTTGCAATCGCCTAAATAATATACAAAGTCCATCAAATGGGTTAATGCTATATCCTCTTTCTTTATAGCCGTTTCCTCAAATAATTCACGATATGCTGCCTCATCGGAGTGCTCATGTTCTTCCTTTTTTCCTCCTACGAAATTAAAAAGGCCTATATAGGGGTCTTTTTTCCTTTCGCACATCAGAAGCTTTTCACATGAAAAATCAAATACGGCTATTAAATTATATACCTGCATACCTGCACTCCTTATCTAAATCTTAAATTAGGTTAATAAAGATGAAAAAATGTCTGCTAACCATAATAGGGCACTCACTAAAAAACAATTTATAGGCTGGCTTCTGCATCATTTTTTAAGCTCCCTCCGTATAAAAAGCACATTTCATATACGAAATGTGCCGCTATTAACGATAGGAAAGGACTTAAGCTCTTGTGACCGTTAACATCACCACGGCTAATATCCCTTAACATCATTTAAGGGAAAATATATGAATTTACAAATTAAGTAAAGTTCGCGTTTATGCCGGCTTTATGCCTTTTATATAAAGTCTTTGGCTGATGTATTCAATTTTTAGCCTATTCTAGCATGTTTGACAGAAAATTGAAAGAATAAAGTGCGTTTAATAAATAATCTTGGTTTTCACATAAGAATTATTAAAACCCTTGATTATCTTGCCGGCTATCAAAGAATACTATAAAATTATAATAGTATTCTATAGTAAGACAAGCTATTATTTCGCTTTCTATATATTGTATTTATTTTAAGATGGGAGAAAAAAGATGAAAAACCCAAGAATTTTTAAAACACCATTTAACAGTGTTTATCCCCTTTATGTAAAAAAAGCAGAGAATAAAGGCCGTACCAAGGCTGAGGTCGACCAAATTATTCTTTGGCTGACAGGATATGATGAGGAAGGCTTAAAAAGGCAGTTGGATAGTGATATTAACATTGAAGACTTTTTTGAAAACGCACCGGAAATGAACCCTAACGCTTCACTGATTACAGGCTCTATATGCGGATACCGTGTTGAAGAAATAGAGGATAAAATGATGCAAAAAATACGTTATCTTGATAAACTTATCGATGAATTAGCGAAAGGGAAAAGCATGGAAAAAATATTAAGAAAATCATAAAACTGATTTATAATAGGCTTAAAGATATATCCCATCTGCAAATCCCATTGCTTGAGATTCGGCAGCAATAGCATTATAAAAAGCCGGCGGCAGCTATATCCTATACGAGTGAAGAAGTAAGGTTAATTAACAACTAAACATCTGAGTTTTACAATGAAATATATATTAAGCAGGATAAAGTTTCCGAATCTTTAATACTTATATGAAAAACCTGCATCATGAATTTTATTAAATCTAAAGTGTGATGCCTGTTGGGCCAACAGACATCACACCTTTACAGCAATCCTTCAGAAAGAGGAAAATCTTTACAGCGCCAAATCGCCTCTCTGATACCAGAGAAGTTATAAAGCCATTGTCACAGTTTTTCCCGCCGCATAAAATTTAAACCTTTATAAAACCGCGAAAGCCCCTGGCGGCATAATAAGATTCTGCTCCGTTATGGTATACAAAGACTGTATCATAGCGGCGGTCACAAAAGAGCGCCCCGCCGAGCTTTCTGATATTAGCAGGGGTTTTTATCCAGCTTGAGGTTTTTGTATCAAAATTCCCAAGCCCCTGTAATTGCCGGTATTGTTCTTCCGTTAATAATTCAATGCCCATAAATTCTGCCATATCGACAGCGTTATGCTCCGGTTTATGAGCCTTTCGCGACTCCAGTGCCTCACGGTCATAGCAAATGCTTCTGCGGCCTTTTGGGCTTTCCCCTGCGCAATCATAAAAAATATATTCTCCTGTCTCATGGTCAAACCCCACAACATCAGGCTCTCCGCCGGTGATTTCCATTTCATTCAGGGACCATAGTTTCCCACTATTTGCTTCTAATTTTTCCTGTATTTTATCCCATTCAAGGCCCTGATGCCGATTTCTGTTTTTCTCAAAGCGGTTCTTTAATGTTTTAAGCAGCGCTTCCCGTTGATTGAATGACAGCTCCGATTTCTCACTCTTCATATGAATATCCCCCCAATTAAGAATTATGTGCCGCAATTCTTTGCAATCAGCAATAGTGTCAGTTAAAGTAAATTTCACAGAAGGATGCAATAAAAGTCTATTTTTCATAAACGGCTTAAATATATAGAATCCCTATGTTTAAGCCGTTCAAAATATACGATTTTTATTACTGTTTCATTTGAAATTGACTATAAAGCATCATAGCATTATTTTACCCTCTCTGCAATAAACCAAGAAAAGGCTTATTGTGTGGAAGCTTTCCCATTTCTTTACTTTATATGTTTTGAAATTCTCTAGGTAAAATACTACATGAACTAAACATAGCAAAATAAATAAAGAACCTACGAAAAGCAAGAAGTCTCTCAAAAACATTTTAAACCCGTAAGGGTAATATTTTTAGACACAAAAAAACTCATAAATCTAAGATTTATGAGTTTTTCTTTTACGGAGGGTAAGGGATTCGAACCCTTGCGCCCGTTAAGACAAACGGTTTTCAAGACCGCCCCGTTATGACCACTTCGGTAACCCTCCACAGTATTAAATTATAGATACTTAGGCTGAACTAAGCAACGCAGATAATTGTATAACAATACTGTTATTTTGTCAAGCTGTTTTGTTAATATTTAGGCCCAAACCCATGAGAGCGTTTGGCCTCTCGTCAAGATGAAATTCTGGCAAGACACTACGGCCAAATACTTTTTCATTAAATTGATTAAAGCCCGAATGCTAAAATCAAAAGCTTATTCCATTTTTTTCATAGGCTTGCCGTATTAATATTTACACCAAGGATTTACTGCAATAATATAAACTTCAAGAGCAAGCCCTATTTATTGCTGTATACTTTTTCAGCTAAAGGATTTCCCTCATAATCAATATATTTAATTTCTATTTTCACGATATCGCTTCCGATGTTCTTTGCTATGGTAGATGCAAAAGATTTATACAGCTCCTCCACCTGATTCAAGCCTTCGGAAAGATGCTTTTTCATATCTTGGCTTATTTTTGCCCCTTCTTTATATTTAAAAGTAAATATAAGCGTATCTTCCGTAGCGTCAAGCTCGCCTGTAACCGTATCATTCTCTTTTGTAAGCAAAGGGTCAAACTTACCGTTTTCTTTATTAAGGTCAACATATTCTTTTAAAGACTTAGGCTCCGCTGCTACAGTGCTTTGCTCTATGTTTTCCGCAGCCGGAACCGGCGGCTGTATGCTTTCTAAAGCATTCATTGAACCTGTACAGCCTGCAGTTACTGTCATTACAGAAAGGGCTGTTATAATTATTTTTAATATGGCTTTTTTCATAATATTTACTCCTTTAAATACTGCGATATTTTAATTTATTGTATACAAATTCCTGCTTATATATTTATTTTTGAAAACATATTTATATACCCTAGGAGTGTCTGAAAATAGTTAAATCAACAAGGATATAAAATAAGGTTAATTTTACATTTTACATCAGAAATACATTTATAAGCTTTAAGCTTATAGAGTATTATTTGCAATAAAATTCGACAATGAAGCCGCATTTCTATGGCAAAATGGACTTTTGGGCATGCTCTAATATAAGGCTGGTTGAATAATTCTCTTCAAGAAATGTATTCATTATACATCATCTGTATATAAATTAAAATACATTTATTATACTCTTACGCCAATACTGATATACATAATATCCCATCTTAGGAAATCTTTTTAGAAAACAATTTAAAAATCTTATCTTTATACCATCTTCTAAATCTCTTATGTACAAATAAAAGGCTTCTCTGTCTATATTTTTGCTTTTTTAAATAAAGGTAAAACTATCTTTTAAAAATAAAAAAGCATACAGGTGATATAAAGTCATCTACCTGTATGCTTTCATATAATCAGCTTTTATTTCAGATATTTATCCATCCACTCAATTATTTCCTTAAGCCTTCTATCCCTGTGTTCAGGCTTTCCTGAACGGGAAAGCTCATGGTTTTCTCCGTGGAAAATGCATAATCTTGCATCTACGCCGTGGAGCTTCACAGCCGTAAACATCTGGTATGCTTCCGGTATCCAGCATCTGTGGTCCGCGTCGGAATGAATGAATAAAATAGGCGTTTTTACGTTGTTTGCATATTTAAGCGGAGAATGCCACCAAAGCTTCTCAACATCACCCCAAGTATCCGCCTGCTGCTGGTCCGGCCCAAAATAATAGCCGATGTCACAGATATTTGAAAAGCTTACCCAGTTGGCGATACTTCTTTGAGAAACTGCTGCCTTAAATCTATCTGTATGGCCTACAATCCAGTTTGTCATAAATCCGCCGTAAGAGCCGCCTGTAACGCCCACCTTTTCAGAATCTATATCGGGGTATCTCTTAAGGGCTTCGTCGGTAAACTGCATAATATTATCGTAATCAACGGTTCCGTATCTTCCTCTTATTTCAGCAAATTCGTTGCCTTTGCCGTCGCTTCCTCTGGGATTTGAAAAAAGAACGAAATAGCCTTCGCTTGCCCAGTGCTGCATTTCATGGAAATATACGTCTCCATAGGCTGATTTCGGACCGCCGTGAATATCCAATATGGCAGGGTATTTCTTACCCTTTTCATAGCCTACAGGCTCTATTACCCAGCAATCTATTTCAAAGCCGTCAGCATCCTTAATCGTAAAATACTGGGGCTTGGAATAAATTTTATTTTCATAGATATGGGCATTAAAGGCACTTTTAAGAATATGCTTGCCGTCTTCATAGGTATAAACCTCTTGGAGCCTGTCGTCATACATGGCTACGGCAGTAATGCCTTTTTCGCTGATGTCAAACATATCTGTGCTGCCTGCATTTGATGTGACGCATTTTATTTCAGGGCTTCCTGTAAGGTTCAATTTATATACGTCGGAACGGTAGCCCATAATGGTGATAAAGTAAAGATCGTCGCCAAACACCTTATAATCATAGCCGCCTCCAAGCTTGCAGTCGCTTCCTACGCCGCTTGGAACAGAGAAATCTGTATCCATGATTTTTTCAAGGCTTCCGTCTTCAAGGCTGAGAAAATAAAATTCCGGATGCTGATGGAAATTGTATTTAGCCCCTTCGGATAAGGCAATTACAAGCTTTCCGTTGTAGAAATCATAACTCTTTATGAAGTATGTATCACCAAGAATCTTTCTTGATTCACCTTTTTCTATGTCGTATAAATAGAGGCTGCTCTTAATGTCGAGAACGCCAGTTTCAAAGCACTGGGTTTCATAGGCAATGTACTTTTTGCATTTTGAAAGGACATAAGAGCTTAAATAAGTAAGTTCTCCCGTAACAGGCTTTAATCCCTCTTCGGAATAAATATAAAGGCGGTTTCTCATTTTATTGGTAAAGCCTTTTCCGTTATACCAGTAAGGAAGCTCGTCTACTACCTGATAGTCTGCTTCTTTCTTGTATTCTTTTAAAAGCTCTTCCTTTTCCTTATCTGTTTTGCCTGTCAAATCAGGACGAGCATTATTATAATCGGCTAAAACAAGGTATTTTCCGGGAGCAATAAGCTCAACGCCCTTTGCCGTAACATCAAGCCTTAATTCTTCGGAAGCTTCTCCGCCGTTTATATTTATTTTATATAATGTTGAAATCTCATATCCTTTTTCTTTAAGCTCTTTAACCTTAGGGCATCTTTGCTCAGAAAAAATTATATTTTCATCGTCAAGCCATTGGAAAAATCCAACATTTCCCTTTTCTCTCGTAAGAGGATAAAAACCCTCGCCCTTATCAACATATATTACAGAATAATATGAATTGCTGTCGCTTGCCTTTTTTGCTATAACGGCTGTTTTTAAGCCGCTTGGGCTTAATTTAAGCTGAGAAAGAAATTTGTACTCCATAAAGTCTGAACGCTTAATCTTTTCCATTCATGCACGCTCCTTTTTCGGATTCATCCGTATTTTGTAATTAAAGTTTATACTATAAAAGGTATATAATCAAGTAAGGCGTTAAAATTTTTCCATTTATATGCATTTTTATAAATTTATCTATTGCGATTTTTAATAACAGGCTCTTGCATTGCGGTAAGTTTACCTGCATTTCCAATGTATATTTCTTCCATGCTTTGTTGAATCTTCTGTATGTCTAAAAGTATATCTGTTAATTTATTAAACAATTCAAAATACATTTTTTCATAGTCTACCATACAATTCACTCCTAAAATCATTTTTACGTAGATTCATTTTAGATATATTTTATATCTATATTGAACATATTGACACATAATAAACATAAAATAGATACATATTAAACTCATTTAGGAGTGATTATATGTCTATAAAAAGCCTTTCCATAAGGATAGATAAAGAGCTTTTAAATAAGCTCCATGTAGTGGCGGACTATGAAGGCCGCTCCGCAAACAGCCAGATATTAATATTAATAAGAGACTGTATAAATAAATACGAAAAAGAGCATGGGGAAATAAAGCTTGATTCCGGCAAACAATAATAAAAGTATTATAAAATCATTTAAACTAAGGTGAATTGAGGTAAGTAAAATGAAATATGCTGTACTTTTCAGGGGAATCAATGTAGGCGGCAAAAACATTGTAAAAATGAATGATTTAAAGCAGTTGTTTTTTGACTTGGGATTTAAAAACCCGGAAACTTATATCCAAAGCGGAAATGCTGTTTTTGAGGCAGATCTTGAGGAGAAGCCGCTGCAAGAGATTATTGAAGAAGGATTTTCTAAGCAGTTTGGTTTTAAAAGCAGCGTAACAATACGTAATATAGATGAAATAAGCAGTTTGATTGAGCACTTGCCTTTTTCTCAGGAGGAAATTTCAGAAGCGGAAGCTGCCGACCCGACTGTTGAACATCTCTATGTATATTTCTTAGAAAATCCGCCGGAGCGGTCAAAAATAGAAGCCTTATGCAAAAATTGTACAGACTCTGATATTATACGGACAGGAAAAAGAGAAATTTACCTTCTATGTAAGCAAAGCATCCGTAAATCAAAAGCCGCCGCCCAGTTATCAAAGCTTTTTATGTCCTCTACGGCAAGAAACTGGAAAACCGTAAATAAACTGCATGAAATGTTATAGTAAATTTAAAGTGAAATGATAACAAAACCGTATATTCACGCGGACTTAAAAATGCAATTTAGAAAAATATACTAAGAAATGCTGACAACGTATACCGGAAGGTATCTGCTAAGAAATGCTGACAAAGGAGGACGCAATAATGTCATTTTAGATGCCTGCTTAGATTAGGGTGAACACGCCTTAATTCGTATTTTATATAATTGTTTTCATTTGATTTTATAGTAAATTTATCATGAAGAAGCAGCAAAAGCCTATTCCCTTAAGGCTCAAAAACACGTATTTCCTTCGGAAACGGTACATTTTTGAGCCTTCGTGAATATACGGCTTTGCTACTATTTAACTTTAAATTTACTATATATATTGAAATTTTCATTATCTATTGCTGTGTCTGCTTATTTAACTTTAAAATATATTTTAAAACAAAAACAAAAGGACCGAATATTCGGTCCTTTTTTATGCTTTTATTGGGCTTCTTTGGGTACTGGTGCTTCTTCAGGAGCAACGATATTTTTTTCTTCAAAAAATTCGCTGGTTCTTTTCTTATCGGGAAGGGAACCTTCCGGGAAAAGCGCTCTGAATTCGTCCCCTGTTATTTTTTCTTTTTCTTTTAAAAGGTCCGCCGTTTTATGGAGAACGTCTATATGCTTTGTAATAAGCGTCCTTGCCGTTTCATGGGCCTTTTCTATAATGCTTTTAATCTCGGTATCTATTTGTGAAGCTACCTTTTCCCCGTAATTTCTCGTATGGGCAAGGTCTCTTCCGATAAATACCTCGTCATTGTCGTTTCCAAACTGTATAGGGCCAAGCTCACTGCTCATACCGTATTTCGTAACCATATCCCTTGCCATGGCCGTTGCTCTTTCAATGTCGTTTGACGCTCCGGTTGTTATATCCTTAAGGACGATTTCCTCGGCAACCCTTCCGCCTAATAGGGAAACAATATATTGTTCCATATAGCTTTTGGAAAGATAGGATTTGTCGTCTCCCGGAAGAGGCATTGTATATCCTCCGGCAGAGCCTACGGGGATAATGGATATAATATGAACAGGATCAAGCTTTTCAAGAAGCTCGAATAAAATACCGTGGCCCGCTTCGTGATAAGCGGTAATATTCTTTTCTCTATCGCTGATGACACGGGATTTTTTCTCTGTTCCCATGCCTACTTTTATGAAGGCCGCTCTAAGCTCCTCCATGTCAATTTCCTTCTTATTATGCCTTGCGGAAAGAAGCGCCGCTTCGTTCAGAAGATTCTCAAGGTCGGCACCTGTAAAACCAGAGGTGGAATGGGCAATTACTTTAAGGTCAACGTCTGGACCGATGGCCTTTCCCTTAGCATGAACTTCAAGAATCTGTTCTCTGCCTTTAACGTCAGGGCGGCCTACGGTAACCCTTCTGTCAAACCTGCCGGGTCTTAAAAGGGCTGGGTCCAATATATCAACCCTGTTTGTAGCCGCAAGGATAATAACGCCTTCATTTACACCGAAGCCGTCCATTTCAACAAGAAGCTGGTTTAAGGTCTGCTCTCTTTCATCATGACCGCCGCCAAGGCCTGCGCCTCTGCGCCTTCCTACGGCGTCAATCTCGTCTATAAATACAATACAGGGAGAATTTTTCTTCGCCTGTTCAAATAAGTCTCTTACTCTGGAGGCTCCAACACCAACGAACATTTCAACAAAGTCGGAACCGGATATGGAAAAAAACGGTACGCCGGCTTCGCCGGCAACTGCCTTTGCAAGAAGGGTCTTTCCTGTTCCCGGAGGGCCCACAAGAAGCACGCCCTTAGGAATCCTCGCACCGATATCTACGTATTTCTTAGGGGATTTCAAGAAATCCACAAGTTCCTGAAGTTCCGCCTTTTCTTCGTCAAGACCGGCAACGTTTTGAAAAGTGACCTTCTTTTTATCATCAACCGTGAGCTTTGCGCGGCTTTTTCCGAAATTCATTACCTTGGAGCCGCCGGAGCCCCCGCCCTGAACCTGCTGCATCACAATAAACATGAGAAATACAAGCACCATCATCACCAAAGCAAAGGGCAGTATTTCAAGCAGGACGCTTGTTTTCGGTATTTGCTTTGTGATAACCTGCAGGCCGTTTTCAACGCTTGCTGTTTCCGCAAGCTCGGCAAAGCTATCCATCCATAGGACTTCTATATTTTCAACTCTTTGTTCTGTTCTGCCGTTCACTACGGTGCTTTCAAAATATGCTCTTACGTTTCCGGCATTGCTTACTTCTGCGCTTTTTGAGATTTCGACCTTTTTAATTGTTCCGTCCTTTATGTCTCTTACAAGGTCGCTGTAAGTATACGGCTCCTTTACATTAGAAGCCGTAGTCATCTGTAAAGCCATATAAATCATTATAATAAAAAGCAATATTATCATGTATATGCTCATGACTCTAGCGTGTTTTCTCAACCATATACCTCCTAAAAACCTCTATAATTATTTAACAGCCCTAACCAAAAATTCTTTGTGAACTAAAATTTATTTGGTCTTAGGCCAATCCGACAGCATTTTCCCAGTGTATAAAATTTAATTCATTATATGGTACCATAGGCAAAAACCAAAGTCAAAATTAATTATTCCTCTGAAGGCTGCAATACGCCTATGTAAGGAAGGTTTCTGTATTTTTGTGCATAGTCAAGGCCATAGCCTATAACAAATTCGTCGGGGATAACAAAGCCCGTATAATCCGGCTTTGCATCATTAACCACCCTGCGGTCCGGCTTATCCAGCAAAGTACATATTTTAAAGGAGGCAGGCCTCTGGCCGAGAAGGTGCTTTTTAACGCGGCTTAAGGTTCTTCCGCTGTCAATAATGTCTTCAACCAAAAGAACATGCTTTCCTGTGATGGGCTGCTCTAAATCAAGATTGATTTTTATTACCCCTGTAGATTCTGTTCCGTCTCCGTAGCTGGAAATATCCATAAAGTCAATCTCTATGTCAAGATCAAGCTTTTTCGCCAAATCCACCGTAAAAACCACGCCGCCTTTCAGAACACATAAAAGAGACACTGTTTTTCCCTTGTAGTCCTCGTTTATCTGCTTTGCAAGCTCGCTTACTTTTTTATCAAGCTCCTCTGCCGAAATCATTACTTTGATATTGTCATTCATTGCTCTTCCTCCAAAGGTTAATATATATTTCTCTTTGACTGCCGGTAGATAAAAACCTGCTGTCTGTAATATTCTTGCCGTCAAATATCCATAAAATATCCTTTTCCGAAGCAAGAAGCGGGATATGGTCTCTTTTGAATTTCTCTACCTTATTATCTATAAAGTAGTCTTTCAGTTTTTTTGTTCCCCCAACTTCCTTAATATAAATCCGGTCTCCTTGGCGCCTCGTTCTCAGGAATAATTTATCCTTTATTTTATCATAATCAAAAACCTTAGTACAAGTCTTAATAAAGTTTTCTTTATTTTCGGGCCTAAAATAAGAAATGCTTAAATACGCATCTATTTCATCTAAGTATATAAAGTCCCCGTCTTTAAGGCTTATATCCTTGAAAGGTTTTATATCCTTTCTGTATAAAATAATATCTTTGTATGAATTTTGAACAATCAGGTCCCCGGGAATATGAAATTCTTTTCCCGTGGCATATTGAAAGGCTTCTGAAATCATTTCCGCATGGCTTATTTCATAATCTTTAAGGCTATTTGTCATTTCATTTATAGAAAGCCTTGCTATACGAAGCCTGAGGGCCTTGTGAAGTTTTGAAAAGCCCTCCTTTTCAATTCTAAGGGTATTTTTTTCAATAGTCACAAGATTTTTAAAAGCTTTTAAGGCTTCTTCCTCCATGTAAGCGTTTTCCAAGGCAAAAACGTCGGAGCTTTTACGTAGGGTATCAATCACCGACGGATTCAGATTTTCTTCAATAAGAGGGAGGATGTTAAGCCTTATAAAATTTCTTGTATAGATATCCATGGCATTTGTGCTGTCGTGAACGTAGGAAATATTGTTTTTATGAAGATACTCTTCTATTTCAGAGCGTTTGCAGTCTATCAAGGGCCTTATGATATTGTCTCTTGTTTTCGGTATGCCTTCAAGCCCCTTTAAGCCTGTTCCTCTTATAAACCGCATGAATACGGTTTCTGCCCTGTCGTTTAAATTATGGGCAACCGCTATTTTCCCCCTGCCCTTTTCCGTCAAAACAGCATTAAAAGCACGGTATCTGAATTCCCTTCCCGCTTCCTCAAGGGTAATCTTATGCTCCTTTGCATATTCCGCCATATCAAACCGGAATATTCTGCATTCTATGCCGAGGTTTTTACACAGATCCAAAACGAAGTTTTCGTCTCTTAAAGCTTCGTCTCCCCGAATACCGTGGTTTATATGAACCGCCGTAAAGCTAAGGGCATACTCGCCCTGAAGGGCCTTAAGGACATGCAAAAGAGCGCAGGAATCCCCCCCGCCGGAAAGACCTGCAACAATATGGTCATTCATATTTATCATGTGATTATCCATGATGGTTTTTCTTACCTTTTCAAGCATAAAGCACCTATGGGCCAATTTACCTTTACTCCGCTATAAGTGTAAGGCCGCAGAAGACTTAGAATAAAATAAAAGTAAATTGACAGCGATATTATTTCATCATAATTCCTATGTGTTTTAAAGTTTCGTAATTGTTTCTAAAGTATCATAACACTTTTTACTGTAAAATAATAGGTAAATTTACTAACTGTCCTCGTATTCTATGGACTCTATGGCTTTTAAAATTAATTTCCTTTGGTCTTCGGAAAATGTATAAATAAATTCCAAAAGGCATTTTCGTAAAAGCTTTTCTTCGTCCCGTAATTCCTGTTCGTCTATATTTTTATCTAACCCGTATTTATTTGAAAGAGCTGAAATTTCAGGCAAGCTGAGGCCTTTAATAATTCGGGTCATTTCGTCATAGGCCCATCTGCCGTCAAGCAAAATATCTTCTAAATCCCCGAAAGAATGGACATTTTTCTTAATAATAGACATTTTATCCTCAAAAAAACGGCATTGTATAATTTCATCTAAAATATGCCTGTATTTTTCATTATCCATTTTATTGCCGAAGGAAAAATGGATTTTAGGATTATTTTCCGGGAAATATGGAGAATAAAATATGTTCCATGTATCCGTTCTTTTGGCGTCTATTATCCTTTTATATATAATTTTGATGCTTTCTTCCATGTATTTGGAAAGGCCCTCCGAAAGACCGAAAGTCTCTTTAAGTTCAGAAAAAGCATCGTTGAGATATGAAAAAACCGCTCTATCCGTAGCCTCTTTAAAAATCCCGTTCAAATATGAAACCCCTTGAAAAGATATATGAAGCCTTCTTACATTTTCCCCAGATAAGATGCAGCCTATAGCCGCAGTGAGCACTTCTCCGTAAATATTTATAAGTAATTGCTTATATCCTTTATCATATCCTTTTAAAAGAAAATGAATATCTTCTTTATTAAAATTAATACAAAATTGGTTTTCATTATATAAGCATTCAACATAGCGCTTTATAAATTCAATGCCTGAAAGCCGCTCCATGGGATTATAAATAGGATAATCGGCAGTAATATGAATCTCCTGGGCTGAAAATTCAGGATAATAAAGCTTGAAAAAACCTTTTATTCCGTCATCTATGGTTAAAGCGTAATATTCATTTTCCGTCTCTAATAGCTTCTCTAAAAGCTTAGCATGAAGGGATTTTGCTGACATAACCATTCTATCAATCCGCTTTCGGCCCTTTTTATATAGTTCAAAAATGCTTTCTTTTCTCAAAAGCCTTAGGGCCTCTTCCGGTTCTTCATAGGTTTTAAGCCACAGGCTTAATGTAAATAAATTGGAAGCCATAATAGCCTTTGCCTTGTCTGTGGGTATAGAGCTGCTTTCCCCAAGATTAAACCGTTCTACCTTAAACGCCAAAAGATTAATGCATTCATATTGTATTCTTTCAAATTCTGCTCTTTCCAGAACGCCTTTTAACAAAGCCTGCTCTATTAAAGACTCAAAATATGCGTCGCTTATAAGCTCATTCTTTTCTATTTTGGAGATGCTTTTTAATTCATTCTTCATCGTCTTCCTCCTCCTCTTCATCAGAAGAATCTTTGGAAAATCCAAACCGAAGGTTTTCGGCAAGCTTATGAAGCTCTCTTCCTGAAAGAAGCTCAAGCGAGCCTCCGCATACACCGTCAAAGGATTTTTTCATGAATTTAATAAGGTCGTCATCGCTTATTAAATCCATGGTTTCGTTTTTATAATAATAAAAAATATCAATAAGCTCCTGCAAGATTTTTTGATAGTCTCTTTGTGAAATATAAGGGGAGTCACAAAATTCTTTTATGAGCTTATCTATAATTCCTGCACCGAATTCCATACGCCCGTTATTTTTCAAAGAAGCGGTACGAATTTCAACAAGCTCCAGAGCCTCTTTTTCATTGAGGACAAGACCGTATTTTTCAGTTAAATCGTTGCATTTCAATATCTCTGCTATCGCTTTTTCCTTTACGATTTCCGAAGCAAAAGGAATAAGATTAAATTCCAATAGAATCACTCCCCTTGTATTAATATTAGCCATTTTGGGGTAAATAAAATACAGAGCAATAGAAATCACTCTGTATTGTTTATAAAAATGTCTGACAATGTCCACATTTTACATTATTTACGCCTGCAAAAGCATTAAATTTATTCTCATACTTAACCTTTTAATTATATGGTATCAATATTATTTTGTCAATATGATTTTTTCTTTTATGGAAAATTAAAGTATCTTTTTTCTTTCAGTCTCATAGTTTCCACTGCCGTTGCAGAAAATGAGATAGACATTTTCTTTATTCACAGGAATCAGATGCTATAATCAATATAGGAGTTGGATTATTATGCAGCTATCACAAAGACAGCAGAAAATTGTAGAAAGGATTATTTCAGGCGTTCCGTCGGAAGCTTCAAGGCTTTCAAGTGATTTAGGAATCGCCCTTAGAACTGTGTACGCAGACTTAAAAGCCATTAAGGAATGGGCTAAGGAAAATAGATTAAGCCTGGAATATTCTGAAAACACCATTGCCTTTGAAGATGAAAGTGCTATAGAAAAAGCAAAAGAGCTTATTAAAGATATCAGGCCAAGCCTGATGCC
Source organism: Anaeropeptidivorans aminofermentans (assembly GCF_940670685.1). GTDB lineage: Bacteria > Bacillota > Clostridia > Lachnospirales > UBA5962 > Anaeropeptidivorans > Anaeropeptidivorans aminofermentans. Next base: position 765,766 of record NZ_OW711693.1, on the reverse strand, counting down.
TTTAAACCAATACAGCAGGATTCTTCTTATTCTTACCTTGCTTTTTGTAAATGAAAACGGCATCAGCCTTAAAAAAATCAGCAATAAAGTAGGTATCAGCAGGGCAACATTTTACAGGGATTTCCCTTTTGTAAAAAAATGGCTTAAGACCTTTCACCTTAAAGCGTCAATCAATAAGGAAACAGGAGCCGCCCTTTACGGAAAGGAAGAAAATATACGGGAGGCAATGGCTTCTTTAATACTCCAAAGCTTCGAGCATTACGACGTCATAGGCCTTTTGCAGCAGGAAAAGCAGCTTATTTATCTCAGCAGCGAAAAAAAGGCCATGCTTGACGAATACTTGGCGGTTCTCTCTCCTTTAACCGTTAAGGAAATAGCCGAACGCCTTTACACCATGGATAAGGACCTGAACAGCAGGCTCTCCCAGCATATGTACAGGCATGAAGACAGCTTCATCATCATTCTTTCAGCAATTTCTGTATCAAGGTTTCAAAAGGGGCATTCTTTAAAGGCCTCAGAAGTACCTGAAATAAAATCCGGCTGGGCTCTGATGGTAATGCGGTATCTGACGGAGGAATTTAATCTTTCAGAAGAAGAAATTATGTATCTTTCCTCCCACTATCAGAATACAAGAAGAAACTACTATACCCAAACCCAGGAAGAAGGCTCCATAGACAGCGCCATCGCTGTATTTCTTAAAAATATGTCAAAAAGAAGAAATTATAACTTTTTAGGAAACGACGAGCTTTTTCAAAATATACGCACCCACTTATACGTTTCGGCGGAAAGACGCAAAAAAGGCATAGAAGAAAGCAATCCTCTAAAGAAAATGATTTTTGAACGGTTTCCCGATTTATTTATGGACTGCAAAGACGAAATATTTATTTTCCGTCCATTTTTAGGTGAAATCTCCGACGATGAAACAGGCTATCTCGTGATGTATCTGGCGGCCCAAATGTATTCGGAAAGCCCCAAGAAAAAAGCCTATATTGTCTGCACCACGGGAAAGGGAAGCGCAGAGCTTCTAAAAACCAATGTTTCAAGACGGTTTCCTCAAATCGAGGTAAAAGGGGCTATCCATATGCAAGAAGCCATGGCCTTAGGGATAAATGATGCGGATTTCATCCTTTCAACCACTTATTTTTATCATGATTATATCCCTGTCATTAGAATTACACCTTTGCTTCTTGATGAAGATATAGAAAAAGTAAAAAGCCTCCTTGAAAGCAATGCGGTAATCAATGACACACCCCCTTCAAAGGGCAGGTCCGAAGGCTTTTTCGAATACATGGCGCTTCTTTCAGACTGTGCAAATATCGTTCAGGCCATGGGCAAAGCCCTTGGAGAAGTGGATAATGAGGTTTTCATAAGCCTTACGATACATCTTATGATGAGTATGCAAAGAGATGATACCGGCCCTATGAAAAAGGTAAACCCTGAAAATCTCAGAGGAAGAGAAAAGAAAATATATGAAGTCATAAGCCCTCTTTATTCAAAACATCATAAAGCTGTTTTGGAATATGATATAAATTCAATAAAAACCTACTATAGCCATAAACCTTAAAGTAAGAAGCTGCAAATTATAGTAAATTTCTTATAAAGAAGCAGCAAAACCTATTTGCTAAAATCCCAAAAACATGGATTCCCTTCGGAAATACTACATTTGAGGGACCATGTAAATATGCGGTTTTGTGCCCATTTTACTTTAAGTTTACTATAGATTTTATCGGCTATAGCTGAATTACTTAGAAACCGAAGTGACAAAATGCTGCAAAATATCAGAGGATATTTTACGTTTTAAGGGACAGGTGCTTCGGATTGAAATGAATTCTGCTATATAAAAAATAAATAAAGGAGAGGTGAAAATGAAAATAAAGCTTATAAACGGAACTATCCTGAACCTTGCCGAAAACAGCAGAAAAGCTGCGGATATCGTTATAGATAACGGCATCATTATCTTTGTGGGAGACGCAAAGGATATCCTCTGCGATGAAACTATCGACTGTAAAGGAAAGCTTATTGTTCCTTCTTTTACAGATATCCATGTACATGCCTTTCCTGAAAAAACCGCCCTTGGCCTATCTGCCGACAAAATAGGTATCCGTCAGGGGGTAAGCACCGTTATAGATGCAGGAAGCACCGGCTGCGACGATTACCCTGAGTTTTATAAAGAGGTCATAGAAAAATCATCTACAAATGTAAAAGCTTTTATTAATTATTCTAAAATAGGGCTTACAAAAGATGGTAAAGAACTTTCTGACACTGCCTATTTTAATGAAGAAAAGCTTTTCAATACCATTAGGGAATTTAAAGAAACCATCGTAGGCATAAAGCTTCGGGCAAGCGGAAGCGTTGTAGGCTCTTTAGGCATGGAAGCCGTAAAAAGGGGAATCGATTTCGCAAGAAAAGTAAATCTTCCCGTAATGATTCATGTGGGCAATGCTCCGCCGGCCCTTGAGGAAATTCTGCCTTTGCTTCAAAGAGGCGATATTATTACCCATATTTTCCACGGCAAAAAAGGCGGTATTTTAGACGATTACGGCAAGGTAAAAAAGCTTGTAGAGAATAAATATCAAGAGGGCGTCTTATATGACGTTGGCCACGGCGCTGCAAGCTTCGATTTTAAAACTGCTGAAAAGGCCATTAAAGAAGGGCTTGCTCCCTTCACTATTTCAAGCGATATTCATGCGAGAAATTTCGGAACAAAAGTTAAAAGCCTTGCCGAGGTAATGACAAAATGCCTTATATGCGGCATGGAAAAGGAAGCTGTATTAAAAGCTGTGACTATAAACCCTTGCTTTATTACAGGCAATAATACAGATATTTCAGAAGGAAACAAGGCTTCCCTAGCAGTGGTTGAACTTATAAACAAAGAAACAGTCTATGAGGAAAGCAGCGAAGAAGTATTTTCTTCCCCTATTTCTTTCAATATCTTATATGCAACAGATAAATTTGGAAGCTTACTCCAAATAGACTAAAAAGCAAGCTTATGAACGATATAAACATTATTATTTGCTTCATAGCATTAAAACGGCAATACGGCAGCTTCATATGCCATAATTCTTACGATACATAGGTGAAAAAATGAAAAGATTTGATTATAAGGAAATTTGCAAAGTAATTGACGAAAGAACAAAGGAGTGGAATATAGAAAAAGAAGAAATCCAGGCCCTTGAAAAAAAGCTCACAGATATTATGAATTTTTGTGAAAAAGAAGGCGTTGTATTCGACTCTGTTGCAGGCCCCGTATTTGTAACGCATCTCATCACCCTTTATAACAGATTAAAAAAAGGTGAGTTTGTGGATATGGATATGAGTTTTGCAGATGAAATCAGCACTGAAGCTCTTGAACTTGCAAAAAAAATAGCTTCTCATCTGGAAGGCCAGTACGGCAGAAAAATACCGGATAACGAAGAAGCTTTAATAGCAACACATATAGGCGCAATGCAGCTTAGATTAAAAGAAGAGAAAGGTGAGGAATTATAATGGAAAAAAAGGTAAAAATAGTGATTGCACACCGTATGGGAAAAGGCCAGAACGTGGCAAAAGGTATTGAGGCCGCCGGCGGGGAAGCCATCGTCATTCCCGGAATAGGCGCAGACATGAAGCTTGGCAAGGTAATGCATGATGAAAATGCAGACCTTGGCATAAGCTTCTGCGGCGGCGGCGGCGGCGGTGCTTTAGCTGCAAAAAATCAATATGGATATAACGCAATATACGATTTAAGAACCGTCGTATCCGGCGTAAACGCAGTTAATAACGGATACGTTGCTTTAGGCTTTGGCTTTATGGATACGGAAGAATTGGGAAAAGCCATAACCGAAGCATATTATAAAAAATATGGGCGTGAATAATTTGAGTAGCGAAAATGTTTTAAAAACCATCCATAAATCATTAAAAGTTTCCGGTCTGGGAAAAAGCCACAGGGAAGCTCTGACAGACGTTTTCAAAAATATACGAAACGAAGCCTATAAGGAAACTGACGGCTATTTAGTGGAGCTTCACGTAACGGCCCTTTTCATCGATAAGGAAGAAAAAACGGAAACTGTAAAACGCTTTTTAGGATTAATACTTCCCGTAACCCATGAATTTCATCGAATTTCAGTTACTGCGGAAGTAGAAATAAAGATAATATCAACTGGGGAAAATAAGCTGTAAAGGACGGAAGATAGGGTAAATAAACTTAAAAAGCATCAAGTTTATTTGTTCTGTATTAAGAAAGCCTTATGAAACTGAAAAAACCAAAGGCAGTTTTCAAGTTTCATAAGTATATCCCCGTTTATTTAAGCTTATTCCCCGCACTCAAAGGAGGAGGACAAAAATGATTGATCTTGTAATAAAATCTATAATTGTTGGCGCTCTTGCAGGAGGCGGAGCCGCCGGCGGCGCAGCGAGAATGTATCACGCCCCTGAAATTCAAGGTATGGGCGCTTTCAGAACCTTAGGCGAAATGAACGCCTGCAACGGCGACCCCCTTTCCCATTTCAGCTACGGCTTGGGATTTTTCTTCAGTTCCGCAGGTTCCGTCGTAGGAACAGGTTCTTTAAGCTCCGACGTACTGCACCGTATTATTCCCCAGTGGTCGGCAGGTCTTTCAAACTTTACGGCAAAAGACAGAGAGGCTTCTAAAAACCCTTATAAAATGATGTTAAGCGGTATGGCAATCGGTGCCGTTTTAGTAACGGTTTTAAATACCCTTGCAAGCTTAATACCAAAAACCATGTCTCTGATAGCAGAAAAGGTGGTTTCTCCGGCGGCGGATTTGATTCTTTCCCCCGTTCTTCCTGTGGCATTCTGGCTTTCTGCATTAAGTGCCGGAAAATGGCAGGGAACGTTTGCAACCATATTCGGTGTTCTTGCTCAATACATAATGGGAAACGCTACCCCCGGCTGTGTTCTCGGTATTCTCATAGGCCAAAGCGTTGCCGACAGCGGATTAAAGAGCAGAAGAAGTCTTTTTATGATGCTCTTTGTGGCAATTATGTTCTTTGCAATTGCTTATTTTAGAGGAAAGATTCCTTTCTAAAGTTTTAGTTTTATGGAAATATTGCTAAAGCAGAATTACGATAGATAATACAGGAGGATAAAAATGAACTCTACTACAGAAAACAAAAGAAGCTCCATTGAAAGCTTTATGCTTACGGAAAAAGCATTTCTTATATTTATGGCGATGATATGCGCCGGTGTTTTTGCCGGAACATCCATATTTATCCAATATAACACAGGCCATTTCTCAACCACATCGGTTACCGTTATGTTAAGCGAAGCCCTTAAAACAGGAAGCTATGCGGCGTTAATCGGCTATACAGGCGGTTTTCTTCTTGCCCGTATCCTGGAAGGTCCCCTTGTAGGAATCCTTGACATCGGCGGCTCTATTATGACCGGCGTAGGCGCAGGCCTTCCTGCCCTTTTCCTTTCCATGGGCTATGAAAACCTTGTTAAGAACTTTCCTTTAAGCCTTTTAACCGGTGCCGCAATCGGCCTTGCCATCGGTGCAATCATACTGCTGATCCGTAAGCTCATGCCCGGCGGATACGGCTCTATGGGTACTGATATCATGGTAGGTGCAGGTAATATCGTCGGCGAATGGTTTGGCCCTATTATACTGATTATGGCGGCTCAATTCGATTTTTACGTAGGCGTAGGCGCAATGATTGGAGCTATTATATTCCACGTACGTAAATCTCCTATTATCGGCGGTGCAATCTTAGGCGCAATGATTGTGGGATATATTGCCTTTCTTATGGGCCTTACTACTCTCGGAATAGGAGCGTAGCAATATGGAAAAAGAATTAGATGTAAAAAGAGTGATAAACTGCAGCGGAAGAATGACTTATTTGGGCTCTTCAACCCTTTCAGAAGGGGTCATTGAGGCTATGAATTACGGTGCCTCCAATTATTTCGATATGAATGAGCTTATAAAAGAAGCCGGTAAAAAAATAGCGAAGTATGCCGGTGCAGAGGATGCATTTATTACCTGCGGAGCTTCCTCAGGCATCGTTATATCGATAGCCGCAGTAATAACAAAGGGAAACCCTCTTGAAATAAAAAAAATACCCAATCCCTTAACGGAAAAAAATGAAATCCTTCTTCAGATGGGCCACAACGTAGACTTCGGAGCAGAAATCGCCCAAATGATTACTTTGGGCGGCGGAAAGCCTGTTATGGCAGGCGTATCCAATAAATGTGAAAAAGACGTATTCGAGGCTTCCATATCTGAAAAAACAGCGGCAATTCTCTACGTGAAAAGCCATCACGCCGTTCAGGACGGAATGCTTTCATTGGAAGATATCATCTCTGTCGCCAAAGCAAAAGCTGTACCCCTTATAATAGACGCCGCAGCGGAAGAAGATTTTAAAAAATATCTGGCTCTCGGGGCTGATATGGTTATCTACAGCGGTGCGAAAGCTTTCGGCGGTCCTACCTCCGGCTGTGTCGTAGGAAATCAGCCGTATATTGACTGGTGCTATCAACAGTCGAAAGGCGTGGGACGCCCCTTTAAAGTAGGAAAAGAAACCATTATGGGGCTTTATAAGGCCATTGAGGAATATGCCGACAAAGCCAGTCCTTCCGGCGAAGACTTCTTTGCGCCTCTTGAAGATTATTTAAACGGCATAAACGGAATAAAGGTATCAAAAATACCCGATTCTATGGGCCGGGCTATTGTAAGGCTTAGAGTGATCCCTGATAAAAGCCTTACGGGAAAAAGCGCCGTGGAAATCGTTAATATTCTTAAAAACGGCAATCCTGCTATTTATACAAGAAGCCATCATGCCTCCTCCGGATATTTTGAATTTGACCCAAGACCTATGAGCAAAAGAGATATTCCAGTAATTATAGAAAAGCTTAAAGAAATACTGGAGGACTAATTATGAATTACTATAAAAACAGACTTTGTTTAAACTGTCTCACAAAAGATATTGAAAACGCTTTGGAAATCTATGAGGCAATGGATAAAAATGCCGTAATAGGCGTTCTTTCAGGCAATTATCCAAATTTTGACGAAGCCCTTTCAGATATGAAAAAATATCAAGCCGCCCTTGAAAATAATATTTCCATCGGCCTTGGCGCAGGAAACCCTGCCCAGGGGCTTATGGTTGCGGCACTTTCCGGAGCACTTAAGCCAAACCATGTAAATCAGGTTTTCCCCTATGTCGGAATCACAAGAGAAAAGGTATCTGGAAATGATGCCCATATAAACGCCCTTGTGTCTCCTTCGGGAATCCCCGGTCTTGTGAAAATCAGCACAGGCCCTGAAAGCACAAAGCTTCCCGACGGCAATATTCCTGTAGAGACGGCAATAGCCCTTGTTAAGGAGATGGGGGGAAATTCCCTTAAATTCTTCCCTATGGGGGGCCTTAAAACAATAGAGGAATTTAAGCTCGTTGCCAAAGCCTGCGGAAAATCAGATTTTATTCTTGAGCCTACCGGGGGAATAGACCTTGAAAACATTGAGGAAATTCTTAAAATATGCATAGAAGAAAATGTTCCTAAAGTCATCGTCCATGTATATTCCTCAATCATAGACAAGGAAAGCGGAAAAACAAAGATTACCGATGTTAAAAGAATAAAGGAAATATTCGAAAAACTATTATAAAAGAAAAAGGATTGTTCCCCGGAACAATCCTTTTTGCTTTTCTAAGATACCGGCATCCACAGCTCCATATAGTTTCTTTCCGGGGAGCTGTCATAATAAATCTCAGGAGAATAAACTTCCATTGTAAGATGATGCTTTTCAAGCCATAATACGCTGTATTTAACGGCTTTATTAAGGGCTTCTGTCACAAGGGTCTGAAAATCTTCCGCTTCAAATCCACAGATTACATATTCCCTTGCCGGAAGGCTCCATGTAGCGTAATCGGCATTTTCCGCTCCTGCTTTTACCTCGCCTCCGGCAAAGTAAGTAAAGCTTCCTTCCGGGGCATCGCCCATATAGGCTACGCCTATTTCTCTTCCGCAGGGTATCCGGGGCATGTTTACTTTCTCCCGATGAAACCGCTCCCATACCGCTCCGGGCATATCAAGTCCCGTAGATTCTCCTAAAGGCATCTGCCCTTCAATGGGGATAATCCCTTTTACACCCATAAATAAAACCGGTTCCTTAAGGGTTTTACGGTTAAACTCCAGTACAAGCCCGTCACTTATCAAAGGAACGCCTTCATCAATCATCGCATAATTAAGCATTAAATCAGGCTTATCAAATTGATTCAGCATCACCGGCTTTTCCCTGTATTGCTCAGGGGTTATTCCATAGGCTTCTTTAAAAGACCGGGTAAATGTTTCGTGGCTTCCGAATCCGCAATCAAGGGCAATATCCAAAATGCGGCATTGCCTGTTATCAAGCAATTTACAAGCCTTAGCCAAGCGCCTAAGCTTGATATATTCTCTTACCGGTTTTTTTACAAGGCGTGAAAACAGCCTTTGATGATAAAAAGGCGAAAGTGAAGCCTCCTTCGAAAGTTCTTCAATTTGAATCTCACTGCTGATATGAGCTTCAATATAATTTATTGTTTTTTGTATCGCTTCCCATGCATACATCATATCTACCTCCTTATAAGGACAGTATATCATGGGTATTCTTTATAGTCTTGACCTCCTCTGCCCTATTAAAAAGAAGAAGTTTTCTCTGAAACCAGATATTTTAGTAAGATAGCTTTAAGACAGGAACAAAAAGCTATTTTTCATAAACGGCTTAAATATAATAGAAGCACTTATGCACTTATATTAAACCATTTATAGTCAACAAAGATAAAAAGATCTTTGCTGACTATAGAGACCATTCACCTGAAGACTCTTTTACAGCTTCCCTATAAGTATTTTTAGGTACATTAAGTATAAAGTATACGATTTTTATTACTGTAATTAAATTATTTTACTATTAATAAATTTTCTATAGCTCAACTTTTATTCCATGGCCTGATTTAAGGGCCTTTTCATAAATAAGCCACGCCGACGCCAAATCCTGCACGCTTAATCCTACACTTTCAAAAAGAGTAATTTCTACATTGCTGGTGCGCCCTTGACTCTCTCCTAAAATAATTTGGCCTATTTCCCCTATTACAATATCCTTATGGATTTCTCCTTTTTCAAGAGGAATCAATAAATCGCCTGCATCTTTAAAACAGGCTTCTTTTTTATCGCAGAATACCTTTGCCCTTTTTAAAACTTCCGTATCAATCTCTCGTATTTTTGATGAGCATGCCCCTACTGCGTTTATATGGGCCCCTTCTTTTATATCCTTTCCCAAAAGGATAGGCTCATGGGCTTTAGAGGTCGTACAAATAATGTCGGCATTTTTAACGGCATCTTCTGAATTTTCAAAATAAGTAATTGGAATCGCGAGCTTCTCCTGAAAGCGCTTTACAGCCGCCCTTCCCGTATCGTGATTTTTATTCCATAAATATATATTCTTTATATTTCTTACAAGGCAGATTGCTTCAGCATGGGCAAGGCCCTGCTTTCCTGTGCCTAAGATGCAAAGGGAGGATGCTTCTTTTAAAGCAAGTATATCCGTAGCTAAGGCACTTGCGGCGGCAGTGCGTATGACAGTCATTGCCTCTGCATCGGTTATGGCCAAAAGCGCTCCTGTATCTATAGAAAAAAGAGGAAACACCCCCTGATTTGTTCCTGCTTTCCTTGTCTCTTTGCCGGGAAATATAATTATTTTGCTTCCCGTTATACCCTTATCTTTCATGGAAGCAGGCATTACGGCAAGAGCATTGCCGTTTTCATGTTTTATCATCTCTCTTTGAAGCATTATTGCATCGCCTTGAGATATTGCAGCAAAAACTTCTCTCATAGCTTTTATGGCGTCCTCAAAGGTAAGAAGCGCCTCCGCTTCTTTCTTATTGATTATTAATGTTTGATTCATGGCCGTTCCTCCTTAAATACCCTTAATTAAAATAAGTTTAACACATACCCAATATATTGCAAAACATTCTATAAATATGCAAAGGGGTTGAAAATCCACAAGGACAAGGCCCTCTTCTCTTCCAAAGCCTTGTGAATTAATTATCTTTAGGGCTTAAAAGACCTTCTGGTTTTCTGCATGCTGTCCTCGTATCTTATGCCCTTTTCTATCTGAAGGATTAAAAAAGCAATAGAAATATTAAGTATATCAGAAATATTTCCGATAAATAAACTGATTGAATGAAGATAAATTAATATCTTATGATAAAGCATACTTTTTGGCTTATAAATGTGCATTTTAAATTTAAACCAATAAAATCTATTGTTATTCTATAAAAATGTTCTTTATCTGCCTATAAACATGCTTTAATCCGGCAACTTTTTAAAAAAGGCGTTTTGACTTATTTCGACAATATTTTTTTGTCCAAACACCTGTAATCTCCTGTTTAAAACACAATAAATTTTTGCAAAATTCCTGCAAAATCGCGAACATTTCCACCTTGGCTTTGCCTTCTGACTGTTTCTCTGTTTTGCACATATTTCTTGCAATAAGTTGCAAAATATGATATTATTTTCTTCAAAATCAGCAACAAAAGTTAATAAATTTAACTTAGGCACTATGCTTCAAGGTTTGCTTTTCTACGAGCAGGTGAAAGAATTTGAAGCGTAGAGCTTTTTTAATATGGAACGGGGTGGGTAATTATTAGAGAAGAAAATATAGTTTTTAAAGAAACTAAGAATATTGCTATAGGCGTATCAATATTAACGGCAATCATGCTTTTGGTATTTTTAATTTTAAAAAAGCTTACGTTTTATGTCTTTTTGTCGGCTTTTATCGGTGCAATCTTAGCAATATTAAATTTTTTCTTACTGGGTCTATCTTTAAACAAGGCTGTTAATAAAGAGGCTTCCAATGCGAAGCAATATATACAGGTATCGTATAGCTATAGAATGATAGGCTTATTTATTATTTTGGCAATAGGCCTTTATTTAAAGCTTTTTAATCCTGTGGCAATATTGCTTCCTCTTATTTTTCCAAGAATCGTAATAAGCGCCATAAATTTCAAAAGAAGGAGGGGTATAAATGAATGACGTTGTAATACAAGGGGCGCAAATATATTTTTACATTGGCGGCATACCGATAACAGCTACGCTTGTAAACATGTGGATTGTAATGTTATTCGTTCTGATTTTATGTATTTACTTAACCCGCGGGCTTAAAACAAGTAACATATCAAAAAAGCAGGTAGTTGTTGAACTAATCGTAAAAACTGCAACTAATTTTACCATTAATAATATGGGTGAAAAATATAGAAGCTTGATTCCCTTTGTTTCTGCACTGTTTGCTCTGTCAGCTCTTAGCAGCTTGCTTGGCGTTTTAGGCTTATATTCACCGACTTCGGATTTATCGGTTACTCTTGGCTGGAGTACGCTTGTCTTTGTAATGATTACCTATACCAAAATAAAGACAAACAAGCTCTTAGGGTATTTAAAAGGCTTTACAAAGCCAATAGCCGTGCTTACGCCTTTTAACATTATAAGCGAGATTTCGACACCTGTTTCCATGGCGTTTCGTCATTTTGGGAATATCGCTTCAGGCTCCGTTATAATGACCTTGCTATATGCGGCGTTAGGCGCTTTAAGCAATTTTATTTTAGGCTGGCTGCCTGATCCCATTGGAAGTTTCCCACTTTTTCAGATAGGTATTCCCGGTATCTTGTCTATGTACTTCGATGTATTTTCATCAGTTCTGCAAGCTTTTATATTTTGTATGTTAACTACAATGTATATAAAAAGCGCGGCAGAATAAGAATAAGAACAATAAAATAATTATAATTTTCTGGAGGTTTTATGATGAGCGATTTAGCTTTTGTAATGGGTTGTTCCGCATTAGGTGCAGGTATAGCCATGATTGCCGGTGTCGGCCCGGGTATCGGTGAAGGATATGCAGTAGGTAAGGCCTGTGAAGCAATAGGCCGCCAGCCGGAAACAAAAGGAGACGTTACGAGTACAATGCTTCTCGGCTGTGCCATTGCGGAAACTACAGGTATTTATGGATTTATCGTTGCCTTGATACTGATGTTTGTAAATCCGTTTATAGGTGCATTATAAATTTCGCCATAAATTTGAAAAGAGGTTTATAAATGGGTACATTTTTGGATTTTATATCTATTAGTTTTCCGACAATGATTATATCTGTTGCAAATATTTTTATAATGTATATTATTTTAAGAAAATTCCTTTTCGGACCTGTTAATAAAATTATCGCTAAAAGAGAAAGTGAAGTTACAGGCATATACGAAAAAGCAGATTTATCATTAAGCGAAAGCAACAAATTAAAAGAAGAATATAAAAATAAAATTAATAATATTCAGGCAGAAAAAGATATTATTATTAAAGAGGCTCAGGAAGAGGCCAAAATTAAAGGCTCCGCTATTATTAATGAAAGCAGGGCAGACGCTGATAAAATAAGGAAAGAAACCCTGAAAGACTTAGAAATGAAACGTAAGCAAATGTATAAAGAAATGCAGGAAAATGTTGCAGAAGTAGCTGTTTCAATAGCGGAAAAAGTAATTGAGCGTGAGGTAAACATCGAATTACATAAGGATATAGTTTCAAATTTTGTAAACGAATTGGAGTTAAACCATGAATAATTTTGAAAGTCATTACGGCGAAGCCTTATTTCACATGGCTTTTAAACAAAAAGAAGATCAAAACTTAAAAGAACAAATGGATGAGCTCTATAAACTATATAAATCCAATGAAAGCATCAGCGGCTTTCTAGAGCCTATAAACGACAGCTTATTAGGCTCTTTTGACAAAGTATATCAAGGGTTTATAAAGGAATATGATAAAATTCATCATAGCCTTACAATCAATATTATCTCCGCCTTCCCTCTTGAAGAAAGCGAAAAAGAAACGATTAAAAATAAGCTTGAAGTTTTAACTCATAAGAAAGTTGATTTGGTTTGTGAAGTAGATTCTTCACTTCTCGGCGGAATAATAATCAAGCTTGACAAATATGAAATAGACGGCAGTTTAAAAGCCAAGCTTAATGAAATTAAAAAAAGCATAATGTAGATTGTGAGGTGTACTATGAGCTTTGACATTAGTCAGCTGACAAAAGATATTAAAGCAAAATTAGAGTTGTCTGAATATGGTTCCAAAGTTGAGGAGACGGGAACCGTCGTTAAAGTCAGCGACGGTATTGCCCAAATATACGGCCTTGAAGACTGCCTGATTTATGAATTAATAGAGTTCCCCGGCAAAGGCTTCGGAATGGCAATGAACCTTGAAAAAAGCCTTGTTCTCGCAATATTGTTTTTCAGCGACGCAAGTATTAAAGAAGGCGACAAAGCCGTAAGAACAAATAAAACCGTATCCGTTCCCGTCGGTTACAATCTGCTTGGCCGGGTAGTTAATGCCCTGGGAGAACCTATTGACGGACAGGGTGAAATAGAAGCAGGCGAGTTTTATCAGATAGAACGCTCCGCTAAAGGAATAATTGAAAGAAAAAGCGTAAGCGTGCCTCTTGAAACAGGCATCAAACCCATAGATTCTATGATTCCTATAGGCTTGGGGCAGCGTGAGCTTATTATAGGAGACAGGCAAACAGGAAAAACAAGCATCGCCCTTGATACCATTATTAATCAAAAGGGCAAAGATGTTTTTTGTGTATATGTAATGATAGGGCAAAAGCAAAAGGCAACTGTAGAGGTTGTAGAGATTCTTCAAAAAAGCGGCGCCATGGACTACACAATCGTAGTTTCCGCCCCCGCCTCCGATTCTGCTTCCATGCAGTATATTGCACCCTTTGCAGCTTGCAGTATGGCGGAATTTTTTATGGAGCAAGGTAAAAACGCTCTTATTGTTTATGACAATCTCACACAGCACGCCGTTGCATACCGTACCTTATCTCTGCTTTTAAGCCGTCCGCCTGGACGTGAGGCTTATCCCGGAGATGTTTTCTATCTTCATTCAAGGCTCCTTGAAAGAGCAGCCTGCCTTTCAGAGGAATCAGGCGGCGGTACGCTTACAGCACTGCCCATTATTGAAACCCAGGCTGGAAATATAAGCGCCTATATTCCTACAAACGTCATTTCAATCACAGACGGACAGATATTCTTAGAAAGCGAGCTTTTTAACTCCGGTATCCTGCCTGCCATAAACCCTGGAATTTCTGTAAGCCGTGTAGGCGGTTCCGCCCAGACAAAGGCAATGAAGAAGGTTTCCGGCAGCTTGAAGCTTTTATACAGCCAGTATCTGGAGCTGAAAGACTTTGCCGAATTCGGAAGCGATCTGGATGAAAATACCCGTAAGCGTCTTGCCGTAGGTGAACGTATTGTAGAAATACTGAAACAGGACGAGCATGACCCGATTGCTTTGGAAAATCAGATTATGATATTCTTTGCCTTACTAAACGGATTTTTAAAAGATGTGCCTTTAAACCTTATTCATTCCTATGAAGCAGAGCTTTATGAATATATGAAAATCAAAGGCCAAAACATAATATTAAAGCTCAGGCAAGACGATTTTTCCAATGACACTGTAGAGGAATTAAGAAAATCCGTCGAAAAATTTACGGAACAATTTTTACAAAAAGCGAAAGAGGTGTAGTGTATGTCAAGCACATCTCTTACGGCGCTAAAGCGCCGAATGAAAGGCATCAACAGCCTTAGAAAGGCAACAAAGGCAATGGAGCTTACCGCAAGTTCTCAAATAGCTTCCGCTATGGAAAAAATGCAGCGTTCCGAAGAATATTTTTCTATTGTTTTTAAAAACCTTACGGATATGTCCGATTATGTAAAAAACAGCAATCATGTTTACATAAAAACCCGGGACATAAAGAAAACTTGTATCGTTTTAATCGGTGCCGACAGGGGCTTTGCCGGCGGCTATCACAGCAATCTTTGGAAAGAAGCAAGGAGCGTAAGCAAAGATAAGGATGTTTTATATTATCCCATAGGAAAAAAAGCAAGAGAATTTGTTAAAAAGAGAAATTTTAAATTTGTTTGCCCCGAAGAAGAATTAACCGGTTCTGTCGGCCGTCTCACTATTAAAGATATAAAATTTATGGCGGATATTTTCGCAAAACAGTATAGAGAAGGCATTTGGGACGAGTTAATTATTATTTATACTCAATTTGATACCATTCTTCAGCAGACTGCAACCAATATAAAAGTTATGCCCATTGCAAACCGATTAGTTAGCCAGGCAGAGCCTGGGGAGTTAATCTCGGTTTTATATGAGCCGTCTATAGAGGCCGTTTTGGAATCCCTCGTGCCTCAATTTATATTCGGGCTGCTTTACGGGGCAATCACGCAGGCCTATGCTTCTGAAACAGCGGCAAGAAAAATGGCTATGGATACGGCAAATAAAAATTCCGAAGAATTAATTGAGAAATTAAAGCTATACTATAATAGAGTGAGACAGGAAGAAATCACCCAGGAGCTTTCTGAAATTGTTGGCGCTTCGAGAAGCAGAGGAGGCAATAGTAATAATGATGAATAATGTAGGATATATTGAACAAATCATCGGACCGGTAATTGATGTTAGTTTTAAGGATAACGCTAACTTACCCAGTCTTCTGAATGCGCTTGAAATTGAGCTTGAGGACAGAAAGGTCATAATAGAGGTTTCCGGGCATTTAGGAAACGGTGTAGTTCGCTGTATATCCATGAATGAATTAACCGGTCTTAAAAGAGGCCTTAAAGTAGTCGATACAGGCTCCCCTATTACGGTTCCTGTGGGAGAGCAAACCTTAGGCAGAATATTTAACGTATTGGGAGAAACTACCGACGGCCTTGGAGAAGTAGAAAATCCTGAAAAACGCAGCGTCATACATAAATTACCGCCAAAATACGACGAACTTGCCTCGGAAACGCAGGTTCTTGAAACAGGCATTAAGGTAATTGACCTTCTTTCCCCCTATATTAAGGGCGGAAAAATAGGATTGTTCGGCGGAGCCGGCGTTGGAAAAACAGTTCTCATTATGGAGCTTATCAATAATATTGCGAAGCAGCATAACGGAATCTCCGTTTTCGCAGGGGTAGGCGAAAGAACGAGAGAAGGAAACGACCTATATAGAGAAATGAATGAAAG
The DNA here is from genome assembly GCF_940670685.1 of Anaeropeptidivorans aminofermentans. Lineage (GTDB taxonomy): Bacteria > Bacillota > Clostridia > Lachnospirales > UBA5962 > Anaeropeptidivorans > Anaeropeptidivorans aminofermentans. The sequence continues at coordinate 749,755 of NZ_OW711693.1, read as the reverse complement.
CGGCGTAATTAAAAATACTGCCTTGGTTTATGGCCAGATGAATGAGCCGCCGGGAGCAAGAATGCGAGTTGCCTTATCGGCTTTAACAATGGCTGAGCATTTTAGAGATGAAGAAAACAAAGACGTTCTTCTTTTTATAGATAATATCTTCAGATTTTCTCAGGCAGGCTCAGAGGTATCCGCTCTTCTCGGACGTATGCCGTCGGCTGTTGGATATCAGCCTACCCTTTCCACTGAAATGGGTGTATTGCAGGATAGAATTACATCTACCCATCAAGGCTCCATCACCAGTGTTCAGGCAATATACGTTCCGGCAGATGATTTAACAGACCCTGCCCCTGCAACAACATTCGTGCATCTGGATACAACGACGGTTTTAAGCCGTGAAGTATCTTCTATGGGTATATTCCCTGCCGTTGACCCTCTTGAATCAGGAAGCCGTGCTTTAGTACCTAAAATTATCGGCAATGAGCATTATCATACTGCAAAAAACGTGAAGCAGATTCTTGAGCGCTATATGCAGTTAAGAGATATTATTTCTATCATGGGTATAGAAGAGCTTACGGATGAAGATAAAGTGACCGTTAACAGAGCAAGAAAAATACAAAGATTTCTGTCACAGCCATTTTTCAGTGCCGAGCAGTTTACGGGAATGAGCGGAAGATACGTTCCTATTGAAGAAACCATAGCAGGATTTGCCGGAATCGTATCCGGAAAATACGATGATTTGCCAGAGGAAGCATTTTTATTTGTTGGGAATATCGAAGAAGCTGTGGAAAAGGCAAAAACTCTTTAAGGAGGAATAAGAATGTTTAATATAAGCATTTTTTGCCCCGACGCTTTTGTCTATAAAGGGCCTGCCTCCTTTTTTAGAATAAGAACATCAACAGGGGACATCGGTATCTCCGGCAAGCATTCAAATTATTTAGGTATAATCAACTATGGTGAGCTTTGTATAAGAATAGAGGAAGAAGACAGGTTTGCCGCATGCACCGAAGGATTTATTTCTATAATTGATGAAGAAGTCACCGTAGTTCTGACAACCCTTGAATGGGCGGAAGATATTGATTTGGAACGTACTATTGAAGCTTACAACACTACAAAGGCCAAATTGGAAAAAGGCGGCATTAGCGATACGGAATATATAAGGCTCAATAAAAAGCTAAAACGTGCTGAAAATAGAAGAAATGTAGCCCAAAGGTATGCGAAATGAGACAAAATAAATCGGCCATAAGAATAGAAAAAATAATTACGCCTATGCGTATCATATTTATCAGTTATATATTGATTATTTTTATAGGCGGAGTGCTTTTATCTTTTCCCCTTTCAAGAGCAGAAGGGGAAAAGGCGCTCCCGTTTTTTGATTACATTTTTACCGCTACATCAGCCGTATGCGTAACCGGCTTAGTTGTTGTGCCTACAGCAGATTACTGGAGCCTTTTCGGCCAGATTGTAATATTAGCGCTCATTCAAATAGGCGGACTGGGAATGATAACAATAACCGGTTTTATCCTTGTTATTACAGGGAGAAAAATAGGTTTTAAAGATAGAATCCTGATTCAGAACTCTCTTAATCAAAATCATATGGGCGGCATGGTAAAGCTAACTAAAATTGTAATATCAGGAACCCTTTTATTTGAAGGCGCAGGTGCCCTCCTCCTTTCTCTGCATTTCTTTTTTATTGAAAGGCTTGGATTTTTGAAATCGATTTATTACGGTGTTTTTCATGCAATATCTGCCTTTTGCAACGCCGGCTTTGATGTTATAGGAATTGACAGCTTAGAGCGATACTCCGGCAGTATTTATATCAATGCTGTTTTGATGATTCTTATTATAACCGGAGGCATCGGTTTTTTTGTCTGGCAGGATATATGGGTTTTTATTAAAAACCGAAGGCATCGGCTTCATGTGACTTCAAGGCTTGCCTTATACACAACCGCTTTTTTAATTATATCAGGTGCTCTTTATTTCTTTATTATTGAGTATCATAACCTGAATACAATAGGCAGCTTTTCCACAGGCCATAAGGCTTTGGCTTCCTTATTTCAATCAGTAACGTTAAGAACTGCCGGTTTCAGCTCTATAAACCAGCATGGTTTAAAAGAATCGTCAAAATTTATATCGTCAATTCTTATGATTATCGGCGGTTCTCCCGGAAGCATTGCCGGCGGCATAAAAACAGTTACTGTAGCAGTTATATTTTTCAGTATATGGTCAATCATAAAAGGCAGAGACGGCATACAGATTATGAACCGCTCTATTCCCTTAAAGGTTCTTCAGAAGGCCTTGGCCATTGCAGGCATTATGTGTACTTTGCTTATCAGCTTTTCAATCCTCTTATCGGTTACGGAGGAATCTATCGCTTTTACTCACACATTTGCAGACATTCTGTATGAATGTGCTTCTGCGCTTGCGACAGTAGGCCTCACTACGGGAATAACGCCTTTTTTAACTACAACAGGCAAAGCAATCATCGTCATAGCAATGTTTATCGGAAGAATAGGGCCTATAACGGCTATTTATTCTCTTTCCTGGACGAAAAAAAATAACGCCATAACTCTTGCAGAAACAGAAGTTTTAATTGGATAGGTGGCAATTATGAAAAGAAAAAATATATCTAAAGCTTTAAATAATAAAAGTCAAATTGCCGTATTTGGCTTGGGGAAATTTGGCAGCAGTATTGTTAGTGAGCTTATACTAAACAATAGAAATGTTTTCTGTTGTGATATTAACGGTAAAAGAATTCAGGAACTGTCAAGCACCGTCGAGCATGTAATTCAGGCAGACGTAACCGATGACGATTTTCTTGAAAGCATTGGCATTGGAAATTTTGATGTGGTTGTTATTTCCTTCAGTAAAAATTTTGAAGACGCAGTTCTTGCCGTTATGAAATTAAAAGAGTATAAGGTGCCTTATGTAATCGCTAAAGCTTCCGACGAAAGGCATAAAAAAGTGCTTGAAAAAATCGGAGCCGATTATGTAATTTTACCTGAGGTGGTAATGGGCGAACGTTTGGCAAACGCTTTAATGTTTAACGACCCTTTAACCTATATTCATGAATCTGATATATTCAATATAGAACAGGTTTCAGCAAAAAAAATATGGATTGGAAAATCTCTCAGCCAATTAGACCTTAGGAATTCCAGCGGTATTAATGTGCTTGGTATCATCAGAAATGATAAGCTCGTAGAAAATATCTCTTCTGAAACCGTTATCTATGAAAATGACATACTAATCGTAGTAAGAAAAACCGGCAATTAATAGCAGAGCAATAAAATCTAACCGGAGAGCAATCTGAAGGATTCTGTCTCAGCACGGCAGGCTTTTATGTATATCTATCCTATTTTCTCAGGCAGTATCTTTTAATCCCGTCTTCTTTTTACAGAGGAGACGGGAAGTTTTAAATATAAGTAAAATCTATATTTATTATTTTAAAACATGATTATTTATCTTTTAAGTATGTTATACTTAATTCAATATGAAATAGTATGTAAAGGAGTGAATATATGGTAGGCGTTGAAATTGATATGATTGTACCTGATAGTTTAGAAGCACTCAGGCTATACGAAAGCATCTTCGAGGTTCAGAGATTCGAGGTTACAAGCTTTCCAAAGGGCCATAATGAGGCGGTATTTTCGATATACGGCGCTCGTTTTCATATGCTTGATGAAAATGCTGAATATCAAATGTTCGCTCCTAAGCCGGGAGATCCGAAGAGTATTTGGTATAATGTAGTCGTCCCTTGCATAGCAGAGACTTACGCAAAGGCCCTTGAAGCCGGCTGTATAGAAATTCAGCCCATTATGGAAATAGAAACCCACGGAGTGAAAAATTCCATGTTTGCGGATCCCTTTGGCTATATTTGGATGCTTCATGAGGTGCTTCGTGAAGTAAGCTTTGAAGAGCGTGTCAGCCATTATGAAAAGAATATGTAAATAGAGGTCTTTCGCTAAAAAGACGGTGCTGCAAAATTTAATTTGCGGTACCGTCTTTTATAGCTATCAAACTTAAAAAAGCTTTATGCTCAACAAAGGCACAAAAAAATACTGAAAAATATTTTAATTTTAGCAGCTCGTGCTTTAATCAATTTGATGGGAAAACCGCAGAAATAGCATACCTTTGCATTTCTGCTTTATGCAAAAATATTGAGTCTAAATTTTACGCCATGAGTCAAAACTGCAGGCCATATTTTGAGGGCTTTCAACGATGAAGCCAAGCTTTTATAGTAAAATTGATTATAGTAAATTATAAAGTTAACCAGTAACAAAGCCGTATATCCGCGAGGATTCAAAAATGCGTTTTAGAGTAAAATATCCTTCAGGAAGTAACAAAAATCTATTTTTCATAAACGGCTTAATATAATAGAAACACTTATATTAAGCCATTCAAAATATACGATTTTTATTACTGTAATTAAACTCTTTAACTATAGAAGAAATATAATAAAGCGCCTTTGTGAAACTGCCTTTATTTGATTATATATATTGAAAGGCTTATATCTATTACGGTATATAGTAAATTTTAAATTAAACAGTAATAAAAATCGTATATTTTATGCTTAGTGAACCTGGAAACACTTGCTGGGAAACTGTTAAAGTGTTTTCAGGCAAACGTCCCCTTATAGCCAACAAAGATATTTTAATCTTTGTTGGCTATGAATGGATTAAACATAGGGACTTTATATGTTTAATCCGTTTATAAAAAATAGATTTTTATTACATCCTTCAGTGAAATTTACTATAAAGGCAATTTCACTATGTTTCCGAAGGAAATCCGTGTTTTTATATTATAATAATCCGCAGTTTAAATAGGAACAAAACAATTTCATTTTATTTGAATGAATGATTTGGTGAAATTTATTCTGCCTTACTGTTTAAAATGAAATTGTCTATACGCGAACTTGGAAAAGAATGCAGGCGTAAGCCTGCAAATCTTTTTTAAGTTCGCGATTTCTTATGGTTATTAAACTTGTTTTTTGTTTGGTAACGATGAATCCCGTAGTGAATCGTTTTTTATTACTTTCTTATAAGAAATTTACTATAGGCTTTGGCCCTTTCAGACGCGCCCTAGTGTATCGCCAAAACTTTATTTTGGTCACGGCAAACCCATGAAAACGTCTATCCTGTGATTTACAAGTTTACGCTTGTGTCTTTTTCTAAGAAGTTATTTCTATTAGGGTTCTAAGCGATTAATATCTCTGGGAAACATTGTTGCATAGCGCACGTTTTGAAAGCCAAGAAGCTTTGCTGTAAAGCGTTCAAGGCCAAGACCAAGGCCTCCATGGGGCGGCAAGCCGTATTTATGAGCCATTAAATAGCTTGCTCAATCCTATATATTATATTTATATAATTTCGTATTATTTTTTCTTATTTTATGGCATATTTTACAAATAGTTTTAATATTTAATGGCATCTTCTATCAAAACGATGCTTTTCTATGATTTCTTTATTAAACCAAATTATTATTTTTTTCTCTTTTATACAGAAGGATAATAAGTAACACTTATATCAAAGAGACTAATTTGTAACGCTAAGCTCCTTTTTCTAAACATGTCACTTTAAGAAATGAATAGTACAAGGCATATAGAAATTCAGGTAATCGTTCTCGGTATTTTTTATTGCTTAGTCAATCTACTATCTCTTATATCTATAAATTTAATTGTTTGTGTGTTAAAATATAAAAGACTATAAACAGAGGGTGAATAAAGATGCAGCCTGAGCTGGCAATAATTGCGACAGATTTCTTGAAAGACTTTGTAAATGATTCCATGAAAGAAATTAATTGGGACGGCAAATACACGATATATTCATATAACACCTTTAAGGACATTCCTGAAATCTATAAATCTATACCTGAAAGGGTTCAAGGAATCGTAACCAGCGGCTCCTTTCCTGCGCAAGTTATTAACCACAGCTTTCCTGAAAGCGAAAAAATAATTCGTCCTTTTAATAATGACGATGCAGGGCTTTATAAACTGTTTTTACAGATTTTATATCATAATAGAAATATAGAGATGAACCGTATTTATGCGGATCTTCTGGATATAGGAAAAATTAATATATATGAATACCTGCTGGGAAAAAGGAAGTCTGATATCTCTATTTTTATAGCAAATGAAATAGAAAAAATGAGCCTGGACCAGCTTTTAAATGCGGAAGAAGAATATGCCCGAAAGCATCTTGAACTATGGAAAAACGGCGAAATCGATGTTTCTATTACGCGTTTCAGCAGTATTATGCATCAATTGCAGGATTCGAATCTTCCTATTTATTTTGCATATCCAAGCCTTTCTTATGTAGAATATGTATGCCTTGCAACAGCACAGGAAGTAACAATTAAGAACCTTCGGGAAAATCAACCCTCGGCAATCCTTGTAAATCCTGCAATTGAAAAAGATGCGGAGGATATGGAAAAAAGACAAAAAGCATTGCTCAGGGCTGTAAACCGCTTTAGCAACGTAATGCAGATTGACTATTTAGTACAGAAGGAATATCTGGGCTGCGAAATTCTTACCAACAGAAAAACCGTTGAAACCATAACCGATGGCTTTAGCATATGCAAGCTGCAAGCATTTTTAAAATCAAAGTTAGATTTTGACGTACACATAGGCTATGGCATCGGCGCTACCTTATATCAGGCAAGAATTAACGCAGTAGATGCCAATAGAGAAGCCTCTTTGTCTTTAAGCTCCTCAAGCTGCCTGATAAATGAAAAAGATGAACTGATTTTCTCCTTAAAGGGGCTGCAGCCTTTTGTGATTTCACGAAATATATCAGAGCCGGTTAAAAAGCTTTCCAAGATTTCAGGGCTTTCCACCCTTACAATACAGAAGGTATTTTCCGTTGCCAAAACCATGGAAGGCCATAAAATTACATCAGAGGAAATGAGTCATAAACTCGCCATAACCCAAAGAAGCGCCAACCGTTTTCTATCGTCCTTAAAAAATTGCGGACTTGCAGAAGTGGTTGAGCAAAGGCAGTCAACTACAAAGGGCCGCCCCATCCTTGTATATAAAATATTCGTAGATAAACTAGACAGCCTATAAAATCGTCATGCTAAAGGATTTCTTTCCAAAACAAACTGGTGAAAAAAGCATATTAATTTTTTAGGTTTCAGCGCCGCGGGCTTTTTGTATTTTGTCCGAATTTATTTCGGATAAAATGCAAAAGTATCCAAAGTTTCAAAAGAACTTTGGATACTTTCCTATGGGGACCACGCCAAAAACCTATTTTTAGCGATAGACAAACGATTCATGGGTTTATCGTGGATTTCTTTCTAAAAAGCATTCATTTATTAAAAGCATCGTTATTTTTCAACTTTCCTCTTGCCTTCAAAAATAAAATATATGGAGAATGGAGAGCTATGAAAATATATAAAAATCCAAATTGCAAAAAAATAAGAGGAAGCCATGTCCTTATTGTAAGCTGTGCTTACTGCAAACACTATATCGCTAAATACCAAAAGGTTGGGGAAAGTAATTTTGTAAAAATGTATAACGACAGAATCATTGAAGGTACTATTGACTTTTCCCTTTATCACGGGGCAATCTTTTGCCCCAACTGCGGTGAAAAAATAGCCACAAGGTATATTACGAAAATGGATAAAAAAGAAGCTTATCGATTTGTTCCTTCAGCTTTTCATAAGAAAAAGGAATAATCCAGCATCTGTTTTTATGGGTATATAGTAAATTTAAAATCAAGCTGAAATAAAGACTATATATTCTGAATGGTTTAAATATAGTGTTTTTATATATTTAAGCCGTTCATGAAAAATAGGTTTTTAATATTGCCTTAATCTTGTTTGGCTTTATTCCCTTCAGTATAAAAGCAAATGAACTGCACTTCTTTATGAGAAATTTACTGCATAAAGTTTTATGCAAAATACTTTTTACAACGGAAAAAAAGCGAATGTCTATACTGCACCATACTCGGTACAACACAAATATTCGCTATAAAGAAAGATTTAGAAATACCCAACCTATCCCTATTTAAATCTTTATATTTAATGCGTTCCGCGAACAATTTGAATTCCCTGCCGTTCAAGGATATCTGCCGCTTTACTAATAATGGGGCACTCCTCCCCTGCTTTATTTTTCGTACATTTGCCAATATGTAAAACCTGGGTTCCGATACTCTGCAACCGTTCAAGCTTCTCAATCATGCCGCTGTCTTCATCTGCTTCAGCATCGCATCCATTGCACCACATAAGCGCAACCAGCTCCAATTCCTCATCACGGTATCGTTCAAATCCTACTGTACGGGCGTTAAATGCGTTCAGGCAGGCCGCACCGGTACACACTCTGTTTGACTTCAGACAATTCATCATGGCAATTTTTTTCATCGCTAATCCCCCTCTAATTGACTTTATTTAGAATATTAATCTATTTATTGCAAAAAACCACACCCAGCCTAAAGCCGGATGTGGTTACAACAGCAGCTGCTATACCATAAATGAGCATAGCAATCATAATCAGCACCTTTGAATCCGAAAGGCCTTATAATTTAGTCATAAAGATGTATTCTGACTCAACATCAGCATGGACCCTCGTCTTCCCAAACAATGTTCAGTGACCGGCTTTTACCTGTGAGGGTGCACTCCGTTATTACAGCAGCGTTCCTGTGCGGGAATCTAACCCGACTTCCTGCGTAAAATACTTACGCAAAATCTTTATACTTATAGTAAAACAAATTAATTACAGGAATAAAAACCGTATATTTTACTTTATGAACCTAAAAATACTTTTACAGCCTCACTGTAAGGCATTTTCAGGTGAACGTTCCCTTATAATTAACAAACTTCTTTTTAAGTTTATTAATTATGCATGGTTTAAATATAGCATTTTAATATATTTAGGCCATTTATAAAAAATAGGTTTTTATTACTATCTTAAACTTGTTTTACTTTATATTAAATTTTTTTAAATTATACTATTTACTAAATATAATGTCAAATTAAAAGCTTCCAAGGCCCATTTTTATCACAATTAATGCTTGTATTATAAGTCTATAGATATGTGTAATAGGATTCTTTCGTTGATTTTAAAGATTCTTATAACAAGCTATTTTCTATATTTAAGCGCTTATTTTTTTAAAATTCAGCTATTACTTTGAGGAGAGCCCTTTTTAGGATACCCCTTGGTTTTAGGAATGTGTTCTGAATTTTTTTGCTCCCTGAACAGCCCTTCAAAAGATTTTTAAACTTTCCTCCTTATTATAGCCAATCTTTTCCCCATTTTACAATGATTCTACCCTAAGCTTTTTAAAGACTTTGTTTTCTTCAAATTCCTTTATGTTTTTATATAATCCCGCATAATTTTACCCCCTCTTGTAGTTTAATCCTATCAACAGGGGGTATTTTGAATATCTATTTTATTGAGACAGTGTATTAGCAGATAATCTCATTGACCTATTTATTTCCAGCTTACGTCCTCAAAGAACATGGTTCCTGCAGGGGATACTACTACACCTTCTAAATCCTTCTTATGGGCTCTGAACATTTTGTTTTGGTAAAGAGGAATTTGTGCCGTGGTTTCATTAAGCACTTCTATGGCAGAAGTGAGTATTTTTTCCCTTTCTGAAACATCCAGTGTAACCATGGCTTCCCTTAACAGCGCATCAAATTCAGGATTATTGTATCTTGCTCTGTTAGAACCGTTAATGGATTCTGAAAACAGCGCTCCTTTTAAGAAAAGAATCATATCGCTCGTCATCCAGTTAGATATACAAGCCGTAAAATTACCTTCTGATGTCACGCTGAAGTAAGTAGCTAAATCCATGCTTTCTACTGCAACGTTTATACCTAATTCCGCTAAATTGGATTGGATAACTTCCGCTGCCCTTTTTCTTGTGTCGTTGGAGCAGATAATAGAAAACTCAATCGTAGAAGGATCTACGCCTTCTGCCGCAAATATTTCCTTGGCTTTTTCAAGATTATATGTATCGGCTTTATTCTCAGTTGAGCCCAGCATGCCCATTGGCGCCTGGCCTATAGAAATATCGCCGAAGCCATTGTCTGCAACCATTACGACAGCCTCTTTATCAATAGCCATATTAATCGCTCTTCTTATTTCAGGGTTATTAAAAGGCTCTTTTTCAGTATTTAATACAAGATAATTATACATTGTGCTGCTGTTTTCAAGGACAACGATGTTTTCATTGCCTCTAAGCTTTTCAATTTCTGTAGCAGGAACTTCTACGATGAAATCTGCTTCTCCTGTTTCCAGGGCAATTGATCTTGTGGAGCCTTCAGGAATTATTCTAACTTCTAAATTTTTAATAGAAGGCATATGCTCTTTGTCAAAATAATCGTCAAACTTTTCAAAAGTAAGCTTTTCGCCGAATATCCATTCTACAAATTTATATGGGCCGCAGCCAACAGGCTCTTTTTTGAAATCATGACCGCTTTCAATCAAAGACTTTGGCAGTATCACTGCTGAATGGTATGCTAAGTCCCCAAGTAATGTTGCCTGGGGGCCGTCTGTATATATTTTAAATGTATACTCATCTACAATCTCCACAGAACCTATGGATTTTGAATACTGTTCCGTTTCAGCGCAGGTTTTAATATAATCCAAAGTTGCCTTAACGTCCGCTGTTGTAAGCTCTTCTCCGTTATGGAATTTAATGCCCTGCTTTAGGGTAAATGTCCATTCTGAATCGCTGATGGCTTCGTAGGATTCAACCAGATTCGGATGGGGGGCTAAATCTACGCCGTTTCTAAACAGCGTACTGTAAGTTAAATCATTAAAATATGCTGCTGTCTGGGAGTTGTGTTCGGCGCCTGAAAGATTTGGCGGCTCATTTTCCATTGCAATTACAAGCGTATCAGATTTTTCTTCGGTCTTTGCCGGTGAAGCATCGGAAGGCGCTGCAGCAGAATTTCCCCCACAGCCTGACAAAAGCCCAAAGGAAAGCAGCCCTACCAGAATCATAGATAAGGTATTTATACTTTTTCTTTTCATTTTTGCACCTCTTCTTATAAAATAATTGCTTATAGCAAATATTGAGTTCTAACCGATTGAATCTATTTTCCCATGGTCTTTAAATAAGCCATGGAACCATAAAGCGTATTCAGATGTTCATACTCTTTTTCGTCATAAAAACGGCATTTGCCCTCTCCGTAGGCTTTTGCAACCTCCAGCATAAATCTTGCGCTTTCTTCAAGGTCCGTAAAATGTGTTGCACCTGTTGCACAGCCTGCTACGGCGGTCTCAGTTGTTATTGCAACACCGACTACAGGCGCAGCTGTGGCAGTACATGGCTGCATAATGCTGTTTAAATGATATACATCATTGCCATAGGGGGTAATATCCTGTGTCGTAATGGCAAATACCTTCGGCATTAATCCCGTTGTTGTCTGCATAATATCAAGCAAATCATCGCTTACCCTTAAAATATACCCGTCTTTTACGGTAGGAGATATGGCAAAGCCTCTGTGGTTTATAATTCTGTTACCCTTTGTTGTGTCCACAGATAATATTGCATCCAGCCCGTCATCGACTTCTTCTTTATTTACCTGAGCCATCTCCACGGGAGAATCCATAAAAGGAACAGGCTTATGAGGCCTTGTCGGGGCATCGGGGCAGATATGGGTTGAAACTATTACATCGCCTTTTAAAAAGTCTCCCTTGTTGTTCATATCTAAAAGCTTTGCGGCAATTGCAAGTGCAACCAGAGCGCCGTCGCCGTCAGATACAAAGCCTGTAAGCTCAGGTCTTGCTCCAAGGCCTCCAAGGCGGCCTAAAAGCCCTATGGTAGGAGCATTTCCGCCTTTTGATTTTCCGTTTATCCCCGGAATGCGTATTTTTATCATATCTGTTTTTCCCTTTGGACCATGCAGAGGATAAGTCAAAATATCAGCATCTGCCCTGATGTTTTTTAAATATGCCGCTACTTTTTCTCCGTCTACAAAACTGCTGTCCAATACATCGTAAAGAGCTATAATTTCTTTGATTAGCATATAAACGCCTCTTTCCATTTGTACATACAATAATAAAACAATATTGTTTTAATAAAATGATGATATAATTTCAATGCACCACTATAGTAACTTTTTATAGCGGTAAAAGTAAATATTTACATAAATAAAAAAACGCCGTGTTCTTTGTCAAATTGGACAAAGAACACAGCGTTTTTAAGCTATAAAGCATGCCTTTAAGCTTATTTACTGTATTTAAAGCATGTTAAACTAGCTCTTTCCAAGCAATCTCAAAATCGCCAGCTCCGTATATAAATCAAAGGTTTCCGGCATCTTTCCTATCTGAAATTTAAGGGCAGCCGACGCCTTATTGATTCGGTATTTTACTGTGTTCAAATGAACAAATAATTGTTTTGCCGTTTGGGACATGTTTTGTGATGCATCTAACAGAAATACAGCCAGAGTCTCTATCAGAGTATTACAATTATCTTCCCCTTCATTTACTAAAGACGCTATCATTTCTGTAAGGTTTTCGTTTTCTTCATTGCTTTCAATTTTTTTCATGCATTTATAAGTAAACATGATTTCACTTCGGTTTAGTATATATTTTCTTGGATATATGAGTAAAGCCGGTTTAATTGTTTCTTCCAGCAGCATAAAACATTCCTTTGCATCTTTTGTGCCATCTACTTCTGATGTAAATAGTATAATGGGAACTTTATTTACATTTTGAAAATCCTTTATAAGCATTTCAGCAAAATTATTTAATTCCGTATGGAAGCTGTCACTTTCAAAGAATATAACAATCTTTTCCATATACTCGCTGCATATATATTTAAACTTATAGATATTTAAAAACTTCACTATGTTTTCTGTTAAGCTGTCAATTTCTTTTTTACTAATGTGCTCTGAGAAATTCACTACCCACATATTTTTCATCTGTGAAACATCGATTGTAAGTATTTCTTCCAGCTGTCTTAATTTTAAAACTTCGTTTGAAAGAATAGCATTTATAATTTCATAATCTCCCGAGCTTGTGCTGGATTTACCCCATATGCTGTTATATATTTTCAAAATATCATTGATTTGCTCCATAATATTATAATTAACCGGTCCATGCATGGAAGAAATCATAATATATTGAAAATCCACAGACTTAAAAGAAACCCGCTCTGTGATGGTATATATGTTTTGCCCATTTATATTATAAACTTCATTCTCTCCGATTTTTAAGCTTTTTTCTTTATAGGCATTTTGTATTTTTACGATAAGGGCAGATGCAGACATGGGCCAAGAGGCATAAGCGTATACGCCGTCAAAATTTTTAGTTAAAAGAGCCAAGGAACATTGTATTCTATTGCTTATTATTCTAAGAACATTGTCACTGATACGCTGTTCCTTCTTCAGAGAAGAGATGTTCTCAAGAACATCGCTTACGATATATATTTGTTTCTTTCGTTTTTCTTCCAAGGTTCTGATTACATCATAGATTACCTCAGAATAACGGAAATCCGAGCGGTTTTCCGGCATAACAATAAGCGGAAAATCCAATTCATCCGCAGTTATAATAAGGCTTTCATCAAGCTTCGGCACTACCAAACCAATATAATATATCAACAGGCCAGACTGGCCAATGGAATTTAAAAGCCTGATACATGCACATTGGTCTTCTATGCTGTTTCTGATAGCGGCAAAACAGGTTATTGCAAGTTCTTCGCCTAATTTGCCCTTTATTAAAAGCTGTTTTTGCAAATCGCTATTTTCAGAATATTCTATTACCGTTACAGAACTTATTCTTCTGCTCAAGCCTTTTTTCCCTGCAACAACCAAAGCTTCGTTTAAACTTGGCAGCTTTAAGGCTTCACTTACTGTTAAGGCCATGAATTTTCCCCGCTTCAAATACTTAAATATTTATCGTAAGATACTGAAACTATGGTACCTCTGATTAAATAGTATATAAATAAGATGGAACAATTTCAAGCTTATTTTCTGTTTATTGTACTCTTCTCCTATAAATTAACCCGCTGTTTCAATAAAAAAGGTACTTTAGGATATTAAAGCAAAAGCTTCACCATGGTCTTTTCTGATTGCAGAAAAAATACAGGCCCAGTTTAGCAAGGAAATCCCTGTTATTATAAGCATGTTTTAATGCCTCTATAAATCAAAGTTCGGCTTATTCTTATTATTATACTGCTTATACACGATGTATTTTTAAAGCAAATATCTATCATAATTTCAATTATAAAACTTGCGTTTATTATATCTGTACCTTTATCCTGCAATAATTTAAAATTTTAGAAACTAAGACGCTTCTTTCTATACTGATTTCAATAAAACTATTTCTTTTCAAATATCATTTTATTATCTGTAATTGATGACAGGAGAAAACTATTTCCATCATTATCAAATCCCATTTTAATATCCCTTCAGTCCAGATTCCCTTTTCTAAAATAAAGAAGCCAAGTTCATCTATTGTTTTACTTGTAACTCTGAAAACTCCCTCCAAATATATTTCAAGCATATTAAATACTAAGAGCACCTTTACTTATATACTAAGCACTTAAAATTATAAGCCTGTGATTTGGAAAAATTTTAAAGTCAAATGATTGTATATTTGGTGCAAGATGTATTTTTATCCATATAATATCAGATTTTTTAATTGCCTTATGTATAAATATTCACAAATATTAAATATTTATACATTTCTTATTGCGTTTATAAAAATGAATCTTTATAATTATGGATATCACAAAAATCAAAATAATTTTGGAGGGTTGAAAAAAATGAAAAATAAGAAATACAACAAGGTCGTATTGGCATATTCCGGCGGTTTGGACACTTCTGTGCTAATTCCCTGGCTGAAAGAAAACTATGGCTGCGAAGTTATTGCCGTTTCTGCAAACGTTGGTCAGGCGGATGAACTGGAAGGCCTTGAAGAAAGAGCCCTTAGTACAGGCGCATCTAAGCTCTATATTGAAGACATCACCCAGGAATTTGTAGACGATTATATTATCCCCACGATGAAAGCGGGAGCAACCTATGAGCAGTATCTCTTGGGAACTTCTTTTGCGCGCCCCATTACTGCAAAGCGCATTGTAGAAATTGCCCTTAAGGAAGGCGCCGATGCGATTTGTCATGGCTGCACCGGCAAGGGCAATGATCAGGTTCGTTTTGAGCTTGCCATTAAGCATTTTGCACCTCATATGGATATTATTGCGCCATGGCGTTTCTGGGAGCTGAATTCCCGGGATAAAGAAATTGACTACGCAATTAAACATAATATTCCCCTTAAAATAAACCGTGAAACAAATTATTCCAAGGATAAAAACTTGTGGCATTTGTCCCATGAGGGGCTGGATTTGGAAGATCCGGCAAATGAGGCGCCTCTTAATAAAGAAGGCTTCCTTGAGATGTGTGTTTCTCCTGAGCAGGCGCCGGATAAGCCAACTTATGTGACGATTCATTTTGAAAAGGGCGTTCCCACTGCTATTGACGGCGTAGAGATGGACTCGGTTTCTTTGATTTTAAAGCTCAATGAGCTGGGGGGCGCCAATGGCTGCGGCATATTGGATATTGTAGAAAACCGTCTGGTGGGTATGAAAAGCCGCGGTGTATATGAAACCCCCGGCGGCGCGGTACTGTATGCCGCACACCAGAAACTTGAAGAAATTACCCTTGACCGTGAAACAACCCACTATAAGCAGCAGCTTGCCCTTAAATTCGCCGAGCTGGTTTACAACGGCCAATGGTACACCCCCCTCAGAAAAGCCATGAGTGCCTTTGTGGATTCTACCCAGGAAACTGTAACCGGCGATGTAAAGCTTAAGCTCTATAAAGGTAATATCATTCCGGCGTCGGTAACTTCACCCTATTCTTTGTTCTCCGAAGCTATGGCAACCTTTGACGAATCGGACGCTTTTAATCATGGGGATTCCGAAGGCTTCATTAATCTGTTCGGCCTGCCGATCAAGGTACGTGCCTTAAACAATCAGGCGCTTCAAAAGCAAAAAGGGCTGAGTTTTCCGGGAGTAGAAAAATAAGATAAACTTTGATAGGGTACGGACATAAGCTTCTACCGTATCCTATCCATTATTGAGAGGGGGTATATTATGGCAAAATTATGGGCCGGACGCTTTCAAAAGGAAATTGATCTGGTAGTAAACGATTTTAATTCTTCGATTCGCTTTGACTGTCGTTTATATAAAGAAGATATCGCCGGTTCAATCGCCCATGCAAATATGCTCGGTAAACAGGGCATTATCGAGGGGCATGAGGCAGAGAAAATCGTTGAAGGTCTTAAGGCAATCCTATCTGATATTGAAGGGGGTAAAATTGAGTTTTCCCCGGATTATGAAGATATCCATATGAATATTGAACAGCTGCTGACTGAGCGCATTGGAGATACAGGCAAACGCTTACATACGGGCCGCAGCAGAAATGACCAGGTTGCACTGGATATGCGTTTATACGTTAAGAAGGAAATTAATGAAATCATCAGCCTGATTCTTAAATTTATGACGGCTCTTTGTAAAAAGTCTCGTGAGAACCTGGAAACGGTAATGCCCGGCTATACCCATCTGCAGCGTGCCCAGCCAACAACATTTGCACACTATATGATGGCTTACGCTAATATGCTTAAACGTGACGTAAGCCGTCTTACGGATTGTCTCAAGCGTATGGATGATATGCCTCTTGGCTCCGGTGCACTGGCTTCTACCACCTATCCCATTGACCGTGATTTTGTACGGGAACAGCTGGGTTTTCAGCGTTTAACCGACAACTCACTGGACGGGGTTTCTGACCGCGATTACTGTGTAGAGCTGTGTTCGGATTTATCCATTCTCATGATGCATCTTTCCCGACTGTCTGAAGAAATTATTTCCTGGTGCTCCTGGGAGTTTAAATTTATTGAGCTGGACGATGCCTACTCCACCGGCTCGTCGATTATGCCCCAGAAGAAAAACCCCGATGTATGTGAGCTTATCCGTGGTAAAACCGGCCGTGTTTATGGTTCCCTTACCACAATGCTAAGTATGCTGAAAGGTCTCCCTCTTGCGTATAACAAGGATATGCAGGAGGATAAGGAAGCTGTTTTCGACGCCATCGACACTGTTAAACAGTGCCTTGAAGTGTTTATTCCCATGTTCTCAACCATTTCGCTTTGTAAAGATAATATGCGTAAGGCGGCGGCCAAGGGCTTCCTTAATGCAACAGACTGTGCCGATTATCTGACGAAAAAGGGCATGCCCTTCCGAGATGCTTATAAAATCGTCGGAAGTCTTGTAAATGAATGCATCAAGTCGGATAAAACACTGGAAAGCTTAACCCTTGAGGATTTTAGGGCAATTTCTGAATCCTTTGGTCCTGATATATATGATGCGCTGGATTTAAACACCTGTGTTCAAGAGCGCAAAGTGCTTGGCGGGCCGGCGCCTAAAGAAGTAGAGCGTCAGATTAATGTCATTGAAGCTTTTATCAAAAGCGAGGTGGAGTCTCATGATGAAGCCTAAAATTTACATAGACGGAAAGGAAGGCACAACCGGTCTTCAAATTTATGAAAGACTGGGTAAGCGTTCTGATTTAACGCTTTTATGCATCGAAGAGGCTAAACGAAAGGACAGGGTAAAGCGTTCCGAACTGATTAATTCGGCGGATATTGTTTTCTTATGCTTGCCTGATGAAGCAGCTATTGAGGCTGTCTCTATGATTGAAAACCCAAACATCCGTGTCATTGATGCATCTACGGCTCATAGAACGGCGGCAGGCTGGGATTTCGGCTTTCCCGAGCTTTCCCCAAAGCATCGTGAGGCAATTGCTAATTCCAATCGTGTAGCGAATCCTGGCTGCCATGCCTCAGGCTTCATTGCGGCGGTTTATCCCCTTATACAAGATGGTATTATCTCTATTGATTTTCCTTTCACCTGTTATTCCCTGACGGGGTATTCCGGCGGCGGTAAGAAGCTAATCGAAGAATACGAAGACGAAAACCGCGATTTGCGGCATGAATCCCACCGTATTTACAGCTTGGGGCTTAATCATAAGCACCTGCCGGAAATGCAGTATATCTGCGGACTTTCTGCTCCGCCTCTTTTTGTACCTATTCTTGGCGATTTCTATAAAGGCATGGCAACCACTGTAATGCTTCCTGGCTATAGTGCAGGGCGTATTCACGAAGCACTTGCAAAGCGCTATGCAAATGAAAGCCTGGTTACAGTCGCCCCCTTGGGCGGAGCCGAGCCTGTAATTTATGCAAGCGCTAAGGCCGGCAAGGATTCCTTGGAGCTGATTGTTTCCGGCCATGGGGACCAAACTATCGTTACGGCACTCTTTGATAACCTTGGCAAGGGGGCTTCCGGCGCAGCAGTACAAAATATGAATATTATGCTTGGTTTGGATGAGGCCGCAGGGTTAAACATATAAACATGAATCTTCCTTTTGACTTTTAATTTAATGAGTTTTCCTAAGGCTATCGTAAATAAGCTCTGTCTTTTTTGGAGTTTATTTACGATACCATGCAATCAACCCTTCCAAGATAAATGAGGTGATTAAGTATGAATATTATTTCCGGCGGCTTATGTGCTGCAAAGGGTTTTAAAGCAGGCTCTACCCTTTGCGGCATAAAAGAAAGCCAAACAAAAGAGGATCTTGCCATAATCCTATCGGATTGCCCGTGTACAGCAGCGGCAACGTATACCCTGAATCAAGTGAAAGCCGCTCCCCTCTATGTTACAATGGAGCACCTTAAAGACGGTACTGCCAGAGCAATTGTCGTCAATTCGGGCAATGCCAATGCCTGTGCACCGGAAGGTATGGAAAATGCCCTCCGGCAGGCAAAAGCGGCCGCTGATTTTTTAGGCATTGATGAAAATCAGGTTCTCGTAGCCTCTACCGGGGTAATCGGCCAGCGATTAAATATAGAATGCATTGAAGAAAACATCGGCAATATAAATTTGACCTATGACGGCTCCGAGGCGGCAAGTATTGCCATTATGACTACGGATACACACCCAAAAACGGCGGCAGTTGAGTTTATGATAGGCGGTAAAATCTGCCGAATGGGGGGTATTGCCAAAGGCAGCGGCATGATTCACCCAAACATGGGTACAATGCTTTCTTTTATTACTACCGACTGTGCCATTACACAGGAAATGCTGCAGGAAGCCCTTTCGGAAAGCGTAAAACGCAGCTATAACCGTGTGACCGTTGACGGAGACACTTCCACCAACGATATGTGTGTTGTACTGGCAAACGGTACGGCTGAAAATAGAATCATTGAACAAAAGAACGAGGATTACAATGCCTTCTATAATGCGCTCCATGAGGTAAATATCAGCTTGGCCCGCCAAATTGCGGCAGACGGCGAAGGCGCTACCAAGCTTATTACCTGCATCGTTCGAGGCGCCGGCAGTGAAGAAGCAGCCGAGGCTTTGGCAAAGTCTGTTTGCGGTTCAAGCTTAGTTAAGGCGGCTATCTTTGGCGCAGATGCAAACTGGGGCCGTGTACTGTGTGCAATGGGCTATGCCAATGCCTCATTTAACCCTGCATCGGTTCGTATTAGCTTTTCATCAGGCGCAGGAAATCTCATGGTTTGTGACCAAGGGCACGGTGTGGATTTCGACGAAGCCCTTGCCAAGAAAATTCTTTTAGAAAAAGAAATTACAGTTGAAATTGACCTTTGGGAAGGTAATTCTGCGGCCGCCTGCTGGGGTTGTGATTTAACTTATGATTATGTAAAGATTAACGGCGATTACAGAACCTAAAGGAAAGGAAAGATAAGCTCATGATTTTTGATGCGGAAGCCAAAGCAAATATATTGGTAGAAGCCCTGCCCTATATTCAGGAATATTACGGCCGGACGGTTGTAATAAAATACGGCGGCAATGCCATGATTAATAAAAATTTAAAAGATGCAGTCATTCATGATATTGTGCTTTTAAATTTAGTCGGGATAAAAGTGGTGGTAGTCCACGGCGGCGGTCCGGAAATCTCCGACATGCTTAAGAAAATAGGAAAAAAGTCCTATTTTGTCAACGGCCTGCGGTATACAGACCGGGAAACCATGGATATTGTTCAGATGATTCTCTGCGGTAAGGTCAATAAAGACCTTGTCACTCTTTTGGAGAAAGCCGGAGGCAAGGGGATCGGCCTTGGGGGTATGGACGGCGGCTTATTTCAGGCCAAGCGCCTAACCGACGAAAAAGGAACCGACTACGGCTATGTTGGTGATATTGTGGAAGTAAACCCCCAGCCGGTGATTGATATGCTTAAAAACGGATATATCCCCGTCGTATCCAGTGTTGCCTGCGGCATCGATGATGAAACCAATTATAATATCAACGCCGATACTGCGGCGGCAAAATTAGCAATCGCCCTCGGAGCAAAAAAACTGATTCTGCTGACAGATGTCTGCGGCCTCCTCCGTGACCCTAAGGATGAAAGCACTTTGATTCACAGACTTAGAGTATCGGAGGTGCCCGCCTTAATTAAAGAGGGCATTATCTTAGGCGGTATGATTCCAAAGGTGGATTGCTGTGTGGAAGCCGTGCGAAAAGGCGTTGAACGGGCAAATATTCAAGATGGACGTGTACCTCATTCAATTTTAATTGAGCTGTTAAGTAAAGACGGTGTCGGTACAATGTTTGCATAAAATTTAAAGAGAAAGCGAGGCGATTTTTATGACTTATCAAGAACTTAAGGCCCGGGAACAGCAATACGTCATGAACACCTACGGCCGCTTTGCCATTGCCCTTTCTCACGGCGAAGCATCTAAGCTTTGGGACATTGAAGGCAAAAGATATATTGATCTTAGCTCGGGCATCGGCGTATGCAGTGTGGGCTACAATAACAAAAAGCTCGTTGACGCCATTGCAGAGCAGACACAGAAGCTAATGCACACTTCAAATTTATTTACAACTGCCCCTATGGTGCAAACTGCCAAAACATTAGTGGAAGCTACCGGTATGGGCAAGGTTTTCTTTGCCAACTCCGGTGCAGAGTCTAATGAGGGCGCAATCAAGCTTGCAAGAAAATATTCTTATGATAAATACGGCAAAGGCCGGAGCAAAATCATAACACTGAAAAACTCCTTCCACGGCCGTACCATAACAACCATCAGCGCAACAGGGCAGGATAAATTCCATGATTATTTCTTTCCCTTTACCGAGGGCTTTGATTTTGCCGAACCAGGCGACATCAATGATATGAAGGCTAAAGCGGATGCTGCCGCCTGCGGGATTATGATAGAGCTGATTCAGGGCGAAGGCGGTGTTTTGCCTATGGATCAGACATTTGTCAAGGAAGCGGAAACTCTGTGCCGTGAAAAGGACTTGCTGCTCATTATTGATGAAGTTCAGACCGGCATCGGACGCACCGGCTCTTTATTCTGCTTCCAGCAATACGGCATTCAGCCTGATATCGTAACGACCGCAAAAGGCTTAGGGGGCGGCCTGCCTATTGGCGCAGTAATCGCCGCTAAAAGCTGCTGTGATATACTTGGCCCGGGAACCCATGCTACAACTTTCGGCGGCACGCCAACCGTATGTGCCGCGGCAAATGCCGTTTTAGATATTGTAAATCAGCCGGAATTTTTAGAAGAAGTAATACATAAAGGAGAATATTTGACAAAGGGCATTCTTTCGCTTAATTCTGATAAAATCGAAAGCGTCCGGGGTATGGGGCTTATGATCGGCATTTTTGTTAACCCCGAGGAGCGTGCTGATTTAGTTGCCGCTTGTTTAGAAAAGGGCCTCCTTGTACTTACTGCCGGCACTGAAACCATCAGGCTTCTGCCTCCTCTAACCATTTCTTATGAAGAAATAGATGAAGCTCTTTCAATTATGAAAACTATATTTTAAATGAGATATAGCTAATTTCTTATAAAAAATAACAAAATCCTATTTCCTATAAATTCAAAAACACAGATTTCCTTCGGAAATAGAGTGAAATTGCCTTTATACCGAAATAGGTAATAGGGCTTTTAATGTATAAAATCAAATAAAGGCAATTTTCCACAATGCCTTTATTATATTTCTCTAAAACGCAGTTTTAAGTCTGCATAAAGATACGGTTTCATTACCGTTTCATTTTAAATTCACAAGAACCTTTTTAAGTACCCTTATTATAAAAACCTTGCGGCTGATATGCCGCTATCCAAAGGGAGGAAACAACATGAAACATTTACTCAAGCTGCTGGATCTCAGCACCGAAGAGATTATCGGCATTCTGGATATGGCAGATCAGCTCAAGTATGAGAAGAAAAACAATATTTCACACCGCCTGTTGGAGGGGAAGTCCATCGGGCTTATTTTTCAAAAATCCTCAACCCGCACCCGTGTATCCTTTGAAACAGGGACATTTCAGCTTGGCGCCCAGTCTCTCTTTCTATCTGCCCGTGATTTACAGATTGGCCGCGGGGAACCTATACAGGATACGGCCCGGGTATTATCCCGCTATCTGGACGGCATTATGATTCGTACCTTTTCCCAAAAAGAGGTAGAGGACCTTGCAAAGTTTGGCTCGGTACCGGTAATTAACGGCTTGACAGACTTTGCCCACCCCTGTCAGGTGCTTGCCGATCTTATGACAATCCGAGAAAAATATGCTTTGCTTGAGGGGCTGAAAATGTGTTATATCGGAGACGGCAATAATATGGCAAACTCCTTGATTGTCGGCGGCCTTAAAACAGGTATGAAAGTCTCTGTTGCGACACCTGTAGACTATCGCCCTGATCCCCAGGTGATGGCGTTTGCTGAAAAAAGCCCCAATTTCTTCATTACAGATGACCCTATGACAGCGGCAGCAAATGCCGACATTATTATCACAGATACTTGGGCATCTATGGGCATGGAAGAGGATAAGGAAGCCCGCATAAAGGCTTTTGCAGGCTATCAGGTAAACGATGCTTTGATGGCGGCGGCAAAACCCGGCGCAATGGTACAGCACTGCCTTCCTGCTTATCGCGGGCAGGAAATTACAGAGGAAATTTTCGAAGCCCATGCTGATGAAATTTTTGAAGAGGCTGAAAACCGCCTCCATGCTCAGAAAGCAGTTATGGTTACACTGATGAAGGCGTATTCATAAAGGTGCTTTAAGCTTTAGATATTATCCAAAGACAAACACTGCACAGGCATCCTCATATTCGGAACCTATTTTGTGCAGGCAGGATTAACGTGCATAAGAACTCTCGTATTGGGAAAAATATTTTAAAATCAACGAAAAGAGCATAAGAATATGTATCCTGATAAAATATTTTATGAACCTGCCGTGCTTCATTACGAGCTTGGCACGAAGCTTAGGGAAAAATTTAATACGGTCCCATGGATTCCAATTGAAAGCCATAATAATATAGAACAGCTGCGTAAAAATGAGAATAATCAATTTGCTAAAATGAAACAGCACTTAATTATCGGTGTAAGAAAGTCTCTGAAATATACGCCGAATCACAAAGTATCTGATTTTCTCGTCCCCTATACCTCGTCCGGCTGCAGCGCCATGTGCCTTTATTGCTATTTAGTATGCAATTATAATAAATGTGCCTATCTCCGGCTTTTTGTCAACCGGGAGCAGATGATGGCAAAGCTTGTAAAAACCGCTGGGGCCTCCCATAAAGATATTGTTTTCGAAATAGGCAGCAACAGCGATTTGATACTGGAAAATACGATTACACAAAACCTTGAATGGACCATTGAAGAATTTGCAAAAAAGGAGAAAGGCTTTCTCACTTTCCCGACCAAATTTGATATGGTAGAACCCTTGACATCTTTAAATCACAAAGGAAGAATCATTATACGCATGAGTGTAAATCCTCAAGAAATAATACGTAAAATTGAATTCGGAACATCTCCTTTATCAAAAAGAATTGATGCCATTAACCAAATGAGCGCCGCAGGGTACAAAGTCGGTTTATTGATTGCCCCTGTTATTATGGTAGAAAACTGGAAAGCGCTTTATAAAGAGTTGATTGAGCAATTGGCGGACCAGCTTTCTGAAAAAACGAGAAAACAGCTTATTATTGAAATTATTTTTATGACATATAGTTATGTTCACCGTGCTATTAATCAAGATGCCTTTCCCAATGCAGTAAATTTGTTTGATGATAAGCTCATGACAGGAAGAGGAAGAGGAAAATACTGGTATCGCCAAGATATTCGAACTGAAGGAGAAGAATTTTTACGTAAAGAGCTTTCACAGAAATTAAGTGATGTACCAATTCTCTATGTAATTTAAAATATAGTGTAAATTTCTTATAAAGAAGTAACAAAAACCGATTCACTAGGGATTTATGGCTATCAAACAAAAAATAAGTTTGATAACCATAAGAAAACGCGAACTTAAAAAAGATTTACAGGCTTACGCCTGTATCCTTTTCCAAGTTCGCGTATAGACAATTTCATTTTAAACAGTAAGGCAGAATAAATTTCACCAAATCATTCATTCAAATAAAATGAAATTGTTTTGTTCCTATTTAAACTGAGGATTATTATAATATAAAAACATGGATTTTATTCGGAACCATAGTGAAATTGCCTTTATACCGTAATAGATATAAGCCTTTCAATATATATAATCAAATAAAGGCAGTTTCACAAAGGCGCTTTATTATATTTCTTCTATAGTTAAAGAGTTTAATTACAGTAATAAAAATCGTATATTTTGAATGGCTTAATATAAGTGTTTCTATTATATTAAGCCGTTTATGAAAAATAGATTTTTGTTACTTCCTGAAGGATATTTTACTCTAAAACGCATTTTTGAATCCTCGTATAGTCAATTTGCTTTTATACCGCCATAAGTATTTAGCTTTAGAGAACATAAAATAAAAGAAAAGCAAATTGACAACGCTGCTATTTCATATGAATTCAAGAAGTATACGGTTTCGTTACTGTTTCACTTTAAATTTATTATAGATTTCTATTGAGCGTATTACTTCACGTGCAGCGCCTAAGACTGTTGTAAAGCTCCATAACCTATAAAGAAATATCAGCTAAGGACCATGGGCTAAGCCCATGGTCCTTAGTTGATATTTCTTTATAGCCCATTTTCTCTTATACCGCTGTAAGCTTTTTGCTTTGGCTGACATAAAATAAGAGAAAATCAAATTGACAATGCTGCTATTTCATTAAAATCCAACTTTACCCCATAACTTTTCCTTCAAACGCTATGCGTTCTTTTATTATTTCCATTACATGGCTGAATTCATCGAAATCCAGAGATTGTGCCCCGTCACTTAAGGCTTCCTTCGGATTATTATGAACCTCAATCATTAATCCATCGGCCCCTGCCGCAATGGCGGCTTTCGATAAAGGCTCAACCATCCATGCAGTTCCTGCGGCATGAGACGGATCAATGACAATTGGCAGATGTGAAAAACGTTTTACAATGGGAATTGCAGATATATCTAAATTATTGCGAATGCTTGGTTCAAAAGTTCTGATTCCCCGCTCACATAAAATTACGTTCCGGTTGCCTTCCGCCATGATATATTCTGCCGACATAAAAAACTCTTCCATGGTACTGGATAATCCTCTTTTCAGAAAAATAGGCTTCCGGGTACGTCCCAATTCCTTAAGCAAAGTGAAATTTTGCATGTTTCTGGCACCTACCTGAATAAGGTCTACATCCTCAAATAACGCCAAATGTAGTTCACTCATAATCTCTGTAATAATGGGCATGCCCGTGGCTTTCTTTGCCTTTAAGAGCAATTTCAAGCCGTCTTCTTTCAGGCCCTGAAATGAATACGGCGATGTACGGGGTTTAAATGCGCCGCCCCGTAAAAATCCTGCACCGCTTTTTTTAACTGCCTCGGCCACTGCAATGATCTGCTCCTCGCTTTCCACTGAACATGGGCCGGCAAATACGTTAAAGTATCCCTGACCGATTTTATGGCCTGCAACTTCTATTATGGTATCATCGGGATGAAACTTACGATTTGCTGCTTTATAAGGCTCTGTAATTCGCTTTACATCAGCAACAATTTCATGCGCCCGAAGTATTTCCATATCTATTGCGGAAGTATCGCCAATTAACCCTATAACCGTTGTGGTAGCGCCCTCTGAGTAATTGATACTTAGCTCCATACGCTCTAAACGTTTTATAAGATCCCTTACTTTTTCCTCATTGGCCTTTGGCTTTAAAATAATAATCATTCTCCTGCTCTCCTTCTATAAAAATTTGTTTGACTGCAGCAAAGTTTAAACTTGCTATGCAAATCTATACTGGTACTTTCTAAGTTTACAGGGCTTCTTTAAACCATATCCGCCTTGTTCTCTAAGTTCCTACCTTTTTGTATCAAAAAGCCGGTAACCTTTGCTATCAAAGGTTACCGGCCGTATCTTTTACGATTCAGGCTTATATACACCTATACGGCAATCTTATGACAACAAAAATAACCTGCGCTATAAACAACCCAGGCGTAGCCATAATAATATAATTTTGCCAGATAAACACGAATCATCATAAAATCCCCTAATACTTAACTATACGTGTGAGAATAACAGGATATTTTGTAATTGTCAATATTTATTTTACGCCAAATCAGGCCAAGCTTATGAAAGCGTTTATCCTGCCACCAAAATAAAATTTAGACAATACACTATAGGAACCCTTACAATTAATTGGGATTAGGAAAACTCCGCCGTAAAGCAAAAATACTTTCTCATCAAATTGATTAAGGTCTGGGTTGCTTTACTATTCATTTTCTATTCTATAGTTAAGGAGATACCTTATTTTCTGCATCTCTTTGTTTTAATCCATTTCCTTTTATTCATAGCCCCTTTGTGATAAAGATGCCCTGGAATAAAGAAAAATTAAATCCTGTTTGTTTTTAAAGCCAATTTTCTACTGTACCCATATTACTTTATATGTATTTGGGATATAACAGTATAGCTGGGGTCAATATAAAAATCATAGCCAGCAACTGCCGTGCTGCTCCAGATACCTACTTCATGGGAACGGGTTAAGGGTACCAGAAGAGCCTGATCTGCTATGGTCGTCAAAACATGTTTATAGATTTCCTGTACTCTGTTCATATCGGCTGTGGCATTAAGTTCGTCAAGGATACCCTCTTCAAAGAAATTTACGTATTGCATAGATAGAGGGTCTGTGCTGACAGCCGGATTCATATTGGTCACAACAGCACTGGGATCAAAAGCGCCGCCATAGGTGTTGGCAAGCAGCAGAGGGCTGGTAGACATCGCCGCATAATAA
Organism: Anaeropeptidivorans aminofermentans; assembly: GCF_940670685.1. Taxonomy (GTDB): domain Bacteria; phylum Bacillota; class Clostridia; order Lachnospirales; family UBA5962; genus Anaeropeptidivorans; species Anaeropeptidivorans aminofermentans. The sequence goes on along the minus strand of NZ_OW711693.1, from coordinate 722,635 downwards.
GTCATCATATCACCGGATATAACATTAACCTTGATGCCAATTTGTGCAAGCTGTCCTGCAATGGCTAGCGCAGCATTATCAATACTTGCAAGGCTGGTCATGTAGTTAAGGTCTACTTCAAAAGGTATTCCGTCCTTCTCTACAATTCCATCGCCGTTTGAATCGGCCCACCCTGCCTGCTTAAGCAGCTCTTTGGCTTTATCAAAGTCGGTTGCATATGTGGTCAGCTCCACATCGCAGTAAGGTGCGCTTTTCGGAAATAACGTTTCAGCTGCCGTCTCAAGACCATTGAAAACGGACGCTTCCAATGCAGACTGATCAATGGCATAAGCAACTGCCTGGCGCACCCGAATATCATCAAAAGGAGCAGTCGTAACGTTCATACCCAGATAGCGCGTCAGACTGGCCCGTTCATTCATGCCAGTATTAAAAGAAGCATCTGAGGAAAGCTCGCTGTAACCGTCAAAACTAATACGGCTGGAGCCAAGAATCCCATCAATTTCACCATTTCGCAGGGCAAGAAGCTTTGCATCATTATCTTCAATCACTTTAACTTTAAAGGCATCCGCTTCAGGCGCTTCACCCCAATAATAAGGATTGCGAATAAACGTATAAGTATTATTCGTAAAATCACCAGTGTACATATACGGCCCCGTACCGAAAGATGCGGTTTGGAAGGGTGCACCATAGGTCAAGTCCTCAGCGCCCTCAAAGGCCACGGGATTCGCAATTGCCAGAGGACAGCTCATAGTTAAGTCGTTAAGTGTATTGTAATAAGGCTGAATGAGGTTAATGACTACCGTATGCTTGTCCACAACCTCGATGCTATCGAATAAAGCGGAAAGCATACCGTAAGAACCGTTGTACATGCCAAGATTAAATACGGCGGCCTCAAAGGATACTTTCACGGCCTCCGCCGTCAAATCCGTGCCGTCTGAAAACTTAACACCCTCACGCAGGTGAAAGGTATAACGCTTTCCATCGTCGGTTATTTCCCAATCCTCAGCCAGTTCTCCTACAATTTCTCCCTTATCATTATAGCTGACCAGCGTATTGTAGAAATTTCGGCTCCAGTAGATAGAACCATAGTTTGGAGAAACGCTTGGATTGAGAGCAGGTGCAATACCGGAAGCAAAATCCCAGCTTTCGGCAAGTGTCACAACTTTTTCTTCAGCATCTTTTGCAATGTCTCCGTCCGAACTTTTGATATCTGTACTATTTCTTTGGGCCGAAGTGCAGCCAGCAAGCGCAAAGCACATAGCAGCAGCAAGCACCAAAGGAAGAATTTTCTTAGACTTCATTTCAATCCTCCTAATTAAATTTATGATATATATTAAATGCGCTTAAAAGAGCACGCTTTTTACTATAAACGAATCATACTTTTACAGTGGTATATTGATTACACTCAAAGCAGGAACTGCAAAGCTATTCTGCACAATCCAAAATATAAGTTTTCTCTGAAAAAAGAATTCTTTTAAACTATAGTAAATTTCAAGAAAAGCAGGAGAAAAAACGTATAGTTACAATGGCTCAAAAATACAGTGTTTGCGCAGGAAATCCGTATTTTTAAATCCATTAGCAATAAAAGTGCATCACTTCTTTGAATTTAGTTTGGTATATTTTAAATACACAGCTTTTAAAAATTTTATTTTTTTCTTAACTCTAAGCATCCGGTGTCATTGCCTGGAGTAAAAGCCGGGAATAAGGATGAACAAAACAGCCTGGGTCTCCACGATAATACACCTGCTCAACAATGTTTCCGTCTTTCATGACCAGAATGCGATTGGCAAGATACAGCGCAACATCCATATCATGAGTAATAAACAGATAGGCAAGATTTTGTGTGCAATGCAAACGCTTCAAAAGGTCAAGAATGCTCTTTCGCACCAATACATCAAGTCCGCTGACAGCTTCATCAAAGATAATAATTTCAGGCTCAGCTGCCAATGCACGGGCAATGCACACACGCTTCTGCTGCCCGCCGGATAATTCGGAAGGTTTTCTTCCCAAACACTCTGCAGGCAGCTCCATCTCTTCTATCAGCTTTTCAATTTTTTGTCGTTCTTCTGTTTTAGAACACTTTTTTAGATTTCTAATGGGCTCCGCAATAATTTCATAGATAGTAAAGCGGGGGTCAAGGGAGCTTTTCCCATCCTGCAGAACAAGCTGAATTCGTGAGCATAATGCCTTATTTCTGCGCCACTCGTTAGCAGAAATGCTCTTTCCATCCAACAGAATGTCTCCTGAGGTAGGCGGAATCAACCCTGTCAGCAACCTGGAAAACGTACTTTTTCCTGAGCCGCTTTCTCCCACCAGTGCACAAAGCTCCCCTTTTCGCAGCATAAAGTCAACGCTATTTACCGCCACCAGCTCCTTCTTATTTTTTTGAGCAGGAAAACTCTTGCAAACCCCTCTGGCCTCTAGCATAGCACCCCCTCCTTATCTCTAAAATTCGCTTTTGACAGGCGGGAAGCATCTAAAAGCGCTTTCGTATAGGAATGGACCGGTCTTTTAAGGATATCTGCTGTTGTTCCCTTTTCAACGATTTCGCTGTCCTTCATAATAAGAAGATTTCCGCCAAATTGCGTTGCCACAGAAAAATCATGTGTAACTAGCAAAACAGCCGTTCCCGCTTCCCGAAGTGTAAGAAAGGATTCTACCGTCGCATTGCGGTTCACCACATCCAGAGCAGTAGTAGGTTCATCTGCCACAATAAGGCGTGCATCCACCATCAGCGCCATGGCAATCATGGCACGCTGAAGCATACCGCCGGAAAGCGTATGAGGATAGCTGCGATAAACACGGTCTGCCTCAACAATTCCTGCCCTTTCAAGAGACTCCTTAACTTTGTTTTCCAGCAGAGACTTGGAAAGATTCGAGTGAAGAGCGAGGGTTTCTTCCATCTGCCTGCCTATTCTCATAGAAGGGTCAAAAGCAGTCATAGGATTTTGCGGTATCATAGCGATTGGACCTCCGTAAACTCTCTGTTTTTCTTTTCTGCTTAGAGACAGAAGATTTTGATTTTCAAAGATGATGCTTCCTGTAACCTGAAAACGCTTTATATCCAATAGCCCCATAATGGAATGGCAGGTCATGGTCTTTCCGCTGCCGGATTGCCCCAGTATGGTCAAAGATTCTCCAGCGGTGATAGAAAAGCCTATATCATTTACCAGCATCTGCTTTGTTTTTTTTAGTTTCACACATAGGTTTTCCACTTTAATAAGTTCTTTCATAGGCTCTCCTCCTCCGGCAGCAACACATCACGCAAAGCCTCACCAAAAAGATTGAAGCCTGCTGCCGCTATCAAGATAAAAAGGCCGGGATAAATAAGGAATTCCGGATGCCCGTACAGATTTGAACGGGCATCATTGAGCATCGCACCCCACTCAGCTACACCGGCAGGCAGCCCCAATCCAAGGAATGCAAAGCTGGATACCATCAGAATCGACGATGCCACTCCCGTACTGAGATAAACAAAAAACTGAGGCAGAATATTTGGAATCAAGTGCTTTACAATTAACTTCAGCGTATTGCAGCCGCTGATACGGGCGGCCAGGATATAGTCCTTACCCATCTCTACCAGTGCATAGGAGCGCACCATTCTTGTAAACCATGCCCACATAGAAGCAATGACGGCAATGGCGATATTTTGTAACCCGTTACCCAGAACGCCAATAACGGCTATAGCAATAATCAGCGAGGGAAAGGATATGAAAATATCGCAAATGATAGTGAGTACCCTGTCTGTCTTCTCTCCTGCACAAGCGCTTATAGTTCCCAATGCAAGGCCAATTACCCCAAGCATCCATAAAATCGGCAGGCTGATTGCAAGAGAATATCTCGCACCGTATAATAGTCTTGACAGCTCACACCGCCCTAATTGATCAGCTCCCAAAGGGTATTCCTTACAGGGCTCGATGAATTTTTTTGTCATATCCACAAACTCCAGGTCGTGTGGCGCCAGCATAGGGGCCAGCAGTGCAGCAAGCATCATGGCAATAATAAGCGTCATCCCAATGAGGGCCTGCGGGTTTTTCAATAATTTCTTAATCATTGCTTTCCCTCACTATCCATGGACATAATATCCTATTCATTAGATCGCCTGCCAGATTGGCGGAAACAAATATAGCGGCGATAATTACGATGCAAGTCGCTACGCTGGCTGCGTCCGATGCCATTACGCAGCCCATCAGATAGGTTCCGATGCCCTTCATGGAAAAAACGCTTTCTATAACGGCGCCGCCTGCAATAAGGTATCCGAGATACTGGCAGAAAAGCGTTATGATAGGAGGCAGCGCATTCCGCATAACATGACGGGTCAGTATTCGTCTGGCGGATAATCCCCGGGCTTTTGCATACTGAACATAGTCGCTTGACAGTTCTGAAAGCAGTGTTGAACGGAAGAGCCGTATCATGCCGCAGGCAACGGGAAACGCCAGCGCAAAAGACGGCAGGATATACCCTTTGATTCCCGGTTCCGGTAAGACTTTAAATATTGACAGCTTGACAGCAAAAGCAAGCAACAGCAAAAAACCCAGCCAAAAAGTTGGGATGCATATCCCGATAACAGTAATGCCCCGGGTTATCTGATCCAGCGCACCGTTACGAAATCGAGCGCATAGCAGACTTACGGGGATACTAAAAAGCACAATCCACAATAAGGCCATCCCCACCAGAGAAAGCGTCACGGGAAAGAACTCCGCCAAATCCTGTGATATTTCTCTGGAGGAAAATATAGATATGCCCATATCCCCGGTAAAGAAACCCTTAATCCAGTTAAAATACCGCACCGAAAGAGGCTTATCAAGCCCCATATCAGCCCGCACCGATTCTATCATCTCTGCGGAAGCATTTATGCTAATTCGGCGTGCCATAATCTCGGCTGGATCCTTTCCCGAAAAGGCCAGGAGAAGAAAACTCAAAATACTAACACCAACTAAAACAATAAAAAAGCCTAATACCCTTCTTTTTATATACTGTTTCAAGTATACCTCCCGTCTTAATAGTTATCCTTAGCTAACTACCCATCTTAAAAAAATAGCTCACTTAGGAGTCTATTATATTTATAATGTAAATGCAGTTTATAAAACTTGGTTAGCAGCTTCAAACCAACCATTATAATTTTAATATGCTGCCCATAATTTGTCAATATTAGCCAATTGTAATCGGCATAAAACAACACATGTATCTATTGTCTTAAAAAGAAAACGGGCACATCGTTTATCAGCCTGCATCTTTCTTTTCAGCAATGCGGCGCTATCCATTACCATACTTGTGCCTATTATAGCTGGTTTTTTCTTTCTAAGTTTACTCCTTTTGCTGAGGAACCCTGCACTGGGCACATTTACTGTAAAGCAAAGTGTTTTCCAATTTAATATAAAAGCTGTGCCGATTCCAAACATGCTCAGCCATTTGTTCCACAACATTGCATTTCAGCGGAAACATCTTTCCGCAATTTGTGCATTTCATATGGGACAGTTCCCGGGAATCTCCGTCAGCTTCTCTTGAATAATAAAAGGCTGTATCTGATTCTGCAGTACGGTATTTATGTAGCAGACCTGCCTCGGTCATTTTATCCAGCTGGCGATATATGGTAGGCATGCTAATGGTACTGCCGTGTATAATAAAATACCGATACATATCATTCGCAGTAAAATGAATGCCTTTTTGTGATGAAATAAATTCCCAGATGCGCTTTCTGTTTTTTGTTTGGTAAGTTTCGCTCTGTTTCATAACAGTCTCCTCTTACAAAAACGGTTTAAAAATGTAATTGATTATCAATTTCATATTATAGGCTGTGTCCCATATTTTGTCAAGCGTACTAAAAAACAAATTATAAGAACCTGATTCAAAGTTCCATCAAGCAAAGAATCTGCAAAAATCTATTCTTCATAATTCAAAAATGCTCCTTTTCTTCTGTAAGGCTATATTATCATCTTACTTAATAACCTCATAGCCTTCGATAACAGGTAAAACATATACAACTTCTCGGATATCCTGCTATTGTCCGTACCATAACCTTGGAATGGATTATTTGTTCCGCTGCCTTGTTTTTGCAGCAGCAGTGCATTATAATATAATAATTTAGGATAGGCGGAAAACAATTAAACTGGCCTTTTGAGGTTGTTTTAAAATTATAAAATATTATGAAATCCCCCCTCTAATTAAAAGATTGAGATAAAATAAAATGGAATTTTTACCTCTTAGAGACGGCAAAAACAAGAAAAATTGGAGCAATACTTATTATAGGCCTATCATTTTTCTGACAGAATATAAAAACAATATCCTTTCATAAGGATGCTTTATTCCATGCCTTTTACTTAAAAGATACCTTATTTTCAAACGGCAGCACGTAAAAGCAGTAATGTGGGTTTACAGCAAGAAACGGTTTAGCTGTGCAGGCTATGGGAATACATCTGATGAGCTTATAATCTGCAAGAACCAAACTGTCTCTTTCTCCATTCTGCTAGTCGTTTGGCATTGTTCCGAAGAGCCCTTTTCGCCGGATAACTGAAAAACCCCTTCCCTTCCGGCTCATATAAGCTGATACTATGGGAATAAGATATCCAATTGGTTTGGGAAGGAAATCCACTATACCACTGAGAAAAGCCTTTCTTGAAAAAGATGACCGCCTTTTTTGAGGTAAAGACGTGCAATTTGAGTGCGCTTAAAAATAAAATTTGAGTTCCTATGCTATTTCAAGAATCAGCGCCAACAAAAACCTTTCCGGAATGAATTGATTATACTTTAAGAGCGTAGACAGGCTATATTAGGTAGCCTATAAAACCGTTTAAATGACATAGCATACAAATATGGCTTGCCGGCAGGTATGATATAGCCGATACTGTAAATCCGCCACGCAATTAACAATTACCAATTCTCATGCCTATGGCATATAACACTTGCCATAAGTATAAAAACTCACAGTGGTTTTTAATAATTTTCTGTTACTGTTATTTAAATATTACGATAATTGATGAAAGGGGACGGAACATGACTAAAAGCGCAACTATTCTCATTGTGGATGATGATCCTGAGATACGGGAAATCGTTCATATTCTGCTGCATCGGGAAGGTTTTACTGTACTGGAAGCATCCGATGCTGCTACCGCATTGCTTATGCTCAAATCTCCTGTGGATTTAATTATATTAGATATTATGATGCCGGGCTGCTCTGGATTAGAGCTGTGTTCCCAGATAAGACAAACAAGGACACTTCCTATTTTATTTCTGTCTGCAAAAGCACAAGACACAGATAAAGCTGAGGGGTTTTTACGCGGCGGAGATGATTACTTGGTAAAGCCCTTTTCATCAATTGAATTGGTATCAAGGATAAGAGCCCTTCTGCGCAGATGCCTTATTTACCAAAATCCGGAAACTGCTGTTAAAAATGAAATCAGGACAGGGGAACTCTATGTAAATCTGGATACAGGCACGGTACTCCTTGCAGGACAAAAAATTGTCCTCACAAGCATTGAATATCAGGTGCTGCGCCTGCTTTTACAAAACCGCAAAAAAATATTTTCTGCTCGTGATATTTATGAGCGTGTATGGCAGGAACCTTTTCTCCCTCTTTCCAATAACACAGTAATGGTACATATTAAGAATTTAAGAAAAAAACTGGAGAAGGATATAGGCTATCCCCAATATATCCGCACTGCTTGGGGCAGGGGGTATTATATTGAATAGCGCTCATAAACAAAAGCTTTCTTATAAATTAATTATGTCTTCTATTGCCGCTTTTTTTGTTTCGACTTTGCTCTTCCTTATTTTGCAAACTGTTACTTATAAAATAATACATATATATTGTAAACAGCCGGAAGTCGTCTCTAAACATCTTCAGCATAAAGCAAACGCCCTTCAGCAATACATTAAAGATAATTCCGTGTCTTTATCCGAGCTCTCTACGCTGGATGCCTGGATGAAAAAGGAGGATTTGACAGAGGTTACCGTTTATCATGACAATATTTTATTGTATAGCTCCCACACGGCATTTCCAAATCTTTCTCTAAAGAGCAGCTCACAAGATAAAGAATCTTTTTGGCAAAGCGGCTATAAGTTGATTTTTACAGATGGTGAAGCAGTCGCCTTTATCAATGATTTATTTGAGCATCGCTACACTGACTATGCAACCTATATGAATCTGCTGGCGTTTTTTCTGTGTTTTATTACCATTATGATTGTGTTTATCCGCAAAAAGGTATCCTACATCAATACACTGGAGCAGGAAATCAAGGTTTTGGAAGGCGGTGACCTCCATTACCCAATTACCATAAAAGGCAACGATGAGCTTGCTTGCCTTGCATGGGAAATCGATGAAATGCGTAAAGCGTTTATTGCACGGGAGCAGTTTGCCGATAAAATCAGCTCCGCCAGCAACGAATTAATGACAGGCATTTCTCATGATTTGCGTACTCCTCTTACTACCTTGATTGGATATTTGGAGGTCATGGAAGGCGAGAATATTCCTGCCGGGCAAAGCCCTTTCCTTCAAAAATGTAAATACCGTGCCTTTCAAATCAAGGATTTAATCGACGACCTGTTTGAATATTTTTTTGTAACTACAAGCAGAGATGAACAGCTTCAGCTCAGGAGTTATCCAGTGAAAGAAGCATTGGATGAAATTATTAAGGAATATATTTTCTTGATGGAGCAGAGCGGCTTTGCAGTTAGGAATAATATTAAGTTGCCTGATGCTATTATGCCTGCCGAACAAAGCATCATACAGCGAATATTTGATAATCTGCTTTCCAACATCCGCCGGTATGCAGATCCTGCCCATCTCATTCAGCTGGAGACTGTTACCAAACCTCAAACACTGATTCTCACCATTGAAAACCATGCCCTGAATTCTCATGAAGTTTCACAGAATACAGGTCTTGGATCGAAAGCCTGCGAAAAAATGATGCTGCTTCATAAGGGGAAGTTTCTTTACGGGCAGCAAGACAATATCTATACCGTTCAACTGCATTTTCCCATTATCCTCGAAAAAAAATGAAACAGCAGTGCTATCAATTTGCCTTTCTCTTATTATGCATTCTAAAGCCATATGCTTCTAGTAAAATAGAAGCATATGGCTTATATATGAAAAGGAGCGCATTCTTTCTGTAATTAAGAAAACTGCGCTCTTTTTATTTGTCTGTTAATTTTACCCCACTTGATATACGCTGTCACAAATACGGTGAAGCAAACTCTTTTCATGGCTGACTACAATCAGGCCAAGATTTCGCTTCTGGCATATTTTTAGTAAACTATGCCATATTTTTGCCTGTGTGATAGCATCTAGCATGGTTGTCATCTCATCGGCTATGAGATACTTCGTTTCAGGATTCAGAGCCCGGGCAATACAAAACCGCTGCAGTTCTCCGCCGGAAAGCTCAATGGGCCAGCGATTCATCCACTCATCCCTAATTTCAAAAGCATCCAGAATGTCCTGAGAAGGGGTGTAAGATTCCGTCAGCACTTCACCCATACGCCATTTAGGATCAATGGCCTTTTCCGGATGCTGATAAATAAGCTGTACCGGACGGAACCTGCGCAGTTCCAAAGCATTCCCATCCAGTGTGACACAGCCTTCCTGAGGGGACATATATCCTGCCAAGATTCTGACCAGTGTCGTTTTTCCGCATCCACTATACCCGGACAGCCCAAGCACTTCTCCGGAGGCAACCGAAATATTGATATCCTTGAAAATCCAACGGTCTTTCTGATAATAAAAGCCTAAGCGTTCACCGGTTAAAGACATGATACGCTTCCCCCTTCCTTCTGAAATTCCAAATCAAAGTCATTTTGCGGCAGAGCCCGCCACAGCCGGCGGGTATAGTCGGTTTTAAGGCGTTCTCCCCTTCCTTTAAAGGCCGAAGCTTCGGAAACCTCTACGGTGCGTCCGTCTCGGATAACGGCAACTCGGTCCGCAATCTCCAGAGCCGACATGATATCATGGGTAATCAGCATAACACCTGCACCGTTTTTGGCAAATTCTTTAAGCTGCTTCAAAATTTCCGACAGCGCCTGAGGATGAATACCGGGTGTGGGCTCGTCAGCTATAACCAATCGCACACCTTCTCGTACACTGGTGGCGAACAGCGCCCGGCGCAGCATTCCTCCGGAAAGCTCGTAAGGAAACAGCTTACCGTCGCTTTCCTGCAATCCATATTGGTGAAACAGCTCCTGCTGCTTTTTCTTTGCCTTGCTTTTCTCCAAACCAATCTGTACCTGTTTACCCACAGGCATAAGGGGATCCAAATAATTGACCGATTGGGGGATAAAGGAAATTTCCCTTCCCCGAAGGTTCTCCTTACGTTCCTCTGTCAGCTCCTCCCCGCAGTATGTAATGTGCCCCTCACAAATGGCGTTTCCAGGCAGTATTCCCAGCACTGCATGGGCTAAGAGGCTTTTACCGGAACCGCTGGCGCCAACTACCGCCACAATTTCACCTTCATGAATATCTACATGCAAATCTGCAATTGGCTGAATGATACGTTTCTGGGCTCCCTTAAAATATTGTGAAAACCCAATCGCCAGCTTTTCCACCTGCAAAAGCGGTGTTTTTCCTGTTGGATTCATTCCTGCCACCCCCTTTACTCGTTAGAGCTTGCAGGCTCCATCAAAATACGGAGCTGCTCACCGATATTGTCAAAACTTTTAATTACAACTACCAGCAGTAAGCCGGGGAAAAGCACCAGCCACCACTTTCCTGTAGAAATATGGCTCATTGCTTCCGAAAGGATAATGCCGATGGCAGGGGTCTGGGGAGACAGTCCAAACCCTAAAAAGGTCAGTGCCGCTTCATGCAAAATGACGTGAGGAAACATCAGCAGAAATCCAATCATAATTTGCGGAAACACAGACGGCAGAATGTGCCTGCGGGCGATAAACCATGGTGACTTTCCATAACTTTTTGATATATGAATGTATTCGGAATTTTTAATTTGCAGCACCTCTGCCCGTACTACACGAGCCAGGGATATCCAGTGGGTAAAGGAAACCCCAAGTACAATGCCGCGGATACCGCCGCCCATAATAAAGGAAATCAGAATCATAAACACAAGGTGGGGCATTCCGATAAACAAATCAATTACCCATGAAATTGCGTTATCTGCCTTTTTACCGAAAGTAGCGGCACCGATACCCATTATAGTTGCAACAATCACACTCATTACAGATGCAAAGGCCCCCGACAGCGAGAGATAAACGCAGCCCCTTAAGGGTTCTTGTCAGCATATCCCGCCCCAGCCAGTCCGTGCCAAATAAATGCTGGGCGCTTGGCGGCAGGTTCTTGCCTGCTGCGCTCAGCCGCAGGTTTGCATCACTGAGCAGGAAGCTGAGAATGAGAATGGTCATTAAAAGCACCAAAGAAAATGCAAGCATTCTGAACATTTTCTTTTTTACATTATGTTCCGCTTTTTTCTTAGACATTTTACTCAGCCCCCTTTATACGCGGGTCTACAACCGTATTCAAAATATCCGCAATGAAATTTCCTGTAAAAACAAACAGAGAACTAACTAAAATAATCCCCATCAGCAACGGGAGATCTCCTTTTAAGCCGGCAGTGGTCAAGGTGCTTCCAAGCCCCGGGTAGGCAAATACTTGCTCCGCAAGCACAGAACCGCCGAACAGCTCCCCGAAATAGGCAAATTGCAAAGAAATAGCGGGGATAATAGAATTGCGAAAGCCGTGGTTTCTGAAAACTTCCCACTTGCTTTCTCCTCTCGCCTTGGCAAACAGCACATACTCAGTGTTGAGGATATCAATCATCTTTTCCCGGGTATGCATGGCAATATTGGCGACTCCCAAGATGCTGAGGGTCAGCGCAGGCAGTACAAAATGCCGTACACGATCGATAAACTGCACTTCACTGTCTAGGACTCCGGCCGGAGCAGCAAGCCCTACAGGAAACCACTTAAGTCCCACCGCGAAAATAATTAGGAGAATCAGCCCTAGCCAAAATACCGGAGTGGAAACCAAAGTATAGCTGTACCATTTGATAGCCTTATCAAGGGCCTTGCCGCGATTCATTGCTGAAACAACACCTAAAATATACCCTAAAACCCCCGATAAAACCCATGCGGTTCCCATTAACGCAAAAGAGGTCATTGCACGCCCCTTTATAATATCAATTACGGGGCTGCGGTACAGCTTGGATATTCCGAAGTTTCCCTGAAGCAAGGACCCTGCCCATGAAAAATATTGTTCCACCGGGCTTTTGTCCACTCCCCAATATTCCTTGATTTTTTCAATCTGTTCGGGGGATGCGGAACTATCGCCGCCGACATAAGCGTTTACCGGGTCCATGGGAGATATGTGAATCAGCGTAAAAGTTAGAATCGACAATCCAATAATCAAAGTAACCATACGCAGCAGCCGAATCAGAATTATTTTTGCCATGATACTTCCTCCTTCTGACACTGGAAAGGAAGCTTGTTGGAAGCGGCGGCCTCCGGCAAACTTCCCTTTCCCAATGCCTTTGTAAATCTAATGAATTAATCTGCCCATGTCCACTCTGTAATGTTTCCAAACAGCGCCCATTCATGGCCATGAGAGTGGATTGGCTGTTTGCCTACATTAAGCTTCTCGTCTGCCAGATACAGATGGTCTACACGGGCCAGCCAGATAATAGGGATATCGCCCGGCGTTCCGAAGCCTGTTGTGCCATCCCATTGTGCCAGTTTCCAGTATTCATTGGCTTCTTCCTGAGTAGCCGAATGCATTGCTTTATCCAGATATTCATCAACTACAGGATTGGTGTAATGGGTCATATTGTTATAGCCCTGATTAAGCACCTTGGAGGAATACATGGTATACAGCTGATGGGCATGGTGACGTCCGCCGCCCCACATAACTGCATTTTCCTTGCCCTTGATATAAATTTCATCCCAAGTCATTCCAATGGCATTGATTTTGATGCCAAACTCCATTGCCATATCTGCTACGGCAAGAGACATATCGCTTCGCAGCTGGTCACTGGAACTAAAGAGCAAATCAAACTCTGCTTTCAGGCCATCCTTTTCAACAATGCCGTCGTTGTTGGTGTCCACCCATCCGCCGTCGGCAAGGACTTTCTTCGCTTCTTCAATATTTCCATCCTGAATGACAGTCTCCTCATTAAACCAAGGTAAGTAGTCGCAGAGCGAGAACGCCTTTTGTCCGTAACCGTCCAGCGCAATCTCAATAATCGAGTCACGGCTTAATCCCACACTCATAGCTTTGCGGATAGCCAAATCAGAGGTTATATCGTTACCCACATTCACATCATTTTCATTAATCTTGCCTTTTCCGCCGCTCTTTTGAGTGGGCATAGAAATGCCCCGAGAATCAATGCTTTCAAATCTGATAAGGGTCATGCCGTCAACCTTTTGGTCTGCAAATGTAGGCGGAACATAAACAATATCGGCTTCTCCCGCTTTGGCGGCAGCAAGCGCAGCATCTTCCGCCAAAAGAAGAAGTGTCAGCTTCTTGAATTGCGGTTGCGTGCCATACCAATACTCATTGTATTCCATGATAATCTGCTGCCCATCATTATACTGCACCACCTTATAGGGGCCGGAACCGATAGGGTTACTGGAATAATTATCGTCATAGATATCCTTGGGAACAATGCCGATCTCGGTAAGCTGGCTGACAAAGGTAGAGCGCGGTTCGTTTAGTGTAATAACAATGGTATGGGCATCCTTTGCTTCTATGGATTTCATAAAAGATAAATCGAATTTCACGCCATCGGCTTGCAGCATCTCGTATGTAAACTTGACATCTTCCGCCGTAACCGGATTTCCGTTAGAGAATTTGATATCCTCCCGAAGAGGAAAAGTCCATGTGAGTGCGTCAGTGCTAACCTCATAGGACTTAGCCAGATCGGGAACAAAATTCATATCGGAATCAATTCGCAGAAGAGAGCTGTGGGTCAGGCGGATCTGTGCGTGAGTACCCCAGCCCTTCTTAGGGTCAAACATACCGGTATCGGTTTTTCCCACAGCAAGAATCAGTTCCTGCTTCTTTGCAATAGGTTCTGCCGATACTTTTGATTCTTCAGAAGGCTGAGATGAGGCTGCAGGCTGAGCTGGAGAAGCACTGCAGCCTGATACTATAACCGCAAGGGATAAAATCATAGCCATAAAGGCCGGTATAACCCGTTTCTTTAACAGGCTTTTAGGTTTGTCCATTTTTTAACCTCCGTATAATAAAGTTGTTTTGCCTTATTGACTTATACTTATTTAAAGCTTAAATCAAGCTTTTTGTTTTAAACTTGAATAAGCCTTTTTCAAAGTTATAGTAAACTAACCTCATTTTTTGAGGTTTATTTATTATGTAACACTCTGATATAAAAAGTAAATCAGTTAGGCAAACCTAACTATAATAAATAGAATTCATAAATTCAACCGGTTCATTCCTTTCTTCAGGATTCATCAGAATTGAAATACATAACATAATAATTAAAAAGTCATTCAATTCCAGATACAAAGTTAATTATGAAATATTATGAAATTACCGGCGAGTCCATTGTTTTGCATAACTGTATCCCTGAGCATCCTTAACGCCGCATATTCGTTTTATATAAATCGAAATGCTCAGAAGATTATTTTAACTTAAAACTATTAATTCCAATGACGGTATTTTAACTGTGCTTCACACAGACGAGTGCCGCAGGCACTTCGGAACAGCTAGGGCATGGCGTTTTAAACCTAAGCCCCTATAAAAACTTCTGTCACAGATGCTTTTCCCCATTACGCCAATTCCCTTTTTGACACCAATGTTAACATGTTTTTTCTTAAATATATTAAGAAGACTCAAGAAAATAAAGATGCAAAAAAGGGTTAAATCCTATGGATTTAACCCTTTTCAATATCATCAAGATAAGATTAAACTTCGTGTAAAAAATTAGTCCTGAGTATAAGGTAAAATAGCAATATGTCTTGCACGTTTGATAGCTATAGTTAATGCTCTCTGGTGCTTTGCACAATTGCCTGTTATTCTTCTTGGAAGAATTTTGCCTCTTTCAGAAACAAATCTTCTAAGCTTCGCAGTGTCTTTGTATTCGATATTATCTATTTTATCAACGCAAAATGCGCATACACGTTTTTTTCTGCGGCCACGCTTTTTCTGAATCATTTTTGCTTCCTCCTAACTTAAGAATTAATAGACGATGATATTAAAATGGCAGATCATCATCGTCAATGCTTTCAGAGATGGCAGAAAAACCTTCCGGTTCGGCACTAGGCTGATATCCGGCCGGCTCTTTGGGAGCAGGCTCATTGTCTTTGCGTGAAGCGAAAGAGGCTTTGCTTTCTGCAAAATCCTGTTCGTCAATAATTACGTCCGTGCTCCAGCGTTTCTGCCCCTGCTGATCTTCCCAGGAGCTTACCTGAATACGGCCGCTTACGCAAACCATCATGCCTTTTTTAAAATACCTTTCCGCAAATTCTCCTGCTTTTCCAAAAGCAACACAGGGGATAAAATCAGCGTCTGCTTCCCCTTCTCTTTTGAAGCGTCTGTTAACTGCAATGGTATACCTTGTAACAGCTACAGGTGGGCTGCTCTGTGAATATCTAACCTCAGGGTCTCTCGTCAGTCTGCCTAGTAATATAACCTTATTCATACTATACGCCCCCTTTGTTACGCATTCGCCTTGATAATTAAATACCTTATAACGTTTTCACGAAGACGGATACGAGACTCAATCTCAACAGGAACTGTAGCCTCTGCATTAACTGTGAAAAATCTATAGAAACCTTCGCCGATTTTATTGATTTCGTAAGCCAGCTTGCGCTTGCCCCAATCATCAACCTTCTCAACAACGCCTCCAAATCTTTCAATAAGCTCTTGAATCTGAGCATATTCGTTATTCAGCGCTTCTTCTTCCAAGCTAGGATTTACAACAACCGTAATCTCATACTTATTCATACTTACACCTCCTTTTGGCCTATGGCCCCTGCATACGCAAGAGCAAGGATTTGAACAATTAAAAATTGTAACATAAAAACAACTTTATTGCAAGTTATTAATAAAAACAATATCTTTCATAAGCTTATAAAAAATAATTCTAAAAAGATCCGCTTTTTTCAGCAAATATAAACATAATTATTTTTTTGTATTTGTTTTATGTGATTTTGATGGTATAATGTGAATAAAAATAAGCGAAGCTTATTTTTATTCATGAATACATTTTCCTCCATAAAATAAATAAACGCTGTATTTTCGGCGGGAAAATGTATGAATGCAGTATTGCTCTTCTGAGAATGCAGAAATGCTTTATTTTCTTCAAGAAACACATAAATACCGTAATACAAGTGCATTTCCCAAAGAGAAATGTATATAAGCTTTTCATGAACAATGGGCTTATATTGCTTTTGCAATAAGGCTCATCTTTTAATGGGTTGATTTCTAAGTATCAATTTATAAAATCACTTGCACTATGATAAATTTACTAAAAAAACCAAGTAAATTTACCATACGTATTAAGGCAAGCTTATTAACTTTAAAACCAAAGCCTATTTTAAAGTTAATAAGTATACCTTATGCAGGCAGATTTTAAGCCGTGGATATATAAATAGGCTTTATAGTAAAGCATTTGTTTTCATGCCCTTAAAAAACCATTGCTTTACTGTAACCATTAATATCCGCTTTGTTTCCATTATATATCTGGGAGGATTAGCTTGTTTAAGAGTAAAGAGCATATTTTTAGGACTATTGAAATAGCATGGCCCTGTATTCTTGAGTACATGCTTGTAAGTATGGTGGTCTATGCAGACAGTTTTATGGTAAGCAGCCTGGGAACAAACGCAACTGCTTCAGTAGGAATAAATTCCAGCGTAACATGGCTTATTAACGCTCTTTCTTCCGGGCTTGCCATAGGCGGTACAGTGCTTGTGGCAAATAATCTTGGGGCAGGCAGAAGAGAAGCTTCCAACGAAGCCGCTGAGCAGACTTTGGGCGTTTCATTTATATTAAGCATCATAATATCAATATTTATGATTTCTGTTGCTCCCTATATCCCTAAATTAATGGGCGCAGAACCGGAAATATTAGCCGATGCAGGGGCCTATTTAAGAATCTATTCCTTATCTATATTTGCCCATTTCTGCGGTCTTATCGTATCTGGAATCCTCAGAGGCGCAGGAGATACGAAAACCCCCATGAAGGTCCAAATAACTGCCAATATTGTACATATTATTTTAAACATTTTCCTTATTTACGGCCCATGGACCCTTAAGCTTTTCGGCGGTATAAACATTGGCGTATGGGGCGCAGGATTAGGCGTAAGAGGCGCCGCCATATCTACAGCCATATCCCAGACGGCAGCAGGACTTGTTCTTTGCTTTCTTGTGTTTGATAAAAGACAGATTGTTCATGTGGAGTTTAAAAATTTGTTCAAATTCAAACCTCATGTTATTAAAAAGATTTTATCCATAGGCGCTCCTGCCGCCGGAGAGCGTGTATCCATAAGCGTAGGACAGCTTCTGTTCCAAAAGATTGTATCCGGCCTTGGAACCGTTGCCATAGCCGCCAATTTCCTTGCTATTATGGCCGAAAGCATCTCTTATATGCCGGCCAACGGCCTTTCCGTATCTTCAACCACTTTGGTAGGTCAGTCCTTAGGAGCCAAAAATAAGGATGACGCTCTTACCTACGCCAAAATAAATATCGGAGCCGCAGCCATATTCGGAACCATCAGCCTGATTATTCTCGTTGTTTTTTCCGAATTTCTCCTTGGAATAATGTCAAAGGACCTTGCGGTAATCAAAGTCGGCGCAAGCTCCTTAAAATTTATGGCTATGGCAGAACCGCTTTTCTGTGTAAACATCGTCCTTGTAGGTATATTAAGGGCCGCAGGCGATACAAAAATCCCCCTTATTTCCTCTGTTGTAGGAATGTGGCTTGTTAGAATCGCTTCTGCTTATTTCTTTGCCTACACTTTGGGTATGGGGCTTCAAGGCGCATGGCTTGGAATGGCCCTCGACCACGTTTCAAGATTTGTTGTACTTATCTTCAGATATTTAAAAAAGCAATGGCTTGAAAGTAATCTCGTAGAAGAATAGCCCAATGAAACTGCGGCTTATAGATTCCAGCTTAAAAGATAAGATTTATCTTTAATAAGCGGCCTTCCGATTCCTACAAAATCGCATGTGCCTGAATCTATAAGCCTTTTTGCTGTTTTACTTGTCCGTATCCCGCCGGCGCAGTCTACTAAAACGCCGTATTTTTCAACAGCCTTCCGAATAGCCTCGGCATAAGGGGAAAAATATGCTGTATCATTATCATCTGCCCCTATACCATATATGCAATGATTGCCTGATACCCCTATCCAATCAACTCCCATTTTCGCCAATTGTTCCGCTATCCATACGCTTTCTTTTAATGTCAGGCCTTTTTCGCCTTCATTTGGCATTTGGTCTGACGCTCCAAGTCTTACAGATACGGGAAAGTCTCCTATGGCATTTTTAACGGCTTCTGTAATTTGAAATAATATTCTTGCTCTGTTTTCTAATGTACCTCCGTATTCATCTGTTCTGATATTAGTCAAAGGGCTTAAAAATTGGCCGATTAAATATCCATGGCAGGCATAAATTTGAACGCCGCCGCTGTATTTTGCAAGCTCAACTGCACGTTTGGCGGCATCTGCAAAGGACTGAATGATTTCATTAATCTGGTCGATTTCTAAGGCTAAAGAATCGGTTTGTATTAAATCCCTTGGGGTTCTTAAACCAGACGGTGAAAATAGTTTAAAATCAGGTTCGTTAAGCAATGCCTTTCCCGATGCGCCTGCTCCTGAAAAATTAAGCTGTGCAGCAATAGGGATGCCCTTTTCTCTAAATAATTTAGTTAGAGGCTCCATTGCCTTTGCCGAATCATCATCATATAGCCTAAACTGGTTAATTTTATTTCTTCCCCAGGGATGAACGGCATGCTGTTCCATTACAAGCATGCCAACCCCTGCGTTTGCGTACGCTTCATATATTTCCATGGTTTTTAAAGTCGGCAATCCTTCATTGTCACCCGAATCGCTAACAATAGGCTCTGATATAATTCTGTTTTGCGTTTCAATGCCCTTTATTCTTATCTTATCATTTAACATTTTATCCCTCCTAAGAATTAATCATAACTATAGTGTAGCGCAATTTTATTAAATTATCTTCCTGTTTATCCCCATTCAATTTTATTTTTTATGGGGCGGTCATTTATAAATTTCTCATGAAGAAGCAACAAAAATCGATTCGCTAGAGACTCAAATATAAGAATTTCCTTCGGAAACAGAGTGAAATTGCCTTTATAATAAAATCAACTTAAAAAGTGCAAATTTATTTATTATATACTCAATGAAGACTTATTCAACTTTAAAACAATTTTCTGTTTTAACTTTAATAAGTTTTCATATAGTCTTTATTTTTTCTAAAATGCATTTTTAAGCCTAAGTCTAATCAATTTGCCTTTATACTCCTATAAGTGTTTGACTTTAGAAGACATAAAATAAAAAAAGCAATAAGAATTCTTATTCTAATGCCGTATACGGTATTAGAATCCAGTCTAGATTTTTCTGTTCCATTTAATAATGCTGCTGTTTTTATGAATTCAAGTGAATATACAAGTTTTGCTCCTATTTAATTTACTCTATAGATTATTTGCTACGAATTTCAGTTTTTTAAAGCTAAAAGGCGTTCCCTTAGGGAAAGCCTTTTACTAATTATGAAAGCTTATGAGCTTAGAGAACAGGGCAGATAGGTTTATAGTTCCTTTAAACTCCAAAATAACAATTCAAATTTTAAAATAATCTAAATTTATTTACTCTCTCGTAACAATATGTGCTATCTTATCAGGCATATTCAATAATTTTTCCGTAAAGAATGTAGGGTATGCCCTTAAGTTTTTCAATTCCTCTATGGGAATCCAATTCATAAATTCTTTGCCCTCTGGGCAATAGCTATTGCTGTCTAATGCTTTGCTTCCCCTTGGTTTCATGAGGAAGTAAAAGGATATTTCATGGCAAAGAAGCCCTTCGAACATTCCCCCATCGGTAAAAAAGTTCTCGTGGATAAATAATAGCCTGTCAACCTCGTATTTTACCCCTGTCTCTTCATACACTTCTCTGATAACAGCGTCTTCCGCCGTTTCTCCCAAATGGACACCGCCGCCTACAGAATAATAATACTCTGCCGTCTCATTGCTCACCAATAATACACAGCCATCTTCAATAATAATTGCCGCCGCCCTATAGCGAAACCAATTACAGCCTCTCGTAAAGCAGCAGTCAAGGTTCCTGTCATCTTCCATTATTTAATCCTCCGTGTTCTTTATACTTATGGTTTACACTTGCAAAATTAAAACCGTATTCATTATAAAAATAATTATATAATAGCATATCATAAAATACCGTTTTCTGCTCAAGATATATAAAAAGGCTTTCCATAAGGAAAGCCTTTAATTATTGTTCTGCTAATATATATACTTTTACGTTTCTTCTGCCAAAGGAATAGCATTCATTTACGGTATTATAGCAAAGGTCAATTTTATTTCCCTTGATTGCTCCGCCGGTGTCGCTTGCAAGCGCCTTTCCATAACCTTCTACGTAAACCCATGTTCCAAGAGGAATCACGTTAGGATCTACGGCAATTACACCGTACACGGCCTTATGACCTAAGGACGTATAATTTGAAAGGGACGGCTGCTGTGCTGAATATGCCGTAGCTTCCATGGTAATCACATTTGTGTATTCATATTCTCCGCCGGGTGTAAGGGGATTTTTCTTTTTTGTTCCTATCTTCTTTATCTCGTTCACAGGCTCTTTTACAATTTGCCTTGCCTTTTCCTGCCTGCTTACTTCTACATCGCCCTCATAGGACACATCATATATTATACTGACTTCTCCCAGCTCCCCTTGTCTTTCGATGGAAATTTCACCTTCAAGAATTTCCGGATCCTGAATTTCCTCAGTTTCAAAAGGGGTCTTTTCTACTACAGTAAATTCTTTTACTTTTCTGCTGTTTAAATGAATTGTTTCTCCTTCTGTAAATGCATCATTTAAATATCCATCATAATGGTAAGTAATTCCTTTTTCGACTTTAAGCTCCTGAATGATATGCCCTGCCATTTCATCAGGCCCTACATAAAATTCAAAAGGCTTATTTTCGTCTATAGAAATAAACACCTGAAATGCCTTTTCTATTTTTATAATGTTAGGCGTTGCGTCGCTAAGCTCTTCTGAAAGATTCATATTTATCTTATCTTTTTCGTTAAGTTCTATTCCTTCACTTTTTAAGAAATCGGAAACGCTTTTCTCGTAGGTAGAATAGCTTTTCTTTTCTCCGTCAACAGTAAGATGCACAGCTTTAAGTGATTCACTGTCTGCACTTGCGCTTGTTCTGAATACTAAAAGAAGTAAACATAAAAAAGCAGCAATGCGTATTTGTCTTGCCATAAAATAATTTCCTCCTTGTAGGCCTGCCGGATTTAAAATTATTATCATATTTGTAATAATTTTTAAATCTTTTGGCATAATTTGCGGATATCTTTTTAATATATTTATCCCCATAAGGCCTATTAGCTACAAATATTATTATGACTTGATGCTTGTTTTGTCATAATATAAGGGGCTCCCCTTATTTCTGAAATATTAAAGGATATATCTTATTTGATATATCCTTTAATACTTTCGAATGATATTTTAACATATCTGTAACATTTAAGCAATATCTTTTTTAGAGAAATAAATTTATGGCATTTAGCTTCGTCACTTCAGCCGTTTCATCATGGGATATCTCCTTGATTTGGCTGATTTTATCAACAATATATGGTAAATAAAGGGAGGAATTTCTTTTCCCCCTTTTGGGCACCGGTGAAAGATAAGGGCAGTCTGTTTCTATGAGAATCTTTTCAAGCGGTATCGTCTTTACAACTTCCACAAGCTTTTTGGAATTTGAAAAAGTGACTACGCCCCCTACACCGATATAATAGCCCATCTCTATATATTGAAGGGCCATTTCGGTACTTCCTGAATAACAGTGGATTACCCCTGCCCCTTTGCCGCTTCTTTCAGAAAGATTTGCTTCCTTTATCATGTCAAAGGTTTCCTGAGAAGCTTCCCTGGAGTGGATAATAACAGGCATATCCATTGTTTTTGCAAGCTCAAGCTGCTTTTTAAACCAATACCTTTGGCTGTCCCTGGGAGAAAAATCATAGTGGAAATCCAAGCCGATTTCTCCTATGGCAATAGCCCTTCCTTCCTTTGCAAGATTTGAAAGCTCTTTAAAGCTTTCCTCATCCAAAGAAGCGGCATCATGGGGGTGAACCCCTACCGATGCATATAGAAAATCATATTTTTTTGAAAGGGCCAGTCCGAATTTTGAGCTTTCTATATTTGAAGCAGAATTTATGACATAATCAATGCCCTTTTCTTTAAAGCTTGAAAGAAGAATATCCCTGTCCTCGTCAAATGCCTCATCGTCATAATGCGCATGAGATTCAAAATACATTATCGAACCACCATTCCGCTTTGGGCAAAGCCTTCAATCGTTGCAAGGCGTATATTGCCTTCCTTATCTTCGGAAGCAAGAATCATACCTTCTGATAATGTGCCTCTTAATTTAGCAGGCTTCAGATTAAACACAACGATAACCTTTTTGCCTACCATTTCTTCAGGCGTAAAACTTTTGGCAATCCCTGAAACAATCTGCCTGATTTCATTGCCTACTTTTATTTTTGATTTAAGAAGCTTATCGGAGCCTTCGAGCTTTTCGCACTCTAGGACCTCTCCTACTCTTAAATCAAGCTTTGCAAAATCGTCTATGGTTATTTCAGGCTTAGATTCAGGTTGTTTTTCTTCGGGTTTTTCTTCTTTTTTCGGCTCCTGATTGGCTTCCATAAGCTTCTCAAGCTCTTCCATCTCTTTTTTAACGTCTATTCTTGGGAATACCACGCTGCCTTTTGTAATAAGGATTTCTTTCGGAAGAAGACCAAAGGTTTTCATGCTTTCCCAGGTTTTATGGTCCTCTGAGGTGATATTAAGCTGGTCATGGATTGCTTTCGGCGTATTGGGCATAAAAGGAGAAATCAAGATGGAAATAATCCTTAAGCTTTCGCTTAAAGTATACATGATTCCCGCAAGCTCGGCTTTTTTCTCTTCGTCCTTTGCAAGCACCCAAGGCTCCGTCTCGTCGATATATTTATTATTGGCGCTGATATATGCCCATACAGATGAAAGAGCATCGTTAAATTCAAAGGCATCCATATGCTTTTCAACGGTTTCTATGGTCTTTTTAGAAAGGGCGATAAGGCCGCTGTCAAATTCATTGCCTTTATGGTCAAGAGGAAGCTTTCCGCCGAAATATTTATCAATCATACCTACGGTTCTTGAAAGGAGGTTTCCAAGGTCGTTTGCAAGGTCTGAATTGATTCTTGAAACAAGGGCTTCGTTTGAGAAGTTTCCGTCCTGACCGAAAACAATATCTCTCATCAGGAAATATCGAATGGCATCAACGCCGTATCTTTCAATTAATATTTTAGGGTCCACAATATTTCCCTTGGATTTTGACATTTTCCCTCCGTCGAATAAAAGCCAGCCATGGGCAAATATCTGCTTAGGAAGGGGAATTTCAAGGGCCATTAATAAAGCAGGCCATATGATGGAATGGAAACGGACGATTTCCTTCGCCATCATATGGGCGTCGGCAGGCCAGTATTTTTTAAAATCGCTGTCGTCTTCCGTTAAATAGCCCAATGCTGTAATATAGTTTGAAAGCGCGTCAATCCATACGTAAATAACGTGATCCGGGTCGAAATCTACAGGAACACCCCATTTAAAGGAGGTTCTGGAAACACTTAAATCCTCAAGGCCCGGCTTCAAGAAATTATTCATCATTTCATTCATTCTTGATTTTGGTTTTATAAAATCAGGGTTTTCCTCAAAATGCTTTATAATCCGATCCTGATATTTTGAAAGCCTGAAAAAGTAAGTCTCTTCTTTCACCTTTTCAACGGGGCGGCCGCAGTCTGGGCATTTTCCCTCTACAAGCTGATGCTCTGTAAAAAAGGTTTCACAAGGGGCGCAGTAAAGGCCTTCATAAAAGCCTTTATAAATATCCCCTTTATCGTAAAGCTTTTTGAATATCTTCTGTACGATTTTTTCATGCTTGGAATCCGTTGTTCTTATGAAATAATCATACTCTATATCCATCGTCTTCCATAAATCCTTAATCCATGCAACGATATCGTCTACATATTTCTGCGGCGGAACGCCGTTTTCAGCTGCGGCCCTTTCAATTTTCTGGCCGTGCTCATCAGTACCCGTAAGAAATTTTACGTCAAACCCTCTCATCTTTTTATAACGGCTTATGGTATCCGTAGCTACCGTAGTATAGGAATGACCTATATGCAGTTTATTGTTTGGATAATAGATTGGAGTTGTAACATAAAAAGTTTTCTTATCCATAGTTTACCTCCAAATGATATTTGTCTAAGCGGACCTGAAAAATGATACAAGCTTCAGCTTGTAAACCATTTTGTCCGCATCTTGAAGAATATTATAGCCTTTTTTACCAAAAAAATAAAGTTTCTTTTGTATATTATTAATTTATGTGAGTTCGATAGAGTCAAACCCCTTGCACATCAAGGGAAAATCCGAAGAATTTTTCACGTTATGGGTATAAATCTGCAGTGATTTTCTGCAAATTTATACCCATAGTATCTAAAGTTCACGGAATTTTAATTCCCTTGAACTTGCATTAATTTATTATAATCTATTTAAGGATTCATATGAAATAGCAGCATTGTTAGATTGCTTTTCTTCTATTTTATACCCTCTGCAATCGAATACTTACAGCAGAAAAAAGCAAATTGACTATATGTCCCAGGATATTTAAATATTACAAACTTGTGTTTTATACCTATAAGCCTTTTATAAGCCGCCAAAGGGCAAATCCTAAAGCTTTTTCCATATTTTGGACTCCAATTTTTTCTTTTAATTATTGACAAAATATTTCTCAAATGTTACAATTCTATTAACTTATTTAAAAGGAGTATTACGATGCATATACATATGTTCATAGGAAAAAGATTTTTCTTAGGCGCTATAGCTCTCTTATTTTTATTAATTGCACCAGTCAGTGTATTGGCAGATGAAGCTAAAACTGTATACGTAACAAGTACGCGAGTTAATTTCAGAACCCTTCCTTCTACAGAAGCCCAGATTATTGAAACTTTAAACGCCGGCGAAGAAATTACCATCCTTGAAAAACTGGATAGCGGCTGGTCAAAAGTAGTTCGTAAAGAGGTTCAAGGCTATATCAGCTCCCAGTACATATGTGAAAAATCGGAGTACACGGCAGTAGAGCTTGTTGAGTGGAGCGAGGTTAAAAACATACTGAAAACCTACACACCCATTAAAGTATACGATATAAGAACAGGCATTACATATCAAATTCAGTCTTTTTCAAACGGTCTTCACGCAGACGTTGAGACCCTTACAAAAGACGATACGGCAAAGCTTCTCCAGACCTATAACGGTAAATGGAAATGGGACCCAAGGCCTGTTTGGGTAACTATAAACGGCAGAACCATTGCGGCATCTATAAATGGAATGCCTCACGGCGGTGGAACCGTCGCAAATAACGGCCTGAACGGCCAGATATGCCTTCATTTTAAGGGAAGCACTACCCACAACGGAAACCGCTCCTTTGCCCAGTGGCATCAGGATGTTTTAATGGAAGCATATAACGCAAGATAATAAGATACCTATAGATAAATTCACCTGTATAAGCAATTAAAGGGAGTGATATATATCACTCCCTTTATGCTGTAGCGTTTTATAGTAAATTTAATTATAACTCTGTAAATAATTGGTTACAGAGTTATAAAAAGAGAAAGGCATCTACTATTTCATATAAATTTAAGTATATTGCTTTATTCATATTTATTTATAGCAAAACAAGATTAAGATAGGAACAAAAACCTATTTTTCATAAATGGCTTAAAATATAGAATCGCTATTTTAAGCCATTCAAAATATACGATTTTTGTTGCGCTAATTCATTGTTTTGCTATAATTGAATCCGGTATCTTTTAAAATATATTATATATCTTCTTTTTTCTTCGATGCCTTTTTGAATTCACTATAAAGCCTTTTAAATTCCTTAATCTCTTCCTTTTCCGCTTTTTCTTCCCCATATCTTATTTTTATATACATGGAGCGGATTTCCGAGGCTTTGTCATTATCAACAATCTCTGATGAAATATCGCTGATGTCCATGGTGGTGGTCTTAGGCAATAGCTCTTCTCCCCTAGCCTTTAGAATCAAAAGGATTTTTTTATATGCTTCTCTTATAGGGTCCTTTATTTTATCTTGTTTTCCTTTTATATTATTTTCATCGATGGCAGTTCTTTCTTCTATAACTCCCTTGTTTTTTTCTTGCCTTAAATAAACGTCTGACATCCGCTTGAAAAATTTATAGGCAAAGTATAGGGCAATCAATATCAATAGAGCAATCACGATGGTATTGATTATTTGGGAGCCTTGACCGTAATAATTATCATCAAGGCCTAAGGTCTCTGCTGCAGAAGGGGCGTACTCCACCTCCTGCTGTTTAATATCGATGGGTGGAATAAGCCCAAAAAGATAAAACAACGGCCAAAGCAAATACATCAAAACAGTAAGGATAAAAAGAAGCACCGGCGCTATAATGTTAAAGTAAATTCCTTTAAATAAGGTTCCAAGGGCCGACAGAAAGAAACTGGAACTAAAGAAAATTCCCGCTATAATTGCTGCTATTACGGAGCCTATATTTATAACAGTAAATCTCTTATTTTCTATAATTTCTCTATCATGCCTTGTCATTCTCATAAGTACTGCCCCGCAGAAGAAAAAAATAAGCCCATAGGGATATATCATTTCTTCCATGGCCTTGCTTGCGCTTATAACAGTCATAAGGATTAAAACAAAGCCCACAATCAGGAATTTTTTGAAATTCTCGGAATAATCCATGGTGGAAATATCCTTGGGTGCCTTATAGATAAAGTAGATGATGTAGAGTACCGGCGGCAAAATTACAAGAATATTCGGAAAAGTAAGAGGAACTGCAAAAAACACGCCGAAAAGAATCAAAACAGGAAGATATCGAAGCCCCGGCTTGCTTCCTGAAATACCTGAAATAAAGACAGCAAGGCCAAATATGGGAACTGTGAGAACAAGGGCGTCCGCACCGAATAAAATACCGACAAAATTTGCAATGATAAAATAAAAACAGATGTCACACAGGGCTTTTAAGGTAATAACGGTATTTATGGTAAAACCTCCTCTGCACTTATTACAAAGGCCTTTCCGCCGGTTCTTCTTTCTATAAGCCTGACAGCCTCTTTGATTCTCAAATCATTTTGAAGGGTTATAATAATGACGGACTTTTCTCCTCTTCCTTTGGATAAGAAGGTTTCTGTGGTTTCTATAAAAGGCTCTATATGTCTATAGCTTGCCCTGCCCAGCCCTTCTAAAATATAGCTGATATGCCGGAACCCTGAATCTTCGCTTACATAGGTCCATCTGGAAAAGGAATCGGCAGTGGTGGCGTTGGTGATAAATTCATATTTCATTTTCTTTTCTTCTAAATCTTCGCAGACGGTTCTCGCAGTGCTCATGGCCCTTTCAACAAGCTCCTCGGCCTCTTTGCTGCCGTCGTTTTCCACGTCAAGCATAACGGAAATAGCCGGCTCTATGGTGTGGTCATACTGCTTTACCATAAGCCTTCCCGATTTTGCGCTATGGGCCCAGGAAATAGATTTCATAGGCTCCTTGCCTGTATATTCTCTGATGCCTAGAGTAATAACCGGATCCTCCATAATAAACCTTCTTACGGAAACATCTCCCATAAGGCCCCCCATGGCGCTCATGATTTCAGGGGTGCTGATTCTTTTGGGATAAACGATGATTTCCTTGTATAAATCCACTCTATGACTTTCTTCCTTAAGACCTAAAAAGTCTCCTCCTGAAAGCTCCGAGCCTGAAAAAACATACCTTCCTCTTTTTGGCAGCGTAAGCTTTATCCTCCTTGAAAGCTTGCTTCTGGGCGTTAGAAAAGCAGAATAAGCATATTTTAAATAGTCTCTCATTTCCCTTTTTAATTCAATGCCCTCGCTTTTGCATAAGGTGTCTTTAGGGAAGTACTCTGTGACCTTTATAAAGGGAACGAGACGGCGGGAGGTATTGATTAATGTACTTCTGAGCTCAAATTCCTCCTCCGGCTCAACAAGCCGCTTGGACAGTTCATAATCAAATTCAATTC
This sequence comes from Anaeropeptidivorans aminofermentans, assembly GCF_940670685.1. Classification (GTDB taxonomy): domain Bacteria; phylum Bacillota; class Clostridia; order Lachnospirales; family UBA5962; genus Anaeropeptidivorans; species Anaeropeptidivorans aminofermentans. The sequence continues at coordinate 694,381 of NZ_OW711693.1, read as the reverse complement.
CGTTAAGAGCAGTTTGCAAAGACCACTGCTCGGCAATATAGACAATAACAGCTAAAATTATGACAAAGGCTGTCATGCTAAATCCTCCATAGGCACTTTCACTTTATCGATTATTTTCATAAGGGTGTCCTCTGCCCTTCCCGACGACATAACGCCGCCGCCCATACTGAGCCTGTGGGTTAAAACATAGGGAGCAACGTATCTTACATCCTCAGGAATCACATAATTTCTTCCCCTGAGCGCGGCAGCAGCCTGGGAAGCCTTATATAAAGCGATGGCCCCTCTTGTGGAAATGCCGGATATGAAACTATTTTCCTTTCTTGTTCCCTCAATGATATCCATAATATATTTTGTAATATCTTCAGATACCTTTACATTTTGAAAGTTTTTCCTTACATATTCTGTTTCTTCATGGCTTACGGCTTTTTCAAGGCTTTCAACGATGTCCAAAGTAGAGGGCCTTGAAATAACCTCCATCTCCTGCGCTCTTTTCATATAGCCCATGGAAATACGCATAAAAAACCTGTCTACCTGAGCATCCGGAAGGGGAAAAGTTCCATAGGATTCCAAAGGATTTTGAGTAGCCATAACCATAAAAGGCTCTGAAAGCATATGTGTCGTTCCGTCTATGGTAATCTGCCTTTCCTCCATAGCCTCAAGGAGACTGGATTGGGTTCTTGGGGTAGCCCTGTTAATTTCGTCCGCGAGAACGATATTTGCAAATAAAGGGCCCTTTCTAAGCTCAAATTCTCCGGTTTTTTGATTGTAGAAATTAATGCCCGTTAAATCGGAAGGGAGCAAATCAGGGGTAAACTGTATTCTTTTAAAATCTCCGCCTACGGTTTTTGAAAAGGAGCGAAGGAGCATGGTTTTTCCCGTACCGGGAACGTCCTCAATTAAAACGTGGCCAGAACATATGAAGCATACGAGAACTAAAAAAATAGAGTCTTCCTTGCCTAAAATTACCTTTTCACAGCTTTCCATTACCTTTTTACGGTAATCCTCAAATTTTTGAACCTCCATGGGAAAAGTTTCCTCCTTAATCTTAAGTAATTTTTAAGTCAACATGCTTTACAGCAATTTAGGGAAATAGACGCTGCCCTATTTAGGCAAACTGCTGTAGAACCGGTTATACTTATCAGACTTAAAAACGGTCTTATGTTTTTAAGCTTGATAAATTTTCCTTCAGTCTATAATAAATAAACTTGGGTTTCTAAGCTTATTTACTATAATTTGATTTATATAGATGTTTTATAAAATATAGTAAATTTAAAGTTAAATAGTAGCAAAACCGTATATTCACGAAGGCTTAAAAATGTACCGTTTCTGAAGGAAATCCGTGTTTTTGAGCCTTAAGGGAATAGGTTTTTGCTGCTTCTTTATGATAAATTTACTATACCTCTGCAAAATGCTGAATTAAAACCAAAGAACAATTTGATAATGGAACCTCACCTTTTATATAGGCTATATTGATTTTACACTAATTTCCAACGGCTCACAAGCATTTTAATTCCAGCTCTTTTCAGGAGATTAAAAATTAACTTTTAATTTTTTTGATTATTTAATTGACAAATTCGTATTTTTGTAATAGTATTATCAGAAATATTTTAATTGGAGTTGCAGATATGTTTACTATTAATGTTAATCCTCATCACCCTCATAGCTTACGATTATAGCTTATGATATTTTCATAGGCATAATCGTTTTTTGGGTTATGCTTGTGATGAGGATAGATATTGATTATCTTTTTAAGTCATTCGGCATAGCCGGATGACTTTTTTTATTTTGCTGAGACCTTTAGCCTAAAATTATAAAAAATGCACCCGGGAAAGCATTTTTCATATATCAGGTTAAAACCATCAAAAACAGTATGAATATCTTTGCAGCCTAACAATTAGGGCCTTCTCTGATAGATCCATTTATTATATTTTACGCGCGCATATACAGTAAAACAGTTTAATTACAGTAACAAAAATCGTATGTTTTATATTTGGTGAACCTGAAAACACTTTTACGGCTTCACTATAAGTGTTTTCAGGTGAACGTCCTCTTATAATCAACAAGGATTTTTTTAGCTTTCTTGACTGTGAGTGGCTTAATATAAGCGTTTCTATTATATTAAGTCCCTCATGAAAAATAGATTTTTGTTACTATCTTAAGGTTATTTCACTACGGTAATTTAAAGTTAAACGGTAAAAACCCTATATTCACATTAGGAATATGCTTTTGTTACTTCTTCATAATAAATTTACTGTAAAAAGACCTTTATAAATATTCAAATCAAGGCCCACTATGGCCTGTATCGATTAAAAAGGAGAATTTGTATGAAAAAAACATTAAATATTATTTTAATACTTTTATTTACGGCCTTATTCAGTGCTTGTTCTGGAAATTCAGATAAAAAAACGGCAGATGCCTCTTCTTCAAAGGAAGCTGAAACTATTTCAGCATCTGTTCAGTCACAGGAACCGGTCTCTGCGGAAGATAAAAAAGAAAACCCTAAGGAAACCGCGAGTTCAAAAAACACCGAGACTTCTCAAACAGAAAATGCGCCTGCCGCCGGAATCCCTGAAAAACTTATTCTGGGCCTTGACGCCTCTTTTCCTCCTATGGGATATACCGACGAAAACAACAATATCGTAGGCGTTGATATTGACCTTGCAAAAGCAGTATGTGAAAAGCTCAATATAGAATTTGAAGCAAAGCCCATTGACTGGGCATCGAAGGAAATGGAGCTTTCCACAGGCAAAATAACCGTAATTTGGAACGGTATGACCATAACCGAAGAAAGAGAAGAGGCTATGGAGGTAAGCAGGCCCTATATCGAAAGCCAGCTTGTTATTGCCGTAAAAAAAGGTTCGGATATTAAAACAAAAGCCGATCTTGCAGGAAAGGTAGTTGCGGCTCAGTCCGACTCCTCAGGCCTTTTTGCAATACAAAAAGATGAAATTTATCCTTCCATAAAGGACGGAACCGCAAAGGAATATCCTGATTACTTAACAGCCCTTGGGGATCTTGATGTAGGCAGATGCGACGCTCTTATTATAGATTCTGTTCTCATTAATTTTTATATGGCTCAAAAAGACATGAACTTTGATATCCTTGAGGAAAAGCTTAACGCCGAAAGCTTTGGTATAGCCGCTATAAAAGGCAATAAAGAGCTTATAAATGCAATTGAAGGAGCCCTTTCAGCCCTTGCCGAAGAAGGAAAAATAGCTGAAATATCAAATAGATGGTTCGGAAAAGATGATATGATAATCACTTATTGATATGGGGGCCTTTAAAAGCCGCATTTCTAATCCGCTGTTTTTAATGGGACCTTTATAAATATCGTACTGAGCAAAATTAAAAAACAGCACTTGTGAATTAACCTTTGTTTGATTTCAAACTGCCTTTAATCATATTTTACTGAAAGTATAAGAGTTATAGTAAATTTCTTATAAAGAAACAGCAAAAACCCATTCACCATAAACTCAGAAACACGGATTGCGTCAGGAAACGGTAACTTTTGAATCTATATACATATACGGTTTTATTACTGTTTAATTTTAATTTACTATAATTCACTATAGGGCAATAAACATCTCAAGTTTATTGCCCCATCAAAAAAGAATGACCGGGGGTCGTATCCGTGCTTAATGAAATACCCAGTATATTTTTCGCGCTTATTCAGGGGCTTAAAGCTGTAGCCGGGCTTTTTCTAATCGTAATCATTGTATCCATTCCTCTCGGTTTTCTTATTACAATGCTTATGCAGAGCTCCTTAAAGTTCGTACAGTGGTTCTGCAAAGCTTTCATATGCGTAATAAGGGGTACGCCTCTTATGCTCCAGCTTTTCTTTATATATTTTGGCCTGCCTTACATACCTGTGATTGGAAAGCATTTTATCCTATCGGGCTTTACTTCTGCGGCGATAGGCTTCTCCATCAATTACGCCGCCTATTTTTCTGAAATATTCAGAGGAGGGCTTTTATCCGTAGATATAGGCCAATACGAGGCGGCAAGGTCTTTGGGGCTTAATCATTATCAAACCCTTAAGTTTATAATAATACCTCAGATGATAAGAGTCGTTATCCCTTCCATAACAAATGAAGCAATCACTTTAGTTAAGGATACGTCACTGATGTTTGCCATAGCCGTCCCTGAAGTGCTTCACTATGCTAAAGTTGCCGTAAGCAGAACCAATTCCGTCCTTCCGTTTATTGTTGCCTTCATGATATATCTCATAATAAATGCTTTTATACAAATTGCTCTTTCTTTCTATGAAAAAAGGAGCAATAAAGGCTGGCATTAGTTATTGCCCACTGCTTTTCTCTTATTTTTATGCCGCTTATAAATAAAATCAAATTAATGATAAAGCGCTTCTGTCAAAATCCAAAAATAAAAGGCCGATAAATTGGCCTTTTGAATTTTTATGATTTTCCTGCCGGAAGCTCTCCGTTTTCGGAAATGGGATTATAATATTCGTCGGTTAATGTCCAAAGAACAATTTCCCAACGGTCTGTTTCTTTGTTTTTTTCTAAGGAATATTCCCAGTAGAAATCCTCTCCGTTATTAAGCTGCTGTTTTACCCTAATATAGCAGAAATCATTATCATGAGGGTTAAAGATTGTAGGAAGCTGAGATATGTTATAGCTGCTTAATTGCTGCTCTTTAAGCAAGCTGACCGCCGTTTTTATTACCTCAGTCTGCTGTTCCAGCGTATTTTGCTCCAGAAGTGACTTGGCAAAAAGTTTCCTCTGCTGGAGGATCACATTTTCATAAAGACTTTCCTCCACAATCATATTACCGTAAATAAGCTGTATTATATTTAAATTATACTCCATAACGTCCTCTGGACTTGCAGGATAATCCGTCTCCAGATTCCTATTCATAATATTATAATATAGCTTTTCAGCAGCGTGTCTCTTATTGGGATTAAAATATACAACCGTATTCTTATTGGTATAATAGAGATAACCTATGAATACCATAAGAGCGATTAAGAAAGTCACCAGAATAAAAATCCCTGCCGTCTTGGTTTGTTTATTATTCATAAGCAAGCTCCCTGTGAAAACCCGAAATACATATTATCTTACAAGATCAAGAATATCCTCTTTAGGCCTTGCGCCTATAATTTTTTTATACATATTATTATCCTTAAAGGATATGATTGTAGGTATGCTCATAACGGAAAATTCTGCCGCAAGGGTAGGGTTTTCGTCAACGTTTACTTTAAATACGCCGATGTGCTGGTTTTCCTCTGCAATTTGCTCCATAATAGGTGAAACCATTTTGCATGGACCGCACCAGTCTGCATAAAAATCTACAATAATAGGCTTGCCTGCCTTTTCTATTGTGCTTTTAAAATTATCGCTTGTAAGCTGTTGTACCTTCATAATATTTCCTCCTTCAGTCAATAAGCTTTGCCATATATAAAGCTATATCCTTTGTTTTTGTTTAAATCATATTTCCTTTTAAGCTTAATCTGTTTGTTAAAATTAAAAGGCCGCTCACTTAAAAATTTGCAATGTCTCTATAGCTTTTAAGTTTACTTGTATATATTATTGTATCATTCCTTATAAAACTATTCAAGATTGCATTTTCTGTTTAAGTAAAAGTATATAAAAAGAAGGCTGTAAAGCCTTCTCAAAATATTGTCTAAGAACAAACTTCATATGGATTTTAAAGCATTCATTATTTTATATAAATATACAAAAAGGGATATTTTTCACTTTAAAGTCACATTACGCTATATTATTTAGCTTATTATGCCAAATATCATGATGTAAAAATATAAACCACAATTGACTTCTGTATACTATTCTTATAAATTAAAAAATTATATATTATTTTCCATTCTAACTGTTGTCGTAAAGATAAGGAAGTGATAAACTTAATCTCTAAAACTTCTTAAAATAAAAAATGTTAAAAGTCTAAAAACCACTAAAACTTATTCAGCTTGAAAAGTATCGTCAATTTGCTTTTCTTCCATCATAAATAACTGCGCTTAAATTAAAGGTAGATGGGCGTCTATTCTTTCATATTGCTTCAAATATAAAAAGAGTATTTTTAAAGCTGAATCAACATAGAATCAATTTGCTTTTATTCTGAAATAAATATTTGGCTTTACAGGGCTTTATAAGAAAAAAGCAAATTGGCAATGCTACTATTTCATATTTATTCAAGCATAACTAAAAGGAAAGGTGGAAAGAGATGGACAACTTATTTGATTTTACGGCAGAAACTGTAAAATGGATTTCCAGCATAGGCAGAGACTCTGCCGGAGGCACAACAAGGCTTGTTTATACCGACAGCTGGTTTGAAGCCCAAACGGGCCTTAAGGCAAAGTTTGAAGCGCTGGGTATGAAGGCTCAATTTGATTCTGTAGGCAATCTTTTCGGAAGAATTGAAGGAGCAGAGCTTCCTGAGGAAACAATCTTATCCGGCTCTCATATTGATACAGTAAAATACGGCGGAAAGCTTGACGGTCAATTTGGCATTATCGCTGCATATATTGCCATAAAATATCTCCTTGAAAATTACGGCAAACCCAAACGCTCTTTAGAGGTGGTTTCCTTTTCCGAAGAAGAAGGCAGCCGCTTTCCTTATAATTTCTGGGGAAGCAAAAATTTTATGGGAATAGCAAATAAAGAAGACGTTTTAAACATTAAAGACGACGAAGGCTTATTCTTTGTTAAAGAGATGGAAAAATACGGTTTCTCCTATGATAATATCAAAAGCAGTCCAAGAACAGACGTAAAATCCTTTGTTGAAATTCACATCGAGCAAGGAAACGTTCTTGAAATGAATAATCAATCCCTTGGCATTGTAACGGGCATTGTGGGCCAGAAACGTTTCGGTGTTCATTTGAAAGGTCTTGCAAACCATGCCGGCACCACCCCTATGGGCTACAGAAAGGACACTGTATACGGCTTTAGCAAAATGTGCGCTTCTGCTATAGATAAGGCTAAAAAGCTCGGAGACCCTTTAGTTTTAACCATAGGAAAGGTAATTCCAAGGCCAAATGTTCCTAACGTTATTGCAGGAGAGCTGGATTTCACCATAGACTGCAGGCACACCAACATGGATATACTCTCCGCCTTTACGGAAGAAATTATCCATGACATGGAAAAAACAGCGGAAGAGCTGGGCCTTGAAATGCAGACGGAAATGTGGCTTGATGATAACCCTGTACCGATGGACGAAAACATCATAAAAATCATTACCGATGTTTGCAAAGAAAATAATGTGAACTACCGTATAATGCATTCAGGGGCAGGGCACGACTCTCAAATCATAGCCCCAAGAATACCGACAGGCATGATATTCGTTCCAAGTATCGGCGGCATAAGCCATAACCCCGCCGAAGATACTAAAACAGAAGATTTAGTAGAAGGCATCAAGATTTTAATAGGCACCCTTCATAAGCTTGCCTATTAATAATAAAACCTTTCTAAATACATAATATAGTAAATAACCTTGAAAAGGTCTAAGCTTATTTACTATATACTGAAGGAAAGCTTATAAAACTACAAACAAAAGGACTGTTCATAAGCTTCATAAGTATAGCCTTAGCAAGTAAAAAAAAACTTGTTAAGGCTATTATTAATTCGTCCTTTTACTATACTTGATTCAATATGAAATCCTATGATTGTCAATTTGCTTTTCTCTTATTTAAGCCGTCTCAATCCAAATATTCGCTTCAGAATAAAAGCAATTGACTCTATCTCGTATCTTTCAGATATGCTTAGGGAAAATACGTATTTATAAAATAATGCAGATAAGGCCGCCTCTGCCTTCATTGATAATTCTCTGAAGGGTCTCCTGGAATTTAACCTGAGCGCTTTCCGGCATATGATAGAGCTTGCTTTGCAGGCCGTCCTTTACAAGGTCGTGCATATTGCGGCCAAACATATTCATCTCCCAAACCTTGTCGGAGCCTTCCTCCATCTGGTCCATTATGAAATTAATCAAATCCTGGCTCTGCTGCTCTGTTCCTACGATAGGAGATATTTCTGTTTCAATATCTGCTCTTATTAAATGTATGCTGGGCGCCGATGCCTTAATCTTTACACCGTATTTGGAACCATGCTTCACAAGATTCGGCTCCTCAAGCTTCATTTCTTCAAGGGCCGGCGTAACGATGCCGTAGCCCTTCTGTCTTACTTCTTCAAGGGCATATTTTACCTTATCATATTCCCGCTTGGCGTCTGATAAGACCTTTATGGTGGAAATAAGCTGATAATCGCTATTGATATCCATTCTTGTAGTTTCACTAAGTATTCTATAGAAAAGGTCGTCATCAACGGATATTTCTATATCAGCGGAACCGTCACCAAGGGATATACCGTCAATATAAACCTTTTTTATGTACTCATTGTCTTCCATAAGAAGCATATTATCTTTGATGGAGCGAAGCTTTGTAATGTCTTCTAATATGCCTTTTATGGCATTAATTATACTTTGCTTAAGCCAATGCTCAAGCTCAAGGGTTTCTATCCATTTAGGCAGATGGATTTTGATTTCCTGAATAGGGAATTCATAAAGGATTTTTTCCATTATGGCACTGATGTCTTCAGATTTCATCTGGGCACAGTTAACAGGCATAACCGGCACCTTATATTTTTCTGAAAGCTCGGCTCTGAGGGTTTCCGTTTCCGGCGAATAAGGCTTTGTTGTATTTAATACAATGACAAAGGGCTTATTGATCTTCTTAAGCTCAGATATTACCCTTTCCTCAGCCTCTATGTAATCCTTTCTTTCAATCTCCGTTATGCTTCCGTCTGTCGTAATTACGATGCCTATGGTTGAATGGTCGTTTATAACCTTTTTCGTGCCTATTTCGGCGGCCTGAGAAAAGGGTATCTTATCTTCCGACCACGGAGTATTCACCATTCTCTGGCCCTCTCCGTCCTGATAGCCTGTTGCTCCGGGCACAAGATAACCTACACAGTCAATCATACGCATTTTAAATTTAATATTTTCATCTAAAGTAAGTTCTATCGCCTCATTGGGGATAAATTTAGGCTCTGTAGTCATAATTCCTCTTCCCGTAGCACTTTGAGGAAGCTCGTCTTTAGCTCTTTCTCTGGTATATCCGCTTTCAATATTGGGAATTACAAGCTCATCCATAAAGCGTTTTATAAATGTCGATTTGCCCGTTCTCACAGGCCCCACAACGCCTATATAAATATCGCCGTTTGTTCTTTCGGAAATATCCTTATAGATATTGAAATTATCCAAAATTAAGCCCTCCTTATATATACGATCCATACAATTATATATATGAGAGGGCAATTTCTATTATTACATTATTTATACTTAGTAAAAATGAAAAGACATAAGGCTGTAGGCCTGAATTGCTTTTCCCTGCTTAAGCAGGTCTTATGGGAATCCTGATAATGGTTTTTAAGTTTTCAGGCTTTGCTTTTCTTGGGTCGGAAAGATAAATCTCATGATGCATCTGTTTACCGGAAGCACTGTTTCTATAGCCTTCCTTTTCCATGGTCTTTCTAAGGAGTGAAATGGTTTCTTCTTCCTCTGAATAAGGCCCTATATGCATAATTTGTATGCATCTGCCTTCCTTAAGGCTGGAAAGCCTTGCAGTGGTAAAATCAAGCTCCGGCCTTTTTAACTTACTTTCTTTTAAGGCCTCCTGAAATATTTCTTCCGTTATAAAATCCGGCTGCATAATCATAGCCGTCCAAATCCATTGGTCTCTTCTGGCATTAAAATCAAATTCCCCGCCTTCAATTCCCCATAAGCCTTCTAGCGGAGGCACTACATAGTCAAAAAAACCTTCTATTTTTTCTTTTATATGCTTATTCATTTTTATTGTAAAACTTAAAGCATAAAGGCATTGGATAGCCTCCTGATACAGTTTTCCTTCCGGCGGGCCGGACCCGTCAAGCATAATGAATTTCATTTCCGGTACATTAACAATGGAAGCCTTTTTAGATGAGGGGGCATAAAGATGAGAGCGTTCCCGTTTAAAATCGACCTTTTTAATTTGGTTCATATATTCAATCCCTTCCGAAAATCTTATCCTCTGTCTTTGCGATAATCCTGTCAAGCTTTCTGTCGTTAGGCTCCATTTCAAGGGCCTTCGAAAAATGCTTAAGAGCTTTATCATATCTGCCCTTATTATAATTTGTAACCCCTCTATTATACCGCATGGCAAAAAGCGCATTTTTTTTAAGCATCTGGCTTAGCATATGAATAACACCTATAATACATATTACAACAGAGATTCCCATTAGAAGAATAATGTTAAAATAAAAGCTTATGGCAAGAAGAATAATCCCTGCAAGGCTAATTAAGATATCAATATCAATATCCTTATATCTAAGCACTGCATTTATCTTTTCATGGGGATTGCCATTCTCTGCTTTTGGAAGCAGCTTAGGCAGTTTCGGCGTATTTTGCCTTTTAATTTTTTTTGCAGCGCTTTTTATTTTCTTTTCATAGACCTTTGTGTGAACCTTTTTAAGAACTGCATCGGGATAAGTTTCTATCATAATTTCATCGTAATTTTCAGGCCTTGCTTCCGGCTTGGGAATTTTAACCGTGGATTTTAAGAGCTCGTATTCAGAGATTTGATTGTCTTTAAGCTTAAAAAGTATATGGGTATCCCTTTTTAAATTTTTACCGCTTTTACTTTTAACCTTTTTGGAAATACTAAGCACATAATATACGTTTTCCATATAAGAATCAAAAGGCGATACGATGATGGTATTTCTGTCTTCATAATATTTTATATTGGTTTTCATGATATAGCCCTTTGTATCCGTAACCCTCATGGTTTCTTCCGACACGGTATTTTCATCAAGGGGTATATTAAATTTAATATACCAATATATAGTTTTAAGCTCTCCTTCCAAATCCACTTTTATTTTGTCCTTTAAAAGAGGATCCGTGGTTGCAAGCCTTATTTTTTCATTCATTTAAAATTCCTCTCTGTTCCTTCAGGAAATATCTTATACGAAGCGGGCCCGAAGAAGAAATTCCAGGCTCTTTTTCAAATGAGAGTTCAATTTTTACTTAACAGATTTTTTTAAAGGTAAAACAACAGTTTAAATCATAGACCCGATTGAGTAAAAAACAAGGAGTATCTGAATATCTTCAGTTTTTTAATAAATAGTCCTCTTTGCAATATAAGCGCCTATTTAAACTTTAATATAATTATAATACGAAGAAATACCTTTAATCAATAGATTCTCCAGAGCAAATAAGACTGGTATAGGCATATATTGTTTTTATGCTGGGGCATGCTCACGCTATATAAATATGCAGATAATAGCCAGGCGAGGAGGCATTGACGACGCATACTGGAAGGCATCTGCCGGGAAACGCTGACTAACGTCATTTTAGGTGCTTGCTTAGATTCGTATCAGCACGTCCTATATATGTATCGGCTGATACCAGAGATTATCTTTACTTTTTTGTAATCTTCCTGAACTTGTAATTCCTATATATGTAAATTATACTATTAATAGAATATGAATTTTTTAAAAATCCATAGGAATGGAGGGAATGAAAATGATTAAAAACATTGTATTTATATTTGCCGGCCTTCTTTTTTTCAGCGGCTGCACAAAGGATAAGCCTGCGGAGGAAGCATCGTCTAAGGAAATCGGATTCATCTATAATTTAGACGCCGAAAATAAAAGATTTGAATTTGACCCTATTGAATGGATAAAGCAAGAGGATACGGAAAGAATTAAAGAGCTTGGCCTTGATGCAAATTACGACTTTCCAAACGGATTTTATATTTATAATCCTGATACCAGTACAAAAACCTATAAATTGAAAAAAGACACTTCATTTCAAATCGTCGACTGGGAAAAGGATTTTACGCACTCCGAAACGGATTTAGACGGGCTGATGGAGCATATGAAAAGGTATCCCGATTTTTCCCCGCCATTTTGGATAGCAATAGAAAAAGATACTGTCTTAAGTGTGGAAGAGCAATACGTACCCTAGTATTTACTATATAGTAAATTTCTTGTAAAGAAGTCATAAGAACCTATCCATTACAGATTCAAAAACACGGATTCTCTTCGGAAAGAGTACATTTTTGAGCTTAAGGGAATATACAGATTACCAGCTCACTTTAAATCCACTATAGCTAATATAAATAAAAAAGCCCCTAGGGGCTTTTTTATTCTAAGCAATCAAGCTTTTGGTTCAACGCACTCTTTTATTAATTGCTTTTTTCAAACTGATATTTTATATCTGTTCCTTTGATTCTAAGGCGCAGGGTTGAGAAATTCGAGTTTACGGTTTTATCACCGTTAAATAACCCGCCTACATTAATATAGTTAATTCCGTCTACTATTTGAGAGGAATTTGCACTTCCTTCTGTAGAAATGACAATTACGTTTTTACCCGTAAGTTTTATTTCGTTTACAGCCTTCTTAAAAAGCTCGTATTCAACGCTGCTGCTTAAATTGCTGGGTTTTTTATCTAAAAGTATTATTACATGGTTTGCAGGAGATGCCTTTGCCTGGCTTACAAAGCCCCAGCTCTTAGGATTCGTTGACGCGATTCCTCCTTTAGCGGCACTCATTTGTATAATGGCATAGTTATCCTTAATGGTGAAATTATATCCGCCTGTCCATTTATATGAATTTCCGCCTGTGTTTTCAATATCTGTTTCGCCGGCATATATAATGTAGCTGGAATTAGTCCTGAATTTAGCCAGGGCCTTATTTTGTATCTCTGCGTAGTTTTCAGGCTTTTCTTTTGAAGAAAGAAGGGTATCTCCTGCTATTGTTATATCCATTTCTCCGTTTTGCGGAGCACTGCTTAAATCTGCAATATAAGGATTTTGGTAAGTTGTTGACTGGGGCTTTTGAATAACGCCCATATCTGCCGGAAAAAGCCCGCCTAAATCATCAAAATATATGGTTTTTGCAGATAAATCCGTATTGGATAAAGCCGCTATATAAAGTCTTTCAAGCTTAATGGGGTGAACTGCCTCCTGAGGAATTTTACCCTCAAGCTGTGTCCAGCCTTTTTGATTAAAGTCTTTTGAAAGGTCTAAAAGGAAGGCGTCTCCGTTTGCGTCGGTAACTTTTGCCCTTAACCAGCCGCCGTTGTTAAGGCCGTAGGCCGATATCACCATGGCATCTATTCCGTCGGCAAAGGTAATAGGATTTTTAAACTGTACATATGCCGCCTGGGTAGCGTCGCTTGCAGAGAAGCTATATTCAAGGCCTATGGCGTTATTCCCCGGAGCATTAGGCGCGTCTGAATAAAAAACCTTGCCTTTAACGCTGTCCCCCGAAGCTACAAATTCAATAGGGGTATTTTCAGGCTTGTTAAAATTATTAACCCAGCGTTTTTCAGTTCCGATGCTGACATCGATATAAGTTACAATATCTCCTATATAGCATTTTATATATCCGCTTTTTCCGCCCTTTGCATGGAAAACATTATCCGTTACTTCTCCAAGCTCTGCCGGAATAACCTCATAGTTTACATTTTCAATAGGGGCCGATGTGCCCGTTGTGCTGATGCCTTCAAACTTCAATTGATAGCTGTCGCCTAAAGACATTTTCAAAGAATCCCTCAGGGGAACAATCTGAGCAAGCTGTAAAACCTCTATAGCCTGCTCTTCCGTAAAGCCGTTAAAGGTCGCTTTTACAAGGGCAAGGCCTGTTTTTGAAGGATAAAACACATTTTCTTTCCAAATGCCTTCTGTGTCGTCTGAAAAATAAGTGATAGAGCCTTCGGGAAGAGAAGTTTTTCTTAAGTTCTCATCAAGGCCAACCGGGCTTAAAGTAACAGGGTTTCCTACGAAAACCTTATCGGAGGAAATATTTAATTTAAGGGAAACCGGTGCGCCTAAGGGCGCTTCGCTAAAAACGCCGATGCCATTAACGACCTTTCTCATGGAACCGCCTGATACAGAATTTACTACTTCAAGGCCGTTTCTTTCATTTGTATCGGCAACCATAGTAGAAGAGCCGCCGCCGTCTAAGTGCATGGCGTTCCATGCACCTTCCCTAAGGAGTATTGAGGCCATTTCCGCATGGGTTGCCCCTACGCTGTGGTTTCTGCCGTCTACAACCACCATATAAACCGTGCTTTTATCCTGGCTTACGCCGATGGCTGTTCTTGGATTTCTTCCGTTAGGGCCTACAACGTAGCCGTAATTGCTGTAATTTCCGTTTTCAAGTATCTTTCCGGCGCCGCCTATGGCCGTTTCTATGGCATCAAAATCAAATCTCGCCTGAACCTTTATTTCAGCCGTATGGCCTACTTTTACAGAATTATAAAAATACTGGGCGTATGTAGCCGCGGCAACGATGATATAGCCGTTTTCAGGAACCTCAACGGTCTCGCTGCCCTTTGAAACATATGTAATTACTCCGTTTTCAACAACGAATTTCACTAAATCCGGGAATTTCTTATCAAGCTCCGCAGTATTTGTAATTGCGCTTCTGTCAAAATATACGGCGCTGAAATCTCTTTTATATTTATTCATCGCGTGAACCTTCATATTTAATTCGCCGTTATTTGTAAATATGATTTCTGGCTTTACGTATTCGATGAAGGGATTATTTCCCTCATCGATAAAAAATGTAGCATAACCGTCATATTCCATATCGGCAGATATTATCTTTCCGTCTTCGATCACCGTTCCAAAAGGTGTTGCAGGGCTTAAATTCATATCGAAAAAGTCGCCGTTTACGGCAGCCACTGCACCGCTTTGAGCCGCCATATCAAAAACATTTTCCTTCGTTCCGTAAACCCCTGCGGTACGTATGGGGCTTATTTTAACATTGGGGTTATTCACATCAATTTTAAGCACATGAACATCAAGAAGCCCGCTTTCTCCTACCTGAGTGCTTCTTTCATAGGTGACTCCCTTTAAAATATCTTCTTTTACCCTTGATTCGTAAAAAACAGACCCATAAACCCTTTGGGGCATGCTGAATATAGAAAGCCCTACTACTACTGCCGCCGCAGGAATTATAAGACTCTTTTTTAGTTTTTTAACAATCAAATTCTCCATAAAAACCTCCTTAATCATAAGCTGAAATATATAGTAAATTCATTATTAAAGAAGTAACAAAAGCCTATTTCCTGTAGGCTCAAAAACACAGGCTTCCTTTGGAAACGATATATTTTTAAGCCTGAATGAATATACGGTTTTGCTACTGTTTAACTTTAAATTCACTACAGTAAAACAAAAGCGGCATAGCTGCAAAGAACTACCCTCCATAATTCAAAAACACTACATTTTTGAATTATTCCGAATATACGTTTTTACAGCATCTGTTTATTTGTTTTACTCTACCTGATCACGTCTTCAATGCTTAATTATGTCTTTTCGGGATATGCTATAAATAATAAAAAGCAAAAGTTTTTGCTCATACATTTTTCTTCTGAAAATGTATTTCTGAACAAAATCAATTTTCGCTTGATTTTATTCATATTATAGCTTTCATAAGCATATCCAAGTATAGCAAAATTGGATTTTCATTTCAATGGACCAAGGTTTTCCAGCTTTACAGAAAAGAGCTTTAAAAAGGCTTGGATTTATGCGGATTTTAAATTTCAAATGCCTCTATTTATACAGTTTTTTAACCATTTAGTAATATAAAAATAATATTAAGATTTTCTTACTTAATCCGTATGTTCCCTATGCTAAGCTTTACATTTTTTACATAAAGGGCTACAATATTACAGATATACTTATTAAACTTAAAAACAGTCTCTTCGTTTTTAAATTTATAGTAAATTTATCATAAAGAAGTAGCAAAAGCCTATTCCCATCAGGCTCAAAAACACGGATTTCCTTTGGAAACGGTGCATTTTTGAGCCTTCGTGAATATACGGCTTTTCTACTATTTAACTTTAAATTTACTATAATAAGTTTTCCTTCAGTTTATAGCAAATATATCCGGTCTTTTTTCAGGTTTATTTACTGTAAAAACTGAAAAACCTTGAGTCAATGGCATCTTTACAGAAGCATAGGCTCAAGGAATGCTAATGAAAAGGAATATGACAATGAATAATAAAAAAAGGCTTAAACCTCTTTTAAATCTGAATTTTACAGTGTCCTTCATATTGATATTTCTTTTTTCCATAGGTCTTACTTTAATGATGCTGTGGCTGCAGCCCGACGGAATAATGGATATTATCGAATGCACGAGAAGGACCAAAGGGCTTAATATTTTACTTAATTTTATCCCCGTTTTAATCTTTTCGCTGCTTTTGTTTTTTATAAGCTCAAACCTCGTTATCTCCTTTAGCATAACGGCATTTGTAATGCTTCTCATGGGATTTGTAAACAGGCAAAAAATCCTTTTAAGAAACGACCCTTTTCTTCCTTGGGATATTTCTCTTGGGTTTGAGGTAATGGGTATTGCCAAAAGCTTCGGTTTAAAAATGATTCTTGCCGTAATTTTCGGTATACTTCTTTATATTTTGTTTTCCGCGGCAGTTTTTATTCTGGTAAAAAATAAAAAACTTGATGTTAAAATAAGGCTTGGCGGGGTTTTCATATGCATTCTCTCTGCATTCTTTTTAAATGGCTCTCTATATAAAAACCAGAAAATCAACTCAAGCCTTGCAGTAATCGGAAATGTCTATAATCAGGTAAATACCTTTAATTCAAAAGGATTTTTATATAGCTTTATTTACGCCAACAATACCAACAGAATTTCAAAGCCCGACGGCTATAATCCTGATTTGGTCATAGAAAAAATGAATTCCTTTGAAAAATCAGGCATCGAAGAATTAAAATCTGCTGAAAAGCCTCACATATTCATGATTATGGGGGAAGCTTTTTCCGAAATCAGCTTAAATCCCAATTTTGATTTTACCGGCTACACAGACCCCTTGGAAAATTTCAAAAAAATAAAGGAAGATTCCATTTACGGTCAAATCGTTGTGCCAAACCTTGGGGGCGGAACGGCAGACACGGAATTTGACAGCCTTACAGGCCTTTCCTCAAGGCATTTAAGAGGGGCGCCCTTTGCATACCGCCTTGTGGGAAATGATTTTGAAGCTATGCCTTCCGTCCTTTCTGAAATAGGATATAAATCCGAAGCCCTTCACCCCGGCTATTCATGGTTTTATAACAGGGAAAACGTTTTCAAATTCTTCGGCTTTGAAAAATCCGTATTTTTAGATGATTTCAACCCCGAGACCCAAAATAAAGGCATGTATATAAATGAAGAAGTCACCATAGATAAGGTTATAGAAATGTACGAGGAAAGTATTAACGAAAATCCTGATACCCCTTATTTCGGCTTCTGTGTTACAATACAAAACCATGGGCCTTATAACGACAAATATCAGGCAAAAACCAATTTTTCCTCCTCAATACCTTTATCGGATTCTGATATAAACGCCCTTTCAAATTATTTTGAAGGCCTTAAAGATGCGGATATTGAGCTGATGCGCCTTATAAATTATATCAATGAAAGCAAAGAGCCTATTGTGCTTCTTTATTACGGAGACCATCTTCCGGCTTTCTCCCAAGAGGTCTATAAGGCATTTTATCCTGAGGAATACGAAGTGAATTCCAAGGAAGACCTTACGCGCCTTTATCGCACCCCCTTCATCATTTACCAAAATAAGGCGGCAAAGGAAATAAGCGCTATAGAAGAAAATGCAAAAACCCTCTTTATGCCGGAAGATAGGACAATAAGTTCCAATTATGTCGGCGCGTATTTAATAGACCTTTTAGGCTATAAAAATATTTCTCCCTTCTTTGATTATGTGAATTCTTTAAGGGAGCTTTATCCCCTTATATTTGAGCATACAAGCTTTACCGCTTACGGAGATTCCACGGCAAACATATCCCCTGAGGATAAAAAGGACCTCTTGCTTTATAGAGATTGGGAGTTTTATAAGATATTTTCAAAATAAAAACCGGGGCGGTTAACCGCCCCGGTTTTTATTCTCTAAACATTAGTTTTAGCTTTTTTAAGCTCCTTTACTGTATTTAATAATCATTTTTCTGCAAATATTTTGAAAAAACATTAAAGTATTTTTTTCTTATACCGATAAACATTATGAAAGCAAAAAACAAGATTTTAATAATCTTGTTCGCTTAAAAGATTATACGCCGAGGTTGGTCATAGTAAAATAATTTAATAACAGTAACAAAAGCTTATTTACAGTTTTTGTTACTACCTTAAGACTATTTTACTTTAACGCCTTTCCCGGCCGGGGCCTTGGTTTATATTCAAATTAAAATTTAATAGGCAAAGAAGGAACTTTGCCATTCTATCAAAGGAAGGATGAATATTATGAGTAATATGGCAATTAATACAAACATTTTGGCCCTTAACAGCCACAGAGCCCTTAAAGGCGTTGGAAATCAGCAGACTAAGGCTTCCACAAGACTTTCTTCCGGTTACAGAATCAACTCTGCAGCCGATGACGCAGCAGGCCTTGCTATTTCTGAAAAAATGAGAGCACAGATCAGAGGTCTTGATATGGCTTCTAAGAATACTCAGGATGCGGTTTCTCTTATCCAGACTGCTGAAGGCGGAATGCAGGAAATCGACAACATGCTTCAAAGAATCCGTGAGCTTACTGTTCAGGCTTCCAGTGATACAAACGACCAGGATAATACCGACACTACTTCAACTGCTCAGGGCGACCGTACAAAAATTCAGGACGAAATCAATCAGCTTATAGAAGAAATCGACTCTATGGCTGAAAGAGTAGAATTCAACAAGAAAAAGGTTATCAGTGGCGATTATGCTAAAGGTACTCCTACTCAAAAAGCAACTCTTAAATCTGCTAAAGCTACATTAGAAACCCAATCTAGTGCTCTCGTAACCGCATTTGGTAATTCATCTGTTCAAACAGCTCTTGGTTCTCTTATCACAGCTGCTGAGGCAGATGGTACTGATAGTGATGATGTTCTTGCTGCTGCCAATTCTCTTAAAGATGCAACAACAGCAAGTGAAATAGCTAGTGCCTATACTGCTCTTGAGGATGCTATAACCGCTTACTCAGGCTCTGAAACTTATACTGCCCCTACTCTTAGCCTTACAGCTTATGAGGCTGCAGTTACTGGTGTAAATGATGCTCAGGCTGCTATTGACGCTAGTGATGTTGAAGGCCTTTATTTCCAGGTTGGCGCAAACAGCAATCAGAAAATGGAGCTTTCCATCAACTCTCTTAAATCTGACGCTCTTGGCATAGGTGACGGCAATGGTACATCATCTATTGATGTAAAGAAAGCTTCCGGTAAAGATATTACTGCTATCCTTGATACTCTTGACACAGCTCTTACATACGTAACTACTGAGAGATCTAAATTAGGTGCTGCTCAGAACAGACTTGAATACACTCAGAAGAGCCTTGACATTTCATCTGAAAACCTTACAGCTTCTGAATCACGTATCCGTGATACTGATATGGCTAAGGAAATGATGAACTTCACTCAGGCTAACGTATTACAGCAGGCCGCTACTTCTATGCTTGCACAGGCTAATCAGTCCAAACAGAGTATCCTTCAGTTATTACAATAATCAGAACCATATTAAAAACGCCCCTACGGGGCGTTTTTTTTGCGGTTTATTCAATGGGGCATTTTCTTTCCTTATGGAGACTATTCGGGCTGATGTAGGCATCAGCCCCTACATGGCTTCTATGGGCTATCTGTAGGTGGCGATGCCCTCATCGCCCCGGTATTCCGCACATATATATCCTTCGGGCTGATGCAGGCTTCATCTGGCAGGCATCAAGCCTCTACAGGGCTTCTATGGGCTATCTGTAGGGGGCGATGCCCTCATTGCCCCGGCATTCCGCACATTATATCCTTCGGGCTGATAGGCGTTCACCTGGCAGGCATCAAGCCTCTACAGGGCTTCTATGGGCTATCTGTAGGGGGCGATGCCCTCATTGCCCCGGCATTCCGCACATTATACTTCGGGCTGATGCAGGCTTCATCTGGCAGGCATCAAGCCTCTACAGGGCTCTCATGCGCTGATTCGTAGGGGGCGATGCCCTCATCGCCCCGATATTATTCCCTATTCTTCCCACTCATGGTGCCCCCTCTGATTGTAGTAGCAATCCTCCTGCCACTTTATGGGGTTTTCATCAATGTACTTCCATATCTTTTGATACTCACTTTCATTGCGTACAATATGGTCATGGTATGAACGCTGAAACACCGAAAAACCAACTTCCTTTGTTACTAATATTTTAAAGGATTTGATTATCTGGGGTATGGATTTATAGGTATCATCAGCTGATTCAATAGATATCAGCATATGTATATGGTTCGGCATTATTATATAATTCTTTAAACCTCTTATCCGCATTAGATATTTATCCGCAATAATCCCATATGCCGAAAGCTCCGTCACTGCTTCAGGTGCTGATGATATCCGGCCTAATATATTCCGCTTCTCTTTTGTACATATAGTTATAAAATAAACACCATTTCTGCTATAGTCGTACCCTTTCAAACGGTTTTGTTTGCGTTTTATCCAATTCACAATATCACCTATGGAATTTTAATTTAGGCTGTTTTCCATGATTCGTATATTTGGGCTGATGAAGCCGTTCGCCTGGCAGGCATCAGTCCCTACAGTTCTTTCATGGGGGGCAGCCGACGCACAGGCCGACAGCGAGGCTGCCCCCCCCCCCCGGCCCGGCCGGAGCAAATCTCTTATTCTTCTACAAGCCTTATGGCTTCCTTGGCATCATGCCCTGAAAGAGATTTTAACCGTGCCGCCTGACTTCTTATTCTTTCTGCCGCCTTTTCCCTGTCGCACATGATTTCGTCGGCCATTTCCATAAGCCTATAAGTATCTATGGAAGATGTATCCATACAATATTCTTCTTTAATATATTCTATAAAGCTTTTAACCTTCGGGTCATAAGAAAGCCCAATAACGGGAACTCCCCCGCTTACGGCGTATATAAGAGCATGAAGGCGCATGGACAGGACTAATTCGGCCCCGCCTATCAAAGCCATTATGCTTGAAATATCATAAACCTTCTTTATGATACCGCAGTCTACCTCCGCCCTTCCGGCAATATCTTTTATTATAACAATATCATCTGGAAGCATGGGGATATATATGGGGGTAATATGATGCTTTTTGCTGATTTCTTTAATAACTTCCGCCATTTTCCGGCAAAATTCAGAATCGTTAAACCGCCACATACGGACAGATACTACAAAATACTTTCCTGAAAGCTTTATGCCTTCCGCTCTGAATATATCCTCAGGCTTTTTATTTTCCTCTAATTTTATGGCAAATACCGGGTCAACAGAAACATGGACATTTTCATTTTTTACCCCCAGCCTCTTAATTTCCGTAAAGGATTCAGGGTCTCTTAAAGAGATATAATCGCATAGTTCAAGGGCTTTCTGGGCTCTTAGTATATTTCTTTCCTTTAAAACAGGACCGATGCCATTTCCGTAAAGCATAAGCTTTAAGCCGAAATATTTGCTTATTTTCAAGACGAAAGTATAGTAAACCAAAGAACGGGTGCTGGTTACGTCCTGTATCAGGCTTCCGCCGCCGTAAATAATCGCCCTGCTTATTTTAAGATATTTTATGGTTTGAAAGATATTATAACGGTTTATGGCAAATACCTTATGTTCTTTCGTAGTCTCCGAAGGCCGCCGGGAAAGAACCAATATATTAATATCCTCTTTTTCCTCTTTCAAAGAACTGATGATGGATTTTAAAATAGCCTCGTCTCCGCTGTTACTGTATCCGTAATAGCCGAATAAAACCACGTCGAAAAGCTTACTTTCCGTCTTTCGCCTGCGTAAAACGTCTTCATATATGCTGATATGTCTGCGTTTCATGCTTTCTTTTGAGAAGTTTTTGCTTGCGAAATGATAGAGGTTTTCTCCCATAGTGTTTCTGAAGTCTTCATCATTTACAAATTTAAGTATCTTTTCAGCAAGCTCCTTAAAATTCCCCGGCTCTGCCAAAAGGCCTGTTTCATCTTCCTTTATTAAATCTCCGATTCCCCCCACATTGGTGGAAACCGTAGCCTTCTTCATTCTGGCCCCTTCCAGAAGCACATAGGGGAAGGATTCGGAACGGGAGCTTAATGCATTGATGTCTATGGCATTTATGAAGCTGAATATGTCGTCAACAAATCCTGTAAATATAACTTTATCTTTAATGCCAAGCTTTTCAGCCTGCTGTTCAAGGCCCGGCTGTTCTGTGCCCTCTCCGGCAAGAAGAAAAATAACGTCCTTATTTTTCTTTAAAACCTCCGCCGCGGCATTTATAAAAATATCGTGGCCTTTTACATAGTCAAAGCGCCCGATAATACCTACAACGGTTTTCCCCCGAGCATCTATATTGTATCTATTATAAAATTCCTCACGGGAAGTGTAGTCAATCTTTCTTTCAAAATCTATCGTGTTATACACCGTATAAATCTTATCCCCAGGAAAGCCCCTGCCTTCAAGCATGGCCTTAAAGCTTTCAGATACGGCGATATAATAATCCATATATTTCAGGGCAAGCCTGTTGAGCCCCGTATAAAAAAATCGCCTGTAAAGGCTGTCTGTAAAGTCCAGCTTATAATCGCTGTGAACAGTTGTAATTATGGGTATTTTAATAAAGGGCCGAAGGAACATGGCAATAAAATTTGCCCTTGCCCCATGGGCATGAATCAGATGATATCCTTCCTTCCGGATATGGGATACAAGAGGCTTTATTATGGTAAGGTCATTTCTGTATTTTTGCTTTATCAGCATAGAAGGTATAGGCATATCCTTTATTTCATTATAAAAGGCCCCTTCCATAAAGCATATTACTCTGATGTCTATTTCTTCCGTAAGAGCAGAAAGCAGCGTAAAAACATGGGTTTTAGCGCCGCCCTTATCTCCTCCGCTTATGAGATGCAATACCTTCATGCCCTTTTACCTCCGTTGATTTTATGAAGAGAAAACGCCATGGCAGAGATTATCCAGAAGCAAAGCATTACCCTTGGGTAATACCATACATATTCAACCATGCTGAATATGAAAAAAGCACCAAAGCTTGAAACTGCCGCTGCAGAATAAAATTTAACTAATTTATCTTCTCCATGATAAAACGCCGAAACCCCTGCCTTCAAGGTTTTAATAAGGTATGCTAATAGGGCGATGAAACCGCCGATGCCTGTTTCCACCCATACGTTTAAAAGGACATTATGGGCATGCATGGCATTCAAAGCACTTCTGTTGGCATATCCTCTGTAAATTGTGGAAAAAGCCGAAGGGCCCATACCAATACCCTGAACCCAGTAATCCTTCACCATATTAATAGAGCCTTCCCAGATAAAAAACCTGTATTTGCTGGAAGTATCCTTTCCCACAGTAAGCAAGCGGTCAACAATAGACGAAGGAATAAAAGGTATCAGCATAATGAATAGAAGGATACATACGGGAACGAGCCTTGGGGCCGTAAGAAGAATAAAAATACCGGCGGCACCCATCAAAGCAATATACCCGGCTCTTGAATAAGTAAGCATCAAAGCTGCAAGGCAGATTACAATCATGCCTCCGATAAAAAGACGTTTTACATCTGATTTTGTTATAAATGCTGACGCTATGGAAAAAGGCAGAAGCATTACCCAAAATTCGGCGTCGTTATTGGGATTTGCCATAACGGAATAAAGCCTTGAAAGACCCTGGCTTTTCGTAAGGTCTACAAATTCAGACTTTATTTCTATTCCTGCCATATATCTGTATATCCCCAGAAGAGCTGAAAGGGTTATGGCTATAGTAATCATTTTTACTGCCATGTCGAAATATTCTTTTGTTGAAATAATATTGATAAAAAGCACGGAAATGATAATACACCCGAAAAGAATGGCAAATACCCTTACGCTGTCCATTCCGCCGAAGCCTATAAAAAGGCTTACAATGCAGAAGAACACATAAACTATGAGGCTTGGGGCAAGATATTTTAAATCCATTCCCTTTCTTTTTCCCGAAAAATACTGTATGGCATATACACCGGCATAAAACAGAGCCCCTAGAACGATAAGCATATTGTTCCAGTATTCATGAGGGGCACAAGCCATCACGGAAATAAACATGCCAAAAGAAATCTCTAATTTAAAAAATGTAAACACAGCAAATCCGGCCCCTGCAATCAGGAGAACAGAATATTTAAGAGGGAGCATCGTCATAGCCGCTGCGGCTAAAACGCCTATTAAAATATAAGCAAGCTTAAAATCAAGTTTTCTTACTTCCGTATCCATTGAAACCTCCTAATCCCTGTCGAAAAAAGACAGCATCAGTTTATAGGGAATAGAGTTTTTTACGGCATTTCTAATATTGCCGCTTATAAAAAAAGTAATATAAAAACATATTAAAGTGATACACACAAGTATAGTGAGCTTCTTTAAAGAAAATGAAGTGATGGCCGTATATAATGTCATAAACAAAAATACGCCGCCTAAAAATCCCCCTACAGCCCCTACAATATTCACAGGGTTTCTGAGAGGCATAATATACCTGTCAAAAAGCTTTTTATTCAGGCTCGATTTATTCAGCGCACCTGCAAAATTATAAAGTCTTTTAATGATATTGAATATAAATTCAAATATCATAACGGGAAGCCTTAAAAAAAAGCTTCCTTCGATATAATTCCTTCCTGATGGTATAAAAAGGCCCTTTTTAACTAAGCGCCAAAGCCTGCTTTCCCCTATCCACAAGGATAATTTATGGAGAACGGCATAAATAAGGCTGTATTCATAATACTTTCCAATAAGAGAAAATAAGGCTATAAACTTATTAATGATAAAGCTATTTGTTTCCATTATTTATCAGCGCCCTTCTCTGAAAGGCCGGAAATACGCATAAAGCAAATGCTTTGCCCTGCTCTTATGGTAAGGCTGTGGCCTATTCCGTATTTGTTGCCGCTTATGATGATTCCGTTATCAAAGGGAGTCGCCATAAGCTCTGATGTAATCTCTATAGAGTTATAGCCTTCTTTGCCGCTTTTCACAAGCTTTCCTGTAGTGTCTGGGTTAAAATCCACACTGTCGTCAACGGCTATATCGGTAATTACGCCTAAAGGCATGTTTTTAGAGTCATCATATAGGGTATCTCCTACCTTCATTCCCTTTGTAACGAAGGATTCAACCTCCGCAACATACACCTTAAGCTCATACTGCTTCTGGGCCGCAACGGGAACGATTTCCCCGCTTTTATTAAGCTTCATAAATATAAAGATGGCAGCTCCTATTAAGACCAGTATGATTGCAAAATCTATAATATTTATTTTACCAAAAAGTTTTCCGTCTTTATCGATAAGCATATAAATCTCCTTCCGTATGAAGTAAAGCAATAATGGTTCAGAAAAATCCCATATTCTCTATGGCTCAAAATAAGTTATTATATTTTGAGATATAGAAAATAGATTTTTATTATCCTTTAATTTACTTTCCTCTAAAGCTTTTATTCAGTATTTTTCTAAAGCTTATGATTCTGCCGGCTCTATACCGGATATTTTTAAGAAAAGCTTTGTTTTGCCGGCTCTTATAATGATTTCGGAACCTGTGGAATACATATTTCCGTTGATTATAAGGCTGCCTTCCTTAAGCCTTCCGATAACCTCCGAAGTAACTTCAAGAGACGAATATCCTTCAACAACGCTTTTAACAAATTTACCGCTGCTGTCGGGGCTGAATTCCTCGCTTTCTCTGATTTCAACGGCTACTACCTTTCCCATGGGGTTGTTATTTCCCTCGTTTGTTACGATATCCCCCTCTTTAACCTCAAAGGCAGTATAATTTTCAACACTTGGAGAATAAAACTTAATGTGTACCAGCTGCTCAGGCTCTCTAGTACCGGAATGGGACTTATTGCCGAATTTGAAATATCCTACGGATACCACGGCTATCAGAACTACCAGTACAAAAATATCTATGATGCTTATTTTTCCGAAAAGTCTTCCTTTATCATCTAAAATCATTTTTACCTCCTTTCACTTATACTCAATCTGCTTTATATTTTTTATATACAGCAATTTGATAAAGAATTATTTTATTTTGCGTTTTTATAAAGCTCATAGGTTTTCTTTAAGCTTATGTCTATATTAAATATATTTTTTACGGCATTGAGGGCATTTTTTCCAAGGATTTCGGCTCTGTTGGGATAGTCCAAAAGCTCCTTCATGGCTAAAGCCATGGCCTTTCTGTCTCCGTACTCAACTAAAATGCCGCAGTTGGTTTTATTATTGATAATATCGGGATTACCGCCCACATTTGTCGCTATAATGGGAAGGGCCTGTCCCATGGCTTCAAATACCGCAAAGCTTGAAGCTTCCGTCTGGGAGCTATTAATAAAGCAATTAGAAGATTTTAATATTTCCTCTCCGTCTTTTCTAAATCCTGCAAGGATAATATAGTCTTCCATATGGTTTTCTTTAATAAATTCCTTGGCTTCCGAAAGAAGCTCCCCATCTCCTGCAAAGAGTACAGTAAATTTTTTATCTGTAATGCCTTTTAGAATCATAGCGGATTCTAAAAGAAATTGGGTTCCCTTCTCCGGTGAAAACCGGGTAAGAGTAGAAAACAAAAAGCCTTCTATATTAAATTCTTCTCTGATTTTATTGGATTTTCCCTGAAAATCCTGATATTTTATGCCGTTATGGATTACATGTATTTTTTCTTTCGGATACTTGTTTTTTATAAGATGATTTTTCACAGATTGGCATACGGCTATAATCCCGCTGTTTTTATTCATAAAAAGCCTGTTCCCCATTTTCCATATAGGGCTATTGGGCAGATTGATATGGCTTGTATGAATTATTTTAGCCTTGTTTTTATAAAAAACAGCAGATAGCACCGCAATATAATTTTCCCTTGCGAACTGGGTATGGATAATGTCTATTTGATATTTCCTGCATATTTTTGAAAGGGCTTTTGCGGCCTTTATATCATAGGGGGAATTCATAGGAAAATGAACTGTTTTTGCCCCTAATTCCTTCATTTCCTCTGCCAAAGGCCCCTTTTCATTGTATGCGAAAAATAAATAATCCCCCTTATCCAAAAGCATATGGGAAAGTATTTTAACATATTTTTCCGTTCCGCCTTTTCCCGCGTAATTGATTAGAAACAATACATTCATAAAATAATCAGCCTCTCTTGATTATACCCTTTACGAGGGTTTTAACCTGGGAAATCTTAAGTATGAAAGCAGCTATAAAATAAGTTAAAACACCTACTGAAACAAGTAAAATAATGTTTACGGCTCTCGTTAGAAATTCTCCTCCTACTTTTAAATCTATCGTAAAAGATTTTACAATATTTATGGCTAGAAGCATCAGTATTGCAGATAAAATACACTTTAAAGCATTTACTGCCATAGCTTTATTTATTATATGAGCGCCTTTATTGATAGAAATAAAAAGCCCTGTTGCACCTGCCGCGGCGGCAATGGAATAAGCCGCAGGCATACTGTATTTCCCCATGGGGCTAAGAAGGATAAAGGTCACTACGATATTCGCAGCCATAATGACAAATCCGTATTTTGCAGGAGTTTTAGCGTCCTTTTGAGAATAAAAGGCTCGGTCCAGCACCTCTTTCAGGCCGATAAATAATACCCCGATTCCATAAATGCCTAAAATATTTCCGGCGACGATAACGTTTTCGCTGTTGATGCTTTTATAGTTCAGGAGAAAATCTATAATTTCAAACCGAAGATAGAAAAACCCTGCCCCTGCGGGAATGAGAATAAATATGACAAGGCTTAGAATTTCTCTTAAAATGTTTGAAAATTCTTTTTTTTCATCTAATGCCCAAAGCCTTGTAAGCTTCGGAAAATACACTCCCGTGATGGAGTAGATTATAGTTAAAACAGACGTTACCACAAGCTGCTGGGAAAAGTTCATAAAAACCACCGTATTGAAGCTTGTAGCCATGGTGCTGTTAAAAAGCATATTAATCTGATAAGAAGAAGCTGAAATCAGCACAGGGCCGATTTGAGAAAAAGCATTTCTTACATAGGGGTTTTTATAATCCCACTGAGGCCTGAACCTGTATCCCAGCTTTATCACAGCTGGGATTAATATTAGGGGCTGGGCCATAAGACCTGTTAAACTTGCAAATAAAAGCCCTCTTTCGCCAAATTTATCCCCCAGAATAATCGTATAGAGTATGGTAATGATGCTTGTGGGAAGGGCCACAAAAGCCGGAAGCTTAAATATACCGTTAGACTGAAGCATTCCCTGAAGGATATAATTAAGCCCATAAAAAAGCATCACAGGCATTAAAACCCTTAAGGAATAAATGAGAAAATTAAACTCCTCAGGATTATTTTTATAATCGGTTATCCGCCCTATCGCCGGCGCAAAAATCATACCCAAAGCCACAATAGCAAAAATCAGCGCCCCTGCCATAGTGATAATATTATTGATAAAATCCTCGGCACCTTTTTTATCGTCTCTTGCCAAAAGGGAGGTATAGACAGGGATAATGACTAAATTAAGAGCCGTCCCCATACAGTTAAAAATAATATTGGGCATATTCAGGGCATAGGAAAAAATCCCCATTTCAACAGTATTGCCAAAATAGGATATATATATGATCTGGCTTATTAAAGATAAAAATCTTGAAACAAGCGATATAAAAGCAACAGATGCGATTGTTTTTCCCATAATGCTCCCCGATACGATAAATTTATACTGATACGAGTATATAACGAAGTTTAGTATACCAAATCTTTCCTTGTCTTACAACGCTTTTGGCCTTTGGTGCAGATGAATTCATAAAATAGTAATAAAACCTGTCGAAAAAGTGTCTTTCGGATACTGTTCCAAAGCTTTTCCAGGTAAAAACAGAGGGTTCCATCGGCTTAATTACCTTGAAACCCTCTATTTTCTTTGACGTAGTAAAGCCTTATCCTTTAGCGTCACAGACTTTTATAGTAAATTTCACTAAAGGATGTAATAAAAATCTATTTTTCATAAACGGATTTAACATATAAAACCTCTATGTTTAAGCCATTCAAAATATACGATTTTTATTACTGTTTCATTTGAAATTTACTATAACTGCAAAGCAGGCTCCGCCGGCTAACAAAAGGCTGGAGACAAAGCCTCCAGCCTGCATTTATATTAATGGAAGTTCGACGGAATTAAAGTCCCCTCGTACTTTTGATAGTATTCGTATAAATTTGCAGAAAACACTGCAAATTTATACTCATAGCATGAAAAGCCCTTTGGGCTTTTCATGCTATCTTATACAAGATGTCTTATGGCTTCTTCTTTTGATCCGGGAAGAAGATCTATCACAGGTATTTCTATCATAGTATATGCCCCGGGATTTTGTCTCATGGAAGCTCTTGCACAGCTTACCATTACCTGAGAAGTAAGGGCGGGATTATTGATTTTCATATTAAACTCAAAAAGCTGATTGTCTGTCATTCCTGAAACGCCTTTTCTTACAAGATTTACACCGTGGCCCTTATCAATATAATCATTAATGTCGGCAACCTGTTTTACGTGGGTCTCGTCATAGGCAAAATAAGGATCGTTCTTAATATCCTTTGTAACTTCTTCAATATTTGCCCCTTCTTCAAGCTGAACATAAACCATTCTTCTATGAATGCCTGTTCCTGTGGGTATTGTAACGCTTAAAGCTCCTGCTACACCCTTTTTGCCCTTTACAGCAACCGTATGGCCCATGCTCATGCCCGGGCCGAAATTCGTATAGGTAATGCCTTTTGGCGCACACGCTTCTAAAAGGGTTCTTACGATGGAGTCACTGCCGGGGTCCCAGCCTGCCGAAATAATAGATACGGCGTTATTTTCTTTGGCATACTTACTGAGCTTTTCTCTTAATTCAAAAATTGTTCCGTGAATATCATAGCTATCTACAGTGTTTATACCGAGCTTAAGATATTTAGGCGCTTCTTCTTCTACGCTTCTCGTAGGGGTACATAAGATAGCAACGTCAACAGAGCCAAGCTTTTCAATGCTATCCACTACCTTAACGCCTTCAATGTCATTTTTAAGGCTTCTGCTTATGATGCCTACAAGCTCCATGTCCTTTGCTGCCTGTACCGCCTGAACCGCATATTTGCCGATATTTCCGTAACCAACTACTGCAACCTTAATTTTTTCCATATTGATTTCCCCTAAAAATAAGTTTTTTGTTATTATAATCTAACTGCCTTTTTTTGTCAAAACTTTTATATGCCCGAATATAGTAATATACCTTAAATAGGGTAACAAAAAACGTATATTTTGAATGGCTTCATTTAAACGCTTCTATAGATGAAACCGTTTATGAAAAATAGTTTTTTGTTACTGCCTTAAAGCTATATTACTATAAATATGAACATCGCAGCATTGTCAATTGAGCAAGAAAAAATACTGGAGAATCGAAAAGACCTCCGAACGCACAAAGAATCGTTTTATGAAACAAAAATTCTTTTTCTCTTCTTTGATTTTATTAGTTTTAAATCCAGATACCTATAGCAGAAAAAATTAAAAGTTCCGTCATTTTTCGCACGAAAAACTCGAAACTTTTAATTTTTCTGCACCTTATCGGGAATAAATATTGTTAAAGTGACTACAGTCTGCGCCGCTTTTAAAGACATATTTATTTTTCATATCTATTTACGTATGGTTAATTTTCTTTTATTTTGACTGTACGAAAGCTGCTCCAAGCATAAATAAAGTAAATTGACAAGGAATCTTTTTCAAGTTAATTTACTATGCTATTCCTTATTTATATTGTTTATATCTATCTTTTTATTCTTATAGTCAAAATTGCTTTTTGCTTTTGCTATATCTTTAAGGGAAAAATATTTTTCATCATTAAAGAGCTTATATTCTGCCTCCCCTTTAGGGTCTGCATTGAAAACCTCTAAAATAAAATTTTCCGGCAAATAAGCCTCTCCCTGATAATAAGCCCCTTCCTGAAAGGCTTTTACTTTTCCCATGAATTTATCTCCTCCGGCAGAAAAGTCAACCGCCTTTATAAACCCTGTATTTCCAGCGGCTTCCTTATAATATTGAAGCATGGTCTCATTATCCGTGATGCTGAAATTATCTGTCCCGGGGGTTTGATTTACCGGCTCAAGGCCATTATAGCTCATATAATTAATTGCCTTTATTCTTGGATAATCAGATATTACCGCATTATATACCTCTTTAAGGGCGTCTCCTGCTTCTTTTGAATAATAGGCATGGTTTTCGGAGGAAAAATGGCTTATGGCAAGCTCCGACACCATAACAGGCTTTCGATCCTGAAAGGTATTATAAAAATAGTCTATTTTCGGCAGTATATTCATATCGATTCCCTTGTCTTTATGGGCGGATTTCTTTATGCTTATTCCCACCCAGTCCACAGAATCGTCACCGGGGTAGTAATTATTTATAAGCGGAAGGTTTTTCTCGGATACAGTCCATACAAAAGCCACATTTGAGGCGTGTTCTTCAAATATATCCTTTGCCCTCTGATAAAAATCCCTGTAATTTTCAGGGTCATAAGGCATGTCCTCCGTTAAGGGATATAAATGCACAAACATAGGCACATAAAATTCCCCGAATTTTTTTGCCGCTGATTCAAGCTTTGCGTAGTCATAAGGGTTTTCTATGGAGTCGGGGTAAACGAATATATTTGGGGTTTTCATATTTGCGATACAGCTTAATATCCATTCTGTAGGCAAAGGGCTTGAAAGCTTGGTATAATAGCTGTATAGGCTGTGGTTTGCTTCCGTAAGGCTTTCGAATTTCTTTATGTCAAAGTCCACTGCCTTATCGGATAAGATATAGGCCCCTAGATAGCAGCCTTCTTCCGGCTCATAAAGTGCTGTCTCCATTTCCTTTTCATAGTAAATGGCAAGCATTGCCTCCGGCTCAGTTTTTTGAATTGTGGAAACTTCCACGGCTTCTTCCGTTATTTCGGGCGTATTTTCCGGCTCTCCTGTTCTTACGCAGGCCGAAAGGAGCATTATAACAAATATGATTAAAAAGGGCTTAATACGGCTCATAGTACCTCCTGCTTCTCTTTCATATGCCGCTATAAAAAGCTGCATACAAGTGAAATTCCTATAAGCCTTCCTTTATGATAATATCTCTGTTTATCCCTTCAAGATAATGAACATATGCCCCGTTTTTATTCTGTATTATAAAATCCTCGTGAAAAGCTTCATAAGGTATGCTTTTTCTGCCGCCTTTTACGGCAGTATCCCAATAAAATTTCAGCTCTCTGAAAGGAAGATAAAATATCCTGTCATAAAGAGTGAAATTAACCAGGAAAAAAGCAATGCCCTTTTGCTTTTCAAAATTCTCCATAAACTCGATCTGATGGGAATGGATATTCTGCATGGGAAGGCTCTTTCTGTTTGTTTCCTTGGCGTCAAAGCATATAGGTATGCCTTGGACCGCCCCTATGTAGTCTACCGTGCTCTTTTTCTCGAAATATGCGAGGGTAATGGTGTTTTTGCTTTTATCCATATTTACGGGTGTAATAGGCGTTGGTATCTTCTGTATAATTGCCAGATTTTTCTTTAAATATACCTCATTGGTAAGATTAATCATCTCCTCAAAGGTAGAGCCTCTTAATCCTCTTGTTTTAAAATACCCCATTTTTCTGCCTCCTTATTACAATAAAGTATAATTACAGAAAAATATATATGCAAGCCTTTTCTCTCAGGATGAACACTTGAAAGTGTTTGCCCCGAAGTCAAAATTTTATTTTGGCGATACACTATAGGAAGGCTTGCAAAGTTTCCAGAGAAACCTTATAAGTCTCTGCAATTTTACGGAAATAAATTGCTACGGTCAAAAAATCCGGCCGTAAAACATAATACCAAAGGCATTATGCTCAGGTTTTTGCTAGTCAAAAATACTCCCATCAAGTTGGTTAAGTCTTCAACACTAAAGTAAAATAATTTAATTACCGGAACAAAAACCGTGTATTTTATCCTTAGTGAACCTGAAAACACTTACAGAGAAGCTAGCTAAACGTTCCTTTGTAGGCAGCAAAGACCTTTTCAGCTTTGTTGCCTATGAATGGCTTCATATAAGTGTTTCTATTATATTTAAGCCGTTTATGAAAAATAGGTTTTTGTTCCTACCGGAAAGTTATTTTGCTATAAAATTAAAATCTTATTCAGTATTTTTCGTGGGTTTCTCGTTTTTCCCCTTTTCCCCGTGGTCATAGGTATTTCCTATGTAGTTTACAAAACCATATTATATGGTTGCAATATTATAATTTTTTGTATATAATTGAAACTGAATATTAAGACTAGGATTTATTAAATATTAAAATAATCTTTTATTTTAATATTTAATAAATTTATCTATGAAAGGTACAGTGTTATGGAGGAAAAAGACTTTATTAAAATTATAGATGCCGAAGAAATCCCCAATATCCGGCTTTATATGGACCAGGTTACTACCTTTATGGAGGAGAACCTGTCTTCCTATAAGAGAACAAACGATGATAAAATTATTACAAAAACCATGATAAATAATTATACAAAAGGCAGAATACTTCCTCCTCCTGACAGAAAGAAATATTCCTCCTCTCAGATGATGCTTCTGATTATGATTTTTCATTTGAAATACAGCCTGTCTATTGCTGATATAGGCAAGCTCTTAAATTCAGATATTATTAAAGAAAGCGGTATTGAAACCATTTATGAGCTTTTTACAAGGGCTCAGGAAGCAGAAAAATCCCATATCGAAAGTGTCTGGGAAACGGCCCATGCACTTGCAGAAGAAGAGATACAAAGAGTCATAGGAACTTTAAATGTCAAAAATAAAGATGAGCTGAAAGCCCTTCTTTTAATACTCTATCTTTCAATTGACGCCGCTACGAAAAAGCAAATAGCCGAAAGCCTTATAGATCAGTATTTCTCAAAGGTAAAGCCAGGAAAATAAATTCAAAAGCCCCGGAAATCCGGGGCTTTTATTAATTAAAATACGCTCTGTACCAAATCAAAAACATAAATACAGTCCATATTTTTCTGCTGTTGTCTGCTTTTCCTGCTCTATGGCCGTCTAAAAGAGCGCTAAGCTTTTCTTTATTGAAAAAAAGCTCCGCATTTTCGCTTTCAAATTCAGCTTTAACAATATGATAATACTTGTCTTCTTTAAGCCATATTCTTATGGGAACAGGGAATCCAAGCTTTTTCTTATTGGCAACGTCTTCCGGCAGATGCCTTTTTGCAGCCATTCTAAAGGCATATTTTGTCGCTGTTTTATTTACCCTGTAATTAACGGGAATTTTAGATGCTATTTTAAATATTTCCTTATCGAGATAAGGAACCCTTACTTCAAGGGAATGAGCCATGCTCATTTTATCCGCCTTTAAGAGAATATCTCCTATAAGCCAAAGGTGGATGTCTATATACTGCATTTTTGTAATATCGTCGTAATTTTTTATTTTTTCGTATAAAGGCCCTGTAATTTCCATAGGGTCAAATTTTCCTGCGGGATCTTTTAAAATAGCTTCCCTTTCACTTTTGGAAAACACGTTGGCGTTTCCTATGAAACGTTCTTCAACAGTTTTAGAGCCCCTGATAAAGAAATTCTTTCCCTTTATTTTAAAGGGGATTTTGGAAGCAATTTTTCCTAAAAGCCTTCTGATGGGCATAGGCAGGTCGGTTAATATTTTAAGGTCTATGGGCTCTTTATAAATATTATATCCGCCGAAAAATTCGTCTGCGCCTTCTCCCGAAAGGGCTACCTTCACATGCTGTGATGCCATCTGGCTTACAAAATAAAGAGCGATTGCGGCGGCGTCTGCCAAAGGCTCGTCCATCTGATACTGAACCTTAGGAAGCACGTCCCAAAATTCCTCTGTGGTAATTGTTTTGGAATAATTTTCTATTCCTACCTTTTCCGAAAGGCTTTTGGCATATTCTATTTCATTGTAATTATCATAATCAAAGCCTACGGTAAAAGTCTTATCCCCTTTAAAGCAGGCGGCCACATAGCTTGAGTCAACGCCGCTTGAAAGAAAGGAGCCTACTTCTACGTCGCTTATTTTATGCATTTTTATAGACTCTTCAACGCCTTTATCTATGGCGTCTATGGCTTCCGTAAGGCTGAGAGCTTTATCAGGCGTAAATTCCGGCTGGAAATACCTGATTTTTTCCAGCTGGTTTTCTTTAAAAATAAGGTAATGGGAAGGCATAAGCTTATAAATACCCTTAAAAAACGTCTCTTCAAGAACAGAATACTGAAAGGTAAGATAGTTTTCCAAGGCAAGGGTATTCACTTCTTTTTTTATGCCCGGATATTCCAATATGCTTTTTATTTCAGAGGCAAACACCAGCTCACCGTTACACAAGGCATAATAAAAGGGCTTTATCCCGAAAAAATCTCTGGCACAGAAAAGCTCGTCCTTTTCCATATCGTAAATTGCAAAGGCAAACATTCCTCTGATATGGTTTAAAAGCCCTGTTCCGTATTCCTCATAAAGATGTATCAGAACTTCCGTATCGGAATTCGTTGAAAAAACATGGTCCTTTTCAATCATTTCAGCCCTCAAAGACTGATAGTTATATATTTCGCCGTTAAAAACGATAACCTTGGTTCTATCCTCGTTATATATCGGCTGTGAACCTTCGTCAAGGTCAATGATACTGAGCCTTCTAAAACCCAGCATGATATTTTCGCCTTCGTAAGTTCCTTCACTGTCAGGCCCTCTGTGGATTATTTTATCCATCATATTGTTTAAGGCGCTTCCATGAAAATCCTCTTTTTCATGCCGGGTAAAACCGCATAAGCCGCACATAGGCTTTCCTCCTAAGTCTTGAACTATATATAATCACTTAAGCATACGGGCTTAAGCGTTTATTGTCCGCATATTTCTATTAATTTATTAATACAGCAGTCAGCTTTAAAAAAGCCCATTGACTGCAAGGCTGAACTCGACTTACTATAAATAAAAATATTAGCATAAATTAAAAATAAAATCAACAAACCTAAACCTTATGCCGATATATAATATTAAGAGGTATTACTTTAATTATTTGCCATTTTATAGTATAATCATACGTAATTATACTACCAAGAAATCAAAGGGCTTTATTATTTTAGTCCTTCACGGATTACCGGCATTCATTATGGATTTTTATAAATATCAGCAAGGAGGTCAATTATGGCTGTACAAAGCAAAGAAGATATGCTTATAGAAGCCGGCAGCAACGAGCTTCAGGTTATGGAATTTAAAATAGGCGGCAGAAGCTTCGGTATAAATGTTGCTAAAATACTTGAAATCATGCAGTATGAGCCTGTTATGTCCATACCCCATACAAGCCCTTATGTGGAGGGTGTTTTTAAACCAAGGGATAAAATCATTACTGTCGTTAATTTAGCTGCCTATCTGGGGCTTCCCGAATCGGAGCATCCCGAAAGAGACATTATGATTGTTACCCATTTTAACAGTCTTACAACGGCGTTTCATGTTCATTCTGTTGAGCTTATTCAAAAGCTTTCATGGACGGATCTTGAAAAGCCGGATAAAACCATATACGGCGGAATGGAAACCCTTGCTGTGGGAATAGCAAGGATAGAAGATAGATTAATTACCATATTGGATTTTGAAAAAGTGCTTTCCGATATAGGCTCCGATAAGAGCTTTGACCCCAAGCGTTTTGAAACCCGTAAATTCCAAAGGCAAATTCAAAACGACGTCTTTGTGGTTGAAGACTCAAGCTTCCTGAAAGAGATGATTATAAACTGCCTGGATACGGCAGGATATAAGAATATCCGCTCCTTTTCGAACGGCCAGGAAGCCTGGGACGAAATTGTAAAAATAAAAGAAGAAAATGATGATATTTTTAACCATGTTTCATGTATCATAACAGATATAGAAATGCCCCAGATGGACGGATATACTTTACTAAAAAAGATAAAAACAGACCCGGTTTTAGCCCCCGTCCCTGTTATTATATTCTCTTCTTTAATCAGCGACGATATGAAAATAAAAGGCGATTCCTTAGGAGCCAACGCTCAGGTTGCAAAGCCTGAGATAGAAGACTTGGTTGAAATCCTTGACGGATACATTTTAACAAGAAATAAAAATAAATAGATATACATAATGAATACAATTTTAATCTTACTATAAAAAAGCTTATAGGCATTTTCTGCGGCCTATAAGCTTTTTTTATTTAAGGTCAAGTGTATTTACTATAGCCCTATGGAAAACTTATTCCATTAAAACACATGAAGACTGTTTTTAAGTTTCATAAGCATACTCGTCTTTCAAAAGCCTGTAAATAACTCTTGTTTTCAATTTTCCGTCATGATATTCATAGTCTCTAAGCTCCGCTTCCTTAATGAGCCCTATTTTTTTCATCAGGGCTTCTGAAGGTGCATTTTCTTTAAGGCATGAACAGTAAAGCCTGATTAGGTCCCCTTCTTTAAAGGCAAATTCTATCAGCCTTTTGGCGGCTTCCGATGCATAGCCTTTTCTCTGCATTTCTTCTCTGATAAAATAGCCCAGTTCCCCCATGTTTCCTAAAGGGGTAAAGGACGTAATGCTATAGCCTATTTCACCTACGTGAATTCCGTCTTTTGTTTCTATTCTCAGAAAATATTTGCTTCTTTTTTCTTCCTTCGAGGCATTCAGGGTAACATTGAAATTCTCACGGCTTTCTTTAAGCGAATGGGTAAGAACTTCCGGCATATAATACATGTTTTTTTCATTGCTTATAAGCTCATGATGGCTTTCAAAATCTGCTTCCACATGGTCTCTTAAAATAAGTCTTTCACTTTCAAGCCAAATCAGATTCCTCACCCTTTAAAATTATTATGATTTCATACTTAGATAATTCCGTTTTGGAAAGGGCCGCCTTAAACAATTCCTTTGCTGCCGCTTCCGTCCTTTTTTCAGCTTCTCGGATAAAATCATTGCCGTTTATTTTTGCCTTTAAAAGCTCTTCTGCCCTTATTTGAAGCTGATTAAATTCCTCCATGGATATCTTTACGTCTCCAAAGCGAAGAAGCCCCTTCTCCGTATTTCCGTATAAGGTTTTTTCAGGGTCATAGGCTATGTAAGAAAGCTCAGGCCTTGCTATCGTAATGGCAACGGTTTTATTCCCGTCGTCTATCAATATACTGTCCGGTCCAAGGCCTTCAAGGCTTACGGTAAAGACGCCGTCGGCGTAGAAGCTTATTTCCTGGCTTTTTCTGAAAATCTCTGAATTGAAATAGCTGTCATCATAGTAAATTTTTTCTCTGGCCCCTACTTCCATTACCACAAGCTTTGCATTGGTTTCCATGGCCTCAATAAGAACATCTTCTGCTATGATTCTGTTGGAAATACCCTTAACCCCCGCTAATTGAGATATGCCTGAAATGGAGTTAGGATCAATCTCCTTATTTACGGTGTCATTAAGAATATATCCGCCGAAAACCGCCATTGAAATAACGGCTAAAAATAATATAATCTTATTTTTCATAGTTCTCTCCTAGCTTGAATATACTATTTCTCCCTTTACAATAGTATATACGAGTTTTCCGCAAATTTCGCTTCCGCTATAAGGAGAATATTTTGCCTTTGACACGAATTTTTCCGGTAATATATAATATGACTTATTTTTATTAAATATAATAATGTCCCCGTCGTAACCTTCTTTTATCCTTCCTTTGCCATTTATTTTAAGTATTTCTGCCGGATTTTTGCAGAACTTTTCGCATAAATGGCCCATAGTCATAAGCCCTTTGGAAACAAGGGCATCATAGCTTATGGAAAAGGCGGTTTCAAGAGACGATATGCCAAAGCTTGCAAGGTCAAATTCCGTATCCTTGCTTTCTATGGTATCGGGGGAATGGCCTGTTGAAATAACATCTATGGTATCATCAAGAAGGCCTTCTTTAATTGCCTCTACGTCTTCTTTGCTTCTTAAAGGCGGGCTTACCTTGGCAAAGGTATTATAGCCCTTTATGCTTTCGTCTGTAAGGGTAAAGTAATGGGGCTTGGTTTCGCAGGTAATATTAATCCCCTTTTTCTTGGCCATTCTGATAAGCTCAACGCTCCCCTTTGTCGTAACGGAGGAAATATGGAGCCTTGCCCTTGTATGCTCTGCAAGGATGATATTTCTTGCAACATAGGTTTCCTCTGCCTCTTTGGGTATTCCCTTAAGGCCGTAGGCCGTTGATATTCTTCCGCTGTTAGCCACGCCGTCTCTGGCAATATCGTTATCCTGGCACATGGCTATCACAGGGATGCCGAACATTTTTGAATATGTCAGTATATTTCTCATTAAGAAAGCATTGGGAATAGATATGCCTCCGTCTGAAAGGCCTACGATGCCTGCGTTTACCATTTCACCGATTTCTGCCATTTCTCTGCATTCCATACCTCTTGTCATGCTGCCGTATACATAAATATTGGTTGAAGCCTGCTTTTTGCTTTTTGATATGATGTAGTTTACAACGGTTTTATTGTCGATGACGGGCAAAGTATTAGGCTGGCAGGTTATGGAGGTAAAGCCGCCCCTTGCCGCAGCCTTTGATACAGATAAAATATCTTCTTTATTTTCATATCCCGGGTCACATATATTACAATCCATATCTATAAGACCCGGGAGGACGAAATTTCCTTCTGCGTCTACAAAAGAATCTCCGTTTTCTATTTTCTCGGATATTTCAACGATTTTACCGTCGTCAACTGCAATAGATTTTATTTCTTCTCTTCCGTCTTTATGAGGAATACAGGCATTTTTTATAATTAATCTCATATCATGATCCCTCCCCTTAAAGAAAGAATATAGAGCATTGCCATTCTTACGGCTACGCCGTTTGCTATCTGGTCATTTACAAGGCATCGGCTTGAGTCTATAAGCCCCGATGAAATTTCAATCCCTCTTTTAATAGGCCCCGGGTGCATGATAATGACGTCTTTTTTAGCCTCCGCAATAAGGCGGCTATTAATCTCAAACAAATTCTTATATTCGTTAAAAGAAGGCAAAGTATTTACATACTGGTCCTCTTCTTGCATCATTCTTAAAGACATAATAACGTCTGCATCTTTTACGGCGTCTTCCGGGTCCATATATACGGAAACCCCGAAGCTTTCGATGTCCTCCGGAATAAGAGTAAGGGGCCCCGATACGGAAACTTCTGCTCCAAGCTTTAAAAGAGCCCATATATTGCTTCTTGCTACTCTGCTGTTTAAAACATCCCCTATTAAGGCTACTTTAAGCCCTTCAACCCTTCCTTTCTCGCCCCTTATGGTCATAAGGTCCAGAAGAGACTGGCTGGGGTTTTCATTTAAGCCGTCACCGGCGTTGATTACGCAGGAGGATACGTTTTCCGCAAGAAACTGGGCGCTTCCCGACATGGGATGGCGTATCACGATAAAATCCGCCCCCATCTGGTCGACAATTCTTCCCATATCAAGAATACTCTCCTTTGCTTCAAGGGAGTGGGATACGGTCATATCAACGATATTGGCGCTTAAGTACTGCCCTGCAAGCTCATAGCTTACCTTTGTTCTTGATTTATTTTCATAGAAAAGAAGAACTATGGATTTCCCCTGCAAATGGGGCGCTTTTTTATTCTTTTGGTTAAACACGTATTTCATGGTCTCTGCCGTATCTAAAATGTAAAGGATTTCTTCAGCAGTTAAATCCTTGAGACCGATAAAGTCTTTTCTTTTAATAACCATAGCACACCTCTTAAAAGTCCTGAGCATATTTTATAGTAAATTTATCATAAAGAAGCAGCAAAAGCCTATCCCCATCAGGCTCAAAAACACGGATTTCCTTCGGAAACGGTATATTTTTGAGCCTTCGTGAATATACGGCTTTGCTACTATTTAACTTTAAATTTACTATAATTGTTGAAAATCACTGCATTCTGAGTATCCTTAAAATATCCTTAAAATAATCAGGGGTGGGCGATGAAAACTCCATATATTCTCCCGTTGCAGGGTGGATAAAGCCCAAAAGGCCGGCATGAAGCGCCTGCCCGTTTAATTTAAAGGGCTGTTTTTTATAGCCGTAAACCAAATCCCCTAAAATGGGATAACCCATATAAGAAAGATGAACCCTAATCTGGTGGGTTCTGCCTGTTTCAAGCCTTGCTTCCACATGGGTAAACTTGCCGAAGCTTTCCAATACAGTAATATAAGTTACGGCCCTTTTGGAATTTTTATCAGTAACGCACATTTTCTTTCTGTTCAGAGGGTTTCTGCCTATGGGAGCGTCTATTTTAATGCTCTCTTCTTTTATAGTATTAAATGTGACAGCCTCATATTTTCTGTTTATGCTGTGCTCTGCAAATTGCCCGCTTAATTTTTGATGGCTTATATCGTTTTTTGCTGCGACGATGATTCCTGAGGTATCCTTATCGATTCTGTGGACGATACCGGGCCTTAGCTCGCCGTTAATACCGGAGAGCCCGTTTCTGCAGTGATACATAAGCGCGTTAACGACGGTTCCCGTATAATGCCCCGGAGCCGGGTGAACCACCATGCCCTGGGGCTTATTGATAATGATGATATCGCCGTCTTCATATACGATATCAAGGGGTATATTTTCCGCCTCTATATTAAGCTCTATGGGTTCAGGAAGAAAAAGCGCAACTTCGTCGTCAAGGCTAAGCTTGTAGCTGGGCTTTACAATTTTTCCGTTTACCGTAACCATGCCGCCTGCCATCAGCTTTTGTATAGCGTTTCTTGATTTTTCCTTCATATTCAAAGAAAGAAAAACGTCTATACGTTCTCCTTCCTCTTCGTCTATATGAAACAGGTATTTTTCACTCATTGTCATCACTTTCTAATTCTTTGGAGAAAAATATATATAAAAGGGCAAGGCTTATGGTGCCTACAACCACATAAATATCTGCTACGTTAAATATGGGGAAATTAATAAACTCTGTTTTAAAAAAATCAATTACATAACCGTTTAAAAGCCTGTCTATGGAGTTGCCTATGGCCCCTGCGCATATTATGATGAGGCAGGCCTTCACAAGCTTTGATATTTTATCTTCGCCAAGACGCCTGTAATAATAAATTACGATCATGAGAATGATTACGGCAAAGGTTAGAAAAAACCATCTGCCGCCTTTAAAAAGCCCGAAGGCCATGCCTTGATTTGTATGATAAGAAAGACTTAATATGCCGTCTATAATACTGAAATCCCCTTGATTCATTAAATTTGTTCTGGCTAAAGATTTTGTAAGCTGGTCTATAAACACAAGAATTGCAAGAACAGCCGACGGAAAAAATGCTTTCATAATATTTCCCCTTTCAGAAAAAATACTTATATAATTATCTTGCTTTTATCCTGATTTATACTAAACGTTATTCGTAAATAAGTTAAGATTCGTTTTTACATGCAAGCCCTAAGCGAACTTAAAAATTTATCAGGGGTCAGCTTGTAATTGGTTTAAAAGAGCATCTCCTTATAATTAATAAAAATCTTTTCATTTTTGTTAGGCAGTGTCTGAAAACCGGAAAACCGACAAGAATGATAAATAAACTAAAGTTTATTTATCATTTTACAGCAGAAATACATTTTTCAGCCTTAAAGCTAAAAAAGTATTGTTTGTAAGGAAGTGTGAATTCGAGGAGAAAACCGCAAAGATAGCATGCATTTACATTTTTGCTTTATGCAAAAATGTTGAGCGTGCAGGTTTACCCTGGGTAAACCTGTACGGCATTTCTTGAGGATTTACGACGATGAAGTCGCACTTTTATGGCAAAGTATCCTAGAGTTTGGAGTTTTCAGACACGCCCTAACTAAATTCGATAATTTCTTCTAAAGCCGTAAAAATGTCCTCTTTCGTCACAGCCTTTGTGGAAACTGCCTTTCCCATTTCCGAAAGAATAACAAAAGTGAGTACATTATTCCTTGCTTTTTTATCATAAAACATCTGGTCGTAAATACTTTTTGATGCTATTCCTGAAACTTTAGAAGGAAAGTCAAAATAGCTTAAAAGCGCCTTTACTTCTTCTATATCTTCTTTTCTAATGTTGCCGTATTTTAGGCTTAAGTTAAGGGCGCAAATCATTCCCAGTGCAACGCATTTTCCATGGGGAATGGTAAAGCCTGAAAGGGATTCTATGGCATGGCCTGCAGTGTGTCCGAAATTAAGTATTTCTCTTAATCCTTGTTCTGTTTCATCCTGGGCCACTACTCTTGCCTTTATTTCGCAGGAGCCTTCTATTATATAAGAAAGGGTATCCTTTTTTCTTTCCTTTATGCTTTCTTTATTTTTAAAAATATAGTCAAAATAAGCTTTATCCATGATAAGGCCATGTTTTATTACCTCACCCATGCCCGATATGAATTCGTCATAGGGAAGGGTTTCTATGGCAGATACATTGGCATAGACAAATTCAGGCTGATAAAAAGCGCCTATGATATTTTTGCCCCCTGAAAAATCAACACCAGTTTTTCCTCCGACGCTGCTGTCCACTTGAGAAAGAAGGGTTGTAGGAACTTGGATAAATTTTATGCCCCGCATATAGGTTGCCGCAGCAAAGCCTGCCATATCACCGCATACACCCCCGCCAAGAGCAATGATTGCAGAGCTTCTGTCAAGCTTATTGGAAATGCAGCTTTCATATATCCCTTTTATTGTATCAAGGGTTTTATTTTCTTCTCCGGCAGGAAATACATGAACACATATATTTTCTTCTATATCCTTTAATGCTTCTTTCAAATCCGCTAAATAAAGCTTCTCTACGTTTGAATCCGTAACAATAAGTATTTTAGCCTTCAGAAGCCCTGATTTTTCAATACAGGCTTTTAAGCCGGAGAAATCCTTTTCTATATATATGGGGTATTCCTTGGTTTTCGCATTTACGTTTAAAAGAGCCATTTTTTCTCCTTAATTTGCTTTTTAAAAGTTCAGATAATGATAAGTAAAAATACATAAATTTCCTTAACCATCATAATACCATATCTTAAACTGCAGTGTCAAAAACTCAATTAGAAAAACAAAATATTCCGCCGAAAATTTTCTGTAACAGTTATTCATTATAGTGTCATTATTAAGCAAAGTAAATTATAGAATATAGAAAAACCATAGTGAGGTGCATTATGAATAACAATTACATATTGAGGCTTAAAAACAGCCTGCTGAGTTTCTATTACTTAGAAGATAAGGGTATTATGGTAAAAAAGTATGAAAACGGCAAATTCAGCCAGCCGGAAGTTTTGTTTCAAGACGCTTTGCCTGACTTTACATTGAGCATTAAAAACGGAGAACCGAATATTTTCTGCAGGGACAAATCTGGAAGCATCTTTCTGATTTCAAGGCAGAACGACGTATATTCCGCCCAGGCAATCCTTAAAAACAAATCGGAGCAGGTACATAAGATTCTTTTCCATTCTCTCGGGCAGGATAAAAACATGAGTCTTATTTACAATATACCCGAAACCGGAAAAAGGTATAAACTTTTAAAGCAGTCCTTATCGGAAGACGGCGTTTGGGATAAACCTAAAGATATCGATATCTTCCAAGGATTTAAAGATAAAATGTTTTCAATTCAAACAATTGGGCAAAATCATCATATAATAATATATATGGATGCAGGAGGAACCTTGGGATACAGGGAAATAAATCCTGAAAAACACAGTGAATTCTGCCCCATAGCCCCATTATCGGATAATATTTTGGATTACAGCATTCTTGCTACAAACGACGCAATCCATTTTCTCTATATAACGGGAAATTTCTTTAATCTGCGTCTTATGTACAAGAAAAAAACAGATGACACCTTTACAAAGCCCATAATCCTTTGGGAAGGCCAGAGAATAGACAATTGCCTTTTATGGATTAATTCAGATGATCTTATTGCGTCTTTTATGTCCGGCAAAAGCCTCTATATGCAAAAATCTACAAATAACGGCAATACCTTTTATCAGCCTGAAATTTATAAAAATAAATTCTGCCTGAATCCTATAAGGGCGTCCTATATTTCTGAAATGCCAATGGATAAAAGCGATTTCTTCGTAAGAGAAGTATATATCGATATGTATAATCCCTGGGACGT
This sequence comes from Anaeropeptidivorans aminofermentans, assembly GCF_940670685.1. Taxonomy (GTDB): domain Bacteria; phylum Bacillota; class Clostridia; order Lachnospirales; family UBA5962; genus Anaeropeptidivorans; species Anaeropeptidivorans aminofermentans. The sequence continues at coordinate 649,465 of NZ_OW711693.1, read as the reverse complement.
TCAAATTCTTCCCGATATATCGAGAAATTTCCTTCCGGATGTGATTATTCCAGAGCCTGTACCTGTTGAGCCGGAGATAAAAGAGCCGGAGCCCAAGCCTGCAGAAAACACAACGCCTGATATGATTATGGAAAGGCTTAATAAAATTGCAAGCGAAAATCAGGATTTAAGGTACCGGTATGCAAAAGCCGCGGAAGAATTAGGTGAAAGAACAAACGCAATGGAAAGAATGAAAAGGAGCTTTGAAGAAGACAGGCAGAAATATGAAAGCGAAATCGTAAGCCTGAAAAATAATCTTGCCGTTCTTGAGGCTTCATGGAAGGCTCTGGCTGCTCAAAAGGCTCATGAGGCTGAAATCATAAAAGAAGAAAACAGGGCGCCTTTGGAAAATGTTTATGCTGAGGTATCCGTTTCAGAAGAACCCGAAGAGCATGAAATATATCCTGCCGAAGCGCTGGAAGAAACAGAGGATAATGAAATATACTCTGCCGAAACGCTGGAAGAGACAGAGGAAAATAACGAAGATCAGAATATTAAAGATACTTTTTAATGTTTTTTGATACTTTCGGCATCTTTCTGGCTTCAAATATGTAAATTATAATTGACTGTTATTATTATTTTGTGTATAATTTCTAAGACGAATGATTTCTATAATCTCGCAACACATAACCGGAGGGAGGGAAATTCATGTCAGAGGTTAAAATTAAAGATAACGAGTCCTTAGACAGCGCTCTTCGTCGCTTTAAGAGAAACTGCGCTAAAGCAGGTATAATGGGAGAAGTACGTAAAAGAGAGCACTACGACAAGCCCAGCGTTAAACGCAAGAAAAAGTCTGAGGCTGCAAGAAAGCGTAAATATAACTAATTCTAATTGATGGGTGGTTCCTATGTCTTTAAAAGAGCAGCTCTTTAGTGACCTGAAAGAAGCTATGCGGGAAAAAGACACCCTTCGTAAGGACACCATACAGATTGTCCGCGCAGGTATCCTTCAAATTGAGAAGGATGAAAAAATCGTGCTTGACGATTTTGGTGTAATCGATGTTATTTCCAGAGAGTTAAAAAAGAGAAACGATGTTCTCCCAGATTATGAAAAAAGCGGGCGGGAAGATTCTGTAAAGGAAATACTCAGACAAATTGAACTCTTGAAATCCTACCTTCCAAAGCAATTATCTGAAAATGAGATTGAAACTATCGTAGCTTCTGCCATTGAAAAATTAAATGCAAGCTCTATGAAGGATATGGGCGCCGTTATGGCCGCTGTTACTCCTGAGCTTAAAGGCAAAGCCGATAATAAAACCGTTAGCGGCATCGTTAAAAAACTTTTAAATAAGCAATAGTTTCTTATTTATCCCCGTTTTATTTTCATAAAACGGGGATTTTAATATGCTGTAATTTAAAAGAGTTAAAATATAATTATTATTAATTGATAATCATTATTAATTATGTAAAGAGATTTTATTTTGAACTATAATCCCTTGTATATATTGCTGCATTCCTTCTTGTTTTTATGTCATAAACCAATAATACTTGCCTTAAGTTTGTTTAAATTGATAAATTTCAAAATATTTATACCATAATTATATATTGCAAAAATGCACAATTATGGTACACTTAAATAAAGTTAACAAAAACAAATACAAAAGGAGGCAATTAATATGAGTTTAGTAAATAAGTTAAATGAGTTTTTAGCAAATCAACAGGTTTTCTATGTAAAGCTTCATAACCTTCATTGGTATGTGGTAGGTCCTTCTTTTTTCACCTTGCATGCCAAATTTGAGGAATTGTACGATGAATCGGCTGCTATTGTTGACGACGTTGCTGAGAGAATTCTCGCCTTAGGCGGAAGCCCTGTTGCAAGCGTGAAAAAGGCTTCTGAAATTGCCACTATAAAAGAACTCTGTGATGAAAAAATTTCCGGTGACGATTCTGTAAAAACTCTTATTGAAGACGTGAAATTCTTTAATAACTTAAGCAAAGAAATCCGCAGCCTTGCCGGAGAAGAAGGCGACGGCGTAACGGAAGACCAGTTCAACAATTATGTTGGTGCTTATGAAAAACTTCTTTGGATGCTTGAAGCTTATTTATGCAAATAATATGATTGACTTTTAATTATAGTAAAACAAATAAATACTATAAAACCGTGTATTCGGAATAATTCACACTATAGTAAATTTCACTGAAGGTTGTAATAAAAATCTATTTTTCATAAATGGCTTAAACATATAAAACCTCTATGTTTAAGCCCTTCAAAACATGCGATTTTTATTACTGTTTAATTTGAAATTCACGATATACTGTCCGAAGGGAATTCGTGTTTTAAGTCCATAGGGAATCGTTTTTTGTTATTTCTTTATAAAAACTTACTGTGCTTTGCTTTTGTTTTACTATAAAATGAAGGCCGGATTCTAAAGAATATAAGCTTTAGAATCCGGCCTTACTGTTTTATAAATTTATTATATCGCCTAATCCATAACATAAGGCATATGCTCTCTATGGGCATAAGAATCCTTACTGTTTCATGTGAAATTAGCTATCTATGATTATTATTCGGTTACACAGTATTCAGCCATATAAGCTTCTATGGAAGCCTTTATTGCGTCGTTCATTATTATTTTTCCGTCAATTTCTTTATTGTAAAGGATTTCAATAATGTCTTTTACGCTTACGATAGGATAGGTGTCGATGTTAAATTCCTCTTTAACCTCTGATATTGCCGTTTTCCCGTTATAGCCTTTTTCCATTCTGTCAACGGATATAACCATGCTGCCGATATGAACATCTGCTTTTGCTTTCAAAATAGGTACGCTTTCTCTAACGGAGGTTCCGGCGGTGATAACATCTTCAATAATCAATGCCCGATCCCCGTCCTTCGGCTGATAAGCCACGATTACGCCGCCCTCTCCGTGGTCTTTGGCTTCTTTTCTGTTAAAGCAATAAGGCATTTCAATATTATATTTATTGTAAAGGGCTATGGAAACGGCCGCCGCAAGGGGGATACCCTTATAAGCCGGACCGTAAAGAAAATCCACCTTGTCTTTAAGCTTATCCATGATAAGGTCCGCGTAAAATTCTCCTAAAAGCTTAAGCTCTCTTCCTGTGCTGTAATTTCCGGTATTAATGAAATAAGGGGAAAGCCTTCCGCTTTTGGTCTTAAACTCACCGAATTTTAATACGCCGGCTTCAAGCATAAGCCTTACAAATTTCTCTTTATAATCCATACTGTACGCTCCTATCCGTTAATTTCCGCCATAAACTGCTCTATAATATCTATGGCATTTTTAAGTTCTTCCATAGAGTAGGCATAAGAAACCCTCACAAAGCCCTCTCCGCAGGCACCAAAGGCAGTTCCCGGAACGATGGCTACTTTTTTCGTAAAAAGAAGCTTCTCGCAGAATTCATCGCTTGTCATTTTAGATTTTTCTATTGAGGGAAATACGTAAAAGGCCCCTAAAGGCTCAAAGCAATCCATTCCAATGGCTCTAAATCTCTCTACAACGTATTGTCGTCTTTCATCGTATTCCAAGCGCATTTGCTCAACAGAATCCATGCTGTTTTTTAAAGCCTCAAGCCCTGCATATTGGCTCATGGTAGGCGCACACATGATAACATACTGGTGTATCTTTGTCATTGCGGAAATAATCTCTTTAGGACCTGCCGCATAGCCAAGTCTCCAGCCTGTCATGGCAAAGGCCTTGGAAAATCCATTAAGAACAATGGTCCTTTCGTACATTCCCGGAAGAGAGGCAATACTTACGTGCTTTCTGCCGCCGTAAGTAAGCTCTGAATATATTTCATCGGTGATTACAAGAATATCATTCTTTACTAAAATATCTGCTATTTTCTCCAAATCTTCCTTTTCCATAATAGCCCCTGTAGGGTTATTGGGATAATTTAAAAGGAGAACCTTAGTTTTCGGTGTTATGGCTTTTTCCAAATCCTCCGGCGTAAGCCTGAACTGATTCTCATTTCTTGTTACTATGGGAACAGGAACGCCCCCTGCCATAACGATACAAGGCATATACGATACATAGCAAGGCTCATGATACAATACTTCATCGCCTGGGTCTATTAGGGCCCGAAGAGCAATGTCGATTCCCTCGCTTGCCCCTACAGTTACAATCACCTGATCTTTAGAATCATATTCCAATTGAAATCTTTCTTTAAGGTATCTGCTTATTTCTTTTCTAAGCTCTTTCGTGCCTAAATTTGAGGTATAGGTGGTTTTGCCTTCCTCTATGCTTTCTATAGCCTTTTTTCTGATGTTTATAGGGGTGTCAAAATCCGGTTCCCCTACGCCTAAAGAAATGACCCCCTCCATCTCCGCCGCAACATCAAAAAACTTCCTTATCCCCGAAAACGGCATTTCCTTAACCTTATTGGATATATAATTCTTCTCTTGCATAAATTCCCTCCAAACATCAATTTTATAATAAGTATACCCCATTTATCTCATTATTTAGGGTAAATGTATTTGGTAAAAAAATCAAGCTAAAATTTATTCAGCCTTATAAAACTTTAAAACAGCTTTTTTAGTTTATTTACTCTACAGTCAATTTAGTTTTATTCCACTGTAAGTATCTGGCTTTAGAAGGCATAAAAAATACTAAGGGAAAATGAAAAATTACACAAGCCTAAGCTTATAAGTAGTTTTTATCTGAGCGCCTTTTTATAGTTGATAAAGCCTTTTTATCTTTGTGAATTATAGGAGAAAAACGAATTGACAATACTGCTATTTCATATTAATTCAAGTACGCCTGAGTATTTTACAATAAGCATTTCTACCCCCAGCTTATCTCCCATTCGGCCTGTTTTTATAGCAACATCCGTTTCAAGGCATTCTTTCAGGGCTGAAATCAGTGTTTCTCTTGAAAACTTTTCCCCCTGCTTCATTGCCTCGCTTACGACAAAGCTATGAAGGGAGAGCTCCGTTCCGATTTCCTGAGAGCTAAGACCCCTATATTCCTTCACTTGAAGAATGATTCTAAACTGCCTTGCAAGCATGGAAAGAACCATTATAGGCGATTCCTTTAAAAGCATAAGATTAGAATATATTTCAAGGGCCTTTGCGGTATTTTTCATTCCGATTGCCCCTGTAAGGTCAAATATTCTTGATTCTATGCTTTTCGTGCAGATAGTATCAATATCAGCCTTCGTTACGTTTTTTTCAACATAATTGGAAAGCTTCTCTATTTCCCTTTCCATAAGCTCCATATTGGGCGATACGCTTCGTATAAAATAAGCTGCCGTCCCTTGGTTCATACCGATGTTAAGCTTCATAAACCGCCTTACAACCCAGCCTGTAAGCTCTGCTTCCTTTAAGAATTTAAATTCTACGGCCTTACCTTCTTTATTTACGAATTTATAAAGGGCGCTTCTTTTATCGACCTCGTCTTCTATAAATACAATTACGGTGCTTTCAGGTATATCCTTAAGCTCCTCAAGGATATACTGGCTGTCGTTTTTTCTGCCGTTTATAAAAAGCCTGCTGTCTTTTACGGCAATAAGCCTTCTTTCCTTCATAAAGGGCATGGTTTTAAGGGCATCGGCTATTTTCGTAACGTCACAGCTTTTGCCTTCAAAGGTATCATAGTTCATCATGTCCTTTTCGCCTTCAAATAAGGCCTTCTCTATTAAATTAAGATATTGGCGCTTAAGATAGCCTTCTTCTCCGTAAAATAAATAAAGGTCACTTATTTTATTATTTTTTATTTCCTCTGCCAGCTTTTTCATATTTCACCTTAATCTTTAATCCTGTTTTAATTCAGCATGGTTTCTATTTTTATTTTTCTTCCGTCTGTTTTTATTATAACAGTTCCTCTGTCGGCAGTTGAAAACAGCGTAATATTCTCTTCTGCAAGCCGATTTAAAAGGTCTTCCCCCGGCTGATTGAAATTATTTCTTTTGGCCACGCTTACTATGGCAGCCTTCGGGGCTGTTTTTTCAATAAATTTATCAGAGGTGGAATTATTGGAACCGTGGTGGGCAATTTTTAGTATATCACATTTTATATTCCCATTTGCCATAAGCTTTTCTTCCGTTTCAAAGCCAATGTCACCTGTAAATAAGAAGCTCACGTCTTCATATAAAAGCTTTATCACAAGAGATGCGTCATTAATATCCTTATAATAAGCGTTCTTTTCCGGTGAGAGAATAAGAAACTGGAATCCGTCCTTTGAGGATATGGCTTCTCCTTCAGAAAGAAAGATAATCTTCGTATTATTTTCTTTTGCGGCGTATTCAAGGTTTTTATACATACTGCTTTCTTTATCGGCTGTAGACGGAAGAACCACAAATTCCACTTCTTTTATATACAGAAGCTCAATTATACCATATGCATGGTCAGCGTCAAGATGAGATATAAAGGCGGCTTTTATTTTATCTATTCCCTGATGGCTTAAATAAGGTGAAATTACTTTAAAGCCGGTATTTTCCCCTAAGCCTATATTATTCCACCCTCCGCCGTCTATTAAAAAGGTGTCTGAACTGCCTTCTACGATAAAGCAGTCTCCCTGCCCTACGTCAAGCATTGTTATGCTTAAGGGTCTCGGGTAAATTTCGTATATAATATTGGACCCTATAAAAATTAATATTGCCATTCCCAAGGTTTTGAGCTCTTTGGGATTTAATTTAGGTTCCGAAAATAATCTTATAAATAAAATATAGCATATGTAAAAAAGAAAAGTAATAAAAACAGGCTTTGTTCCTATAGAAATATAGGAATAAGGAAGCTCAATAAAAAACAGGCAGACAACCTCATAAAACTTAAGTATAAAAAACACGATTCCGCTTAAAACCTCGGCAAATCCCGTACTTATCATACCCGAAAGAGCCATAATGAAGCTTGAAACCGTAAGTAAAGACGTAAAGGGAAGCAGAATAATATTAATTAATACCGAATAAGGGGATATGTAATTAAAATGGTGAATAAGGATAGGGCTTGAGCCTATAAAGGCGGCAATGCTTGAAGCTATAGCCAGGCGGGCTTTCGTATAATGAACAAGCCTATTTCCCAAGGGTATTTTCAAAAGTATAAGGCCTATGAGCCTATTGATGGGCTCTGTTCCCGTTATAATTGAAAAAACACATGCAAAGGAAAGCTGAAAGCCTGCATTAAAAATAAAAACAGGATTATATAAAACCAGAACAGAAGCCGAAAAAGCCGTAGACGTGAGGGGGTCTGCATCTCTGTAAAAGGACCTGCCTAAAATAAAAGCGGAGGTCATAATAACCGCCCTTACAGAAGATACCCCTGCGCCTGTAAGCATACAGTATAATACAATTGCGAGAATACTCAAAACAGCGCTTATATCCAGAGGAAATATATAAGATAGAAGTTTATATAGCATAAATGCTATTAAAGTAATATGAAACCCTGAAATAACGATGATATGAAAAATCCCCGTCTTCTTATAAAGCTCTGAAATTTCATCATTTAAATCTTCCGTATCCCCTATGGTCATTGCTTTTATGATTCCGCTTTCCTGCTTGGAAAGGGTGGTATCAAAGATATTTCCTATTCTTTTGTTTAAGCTGCCCATTGCAGAAAGCAAGCCCTTGCTTTTACCGTAATCCTGAGCCTTATCCGCATAAACCTTATATTTTATATTCTGAGAGGTCAAATATACATATTCATCAAAACCTCCCGGAATACGCTGTTTTTCAGGAAATAAAATTGTTCCTTCGGCATAGAGTATTGTTCCTGCTTCATAATATTTATTTTCAGGAAGATAAATCCTTGCTTTAAAATTGCCGTCAAAAACATTATTTGCAAGATATATCTTTCTTATTCTTACGTCGGCTTTTTGCTTTCCAGAGGATGTACTGGAAACCCTTTCAATAACGCCATAAAGGCCGGCCCTCTTTTCATGAAGGGCGGCCTCGTTTATGATTTTTTCATGTTTCGCTGCAGGCATATAAAGGCTTATAGGGCCGAAAGCCCAGAATAAAATAAATATAAATGCGCCCTTCCATTTCAGCTTTTTATAAAGGAATACTGAAAATAACGCCGTAATAAAAATACCTATAGCCCATAAAGCCTCATTAAAATAAAAATATGTCAGCACAGAGCCTATTAAAATAACCATGCCTTGAACCATCGGTCTTTTCATAGTTCACCTTTGTACTATAGCCAGCTTGCTTTTAATATTAGGCTTTAGACGGCTAAAAATAAAAGAAAAGCAAATTGACAATGCTGCTGTTTCATATTTATTCGAATATAAGAGCAGAAGTAAATCTTTTAGTCTTCATCCTGCTTTATCTCAGTATTGAGTATCAGGGACTCATCTTTTTCATATGCCTGATTGAGATTACTCACCTTTTCTCCGTTTATGAGAAACTGAACCCTTTTTACATTTTTATCGGGGATAGTAAGGGTATTTACGATGGAATATATTGTGAGCTTCTGCAAGTTTTCGTTATACGTTCCCTTATTGATTTCGGGAATACTGCTTAAATCAATATAGCAGGTTTTATCTGTAGTGGTATTGACGTCGTTTATCTTCATATCAGAGGGAAGAAGCCCTACTAAATTTTTTGAAGAAGGCCCTTTTATAAGCTGCTCCAATATGGCCTTTTCTTCTGAAGAGTCTAAAGGAGACTGAACCTCTATAAGCCTTACCTCCGGTACAAGCCCTGTCATTTCCTTATTAGCAAAATAAAGGACTACTTGTTTTCTTATAACGCTGTCGGAAGTAATATTGGGCGTAAGCAGAACGTTTTCTCTATTCATGGGGCCCATAATCTGATTGTTTGCCTGAGTAAGCCTTTCTTCAACTGCGCCGTTTTCAATAAATATTTCAACATTTTTAACAAAGTCCAATTCCGTCAGGGTATAAACCAAAGAACCTCTTAGAAGAATTTCATCTGCCGGACTTAAATCCTTATATTCTTTTGAAAATACAATTTCCACGGTTTTATTTTTAGACGTTGCCCCCCCCTCATCATAAGAGGAAAAAAGAGTAACTTCCCTTGCGATCTTAAGCTCCGGCGGAAATGTTTTCACAAGATTTGCACTTTTAGGCCCTATAATGATAAGCTCATAAAGAACCTCTTCCACAAAGTCCGTATCTTCCTTTGCTTTCATTTCACCTGTTTCGCTTTTAATATATTTAGGAATGCTTCTGTTTTCATATTCAAGGCTGTAGGTTGTTGGATTAAGAAAGTATATTTTAGTATTTATTGCATTTTGGTCTGCTTCTCCTGCTTTATAATTAAAAAAAGTAAATATGCCAAATATAACAACTAAAGAAACAATTGCTATGGCAGCCGCTCTAAGCCATTTTCCGGGTGTAAACATCAAGACCCCTCCTAACTTGTATGCTTAATAGGAAGCCTTACCACAAATGTAGTACCCTCGCCTTCCTTGCTGGAAAGACGGATGCTTCCGTTATGCAGAAGAACTGTCGAATGGGTTATGGAAAGGCCAAGGCCTGTGCCTCCTGTGCCCCTGTCTCTGGTTTTGTCGATGCGGTAGAACCTTGTAAACACCTTGCTTTGCTCTTCCTCCGCAATGCCCACCCCTGTATCCTGAACGGTGATAAAGGCATTTTGATGGTCGGCATCTACAATTACCTTTACGGTACCTCCGTCTGGAGTATATTTTATGCCGTTTTCTACAAGGTTTGATATGGCAAGGCTAAGCTTCATTTCATCCGCGTCTATGACAACCCGCTTAACATCCTCATAAAGAAGCTCTATTTTTTTCTGCTCCGCCAGAGGATAAAGCCGCTTTAATATATCTTCAACCATTTTATTTATTTCTGTAGGCTTAATATTAAGGCCTATGGTTCTTTGGTCAAGCTTAACAAGGGTAAGCAGGTCATTCACGATAAAGGTCATTCTGTCTACCTCTGAATTAATATCCTGCAAGAATTCCCGATACATTTCCACGGGAACATTCTCCTGAAATAAAATAGACTCAGAAAGAACCTTAATAGAGCTTAAAGGGGTTTTAAGCTCATGAGATACATTGGAAACAAATTCTTCCCTTGTTTTTTCTACCTGTTCAAGCTTGTCGTTCATATTGTTAAAAGCTACGGCAAGCTGGGAAAACTCATCTCTTCCCCGAACACCGATTCTTTGGTTCAAATGACCCTCGCTCATAAGCGTAACGACCCTTAAAATATTTTTCAAAGGCCCTATAATTATATGAGATATAAAAAATACACATATGAAAACCACAAGGGTAATAATGCCTATAAGGGGCATCAAAGACCTTTTTACAGAGTTTATCAGATTAAAAACATCTGAAACGCCGCTTACGATAAGAACCGTTCCTATGGCCTTGGTAGAGTCGTCATTCAGCATAGGAACAGCCGTATAAAGAGTCATGCCGTCCTCTTGAAGCTTGGAATAAGGCTTCATATCCTCCATGGCATGGATTATTTCAGGGGATATGAAGGTCGTATTGTTATAGGTATAATTGGTGTCGTTAATAACGACGCCTTTATCGTCAATAATAAGAATCCTGAAGGATTCGGCCCTGCTTTTATCCGTCATATTGACGGATAAAAGATTAAGCTTGTCCTTACTGCTATCCGTAAGAAAATTACCTTTTATTACAGTATCTGTGATTACGGCAGCTTTTCTTTTAATATCGTTTTCCTTATTTGATATGAAATAAGACTCTATGAAATTCGTCGTAGTAAAGCCGAAAATCATAATCGGGATCAGCCCCACCGATATAAAAGAAAGAAAAAACTTCCATCTTAGGCTGCCAAACCAGTTAAGTCTATCCAAAATAATAACCAACTCCCCATTTCGTGTGAATAAATTTAGGGTCGCTTGGGTTCTCCTCAATCTTTTCTCTTAATCTTCTTACATGGACGTCAACCGTTCTTACGTCCCCGGGATAATCATATCCCCAGACAGTATTTAAAAGGCTTTCTCTGCTGTATACCTTGCCGCGGTTTTCCATAAGAAGTTCTAAAAGGTCAAATTCCTTAGCCGTAAGATTGGTTTCCTTGGAATTTATAAACACCCGCCTGCTGTCAAGTTCGAGCCTCAGCTCATTATAGGTAAGGCCCCTTTCTTCCTTTGCTTCCTGAGGGCTTACCTTTCTTACGCTTCTTCTTAATATCGCTTTAATCCTTGCTTTAAGCTCTAATATATTAAAGGGCTTTGTTATATAATCATCTGCGCCGTATTCAAGGCCCATGATTTTATCCATATCATCGCCTTTTGCAGTAACCATGATAATGGGAACGCCGCTGAATTCTCTTATCTGTTGACATACCTGAAGGCCGTCTACCTTCGGAAGCATCACATCAAGGACTATAAGGTCGTATTCTTTCCCCTTTGCCAAAACAAGCGCTTCTTCTCCGTCATAAGCAGCATCGACTTTCATGTCTTCCTGCTCAAGGCTGAATTTTATGCCTTTAACGATAAGCTTTTCATCATCTACGACAAGTATATTATACAATGAAACCCCTCCTAAACATATTATGCATTATATTAAAATCTGAAACGAAAATTTATTTATACTAAGTGAATTTAAAAAATTATATAATCCTAAGCCTGCAAGTTGTTTTCAACTAAGCGTTGCCTGTAAGTTCACAAACAAGTTTTCAAGCATGTTAATTATACAGTAAATTTCTTATAAGAAAGTAATAAAAAGCCTATTTCTTATAATTTGAATAATTTCTAACTTTATCTGCCTATTCCACCGTGATTTTATCTTTTATTTCATCAAATACGGAGCTTCCTATACGGCTTACGTTTTTTATTTCTTCTATGGATTTAAAAGGCCCTTTTGCCTGCCTGTAATTTATAATATTCTGGCCTATGACATTGCCTATTCCGGGAAGGGCAGTAAGCTCTTTAAGGCTTGCATCATTTATATTTATAAGGCCGTTATTTGGCACGGGAGCATCTTTTTCCGAAACTTCTTCTCCTTGATACCATGTTTCGTCCCGGGGTATTTCTTCTGCCCCTTCTTCGGTTTTCACAGGTATCTTTACATGCTTTGCGTCTTCAACATATGCCGCTAAGTTTATATTTCCCAAATTGGCGTTTTCCAATGCTCCTCCTGCAAGCTCTATCAGGTCGACGATGCGCTTTCCTTCTTCAATTTCATAAACCCCCGGAGATTTAACCGCACCGGTTATGTAAAGGCGGAAAGTTTGAGGAACATTTTCTTCCTCCTTTGTTGCCTCCTCTAAAGGGGCCTTTTCAGCTGGTTTATTATCTTCTTCTGAATAATTATAAAGAATAAGGCCTTCCGAAGCAGCTTCTTTTTGTGTTACAAGCTTATAACAAATAAAAACAAGCATTATAATTATAAAAACAGTGGCAATAATATTAAGGCTTTGCAGCTTTTCCTTCATAAAGACCTCCGTATAATAGGAATAGTATAACATAGAAGCTATATAAATTAACACTTTTAATTCTGCAAATTATGCCATGAAACAAGCCTTTTAGGATTATAGAAATGATTTTTAGCATATATCATAATCAGTAAAAATATATTCTTAAAACGTGGTTTGAAAATAACGGTAATTTTAATAAGGCTGTTAAAAAACGGGTATACTGAATGTTAAATTCTTATTATCCCTATTCTTCGGCTATAATCGCCGGAGTATTCATAAATATTTTATGCCTAAATATGATTATAACATAAATAATACATAATCAAAATATCAGCAATAAAAACTAAATCTACGGCTTATTCCCTAAGCATCTATAAAATTCAAGCCTGATTTTCATGATTTTATACATATAGGTATTTAAGCAATAGACAATTTATGGTATAATCATTAATCATTACAAAAAACTTGCACCCCGAAAGGATATTCCCATGAAATTTAAAAAATTAACTTCAATTATGTGTATAATTTTAACATATATATCAGCATTTTCACAGGTATCTTATGCATCTGAAATTCCTCTGCCTTTAACGGAGCCTACGGAAACAAGCTCCTCAGATATATCCATAGAAGCGGAAGCTGCCGTTCTTATCGACGCAGAAACAGGCTGCGTCATATACGATAAAAACAAAGATATAAAAAAGTTCCCCGCCAGCATCACAAAAATAATGACTGCCATGCTTGCCCTTGAAAACGCAAAGCTTGACGAAAGGGTTCTCTTCAGCCATCAGGCCGTTTTCTCCCTTCCTTATAATTCAAGCCACATAGCCATGGACGAGGACGAAAGCCTTTCCATGGAGCAGTCTCTTTACGCCATAATGCTTGAAAGCGCAAATGAGGTATCTAATGCCGTTGCGGAGCATCTTGGCGGGACAAACGAAGGCTTTGCCGAAATGATGAATAAAAAGGCAAAGGACCTTGGGGCTAAAAATACGCATTTTACAAATCCTCATGGCCTTCACGATGAAAACCATTATACGACGGCCTACGACATGGCTTTAATCATGCAGGCAGCAATAAAAAATCCTGAATTTATCAAAATAATCTCCACTCAATCCATGAAGCTTCCCCCTACGGAAAAGCAGCCTTTGGAAAGGCCTCTTAACAATAACCATAAAATGATTTTTTCCGGCAACGCCAATTATCATGAAAACGTAGTAGGCGGCAAAACAGGCTTTACTACGGAAGCCGGAAATACCCTCGTAACTTATGCAAAAAAGGACGAAAAGGGCCTTATTGCCGTAATCCTTCACGATTCCAGCGCAAAGGCCTCCTATACAGATACGAAAACCCTTTTGGACTATGGCTTTAATACCTATTGCAATGTCAATATATTCGACAGCAAAAGCTATACGGAAAAAATAAATGTAGTATACGAAAAAGAAGGCTTAATCCGTGAAGCAGGAATAGCCGAGCTTTACGCCAAGGAAGATATTACGATGAACCTTCCTTCGACCCTGTCAAAAGACGATATTATTTTAAAATCTAATATATCTTATCAGATAAGCCCTCCCGTAGCGCTGAATCAAAAGGTAGGGACCCTTGATATTATGTATAACGGAAATGTGCTTAAAACGGTTGACCTTTACAGCAAATCAGAAGTACCTATCCCGAAGGATATGCCTTCGGAAGAAAAAAACACCCTTGCCGAAAAGAAGGGCAGCACATTAACCGGAATAAGCAAAAACTTTGTCCTTATACTTAAAATTGCAGGGTTTATCGCAGTTTTCCTCACCGTAATTTCCGTATCTTCAAGAATCGTAAGAATACGCCGCAGAAACAGAAGGAAAAGGCAATTGAAATACAGGAACTCCTATTATATGAAAAAAAATAATTATCATTACAGATACAGGAATAATTAAAAAAAGCGTTTTGCAGATTCCCTTAAAGAATCTGCAAAACGCTTTTTTATACTATGCCGTCCATTATCCTTATATAAAGAAAAAACTAAAATCAGCTTTATGGACACGCTGATTTTCATTTCACTTCCTGGTCCAGATTGAAGAACACTGCATCATCAAAAAATTCTTTCAGCGTCATGCCTAAGCCGTCACAGAGTTTTTTAATTACAACTATACCAATGTCTTTTCTTTCGGAGTCGATAATGCTATAAAGGGTTGACGGCGTAATTCCCGAAAGATTCGCCAATGCATTTATTGCAAGATTTCTTTCATTGCAAATATTCGTAATTCTGATGACTGCCGCATTTTTTATTCCCATATGAATCACCTCATAAAGAGATTATAGTAAATTTAAAGATAAACAGTAGCAAAGCCGTATATTCACGAAGGCTCAAAAATGTACCGTTTCCGAAGGAAATCCGTGTTTTTGAGCTTAATGGGAATCGGCTTTTGCTGCTTCTTCATGATAAATTTACTATAGCAATAACTTCGCCAACGCGTATGCGCTATTGCGTATATCGGATGTTAGCGTTATACTGATATAAATATATATAAAAGGTGTGCATATGGATAAATCTTTAGAAAAATCTATTAAACTTATGTTTCCTAGACTAATCCAGCATTTTAATAAGAATTTTTTATTCACTTTTATCAATACATCTGGCGATAACCTGCAAATCTATAATACTACCTTAGGCTCTTGGATAAGAATCTTCACATTAAGAAAGGAAAGAGCTGTTTATAAGCAGTTTACTAAAAATGGAATAACAAACAAGGATACGATGTCTGCAATTATTATTGAACTGCATAAATACTTAAACTCAAATAAAAATAATCATATATGATATATCATATATGATTATTTTATAATTAAGCTGCTATCAATTTATGCTCTTAAGCATAGTTCAAAAATATTTGAACGTAACTATCAAATATGGTTTATTATCTTGAAAATCGCAGATTTATTTGCTATGACCTATACTCTTTGCCATAAATAGACAAGGATTATCCTTTCCCCATATTAAGTGGAATACTTCAAGGGCCCTGAATCCGCATGCATAATACTCAGGTATTATTACAGATTTCTGATTTTTCATTTTCATCCAAAACCCCTGTTAACTTATGCATTGGATTTTTCCTAATTTTTAGCTCATTACAAACCTTATTTATTGTTCTTAAGCCACTCTATGGCAGTATTTGCATATACTGCAGCGCCTATGTATAATGGCTCCTCGCTAAACGTTACCTTGGGGTGATGGAGCTTATACAGATGCCCATTTTTAGCATTTCCAACAACAACATTGCAGCTTATTGTAGGTATAAGCTCACTTACGAAACCAAAGTCTTCGGAGCCTGTTGTTTTAGCATTGGCATAGCCTACTTTTCCGGCCATGTTAATCAAAGTTCTCTCCGGTAAAATTTCGCCGTTATATTGAAAGAATTCCTCAAAAAGCTCTTTATCGTTTATAACAGAAGGGCAGCTTATAGGGAAGCTTACCTTGGCTTCGGCCCTTAAAGCCTTTGCTGTATCTACGGCCATTTCTTCAATTCTTTTCTTAATGAAGTTTCTTGTATCATTATTGAAGCATCTGATGGTACCTTCCATATAGGCGGAATCCGGAATAATGTTTGAAGTGTTTCCGCCGTGCATCTGGCCGATAGTAAGAACGGCCTCATCGGAAGCCGAAAGCTCTCTTGCGTGAATAGACTGGAGGGCTATATGGATATGGCTTAAAGCAGTAAGAGGGTCTATGCATTCGGAAGGCCTTGCACCATGGCCGCCTTTTCCCTGTATATCTATACGAAGCCAATCTGATGAAGCAGAGATTACGTCCGGCCTTGATACTAAAACATCACCTATTTCACAATCGTCGTTTACGGCTACGTGTATCATCATGCCGGCGTCTACCTTGGGATTTTCAAGAAGACCGTCTTCTATCATGCTTTTTGCTCCGTAAAGGGTTTCTTCGGCAGGCTGGAACATGAGTTTAACTTTTCCTTCAAGATAATCCTCATTTTCTTTCAGAAGCTTTGCCGCGCCTAAAAGCATTGACGTATGCATATCATGCCCGCAGGCATGCATATTGCAGGTTTTTGATTTAAAAGGTTCGTCGGTTTCCTCAACTATGGGAAGGGCGTCCATATCGGCTCTGATTAAAAACACTTTCCCCTCTTTTTTGCCGGCGACGGCAACGATGCCGCCTTCTCCGCAGTCAATAGGCTCGTACCCCATGGAAATAAGCTGTTCTTTAACATAAGCCCTTGTTTTAGGAAGATTTGTATGTATCTCTGCGTTTTCATGAAGCTGCCTTCTGTGCTTTACAAGTTCTTCCTGAATGCTTTTGGATTGTTCCATAATTCCTTTCATCTGCTCACCTCTTCTATTTTAGTATATAGATATAATTATATAGAATTTATCCCTTTTATAAAAGCCTTATTTCATATTTATTCATATAAACTTTTCTTCTTTTCCAATGAAATCTATCTATTGCATAAAAAAACTGATATAATTATTTATATATTAAATAAAAAATAAGAGAAGCAAAGATTAAAAGGAGGTAACGCATGTCTAGCAGTAAAATTACAGAAATCAAAAACTTAGTCGCTTCCAAACAGGATAAAATAATTTCCGTAAGTGACGCCA
This sequence comes from Anaeropeptidivorans aminofermentans, assembly GCF_940670685.1. Classification (GTDB taxonomy): domain Bacteria; phylum Bacillota; class Clostridia; order Lachnospirales; family UBA5962; genus Anaeropeptidivorans; species Anaeropeptidivorans aminofermentans. The sequence continues at coordinate 632,559 of NZ_OW711693.1, read as the reverse complement.
TATGGGATTATGCAGAAACTCGCTTTGAAGAAACAAAATCCGCCGCAGAGCTGATAAAGGCTCTTGAAGCCGAAGGCTTTACAGTTGAAGAAAATGTGGCGGGCATAGAAACGGCATTTGTAGGAACCTACGGAAGCGGTTCTCCCGTAATCGGCTTTTTAGGTGAATATGACGCCCTTGCAGGCTTAAGCCAGGTTGCCGGAGAGCCTCATGAAAAGCCTTTAAACCCCGGAAAGCCGGGCCACGGCTGCGGCCATAATCTTTTGGGTGCCGCTGCATTCGGCGCTGCGGTTGCGTTAAAAGACTACATAAAAAATAATAATATTTCCGGAACCGTTAAATATTTCGGCTGCCCAGGAGAAGAAGGCGGCTCCGGAAAAACATATATGGCAAGAGAAAATGTATTTTCAGGCACAGATATTGCGTTTACATGGCATCCGGGGGCAGAAAACACTGTATTTGGCACATCAAGCCTTGCAAATATTCAGGCTTATTTCAGATTCAAGGGAAAATCCGCCCATGCCGCCGGCGCACCTGAAAACGGCAGGTCTGCCCTTGATGCAGTAGAGCTTATGAACGTAGGCTCAAATTATTTAAGAGAGCATGTTTCAAGCCAGGCAAGATTTCACTACGCCGTAACAAATACCGGCGGAAACGCCCCTAACGTAGTTCAGGCCGAAGCAGAAGTTCTTTACCTTGTAAGAGCCCCTCAAATGAAAGAAGCAAAATCCATTTATGAAAGAGTATGCAATATCGCAAGAGGCGCCGCCCTTATGACGGAAACCTCTCTTGAAATCGTCTTCGATAAGGCCTGCTCCAATTATATCCCCAACGTTACCCTTTCGAAGGTTATGTATGAAAATATGCTTTCCTTCGGCCCTCCTGAATTTGACGAAGAAGATATAAAATTCGCTGAAGAAGTAAGAAAATCGCTCACAGAGGCAGAGCTTTCAAACAGCAAAGGCGCTCAAGTTCCCTATCCTGATTGGAAAGAGCTTGACGAAGAAAACAGCCGCAAGCCAATCTGTGATTATATATACCCCTACCATGAAACCATGGGGTCTATCGTTATGTCCGGCTCTACAGACGTAGGCGATGCAAGCTGGGTAATGCCCACAGCCCAGATTTATATTACAACCGTTCCTAAAAATACCTCCGCCCATACATGGCAATGGGTATGTGCAGGAAAAAGCCCTATGGCTCACAAAGGCCTCATAAAAGCCACGGAAATTATGGCAGGCTCTGCCGTAGATGCACTTTTAAACCCTGAAATCATCAAAAATGCCAAAGCAGAGCTTGATAAAGTCCTTTCAAAAACACCTTATGAAAATCCGATTCCAAAGGGCGTAAACCCAAAGCCCATGGGTAAATAATAAAATTTTAAGGGGTTGCTGCAAAATAAATTTTGCAGCAACCCCTTTTCGTTTAAAGCCCAAAAGAGCTTTAAAAGAGATAATATAGGAATAAATAGTTATTCCATCACTTTTCTTAGCCAAAGCCATGAAACACGCCATTTTTTTCAATGGGGCAAAATCCCATTTGCGGAATTAATTTTAGTGCGTTACCCATTCTTTTAATAGCCGGCTATGCTGAAGTTATAAATCTTAATTTTGCAGCAGCGCCTTTTTATCATTAAATATAAAATAATATGTACGCTAAAATTCCTATGGCCATAAAAAGCGAAACGGGGATAAGTATTAAAAATTTCATATGCTTTGTTTTATGTCTTAAAAGAAACATGCCTGAAAAAGCGCCTATGCCTCCTCCTAAAAGGGCAGATAAAATAAGGGTCTTTTCGGATATGCGCCATTTATTCCTTACGGCTCTTCTTTTATCTATGGCATAGATTATAAAAACAGCTATATTCCATATTAAAACTGCTGATAAAATTATGTATTTTATATCGCTTTCCACTACTGTCCTCCCAGAAGGGGCTTATAGTAAATTTAATATTAAACCGTAACAAAACGTGTATCACGAGGGTTCAAAGATGTACTGTTTCCGAAGGGAATCCGTGTTTTTATACCACGCGAACTTGGAAAAGGATGCAGGCGTAAGCCTGCAAATCTTTTTTAAGTGAGCGTTTTCTTATTGTTATCAAACTTATTTTTTATGTTGGTAACGATGAATCCCTGGTGAATCGGTTTTTGTTACTTCTTTATAAGAAATTTACTATGTTTCGGCCTCTTTTTATTATGCTTAAAGTATATCATAATTGCTGATTTTTCTCATGCATTTCTTTTTAAGAACCCTATAATTGAATAAATATAAAACAGGAACATTCTCAAATGAAATAGAAAAAATCCAGACTGAATTAAAATACCATAAACGGTATTTTGCGGAGCAAAAATGCTTATTGCTTTTTCTTATTTTATGCTCTCTAAAGCTAAATACCTGCGGCAGAATAAAACAAATTGATTATAAACAAGAAGAAAACCAAGCCAAGGCTTGGTTTTCTTCTTGTTCCTGTGAGGAGATTATCATCAAATATTGTAATAAAAACGTATTTTGAAAGTGTTTATATGCATATTCTGTATTCATTTTATATAAATTAATATTCTTCCGCAAATAGGCTTCCGTGGGCAGATTGGTTTCCTGAAAGATAGAGATGAGTAGTAGTGTCAAAAGTAATTGACTTATTTGACGGTGGGAAGTATCCGCCGGACTCTTTATTGAGCCTTAAAACGTCTCCCCCTACGACTCTGTCCACATCAGGCAATGTATAATGCTTTTCTATAGAACCGCCGCTTATGACGGCATCGGCTTCGGGTACGTCGTCAACCAGGAGAATTCCTTCTGTTCCGTCTGCACCGCCGAATTCAAAGGTAATGGTAGAAGCCTTAATGCCGTTTTGCTCCGCACATTGAATAGTGAGCATTCCGTCTACGGCTGCATTTCCGCCGCCTTCCCATGCCATGATAAGACCGTTAGCCTTAAGATATTTAGCAAGCTTTATATTAAAATTGGCGCATCTTGTCTTATGCCAGTTCGAAGGATTATGGCTTCTGCAGAATATAACGCCTTTGAAGTTCAAAGTCTTTCCGTGGTTTCTGTAAAGTTCCAGCAATATGGGGTGATTTACATGAAGATACGTAGGAACCTTGAAGGCCGGCCATACATAATTTCCGCTGACCACGCAGCCGTCAAGCATTTCGTTTGGATGCAAAAGGGTCGGAACAAGATTATCTATGCTGAGGCCGTAAAGATACGTATTGGAATAAGGCCCCTGGTTCTGGCACTGCCAAACCAATACGACATTGGGAAGGCTTTCATCGGTTTCCTCTATTGAAAATTCTTCCGTTTCGTCCGGTTCCATTTCCTTTGTGAGGGCGGCAAGATAGGCAGATATTTTTATGCCAATCAGCCTTATTTCATTATCGTACTCAACGGAAGATTTTCCTTCTTCAAGCTCATAGAGTATAATAAAATTTACGGTTTTATAAAAGGGCGTAAATTCCTGTATGGGGCCCTCCATATCCATTATGGCGTCTCTGGGATATAAAAGCCCGCTGCTGGCGCTGGATTCGTCCCAGGGAAGGGCTGCAGATTCCATAACCGTAAAGCCCCGCAATAAATTTGTGATGCCTTCGCCGACGGTTTCAGGATTTGAAAAGAACCCCGAATACTGAACGCCTCCTTCAAGCTTATACATAGGCTGCAGGGTGTCTAGCAAATGAATAATCCTTGTGTTTTCTCCCGGCTTTACTATTTCAAAATCAATGGATTTTATGCTTTTCATAAGAGGAGCGGCTTCTTTTTTCAAGTCTTCTTTATTGATATAAAGAACACCATTTTCAAGTTTGGTCTCATGGGAAAAGCACACATCTGTAATGTCATAATACTGTCTTTTAAGCTTCATTCTTAACCCTCCTTGCCTTCATCTACAGTATAGATTACAGGCTCTTTTGTACCGGCCTCAAGGGCAAAAAGCGCCTTCTCTAAAATTCTGTGCCTGAAAACCTTTTCTCTATCCGGCGGAAGGCTGGGGTCTCCCGACGGCGCCGTAAAATCTCCGCCGAATACAATCCTGTTGGCCCCTACGTTAAACGCTATGGAAGTAAAAGCCGTTACTACTGCATTGGGTATTCCTTCTCTGTCAAGCTCTTTTGAAATCGTTGCGCCGCAACGAGTACAGGTGCCTCAGGTGGTCGTCATAATAGCCGCTGAAACCCCTGCTTCTTTCAAAGCCTTTGCCATGGAAGCGCCTATGGAGATACTGCTGTCGATATTGGTTCCGATACCGCAGGTAGAGAAAAATTCATGGTATACGCCTTTAATCGCGCCCTCTTTTTTAAGCTCCAGCATCTGGTCATAGGGAATCAGCCTGTGCGGGTCGGCACTGGCGAAGGTTGTGTCATAGCCTCCGTGAATTGATTCGTAAACGCCTTTCTCAAGGGACGTAAGGCCTGTCATGTTGTATTTTCCGTAGGTTATGGAAAATGCCTGCTTAAGCTTATCGGGATTACCTACGGGAACAAGCCCTCCCGTTGTTATGAGAGCGATTACGGCATTTTTCATATCCGCAACAGGGGGCGCAGGGGGTACTTTATCGAAGCTTCTTAAGGGCACCTCCGTTTCATAAGGCTCGTTACGAAGCTTTTTTAAAAGAATATCCACAACCCTTTTCGCACCGATCTCTTTATTGTATTCATTGTAACGGTGCCCTGTTTTAAAATATCCTTCTGCTCGGGCAGGACCTATTTTCTCTCCTTTTGCAAGCTTCAAGGCAAACTTAGCAAGAGCAGGAATGGACTTTTTCATACCCGTAGCCGTTTCCGCAGTAGGCAGTATATAAATATTCTGAACATACATGCGGATGGCCGGATTTTCATGCCACATAGCGCATACGCTTTTTATGCCCAGCTCTCTTTTTACCAAATCACACATTTTAGCGCAGGCAACGCCGTAGCGTCCGGCGTTAAATGCCGGCCCGGCGATAAAAACGTCCGGCTCTGCTTCTTTAATTTCTCTTAGGAGCTCTTCTTTAATGCTTTCAAATTTATCGTCGGTATTGATGAAGTTATCTCCGCAGGCTATGATTTTAACGACTTCCATTTCGGAGCCCCATTCTTTTTCAAGACCTAAAGCAGGGCCCTTCTTTTCGTCCAATACTGTCATTCCCATATGAGCGGATTCTTCTCCCCCCAGGCCTGCATAAAATTGGTTAATATAGTGTACAGCCTTTAGCTTAGCCATACCATCCCTCCTTGGCAAGTAAGTATACTTATTAAGTCCATAGTAAATAAACTTAGTTTTTAAGTTCATTTACTATAAATTAAAAATAATTGACAGAAATTAATCTTTCGTTTTTCACCCGTAAAAAGTTAATCAAGCCTTATAATTTTAAAACAATCTACAAGCAGTAAGCTTAAAAACAGTCAAATACAGAATATACAAGCGATAGCTTACCGGTTTTTAAGTAAGCTGCCTTTTATAGTTAACAAACTTATTTTCAAGTTTTGCTGATTGTATCTTTTATAGGGGCGTATCCGAAGACTTTTTAACGGCTTTTGCGCCTTCGGATACGGCCCTTTCAATAGGTATTTGTTATTTGCTTTTTACCATCTGCCTTATGGCGAAAATAACGATACCGATTAAATAATATCCGCCGGCAAGCATATAAGACATAGCGCCGCCTTCGCCGAAGTAAAATACAATCAGTATAAATAATATTGCGATGATTGAAATTACAGGAAAGAATATGCCCCCGGGAACCTGAAATTCACTTTTGTTTTTTATTTCTCCCGATGCCTGCTTCTTTCTTAACACGATTACAGTAAAGGCTATGATTGCCCCTGTAACAGCCGAGCATATGGAGCCTGTATTAATCATAAGCCATATAAAATCGGGCCTTAATGTAATAATTGCAGATACAACAGCCACAAGAACAAGGGCAAACACAGGGGTTTTGCTCTTTTCATCGATTTCTTTAAACTTTTTGGGAAGAAAGCCAGATTCTGCAACGGCGCAAACCGTTCTTCCGGCGTCCATAATCATAATCAGCATACTGTTTGATATGGCAAGCAAAGCCCCGAGGGGAATAAGACCTATAAGCCATCCGAATTTGCCGTTAAGCCCTCTCAATAAAGCGTATAAAAGGGGATAATACTGTCTGCTTGGATCGGCTATAAAGTCCTGAACGGGAGCAAAGCCGAATGTCGTAAAAAGAATCAAAGAGTAAACGCTTATGGTAAGAAGAACCGCAGAAGCCATTGCCCTTGGTATGGTGCGCTTAGGGTTTTTAATTTCATTGGCAATGGAGGCTATGGCAATGATAGAGCCGTAGGCATTCATCGCTATGGGAACGCCTGCTATAACCCCCTGAGTCTTCATTGTTCCGCTTACAAAGGGGTTAAAATTCTGGAAATCTGCATGCCCAAGCCCTACTATAATAAAGACTGCAAATATCAGCATTAAAATCGTAATTAATATCTGATTGGCTTTGCCCATGGTGGAAATTCCCTTAGCATTTAAAAGCCAGCCCATGAATATCCACACAAGGGGAATTATAAACTGAAGCGCCATAGAATCCTTAACGACAGGGATAAATTCCTGAAGATATGTAGAAATGCATATGGCTGAAAATGCAGTTCCGAGAACGGAACAGTTCAGCCAGCTCCAGGCTGAAATCCATCCCGCAAAATCCTTTGTCTGCTGTTTTTTGCCTAAAATGATGTTTGGATATACAAATATACCGCCCATGCGGGGAAATGTCGTAGCAAGTTCCGAAAGGTTCAGCGCATATAACAATATGATTGTACCGGCAACCATCCACGATATAATGGCTCCGGGGCCCGCCATGCCGTACGTAACGCCTGAAAGAGTAAATATGGAGCTTCCGACCATGCCGCCTACCGCTATCATAATACACGCGGCTATGGTAAGGCTTCCGCCTGAACTGTTGCTTTTGTCGCTCATTGCATATACCTCCTTATAAAAATGTAAAATCATCAAACCGGCTCAACTTTAATACTGTAGTAAATTTCTTATAAAAAAATAACAAAAACCGATTCCCTACGGATTCCTGGCTATCAAACAAAAAACAAGGTTGATAACCATAAGAAATCGCTCACTTAAAAAGATTCGCAGGCCTACGCCTGCATTCTTTTCCAAGTTCACGCAGTATAAAAACACGGATTACCTTCGGAAACATGGTGAAATTGCCTTTATACCGTAATAGATATAAGCCTTTCAACATATAAAATCAAATAAAGGCAGTTTCACAAAGGTGCTTTATTATATTTCTTCTAAAACACATTTTTGAATCCTCGTATAGTCAATTTGCTTTTATACCGCCGTAAGTATTTAGCTTTAGGGAACATAAAATAAAAGAAAAGCAAATTGACAACGCTGCTATTTCATGTGAATTCAAGAAATATACGGTTTTGTTACTGTTTAACTTTAAATTTACTATATGAAACTTTTTCGGCAAAGGCTTATGCCCCGTGACCTTTAAAGAAAATTCACTTCCTATCCAGCTGAACTGACATTTAAAGAAAATTAAAATGCTTTATCTATCTGCTTCAGCTGAAACACATTTTTAGCCTTATGGCAAAATCCTCAATTTTAAAAATCTGACAATTACGCCGTTATCTCCTTAAAAACCCTTGAATTTCCTCGTATTTTTTGGCCTTTCAAAGCAAAGAGGCTATATTGTTATACAGCATATTTTATAATATATAACGGAATATTCCGACTATTATTTTTCTAAAAATAGCCTTATTTTTTCTTGGCTTTTTTCAGTTTTATTCCAGTACGTCTCTTCCGTAGGGAGGGCTTGCCACAAGGATGAGCTTTGCTCCTTTGCTTTCAGTGTATATGGTATGTTCCACCTCTGATGAAAATAAAATAGAATCCCCTTCTCCCAGCTGATACTTCTCTCCTTCTATCATTATAGAAACCTCTCCTTCGGTTACTACAATAAACTCTTCTCCATTTTTATGCTTATGGACATGCCTTTCCTGAGGCGATGCCGGCGGAAGATTATAATGACTCACCTGAAGGTTCTTTTCAGATTTTGATGAACCGATACTAAAAGAAATACCTTCCTCGGTAAAAAAATCCAGCTTGTCATTTTTACGCATAAGCTTAACGGAGCTGTCCTTATTGTCAAGAAAGTATATTAAATCCACGTTGAAGTATTTTGCCAATCTTTGAAGAGAAACTATGGATATGGAATGCTTTCCGTTTTCAAGCCTCGATAAAAAGGAATAGCTCATTTTAGTTTCTTCTGAAAGCTGCTGTAGAGATACGTTTCGCATCTTTCTGAGCTGCCTTACTTTAAGGCCTATACTTATGTCAATATTGCCGCCTTCCTCTTCCATTTCTGTTTCTTTGTCTATTTCCATTTCTCTTTTATCCATATTAACACCACCGTTTTAAATTTTAAAAGTTAATATGAATAATACCATATAGCCAATTCACTTTCAAATTTTCCCTATTCAGTAATTAAATATAAATTTCTGCCTGTTTTTGTTATTTACTGTATGAATCCAATAAAATACAAATTTAAAAGCAAATCTGCAAATTCCACGGAAAATCCAAATCAGATTTCAGCAATTTATAGTAAATTTCTTATAAAGAGGTAACAAAAACCGATTCCCTCCGGAAATATAGTGAAATTGCCTTTATAGTAAATTTCACTGAAGAATGTAATAAAAATCTATTTTTCATAAATGGCTTAAACATATAAAATCCCTAAGTTTAATCCATTCAAAATATACGATTTTTATTACTGTTTAATTTGAAATTACCTTTATATCGTAATAGGTATAAGCCTTTCAATATATAAAATCAAATAAAGACAGTTTCACAAAGGCGATTTATTGTGTTTCTTCTAAAACGCATTTTTGAATCCTCACAAATATACGGTTTTGTTACTGTTTAACTTTAAGTTTACTGTAACTGCCCTTCCGTAAAACAGCCTTACATATTCACCGCCTTCTACATAGGCGGTATGCTCTTTTCATCCATATCAACAAATATTGTTTTGCTTGTCATATATTTATGAATTCCGGCTACACCTAAACCGCTTTCCTTCCAGCCTGTTCCCGGAGACTCTATCATACCCTTTGAGAAATAGGAGTTAATATAAATCTGGCCGCCTTTGATGGCTCTTGCTACCCTTAAAGCCCGTTGCATATTATTTGTCGCAACCGCCCCCGCAAGGCCGTATGTAGTCATGTTGGCAATTTTAATAGCCTCTTCTTCCGTTTCAAAAGGCGTTACACAAAGCACAGGGCCGAATATCTCTTCATTGAATATAGTCATATCCGGTGTTACATCTGCAAAAACAGTAGGAGGAACGAAATTACCCTTTGTAATTTCAGGGTCTGTATAAGGCTCTCCGCCGCAGATAAGCCTTGCCCCTTCCGCCTTTCCTTTTTCAATATATCCCCATACGGTTTGGGCATGTTCTTTGGAGATAAGGGTTCCGTAATTCGCGCCTTTTTCATAAGCAAAGCCGTCCCCGGGAACAAAGCTTTTGCATTCTTCCTTCAATGCTTCAAGAAATTCCTCATATATATTTTTATGGAGAATAAGCCTTGTACCTGAAACGCAGACTTCACCGCTATTCAAAGTAAATCCGAATTTCGCCCATTTTGCGGCTCTTTTTATATCAACATCGTCAAATATAATGTGAGGGCTCTTTCCGCCAAGCTCTAAAGCAAGGTCTTTCACCGTATCTTTTGAAAGCTCTATGATTTCTTTGCCGGTCTTAGTTCCGCCGGTAAGAGAAACCATATCGACAAGGGCACTTTTTACAAGGGCGCCGCCTACTTCTGCGCCGCTTCCCGTTACCACGTTAAACACACCCTTTGGAAAACCGGCTTCATGGAAAACTTCCGCTATCATAAGCATGGTAAGAGAAGCTAAAGTCGACGGCTTAACAACTACAGTATTGCCTGCCGCAAGAATGGCGGAAATCTTCTGGCAGCCCATCATAAACGGCCCGTTCCATGGGAGAATTTCACCTACGACACCCTTCGGCTGATAAATAACGTAATTTAAAACATCATTGCCGCAGTCAACCACCTTTCCGTCAAGGCATCTTGCTTTTCCCGCGAAAAACTCAAAAGCATCTACTGAAAGCACCGCATCATACCAACGGGCACTCATGTAATTTTTTCCGCAGTCGAGGGCTTCGACAACGGCAAACTCATCAAGCCTTTCCGATAAGATTTTTCCTGCCTTTAAAAGAAGCTTGCTTCTGTCCTTGGCGGACATTTTGCTCCATTCGCCATTGTCAAAAGCTTCCCTCGCGGCTTCAATAGCCTTTTGCACGTCTGCTTCCCCGCCGTAATAAGCCCCAGCGAAAACTTCATTGTTGGCCGGGTTCACAACCTCAAATGTCTTTCCGCTTTCCGCAGGAACAAATGCACCGTTGATATACAGCTTGTAGGGTTCCTTTCTTACATAGCCCATAGGATTCATAATATCACTCCTTTTATTATATTGTTATGAAATATACTGTTGATAGTATATTTATTTTCTTGAGTAAACAGGTTGAAAAATAATGCAGCACGATTAATTCTTTATGTATAACTAAAATTAATTATATTAAATATAATATATAATTAACACCAATAGAAGTCAATTGATTTTTCGAGGCTTTTGACGAATTAGCAATAATATACATAATTTATGCCTTATTTCAGGTTAAAATTCCAATAAATATATTCATGTTCAATATATTGTTTTAAATAATTAAATATTCTATAAACAGTATATTTATCTTCTTTTTTGTTTTATGTTTAGCCCTCCTGCTTTTCAGCATAAAAATATGCCTTTATACTGGATACAGGATAAAGGCTTCAATTTAGGAATATTGTCTATATAGTAAATTTAAAGTTAAATCGTAGCAAAGCCGTATATTCACGAAGGCTCAAAAATGTACCGTTTCCGAAGGAAATCCGTGTTTTTAAGCCTTAAGGGAATAGGCTTTTGCTGCTTCTTTATGATAAATTTACTATACAAAGCAGTGATAAAAACTTATACAAGCTATATAGACTTTTTATAAAACTATGCTTACACTCAAACTAAAGTAAAATAGTAGCGTTGTAAATTTGCTTTTCCTAGATTTTATGCCTTCTTGGAGTTCATTACTGACTGCGGCAGAAAAGCAAATTTACTATATGATATAACGTGAATGCATTTCACAAAGTAAAAGTATGAGTGAAACCTACGTTTGTGGTATAATATGACTTAAACTTAGGCAAAGCTTAAGTTTAAGTCACGAATACATTTTCCGCAGGGAAATGTATGAGAAAAAAACGATGTTTATGGTATAATAACATTACATAAAAACATTGAAGAAGGAGGATCTTTTATGAAATTTGATTTAAAAAGCATCGTTGCAGGAATATTTATAGGAAGCATAGGATTAACCTCCGTATATGCAGGCGCAGCATCAAATGCGATAGAGGTTTTCTACAATATAAAGTCCGTTTCTGTGCAAGATAAGGAAATTACTTTTCCAGAAGATAAAAAGCCCTTTATATATAAGGATACGGCCTATGCTCCTATAAAGGAAATTGGAGAAGCCTTAGACAGCGGAGTGATTTACAATGAACAGGAAAAATCCATTTCACTCTACAGTAAAGATAAAGCAAAGCTTCGTTTGTTATACGACGCCATAGATCGTTTAGGGGCTGTTTCTCCTGAAAAAGCCATTGATATATGGTCACAAGGATTAATCGAAAGAAACGCCGCCATTCAATATGCCGTAATGACGGATGCTTTAAAGGAAAGCTATGTAAAATCCCTTGAAGAAAACGGATATGATTTCTGGATTACAGGAGTTTCAAGCCCCTGGGTTGAAAGCTACGAAATATCAGATAAGGTAAATACAAGTGATATAAAGCAGGAATACCATATAAAATATAATACAAAAACCTCTGAAGGAAGCTATCATTTCAACGTAACTTTATTATTAATAAAAGATGGGGATTACTGGAAGATAGAAGATATCGCAGGGGATGAAGAATCTTCTGCCTATACGGGATATTTTAAATAAAACTTAAATTTTATATTTTTATATTTATAGTAAAACGATTTTATTACCGTAAGAAAAGCTTAATATAAACACTTCCATATACTTAAGCCGTTTATGAAAAATAGTTTTTTCTTACTATCTTGAACCTGTTTTGCTTCAATAATATTTGTTTTATAAATATGGAAAACCCCTTGCCTAGGCAAGGGGTTTTTTAAATTAAAAGCAGGTGGTTTTCATTATCTCTATGATGCCTTTAATTCCCTGCATCAGGGCCGGCAGGTAGCATCTTTCATTTGTTGCATGAGTTGTATAGCCTAATACCATATTATCAATGAAAGGCCTAAAGCGGTAGCAGCAGTCACAGATATCTTCAAAATAACGGCAGTCTGTTCCGCCTGTTACAAGGCCCGGAACCACCGTAACGCCGTTAAAGAACTTTTGGGTAGCATCTGCCAAGGCCTTATAGCCTACGGAGTCTATATTGGATATTTTTGAAGGGTCCAGACCCTTCGTCATGGTAATGGAAAGCTCCGGGTCATCGGCAACCTTTTTGCAATGGGCTAAAATGGATTCGCAGGTATCTTCCGGTGCAATACGGAAATTAATAACGGAGCGAACCTTTTGAGGCAGCACATTAGGGGCCGGAGAGCCGTTAATCATGGTTAATGCTGTTGTCGTATGCACAAGAGGCGCCAAGTCCTTATCTTCGCATAAGTATTCGGCAAATGCTTCGGGGTTTGTGTCGATGTTTTCTACATAAGATTTAAAGGGTTCTTCTGTAATTACATCCTTTAAGCCTTTAAACATATTATAAACTACTTTATTTATATGAGGCGGCAATTGATTGTCTTCGATTTTTCCGATTGCTTTTGCCACTTTTCCAAGGGCTGTGCCTTTTCCGGGACGGGAGCTGTGTCCCCCTTCGGCGTTTGCTTCTACAGCTACGTCAATATAGCCTTTTTCAAAAATGTCTATTCTGGCTAAAAGAGCCTCGGGAGCGCCGAATTCGCTGCCCATTTTAAAGCCGCCGCCTTCATCCATTACAAATTCCAATTGAACGCCTTTTTTCTTTAAATGCTCCATTGCAGCCAAGGAACCGTCTACACCCATGGTTTCTTCGTCATGGCCGAATACAAAATAGATATCTCTTTTAGGGGTATAGCCTTTTTCCATCAGATATTCCGCTGCGTAAAGCTCGCCGATTACCTGGCTTTTTGTATCTATGGAGCCTCTTCCCCAGAGAATATCCCCGTCTATTTTACCGCTGAAAGCAGGCTCTTCCCAATCGTCTTCCGTTCCCGGCATTACGGGAACAACATCTAAATGAGACATAAAAAGAGCAGGTTTTAAAGAGGGGTCGCTACCTTTCCAATGATAAAGGAGAGACCAGTCATTAATAACCGTCTTTTCCATATTTTTATGAACCAAAGGAAAAGCTTCTTCAAAATGAGCATGCAATCCCTTAAAAGCGTCTCCGTCCATTAATGAAGTATCCTCATAGGATACAGTCTTATATGTAATGGCTTTGCTTAAAGCTTGCGCCACCTTGTTTTGATCCACGTCCTGATAATCTGCAGCATCTGAAAAATACTTCGTTACTTCCTGCACATTCATTTAAAAAGCCTCCTTTGATTTATCTTAGTAAACCTGAAAACGCTTACAGTAAAGCTGTAAAAGCGTTTCAGGAACATTCTCTTACAATCAACACTTCTTTTTAAGTCTATTGATTGTATAGATTATTCTAATGAAGTACTTTGCTTAAAAATTCCTTTGTTCTGGCGCTTTGAGGATCTCCGAAAATCTGTGCCGGCGTTCCCTTTTCTTCAATAATGCCTTCGTCCATGAAGAAGACCCTGTCGGATACTTCTCTGGCAAAGCCCATTTCATGAGTAACAATAACAGTAGTCATACCTTTTTCAACTAATGTTTTAATAACGCTTAATACTTCTCCTACCATTTCAGGATCTAAAGCAGATGTAGGCTCGTCAAAAAGCATTACCTCCGGATTCATGGCAAGGGCTCTGACGATTGCCATTCTCTGCTTCTGCCCGCCGGAAAGCTTTTTGGGAAACTCACTCCATTTATCGCCTAAGCCGACTAATTTCAAAAGCTCATGGGCCTGCTCTACGGCTTCTTCCTTTTTCAGCTTTCCTGTTAAAACCGGAGCAAGGGTAATATTATCCAGAACAGTTAAATGAGGGAATACATTAAAGTGCTGGAAAACCATCCCCATTTTCTGCCTGTGAACATTAATATCTATGTTTTTACTTGTAATATCTACGCCGTCAAAAATAATTTGCCCTTCCGTAGGTACTTCAAGAAGGTTCAGGCATCTTAAAAATGTACTTTTTCCGCTTCCAGAAGGCCCGATTACAGAAACAACCTCGCCTTTTACGATTTCTTCGTTAATAGACCTTAAAACTTTAAGCTCTCCGAAGTTTTTACTTAAATTCACTGTTTTAATCACTGGTAGCAAGCCTCCTTTCGTATAATGCGATAATTTTTGATAATGGGAATGTACATGCAAAATAGATGACACCGGCTACAATCAATGGTTCTATCGTAGAGTAGGTGGCGCTTTTAATAATGGAAACAGAGGTCATTAAATCCCCTAAGAAGAAGTTAGAGGCAAGAGAGGTTTCTTTAATAACCATAACAAACTCATTGCCCAAAGTAGGCAGGATATTCTTTATTGCCTGAGGGAACACGACCTTCATCATGGTCTGAGAAGGGTTTAAGCCAAGGCTTCTTGCGGCTTCCGTCTGGCCTTTATCTACGGCCTGTATGCCGGCCCTTATAATTTCTGCCACATAGCCGGAGCTGTTAAGCACAAGAGCCATCAGCACGGAAGCAAATTTCCCCGGGTCATAACCTATAATTTCCGGTACTGCATAGTAAAAGAAAACCAATTGAAGCAAAAGAGGCGTTCCTCTTATGATTTCTATGTATGCCGTAGCCAATAAGCTCAAAGGCTTAAATTTAGACATACGGCACAAGCATATTAAAGAACCTATGGCTGTGCCTAAAATTACCGTAAGGGCAGACAGAATAAGGGTCATGCGCAGACCGGCAAAGAATACCGGATAAAATCTGATAAATACGTCTACTGCACGATTAAGCAATTATTTTCTCTCCTTTGAATTTCAAATGTTATTCATTATAATAAATGCACTTAAAAAACTGCCCCGATATTATGTATGGAAAATGGATTATTGAAAACATGCATAAAGTAAAATAATGAATTACAGTAACAAAAACCGTATATTTTATACTTAGCGAACCTGAAAGCACTTGCAGGGGAGCTGTAAAAGTGTTTTCAGGGGAATGTCCCCTTATAGTCCACAAAAATCTTTTCGGCTTTGTTGACTATAAACGGCTTAATATAAACGCTTCTATATATATTTAAGCAGTTTATGAAAATAGGTTTTTATTACTGCCTTCAAGCTATTTTACTATAAAGGCCATTTTTTTAAGTTAATTTACTATAATTATTATACCTTTAAAAAAAATTATTTGGAAGTAGTTCGTTATTTATTCTTTAAACAACTATTATCCATCTGCACTAAAAGCACAGATGGATAATAAGTTTTTGATTATTCACCTTTAGCAATTTTCTCAGATAATGCCGTAGCTTCTTCAAGCCATCCAGCGTACAAGTCGCCTTCATTTACTTTTACGATAATTTCGCTTACTTTATCAAAAAGTTCTTTTTCTCCGTTCATGACACCTACGCGAGTACCGTCTTTTGAGCTGTCAAATTTGAACTCACTCATTACAATATCCTCATAGCTTTTAGCGTATTGCTCTCCGGAGCTTTGGCTCATGGAAAGGGCGTCAATTTTACCTGTACGAAGCATCATAATGCCGTCTGTAAGATTTGTAATGGTCTCTATTTTTGCATCGGGAAGCTGCTTTTCAACATTTTCATACTGGAGAGAACCGTTCTGCGCACCGATTAATTTACCGGCAAAATCCTCTGCCTTTGCATATTCACTTGCTTTCTCCTTTAAAACCATAATGCCTTGACCGGTGCTTGTATTATAAGCCTCTGTAAGCTGCATTGCTTTGGCTCTGTCTTCTTTGTAAGCAAGGCCTGAAATGCATAAATCTACTTTGCCTTCCTGTACGGCAGCTAAAGCGGAGTCAAAGCTCATGGATTCTATTACTAATTTTACCCCTAATTCATCTGCAATATATTGAGCAAATGAGATATCCGCTCCGACGATACTTTCCTGTCCGGTTTTACTTGGGTCAATAAATTCAAACGGTGCATAGTCCGGTGAGGTGGAAATGGTAAGCTTTCCTTCTGCTAATATTTTCTCTAATCTATTGGCCGGCTTATCGGCTTCAGCGCCTTTTCCGCCGCAACCGCTTAAAAGTGCTGCGGCACATACAGACATGAATAAAAACTTAAAATATTTCTTCATAAATGGAACCCTCTTTCTTATTTTGTATTCGTCCTTGTCATTCATATGTACTAAAAAATTTATAAATTGATTATACTCCTGTTTTTTCAATTTTGCAACATATTTATTCATATGTACTGCATATTTATGCAATCTGCGGATTTTGCATATCTTTTTTATATTTTTATAGGGCGTTTTAAAAATATAAAGTTAAAACACCGCATTTATAGCAAATATCTTATAAAGAAGTAACAAAAACCGATTCGCTGCACACCTAAAAATATGGATTTCCTTTGGAAACGGTATATTTTTAAACCTCTGTGAATATGCAGTTTTGTTGCTATTTGACTTTAAATTTGCTGTATGCTTTAAAAGTAATATAATCTTGCGGTTTCATAGGAGAATTATATTATAATTTTGCATCTTTAAAATCTAAGTTCCCTATAAAAAAGACTATGATACTCTTTTATGGCATCATAGTCTTTTTGCTATTTATTATTTATTTAATTTACTGTCTAAAAGGCTCCATATTTCTTCTTTTTCAAGGCCTCTTACCCAGGCGCTTACGCCGGCCAAGTCGTATTTTTCCACAAGCTCAAGCTTTCTCTCCATGGACTTTTCATCTTCAAGCCATGTTCTGTATTTTACTTTCTTTCCGTCTTCTACCGTATCAAACTCACCGTAATAGCAGCCTAAATCATCAAGCCATTGGAATTCGGCGCCGTTTTCTGTAAACATTCTATAAGCATAGTTCATTCCGAGGTTTCTTATTTTATAATTTATGCCTGTGTCTGTTTCCTCTTCCATCCATACCCTTGAATAAAAGGGTACGCCCATAATAAGTTTTTCCTTGGGAACTTCCTTAAGGGACTGAACTACCCCGTCTTCAACAAAGGGAATAGAGGCATTAGGGCCGCTGGTTCCTCCGTAGGTATTTTCATCATAGGTCATAACGCATATATAATCTGATGAATTTGCGATTTCACCTCTGTTATAATACATGCTCCAAGCCCTTGGAACAAAGGTATCTACTGAAAGAACTACACCCTGCTCCCTTAAAAGAGGCCAAAGCTCTCTTAAAAACTGGTGGAAATACTGTACGTCCGCTTCCCTTACCCTTTCAAAATCGATATTGATTCCATCAAGCTTATATAAAGAGCAAAAGGCAAGAATCTGCTTTATTACATGCTCTCGTTTTTCGGTGCTTGATAATATTTGGGCTGTAACTTCTCCGTCTTCTTCGTCGCTCATAAGGGCCCATACCTGATAGCCGTTATTATGGGCCCAGGTAACATAGGAATTATCTGCAATGCTTAATATATCCCCATTATAGCTCTCCCTGTCAAATCGAAACCATGTAGGGCTTAATACGTCCAGACCCTCATGGTATTTTCTCGAGCTCTCTCTTGAATTCTGCTCTGCCTTCTCTATTAAATCCCATACAAGGGTAATTTTTCCCTCTATAGGGCTTTGAATATAATCGGGCTTTTCAATAGGCCTTTCAGTCCCCGGAACTTCCTTTATATCAGACACATCTTTTTTAAGAACATACCCTATAAGGCCGTCTTCCGTTCTTATACGGTAATAAAGCTCCTCTTCTTCATAAATATAAAAGCTTTCCCCTTCGTAAATATATCTTTCTATGGGGCTTTTTTTATCTGGGTTATATCTTAGGGCTGATTTTTTAGATATAAGGCTTCCCGATTTTAAATCCCTGTCAAGATAGTCGATGATAATAATATTATTGCTTTCGTCGTATTTCATGCCTACATTGTAAAGCTCCGTTAAAAGCCCTTCCGGCATATATGCCGTTTCATTTATTTCGTATACGGGAAGATTAAGCTCCATAGGCTTCATATTGACATAATATGTAAGCTCTTCTGTTTTCATCTGCATAACCTTATATTCCGTGGTTATGGTAAGTTTTTTTGAAGCTTCGTCCCAGAAAATATATTTATCCATATAATCTTTTACGAAATCCACCGGAAGATAAATTTCCCCTTCTTTTACTGCAGGATTGCTGTAGCCGCTAATAATCTCATCTTCAACTACAAGCATAATGGAATTTTGGTCCCTGCTGAAAAACTCATGCACATTAATGATGCTGAAATTAGGCATGTATATTTTGAAGGCCAATGAAACTGCAAAAATAAAAATTATAAATAGGAAGCCTAAAAACACAGGCTTAAAAAAGCCGTTCCCTTTTTGCCTTTTGGGATTATTATTTCTTCTTTTGCTCCTCGTCTCTTCGTTCATTTAATTTTCCTTTCGTATTAAATTAAATCTATTGCCACTATTCTTTACAGCATATCCTGAAATCTGCATTCTTTATTTCAAAAAATGCTCTGAAGAATAATACAGTGAAACAAAATAATTACGGTAACAAAAAGCGTTATTTTAATGCTTTAAATATATATACGTAATCCTTAATACTTTATTTTACTTAATAAGAAAACTTTATTTATTGTATCATATTTGTAATTTTTACTCATGCATTCTCAAAAGAAATATTTTAATGAGCTAGGCATTGTTTGTAAATAGAGAAACCGACAAGAATAATAAATAAACTTTAGTTTATTTATTATTTTACAGCTGAAAATGTATTGTTTGCAAAAAAGTGTGAATTCGAGGAGAAAACCGCAGAGATAGCATGCATTTACATTTTTGCTTTATGCAAAAATGTTGAGCGTTTAGGTTTACCATGGGTAAACCTGTACGGCATATCTTGAGGATTTTCGACGAAGAAGTCATACCTTTTAGGCAAAATAAACTAGAGTTTTGATTTTACAAACATGCCCTAATAGAATATATGAAATGACTTTGATTTTAAACGAAATACTTCTTAAGCCAAGCAACCATTCGCTTCACGAATGTATTCATGAAGAGCTTCTCCCACAGGAGAAGCTCTTCACATTATACCACATACGAAGTATTGTGATTATTACCTCTTCATTACATAATACTGACGAAAGTATTAAAAAACACTCTTTATAAAAATAAAGAGTGTTTGAATGAACCATAGGGATAAAAAAGTTATGCTTTATATTATGTAATAAAGGGCCAGAAAAATATATTTAACTTTGGATAATAAGCATCTTTTATCGGTTTAAAGGTTTTGGCGTTTCTAAAATATTATTTATACGCAGAAATATCCTTTTTCAATACCGTTTATGACGTAATGGCATTTGCCTTCATCAGGCTTGAAGCATAGCTTAATAGAAGAAAGCTCTTTCATCTTATGGCCTTCGGCCTTCCATATTTCCGCTGCAGTATCGGTGAGTATTTTAGAATCGGTCTGCTTATCTCCAAGCTGAATATATAATTCAGATTTCATATAATCCCTCCTGATTTAGGCTTTGCAGTATCAGACTTAAAAAGTCTCATGGCAATCAACTTTTATAAATTCTCAATAGAACAAAACTTTCTAAATAGGATTACAGTAAATTTAAGGTTCAACAGTAACAAAACCATATATTCACTTTGACTTAAAAAGCAGCGTTTCCTGCGGAAACCCGTGTTTTTAAGTCCATAGCGGATAGGCCATGTTACTTCTCTGCAAGAAATTTACCATAGTAATTATTCCTCTCCTTTATTAAAATATTTTTCTGCATTATTTCATTTATTATAAAAGCAATAAACCACAAAAACTTTCGCCCTGACTGCGATTGACAACAAATAAATATATAAACCATATATAGTAAAATGGTTTAATTACTGGAACAAAAACCGTATATTTTATACTTAGTAAACCTGGAAACATTTATAGTGAAGCTGTAAAAATATTTTCAGGTGAACGTCCCCTTATAGTCAACAAAGCTCTTTTCAGCTTTGTTAACTATGAATGGCTTAATATAAGCGCTTCTATTATTTTAAGCCGTTTATGAAAATAGATTTTTGTTGCTGTCTTAAGGCTATTTCATTATAGTCAATTTGCTTTTATTCCGCTTCAGACATTTATCTTTAAAAGTATAAAATAAGGGCAAAGCAAATTGATAATGCTGCTATTTCATATTTATTTAATCATAACTGCTTTTTTCATTGTAAACACTCAAATTTTTATATGATTTCGACCTTTGATACGGAAACTTCAAAGGCGGTTTTTTCAACTATGTCGCCGTTTTCATATTTTTTCTGATAAAGCCTTGATTGCATTCTTCCGCTTATTTTAATATTATCTCCTACGCTTAAGCCGGAAACAAATCTTGCGTTTCTCCCCCAAAGAATACAGGGAATATAGTCGGATTTATTATAAGAACGGTTAACTGCCAGCAAGAGGTCGGCTATTTCTCTTCCAAAAGGGGTTTTCCTAAATACCGGTTCTTTGCATATAAAGCCGTTAAGATAAACGCTGTTGGGGTTTTTCATTCTTATTTCTTCTATGTCATTTAGTTCTTCTATTTCTCTTGCAAAAACCGTAATAATAAGTTTATTCCTGTTCTCCTCCTGTACATAATTATTATAGCTTCTCACTTGGCCTATAACGGAAACATATGCTCCTTCAGGTATATGGCTTGCAAGCCTTTCGGATACTGTAACCATAAGAATGTCGCTCGTTTCGCTGAGCCTTGGAACCTCTATGTAAAAATTATAGAAGCCTTCTCCGTATACTTCGTGGCTGAAACTAAATTCCGATACTACCTGCCCTCTTATTTCTATGAGATTTGTTGTTTCAAAGTTTTCAAGGTGCATTAAAATACTCTCCCTTCGTTTAATTAATTTGCTAGATTAAGAATCTTTTGTGCAGCAGCAAAAATTTAAAAACAGCAAAATCTTTAGAAAACAAAATATTTTCTCCAGGCCCTGCTCTTTTTAAACTCAGCTGCCGTAAGCCTTGCACCAATCTATAACTCATTTTATTCAAAGGGCTTGTATTTTAGAATTCAATTAATACTTTTTTGAGCTTAGGGCTTTATTCTTAGAGAAGCTGAAAAGACTATAAACTTTGATTGGACCTTTTTTAAATTCCGGTTTACCGTATCTTTAAAATAAATTTCTCATAAAAAAGCGGCAAAAAACGATGTGCTAAAAACTCAAAAATACGGATTCTCTTCAGAAACAGTACATTCTTGAATCTACGCGATATATGGTTTATTCCTGTTTCATTTTAGGTTTATCATAAATATTTATCCCATACCTTGCCAGATATAAGAAAACAAAGCCTTCACCTATGGGAATTGATTTTAATGATTTCCGATATTAAATAGAGAGCCTGCCTTCTCTATATCTACCCCGGAAAGAATAACAACGCTCACAGCGGCCATGGCGTCATATATGGTCATATTCCTATCGTATATGTTTACGGTAAATTCCTGAGGGTATATCTCGTTGCCGCCGATGTCTTCTATTACTCTTTGGATACAGCACTGCATGGAAATATAATCGTTTTCAACGATGCTTGAAGCCGTTATGCTGGATTTAGGATTCAGGCCGAATGTAACAAGCCTTACAGGCCTTTTTACGGAAAGGCCCTGAAGTATTTTCTCGTCGGAGTTTAAAAGAAGAATCCCCTTTGGATCCATTTTGTTTAAAAAAGGAAGGATATCTATGTTTTCTTTATGATGGTTAAGGACGATAATGTCATATTCCTTTTCTTCTTCCCGTATGCCGATAAGGTCGATTTCGTAGGAAGCTTCGTCAAAATATTCCTTTAAAATATCCTCTGTGGCGTCGGAGGTTAAGTACCCTTCCACACCCATTGCAAAACCGATTTTAAGCATAATATTCTCCTTATGGCAATATTGCCGCAATTTATGTATCTATTTATGAACATAATAAATCTTACGGATTTCTTAATTAGTTTTATGCTTAAAACGATTTTTTATGCATTTATCCCATTGGGGCCTCTTTATTTTAATGAAACAGGGATATAGAATTATCTTTTTTGTAAATAAGAGAAACAAATTTTTAAATTTCGGACACAATTAATCTATCATAGGCCAAAATAGAGAAAAACTGCGATAAAAACCCTTATAATTTTAAGACCACAAGATATTGACACTTCGGCTTTCAGTGATACAATATATAGTATAAACTAACTAGGGGAGGAACATATGAAAATAGATAACGCCGTAAAAAGGCTCTATACAAAAGCCCTTGAAGGCTCTAATA
The DNA here is from genome assembly GCF_940670685.1 of Anaeropeptidivorans aminofermentans. Taxonomy (GTDB): domain Bacteria; phylum Bacillota; class Clostridia; order Lachnospirales; family UBA5962; genus Anaeropeptidivorans; species Anaeropeptidivorans aminofermentans. The sequence goes on along the minus strand of NZ_OW711693.1, from coordinate 610,050 downwards.
AAAGCGTTTATGACCTTTTCAAATGGAAAAAGGTAAATGTAAAGCTTAAAAACCATGCAACCAATAAAATGATAACCGATATGGAGGATTTGGAATTTCCGGAACATTATTCCCAAACCGCCTGCGATATTATAGCCAGCAAATATTTCAGAAAAAAAGGCGTGAATAACGACAGAGGCTATGAATATTCCCTAAAGCACATTATTCACAGAATGGTGCACTTCTGGACAGAAGCCCTTGCCAATGAAAAAATCATAGACGATTCCCAGAAGGCCATCGTATACGATGAGCTTGCTTTCATGATGATAAGCCAAATGTGGGCCCCCAACAGCCCTCAATGGTTCAATACAGGGCTTTTTCATGCCTACGATATAGAGGGCCCTGCCCAAGGGCATTTCTATTATGATGAAAATAAGAAAGAGGTTGTCCTTTCCGAAAATGCATTTACAAGAACCCAAGGCTCCGCCTGCTTTATTATAAGCATAGAGGATTCCCTTATAGGGGAAAAATCATTAACCGACCAAATCACTACCGAAACACTGCTTTTTAAATACGGCTCAGGGGTAGGAACCAACTGGTCCCCTATAAGAGCAATAAATGAATCCCTTTCCGGCGGCGGAAAGTCGTCGGGGCTATTAAGCTTTCTCAAAGTATCCGACAGAAACGCAGGGGCAATAAAATCCGGCGGAACTACAAGAAGAGCCGCAAAAATGAATATCCTGAACCTTGACCATCCGGAAATCCTTGACTTTATCCTGTGGAAGGCCAAAGAAGAAGAAAAGGTAAAGGCTCTTGGCAAAATGGGCTATTCTACAGGATTTGAAGGGGAAGCCTATGAAACCGTAAGCGGGCAGAATGCCAATAACTCCATACGGATTCCCAATCGCTTTATGGAAAGCATCGGTACAGATAAAACATGGCAGCTGAAAGGAAGATTAGACCCATCGGCAGACAGGGAAATCTCTGTTTCAGAAATATGGGACAAGACTGCCTACGCAGCATGGCGCTGCGGTGACCCGGGGGTTCAGTTTGATGATACCATTAACGCATGGCATACCTGCCCCTGCGGAGAAGACGGAAAATACGGCGCCCCCCATAATAGAATCAACGCTTCTAACCCCTGCTCCGAATACATGTTTTTAGACGATACGGCTTGCAATCTTGCAAGCATCAATATCGTAAGGTTTTATAATCAGGAAACGGGAGAATTTGATATTACAGGCTATCTTCACTGTGTTTTCTTCGTTCAGCTTGTTCTTGAAGCAACCATCCACTGGGGCCAGTTTCCAACCAAGGATATTGCCCGTAAATCCTATTTATTCAGAACCACGGGAATAGGCCTTTCAAGCCTTGGGGAGCTTTTTATGCTCATGGGTATTCCCTATGATTCAGACGAGGCAAGAGCCATCGCCGCAAGCTTTACTTCGTTAATGACAGGCGAGTCTTATGTTGCTTCAGCGCTGATGGCTGAAAAAGTCGGGGCGTTTTCCTGCTATGATATGAATAAAAACCACATGCTTGAAGTCATAAAAAACCATGCCCGGGCCGCCAGATACAGTGAAACCGATACAAAGTTCCATAACATGCCTGTTGCCCCTCATGTAATAGACCATAATCTTCTTAAAAATATGGATTATCCTTATATTTCGGAAAGCTTAAAGGAAGTATGGCAGAAGGCCATAGAGGAAGGGGTTGAAAATGGCTATAGAAACGCTCAGGTTTCTGTTCTTGCCCCTACGGGAACCATATCCTTTGCCATGGACTGTGCAACTACATCTTCTGAGCCGTTTTTCAGCCACATTGCCTATAAGAAGCTTGCCGGCGGCGGCTTTATGGAAATTATAAATCCTTCTATTGCCCCGGCCCTTAAAAAGCTTGGGTATAAGGAAGAAGAAATTAAAGACATCATTGATTACGTCATGCGAAAGGAAGAAGTAGACGGCTATTCCATGATTGCAGACGGTAAAATAGAAGGCGCCCCTCATTTAAAGACAGCCCATTATGCTGTTTTCGATACGGCAAACCCCTGCGGCACAGGAAGCCGCTATATCAGCCCCATGGGCCATATTAAAATGATGGCTGCCCTGACCCCCCATGTTACGGGAGCTATTTCAAAGACGGTGAATCTGCCTAATTCCGCAACTGCCGATGATATTAAAGACATTTATATGGATGCATGGAAAATGGGCATCAAGGCCATTGCCCTCTATCGGGACGGCTGCAAAGAAAGTCAGCCCCTGAATTCCGTAAAAACCGACCCGAAGGAAAAGCGTCTTGAGGATATGACCTACAAAGAGCTTCTGGAATATGCAAAGACTGCTCATAAATCAGAAATTCCCTTAAGGGTAAAACCTAAGGGCATCCGAAATGCAAGAGTCCATGAAGCTGCAATTAACGGCCTTAAGCTTTATATCACAACTTCTTATTATGAAGACGGAAGGCTTGGAGAGCTTTATGTCTCCAGCGGAAAGCAAGGCTCTCTTACGAAAGGGCTTCTTGACAGCATCTCCACAACAATATCAAAAATGCTGCAATACGGTGTTCCGCCGGAGGATATTGCAAGCATGTACAGAGGACAGAAATTTGAACCCTCAGGCTATGTAACCGGCCACCCCTATATTAAATTTGTAGATTCCATATCCGATTTAATCAGCAAAATAATCGATATAGAACTTGGCAATTATAAATACTGCCAAGTTAAGCCCGAAGGCTATAAAGAAGAAAAGAACCTGCATCAGGTCTATAACCACGGCGACTTTGTAGCAGGAGCCATATGCCCTAATTGCCAATCGGAAAAAATGGTTAAAAACGGAACCTGCTATGTCTGCACAGAATGCGGAACAACCACCGGGTGCAGCTAAACTATACAGTTAATAAAAATAGAAATTTGCTTATTTTGTATAAATTTTTATGTTTGCTTTCTGCAAATCAATATAAATACTTTTTCGTTTTCATGAGCCCTGTTTTTACAGGGCTTTTTTACTTATTTGGTCTTTTTTTCTATGGTTTATAGGCGCCTTAGCTAAATAATGCAGGAACAAGTTCTTAGGGTTATTTATAGTAAATTTATCATAAAGAAGCAGCAAAAGCCTATTCCCTTAAGGCTCAAAAACACGGATTTCCTTCGGAAACGGTACATTTTTGAGCCTTCGTGAATATACGCCTTTGCTACTGTTTAACTTTAAATTTACTATACTCAGGTCCATGGGCCTATATCAATTTGCGGATTTATAATAAATTTCACAGAAGGATGCAATAAAAATCTATTTTTCATAAACGGCTTAAACATATAGAATCCCTATGTTTAAGCCATTCATAGCCAACAAAGATTAAAATATCTTTGTTGGCTATAAGGGGGCGTTCGCCTGAAAATACTTTAACAGTTTCTAGGCTCACTAAGCATAAAATATTGATTTTTATTACTGTTTCATTTGAAATTGACTATAGCCAGCTTCTCGGCCTTTGCCTTATTCAGACAAAATGCTGTAAAATATATTATTTTACAGCATTTCTTACAATAGCTATAATCCATACTTCTTCCATAAGGTCAAATTGCAAATTTCATATAATAATTCACTTATATAAAGCTTATTTATTCCGTTTTAAATTATAGAAGCTTTATAATTTTACATTATTTAAGCATGGGAAAATGCCTATATATTTTTTGATTTATTATGACTAACTATATATTCTTGACAAAGTTAGTCTAGCGTAATATAATCAAGTTATGATAAGCTAACATAGTTAGCAAACGCTATATTCAGTTCATTTTGAACTGCACGCTTTATTCTATGCTTTCCCCGTTATATTAAAATTAACGGGGATTTATAAAGAGTATATTCAGCGTATGTGAAAACAAGGAGGAGAGAGAGATGGAAACAACCTTGGACCAGCTCAAGCCCAATGAGAGGGGTTCCGTCGTAAAGGTGAACGGAGAGGGTATGCTTAGACGAAGGCTTTTTGATATGGGTATAACCCCCGGTGCTTCAATTATCATGAAAAAGGTAGCACCTTTAGGTGACCCTATTGAAATTAATGTAAGGGGATACGAGTTAAGCCTTAGAAAATCAGAAGCATCACAAATTATAGTTGAAAAGTAAAACGAGATTATAAAGAGGGGAAAATGAAAATGTCTATAAAAGTCGCAATCGCAGGAAATCCAAACAGCGGTAAGACTACTCTTTTCAATCAGCTTACTGGAAGCACTGCAAGAGTAGGAAACTGGCCCGGCGTTACTGTTGAAAGCAAAGAAGGCAAATATACTAAAATGAAAGAAGAGAATATAACCGTTGTAGACCTTCCAGGTATATATTCTTTATCACCTTATTCGCCGGAAGAAGTTATCGCAAGAGACTATTTGCTTGACCAAAAACCCGATGTAGTGATTAACATCGTCGATGCAACAAATCTTGAGAGAAACTTATATTTCACCTCTCAGGTTATGGAAACAGAATGCCCTATGGTAATCGCTCTTAATATGATAGACGTTATAGAAAAAAATCATGACGCCTTAGATATTGCCAAGCTTGAGCAAAAGCTGGGGGTTCCGGTAGTGCCTATTTCCGCTTCTACAAATAAGGGCATCGATAACCTCATGAAAAAAGTGGTTGAAGTTTCGAAGCAAAAAAGAGAGCCTAAAACCATATTAAAGGATTCTCCTATTTATCCCGCTATAGAAACAATGCTCCATGCGCTTGAACAAAAGCCTGTTGACAATAAGCTTTTTTACGCAATTAAGCTTGTGGATAACGATAAAGAGGTTGTTAAAAAATTAGGCTCTATGGTAAATAACTCAGAGCTTTCCTCAGTTCAGAAAGAAGTTGCTTCCGTCGGCCAGATGGACGACTGTGAAGCAATCGTTGCAGATTTAAGATATAAATACATAACGAAAAACTTAAGCCCGCTTCTTAAAAGAAGCAGTTCCGCAACAGAAGAATCCGTTTCTGACAAGGTAGATAAAATCCTTACTCATAAATATTTGGGTATTCCCATATTCCTTGTTTTTATGTGGGTTGTTTTCCATACCACCTTCTCCGAGGACTTTCTTTTCCTGGGAATAAACAGCCCCGGCGTTTTCTTGCAAGGCCTTACGGAAACTATTGTTGAAATCGCTACTGAGGGCATGGTTGCCCTTCTTGAAGGTGTAGGCGCCTCAGACTGGGCAATGGGACTTGTTATCGACGGTATTTTTGCAGGTATCGGATCGGTTCTTTCCTTCCTTCCTCAAATACTTGTGCTTTTCCTTTTCCTCTCCATTATGGAGGATTCAGGATATATGTCGAGAGCTGCTTTCGTTATGGATAGGCTTTTAAGAGGATTCGGCCTTTCTGGAAAATCGTTTATGCCTATGATTATGGGCTTCGGCTGCAGCGTTCCTGCCATTATGGGAACAAGGACAATCGAAAGAGAAAAAGACAGAGTTCTTACCATTATGCTGATTCCCTTTATGTCCTGCGGTGCTAAGCTTCCAATACACGCTCTTATTGCCGCCGCTTTCTTCCCGAACAATGCCGACACGGTGGTTTTCGGAATGTATTTATTCGGAATCGTTATGGCTATTATCTGCGGTATTATACTTAAAAACGTTCTTTTTAAAGGAGATCACGCACCTTTTATATTAGAGCTTCCGCCTTACAGAATTCCAAGCCTTAAATCCCTTATGATTCATCTTTGGGAAAAGGCAAAGGGCTTTGCTATAAAAGCAGGTACAATACTTACAGCATCCGTTATTATTATATGGTTCCTTTCAAACTTCAATTTCAGCCTTCAGCTTCTTCCGGAGCCTAACAGCGCCGAAAGCATGCTTGGCATAATGGCTTCCTCAATTAAATTTATATTTGCACCATTAGGTTTCGTCAGCGGACCTAACGGCTGGATGACCGTAGCAGCTATCTTAACAGGATTCGTTGCTAAAGAAGCCGTTGTTACAACAATGGGCCAGCTTTATACCCCAGGATTAGGCGATGCCCTTGAAGACAGCTCCGCAGAATCCGCTTTGCAGGCATCATTACTTGCAAGCTTCTCTCCGGCCGCCGCATTATCTTTCCTTGCTTACATGCTTTTAACAGTGCCCTGCTTTGCAGCCGTAGCAGCTTTGTCAAAGGAAATGGGTTCTAGAAAATATTTCTGGCTTACAATTGCCTTCCAGCTGATTGTATCTTGGGTAGGCGCCTTTATGGTATTCCATGTGGCAAGTTTATTTCTGTAGTAAACGCTTTACAATAGCTTTGCTTTAACAAAGCTTATAATTGCTTATTAAAGTAAAAGAGCTACAGCATAAAGAAAGATTTGTATCATTTTTCACTTTACCTTTGTATAGGTAAAAAGCCATATAAAAGGAGATGTTAATATGGCAGATATTATTATCGTTATTATTGCAATTTCAATTGTGGGCTTTTCTCTTTATAAAGCCTTCTCCAATAAAAAGCAGGGAAAAAGCAGCTGCGGTTGCGGCTGTTCATCATGCCCTACCGAAAGCGACTGCAGTAGTAAATAATTAGAAAAAGGACTTGCATATGCAAGTCCTTTTTTTATGGTGAAAAATGCCAGGTAATAGTAAATTTTTTATAAGGAAGGAATAAAAACCTATTCAATAAAGGCTTAAAAATATACGGTTTTGTTCCTGTTTAATTTTAAATTTATTATACCCACAGGGCAGATGTAGTTGAAAGATACTCCGTGGGCTTAAAGCAGCTATTTGTAATTTTACACTACAAATCCAAATTTTATTATCAAAATGCCATTCCAAAGTCATTTAATATAGCAGCCCATATACCTCAAAGCAAGCAATTTTAAAGCATATCAGTTGTTTTTTCATGAAAGTATCATTTTATAAAAATTCTTTTCATATAGTCAATTAACTTTTATCCCAGCTATCCAAACACAGCTGATACGGCATGAAATAAAGTAAAAGTAAATTGACAAAAGACTTTAATGGACCCCTGCTATTGTTAGAAATCATATATGGAAATTCATATCCTATTTACTTTTATTCACTACATACTGAGTAAATACCGATGCCCCATAAGGAAGAGCATCATCATTAAAGTCAAATCTTTCATTATGAACATCTATGATTTCTTTTCCTTCCTGCCCTACACCAAGCCTGAAATAAGCGCATTTTCCTACGACTGCTGAAAGAGCAGGAAAATCCTCAGAGCCCATGGAAGGACCCTCAAGCTCAACAATCTTTCCGTTTTCTCCCCATGCATCTGTAACAGCCTGTAAAAGCTCTTTAACCGTATCAGGATCGTTTTCTAAAGCTCCTACACCGTTTCTATAGTTCATTTCATAATTGCAGTTCTGGGCCATGGAAATGCCTTTTACGATACGTTCTATTTTTTCTTTTATAAAATCTCTGTTTTTCTCCTGAAGGCATCTTACAGTACCTGAAAGCTTAACATCATCTGCAATAACATTGGAAGCCGTTCCTCCGTGAATGCTTGCAACGGTAACTACCGCGGATTCAAGGGCATCTATTTCCGTACTTACGATATTCTGTAATGCAGTTACAATATGAGCGGCACAAAGAACAGGATTCACAGCCTTATGAGGCCTTGCCCCATGCCCGCCCTTTCCCTTAACGGTAATTTCAAAGGAATCGGCGCTTGCACTGCTAAAACGTTCATTAATACCCATTTCTCCGGCATTTAAATAAGAATTTCCATGAAGGGCTATAATTACATCAGGTCGGGGGTTATCCATTGCACCGGCCTCAACCATCTTCTTTGCCCCTCCCCTGCCTTCCTCTGCTGGCTGGAATACAAGCTTTACTATTCCTGAAAACTCATTTCTTATGGTATTTAAAAGCTTTGCAGTACCCAACAGTATTGCCGTATGTCCGTCATGGCCGCAGGCATGCATAAGTCCCGGATTTTTTGAAGCGTAAAGAACTCCGGTTTTCTCCTCAATGGGCAAAGCATCGATATCCGCCCTGATGGCTATGCATATATCTTTTCCCGGCTTTTCACCTTTAATAAGCCCTATTGCACCAGTCTCCATATCGATCTCCTGAAGCTCTATGCCCATATCCAGAAGCTCTTTTTTTATATACCTTGTAGTTCCATGCTCCTCAAGCCCCAGTTCAGGATTTTCATGAAGGTATCTTCTTGCTTTTGTCATATAGTCTTTTAATTCCATAGCCTTTTTAAAAATCATAAATACAGCCTCCTTATGTATAGTCAATTTGCTTTTATTCCGGCACAAAGTCTAGTTTTAGAGAGCGTATAAATAAGAAAAAAGCAAATTAACAATGATACTATTTTACATCTGTTCAGATACAAACATCCGTATTTTAAAAAACTTTAAATCAGTCCCACCGAGTATAAATTTCACCGCTCCTATGGATGTTTAAAATTAATATTATATAAAAATACGATATGCATGAATTTATATCTTTCAGCAATATCCTAATTAAGAAATTTATCCCCATGGGATTTCGGAGAAGAAAAAACAATAAATTTCACATCTTTCTCAAAAGGATTAGTCATCTGATGCCATTTATAAGGCTCTATTGCAATGCCATCCCCTTCTTCCATATCAATATCCTCATTATCAAGCTTCATTAAAGCCTTACCCCTAATAATATAGAAAAACTGTCTTGACTTTTTATGATAATGCATGTCTTCTTTCGTATTCGGCGGCATTCTTTCCTCGATTATGCTCTTTTCATCATCATTAACCAGAAACCAACCATCACAGACGTCTTTCCAAATATAATGCTCGGCATTCTCTTTATTTATTTTCATAGCATTCTCCTTATAAGCCACTGTGAAAGTCTTTTACGAGTTCCTCTGAAATATTTATTTATACGGATTATTACTGTTATGCTTTATAAGCTTCCAGTAAATTAGGTTTTGATTTCTATGGGTTTCTTTCATTCCAGCTCTTTCCAATATGCGAGCAGAAGGCTTATTGTTAAGTAAGCATTCCGCTTTAATAGCCTTAACGCTCTCTTGACAATATAACCAATCCATAATAGCCCTTAAAGCTTCATAGCCGTAGCCTTTGTTTCTTTCATGCTCTACCAGGCCTAAGCCTATCTCAACTTCACCTTTTTCGTCAGGTTTTCCGTGAAAACCTATATCACCAATTACGCTCATATCCTCCTGCTTTACAATCATCCATAGTTCAAACCCATTTGGATTTTTGCTTTTTTCCAAAGACGCCTCTATAATCGGCAAAATATCCATAGTATCGTTTGTAGGCCATTTATCGTCTGCATTTATTCCAAACCTTTTAATCTCTCTATTACTTTTTTCTAATAATGACTTTGTTATCTCTAAAGTTACAGGTACAAGCATTGACCTGCGGGTATGTATACTTCTTAGTTCCACGTAATTTCTATCTTTCAATATAATAACTCGTTTTTTAAAAGCAGAAAAAGCCTCATAAATCAAATAATTTCTCACCATATTTATTAATTATTTATGCTAAATGTATCATATAAATTGTTAAGCGTAAAGGCATCTGAACATAAATTCCGGAAACAAAAAAAGAAGAAGCTATAGCTTCTTCTCTAAATTTTCACATAAAAAACTCCCCGAACAGGATTCGAACCTGTGACCCTCCGGTTAACAGCCGGATGCTCTACCGCTGAGCTATCGAGGAATATTAGAAATACAAGTAGTTAGTTCTATAAATCATACACGACTCTCGTATGGTTTATAGAACGATATTTTACGAAGTAAAATTAAACTTCCTTATAAAAACTCTTATATTTTTAAACTTTATTCAGTTTACATTTTATTCCGGCTATTGTCAATACCCTAAAAACTAAATAGAGAAAGAAGGATCTGAAACGATTGTGATGCTTAACCATAGCGTAAGCTATCTTTCGATAAGCTGTTTTCTTTAGCCTTGCATCTTTGATATATTTTCATATACCCTTTTTATTGGACAAGCCCTCGGCCTATTAGTATGAGTCCGCTCAATACGTTACCGCACTTACACTTCTCACCTATCTACCTTGTACTCTTCAAGGGGCCTTACTGCCTTTCGGCATGGGATATCTTATCTTGAGGGCGGCTTCACGCTTAGATGCCTTCAGCGTTTATCCGTTCCGAACTTGGCTACTCTGCCATGGATTTGGTATCCAACAGATACACCAGCGGTTCGTCCATCCCGGTCCTCTCGTACTAAGGACAGCTCCTCTTCAAATATCCTGCGCCTGCGACGGATAGGGACCGAACTGTCTCACGACGTTCTGAACCCAGCTCGCGTACCGCTTTAATGGGCGAACAGCCCAACCCTTGGGACCTTCTTCAGCCCCAGGATGCGATGAGCCGACATCGAGGTGCCAAACCTCCCCGTCGATGTGAACTCTTGGGGGAGATAAGCCTGTTATCCCCAGGGTAGCTTTTATCCGTTAAGCGATGGCACTCCCACTTGTTACCACCGGATCACTAAGTCCTACTTTCGTATCTGCTCGTGATGTCTCACTCGCAGTTAAGCAACCTTCTGCCTTTACACTCTTTGAATGGTTTCCAATCATTCTGAGGTTACCTTTGAGCGCCTCCGTTACTCTTTCGGAGGCGACCGCCCCAGTCAAACTGCCCGCCTAACAATGTCCCCTATCCGGTTAACGGCTTAGGGTTAGAAACCAAGTTACACAAGAGAGGTATCCCACCGGCGGCTCCACCTAGACTAGCGTCCAGGCTTCTTTGCCTCCCTCCTATCCTGTACATGTGTAACCTAATCCCAATATTAAGCTGCAGTAAAGCTCCATGGGGTCTTTCCGTCCTGTCGCAGGTTGCCAGTATCTTCACTGGCTGTTCAATTTCACCGGGTGTGTTGTCGAGACAGCGCCCAAATCGTTACGCCTTTCGTGCGGGTCAGAACTTACCTGACAAGGAATTTCGCTACCTTAGGACCGTTATAGTTACGGCCGCCGTTTACTGGGGCTTGAGTTCAAAGCTTCGGATTGCTCCTAACCTCTCCCTTTGACCTTCCAGCACCGGGCAGGCGTCAGCTCCTATACTTCACCTTGCGGTTTTGCAGAAACCTGTGTTTTTGATAAACAGTCGCTTGGGCCTCTTCTCTGTGTCCAGCTTGCGCTGGAACCCCTTCTCCCTAAGTTACGGGGTCATTTTGCCGAGTTCCTTAACAACACTTCTCCCGTCGGCCTGTGGATTTTCTCCTCGTCTACCTGTGTCGGTTTACGGTACGGGTACGCATATCGCAATAGCAGCTTTTCTCGGCAGTGTGGATTCAGAAACTTCGCTACTTTTCTTCACTCCGCTTCACACTTCAGAAACAATTAAGGGGTTTTCCTCCTAATCTATCCTTTGTGCTTGCCCGGGTATTTCCTTTCCCCGGTTTTCCTATCCTCCTGCTTCCCTGCAGTTCTGAATATACGCAGTACAGGAATCTCTACCTGTTGTCCATCGACTACGACTCTCGTCCTCGCCTTAGGTCCCGACTTACCCTGAGAAGATTAGCTTTACTCAGGAATCCTTAGACATTCGGCCTAAATGTTTCTCACATTTATCTCGCTACTCATTCCGGCATTCTCTCTTCTACTTCGTCCACGGTCCCTTTCAGTTCCGCTTCTTCCTACTGTACAATGCTCCTCTACCCCTCTACTATTTACTTGTAAATAGTAAAAGCCATAGCTTCGGCGCCGTGTTTTAGCCCCGGACATTTTCGGCGCAGGTTCTCTCGACTAGTGAGCTGTTACGCACTCTTTGAATGTATGGCTGCTTCTAAGCCAACATCCTAGTTGTCTTTGAAATCCCACATCCTTTTCCACTTAACACGGACTTGGGGGCCTTAGCTGTTGGTCTGGGCTCTTTCCCTTTTGACTATGAAACTTATCTCACATAGTCTGACTCCTATACATCATCTTTATGGCATTCTTAGTTTGATTTGGGTTGGTAACCTTTTAGGGCCCCGCGCCAGTTCAGTGCTTTACCTCCACAAGACTTGTATAAGGCTAGCCCTAAAGCTATTTCGAGGAGAACCAGCTATCTCCGGGTTCGTTTGGAATTTCTCCGCTATCCACAGTTCATCGCCACCTTTTTCAACAGATGTGCGTTCGGTCCTCCATTACCTTTTACGGTAACTTCAACCTGACCATGGATAGGTCACCCGGTTTCGGGTCTACTTCATAAAACTAGACGCCCTATTCAGACTTGGTTTCCCTTCGGCTTCGTACCTTCTTAGTACTTAACCTCGCTTTATGAATGTAACTCGCCGGACCGTTCTACAAAAAGTACACGGTCGTTCTCACTTCCGTTGTTTGTAAACAAAGGGTTTCAGGTTCTCTTTCACTCCCCTCCCGGGGTTCTTTTCACCTTTCCTTCACAGTACTATACTCTATCGGTCACCAGTTAGTATTTAGGCTTGGGGGGTGGTCCCCCCGGCTTCAAACAGGGTTTCTCGTGTCCCGTTCTACTCTGGATTCTGCTGTCTTTGCTTAAGTTTCGCTTACGGGGCTTTCACCCTCTTCGGCCGGCTTTCCCAAAACCGTTCAGCTACCCTCGCAAAATAACGTTTGCAGTCCGCAACCCCGAGCATGCAAGCATGCTTGGTTTGGCCTCTTGCGATTTCGCTCGCCACTACTTTCGCAATCACTTTTGTTTTCTTTTCCTGTCGCTACTTAGATGTTTCAGTTCACGACGTTTCCCTCCCGCACACTATGAATTCATGTACGGGTGACAGAGCTTTTCTCTGCCGGGTTTCCCCATTCGGACATCTGCGGGTCACAGGCTGTGTGCGCCTCACCGCAGCTTTTCGCAGCTTGCCACGTCCTTCGTCGGCTTCTGGTGCCAAGGCATTCTCCCTTTGCTCTTTTTAGCTTGACCTTTGTGTCGTAAAAATCTTGCGATTTTTACGAAATTTACTGAAGGCAGAAACAGCTATTCCTGCGGCTTTTTACAAAAGCCTTGAAACACGCTGTTTTCCTCCAATGGGCAAAGCCCATTCTGCGGATTAAATTAAAACCCTAAGGTTTTAAAACTCTTCATTTATTCTCTTCAGTAATACATTTATTTTTCTCGATAAGTAATAATTTACTTATCAAGAGACCATTTCAGACCTAACATTTTCTTTTTTCGTCATGCTTTAATCTTCATTTGAATGAACGCTTCTTGCAAAGCCTCCATCCTCCTGCTTCTCTTAAGCACTCCGATGAAATTGTTTTTCTTCTTCTCTCTATTCAGTTTTCAAGGTACCGGATAACTTTTACTTTAGTAAAAGTTGTTGGATTTAATCGCACACGTTTCTAGTACGATTTAATTGGGTTTTCAGGTTAATTCATAATCAACCTTGGTGGAGATGACGAGATTCGAACTCGTGACCCCCTGCTTGCAAGGCAGGTGCTCTCCCATCTGAGCTACACCCCCGTATTAGGCGGCTGATTATCTTTTAAATCAGTATTCTATTGTTTAAATAGAAAAGTGGGCTCAAGTGGACTCGAACCACCGACCTCACGCTTATCAGGCGTGCGCTCTAACCGGCTGAGCTATGAGCCCCGGCTAGTTATAAATATCCGTCTGATATTTATATTCTTGCTGTTAAATTACTCTTTACATAACAAAAACCAAGGGCTTTCACCCTTTTAGTGAAGCAAAATCATACATGTTTCCGGTATGTTTTACTAAATGTTCATCTTTGTGAAACAAAGATGAAACTTCCTTGATTTTTTTATGTAATTGGAATCCGGCAGCCACCTACTCTCCCGGGCAGTCTCCCGCCAAGTACCATCGGCCGTCTGTGGCTTAATCGTCGTGTTCGGTATGGGTACGGATGTTTCCCATAGACGCATCACCACCGGAAAGCTTTGTTATCCTTGCTTTCACAAGATAACCTTGATATATTTTATTTTTGTTTCTATAAGCTAGTAGCTATAAAAACAAAACTTATTTTCAGCATTCATTTACATGAACACTCAAAACTAAATAATAAGTACTCAAACCCTTCAGACAGTTTTGTTTCACAAAACTATCTCCTCAGCATTTTGCTTCACAAAATCATTAAACTTCGTTTAATGACCCAAATTCTTTTGGGTGCTACCCTACTTTTCCTTAGAAAGGAGGTGATCCAGCCGCACCTTCCGATACGGCTACCTTGTTACGACTTCACCCCAGTCACTGGTCTCGCCTTAGGCTGCTCCTTCCTTTCGGTTAGGTCACAGACGTTGGGCGCTACCAACTCCCATGGTGTGACGGGCGGTGTGTACAAGGCCCGGGAACGTATTCACCGCAACATGCTGATTTGCGATTACTAGCGATTCCAGCTTCATGTAGTCGAGTTGCAGACTACAATCCGAACTGTGGCAGCTTTTTTGAGCTTTGCTCCAGGTCACCCCTTCGCTTCTCTCTGTACCTGCCATTGTAGCACGTGTGTAGCCCAAGACATAAGGGGCATGATGATTTGACGTCATCCCCACCTTCCTCCGTGTTATCCACGGCAGTCTTTCTAGTGTGCCCGGCACTACCCGCTGGCTACTAAAAATAAGGGTTGCGCTCGTTGCGGGACTTAACCCAACATCTCACGACACGAGCTGACGACAACCATGCACCACCTGTATCCATTGTCCGTAGAACGGTGCATCTCTGCACCCATCAATGGTATGTCAAGCCTTGGTAAGGTTCTTCGCGTTGCTTCGAATTAAACCACATGCTCCACCGCTTGTGCGGGCCCCCGTCAATTCCTTTGAGTTTCAACCTTGCGGCCGTACTCCCCAGGTGGAGTGCTTATTGCGTTTGCTGCGGCACCGAGGATCTCTCCCCCACACCTAGCACTCATCGTTTACAGCGTGGACTACCAGGGTATCTAATCCTGTTCGCTACCCACGCTTTCGTGCCTCAGCGTCAGTTTCAGTCCAGTAAGTCGCCTTCGCCACTGGTGTTCCTCCTAATATCTACGCATTTCACCGCTACACTAGGAATTCCACTTACCTCTCCTGTACTCTAGATTAACAGTTCCTTATGCAATCTCAAAGTTAAGCCCTGAGTTTTCACATATGGCTTACTAATCCGCCTACTCACCCTTTACACCCAGTAATTCCGGATAACGCTTGCCCCCTACGTATTACCGCGGCTGCTGGCACGTAGTTAGCCGGGGCTTCTTACTTGGGTACCGTCATTTTTTTCTTCCCCATCGATAGAAGTTTACGATCCGAAAACCTTCTTCCTTCACGCGGCGTTGCTGCATCAGGGTTTCCCCCATTGTGCAATATTCCCCACTGCTGCCTCCCGTAGGAGTTTGGGCCGTGTCTCAGTCCCAATGTGGCCGGTCACCCTCTCAGGCCGGCTACTGATCATTGCCTTGGTAGGCTCTTACCCCACCAACTAGCTAATCAGACGCGGGCTCCTCCTGTACCGATAAATCTTTCCTCTATTCACCATGCGGTAAATAGTTATTATGCGGTATTAGCCATGATTTCTCACAGTTATTCCCCTGTACAGGGCAGATTACCCACGCGTTACTCACCCGTCCGCCACTCCAAGTAGATAGTGCAAGCACTATTTACTCAGCGTTCGACTTGCATGTGTTAGGCACGCCGCCAGCGTTCATCCTGAGCCAGGATCAAACTCTCTATTTAATCCTTGTCCACTCTTGTCTAAAAGCAAGCTTTTAGACTGTCAAACGGATATTTTATATCCTTTTCGACTATCTGGCATTTGTTTCTCGTCATTACTTTTCTTCGTTAGCCTTAAAGCTCTCAAAGTTTTTTCTTTTCGGGTTGGTTCTTTCCTTATTATTCAGTTTTCAATGTTCTCGTTTTTGTGTTTGCTGTCCTGTAGGACGCTCAAATATAATACCAAACAAAAACACTAATGTCAACCCCAATTTAATATTTTTTTACAAAAATCGATTTTTGTTTCTGTTTTCAAACTGGTAAGTTTAAAACCCTTAGTTTTACACAGTTTCTTTATTATAATTATTTTCTCCCTTTACAAAAATCATCTCTAAGCGGTACATAATACCCAACTCATTGATTTTCTATTTGTCTATTTTATAAATTGATTTTAGCTTTTTTCCCTGATATCCTATAAATATCAGCTGATACCCTGTTAAATAAAATAGTATTACAAAGGAGTAAAAGTTATGGTATTAAGAAAGAATAACTTGAAAAGGATAATGAGTTTACTTCTGTGCTTTTCCTACATTTTTTCTACCACTAGTGTTTTTGCTCAAAATAATTCAATTAAAGAATCTCAAAAAGGCCCATATCACTTTGAACATGTCTATGAAGAAAATGGAGACATATATAAAACTAAAGAAGATATTAGTTCTGATTTTACTCAAGTTAATAGTGAAATCTATAAAGAAAATGCTAACGGGCATTTTGAATTAATAGACACTTATATTACATATATAGAATCGGAAGTTGATACTGTAAAAATATCCTCATATAATGCAAGTGGAAATTTAATAACTGATTTAAGTATTGCATTGCCTAATAAAAATGAAGTTGTGAACTATGAAAGTAATTCTTATTCAAGTGTATACTCCGTCAACTTAAGCAGTTTAAGTAATTACATATATGAAGGTTCATCAACAGGCAGTAACAAACTTGAAAAACTAACATATAGTGCTATATTAGCTGCCATTTCAGTTTATGTTTCAGCCCAAGTCGGCTTACCAGCTCAAGTTATTATCGCCGCTGCTGGTCCTGTAGCGGAAGAACTCGTAGACCTAGCTATACCAACTGTATATTACAGATTCTACATTTACAATAAATACTGGTTAAAATCTGATGGGAGCATCAATTATAGTGCTGGACCTATTTATAGAAAAGTGACTACCGAATGCTATTCCGACAGCAGCCGTAGTGATTATATAGGCCAATTTACGACGGAAGACTATGTAGGCCCGGGAGAAAGTAGGTATATTTATTAAAAATAAAATAGTTAAGTTTTTAATAAAAACTTTGCCAATAATTATTTTTTGGCTTGTTACTATAATTGTTAAATTCATAGAGAGATATTTTTTTAAAATGGAGCCTCCAAGGCTTCAGGGTATCGCTGATTATTTTTTTGAATATGATACGCTTATTATATTCACCGTATTTTATTCTATTTTTTTGCTATATGATTACTGGAAACATAGAAAATCAGAATGAGTAGAAAAAAGGAATGCTTCGAAGCATTCCTTTTTTTACCTGTTATAGTAAAACAATTAGATTACAGCAACAAAAGCCGTATATTTTGAATGGCTTAATAGAAGGGGTTCTGTTATATTAAGCCGTTTATGAAAAATAGTTTTTTGTTACTTCTTTTAAAAGCTATTTTACTATATTTATAAAAACTAAAAGAGCGCCTTTTTCAAGTGAGACCTTTGCCTTTTCTTCTTCAAAAATATTGCTTACGCCCCTTGAATGACCTAAATATAAATCCTCATAGTCTAAGGGATAGGATAAACCCTCTGTTTTCACCTTAAAAGCTGTTCCCCCTATAGGCACAAGGGATAGGATTGTTCCTTTAGGCCGGTGAAGCTCTATTTCGTCTTTGGTAATGCGTATTTCTTCCTTCTCATCAATAATTGCCGCATTCATTCCCATTTCAAGAGCCTGATATAAATTCATTATATTTGCCGTGGCGTGGTCGCTTCTTCCGCCTGTTGCTCCGAAGATGAAAAGCTCCTTTATGCCTTTTTCTTCCGCAAGCTCTATAGCTATTTCCATATCCGTAAGGTCTTTCTTTTTAGGAAATTGAAGAACTTCGGCTCCCAAAGAAACATAGCTTTCAATCAGCTCCTTATCTGCGGAATCAAAATCTCCTATGATATAATCCGGCATTATTTTTGCGGCATGGGCATATTTAAGGCCGCCGTCAACGCATATGACTAAATCGGTCCTGGTTATTTTTTCTTTGATAAATGACGGATTCTTGATGTACCCGTTTGCTATTAATACGGCCCTCATAAAGCGCCCCTTCTTAATATTAAATAAAAAATTAAAACCGCAGAAATTTTATTTATTATATTTTCCGCTTTCCATTTCGTTATATATAAGCTTATATCGATTGTATCTTTCCTCAGAAATTATCCCTTTTTCCACAGCTTCTGCTACGGCGCATTCCGGCTCTGCTATGTGGCTGCAGTCTGTAAACCGGCATTTTTTTATAAAGGGAGCAAATTCCCTGAAATAAAGCTCCAAGTCGCTATTTTCCAAATTATCTAAATAAAGAGAAGTAAATCCCGGGGAATCCATAATGTAAATCTCTTCCGGCCCCTTTATCAGCTCTGTATGCCTTGTAGTGTGCCTGCCTCTTGAAATTTTCGGGCTGAGGCCGCCGGTTTCCATGTCCGCATGAGGTGCAAGGATATTAATAAGACTTGACTTTCCGGCTCCTGAAGGCCCGGCAAATATGGATATATTGTTTTTAAGCCTTTCTTTAAGCTTTTCTATCCCTGAATAGTCTACAACAGAGGTATTAAAAACCTCAAAGCCGGCATCTTTATAAATTTTATTTAAATGGTCAAGGCCTTCCAAGTCTTTTTCTTTGAGAACATCTGTCTTGTTAAAGCAAATAAGTATATTCACCTTTTGCCTTTCACAGCTTATGATAAATCTATCCATCAGGTCTAAATTGATATTAGGCCTTTTTACGGCAAACACCAATACTACCTGCGTAACATTTGAAGCTCTCGGCCGTATAAGCTCTGAACTTCTCTCGTAGATATGATATATTGTTCCCGTATTGTCTTCATTTTCAATAATATCAATATCTACAAGGTCGCCTACAAGAGGGGTCAGGCCTTCCTTTCGGAAGACCCCCCGAGCTCTGCAATTATATATAATTCCGTCTGCGTCAACTTCATAAAGACCGCCTACGCCTTTGATTATCCTGCCTTTAACCATTAATTACCCCCTTTGTTAAAATCGAAAGTTTCTTTCGCATACATAATGCCGTCGGCAAAAGCGGAAATGTCTGCCTTGCCGCTTCCTTTAATATTAAGCTGAAGCGGGAAGTCATCTGCCGTAACGGAAGTTTTCGGATATATGGTTAATTCGCTTCCGTCTTCATTTTTCTGGATTACTTCAACTTCTACATAACCTTCATTTGCCTGAGGCGGAGCAGGTATAACAATCATGCCGTATTTTACGCCGTCATTATTATTTTGGCTTCCGCCGGGTGTTTGTGAATTATTTTCATTTCCTTGGTTTTCCCCCGGCTGCTCTGAAGGCTTCGGCCCCATGGAAATATAGATACCGATAGCTGTTTCCGCCTTCACTGTTTCTCCCCCAGGCACAGATTGGGCGCATACAATGCCTTCAGGATACTCATTGCTGTAGCTTGGAGAAACGATGCCGATTTTAAGGCCGCTTTCAAGAATAAGGCGCTTTGCCTCCGACTCTGATTTGTTTAAAAGATTGGGAACGATAACATCTTCCATCTTCTTTCCTCTGCTTAGGGTAATCTTTATCTTTGTGTTTTTGCTTACCTTTTCCCCTTTGTTAACGCTTTGATATACGACCTTGTTTATTTCATAATCGTCGTTATATTCCGGCTCCGTTTCATCAATGATTAAAAAGCCCGACCTTACTTCCTCCATATTATAAACTTCCGATCTTTCCATACCGACAAAGTTCGGAACCTCTATTTTGTTTTCACCCTTACTTACAGTAACTTTTATGGTATCTTCTTTATTCATAAGGGTTCCTTCTTCGGGAGATTGGTCCATTATTTTGCCGGGCTCAACTGCATCGCTGTAACCCTCTTCTTCCTTGCCGATGGTTATATCATGCTGGGCAAGAAGCTTCTTTGCTTCTTCAACCGTATATCCTGTTAAATCAGCTAATGCGTACTGCTTTGATTTTCCCGTATGAAGCTTAAGACCGATGGCTGAAATGAGGGCTATAATTGCAATTGCCGTAAATACTGCGGCAAGCACTATCTTTCGCTCGGTTTTTTTATCTATTTCATCGTCATAATATTCGCCGTCATCATAGTCTTCATCGTATTCATGGTCTTCCGGCCCTCTGGCATAAGCGCCTCCTCTGATGGCCCCGATATCTTCTTCGCCAAGCATTATAGTGGGGGAATCAAAGGTTCTCTCATTATATTTTACGAATTCTCCGCTTTCGTTTGTAATGGCCCTTTTAAGGTCGATAAGCATTTCATCTGCGGAAGCATATCTTTGGAGTGTCTGTTTGGAACATGCCTTTAATATAATCTTTTTCAGGCTTTCAGATATAGCCGGATTTATTTTAACCATATCCGGCAGAGGCTCGTTCAAATGCTTTAAAGCAACGGTTATGGCCGTATCTGCGTCGTAGGGGACGCTTCCTGTGGCCATTTCAAACATAACAATCCCCAGAGAGTAGATATCGCTTCTAAAATCAACATATCTTCCCTTTGCCTGCTCCGGTGAAAAATAATGTACGGAGCCCATGGTATTTGTTGATGTGGTGGTGGTTTTATTGCCTACGCTTCTTGCAATGCCGAAATCAGTGACCTTTACGGTGCCTGCTTTGGTTACAAGTATGTTCTGAGGTTTTATATCTCTATGAATTATGCCGTTTTTATGAGCATGGGAAAGAGCCGAGGCTATTTGTATGGCAACCCCCAAGGTTTCCTCGTTTTCAAAGGGCGCCCTTTTTAATATTAGGTCCTTAAGGGTCACACCGTCTATATATTCCATTACGATATAATTAATTTCCCCCTCGCTTCCCACGTCATAAACATTGACGATATTGGGATGGGAAAGGCTTGCGGCAGAACGGGCCTCAACGTTAAATCTGGATAAAAAATCTTCATCAAGGCAATATTCTTCCCTTAAAACCTTAAATGTAACATCCCTGCCGAGCTTTTTATCTTTTGCTCTGTAAACAAGAGCCATACCTCCGGAGCCAATCTGCTCTATTATTTCATATCTTCCGGCTAAAACTGCGCCTTTAACAAGTTTCATGGTTTCACCTTCCTGTTTCAGCCAATATAACGGTAATATTATCTATTCCACCGTTTTCGTTGGCAGCTTCTATTAATTTTCTGGCACAATCAACCAGGTCGGAGTCCGAATCGGCTATCTTTAAAATATCGCTCTCGCTTACCATATTCGTAAGCCCGTCGGAACACATCAGTATTTTATCTTTGTCACAGATATCGAATATATATCCGTCTATTTCTATATAAGAATCCACACCCAGGGCCTTTGTAAGGGCGTTTCTGCTGGGATGCACCTTGGCTTCTTCTTTTGTTATCTGTCCGGCCTTTACCATCTCATTGACATAGGTATGGTCGGTTGTAATCAGGTGGAGTTCTCCCTTTCTTATAAGGTAAAGCCTGCTGTCTCCCACATGGGCCGTATATCCTCTTCCGTCTTTTACGACGCAGGCGGTAAAAGTGGTGCCCATACCGTAATAGGAAGGATCGGACTTTGACATTTCGTGTACTTGTCTGTTAGCGTTTCTTACGCCTTCTGTAATGGTATCCATAATGTCCGTCTGATCATTTTCTTTAATAAAGCTTAAAAAATATTCTATGGCTTTACTGCTGGCAACTTCTCCGCACTGATGTCCTCCCATGCCGTCAGCTACTACATAGAGATTGGGTAAAGCCCCTACGGCCTCATTGTATAAGGCGTATGCGTCTTCGTTATTGTCTCGTACAAGACCCTTGTCGGTCATTCCTGCTGCCTTCAAATTATCACCCCTCAAAATATAGTGAATTTCCTTTTTGCTCTATTCCCAGCGGCAGAAAATTCACAAGCTAATTCTATTTTATTCATTTTCTCTCGTATATCTTCCCCGGAGCTGTCCGCAGGCAGCGTTTATACTTGAACCCATTTCCCGCCGTATGGTGGTTGCAACTCCTGATTTTTCCAATATATCCGCAAATTCTTTTATGGTCTTTTGTGAAGGCCGTTCAAATTTTTTATCTTCCGTTTCGTTTACAGGAATAAGGTTTACATGGCAAAGCCGGCCCTTAAGCCGCTTCACAAGCTCTGATGCCGTTTTTTCTCCATCGTTTATCCCCTTCATAAGGGCGTATTCATAAGTTATTCTTCTCCCTGTTTTCTCCGCATAATAATCGCAGGCTTTAAAAATCTCCTCCATGGAATAAGCGCGGGCTATAGGCATAATATGCTTTCTCATTTCGTCATTGGACGCATGAAGGGAAAGGGCAAGATTGATTTGAAGCTTTCTGTCAGCTAAGTTATAAATTTTATCAACCAAGCCGCAGGTTGAAAGCGTAATATGCCTTTGGCTTATATTAAGGCCCTCTTTCGAGGAGAGTATTTCTATAAAATTCAGGCAGTTTTCATAATTTTCAAGGGGTTCACCGCTTCCCATAATAACTACATGGGAAATTCTTTCTCCTAAATCTTCCTGAATTTTATAAACCTGTAAAAGCATTTCTCCTGTGGTAAGGTCCCTTTCCTTTCCGTCTTTTGTGGAATAGCAGAACGCACAGCCCATATTGCAGCCTGCCTGAGAAGACACACATACGGAGTTTCCAAAAGTATGCTTCATTAACACACTTTCTATTATAGAATTATTTGAAAGGCGGAACAAGTATTTTGACGTATTGTCATCGGAAGTTAATTTTTCCGCTATGGTGCCTTCTGTTATGAAAAAGCTTTCATTGAGCTTATTTCTCAAATCCTTTGAAAGATTTGTCATTTCGTTGAAATCCCATTTGTTTTTCTTATGGAGCCATTCATAAACCTGCTTTGCCCTGAAGGATTTCTCATTCATATTTTCAAGCTCTGCTATAAGGCTGTAAAGCTTTAGAGAGCATATCTCTATTTTTGCCATCATTAACCCCTTCTTATAAGCCTTGCTATAAAAAAGCCGTCGGTCCCGTGCTCATGGGGCGTAAGGCGGATAGAACCATTGTTATCCCCTTGAAGCGAAGGTATTTTTTCAAGCTCATAGGGATATTTTTCTATAAAGTATTTTATATTATCTTCATTTTCCTTTTTACTTAAGGTGCAGGTAGAATAGATGAGCCTGCCGCCGATTTTAGGATAAAATGCCGCCGCATCCAGAAGCTTTCTTTGGATTTTTGACAGCTCCTCTATATCCTCCATGGATTTATTATATTTTATATCGGGCTTTTTCCTGATAAGCCCAAGGCCGGAGCAGGGAGCGTCAAGAAGCACACAGTCTGCTTTTTCTTTCATATCTTCTTTTAATATTGAAGCGTCTGAAAGACTTAACTCCATAATATCAATTCCCAAACGTTCGGCGCCCTTTTTCATAAGCGCTATTTTATGCTCGTAAATATCGGAAGCATAAACGAATCCTTTATTCTCCATAAGATACGAAAGATAAAAGCTTTTTCCTCCCGGTGCGGCGCATAAATCGTAAATTGTTTCCCCCGGCTTAGGCCCGCAGGCGGAAACTACCGCCATGGCCCCCTCATCCATTACGTGAAAAAGCCCTTCTTGATAAGCTTTGGAACTGCTCAAATCAGCGGTTCCTGAAACAATAAGGCAGTGAGGTGAAATTCTGCCTTCCGAAACTGTCATCCCTTCCTTTTCAAGGATAGTTTTAAGCTCCTCTTTCGTCGTTTTCAGGCTGTTTACACATATGCTTATTTTAGGGCTTCTGCTTGATGCCTCACAAAAGCATTTAATCTCATCATTTTCCATGAAGGTAGATAAATATTCAATCAGCCACTCAGGATAGGAATATACTATAGACAGATTTTCTTTGGGATTTGTTTCAAAATCCGGATAATTTATACTATCTTTTTCTCTTGCTATGGTCCTTAAAAGCCCGTTTACATATCCTGAAAGCCCCTGATAGCCTTTTTTCCTGGCTAAATTTACTCCTTCATTTACCGCCGCCGAAGGCGGAACCTTACTCATAAACAGTATTTGGTAAACGGAAATTCTTAATATATTTAATATCATTACTTTTATTTTTTTAACGGGCGTTTTTGAAAACTTCCCTATAATATAATCAATCCGTATAATATTTCTTAAAGTTCCGTTAACGATTTCTGTCACAAAGGCCTTCTGTCTCTTATCCAAATGCTTTTCTCTTTCAAAGGAACGCTTCAAAACGATATTATTGTATCCGCCCCCATCGGTAATATCCATAAGGGCAAAAAGCGCCGCTTCTCTTTCGTTTACTGCTGCCATAGAATCATCCTATTCAAGTTTTATATTTCTATTTTATTATAATTTATAGCCTTGTCAACTTAATATGCCTATAAACATATTTAAGCGCTTTATTTTTTAATCCCGATACATTATAATAAACCAGAAAAAATCTATAGCAAAGGGGGACTTATAGTAAATTTAAAGTTAAACAGCAGCAAAGCCGTATATTCACGAAGGCTCAAAAATATACCGTTTCCGAAGGAAATCCGTGTTTTTGAGCCTTAAGGGAATAGGCTTTCGCTGCTTCCTTATATGAAATTTACTATAATATGCTGCCTGCTTATGAAAAACCTTATTACGCAGTCATATTTACATCCACAAGAAAAGATACGGACCCGGCATTTGATATTATGGGGAATAAAGTTATGAGTTTAGCAAAAAAACAAGAAGGCTTTTTAGGGGTTGAAAGCTATTTTTAATGAAGAGGGCGCCACCATAACCATATCTTATTGGAAATCTCTTGAAACCATCAAAGAATGGCGCAATAACCCCACTCATGCCGAAGCCATGGAAAAGGGAATCAAAAAATGGTATTCTCACTATACGCTGCGTGTATGCAAGGCGGAAAAGGATACAACCTTTTTCTCATAAGCATAGATATAGGCAATTTCATTTTAAACAGTAAGAAAAGAACCTTTACCAAAGAATTCATTCAAATAAAATGAAATTGTTTTGTTTCTGTTTAATTTGAAAATTACTATAGTAAAACAAAAGCAAATTAAGAGCGAAAGACCACTCTTTATAATTTAAAAATATGGATTTCCCTCGGAAACGGTACATTCTTAATAAAAAAGCCCCGAAATTAATCGGGGCATTTATTGTATATGGTAAAACAATTTAAGTACAGTAAGAAAAACCGTGTATTTTATACTTAGTGAACCTGAAAACACTTACAGTGAAGCTGGGTGAACATTCCTTCATATCCGGCAAATATTTTGTCAAGTTTATTAACTATGAAGGGCTTCATATAAGCATTCTATATATTTAAGCCCTTTATAAAATATGTTTTGCATACTGCCTTAAAACTGTTTTAATATAAAATTTCTTTTTTCGGCTTCGCAAACTCAAATCCCCAGGGGCGGCTTTGCCGCTCCGAGGGGAATAAAGGATTTCAAGGCCTGTCGTCAATCCTCTATTCTTATCTGCGGAAAATCTTGAAAGAGTGGACAAAGTCCACTCTTTCGGCTATATTTTTGCTCTTTTAAGGGTAAGGGAGTTTGTAACAACGCTTACAGAACTCATAGCCATGGCGGCCCCCGCTATAATCGGTGTAAGAAGACCGAAGGCTGCAAAAGGTACGCCCACAACATTATAGAAAAATGCCCAGAAGAGATTCTGCTTGATTTTTCTCATGGATTTTCTTGAAAGATTTATAGCCTGATAAACACTCTTCAAATCGCCTCTTAAAAGGGTAATGTCTGCGGCTTCTATGGCAATATCCGTACCTGTTCCCATAGCCATTCCGATATCGGCGGCTACAAGGGCAGGGGCGTCGTTAATTCCGTCGCCGACCATGATTACCTTTTTGCCTTCTTTTTTAAGTCTTTCGATTTCCTCGGCTTTATTTTCAGGAAGCACTTCCGCAAGAACCTTATCAATACCGGCTTGTTTTGCAATGGCCTTTGCCGTACGTAAGTTATCGCCCGTAATCATATATACGTCGATGCCTGCGTCTTTCAGAAGCTTAACCGCCTCTGCGGAGGTTTCTTTTATGGTGTCGGCAACGGCAATAATCCCTTGAAGCTTATTGGATACGACTACAAACATTGCAGTTTTACCTTCGTTTTCAAGCCTTGAAGCTTCGCTTTCTGCTTTTTCGGAATGCTTATCTTCTATGAGCTTTCTTGTGCCGATATAAACTTCTTTTCCTTCGATTAAGGCATAAATACCCTTTCCGGGAATGGCCTTAAAGTCTTTTGTTTCGTAAAGAGGTATTTTATTTTCTTCAACATATTTATATATGGCTTCTCCAAGAGGATGCTCGGAGCTTTTTTCAGCAGAAGCTGCATAGGACAATACTTCCTCTTCCGTCATTTCACCGAGAGTAATAACGTCTGTTACTACCGGCTCGCCCTTGGTGATGGTACCTGTTTTGTCAAATACTACAGTGTTCGCATTACATGCGGATTCAAGGTATTCTCCGCCTTTGATTAAAATTCCCTTTTCTGCGCCAAGGCCTGTTCCTACCATAATAGCTGTAGGGGTTGCAAGCCCTAAAGAGCAGGGGCATGCGATAACAAGAACTGCTACCGCATTTATAATTGCCTGCTGGTAATCACCTGAATATAAGGCCCAGCCTATAAATGTGATAATGGCGATAACGATAATGGCAGGTACGAAGATGCCGGATACTCTGTCGGCAATTTTCTGTATAGGGGCTTTATTTCCCTGTGCCTGCTCAACCATTTTTACGATTTGAGAAAGGGCTGTATCCTTGCCTACCTTTTCGGCTCTCATATGAAAAGAGCCTAATTTATTTATGGTGGCGCCGATTACAAAATCCCCTTCCTTCTTTTCGACAGGGATACTTTCTCCCGTAAGCATGGACTGGTCTACGCTTGAGCTTCCCGAAACAATAATGCCGTCTACAGGGATTTTTTCACCGGGTTTTACGATGATGATATCCCCTATGGCAACATCGCCTATGGGAATTTCAACTTCGGCGCCGTCTCTAAGGATTCTTGCGGCCTTTGCCTGTAAGCCCATAAGTTTTTTAATGGCTTCTGTGGTTCTGCCCTTTGCAGAGCTTTCAAGATACTTTCCAAGAAGAATCAGCGTAATGATAACGGCACTGGATTCAAAATAAATTTCCTTCATGCCCATATGGACCATATCCGTAGGGGCTATAAAACCGTTATAGATACTTAAGGCATAGGCGGCCGTAGTTCCCAACGCAACTAAAACGTCCATATTGCTTCCGCCGTTTTTTACGGCATTAAAGGCATTTTTATAAAAGCGCCTGCCGATATAAAACTGTACGGGAGTTGCAAGAATAAATTGGAAATATTCATTATGAAGAACATTTGTGAAACTATTATGAATGCCCGCAAAGCCTAAAATCATGCCTAAAAGCATAGGGGCACTTAATGCTATGGATATAATTAAATCTCTTTTCAAAGATTTTGCTTCTTTTTCCTTTTCTTTTTCAAAAAGCTCTTCCGTCGTTTCGGCCTTCTCCTCGGTGGTTTCAATTACGCCGTAGCCTAAACCTTCTATGGCTTTTACGATTTCGCTTTTGCTAAGCTTTGCTCCGTCGTATATGATAAAGGCTTCTTCTGTAGCAAGATTTACGCCGGCGCTTGTTACGCCTTCCATTTTGCTAAGCTTCTTTTCTATTTTACCGGCGCAGACGGCACAGCTCATGCCTGTGATTTTAAGATTATCTCTTCTTTCGTTGGAAGTTTCTATTACACCGTAGCCAAGCTTTTTGATAGCTTCGGTGAAATCGCTTCTTTTGACCTTCTCTCCGTCATACACGATAAAGGCTTCTTCCGTTGCAAGATTTACCCCTGCACTTTTTACGCCGTCCATCTGACTAAGTTTCTTTTCTATTTTCCCGGCACATACAGCACAGCTCATGCCTGTAATTTTGATATTTTCTTTTTTTTCAGTCATGGCTTCTATTACGCCGTAGCCAAGCTTCTTGATGGCTTCGGTAAAATCGCCTCTTTTGGCCTTTTCTCCATCGTATACAATAAAGGCTTCTTCTGTTGCAAGATTTACCCCTGCACTTTTTACGCCGTCCATTTGGTTAAGTTTCTTTTCTATTTTTCCGGCGCAGACGGCACAGCTCATGCCCGTGATTTTTATATTTTCT
Organism: Anaeropeptidivorans aminofermentans; assembly: GCF_940670685.1. GTDB lineage: Bacteria > Bacillota > Clostridia > Lachnospirales > UBA5962 > Anaeropeptidivorans > Anaeropeptidivorans aminofermentans. The sequence continues at coordinate 582,167 of NZ_OW711693.1, read as the reverse complement.
TGCCTTTCCATGAATTACACTCTCCTTCATAGGGCTATACTTATTAAACTGAAAACCGGCCTTTGTTTTTAAGTTTAATAAGTTTTCCTCAAATCTAGGGTAATAAACTTCCTCTTTCAAGTTTATTTACTATAAAGCTTTATTTTAAAAGCTTTGATATAATATCCTTTATTTCATTAAGCTTGACTTCTTTATTTTCCTCATCTTCCATGGCATCGCTTACACAATGGGATATATGCTGGGCAAGGATAAGCTTATTGGCTCTTTTAATATTGGCCTCGGCGGCAAGAATCTGATTGGAAATATCGATACAGTATCTTCCGTCTTCTATCATTTTTATGATGCCGTCTATTTGACCGCTGCAGGTTTTAAGCGCCTGCAATGCTTTCTTTTGCTCTGTATTCATAATTACTCCCCCCTTAATTACCACCCCACCCCCGTGGGGTCTATCTATAGAATACACTTTCTTATGAAAAATGTCAATAGATTTATTCATTTTATTATGCCGGATTCTCATAAGACAATAATCTGCCAATTTACTTTTACCATATTTTAAGCCTTTTCAGGCCAAATATTCACAGAGTCAATTTCCTATAAAGAAGTAACAAAAAACGATTCGCTGCGGATTTATTGTTACCAAGCAAAAACAAGTTTGATAACGATAAGAAAACCCTCACTAAAAAAGATTTGCAGGCTTGCGCCTGCATCCTTTTCCAAGTTCGTGTAGTATAAAAACACTGTTTTCTTTTGGAAACATAGTGAAATTGCTTTTATACCGTAATAGATATAAGCCTTTCAACATATAAAATCAAATAAAGGCAGTTTCACAAAGGCGATTTATCATATTTCTTCTAAAATACATTTTTGAATCCTCGTACAGTCAATTTGCTTTTACACCGCCGTAAGTATTTGGCTCTAGGGAACATAAAATAAAAGAAAAGCAAATTGACAGTGCTGCTATTTCATATGAATTCAAGAAATACACGGTTTTGTTGCTGTTTAACTTCAAATTTACTATAACCTCATTAAAAAAGAGCCGGATTCCGGCTCTTTTTATTATTCATCTCTAAACATACCTATAAATTCCTCTTCGGTAATGATTGGGATATTCAGTTCTTTTGCTTTTTTGTTTTTTGAAGAAGGCGACGTATTGTCATTATTTATAAGATAAGAAGTTTTTCCTGTTACGGAGGAGCTGACCTTTCCGCCTTTTTTCTCAATATAGCTTTGAAGCTCCTTCCTGTTTTTAAAGGAATATACCTCGCCTGTAATTACGAAAGTCATATCATTAAGGGAAGAATCCGTATTTCCTTCAGGCTTTTCTATATGAAGAATTTGAAGGGCCTGCCTTAATAGCATTATGTTTTCCGGAAGGGCAAAATAATCTATAACAGACCTTGCCATAATACCGCCAAAACCGTCTATTTCGAGGATTTCTTCTTCCGAAGCATTGATTATCCTTTCAATATCGCCTTTAAAATGCCTTGATAAAAGCTTTGCATTGGCAAGGCCTATATGGCGTATACCAAGGGCGTAGATGAAATTTTCAAGATTGCAGTTTTTGCTTTTTTCAACAGCTTCCAAAAGCTTATTGCAGGACTTTTCGCCAAAGCCTTTCATGGCTTTTATTTTATCTCCATAGGCTTTAAGGCCGTATATATCCATATAATTACTTAAATAGCCTTCTACTACAAATTTTTCTATAGTAGATTCTGAAAGGCCTTCTATATTCATTGCGTCTCTCGATGTAAAATGGGTAAGGCTTTTAATTTTCTGTGCGCCGCAGTTGGGATTTGAGCAGTATAAAAATTTTATACCGCCGGATTCTTCTATTTCCGTATTGGCGCCGCATACAAAGCATTTATCGGGAACAATAAAAGTATTGCTTCTGGTTATATTATCCGCGACCTGCGGAATAATCATATTTGCCTTATATACTTTTATGGTATCGCCTACACCGAGCATCAGGGCTTCGGCGATACTTAAATTATGAAGGCTTGCTCTGTTTACGGTTGTTCCTTCAAGGTCCACCGGCTCAAATACAGCAACGGGATTAATCAGCCCCGTTCTTGAAGTATTCCATACAATTTCTCTAAGGATTGTTTCCTTTATTTCGTCCTCCCATTTAAAAGCAAGGGAATCCCTTGGAAATTTAGAGGTTTCTCCTAAAGATATACTATAGCTTATACTGTCATAGGTTAGAACAAGGCCGTCAGAAGGAATATCAAAGCCTTCAATCTCTTTTTTAAACCACTGAATCATTTCTTCTATATTGTCTTTATTTACAATTTTATATCCTACATGCTTAAAGCCTAAGCTTTCAACCCAATCGAGGGCTTTTGCCTTGGAGTCTTTGTAGAATTCTTCACCGCCTGAAATGGTAAAGGCATAGAAATTAACCGGTCTTCCTGCGGAAATTTTACTGTCCAGCTGCCTTACGGTACCGCTGCATAAATTTCTGGGGTTTTTATATTTTTCTTCTTCGGGAAGCTTTTCATTAATCCTTTTAAAATCAGAATAAGAAATAGTCGCCTCTCCTCTTACGGTTAAAGAGCCGTTAAATGCAATCCTTTGGGGAACATTTTTAAAATGCATGGCGTTATGGGTAACGTCTTCTCCAATTTCTCCGTTTCCCCTTGTAATGGCCTGAATAAGCCTTCCTCCGTTATATTTTAAAACTATGGTAAGACCGTCAAGCTTCCATGACAAAACCCCTTCGTTTTCACCGATAAAATCCTTAAGCTTTGCCATTTCCTTTGTTTTATCGAGAGAAAGCATTCTTCTTTCATGCCTTACTTTACTTAAAGCGCTTAAAACCGCATATCCCACAGCCTTTGTAGGGCTATCGGGGAGAATGATGCCTTCCTTTTTTTCAAGTTCTAAAAGCTCATCGTAAAGATCGTCATACTCTCTGTTGGTCATGATTTCATTATCTTTTTGATAATATTCCTCTGCTGCCCTGTTCAGAAGCTCCACAAGCTCTTTCATTCTATCCATATATTTCTCCGCCCATTTTAATTTTATATAACACATATTCTATCATATCGGTTATAATTATTCTATATCCCTATCTATACTATGGTTATGCTATACTTTTTAATTATACATATCCAGGGGTAAATAATAATGATTATTATGTCGATAATATTATTAGATAAGGCAAACTTAACACAGCCTTAATTAATGGAGTGTTGCTATGAAAAAACTTCTTAACATCATAAAGCGCATTGTACTTTCTCTTTGTATCGCAATAATTCTATTCTTCGGGATACAATGGGGATATAGCGCCTATATAACATACCGCCAGGAAAACATACTCAAAGAAGCACGAGAAATTTATGAACCGCCTGCACCTTCTCCTTCCCCTGTTCCGTCGGAAGAACTGCCTCCGCCCGAGCCTATGCCTACAGAAAAAATAATTTCCAAGGAATTTGAGCTTTTAAGGCAGCAATATAATAATGATGATATTATGGGCTATCTTAGGATAGATAATACCTCTATCGATTATCCGGTGCTTCAATCAGACGACAATGAATTTTACCTTGACAGAGGAATAGATAAAAGCCCCAACGTAGCCGGTTCTTTATTCCTTGACTATGAAAATGACGTTAAAAATGAAGATAAAAACTCCATCATATATGGTCATAACATGAAGCAGGATATTATGTTCCATTCCTTAAGGTATTACGCCGACAAAAATTATTATGAAGACCATAAATACGTTTATTTTGACACTATTTACGATATCGGCAAATGGGAAGTATTCGCCTTTTATATGACGGAAGATAGCTTCTATTATCTCGACGTAAATTTTCCTACAGATGAAGCCTTTCTTGAGCTTGTAGGCCAAATGAAAGAAAAATCCTATTATGATACAGGCGTTACTGTCGATGCCGATGACAGAATCCTTACCCTCTCAACCTGTACTAACATTACAGACACTACCCGCTATGTTCTTAACGCAAAGCTCATAGAGGTAAACGGCGTGCCTTATGAGGAGATAAAAAGAGAATTAAAGAATAAGGTTATGCCATAGCAGGCCTTATATCGGCTCAGGCTACGGAACAAACCTTAGAAATTCCGGCTTCGCTATATGAATTTCCATATTAAATTCATACGATAATAATTTAAGCTCTCAGCCTAAAAGCTCTATAAACCATACCTTATACCCGGATATTGAAGTAAGTACAGTCGTTAAGGATTATATTCATAAATTTAGCCCTGTGCTTAAATTGATTCAATCCTTATAAGGGTGTTTACTTTGCCGGATTAAAATAATAAATACAGTAATTTTCACAGAAGGAAGCAATAAAAATCTATTTTTCATAAACGGCTTAAACATATAGAATCCCTATGTTTAAGCCATTCAAAATATACGATTTTTATTACTGTCTAATTTAAAATTGACTATAGTCTATTCTTTATCTCAATAAAATAAATGGATTAAATTGTCGAAATCGCTAAGATTTACTTCAGTATTTACCGATATGTATTATATAGGGTATTACAAAATAATATCTAAAACGCTAACCGAAACGGCAAACTTCTTGAAAAGGAAGGACGCAAAGGCACGGGCCTACGGTTTTACTATGGCAGCCGGCTTTCCGAAGGGCATATTTCGTCTCTTTTTCATGCTGTTGATTGCGGGCTTCTGCCTGCTGTCTACAGCCTAAGGCTGCCGCTATGGTTAAGCTACATTGTAAAAGAGGCGTTTTTTTGCTGTTTTATAAATACAGATTTCTTAATTAATCATGGAAAGCCTCTTACTAAAAAACTGGCAAGCTATAGGCTCTTTACTTGTCAATTCAGAAAGGAGGACCATTTATGTTAAAGAAAATAAGCACATTGATTTTTACAGCTTTTATAATATTTTCCATAAATACGGTCTCTGCTCTCGCGGCAGATTTTACTATAAATAAAAGTAACGCGGAAAACGGAATGATTGCCATAGAAGGAATTCCCGGCGAAAAGACAATAGCAGTTAAAATAACCAAGGACAAGCAGTTCTACACTTATTTCCTCTCTACTACCAATAAAAACGTCTTTCCCCTTCAAATGGGCAATGGAAAATATACGATTCAGGTTCTCGAAAACACCGTGGGAACAAAATATAGAATTCTTTTAAATGAGGAAATCACAGTAAATAATATTACAGATGAAAATTTATACACCAATGCCATACAGCTTATAGATTTTAACAAAGATATGGCATCAATAAAAGCTATGAATACGCTTACTTCGGCAGATGCAAAAAAAGAAGATAAGCTTAAGGTCTTTTATAATCACATTTTAGATAATATTTCATACGATTACGAGAAAGCCAAAAATATCTCAAATACTGCGAATTACCTTCCGGTAATAGATACTATATATAAAAATAAAAAAGGAATCTGCTACGACTATTCTTCCTTATTTGCCGCAATACTCCGGCATCACAATATTCCTACAAGGCTTCAAATGGGCTATACAAAGGCCATACCTGAATATCACGCATGGAACGAGGTTCTTTTAGACGGCAAATGGTACAAAATAGATACTACATACGATGCGCAGGCTAAGGCTGCAAAAGCAAGTTTTACAATGCAAAAACCAGACGATATTTTTAGTGTTGTGAAGCAGTATTAATTACCGCTCTCATAGCAAAAGCCCCCACAGAGGGGGCTTTTTATTATGCTTATGTTGAGTTCATATGAAATAGCGGCATTGCCACTTGCTTTTGTCTTAATTTAATGTGAATTCAACGGAATCGAACCCCTTGCATAGCAAGGAAAATCCAAAGAATTTTTCACATTGTGTATATAAATTTATAGTGCTTTCCTGTAAATTTGTACGCATAGTATTAAAGTTCACGAAATTTTAATTCCGTCAAACTTACGTTATTTTACAGCATCTTTTCCGCCTGTTTCTGTCTGTCTTTTTTCTTGATTTCATATGTTGCTAAATAGGCTGAAAACTGCAACAATAATATGCCTATGATAACGCCGAAGAAATTAAATGTATTTCTCATAATCATCGCAAGAACAAGCACACCTACAGTTAAAAGGTATCTAAGCACATAATGAGCGGCGGCATAACCCGAAGACCTTACGGACTGCATATCGGCGCTTTTCGATAAGGACCTTTCCATAAGCACAAGCTTTAGGGCTGAAAACACCCCTCCCAATAAAACACCTAATATATACTGTAAAATGATATCTGCCTTTTGTATAATGATTAAAACGCCTGAACCTAAAAGCCATGCTGCAAAAATAAATATTAAAAGCCATTTAAGCATTATTTTGGAGGTTTCAGATAAGTCTTTCAATAAAGCCATATAAATCATTCCTTTATTACTGTATCATAGAGAAGCTTTATGGCTGAGAAAGCTCCCAGCAATGAAAATATCAAAAGCAATGCAGGGGAAGTGTTAAATATTTGATCCAGATACCGTCCTAAAAATACACCTATTAAAACGCATACAGTCATAGACAGGCCAAGGCTTGTGAGCAGGCTAAATGCTCTTATAACGCTGTTCATTTTCCCACGTTTGTTTTTATTTTCCTCTGGGCTTTTCTTTTTATCCATATTGGCTCCATAATATATAGATTTTTTAATTATAAATAAAAGACGACTTTCCTATTTAATATTAATATATTACCTTTATTTTAATATATTACTTTTATTCATTCTCCCCGCTTTTTATAAGCGGATATGCACTGCCGTCCCTGCTGACGAGAGAACGGCGCAGGGCGATTTCCGCCTTTCGTACGTCTATATCCAGCTTGCTTTCACTTATTCTTGCCAAGGCCTTTTCAACATCTTCTTCGGCTCTGATTTTATAAATATCATCAGGTAAAGCGGCCATTTCGGAAATAACTGTAACCGTATTATCCTTGATGGAAGCGATTCCGCCGAATACCACAAGCACATCAAGCTCTTTATCCGTTACATATACTTGGAGAGCGCCGTAATCTAAAATAGCAATACATGGCTCATGGCCATATAAAATGCCCTTGTCGCCGCCTACACATCTTAAAATAACGGATTTAACATTTTTTTCGTACAATATTTTATTTGGCGTAATGACTTTAAGCTTTATAAATTTTTTCTCCAATTCATCACCTACTTAGCACTCTCGGCACGGGCTATAACATCTTCTATAGAGCCTGCATTGTAGAAATGGGATTCGGGAACATCATCATGTTTTCCTTCCATAATCTCTCTAAAGCCTCTTAAAGTTTCCGCAAGGGGCACATATTTACCCGTCTGGCCGGTAAATTCTTCAGCTACAAAGAAGGGCTGGGATAAAAAGCGCTGTATTTTTCTTGCTCGTCCTACAATCAGCTTGTCGTTTTCAGAAAGCTCGTCTATACCTAAAATAGCGATAATGTCCTGAAGCTCTTTATATCTTTGAAGCATGCTTTGCACGCCCCCTGCTATTTCATGGTGAACCTTTCCTACGATGGATGGGTTTAATACCCTTGAAGAGGATTCAAGAGGGTCTATGGCAGGATAGATGCCCTGTTCAACGATGCTTCTTGATAAAACCGTTGTAGCATCAAGATGAGCAAATGTCGTCGCTGGGGCCGGGTCCGTAAGGTCGTCTGCCGGAACGTATACTGCCTGAACCGATGTGATGGAACCGTTTTTCGTGGAGGTTATCCGCTCCTGCAAGGCTCCCATTTCGTTTGCAAGGGTGGGCTGATAACCAACGGCAGATGGCATACGGCCTAAAAGTGCCGAAACTTCGGAGCCTGCCTGAACGAATCTGAATATATTGTCAATGAAAAGCAAAACGTCCTGATTTTTAATGTCTCTAAAGTATTCCGCCATGGTAAGGCCAGAAAGGGCTACCCTCATCCTGGCTCCCGGCGGCTCGTTCATCTGTCCGAAAACAAGGGCTGTTTTTTCAATAACTCCAGAATCTATCATTTCGTAATAAAGGTCGTTTCCTTCCCTTGTACGTTCTCCTACCCCCGTAAATACGGAGTATCCGCCGTGTTCAATTGCTATATTTCTGATAAGCTCCATAATCAGTACGGTTTTGCCTACGCCGGCGCCGCCGAAAAGACCTATTTTACCGCCCTTTATATAAGGGCAGAGAAGGTCTATGGCCTTTATTCCCGTAACAAGGATTTCTGCCGATTGAGCTTGGTCTGAAAAGCTTGGAGCCGCACGGTGAATGGACCATACTTCGCCTTCTTCCACAGGCTTTCCGTCTATAGGCTCACCCAAAACATTAAACATGCGGCCTAAAGTTCTCTGGCCTACAGGTACTTTTATAGGCATGCCTGTATCGATTACCTTCATGCCTCTTGTAAGACCGTCGGTGCTGTCCATGGCGATGCATCTTACAACATTATCCCCAAGCTGCTGAGCTACTTCTACGATAAGGCCTCTTTCATTTTCTACCCTTAAGGCATTTTTCAAATCAGGCATTTCCACACTGGGAGGGAATATAACGTCTATTACCGCACCCATTACCTGAGATATTTTTCCCGTTTTCATTTTTTCCAAATCAGGTTCTTCCTTTCAAACCATATTTGCCTTCCCTTACTGGCTTACCGTAAAATAATTTAATTACCGTAATAAAAACCGTATATTGCGTATATTGTGAATGGCTTAATATAAATGCGTTTTTTATATTTAAGCCGCTTATGAAAAACAGGCTTTTATTACTGCTTTAAGGTTATTTTACTTTGCAGTGATATTAAAGAAATTAATCCGTTCCTATGGAACCGCCTACGATTTCTGTAATCTCCTGAGTTATTCCGCTTTGGCGCAGTTTGTTATACTGTAAAGAAAGATATTCTATAAGCTTATCGGAATTGTTTACTGCTGCGTCCATATTGGTAAGGGTTGCACTATGCTGGCAGGCTTCCGCCTCCACCATGCCTTCATATATACGGGCCATGACATAATGCGGCACTGCCCTTTTCAAAAATGTTCCCGTATCAGGCTCAAAGGCTATATAGCGAAAACCTTTATCTTCGTTTTCTTCCTTCTTTTCTATTTCCAGCGGCAGAAGCTTATGGATAACCGGCTCAAGATTCAGCATATTATGGAACTTCGTATATGCAAGATATATCTCATCTACTTCTCCATCGTTAAAAAGCGTAAGGGCAAATTTTCCGATTTCCGCCGCATCTTCAAAAGAAGGCATATCGGATATATTGCTGTAGGCCTTTATAATGTTTCTTCTGCGTCTTCTGAAATAGTCTCTTATCTTTATACCTATGGTGATTACCTTAGGGTCGGGGCGTTTCAGCATATGGCTTTCCGCCTCCCTGGATACATTGGAATTATATCCGCCGCAAAGGCCTCTGTCCCCTCCTACGACGATAATCAAACTGCTTTTAACCTCTTTATTATATACATAGGGATGCTTTGAATTTACACAGCTTCCGGCAGCAAGAAGCACAGCATTTTTCGTCTCTTCAAAAAACGGTGTGCTGTTTTCAAGCCTTTTTCTTGCTCTTTGGATTTTGGCAGTCGAAACAAGCTGCATGGATTTGGTTATCTGCTTTGTATTCTCAATGCTTTTAACCCTTTTTTTAATAGACTTCATGTTTTCCATGGGCTAAGTCCCCTTTTATTGTAAAATAAGCTTAGAAGCCGATGCAAAAATATATTCATTCATACCTTAAGCGGCGGTTTACAGCAAACCGGTAATTTCATATTTGCCTATACTTAGTGAATCTGAAAATGCTTACAGTAAAGCTGTAAAAGCGTTTTCAGATAAACGTTCCCTTATAGCAATAACTTCTTTTCAAGTTTATTGGCTATAAGCAATTCGCCGCAAAATTACGCCAGATAGGATTTCTTGCAGGCTTCAATTATCTCAAGCATTTCCTTTGAAAGGCCTTCGGAAATTATTTCACCTTTCATTAAGGTGTCCATAATATTCTGATGCCAGTCTTTAAAATACCCTATTAAATAAGCTACAAATCCTGTTATATCCTCAACATTGATATCGAGCAGGCAGTACTTTGTAACTGCAAAAAACACAAGGAGTTCTTCTGCAAGAGTATAGGGGCTGTACTGAGGCTGTTTCAAAACCTCAACAATTCTTTCTCCGTGCCTTAGCCTTCTTCTTGTATCTTTGTCAAGGTCGGAACTGAACTGAGCAAAAGCCTCAAGCTCTCTATACTGGGCAAGCTCCATTCTTAAGGGGCCGGCTATTTTCTTCATGGCAGGCCTTTGGGCAGAACCGCCGACACGGGATACGGAAAGGCCCGGATTAATAGCAGGCCGGATACCTGAATTAAATGCTTCCGTCTCAAGATATATCTGGCCGTCTGTTATGGAGATTACGTTCGTTGGTATATAAGCCGACATATCGCCGGCATAAGTTTCTATGATAGGAAGCGCAGTGATAGAGCCGCCGCCGTATTCCTTTGAAAGCCTTCCGGCTCTTTCAAGAAGCCTTGAATGCAGGTAGAAAACGTCTCCCGGATACGCCTCTCTTCCCGGCGGCCTTCTCAAAAGCAGGCTCATGGTTCTATAGGCCACGGCATGCTTTGATAAATCATCATAAACGATGAGCACATCTTTGCCGTTTTCCATCCATTCCTCAGCTATGGCACAGCCGCTGTATGGAGAAAGATACTGGAGTGAAGCCGAATCAGATGCCCCTGCCATAACGATGGTAGTATATTTCATGGCATCATGCTCTGTAAGTATAGACACAATATTAACCACATTCGATCTTTTCTGCCCTATGGCAACATATACGCAGTATACATCTTTATCCTTCTGATTTATTATGGTATCAATTGCAATAGAGGTTTTTCCCGTCTGTCTGTCGCCTATAATAAGCTGGCGCTGCCCTTTTCCTATGGGAACCATGGAATCTATTGCTTTTATACCTGTCTGCAAAGGAACATCTACTTTATGGCGGGACAATACGCCAGGAGCGACTCTTTCTACTGTTCTGTACTTATCTGCTTTAATATTCCCTTTTTGGTCAAGGGGATTTCCAAGAGGATCAACAATACGGCCCAAAAGACTATCCCCTACGGGAACCTGAGCAATTTTACCTGTTCTTGTAACAAGGTTTCCTTCTCTGATATTTGTATCATCACCTAAAATAACCACACCGATGCTGTCTTCTTCAAGGTTCAAGGCAATTCCTTTAGTTCCGTCCTCAAACTCAAGAAGCTCACCGCTCATGGCGCTGTTAAGGCCGTATATCTTTGCTATACCGTCGCCTACCTGTAAAACTCTTCCGGCCTCGTTTATATGGGCTGAGGAAACAAAATTCAATATGCTTTCTTTCAAGGCGGAGCTTATGTTTATTGGATTTGTCTGCATTAAACTAAACTCACTCCTTTGTAAAGATTATTTTTCATTTCTGAAATCAGGCGCTTTATGGAGCAATCGATTACAATATCTCCTACGGTAACCCGAAAACCCCCTAAAAGGTCCTCATCTATTTCCGTAGACATTTCTACTTTTTTCCCGAATTGAATATAAAGCTTTTCTTCTATTTTACTGAGCTGAGCTTCCGTCAAAGGAATCGGAGATGCGACCCTTGCATGAATAATCCCCAATTTCTCTCGCGCAACCTCAACGAAGCGCCGCATCACCGGCTGAATTTCGCCTTTTAAAACAAATTCAATGAAGGCTGTTATTTCATCTGAAATAGGCTCTAGCTCTTCACCGGTATTCTCTCCGGTAAATTGAAGGGCCTGCTTGTATATTTTTTCGAGCTGATTGGTTTCACTTGCATAGTTCACTAGAGCAAGCGCATAGCGGTTCGTTAATTTCGCCATAAATCTTCCTCCCAACCTGCAAGCGCTTCATCTACGAATTTTTCCTGAGTTTGAGTATCAATAGAAACCTCGATAAAACGCTCTGCAATCAAAGTAGAAAGCTCTATAAGCTGCCGCTTTGTATCGGCCTCGGAATTAATCCGCTCTGCGGCAATCTCTGCCATAGCGTTATGATAGATGGTATCTGCTTCTTTTTTAGCCGCAGTAAGAATCTGGTCACTTCTTTCTATGGCCTTTTTTCTTGCCTGATTTAATATTTCTTCTCTTTCCTGATCAATTTCTGCAAGCTTATTATGATATTCCTCTTTTAAGTCCTGAGCAGTCTGATATTCAGATTTTGCGGCAACGATATCATTTTGTATTCTCTCGGTGCGGTTTCTCAAAAACTGCCTTACAGGCGCATAAAGAATACATATAAGCGCTATTGTAAGAACGATTATGTTAAATACCTGAATACCCGTTTCTATAAGAAACCTTTTATCAAAATGAAGAAGCGAACCTCCTGTAGCGCTTAAGAGGATTTGGCCGTTTATAATAGCTGTGCTTGTTATATTATGAAGCAAAGCAAAACACCTCCGTAATTTTCTTTATTTTTTACAGATAGCCCATGAGAGGGTTTGCCATAAGCAATATAAGCGCTATAACAAGACCGTAAACCGAGCAGGTTTCAGCAACCGCCGCACCGATAAGCATGGTGCTTAAGATTTCACTTCTAGCCTCGGGCTGGCGTCCAACGGCCTCCGCCGCCTTGCCTGCTGCGAAGCCTTGTCCCAAACCTGAACCTAAACCTGCAAGCATACATATTCCTGCGCCAAGCGCCGAACAACCTAATACAAAAGCTGATGGATCCATAAATTTCCTCCTTATTTTTAAGTTTTAGATTTTAATGTATAGTGAAGTAAGATTTACACAATTAGGAAAATATCAATAAACTGACTTAAAATCAAATAAACCTTAATTCACAATTGATTATGCCAAAGCCCATTGATGATAATAAAAATATTAGTCTCCCATTGCCTGCGCAACATAAGTCATACTTAAAACGGTAAATATAAATGCCTGAAGACCGCCGACAAAGATATCAAAGTAAAAATGCAGAAAATCCGGCAGAATAACCCTGAGCAAAACAGGAAGCATAGTGTAAATCAGCCCCATAATAATTACTCCGCTGAGAATATTTCCGAATAAACGAAACGCAAGAGATACAGGCTTTGCAATTTCGCCGATAATATTAATGGGCAAAAAAACCGGAATAGGCTCGATGAAGCTTTTAAAATATTTGAGTTTTTTTGTTTTGAGCCCGGATGCGTGGGTAAGCACAAATGTCATAAGAGCAAGAGCAAGGGTCGTAGCCAAATCTGACGTAGGAGGCCGTAACCCTATAAGACTTGAATAATTTGAAAAAATAATGAAAGCAAATATACTCAAAAAATAGCCGGAAAAAAATGTAGTTTCCTTACCCATGGTTTTCTGCGTAAAGTTTTCTATTGCTTCCACAGCGGCTTCTACAACATTTTGGAAGCCCCTCGGAATGCTTTTAAACTTATTGAGTCTTATGCGTATTATAATCGCAATAAGAATAAGAACTCCCATAACTATCCATGTGCTTAAAATAGACTGAGTTATATAGATATCTTCTCCGCCTATCTCAAACAAAAGCCGTAGATTCTTGTTTGAAAAATCCAGATAAAACACTCCTTTCAATATTCATTTGTTCACTGACCAAAAGGCCTCAAACTGCCAGTACCTTATGTCAAGTCTTTTCCCAAAGCTTTTGCTTTATGGAAAAAAGCAGGGCACTATGTGTTCTATTGAAGATTATTAAAAAGACTGTAAGCCTTATATGTAAATTCTTAAAGAATCCATATCTGCAACTACGTTGATTATTAAAAGACGTTAATGAGCCTCCATAATATAGGAAGCGAAGAATATTGTGAAACTATTGAGAAAGCCCGATTTTTAATATTATTATCTTTATTGAAAATCTTAGTCGAATATTGTGAAATTGCAATGGCTTTTAATGTTTCCATATAAGCAAAGGCTTAAAAGTTTCAAGAAAGCCTATTTTTTACTTTCAATCGCAGATATAATGTAAACACATTATATATTATATACTAAATCCCTTAGCTGGTTAAGTTCTTTTTTTGCTCAAGTTTTTTTCCGTTAATAAAAAGTTAATAACTTCTGACATTTTATATTAATGTTTCATTGCAATTTCGGTAATTTTCTATGGATTATTCATCGTTTTTTAACTATATATATTTTCAAGTGCCGTATTATATAATTTTTTCGCTTTTATTACTATATTTTATTAAGTATTACTTTATATAAAGTTGTAAGCTATAGTGATTTTGCTTTCATCAGGCTTATAATAGTCATAAAAATTCGTTTAATTAAATACAAAAACCCCTTTTTCGTAAGCCTCCGCACACTCGTATACAATTTAATCCCTTCCTTTAATAGTGCCAGAATTCTTTTAAAAAATCAATTTAAACATCCGGTTTTTAAGAAATTATCGAACTTTATCATAATTTGGCTTGTAATTTAACAAGATATTTATTATAAATAACGAAAAAATCGCTGCATAGAATCCAAAAATCTGCTTCCGTTATATTATCTTAAAGAAAGCAGATTTTTGGATGGCAAATATATTTTAAATTTTTATGCAACTAAGTTTACTTTTTAAAGCTTTCTCTAAGGTCCTTAAAAAAACTGCTCATCAGGGCTTTACACTCCTCCTGCATGATTCCTTCTATAATTTCCGTTTTATGGTTATACCCATCATGGTCAAGGATATTAATAAGAGAACCGCAGGAGCCGGCCTTTTTATTCCTCGTGCCGAAAACAAGGGTTTTTATTCTTGCCTGTAATATGGCGCCGGCACACATGGGGCAGGGTTCCACCGTAACAAACATTGAAGTATCCTCAAGCCGCCAGTCCCCCATATATTTGCAGGCTTCATTTATAGCCATAATTTCTGCGTGCATAAGGGAATTTTTAAGGGTATTTCTCCTATTGCTTCCCCGCCCTATAATTTTATCTTCATATACAATAACGGCGCCTATGGGAACCTCTGAAAGCTCATAGGCAGAAAGGGCCTCTTTATAAGCTTCCTTCATAAAATATTCGTAATCCATTTATTCACCTGCTACATCTATTGTTGTTATTTATAGTAAAATAATTTAATTGCAGTAACAAAAACCTTGTTATCTTTGTTGACTATAAATGGCTTAATAATCGTTTCTATTATATTAAGCCGTTTATAAAAAATGGGTTTTTCTTGCCGCCTTAAAACTGTTTTACTGTACATATACCTATTGGTAATGTACAATGTTATTATATATAAAACTTCTAAAATAGAAAAGGAGAATCTATATGCCGGCTTTTTTTAATACTGTTAGAAACGGTTACAACCCCGAAGAAGTTGACAAGCATATCCAGAACCTTGAAAGCATCATAGAAAGCTACCGGGAAAAAGACGGAGCCATTTCCAATGCCATCGTAAATGCCCAGATTGCCGCAGATAATATTATAAAAAATTCAGAGCTTGCGGCAAGAGAAATGCGTAAAAACGCCGTAGATCAGCTGGATGTCATCGCAGATTCTATAGAAAAGCAAAGACAGATTATACTGGAATTTAAAAGCGAATACAACCTCTTTGTGGAAAAATACGTTAAGAAGATAAACGACGAAGAATTTGACCAGATGCTTAAGAGGGTAGAAGACCTTGACAAATATTTTCAGAAGCTTAAAAACGATAAGCCCGTCCCAAGTGCAAAAACGGAAGGCCCTAAAAATCCCGCCTAAACTTAATTTTAGAATTACTTACACTCCATTCTTTTATACATATCTAGTAAAATGACTTTAAGGTAGTGGCAAAGACCTATTTTTTATAAACGGCTTAATATAATAGAAACGCTTATTAAGTCATTTATAGTCAACAAAGATAACAAGATTTTTTCTGACTATAAGAGAACGTTCACCTGAAAACACTTTTACAGTTTCTAGGCTCACTAAGTATAAAATATACGATTTTTGTTACTGTAATTAAACTATTTTAATATAATAAGCGAAAGCAAATTGCTTTCGCCTTTTAATTTCCCCTTTTAATATAAAAGCCGGGTAATGATAAGCGCCATGAAAACTGCCGAAAAGTTGGCTATCAGCGCCCCTGCCAAAGTATATCTTGTTTTGGTTATTTTTATGCTCATAAAGTATATGCTCATGGTATATAAGATGGTTTCGGTGCTGCTCATCATAATAGATACAAAGCGGCCTGTAAAAGAATCGGGGCCATAGGTTTTAAAAATATCCAGAAGAAGCCCCCTTGATGCCGCCGACGATACAAGCCGCATAAGGGTAAGAGGCATGGCCTCCGTAGGAAAACCTATTTTTTCCGTAAGGGGCGCCATTATGCCGCAAAGGAGGTCCAGGGCACCGGAATCCCTTAAAATTCCCACGGCAACCATAAGCCCGATAAGGGTGGGAAATATTTTAATAACGGTTTTTGCCCCGTCTAATGCCCCTTCAATAAACACATCGTATAAAGCTACCTTATTGGATATGCCGTAAAGTATGATTGCAACAAACATAATCGGCATAATTAAATCTGACATATATATTAATATTTTCATTCATCCTTCACCCTTTCAAATATTTTAGCCACAATTATCGCTACAACGCTTGAAGCAAATGTTACAATAATTCCCGGGGCTATGATTTCTGATGGGTTTACGGAACTGTACATTGCCCTGTCGCTTATTACGCTTACAGTAACAAGCTGGAGAGAGCTCATATTGATTATCATAAACATACACATAGCTTTTGTCGCCCTGTCTTTTTGCTTATTCAGCTTCTGAAGCTCCTGCATGGCCATCAGGCCTGCCGGTGTAGCCGCCCAGCCAAGGCCTAGAATATTGGCTATTATATTTGTAGATATGTATTTAATGGCTTTGGAGTTTTTAGGTACTTCAGGAAAAAGATAGCTTAAAAAGGGCGATAGTTTTTTTGTAAAGGCATCGACGATGCCTGCTTTTTCAGCTATTTTTATAAGCCCCGACCACATGGATATGATGCCAAGCATATTAATGCATACGGCAACTGCGTCCTGGCTGCCTGAAATGGCGGCCCCCGTTATTTCGGGCAGCCTTCCGTTAAAAGCAGCAACAAGTATTCCCAGCAGTATCATTCCCGCCCATATATAATTAAGCATATTTATCTCCTCTTTCCAAAGTCTTAAATTTTTGGCTAATATATTATTCATTTTATGAAGTATAGAGCTTCTTTATGAAAATATGCGGGAATGCATCGGAACTTTATCGCATAAATCTTAATAAAATCTTAATAATTGCGCAATTTTTAATACTAATAGTTAATAATATTATTAACTATTAGTATTAAAAGTATATCTGTCTTAAATTTCCTTGAAAAATAAAGGCTTTAAACCCACGGTATATCTTATATTTATTCATGCCGAACCATGTTTTTTTATATGGATAAAAAGCGAAACAATGAATTTTGTCTTTTTATGTCTTAAAAGATACTTACCATACAATATTTTTTCTTTTTTGATAAGATTTGCATAATTGTAGAAAGAGTTGAATAATTGACTTTTTTTGTAAATTGTGCTAATATCTGTATTCAAGCGGCTGTTCCAAATATTAATTATTTTCTAATTAGGAGGCAAGTATGAAATCCACCGGTATTGTAAGAAAGGTTGATGAATTGGGAAGAGTTGTCCTTCCCGTAGAGCTTAGGCGAACACTGAATATTGACGTAAAAGACCCCTTGGAGATTTTTATCGATAACGATAAAATCGTTCTTAAAAAGTATGAACCTGCAGATATTTTTACAGGCGAAATGGACGATTTAATAGATTACTGCGGTAAAAAGGTAAGCCGAAGCTCTATAAAAGAAATGGCTAAAATAGCCGGAATTAGCCTTAGCGAATAATACATAAATTCAATATGGTTTTAGGCCTGATTTTATTAAAAATTATAATTTGCTTATAATTATTTAACATAAAAGCCATGAGCAATGCCGGATAAAAGTCCGGCATTTATAATTGGAATTTTAATTATATATGTCTTTATTCTCTTCTCTTATATTTGTTAATAAACGCTGCTTTTTCACTTCCTTTTTATATATCGTATGGTAATGTCTTTAATTATAATCCCTTATCAATCTTATTTTATGATTAAGTTATAATCAGCGCTTGCAAAACTTATGAAGTATTTTATGTTTGATTTGTATACTATTTATATAGTATTGAAAATAAAAATGATGTAAACTTATACTTACTTAAGGCTATAAACAGCTTCTTAAGCCCTTTTATATGAAAGGGTTTTTATATGCCTTAAAAATATATCTTATTAAAGTAAACATCATAAGGAGGTTTGGCTAGAGCTTAGTTAAAAGATTTTACAGGCTGCGCCTGTATCATTTTTTAAGCTGGCTTAGTAAGAATATGAAGATGAATGAATTAAGCAAAAAATACGAAGATTATGTAATTGGCCTTAGAAGAGAGCTTCATATGTATCCGGAGATAAGCTATGAAGAAAAGGAAACAAACCTTGTTATAAAAAGAGAGCTTGATTCCATGAACATTCCTTATGAGGATGTAGGCGACGGATACAGCCTTATTGCGGAAATCAAATGTTCAGAAGAAGGAAAATCCATAGGCGTCCGGGCGGATATTGATGCCCTTCCCATGCAGGAGCTTACAGACTGCTCTTATAAATCAAAAATCGACGGCGTTATGCATGCCTGCGGCCATGATGCCCATATAGCAATGCTTTTAGGTACGGCAAAGGTTCTTAGTGAAATAAAGGATAAGCTGAAAGGCACAATTTATCTTTGTTTCCAATCTGCCGAAGAAATAGGAAAAGGCGCAGAGCCTATCATCAATGCCCTTAATAAGAAAGGCGGCGTGTCGGAATTTATAGGCCTTCATATATGGTCTTTGATAGACTCAGGGAAAATAGCTCTGATAGACGGCCCTGTTATGGCCGGCGTCCAAAGCTTTGAAGTTAAAATAACAGGGCAAGGCGGTCATGCTTCAAGGCCCGATTTATGCAAGGACCCTGTGAAACCGGCCTGTGACCTTGCTTTAAAACTATCTTCCATACCGGGAAATTTCTATGATGCATTGGATAACTCCGTTGTCCATGTGGGCATGGTAAAGGCAGGAACAAAATCAAATATCTTCCCTGATGATGCTCTTATTACAGGCGGGTGCAGGTTCTACAAAGACGGGGGAGCGGAAAAAATATTTTCACAGATTAAACGCATGGCAGAAGGCACTGCCTTAACCTACGGCGTAGAGGCGGAGGTATTTGACATCTCCCTTACGCCCCCCACTATCAATCACCACGAGCAAGTTATGAAAGCGAGAAAAATAGTAGAGCAAATGGAAGGCCTTGAATTAGACCTTGAACAGGAAAGGCTCGCAGCTTCCGATAATTTCGGAACCTATCTTCAAAGCTATCCCGGTTTTTATGGCCTTCTTGGCGCCATGAACAAAGAAAAAGGCGTTATCTGGCCCCATCATAATTCGAAATTTAACCTTGATGAAGATGTATTTGTAAAGGGTGTTGAATTCTTTGCAAATTATGTATATGAATTCTTAAGCAAATAAACAGGAGGTTCTTATGAAATACGACTTTGATAAAATCATTGAAAGAAAAGGCAGCTTTTCAGTAAAATGGGATATGCCCCCTGCCCCCTACCCTAAAGACAGTCTCCCTTTATGGGTGGCGGATATGGATTTTCAATGCGCTAAGCCTATTGTTGATGCCCTTCACAAAAGAGTCGACGAGCTTATTTACGGCTATACCTATTATGACAGCACAGAGCTTAAAAACACCGTAACAGGCTGGTATAAAAAAAGATATGAATGGGATGTTCCCGCTGAAGATATATTTTTCAGCCCTGGCGTTGTGCCTGCCGTTGCTCTTTTAATCAATATTCTTTCTGAAGAAGGAGACGGCATCGTTATCCAGCGCCCTGTTTACTATCCCTTTACTTTTAAAATAGAGCATAATAACAGAAAGGTAGTAAATAATCCTTTAATCTATAAAGACGGCAAATATACAATGGATTATGAAGACCTTGAAAGAAAGCTTTCCGCTCCTGAAAATAAAGGACTTGTTCTTTGCAGCCCTCATAACCCTGTGGGAAGGCTCTGGACGGAAGAAGAGCTTAAAAAAGTAATTGATATCGCTAAAAAGTATAATAAATGGATAATATCCGATGAAATCCATGCCGACTTAATAAGAAAGGGCCTTAAATTTATTCCTCTTTCAAAAATTGCAGGAGATTATAAAGACCAGATTATCACCTGTACGGCTCCTAGCAAAACTTTTAACCTTGCAGGCTTCCATATGTCAAACCTTGTTATTCACAGCGAAGAATATAAAAAAGCCTACTTAGACATATTAAACAACAAGCTTTCCGTAGGCGGCGTAAATCCTCTCGGGGTTTCCGCAATGATTGCCGCCTATACAGAGGGCGAAGAATGGCTTGACCAGGTTATTGACTATATTGACGCAAACGTGGATTACTGTATGGACTTTTTCAAAAAAGAGCTTCCGAAATCTGTGCCTATATATATTGAAGCAACTTATCTTTTCTGGGTGGACTTATCCGCCTATTGCAAAGACCCTAAAGCTCTTGAAGAAAAGATGGCAAAGGCCAAGGTTGCCCTTGACGAAGGATACATATTCGGTGAGGAAGGAATCGGCTTTGAGCGTATAAACGTAGCATGCCCAAGGTCCATTCTTGCTGATTGTTTAAACAGAATGAAAGATGTTCTTTTAGAAGGATAATGATTTAAGATATTTTATATCAAAAGGATGCTGCAAAATAAATTTTGCAGCACCCTTTCTTTTTTATCCTAAACTAGGTTTTTATATTTGACCTCAGCTTTTCTTAGGTTTTTTAATGCCTTCAGGCATTCTGAGGGTTTTGCTTAAATCCTGCTGTTCCTTTGCATTTTTAACATTATCGTTTAAAACATTCTTTTTATCCAATTAATCCACTCCCCTTGATAAATATAGCAAATTTCCTACAAAGAAGCAGTAAAAGCCTATTGACTAAAATCTCAAAAATACAGATTTCCTTCGGAAAGAGTACATCTTTGAGTCAGCGTAAATTACGGCTTTATTGCTGTTTTACTTTAAATTTACTATAATTGATAAAAAACAAATAATAAGCAAAAGATTGAAAGTATAAAACTGCATTTTATATTGAACCAAATTAAGGATGATATAAGCATATGCCTAAAGTGAGTATCCTCTTATGATTAACAAACTTGTTTTTAATTTTGCTAACCATAGGCCAAATTAAAAATGTTATAATCCTTTTGCTCTTTTTATTTGTTTAATTATATTCTTCTCAAAAACATAATAAATATTATCTTAAAGCTTAAATGCCCATGGAAATATTTATTGGGCTTCATTGCTGTCAGGTCAGCTTTTAAATTTTATGTTATATTCCTGTCGCTTTTTGGGGTTAATAAATTATTAAGAATTAAAATGTTCAATAGGGTTATCTTTTATGATATTATTTATCTATCCTTAATAAATACTTTATATTTGCCAAAAATAAAGAGAATAACCTTTTATGAATTCTACTTTTTACAACAATAACCTGCGGAGGGAACTTATGAAAAAATTGTTTTTTATTGCACTTACCGCTTTTTTAATTCAAATATTGTCGATTACGGCCTTTGCCTCAAATACAGATTTTGACGATATACCCAAAGGTCACTGGGCCTACGAATATGTGAACAAAATGCGAAGCCTTAATATCACTGAAGGCGTTGGAGACAATAATTTCGGCGCAGGCCAAAGTATTACAAAAGCTGAATTTACAACATTTTTATGTAAACTTATGAACTATGAGATATCTAGTCCTGAAACGGGAAGCTTTTCCGACAATATGGATAAAAGCAAATGGTATTTTCCTTATGTTGAAACGGCACTGAATCACGGCATTATAACCTCTGAAAACGGCCAGTTTTTTCCTTTAACCAATATTACAAGGCAGGAAATCGCTATTATGATCATCCGCGCCCTTTCTCTTGACGAATTGGCAAAAGGGCTTAATAAAGACGGCTCTCCTTTTCATGATGTTACTGAAAATGCAGGCTATATTACCATAGCAAAAGATCTTGGCATTGTATCCGGCATGGGGGATAATTCCTTTATGCCTGCAGCCCAGGCCACTAGAGAACAAGCTGCCGTAATGATGATCGGAATGCATAATATTATGCTTAAAGGCACCAAAGACATCAATGGGTTCTATGCAATAAAAAGCAACAGCCAAAAAGATGTCATATCCATGGTGGACTATACAAGCTTTGGCTGGGCAAGGCTTGAAGCCGGAGCAGGCGATATTTTTCTTAATATTACCTCTCAAAATAACAATGAATATCGAATACCCGAAGGCTTCAGTGATCCTTACGGTATGGCAAAAGAAAAGCTTATTTTCGTATCCGTTAAAGACGAAGATTCCAGAGCTATTATTAATGATACGGCTCTCAGGCAAAAGGCGGCTGTCCTCATCGGGGACGCCGTAAATAACGGTATAACCCACAATGGAAACACCTTGACCTTTGACGGGGTTGTAGTAGACTTTGAAACCCTTAAAGGTTCTGAAACAAAGAATAGCTTCAATTCATTTCTCAGGGACTTAAGGGGTATCGTAGGAAACAAAAAAATATTCACAGCCGTGCACCCTGAAAGGCGTACAGGCCTTGAATATTATAACGGCTATGATTTTAAAACCATAGGAGAACTCTCCGACAAGGTCATCCTCATGGCCCACGACTATAACCCTAAAAAACTTTCGGCAGATGAAATGGAGCAGAACTTAACTACGACGCCCCTTTCTCCCATTAATGAAATTTATTATGCTCTAAAGGCCATTACAGATAAAAGTACAGGCGTTTCCGACAAGAGCAAAATAATGCTCCAGCTTTCCTTCGGTACATGCCAGTGGAAATCCATCAATAATAAAATTATCAACGAAACCCCGTTTACTCCCGATTACGACGCCTTAATCAGCCGTATAAAAACAGACCCATCGGCAGAAATAAAATATTCAAAAACCTATGAAAGCCCCTATATTGTGTTTAAAAACACTCTCGACGGCACAGATAATATTATCTGGTATGAAGATACAAGAAGCATTGCCGCAAAACTTAAGCTTGCCCGCCTTTTCGGCATAGAAGACATTTCCCTTTGGCGCCTCGGAACCATACCCGATTATGAAAAAGAATATTATTTGAATGTGAAGGAATATCTTTTCAATAATTAAATATTAAAATAAAAAATACGCCTGAGCCTAAAGCCCAGGCGTATTTTCTTATTTAAAGCTGTAGTAAATAAATACTAAAAGACTTATAGTAAATTTGCTTTTCTTCTGCAGTAAGGAACAGGCCCCAAGAAGGCATAAAATCAAGGAAAAGCAAATTTATAACCCTACTGTTTTACTTTACTTTTATTCGGGTATATACCCAGAATAGGGCTTTTGTTATTGAAAATTTCTTACAAAGAAAAAGCAAATCCTATCTATTAAAGTTTCAAAAACATGGATTTTCTTCGGAAACACAATGAAATTGTCTTTATGCCGCAATAAATCATAAGGCCTTCAATATATCAAATAAAGACAATTTCGCAAAAAGCCATCTATTGTATTTCTTCTAAACCTCATTTTTGAACCAACATGTCTGTTGTTTCACTTTATATTAAATTTCAAATGAAACAGTAATAAAAATCGTATATTTTATGCTTAGTGAGCCTAGAAACTGTTAAAGTGTTTTCAAGCGAACGCCCCCTTATAGCCAACAAAGATATTTTAATCTTTGTTGGCTATGAATGGCTTAAACATAGGGATTCTATATGTTTAAGCCGCTTATGAAAAATAGATTTTTATTGCTTCCTTCTGTGAAATTTATAGTAAATTTATTGTGAAGAAGCAGCAAAAGCCTATTCCCTTAAGGCTCAAAAACACGGATTTCCTTCGGAAACGGTACATTTTTGAGTCTTCGGGAATATACAGCTTTGCTACTATTTAACTTTAAATTTACTATACTTTAAACTTACGATGGGCTGCTTTTCTTTAACTGCATTTCCAGCTTTCATAGAGGGTATCAATTATCTGTTCTATGGGGGCTTTTTTTATTTCAATATCTCTGATGCCTTTCATAAGGGAAATTTTATTCAAAAGCTCCGGCAAGGATATACAGCTTAAATCAATTTCAAATTCTGCCGTGTTTTCCTCTTTGGATATGACCTTGCCTATATTCAGACCGTTGATATTAAGGTCCGAAGATATTTTTACCCTGGATAAATCCCCCGTAAGCTTCCTTAAGCCGTCAAATCCCCCGTCAAAAACAAGCTTTCCCCCTGAAACCATGATAATTCTTCTGGCCATTTCCTCTAAGTCGTCCATATCGTGGCTTGTTACAAAAATTGTGGTATTTTTTTCGCTGTTTACGGTTTTAAGGGCGTTAATCATTCTTCTTTTGGCGGAAACATCAAGGCCCAAAGTAGGCTCATCAAGAATAATAAGCTCCGGCTGATGAAGGAGCATCATAGCAATATCGGCCTTCATTCGCTGGCCGAGGCTAAGCTCTCTGGCATAGGTTTTAAGGATTTCTTTCAGGTCGAAAAGCTCCGTAACCATAGCAAGGCTTTCTTCATAGACCTTATCGTCAATATCCCAGACGACCTTTTTCCATTCAAAGCTTTGTTTTACAGGATGATCCCACCAAAGCTCCGTTCTGTTCCCGAAAAGAACCCCTATTTTCCGCATAAGTTCTATGCGGCTTTTCTTCGGGTCAAAACCTAAAACCTCTATAGCGCCTGAGGATGGGTAAAGCATAGCCGATATGATTTTCATGGTGGTGGATTTTCCTGCGCCGTTGGGGCCGGCATAGGCAACAAATTCACCCTTTTTTATTTCAAAGCTGATATTATCTAAAGCCTTTATCAAGGTTTTTTCAGGCTTGAATAAGTTTTTTATAAAGTTTTTACCTGTTACCCCGTGAAGCCTCGTATAGTATTTAGATACGTTTTCAAATTTAACTGCAGTATTAGCGGTGGCCTGTGGCACTGTATCGATTAATTCCATATTTGACATAATGACTCATTCCTTTTCTAAAAAATATATTTGCAAGAGCTAGAACAATAATTAGGGCAAAAAGGGGATAAAAATTCCCGATGCCCTTGGGGGTCTTTTCCAGAAGAATCATGGAAGGCAGCCACGCCATGAGCCCCGTAGGCAAAATCGTAATCAAAGCCGTTTTCACAAGTTTCGGCATTCCGTTTAAGGGAAAGGAGGAAATCTGCTCCGTCATATTAAGAACGTAATAAGAAATTTCCTCCCCTGCAACGGGGGCGTAAAAAGCAAAGGACGAAGCTAAATAAGAAAGCCCCAGAAGAAATATCGTGGTGATAATCAGGCTTCCTCCGAGCTTTAAAAACCAGAGGTGGCTAAAGGCCAACTCTAAATTTAAAAGCGAAATACTCAAAAGCATCAATCCTGAAATCAGATTTCCGCCGCCTGAAACCGGCATAAAGCCAGCCGTAAGAATCTGAGCCTTTAGGCTCAAAGGCTGAATCAGCATATGCTCAAGCTGCCCCCTGCCGATGATTCTGCTGATATGGCCGACATTATTCCCTGAAAAAAACACAGAAAAAAGCCCGTTTAAAATCGTATTGTAGGCAAGCATGAATAAGACCTCGTATTTTGAAAGGCCGCCGATGTTACCGAATTTTACCCCTAGGAGAAATACCCCTACAGTAGAGGAAATACAGACAATAATTTCAGCTAAAATAAAGATAAAGGATATTTTAAAGTTTCTGAAAAGCCATCTGAAATCCATTTGAAAATAAAGTTTATAAAGCCTTAAATATCTTTTTAAATTTTCTTTCTTATCCCCCATAGCTTACAATCTCCTCTCTTGAATGCCTGAACCAAAAAATAGCTAAAGGCCAAAGCACGATATTCCATAGCAATTGAGTAATAATAATTTCAAAGGGTGGTTCAAGCCCTGTGTAAATTGAAAGGAAGCCTCCGCTGAGAGACGCAAAGGGCTGATACATCAGTATCCTGCCTATTTTCTCCGGCATAAGTGAAAAAGGAATGAGCCCCCCCGAAAGAATTCCCACAAGGGCCATCCTTACGGAATAGACCGCCCAGCTAAGGCTCATAAGCCGTATGGTAAGGCATGCAAAAATATAGTCTATGGCAAAGCCAAGACTCACGCTTAAAATAAAGCTCAGTAAAAAGTATCCATTTTCCGGCATAAGGTCAATCCCCATAAAAGGCGCTATGATAAGCATAGGCACAGTAAAAAATAAAAGCTTTGGAAGCATTTTTCCTATGGTTTCGGCCGCCAAATCCATCAGCACATTCATGGGCCGTATGAAGAGCTTATTGAATATCCCTTCATAATTCCAGCTTGAGGCCGGGCTTTCAATATTTAAAAAATCCTTTAATATAATAGAAAGATAAGTATAGGCAAGAAGCTTTCCGATATAAGCTTCCCCTTCCCCTTGAGCCTTTAAAAAGGTTCTCCAGAAAATGCTTAATATAATAAGGTTAAAAACCTGTATGAATATTTCAGGCATCATATAAGCGACGCCTTCGTTAAATTTTGACCGCATGGATATTTCAATGGTTTTAATGTATTTCATCATGATCATTCTCCTAAATTTAAGCATAAAAAAGCAGGGCGTTTACACGCCCTGCGTAAAATCAAAATAAAAGCCTAAAAAGACCCTTCACGGCGTATAAAGCATTCATTTAAAGTCTTAAAATGGGCAGAGTTATCCCTTGTATCTTTTACTAATCCTGACAGGAGTAAAAGGGCATAACGATCCCTTGGTGCAGATTGTGCTTTAAATGAGATGCCGAAATGGTTCAGGGTATTTAATAAGCTTCCGCAGGAATTAAGACCTTGTTTCATGCTTTCACCGCCTTTCAATGGAAAATGATTTAATGCCGTATATTATTAAGCTTGAAAACTCTTTTTTAAGTTTAATAAGTTTCCCTTCGGTTCATAATAAATAAACTCATTCTTTTTAAAGTTTATTTATTATAATACAGCATTAAAAATACTATAACCAATAAGTTTCTTCTTGTCAATAAATTTATATCTCCTTCATGTAAGACCTGTGAAAAATCACCGCACAATTTTTATCTTAAGGCTTGTTTGAAAAATCCAGACTTTAATCATTTTGGCAAAATTCATTTGGTACAGTCAAAAAACCGGCCTAAATTAAATACCGTAAACGGTGTTTAACTTCATGATACTTTGCAAAGAAAAAATACCTTTTGTTAAAATATAAGATTTACAAAGTTAGAAACTTTATAACTCTTCCTGCAATGCTTCGCCAAAAATCCATAGCTGACAAAGAGAAAAAATCAATTGTTGCCTATAAGGAGGAGATTATAGTAAATTTAAAGTTAAGCAGCAGCAAAGCCGTATATTCACGAAGGCTCAAAGATGTACCGTTTCCGAAGGAAATCCGTGTTTTTGAGCCTTAAGGGAATAGGCTTTTGCTGCTTCTTTATATGAAATTTACTATATTTACAAGCTTGCGCTTATATAACTTTTTAAGTTTGCCTGGTATATGTGATGCTTGACAAAGACTTTCATGCCCTGTCCTATTAAAGCCTTTGGGCAATATTTATGATGGGAATATCTTCTGAGACGGCATAAAGCACCGTTTGGTATGTGCCGCCCCTTTGTTTTTTTAAAAAGCATACGCAGGCCGAAGAATTCTCTACCATAAACCGGTTTCTTTTTCTCATGCAATCTTTGCTGTAGCTTTCCTGAATATAAATAATTTTATCTGCAAGAGAAAGCATCGCCATATATTCGTCCTGCTGACTTTCCTTCCAGAGCTTATCCTGATCTTTACAGGGAAGCACAAATATAAGCTCCATATCAGGATATTTCTTTTTCTTAAAGATTACTTCCTGAGCCGCAATCTGGTCAAAGCCTAAAGCGCCGCCGGAAATAAACCGCCTTTTTCCCATGGCGTAAAGAAAATCAAGCTCTGATGAAAGGATTTCTCTTATTTTTATCCTATCTTTTAATGAAATTATCCTGTGGCCCGTAAAACAGCAGCTTATTTCCTTCATTTATTACCTCCTTGGGCAATATTAGAATTATTATATAGAATAAACTTTCTGTTTGCAATACAAACTATATGATAGTAAATTTCTCATAAAAAGTAAACGCAATCTGTGTACTGTAGACTTAAAAATATAGGGTTTCTTCAGAAACAGCAGATTGTTAAGTCAATATATAAGTCAATTTGCTTTTGTACCTCTATAAGCATTTGGTTTTAGAAGGCATAAAATAAGAGAAAGACAAATTGACAATACTCCTATTTTATATGGATTTAGTGAATATACGGTTTGTTACTTTTTATAAGAAATTTACTTTAACCTTGATTTAATATGCGAATCAGGGCAAATGCATAAAGAATTCCCCCTGCATAATTGAGCAGCTGAACACGGTAAATAAATTTAAAAATACCAAGTTTATTTATCTATAGGCTTATATGTAAAACGCATTAAGCTTAAAAGTTAAAAGACACTTTTAAGTTTAATAAGTTTGTATGAGAAAAACCAAAAGTATGGTAAAATAGAATTATATTTGCCTTATGAAACAGGAGGTGCTTAATGGAGGCAATCACTAATTTGAATATTCCGGGATTAATTGCCTTAATATTATATATTCTCAATATATTAAGCCTTATTATGCTTTTATTTGTAGAAAGAAAAGAGCCTGTTCAGACCATGAGCTGGATTCTTGTAATCGTCTTTCTTCCGGTTGTAGGCGTAATCCTATATATCTTCTTAGGAAGAGGGTTTAAAATAAGCGCTAAAAAAACCCTTGAAGCAAAGCTTCGGGACGATGAAAATCTTCATGAAGCTGCCGATAAAATCGACAGCGAATATTTCGGCATCACCAATGCCCTCGATTCGTCTTTCTGCTTCTGCGACCCTAAAACAAAGGATTATCTTCCGCTTATAAAGCTCCATTATCTTTTGGGTAATGACGCTTATACCCAAGATAACAGCATAGAGATATATGTAGACGCTAAGGATAAATACGATGCGCTCATTAAAGATATAGAAAATGCTGAAAAAAGCATAAATTTACTTTATTTCATATTCCAAAACGATGCAACAGGCGAAAGGTTCATTAATGCCCTCACCAAAAAAGCATCGGAAGGGGTTGAAGTCAGGGTAATTTATGATGACATGGGAAGCATTTTAACACGCCACAAAGCATTTGCCCCTCTTATAAATGCCGGCGGAAGCGTATGCAGATTCTTTCCTCTTAATTTTAAAACCTTTATACGGGCCAATTATAGAAACCATAGAAAAATAGCAGTAATCGACGGTAAAATAGGTTATACCGGCGGAACAAATATCGGGGACGAATATTTAGGCCTTAGAAAAAGAACCTCCCCTTGGCGGGACACCCATATCAGAATAACTGGCCATGCAGTATATGCCCTTCAAGCTAGGTTTCTTATGGACTGGTACTACGCTTCAAAGGACAAGCGTATAACAACCATAGAGGAGCTTACACCGTTTTTTCCTTCCGTTCCTAAGGATTTGGGCGGAAGCGTAGGAATGCAGATTGTATCCAGCGGCCCGGATACAAAAACAGACCAGATACTAATAGGGTTTATTAAAATGTTTGGCATGGCGAAAAAATCCATATTGATACAAACCCCTTATTTTATCCCTGACAGAGCCTTTATCCAAAGCCTTCAAATAGCCGCCTCTTCAGGAATAAACGTTAAGGTAATGATTCCCGGGATTCCCGACAAAAAGACGGTTTATCAAGTAACCTTATCCTATATTCAGGACCTTTTGGATTACGGCATAGAGGTATATTGCTATAACGGCTTTCTTCATTCAAAAATGATTGTCATAGACGATGAAATCGCAACCATAGGGACTTGTAATATGGATATGCGAAGCTTCAGTATTCATTTTGAAATTAACGCTTTTATTTATGATGAAAAGGTTTCTATAGATTGCAGAAAAATATTTGAGGAGGATATGAAAAAGAGCAAAAAAATAGACCCTGAGGAATTTAAAAAACGAAATATATTCACAAGGCTTTCTGAAGGGGTTTTAAGGCTCATTGCCCCGCTTATGTAATTTTATATAAGGAGATACCGATGGAAATTAACTTTTATATTTTAAGACATGGTGAAACAGTATACAATACGGAAAAAAGAATGCAGGGCTGGTCTGACTCTCCCTTGACGGAAAAAGGAGAAAAAAAGGCCTCTCAATTAGGCGAAAGCCTTAAGAACTTTAGATTTGATGCAGTATTTACAAGCGATTTAGGAAGGGCCGTAAAAACCTCAGAGCTTATTATGGAAAAAAACCATTATCCCGCCCCCTTTTTTACGGAACAGGGATTAAGAGAATGGGGCCTTGGAAGCCTCGAAGGAACCGTATCTTACGTAAGCGTAATCACTGCCGCTTTGGACCGATGCAAAGACAGCTCAAACACAAGAAACTTTCTTGAAAACTTCGCCATATCCGCAAGAGAACGAGACGCATCAAAAAAAGCCGAAACATATGAAAAAGCCAGGGACAGGATCATGTCCACCATGAAAGGCGCTGCATTTACGGCCGAAAAAAACAGCTGGAAGGATATTCTTGTAGTGACTCATGGCATGGCAATTCTTACGATACTTAATGAAATAACAGGTGACGATATGGCAGGCAAGGTCATACCAAATCTTACTCTTTTAAAAATAGTATATAAGGACGGTTATTTTTCTTATGAGGGGGAACACCCTGCACCGTTAGCATAGAAAAGCAATTAAAAAGCCGCTTAAAGCGGCTTTTTAATGCTCTTCCGACGTAAATTAGTAAACTTATCCTTCTGTACAGATAAAGGTCCATTATAGTAAATTTAAAGTCAAACAGTAATAAAACCGTATATTCACTCTGACCCCATATACTTCTCTTATATCTTTTCCGGTATATTAAGATTATGCCTGATTCATCATTTAATATTTTAATTGCAATATCTTTTTTTGTATCTGCATCTTCAAACATAGCATGCCTCTATTTAAATAATCTGTATTATCTTATCACGAAAAGGCCTATAATAATTTATGCCGCAGCATGAGCGGCATACTTTTTATCTATAAAAACAGACCTTGTTTCTTCCTGTATCCTTTGCTTCGTAAAGGGCTTTATCTGCTCTTTCAATAAGTGCTTCATAGGTCTCTTCTCCCAAAGGTATCATAGAAGATGCGCCTATGCTTATGGTTACAAAGCCGTAGGGAATATTGCCTTCGTTTGGGATTTTTAGCATCTCTACATCTTTTCTGATTTTCTCCGCTGTTTTTTCAAACCCCTCATCGGTTACGCTGGTGAGTATAACGGCAAATTCCTCTCCGCCGAACCTGCCTACAATATCTGTGGACCTTTTAAGGCTTTTCTTCATCGTGGCTGCAACGATTTTAAGGCATTCATCTCCCTGGGTATGGCCATAGGTATCATTATAGCTTTTAAACCGGTCGATATCCGCCATCATAAAAAATACTTTTGTCCGATCCCGTCTGGCCTGATTCCATACCCGTTCAAGATAGGAATTGATAAATCTTCTGTTTGCTATTTGAACAAGCGGGTCTGTTTCGCTTAAATACTCAAGGTCATTTATGGCGTTTTCAAGCCTTTTTATTTTTTCAAGCATTTCCTGCCATATATAAAAATCTTTTATAGCATTTGAATGCACAATACTCCATGAAATAAAGCTTAAAATCGTAATTGCCACCATAAAAATTCTGATATTTGAAAAATATATGCTTTCCTTAGGGATATAAAATGCGGCAGATTCGACTGCAAGCATATAATAAAGAAGAAGCCCTGCTTTTATTCTTCTATCCAGCAAAGGAACAAAAACTATAATAAGAATACTTGCAATAAGCCTGTATACACTGCCTGAATAGGCAATTTCAAGAACAGAATGAAATGCTTCATAAAAACCAAATCCTATCATTATTGCCAAAACAGCAAATAAGTTCAGGCTGGAAGAATACATAGTTTCTTTTCGAAGCTCTTCAAGTTTAAGTATAATCAATAAAGAAATGACATTATAAAGGACATAAGTTGCCGAAAAAAAGAGACGAAGTTCCATATCCCACTCTATTTTATAAAAGTACATATGGGGATTCATATTTCTCATTATAAAATTAAGGCCTATCTGGAGAAATATATTTAATGTAAGCATCGTCTTTAAACGCCCGATGTTTCTGTCGGCACACATTTTACAAAATTCAGACCTGTAATCAGAGTTAAGTTCATTAAAAAACATTTTTTCAAAAGAGTAGATTCCAGCTTTATATTTCCGCCCCATAAAGCACCCCAGTCAATTATTGCTTATGCTTAAAGTTATTACGAAATTTTGCTAAAACTTAAATGTAGGGCCGTAATAATATATCTTAAAATTAAATAAGTCATTTACTTTTTTCATACATTTCCCTTCAGAAAATGTATTCATAAACAAAATCAAACAGCGTTTGATTTTCACCATATATAGCTCACCTAAGTTCTATTCATACATTTCCCTTCGGAAAATGTATTCATAAACAAAATCAAACAGCGTTTGATTTTCATCATATATAGCTCACCTAAGTTCTATTCATACATTTCCCTTCGGAAAATGTATTCATAAACAAAATCAAACAGCGTTTGATTTTCACCATATATAGCTCACCTAAGTTCTATTCATACATTTCCCTTCGGAAAATGTATTCATAAACAAAATCAAACAGCGTTTGATTTTGTTTACATTATACCACGTTTGTGTATGAATTGACTACATGTAATTCTTCCTGTAAGTTAATAATGTTCTTATATTTTATATTATTCAAATTAAATATAAAATCTATAAAATTTCGCTTAAAATTTTCTGTACATAAAAAAACAGCCTTTCGGCTGTTTTTTTTATTTTATAGTCCTAATTCATTTTTAGCTTCAACAAATGCTTTTACAACCCTGTCAAGCTGCTCTTTTGTATGGGCGGCGGAAACCTGAGTTCTTATTCTTGCTTTTCCCTTTGGAACAACGGGATAGAAGAAGCCCACTGCATAAATATCCTTTTCTAAAAGAATCGCAGCCATTTTCTGGGCGATGATTTCATCGTATACCATAATAGGTATAATGGGGTGGCAGCCGTCAAGAAGAGAAAATCCTTCTTCTGTAAGCCTCTGCCTGTAGTATTTCATATTTTCGTCAAGGGTATTTTTATAGCTATTGTCTTTCATAAGCATATCAAGAACCTTGATGGAAGCAGAAGCAATCACCGGAGCAAGAGTATTGGAGAATAAGTAAGGCCTTGAACGCTGTCTTAAAATATCAATGATTTCTTTCCGGCCGGAAGTATATCCGCCGCTGGCGCCGCCGAGGGCTTTTCCAAGGGTACCTGTGATGATATCAACTCTATCGATAACGCCGCAGTGTTCGTGGGTTCCTCTGCCGTTTTCCCCTACTACGCCAACACCGTGGCTGTCGTCTACGGCTACGATGGCATCGTATTTTTCAGCTAAATCGCATATGCCCTTAAGGTTTGCAATATAACCGTCCATGGAGAATACGCCGTCTGTAATTATAAGACGGATTCTCTGGTCCATGGCCTGCTTCAGCTGTTCTTCAAGGTCTGCCATGTCATTATTTTTATATCTGTATCTTTTGGCCTTGCAAAGCCTTACGCCGTCTATAATACTTGCATGGTTCAGCTCGTCGCTTATTACTGCGTCCTGATCTGTAAGCAGAGTTTCAAAAAGCCCGCCGTTGGCATCATAGCATGAGGAATAAAGTATTGTATCTTCCGTATAGAGAAATTCACTTATTTTCTTTTCAAGGTCCTTATGCACCTGCTGGGTTCCGCAGATAAAGCGAACTGATGAAAGGCCGTAGCCCCATTTGTCAATGCCTGCTTTTGCAGCTTCCGCTATTTCCTTGTTTCCTGAAAGGCCAAGGTAATTATTGGCGCACATATTAATAACGTCGTTTTTCTGAGTTGTATCGATGGAGGAGGACTGGCGGGTGGTTATTACTCTTTCGTCCTTCCAAAGCCCTGCATCTCTGATTTCGTTTATGGTTTCGTTCCAGATATTATATGCGGATTTCATTTATAAACCTCCTATTAAATTACTGAGAATCCGACGGAATTAAAATTCCGCCGAACTTTATAGCAGAATTCATTTCAATCCGAAGTGCCTATGGCTTATCTGACATTTTACAGTACGCTGTCACTTCGGTTTCAAGGTAAGCCGACTATAGAGCCTATTCGTACAATTTGCAGAAAAACACTGCAAATTCATACTTAGTGAACCCAAAAATGCTTACAGTAAAACTGTAAAAACATTTTTAGGTGAGCGTTTCCTTATAGACAGCAAACTTTTTTCAGGTTTGTTGTCTATATACCTATAACGTGAAAATCCCTCCAGACTTTTCCTTGGCAAATCAAGGGGGCAGGCTTCGCCGAGCTCATGTTAAATTACTCCCAGTTTAACACGATTTTGCCTGATTTTCCGCTTCTCATGGTTTCAAAGCCTTCATGGAAGTCTTTATAGCTGAATCTGTGGGTGATGATTTTTTCAAGGTCAAGGCCGCTTTGAATCATGGCGCTCATTTTGTACCATGTTTCAAAAATCTCTCTTCCGTAGATTCCCTTTATGGTAAGTCCATTAAATATTACTTTGTCCCAGTCAATCACTGTATCGTTATTGATAAGACCTAAAAGGGCGATTTTTCCGCCGTTATACATGGCGTTTATCATATCGTTAAAGGCTCTGCCGTTTCCGCTCATTTCAAGACCTATATCAAAGCCCTCTTTTATATTAAGCTTTTTAAAGCAATCTTCTATTTTTTCAGTACGAACATCGAGAGCAGCGGTTGCTCCAAATTCCATGGCCATATCAAGCCTATAAGGGTTCACGTCTGTAACAACGATGTTTCTTGCGCCTACGTGGCGGGCTATGGCAACTGCCATAATACCTATAGGGCCTGCTCCCGTAACAAGAACGTCCTCTCCTACCATGTTAAAGCTAAGGGCAGTATGAGTTGCGTTGCCTAAGGGGTCGAAACATGCAAGAAGATCAAGGGGTATATTTTCATCCGCTACCCAGATATTAGCGGCAGGTATTGCGGCATATTCCGCAAAAATACCCGTACGGTTAACGCCGATACCCTGTGCTGTTTTGCAAAGGTGCCCTTTTCCGGCAAGGCAGTTACGGCAGGTATGGCATATAACATGGCCTTCGGCGGAAACAAGGGTTCCTTCTGACAGATTTTTAACATGCTTTCCTACCTGAACGATTGTTCCTACAAATTCATGGCCTATGGTCATAGGAGTTTTTATAGTCCTTTGAGCCCACTCGTTCCAATCGTAAATATGCACATCTGTTCCGCAGATAGCGGTTCTTTTTATTTTAACAAGAACCTCATCGTCACCTATCTCCGGAATAGGCACATCCTCAAGAACAAGGCCGTCAAACTGAGGATATTTTTTAACAATTGCCTTCATTGTACTCTTCATATAAATCTCCTTTCAGTTTCTGCTCTTTTTGAGCGTTTGATTTTAGTTGCCCTTATTTTATAGTGATATTATTGCACCATAATCTTAATTTTTACTCATATATTTCTTTTGAAAAATATATGATGAAAGTAAAGCAAAACTTTATTTCACTAAGTATCATAACTGCAGAGTTTCCACTCATACATTCCTTTTCGAAGAATGTATTCGGAAGGGAAGCAAAGCCAAAGCTTTGCTTCCCTTCCATTATACCACACTTTATATATAAAAATATTATTTTTCGCAAAATATTCTGTTATGAATTGTGTAAATAAATGTATAATTTTTACAGTAGGCCAGGTGTCATTATTTAATTTGCATATATTTTTATAATATTTTTAATTAAAATCATCATATTTGTCATTTAGTCTTTTATGGGTTAATGGATATTAAAAAGAAGGCTTTTCGTTAAAGAAAGCCCTCTTCAATGCCTTGTGTATTGAATCCGAACACAGGAGTATTTAAAACAAAATAATGCAAACTGTATAAAATAAATTATATTCTAGGATTATTTTTGTCCTTTTGCCTTGCTTTTTAAATTGTCCTTTCATGATGGTTCCAAAATGCTAAAAATATCTTTTATAAATGCTGTTTTATCCAAATTTGCGTGTGTTAGGATTTTTATAATAAATCAATTTGTCCGCAATTCCTACTACATTCTTAGAGAAATACCTCTTTTTGTAAAAAGTCTTACCTTTTTCCAGATATCGTCCACAGTAATTCCTTTAATATATACCAATATGTATAGAAGCTCCGAAAAAATGATTCCCGCCATCACATCCACTATAGAATGCTGTTTTACAAATACCGTTGAGATACAGATCAATACCATAGATACAAAGGAAAAGTTCAATATTTTTCTGCTGGCATCCTTATAATGAACAAGAGCCGTATGGACGCCTACCGAAAACATCACATGAATGCTCGGCAAGGAATTCGTCGGGGTATCCGCCTTATATATTTTAGATATAATGCTGTCAAGCAGCCCATCAGGTCTTATATAAGGACGCAGTGCCTGTCCGTTAGGAAAAAAAGTAAATATCAGGCAGGCAATTATCATGGAAAAACTCATAAAGCTCATGAGCTTTCTGAAATCATCGGGAGCCTTAAAGAAAAAATATACGGCGGGAACAGCCACATAAAGATACCAAAACACATAGGGTATAACAAATACCTCTGAAAAAGGGATAACCTTATCTATTTTCGTTCCTATGAGAAATTCCGGCTCAAGAACCACCTGTTCCAAAATAAAAAACCATACAAGACATAATAAATAAGGTATGACGCTTAAGCCGTGACTGTAATTCGACGCTGTTTTCCTAAAAGCCTTATCCATTTATGATCCCTCCAAAAAAGAAGATTCAAAAGCAATCGCTGCTTATTATAGTTACGAACCTTTAACATAAGTTTAGTAACTATAAAGGGGCGCTCAGTTAAAAAGATTTACAAGCTTCCGCCTGTATCATTTTTAAGTTCGCTTATTAATATATAATACGCCGTAATAAATAACTTGTCTTTGAAGGAATAAAATGTTAATAAAATTTTAATAAGCTTAAGCCTTATTTATTTGCTATTAAAAAATCAAAATGATATACTTTATGATATAATATGAATAAAACTAAGCTTTGCTTAGTTTTATTCACGAATACATTTCACTTTGTAAAATGTATGAGCAAAACCTATACTTTCTAAGACTTTCCCGAAGACTTTACATGAATAGAGCTATTCACAAACAATGTATAATAAAGGGTGATTTTATGCTATATACTTTAAAGGCATCTGAAATATATCTTGAAAACCAGATTTTATATAATTCCTCAATTGCTGTAAACGAAAAGGGCATAATCGCAGAGATTGCCCCGTCAACTGATTCTGGAGAAGTCATAGATTTAGGTGATTTAAGGCTTATGCCGGGGCTTATCGATATTCATGTCCACGGCGGAAACGGCTATGACACAATGGATGCCTCCTATCATTCATTAAACCAAATATCCCTTTTCAAACTTAAAGAAGGGGTAACCTCTTTCTGCCCTACTACAGTTACTGCAAGCCTTCCCCATACGGTTAAAGCCATAAAAGCCATAAACGAGGCTATGGAAAAAGGTGTAGACGGCGCAAAAATCATAGGCCCCTTTCTTGAAGGACCCTATATAAATGAAAGCTATAAAGGCGCCCACCCGGAAAAAAGCATCAGGGATATAAACGAAGAAGAAATTTATGCTTTGATAAAGGAATGTAAAGGCATTGTATCCTTTGCCATAGCTCCTGAAAAAAAGGGCGCAATGAAGCTTATAGAAAGACTTTCCCAAGAGGGAATTATAATACGGATAGGCCACAGCGCCGCCACCTACGAAGAAGCTTTAAAGGCCTTTGAATCCGGTGCAAAAATCGTGATCCATGCCTATAACGCCATGACCCAGCTTAAATCAAGAGAACCGGGGCTTCTAGGGGCCGCTATGGCTAAAGATGAGCTTTACGCGGAAATCATATGCGATACCATCCATGTGCACCCTGCATCTGTAAAAATACTCATGAATGCAAAGCCCAAGGATAAAACAGTCCTTGTGACAGACTGCATGATGGCGGGCGGCCTTAAAGACGGAGAATATACCTTAGGCGAGCTTCCTGTAAAGGTTGAAAACAGCATCGCAAGAACCTTTGAAGGGGCTTTGGCCGGAAGCACCTTAAGCCTTTCAAAAGCTGTTTACAATACCTATGCCCATTCGGGGCAAAATGTTCTGCAAGCCCTGAATATGGCAAGCTTAAACCCTGCAAAGGCGCTGCAAATAGACAAATATACCGGAAGCATTAAAGAAGGGAAATTTGCAGACATCATCGCAACAGACCCTAATATGAATATTAAATTTGTCATGGTAAACGGACAGATAAAAATAAATTTATAATATGTGGAACTTTTTTTGTAACAAAAGCGTCTTAGTTTTGTAATGATTTTAATTTTTGCTCTGTAAAACTGTTTGATGCAGTTATGGATAGCAGTTTTGTGCTTTTAGAATATAATCTGACGTTGGTTCACAAATCCAGATTGACACTTACTAAGTTTGCAATCGGCGCCTAAAGCCTGGCGGCCTTGTTTTCTAAATTTGTACCTTTTCATAATGAATAAATTCCATATAATTTCAATTGAAATTATATGGAATAGGCTTATACTTAATTTATTTGTAATATATAGACTCTTTTTTTCGGAGGAGCTTATGAAAAAAAGCTTATCAAAATCTCTGGTATTAATTTTTCTTTCTCTTTCAACGGTATTTTCGGCCTCTACAGTATATGGGGGCGAATTTGACGTAAAAAGGTTTGAGATGCTGAATACCAATAAACTTATTAAAGGGGAAAATGTAGAATATACATTTATGATCCCTTATTCCTGGCAGAAATACGTTTCGCTTAAAAGAGAAATGCCGGGGAAAAAATCCGACTTTACGGAAAAAATAATAGTATATTATCAGGCTGTTGACGCTCCCGTTAAGCAGACGGTTTTAATGACCCTCTGCGTATACGATAAGGACAAGTGGAGCAATCAAAGCGGCTTTAGAAAAATATCCGAATCGGGAAGCCATGTTATGGCTATTTCAACCTCTACCTCTATCCCCTTTAGTTTCGGAAGCGATAAAATAAGATATGAGGACATGCTGAAAGAAGCAAATAACGATTATTTTCTTAAAACCTATATTAATTTTGAAGGGGGCAACACAGCGTCAAACGTCGTCTACGTAAACGGCAAAATGATGAAAAACGCCGCCTACCCCACAGTAAACAATATGGTGTACATACCCGTAAGAGAGGTCTGCGAGGCTCTGGGCTATAAAGTAAGCTGGTCTGAAAGAGACCAAATGGTTACGGTTTCAAGCCCCAACGGCGATTTTTACAGCCACCTTCTTTACGATACTCAGATAAATAAAAAATATCCCGTAATAAACAGGTCGGGGTTAAGCTATGTTTCCTCTTCCTATTTTCTTCAAGTCATAAAGTGCAATATTGAAATAGACGATAAATTTAACGTAAAAATAGTAAAATAAGGGAGCAGATCATGAAGCTTGGTATTTTAGGCTCTGGGGCCATCGTTCACACTTTTCTTTCCCAGATTTCAAAAACAAACGAAATAGAATTATGCGCCATATGCGGAAGGAAAAAAAGCAAAGACACCCTTGAAAAGCTGTCCTTGCAGTATCATATTAAAAAAATCTATTATGATTACGACGAAATGCTAAAGGACGACGAGATAACGGAAATCTACGTGGCCCTTCCCAACTCTTTGCATTATGAAAACAGCCTTTTAGCCCTTAACGCCGAAAAAAATGTAATTTGTGAAAAGCCCTTTACATCAAATATGAAAGAGCTTCTCCACTTAATAGACATAGCAAAAAAGAAATCCCTTTTTCTCTTTGAAGCAATCATCCCTATGTATCTTGAGAATTATTTTTCAATTAAAGAGGATTTAAATAGAATAGGCCGGGTTAAGATATTGCAGTTGGACTTTTCCCAATACTCCAGCCGTTACAATAATTTTAAACAGGGAGAAACGCCCATAGCCTTCGATCCGCTTTATTCCGGCGGCGCTCTGATGGACCTTAATATTTATAATATCCATTTTACCGTAGGTCTTTTCGGCCTTCCGGAAGAAATAAAATATTACCCCAATATGGAAAGGGGAATCGATACCTCGGGCATATTAATCCTCTCCTATAAGGATTTCAAGGCTTCTTTGGTGGCTTCAAAGGACTGCGCTTCCCAATCCTCCGGTAAAATCCTTGGAACAGAAGGGGCCATTACCGTGAATTCCCCTACCAGCATGTGCAAAAGCTATACCCTGAACATATACAATGAATATACGGATACGAAAAACCATAATTTATATCCCGAAATCATGATTCCTGAATTTAAAGCCTTTGATAAATGCATTAAAGAAAGAGATTTCAGCTTCTGCCATAAAATGCTCGACCATAGCATAAACGTAATGAAGGTATGCCAAAAAGCAAGAGAAGAAGCAGGAATTATCTTTCCGGCTGATAAAGTAAAGGAGATTTAATTTTAAAAAGGCCCGGCATAAGCCGGGCCTTTACATTATTTCTATCTGTTGTTATACTGAAAACTATATTTATTGCCTTTTTAATGCTAATACTTGGATTCATGTAAAATATACCAAACAAACTTGAAAAATTATACAATAATCAGCTTATGAATAGTTTTTTAAGGAGCATCTTCTGATAGTTAACAAACGTCTTTTCATCCTTGTAACTATAAAAGATGAAAATAATTTTTTAACCGGCAAGATGATACTCACTTATTCTGCTATATAAATTTGCTATGGAGGAATTAAATTGGAATTAATTCTTGGAATTGATGTAGGCGGTTCTACTACAAAAATTGTAGCCTTTGACCGCAATAAAAATAGTAAAGGCACCCTTCAGGTAAAGGCAGGCGATCAGCTTACTTCTCTTTACGGTGCATTGGGCCATTTCCTTAAAATAAACAATCTTTCATTAACGGATATTTCTGAGATAGCCCTTACGGGTGTTGGGGCAAGCCTTATGGATGAAAATATTTATAATATTCCCACGTTTAAAGTAAACGAATTTGAGGCTATTGGTAAAGGCGGTCTTTTTCTTTCCGGCCTTTCCAGAGCCCTTATCGTAAGTATGGGAACAGGCACCGCCTATGTACAGGCAGATCAGAGTACCTTTCGCCACATAGGGGGAACAGGCGTCGGCGGCGGAACCTTAGTCGGCCTTTCATGGAAACTTCTAAAAGAAGATAATATTCCTTTGGTTTCTTCTATGGCCCTTAAGGGAAATTTGAGAAATGTAGATCTTTCCGTAGGCGATATCAGTAAAATTACCATTCCTTCCTTGCCGCCTTATACCACGGCAGCCAACTTCGGCAAGATAGAGCATACAGCTTCCAGAGAAGATATGGCTTATGCCCTTATTAATATGGTGCTTCAAACTGTAGGCATGATGGCTGTTTTTGCCTGCATCCATACGGAGCCTCAAAGCATCGTTCTTACGGGGACCCTGACCACTCTGCATCAGGCAGAGAAAGTATTTGAAGAACTGGGGGCTCTCCATCATAAAACATTTATTATTCCGGAAAACAGCGTTTTTGCCACAGCCATAGGAGCAGTTCTTTGCAGAATAGAAAATAAAGAATAATTAATAAGCCGGCGTTTATTCTGCAAATAAATTAAGTTTTAGATTAAATGCCTCTAATTTTCCGTCACTATTTTATAAATGCAGTTATTGACAATGAAAAATATTTATTCTACTATAAATTTAAAATATATACGGCTAATTCAAGTATGTTTCCTAAATTCAGAACATACCAAAAGCAAATAATATAAGGGCGATTCATTAGTGAATAAATCGATGCACTCATAAATCAAATCAACCTTTTATTTTTATCTGGTTAAATTGCATGCCCTGTTTTGCTTAATCATCTGCCGAATTCATATGGAGGCGCAATATTTATGAAGACCCTTGGCATTATAGGCGGTATGGGCCCTCTGGCAACAGCCGATTTGTTTAAAATGATTATCGAGCTTACACCGGCTAAATCCGATCAGGAGCACATCCCTGTTTTAATTGACAGCAATACTAATATCCCCGACCGCACCGCTGCTATCCTTAGCTGCGGTAAGGACCCCCGTCCTGAAATGATTCATTCAGCAAAGCGTCTTCAGGAGGCAGGAGCCGATTATCTTCTGATGTCCTGCAATACTGCCCATTATTTCTACGATGACATTGCAGAAAACATCCATATTCCTTTGCTTCATATGCCCAAACTTACAGCAGAATACGCCCGCCAAAAAGGATATAAAAAGGTGGCGCTTTTGGCTACCGACGGCACCATCAAATCAGGCGTATATTCTAATGCCTTTGGAAATTCCGGCGTTGAAATCATCACCCCTGATGAAGAAGGACAAAAAAGCATTATGGGCTTTATTTATGACGGTGTAAAGTCCGGCAATTGGCATTACCCTATAGAGCCTGTAGAAAAAGCGCTTTCGGCCCTTTCGGTCTTAGGAGCAGAAGCCTTTATTTTAGGCTGCACAGAGCTTCCCATAGGCTTTAAGGAATTTCATATTGAAGCCCCCACCATTAACCCTACGGAAGTGCTGGCAAGAAAGGCCATAGAAACAGTATTAGGTTAAATTAAAAAGGGTAAAGGCCTGCAGCCTTTACCCTTTTGATAATCTTTATTTATTCTTTAAATTATACCATGCGCATAAGCCGGGATACTGAGCGGCTTCGCCTAATTCTTCTTCGATTCTGATAAGCTGGTTGTATTTTGCAACCCTGTCGGAACGGGCAGGCGCACCTGTTTTAATCTGGCCTGCGTTTACGGCAACAGCGATGTCTGCGATGGTTGCGTCTTCTGTCTCGCCTGAACGGTGAGAAATAACTGTGGTCATGTTGTTATTCTTAGCCATTTCGATAGCGTCAAAGGTTTCTGTTAAGGTTCCAATCTGGTTTACCTTTACGAGGATGGAGTTTGCTACGCCAAGGTCGATGCCCTTTGAAAGTCTTTCTGTGTTTGTAACAAAAAGGTCGTCGCCCACAAGCTGAACCTTCTTGCCTAATTTTTCATTAAGGTATTTCCATCCTTCCCAGTCGTCTTCTGCAAGACCGTCTTCAATGGAAATGATAGGATATTTCTCGCAAAGAGATACATACATCGCAACCATTTCTTCGGAAGTTCTTACAATTGTTTCGGAAAGACCTTTTGCCTTTGTTTCGCCTTCAAAATAGTATTTTCCGTCTTTGAAAAGCTCTGTGGAAGCAACGTCCATAGCAATTTTAATATCTGTGCCCGGTTTATAGCCGCTCTTTTCAACAGCTTCAAGGATTACGTCTATTACTTCTTCAGGCGTGGCAAGGTCTGGAGCAAAGCCACCTTCGTCACCTACTGCTGTAGATAAGCCTTTGGATTTTAATACTTTTTTAAGGTTGTGGTAGATTTCTGCGCTCATTCTTAATGCTTCGGAGAAGCTTTCAGCGCCCACAGGCATAATCATGAATTCCTGGAAGTCTACAGTGTTATCGGCATGCTTTCCGCCGTTTAAAATATTCATCATCGGTACCGGAAGCTTCTTTGCGTTAAATCCGCCTAAATACTGGTATAAAGGCATGTTTAAAGCTTCTGCTGCGGCCTTTGCAACTGCTATGGAAACGCCTAAAATTGCGTTTGCGCCAAGTTTAGCCTTATTTGGTGTTCCGTCAAGGGCTATCATAGTTCTATCTATTGTAACCTGATCAAGGGCGTTAAGGCCTACGATTTCATCAGCGATGATGTCGTTTACGTTTTCTACCGCTTTTAAAACGCCTGCACCCATATAAGAGCTTCCGCCGTCACGAAGCTCTACGGCTTCAAAAGCGCCTGTGGAAGCGCCTGATGGAACAGCTGCTCTGCCTAAATATTCTCCTGCGTCGTCTCCTACAATTACTTCAACTTCTACAGTCGGATTGCCTCTGGAATCCAATACCTGTCTTGCATGTACCTCAAGAATTTCAAGAAATCCCTTCATTAATTATTGCTCCCTTCATCACTTAGAATGTATATAATCTGCAAGCCTTTGATAAGGCTTCTATCAAGCTAATATTTTAATGCCTTTCCAAAAGAGAATGGCCTGTCATTTCCGCAGGCTTTTCTATACCCATCATATCAAGGAGGGTCGGTGAAATATCACAGAGCTTTCCGCCTTCCTTAACGGCCTTGCAGGAAGGGCAGTTTATGATTACAAAAGGCACGGGGTTCGTGGTATGGGCCGTAAAAGGCTCTTTCGTATCATAATCCACCATTTTGTCGCTGTTTCCATGGTCGGCGCATAAGAACATCTGGCCTCCGGCCTTTATTAAAGCGTCTAATGCTCTGCCTACACAGCCGTCTACGTATTCAACTGCAGCTACTGCGGCCGGAATATCTCCCGTATGGCCTACCATATCGGGGTT
Organism: Anaeropeptidivorans aminofermentans; assembly: GCF_940670685.1. Classification (GTDB taxonomy): domain Bacteria; phylum Bacillota; class Clostridia; order Lachnospirales; family UBA5962; genus Anaeropeptidivorans; species Anaeropeptidivorans aminofermentans. Next base: position 537,801 of record NZ_OW711693.1, on the reverse strand, counting down.
GGCATAGTTTATAACAATTAAATCATATTTTTTAGACTCAATGGCATTTACTAAAGCTTCCGTAACCCCTTCGGCGCTCATTTCAGGCTTAAGGTCATAGGTTGCTACCTTAGGGGAAGGAATGAGTATTCTGTCTTCTCCTTTATAAGGCGCTTCTACACCGCCGTTAAAGAAAAATGTCACATGGGCGTATTTTTCTGTTTCCGCAAGACGAAGCTGGGTAAGGCCAAGGGAAGCAATATATTCTCCCATGGTATTGTTAAGCCCGCCTGCATGGAATGCAACTAATTTGTTTGGTATGGTTACATCGTATTCTGTAAAGCAGATGTATTTAAGCTTCATTTTAGGGCATTCAAAGCCTTTAAATTCAGGATCAACAAGGGCTCTTGTAATCTCCCTTGCCCTGTCCGGGCGGAAATTATAGAATATGATAGCGTCATTTTCCTGTATTTTAGCTATAGGCTCGCTAGCTTTTGTTATAACAGAAGGAATGATAAACTCGTCTGTAACATCTTCTTTATAAGAAGCCTCCATGCACTCTGAAGCGGAAGAAAAGCTGCTGCCCTTTCCGTAAACCATTGCATCATAGGCCTTTTCAATTCTTTCCCATCTGTTGTCCCTATCCATGGCGTAATATCTGCCGGATACGGTGGCGATTTCTCCTACGCCTAATTCCTTCATCTTTTCTTCAAGCTGTTTGATATATTGAAGGCCTGATCTTGGGGGCGTATCCCTTCCGTCCATAAAGCAATGAACGTAAACTTTATGAAGGCCATTTCTCTTTGCAAACTCTAAAAGGCCGTAAAGGTGCTCTATATGGCTATGAACGCCGCCGTCAGACAATAAACCAAGAAAATGTAGTGCTGAATCATTTGCCTTACAATTTTCAACAGCCTGAAGGAATTCGGGGTTTTCAAAGAAATCTCCGTCTTCTATGCTTTTTGTTATTCTTGTAAGTTCCTGATAGACGATTCTTCCGGCGCCGATATTGGTATGGCCTACTTCCGAATTCCCCATTTGACCGTCGGGAAGGCCTACGTTTAAACCGGAAGCTTGTCCTTCTGCCCAAGGGTAATTTTCAAAAATCTTGTCTATATTGGGGGTTTTAGCCATTTTTATGGCATTGCCCTCAGTTTTATCCGTAAGGCCAAAGCCGTCTAAAATCATTAAAACAGTTGTCTTTTTTTCCATAAAAATCTCCTAACAATTCACAATGTCGGCAAATTCAAGCTTAAGGCTTGCGCCTCCTACAAGACCCCCGTCAATGTTTTCCATGGCGAAAAGCTCTGCCGCATTCTTTCCGTTCACGCTTCCTCCGTAAAGAATTCTTGTCTTCTCGGCAGTCTCTTTTCCATAAACTTCTCCGATAACATTTCTTATGGCGGCACACACTTCCTCCGCCTGTTCACTGGTAGCCGTTTTTCCTGTACCAATTGCCCATACAGGCTCATAGGCCACAACGATTTCAGCAACCTGCTTTTCTGTAAGGCCTTTCAGGGCAATTTTCGTCTGAAGCCTTACAAGGTCAACGGTTATGCCCTGTTCTCTTTGGTCTAAAGTTTCTCCTACGCATACTATAGGAACTATTCCCTGCTCAACTGCCTTTAATACCTTTTTGTTTACGATTTCATCGGTTTCGTGGAAATAGGCTCTTCTCTCAGAATGGCCGATAACGACATAGCAAACCCCAGCATCTTTCAGCATCAGCGGAGAGGTTTCTCCCGTGAAGGCACCCTTTTCCTCAAAATACATATTTTGAGCGCCTACTTTAATATCGCTTCCTGAAACGGCTTCTGAAACTGCTGTGATATCAATGTCCGGTACGCATACTAATACTTCCGCATCCTTATTAATTAAAGCGCCTTTAAGCTCGGATACAAATTTCTTTGCTTCGGAAGGGGTTAAATTCATCTTCCAATTTCCTGCAACAAGTCTTTTTCTCAAAATACACACCTCTTTGTAGAATTGGGCTCATAAGCCTTTTAAAAGTCAATTAGCTTTAATAGTAAATTTAAAGTCAAACAATAACAAAACCATACATTTACCCAGACTCAAAATTATATGGTTTTCGAAGGAAATCTGTATTTTAAGTCTTTAGCGTAAGCTCTTATTGCTTCTTTTTTAAAAAATTACTATAGTATAATTTTATAAAGCAAATTAACAGAAGTCTTTAAACTTATTTATCCTGTACCGCCATAACCCCCGGAAGTTCCTTTCCTTCAAGGAACTCAAGGCTTGCGCCTCCGCCGGTTGAGATATGGCTCATTTTATCTTTATATCCTAAAAGGGTAACGGCAGCGGCAGAATCTCCCCCGCCTATGATGGTGGTGGCTTCAATATTGGCAAGAGCTTCGGCTACGGCAATGGTTCCCTTGGCGAAGTTTTCAAATTCAAATACGCCCATAGGTCCGTTCCAAATAACAGTCTTTGCTTCCTTAAGGGCCTCGGCAAAAATCTTTCTTGATTCCTCGCCGATATCAACGCCCATCCAGCCGTTTTCTATTTCAGAAGAAAGAACCGTTTTATATTCCGTATCGTTTTTAAACTCCTTCACAACTACCGTGTCTACTGGAAGAAGAAGCTTTATATTGTTTCTTTCAGCCTTTTCAAGCATTTCCTTCGCATAGGGAATTTTATCTTCTTCAAGGAGAGAATTTCCTACTTCATAACCTTTTGCTTTAAAGAAGGTATAGGCCATGCCGCCGCCTATAATTAAAATATCCACTTTATCAAGAAGGTTATTAATAACAGCAATTTTATCTGATACCTTTGCCCCTCCTAAGATGGCGGCAAAAGGACGGTTGGGGTTATTTACGGCATTGCCGAGATATTCTATTTCTTTTTCCATTAAATAGCCTACGGCGGATTCCTTTACAAATTCAGTAACGCCCACGGTGGAGCAATGAGCCCTGTGAGAAGAACCAAAAGCGTCGTTAACGAATAAATCACATAGGGAAGCAAGGTCTTTTGAAAATGCTTCTTCGTTTTTTGTCTCTTCTTTTCTAAAACGGGTATTTTCAAGAAGCACAATATCTCCGTCTTGCATTTTTTCAACAGCACTTCTTGCATTTTCGCCTACAACCGCTTCATCGCAGGCAAAAGTAACTTCCTTATTTAAAAGCTCTGAAAGCCTTGCTGCAACAGGACCTAATGAAAGGCTTGGGTCAAAGCCCTTGGGCTTTCCGAGATGAGAACAAAGTATAACCCTCGCGCCTTCTGAAATCAATTTCTTTATAGTGGGAACGGCAGCCACAATCCTAGTGTCATCGGTAATTACTCCATCCTTTAAAGGAACATTAAAATCGCACCTTACAAGCACTCTCTTGCCTTTTGGCGCCAAATCCTCTACAGACCTTTTCTTAAGCATATTTTAGCTCCCTTCTTAAAGCTTTGTTAATGAATTAACAAATAAGCTCTTTTTCCATTATATTCTACCATGTTTTGCACCTGCAAACAAGTGTTGCTAAGGCTTGCAGCCGTCGCATCCCTCCAGATTTTTAACCTTTGGAGCATCTTACAAAACTCTATTGATATAAAGGCTTCTTATTGTTAAAAATAATGCTATTTTAATCTTATAATTTCGTGGCAAAAATAATTTTGATAATATATATAGAATACTTTTTTAAAATCAATCTATTATTTTACCTAATGCCATGTTTTTATTATTACTCCGTTTTGCAAAAATATGAATTTTCCGAAATCTTCCATTAAGTTTGCTATTTGTCTTCCAATGTTTCAGTTATATTAAAAATATATTACTTTTGAACAAACTGAAGAAAATTTTATAAGTTTAGTATATAATATATCTATGGCTTTTTACTCAGCAGTTCAATATTAGGTTTTAATTATAACAGGAGCTTTTAAAAAGCCCCTTATCAATTTACTTTTACTGTACTTCGTAGTCGGAATAAATGTAAATTGATTATAAGACATACTTAATTTGAATTGCTTAGGGGGATATACTGAAAGAGCAACTGGTTTTCGCATTGTTAAATAGCCCGGACTTCTTATCCTAAGAATTATGCAAATAAGATTATCTGCATAATTACCTTAGAATAAACTTGTCCTAATAAAAATTATAAGGAGGTTTTAATTAATGAAGAAATTTGCTAGGCCATTGGCATTTGCTTTGGCTGCCCTTATGGCAATACCCGCCATGCAGTCTCAAGCTTTAGCCGACACAAAGTATAAAATTAATTTAAACGGTAGAGTTCTTACAACTCAAAACCAAATACAAAACATCAGCGACAGAATACTTCTTCCTTATCGTGAAATAGGAGAAGCCATGGGCGCCACCGTTGAATGGTATGAGCCTGAAAGAAAGGTTATGGCATTCAGAGGCAACCGCTATTCCTTTATGAATATTGGCAGCTCTGTAGTTACATACGGTGAATTTACAATAGATTCCCTTGGCTATAAACAATACACCAGTGAAAAAACTGAGTTCCTCCCCGTAGCTCCTGTTATTATTAATAACTGGACCTATATCCCTGTAAGAAGCATAGCTGAAACCCTCGGCGCAACCGTTTCATGGGACGCTGCTACAAATACGGCATATATAACTGCAAATGCTGTTGCTGACCCTGTACCCCCTGAACCTGAGGTTGAAATCCCCGATAATTACGGTGATTTTTCAAATACCTCTTATTTCAGAATCATATCCTCTTCCGCTATTAAGGAAATGTACCAGGACAGCAATAAATACCCATTTATTTTTGTTCTTTACGATAGTTCCGAAGAAAGCTCAAAAATGATGGTTCCAAATATTCAGGACGCTGCTCAAGATGAAAAATACAGAATTTACGGCGTGGATATGAATGATTCCAATAACAAGGCTTCCGATAACAATTGGCTTTGGAACGGTTTCTTCAGAGAAAGAGAATTTAAAGACCCGACAGTTTATTTTGTAAAATCCAAATCTGACGTTACTCAGATGCAGGCTCCTACAGATATGGATAAGCTTCAAAAGGAAATAGCAAAGTTTGCAACGGTAGCTTCCACTGAATACGACTATGCAGATTTTGACGATACAACTTATTTCAAGTCAAAATCCGACACAACGATTCAAAAAGAATACAACAATAAAAATGAGTTTATCGTGGTTCTCTATGACCGTACAGACGAGGATTCAAAGCAATATATCCCGGTAATCAAGGCTGCAGCAAAAGAGAAAAAGGCTTTAGTTTACGGCCTTGATATCGATAAATATCCTAACTTCTATAAAAATGTAGATTTTCTGAAGAATTATAGATATGACGCAACAGATGAGCTTCCTGTTATGTTCCTTATGTATAAAGACAAAGACGATATGGAAACCTATAAGCAGCCTAAGACCCTTGAAAAGGTAAAATCCATTATAGATGAATTTAATAACCATAAGAGTACTTCAAGCTCATCAAGATATGATGATATAAAGAATTCAATCCTTAACAACGCAAGCATTGAACAGCTTGATGAATATTACAGAGACAATGAAAGCTTTATCGTCGTTTTATATGATAGCTCCGATAAGGACAGCCAGGAAGATGTTGAAAGAATCGCCGATATCTTAAGAACTGATGACAGGTTTTCATATACCCGTTTTTATTACGGATTAAATATCTCTTCCAACACTCATGATAATTCAGACTGGGAGGATTATAACTGGCTTTTGGACAATGCACCGTCAACCAGCAGATTCCCTGCATTGCTGTACTACAAAAACGGCAAGTATGACAGTAAGCTTTCCGATGCTACAAGTACCAGCGATATAGAAAACTTCCTTAAAAGCAAAGAAAAATAGATGAATACAAAAGAAGGCCGCACGTTTTACGTGCGACCTTCTTTTTTGTAACCTATCTTTAAGTATAATTACACAGCCCTCTCTATAACCCCGCCGCAGAGAATATTTCCGTCTTTATCGTAAAATACCGCTGCCTGACCGGGGGTTACGGCTCTTTGGGACTCCTTAAATTTACAGAGAATATTTTCCCCTTGAGCAGTAATTTCGGATAATACAGGCTTATGGGAGTATCGAATTTTTGCGTAGGCCTCCATAGGCTCCTTTACAGATTCAACCGCCATATAATTTATATCCGATGCCATAAGGCCTTCAGAAAAAAGCTCCTTATTTTCAGAAAGCACAACCTCATTTGTTAACGGGTTGATTTCCTTTACAAACATAGGCTTTCCAAAAGCGATGCCAAGACCCTTTCTTTGACCGACCGTATAGTGGACTATACCTTTGTGTTTTCCTATAATATCCCCGTCTGTATTTACGAAGTTTCCGGGAAGTATTTTTTTACCCCCTTCTTCCTCAATAAATCCGCCGTAATTATTATCGCTTATAAAGCATATCTCTTGACTGTCGGGCTTATTAAATACCTTTAGGCCGATTTCCTTTGCAATGGAACGCACCTCATCTTTTTCTATTCCTGAAAGAGGCATCAGCGTATGTTTCAATTGGAACTGCGTTAGGCCATAGAGCGCATATGTCTGATCCTTTGGATTATTAAAATCCATTTGAAGGGCATATCGCCCATTTTTAAGCTCTGTTATTTTAGCATAATGGCCTGTAGCAATATATTGGGCCTCCATGAAAAGAGCTCTTGCAAGAAGAGCTTCCCATTTTACATGTTTATTGCATGCAATACAGGGATTGGGCGTCCTTCCCAAATAATACTCATCTATAAAATAATTAATTACCTTATCCTTGAAAATCTGTTTAAAATTAAATACATAAAAAGGAATATCCAGGTCAGCGCATACTTTTCTTGCATCTTCAACGGCACTCAAGCCGCAGCAACCGCCCTTATCCTCGATATCGCATCTTTTTTCGTCCTGCCATATTTGCATGGTTACGCCTATTACGTCATAGCCCTGCTTTTTTAAAAGATAGGCGCCGACGGAGCTGTCAACTCCGCCGGACATTGCCATTACTACCTTTTCAGCCATTTCTTCACCTATTCCTGAAAAATATCCCCGTGATCATGCTCCTCGTCTGAAGGAGGCTTTAAACCTGCGATCACAAGATTATTTTTTTGCGCGTAATCCCAAAGAGCGGCATGAATCGCCTCTTCCGCGAGAACAGAACAATGAACCTTTACAGGGGGAAGCCCGTCAAGAGCTTCCATAACAGCCTTATTTGTTATTTTCAAAGCATCTTCAACAGATTTTCCTTTAATAAGCTCCGTAGCCATACTGCTTGTTGCTACGGCTGCACCGCAGCCAAAGGTTTTAAATTTAACGTCCTCAACAATATTATTTTCTATTTTAAGGTATACTTTCATTATATCTCCGCATTTGGCATTTCCTACGGTTCCTACGCCGCTTGCATCTTTTATCTCACCCATATTTCTGGGATTGCTGAAATGATCCATTACCTTTTCGCTGTACATCATATCTTTCTCTCCTTGTCGTGTGTATAATAAGGCTTTTTGCGGAACAGGCGGCCTGTTCCGCATTTTATTTCTTATTTATCTTTATTTAAAAAATCTTCATACAAAGGAGACATTTCCCTTAATCTTTCAACAATAGGGGGAAGAGTCTCTATGAGATATTCAATTTCTTCTTTTGTGTTATATCTTCCCAAGGATATTCTTAAGGAGCCGTGGGCCTTTTCATGAGGGAGGCCAATTGCCAGAAGAACATGGGAAGGATCAAGGCTTCCCGATGTGCAGGCAGAGCCGCTTGATGCCGCTATGCCCTTCATATCCAAAAGCAAAAGCATGGATTCACCTTCAATAAACTCAAAGGAAAGATTTAAGTTCCCGGGAAGCCTGCTGTCTCTGTCACCGTTTAAACGGCAGTAGGGTATTTTAGAAGTAAGGCCGTCAATAGCCCTGTTTCTAAGTGCCGTAAGCCTTGTTATTTCCTCTTCCATTTCTTCTCCCATAAGCTCTATAGCTTTCCCAAGACCTACGATTCCGGCTACATTTTCCGTTCCGGCACGCCTTCCTCTTTCCTGCGCGCCGCCGTGAATAAAGGGCCTTAAAACGATGCCCTTTCTTGCGTAAAGCGCGCCTACGCCCTTAGGCCCGTAAAGCTTATGAGCAGATAAAGTAAGAAGGTCAATATTAAGCGCATTTACGTCTATGGGCACATGGCCCACTGCCTGAACGGCGTCAGTGTGGAGCAGAATGCCCTTTTCTTTTGCAATTTTTCCGATTTCTTTTATAGGCATAATCGTTCCGATTTCATTATTTGCAAACATGATGGAAATGAGTATAGTCTCGTCCTTTATGGCGTCCTTTACCTGCTCCGCAGTTACCAATCCCTCTTCGTTAACGGGAAGATACGTTACCTCATAGCCGTTTTTCTCAAGATATTCACAGGTATGCAAAACAGCGTGATGCTCTATATTCGTTGTTATAATATGATTTCCTTTGGGCTTTTTAGACTCGGCAATGCTTTTTATAGCCCAGTTATCCGCTTCTGTTCCGCTTCCTGTAAAGTAGATTTCCATAGGCTCTGCCCCCAAAGCCTTGGCAACCTGCTCTCTTGCCTTTTCCATAGAAATTTTGCTTTCTCTTGCAATGGTGTAAATGCTTGAAGGGTTTCCGTATTGACTTTCCAGAAAAGGTCTCATTTCGTTGAAAACTTCTTCCCGCACTTTTGTTGTTGCGGCATTGTCAAAATAAATATTTGTTTTCATTGCTCCACTCCCTAAATATAGCTTTTACCTAATTTATATTGTTCTGCAAGATCCTTAATGGTAATAGAATCAACTACACCCCATAAGGAATCATATATTTTCTCCCATACAGGCCTTGTAACACAGGTATCACATAAGCCGATTCCGCAGGAACATTCAGAATTTTCATCAAGGCATTCCACGGGAAAAAGAGAGCCTTCCATCACCGTCAAAATATCTCCGACAGTTATTTGAGAAGCCTCCTTCGCAAGCATATAGCCCCCTTGAGCACCTCTGATGCTTTCCACAAGGCCCGCCTTCCTGAGCTTCATCACAAGCTGCTCAAGATAGCTTTCCGATATTCCAATCCTTTCGGCAACACTTTTCAAGCTCACACATTTATCGTCGCTCCACGCGGCAATATCTATCATTGCTTTTAAGCCATATCTGCCCTTTGTGGAAATTTTCATTTCATCACCTCATTATATCCTACCAAAGCACTGGGAATTCATCTTTTACAGAATATCATCTAACATTTTCAATGTCAAGTATTTTAGTAGGAATTAAAAAAAAGAAAATATAGTGGATAAATTTGAAGAAATAAACCTGATATTATAAAGATTTACATATTTAAATGCTATTTTATAGCTAACAAAAATAAAGCTTCTTTGTTTACTATAAAAAGACATTTACTTAACAACCATTCATAGGCTTTAACTTATATTATTAAGTTGGCTTAATATAAATATAATTCTGTACTAGAGCCGTTTGCTTAAATAAGGCAAATATCAAATTATCAGCTTTTTCCACAAATGCCATAAGATGCGCAGGCTGAATAAAATAATACTAAGAACATATTCTTGCATTACTTTATTTACAGCAAAACAAGATTAAGGCAGAAACAAAACCTATTTTTCATAAACGGCTTAAAATATAGAATCGCTATTTTAAGCCATTCAAAATATACGGTTTTTGTTACGCTAATTCATTGTTTTGCTATAGTTGCTATAAATTATATTTTAAAACCTTATAATTTTTACTGGAAAAGTATGAAACATCAATTATATTTCAAGAAATACCTTACTAAGGGTTCGAAAGCCCCCGCTGCTCGGTAAAATGACCTTCGGGCCGGATTTATCCGACCCGAAAAGGCAAATTATAATAAAATAAGCAAATAAATGCCACAAAAGGCTTATATTCGGAATAGGCTTTTGCGGCTGCTTTCCTTTTGTTCAATGATACATTAAATACTGCAGCCCCAAAGAATAATACAAACCTTCTAAAACCGGCCAATTACCTTTGAGTACCTTTTGTACCTGAAATACAATTATTGTAAAGCTCCTCCGCCTTCTTCCAGTTCACTACTTTGAGCCAATCGTCAATGTAGGCCGCTCTTTCATTATAATGCTTAAGATAATAAGCATGCTCCCACACATCGGTCGTTAAAACAGGGCAAAGGTTTTGGGCAATGGGCGTGTTCTGGTTTGCCGATGTCACTATTCTCAGATTTCCCCAGGGCGTAACTACAAGCCATGCATACCCTGAACCAAATACGGATAATGCTTGATTCTTAAGTTCTTCTAAAAAATTATCAACAGTGCCGAAGTCCTTTACAATAGCCGAATAAAGCTTTCCTCTTCGAAGGCCTTCCGACGGGTTTATCATGCCGTTAAAATATAAAATATGGTTATAGACACCGCCTGCGTTATTTATTATAGTCTGGCGGACAGCAAGAGGAAGTCTCCCTGCATTATATATAAGCCTCTCCAGAGACCAGCTTTGGAGCTGGGGATAATCCTTAAGGGCATCATTAAGATTATTTACATAGGTCTGCAAATGTCTGTCATGATGGAGATGCATGGTCTTTGTATCGATAAAAGGCTCAAGGGCATCATATGCGTAAGGCAGGGGCGGATTTACGAAGGGATAGTGTTCATTCATAGAATCACCTTTCATTTTATAATTTTCTCTATATATAGTATATTCATGGAAATTAAATACGTGTAAAACAAAAGGCCTGCCCAAAATAATATAGTTAATTTACTTTTATTTCATCTGTACCGCTATGGCCCGAAACAGCATGAAATCAAATAAAAGTAAATTGACGAAAACTTTTTTACATACCCCTCTATAATTTAAAAAATAATATAATCTGAAAATGACATCTGGACTGGAAAGACATCAAACCGTTACTTTCTAAAGTCCACAGTGCTTTCTTAAACCATTCCGCCCTCTTTTCTTCAGCTGTTTCTTTAAATAAGGCAGGCAGTAAAATAATTTGATTGGAGGAACAAAAACCGTATATTTTATACTTAGTAAACCTGAAAATACTTACAGCAAAGCTATAAAAGTGTTTTCAGGTGAACGTTCCCTTATAGCCAAAGTTCTTTTCATCTTTGTTGGCTATGAATGGCTTAATATAAGCGTTTCTATTGTATTAAGCCGTTTATGAAAAATCGTTTCTTGTTACTGCCTTAAATCTATTTTACTAAAATTATATAAATTTGCCTTTTCGTAATCAATAAAGGCAGATAGCGCCTTTGCTATCTGCCTTATATTTCATTATATTTATTTCCTGCCTGATTACTTATTTCGGGCTTTAAATTTTTCCTCTACAAGCTTTGCGGCCCCCTTATCTAAAAGCACCGTAACATTACGGTGAAACTGAAGTATGGAAGCGGGCATTTCGGGGGTTACATCTTCAAAAAAAGCCTTATAGATGGCTTCTGCCTTATTCTCCCCATAAGCTATCAGAATAATTCTCTTGCTCATCATAATGGATTTTATACCCATGGTGATACCATATTTTGGAACCTCTTCCATAGAATCAAAAAACCTTGAATTGGCGTTTATTGTGCTTTCCGCAAGCTCTACCAAATGAGTATTGGCCTTAAAGGACTTGGAAGGCTCGTTAAAGCCTATATGGCCGTTTGTTCCGATGCCTAATATTTGAAAGTCGATGCCGCCGTTTTCTTCTATGAGCTTGTCATAGTCTTTGCATTCTTTATCCACGTCTTTCGTCTCACCGTTAGGAATAAATTGATTGTTAAAATCAATATTAATATGGTTAAAAAGATTGTCTTTCATAAAATAGTCATAGGACTGGGAATTGGATTTCTGAATAGGATAATATTCGTCAAGGTTAAAAGCCCTGATGCCTGAAAAGTCCACAGCCTTTTCATTATAAAGCTTTATAAGCTCCTTATACATACCTACAGGAGAGCCTCCCGTGGCAAAGCAAACATTGCTTTTATGATTTTCCTTTATGGTTTCCGAAAGGAGCATCGCCGCCTTTACGCCTATTTCCTCCGCAGAATCAAAAACATAAATATTTATATTACCAAAATCCAGCATGATTACCTCCAAGCATATTTTAAACCGATGGCTGAATATCTATTTAAGGCCAGTATAGGCGCCTTTTATAGATATAAAGCATCGGTCTTTTGATTATGGGCTTAATTATATTAGCATCGGGAGAAAAAGTCAATTTATACTAAGCTGGCTTAAAATGCTTTACAAATATATGCTTGTAAAGCAAAGTGGGTGAACTTAAAAAAGACATAATCCCATGCTTATAAATCTTTTTTAAGCAAGCGGCCTTATAATACGACAAATGCATGAAAAATCCTAAACAAGATTTTGATTTTAGCGTCGCAGACTTTAAGCAATTTGATGGGACTTACTTCCATCAAATTGCAAAGATTTACAAAGTTTCTCTTGGAACTTTGTAAATCTTCCTACAGTGTATCGCCAAAATTTTATTTTGGCTCCAGGACAAATGCTTTCATGCGTTTATCCTTGGCTCACAGCCACCTGAAAACAAAAAAGACAGGTCTAAAACCTGCCCTTTATTTTTAGCATTGATAAGATTATATAACCCCTATAATATCCAATTCTTCTCTTTCGTGAAGGTCTATTATTTCCTCGCCGACTCTTACCATAGGCCTTGAAAGATCTGTAGGGTTTATGAAAACAATTTCACCGCTTCTTCCGTCGTTTAATTTAACCCAGCTGCCATAATAGGTATAGGCGATATTTTTAAGAAAAACCAAAAGATATGTAGTATCCAGTTCGCCGTAGCTTGATATTTGAAATTTCTTTATTACCTCAAAAGGACATATGCGCCCTCTATATACCCTGTCGGAGGTCATGGCGTCATATATGTCGCATATGGCAATAATTCTTGCATATTTGCTTATTTTTTCATGGGTAACCCCCAAAGGGTAACCTGTTCCGTCTATTTTCTCATGGTGCATAAGAGCGCCCAGCTTTATTTCATTTGGTATATTTTGAGTTTGTAAAATACGATAGCCTAAAATCGTATGCTTTTTCATTATTTCATATTCCTTATCCGTAAGCCTTGTTTGCTTATTAAGGATAGAGTGAGGGATTTTAAGCTTTCCTATGTCATGCAAAAATCCTGCGGCGGTAAGATAAGTTGTTTCTTCATCGCTTAAACGAAGCCATGAAGCAAAAAGATTGCATAAAAGGGCGACGTTGCTGCTGTGGCTAAAAGTATATTCATCATAGGATTTTAAAAAGCCGATGAATGTCAATATATCTGATTTACATTTAAGCTTGTTTATAATGCCGTCTGTAAACTCAGTAAGCTCATCAAGGTCAATTTGGGCCCCGTCGCTTATGGCTTTAAGGGTATCCTTTGCCACTTCGAACTTTTTATCGTATTCCTGCTCAAATTCTCGAAAATCAGGCCTTTCAGCAACAGAAACGGGAACCACCGGCTTGGCGGGACCTTCGTTAAAATCCTGCATTCCCTTTTTCTGAGCTAATTTATCTATATTTATATTAACTCTTTTTACGACTATTTCTTTTACATCACTTTCAAAAAGCTTTTTGAGGGTTGCTTGGCTTATTAATACATTCTTTGCAAGAAGCACCGTGCCCGACTGGGAAACTACTTCCTTGGCCGTAACCATTCCCGGGCGTACATTTTCTAGGTCAATCTTTTTATTTTCTGTCTGTGATATATTACCGTTCAAATAATCACCCCACTATACGTTTATCCTTTTTAAACTTATATTAAAATCAAAGATGTAAATTTACCTTTATCACCAACGGTAACAAAGAGTCTGGGGCAATATTTATGATAAAAGTAAATTTACTATACACAATCTATAAATAATTGTATAATATTTCTAATTACTCTAAGGAGGCATATAATTGAATAAATTCAGATATAAAATTGATTTTATGCCATTGGTGCTTTTTTCTCAGCTTATGGCAAGCTTCGTTCTATATTATATAAAATCCCGTATTGATATTTCTGTGCCCGGATCACTGATACTCAACAGCACATTTAGCTTTGTTGTTCCTATTTTTCTTTATAAATTAATAAGCGGAAAGAAATTCACTGAATTATTGATGCTCAATCCCTTAAGTTTCAAAAACATAGGCTATATCCTTGCCATAACCCTTTTTATGTATCCTATGATGAATTCCGTAGCCGGATTTTCTTCTTTATTTTTTAAAAATTATGTTTCGGATACGATAATGGAGCTTAAAGGCTATTCTTTTTATTATATTGCGTTTTCCCTTGCAGTCATACCTGCTGTGCTTGAGGAAGCTGCCTTTAGAGGGGTTCTTTTTTCTCAATATAAAAATATGAATATTATCAAAGCCGCCCTTTTAAACGGCTTATTTTTCGGACTTGTCCATCTGAACCTTCAGCAGTTTTCCTATGCTTTTTTCATAGGTTTTATATTCTCTATTTTAGTAAGCTCTACAAAATCTATTTACTCCTCTGTGATAGCGCATTTTGTGATAAATTTTACCTCCTGTTGTATATCATATATCGGCTTAAATGATAACGGCCTTCAGTCTGCCGTAAATATAAGTACAAAGGAGATGCTTATCTCTCTTATGGCAATATTCATATTAACCGTATTTCCTTTCACTTATATTTTAAACAAGTTTATATCATATAACAAGAAGGCTTTGAATAACTTGAATGATTTTGATATAAGTTCCAGGAAATTAATTAATCCTTTGTTCATTTTGACATTTTTGGCATATATTTATCTTTTAATAATAAATTCTTTTTAATAATTATTATTCCAATTGTTTTGATAAGGATTTCATCGTGTTTCTTACCCTTCTGGTTGCTTTATCTATTTTCTTTTCCAGTTCTTCAAGCTCTTTACTAATCTCTTTCTTTTTATCTGATGCCTTTTTCTTCTTAGGCCTGTAAAAGGAGCTGGCAAGCTTATTTGTAATCTGCTTTTTATTCATAACAATCTTCCTTTTAAATATATATTTAAGGATAGGCGTATCCCATGTCTGCTATACTAACATGAGCTCAACGAAATTAAAATTCCGCGAACCTTAGATAATATTCGTACAAATTTGCAGAAATTCACTGCAATGCATACATCTAAAGGTGCACTTAAGATTTTATACTCATAACGTGAAAAATCCTACGGATTTTCCCTTGCTGTGCAAGGGGTTCAACTCCGTCGAACTCATATTATAATATATATTTATTCAGGGAAGTCCAATGGGTTACAGGTAGCAGTGAAAAAATCCTTCTATATATACTAAACCGCCTGCCCTTAAGGGCAGGCGGTTGAAAGATTTTATTCGTCTTCGTTTTCCCAGTTATGGTAAACATTTTGAACATCGTCTTCTTCATCAAGAAGTGCCAAGAGCTTATTCATTTTCTTTATGTCGTCTTCATTATTGATTTCCGTATATGTTTGGGGAATCATGGTTACCTCCGCAGAAACCATGGGGATTCCAGCCTTTTCAAAAGCCTCTCTGACAGAAGAAAAGTCCTCCGGCAATGTCACTATTTCATATCCTTCTTCAACAGCTTCAAAGTTTTCAGCCCCTGAATCTAAGGCAAGCATCATAAGTTCATCTTCGTCTATGTTGTCGTCCTTTTCAACCATGATAAGGCCCTTTTCATCAAACATGAAAGAAACGCAGCCGGTAGTACCCATATTGCCGCCGCCTTTTGTAAAAGCGTTTCTAACGTTTGCAGCCGCTCTGTTTCTATTGTCTGTAAGTATCTCAACGATAACGGCAACACCGTTTGGTCCGTATCCTTCGTAAACGATGCTCTCATAATTTACGCCGTTTAAGTCACCGGCAGCTTTTTTAATGGACCTTTCTATGGTGTCATTTGGCATATTGCTGGATTTCGCCTTTGCCACAATATCTCTAAGCTTTGAGTTTACACTTAAATCCGGCCCGCCGGACTTTACGGCAACGGCGATTTCTCTGCCAAGCCTGGTAAATATCTTTCCTCTTTGGGCGTCATTTTTTTCTTTCTTATGCTTAATATTTGCAAATTTAGAATGTCCCGACATAAAAATCCTCCAATAATTAATTTATCCTAAGGGAACTTGAAATAACATCAATAAGCTGTATCTTAAATATCTTTTCAAGTTGGTTCTGTTTCGAGCTTTACAAATTCTCCGTCTATCAATGCAGCATATACGCTGTCACCGGAATATATCTCAGCCCTTGCAGAAGTAAGATTCTGTATCCTTTTTATAAAAGCCTCTTCAAGGCCTATTTCTATATAGACGACAAATTCCACGTTTTCCGTATAGCGTATGTTTTCTAAAACTTCTCCGCCGGTAAGTATATCATGCTGAACCTTGCCGGACATATTATAATCTACTTTAATAATAAGGTTTCTGTAAAGGATTTTTTCAATTATAACAGATTCCTTAATCGCTTTTGCCGCCGCCTTGGAATAGGCTCTTACAAGGCCCCCTGTTCCAAGAAGCGTACCGCCAAAGTATCTTGTGACAACCACCACCATATTTACAAGATCGTCACCTCTTAAAAGGCTCAATATGGGAAGGCCTGCCGTTCCGCTGGGCTCTCCGTCGTCAGATTGTCTTTCCATAATGATTTTATCGAAATACCTGTAAGCAAATGTATGATGGCTGGCATTGTTATGCTTTTTTTTAACTAAGTTTATAAATGCTGCGGCCTCTTCCTCATTTTGCGCATAAGAAAGTTCGGCAATAAACCTTGACTTTTTCTCGGTTATTTCCGCTTCATGGCCTTTATAAACAGTCTTATATCTTAAAAGCATTTGATCACCGTCGTCTTTAAACTATAAAGCCCCAAAAAGCTTCGCCTTTCAGGGCATTATTTATCCAAGCCAAAGCTTTTATACTATACCTAAATTGCGTTGAAACGATAGCATTGTCTTTACTTTAATTTTATTTTAAGCCTTCCCCTGCCAAATATTTATGAAGGAATAAAAGTAAATTGACTATATATAATACTATAACAAATATTTTATAAATTGTCTATAAATGCTCGCCGCTCACCCTGCGCGAATGCCTGCTATCCTTCGGCAAATACAATGACTGCGTCATATTCTTCATCAATTTCTTTGCCGCTTTCAATCTTAACATCCTTTACATATTCCTTAAGCTTTTCGCCTAAATCCTCATCATCGGTTATGATAATGCTTTCCTCAGGCTTCTCCTCTTCATAGGTTTCACTTAAAGTCACGATAAAGCCGGCTTCTGTAAGATTCTTTATGATGGCGTCGGTTTTTTCTTTATCCATTCCGGCGTTAAATATCTGTATTTTTGATTTTATTTCAGAAGGTTTGCTGTAAAATACTTCGTCAACGAGCTTTGCTGTCTCGACAGGGTCATAGAAATAATAGGAAATCTTGTCTTCGTTGTTGTTATAATAAACGTCTCTCGGCTCACCGGGCAAAGTAGTCATATCGAACTTACTTGGAGAAAGCTTGGGGATATACGTTATGTATTTATACATATCCGAAAGCTTGAAATCTGTTTCAACGTATTCATATACGGCTGAAAAAAGCCCGGGAGCATTGCTGATTAAATTTTCCTTTTTAAGGGCCTGTTCAAAAAAGCATTTCATAAATTCCTGCTGGACCTCTATTCTTTGAAGGTCGCCCATTCTATAGGTCGCCCTGTATCTTACGACCCCTTCGGCCATTTCTCCGTCAAGCTCTTGAACGCCCCCCGGCACATTAATGGTAAGGTCCTGCTCAGGGTCCCAGTAGGAAAGGCCCCCTTCAGGAATTTCCATTGTAACAGGGCCTAAAAGGTCTACAATTTTTTTAAATGCCTCTAAATCGATTCTTACAGTATAATCGATGGCGATACCCATATAGCTTTCAATCTGAGTTTTTACTGCCCATGGGCCCATTTCCCTTCCTGCCCAGGAGTGCAGATCCGTCATTTTAACCTCCGACGGAATTGACTTGCCTGCTTTTTCTTTAACTTCTGTCTTTATCTCAGGAAGAACAGAGCAATAGGTATCTCTCGGCACATTGATAAGGTTAATGGAGGCCGTATCCCTATCGAAGGAGCCTACAATAATAACGTCTGAAAGATGCTTGCTTTTGTCCGTTCCCAAAAGAAGCACATTGGTTTTTGCCGGCGGAAGAAGATTGTCCAAAAGACCGCTTTTATCGGAGCTTTCATTATTCTTATCATTATTTGAATCGATTTTCGTATAGTCCACAGGCTTTGACGCCGGCTTTGAAAACTTGGAAAAAGCGTAAAGACCTATGCTTGATATCAGGATAAAGACCCCTACTATCGATGCAACAATAATAAAATATTTTTTCATAAAATTTTTAGAGCCATTCTTCTGCCTGCTCATTTTAGCCATTTTATTTTTCACTCCCGCTCTTATAGTCCCTTTGTCACGGCAATCGTTTTATTATAGCTTTTAAGTATCACCGTAATTTCAAATCTCCATTAAAACATTATTAAACTTCAAAATAAAAAAGTATTTTGAAGTTTAATAGATACTGAATTTAATATTATTGTTCACAAAACTGAAAACAAATTTATTCATATACTATACCTAAGTTCAGGCTTTGTCTGAATTCCGTCACGAATACATTTTCTGAAAGAAAATGCATCAGCAGAACTTATGCTTACGACACAATAAAGCAAAGTGATTTGTACTCTTACACTTGCCCCATTTTTTAGTTCATTAAGTATAAAATATCCCCTCGGCTTACTTTTATTCTTAAAGCCGCCTTATTCACATAAAAGTAAATTATTTACAAGGAACATACAAAGTTTTTAAAAGTATAACAAATATTTCTTTTCTTTACAATAATTGAGATAAATAATTAAATATTTGTAATTTATTCTTAGATGTGTTCCCACTATATAAGTAAGCACATAAAAGAAGCGGCATTCAGCTAAATATATAATTTATAGCAAAACAAGATTAAGGCAGGAACAAAAACCTATTTTTTATAAACGGCTTAAACTATAGAATCTCTATTTTAAGCCATTCAAAATATACGGTTTTTGTTACGCTAATTCATTGTTTTGCTATAATTATGTTCAGAACTAAATACTGGTCAAAACGTATTTACTGCTTATTCATATAATGCAGGATAGCAATAGGGCTGCCAAGAGACGCGGATAAAGCATGGCATAATAACGCCTTTCAGATGCCTGTTTAGATTTGCGGAAACATCTCCTGATATATAAAAATAAAAATACGATTTTAAGGCTCTCCGCCAAAAAATCGTATTTTTAGATATGCTTCGACCTTTCTTAAAATTACATAGCCGAAATAAAGCCTATATAGTAAATTTTATAAAGAAGTAACAAACCCTTACTTGAATTCTAAGCTTTCGCAAAAACTGATTTACTATATGGCAGCAAATATGAGGATTTCCGGCTTTACTCATGTTAAAGGTCTGTATGCCATATACCCGCTGCTTTTATGTATTATTTCAAACCAAAGCTTATCATCAGCGCTTTATCAACCTTTTTCATAAGTTCGTCGTTTAGCCGGCATATTTTTTCCCTAAGCCTTTTTTTATCGATGGTTCTTACCTGCTCTAAGAGCACTACCGAATCCTTTACCAAAAGAGCCTGAACGCAATCTATCTCAATATGGGTGGGAAGCTTCGCCTTATTAATCTGGCTGGTTATGGCAGCGCATATGATTGTCGGGCTGTATCTGTTTCCCACATCGTTTTGAATAATAAGGACCGGCCGTATGCCGCCCTGCTCAGAGCCTACTACAGGGCTTAAATCCGCATAAAAAACGTCACCTCGTTTAACTAACACTGTAACCACTCCGTAAGATTAAGACAAAGGTTCATTTAATACGCATTCATACTAAATAAAGATTAAGAAGCCGACAGGCCTATTAAAATTCAGATAGTATACGCAGCTTATTCCCGCCATATGTAGTTTTTAAAAAGGTGGGCCTGCTTTGATATTAAACATTTCTTCCCATGTCCAAATACAATAATATTTAATTTAGCCCTAAACTAAATTATAAATATAGTATTTCCAAATGGGCCCGCCCTATACATTGCTTTTACAGGTTTACCATTTTTATCTCCCGGCCGTTTTTCTTATATATCCTGGGTACTCTCTTGCCGATACAGCAAAGGACCTCATAGCTTATTTTCCCTTCTATACGGGCAATATCCTCAGCAGTTATTTCTAAACCCTTCTCTTCTCCCATAAGCACAATTTCAGTGCCTTCCGTTACTCCGTCAATATCCGTTACGTCTATCATAAACTGGTCCATGCAGATATTACCGATAACAGGGGCATAAGCGCCGTTTATTATCACTTTTGCTTTATTTGAAAGAAGCCTGCTGTAGCCGTCGGCATAGCCTACCGGAACCGTTGCAACAGTTGTTTTTCTGCTTGTGAAATAAGTTCTCGAATAGCTTATGCTTACGCCTTGTTCAAGCTCCTTTATATAGCTTACTTTTGTTTTAAAGCTCATAGCAGGCAAAAGGCCCAATTCCTTTACGTTTACATCAAAGGAAGGGGCAATGCCATAAAGAAGAATACCGGACCTTACCATATCCATGCCCATATGGGGATACTGGGCAATGCCCCCTGAATTTGAGATATGCCTTTTAAGGCCTTTAACCCCTCTTTCATAAAGGGCATCGTTAAAATCCTTAAATATTTTATACTGGGTTTCGGTAAACTCCCTTTCCTTTGAATCAGAGTCTGCCAAATGGGTATAGATTCCCATAAGCTTTATGTTTGGCAGCTTGGATATTTCCATGATTTCATCTATGGACTTTTCCGACGGAAGAAAGCCAAGCCTTCCCATACCCGTATCCAGCTTGATATGGATTTGGGAAAGCTTATGAAGCCTTACGGCTTCTTCCGAAAGCTTCTTCGCCATTTCTTTATGAAATACAGTCTGTATCAAATCGTAGTTTATCGTTTGAGAAAGCTTATTTTCCGGGGTATAGCCTAAAATAAGGATAGGTTCGCAGATATTATTTTTCCGAAGGTCTATTCCTTCTTCCAGTATGGCTACCCCAAGGCTTTCCGCCCCGCTAAAGAGCATGACCTTTGAAACCTCAAGGGCCCCGTGGCCGTATCCGTCGGCTTTTACGATAGCCATAAGCTCTGCCTTTTGTGAAAGCTCTTTGATTATTCTTGTATTATGGGCTATTCTGTCTAAATCGACCTCCGCCCACACTCTTTGGTTTTTTAGCAAATTAAAGCCTCCAATATATCGCAATTTAATTAAATAGCACCGGAACTTCTTAAGTTCACACACTTTACAGCAATCCGCAAAAATAGCCGGTTGCTTAATAAATTGCTTTAAAAGATTTATTTCTTTTGTCTGTAGTAAAATAGCCTGCTTTTAGGTTTATTTACTATATTTTACTCCGGTTTTATTGCTCTTGTAAATTAGGTATTGTAAAAAGACTGTCGTCAAGCTCTACGTCATATTCAAAATTCCGAAAGGTTACTACAAGCCTTTCCACGCCGTCGGGGTCATAAACCACAAGCTTTAAAGGCTTCAAGGTCTTATTGTCAACCCAGAGCTTTTCCGTGGTCATATAAGGGTGGTCACCGGGTATCTGGGCTTCAAGGATGGTGGCTGTTCCTTCGTCAATATTTGCGGCACTTACGGATACTTCCTGGCTTGCAAGATAATTTTTTATAAAGCTTGTAATCAATATTTCCGATCTTTCAGGAGTTTCGGGTACACCAACAGCTATTTCGGAGCTTAAGCGGGGATTAAACTGATAAATGGTTTCCCCGTCAAATATGGTTACGCTGCCGGCAGCGTCCTCGGGAGCGGTAAGCTCTATTCTGTACTCCCCGGTGCTTCTTCCCACTTGGTGGGTATCATACTCTATTTCGTTTCTGTTTGATATGTACCTTACTGTAGCATCTGTCTCAAAGCTTTTCATGTTGATGAGCTTATTCTGGACCTTTTCATATGTAGAGGCATCAGTAGACACCTCATTGCCTCCTGAAAAAACACTGCACCCGCAAAGAAATAATGTTGTAAATATTACTGCGGGTCTTAAGGCTTTCAATAATCTTCTCATAACAAAATACCTCCGAACATTTTTAGACCCTTCAATAAAGTCTTATAATAGTATACTTTCGTACAGGGTTTTTTATGTTGGTTTTGTTTAAGACAGATGTTTTAGTTATGATAAAGGACTGTGATACCACAGGAAATAAAAGCGAGAAAACTTGCAATTTAATAATTTAGTATTGTACTGTGAATAAGATTCATAAAATTTCAGGCAGAGTAAGAAATCATCAATCTCTCCTCTGCCCTTCACATTTATAGTAAATTTCAAATTAAACAGTAATAAAAATCGTATGTTTTGAATGGCTTAAATATAGGGATTTTATATGTTTAAGCTGTTTATGAAAAATAGACTTTTATTACATCCTTGAGTAAAATTTACTTTAAAATCTTATTATATAGTAAATTTTATATAAAGAAGTAGCAAAAGCCTACTCCCACTAGGCTCAAAAATACGGTTTTCCTTCGGAAACGGTACATTTTTGAGCCTGTGTTCATATACGGCTTTGCTACTGTTTAACTTTAAATTTACTATACCCTAAGCTTTTCGTCTTCTAAAAAAAGCCCCTGATATTTTTCAATTGCCTTGTTTACGTAATCGTTAATATATTCTTCCGTCTGCTCCGGTGCCCTTCCCACATAATGGGAGGGGGTAAGGGCGGCCATCAAGGCTTCTTCGTCAAGCTTAAACTGAGGGTCTTTTAATACTCTTTCAATCAGGTCGTTTTGCCCGCCTTCTTCTTTCACATTTCTGCCTGCGTCCATAGAATGCTTTCTGATGCTTTCGTGAAGCTCCTGCCTGTCTCCGCCTTTTTTTACGGCCTGCATAATAATGTTTTCCGTGGCCATAAAGGGAAGCTCCTCCATAATATGCTTGTTTATAATTTTAGGATATACCACAAGGCCTCCTGTTACGTTAAGGAGTATGCCTAAAATAGAATCTATGGCAAGGAAGCATTCGGACACTGCAAGCCTTTTGTTGGAAGAATCGTCAAGGGTTCTTTCAAACCACTGTTCCGCCGCCGTCATGGCCCCATTCTGGGCATTTGCTATGACAAAACGGGAAAGGCCGGTAATTCTTTCACAGCGCATGGGATTTCTTTTATAGGCCATGGCGGAAGAACCAATCTGCTCTTTTTCAAAAGGCTCTTCAATCTCTTTCAAATGCTGTAAAAGCCTGATATCATTGGAAAACTTATGGGCACTCTGGGCGATTAAGGAAAGAACATTTAAAACAATAGAATCAAGCTTTCTGGGGTAAGTCTGGCCGCTCACGGGGAATACCCCTTTAAATTCAAGCTTCTTGGCGATAAGGGCATCAAGCTCTTTAACCTTAGCGCTGTCGTTATCGAAAAGCTCCATAAAGCTTGCCTGGGTTCCTGTTGTGCCTTTGGAGCCAAGAAGCACCATATTTTCAACGATATGCTCCGCTTCGGAAAGGTCCATGATAAATTCCTGTATCCATAAGGTTGCCCTTTTGCCTACGGTGGTAAGCTGGGCAGGCTGAAAATGGGTAAAGCCCAAGGTAGGCATGTCTTTATATTGAAGAGCGAAGTCTTTAAGCTTATTGATTACGGAAGCAAGCTTCCGGCAGGTAAGTAAAAGCGCTTCTCTCATAATAATAATATCCGTATTGTCCGTAACGTAGCAGCTGGTGGCCCCAAGGTGAATGATGGGCTTTGCCTTTTCAGCCTGAAGGCCGTAGGCGTAAATATGGCTCATAACGTCATGGCGGACAACTTTTTCTCTTTCCACCGCGTCCTCGTAATTAATATTGTCGGCAAACTTCTTTAAATCTTCAATCTGCTCGTCGGCAATATTAAGGCCAAGGTCCTTTTCGGCTTCCGCAAGGGCAATCCAAAGCTTTCTCCATGTTTTAAACTTCATATCCTCTGAAAATAAAAAGGACATTTCCTTGCTGGCGTAACGGGTATTAAAGGGGGATTGATATTTATCCATTTTTCTCCTCCGAATTTTATTAAAACCATTATTTAATATAATTTATATTAAGGCGTGTTCACACTATATAAATATGCTGATAAAATAAGCCGTATTTAGCCAGACGCGGAAGCGTTGACAACACTAGAAAACGCTAACAAAGTATGGCGTAATAATATATTATTCTAGATGCTTGCTTAGATTCATGTCAACTCGCCCTAGGCGAACTTCAAAAGCTATACAAAAGTTATCTTGTAAATAGGTTTTAAATAGTATTTCCTTCTAGTGAATAAAGATGTTTTTATCTTTATTCACTAGATAAGCTTAAAATTTACTATATGGCGTAATCTCCGGTAAAGCATGCGTTGCAGAAGGTTCTGTCGGAATTGGGCACGATGGCATTCAAATTTTCAATGCTTAAATACCCAAGGCTGTCGGCATCTATGAACTTTCTTATTTCCTCAAGGGAAAGCTTATTGGCAATCAGTGCATCTCTTGAAGGAATATCTGTTCCGAAATAGCAGGGCCATAAGAAAGGCGGCGAAGAAATACGCACATGGACTTCTTTTGCACCGGCTTTTCTTAAAAGCTTTACGATAATGGCGCAGGTTGTCCCTCTGACAATAGAGTCGTCTACCATAACGACCCTTTTGCCTTCAATATTAGTTTTAAGGGGGTTCAGCTTCATTCGAACGCCGATTTCCCTGTCAATCTGATTGGGCTTTATAAAGGTTCTGCCGATATATCTGCTCTTTACAAAACCGTCTTCATAGGGAATGCCGGATTCTACGCTGTAACCCATACCGGATGCAACCCCCGAATCGGGAACGCCGAAAACGATATCCGCTTCTACCGGGTGTTCTTTTGCGAGAATCCTTCCTGCAAGCTTTCTGGATTCGTAAACAAGCTGGCCGCCGATTTTACTGTCGGGCCTTGAAAAATAAATATATTCAAATATACAAAGCTTTTCCTTTTCTCTTCCGCAGGCAGCTTTAATTTCCCTTATGCCGTTTTTATCGGCTATAACGATTTCTCCCGGTTCAAGCTCTCTGATATATTCTGCTCCGATGGCATCAAAGGCGCAGCTTTCCGATGCAAATACATAGCCGTCATTCAGCTTTCCCATGCAAAGGGGCCTGAAGCCCCATGGGTCCTTGGCGGCTATCAGTTTCTGAGGGCTCATAACGATAAGGGAATAAGCCCCTTTCAGGATAGACATGGAACGCTCTATGGCTTCTTCTATGCTTTTGCTCTGAGCTCTCTGTCTTGCTATGGTGTAGGCTACGATTTCTGTATCAGAAGTAGTCTGATAAATAGCGCCTGTTCTCTCATATTCTGTTTTAAGCTCGTCTGTATTTCTTAAATTTCCGTTATGGACAATGGCAAGGTTTCCCTTTAAATATCTTAAAACCAAGGGCTGGGCGTTTTCTCTGCCCTTTCCTCCCGTGGTTCCGTATCTTACGTGGCCTACTGCCATGTTCCCCTGTAGGGAATCCAGTATTTTATTGTTAAAAACATCGTTTACAAGACCCAAATCCTTGTAATGATAAATGTCTCTGTCTTTGTTTACGGCGATTCCGCAGCTTTCCTGCCCTCTGTGCTGCAATGACACAAGGCCGTAATAAGCAGTCTGGGCCACATCGTCTCTTGTCATATCGAAAATTCCGAAAACACCGCATTCTTCATGTAGCTTATCCATTTTGTCCTCCTAGCGATTAAAAAGCAGTTTCGGAGAGCCTTTTGTAAACCTCGTTATAGGCCTCCATAAAGCCTCCCATGTCTCTTCTGAATCTGTCTTTATCCATTTTTTCATCTGTGCCGATCTCCCAAAGCCTGCAGGTATCGGGAGATATTTCATCTGCAAGTATGATTTTGCCATCGCTTGTTTTACCGAATTCTATTTTAAAATCAATGAGCCTTAAATTTATCTTTTTAAATATTTCCGTAATGATTTCGTTTATTTTAAAGGCCATTTCACTTATTTCATCAAGCTCTTCTCTTGTGGCAATGGAAAGGGCCATGGCATGATAATCGTTTATTAGGGGGTCGTTAAGCTCGTCATTTTTATAGCTGAATTCCAGAATGGTGCATTTAAGGGCTGTTCCCTCAGGAACCCCATATCTTTTTGAAAAACTGCCGGCGGCAACGTTTCTTATGATGACTTCAAGAGGTATGATTTCGACTTTTTTAACGACGGTTTCCCTGTCTGAAATTTCTTCTATGAGATGAGTGGGTACATTGTGCTTTTCAATTTCTTTAAAAATAATATTGGCTATTTTGTTGTTTAAAATGCCCTTATTTTCATAGGAGCCTTTCTTCTGGCCGTTAAATGCCGTGGCGTCGTCTCTGTACTCAATTACGTATACGTCAGGGTCGTCGGTTTTAAATACCATTTTTGCCTTTCCGGAATAAAGCATTTCGAGCTTTTTCATCAAGTATCCCACCTTTGATTTTTTAAATATATATTTAAGGAGCCTATATAGGCTGATTATATCATAAAATCTGTTAGTTAAAAAATATTTTTGTCGAACTACATAAAAATTGTGTGAAAAAGCAAAAATGCTTTTTCACACAATTATCAGCCTGTCAATATTTTTAGAAGAAATTTAAAAAGAAGGTTGTTTTCGTAAAAATGTATAGCGATTATAGAATTTTTAAGCAAATCGATGCTTCCGCTTTGGGGATTTATAAAAAACAAGGTATATATAATAAGCCCTATCCATATATACAGCGCCCCTGTGAAAAGGCCTGCAATAAGCCCCCCTGTTTTATTGAATTTATTAATTACGGGAAGCTTGCATAAAATATCCATTGTAAATATGATGACTTTCATCGCTACAGTAACAACAATAAATACAATGATTCCCGCAAGGATATTAATGAATATATTAGCAAAATATCCCCCTATATAGTCCTCAAGGGTAGAAACCCCCAGAAGCTTATATATTTCCGGATTATTCATTTCTATGAGCTTATTGTTTATAAAATCCGGGAAAGGAAGGGTGTTTATTATTTTTTCCGAGCCTTGGGATATGTTTTTTTCTATGACTTCACTGAGGTTTAAAGTCTCTATGATGCTTATTTTTACTCTGTCGTAAGGCCCGTTTTCATAGCGCAGGAGCTTACTTACATAAGGATAGGCCTTATTTGCGGCGGCAAGGGCTATGATATAGGAGAAAAGGTCGAAAATCGTTCTCACAAGGCCCTTCATATAGCCTGAAATAAGGCAGTAAGCCATGATGATAATCACTATGATATCAAGAAAATTAATACTTTTCATTTGGATAATACTATCTATAATCATTTTACTCTCCTGTTCAAAGCATCAATACAGTATTATTAAAATAAAAAATTCAACGTCTTTCTAGGGTGCTTCAGGGCTATTTTCAGGAACAGCGGCGTTTTCCCCGGAAGGTTCAGCGCTTTCTGTTTCAGCAGGCGCTTCCGAAGGCGTTTCAGGTGTTTCCGAAGGGCTGTTTTCATCTATGCCTTCTATGGGGAGGAAGTTCATTTCTTCTTCTGTCAATGCTTCTTCTTTGTTATCAGAAGGATTGGAAGAAGAAACCCTTCCTCTTTGCATTATCTCAAACTTCAAAGGGGTGGTACATGCTATTTTGTCTGTTTTATCAAGGATAATTATTTTCATGCTGTCGGCAGTTCCCCGGTACTCCCAAAGCTTATCCCCCTTGGCATTCAATGCAGTGAAATCCTTTCCCGATGCCCCGCCGGATATTATAAGAGAGCCGTTTCCGCCGCTCATATAGTTAATACTGCTGCCGGTTTCCAATTGAAGCTTTATTTCTCCCGATAAAATATCGTAGTATAATAATGTGCCTTCTTTGTATCCGTCTTTATTGTTAAGGACCTTTCCCATGGAGATGGCATAAATACTGCCGTTTACAAAGGAAGACCGTTCTATTTCATTTTTAAGCTCTGCCCGCCATAGCTCTTTAAGGTAATTATCTGTTCCTGTTTCTATAGCGCCTATAGATTGATCGCTTAAATACATAAGCTTATTTCCGTCGGTGAAATTAATTTTTGATACGATTTCATTATCGAAATCCGATGCTGTGGCAAAAAGGCCGTCGGTAAAGCTTGCAGCTTCCGCAGAATTTATGTAGTAAAAGGATATTACGGAGCTTATATTGATTCCTCTTGTGCTTAATGCGCTTACGGCTAATATTCTTCCGTCATCGGATATGTCCGCAGAGATAGGGTATATCCCTTCGTCTTCTTTTAAATCCTGAGAAACAAGAGCGCCTTTTTCATTATATGTATTTACTGTATAGCTTCCGGTGTCGGTTGAGGTTATGACGAAGGCATGTCCCTTTTTATTGATGCCGCAGCTTAATAAAGGATTTTCAAGACCTATTTTATAAAGAAACCCTTCTTCCGAAAACACATAGGCGTCAAGGCCCTTGCTTTCAGAAATTATTACATAGCCTCCTTCCCCCTGCATTCTCGGTGAATTAAAGCTTAAAGGATAGTCCCACTTTAAAGCGCCTTCCGTATCAAGGCGCTTTACTCCGTCTTGAGTGCTTAAAAAAATGCCTTTATTGGAATAATATATATCCGGGGTTTTTCCGTAATCGTATTGAAAGCCCTCCCCCAATGGAATAAAGCCCATATAGGAAAGGTTTTTTCCGGCGCCTAAATCGTTCATTCCCCATTTAAAATATAAAAATACGGCAAGCACAATAAGGCCAAGGGCAACCATCATTGATTTAACCCTCATTTCATGCCCTTTTTTCGATCCGTTCATATATAGTGCCTCTCTATCTTAGGTAACATCTTTAATTATATACGTATGGTTTCATGCCGAAGCTTCATTGAAATTAAGATAATATTCGTATAAATCAGCAAAAATCACTGCATTGCGTACACCTAAAGGTGTACTTAGAGTTTTATACTCATAATGCGGAAGCTCCTGCGGACTTTCCCTTGCTGTGCAAGAAGTTCAGCTCCGTCAAAATCCCGTTAAATTAATATTAATGAAATTTACCGCATACTTCCATATTTTTTTAAAGCTTTTATCGCCAATTTTCGTCTGAGGAATGGTAAGCTCCCCTTTGGCATAATGCTGTACTAAACCAATTTTTTTGGAAAAGTTTAGCAGAATTCAAATTGAATTTGTATATTTGTAATAATACTATCTTTTTCTTTTTTGCACAACCGTCTTCTTGCCCTTAATAAAATATCGCATAATTAAAATTATTTCTAAAAAACCTACGATTCCAAAAACCGGATAAACCACATTTATAAAATTAGAGAACCCTCCATAAGCGCATATACACGCAAGAACGGTAATCCCTATGCTTACAGGCATGACCTTTAAATGAAACCTTGTAGAAAACCATCTGATTACGGCATATCCGTTTGTCGCGGCACATGTAAATATAACTGTCATAAATACGATGAGAAAAAGTATTTCGATGGTCTTTCCGTAAGTTTTGGCAAGAGCCAAAAGGGGAATTTCATAAAAGCTTATCAGTTCCTTATGAACATCTAAGGTGAGGGCCAGGCAAAGGCCTATTAAAGCTATGAGAAAACCTCCGAAAACCCCTGCTATAACGGCACTGGTTTTTGATTTTATATTTTCTTTAAGAGAGCTTAATATGGTAACTGCCGTAACAATATTATAGCTTGCATATATAATAGCAGAAGCATACCATGGGCCCCCTTCTCCCGGGCTTGTGCTGATGGTTCCGGCGCCTTCGGCTTTAAAGAAAAAGGTAAAAAGCCCTATGAATATACAGCCTATGATCATAAGGGGGGATAAAAAAGCATTGAGCTTAATAATGCCTTCCATACCGTATAAAAAGCATAAAAGGCATAATACCCCCGAAACTATAATGCCTGCTGTAAAAGGCAGATTAAAAGATTCTACAAAGGAAGCCCCAAAGGCAGAGGTCATGGCGGCAAATATAGCAAACATAAAAAGTCCCAGCACCGCCTCCATAAAACCGCCTATTTTATTTCCGGCAACATTTTCCATATACCTGTTATAATCCTTCATTTTTTCTCTTAAACAGGTACACATTACGGCAGTACCTGCCGCAGCAAATATGATTCCTGAAAGCAAAAGCCCCATATATCCCGCCATTCCGTAGTTAACAAAAAAGCTTATAATTTCCTTCCCCGATGCAAAGCCGGCGCCCAGAACAATAGAGGCAAAAACCGCGGCAATTTTTACTCCTGCCTTTATTTGGTCCTTCATGACATCCCCCTTCTGATAATTCTAAAAACTTCTAACAAAATTTACAGCAGCTTGCTTAAATAAGGCAGGGTTCAAATGGCTGTTTAGCAGAATAAAAGCAATTGACTATATTTAATTAGCTGCTATAAATTGTAAAAATACAATACTTTATCTCAAAACCAGCAGAAACCTTGTGCCAAACTAACAAATTATTTCCTTATTCACGTCTCTATATTATAAGGGATAAATATTAATATGTTCGCAAATTCAAAAATATTAAACAAATAAGAATGTAATTTGTTGTTCTATTGTGTCAAAATACATATTTCATATTAATTTAAAGTATTATATAATATAATTGAAAAAAGTGTGTGAGGTGGAAGCTGTCTATGTTAAAAGCTGTTTTACTTGCCGCAGGCGAAGGAACACGAATGAAAAGCAAAACCCATAAGGTTTTACATAAAATATTCGATAAGACGATTCTCGGCTATGAAATAGACGTATTAAAAAGCTTAAATGTTTCTGAAATTATAGCTGTTGTGGGGAGCTGTTCAGAGCAGATTCAGGACACCTTTCCTGATCTTATCTACGCCATGCAAAACGAAAGACTTGGAACGGGACACGCCGCAATGATGGCCGCAGACCACCTTGACGACGAGGGTGACGTTATCGTTTTATACGGGGACATTCCGCTTATTACTGCTGAATGCATTAAAGCCATCTATGACTACCATAAGGAAGGCGGATATCATGTAACAATGACTTCTGCCATAGTTGAAAACCCTTACGGTTACGGCAGGGTTATAAGAGAAAACGGTACTTTTAAGAAAATAGTTGAGCAAAAGGACGCAAGCCCTGAAGAAGCCATTGTAAAAGAAATAAACACAGGCGTGTACTGCTATAAAGCAAAGGAGCTTAAATATGCCCTTTCAAAGCTTGATAACAATAACGCCCAAAAGGAATACTATCTTACGGATACCCTTGAAATTCTTTTGAAGGCAAAGTACAGTGCAGGTGTCTTTGTTGCAGATTCCGCTGAGGATTTCTACGGCATCAATACAAGAGTTCAGCTTTTTGAAGCCACAAAAATCATGCAGAAAAGAATCAATGAAAAACACATGCTTAACGGCGTTACCATAATAGATAGAGATAATACCTACATAGGCCCTGACGTTACAATAGGAGAAGATACAATTATATACCCGGGCGTACTGATAGAGGGCAATACTGCCATAGGAAAAGATTGTGAAATCGGCGTAAACTCACGTATTAAAGACGCTGTTATTGGAAATGAATGTACTATTCAGTCGAGCATTATCCTGAACTCACAAATAGGAAACCACGTTAGCATCGGCCCATTTTCCCATATAAGGCCTGACTGCGTACTGGGAGATAATGTTAAAATAGGTGATTTTGTAGAGATTAAAAAATCCACCATAGGCGACGGGACGAAAGCCGCCCATCTTACTTACATAGGGGATGCCGAAGTAGGCAAGAACATTAATTTCGGCTGCGGAACCGTAGTAGTTAATTACGACGGCAAACATAAATATAAAACCATCATTAAAGACAACGTCTTCATAGGCTGCAACAGCAATTTGCTTTCCCCTGTTACAGTAAACGAAGGCGCTTATATTGCCGCAGGCTCCACCATAACAGACGATGTACCAAATAATGCCCTTGCCATCGCAAGAGCAAGACAGGTGCTTAAACTCGACTGGAAGCTTAAGGAAAAGTAACAATAAGAATATATTTTAAGCCTTTTAAAGGTTTCAAAATACCCATTATTTTATAACGAAGCCTCCTGTAAGCTTCGTTATGTAATAGTCTTACATTCGGCTGTGAATTTACTTTTTATATATGTAAATTGAAAGTAAATTTAATATTACCCCTCGGGCAAGTCCCGTATGTATAAAACTACTTAGGAGGTTTTTTTAAAATGAACTTAGGCAATGGCGGAAATATTAAGATCTTTAGCGGCAACGCTCATGTTGAACTTGCAAAAAGCATAGCCTCTTTACTTAATGTTGAGCTTGGTAAATCAGAAGTAGGCAGATTCAGCGACGGTGAAATTTCTCTTAAAATTAATGAGTCCGTCAGAAATGCAGACGTTTACATTATTCAGCCTATATCAATGCCTGTAAATGAGAACTTAATGGAGCTTTTAATCATGATTGACGCTATGAAAAGAGCTTCCGCCGGAACAATAGCTGCCGTTATCCCTTATTACGGCTATGCGAGGCAAGATAGGAAAAGCAGAGCCAGAGACCCAATCAGCGCAAAGCTTGTAGCAAACCTTATCACTTCTGCCGGCTGCGACAGGGTTATAACCATGGACCTTCACTGCGCTCAGATTCAGGGATTCTTTGACATACCCCTTGACCATTTAGTAGGTATGCCTAAATTCAGAAAATATTACATGGATAAGTTTAAGGATATGAGCGATGTGGTTGTCGTATCTCCCGACCTTGGAAGCGTTGCCAGAGCAAGAAGCCTTGCAGACAAATTAAACGTACCCATTGCCATCATCGATAAAAGGCGCGCAAAGCCCAATGAAAGCGAAGTTATGAACATCATCGGAGACGTATCGGGAAGGAAAGTCCTTCTTCTTGACGATATGATAGATACTGCCGGTTCCATAACAAACGCCGCGGTAGCTTTAAAGAATAAAGGTGCTACGGAAATATTTGCCTGCTGTACCCATGGCGTGCTTTCCGGCCCCGCTCTTGAAAGACTTGAAAAATCTCCTATTTCCGAACTTGTTATGCTTGATACCATAGCCGAAAGCTGCCACGGCTCTATTGATAAGATTAAATATCTTACGGTAGCAGACGTATTTGCAGAGGCTATATGCCGTATCCATGACGGCAAGGCCGTTTCTGTTATGTTTGATTAAAAAAATGGTGTTGCAATTTACTTTGCAACACCTATTTTTTTCTCAAAAGCGAAGGCGGCCCACTATAGCTAATGTGCTTTTATCCTCAAGTGAATATTACGCTTCGGGTAGTTTAAAGTTAAAAAGTAAATTGATAATGCTGCTGTTTCGCATTTATTCAAGTATAGGACCTTTAAAGCCGCCCCTGCAAATAAAGCCTGCGGCACTAAAATAATTGGAAGAAATCTTCTTTTGTCTTCACTCTGCGTCAAAGGCACAATGTGCCTTTGGCGATTTTATTATGGCTTAAGCCAGTTGAGCTCGCATAGCGTGCGAAACAAAAAACTACCCGCTATGCGGGTAGAGGACCAAAAGGTTCTACCACAAGAAACACCTTTCCAATAGAATAGTGAGTGTTCAAGCCACTATGCAGAAAGGAAAGGTGTTTCAATGGCAAACCAACATAATAGTTTGTCCCACACAAAGTGGATGTGCAAATATCACATTGTGTTCACTCCAAAGTATAGACGTAAAATCATCTTCAATCAATATCGAGAGTCGATTGGGAAAATTCTTCGAGAGTTATGCGGCTACAAAGGCGTAGAACTGATCGAAGGTCACCTGATGCCAGATCATGTGCATATGTTAGTGAGCATTCCACCAAAGATCAGCATTTCAAGTTTTATGGGATATCTAAAAGGGAAAAGTGCCCTGATGATTTTCGATCGACATGCAAATTTGAAGTACAAGTTTGGGAATCGGCATTTTTGGTCAGTTGGCTATTATGTCAGTACGGTAGGACTGAACGAAGCTACCATCCAGAAATACATCAGAGAACAAGAGCAACATGACATTGCTCTAGATAAGCTGAGTGTCAAAGAATATGAAGACCCCTTTAGGGGTTAGCTGGTAATACAAATAGCCCTTAAGGGCTAAGCAAAAGAGGCAAGGGCATAGGGGCTTGAACTTAAGTGAAAGCCAGCATCTTGAGATGCTGGCCGGTAACAAGGCCTTACAGGCCTAGCTCAAACCACCCTTTTAAGGGTGGTCATGATTTGAATATTCAAGTCCGGATTGCTAAAAGAAGGTTCCTTGATACAAAAAGTCCTAAATTCTGATATTTTATATAGTAAAAATTAATTATGGTAATAAAAATTGTATATTTAAGTCTCTTATGAAAAATAGGGTTTGTTATTACTTTAAACTATGTTTTTATAATTTATTTTTTCAAAAAAGCCTGCAATGTATAAATTATCATGATTTTATGATATACTAGAGTTATGAACCCTAGATGCAGAAATAATTAAATATAAATTTCAGTGCCCCGGTATAAAAAACGGGGCTTAAGGTATTTGAGTATAATTTAACGTGAGTTCGGCGAAGCCGGACCCCTTGGTAAACCAAGGGAGGCCCGAAGGACCTTTCACGTTTTATGCGTATAAAGCTTTAAATACACCTTTAGGTGTACGCATTGCGGTATTCTTCTGCGAATTTGCATGCATAGTAGTCATAACGATGGAATTTTTATTCCGTCAAACTCACGTTAATTTAAGTGTAAAAGAGAGAGGTTAAACATGATAGTTATCGCAGGCCTTGGAAATCCTGAAAAAGATTATAAAGGAACACGGCATAATGTCGGCTTTGAAGCGGTAAATAAATTTGCCTATGATCATAATATAGATATCAATAGGGCAAAGTTTCGCGCCCATTTAGGCGAAGGCCATTTCGGAGGTAAAAAAATACTTCTCGTAAAGCCCCAGACTTACATGAATTTAAGCGGAGAAGCCGTAAGAGATATACTTCATTTCTATAAGCTTCCTCCCGAAAATCTCATTGTCATATTTGACGATACAGACCTTGACGTCGGTGAAATACGCATTCGAAAAGGCGGGACCTCCGGCGGTCAAAAGGGCATGAAAAATATTATTTACCAGCTTGAAACCGACGAAATTACAAGAATACGCATTGGTATCGGCCAAAAACCTAAGGAAATGGACCTTGCCGCTTTTGTTTTATCCCGTTTCCACGGAAAAGATATGGATAAAATAATAGAAGGCATCACAAAGGCAACCGACGCATTGGAAATTATTTTAAAAGAAGGCGTAGAGGCCGCCATGAATAAATATAATAAGAAAAAGAAAAAAGCTGAAAAAGAGGAGCCGCCACAGGAAAAAGCTTCCCCAAATAATAAGGAGGTCTTCTGTGAAGACGAATAAATTTATAAACGGAGCCTTAAAACCCCTTTCGGAGCTGAAAGGTTTTAGCCTTGTATCGGACATAAAAAATGCTTCCCCTGTTCTTGCCACAGGGGTAAGCGATTCTCAAAAGGCCCATCTAATTGCCGGTGTAAGAGAGCTGAATGAAAATACCGCTCTTCTAATTACCTATTCCGAGCTTCGGGCAAAGGAAATTATTGAGGATTTACAAGCATTTTTAAGAGACAATCGGGAAATCTATTTTTATCCTGCAAAAGATATTGTTTTTTATTCCGCCGACGTAAGAAGCTCTGCCATTACGAAACAGCGCTTTGATATCATAAATTCCCTTATCTTGGGGAATAACCCAATTATCGTTCTTTCTATTGAGGCTCTTTTGGATAAGCTAAGCCCGCCCGATATATTTAAGGGCTCTATAGTAGAACTCAGCACAGGAGACGAAATATCCGTTTCTCTGCTTGCCAGAAAGCTTGTGGCCCTCGGATATGAACGCAGGGATTTAGTAGAGGGAGAAGGCCAGTTCAGCATCAGAGGCGGAATCGTTGATATTTTTACTACCATATACGACAATGCCTTAAGGCTTGAATTTTTCGGTGACGAAATAGACAGCATACGGCTTTTGGACAGCAGAAGCCAGCGGTCCATAGAAAAAATTGACAATATCCGCATATTCCCTATGAGAGAGCTGGTTTTTGACGAAGATCATCTGAAAAATGCCGTTTCCTCCATAGAAAAAGAATATCTTAAATTTCTTTCGGATTATGAGAAGAAAGGCCTTTACGAAGAAGCGGCACAGCTTAAATACGCTGTAGGAGAAGTGCTCTCACGGCTGAAAGAAGATAAAAACTGCCAAAGTGCAGACCGATTTATACAGTATTTTTACGAAAATGGCATAAGCCTTCTCGACTATCTGCCGAAAAACAGCCACATTTATTTTGACGAACCCCCAAGGATACGCCAGCATGTGGAAAATGTTTTTCTGGAGTTCGGAGAAAGCATAAAGAACCGTATTTTAAAGGGATATTTACTCCCGAATCAAATAAATATGGTCTTTTCCTATGAGGAAATCATTAAAAAATCCGCGGATTTCTTTACAGTGCTTTTCTGCTCCATAGCCGTTACCATAAAGGATTTTAAAATAAAAGAAATTGCGAATTTTAATGTTAAGCTTTCCGCTTCCTTTCAAAACCGCATAGATTTGCTCATGGACGATATCAACTATCTTAAATCCAACGGCTACCGCATACTGATGCTCTGCGGAAACAAGGTCCGGGGAGAAAAAATATGCCTTGAATTTTTAAATAACGATATCAGCGCAAAATATTATGAGGACCTCAGCGAAATAGAAGTAGGCCTTGAAACGGTAGTTCTTGCACCGGGGAGCATATTAAGAGGCTTTGAATATACGGATATTCGCTTTGCCGTCCTTTCCGACAAGGAGCTTTTTTCCTCTAAAAAGAAAGTACGGACATTTAAAAAACATAAAAAAGGCCAGAAAATCGAAAGCCTTTCAGACCTTAAAATTGGAGACTATGTGGTTCATGAAAATCATGGTATCGGTATCTATAGCGGCATAGAAAATATTATTACAGACAATGTAAAAAGAGATTATCTAAAGCTTACCTATGCCGACGGCGGATGCTTATATGTCCCTGCAAACCAGCTTGACTTTGTGCAGAAATATATCGGCGGAGAATCGGCAAAGCCTAAAATCCATAAGCTTGGAGGAGCCGAATGGGCCAAAACAAAGCTTAGGGCCAAAGGCGCAGTTGAAATACTTGCGAAAGACCTTTTGGAGCTCTATGCCAAAAGAGAAACAAAAACAGGCCATGTTTTTAACAAAGATTCCGTATGGCAGAAGGAATTTGAAGATAATTTCCCCTTTGAAGAAACAGACGACCAGCTTCTAGCCATCAAGGACGCAAAAAGGGATATGGAATCCGAAAGGGTTATGGATAGGCTCATATGCGGCGACGTAGGCTACGGAAAGACGGAGGTTGCCATAAGGGCAGCATTTAAAGCCGTCCAGGATTCAAAGCAGGTGGCTTACCTTGTTCCCACGACGATTCTTGCCCAGCAGCATTACAATACCTTTGTTCAGAGAATGCAGGACTTTCCCGTTCAGGTGGAAATGATGAGCCGTTTCAGAACCCCGAAGCAGCTGAAGGAAACGCTCAGCAATCTTAAAAACGGCAGTACCGATATCGTCATCGGCACCCACAGGATACTTTCAAAGGATATTCAATTTAAGGATTTAGGCCTTATTATCGTAGATGAAGAACAGCGCTTCGGCGTCGCCCATAAAGAAAAGCTCAAAAAAATGAAGGAAAACGTAGACGTTATGACCCTCACGGCTACCCCTATTCCAAGGACACTCCACATGAGCCTTACAGGCATCAGGGATATGAGCGTTCTTGACGAGCCTCCGGAGGAAAGAAAGCCGGTACAAACCTATGTAATGGAATATAATCCTGAGCTTGTGAAAGATGCAATTCATAGGGAGCTTTCAAGAGGCGGCCAGGTTTATTATCTTTATAACAGAGTAAGAAGCATTCATGATATCGCCGCAAGGATACAAAATCTTGTTCCCGAGGCAAACGTAAGCTATGCCCACGGTCAAATGAGCGAAAAAGAGCTTGAAGCCATTATGCTTGAATTTATTGACGGAAATATCAATGTTCTCGTATGCACCACTATCATAGAAACAGGCCTTGACATTTCAAACGTAAACACCATCATTATCCACGATGCGGACACTATGGGTCTTTCCCAGCTTTATCAGCTGAGAGGCCGCGTAGGACGTTCTTCCAGAATAGCCTACTGCTATCTCATGTACAGAAAAGATAAGGTTCTTCAGGAAAAGGCCGAGAAAAGGCTTCAAACCATAAGGGATTTTACGGAATTCGGCTCAGGCTTTAAAATAGCCATGCGGGACCTTGAAATCAGAGGCGCTGGAAACCTTCTGGGCCAGCAGCAGCACGGCCATATGGACGCCATCGGCTACGACCTTTACTGTAAGCTTCTTGCGGAAGCCGTATCAGAGCTTAAAGGAGAAGTTGTTGAAAAGGAATTTGAAACCACCATAGATATTAATATATCCGCCTATATTCCTGCTTCTTATATCAGAAACAGCGAACAGAAACTTGAAATATACAAGAAAATATCCCAGATTAAAACCCTTGAGGATTTCTACGACATTCAGGAAGAAATCGAAGACCGGTACGGTAACATTCCTTCCGCCGTTCAAAAGCTTCTGGATATTGCTCTTTTAAAGGCGGCAGCTCAAAAATGCGGCGTTATATCTATCATACAAAAAGGCAAGAATATAGTAATTACCTTTAAAAATGATGCAAAGGCTGACCCGGATAAAATTACACAGGCAGCTTCAAAAAACAGAGGGCTTATGTTTACTGTTGCGCCAAACCCTTATATTACCTATAAGGCCGGAGATGAAATTACTTCCAATACATTAGATAAAATAAGAAAGCTTCTGGAAAGCTTTCTGTAGTTAAGTAAAAAAAAAGAAATAATGGCAGCAAAAACCGTATATGTACTATACTAGGGCGTGTTCTCATTATATAAACATGCAGATAAAATAGGCAGTATCTAGCCGGACAGATACAAACGCTTCATGCGTTTGTATCCTGTTGACGACGCATACCGGAAGGAGTCTGCTAGGAAACGCTGATATAGTACGGCGTAATAGGGCCATTTTAGATGCTTGCTTAGACTAGCGGGAACACACCCTAATAAAAAGTTATCTTTTTGTAATGAAACAGACTTTGTTTTTTGCTTTTAACTTAAGCCTTTCTATGCTAATATTTTAGTTATTCGGAACCTGTTTAATGTTCCTTTAAAGTTCATTGTTTATAATTACGTCTAATCTTAAAGACATAATCGGTTTGGAGGCAAGGGCTATGATGCAGAATAAGAAAATAAAATATATTTTTATCATCATATTCTTAATCGCATTATTATCGGCGGTATTCTTCGCATGGAATAAAACCGCCGATAGTGCTTACGTAGCCAAAATAGGCTCTTACGAGGTATCGTTAAGCGAATACATGGTATATTTTCGTGAGCAGCAGCTTAATTTTGAAAAAATAGGCGGCCTTGACATCTGGGAGACTAAAATTTACGGTGAGCCTACCTTTTCTATTGCAAAGCAATATGCCCTTGACAGCTTGACTTATATAAAAATTATGTCTATTGAGGCCAAAAAAGACAATGTTTCTCTTACGGAAGAAGAAATAAAGGAATATACCGATATAGCCCTTCAATATTATAATGACCTCACTGTAAATGATAAAAGATATATCGATTATGATACAGCCCTTACGGCGATAAAAGAAACGGCCCTTGTTCAAAAATACAGGGAATTTCTCCTTAAAAAATCCATAAAAGAAGGAGAAGCTTTTGAAGAATATTTTCATGATTATTTAATCAGCCACATGGCAGATTTAGATATCTCCGTAGAATATGTAATGCTTCCGGAAAAAAGTATTTCAAAAGAAGACGCTCTTGTCATTGCAGATGAAGGAAAGGGCGACGGAAATTTCAGCGATGCTGTAAAGGCCCATGCCGATGTGGAAGTGTATACGGGGAACCTCAATGAAATCAATATTCCAGACAGCGATAAGCTTAATATTTTATACCTTGATTTATTAAGTGTTTATCCTCCTATTATGAATAACGGTGAGATTTATATTATAAAGCTGATGAACGCACCGGATATGGAAAGCCTCAAATCAGATATAAAAAACAGCCAGCAGAAAGAAGCAGAGGAATTTATAGACAGCAAATACCAAAGGCTTTTAAATAATACAGAGATTGTAAAAATCTCTTCCATATGGGATAAAATAGAGCTTATAGAAAAAGATTATAATTAAATAAAGCAGTAAAATCCAAATGATTATGCATACCTCAAAAGGCGGCCCCTATTCCCATAAAAGGGGTTCTTGCAAAACCAGAACTCATAACTTCAACATAGCCCGGTTACCGGAGGAAAAATTAATTCTACAATAAGGATTAGGCTCTGTGAGGGCATAAAATAAGAAAAAAAGTAATAAGAATTTTGCTCCGCAAAATACCGTAAAGAGTATTTTAATCCAGTCAGGACTTTTTCCTGTTCCATCTGACAATGCTGCTGTTTCATATTATAGTAAAATTCAAATGAAACAGTAATAAAAATCGTATATTTTGAATGGCTTAAATATAGGGATTCTATATATTTAAGCCGTTTATGAAAAATAGATTTTTATTACATCCTTGTGTGAAATTTACTATAATTCAAGTATATTCCTATATTATCTTATTTAAAGCCCAAAGGGCTTCAAACAAAAAGAGACTGCCGCAAAATAAATTTTGCGGCAGTCTCTTTTTTTGTTTATTTTATTGCGCTTTTTATTTTATCAAGAGTAAGTTTTAGCTCCTCCTGGGTAGGCTCCAGGGGCTTCCAGCCCATATTAATCGTATCATTTTCATATCTTGGTATCAGGTGCATGTGGTAGTGAAATACTGTTTGGCCGGCAGCTTGTCCGTTATTTTGAAGGATATTCATACCGTCGCAGCCCAGTACCTCTTTCAATACCCCTGCTATTTTCTTTGAAAAGTTGATAATCTCTTTAGACTCCTTTTCTCCTAAATCAAAAAGGCCCTGATAATGATGCTTTGGAATAATCAGCGTATGCCCCAGAGAAGATGGAAAAATATCAAGTATAGCCTTAAAATTATCATCTTCATATATGGTATAGCTCGGTAATTCCCCTTTGATGATTTTGCAGTAAATACAATGGTCCATAAAAATCTCCTTTCATTTATCGTAGAATTTATTTCACCCGAAGTGCCTATCGCTTATAGTAAATTTAAAGTTAAATAATAGCAAAGCCGTATATTCACGAAGGCTCAAAAATGTACCGTTTCCGAAGGAAGTCCGTGTTTTTAAGCTTTAAGGGAATAGGCTTTTGCTGCTTCTTCATGATAAATTTACTATAAACTGCAAAATATCAGAGAATATTTTGCAGTACTTTGTCACTTCGGTTTCAAGATAATTCGGCTGCAGCTGCAAATTATTCGTTTATTGCAATTTGTATTAAGCTTAGAAAAAGCCTTTTTGTTTTTAAGTACCATAAGCCTTCTTTCAGCCTATCGTAATTCAAGCTTCTTTACTATACTGTCCTTGATTTTTACCGAAGGCCTCGTTAATATCTTCTGTAATATTTTTATCTATATATCCTGAACTGCCCATTTTCCTAAGAATGGCAATGGCTTCTTCATGGGAATATACCTTCTTATAAGGCCTTTCTTCCACAAGGGCCTGATAGATGTCAAGGCAGCCCATAAGCCTCTCGTTAAACTTTAAATCCTTTGCCGTAAGCCCAAAGGG
Organism: Anaeropeptidivorans aminofermentans; assembly: GCF_940670685.1. GTDB lineage: Bacteria > Bacillota > Clostridia > Lachnospirales > UBA5962 > Anaeropeptidivorans > Anaeropeptidivorans aminofermentans. The sequence goes on along the minus strand of NZ_OW711693.1, from coordinate 496,263 downwards.
GTAGCCTTTCCCGTTCAGCTTTTCATGATGGAGGGCTGCCCATCTTGTTATTTCTTCAAAACCCCTTACCTTTTTAAGTATTGCATATGTATAATACGCATGGGTTTGTACATATATATATTCGTCTTCCGTAAGCTTATCCGGCTTTTCCAAAATATCGCTGTTTACTACAAGCTTTCCTATATCATGGAGGGCCCCTGCAAGATATAGCTTTGCCTGCTCTTCTTTGTCAAAGCCATAGAACCGACCCATGAAAGCGGCCTTTTTGGCTATTTCATGAGAGTGCCTGCCCGTAAAGCCTGATTTATAGTCTATGAGCTTTGCAAATACGGTTGAAAAAGCAATAAGATCATCCGGCGAATACTCCCTGTAATAGCAGACAAGGCTCTCTGCTAAAGTTTCCTCTATTCTATCCTGATTCATTTTATTTATTTCTTCTTTGGTGAAAAGAGATAAAAATGCGTCTACATGGACCTTAGCATAGTGTTTATCGGTATATTCTGCAAGATACTTTTGAATAGCATCATATTTTACATCGTCCATATCGTAAAGGCCGAATTTCACGTCAAGATCATCGGCCATATGTATAAGCGCTGAGTATAGTGGTATTTCGGCTTTTTTCTTCCCGAAGGGGCCGCTTCCGTCAAAATTCTCGTGATGATAAAGTATCACATTTTCAATGCTTCCATAAAAGGGGAAGTTCTTTATATTCTGTTCTCCTACGATACAATGCCCCTTTTTCCCCCTTTTGTTTTTTGCCTTTATACCGCTCTCTGCACAGTGCTCTTCTTCGATATATTCAAGGATTGCACTGTCATGGAGAATAGCACAGGCGGAAAGGTCGGAAAGCTCATATTCATTAAGGCCAAACTGCCGGCCAAGCTTTGTGCATACGTAAGCAATCCTTTCGGCATGATTTGTTACAACCCCCACAATCTCCTTTTCAACGTTATCCAAAACAAAAGCAAAGACATGAAGCATATCATTAATACATACTTTCAAAAGGCACCCTCCCTGAAGTTTAAAGCAAAACAAGACTAAGGTACTAACAAAAACCTATTTTTCATAAACGGCTTAATATATAGAACCACTATATTAAGCCATTCAAAATATACGGTTTTTGTTACTGTAATTCATTTGTTTCACTATAGCAAAACAAGACTAAGGTACTAACAAAAACCTATTTTTCATAAACGGCTTAATATATAGAACCACTATATTAAACCATTCAAAATATACGGTTTTTATTACTGTAATTCATTGTTTCACTATAAGCAAACGTCCGTATATTTATATCAAGGCTTTGAGACCTTTCCTCAAAGCCTTGATATAATTTTCTTAATTTAAAAATCCTTCAAATTTATCGACGAGAGAAGCAAAAACCTTTAAGGCTTCCTCTACAGGCTGAGGAGTAGACATATCAACCCCTGCTTTTTTGAGAATATTGATAGAGTAATCGCTTGAACCGCTTTTTAAAAAGCCTTTATATTCTTCTACGGCAGATTCTCCTTGCTCTAAAATCCTTCTTGAAAAAGCGATAGCTGCAGAATATCCCGTTGCATATTGATAAACATAGAAAGGCCTGTAGAAATGAGGTATCCTTGACCATTCGTAATCAATTTCTTCATCAAGGATGATTTCATCGCCGTAATATTTTCTGTTTAGGTCTCTATATATTTTATTCAGGCTCTCTTTTGTAAGGGGCTCACCCTTTTCGGCCATTTCATGGGTTTTAAGCTCAAATTCCGCAAACATGGTCTGTCTGAAAAGGGTTCCTCTAAACTGCTCCATATAATAATTAATAAGGTATTTTTTCATGGCTTCATCTTCCGTATTTTCAAGAAGGTACTCCATAAGAAGGGCTTCATTTACCGTAGATGCAACTTCTGCCACAAACAAGGTATAATCCCCGTAAATATACGGCTGATTATTGGAGGTATAAAAGCTATGCATAGCATGGCCCATTTCATGGGCAAGGGTAAACATATCATCTATTTTATTATCAAAGTTCAAAAGCACAAAGGGATGGCAGGAATAGGTTCCCCATGAAAATGCGCCTGAATCTTTTCCTTCATTTTCGTATATATCAAGCCAGCCGTTTTCCATGCCTTCTCTTGCGGCTTTCACATATTCTTCCCCCATAGGGGCAAGGCTTTTTAAAACCGTTTCCTTGGCTTCTTCAAATTCTATGCTGGTGTTAATGTCTTTTACAATAGGTGTATAAATATCGTACATATGGATTTCATCAAGGCCTAATGCCCTTTTTCTCACATTTACGTATTTATGAAGGCTTTTTAAATTATTTTCAACGGCCTTTATTAAATTATGGTAAACCTCTAAGGGAATATTGTTGGCGTTAAGGCTCATTTCAACAGCTGTATCATATTTTCTCTGGCGGGCAAAGAATACGTCCTTTTTAACGCTTGCGTTATATATAGATGCAAGGGTATTTTTATGGCTGATATAGGCCTTGTAAAATGCTTTAAATACGTTTTCTCTTACTGCTCTGTTTTTTGATTCCATGAGAGATATGAATTTGCCGTGGGTAAGCTTCACTTCGTTTCCGTTTTCATCTTGAACGGTTCCGAAATCCATGTCCGCATTGTTTAACATGGCAAAAATATTGGAAGGCCCGCCGCCTATTTCAGCGGCGTTTGAAAGAAGCTCCTCCATTTCATGACTTAAAATATGATCCTTAAGTCTTAAGATATCCGAAAGATAGTGGGTATATTTTTTAAGCTCCGGCTTTTCATTTAAAAAGGTTTTTATTTTTTCTTCCCCTGCTTCAAGAATCTCTGTTTCAATAAAGCTCATGGCAGCAGAAAGCTTTACCATTAAAACCCCTGCTTTATCGCTTAAGCCCTGATAAAGGGAATCTGCCGTATCTTCCCTAAGCCTTAAATTAGCGTATACGTAAACCTTTTCTGCTCTGTTGGATACTTCTTCCGATGCCTTTAAACATTCAAAAAGATTCTCGGCAGATTTAGAAAGGGTCCCCTTAAACCTTGAAAAATCCTCTATCATTTTAAGGGCTATATCATACTCTTTTTGCCAAAGCTCGTCCGATTCTAAAAGGTCCGTAATTTTCCATTTGAATTTATCGTCTATTTCGCTTCTTTTCTTTGCCAATGCAATACCTCCTTAAGTATCTATTTTAAAAATTAATGACTTAATATATGTTTCCGTCTGAATTACTATATACTATTATGGCCTTTTTACTCATTTACTATGAATTATATTAGGGCGTGAAGTCCAAACAAAAGTCTATTTTGCCGTAAAAGCGTAATTTCATCAGCGAAAATACTCGAAATAGCTCTGCTATTTCTGCGTTTTTCTTCTCAGAATTTTTGCTTCGCAAAAACCTGAGAAGAATGCCAAGGGCATTATTCTTAACGTCCGGACTTCTTTCTGGTTCTATTCAAATTCACATTTTCTTGCAAACAATACTTTTTCAGCTTTAAAGCTGAAAAATGTATTTCTGCTGTAAAATAATAAATAAATTTTAGTTTATTTATTATTCTTAGCGGTTTGACTATTTTCAGACACTGCCTAGCAAGCTTAAAATAGATTTGATAACTTAAGCGGACCCTTGTTTAAAGGATTTACGAGCTTATTCTTATCTTTTTTCAACTTCGCCTGGCATTAATCAAGCCCATAGCAAAATAGTTTCAAGGTATAGTAAATTTAAAATTAAACAGCAGCAAAGCCATATATTCACACAGGTTCAAAAATGCGCTTTAAAAGAAATATAGTAAATCGCCTTTGTGAAACTGCCTTTATTTGATTTATATATTAAAAGCCTTATGGCCTATTATGGTATAAAGGCAATTTCACTATGTTTCCGAAGGAAATCCGTGTTTCTGAGCCTGATGGGAATAGGCTTTTGCTGCTTCTTTATATGAAATTTACTATAGTAACAAAAACATATTTTATACTCGAATTAAAGTAAAATAATAGCGTTGTAAATTTACTTTTCTTTGATTTTATGCCTTTTGGGTATCCATTACTTACTGCGGAAGAAAATCAAATTTACTATACTATCGCTTGGTTTCATTCATAGTATACTATAATATTACCTCAAATTTCCATATTTTAATAGTCTAAAAATGCCCCACGCCTTAAATAGGCTATGGGGCATTAGGGGAAAGGTACTTTAAGAAATCAGCTCGTTTAAAATATCTACTGTAAGATTAATATTTTCCTCATTAATATCGTTATCTTTTAGGGTATTGGCTTTGTTTATATAAATGCTTCCCTGAAAGGGCCTGCCGGAAGTTATGACCATATAGTTTTTATATATCCTTGCATAAGTATTATTCTCGTCTGTGATGGGCTGAAAATAAACATTTTCGTATGTCTTTGAGGCCTTGAGCTTTTCTATATGCTCTTTTGCAGATTTGCTGTATAAAACAGACAGGCCTTCTTCCGCCCCTATGGAGTCCAGTAAAATAATGGTTTTATGGTCTATCTTTTCTTTTAGGCTGTCTCTAAGCATATAATCACCGAAACGGTTGATGCAGCCAAAATCCGTAAAGGCAAATGCAATTTTCTTTTTTTCTTTAAGACCGAGCTTTTCTGCAAATACAAGAGCCGCGATGACTCCTGAGGTATTTCTAATGAGATTATTGGCATTTCCTATGCCGTTTCTATATTTAAAAAGAAGATAAACTACTATAAGAGTCGGCAGTATATATAAAATATCTCTGAAATCAAATATGCCGTCTGTCCACACAGGCTTAAACACATACTGGATAAGCAAAGCGCCTGTTATTGCTATAAGAGCCATAGCAATTAAAACAGATATTTTATATCCGTAGGAATCATTTTTAGCATCAAAAACCTTATGCCTTATGAAACCGAAGCTTTTAGGCGGAGTGTCATAATAAGCCGACAGGATAAAGGGGGATTTTTCTAAATCCCCTGCGTATAAATTATATGCTTTTCTCTGGGCCTTTTTCCCTTCCTTTACATCAACAGGGATTTTCATCTGGTCAAGTTCTTTTAAAAGACCCATAATAAAACGGAGCTTTTCAGGAGGATAAAAGCGCCTTCCTGCAACTACACCATACCGTATCACATACTCTTTTATATCCATTATATAATTTCCCTCAATATATGGATTCCTTCTTTAAAAGAAGAAACCTCTTTGAATAGATCAGCGTCTTCCGGCGCTCTTGCGCCCAAATCGGGAACATAGATTACGTCTATTCCCGCTGCATTGGCTGCCATAACCCCGGAAGCAGAATCTTCAAAGGTTATGCATTCTTCCTTCGTTTTTCCCGAAAGTGAAATTGCCTTTTCATATATATCCGGGGCCGGCTTATGATTTTGAATCATATTGCCGAAAACCCTAAAGTCAAACAAATCATAAATATTAAAATGCTTTAATATTTTTTCCGCTTTTTCCTGAACGGTAGAAGAAGCAACCCCCATAAGAAGATGATGATCCTTTACGAATTGAAGCATTTCCTCTGTGTAGGGCATAAGAGGAATTTCGCCGCCGTAAAGTTCTTCCCAGAAGATTTCTTCCCGAAGGCCCCGAAGCATCAGCATTTTTTCCTCACTGCCTACGTAATCAGCGATATAATTATTGATATAAATATAGCCCTTTCCCGTCCAGGATTCAATTATGGATAGCTTAATAGGAATTCCTTCTTTTTTAAAGGCCTTATCCCATGCTCTGATATAGGCTCTTTCCGTATCTACAAGGCAGCCGTCCATATCAAATATAATACAGCTTTTTTTAGTCATTTTTATTTACCGCCGCAACAAATCTCTTAGCTTCTTCTGTAATGGCATTAAAATCACCTGTCTGGGCTCCCTTTGTGAGGCTTGAGCCTGTTCCTATGGCATAAGCGCCTGTTTTAAGCCATTCTGCCGCATTTTCAACAGAAACCCCGCCTGTAGGCATAAATAATCCCTGTGGAAGCGGGCCGTTAAAGCTTTTTATTATTTTAGGAGAATAAGCGTCTCCGGGGAATATTTTTATAATATCCGCCCCTGCTTCAAGGTTTGCAATTACCTCGCTTACAGTCTGAGCACCGGGCATTATAGGAACCCTATATCGGTTGCAAAGCCTTATCAAGTCTAAATTATGGCTTGGAGAAACAACAAATTTAGCCCCGGAAAGAATTGCAAGCCTGCCTGTTTCCGAATCGAGGACGGTTCCTGCACCTATGACTACGTCTTCACCGTCATATTTTTTTACAAGCTCTTTAATAATATCGATGGCTCCGGGAACTGTCAATGTAAGCTCAATCAGCTTTATGCCGCCTTTTACTACGGCGTCCACGATTTTAAGGCCTTCTTCAGATGAATTGGCCCTGATGACTGCCACTATTTTTTCCTGTCCGATTCTTCTTATGATATCAAGCTTATCCATTTAAAGCACCCCTTTTTCCTTCAATGATTCTACAATATTTTCTGCTGCCATGGTACTCATTTTGTCTACTGCCCCTATGGTTGAAGCGGCGCTGTGGGCCCCTGCAACAACATTTTCAAGGGTAAGAAGCTTTGAGTTTTCCGGTGGTTCTTCTTCAAATACATCTATACCGGCGCCGTAAATGGTGCCGTTTTTTAAAGCCTGATAAAGCGCCTCCTCGTCTATAATGCCGCCTCTTGCCGTATTCACTATAACAAGGTTTTTCTTGGCCTTTTCAAGCATTTTTTCATCTATCATATGCCTTGTATCATCGGTTAACGGAAGATGAACTGATATAAAATCGCATTCCCTGAAAATTTCCTCCACAGAAGTAAATTTTATATGATTGGATTTTATATATTCTTCATCTTTATATATATCGTAAGCATAGACTTCCATTTGAAAGCCCTTTGCCCTTTCGCAAAGGCCTCTGCCTATATGGCCAAGCCCTAAAATGCCGAGCTTCTTTCCGTATACATCAATGCTGGTTTTCTTGCTCCAGTCGCCTTTTCTGCAACCTTTATCTATTTCCACAAGCCTTCTTGCCGCTGCAAGCATTAGAGAAAAGGCATAGTCGGAAACAGCGCTGCTGTTTGCGTTTAATGTGATTGAAACCTTTATTCCCTTTTCTTCGCAATAGTCCAAATCAATATTATCTGTTCCCACGCCGTATTTTGCAATAGCCTTAAGCTTCGGGGCATTTTCAAGAATGCTTTTATCCAAGGGGTCTACCCCTACGATAATGCCCTCTACGTCCTTTACAAAATCAAGCATTTCTGCTTCCTTCAATATAGCGCCAGTGGGATTTTTTATAATCTCAATGCCGTTCTTTTCAAGAAGCGCGAAAGGCTCCTTGCTGTATTGAGCGAAGGATCGGGGAGTAATTAATACTTTTGCCATAATTACCGCCTACTTTCCTAATTCCTCAAATAACTCTGTTATGCTGTTCTTTCCCGATGATAAAATTGCAGGGTAAAGCTCGTCAAGGCTCTCTGCAATCTCCCTTTGCATAAAGGCTTCTATTAACATTGGAAGATTCACCCCTGTTATCACACGGATATTGATATTATTTTCTCTTAATTTTGTAACGTTCATAGAGGCGGCATTATAGGGAGAGGCGCCCAATAAATCCACAAATACCAAAACCCCTTGCCCATCGTCTGAACCTGCTATGGTTTCATAGGCGTCATTTGTAAATTTATCGAAATCATTTCCTTCAAAAAGGCCAAGCACATTAAATTGTTTTTGTTCTCCTATAATAAGTCCTACGCTGTCTTTCATGCCTTCGGCCATCTTTCCGTGACAAATAAGGCTAATTCCTACCATAAAGCCAACTCCATTCTTAATAAATTCCTTTTCCCTAAATATTATTAATATAATTCATTTTAAAATGATATAAGCATAAGCTTATAAAATCATTCTTATAAGGCTTATAAAGCAGGGCCTATGAACTATAGGCCCCAAAGTTTATTAAGCAAATTTTTTCAAGGCCTCGTCAAGGTCAACCTTGGGGTTTGAAGGAATGCTCTGGAAATATACATTAACCTTATGGCTGTCTCTAAGGTCTTTCAGCTTATCTGCCGCTTCCTTATCTATGGCAACGGCATTTATGATATAAGTAGTTGCAGGCCTTTTCGCAATGCCTCCAAGGTTAAGCTCCGTAACAGGAATTCCTTTTTTTACGATTTCGTAAATCGTGCTTATGTTTTTCGTAAGCAAAATTACGTTGTGATTGTCGAACTGCTTTGTGTTCCAATATTCTACCGCGTCGTCTACGCTGAATATTTTAACTGTGAGGCCCGTTCTGGAACCGGAGCTTATGAAAATAGTCTTCATAAAATCATCCTTTACAACCTCATCATCTACTATAAAAATTGCGTTTGCCCCGGCACTTTTGGAAAGGTTCGTCATAACCTGACCATGAACAAGGCGTTCGTCAACTCTTGCAAGTTTTACGCTTCCCATAATATCATCTCCTTTGGTTATTCAGTTTCAAGGAATCGGAAATAAATGAAAATAGCCTGATAGAAAGAATATAATCTGAAAATACAAAAGAAACTTATCGTTATAATAATCTTTTGCATTTTTAGATTTAAGCCTTATTTGGCACAGAATGAATATACTAAATCCTTATTAGTATAAATAAACTATACCATATTTCCAAAAATATTCACAGAGATGCTTTTTTATTTAATTTCCGACCGAATATGTCAATAATAGTAAATTTAAAGTTAAATAGTAGCAAAGCCGTATATTCACGAAGGCTCAAAATTATACCGTTTTCGAAAGAAACCCGTGGGTTTGAGCCTTAAGGGAATAGGCTTTTGCTGCTTCTTCATGATAAATTTACTAAAGATATAAATTTGCTCTCCAAATCTATACCGATACTTCCTAAGCACCCAGAGCATATTTAAACCACATTTGCCTTCGTTTCTAAGTTCGTATCTTTTTGTATTAATAAAATTTCGATTTGCCTTGCAAATCAGCACTGGTGCTTTCTAAGTCCACAGGGTATCTTAAAATTATATCTGCCCTATTTCTAAGTTCGTGCCTTTTTATTATTAATAGGTTAGCGAACCTGAAAGTCCGAAGGCTTTTCAAGTTCGCTAAATTTTGATTTTATAATAAGCCTATGGCTCCAAGCACACCAAGGATAACCGTAAGGCCGATAAGCGCCTTTGTAACGTTTAAGCCCTTCTTTACAAAGAAGAAATATACGCCGCCTACAACAGTAATAGGTAGAAGGCCCGGAAGAATCTTATCAAGGATTTCCTGAAGGATAAATTCCTTACCGGAAATAGCCCATGTAAGAGAAGAAGTAACTTTAACGTAGTTGGCTGCAAGAATACCCATCATAAAAAGACCTAAGATAGAAAGACCTTCTATAATGTTCTGCATGGAATCGCCGGCAACGATTTCCGTAGCTGCGGAGCGTCCAAGGGAGAATCCCATGTTTGCAAAGTTCCAGCCGATAAATACCTGATAAAGGGAAAAACAGATAAAGGGGAAAAGCGCTCCTATGGCAGAGCCCTGCTGCGCCCATGGGATAGCTATGGCTATAAAAATATACTGAACGGTACCTGAGTCAATAGAGTCTCCGATACCGGCCAAGGCACCCATTAATCCGGCCTTTGTGTTATATATCAAGTCGTCTGTAACGGTAATTTCTTGGTTATTGTAAACTTCTTGGGCTCTGGCCTGCTCAAGAGAAGCCATAATGCCTGTAATTGTACCGCCGCCCCATGAAATCTGGGTATTAAAGAAAAGAAGATGTCTTTTATAAGCTTCTCTAAGCTCATCTTTATCTTTATAAAGCTTCCGTAAAATAGGAATCAGCGCCCAAAGAAGAGAGGGAGCTATATAACGGTCAAAAGAGTGAGGAATCTCATTTACAAAATAAAAACGCAGCCATGCCCAGAATACGTCTTTTTTTGTGATTTCCTCAGGCTTTAAATTAACTGATTTCTGTACTGTTTCACTCATTTTTTACCCTCCTTCTAAGAATTTCTTGCTGCCGCTTCCGACTTGCAGAGAATATATACGAAAGCAACAATAGCGCCGATAATCGCATAAGTAGCCATATTAATGTTTAAAGGCTTAAGCATAACCGCTACAAAATATGCAAGAAGGAAAAATACGATGTAGTTTTTCTTTCCGATAACATAAATAGTAAGGGCGATACCGATAGCCGCAAGGCCGCTTCCGATAACGGATAAAACATGGAATATTCTTCCGCTGGCGTTCTGTGCAACAAAATCTGCAATAACGGGAGCACCGAATTTAAGCGCAATAAACATGAATGGTATGAATATTAAAAAGGATACCAATATCGGATAGAAAACAATAGACCTCGTTAATGCCTTATGGTCTACATTTTCTGCATTTCTGTCGGTAATTTTTATTACGAAAGTATTGATGAAAAATCTAAACTGGTAAAGGTAGCTTCCTAAAAGGCCTACAGGAACAGCGATCGCAACAGCCGCCTCCGGCTCTAAGTTTCCAAGGATTGCTACAGGTACCGCCAATGCCGTTGCAACGCAAGGCTCTGAAGGCATTTGTCCTCCCGGGGAGAATACACCCATGTAAATAAGCTGAATCGCAGCAGTAATAATCATAGCATTTGCCACATCACCAAGCACGATGCCGCAAATAAGGCCTGTCATCATAGGAGTAAAGCGCAGCGTCGTCGTCGCTCCTCCCAGTAAAGACCTTGACTGAACAAGGCCTACCCATATTGCAATGAGCAAGCATTGCAAAGTTGTCATTTCCATTCCTTTTCCTCCTCGCTTTTAAATTTAAAACAATTCATTATGCAATTCATTTTGTCCAAAAACTAAATTGCAAATTCCCCAACAGCAAAATAACTTTGCTGCCCCCCTTTCTATGAAATATTAAATCAGTATATTAATAAAAAAATTTTGTGTATAAGAGCATTATATAAAAAAAATTATTTTTATTCAATATTAAAAATAAAAAAACTACAAAAATTATCCTATTCGTGAGTTTAGCTAAATAGCCCCCTTATTTTTTGGTAGTAATTTAAAATTTATAGGTAAATATACAAATTTTGCACCTGAAAAAACAACAAGAATTATCTGCTATATTCTTAAGGCGCTTCTTTACCTTTTTCTAATAGCCTTAAGGATATAATCTTCCAATTTCAGCTGATTTTATACTTAAATCAGTGTAAATACAGTATAAAGCTTCTGTTTTTCTCAACCAAATAAAAAAAGCCCCAAGGAATATTATAGTAATATAGCTTTAAGGCAGTAATAAAAATCTATTTTTCATAAACGGCTTCATCTATAGAAGCACTTAAATGAAGCCATTCAAAATATACGCTTTTTGTTATCCTGTTTAAGTATATTACTATAAAACAGCCAATAGCAAGTTTCCCATAAAAAAGGAACAAAAACCCATGTAAATATAGGGTCTTGTTCCTTCTTCACTTTAAATTTACTATAAACTGTTTTAATACAGGCTCTGGGGTTATTAGAAAATAAAGCTTTTAATATTCATGTTTTTTGGATTTTGATATGATTTCTCTTACACGGCAGAGGGTGTCTTGTGAAAGCTCTTCGTTTTTAAACATTGTTATAACGTAAAGAGCATCGATGATTGTAAGCTGGGTTATTCTTGAAGCAAGGGCTTCTGAACGGTATACTACCTCTTCGGCAGTAGATACAAAGACCACATCTGCAAGCTTTGCTATTTCCGAATGGGGATAGCTTGTGATGGCAATCAGCTTTCCTTTTCGCTCCTTTACAAGCTTGGCTATCTTTATCATTTCAACAGTGATGCCTGTATGGGATATTAAAATAGCGCAATCCTTCTCCGTCATAAGAGAAGCCATAATAAGCTGATTATGATAATCAAAGCTATGCTGACAGGTAATAGGCGAACGTAAAAATTTATGAAAACCGTCTTCTGCAACTACAGCAGATGCCCCAAGGCCGAAAAAGGTAAGCATATTGGAGCTTTGTATAATCTCTCCCGCTATTCTTAAGCTGTCACCGTTTAGCAAGGCCTTTGAATCTTTAATGGTCTGTATATTGGAATCGAATACCTTGAGGGCAATCTCAAGCTCGTTATCATTTTTTGTAATCTTTTCATGTATGGCAGCGGTGGAACTGGTTTCCTGGGTTAAAATAGCGATTTTAAAATCCTTAAATCCCTGATAACCCATTTTTTTAGCAAACTGAAAAAGCGTTGAGTCGGCAACGCCTATTTTTGCGGCAGCATCACTGATGGAGTCGTTTCCGATATCGTTAGGATGTTCAAGTACAAAGTCGGCAATCATCTTTTCTTTTCTGCTTAAATCTCTGTATAAGGATTTTATTTTTAAGGCTATTGTTTTTTTCATAGTTTTCATCCTTCTCATAGTAAATTGCGCTTTTATTAGAGTTTATATGAAAATTTAAAAAAAATCCAGAAAAATAAAAATAAAGTTATTTGATTTTATAAAAAAGCATGAAAATTCCTTCTCAATCCTTCTGCCGTAAAATCATTATTTTTTCACGAAAATACTATAGCAAGTCGCTTATAAGGAAGTAACAAAAACCAATACCGAGGATTCAAAAACAAGGATTTTATTCGGAAACAGTATATTTCGAACCCTCGTGAATATAAGATTTGTTACTTTTTCTCTTTAAATTTACTATATTATACGATAGTAAAACAGCACATATTTCCTATGTGCCGTTTTGTTTTATAGCCTTATAAAATTTTATTCCCAAACCGTATGGAAGAATCCTTCTTTATCAACTCTTTCATAGGTATGGGCTCCGAAAAAGTCCCTCTGAGCCTGAAGAAGATTAGCTGAAGAGTTTTCAGTCCTGTAAGCATCAAAATAAGATAATGTGCTCATAAGGCCGGGAACAGGGATTCCGTTTTCTATAGCCATAATACATGTCCTTCTAAAACCTTCATAAGATTCCTTAAGGGCTTTTGAAAAAAGCTCTGAAAGCATTAAATTGCTTATATTTTTTTCCTGAGAATAAATCTTTTTAATATCGTTTAAAAATGCCGCTCTTATAATACAGCCTTCACGCCAGATTAAAGAAATTTCCCCTAAATCAAGGTCCCAATGATAATGATTCGAAGCCTCCTGCAGAAGCTGATAGCCCTGGGCATAAACACAGATTTTTGCAGCATAAAGGGCATTTTCTAAATCCTCTATGAAACGGGCCTTGTCTAAAACAGGCTTTCTTTCTGCCTGCTGAAATACTTTTGATGCCTTTACCCTGTCCTCTTTCATGGCCGAAAGATATCTTGCGAAAACCGATTCTACAATACTTGGAACAGGAACACCAAGGTCAAGCGCCTCCATAGAAGTCCATTTTCCGGTGCCTTTTTGGCCTGCCGTATCAAGGACAATGTCTAAAATAGGCTTTCCTGTTTCTTCATCTTTTCTCTTAAGTATTTTAGATGTAATGTCTATTAAATAGGAGTTCAGTCTTCCTTCGTTCCATTTTTCAAATACCTGCTGCATTTCCTCTGCGTTCATTCCCCCTACATCACGCATAAGCTGATAAATATCGCAGATTATCTGTATATCGGCATATTCTATTCCGTTATGGACAGTTTTCACGAAATGACCGGACCCGTCAGGCCCTATATACGTACAGCAGGGAAAGCCGTCTGGAGTTTTCGCGGATATATCCATCAAAAGCTTTTCAACGGCTTCATAGGTTTTTCTTTCACCGGAAGGCATAATGCTTGGCCCTTCAAGAGCGCCCTTTTCTCCGCCGGATACCCCTGCCCCAATAAAGCCGATGCCCTTTTCTTTAAGGCAGGCCTCTCTTCGTATGGTATCCTTAAAGTAGGTGTTTCCCCCGTCTATAATAATATCATCCTTATCAAGATAAGGAATGATCTCGTCTATTGCCTTATCTACAACAGGGCCTGCCGTAAGCATAAGAAGAATTCTTCTGGGAGATTCGAGAGAATTCAAAAATTCTTCCAGGGAGTAGGCTCCTGAAATATTTTTATTATCTATAGATTCCAAAAAGCTTTTTGTTTTGGCTTCACTTCTGTTATAAACAACTGTCTTGTAGCCATGATTCGCTATATTTAAAGCAATGCTCTGGCCCATTACTCCCATTCCATAAACGCCTATATAAGACGTACCCATAAAAAAACTCCTTTCGCAATAAAAACTGTATTTGATTCTTTTAAAGGTTTATTCCTTTTAAAATTATATAAAAATGATTACTTATATTATCAGGGCTTAATTGATTTATGTCAATAATATTTTTTTATTTTATTCAATAAAATAAAAAAATTTTATTTTTTATGTGAATATAATAACGAATTAATTCCATTTTATTACATTTAAATATAATTTTATTAAAATTCTTAATGTTAATATAATTTAAGACTTATAGTTATAAAACTGTTTATAGGAAATAGCTTGAAAAACAAAAAACCAATTGGCCATAACTGCATTAATTTATGCTTTAATATTTGATTATTTCAATAAAATACTTTACTTGTTATTTTTATAACCTTTTTACATTAAACTATACAAAAATTTCGATAGGAAATTAATATAATAAAATTTAGATTATGACCTTATCCTAGGCAGTGTCTGAAAACCGGAAAACTGACAAGAATAATAAATAAACTAAAGTTTATTTATTACTTTACAGCAGAAATACATTTTTAGCTTATAAGCTAAAAATGTATTGTTTGTAAGGAAGTGTGAATTCGAGGAGAAAACCGACAAGATAGCATGCCATACACTTTTAGCATAATGCTAAAAGTGTAGCTGCAGGTTTACCCAGGCATATCTTGAGGATTTACGACGATGGAGTCGCACTTTTATGGCAAAATATCCTAGAATTTGGAGTTTTCAGACACGCCCTAGTCTCAATAGGTTTTCTTAAGGCTATAGGGCCAATTACTTTTAATATTTGGATTGAGACGGCTTAAAATACGAGAAAAGCAAATTGGCAATAATACTATTTCTCATTGAATCAAGTATAAATATAATAAATTTAAAGTTAAACAACAGCAAAGCCATATATTTACCTAGGTTTAAAAATGCACTATAGAAAAAATAGAATAAATGGCCTTTTGTAAAACTGTCTTTATTTGATTTTATATATTGGAAGCCTTATAACTTTTGCAATATAAAGGCAATTCCACTGTGCTCCTATGTTCCGAAGGAAGTTCATGTTTTTACACGAAGCAAACTTCAAAAAGTTCTGACATAAGCCCGGACCTTTTTTAAGTGAGGTTTTTTATGGTTATCATGCTGATTTTTTGTTTGATAATCATGGGCCTCAAGGAAATAGGCTTTTGCCGCTTCTTTATAATAAATTTACTATATACTTAGGTTTTTAAGTTCATTTACCGATAAACCGATTTATTCTGTTCTCTAGGTTCATTGGCCTTGGCGCATAAAAAAGGCGGTGTAAATACACCGCCTTTTGGTATTTTTTATCTATCTATTTCTTCAAGGAAACTTTCAAGCCTTGCTCTTACATCTTCTATTTTGTGCATGCTCATAACTTCATTCATAAGCTCCTGAACGCTTGTTTTTGCCATGCGGCCTATAAGGTATTTCACTTTTCCTAATTGGGAAGGGGCAACGCTCAGCTCATCTATACCCAGTGCAAGCCATAAAGGAATCAAAATGGCTTCTGAAGCCGTTTCTCCGCATATGCCTATATATTTGCCGGCTTTCTTTGCATTTTCAGCAATCATTTTCACCGAGCGTAAAAATGAAATATTGCAGCAGTCATATAAATGCTGAACCTTTTCATTTAATCGGTCTGTTGCCGTTGTATATTGGATAAGGTCATTGGAGCCGATGCTGAAAAAGTCCACATGCTCTGCCAAAACATCGCTAAGCATAACTGCAGCAGGCGTCTCTATCATTATCCCTATATCAACGTGTTCAGAAACTTTATGACCTTCCTCAAGCAATTGCTTTTTAGCCTTTTCTACCATTTCCTTAGCCTTTAAAACCTCTTCAAGGTTCACAATCATGGGAAACATGATTTTAATATTGCCATGAGCTGTAGCCCTTAATATGGCCCTTAACTGGGTCATAAATATTTCCGGCTCATTAAGGCATATTCTGATAGCCCGATAACCTAAGAAGGGATTGTCCTCCTTCGGAAGATTCATATAAGGGACTTCCTTATCGCCGCCGATGTCAAGGGTCCTTATGATAACTTCCTTGCCCTTGGCCTTTTCTGCTATGGTGCTGTATACCTTATACTGACGCTCTTCATCGGGATAATCATTTCCGTCCATATAGAGGAACTCTGTTCTGAAAAGACCGATGCCGTCGCATACATCAGGGTTAAATATTTCCATGCTTTCTTTATCGCCGGAGTTTATGTTCACATTCATTTTAACTCCGTCAAGGCTTATGGCAGGAGCTTTTTCAGCCTCCTTGTAAACCTTATTCTTTTTGTCATATTCTTCTTTAAGAAGCGCAAAGCTCTTTTCCTCTTCTGCTGTCGGTTCCAGTATAATTTCGCCTTTAAAGGCATTTACAAGGGCTTTCTCCCCTGTTTCGGCAACAGCCAATATCCCGCTTGCACCGACGATAGCAGGAATCCCCATAGCCTTGGCTAAAATAGCCGTATGAGAAGTCACACCGCCCTTTTCCGTAACAAGGGCTCTAAGCTTTGTCTTATCTATCACTACGGTTTCGGAAGGGGCCAAATCATCGGCTACAATAATAAGGTCCGATTTTCCTTCTATTTCGTTGAGAAAATCATTTTCTCCGCCGAGAAGTATTTCGATTACCTTCTTGCATACGTTTTGAATATCTGTAGCTCTTTCTCTAAGATACTCGTCGTCCATGGTTTCAAAAATAGCCACAATTTCATTGCATTCGCATTCTATGGCATATTCTATATTAACCATTTCTTCCGCGCTTCGTTTCAGGGCTTTTCCGAAAAGCTCCTCATCGTGAAGTATCGTCTGATATGCCTGAAATATTTCAGCGTCATTTTCACTTATTTCTTCTTTCGTCTTTATATAAAGCGCGTCGAGCTCTTTGTTATATTCCGCCTGGGCCTTTCTAAAGCGAAGCTCTTCAGCCTTATAATCTGTTATGGAAAACTTAGGGGTTTCTTTCGTATGCTTTCCCTTTACTACCATTTCGCCTATGGCGTAACCTTTTGACGCACTTAAGCCCTTTACTTTTTTCATATAATCACCCCACTGAATTGTTTTATTTCAAAAGTCTGTTTCTTACATATCTAGTAAAATAGTTTAATTACAGTAATAAAAATCATATATTTTATACTTAGTGAACCTGAAAACACTTATAGGGAAACTGTAAAAGTGTTTTCAGGTTCACATCCCCTTGCAGTCAACAAAGATATTTGAATCTTTGTTGACTATGAATGGCTTGATATAAGCGTTTCGACTATATTAAGCCGTTTATGAAAATTAGGTTTTTGTTACTGCCTTAAAGCTATTTTACTATAGTCAATTTATTTTTATTCCGCTGTGAACATTTAGCTCAAAAAGACTAAAATAAAGCAAAAGTAAATTGACTGCTATATTGTTTCATAGCATAGTAAATTTATCATGAAGAGGTAGCAAAAGCCTATTCCCTTAAGGCTCAAAAACACGGATTTTCTTCGGAAACGGTACATTTTTGAGCCTTCGTGAATATACGGCTTTGCTACTATTTAACTTTAAATTTACTATAGTTCAATTATAAATTTAATAATCTGCGTTTTTCATAAGCATTTTTATATTATCTGCTTTTTCAAAAAACTCATAAATGCTTCTTAAAAGTTTATAATGAGATTTATTGTCTATACAGGATAATACAACGAGGCCTTTAAGTCTTTTTCCGTAGGCTATAAGTCTTTCTTCCTCAAATAATGTTATACTGACCCCTACTTCTCCCGCCGGATCATGGAAGTATTCAAGGCCAAAGCCCGGAACAAATTCATACACGCTTTTATCTTTTTGTCCATGGTCTATCATTTGCTTCATGTAAAAATCTATAAGCTCTGCATTTTTAGCAAGGCCTTTGCAGGCCTCAAGCAAAGCATAATCAAAAGATATAGGAAGGGCCTTTATGACAGTTCCTTCTTTTTTAAGAAGCTCGGGAAGAGCAATATGATTCCCTTCAATGCCTTTTCCCCCTGCGCCCCTCATTTGCAGCTTTACAAGCTCAAGATAGAGCCCGTCTTCGTCCTGAATGACAGAATGCTTTTTCACAGCATCTATAATTTCTGAAACATCAAAGCCAACAGCGCTTTTAGTATTTTTCTTATTTACGGCACAAAGTATTTTTCTCTTATCGCCGGAAGTAAGTATTGCATCTGTGTATACGACATTTTCATATTCTTTTTCCAGCGGCACAGCAGATACGATTACGCAATAAGCATATGCCTTTTCAGCATCAACAGAATCATTTGTTATAAACTCATAAGAAAAATTATCTCCTAAAAAATCTATCAGCTGCTCTCTCAAAAAAACTGATGTATCTGCCCCCAAAGAGCAAATACCGATTAAAGGAAGCCTTGATTTATTCTTGCTTTCCTTGGCATTAAGGAGGCTTGTCATATAAGTGCATATGAAGGAAGCTTCTTCTTCCGTTATCATTTTAAATATTCCGCCGGCGGATATTTCAAGAGCTTTTTTGGTGAAAAAGAAATTATCGGGATACATGGATTTTATCTGGGGAAGGAGATAATTTTTTATATGAACCCCGTATTTCAGCCTGTAATACATAGAGCGGATATGGGAAAACATCAGATTATGCAAATATTCCTCTTTGGGAAAATAAACGCAGGCCGCTCTTTCAAAATCGGATATGAGCCTTTTAAAAAAAACGTCTATATGATAATCGTCACTTTCCGGCGATACCCCTTCAAAGTTCCTTGTTCCAAGAAACAAAATGGTGATATAATATACTTCGCTTCCTGGTAAGCTTAAAGCAATTTCATTAAAACGCTCCGTCATCTTCTGTATTGCGTCATAGCCTTGAGCCTTTTCGATGGCGGCCTTCTCTTGATTATTTATGGAAAAGAAAAAGCCTTTCCTGCTTCTGATACAGGAAACTAAAATCATGGCAATGCTATAATCCATATCCGTGAGAAGCTTCGTTGTGCTTACGGAGCTTTCAAGGCCTTTCACGGCATTTTGAGCAAAGGATAAGAAATCGCAGTCTATTCCTGTAAGGCTCATAAGAGACTCCTGAATAATGGC
Source organism: Anaeropeptidivorans aminofermentans (assembly GCF_940670685.1). Classification (GTDB taxonomy): domain Bacteria; phylum Bacillota; class Clostridia; order Lachnospirales; family UBA5962; genus Anaeropeptidivorans; species Anaeropeptidivorans aminofermentans. The sequence continues at coordinate 477,146 of NZ_OW711693.1, read as the reverse complement.
AAAAAATATTTCTCTCGGATGGCCTTCTTCCATAAACTGAAATTTCTCACCGATGATCTTTCTTATAATGCCCTCTTCTCCGTAAATTACATAGCCTTTTTTTCCGGAGCTTGTAAGCGCAATTTTATTTTCTTTTAGATAAGCTTTAAGCTCCTTAATATCTGCAATTATCGTATTATAGCTTACGTCAAAAAAATCAACGAGAAACTCTACCTTTACAGGCTCTGCGCTTAAAGCGATATATAAATACTCGATTGCTCTTCTTTCCTCTATGGAATAAATATATCCGTCAAAGGCCTCGGCCTTACGGATTATTTCCTCCTTAGAGCCTTCTCCTACAAAGGCTTTTCCTTCGGCTATATGAACTGCGCCTAAATTGTAATGCTTGAGCCATTCGTTGATTTTTGCAATGTCGTAGCTTAAAACCCGCCTTGTAATATCAAATTCAAGAGCAAGCTTATGAAGCCCTATTCCGGAATTTTCTTTGGCTATCTTTATTAAAAGCTTTACGCATCTGCTGTTTAAATCCATAATGGCTCACTTCCCATCATTAAAATTTAAGCTTTTTTATCATTAAAATAATATTTACTCTGTAAGGCTGTTTATAAATTCTGCAAGGGCTGGGCCCGCTGTTTCTTCATCAGGGCCGGATACTCTAAGCTCTATTTCTGTGCCTTGCTTTATCTGGGCTGAAAGTATGCTTATTACACTTTTCAAATTAACCTCTTTTGAGCCTTCCGCAATAAATACGACAACTTCGCTTTTAAACTGCTGAGCAAACTTTGTCAGCTGGGAAGCCGGTCTTGCATGAAATCCTGTTTTATTTTTTACAACTAAATCTTCTGTATACATTTTTATCTTTCCCTTCTATTGATATAATTCTCCGTCTGCCAAGGGTTATGCATTTTTTCTGTATTAAAAATAGAAGGCTTTAGAAAATATCTAAGCCCGATTCTTATCATCACACTATTTAACTTTATACTGCATTTTATTCTATGAGAAAATCAGACTTTACCCTCCGGCGTCAAGACAAACAAACCCTAAAGAATATCAAAGTATACTTTTTGTCTCAAATCATTGATTGTACACAAAGTTTGTTCATTAGAATTCCTTAAAATGTAGTATATCATGTGGAATATCTCAATTATACACCAATTTTTGTACGTTTGCCCATAGGCTTATTACAATTAATAGGGTATTGTAGAATTTTAACATAAGAGGATTTTGGCATTTAGTACAATGAATCGTGGAAATGGAATCAACTAAAGAAAAAGGCCCTTTACGGCCCATAAAAGAAATGAAATTTCTATGATTTTGTAAAATATAGAAATAATAAAAAGTTAATTTATGAAATACGACGAAACATTATTTAGGTAGCCCATAATTAGATTATAAACCGCCTTTACTCAAAAGCCCTTCTGTAAGGCTTTTAAAATAAAAAGCCTTACAGAATTTCCTAAACATAGGAAAATGACTTTTTGAGCTTCCCGTATAAGGCAACCTAATTCCAAACCTATTGAAAAAGCATCAGCTTATTTTCTGCAGGCACTCAGATCATGTTCACAGGAACCACGGCTATGGGGAACAAAGCCCAAAATTTGACCTGAAGCCTATTAGGCTTTGAAATTCGAAGGCCTGACTTATTCAATAAATCTACTCTACATCAGCAGCTACTTCCTGTAACATTGCAGATGTAGCTTCTTCCTCTAAAAGAGCCTTCTCATACCTTTCAAGGATCGATGCTTGAATGCACTCTCTGGTTTCAGAGTTAATAGGATGCGCTATATCCCTGAACTCACCGTCAACTGTTTTTCTGCTGGGCATAGCTATGAAAAGACCTTTGTCCCCTTCAATAACCTTAATGTCATGCACAACAAACTCGTTATCAAACGTAACGGAAACAACTGCTTTCATTTTACCATCCTTGTTAACCTTTCTCACTCTTACATCTGTTATGTTCATAAATACGTTCTCCTCTCTGGTACCTAATGTGTTTTTTATGTATATAGTCATATAAATAATAATAGAATGCCCTGCATAGCCGTATAGCAGTACAAACTATTTTATTTTTAATCAAATGCAGGTTCCTTATAAAGAACTTGCAGTTTAATTACTTTTAGCAGGAAGATCAGTTTAAAGGTATATCCTTTAAGAATCTCTCACTTAGGCTTTAAAGTGAGTTTCGCATAAGACATCATATAAGTCTTTTAGCCATTTAATTATATCTTTCAAAAAGCATAGCGTATTTTTTGGACGTTACCTAAGGACAGGGCTATAACGCCATCTGTCCGTTTCTGTTTTTATAAAAGGCTCTTTTATTCCTGAAAAGGAATAGAATACATATTTTTTATTATGTCAACTCCTGTTGTAAAACCAGAAACTTCCTTGCGCTCTAATAATACCACAACCTTAACCAATATTACAATATTTTTTATTATTTTATTAAAATATTAAGCAAGTTGCATTACCGTTTTTAAATATTTTTCTACTTCACACTGTTATTTGTAAATATTGACCATATTCATCATTAATCGACATCAATCTTTCTATATATCATTTTTCTTGCATTTTTTATTCAATTTTCTCTTGATAAGCGTCTGCTTAATCACTTGCGTGAAATAAATAATCGAACAATATTCTTTATTTTTAATTTTTTTTAATAAAATACCTGCTTTTAATTTCAAAAAATTGTTTTAAATAAAATAATTTATAGTATACTTATAATAGAAATTTTTATCTGGTATGCTTAAAATGCCCAATTTTGAAAATCAGCTTTTATTTTTAATCAGATGTTTTTTAAGCAATTTAGTATATATAGATTGGTGGTATAAAATTGATAGACTTAAACAATTATAAAAACGTTCACTTCATCGGCATAGGCGGCGTAAGCATGAGCGGACTTGCAGAAATTCTCAAAAGCAAAGGCATGCATGTAAGAGGCTCCGACAATAAAGCTTCTTCTCTTACAGAGCATTTAAAATCCATAGGCATAGACATTTTAATAGGCCAAAGCTACGAAAATATCGCAGATAATTGCGACCTTGTAGTATATACCGCAGCAGTGAAAGAGGATAACCCCGAGATGGTATCGGCTCGGGATAAAAACATTAAAATTATCGACAGGGCCGAGCTTCTGGGGGTTATTATGGGCTGTTATAAAAAGTCCGTCGCCGTATCGGGAACCCACGGAAAAACAACGACGACGACCATGATTTCAAAAATACTCCTTGAAGCCGAAAAAGACCCTACCATAAATGTAGGAGGCATCTTTAAGGCCATCGGTTCTAATTTCAGGGTTGGAAATTCTGATTTTTTTGTTGCGGAAAGCTGCGAATATTTTGACAGCTTCCTGAAATTTTTTCCTTATGTGGGCATAATCCTAAATATTGATAAAGACCATACAGATTATTTTAAAACCATGGAGCAAATGGAAGCTTCTTTTAATCATTTTGCGAAAAACATTTCAAAGGACGGCTGTCTTGTTATAAATACAGGCATTAAAAACTTTGACTCCATTATCGACAATGTGGAATGCCAAATAATAACCTACGGAATTACAGAAGGAGATTATCAGGCAAAAAATATTATATTTTCCGAAGACGGAAAGCCTGCCTTCGACATTTATTATAAAGATTCCTTCATAAAAAGTATAAATCTTGATGTAACGGGCCTTCACAATGTGGAAAACTCTCTTGCTTCTTTTGCCGCATGTACTTTTCTTGGGCTTTCTCCTGAGGAAATCGCAATAGGCCTTGAAAACTTTGAAGGGGCTAAAAGGCGTTTTGAATTTAAAGGCTCCTTTAACGGCATAACCATTATAGATGATTATGCCCATCACCCTACGGAAATCGCCGCAACCCTTTCCGCCGCAAAAAAATTTAAGCATAATAAAATATACTGCATCTTTCAGCCTCATACCTACAGCAGAACAAAGGCTCTTTTAGACAGATTTGCAGGCGCCTTTGAAGATGCAGACGCAGTAATCGTCACGGATATTTATTCTGCCAGAGAAACCGACACCTTAGGAATCCATTCTATGAATCTTGTCGAAGAAATCAGAAAAACCGGCAAAGAAGTTTATTACTTTAGTAGTTTTAAAGAAGCAGAAGATTTTCTCCTTGAAAAATCTGTCCCCAATGATATGTTGATAACTATGGGTGCCGGAGACGTATATTTACTGGGCGAATCACTTCTATTAACAGGTTTATCCACATTATCCACAGAAAATTGATTTTCACTTATGAACCCTTTATTACAAGAAATTCCTCTTTTAATTTTTTTGAATACACGGCTCAAAGCCTTATTCTATCAGGATTTTATTATTCCATGTTTTTAAGGTTTTTTTGAAAATCAGCATCTCTTATAAGCTTTATATTAAATTTTTAATAAAACTTTGTTAATAACTCTGAAATTTCCAAAATACTTATTCACAGAATTATCCACAGAATGAAATTTCTGTGGATAATTTTATGTGTATGCATTAAAATTACGTTTCTGATACATTCGGCTTATGGTATACTTATAGGAGAAATTATTAAATGAGGTTTTATTATGACAGAAATTAAATTAACGACAAAAAAAGATTATACCGTTATACTCAACGGCTTTATAGACCAGCATATGCCCTATGCTCCGCCGGCCTATTCCTGCATTTACATCTATGCTTTAAGGAATATGGATGTTTCCGGTGAAAGCATTACAAATCATGCCCTTGCGGAAGTTTTCAGGCTTTTGGAGTCTGACGTAATCAGGGCGTGGGAATACTGGGAAGAGAAGGAATTAGTGAAAATAACGAAAGAAAATAATGAATTTCGTATAGAATTTCTTCCTCTTTCTTCCGGGGAAGAAGAAAAGATAGAAGACATCATAAAAACCGCTCCTTCCTATTCCCCTAAGGAATTAGAGCTTTATAAAAGCTCTTATGAGGAAATAAACACCCTTTTTGCTTCGGCAGAAAAAATACTGGGCAGGCTTTTAAACGCCAAGGAATTAAGCACCCTCTACAGCTTCTATGACTGGCTCAGGCTTCCTGTGGATCTTATCATATACATGCTTGAATACTGCGGGAAAAATGGCCATAAACATATGAATTACATAGAAAGTGTCGCCATAGACTGGGCAGAAAATAAAATAGACAGTATTGAAAAGGCAGAAGATTATATTGATGCCTTCAATAAAGACTACAGACAGATTCTTAAGGCTCTTGGCCTAAGCGGAAGAAACCCGGCTCCCATAGAAACAGAATACATGGAAAGATGGCTTAAAGAATACGCAATGCCTCTGAATATCATACTGGAAGCCTGCGGAAAGACAGTGCTTGCAACCGGCAAGGGGCAATTTGAATATGCCGAAAAAATCATAAAAGGCTGGAAGGACGAAAATGTTCAAACCATAGAAGACATAAAAAGACTTGAAGATGAATTTAAAAAGAAAAACCAAGGAAAAGAAAAACCTGCACCAAATAAGCAAAACCAAAGGGTCAATCGTTTTGCAAATTTTAATCAGAGAAAAAGAGATTATGAAACCCTCGAAAAAATGGAAGCAGAGCTTCTAATGAAAGGGCTGAAGGATAAATTATAATGGATAATAGTAAAATTTATAAGGATATTTTAAGAGATTACGACAGATTAAGGCAAGACGCAGGAAGGCTTTTAAATAAAAGAAAAGAAGAGGTCTACGAAGCCATTCCCCGTATCAGACAAATAGATGAGGAGCTTACAAAAACTGGCATTTTAATTACGAAATATGCTCTTTCGGGAAATACCGATGCCATTGCTGAGATAAAAGCAAAAAATCTTCAGCTTACGGCCGAAAAAAGAGTTCTTTTTGAAAACAGCTCTTTTCCTAAGGATTATCTTACGAATATTTATCAATGCCCCAAATGCAATGATACAGGATTTGCAGAAAATAAAAAATGCTCCTGCTTTTCCCAGAAGCTCATAGAAAAATTTTATCTTATATCAAATCTTCATGAAGTATTGGAAAGAGAAAATTTTGACACTTTTGATTTTAGCTTTTATTCCGATGAGAAGGATCCCAATGAAGGCCTTTCCCCCAGGAGCAAAATGCAGGTAATTTATCAAAAATCCATGGAATTTGCCACGGATTTTGAAAATAAGTTTGCCAATCTTCTATTTTACGGAAATGTCGGCCTTGGCAAAACATTCCTTTGCAATTGCATCGCAAAAGACGTTTTAAACAAAGGAAAGACCGTTCTATACGCAACGGCAGGCCATTTATTTAAAACCATAGAAGACGCAAGGTTTAACCGTGATGAAATGGAAGAGCCCGACGAGCAGGTAAATTTCTTTTATACTGTAGACTTATTGATTATTGACGACTTAGGCACAGAATTTGACACCCTTGCCACACAAACGGCCTTATTTAATATTATAAACAGCAGAATACTTGAAAAAAGGCATACAATAATTTCTACCAATCTTTCCGTTGAAGAACTTGAAGCAAAATATACCGAAAGACTTATTTCAAGAATCCAGGGAAGTTATGCCTTCTGCAAGTTTTTCGGCGATGATATCCGAATGATTAAGAAGTTTTATTATAGCGGAAGATAAAAAACCTATAGCCTTGGCGTAAGAAAACAGAGGATTTTAAACTTTTTAGCAGCTGCAAATGTATTAAATTTTAAGGAAAGCTTTTATTCTGATAAAATCTTGTTTAAAGTAAATTTATTATGAAGAAGCGGCAAAAGCCTATTCTCAGTAGGCTCAAAAACACGGATTTCCTTCTGAAACAGTACATTTTTGAGCCTGTGTGAATATATGGCTGCTGCTGTTTAACTTTAAATTTACTATAAAGCCCAAAAGGCTTTATACGAAAAGGACTGCTGCAAAACAAATTTGCAGCAGTCCTTTTTTCTATTTTACCATATTGCAGGTTTAACATCTTTCGGCAATGGATTCGGATAAGTTTCTCCGTCAAGCATTTCAAGCCAAGTCTTCTTCGCTTCTTCAACAAGCTGAGGGTTTGTAAGATATTCATATGCTGTTGCTGCCATTACCTTAGCCGCAAGGAACATTCCCTTATGGGCGATGGAGGATTTGCCTTGGGCGACTACCTGCCATGAATGGCCTGCTGTTCCTGCTGCCCAGCATACGGTATTTACTTGACCTGTAGGAACTACCCAGCTTACGTCACCAACGTCTGTAGAGCCGCCGGAGCCTGCCTCTGATTTATAAGGGGCAAGAAAGTCGAACAAAGGCATTTCCAGAATTTTTTTGCTTTCAAGTTTACCTACAAGCTTTTCCGCGGCGGATTTCAAATTAGCCTTATCTAAATCAGTAATAACCTCTTGGAATTTTTTGGCGTATTCGATTTCTTCATCAGTATATCCGATCGGAAGGAAATGGTCCATATTGGCGTCAAGCTGTTTTGCTATTGAATCGTTTCCTATGTAGTTTGAATATGCGGCAACCTGCCTTATGTCAACTTTTGTCTGGGTCATAAGGGCAGCGCCTTTTGCAATATCGTTAACTCTTTCAAAAAGCTCTTTTACCTGGGTTACCTGTGGGGCTCTGATGGCATAAAGAACCTGAGCTTCCGCCTGAACAACGTTTGGCGCTGTTCCTCCGGGATTTGTGATGGCATAATGAACACGGGCTTCATCTATCATATGCTCTCTCATATAGTTAACCCCAACGTCCATAAGCTCTACCGCGTCAAGAGCAGACCTTCCCAAATGGGGTGCTCCTGCGGCGTGGCTTGATGTGCCGTGGAATGTATAAAATACTCTGAAATTCGCAAGAGAGCCGTTTCCTACGGTTCTGTTTACTGTTCCCGGGTGCCATGTAAGAGCGATGTCACAGTCATTAAAATAACCGTCTCTTACAAGATATGCTTTTCCGCCGGCGTTTTCCTCTGCAGGGCAGCCATAATAGCGGATGGTTCCGGGAAGGTTATTTGCTTCCATATATTCCTTTAAGGCAACCGTAGCTGCAAGCGCCGCTGTTCCAAGAAGATTATGGCCGCAGCCGTGGCCTTCGCCGTTTTTCTCAACGGGGCAGTGTTTGGTAACGTCGGCTTCCTGCGAAAGACCGGATAAAGAGTCGAACTCTCCTAAAAATGCAATAACAGGTTTTCCGCTTCCGAATTCCGCAATGAAAGCAGTTTCTTCTCCCGCTAAATCGGCTTTAATGGAAAAGCCCTGATTTTTCATATAATCCTGCTGGAGCTTTGATGATTTATACTCTCTAAAGCGCGGCTCTGCATAGCCCCAAATTTCATCGCTTATGGATATAAATTCATCTGCGCGTTTTTCTATTAAATCTGATATAAAGCTTCGATAGTCCATAATTCCCTCCTGATTGTAATAAGGTATAGTAAATTTCTTATAAAGAAGTAACAAAAACCGAATCACTACGGATTCAAAAATACGGATTTCCTTTGGAAACAGGACATTTTTGAATCCTCGTACAGTCAATTTGCTTTTACACCGCCGTAAATATTTGGCTTTAGGGAATATAAAATAAAAGAAAAGTAAATTGACAACGCTTCTATTTCATATGAATTCAAGAAATATACAGTTTTATTACTGTTTAACTTGAAATTTACTATATATATCCGCCTACTGTTCATAATTAAGTTTATCATAATGTATCAGTATAGTAAAGCAAAGCATGACATCAACATATGGAATTGATTAGATATTTAATATTAAAGAATTATCTTTAACAGCATATCCGCCGTTCCCACATTATAGCCGCTGATGGCAAATATGGAATTCAGCTTATTTCTGCTTGCGATAATTAAAGGAAGCCTTTCAGGGTCCACATATACTCTTCTTGCGGAGGTTTCGCAATTGGCAAAGCCTTCATCTATACAGTAATTAATATTGAGTTCTTTCATAGCCTTTGCAATAAGACTGTTCTGTGCCGCTGCTGCTTCCTTAAGAATAAAAAGAAGGCTTACATCTTTTTCTAAAAATGCTTCTTTATGCTCTATAAGCTCATTTAAAATATGCTGGCTGGGCTCATGGTTTTCCTGCAGCCAGAAAAGAATATTATTGTTTTCTGACAAAAGGCTTGAAACATCCATTTTATTGCCCTTATGGCCCTTAACTTTAAAGTCCCCTACTTCTACATGGTTCAGCATATCCTCTATATTGGCAGGGCGGAGAGAAAGCTCGATTTCCTTCTTTTCACCGGGGTTTATGGTAAAGGTATGAATCCTAGCTAAAATATCGCCGCTTGGCAGCCTGTTTCCTGTGATGACTCTGTAGAAGCCGCTCCTAAGGGGGATATTGTCATAGTTAATGTCCATGTTTCGGAAGCGAAGGCTTTTAAACTCCCCGTCTTCAAGGACCCCAATAGACCAGTTTGTATTATATGCCCAGTTTATCCCTTCTTGCAGATTGATTTTAAGGGCACAGTCTTTTATTTCACCTTTTTCAACGGCATGGAACTTTCCGTCTTGATAATACTCGTTTACGATAGTATCCGGAGCAATAACAGAAGGAATACCAAGGCTTCTGCAGATGGCGGTAAATAAAAGCTTTTTCCCTATAGGGTTGGCATTTTTTATGGTCAATGCGCCTTTAGGGCTTACGATAATATTGGGAAGCTCCTCATCTTCTCTGTAGGAAATATTTTTCTCTATATAATGGCCTATTGCCAAAGGATTTTTTCTGAAGGTTTCTTTTTCCTCTTCAGAAAAGTAATTGCAGATAAATTCTCTGTAATCTGTCAAATGCTCAACATATATCCTTGGCGCTAAGATATAGTTTATAAATATCTCTTCGTCGTAATCATTTTTATATTGCAGCGCATGAGATAAATGCTTTTGAAGGATAGAAGCTTCCAAATCCACATAATCCTTTTTATTTAAGGTCTTTAAGAGCCTTCCTGCGTATCCTGTTTCATCTTCATTTAAGAATTTTAATAGTTCGTCTTTGTTGCCCTTTGCCATACAGAGAATTTCTTCAAGCTCTTTTTCGGAAAGGCCTTCGTAGGCCTTTAAATCAGAAGGCGACGGGGCAAAGCCCTCTTCCTTTTGCCTTCTTTTGTTAAGGGCATTGCTGGTCTTTTCTTTATGCCTTAAGATGATTTCTTCCGAAAGCTTTTGAACCTTGTTGCCCGGATCTACAGGAGCATGGGTGTCAAATTCCCATATTCTTTCTTCCAATGTACAGGGAATGAATATAAGCTCTATATTTTCTTCTTCTTTTGTATTGATAAGCCTTTCCATATAGTTTCCGTCTTTGGATATATGGAGATGAATGCTTCCGAAGCCTGTGGTCAATTCTGCCTTTCCCTCTTTATCCGTATATAAATAATTAAGAGGCGTAAGCTCCATAAAATTAATGACTTCAAAGGATATTTTGGCCTTTTCTATAGGGTTTCCGTTTATATCCTTAAGTCTTACGGTGACTGTTTCCGCCTTTCCGTAGGCCTTCGTCAGGTTTAGATTATAAAGATGGCCGTCTTTTATGGCTTCTGTATCAGGGCTTAAACTTTTGTTGAAATAAAAGCTCCTGCTTTCTATAATCATTGCTCTTGAAGCCGCCTGGGTAAACCAGCCTCTGTCAAGAACCTCCTCCGGCTCACAGGCCCCGAGGTAATGCCATTTGCCGTCTGCCCATGCTTCTACCCAAGCATGGTTACTGTCGCAATGGGCCCATCGGGGCGTATAGACGGAGCGGGCAGGGATGCCTGCGCTTCTTAAAATATTTACGCCGAATACGGCTTCTTCCCCGCATCTTCCATAAGCACTTTTAATTAAGGAGGTTGGCGCAAGGGTTCTCATGTCTGTAGATTCATAAGTGGCTTCTTCAAAGCAGAAATAATTAATCTCAACAATGGCGTCGTACATGGATTTTCCTTTAATACGGTCCTTTATGAGATTGTAAAAATAGTCTCTGCTGCCATCAAGCTTTTCATTGTTTATTCTGGGGAATAAAACGTCGGAAAGAAAAATATCAAGGGGAATATCTTCTCCCCAAGGCATGGTTCTTCTTGTAAAAAACGCGTTTTCCACATATTTCATATAAAGCTCAAAAGAATAATCATAGATATCGCTCAAAGGAAGCCTTGTATAAATAAGCTTCACAGCATATCGGTATTCTTCATCGGAGATATCTTTTATTTTTTCGCTGATTTCTTTTATAAAAGGACCTACTAGGAAGCTTCTTTCTTCATAGGCCAAATCGATTTCATTTTTTAATTGGGCAGAAAATAACATTTTACACCTCTTGTCTGTTTTATATATAGTAAATTTCTTATAAAGAAACAACAAAACCTATTTATACTCGAATAAAAGTAAAACAGTAGCATTGTAAATTTGCTTTTCCTTGATTTTATGCCTTTTTAAAGCCTGTTCCATACTGCGGAAGAAAAGCAAATTTACTATACTATAGCCATAAGGCTTCCGGCGAAGCCGGAAGCCTTAGATACAATATTATTTTTATACTAAAGGCATGTTCCCACTATATAAGCGTGCAGATTAGCCAAACAAGGAAGGACGGCGACGCTATACTGGAGAGAAGTCTGCCAGGAGACGCTAACGCAGTATGGCGTAATAATGCACTTTTTGATGCCTGCTTAGATTTGTGGGAACATGCCCTAAAATTAGTATAAATGACAAGCCGCTTTATGGCCGTTTCCAAAGTCCTTCACAGGCGGGGCTTCCCTTTTACAGATTTCCATGCAGTCAGGGCATCTTGTATGGAAATTGCAGCCAGACGGAGGATTTACCGGGCTTGGAATATCCCCTTTGAGAATGAGCCTGTTTTGCTTCACCTCAGGGTCGGGTATTGGAACGGCGGAAAGAAGCGCCTTTGTATACGGGTGTTTGGGGGCTGCGTATAAATCGTCCCTTGTGGCTATTTCTACAAGCCTTCCAAGATACATAACGCATACTCTGTTGCTGATATGTTCAACAACACTTAAATTATGGGATATAAAAAGGTATGTAAGGCCAAATTCCTCCTGTAAGTCCTGCATCAGGTTTAAAACCTGTGACTGAATGGAAACGTCAAGAGAAGATACAGGCTCGTCTGCTACGATAAGCTTCGGATTTACGGAAAGGGCTCTTGCGATGCCGATTCTCTGCCTTTGGCCGCCGGAAAACTCATGGGCGTATTTTTCCATATTGTCACCGTCAAGGCCTACGATTTCAAGAAGCTCTCTTACTTTATCATATCTGTCCTTTTTGCTCATATCCGTATGGACAAGCAAAGGCTCGGAAATTAAGTCCTTTACTTTTATTCTCGGGTTCAAAGAAGAATAAGGGTCCTGGAAAATCATCTGCATGTTTTTTCTCAAAGGACGCATTTTATTATCGTCAAAATTTGTAATATCGGCTCCGTCAAAAATAACTTTGCCGGAGGTTAAGGGAAGGAGCTTTAAAACAAGCCTTCCTGTGGTGGATTTCCCGCAGCCGGACTCTCCAACAAGGCTTAAAGTCTCCCCTTCATGGATATCGAAGGAAATTCCGTCAACGGCTTTCAGAGACTGTTTTTTAGCCATAAAGCCTTTTTTTACTTCAAATTCCTTTTTTAAATCCTTTACTTCAACAAGGACTTTAGACATTATGCTTCACCCTCCTTGCTGTTTTCTAAATCCTTCATAAGCCAGCAGCGGCATTTTCTGATTTCTCCGCCTTCGTCAATATTAAATATGGGCGGTTCTTTTTCAACACAAATATCCATTTTCTTTAAGCACCTTGGGGCAAATTTACAGCCGCTAGGCATTTTTGAAAGGGTCGGAACGTTACCGGGAATAGATTCAAGCCTTTCGACCCGCCTGCCCAATACGGGGACGGAATTAATCAGGCCTTTTGTATAAGGATGCAAAGGAGATTTAAAAAGCTTCACAACCTCTGCTTCCTCTACGATTCTGCCGGCGTACATAACAACAACCCTCTGGCACATTTCCGCAACCACCCCTAAGTCATGGGTGATAAGCAGAATGCTCATGCCGTGGTCTTTATTGATTTGGCGCATCAGTTCAAGAATCTGAGCCTGAATGGTAACGTCAAGGGCCGTGGTCGGCTCGTCTGCGATTAATACCTGAGGATTTAAGCTCATGGCCATGGCAATCATTACCCTCTGATTCATTCCTCCCGAAAGCTGATGGGGATATTCTCTTACGATTTCATCTGCTCTTGGAATACCTACTTTTCGAAGCATTCCCTTGGCGATTTCCATCGCCTCATGCTTTGTTTTAGACGTGTGCTTCAGAATCGTCTCAACAAGCTGGTCCCCGATTCTCATAACAGGGTTCAGGCTTGTCAAAGGCTCCTGGAATATCATGGAGATATCCTGCCCTCTGATAACAGCCATTTCCCGCTCGGAAATATCCGTTATATTCTCGCCTTTATAATATACGGCGCCTTCCGTAATCTTACCTGGTGTATCTCTGAAAAGACGCATTATAGAAAGGGAGGTAACGCTTTTTCCGCAGCCGGATTCTCCCACAAGGCCTAATATTTCACCTTTATTAATGTGGAAGGATACTCCGTTTACAGCTGTCAGACGACTGTCCTTTGTAATAAACTCTGTTTTTAGATTTTTTAATTCCAATACTTTCTCAGCTGTTTGTGACATATTTATTACCTACCTTATTTTATTTTGGGGTCTAATGCATCTCTCAAGCCATCACCCAGAAGGTTAAAGGCAAGAACCGTCAAAAATATTGCAAAACCCGGAAAAAACACGACATGCGGCGCTGTACTCAAATAGGTCCTCCCCATACTGAGCATTGCTCCCCACTCTGCGTCGGTGGGTTTTGCCCCCATTCCAAGAAAACTAAGAGAAGAAGCGGATAAAATAGCCGTACCGATTCTCATAGTATAATTTACAATCATGGTTGAAAATGCTCCGGGAAAAATATGTACGAATATAATTCTGGAGTTTTTAACGCCGATAGAGCGGGCTGCCTCCACATAAAGGCTTTGTTTCAGGGCAAGCATCGCACCTCTCATGATTCGCGCAAAAGAAGGCACACCGAATATGGCAACGGCGATAATAACGTTTTGAAGCCCTGGCCCGATTACGGCAACAATAGCTATGGCAAGGATAATATCTGGAAATGAGAACATAATATCGCATACCCTCATAACGATTTTATCAAGAAGGCCGCCGAAGTATCCGCTGACAAGGCCTAAGGCCGTTCCGAAAACGGCGGCAAAGGTAACAGCCGAAAGAGATACAGAAAGACTGAGCCTTGAACCTACAATAATTCTTGAAAGAATATCCCTTCCAAAATCGTCTGTTCCGAAGGGGTGAGCCGAGGTAGGCCCTGAAAGGACATTTGCATAGTCAAATTCTGACGCTCCGTAAGGAGCGAGAAGCTCTCCGCATAATGCCATCAGCAGCAAAAGCACAATGAACACTGCTGCTACAACGGAGGTTTTCCTCCGCATAAACTTTTTCATAAATATTTTAAAGGGACTGTTGTCGTTCAAAAGAAGCACTCCTTTTCAGTTTTCTCAGAAAATTTGCTTCGCAAATTCTAATGATGCTATTAAAGCAGTATCATTAGCCCGACATCTTTCGGGTTCAAAATGGCAGTTCAAAAAACTTAAAGGCAATTAAGCTTTAAAGCTTCATTACCCAATCCGCAAAACCTAATTATACCGGATTTTAGGATTAAGAACGCCGTAGAGCACATCAACTATAAGATTAATCATAATAAACTGGGTGGAAAATATCATAAGCTCCGCCTGGATAACCGTATAATCTCTGAAATTGATTGAATCTATCAAAAGCCTTCCAAGGCCGGGAATACTGAATACGGTTTCTACAATAACAGAGCCTCCCAAAAGAAAGCCGAACTGAAGGCCTATTATGGTCATAACCTGTATCATTGAATTTCTTAAAGCATGTCTTGAAATTACTTCTACTTCATTAAGGCCCTTTGCACGGGCAGTCCTTATATAGTCATTTCTAAGTGTTTCTATCATTTCGGAACGGGAAAATCTGGCTATCATCGCCATGATTCCTGCTCCTAAGGTAATAGACGGCATAATATAACTTCTCAGGCCTTCCATGCCGCCTGTCGGAAGCAGCCTGTATTTAACCGAAAGTATCTGTATCAGCATAAGACCTGTCCAGAAGGACGGAAGGGAAATCCCTGTTACCGCAATAAGCATTCCCATATAGTCGGGCCATTTTCCTCTGAAAACCGCCGAAAAAATACCAATTACAAGCCCCATTACAAGAGCCCAGCCCATAGACATAAACGCAAGAGTTATAGTTGGTTTATATCTTGGAAAAAGCATATTTGAAACCAAATCCCCCGTTTTAAGTGATCTTCCCATATCGCCTGACAAAACATTTTTTATATAATTAGCATATTGAACAGGCAAAGGGTCGTTAAGACCGTTAAGCTCACGAAGGGCCTCAACCTCTTCCAGGGTTGCATCCTGGCCTGCAAGAAGCCTTGCCGGGTCCCCCGGAATAAGTCGTATAAACATAAAAATAACAAATGAAACAACAATCAATAAAGGGATTGTCTCAAGCAATCTCTTCAATACATAGCGCCCCATTGGCCTGCTCCTCTCTACCGCTTTGCTTAAAATGTACAGTCAATTTGCTTTTATTCCGCTGCAAGTATTTGGATTTAAAGCGTATAAAATTAAAGAAAGGCAAATTGACAATATCGCTATTTCATATTAATCCAAGTATCTATTGTAAAATTAATATAGTAAATCAAGTTAAAAGGTATAGTAATAATTTTATGATAAAATCTTTGCTTCAATAGCTTTATGGCGATTACTATATCTGAATTTATCTTATACGCTGCGAACTTAAAAAGGATACAAGCATAAGCCTGTAAATTACATTTAAGTTTTTTACCAATAAAATTCAGTTTCATCTTAAATTAATTTACTATACTTCCTTTACAGCCTTTACGGGAGGCCAAAGCCTCCCGTAAGGACTTGTTATAAATAATCATGAAGGTAATTCAAATAAGTCCGTTAAAGATTTAAGCCGAAAAAACTGAAACCATCAATCTTTATTTAACGCCTACGACTCTAAGGTCAAGACCGCTTCCGGAAGCACCTAAATTAGCGCCTGTAATATAAGCCTGTTTTGCGATAATTGTCTGGTCGATTCCCATAAACATCCAAACTGCATCGTCCCATATAAGGTCCTGTGCCTCTTTGTAATATTCATACTGGTCTTCGAATGTAGTAGCTTTGTTTCCGTTTGCAATCGCCGCGTCAACTGCAGGATTATTGTAATAGTTTGTGTTTGCGCCTGCAGGAGGAACCATTTCAGACTGGAATGTGCTTCTTACAGCGTTATCCGGGTCTGATGCAGACCAGCTAACATACCACATTTCAAGCTCTGTAGTTTCAGGTGTAGTATCATAAACCTTTGTTGAAAGGGTACCTTCTTCCATAGGCATAACTTCGATTTCAACGCCTATAAGGGAAAGCTGCTGGTTAATGAAGTTCATACCTTTAACTGTTTCTGTTTCTGTGTTTCCCCAGATAGTAGCTTTAAATCCATCTGGATATCCGGCTTCTGCAAGAAGGGCCTTCGCTTTTTCCACATCATATTCATATGGATCATGATCTGCGTAGAAAGGAAGAACAGGAGAAAGCGCTGAGTTTAATGGTGCGCCGTAGCCGCCCTTTACAACTTGTATGTATGCAGCTTTATCAATAGCGTGGTTTAATGCTTTACGAACCCTTACGTCGTTGAAAGGCTCTTTCAGCTGGTTCATGGTTACGTATCTGCAAACTGTAGAAGGTTTAATTTCAGTTACGATATTGGTATTGTCTTTAATCTTCTCCATCATTTCATTAGGCATAGGGAAAATAATGTCTGCTTCGCCTGTTTCAAGCATAGCAACTCTTGAGCCGTTTTCAGGAACGAATTTATATGTTATGCTGTCAACGCCTATCTGATCTGCATTGCGGTGGTCTGGGTTTTTAACGATTGTCATATGGTCGCCTTCAACCCACTCTTTGAAAACAAAGGGACCTGTTCCGATAGGATGTTTTGCAAGGCCTGCTTCATCTTCTGTGATAGCCTTAGGAGACATAATCTTGAAAGCCTCAAGTCTGCTTAAAAATGCCATGTAAGGGTCTTTTAAAGTAACGGATATGGTATATTCATCTATTACTTCAACTTTTTCAGTGGTATTAAATGTTCTTGCATGACGAAGGGCCTTGGATTCGTCCATAACGCGGTCAATATTTACTTTAACTGCCTCTGCGTTAAATGGCTCGCCGTCTGTAAACTTTATGTCCTGTTTTAAATAGAAGGTATACGTTTTTGCATCATCAGATATCTCCCATTTTTCTGCAAGACATGGCTGAAGCTGAAGGTCTTTGTCGTATTCTACAAGGCCTTCCATCATGGTTGCTATTGCGCTGTTTGATAATGAGTCTCTTCCGGCATGAGCATCCATAGTGATGAAGTTGTTGTTTACTGCTATTACGATATCCTTGTCATAAGCTACAGTGCTTTCGGGAGCCTTTGACTCAGCAGGAGTTTCTGCCGGTTTTTCAGATGAAGTAGCAGGAGCAGACTCACTTGGAGCAGGCTGCTCAGCACCCTTTCCACATCCGGCAAGGAGGAAGACCGTGGCTAAAGCCAGTGCGATACCCTTTTTAAATTTCATATAAGCATCTCCTTCTTAACTTTATTATTTATAAAAAACTTTAAGTTTTTTAACTGAGAAATAAAACCATGTACTGAATTTCAAGAAAAATATGTTAGCTCTGCCCGTAATCTTTATGCAAGCTGAAAGCAAAATCAGCTCTTATACGGTTTTAAAGAATTTTTCCGCGGCAAGCATTCCGATGCCCACGATGCTTGCGTTTCCTTCAAAGGTGGACTGCTTGATTTCAAAGGTATCCCTTAAATACTCACAGATGTAATTGTTGTAGTAAACTTTACATATTTCGTCATAAAGCTCCGGCGTATCGTTAATAAGATCACCGCAAAATATTACCGTATCGGGATTATAGGCACATACAGCCGTATCTACTGCCAAGGCTGCATAAGTAACAAATCTGTTTACGATTCTCTCGGCCCACTTTTCCCCCGCCCGGGAAACATCTAAAAGCTCTCCCACGGTTTTTACGTCTGAAAACTTACCGGCCTCTTCAAGAATAAACTTTTTGGCGATATTCGTCTGCATACAGCCTATTTTTCCGCAGGTGCATAATATTCCGCTTATGTCCTGGGTGATATGTCCAAGCTCACCGGCACTGTTGGTAACGCCTCTTAAAACATTGCCGTCTATAATTACTGCCGAACCAAGACCTGTGCCAAAATAAAGCAAAACGGAAATCTTTGAATTTTTGGCAACACCCTTATTGTATTCGGCATAGGCCGCCGATTTAATATCGTTATCGATAACGCAGTTTATCCCGGAGACTTCCTCCATAATAGACTGGAGTTTTACGTTCTTCCAGCCAAGCTGAGCGGAAAACATTACTTCTCCCGATTCGTTGTTTATAATGCCGGGAAGGGAAATGCCTATGCCAAAAAGCCGCTCAATATTAATTTTTTCATCATGAAATAAATTCCTGATTTTATCGTAGATGATCTCGCAGACAGCTCTTGGCTCTTTCTCAAGCCTTTTAGTATCATAGGTTTTAAAGGTAACGATTCTCCCCTTCTCATCTATAATAGATACTTTAAGGCTCTCACCGTCATATTCCGTTCCGGCGGTCAGTACGCATCTGTCTTTAAGGGTTATAAGCTTTGTTTTTCTGCCTAAGCCCCCGGAGGTTGAGCTTACTTCCTCCAGATAACCTTCTTCAAAAAGCCTTGACAAAATCCTTGAAACACTGGGTATGCTTAGCTCTGTCATTTCAGAAAGCTCAAGCCTTGTGACAGGATAGCTTCTTCTTACTGCGTTTAATATTGATTGAGCGCTGTTATTTTTCGCGCTTGCGTCCGCATATGACAAAACTAAAACCTCCATACAAGTAAATTTTTAGCATTAAATTTTTGTGGAATGTATTTTGTATATTATGCATATAATATACGCTATTATGGTTTATTAAAAAGGCATGTTTTACATCAATTATTTTTATGATGATAATAATATTATATTAGCGATGCTTTGTCAACAGAATAAAATCAACACAATTTACTTTACCTGTTTTTATTAGTATTTTACACAAATATACAAAATAAGCCTTTGTGCATTTCTTACAGTAAAAATAATCGGTGTATGAATCCTAAGGTCTTACAGCCATTGTAAAAAAAACGTAAAAAAAGCCTTTGGGATAAATCCCAAAGGCTTTTTAATGAAATAACCTTAAATTAGCGACAAAAATCTATTTTACTATAAGTATAGGCAAACAGCATTTAGCACTGTAGGCAGGGCTTTATACTGCTGAGGGAAAGGTTGAGTTCCAAGGCTAAAGCCTTGAAACTCAACCTTTTTTCTGCAAGTAACCTCGTAAAAGTCCTGATTTTTACAAGAAGCTGCAGCCGTTTCTAACTAAAGCTCTGCCCTAAAAAAGCAGCTCCTATAATCCCTGCATCATTTCCAAGGCTTACGCACTCTATTTTCGTATGGCTTTCAGGGGTGTATCCTAAGGCATGTTTCCTAGCATATTCCCTTAAAGGCTCAAGTATAATATCCTTTTGATAACTGATGCCACCGCCTAAAACAATCATTTCCGGCTGAAAAATATTGATATAGTTCACTACGGCATATCCAAGGTAATCGGTATATTGACTAACTACGGACTTTGCCGCTTTGTCACCTTTTCTCATGGCGTCAAAGGCAATCCTGCCGTCAACATTGTCAAGGCTTCCCTTTGCCATATCCCATAGAATGGATTCAGGTGCCAGTTCCATAGCCCTTTTCGTCTGTTTGATCAGGGCCGTTGCAGAACAGTACATTTCTATACAGCCTGTATGCCCGCAAAGGCATTTTTCCCCGCCGTAGAATATGCCCACATGGCCAAGCTCCGCCCCTTGGCTGTTAAAGCCTGAATAGATGCTTCCGTTTATGATAACGCCGCCGCCTACCCCCGTGCCTAAAGTAAGCATCACAACATTTTTGCAGCCCTTGGCAGAGCCGTTTAGCATTTCTCCGTAAATCGCCGCATTTGCGTCATTTTCTATATATACGGGAACCCCTAAAAGCCTTTGGGAAATTTCAGCCATTTTTGCATCTCTGAAATTAAAATTGCTGGCAAAGCCTACAACCCCATTTTTAGCATCTACGATTCCCGGGATGCCGATTCCTGCCCATTTAATCTCGTCCATGGTCCTTCCTGCGTCCTTAAGCGCAAGGTCCACGCTTTCTTTAATAAGCATACCGATTTCCTCAGGTGTTTTCGGAAGGCTTGTAGGTACCGTCCCGCTTCCCGATATTTTATAGTTTTCATCAACTATTCCCGTTTTAATGCTTGTGCCGCCTAAATCTACGCCAATATAATAATCCATGAAACTTACACACCCTTAACTAATTTTTCACAATCTTCGCCACCAAATCTGCCATTCCTACATTGTATCCGCTGAAAGCATAGATTGCTTTCAGCCCCTTTTCAGTGACCATAACAAGGGGAAGTTTCCCCGGATCAACATAAAGATTTCTTGCTATAGGCTCCTGCATATAAAAATCCCTGTCTATGCAAAGCACAATTTTAGGAATAAGACTCATTACCCGTTTAATATTCTTGTTTTCAAATTCTTTTTCATCTTTTGCTATAAAAATAATATTTAAATCAAGCTTATTAAAATTCCCAGCGCTGTCTGCCATTTCGTTTAAAATATGCTCTGTCGGCTCTTCGCCTGCCGAGAGCCAGAGAACAAGGCTCTTTTCTTTACCCGTAAGGCTTGAAATAAACACATCGGAATTATCCTTAGAAAGCTTAAAATCATTAAGCTTTATATTGAGAAGCATCTGGTTTAAATCAAAATGCCGAAGCTCTATAGAAATAGATTTCTTTTCGCCTTCAGAAAGCTTGAAATCATACCTTTTATTCAGGGTATTGCCGTTTGGAAGCCTGTTTGCGGTTATAATCCTGTAATACCCTGCCGGAAGCTTTATTTCCGAAAGCTCCCAAGGCTTTACGCTGACATTATATGTTTTATAATCGCCATTTTCCAGCCTGCCTATGGTCCAATTGGTTCCGTAGGTAAATTCTTCATTTCTATCAGCGTCTATCTCAAGCCTTCCCCAAAGATTTAATTCCTCTACAGGCGATACAAATTCCCCGTCTTTTAAATATTCAGGATTTTTAGTAATAGGATTAAGCCTTGCGGCAATGCCTATACTTCTTAATACAGCAACAAATAGGATATCTCTGCTTCTTTTGTTCCCCTCTTTTAATTTAAGCATTGTTTCGGGGGACGCGCAGATATCAGAAAAGTTCTTTTCTTCTATTGTTTTTATATGATCGGCAATATATACCCAAAGAAGGGCAGGATGATTTCTGTAATTTGCTCTTTCTTCTTCCGTAAAAAACTTATGGATAAAGGAACGGAAGGGGGTGATTTCTTCAAAGCTTATTCTGGGGTTAAGCACATATTTAACAAAGATGTCTTTTTCGTATTCATCTTTATAAGGAAGGCTGAGTTCTACATGCTCTTTAAGGACTTCGGCGTCCATATCCGCAAGGTCCTTTGGGTCAAGGGCCTTAAGAAGAAGATAAGAATATCCATTTTCAGCCTCATTTAAAAATTTAAGAGCTTCTTTGCCGTTAAGCTTTGCATCCTCTAAAATAGTTGAAAGTTCTTTTTCGTCTATGAAGCTTTTGTCGTTGGTATATTCCGAAACTAAGGCGATGCTTTCTCTTTCTCTTTTGTCTCTTATTTCCGCCGCCCTTTTAAACTTCTCCTTATGGGCGGCAAGTTCTTCCTTGGAAAGAGACTTCCTGATATTTCCGGCATCGGGAGGGGCAACCATATCAAAGTCTGTAACAGACTCTGCAGGGCTGTCGCTCGCCTTGGAAAAGTCTATTACTATTTCATTTTCTATATTGGTATTGATAAGCTTTTCAGTAAAATATCCGTCTTTGGATACATGGATATTTAAACTGCCAAGGCCTGTAACAATCGATGCTTCACCCTTTTCGTCGGTATAAATATCGCTTATAGAAGAAAACTGGGCATAATTAATAAGCTGGAAGGAAATAAGAGCGCCTTTTACCGGCTCTTTCTTTTCGTTTACGACCTTAATATGAAGCCTTGCGGTTTTTGCATAAGCTTCTGTTCTGCTTAAAGTAGTTACAGGGCCTTCTTTTGTTATTTTATCAGGATAATTTTTAGTATTATTAAATACTCTGCAATGAAGCAGCATGCTTCTTGCAGAAGCCGCATCAAACCAGCCCTTATCAAGAAACGGTTCCGGCTCACAGGCGCCGAGATAATGCCAGCTTCCGTCACACCATGCTTCAACCCATGCGTGACAGTCATCACAGTGGGGCCATCTTGGGGTATAAATTTGCCTTGCGGGAATGCCGATGCTTCTTAAAACGGCAGTTAAAAAAGTAGATTCTTCTCCGCATCGGCCGAAAGTTCTTTTTAAAAATGTCATAGGAGAAGCCGTTCTTCTGCTGGGAAGCCTATAAGTTCCGTATTCAAGGCTTGCGTAATTAATCTCTGCCACGGCCTGATACATATCCTTCATGTCTTTTACATATTTATAAAAAATATCGTAAAGGGCTTTCCTATGGTCTTCTATTTTTTCATTGTTGATTCTCGGGAAAAGAACATCTGTCAAAAAAAGCTCCATGGGAACGGATTTTCCCCATGGGGTGTTTTCCCTTACAAAAATTGAATGCTTTACAAAGCTTAAATAGGTTTCAAAGCCGTAATCTCCTATATCCGAGATGGGAAGATTACCGTAAATATATTTCATAAGATATTTTTCATCTTCTGAAAGGCCGGAAAGCTTGTTTAATATTTCATCTGCCAAAGGCGTAAAATTTTTCAGGCTTTCCTCAAAGAGCAAATCAATTTGTTCTTTTAAATCTGTCTCAAGCATATTAAGTCCTCCTGATAAATTTATCGTCCTTTTGGATTGAATCCGTCTATAAGCGCCCTTACCTTTTGAACTTCCGCTGTATCCGTCTGCCACAGCTCATATTCACTCATTAAAGGAAGGCCCATATTTACCCCGTCCTTCCTGTAAACCATGGCACTATCCAGTGTTTTTTTTCCGGACATATGAAAGGCATTGATACAGGTGTTTTCAAGAAATGTCTTAACGGAAGCCTCGCCCATGCCGCTTCCTGCCATGATTTCAATATCCTTTTCTTCCTCCTGAAGCTGATTGATAAGCGCCATGCCGTCAATGGCTTTATTTTTCTGGCCTGATGTAAGTATAGAAGAAAAGCCTAAATCTTTTGCTTCTTTCAATGCCCTGAAAGGGTCGGAACATAAGTCGAAGGCCCTATGTAATGTTATATGCATATGGCCTGCAATATCTTTAAGCTCTTTAAGCCTCTTTACGTCAAGGTTTCCGTCGGGCATGAGCATTCCTATAACGATTCCGTCGGCGCCTTTTTCTTTAAAAAGCCGAACCTCATTCTTTATTATTTCAAATTCGTAAGGCGTGTATAAAAAGTCACCGAATCTCGGTCTGATCAGTACATTTATTTTTATATCGATATTTCTTTTTATAAGATTAAAAAGCTCTATAGAAGGGCTTACACCACCGATTAAAAGGCTTCCGCAAAGCTCCAGCCTGTCCGCTCCCCCTAATTCAGCCGCTTTGGCTGATTCAAAGCTGTCTGCACATATTTCTAAAATACGTCTCATATTTTCTCCTTTTTTCAATATATGGCCAATAACAGGAAAACAACAAAATATAGATTTATTTACATAAAGCCTAACCCGGTACACCCTAAATTTGCAGGACATCTTTAAATCACAGCCGCCCTGCTCCTCAATAAAGTACCTTTGCCTCGGCAACAAATGCACAGAAAAAAAGCCCTTTACAAACGCCTTTTTTCAGAGCATTCCTAATCCCTATAAATAAAATTGCCGCCGGAAACAAACTTCTCTTTCCGCCTGCTAAAGTATGGTAAAACAAATATAGCGTAACAAAGCTTTGATTTATACTCCGCTCACTTAAAATTAACAATCTCTTTTATTAGCGATAAAGGGAATATCCTTTTTAACCAAGCCTTTGCTACCAAATTATTTTACTATAATTGATGTAAAACCTTTATATCAGCCTTTTTAATATTAAGAGAAACTATAGCCGCAGCAGAAATATGCCGCCGGTATTTTAAATGCAGTAAAATAGCTTTAAGGCAGTAACAAAAGCCTATTTTTCATAAACGGCTTTAATATAATAGAAACGCTTATATCATACTCAAATAAAAGTAAAACAGCAGCGTTGTAAATTTGCTTTTCCTTGATTTTATGCCTTCTTGGAGTCCGTTTCTTACTGCGGAAGAAAATCAAATTTACCATAAGCCATTCAAAATATACGGTTTTGTTACTATAATTAAATTATTTTACTATAATCCATAATAGCTCGTAATTAATATACAATTTAATTTTATATAAGTCAATTGTCAAAAAGGGCATTTCATGAACCTAAAGGCTTCAAAATATACTGCAATTATTAAAAATCTACAGAAAATATATAGTAAATTAACAGAAATAAGCAGGAAAAAGAGAAATCTTTTCCCTGCTTATAGGTTTAAAGCCAATAAAACATGATTAAAATCCAGCTTTAAGCTGAAAATAAAATATTATAGTAAAATAGCCTTAAAGTAGTGACAAAAGTTTATTTTACTATATATCTGATTGAGCCAAAAATTTACAGCCGCTTAGCCAAAAAAATATCCGGCTTTCCAATGCCATTGGCGTCGGGCATAACACCTATGATTTTATATCCGAGCTTCATATAAAATCCCGTTTGATGGGTTCCCGGTTTAAATTCCGCTAATTTCTCAGGAAGATTATGGAATAAATCTGCATAAGCAAGAGAAGTTTCACCGCCTTCTCTTTCATCATCGGCTCCAACATAAATAATTAAGCCGCCTTTATCTCTGGCCGCATCTTCAAGCGCTTTAACGATTGCACGGCCTACGCCCTTTCTTCGCATATCCTTTCTTACGGCAAGAGGGTGAAGCTCAAAAACATTGCCATTATAAACCGGCTTCAGCATGCCGCCCCAGCCGATTACTTCATCATTTTCTATGGCAACAAGAATGGTATTTTCCGGAACCAGCCGCTCCTGAATTTCTTTCATAGCGCTTTGAAAATCCGGCCAGCCTTCTGGAATGCTCTCTGTAAGAATCCGGGCCGCCTGGTTTATTTGTTCTTTAGAAATTTTATTCATATTTACTATTTTCATATAAAATTACTCCTTGATTTTTAATTATAGTCATAATTAAAAATCCTCGGAGGTCCGCGTGGGCTCTTTATCGTCTGTAAACATAAGCCGGGCTTACAGAAAGAACCTGATAAAAGTTTGCTTGCTATATCACGGGCCGCTAAATCTAAAACTATTTCAAATGCTGCCGAGATAGTTTTAAACTTAACTGCGTATAAATTCTAACAGGGATACCTTGAGCGATACATTACCGTAACCTCCTTATGTTTTAATATTACAAATCCCTTTAACTATGGTTAAAGGGATAAAATTTTAAGTAAAGATTCTTATTTTTTCAATTCTGTTTTTATCGAGAGATTCCACTTTAAAACGAATATTATCCTGCTCGACTTCGTCCCCTTCTTCAGGAATACGGCCTAATATGCCCATGACATAGCCGCCTACGGAGTCAAAATCTTCGCTTTCAAGACGTATGCCAAGCATTTCATTTACAGTATCCAGCCTTGTGCTGCCGTCTACGATATATTCATCTTCTTTGACAACTTCGATTTCATTTTCAATGTCGTCATATTCGTCGGAAATGTCGCCGACGATTTCCTCGATAAAGTCCTCTATGGTAACTAATCCCGCTGTTCCGCCGTATTCATCAAGGACGATGGCCATGGAAATGCCCTTTTCCTTCATAGTGGCAAAAAGTTCTAATGTGGGTTTAAGCTCATAAGTATAAAAAGGCTCACGCATGCATTTTTTCAGGTCAAATTCCTCTTTTTGCAAAAAGGCTATGTCTTTTAGATAAAGTATGCCTATGATTGTATCAGGGGTATCTTCATAAACGGGAAGCCTTGAATAGCCTTCCTCTTTGAAAAGCTCGACGATTTCTTCATAAGGCGTTCCGATTTCTATGGCTGTAATATCCGGCCTTGGAACCATAACGTCCTTGGCTTTATAATCGCCGAAGCTAAAGACATTGCTTATCATCTGCTGTTCATTTATCTCTAAAATACCCTCCTGCTGCCCCATATTAATCATGGTCATGATTTCCGCTTCCGTTATGGCCGGAAGAGGCTTATTTTTGTTTCCGCCGAGAAGCTTTATGAAAAATCCGGAAATCACATTGATAAAAGCAACGATTGGCGTAAGGAGAATAACCATGAAGTTTACAGGCTTTGCAACCTTTAAAGACATTTTATCAGAATTTTGACTGGAAAGGCTTTTAGGGATGATTTCACAGAAAATCAGCAGAAAAAAGGAAAGAATAACTGCCGCAAGAGCCATTGCCGTATTATCGTTTTCTATTAAATTCACGGCGGCTTTAAGTGCTATGGCCATAGCACCGAATTTGGCTAAATTGCTGCCTACCCGAAGGCTTAAAGTAAGCTTATGGGTGTTATTCAAAAGCTTTTCCACTAAAGAAGCATTCTTTACATTTTCTGCAACCATCTCTCTTAGCCTTATTTTACTGAGGGTCGTAAGAGAAAACTCCGAAGACGAAATAAACATTGACAGTAAAAGGCATAGAATAAAAATAAACATGTGAGCCGAACTTAGGGGCTCAGGACCATCAGGCACAAAATCACTCCCTATTTTATTAAACTTTAGAAAATTATAGCAGAGATATATCTCATTTACAATTATTTAAAGGAAGATATTTCAATTTCAGTTTATTTATACTGTATTGCGCTGCATATCTTGCGTTTTCAGAGGGGCTTTTAAGCATATTTTCTAAAAATTCCAAAGCTTTTTCGTCCCCTGAATTTCCCGCGGCGATCAAAGCATTTCTTGTGAGAATGCTTCTTCCTCTCCAGAAGGCAGAAGTATTGCCGTAGGTTTCTTTAAATTCTTTATTGTTAAGGCCGATAAAGTTTTCTATCCTTGGAAACCTTAAATCAATGTCTTTGATTTCTTCCGCGTATTTGCCCTTATTATAAGGGCAGACATTCTGGCAGATATCGCAGCCATAGATGGAACGGCCCATAATTTCCATTTCCTTTTCCGTGAGTTTTTCTTTCTTTTGGGTAAGGTAGGAAACACAAGTTTCATAGGAAAATTTATATCCTTCCGAAAGAGCCTTCCCCGGGCAGGCTTTGATACACCTGTCACAGGTATTGCATAGGATATCTTCTGTATTGACGGGCTTTGAAAACTTCAGCCCTATATCAGTGAGCATATGGCCGATATAAAAAAATGAGCCCAGCTTTTCGTTTATGATAAGGCAGTTTTTCCCTTGAAAGCCTATGCCTGCTTTCTTTGCAAGCTCCCTTTCAATAAGAGGCCCTGTATCTACGAATATTTCATAGCTTCCGCCGGCATTTTCTATGAGATTTCCTATAGCTAAAAGATGCTCTTTCAGCCTTTTATGATAATCAAGGCCGATTGCCCCTTTTGATATTATTCCTCTTATTTCATTATCATGCCTAAAATTATCTTTTTTATTATATCCCATGCCGATTACAATAATTGATTTTGCCGAGGGCATGATACGCAAAGGGTCAAGACGCATCTCTTTATTAGATTCCGTAAATGGGGTTGCAATCTTTCCAATATCCACAGGGGGAACAAGTCTCTTAGCATCGCAAATGCCTGCTACAAGCTCATGATCTTTTGCATATTGATAAACTAAATTCTCCATATACGCTCTTCCTTCGACAGTGGGATATACCAAAGCTTCATAATATAAATCCCTTTCTTTGTTTTTCGGCTTTTTTCCTTATTTTATATAGTAAACTTTTTGTAAAGAGGTATCGAAACCTATTTACAGTAAAATAAGTAATAAATGCTGCAAAAAATTTATATAATGAAATTTAAATTATCCAGTATGCCAAACCGTTATGCTTAATTAGAAATGAAATAGTATCCTTGTCAATTTGCTTTTCTCTTATTTTATAGTGAATTTACTTTTATTTGAGTATAACTGTCTCAAGCTAAATATTTCCTTCGGAAACGATGCATTTTTAAGCTTTTGTGAATACGCGGCTTTGCTGCTTCTTAACTTTAAATTAGCTATCCTTCCTAAGCTCATGGCTTTTCATCAAAACCAAAGGGACTGTAAAGGGCATGTTTTAGCCTCTTTTCAGCCCCTGTTCAAATTAAAACAGACTACTTATTTTCTTCTGAAAAATCCTTTTGAACCTTTTCATAGGCTTCCGGGGTCCCAATATCAAAGCAGCGTCCATCAAAAATATAGGCGTAAACGTCTTTTTTATTATGGAGCCACTGAAGGAAAAATCCCGGAGCGTCCGGCTTATTGCCTTCCTTAAGATATAAATCAAAAAGAGGAACCGTTTCCTTCTTATAGATATAAGTGGCATATACCCCTATGTTTGAAGGAGGCTCTGCAGGTTTTTCAATAAGCTTCATGATTTTTTTATCTTCATTAAGAATTGCAACGGCAAACCTTCGCAAATCCTCTATGCTTTCAACTTCCTCTGCACACACGCAGTCTTTATCTATTTCTTTATAATAATTATAAAAATCGATTAATTTATAGGTGAAGAATGTATCGCTTGCGATAATCAATACATCGTCATCTATATTTTTTTCATCAATAACGAATTTTATGTCTCCGATGGCGCCTTTTTTATCTTCGTCGCTTAAAGTGCCGTCGTCAAGAACGGTAATATTAGGGGAATTCCTATCTTCCGCCCATTGAAAGAAATTTTCAGCATATTTATGGTTGCTTACGAGATAAATTTCATCAATTGCTTTTATGGTGTTAATTTCATCAACGATATAATCCAGTATCGGCTTGCCGTTTATCGGCAAAAGCGCCTTGGGCATATTAAGGGTAAGAGGATAAAGCCTCGTGGCATACCCTGCCGCAAGAATAATAGCCTTCATAAGAAACCTCCCTTGAATAAGGATTTTTATTTTAAAGAATGTATTTTAAAAATATAATAATATAGGGTAAAACTAAAGCAAGCAGCTGCAGGAAACGAAACATACGTTTTTTGTAGCATTTATTTCTTTGTTTTAGTATATACAAAAATAAAGTAATTAAGCTTTTTTAAAGTATTTATTGTATATCCTTAGAAACTCTTTAGGGGCAGGGGCTTTCATTGAAGTTCCCGAAAGATAGCCTAATTCCCCTTCCGAGGAATTAAAAATAATTTCTCCGGCGTGGAGCATTTGATTTTTTATTTCGTAATCCTGAAAGCCGCCTGAATATTTTCTGTCTCCTAATACAGGATAGCCGGAAGCTTCCAGATGGGCCCGTATTTGATGAGTTTTCCCCGTAACGAGCTTTATTTTTACATAGCTTATACCATTATTGTATTCAAGGGGCTCTACTTCCGTTAAGACTTCCTTTGTACCGGACTTTTCGTCAAAAATTATCTTTACTTTATTGGAAGGC
Source organism: Anaeropeptidivorans aminofermentans (assembly GCF_940670685.1). GTDB lineage: Bacteria > Bacillota > Clostridia > Lachnospirales > UBA5962 > Anaeropeptidivorans > Anaeropeptidivorans aminofermentans. The sequence goes on along the minus strand of NZ_OW711693.1, from coordinate 447,557 downwards.
ATGTCCTTTTCGTGATAGCCTTTTAAAAAAAGCTTTTCTTTAAGAGTTCCGTGGATAAGGGCAAAATAATACTTATCGATGCCCCCGTCTGCAATCAGCTTATTAAGCTCTTGAGCCGCTTTTAGGTTTTTTCCGCAGAGTATAATGCCGCTGGTGTTTCTATCCAGGCGGTTTACGATGCCGGGGGTAAAGGTGCTTTCCTTCGAGGTGTCAAATGCCCCTTTTTCATGAAGGTAATTGAGGATTCTGCTGTTTACGGAATCCTTTATTCCTTCTCCCGGCTGGGACAAAAGGCCGCAGGGCTTATTGACGGCAATGATATTATCATCTTCATAAATAATATCAAGAGCTCCCGCGGAAACTGAAATTTCCTTTTCCGTCATAAATTTATTGATGGTATCTTCCCCAAGAAAAAGGCTTATCATATCGCCTTCTGTAATGATTTCGCTTCCTTCCGCTTTTTTGCCGTTCAGCTTTATGTTTTTCTTTCGGAGCATTTTATATATAAAGCTTTTTTGAGAAGCATTAAGGTATTTTAAAAGGAATTTATCAAGCCTTTGGCCTTCATCTTTGGAATTTATTTTTAGTTCCCGCATGTTTTAACCGTCCTTAGATTCACAAAACATAGATTATTTACATAAATTTCAGCCCGGTACACTCTGTTCTTTAAGTAAATTTATTATAAAGAAGCAGCAAAAACCTGCGCGAATATGCGGCTTTGCTATTGTTTATAGTAAAATAACTTTAAAGTAGCAACAAATGCCTATTTTTCATAGACAGCTTATATAATAGAAACGCTTATATTAAGCCCTTCAAATATAGGATTTTTGTTACTGTAATCAAATTATTTTACTATAACTTTAAATTTATCATAAATCACATCTGCCCCGATGCGCTAAGTTCACATCTTCTTATATTAATAAAAGGGCATGCACAGGGAAACAGCCCTTGGCATGCCCGCTTAACTATCAATGAAAAGCCATGTCCGTATGATTCTTATTCTTTAATCTATTCTTCTTTGGTTTTTATATATTTAAGATATGCCGTGATAAATAAATCAAGGCCGCCGTCCATAACGGCTTGGGTGTTTCCCGTTTCAGTATTGGTTCTGTGGTCCTTCACAAGGCTATAAGGGTGGAAGACGTAAGAACGGATTTGGCTTCCAAAGCCAATTTCCTTTACCTCGCCCCTTAAATTCTGCTTTAAAGAAGCCTGCTCCAAAAGCCTGTGTTCAAGAATCCGTGCTTTTAGTATTTTCATGGCGTATTCCTTGTTTTTATGCTGGCTTCTCTGGTTTTGGCACTGGACTACAATATTAGTGGGGATATGGGTAATCCGTATAGCGGATTCGGTTTTATTTACATGCTGTCCGCCGGCGCCGCTTGCGCGATAGGTATCTATACGGAGGTCATCAGAATCGATTTCAAAATCGTCCCCTTCTTCAATCTCCGGCATGACGTCGCAGGAGGCAAAAGAAGTATGCCTTCTTCCCGATGAATCAAAAGGGGATATTCTCACAAGCCTGTGAACGCCCTTTTCACTTTTTAAATAGCCATAGGCGTTATCTCCCATAATTTGAATGGTTACAGATTTTGTTCCGGCCTCGTCCCCGGGAAGGCTATCGAGAATCTCTGTAGCATAGCCATGTTCCTGAGCCCACCTGAGATACATTCTCAAAAGCATATCAACCCAGTCGCAGGCCTCCGTTCCGCCGGCCCCTGCGTGCAGGGTTAAGATTGCATTATTAAAATCATATTCTCCGTCTAAAAGGGAGGATATTCTTAATTTTTCATATTCGGCGGTAAAATCCCTATAGACCTTCGTAACCTCAGGCAAAAGGCTTTTATCCTCCTCCTCGTTTACAAGCTGGGCAAGGGTAAGCACATCGTTATACGCTCTTTCAAGCTCATCAAACTCAGATATTTTATTTCTTAAAGATTTTATCTGCTGTAAAACTTTTTGGTTCTCCTCTTTATTGGTCCAAAAGTCCGCAGCCATGGACCTTTCCTCGAGAGACGCTAATTTTTTCTTTGCGCCTTCCAAGTCAAAGTGAAGCCCCCATTTCCTTTAAATTCTTCTCATAGGGCATAAGCTCCTGAAGTATTTGTTCCATTTCTATCATAAAAAGCTCCGTTCTATAGGTTTTTCCCGCAGCAATGCTTATATTTCTTTCCGCTTCCGCATGGGCAGGGGTCGTTTCTTCCTACTTTCTGGGTTGCCCTCTTTTTCGGTGCAGATTTGGCGCTTTCATCCTTATTGGTAAAGGTTTCCTTTGCCACCTGCTCCCTTTCAGGCTGTACGGCTATTCTTACATTGAATAAGCCTCTTACGGTATCCAGCTGAATGTTATTGGACATTTCCTCAAACATATCAAAGCTTACGAATTTATATTCCAGAAGAGGGTCTCTCTGGGCATAGGCCCTTAAGGTAATACCCTGGCGCATCTGGTCGATATCGTCTATATGGTCAGTCCATTTCTGATCTATTACACGCAGAAGGATTACTCTTTCCACTTCTCTCATTTGTTCGCTGCCGATTTCAGTTTCTTTCTTTTCGTAGATTCGAACGGCTTCATTATAAAGCTTTTCAATAAGGGCTTCCTTATCGTCAATCTCCGCTTCTATCAAAGGTTTTTTAAATATAGGCAGAAGCTGCTCGTTGGCGGCATTTATATCCCAGTGGGATTTATCTTCGCCTTCTGTATATTTATTGACGGTTCTTTCAATAACGGACTTCAGCATATTCATGATATGGTCTTTTAAGTCTTCGCCTCTTAAAACCCTGTTTCTTTCGCCGTATATTATTTCTCTCTGCTCGTTCATGACCTGGTCGTAATCAAGCAAATGCTTACGAACGGAGAAGTTATTTCCTTCCACCTTTTTCTGGGCGTTTTCAATGGCTTTTGAAAGAATATTGTGCTCTATGGGCTCGTCTTCTTCCATGGCATAAGAGAACATGTTCTTTATTTTATCGGAGCCGAAAAGCCGCATTAAATCGTCTTCAAGAGAAATATAAAACCTGGATTCTCCCGGGTCTCCCTGACGGCCGGAACGGCCGCGGAGCTGATTATCGATACGTCTTGATTCATGCCTTTCCGTACCGATGATTTTAAGGCCGCCAAGCTCTTTAACCCCTTCCCCAAGCTTAATGTCAGTACCGCGGCCTGCCATGTTGGTGGCGATGGTTACGGCATTCTTCTGTCCTGCAAGAGCTACGATTTCCGCTTCCTTTTCATGGTATTTAGCGTTCAAAACCTGATGGGGAACGCCTTCTTTTTTCAAAAGGTCGGATAATTCCTCGGACTTCTCTATGGTTATGGTACCGATCAAAACAGGCTGGCCTTTTTCATAGCTTGCTGCAATCTCTTTTACAACGGCTCTGAATTTAGCCTTTTCTGTACCGTATACAAGGTCGGAAAGGTCTTTTCTTATCATAGGCATATTGGTAGGGATTTCAACAACGTCCATGCCGTAGATTTCTCTGAACTCGCCTTCCTCCGTCATGGCGGTACCTGTCATACCGGATTTTTTCGTATATTTGTTGAAGAAATTCTGGAAGGTAATGGTTGCAAGGGTTTTGGATTCTCTGTTTACCTTTACGTTTTCCTTGGCTTCGATTGCCTGATGAAGACCGTCGGAGTAACGCCTGCCCGGCATAAGCCTTCCTGTAAATTCGTCTACGATAATGATTTCATCGTCTTGAACAACGTAATCCTTATCTCTGTGCATATTGTAATTGGCTTTTAAGCCATTATTGATATGATGCTGAATTTCAAGGTTTTCAGGGTCTGAAAGGTTCTCTATGGCAAAGTAACGCTCTGCCTTTGCAATACCTTCCTGGGTAAGGGTAACGGTTTTACCCTTTTCATCGACTACGAAGTCCCCTTCTTCCTGAATATCTGCTCTTGTTATGGGGTTTAAAGCCTCGTCTTCGTTTAATATTCTTCCCTTTTTAAGCCCCTTTACAAAAGCATCGGCAACTTTATAAAGCTGGGTGCTTTTTCCGCTGGAGCCGGATATAATAAGCGGGGTTCTCGCCTCATCTATCAAAACCGAGTCAACCTCGTCTATGATGGCGTAATGAAGTTCCCTCTGAACAAGGTCCTTTTCAAATACAACCATATTATCTCTCAAATAATCAAAGCCAAGCTCGTTATTTGTGGCGTAGGTGATGTCGCAGCCGTATGCCGCGCGTCTTTCCTCATTGGTAAGGTCATGAAGGATAACGCCAACCTTAAGGCCCAAGAATTCATGAACCTTCCCCATCCACTCGGAGTCACGCTTTGCAAGGTAATCATTTACAGTTACAATATGAACTCCCTTTCCTTCAAGGGCGTTTAAATATGCAGGCAAAGTAGAAACAAGGGTTTTTCCTTCTCCTGTTTTCATCTCGGAAATCCTGCCCATATGGAGAATGATTCCGCCAAGAATCTGAACATGGAAATGACGCATGCCTAAAACTCTTTTAGAAGCCTCTCTTACAACGGCAAAGGCCTCTGGAAGCAGGTCATCAAGGGTTTCTCCCTGGCTTAATCTTAATTTAAACTCATCGGTTTTTGCTCTAAGCTCGTCGTCGGAGAGTGCCTCCATAGAAGGCTCCAGCTTCTCCACCTTCTCGGCTGTTGACTTTATTCTTTTTATCTCCCTGTCACTATAGGAGCCAAATATTTTCTGTATAATACCCATTAAGGCACACCTCTCTATATTGTATAACTCTGTTTTAGTTTTTTATGGCAATTTTAATTTTAAGATGCAAATTAATTGCCTCTATCCTATCATAGTTTACGTCATTATAGTTTATCAAGTTTGCTAAACATATGCAAGTTTTTTCTTCATATGTTATAAAGAATACGGCTCTTAGATTAATGTATTTATTCTCCAAGTATTAAGCATAAAACCGGTAAAAAAATACTGTTTTTCTCTTCATCGAAAGGCTTATTTCCAAATTATGCTTAGAAAGGCATTTATTGCAAATATGCTATGGCTTTAGGTCTTTAAACTTTGATATTGTAAATATAGACGCTCCTGTTTATAAAAATTATTAAAACAAATGTCGTTTTTATTGAGGTCTTTTCTCTTCAAAATCAAAGTCAATACGCAAACAAATTTTTTAAATTTTTTTATTGACAAACCCATACAAAGATATTATAATACATCTTGTTGCAGCAAACAACAATAAATATGCAGTAGTGGCGGAATTGGCATACGCGCAAGACTAAGGATCTTGTGAGGTCAAACTCGTGCAGGTTCAAGTCCTGTCTACTGCAGTAAGAAAAAGACATGGCTTTTTTATAGAAAGCGATGTCTTTTTTTGTTATAATGAAGAGCATGATGATTTAAACTTTATTGAAGTACAGGGTTTAAAGGTAAGCACAGGAAGAATATTTTAATCATTCAAGGCGGCGGCCGATCCAATAGAAATACAGCACGGTTTGCAAAAGCATTTATGGAAGGCACGAAAAAAGCCGGTCCTAAGTGTGCGCCTGCATCCTTACTTATAGCCGAAGTAAAAGGGTGGGCAGCAATCCTTAGCAATATGGCAAAAAACGGCTTCAACGATTTTGCACTGAAGATTAAAACTGCCGATTTAATTGTATGTACCTCTCTTCTTTACTTCTGGACAATTTCTGCCGGAATCAAGGTTTTTATCGGGCAATTTTACTGTATCGCCTGGAGAATTCTTATCTGCCTTCGGACCCCCTATGGAAATTTTCTGCTAAAGACTGTCTATTTCTTATAACGGCGGCAGACAACTTTTCTATACATTTGAACAGATGGTTTCTTATTATGGTTCTAACCGGCAAACTTACGGGCTTTCATAATAAGGGCATGGTACTAAACAGGCGGCTGCAGCAATACCAACGGCAAGCCCCAGATTGCCAAGACAATTTATCTGATAAAAGCATATGAATTTGGCAAAACTATTTATAATTAAGATTCATAAAGAAACATATTCAGCAGCTTATTTTCAAAAAATCCTTTTCCACCATTGTCACAAAAAAAGTACGTACAGCCTATCCTTTAGGCTTAATCGCTATTATTTCATCGGCGGTTTAAAGAAAACAAACATATTTTTTGCAGATAGCAAAGGAGAAAAGAAATTACATGGAAAATAATCAAGGACTTAAAAAGAATTTAGGCGTTGCAACGGCCATGTCTATTGTCGTAGGCTGCGTCATCGGCGCCGGCGTATTTTTCAAGCCGTATGCCATTTATCAGGCCACAGGCGGTGCTCCCGGTATGGGTATGCTGGCGTGGATTGTCGGTGGTTTTGCAAGCATCGTGGCCGCGCTCACCTTTGCGGAGGTGGCGGTTCTGATTCCAAAAACCGGCGGTATGGTAGCTTATCTGGGTGAGGTCTATAATGAAAAAATCGGTTTTTTGGCCGGCTGGATGCAGACAGTAATCTTCTATCCTGCCTTTCTGGCCGGGTACGGCGTTAAGGTCGGCTCAGAACTGGGTGCCTTCTTAGGCATGCAGTACGCTCTTCCCATAGCTATGGCAGTAATCATCGCCTTAGTGGCTTTGAACGCATTAGGCTCTAAAACCGCAGGCGGCATTCAAGTAGTTTCCACCATATGCAAATTGATACCGCTGTTCCTGCTGATGATTTTTGGCTTTATTTTCGGCAGCGGAAATCACCCTATCTTTACCCCGATGGTGGCAGAGGGTAAAAACTCGGCAGCCGTTCTCGGCTCTACGCTCCTGGCAGTGCTTTTTGCCTTCGAGGGCTGGACTAATGTAGGTACTATCGCAGGCGAAATGAAAAACCCCGGTAGAGACCTTCCCCGAGCAATCGTCGGCGGTGTTTCTATTATCATGGCGGTATATTTCATCATTAATATGGCCTATTTATGGGTAATACCGGCGGACCAGCTGATGAATCTGGAGTCTCCCGCTTCCGCCGTGGCAATGGAGATTTTCGGGCCGACAGGCGGTTTGCTGATTAAAATCGGCATTATCATCTCCGTTATCGGCGCTGCCAACGGATTTCTGATGTCCGGTTCCCGGGTGGCTTATTTGCTGGCCTGCCAGAACACTTTGCCTGCAAGCCGCCGCCTAAGCAGCCTGAACAAAAATCAGGTTCCTGCCAATTCTATTATCTTAGTAGGATTTTTAGCCTGCCTTTATTCTTTAAGCGGCAAATTTGATATGCTGACGGATCTTGCAGTCTTCTCCTGCTGGATTTTCTATACTTTAACCTTCGCTTGTGTTATGAAGCTTCGCAGGACAAAACCAGACCTTCCGCGTAAGTACAAAGTGCCTTTATATCCCGTTATTCCTATTCTGGCCATTTTAAGCGGCCTCTATGTAATGGCAAGCCAGCTGTTCCTGTCTGGAAGCGGCCCTAGGATTCTGTCCATCGGCAGCATTGCCATCACCTTATTGGGCCTGCCGGTATATATGCTCGTAAAGCGCTACTATAATAAATAAACTGAAAAATCAAAAGACAGTTTTAAATAGAATTAAGCATACACAGCAAAGAAATCTAACGCTTAATTTTCAAAAACAAATCATATAATAATTTTAAAAAGACATTGTTTTCCATCAAGGGAAACAATGTCTTTTTTGCAGCTTTAACATTGACTTTCAAAACAAACAGCTCCTGGAAAAGTCGATATATTTTGTTTTTTATGGTAAAACAAGGGGGATTTGAAGTAAAGAAATACTCTTTATGTCAAATATATGAAGGAAGAGATAGAAATATCGGCTCATAACTGATTTTATAGTAAAATATCCTTAGGCAGTGTCTGAAAACGGTCAAACCGACAAGAATGATAAATAAACTAAAGTTTATTTATCATTTTACAGCAGAGATACATTTTTCAGCTTGCAAGCTGAAAAAGTATTGTTTGCAAGAAAATGTGAATTCGAATGGAACCGGAAAGAAGTCCGGTCACGCGCAGCGTGATTTTTGCGAAGCAAAAATTCTGAGAAGAAAAACGCAGAAATAGCGGTGCTATTTTGAGTATTTCCGATGAGGAAGTCACGTTTTATGGCAAAATAGCCTAGAGTTTGGAGTTTTCAGACACGCCCTAGGGTAATAACAAAAATCCATTTTTCATAAACGGCCTAATATAATAGAAGCACTTATATTAAGCCACTCAAAATATACGGTTTTTGTTACTATAATTAAACTATTTTACTATATACAGAAAAAGGGATTGACCGGGTATTGGGAGAAGTTAAAAGAATAGGAATGCAATTTAATGAGGAATTTTATAATTTGACAAATGAGGATTGATTTTTCATTATGCCGATAAAAGCTGATGCTTTCTGAGGATTTTCCCAGAGGCATCAGCTTTTTAATCAGAGCTTAACGATTAAATTTTCAGGAAAGTGTAACCTTAATTTCCGGCAAGTCTCTTTAAGGAGTTTAACCTTGCATTTTTTAAAGAATATTATTCTCTAATGGAAAGAACATATTTGCAATAGCATCGAAAAAGGCAAAGCCACTGCACATAGAGGATTTCACCTGAATAAAATTCGTTAAGCCCCGCTTCTTTAAAAGCCCGTGTTAATTGCTTTTTTGTAAAGAGCCTGCGCAAACCCGAGCCTTTATTTTCATAAGCTTTTTCAATAAATTTTTTATATAGTTTCTTTTGGGCAGGCATGATATCCGGCCGCTCTTTTTTCTTTAAATAAATCATAACAACATCAACCCCTGGTTTAGGGTGAAAATCGTCGCGGAGAAAATGATAAATAATGTCGATATCAAAAAACGGCTTCAACATAAGAGATTTTTGGCTTTCACAAGGCTTCCCTGAAAATCTTTTGGCAGCGCCCTTTTCCATTATAAGCCATGTTTCTTTCGGGGGGTTTTTATTATCCGTAAGCTTATGGATAATTGCCGTTGTATGACAGAAGGGAATGTTTGAAAAAACTTTATACCCTCCGGCAGAAGGCAGATTCCATTGAAGAAAATCATGATTATATAAGGTTAAGTTTTTAGTGTTTCTGAACTTTTCAAGAAGCCTTTCATATAGCTTCCTGTCTATTTCAACAGCCGTTACCTTTTTACATAGTTCAATAAGATGACTTGTTGTATGGCCCTTTCCGGGGCCTATTTCAATTAGATGGTCTTTATGGGAAATCGTTGTTTTCGAAAGCAGCCTTTGAATGGTTTTGTGGCTTGTTAAAAAATTCTGAGATACCCAAACAGGCGGATTTTGCCTGTTATTTTTATTTTTGGACATAAAAAATACACCTCTTCGATTTTATTCGGGTCGAAAAAAGGTATACAAAAATAAAGGTAGTATATGCTATACTTTCCTTATTCTGTACACCTTATTTACGAATGCGAATAAAACAACACATAGATGTATGAATCCTCCAAAAGTAAATTATATTTACTATTATACAATTAGGCTTTATTTTGTCAAGTTTATTATGATATTACTTCAGATAAATGCTTTTATACGTTTACGCAATATTTATAGAAATGCTTCACAGTAGGATTATAATTTAAAGGCCTTTATCTGTAAAAACTAATAAGTCGCAGATAAAAGATAAAAGGCCTTTGCTATCTGTAAAAGAATATTTATTGAAATGTTCTATGATTTTAAGATTATTTTTATTAAGATAAACATTATGATACCATCTTTATTTCATCTTCCAGCCAGTACATTATTTCAAGCAAATCATTTTTTATTCCTATTAAATAGGGGGATCGGACTTGGCTTAAATCAAGCAAATCAGGGACGCCTATAACATTTAACTTTGCCGCATGGCATGCAGTTATTCCGTTAATGGAATCTTCAAGGGCGATGCAGTTTTCTTTATGAAGGCCGGATACTTCTATACAGCGGTTATAAAGGTAGGGGTCCGGCTTTGACGGGGTATCCGGGGAGCCTGTGATAATTTTTTCAAACCTGTGGATTATGGAAGCGCTGTTTAAAAAAATATGAGCCCTTTCTTCATAAGTTGAGGTTACGATATATTTCTTTATATTATTTTCATCTAAAAAATCAAGCAATTCCAAAGCGCCTTTTTTAACAGGCACGCCGTGTTTTTGAATATGGTCATCTAAGATTACATTCTTTTTATGAAAAAAATCCTTTAAAGAAAAATCTTCCCCGTATTGCTCACGAATAAACCGGGTGAATTCTCCGTTTGAGCCGCCTATGGCCTTAAGCATAATATTGGGGTCAAAATCAAGATTATGAGCTTCAACGGTCTTTTTCCAGCAATCCATTTGCAGCCTTTCTGTATCCAGCAGCAAACCATCCATATCGAATAAAACAGCTTTTAAATTCATAAAGCAATGCTCCTTATACCATTATTTAATCATCATGAGCCTCATCTAAATCCGCCATATACGGATTCATATAAACAATCTGGTCTTTCCCCTGAGTTATATATGCATCGATATTTTTATCATTAATCTCCTCCGGCGCAAAAACCACCGACAGAAGCATGGGAAGGTTCATGCCGGAAATGACATGAATCGGGTATGACTTCAAAAACTTAACGGCAGTTTGATTAATGCTTCCGCCTATAATATCTGTAAATACAAGGATATTTTCTCCATCGATATGATCAAGGGTTTCTCTTAAGGTATTTTCAAAATTAAGCCCGTCTTCATAAGCGCATATGTATGAAACCGAATCTTCTATGTCGTTATTGAAAAACTTAAGAGAATCATACATTCCCTTTGCAAGATTACTGTGGGAGGCAAGAATAATTCTGTTCATTGTCAGACTTCCTTTCCTATTTTTGCATATTAATTTTATATATTATAACACATCTGAATTATATTTGTATATACTATTTAAGGCAAGCCATATAATTCAAAAGAAATGCTCTGTCTTCTCCAATCGGCAGTATTTCTCGATAAAGCAATATCCATTAATTACTTGACAAAATTTTATATTTATTAATTATATAGTTTGTTATTTCCCAAAGTTCTGATATAATATGAATCAAATCAAGCACAGCTTGATTTGATTCACGAATACATTTCACGAAGAGAAATGTATGAGTAAAATTATACTTTTGTATACAATATAAAGATAATCAAGCACAGCTTGATTTGATTCACGAATACATTTCACGAAGAGAAATGTATGAGTAAAATTATACTTTTGTATACAATATAAAGATAATCAAGCACAGCTTGATTTGATTCACGAATACATTTCACGAAGAGAAATGTATGAGTAAAATTATACTATGTATACAATATAAAGATAATCAAGCAAAGCTTGATTTGATTCACGAATACATTTCACGAAGAGAAATGTATGAGTAAAATTATACTATGTATACAATATAAAGATAGTCAAGCAAAGCTTGATTTGATTCACGAATACATTTCCCGAAGGAAAATGTATGAGTAAAAGTATACTTATGGCATAACACAAATACATTTCTTGGAGAGAACTGCATAAATAATAATTACACTTATGATATATCTAGAGGAGAACAAATAATATATATTTATATTCAGGGAGAATCATATGAAAGATATACCAAAGTATTTGGAAATTGAAGCATACTTTATTGATAAGATTGAAAATAAGGAATTTGACCATGGGTATAAAATACCCTCGGAAGATGAGCTTTGCAAACTCTTTAACACCAGCAGAATGACCGTTAATAAGGCCCTTACAAGGCTTCGGGAAAAGAAATACATCACCCGCACCCCAAGAAAAGGCTCCTTTGTTAGTCATGAGCGCCATAAAAAAATGGCCAGTGACCATACGAAAAGTCTTACTCAAGATATTATTAATTTTGGTATGGTTCCCAGTATAAAAGTCATTGAATACAGGGTAATCCGCGCCTGCGAACACCCGTCTCTGGCTAAAATGATGGAGCTTGAAGACGGGGACTATATCCATTACTTTATAAGGCTTAGGTACGGCGACGGGAAGCCTTTTGCCTTATCATATACTTATCTTTCGGCTAAAGTAGTCCCTGAAATAAATGTAAAGGCCCTTGAAGGCTCTCTCAATGAATATCTTCAAAGTAAAAATATCACCCGAAGCTTTTTATCCTCTGAATTCTCAGCCACACTGCCGACAGCCGAACAAAAAAAATGGCTTGAATGCGATGACATTGCTTTGCTTAAGTACAGTTTGTTTTGGCATACAGGTGATTTATTATTTGAGTATACAAATCATTATTTTATCGGAAACCTGTATTCCATAACGAATACTTTGGAAATCAAAAAAATGGACGATGAGCAGATACAACTCGAAAAGCAAGAATTAGATTAAAATTTTTAGGCAATGTCAGAAAATAGTCAACCTGTGGATATTTTGCAAGAAAATGCGAATTCGAAGAGAAAAACGCAGAATATCATACCTTTATATTTTTGTGCAATGCGAAAATATTGAGGCAAGGTTTTGACGTTTTAGGTCAAAACTGCACGGCATATTCCCAGTATTTTCATGAAGAAGTCACACTTCTTTTATGGCAGGGTTGGACTTTTCAAGCACACTCTAGTTATATTGAAGGTTCTTTAAAAACTCCTATACTGAACAAGCTTTTTAAATTTACTGAATATAAAAAGGATTTATTAAAACACATTATTTCATATGAATAGTATCACTGTACTTATAGTTTTACTTTCAGCTAATGCTGTACAGGCTGGATGTATTGATTGCTCTTTAAAAACCAGTAAAGAATTTTTTTCTTTTATCGATAGATTTGAATGTTAAGGGTTGTTAGGCGGTGCCTAACAACCCTTATATATTTAATGCATTAATAGGGAAAACTTCTAACTTTTTAGCCTCTCTTCATATGGGAAGATACGGAGCGGTTTTTCACAGGGCTTACCTTGGTATCGATGCCAACTGCTTCACACAATAAAGCTGAAAGCACCTGGAATGGCACAACATAAATAATGGGAGAAAGGATATCCGTTGTTTTGTAGCTGAATTTTAAATCTTGCTCCCCCGTTTCGATGTCTTCTGAGGTTATTACGTATACATGCTTTGTAAAGGCCTCTTTATAATATCTTGAAAGCGCCTGTAAACGCTCTAATTCCGGTCCGCCGGAACCTATCATAAAGATATAGTTGTTTGCATTATATGCCCTTAAGGGACCGTGCATCTGCTCTTCCTGTTCATAGCCTGTGCAGGGTTTTGCATAGGTTTCAAAAAACTTAAGCCTCGCTTCCAGAGCCGTCGGAAAGTTCGGCCCATACCCTGATATGGAGGATTTATTCATTTCAAGAAGACCGGGCTTTTGTTTTTCAAACCATGCGATACTCTCATTGACAATGGTATCAAAATTTTCCATAAGGGATTTTGCATCTTCGTTCAGCTTGTTATATTGAGCCTCATCAAGAATCCCCTTGGCCTTTGCCGCTTCAATAGCTAATATATAAAACTGAAAAAGGCTTTCTGTATATCCTCTTGTTTCAGGGCCTATTTCTTCCTGCTCACAAACAAGGCGAACCGTTTCATCGGTTAATTCTGTTATAGGTGAACCTAATTCTTCTGTAATTCCTATGGTATAGTAGCCTTCCCTCTTGGCCTTCTTCATAGCTTCACAGGTTGAAATGCTTGTTCCGTGCTGTGAAAGACCCATAACCAGGATTTGATCTTTTGTATACATACCGTTAGGGTTCGCCGGCTCATGGTAAGCAAATAATGTAGGCTGGCATGCAACACCTTCAACACCAAGAATATTAACAAACATATTTCTGATTACAAGCATGGAATGGTGTGAAGTTCCGGAACCTAAAAAGAATATTTTCTTGAAATCTCTTTTGGCCATAGTTTCGATAAACTGCTTTCCATAATCAAAGCGCTCGTCAAAAGCTCTTTTCAGCACTCTTTGCGTGTCTTTCACATGCCCTATCATAGACAATTTTTCCATAACGACCTCCTAATAATTATATACATATTTAAAATTCAATTTGCATGGCATCGCATTTTAAACTTTATCATATATACAAATAAAAGTAAATAATATAATCAGAATTTGCCTTGATAAATGAGACTTTTGTCAATGTAATGAAATTTATCCTTAAAATATGGCTATTTTGTCAACTATACTTATATTGACAATATTATATTGTATGATTATAATTTTGTATATACTATATTGGCATGGCATTTTATCAGTTTTGAACAATACGAGGTTTAGTATACAATTATATCTATCACGCTTATATTTTTATGCTGCTTCGTCTCTATTGTATATACGAATAGTTTCGGATATACTCATCTTTAACACAGGTATGAATTGCAAAGGATAGGTTGTCTTAAAGAAAACTTATCAAACCTTATTTCTACTATATAATTTAAAAGGGAGGTGCATTATATGATAGCACTGGTTAGAATTGACGGAAGATTGGTGCACGGCATGGTAGCAGTATCATGGATGGGTGAGGTCAACCCAGATACTTTTGTCGTTGTAAACGACAGGGCGGCAAACGACCCGTTTGAAACAATGACATTAAAGCTTGCAAAGCCTGCAAATGCAGATATGTTCGTCTGGAGCAAAGAGAAGGCAGTTGACCGCCTTAATAGCGGTAAATATGATAAGAAAAAGCTCTTTGTTATCGTCGGCAATGTCTATGACGCCAAATATTTAATTGACAATGTAAAAGGTATTGGAAGGCTTAACGTCGGCCCTCCGCTGGACGAAAAAAGCGGGCGTATTACAGAAGGGAAAAAAGAAGTCGTAAACGTCTATATATCGCCGGAGGAATTCCAGGTGCTTAAAGAAATTCACAATAAAGGCGTAGAGGTTTTTGCCCAGATAACGCCTACGGTTGCCAAAGCAGATTATGAAGAAATCGCTAAAAAATTTGAATAAGCTCTATTAGGAGGGGAAATTATGGTGGTTCAAGGAATACTCGTAGGGTTGATTGCCGCATATGGACGAATTGAACAGGCTTGGCTTGGCCAGCAAATGATCGCCCGGCCCATATGGCTTTGTGCATTGGTTGGATTCGTCCTTGGGGACTTTACAAAGGGGCTTATGATTGGAGGAGCATTGGAGCTTATTTGGATGGGCGTAGTGCAGATCGGCGCCACCCCTGCCGAAGTTGTAAGCGGAAGCGTCATATCCTCAGCTCTCGTTATACATAATGGAATGCCTGTAGAAGAAGCCGTTACAATCGCTATACCCGTTGCTTTATTAGCAACTATTTTAGGTACTGTGATAACTACTGTAAATTCACTTTTATGGACGCCTATTGCAGAAAGCGCCGTTAAAAAAGCGGATCTTAAAACCATTTTCTGGGTTGGTATGGCAGGCGGCGGTACTTTGGCTGTCGTTTACTTTATTATTGTATTTGCCGCCTATACCTTAGGCTCCGGGGCAGTTGACACAGTTGTAAACAGCATCCCTGTTATTATAAGAACAGGCCTTTCAAACGCGGCAGGCCTATTGCCAGCAATCGGTATCGCAACACTGCTTAAATTTACATGGAATATTAAATTTGCAGGCTTCTTTTTCTTGGGCTTTTTCCTTGCATCTTATCTTGGAATCAGCAGCATGGGTATCGCCATAGCAGGCGCCGTATGTGCTTTCATATATTATCAAATGAAACCGGCAGAAGCGGAGGAGGATTAATGTGAGTACTGTAAGTGCAGAAAAAAGTTTAAAACTAACGCAAAAAGAACTTCGGTCAGTATTTTTAAGGCATTACCAGATATTAGGCCTTTACTCCTATGAAAGACAGCAAGCAACCCCTTATTGCCGGGCTATGATACCGGCGCTTACAAAGCTTTATCCGAAAAAAGAAGACCTTATAGAGGCTTTGGAACGCCATCATATGTTTTTTAATACCACCTGCGCCCTTGTTCCCTTCTGTTTAGGCATCAGCTGTGCTATGGAAGAAGAATATGCAAACGCTCAAGGTACAATGGACCCCTCATCAATTAATGCCATTAAAACAGCCCTTATGGGACCTCTTGCAGGCATCGGCGACAGTTTCTTCTGGGGCACCTTCAGGGTTATTGCCGCCGGTGTCGGCGCACCTCTTGCCGCCGCAGGAAATGTAATCGGCTTAATTTTATATTTACTTCTTAATTTAGTGCCCAGTACCTTAACCAGATATTTCGGCATGAAAATAGGATATAACGGCGGCCGTGAATTCCTCGCAAGAATATCCGCAGACGGCACTCTTACAAAGGCAACAGAGGCCGCAAAAATCCTCGGCTTGACGGTTATCGGCGGTTTAGTTTGTACCATTGTTAAATTCCCCATTAATTTGAAGCTTGACATGCAAGGCGTTCCTCTTGACTTTCAGCAAATACTTGACAGCATTGTTCCCGGTTTATTGCCTTTGCTTTTATCATTTTGGGTTTATTCAAGGCTTAAAAAAGGAAATAATCCTAATATAATCCTTCTCCTCCTCTTTGCAGTCGGCATTGTATTTACATTAATTGGTATTATGTAAAAATATAAAAGCGGCAAATCCTTTATGGCTAAACGCTGTAGAGATTGCCGCTTTTATTGTATATATAAATAGATTGATTTTATTCTCGAATATATTTCATAGAGAGATATTCTCAAAATCTATTCTTCTTCTAATATTCTTTCTATCTTCTGCTCTTATTAAAGGCTCCTTAGGTCAAGTCTATGGCGCTTTTTTAAAGAGCTTTTGTATTATTTGTTTAATATGGCCGCACAAATCCTTTTAAGCCCTTCTTCTACTATAGACCTGGGGCAGGCAAGATTAAGACGGATAAAGCAATCTGAATTGCGGACAAACATATTTCCGCCTTCCAGTAAAACCCCTGCTTTGTTGGCAAAAAACATGGGCAAATCTTCGCTGCCGTCAAAATAAGCAGATACATCAACCCAGGCAAGATACGTCGCTTCTGATATTTCAAATTTTGCTTCAGGCAGGTTTCTAGCTAAATAATCCTTTGTATATAGAAAATTATCATCTAAATAATGCTGAAGCGCCTCAAGCCAGTCTGCACCTTTTTCATAGGCGGCCTGGGCCCCTGCTACGCTCAAAGGATTATCAAAATTATAATGCCTTTTAAGCCACAGCTGCCTAAGCTTATCATTTGGGATTATAATATTTGAAATCATTAATCCTGCAAGATTAAAGGTCTTGCTGGGGGCCATGCAGGTTATAATTCTATCATAGTTAGGAAAGAGCTTTGCCAGAGGGATATGGTGCTTTCCCTTTCGTAAAAGGTCACAATGGATCTCATCTGAAATAATCCACAGTTTATTCTTTATGCAAATTTCTCCAAGCCTTAAAAGCTCCTCCTCTGTCCAGACTCTTCCCGTAGGGTTATGAGGGTGGCAGAGAATTAAAAGGGTCGTCTTTTCATCAGAAGCCTTTTGAGCAAAATCCTCAAAATCAATTTTAAAAAATCCGTTCACATTAATAAGGTCGGAGCATACATGCTCCCTTTCATTAAAATCTGCCGCGTATTTAAAATAAGCATAAGATGGGGTTAAGAATAAGGGCTTTTCATCTGGTTTGCATATATGCCCCACAAGCTCATAGAGTGCAGGAATAATCCCGTTAGACGTTACTAAATGCTTTTTATCAAATGCCCAATCATATCTGTCTTTGCACCATTTAGCGAAGGCATTATAATAATCATCGGTAAAAATACGGGTATAGCCAAAAATTCTCCTGTCAAGCCTCTCTTTCATTGCGTCAATAATAACCTGGGGAGCAGCAAATTCCATATCTGCAACCCACATACGTATGAATTCATCATCTTCATAAGGAAATACCATAGCGTCATCCGCGTGAAAAATATAATCGCGAAATCCGTCTGTATTTAATGCGTTGGTGTTTCTTCTATCAATAATTTCATCAAAATTATACATATATCTGCCCTTTCCTGCTTTAGTTAACTATGGTAATTTTCATTTTAAACAGCAGTAAGACAATCTCATTTACTCTATAGTAAATTTAAATTGAAGCAGTAATAAAACCGTATATGCCTTGAATTCATATGAAATAGCAGCATTGTCAATTTGCTTTTCTTTTATTTTATGTCCCCTAAAGTCAAATGCCTATAAAGGTATAAAAGCAGATTGACTATACAAGGATTCAAAAATGCGTTTTAGAAGCAATATAATAAAACGCCTTTGTGAAACTGCCTTTATTTGATTTTATATATTGAAAGGCTTATGTCTATTACGGTATATAGTAAATTTTAAATGAAACAGTAATAAAAATCGTATATTTTATGCTTAGTGAACCTGGAAACACTTACAGGGAAACTGTTAAAGTGTTTTCAGGCGAACGCCCCCTTACAGCCAACAAAGATATTTTAATCTTTGTTGGCTGTAAATGGCTTAAATATAGGAATTTTATATGTTTAAGCCGTTTATGAAAAATAGATTTTTATTACATCCTTCAGCGAAATTTACTATAAAGGCAATTTCACTATGTTTCCGAAGGAAATCCGTATTTTTATACTATAATAATTCTCAGCTTAAATAGGAATAAAACAATTTCATTTTATTTGAATGAATGGTTTGGTGAAATTTATTCTTCCTTACTGTTTAAAATGAAATTGTCTATACGCGAACTTGGAAAAGGATGCAGGCGGAAGTCTGCAAATCTTTTTAAGTGAGCGTTTTCTTATCCTTATCAAACTTGTTTTTTATTTGGTATCGATGAATCCGCAGTAAATAGGTTTTTTACTTCTTTATAAGAAATTTACTCTAATATAATGATATGACAAAACCACAGCTTCCTTACTGTTTAAAATGCTCTTAGCTGAATAAACTTTAAAAACCGGAGGATAATCCCCCGGTTTCCGGATAAAAACCTAAGCTACTGTGTAAATCTTAACCTCAGGGTCCGCACTCCATAAGGGCTTTAAGCCAACGACAACATCGTTTTTAAACATTTCACTGTCAAGATAGTCCTTTGCATTCTCAACGCTGTCAAAGCCATGCAATACCTGTACATCCTCATCACGAATAAGGAGTTCTTTAGACACAGCTCCCTTAATCTGGGATAGAAACGGTCCGCGATAATCAGTATATACCTTAGCTGCTGCCGGCCGATTCTCTGGGTTTATTGCCATTGTGATTTCAAGATAAGCTTTTGCGCTCATATTTCACACCTCCGTTTAAATTATCTTTAGTTTGTTTTAACCATACTTAAACTATAACAAAGGTACTTATCAACGTAAATATATTAAGAAACTTATAAGCTACTAATAAATTTCATAGTTTGATGTTTACAGTAAATTTCTTATAAAGAAGGAATAAAAGACGATTCGCTACAGAACAAAACTGGGGTTTACTTGTATAAATCCTGAATCGGCGCTCCCTAAGTTTATGGGGCTTATTTGAACCGCTTCGGCTTTGCCCTCTAAGTAAAAGACCCTTTTTTATTACTCAAAAGCACAGGTTTCCGCAGGAAACATAGTGAAATCACATTTTTGAGCCTAAGCGGACACGCGGTTTTGTTCCTGTTTCACTTTAAATTTACTGTAAGCTATATCCTGTAGGAGTTTATCATAGCATCATAAAAGGAATCCCTATACTCAAGTATTAAAAAGCCGCAGATTCCTAAAGGAATCTACGGCTATATCAATACTGATTCAAAAACTTATTCAATATTTCCAAAAAAAGCATTGGAATCTTCCGGCGCTTCCTGTCTTTCCTTATCTGTATAGGCCCTTATAGGGGATGCGACGGTAATCCTATAGCTTTCAAATATTAAATCTCGGCCTTGCTGCTGGCTTTTGCGGTGTTGTTGTTGATTGCGCCATTCTTCTACAGCTTCTTCATTCTCCCAAACAGAAAGGCTAAGGAGCTTTCTTTCGTTTATAAGGCTTGAAAAACGCTCGGAGCGTATAAAGCCTTTCGCCTTTTCCAAATCGTCTTTAAGCTTACGGGCCATGGAAAGATAGCTGTCCATGCGGTCTTCTTTTATAGTAACCTCAAACAATACTAAAATCAAATTTACCCCTCTTTTCGTTTTTTGCTCTTATTCTTTTCTCCTATGAATGACTTATTTTATCTCCAGATATTAAAGAGCCGTACCTTTTGAAGGCACAAAAAAGCGGGACATATCCACGCCTTCCAGTTCAAGCAGTTTTATCTTTGTATGAATGCCGCCGGCATATCCCGTCAAGCTTCCGTTTGACCCAACAACCCGATGGCAGGGGATAATAATCGATATGGGATTATGACCCACCGCTCCCCCTACCGCTTGGCTTGACATGCTTTCTTTGTTCATTTTAGCCGCCATTTTTTTAGCGATACCGCCGTAAGTTATAACCTCGCCGTAAGGTATTTCACATAAAATATGCCATACTTCTTTGCGAAAATCACTTCCGGCGGGGGCTAAGGGTAATTCTGAAATAAGGGGATTTTCGCCGGCAAAGTACCTGTCCAGCCATTTTTTCACGGTGTCAAATATAGGCATGTCTTTATTTTCTGCCATATCTTCGAAAATAGTGCCCCCATGATATTTTTGCCCCTCAATCCATAGGCCGGTAAGATTATCTCCGTCGCTTGCCATAGTAATTATTCCCAAGGGGGATGGGTATATTGTTTTATAATACATAAGATACCTCCTTATAGAGTGTTCCATAGACTCATTGTGGCATAGCTGCGCCACGGACGCCATGCTTCTGCCATTTTCAATAATTCCTTTGGTGTATAGGGCTGCAATGCTTTTTTTACCCCTGCGTCTGTTTCAAGAAAAGCATCGGGCCATTCCATAGCCCGCATAGCAATATACTGAGCCGTCCAGCTGCCAATACCCTTAATGGACAGGAGCTTTTTCATTTCTTCCTCAGGACTTGCCGGATAGTCAAAATCAATTTCTTCTTGTACAAATGCCTTCGCCAATTCATAAATAGTATTTGACCGGGAAGCTATAATACCTAAAGGGCCAAAGTAATTTTGAAGATTTTCTCCTAAGGCAAATACCTCTTCCGGCAAGGGAAAGGTGTAAGTTAGCCCGTCCATTCCTGTTTCAATGGGCCTGCCGTAATGTTCAGAAAGCCTTGCCGCTAATGTGCTAGCGGCTTTTACAGTAATTTGCTGCCCTAAAACAGCCCGAACCGCCATTTCAAAGGCATTGAAGCACCCAGGCACCCTTGTTCCCAAAACCCAAAGGCCGGGCCTGATATGGTTCATTATTTGAAGGGTTTCATGAATCTCATCAGGGTCACAATATAAGTCAAATAAATGCTTTATCCTGGCTAACACTTGAGGAAGCACCGAAAGCAAGGCTTCGCTTACAGTAACATTTAATACGTTCTTTTTAGGATTGTGGTCTACTTTTACCCAGCCGTATAGATGCTTTCCTTCCGAATTTTTCAGACAGACCGTTCGCCTGTAGGCCCCGTTTTTTACAAGTTCCACTCCCTTTATTGCGCGCCCGGCAAGGAAGCGAAGCATTTCTTCCCAAGGATAAGGGGGGCGGTAGCCTAATGCCAAGGTAATGCTTCCGTTATGGATTTTTTCTTCTTTCATTTCTTTTCGTAAAGCCGTGGGGGAAAGCTTGTACTGCTTTTTAAAAAGGTCATTGAAGCGGCGAAGGCTGCCGAAGCCTGATGCCATTGCAACTTCCAGCACCGCCAAATCCGTATCTGTAAGCAGGTTTTTAGCAAGAAGCAATCTGCATGTTTGTAAATATTGAATGGGAGAGACATGATATTCCGCCGTAAATACCCGGCGCAAATGCCTGCCGGTACAGCCCAGCCGCTTTGCGGTTTCCTCTAAGCTTTGACCGCTTCCGCAGTTTTTTTCAAGCATCCTTGCCGCCCTGTAAACCAAATTGGCAGTAGCATCTGTAATTGAAGTTCCCGGGGCAAGCTCCGGCCTGCATAAAAGGCAGGGGCGGTATCCTGCTTGCTCAGCTTCCGCCGCAGTGGCATAAAAGTTGCAGTTTTCGGCTTTAGGCTGTTTCGCCCGGCAAACCGGACGGCAATAGATGCCCGTAGAGGATATTCCTACAAAAAAACGCCCGTCAAAGCGCGCATCTTTCGCCTTAAACGCCAGATACAATGCATCTTTATTATCCGCCATAGCGTAACCTCCTTTTTGAAGCAGTTTGATAGTTGAATTCAAAAGAAATAGCAGCATTGTCAATTTGCTTTTCTCTTATTTGATGCCCTCTGAAGCCAAATACTTACAGCGGTGTAAAAGCAAATTAACTGTATACTCGAATAAAAGTAAAACAGTAGTGTTGTAAATTTGCTTTTCCTTGATTTTATGCCTTCTTGGAACCTGTTGCTTACTATGGAAGAAAAGCAAATTTACTATATATCAAAAGCATAGTTTATATTAATAAAATCAATTAAACTTTCTCTTTATTCACAGTATACCACATTTCGTGAAAATGTCTGGCCGTTTTCGGACATGATTTTTAAAATTATGGAATCTTCTCTTCTGTTTATTATCATTGAATACAGATGTGCAAACTGGTATACTGTAAAAAAGGTTATCATTATATAAAATGAGGTGAGCGGCCATGTGGCAATGCCCTAAGTGCGGACGGGAGTTTAAAAACATAAATCAAGACCACTACTGCGGTGAACCGCCGAAAACAATTGACGCCTATATTGCTTCTCAGCCGGAGGATATTCAGCCGCTTTTAAATCAAATACGGGATACCCTAAGGCAAACGCTTCCAGATGCAGAAGAGCGTATTTCCTGGAGTATGCCGACTTACTGGCATAAGCAGAATATTATTCATTTTGCGGCGTTTAAAAAGCATATGGGGATATACCCCGGCGATAAAGCTGTAGCCCATTTTTCTGAACAGCTCACAGAATATAAAACAAGCAAGGGCGCTATCCAGTTTCCATACAGCAAAGAATTGCCCCTTCATCTGATTTCAGAAATAGCAAAATGGTGCTATGATACAAGAAATCATCATTAATGGGCTCTGATTCTATAAAATAGGTCCCTATAAGATGCAAGATTAAATCCATTTTTACGCCAATAATTTAAGTAAATACAGTAAATTTTTTATAAAGAAGTAGCGAAAACCGATGCACTGTGGATTCATCTTTACCAACATAAAAAAGAAGTTTGATAACCATAAGAAAACGCTCACTTAAAAAGATTTGCAGGCTTATGCCCGTATCCTTTTCCAAGTTCGCGTATAGACAATTTCATTTTAAACAGTAAGGAAGAATAAATTTCACCAAACCATTCATTCAAATAAAATGAAATTGTTTTATTCCTATTTAAGCTGAGAATTATTATAATATAAAAATACGGATTTCCTTCGGAAACATAGTGTAATTGCCTTTATGCCGCAACAGACCCGGGGCTTTCATATATAAAATCAAATAAAGGCAGTTTCACAAAGATGATTTATTATGTTTCTTCTAAAACACATTTTTGAATCCTCATATAATCAATTTGCTTTTATACCTTTATAAGCATTTGACTTTAGGAGACATAATAAAAAAAAGCAAATTGACAATACTGCTATTTCATATGAATTCAAGGCATATACGGTTTTGTTCCTGTTTAACTTTAATTTGCTATAGGCATAAGATTAATTTATCTTATGTCTATTTTTTATTTTTGCTTTTTATAAGCGCTGTTAAAATTCATCATAAACCTACCCCTGTTAAATAAACTTTACTTACTTACGGCCTTATGTATTGACTGAAAAATATCCGGCATTCTAATATAGCTTTATATAAAGCTTCCTTTAGAGCAGTTCTATTATTGAATATTTTTACAGCTTCTGCAAACAATATAACATAAATTAAGTTAAAGGAGCTATTACCCAATGAGTATTGTAGGAAAACCATTAAATAACTATCAGCAATGCATTGATGCCTGTCTGCGCTGTTTCCAGGCATGCCATGAATGTGCTGTATTATGTTTGCAGGAACCGGATGTTGAAAGCAGAACCAATCATATTGCTATGATGATGGAATGCGCAGGCATATGCAATGAGGCGGCTTGCCTCATGACAATGAATTCAAAGCATGCCAAGGAATTTTGTATGTTATGTGCTAAAGTTTGCGAAGAGTGTGCCAACGGCTGTGCCCAGTTTAAAGACGACCACTGCCAACAATGCGCTGCCGAATGCCAAAAATGCGCCGCGGCCTGTATGGCAATGTAAGTAAAATAGTTTATTTACAGTAATAAAAATCGTATATTTTATACTTAGTGAACCTGAAAACACTTTTTAAGTATTTTCAGGCAAACGTCCCCTTATAGTCAACAAAGATATTTTCAGCTTTGTTGACTATGAGTGGCTTAATATAAGCGTTTCTGCTGTATTAAGCCGTTTATGAAAAATCGATTTTGTTATTACCTTAAAGCTATTTTACTGTAATGTAAAAATCAAACAGACAGGAGCTAAAACCTCCTGTCTGTTTTTCTATGTTCAGAAATCTTTTCATCTCTACCTATGCTGATTGAATTTGAAAACCGTCTTGCGGTTCAAATATGCTTTGTAAACTTAGGAGTATCTGGCCCAGATTTATATAAATAAATTCAAGTTTTGTTCTTTAGCACATAGGCTTTTGTTGCTTTTTTAAAAGAAACTTACTAAACTTCGTCTTTTTTCAAATTTATTTGCTCTATATTTTTATCAGCAAAACCATTTCTTAAGAAACAGTGGCGATTTCCATTTATGCCTTTATTTTTACCTGCTGCAGAGTTATAATTAAAATATTCTAGTAATTATTCTCTTGAAAATAATACAAATAACCGCAGGAGGTTTTTATGTTTTATTCTCCTTTTGATACTCTTGGAAATATTATGTTCTCTGTTGTACCTATCATCGTCATACTGGGATTTATTTTTGTATTCGGAATGATCCTTGTCGGTGCTGTCCGAGGGGCCAGAGAATGGAAGAGAAATAACGACTCCCCTGTTCTTTCCGTTAAGGCAAAGGTTATATCAAAGCGTTCAGACGTACGTATTCATCGGAACCATGCCGGAACGGATCATCATATGCACTCTACATCCTCCTCTACTTCTTATTTTATTACTTTTGAAGTTGAAAGCGGAGACCGAATGGAATTTTTAGTCCCTGATAAGGAATACGGTATGCTTATTGAAAACGACATGGGCACGCTTACATTTCAGGGGACCAGATATTTGGGATTTGAAAGGCAGAGGGCTTAGGCTCATAGGAAAGGAGAATTCATATGGGAGATTTATTAAAGCTTCCCAACATAGGAAAAGACACTGAAAGACAGTTAATAGAAGTTGGCATAAATAATTTTGAAGCGCTTAAGGCATCCGGTTCAGAAAAGGCATGGCTTAAAATACAGGCCATTGACTCTTCTGCCTGTATTCAAAGGCTTTTGGGATTAGAAGGGGCTATTCTTGGTATAAAGAAGACTTTAATCCCAGAAGAACGAAAATTAGAGCTTAAGGAATTTTATAATAAACATAAAAAGCTATGAGGTTTCGCCTCATAGCTTTTTTATGCCGGTAAAAGAATTGGCTTTTAAAATATATTCTATAACCAAATAAAATTATTATCTTTTTAAAGCATAGTTTTTTCTTTAGGTATAATATAATTAAGCTTATTTAATCTTAGGCCTTACAGCATGTTTTGAAACTCCAAATCTTAGACGCTCTGCCTGAAAAAGTAATTGCTTCGTCAAAAACAATCGAAATGTACCCTTGCTGGTAATATGAAACGGCACGTGTTTTAAGCGGACTTTCATACAGTTTTCTTTTCCGCCAAAAAGAAAAAGCTTAAAAATCATTTCTGCGTTTTTCTTTAGAAATTATGCTCCGCAAAATCTGCCTTCCATGATGGGTATCTTTCCGATTCGGTTCAAGCTCCATTTTTCAAATAAAATCCGCGTCGATTTTCCAACCTTAAAACCGGTTCTAGCCCCCTAAATAGGCCCTTCTGATTTCATCGCTTTCAGAAAGCTCTTTTCCCGTGCCGGAAATTGCTATTTTCCCTGTTTCGAGAACGTATCCCCTGTCGGCAATGGATAAAGCCATTTGAGCGTTCTGCTCAACAAGGAGTATGGTGGTTCCAGCTTTATTAAGCTCTTGAATGATTGTAAATATCTGCTCTACAAGAATAGGCGCAAGCCCCATGGAAGGCTCATCGAGCATCAGAAGCTTGGGGCGGCTCATAAATGCCCTTCCCATGGCAAGCATCTGCTGTTCGCCTCCTGAAAGGGTCCCTGCGGTTTGGTCTTTTCTTTCAAGAAGCCTTGGAAATAAATTATATACGGATTCAAGGTCTTTTTCCGCTTCCTTTGAAGTACGGGTAAAGGCACCCATTTCAAGGTTCTCCTCAACGGTCATTTGGAGAAATATGCGCCTTCCTTCGGGAACATGGGCAAGGCCGTGTTCAACAATCCGATGGGGAGCCATTGCGGTTATATTGCCGTTTAAGAAGTTAATATCTCCCGTCCTTGTGCGAAGAAGGCCGGAAATTGTGTTTAGAATCGTACTTTTCCCCGCTCCGTTGGCCCCGATCAAGGTGACGATTTCACCTTCGTTTACTTCAAGGGATACATTTTTCACGGCATGGATTGCACCGTAATATACATTGATGTCATTCACCTTAAGCATATTTAAGCACCCCTTTTCTTTCCCAAATAGGCTTCGATAACCTGAGGGCTGTTCTGTATCTCTCTCGGCGTGCCCTTTGCAATGACCTTGCCGAAATTAAGAACACAGATGCCTTCACAGATACCCATAACCAGGTTCATATCGTGTTCAATGAGCATAATTGCAATGTTAAAGGTATCTCTTATTTTAACGATATTTTCCATAAGCTCTGCCGTTTCCGAAGGGTTCATACCCGCCGCCGGCTCATCTAAAAGAAGAAGGGAAGGTTCCGTCGCTAAGGCTCTTACGATTTCAAGCCTTCTTTGGGCGCCGTAAGGCAAAGAACCTGCCTGATGGTCTGCCATATCCGCCATATCAAATATGGAAAGAAGCTCTCTTGCCTTTTCACGGGCACGCTTTTCTTCCTTCCAATACTTAGGCATTCTGAATATCCCCGTCCACATATTGTAGCCAATGCTGTTATGAAGGCCAAGCTTTACATTATCCTCTACGGATAAATTGGTAAAAAGCCTGATATTCTGAAACGTACGGGCAATCCCGGCCTTATTAATCTGAACAGTATTCATATTGTGGGTATCCCTTCCGTTTAAGAGGATTGTTCCCCTTGTGGGCTGGTAAACCTTTGTGAGGAGGTTAAAAACCGTTGTCTTTCCGGCTCCGTTAGGACCGATAAGGCCTGCGATTTCGGTTTTTCCTATGCCCATATTGAAGCTGTCTACTGCCGTAAGGCCTCCGAAATCGATGCCCAGATTACGAACGTCTAAAACGGGAAATTTATCAATATCCCTTTCGGGGATTATATTTGTAGAAGGTATGGGCACAAGCTTTGTTTCCTGTTTATTTTGGCTCATTTACTTGTCCCCCTTTGCTTTCTGCTTGGCTTTTGGCATTAATTTAAGTTTTGTTACTTCAATAAAGCCTTTAATATTTTCATTGTTTGTCATTATCATGACGAATATAAGAACGATGGCATATATCAGCATACGGTAATCGTTAAACTGGCGGAGCATTTCAGGAAGCACCGTAAGGACCGCCGCCGCAATGATGGAGCCCCGGATATTGCCAAGGCCTCCTAAAACAACAAACACAAGAATCAGTATGGAGGTATTGAAGCTGAACTTTGTAGCGATTATCGTCGAATAATTCATAGCAAAAAGGGTTCCTGCCCCTCCTGCAAGGGCGGAGGATACGACAAATGCCATCATTTTATATCTTGTAACAGGAATGCCGACGCTTTCGGCGGCAATGCTGTTATCCCTGAGGGCCATAATAGCCCTTCCGGCTCTGCTGTTTACAAGGTTTAAGACAACAAAAAGGGTAACCAGAATAAGAGCAAATCCCATGACAAAGGTAGAAAGCTTCGGTATTCCCGAAATTCCCATAGGTCCGTCTATAATTACCTTGCCCCCTTCCATCAGATTAAGGTCCTTTGCGCTTGTAAGAAAGCTAAAATGAAGGCCTTTGGCGTCTACGCCTACATAAAGGCAGTTCATAATATTTTTAATGATTTCTCCGAAGGCTAAAGTAACGATTGCCAGATAGTCCCCTTTCAGCCTTAAAACAGGAATACCAATAAGAAATCCTGCGATTCCTGCAAAGGCTGTACCTACAGCCATGGATATAAACATTCTTAAGGGGTTTGAAGGTACAAGGCCTTCAAGAGCAATACAGGCTACTACCCCTGAAAATGCCCCTACGCTCATAAAGCCTGCGTGGCCCAGAGAAAGCTCTCCTAAAATACCCACCGTAAGATTCAAAGAAACTGCCATGACTATGTAGGCGCATATGGGAACAAGCTGACCTTTTAAAGAAGAGCTTAAATTTCCTCCGTTCACAAGGGTCTGAAGTATAATAAAGGCTATTATAACAGGACCGTATATGGATAAATTTCTTAAAATTGATGCTTTTGTGCTTTTTTTCATCATGTCCACCTCAAACCTTTTCGTTAACCTGCTTGCCTAAAAGACCGGCAGGCTTTACAAGGAGCACTATAATAAGAACAGCAAATACGATGGCGTCGGAAAGCTGGGTAGAGATATAACCTTTTCCGAATATTTCTATGATGCCAAGGAGTATCCCTCCAAGCATCGCCCCTGGGATGGAGCCTATGCCTCCGAAGACGGCTGCCGTAAAGGCTTTAATTCCCGGCATGGAGCCTATGGTTGGCGTAAGCATAGGATAAGCCGAGCAGAGAAGCACCCCTGCTATTGCCGCAAGAGCAGAGCCTATGGCAAAGGTTACGGAAATTGTAAGGTCTACATTGATGCCCATCAGCTGGGCAGCCCCTTTATCCTCAGAACAGGCACGCATGGCCTTTCCCATTTTCGTCTTTCCCGTAAACCATGTTAAAGCAGCCATAATGACAATACAGGCAACAATAGTGACGATTGCAATCAAAGATATGGAAAGCCGCCCGTCGAAAAGCTTAATGGGCATTTCAGGCACAACAGGCGTAAATACCTTAGGATTTGAGGACCAGAGAAGCAAGGCCGAATTCTGAAGGAAATAGCTTACGCCGATAGCCGTAATCAAAACCGCAAGAGAGGGAGCACTTCTTAAAGGTTTATAAGCTGTCCGCTCTATAATAACGCCTAAAGCCGTACAAACAACCATCGCCATAACAACCCCCAAAACAGGGGGAAGGTTCCACTTAGAAGCGGAGAAGAAGCAAACGTAAGCCCCTATCATAATAACGTCCCCGTGGGCAAAGTTCAGCATTTTGGCAATACCGTAAACCATTGTATAGCCAAGGGCTATAATGGCGTAAACGCTTCCAAGGCTCAGGCCGCTTATGAGATAAGATAAAAAAGTCATTACAAACACACCTTTATAATTAGTTTGTATTATACAAAAGAGACCTTTGAACCGAAGTTTCAGGCTCTTCAAAGTTCATTATAAATTTCAAATAAAACAGTAAAAACCGCCCTTTTTCACATTTTCTCAAAATATATTTTTTCCGAAAGAAATCCTTCCTTTTGAGCCTATGGTAAACCGGTTTTTGTTCTGCCCCTGCAAAAAATTTACTATAAAGTAAATTAACTTGAAACTACACGAGTTAATTCAAGGAAAACATATGAAATATATTTTATAGTAAATCCCCTATGAAATAGCAGAGAGCTGATGTAGGCGTATCCCAACATCACCCCTCTACAGCAGAAATCTGCACTGCTGTTTCAGTTAAAATCGACTATAAGCAAAAGGGGCTACCGAGTTTTACCCGACAGCCCATATCTATAGCCATAAGCTTATAAAAATCAAGTATACTGTAAGCCATGCTACAGTAAAATAGCTTTA
Source organism: Anaeropeptidivorans aminofermentans (assembly GCF_940670685.1). Lineage (GTDB taxonomy): Bacteria > Bacillota > Clostridia > Lachnospirales > UBA5962 > Anaeropeptidivorans > Anaeropeptidivorans aminofermentans. The sequence continues at coordinate 417,822 of NZ_OW711693.1, read as the reverse complement.
AGGTAGCAACAAAAACCTATTTTTCATAAACGGCTTAGTGTAATAGAAGAATTTATATTGAGCCATTCAAAATATATGATTTTTGTTACTGTAATTAAACTATTTTGCTATATATAGTGAATTAAGATTTACACATATAAGTAAAATATCGGCAGGTTGTCTTAAAATCAAATAAATCTTGATTTATAAAGGATACTTTTAAGATTCGCCGGCTATGTAAAAGTTTCAGCAGAAGTTTAGTCCATGCCAACATAAGCGCCGTTTTGTATCATCATACCCTTAGGTCCTTTTGAAACTTCGCCTGAGCTTACCCAAGCAATATCTTCTCCTGTAAGCCCTTGGAAGGTTAAAGTAGGAAATACTTTTACCATAGCTTCGCAAAGCTCCTGAGCAGTCATCTCCGGGGTGCTTTCAGATGCCTCTATGGCCATTTTGTAAGCATAGATACAGTCATATGCATCGGCGGCAAACTGGTTCGGCACATCACCGTAGGCTTCCTTATATTTTTTTACAAAGCTCTGTGTTCTTTCATCTTCAGCGTCTGCATTGAAAGGAGTGAGGAGCATTACGCCTTCTGCTAAAGAAGTATCGAAAGAATCAAGGGTAAGTATGCCGTCCATTCCGTCTACGCCGAAATATTTAGGTGCATAGTCCATTGCCTTTGCCTGCTGAAGGATAAGAGAAACGGGGGAATAGTAAAGGGGAAGGAAAACAAGGTCCGCACCGTTATTTTTGGCATCTGTCAGCTGAACGGAGAAATCTGTCTGGCTGTCTTCTGTAAAAGTTGTAGTTGAAACGATTTCAAGGCCGAGACTTGACGCCTGATTTACAAAGGTATCGTATATGCCCTTTGAATATACATCATCGTTTTTATATATAATGGCTATTTTTGAGCCAAGCTCTTTATCGTAAATATACTGAGCTGATGCAAGGCCTTGGTTCGGGTCTGCAAAGCACATCTGATACATATTGTCCTTTCCTTCTGTAACGGCCGTTGCAGAAGCCGAAGGCGTAAGAGCAAAGATACGGTCTGTGTAAGTTTCAGAACTTACAGCAACAGCAGGCGTACTTGTAACGGAGCCTAAAGATAACTGCATTCCCCAGTCCTTAAGCTTGTTATAGGCATTTACGGCCTTTTCCGCGTCATGCTCGTCGTCTTCATATTTAAGCTCAAACTGAATGCCGCCCAGGGCATTAATCTCGTCAACGGCTATTTGAGCGCCGTTTTTAGCTGCGTTTCCGTAAATGGCAGCGCCGCCTGTAAGAGGGCCTGTTCCGCCTATTTTAAATATGCCTTCTGAGGTCTTTTCGCCTTCTGCCGGCTTACTTTCCTCTGAGGGCTTTGCTTCAGCGCCTTGCTTCACTTCTTCCGAAGGCTTTTCTTCTATTTTGCCGCTGCTTCCGCACCCGGATACTGTTCCGAGGGCAAGCATTAAGGCTAATATCATATAAAGTGGTTTTTTCATCTTTTATCGCTCTCCTCTTGTCTATATTGTTATGTAGTTGATTTTAAACACCGGCTATCACCGGATTTTAAGTATAAGCAAACCAGTTTAAGATTTTGACTTTTCAGACTTATCTTAATGAATATGTATAATTCTTACACATATATAGACGCCCTCTATGCCTTTAATTCAGGCCTGGCCGTTAATGCTTCCTACAATTTTAGCTTGCAGCCTTATGCCTGTCAAGGGCAGTATATAGCCCCTCTGCCCCCTGTAAACCATATTCATCCATTAAAAAGCAAATCTAAAATACCCATTTTTATAGTCGCGCTCATAAATTGTTAAATTTGCATAATCGTGTCGTTTATTAGGGACCCTTGTCCGTGATTTCCAACATCAGGACTATACCATTTTATCAAAATATAGCATTCTCATGAATTTAAGCGTATTTATCCTCTGTTTTTTATATAAACAATGATTAATTTCGCTAATTATATCATCAAACGGGCCGTTTTTCTTTCATTCTAATACAAATTGCCCATAGAGCATTTTAACTGAATTTATTGACACATGAAACTCAATGAGACTTTTTTTATAATAATATTGGATTGTGAAGTTTTGACTGCAAGATGTTATGGTAAAGCTCCCATGAAAAGGAATAAAGCCCTGTTCACTATAGGCGCATACCCACCGCTTTCCTCTGGAAAGCGGTTTTTTAAGAAAGCGTGAATATACGGTCTTTATTGCTATTTATAGTAAATTTATCATAAAGAAGCAGCAAAAACCTATTCCCGGCAGGCTCAAAAACACGGATTTCCTTCGGAAACGGTACATTTTTAAGCCTTCGTGAATATACGGTTTTGCTACTATTTAACTTTAAATTTACTATACCTGAAGTTTACTATAACTGTCCGGCTTTTATTATTCTATTTATTTTTACTGCAACTTCATTGAACAAAAGGAGGTATTACTTTGAAAAGAAATGAAGAAAAAGGCATTTCCTCCGAAAAAAAGTTAAGCTCTATTCAGAAAAAAGCCCTCAAGCTTATGCTTTACGGCGGAATGGGAATTGAAGAAATATCAAAGGAGACAGGCGCGTCCTCAGAGCTTCTATATAAATGGCTTACGTCAGACGCTCTCTTTATAAAAGAGCTTGAAAAAGGCCTTTCGCTGAATTCTGCTCTTTTTGAAAGCCTGATTAAATCAGGGGTTCCCCAAGCTGCCGAAACCTTGAATTTTCTCTCTAAATATGCTTCCAGCGAAAGCACAAGGCTAAGCGCTTCTAAGGAAATAATAAATTACGTTAAATCCTTAGAGGATAAAAGGGAAGGGGATTTGGGAGAATTGCCTAAGCTGATTGAAGACTTTCCTGAATAGAAATTTTAATGTCTTTTGTCTCCAAAGGAGGTGATTGCCTCAGTATATACAGAAAAACAGCGCGCCCTTTTACAGCTTTTAAAAAACGGCGGACTTAAAAGAATTAATCTGCTTCAAGGTAGCGTAAGAAGCGGCAAAACGTGGATAAGCCTTGTTCTATGGGCATTTTGGGTAGCGTCTATGCCTAAAGGAGAAAATTATCTCATGGCCGCAAAAAGCCTGAATACCCTTAAAAGAAACTGCCTTGACCTTCTTTCGGACCTTGTAGGCCAGAAAAACTTCACCTATTCCATAAGCAAAAAAGAAGGTTGGCTTTTCGGCAGGAGAATCCTCCTTGAAGGGGTACACGATACCCGCGCCGAAGGAAAAATAAGAGGGCTTACGTTAGCAGGGGCCTACTGCGACGAGCTTTCCCTTTTCGATGAGGAATTTTTTAAAATGCTTCTTACGAGACTTTCAAAGAAAAACGCAAAGCTTTTTGCAACCACAAATCCCGACAGCCCTTCCCACTGGCTTATGGAAGGCTATATTAAAAGAAAAGAAGAAATTGACATGCTTTTATATAATTTCTATCTTGAGGATAATACGTTCCTTGGAAAAGAATATATTGAGGCCCTTAAAAAAGAATTTTCCGGCGTTTTTTACGATAGGTTCATTCTGGGAAAATGGGTGGCGGCCCAAGGGGTAATTTACAGGGAATTTATAGAGCATAAGGAAGAATTTATAACCGATGAAATACCTCCTGCGGCGTTTTCTCAAATCGGGGTTGACTTCGGAGGAAACAAAAGCGCCCATGCCTTCATCTTGACGGGGATTGCAAAAGATTATTCAAAAATAGCCGTCCTTGACGAATGGTATTTTAAAGGGGAAATTACCCCTTCGGCGCTTTTTGACAGCTTTATTTCCTTCTACGAAAAAAATAAATGCAGCAATATTGTTTCGGCCTACTGCGACTCTGCCGAACCTGTTCTCATAAACGGCCTGAGAACAGCCTGCCTTAAAAAAGGCATACCGATTCATATATTTAAGGCAAAGAAAGGCCCTGTCCTCGGAAGAATCCGTTTCTACAGCCTTCTGATGAATAAAAGGGCACTTACTATATCAAGTAAGTGCAAAATCATCATTAAAGCTCTTGAAGAAGCCCTGTGGGACGATAACGCAAAAGAGGACAGGCGCCTTGACAATTTCACCTCAAATATAGATTCTCTCGACGCCCTTGAATATGCCACGGAAAATATTCAGGAGAATATGACTAAGTATCTTTTATAGTAAATTTAAACCGTAACAAGACGGTATATTTTCGCAGGCTTAAAAATGTACTGTTTCCCGAGGGAATTCGTATTTTTTGTTTGCAGTAAATAAGTTTATAAGAAATTTATTATAGGGGGCTTCAAGAAAATCTCAGGCAATGTTTGAAAATAAGCAAACCTGAATTTTTAAAACATTGCCTAAAGGTTGAAAGGAGAATAAATGAAGGATATATTTGAATTTTTTGAGAAACAAGGCTTTAGCACCGTAGACAGGTCCTTTTATAAAGCCATGGAGCTTTGGGAGGCCTATTATACGGGAGATGTGGATAATTTCCACAGCTACGGCCAATATAACGGAATAAAAATGGTTAACCGGAGAAGGCGAAGCCTGAACATGGCCAAAAAAATATGTGAGGACAAGGCCGACCTGATGCTGAATGAAAAGGTGGAATGGAGCCTTCCCCATGAGGAGAGCATGGATTTTCTTAAAGATGTTCTGGATAAAAATAATTTCCAAACCCTTTCAAACCAGCTTCTTGAAAGGGCCAACGCTCTGGGAACCTGTGCCTTTGTTGAGATATTTAATTCCGGTGAAATTATCATAGATTATGTAAACGGAAAAAATATCTATCCCCTAAGCTGGGAAGGAGATCATATCACTCAATGCGCCTTTGCAAGCCTTAAGCATATGAACGGAGAAAAGTATATTTACATTCATATGCATTTACTGGAAGACAGGGAATACGTAATAAAAAACCATCTTCTGAAATATGAAAAAGGAAGGCTTATAGAAGAGAGTGTAGAAGATATTCTTGGTATTTCCGAAACCATCTATACGAAAAGCCCTCTGCCCTTTTTCCAGATTATAAAGCCCAATACGGCAAATAATATTCTAAGCCCCTCCCCTATGGGAATATCGGCCTTCTCCGGTGCTTTGGATATTCTGCAAGGGATAGACACCATTTATGACAGCTTCATAAATGAATTTGACTTAGGTAAGAAAAGAATATTTATAGACTCCTCTCTGGCCCAGGTCTCTATGGGAGAAGACGGCACAAAGCTCACCCCCGTGTTTGACACAAACGACATCTGCTTTTACGGATTAAGCGGCTTAAGGGAAAGCGGTGAGCTTATAAAGGAAGTCAATATGGAGCTTCGCATAGAGGAGCATATCTCTGCCCTCAATGCAAATTTAAGCCTTCTTTCCGCAAAATGCGGATTGGGAAGGCATTTTTATTCCTTTGAAAAAACAGGGCTTAAAACAGCCACAGAAGTCATATCCGAAAACAGCGACTTATTCAGAAAAATAAAAAAAGATGAAATCATCTTACGAAAGGCTCTTATGGATTTGGCAAAGGCCGTAATTTATATGGGTATGCATTTCCTTAATAAAAATATTTCATGGAAGGGAATTTCCGTATACTTTGACGATTCCATCATAGAAGACAGCAGAAAAATCAAAGAAGATGCGCTTACGGAAAGAAACGCTGGCCTTATAAGCGATGCCAGATACTTTGAAGAAACAAGAAATATGGATAAGGATACCGCCCTGGCCTTCACAAAGGAAATGAATGGACAAATAAAAATGAAGAACTAAAAATACAGGAGGCGCTTATGCATCAACTAAGATTAAATTATTTCAGCGAGGAAGAAAATGAAGGGGCTTTCGAAAGCTCCTCGATGGAAACCCTTCAAAAGGAGCTTTTGGAAAAGGAGAACCAAGCCTTAGCCTATCAAAAAGAAGCGGAAAGCTTGAAAAAGCTAAATTTAGCTTATAAAAAGGGCCTTTCGGAAGATGAAGCCGAATACGCCGTATTTAAAGCCGAAAAGCTTTCATCAGGCGGCGGGACCTTTGAAGAAGCCCTGAATAAAGTCATTGAAAAATCCGAATTCTTAAATCCTGTTTCCAAAAATATTAAAACAGGCATCAGGCAATCGGAGGAGTTCAGCGCGGCAAAAGGCCCTGAAGAAGAAATCGCAAGGCTTCTCGGCGTAAAGCTTTAATTATAGGAACAAAAACCGTGTATTTTAAATGGCTTAATATAAACATTTCTATAGATTTATAGTAAATTTCTTATAAAAAAGGAATAAAAACCTATTCATTAAAGGCTCAAAAACACTGATTTCCTTTAGAAACATTACATTTTTGAGCCTACATGAATATACGGTTTTGTTACTGTTTAATTTTAAATTTACTATAAGCCCTTTATGAAAAATAGGTTTTTGCTGCTATCTTAAAACTATTTTACTATATTTATTAAATTCCAGGAGGTATTTATATGAACGGCACTATAGACTATCCACATCTTTTTATGAGGGCCCTTGACCTTCAGCTTATTCAGAAGTCCACTAGCGGCTGGATGCAGGATAATGCTTCACAGATTAAATTTAGCGGAGGAAGGTATATAAAAATACCTAAGGTCTTTATGGCGGGCCTCGGCAATTACAACAGAGACGAAGGCCTTTACCCTCACGGTTTTGTAACGACAGAGTATCAGTCCGAAGAGCTTAAAATGGACAGAGGCATTCAGTTTTACTTCGACAGAAACGACGTAGACGAAAGCGGCTATCTCGTAGAAGCCGGAACCATCATGAGCCAGTTTCAGGCACAGCATGTAATCCCTGAAATTGATGCTTATCGTTATTCAAAAATATACAATATGGCAAAAACCTACGGAAAAACAAGAACCCTTAACCCCACGAAAGAGGATATTCTTTCAAATCTGTTAAAGGACTTAAGAAGCGTACAGGATAAAACGGGATATGACTTTAAAGACATGGTCATATCCATGCCTTATACCATATTTGAAATGCTGGAGCTCTCAGGGGAGCTGAACCGCTCCATAAATGTATCAAGCTTTTCTCAGGGGGGCCTATCCATGGAGATAAACACCTTGAACGGTGCACCTATTATTCCCGTGCCTTCCCAAAGAATGAAAACTAAGTATGATTTTGCCGAAGGAGAGGGAGACTTCGGCTTTTATCCGGCGGCGGACGCTAAAAATATCAACTGGATTATTCTTGAAAAATCCGTCCCTATGGCAGTGGCAAAAACCGACAGCCTTAAAATATTCTCCCCAAATGTAAATCAGGACGGAGACGGCTGGAAAACCCAGTATAGGGTCTATCACGATTTATTTGTACCGGAGGCTAAAAAAGACGGCGTATTCGTAAACATTCAGGCTTAAATGCAGCAAAAACCGGAAGGCAATGCCTTCCGGTTTTTTATAAGGAGGTATCCAATGGATTTAATCACCTATAATTTTTATATAAACGACTATGCAGGGGCTTTTATTCACCATGAGGAATTTATTCCCTTGTATAAAAGAAGCAAAGAACTCCTTGAAAACATTACAATGACAGATTTAAGCCTTGTAAAGAAAGAAAAAAGCCTTATGGAAGTAAAATATGCTCTGTGCGCGGAAATAGAATTTATAAATATGAACGGCGGTCTTGATTTCTTATTAGACGCCAATTCTAAGGGCAGCTTTTCCATGGGCAGGTTTTCTTTAAGTGTAAATGAACCCGGATCCGTAATTTCCCCCATTGCCCTTGGGCATCTTCTTCGGGCAGGGCTTATTTCAAGGAGGGTATTATGCATATAAGGCCCATTCCCAAAAGGATACTCAATCAAAAGGCAAAATATATCCCCTGTTTAAAAGATACAAGAGACGGCAAGGCATGGGGGGAAGAAATAGAGCTTTCAAACATTGCCCTAAGCCACAGCTCCAAATACAGCGTTTCCGGCGGAAGCCAGTATATCCGCCATAATGCAGTGCTTTTTTATGACTGTAATTATTCTCTGCCTAAAAATATGGAGTTTACCGAACAGGGCATGATTATACTGAACGGGAAGAAAATGGTTATTGAAAGAGTTGTAACCCCCAATACATTAAGCGGAAAGCCCCACCATTATGAGCTTGAGCTTTTCGAGTCCGTAAACGGCAGGCAGTAAGGAGGGCTTATGGATATATTAGATAAGGCAATCGACTATATAGAAGAAAACCTCTCCCTGTATGCCAAGGTGCAAAGCATCCCCCTTTCCTCTGAAAGAGAGGCAGTCTCTATCCTTCTCGACAAAAGCAGCCCCGTTGAAAAATATATGGATAATGCTTCCGTAAACAAAATTTCCCTAAAAATCCTCACAAAAAGCGAGGAAAGCAAGAAAGCCTATTACGCCGCGTTAGACATTACAGCGCTTTTTGAAAAAGCATCTCCGGGATACTTATGCCTTGAAGAAGGCTTTTTCTTTATAAAGGCAGAAACAGAGGCAAACCCCTTTTTTCAATCTATGAATACAGGGCAGACCTATGTATATGAGGCGAAAGTTAATTTATATGTAAGAACAAATTAGGAAAGGAGCTTTTTCATGCAGATACAAAACCCCGTCCAATGCGGCGGAACCGGCCAGGGGGCAGGCTCTATCCTTGCCAGCGGCTACAATATAGAAATAGACATCACCCCCAATGAAAATTCCCCTACATGGGCAAGCCTTCGGTCGGGCATCAGCAGCTTTTCCCATACGACAAACGACGTTATAGAAAAGCTTGACTACATTGAAGGAAACGGCTGGGCATTTACGGAAATCATCGGCGCCCAGTATATCGTAAAGGTAACGGGCGACAGAATCAGCGGCGACCCTGCCCAGGACTTTGTTTTTCAAAGGGCCCTTAAAATAGGCTGCCAAAGAAAAACCAACTGCCGGATTACAGACCCGGATAAAAATATTGTTCAAAGTGTTGCTACCATTGCAAATATCAGCCTTCCGGCGGGAAAGGCTTCCCAAAGGGCGTCTTTTACTTTTGAGATTCATTTTAACGGGGAGCCTTTTTATATTCCCTATGAGCCGGAGCCATAAAAATAAAAGGAGGTGAAATTATGGAAAAATTGGAGCTTATGAAGCCCGTTAAGGAATTTGAAATAGAAGATAAGATATTTGCTGTTGATTTATCGGATGAAGCCGTAAGAAACCGCGGTGAAGCCTTCGGCGAAATTTATGACGATATTTTATGGGCGGAGAATATGGAAGATATGCTCCTCCTTTATGAAAAGGCGGTTACAGCCCTTTTCGGCAAAGAAGGATTTAATGACCTCTACAGCCTTTGCAAAAAGAATTTATACGTTCTTTCGGATATTATTCTTAAAATCAGTAAATGCCTCAATCAGGAGGAGATTTAATTGCTGGAATTAAAAGACGAGATAAATTTTAAAGGCAGAAATATAAAATTAAATCTCTCCTTTAAAAATGTCCTTAGGGCATTTGATTTATATGAGGATAAAAGCCTTCTTGATGCTGTAAAGGCTGTTTTAATCACCAATATACTGGCCCCGGAATCGGGGCTTTTAGTTTCTGAGAGGCTTGAACTAATGCCCTTTATATTTCAATATATTAATTCGCTTTCACAAAAAGCCTTTCCGTATAGGTTTAATAAAGAAAGTAAAAATGCCTTATCCTTTAAAAAGGACTTTGCAGCCATTTATGCGGCCTTTTACAAGTCCTATGGCATAGACCTTTATGAAAGCGATATTCACTATATTAAATTCCTCATGCTTTTAAACAATATCGGGAAGGATACCTTCCTTTACGAACTTATATCCGTAAGGCTTATGGATATTCCCGATGAAAGGCTTTACGGAAAAGACTATGTAGAAAGCATAATAAATTTTAAAAAAGCCTACAGCCTTTACAATAAAAGAGAAGAAGAAAACCAGCTTGAGCTTTCCATCAAGGGTATTTTTGATGCCCTTAGCCCAGCAAAAGGAGTTAAAAAATGATACGCCTTAAAATAAGCGAAGATATCAATAAAAAAGATTTAAGAAAAGAGCTTGAAGCGTTTCTTCAGGCTCTTTTAAAATTTACTCCCCTTTCCATAAACCTTAAATTTGTATCGGAAGGCTTCATAAACAAGTATTTTTCCTTAATGGAGGAAACAGCAAAATCCGAGCTTATAAATATAAGCCTGAAAGGAGACTTGGCTCTTTCTCAAAAGGCCCTTGAAATACAGGAAGGCTTTTCAAATTTATCATCGGCCTTTCCCGTGCTTATAAAATCAGATGTATTAAATATGGAGGAAGTCCCGGATTATTCTTCCCTCTTCGAAAGGGCTTCTTCTGTTTCTTCTGCCGCCGGGCAGCCCTTTAATAAAGCGGCTTCTGAAAGCCAGGCAAATAAAATTCATCAGGAAGCTCTTTATATGAACTCAAAAGAGGATATCAGAGAAATTTCTCAAAGGCTCGCCCTTTTAAACAGCCAAAGCCTTCTTGGAAGGGGGATAAAATAATGGAAAACTACTTTATCTTTAACGGCATGGATTCAAGAGACTACAATATTAAATGCTCTTCTCCTCCTATCATCATGGCCAAAAAGGCCTTTAAAAAAATTGCCGTTCCCGGCAGAAGCGGTCATCTTTTAATCGACGAAAACTACTATGAGCCGGTTTATAAAACGATACGGTGCCGAATGCTTTCAAAACCGGAAACGGATTCGCTTTTCCCAAAGCTTCGGGAAAAAGGACGGCTGATTCTTTCTTCAGAGCCGGAAAAATATTATATGGCTTATGTAAATAGCGATATTGCCATGGAATATATTTTGGCAGATTACAGGGCCTTTGATATTACCTTCTGCTGTGAACCTTTTAAATATTCCGTAGATGAAGAAAATGACTTTATAAGCGTAAAAAGCTCCCCATTGACCCTTTACGGAAAGGGAAACATCAACGCCCTGCCTTTCATTAAAATATACGGCAGCGGAACTATCTCCCTCACTATAAACGGAAGCACTATTCAGATAAAAAATGTTTCAGGAAATGTCACCTTAGACAGCAGATTCATGAGCATCATGACCGGAAATACAAATATGAGCATGCATATGACAGGGGAATTTCCTATACTCTTAGGAAACGGAGAATTAAACACCATAAGCTTTTCAGGAAATATCAGTAAAATTGAAATTCAGCCTAATTGGAGGTGGTTATAATGATTGAAAGCAGAATGAAGCTATCCTTATTCATCAATAAGGATACTGAAAGAATCATAAAGGCAAAGCAGTTTGATGCAACAAGCAGATACCTTGACGTAACTCTTTTAAAAGACGACGGCACGGCCTATGATTTAACGGGCTGCCGCGTACAGTTTAACGCCCTGAAAGCAGACGGCAATTATATTATGAATAATGCCGTCATCACAGACGCTTCCAAGGGAGAATTTTCTGTAGAGCTTACGGACCAGACCTTGGCCCTTGGAGACAGCATGGTAAAATGCGACATCAGCGTCTTTTCTCTTGACGGCAGCAGTATTCTTACAACCAGAAGCTTTATGATACAGGTACAGGCTACCGTAAGAAACGATGAAGCCGCAGAAAGCACCAACGAATATAATGCCGTCATAACTTTATTCCAAGATGTGTGGGATATGCGAGAGACTGTAAGAATGATAAACGAGCGCTTCGGCCTTTTAACGGATGATTTGGAAGAAGGCGACCTGCAGGCAGGTTCTTCCGCCCTTGGGGCGTTAAATAATATATGGAATTATTTGAAAACCCAGTCTACAGCAGGAATTGTTGAAACCGTAGGCAGTATAAAAAGTGTTTTAGGAAACCCCAACCCTGTAAGTTCAAATACCCAAAGCGTAATGAATTATCTGAAGTTTTTTGAAACCAGAGGGATTATAAAATATATTCAGCGGGGCGTCGTAACCTTGCCGGAGGACAGTACCCCCTATACAGTTAGTATTAACCAGCCTATCAATCCCCAAAGAACAATTGTTTTGCTTTCGGGAACTTCCAATACAAGAAGCGATTATCAAACGGCAAATGCATACCTGCCTTATCTTTACAGCATAAATTCCACAAGCTTTCAGATAAAGGGACATATGGCGTCGGCCCTCCCTATTTCCTATCAGCTTGTGGAATTTTATTAGAGGTTTCTTATGATAACTGTTTATGAAAGACTCGAAAAAGACTTTACCCACAATGGCTATGGGGCTTTGTTTCCTTTTAAGGCGGAAATAACAGAAGAGCTTAACGGCATGTATGAAATGACCCTAAGCTTTATTATCAGTGAAAACAAAAATATATTCCCTTATATAAAGGAATTTAATATTATAAGAGCCCCTTCCCCCAGAGGCTATCAGCTTTTCAGGATTTATTACGTGGAAAAGGATCTATATACGGCAACCATACACGCCCGGCATATTTATTACGACAGCCTTTGGGATTTCGTTCCTTCTCTTGAGCTTATAGGGGCTTCCGGAAAGACCGCTTCGGAAACTCTTTACAGAAATGCTCTTTTAAAGCTTCCCTTTAAACTATATTCAAATATAATAAAAATCGCCGATGTTTCTCTTCTGGATATAAATCCTGTTTATGGAATACTGGGGGATATGGGGCTCATTTCTATATTTGGCGGTGAGCTTTTAAGAGATAATTATGATATTTATTATATGGATAGAATCGGAGAGGATAAGGGCGTTTCCATACGCTACGGAAAAAACCTTACGGGAATAGACATCACTCTGGATACAAGTAACATCATAACGAGAATACGCCCCATCGGAAAGCAAAACGACGATACGCCCCTTTATCTTTCGGAAGGGTATTTAGACAGCCCCTATATAAACCGCTATCCTTATCCTTTTTACGGCGTTCTTTACTGCCGGGACATTAAAGTCACCAGAAACTTAAGCACTTCCATGGCAAGGCTTGAACTTAAGAAAAGAGCACAGGCGTTTTTTGATTCCGGCGGAGATTTGCCTTCGGTAAACGCAAAAATAGACTTTGTTCTCTTACAGGAGACGGAAGAATACAAAAATATGGCTCCCTTAGAAAGCATTTCCCTAGGGGACACTGTCAAAGTAGTCCACGAAGCGCTTGGTATCGAGCTCAGCGCAAAATGCATAAAATACGTTTATGACTGTATGGGAAAAAGATATTTGCAGGCTGAAATAGGAAGCCGAAGAGAAGATTTTGCCGCCGCAACCGGCCTTGAAATAACGAAGCTTGTTCAAGGCTCGGGCCTTTCAAACCCTGCTTCCGTAGACGATTTGATACAAAGGATCAATACCCATGTTCATAACGAAACCGACGGAACGCAAAAAATAAGCTATCATAACCTTAAGGATAAACCGTCGTAAGGTAAAATTTAATCAATTGACCGAATGTGTTTAAGAAGTATATTTATAGCAAATTTAGTGTTAAACAGTAACAAAACCACATATTCATGGAGACTCAAAAATGTATCGCTTTCTGCGGAAATCCGTATTTTTGAGTCTCTAAGAAATCGGTTTTTGTTACTTCTTTATAAGAAATTTACTTTATATACTTTCAGAACAGATTCATCCGTAGGAAGACTCATCTTTCAGGGCGATGAGGGGCTTTAGCCCTCATAGGCGTCCGCCTATAAAGCGAACGCCTACGAAGGGCATCGTCCCTACTTTTTAGAAATCCAATCTTTCCCTTTTAAGGCTCTATTATGGCCTATTAAAATTCATTTTTATTTTTAAATCACATTTTATGAAATTAAGCATATAAAATAGTATCCTTCTAATTTAAGGCATTTAAAGGCTTTTCTTTTGCTCATTTAAGCCTAAATTAATACGAATAATTTTATCAGTTTTTAGAACAATTACGGCCTACATTTTTATTGACACAAAGATATTATAGTTTTATAATATCACCTATCGGGGAATGGCTCAGTTTGGTAGAGCGCTTGGTTCGGGACCAAGAGGCCGTCGGTTCAAATCCGGTTTCCCCGACTTTAAAAACACCTTCCTTATGGGAAGGTGTTTTTTTGTATCAATATATATTAAGGTTTGTTTTAAAACATTCCAAAGGTATGTCTATTGAAAGATATCCATCAAGGGCTGTAAAGCCTTATGATAAAATACATTGCTCATAAAATAACGGGTAGGGATTTTCAATAAGGCCTCTTTCGTTTTTATCTACAGATACTGCAATATTTTCAATATTCTATGATAGTGATGGGAGGGAATAATGAATATTTTAGGTATATCCGGTATGCCAAGAAAAAACGGCAATTCGGAAATTCTGCTGAATGCTGCACTGGAACCTTTCGCAGAAGCTCAATGGCACATTGAAAGGTTTTTACTTTCCGAAAAGAAAGTCGAAATGTGTATTGGCTGCGAAACCTGCCGCGAAAGAAAAACCTGTTTCATAAATGATGATATGGAGAAGCTTTATGACGCATATTCAAAATGTGATGCCATCCTCATTGCAGCACCGGCTTATTGGCGAAATGTGCCGGCACAGCTAAAAGCGGTTTTTGACAGAACCTATGCCGTCGGCGAGAAAAAACTGCTTGAAGGAAAGCTGGGCGGGACAATTGCAGTTGGCAGAGGTTCCAGCGGCGGGCAGTCAATTGTGCTGAATATCATACATAATTTTTATCTTTCAAGCGGCGTCTTATGCGTTCCCGGTGAACTGAATGGGGTAACAGCTTCCGCTGATAAACCGGGAGACATTTTGGACCAGCCCCGCAGATTGGAGCAAGCAAGGATTTTAGGACGGAACATTATCAAATATGCTAAGTGAATGTAGGGCTTGTTGGTAAAATCAAAACTCTAGTCTGTTTTACTATAAAAGCATGACTTTTGCGTCAAAAATATCCGGAATAGCTCTGCTATTTCTGCGTTTTTCTCCTCAGAATTTTTGCTGCGCAAAAACCTGAGCATGATGCCAAAGGCATTATGCCTTCGACCGGATTTCTTGATTGTTCCACTCGAATTCACGTTTTCTTTCAAACAGTACTTCTGATGTATGATACTAAATAAACTTTAGTTTATTTAGTATCATTGGTTTCTCCATTTGCAAACAACGCCTAATATAAAATATAATTAATTTATATTGTATAAGGAGATGACTCATAATGGAAATAAATCCGCAGGTTTACGTCAAGGGCAGTATGGAAGCTGTCAAAATGTATTGCAAAGCTTTTGGAGCAGAAATAAGTTTTGAAGTAAAGAATGCATCGAAAGATGCCTATATCCACTGTGAGCTCTCTCTTGACGGTCAATTATTTATGGCTGTAAGCGAAGCCCCCGATACTTGTGACACAAGCAAAAAGACCAGTTGGCAGACTATGGCTTTTAACGTTAGTGATATGAGAAAGGAAGAAACCGTAAGAAAGGCCTATGATGCCTTAAAAGAAGGCGGCACTGTTATAGACCCCTTAGGCCCTTGTGACTGGAACAGTTATTGCGCTAATATTGTTGATAAATTCGGCGTATTCTGGTGGATTGCTATTTGAAAATACATTGTAGCCATCATGCAATATCCATGAATATTTATAGTAAATTTCATATAAAGAAGCAGCAAAAGCCTGTGTGAATATACGGCTTTGCTACTGTTTAACTTTAAATTTACTATAAAAGGCTTCTTTTTTTAAAAACTCTGATTTTATTTACAGAAGATTTTTATTCCCCTTAGAAAACCTGTACTTATCTACTCTACAGAAAAAAATTAAATTTATTTACTTTTTCAGCAGATTAAAAGAGCTTAGCATATGCTAAGCTCTTTTTTATTGATAAAAAACTGAACTTTAAAAGTGACGGTTTGGATTGCAGCCCAGTCTCAGCTTTATTCATTCCCGTGAATATCCAAAATATCTTCTATTACCTTCCAAAGCTCGTCTCTGCCCTCTTTTGTTTCAGAAGAAAAGGGAATGAGGATATCTTCTTTTCTAAGGCCGAAGCCTTTTCTAAGCATATCTTCATGTTTTTTATACTGGCTTTTTTTCAGCTTATCAAGCTTTGTAGCGGCTATAATTATTTTATAATTATAATGTTTAAGCCATTCATACATTAAAATATCGTTTTCCCCCGGAGTATGCCGGATATCCGTAAGCAGTATAATGGCTTTCAGCTCTTCTCTGCCCACAAGATATTTTTCAATCATCTTTCCCCATTTTTCGATTTCAGAAGCAGGCGCCTTTGCAAAGCCGTATCCGGGAAGGTCTACAAAGTAAAGAAGGTCCTCAATGTTATAGAAATTAATTGTCCTTGTTTTTCCCGGGGTTTGGCTGGTCCTTGCAAGCGCCTTTCTGTAAATCATGCTGTTAATGAGAGAAGACTTTCCTACGTTTGATTTTCCTGCAAAGGCAATTTCACTAAGCCCCGTGTCCGGATAGCCTGACGGGTTGACGGCTACCTTTTCAAGGCTTACGTTATTTACTACCATATGATTCTCCTTTTTAGCCAAAGCGTTTTCTTTTTTACAGTATAGGCAATTTACTTTTATTTTATAGTAAATTTGCTTTTCTTCCGCAGTAAACAACAGAACTCAAGAAGGCATAAAATCAAGGAAAAGCAAATTTACAACCCTACTGTTTTACTTTTATTCGGGTATGGCTGCATCAATATATTAAGACGGCACGAAATAAAGTAAATCTATAGAAAAACAAGATTAAGGTAGGAACAAAAACCTATTTTTCATAAACAGCTTAAACTATAGAATCCCTATTTTAAGCCCTTCAAAATATACGATTTTTGCTACGCTATTTCATTGTTTTGCTATAATTGATAAGGGACTTCTGCTGTATTATGTTTAGAGGCTGTAAAAGCCCTTACTGTTTTAACTTTATAAAAGAAATCCTTTGGAATCTGTACTGCATTTTTTTTATAATTATTATGTTGCGGAATTAAGCGCAAATTCAGCATAAAATGCTTCTTTTATTACATCTTCCATTTTATCCGCAAAAATAAATTCTATGCCTTCTTTGATTTCTTCTTCTATTTCAGACAAATCCTGTTCATTTTCCCTAGGGATTATGATTCTTTTTATTCCTGCCGCCCTTGCACCAAGGATTTTCTCTTTAAGGCCTCCTATGGGAAGAACCTTCCCCAGAAGCGTAATCTCTCCCGTCATTGCCGTATCGCTTCTTGCAGGAATATTTGAAAGGGCTGAAATCAGGGCTGTGCATAATGTTATTCCGGCGGAAGGCCCGTCCTTCGGCACGGCCCCTTCGGGAATATGGATATGGATATCCTTTTCCTTATAAAAACCCGTGTCTATGGAAAGCTTGGAAGCGTTCGTCCTCAAATAGCTTATGGCGGCATGGGCAGATTCTTTCATAACGTCTCCAAGGCTTCCCGTCAGCTGGAGCTTTCCCTTTCCTTCCATGGCGCAGGCTTCAATAAGAAGCGTCTGCCCTCCTGTGCTTGTCCAGGCAAGGCCTACGGCAGACCCCGAAAGATTATTGCTTGCTATATTCTTTTTCCTGTATTTTCTTATGCCTAAATAGTCGGAAAGGTTGTCTGCCGTTATTTCTATCGTATCTTTTCCTTCCATAAGAACTTCTCTGACGGCTTTTCTGCAAATTTTTGCTATGAGCCTTTCAAGCTGCCTTACGCCGGCTTCCTTGGTATAGTAGCTGATAATATCATAAAGAGCTTCGTCTGAAATATGAAGGTCTTCTATGCCGTTCTTTTCTTTTTGCTTCTTTATGAGGAAGTCCTTTCCGATGTGGAATTTTTCATTTAAGGTATAGCTTGAAAGCTCTATAATTTCAAGCCTGTCTTTAAGGGCAGGGGGTATGGTATCGATGCTGTTTGCAGTGCAGATGAAAAACACATCTGAAAGGTCGTAGCTTACTTCAAGATAATTGTCTCTAAAGCTGTGATTCTGCTCCGCATCAAGAACTTCAAGAAGGGCTGATGCCGGGTCCCCTTTATAGTCGCTTCCCAGCTTATCAATTTCGTCTAAAAGAATCAGGGGATTTGTGGATTTTGCCTGATTCATAAGATAGATAATCCTGCCGGGCATAGAGCCTATATAGGTTCTTCTATGGCCTCTTATCTCCGCCTCGTCTCTTATGCCCCCTAAGGACATTCGCTGATAATTTCTGTTAAGGGCCTTTGCAATGCTTTTGGCGACGGAGGTTTTTCCAACGCCGGGAGGGCCTAAAAGGCAAAGCACCGGAGAATCAAGGCCTTTTGTGTTCTGCTTTACACAAAGGAACTCCATAATCCTTTCCTTTACTTTAAAAAGGCCGTAATGCTCATCGTTTAGTATTTCCTCTGCAAGAATTAAATCAGGGTTTTCTTCTGTTTTTTCAGACCACGGGGTATCCAAAAGCCACTGGATATAATCCCTTATAATAGCCCCTTCCTGAGCATAGCCGCTTATCCTTTTAAGCCTTTTCAGCTCCTTTTGAAGCTTTTCCATTACCCTTTCGGGAAGGTTCAGCTCTTTGGCCTTTCTTTCGTATTCTTCTATTTCCTCGGCAGCGCCGGAGGTCTCTCCCAATTCCTCATTTATGGCCTTTGCCTGTTCTTTGAGAAAGTATTCCTTCTGGCTTTTTTCAATTTTCTGCCTTGCTTTGTTTAAAATATTGCTTTGAATTTCAAGGGCCTTTGCCCTGTCAAGCAAAAGCTCCGTCAAAAGCTCAAGCCTTTTCGAAACATCGTCCGAAAGAAGAAGCTCCTGCTTTTTTATATAACTTATGGCGATGGCGCCGGAAATTAAATCCGAAACCTTCAGGGGGTCTTCCGAAGCCATAATGTATTTAATCGTTTCCGGTAAGATTTTTGCGCCGGAGGCAATATATTCTTCAAAGGCAACCTTCACCGCAAGGACGGAAGCTTCCAAATCCATGGTATTTTCATAAGGCGGCCTTTCCGATAAAACCGTTACAACCTCCGTAAATATGCCGTCGTTTTCAAAGGATTCCACAAAGGCCCTGTATTCTCCCTGGGCTACAACCTGGGCCCTGTCCTGGCCTAAAGGAAATATTCTCTTTATAGTGGATACGGTACCAATCCTGAAAACATCTGCGCTATCTTCATCATCATTTCTTTTTGCCGATAAAAAGGCAAAGCCACTTGTGTCGTATGCCTTCTGAACTGCGTCAAGGGCGGCTTTCCCCACCACCTCAAAGCTAAGGGTACAGCTGGGAAACATCACCATATTCCTTAAAGCAATCAGGGGCATTGTTTTTTTATTGTCCATTTAAGCACCTATTCTATCAGTAATCCATTGATAAACATATTCATAAACTTCTTTATAATTTACTTCGTTAAGCATTTCATGCCTTCCGTCTTTATAAAGTTTCATCGTAACGTCTTTAAGGCCTGCTCTTCTAAAGTCTCTGAAAACCTCATAAACCCCCAGGCCGAAGGTTCCCACAGGGTCTTTTCTGCCGGAAAAAAGAAGCACAGGCATGTTTTTCGGAAGGAATTTCCCGAAGCCTCTTTTTGAAACCATAACAATAAGGCTTAATAAGTCCCGATAGGCCCCGTAGGTAAATTGAAAGCTGCATAAAGGGTCCTTTATAAATTCCTCCGCTTTTAAGGTATTGCTTGTCTGCCAGTCGGCGGCGGTTTTAAGGGGCTTGAATCTTTTATTAAACATATTTTGGCTTAATCTTTCCAAATCATGAGCCGGGGCATAAGGCCCTTTTACGGCCACCATAACGGCCGAATAAAAAATCATGGCTCGATACAGAAGCTTAGTTAAAACATCTGCATTTCCTGTTCCCGAAAGTATAAGCCCTGTAAGTTCATATCCCCATTTTTTGGCGTATAGCCTTGAAAGAAAAGAGCCCATGCTGTGGCCCATTAAAAAATAAGGCTTTTCGGGAAACATTTGGCTTACATGCTCATATACGAAATGCATATCGGAAGCCATAACAAAATAACCCCGTCTTCCGCCGGTGTAACCTTTCAGCCGGGGATTTATATTTCCATGGCCTAAATGGTCATTTCCGCAGACGGCAATCCCCTTTTTAACGAGAAAATGCACAAATTCCTCATATCTCAAAAAGTATTCCTTCATGCCGTGGGCAATTTGCAAAACGGCCTTTATCTCTCCTTCAGGATAAAAAATATAGGCGTTTATAATGCTTTGCCTGTCCTCTGAGCGAAATGAAAAATACGCTTTATTCAACCGCCACACCACCAAGGCCGATGGAATCGGCTATTTTTCTCATGGCATTGATTGTTTCTTCTATAATATATTTTAAATCCATGGAAAGCATTTCTGCTCCATTTTCTATGACCTCTCTGTTTACCCCTTGAGCAAAGCCCTTTGACTTATACTTTTTAATCAAAGATTTATATTCCAAATCCATCACGCTTTTGGAAGGGCGCATAATGGCAGCGGCATTTATAAGGCCTGTAAGCTCGTCTATGGTATATAAAACCTTTTCCATAATATGCTCGGGCTTAACGTCTGCGCATAAGCCATAGCCGTGGGAAACAACCGCCCTGATAATATCTTCGTCTATATTGTTTTCCTTTAATATCTCTACGGCTTTTACACAGTGCTCATCGGGATATTTTTCATAATCAATATCGTGAATAAGGCCTACTACGCCCCATTTCTCTTCATCTTCTCCTAAAAGCGCGGCAAAATGCCTCATGGTTCCCTCTACGGCAAGGGCATGATTTATAAGGGCAGGGCTTTTGTTATATTTTAACAAAAGCGCGTAGGCTTCTTCTCTTGTAGGCTGCATAGATCATTCCTCCTGTTTTGATTATATTTATTAAATCTACAGTAAATAAACTTGTTTTTCAAATTTAATTATTATATTGCCCAAAGCTTGTACTTTAAAAGCCTTGGGGCGTAAGATAAAATTAAATTACGTGAATATATACTATTAATTAAAACATAAATTTGGTTTAATATAAAGTCTTTTGTTAATAATTTATACTAAGCCGGCTTGTAAATTATCTTAAGTTTGCGCCTTTTTATGATTAATAAACCTATTTTTAAGTACATTCACCATAAAAAGAAGCTCTTTAAGCTTTCTTTAATTCTTTGACGATACTGTTAAGAATGTTAAAACTTTATAAATTTTCCTTCCTTTGTAATTGACTAATGGTGCTGTAAATGCTATCCTTGTTAAGAAATCCCAAAAGATAAATTTTTTATTTGTATTGGAGTGAATTTTTAATGAAAAAGATTATAAAGCAGATGAAGGTTCTTGCGATTGCTTTTTTAATTGCCCTGGGGCTTTCAGCATGTTCCAATAAGGCTTCCGCGGAGAATACGCCTCCCCCTACCTCTTCTGCGGCTCCCGATGACAGTATGATAAATAAGGAATCTGAAAAACCTCTTGAAAATCTCGTTCCCGATTCCGGCGAGGTTTTCAGCCTTACAGAGGAAGAGCAGGCGCTTTATGACGAATTTAGAGAAAATAAAGACATGAATTTATTTAAAGATGTAAACCCCATCTCCATCGCAAAGGTTAACATCATGTTTGGCGTAAATGGAGAATGGGAGTCGGAATACGCTATGTTCTACAAAGAAGACGGCATGGAAACCTCTCTTGAAGAGTACAAGCAGATGTATGAAAAGCGTGAGAAGGAAAGCGCCCCCGGCGAGGTTCAGTCCTATGCCAACTGGTATTTTCCTTTTATAGATGAAGGCGAATTTAAAGCAGACGGAAATAACGGCGTAATCATCTTCCATCAGGTTCCCGTTGAAGGAGAAGAAGACGACGAGGTAAATTTCCACATGGTTAAGGATGCAAACGGAATCTGGTGGGTAAGAGAAAATCCCCTCTATTGGGAAGCTGAGTAAATACCTTTGATTCATAAGGGCATGGAAGGCCCCGAGCATATGTTGAACTTTTAACTGCGTTTATAAAAATACGCAGTATATAAGTCTAAAACATGCTCCATGGCTTTTCCATGCTTTTTGTTTACAGTTTATTTGCTATATCTATTTAAACTTAAGATATGGTAAATAAATTCAGTCTTTTTTAAGCAGTATCTGAAAATAGTCAAACCGCTAAGAATAATAAATAAACTAAAGTTTATTTATTATTTTACAGCAGAAATACATTTTTCAGCTTTAAAGCTGAAAAAGTATTGTTTGCAAAAAAATGTGAATTCGAATGGAACCGGAAAGAAGTCCGGTCACGCGCAGCATGATTTTTGCGAAGCAAAAATTCTGAGAAGAAAAACGCAGAAATAGCAGGGCTGTTTCGAGTATTTTCGATGATGAAGTCACGTTTTTATGGCAAAATAGACTTTTGTTTGGACTTTTCAGACACGCCCTAGTAGATTTGCTCTATCTTACCCTAAGTTAAATATTTCTCTATACTTATATCCCTCTCCTTCTGAAAAGCTCTTGAAAGAAAGGCTTTTTTCGTTTACACTTTTTATAGTTAATAAACTTGAAAATATTACAAGCTTACACTTGTATCGCTTTTCAAGTTGGCTTGGTATAAATAAGGACCAGGTCCGTATTTTTATAGTAATTTGCTTAAATTAAGGCAAATATCAAGTTGTCGGCTATTTTTAAAACTGCTGTAAAGCGCATGGACTTAATTCAATAACCTTTGGAACAAGTTCTTGCATTATTGAATTAAGTTGCTATAAAAAGGAGAATGTGTATGAGCTTTAAAAACCCCAAAAATTCAGGGCAGCTTTTAATCATTATGCTCTGCGGAATCGTTATAGGCGGTTTCATCGGCAAATATGCCGGGGACCTGCCTTATATGGGCTTCTTAAAATTCGGTGAGACCTTCGGCTTAAGCTCTCCCGTAATCCTTGATTTAGGGATAATGACGCTTACCTTGGGTTTTTCCTTTACGATTAACATTGCCGGTATCATCGGGCTTATCCTCGGTATCGTGGCATATAGAAAGCTGTAGGTAAATATGAAAAAATTAATACTGGCATCGAATTCAAGCCGCAGGCAGGACATCCTTAGAAAAGCCGGCTATAGCTTTTCCGTTCATATTGCAGAAATTGACGAAAATAAATATATGAAGGGCGAACTATCCGCTGAAGACACTGTGGCCTTGCTTTCAAGGCTTAAAGGCGAAGCGGCTGTTAAAGAAATTACAGGAGAATACGTTCTTTTGTCGGCAGATACTATTGTCGTTCATGAGAATCGAATCATAGGAAAGCCAGAATCCCCTGAAGACGCCTTTCATATCCTTAAATCTTTATGCAGTAAATGCCATAAGGTATATACTGCCGTAACCATATTTAATGTAGATCATGAAAACATTGATGTGATTCCCATCCTGGACAGTTCAGACGTCTATATGGGAGACCTCAGCGACGGCGAAATTATTTCTTACATTAACACAAAAGAGCCTATGGATAAAGCAGGGGCCTACGGAATACAGGGTCTCGCCGGCCTCTTTGTAGATAAAATAGAAGGGGACTTCTATAATGTGGAAGGCCTGCCCTTAAGAAAGGTCTATAAAGAGCTTAAAAAGCTTGGGATATATCCCCATGCAATTTCTGATCAGTATGCTTATTAAATCTTAAACAGGTTTTTCTTTTAAAGTTTATTTTTTGCATATAGGGTTTTAAGCGGATATTTATTTTTTAATTTTCTATTAAATTTGTTTTAAGCTTTTTTCAAAGTAAGCCTGAAGCCTTTGCTGTTTTCTAATAAAAACGCCGTTTCAGAGCATTTTTTAGAATTTTTTTAGCTTCCTCTTTATTTTAAGGCTATTGTAAATAGGCTTAAAACCGTGTATTATTAACTTGGTATTTTGTGAAATTTCTTGTTTTTGGCAGAAATATAAGTTATATCGTAAGTTTTTATAAGAAACCCGTTTAAATGCTTATGGCAATTTAATTATTGACTGTTTCAAATCATAAAGCCACCTATATGATTCATATTTTGAAGGGAATATAAGGCTATTGTGTAAAATATGGAAATTTTGGCAAAACTGATATAAAGTTTACAAAGCTTTATTTTTGTAAACTTCGAGAAATTTATTCACTTGAAAAAGCTTATGCTCATATTCTTTTCAAGTTTGTTTAGTAAAAAATGGAATTAGAATCGGAGGACAACGATATTTATGTTTACTAAAGATTTAGGTATAGATTTAGGTACAGCAAACACCCTTGTTTTCATGAAGGGAAAAGGCATCATCGTAAATGAGCCTTCTGTTGTGGCCGTGAACACTTCTACCCATGAGGTGCTTGCCGTAGGCAATCAGGCAAAGGAAATGATCGGAAGGACTCCCGGAAATATCGTTGCCATACGCCCCATGAAAGATGGCGTAATCGCCGACTTCGAGTCCACAAAGGCAATGCTCAGATACTTTATAGAAAAGGCCTTCACCCGTTCATTTTTCGGCTCAAAGCCGAGGGTTGTCGTATGCGTTCCTTCGGGGGTTACAGAGGTTGAAAAAAGAGCCGTCGTAGAAAGCACCATTGCCGCCGGGGCGAGAGAAAAAAATGCCTTTCTTATAGAAGAGCCAATGGCGGCCGCCATCGGAGCAGGCCTTCCTGTTGAAGAGCCTACAGGCAGCATGGTAGTAGACATCGGCGGCGGCACAAGTGAAGTTGCGGTAATTTCCCTGGGGGGAATCGTAACAAGCAAGTCTCTTCGTGTTGCGGGAGACGAGCTTGACGAGCATATTGTAAATTATATTAAAAAGGAATATTCTCTTGCTGTAGGTGAACGCACCGCAGAAGAAATTAAAATAAGCATCGCTTCTGTTTTTGAGCCTGATGAAAACCTTGTAATGGACATCAGAGGAAGGGACCTTATCACAGGGCTTCCAAAAACCATAGAGCTTAATTCTCTTGAGGTTCAAAGAGCCATTGCAGAGCCTGTTACGGCAATTATAGATGCCATCAAATATACCCTTGAAAAAACCCCGCCGGAGCTTGCCTCAGACATTATCGAATCCGGCATTATGCTTACAGGGGGCGGAGCGCTTTTAACAGGCCTTGACCAATTGATAAGCTATGAAACAGGAATGCCCGTTCATATTGCCCAAGAGCCTCTGAACTGTGTCGCCATAGGTACAGGCCTTGTTTTGGAGCATTTGGAAACCCTTAAAAACGTTCTTGTTTCCCACAGGAAGCTTCATATGTAACAAATATAGATTGACTTTGCAAATATGGATTTATATACATAAATCTATATTGAATATTCCTGAAATTTACAGGGTATCTTTGAATCTTAGCCCCCCTATTCCCTAAGTTCGTGCCCTTTTGTATTCATAAAATAACTGGCAACGCTATGCCTATCAGTGCAGGCTAAAGCCCTTACCGGAGCGGAATATGGATTTTTTAAATACTCATAAAAAGGCGGTATTTATTTCAGCCTCCGTGCTTTTAATTGCCGCCGCGATAATCACATACGGATATAAAAGGTCTACTTTTATCAATAATGCAGTAGGCTATGTTGTCGCGCCTATACAGGAATTAGCCACAAATATAGACAGATGGTTTTCTGAAAAAATAGGCTCCATCAAGGATTTTGACAGCCTTGAAGATTCCAATAAAGCCTTGCTTGAAGAAAATCAAAAGCTTAAGCTCCAGCTTGGAAGGCTTGACATGCTTGAAAAGGATAATGAAAATCTTCGGGGGCTTCTGGACCTTTCGGCAAAATACCCTGAGCTTTCCGTCATAGGGGCAGATATTATAGCAAGAGACAGCAATAACTGGAGTAAATCCTTTAATATCAATAAAGGCACACAAGACGGCTTAAAAGAAAATATGGTGATTCTTGCCGACGGCGGTCTTTGCGGAAAAATAACAAAGGCCGGGTATAATTACTCACAGGTTATTCCTTTGATTGACGATACAAGCTCCGTCGGGGCTCAGATAAAAAGAACCGGTGATTCCGGCTTTGTAAAAGGCGATTTAAAGCTTAGCGAAATGGGCTATTGCAGAATGGAAAACATTGACCTTGATGCAGAGATACTGATAAATGACGAAATCGTCACTTCCAGCCTTGGAGGCATTTACCCTCCGGGCATAACCATAGGCTTTGTTACGGAAATACATACAGACGTAGGGGGCCTTAATAAATATGCCCTGATTAAACTTGCCGTAGACTTTAAGCATCTTGAAACCGTACTTGTGGTAAATGAAAATTTTGAAAGAGAGTTTCTGGATACAACTCCTTCTGAAGGTCCTGAGAACTAAGGCTTAAAAACCAATAGGGTCTTCTATGAAAAATACTTTTATATTTTACTGTAATAATCGCATGCTTTTAAATGAATTTCGATTACTCAGCGTAATCAAAACCGTACTTTCTAAGTTCACAAGCAGCCCTTGAAGCATAATTACCTTGTGCTTTATGCGCTTTTCTATTATTATCACTACGGCTGATTTTTTCAGCCGTAAACTATATAATGGGGCTGACTAATTTTCAGGAGGTGTTTTATGAGGGCTTTTGCCGTATCTGTTCTTCTATTATTAAATATCGTCCTCTCCTCCACGGTTCTCCGCCATATAGCAATATTTGGCGTAATGCCCAATATTGCCCTGTTAATAGTGGTTTCCTTTTCCGTACTCCGTTCAGACGTGGAAGGGGCTATCATAGGCCTTTTTGCAGGCCTGCTTCAAGATATCATGTTCGGAAGGGTTATCGGCATAAACGCCCTCCTTTTTATGGCCATAGGATACATCTGCGGAAAGCCTTTTAAGGATTTTTACAGAGAAAATTATCTCCTTCCCTTGCTTCTCGTAATCGCTGCAACCTTTTTCTTTGAATTTGGATACTATGTTACGAATTTCCTCTTCCGAAACAAGTTGGATTTCCTTTACTATATGCGGAAAATAATACTTACGGAAATGTGCTATAATGCTTTTTTAAGCATTCCTGTTTTCAGGCTCATTTACAGTGTAAATGCTTATGTTGAGAAAATAGAAAAACCCAGAAGAAAGCTATTTTAGGTTGAATTAAAATATACAGGTAAACAAAAATGAGAGATTCCATATTTAAAAACATCATAGGATTTTTTTTAAACAGGCTTTTTATTCTTACGGCGGTTATTCTGCTGCTTTTTTATATCCTTAGCTCAAAGCTTTTCCAGCTTCAAATCGTTGAAGGAGAAAAAATAAAAAGCGAGCTTACGGCTACGATTGCAAGAAGCATACCCCTGCAGGCCCAGAGAGGCTCTATTTACGACCGCTACGGAAGGCCCCTTGCCGTAAACCAGTCTGTTTACAGCGTTAAGCTGGACCCTAGCATCACTATGCCTGCAAAGGAACTGAACAAAGTTCTTTTAAACCTTTCAAATCTTTTGAAGGAAAATGGTGAAGCCTACCAGGACGATTTGCCCATTACTTTAACAAGGCCCTATGAATATACATTTTACGGGGAAAACGCAGCCGCCAAAAAGACCCGATGGCTTGACGACATGGGCCTTCTCCCTAACAATTCCGAAGAAGATGTTACGGCAGAAGAGGCCATGGATATCCTTAAAGAAAGATTCGGCCTTATAGATAAAGAAACAGCGAATTATCATGACTATATTAAAGAAGAAGACGCAAGAAACATTGTTTCCCTTCGTTCAAAAATGTATCTTGTGCGGTATTATTCCTATAATCCTGTTTTAGTTGCTCAAAACGTATGCCTTGATACCGTTACGAGAATCGAAGAAGACTCTGAAAAATACCGTTCCGTATTTGTGGATAAGGAAGCCTTAAGAAGCTACCCCTACGGAAAATATTTAAGCCATATTGTAGGCTATGTAGGCAAAATTTCCGACAGCGACAATCCTGAAGAGCTTGCAAAAAAAGGCTATGAAGTCTCCATGGAAATCATAGGCAAATCGGGAATTGAAAAATCCTTTGAAGAGAACTTAAAAGGCGAAAACGGAAAACTCACAGTCGTAATAAATGCCTACGGCAGAAGGGTTGACGAGCTTAGCGAAAGCCGCATAGACCCTGTTGTAGGGGATAATGTATTTCTAACCATAGACGCGGAGCTTCAAAAGGAAGCCTATGAAATCCTTGAAAAGCAGCTTACGGATATTATTATATCCCGCCTTGAAAGCAAAAGCAGCACAAGTTTCCGCCTTACTGTAAAAGAACTCCTTTTTTCTTTGGTAAAGGCAAATAATATTTCGGCAAAAGATGTTTTCCAAAGCACGCCGGATACCGTAAGCTATACAATAAAGGAGCTTGTTTTATCTAAAGATGAATACGCAGACCCCGGTACAACAGAAGGTCAGAACCATATCAACCAAATTATATCGGAAGCAATAGAAAACGATGAATTAAGCGTCAAAGATGCAATTTTGCTTCTTTTTGAACAGGGTATAATCACAGGCGATGAGGACTATATTAATGATTTTAAAAACGGACGCATAAGCCATTTATCCCTTATTATAGATAAGCTTAAATCAGGGGAGCTCACGCCCCAGATGACCAATGTAGACCCCTGCACAGGCTCCCTTGTGGTTGTAGACGTCAATACGGGAGATGTGCTTGCCGCCCCTACTTATCCCACATACGATTCAAACGATTTTATAACAAATATGAATCAGGTTTATCCGAAGCTTCTGAACGACCCTACGACGCCGCTTGTCAACAGGCCCTTTTCAGAGCCTCGTGCCCCCGGCTCCACATTTAAAATGGTTACGGCTATCGCCGCCCTTGAAACAGGCATTATAGATAAAAACACAAGAATCCTTGACAAGGTAACCTTTACGGAAGCCGGAAAGCCTTATCAGTCCAGCTGGAACAAATCCGGCGAAGGCTATATAAACGTTGAGCAGGCACTTGAAAGAAGTACAAACTACTTCTTTTATGAGGTTTCCTTCCGCATGGGAAACGCAAAGCAAAACAACAAAATGGACTCCATCAACACCCTCAATAAATACATGTCTCTTTTGGGCTTTGACGAAGGAACAGGGGTTGAAATCGGAGAGCTTTATAAAGCCAAGGACCCTGTAAACATGAGCTCCCTTGCCAAAAAGAAGGTTGTAGAAGGCGAAGACGCCGACTGGTTCGACGGAAACACCATCGCAACCTCCATAGGCCAGTTCCTGAACGCTTATCCTTCTGCCGTAATGGCACGGTATACGGCCGCACTGGCAACGAAAGGAACCCTTTACGATCTGCATCTTTTAAATAGAATAACAGGTTCTGACGGAACACAGGAATATATTCCCGTATCCGAAAGCCTTGGCGATGAAATATCAGAGTCTACCTGGAACACTGTTCACAGCGGAATGCGTATGGTTATAAACGGTTCTAAGGGAACCGCAAGAAATATCTTTTCAGATTTTCCTATAGATATTGCAGGAAAGACAGGAACTGCCGAGGAAGCTAAAATAACCCGTCCGTCTCATACGTCCTTTGCAGGCTTTGCCCCTTATGAAGACCCTGAAATCGCCATTTATGTATCCATACCTTTCAGTGATACGAAAACCGTGGCTTCCCCTTCAACCATCGTTGCAAAAGACGTTATAAGCGCTTATTATAAGCTGAATAAAGAACCGGAGGAAGCGGCCCCTCCTAACAGCCTTACAAGATAAAAAGCAAATATTAATAATTTACAGGCGATACAGCTCTTTGCTTTATACCAAAGTAAATATTTTGATTGAGACGGTTATACTTATTAGAATTTGCTTTTTGATTTTAATTTTAAAAGCAATTTAGCAAAGATACTATTTCAATTGAATCAAGTATAGACTAAAGAACTAAGAATAAAGTCCTCTTTTAACATTGTAAATTTTAATTGTTTTTACGGAATTCATCTCCGGCAGAATTTAAGGATATATAAAGTTTCTAAAGAAACTTTATCATGCCAAACTCTCATTTTGGCGACAGAACCGCCATTTTTATGCGTTTGTTCTGATAATTATTCATAAAACAATATATTTTTATTTGCTTTTATGGTAAAATTTATATTTAAAGCCATAAATATGAAACTCTTGCTAATGCAATAGGAAGCAGTAATACGGAGGTTATATATGAACAGCAATGTTTATTTTAAGGCCACAAAAGATAATATTATCGTCATGCTGGATGATAATTCCGACTTTACACTTATAAAAAATGATTTAAAGGAAAAGGTCTCAAAATCCAAACGGTTTTTCGGTAATGCCAAAACATCGTTGCTTTTTAAAGGCCGTGCCATTAGTACGGCGGAGGAAAAGGAACTTCTTGACATTATCTGTGCAGAAACGGATTTGGATATAACCTCTGTCATCAGAGAGCAGAACCAAGTAAAAGCCGTAGGGCAAAATCCTGGGGGGCTTTCTTTAGTAACATCTGATTTTAATAAATTAATCAGCTGGGACAATAACGACGCAATTTTCCATAAGGGAAATATCCGCTCGGGAATGAGCATAAAGCATAAAGGAAGCATCATCGTAATCGGCGATGTAAATCCCGGCGGGGAAATTATCGCCGAAGGAAACATCATTATCTTAGGCTCTTTGAAGGGGCTTGCCCATGCCGGCTCCGGCGGAAACGATGAGTGTTTTGTAGCCGCCCTTAAGCTTATGCCTACTCAGCTTCGAATTTCAAATATCATTACTTCTCTTGCAGAAGAAGCAACAAAAAGCGGCAAAATGAAAGACAGCATACCGTCCTATGCCTTTATACAGGACGAACAGATTTACATAGCGCCTCTTGTTTAGCGAGGTAATCCAGGCTGCCGGCTCAATTGGCCGTGCAAAATGTATATAACTGGCTTTCATTCCATTTGCAGGAATATTTTGAAGTTTTTTGTTAGTAATATTTTAATGCAAGCTGCGCGCTTTTTTGATAAAATAACTATGATATGTTAATATTTATATAAAAATATGCCGATAGGCTCTAATAATAAATATAAAGCCTGTCACCGTACATATATAATAAATTTAAAATTAAACAGTAACAGAAACCGTTTATTCATTATTACTTGAAAATGTAAGATTTCTGAAGGATATCCAATTTTTGAGCAGCAGTAAATAGGTTTTTCTTACTCCCCTAAGTGAAATTTACTTTAAAAGTAAACGAAATACATAATTAACAAATGCTAAGAAATAAGGCATACATAGGTTCCTTTTATTTCATTATATTTGTTTTCATATTCGTTTACTATAATCGTCAATATGGTATAGGAGGAACTTTCATGAGTGAAGTTATAGTTGTAACCTCTGGTAAAGGAGGCGTGGGCAAAACCACCACATCTGCCAATTTAGGCGCAGGACTGGCAATAGAGGGCAAAAAGGTGGCATTGGTTGACGCCGACATCGGCCTTAGAAACCTTGACGTTGTTATGGGCCTTGAAAACCGCATAGTATATGATATTATAGATGTTATTGACGGAAACTGCCGTATTAAGCAGGCCCTGATTAAGGACAAGCGTTACCCGAATCTTTTTCTTATGCCGGCCGCCCAGACAAAGGATAAAGACGCCATAACACCGGAGCAGATGCGTAAGCTCTGCGAAAGCCTTAAGGAAGAATTTGATTTTGTGGTTATAGATTGCCCCGCGGGAATAGAGCAAGGCTTTAAAAACGCTATTTCAGGCGCCGACAAAGCCGTTGTTGTAACTACGCCGGAAGTATCTGCCGTAAGAGACGCCGATAGAATCATCGGCCTTCTTGAAGCACATAGTTTAAAAAACCCGACCTTGATACTCAACAGAGTTCGGCCGGATATGGTTAAAAGAGGCGATATGATGGCCATAGAAGACGTTACGGAAATCCTCGCCATAGACATATTAGGGGTTGTTCCCGACGATGAAAGCATCGTTGTTTCCACAAACAGAGGAGAGCCTGCCGTTGCCGATATGAATTCAAAAGCGGGACAGGCCTTTAGAAATATTACCAAAAGATTAATGGGAGAAAACGTTCCCTTTATGGATATGAGTGAAAACGAAAACTTCTTCCAGAGGTTTAAAAAATTATTCGGCGGAAAATAAAAGGATGTGAGTTAAATGGATTTTTTCAGTTTTTTCACAAGAAAGGAGCCTTCAAAAAATATCGCCAAAGAAAGGCTTAAACTCGTTCTTGTACACGACAGGGTAAATTGTTCAACCCAAGTTCTTGAAATGCTTAAAGTTGACATTCTTAAGGTTATTTCAAACTATATGGAAATTGACGAAGAAGAGCTTGATATTCAAATAACTCAGACCCCAACGGATACAAAAGGCGAATCTGTGCCGACCCTTTATGCCAATATCCCTATTAAGGCAATGAAAAAGGTTAAATAGGGTTTTTATTAGAGCCTTTAAAGGGCTTTAATCAGGATTTTTGAAAAAAGAACCTTTTGTTCCATCGGCTATAAGGTTTTCCTCAGATGAGGTGATAATTTAAGGCAAAGATTTAAATTATCATAATTAACAAAGATGAAAAATGTTTGTTAACTATAAAGAGACCTCCCTTGAAAAACTGCTTACAAGCTTATGTTTGTGTAATTTTCATCTTCGTTTCGTATAAAATTTACGCTTTTTTAACCTTCTGGCCAAAAAAGCTCTTTTATCTACACTTTAAGGGCTTTAATAAATATTGGTTATTTTATTTGTATTGGAAGATTGCCATGGACTTCAATGAATTTAAGAGAAAGCTTCGAGCATTTGACTATGTGCTTTTTATTTTAGTATGTTCCTTATCTATTTTCGGAATTATAGTCATAGGAAGCGCAAAGCATATTAACACTGAGGGCTATGCGCTTGAATACAGCAAACAGCAGCTTTGGTTTGTTACGGGAATAATCATGCTTATTATTGTAAGCTTCATAGATTATAAATTTATATCAAAATTTTATATCGTTGCTTATGTGGTAAATATTGTTCTTTTAGTGCTCGTTATTCAAATAGGCCATTCTACGAACCTTGGCGCCACAAGGCAGCTGGGTATCGGGGGCGCAAGTATCCAGCCTTCGGAATTCGCCAAGATTTTTATGATAGTTTATCTATCCAAATTTATTGACAAATTCAACGATAAGATTAATAATATATTTATGCTTATGTTTATTATACTAAGCGTAATTATACCTTTTATTTTGGTTATGAAACAACCTTCTCTTTCGGCTTCTTTAGTTATTGTTGTCATTGCAACAGTCATGATTTTCGTAGGGGGGATAAGCTATAAATATATAGCGGCGGTTTTTGCCGTAGGTATTCCTTCCGCTATTATAGTCATTCAGGACCTTTTGCGTCCTGACCATATATTTATTGATAAAATATTAAAGCCCTACCAGATTGAACACAGAATTCTTCCCTTTCTCAACCCGGAGCTTGGTTCGAAAGATATTCTGTATCAAACCGGCCAGTCTGTAAAAGCCATAGCAAGCGGCCAGCTGAACGGACAAGGCCTTTACAACGGAACACTGAATTCCCTGAACTATCTGCCTGCAAGCCACAACGACTTTATATTTGCTGTAATCGGAGAGGAATTTGGATATATTGGCTGCATGGCCGTGCTTTTCGTTATTCTTCTTATTGTTATTAAATGTATTGCTATCGCGTATAAAGCCGATACTCTTACTGGAAGGCTCATTGCCGCCGGCACAGCCTTCATGTTTACATTTCAGACCTTTGTAAATATCGGTGTTGCCACCAATCTTTTACCCAATACGGGTATGGCCCTCCCCTTTGTTTCCTACGGAGGAAGCGCCATGTGGGTAAATATGCTTTGCGTAGGCCTTGTTATTAATGTCGGCATGGTTAAACCCAAGTCATTATTTGAGGAGTGATTTTATGAACGTGGCGCTTATGGCCCATGATAACAAAAAGAAATTGATGGAAAACCTCTGCATCGCTTACAGGCATATTCTCATTAAGCATGAGCTCTATGCCACAGACACTACCGGACGCCTCATCGAGGACAATACCAATTTATCTGTTCATAAATTCCTTTCCGGCCATTTAGGCGGAGAACAGCAGATGGGAAGCCTTATTTCCCACAATGATATTGACCTTGTTATTTTTCTTAGAGACCCCCTTCAGCCCTTTTTAGCCGACGGGGATAACAATGTGGTGTTTAAGCTTTGCGATATTCATAATATACCTTTAGCAACAAATCTTGCTACTGCCGAGGCTTTAATCATGGCCCTCGATAGGGGCGACCTTGATTGGAGAAATATTCTTAAATAAAAAAAAGCTGTTGCAAAGCAACAGCTTTTTTTGTGCCGTAAAGTAGATATCGTAAAATAATTTAACTAGAATAACAAAAACCTTATATTTTATATTTAGTGAACCTGAAATCACTTACAGTGAAGCTGTAAAAGTATTTTCAGGTGAACGTCCCCTTATAGCCAATAAAGAGCTTTTCAATTTTGTTGACTATGAATGGCTTAGTATATAGTAAATTTCTTATAAAGAAGTAACAAAAACCTATTTGCCACGAATTCATCGTTACCAACATAAAAAACAAGTTTGATAACGATAGGAAAACACTCACTTAAAAAAGATTTTCAGGCTTACGGCCCGTATTCTTTTCCAAGTTCGCTTCGTACAAAAACACG
Source organism: Anaeropeptidivorans aminofermentans (assembly GCF_940670685.1). Taxonomy (GTDB): domain Bacteria; phylum Bacillota; class Clostridia; order Lachnospirales; family UBA5962; genus Anaeropeptidivorans; species Anaeropeptidivorans aminofermentans. The sequence goes on along the minus strand of NZ_OW711693.1, from coordinate 383,612 downwards.
GATTTCCTTCGGAAACTATACGGTTTTGTTATTGTTTAACTTGAAATTTACTATAAGCGCTTCTATATATTTAAGCCCTTTATAAAAATAGGTTTTTTACTCTCCTGAAACTGTTTACTGTTATGCAATAGCCGGAAAAATACCTTCAAGCCACGCAAGAACAAATGCCATAACAAATAAAATAAGCATTACGGTTGTTGTTTTCTTCCCCTTTCTTACGAGGAAAAAGCAGGCCATGGCTAAGCCAAGAGGCAGAAGCTTCGGGGCTATCTGGTCAAAGATGCTTTGAACGGCTAAGGTCTGATGGTTACCCATGTCAAAGGTCATAGAGGTTGAAAACTTTATCATCGATGAAATCATACACCCGACGACGGTTGCCCCAAGAATCTTGGCGGCTGTTGTAAAGCCTTCCAGAAGGCCCCCCTCCGTTGCGCTTTCCATAAAGGAAAGGCCTTGGGTATAGCCGATTTGCAGCCCTTTATATCTTACAAACCAATGGGGAATATTATGAATCAGCAAAAACAATATAGGGCCTAAGATATTTCCCTGAAGGCAGAAAGATAATCCAATACCAAGACCGATGGTTCTGAGGGTTCCCCAGAATACAGAATCCCCGATGCCTGAAAGGGGCCCCATAAGAGCAGTTTTTACGGCGTTAATGGAAGAGGTGTCAAAATCCTTATGGGCGGCGGCTTCTTCTTCCATGGAAACGGCAATGCCCTGTACGAAGGTTGTGCATTGAGGGGTGATATTAAAAAATGTCACATGGCGTTTCAGGGCTTCCTTATAGCCTTCGGGGTCGTCTTTATAGATTCGTTTTAAATGAGGGATCATGGCGTATCCAAAGCCAATGCCCTGCTGTCTTTCATAATTAAAGCAGCCTTGAAGGCAGCAGGAACGCCAAAAGCCTTTCATAAACTCTTTTTTATCCATATTTCCAATAAAATTATCCATAGCTGCCTCCTTCTACGCTTCTTGCTTTTTTCTGCTTGCGCCGTAATATATTACGGCAATAATAAGGCCTAAAGCGGCAACCCCAAGGGAATCAAGGCCCAGATAAGCCGCTAAAATAAATCCTAAAAACATATAAGGCATGCTTTCTCCGTCGATAATATAGTTCATAAGGAGCGCTATGCCCAGTGCCGGAAGCATGGTGGAAGCTTTATTAAGGCCGCTTAAAACTACCGGCGGTATAAAGTTTAATATAGCCTCAACAGGTCCCTGGCCGAAATATGTAGCAAGAAACATGGGTACGAAATAAATAATAAAGAACATGAAAACGCCGGCCCAGAAATATTTTTCTATAGCCTTTTCGTTGCCTGCTGCGGCAGCGGCGTCACAACGGGGGTTAAACATATTGTTTATGATTCTCGGTATAATGCCGCAAGGCTGGAATAATAAGGCTATGGGCATTGAAAGAGCGATGGCGCTTTCAGCATCTAAATTGGAGCTGATGGCAAAGAATACGGCAAGTATTGTTCCTGCGGAGGAATTGGGCAGGCTTGTGGCTCCTATGCCTACAAAGCCCATGAAAATAAGCTGTAAAGTTGCTCCCATAATAAGCCCCGTCTGTAAATCCCCCATAATAAGGCCTACAAGAGCCGCTTCAACGATAGGTGTATTCATAAGGTTCTGCCCGAAAATACGCCCGTCGATTATGCCCAGCACATGAACCAGAGCAACAAGGATACATTGAATGATATGCATGTTCACACCTTCTTTTTATTTTAATAGATTTGTGTTAAGCTTATTTGTTTTTTTCATAGGTTTGCTTTACTTCGCTGAAGCTTATTTTATCCTTGCTTGGAATTTCCTGGAGAAATACGTTTTTCCCCATGACTTCTATCTGGCCGAGGGCTTCAATATCTTCCTTCGCAACAAAAATCTGCCTTGCCACAGATACTCTTCCTTCGGCGTGCCGTATGCCTCCTAGATTAACATCTTTAATCCCTTCACAGCCTTCCGCAATCTTCAATGCATCGCGGCAGCTTCCTGTAACTACAAGCATCTTATTTTTACTGTTAGAGGGCTTATTAATATAAGCTATGGCATCTTCTATCCTCAGCACCTCCATTTTTACCCCTGAAGGCTTACCCACGCTGAGGGTCATTTTAAGCATTGCGCTTCCCGCATGCTTATCGTCCGCCACCACAATGGTATCTGCTTCCACGGCCTTTACCCAGTAAACCGCAACCTGCCCATGAATAAGCCTGTCGTCTATTCTTAAAAGTTTGACCATATTACCTCCCCTTTCTTTAGGTATAGTAAAATAGTTTAATTACAGTAACAAAAATCATATATTTTATATTTAATGAACCTGAAAATACTTATAGTGAAGCTTCAAAAGTGTTTTCAGATGAACGTCTCTTATAGTTAACAAAGGTCTTTTCAGCTTTGCTGGCTATGAATGGCTTAATATAAGCGCTTCTCTTATATTAAGCCGCTTATGAAAAATAGATTTTTGTTACTGCCTTAAGGCTATTTCACTGTATTATAAACAGTCGTTTATAAACTGTATATTTTCCTTGCTTTGTTCTACAACATGCCTTATGGTTTCTGAAATATCTCCCTCAAAGGGGCATAGGGCTATTTCAAGCAGCATACCCAGATTCAGCCCGCTTATGATATATAGATTTTTATATTCGTAAAGAAATGGTATGGCAGATTTTGTAGTGCTCCCTGCTGGAATATCCGTCATGATTATGATGAAATCGTCTGCTTTGAAACTTTGAAGGGCGGTTTTTATTTTTTCAGCCATTGTTTCAGGGGAATCCTCTGAATACAAGGGAATTGCCGATAAAATATCTTCACCGCCGCATATTACGTCATAAGCCGAAATAAAACCCTTGCACAAGTCCCCATGGGTAATTAATATAATGTTTTTCACGTAAATCGCCCCTTAAGCCTTGGTTTTTATCATTTCTGAGAATCTGTGATTATAAATGGTAATTGCGGTAATTCTCAAATCGTCGCATACGCTGCTTGCGATAAACTGGAAGGGGATAATAAATAAAATCGGTAAAAGATACGGACATATTTTCTCAGGGATATTCATAATATTCTTTCCCTTAAGTTCTTTTGATTTTGTTATGAGATAGACTCTGTCCGTAAGCTCCTTTGCGGCCTCAAATATCTGCATATGCCTTAAATGCATCGTGTCGTTCAGATCCGCAATAAACAAAGCGTGGTCCTTTTTAACCTCATAAGCCGGCCCATGAAGAAACTCCTCCGTTTCATAGGCATTTGAAGCAATTCCTATGGTTTCTTCTATTTTCAAAGCCCCTTCCATGGCGACCCCAAGGCCGGGCCCTGTGCCTATGGTCATGACACGCTTCATAGAATAAAATTCTTCTTTATTTAAATTGTAAAATTCTGCACTTTTTTCCCTTATTTCAGGCATTGCTTCTATAAGCACCTCTATTTCAGCCATACGCATATGATATTTCTCCTCGGGGTAAACGCCTTTCCGCCTGCCTGCTTCAAGGGCAAATAAAATAAAGTATAATGTGGATGATGGAACGCCTCTGCATACGAATACGTCGTCTCCCGGGGCGTAAGTACCGTATTCCAAAACATTTTCGCAGTAATTTGTTATGGGGCTTTCCGGCCGCATAGATATTGCCGCTACATCATAGCTTAATTCCTTTGCCTTTTTTACGGCTTCTATGGTATTGGTGCTTTTTCCGCTTTGAGACAGGCATAGAATCAATGCATCTTCATAAAATCGATATGCATATTTTGAAAATGTAACAGGTGTTATACAAGATACCCTTACCCCTAAATAATTTTCTATTGCATATCTTGCACACTGGGAAATATTATGGGAAGAACCTGATGCCACCAAAACAATTTCTTTATGGTTCTTTTGAAGGAAAATATCTACAAGCTTATGTACGTATGTTTCTTTGTTATGAAATAAGTACCGGCAGGTTTCCGGCGCTTCAATCATACTGTCTATCATCCATTTTTTCAAAGGGTTACCCTCCTAATATCTATATATTTTTTAATTATATATATCATTATATGAAGCCTCCTTTATATAAATTAAAAAAAGCCTTAGACATTTTACATGAAATCTAAGGGCTTTTTTTGTAATTTCCTATAAAAGAAACGCTATCCTTATTAATTTTCGGTAATTTCTAACATATATAGTAAGCTGAAACAGCAGCAAACCCCTAGAGAGGCACTTTCTCAAAATGTACTGTTTCCAAAGGAAACCTGTATTTTTAAATCTATAGTAACCAGTCTTTTTGTTTCTTCTTTATAAAATTTACTATATAGCATTCCATTTAACTTCATACTCCTATGGAAATTTATTTATATTTCCTCATCATTAAAGGGATTGATGTTTTCTTCCTCTGCAAATCCCGTACTGAACATATATTCAAATTTTGAGCTGATGTAATAGGTCTCTATATATTCATAGGGTCTTCTGTCCTGCGTGTAGGTCACATGGGCGTTTCGCAAAAGGGCAACATTGGCATTTGTTATCCCCAGATATTTCGCCTGTTTGGCATCTGCAATATGAGCCGTCATTTTATGCACCGTTGCTGCGCTGTATATATCTATGGAATTAAGATATGCATTCAGGGAATTGTTAAGGCAGTTTATATCGATGGCAGGCACCACCTTTGCGGAAATATAAGTATAGCTAAGGGCTATAGGGTCATTATTTCCCGTACGAAGCCTTATAAAATAATGAATAAGATCGTCTTCAGAAAGCGCAAGGTATTTGGCTACATTGGGCGCTTCTTTTCCTTTAAGAATTCTATAGTCTATTAATTTAGAGCCGGGCACAAGGCCTGCAGTCTTCATATCGAGGGTAAAGCTTCTTTTAGCCGATACCTTCTTCGTAACTACATTGGAGCGGACAAAAGAGCCTTTCCCGGGTATCCTTTCAATATATCCCTGCTGGGCCAAATTAATAATCGCCTTATTTACCGTCAGGCGGCCTATATTAAATTTTTCGCTTATTTTCTGCTCTGTTTCTATTTGGTCTCCTCTTTTAAGCCTGCCGCTTTTTATCTGGGATAGAATATAATTTTCTATAATCTTATACTTTGGTATATCCTTCATAAAAACAGTCTCCTAAATATTAATTTTATTTTATACTCAGCGAAATCGAAAAAATATATGCCCGCATCTTATACAGCATTGCTTAAGGCATGCAAATATTAAATTACCGGCTGTTTCTGCAAATTGCTTTAAGGTGCTTGGGCGTAATTAATTTTTTCAATTTATCCATGTATAGTAAACTTCTTATAAAGAAGTAGCAAAAACCGATTCATTAAAGACATAAAAATGCGAATTTCCTTCGGAAACAGTACATTTTGGGGCCTGTAGGAATATACGGTTTTGTTACTGTTTGATTTACTATACGTAAATATCTATAAGAGCCTAAAATTTATGTAAACATCTATATTTATATATATGTTTTTATATACGTTCTATGTAAGAATTATTTTAGCACAAATCCCAATAAAATTTGATTGCTTTGTCGGCCCAAACCGGTCACTCTGCATCTGAAGCTTATGTATCTTTTTCTAGATTCACATCTTTTCATAATGAATAAAAAAGCAGCCGGAATATACACTCCTGCTGCTTTAAAAACTTCTTGTTCTAATGTTCAATAAAAAACAAGATATACTGATTAAGGATTGAAATTCTTGAACAAATTTCTTAAGTCTATGACCATTAAGCTATGTTTCCTTCTTCAATTTCTTCTTCAATTTCTTCTTCAATTTCTTCTTCGATTCCTTCTTCGATTCCTTCACTTACCTTATACTCTGTCTCTTCTGTCCCCATGAATTTTATAACCATTTTATCTAATTTTTCACTTAGGGGAAGTAAAGATTCAAGGGTATTGCCTTCTTCTATTTTCCTGTTAAGTAAAAGCCTTAATTTTTCAAGTTCTTTCATAGTGAATCCCCCCTTTTGTAAATCTATCATATAATTTTTCCGAAGCTGTGACAAGCCATAATATAACTTTCTCTAACTCCGGCAGGCTATAGCAAATTTTACCATATGTTTTAGTCTTTTTTACCCTTTAGGCCTCATAGTCTTTATGCAATAACTTGTATAAGATACAAGCTTATTGATTTTTAATACAAAAAACTATATAATTTTACTTAAATGGCCTGCCAAAAGGCCACGCATATTTATTAATTTACAGTTTACTTGCTTAGGCAATGTTTGAAATAATGAAATCAAGGATATTTTGAAAGAAAGTGCCATTTCGGGGTAACCTGGGAGTTTTTTCCGAGAAGAAAATGTACTTATGGAAAAATAGATCGTGTTTTTGACTTTTCAAATACGCCCTAAACTAAATGGAGGTTTGTTTATCAATGGAAATCTTATTAGAACTGTTTAACGGAGTTTTTGAACTGAGCATCGGTAAAATAATCATGTATCTGATTGGCCTGCTGCTCATTTATCTTGCCGTAAAAAAGGATTACGAGCCTATGCTGCTTTTACCTATCGGTTTCGGCGCCATTCTCGTTAACCTTCCCTTCGGCATCGTTTGGGAGCATGACGGGGCAGCAGGATTCCTTCAAGTGTTTTACAATGTGGGCATCATTACAGAACTTTTCCCTATTATGATTTTTATAGCGGTAGGCGCTATGATAGACTTTACCCCTCTTTTAAAAACGCCTAAAATGCTTCTTTTCGGAGCTGCCGCCCAGTTCGGTATCTTCTTTACTATTATTGCGGCCCTTGCTCTTGGAAAAGCCTTCCCGGGCCTTAATATCACTTTGAAAGACGCAGCTGCCATAGGCATTATAGGTGCTGCCGACGGCCCTACAAGTATTTTCGTAGCAAGGCTCTTTTCTCCTACATTCTTAGGTCCTATTACCGTTGCGGCTTATTCCTACATGTCCTTGGTTCCTATCATACAGCCTCCTGTAATAAAGGCCCTTACCACCAAGGAAGAACGCTGTATCAGAATGGAATTTAAAGATATTCAAATATCAAAAATGGCTCTTATCGCATTTCCAATTGTAGTTACTATCGTATCCGGTATCCTTGCCCCGATCAGCGTTCCCCTTATCGGATCCTTAATGTTCGGTAATTTAATAAGGGTTTGCGGCGTATTAGAGAAGCTTTCCAATGCCGCTCAAAATGAACTTGCAAACCTCGTTACCCTCGTTCTCGGTATTACCATAGGTGCTACCATGAAGGCAGAGGATTTCCTTCAGTTCCAGACGCTCCTTATTATGGCTTTAGGCCTTGTGGCATTCATCTTTGATACCGCAGGCGGCGTATTGTTTGCTAAATTCTTAAACCTTTTCAGCAAGCAGAAGGTGAACCCTATGATTGGTGCCGCAGGTATTTCCGCATTCCCTATGTCAAGCCGTATCGTTCAAAAGCTTGCAAAGGAAGCCGACCCTACAAACTTCATCCTGATGCAGGCCGTATCTGCAAACGTTTCCGGCCAGCTTGGTTCCGTAGTTGCAGGGGCAATTATTCTTGCTATCGTACCTGTTATTTTAGGAATGTAATGTATAATAATATAACTTAAATAAGGTAATAAAAAGCGTATATTTTGAATGGCTTCATTTAAGCGATTCTATAGATGAAGGCATTTATGAAAAATAGTTTTTTATTACTACCTCAAAGCTATATTGCTGTATCTTCAATTTATTTTTATTCCGATTGTATAAAAATGACTTCAGACATTATAAAATAAAGGAAAAGTCAATTGACCGGGAATTTTTCAAGTTAATTTGCGATACTTTCATAGAAAGGCGGTATTCATATGAACACCTTATCCCAGGGATTTCAAGTGATGTCCTACGGTTTAATCGGAGTTTTCTCCGTACTCATACTTTTTTATATCATGATTCTTGTTTTAAATAAGGTTTTCCCCTATAAGGAAGACGAAGAATAATAAATAAAAAGCCGGAAAATCCCGGCTTTTTTTATTGATATCTTATTTTTCTTTTTCAAATATAGGCAGATGCCTGTAGATAACAGCCCCTGCAAGAACCGTGGCACTTCCTTTAATAATATTAAAAGGTATGATGGCAAGCATGATAATGGTTTTAAGGTCATGGATATTTCCGTTAACCTTGCTTGCAAGGCCTATGATAGCCTCCATTCCGCCGAAGGCAAAAGCATATGCCGGTATCACAAAGAAATAATTGGACAGTGAAGCTACCACCGTAAGCATAATCACGCCCGTAATGCCTCCTATAATGAAGCCTTTATAGCCTTTCATTTTTCTATAAATAACAGCAGCCGGAACAGCAAGAGAAATTCCGCAGATGAAATTGGATACTTCTCCTATTCCGATGGTTTCAGACTGAACAATAACCTTTAAAAGATTTTTAATAAGCTCAATAAAAACCGCAGGCAAAGGCCCCATCAGCATTCCTCCGATTAAAGAAGGAAGACTGCTGAAATCGAACTTTAAAAACCCGGGGAAAATAGGCAAAGGGAAATTAATCATTTCCAGTACAAAGCCTATGACTGCAAGAAAGCTTATTCTCGCCATTTGTTTCGTGCCGATTCTCTGCGGCAATGCAAAATCGTTTTTCAAATTAAACCCTCCCGAATATTCTTATACTAATTCAATTAGTATTATGGCGTTTTATAAATGAAATGGGATTGCCGGCAGTTCAAACGGCAATGCTCATGAAAATTGAAAACCGTCTTTCTGTTTTCAGCTTCACAAGCTTTTCCTCAGCCTACAGTAAATAAACTTCATCTTTTTCAGTTTTATTTACTATATTTCTTAAGTTTCAGAGCAGTTATAATATCTGCTCCGCTCTTTAAGTTTATGCCTGCCCATCATCAATAAAAAAACGCCCAGAAAACTCAGGGCGTTAAAAAAAGCGCATAAAAGCGTGCTTCATTTAAACCTCTTTCATCCAGACTGTACTGTCGGCATTGGAATTTCACCAATTCAGCGGCTTATAAAAATAAGCCGGTCGTGGGCTATACCACCGGTAGGGAATTGCACCCTGCCCTGAAGTTTAATTAAAAATATTAAATTTTAATATTACATAGATATTATATCATTGATTAAGTAAAAAAACAATGGCAAAGAGAAAATTTCTCAGGCAAACGCATGAAGGGTTTATACTTCGCGAAGGGCTGGCAGAACCAAAGCAAAAATTCCTTCGAAATTTTTATCTTGATTATAATTTACAGAGAAAAAATTACTCTTTCATCAAATTGAGTATTATTGGGGCTGCCAAAATAATACCTTTTTCAGTATTTTTTCGTCGGCCTGCCGTGAAGAAGTCTGCTATTGGGGTTTTGGAAAAAGGGACCTTCGCTTACTTTTTAAACCTTTTAAAGGCAGGAATAAAATCCCCGGCGCTTTTCTATTAAAGCCGCGAAATACATTCCTGCCCCTTTCAAAGTATTTCTTTTCCTAAAAATTCCTATTGTATTCTTACTTTTGATCTTCAAACTTCATGCTTAACGATATTCTCTTTTTATTGATATCCACAGATAAAACCCTTACCTTTACAATATCCCCTACCTTTACTACATCAAGGGGATGTTTTATGAATTTATTGGATATTTCTGAAATATGGACAAGGCCGTCCTGATGAACCCCGATATCTACAAAAACGCCGAAGTCTATTACATTTCTGACGGTGCCTTGAAGAACCATGCCTTCCTGCAGGTCTTCCATGGATAAAACATCGCTTCTCAGTATCTGGGGCGGCATGTCCTCTCTCGGGTCTCTGCCGGGTTTTTCAAGCTCCTTTATAATATCTCTCAATGTAAATACGCCTATATTAAGCTCCTTGGAAAGCTCTTCAAGATTATGAATTTCAGCTGAAAGCCTGCCTATTCTTTTAAGGCGGATATCTTCCTTGGTATGCCCCGTTTTTTCAAGAAGCATTTCGCAGGCCTGATAGCTTTCAGGGTGAACGCCTGTAGAATCAAGGATTTCTTTACAGCTTTCCTCGTTTATCCGTAAAAACCCCGCACACTGCTCAAAAGCCTTGGGGCCCAGCTTCTTCACTTTAAGAAGCTCTTTCCTTGTTTGGAATTTGCCGTTTGCTTCTCTGTATTCAAGGATATTTTTTGCAAGGCTTTGAGATATGCCCGAAACATAGCTTAAAAGAGAGGGGCTTGCCGTATTTAAATCAACCCCTACTGTATTAACGCAGCTTTCGACAACGCCTCCAAGGGCTTCTCCCAGCCTTTTCTGATTCATATCGTGCTGGTATTGGCCTACGCCGATGCTTTTAGGGTCTATTTTAACAAGCTCCGCAAGAGGGTCCTGTATTCTTCTTCCTATGGAAACCGCAGAACGAAGGGCAACGTCAAATTCAGGGAACTCCTCTGCCCCAAGCTTTGAAGCCGAATATACAGAGGCTCCGGCCTCGTTTGCGATGACATAATATACCTTTCTTTTAACCTCGTGAAGCATTTCGGCAGTAAAGGCTTCCGTTTCTCTGGAAGCCGTTCCGTTTCCGATGGCTACAATATCTACATTGTGCTTTTCTATAAGGGGAATCAGCTTTTCCTTGGCTTCCTTTATTTTAGACTGGGGCGGCGTAGGATATACGACCCCTGTTGCAAGGACCTTTCCCGTATTATCCATAACGGCAAATTTACAGCCTGTCCGAAAGCCCGGGTCAAGAGCAAGAACCGTTTTATCCTTCAAAGGGGGCTGGAGTAAAAGCTGTTTTAAGTTTTCCGCGAAAACCTTGATAGCCCCTTCTTCGGATTTTTCCGTAAGGGCGCTTCTGATTTCCCTTTCTATGGAAGGGGCTATAAGCCTTTTATAGCTGTCTGCAAGGGCCTCTTCCAAAAACCCTTCCGTATATCGATTGCCCTGGTTGATTTTAGAAAATACTTTTCTTAAGATATCGTCGTCGGGGGCTTCTATTTTTACGTTTAAAAAGCCTTCCTTTTCTCCCCTGTTTACAGCAAGAACCCGGTGAGAGGCTATTTTATTTACAGGCTCTGAAAAATCGTAATACATTTCGTATACAGACTCTTTTTCCGTATCTACAGCCTTTGAAGAAAGAAAGCCTTTATCGTTATATTCTTTTCTTATGATTCCTCTGAAATCGGCATCGTCCGATATAATCTCTGCTATAATATCCATGGCTCCCTGCATGGCATCGGAAGAAGTAAGGATTTCTTTTTCTTCGTTTATAAAGTCTTCCGCTATTGCAGCTATTTCCTTATGAATATTCTGCTCCCATATCATCATAGCCAAAGGCTCTAAGCCCTTTTCTTTGGCAATCATTGCCCTTGTTCTTCTCTTAGGCTTATAGGGGCGGTAAATATCTTCTATTTCAGCCATGGTTTTAGCTTCCGAAAGGGATTTTTCGATTTCTTCGGTTAAGTTCCCTTGTTCTTCTATAATTGCTTTAACTTGGCTGCGCCTTTCCTCCATATTCCTTAAATATAGAAGCCTGTCATATATTTCTCTCAGGGTCTGGTCATCTATGGAGCCTGTCATTTCTTTACGGTATCTGGAAATAAAGGGAATGGTGTTCCCTTCATCTATAAGCTTTACTGTGTTCTCTACCTGATAGGTTTTTAATAAAAATTCGTTTTCCAAGGTCTTTAAAATATCCATATTTTATCCTTTCCAACATAAACTCATTTGTATCTATAGTAAATTTATTATGTAGAAGTAACAAAAGTCTGGAATATTCGGCCTTGCTACTGGTTAACTTTAAATTTACTATATACTTGACTCAATATAAAATAATATCAGATTAAAAGGCAGTTTTTTTGAACAGCCTTTATCCTTAAATTTCAGAGCCTTTATTTAGGCCCTTTTATTATTTTACCATAAATTAGCTTCTTTCCAAATACCCTAATAGGGACAGAAGTATGTATTTTCATCCCAAACTTCCCTAAAAAGTTCTCTTTTATTAAAAATAATACAATGATATGAGTAAATTCCTTAGGCATTGATACGATAGGCCATATTTTAAATACGGCTTCATAGCCACAAAGATTAATTAACATATTTATATTTTATATAAGCCCTTTCTTAATTATTTTTAACAATTTGCTTTCTTTAGGCCTTTATAACTGGTATATATCTTTCATTTCTGGTATACTGTAAATACTGCAATTTTGATATGCTTATGCTGTTCGCCTACCTCTTAAGTATAGACGATTGTACTCAATGTTATTATTTTCATGGAGGAAAGATTTTATGGAAGGAAAGCTTAAACGATTTATTACTTATTACAAGCCCCATAAGAAGGTTTTTTTCATTGACCTGTTTTGTGCCTTTGCAGCGTCAATTATTGTTCTTTTATATCCGCTGCTTGTACGCTATGTAACCTCTACGGCTCAAACCACAGGCATTGACATGGCCATCATCGGAAAGGTGTGCCTTGCTTTTGTCGTTTTAGCGGTTATTGAATATTTCTGCAATTATTATGTGGCTTATGTAGGCCATGTAATGGGTGCAAAAATGGAATTTGACATGCGTAAGGATTTATTCACCCATTTTCAGAAACTTTCTTTAAGCTTCTATGACAATGCAAAAACCGGTCAGCTTATGAGCCGCCTTACAAATGACCTTTTCGACGTTACGGAGCTTGCCCACCACGGCCCTGAGGATATTATCATATCCACTGTTAAAATTATAGGCTCTTTTATTATACTCATTAATATTAATATCCCTTTAACCCTTATCATATTTGCCATACTTCCTTTTATGTTTGTCTTTACCCTTTATTATAATAAGAAAATGAAAAATGCATTTAAGAAAAATCGCCAGAGAGTGGCAGAAATAAACGCCCAGATAGAAGACAGCATATCCGGTGTAAGAGTAGTGAAGGGTTTTGCCAATGAAGATGTGGAGCTTGGCAAATTTAACGTCGGCAATGAAAACTACGTTAAATCCAAAGACGGAAGCTACCACGCCATGGGAAGATTCCACAGCGGCCTTGGATTTTTTATAACTTTGATTAACATAGCCATGATATTCTTCGGCGCATTTTTTATTACAAGAGGAATCATCGACATATCCGACCTTGTTACTTATCTTCTTTATATCGGAATGCTCATAGACCCTGTTAAAAAGCTTATAAACTTCACCGAGCAGTTTCAAAACGGCGGAACAGGTTTTGAGCGGTTCCTTGAAATCCTTGATGTTGCTCCAGATATTAAAGACAGCGAAAACGCCAGGGACATAGAAAAGGTACAGGGAGATATTTCTTTTGATAATGTATCTTTCTCTTATGAGCTTGACCATGAAGAAAAAAGAGTTTTAAACAATATAAGCCTGAACATCAAAGCCGGTGAATACGTTGCCCTTGTAGGCCCCTCCGGGGTTGGCAAAACCACCCTTTGCTCTTTGATACCGAGGTTTTACGACCCTACGGAAGGCCGTATCCTCATAGACGGGCAGGATATAAAGGATTTTAAATTAAAATCCCTTAGAAAGCATATCGGAATCGTTCAGCAGGATGTATATCTTTTTGCAGGTACCGTAAGAGAAAACATAGAATACGGAAAGCCCGGGGCCTCTATGGAAGAAATTATAGAAGCCGCCAAAAACGCCAATGCTCATGAATTTATCATAAATCTTCCCGAAGGCTATGACACGAATATCGGTCAAAGAGGTGTGAAACTTTCTGGGGGGCAAAAGCAAAGGCTCTCCATCGCAAGGGTATTCCTTAAAAATCCCCCTATCCTTATCTTTGACGAGGCGACCTCTTCTCTGGATAACGAATCGGAAAAAATCGTTCAGGAAAGCCTTGAAGGCTTAGCTAAAAACCGTACCACAATCTGTATCGCCCACAGGCTTTCAACCATAAGAAATGCTGAAAACATTCTCGTTCTTTCACAGGACGGCATTGTGGAAAGAGGAACCCACGACGAACTAATCGGTAAAAAAGGCACCTACGCCAGATACTACGCCTTAAGCGGAAGTGTGGCAGGGGACTAAAAGAGAGGGTATTGCAAATAAATTTGCAATACCCCTTTTTCGTTTAAAGCCTTATAGTTAATTTACTTTTAAATTGCTATATAGTAAATTTGCTTTTCTTTCGCAGTACGTATAGTAAATTTAAAGTTAAATAGTAGCAAAGCCGTATATTCACGAAGGCTCAAAAATGTACCGCTTCCGAAGGAAATCCGTGTTTTTGAGCCTTAAGGGAATAGGATTTTGCTGCTTCTTCATGATAAATTTACTATAACAGGTTCCAAGAATGCATAAAGTCAAGGGAAAGCAAATTACAGCGCTACTGTTTTACTTTTATTTTGGCTATAGAAACCATAAAATAAGAGAAAGGTAAATAGACAATACTACTATTTTTTTTGAATTCACCTATACGCTTTGGAAAAAGACTGTTGGAATAAATAGCTTTTCTAAAGAAAAGCTCAAAGCACGCCATTTTCCTCGATGCGACGAGCCGCCCCCGGGGAATCCGTCTGTGCTTAAGTCTTTAAAATCTACAGATTTGTTTACTATAGTAAATTTCAAGTTAAACAGTAACAAAACCGTACATCTCTTGAATTCATATGAAATAGAAGCGTTGTCAATTTGCTTTTCTTTTATTTTATATTCCCTAAAGCCAAATACTTACGGCGGTGTAAAAACAAATTGACTGTACGAGGATTCAAAAATGTACCGTTTCCGAAGGAAATCCGTGTTTTTATACTAAGCGAACTTGGAAAAGAATGCAGGCGCAAGCCTGCAAATCTTTTTTAAGTGAGCGTTCCCTTATCATTATCAAACTTTTTTTGTTTGGTAACGATGAATCCGTAGTGATTAGGTTTTTGTTACTTCTTTATAAGAAATTTACTATATTATTCAATTTCTCCTTTTTGGACCTCCCTTGCAGGGGCCAGAGAAATAATGTTTTCCCCTTTAAAAACATACCTGCTTAAGGAAGAGGATGTGGCAACGGCATCAAAAGGCGCTTTATATTCTACTCCGTTTACGCTTCCTACAACATCCCCTGCATTTACATAATCGCCCGGCATAATCTTTCTTATATAAACCCCGTCTTCATGGGCAGGAAGACATTCCTTTGCGATAACACCGCAGAACTTTATGCCTTCCGGCATGATGCCTTCTCCTTCTATGATATTGATAAGCTTTAAATAATTTATTATTTTCTCACAGGTGCTTACGGCGGACTCCATGTGAATAACCCCGCCGGGCTGCCCTCCGGGAAGCTCGATTAAAAGGCCTTTCTGTCCTCTTTTCTCACAGGATTCAAGATAAAACTGCCCGCCTGTTCCGGCTGTATGTATTACGGTTTCTATGCCTAATTTTTTTGCAATATCATAGTGAAAATCATATTTGCTGTACCAGCACATGGTATAAGTGCTTCCGTAAATACCGCAGCAGTGGAGGTCTATAATATAATCATAGCCTTCTGTAAGTTCCCATATATGGTTTGCAAGACGATAGCTATAACCGCCGTTTTTATCTCCGGGGAAAATTCTGTTCAAATCCTCCCCGTCTTCTGCGGCAGGCCTTTGCCTTGCCTTAAATGCGCTCTCGTTGCAAATGGGCATGATACGTATATTCCCAAGGATTTTCTCATTTTTAAGTCTTTCGGCTATAAGCTCTGCCGTATAAGTTCCCGTCTGCTCATTACCGTGGATTGCCCCTGTAATAACTATGGAAGGGCCTTCCTTTTCTCCCTTAAAATCAATGGTTCTTATGTTGAATTCCTGATTCTCCATATCGGCCTCCTTAATCAATATTTCTGCTGAAAATACAGCTTATAGTAAATTTAAAGTTAAATAGGAATAAAACAATTTCATTTTATCTGAATTAATAGTTTGGTGAAATTTATTCTTCCTTACTGTTTAAAATGAAATTGTCTATATAGTAAAATAGATTTTTGTTACTATCTTAAGGCTATTTACTATATATAGTAAATTTAAAGTTATACCCTAGGCAGTGTCTGAAAACCGGAAAACCGACGGATATTTTGTAAGGAAGTGTGAATTCGAGGAGAAAACCGCAAAGATAGCATGCATTTACATTTTTGCTTTATGCAAAAATGTTGAGCGTGCAGGTTTACCCTGGGTAAACCTGCACGGCATATCTTGAGGATTTTCGACGATGAAGTCGCACTTTTATGGCAAAATATCCTAGAGTTTGGAGTTTTCAGACACGCCCTAACAAAACCGTATATTCACAAAAGTCATCTATGCTTTTAAACCTTCAGTGAATCGGTTTTTGTTACTTTTTTATGAGAAACTTACTATATTTATGATAATCTTCTTATCCCTAAGAAGCAATTTATTTTTGAAATCTTTTATAGTAAATTTCGCAGAAGGATGCAGTAAAAATCTATTTTTCATAAACGGCTTAAACATATAGAAGTGCTATGTTTAAGCTATTCTAATATACGATTTTTATTACTGTTTAATTTGAAATTTACTGTAATCCATTGCCATAAATCTATTCTTTCCAGTCTTTTATATATTCCTCAAGCTCGTCATCAGAGCAGTATATTAAATGGCCTTCGGATATTTCGTGGTATCTTGGCGGATTATCAGAAGAATAATCATGAACCTTCGGGTCATAATGGATTCGCTTTCTTCTCTTTTCAGCTCTTGGGTCTGGCTGGGGGATGGCTGAAAGCAAAGCCTTTGTATAAGGGTGCATGGGGTTTTTAAAAAGCTCTTCCGAATCCGCAAGCTCCACAAGCTTTCCGTAATACATAACCCCGATTCTGTCGGAAAAATACTTAACCACTGAAAGATTATGGGCGATAAAAAGAATCGTAAGCCCCAGTTCCTCTTTAAGGCTATTCAGAAGGTTAATTACCTGGGCCTGCACCGAGACGTCAAGGGCTGAAACAGGCTCGTCTGCAATTACCATCTGAGGGTTTATAATTAATGCTCTGGCAATACCGATGCGCTGCCTTTGGCCCCCTGAAAACTCATGGGGGTATCGCATGGCGTGTTCCGCCTGCAAACCTACATGTTCAAGCATTTCGATAATTTTCTTATGGCGTTCCCCTTCATCTTTATAGCCTCTGATTTTAAGGCCCTCCCCTACAATTTCCTGAACGGTCATTCTGGGATTCAAAGAAGCGATAGGGTCCTGAAAAATCATAGCGATATTATCTGTTATGTATTTTCTTGTTTCCTTATCTAATTTTCCCGAGATGTCTTTGCCTTTAAAATAGACCTTGCCGTCTGTAGGGTCATAGAGCCTGATGATGGTTCTGCCTGTTGTGGTTTTTCCGCAGCCGGATTCTCCTACAAGGCCAAAGGTCTCTCCGGGGTATACATTAAAGCTTACATCATCAACAGCCTTCACTGTGGATTTTATCCCTCTTTTTTTCGTGGTAAAATGCATCGCAAGGTTTTTTATCTCAAGAATAGGCTCTTGGCCGTTTATTATATTACTCATGGGCCATTTCCTCCTCTTCCATACGCCTGATACGTTCTTTCAGCACGTCGGGCATTTCTACCTTCGGCGCATAGGGGTGCAAAAGCCATGTTGAGGCGTAATGGGTATCCGAAATTTTAAAATAAGGCGGCTCTTCCTCAAAATCAATGGCAAGGGCATATTTATTTCTTGGGGCAAAGGCGTCACCCTTCGGCAGATAAAGCATATTAGGCGGGGCCCCGGGTATGGAAAAAAGCTTTTCCTTGGTATTTAAATCGGGTATGGCCGAAAGCAGCACTCTTGTATAGGGATGGGCAGGGCTGTAGAAAATTTCATCGCTTGTACCTACCTCTACAATTCGCCCGGCGTACATAACACAGACCCTGTCCGCCATGTTGGCAACCACCCCAAGGTCATGGGTTATAAAGATAATAGAGAGATTACGTTCTTTTTTAATATCGTTTATCAGTTCCAGAATACGGGTCTGAATAGTAACGTCAAGGGCTGTTGTGGGCTCGTCGCAGATGAGTATTTCGGGATTGCTGGCAAGGGCAATGGCAATTACGATTCTTTGGCGCATTCCGCCTGAAAATTGGAAGGGATACGCGTCATACCGGTTTCTTGCATCTGGAATGCCGACAGCGTCCATAAGCTCAATAGCCCTTTCCTTGGCCTTTGACTTTTCTATGGAATGGCTTAATACAAGGGCCTCGGTAATTTGCTTTCCTATTTTCATAATAGGGTTCAGAGCAGATAAAGGGTCTTGAAATACAAGGGAAATTCGCTTTCCCCGTATTTTATAATAATCCTTTTCTTTATATTTTGTCATATCCTCCCCTTGATAGATTACGCTTCCGGCGTCAATCCGCCCGTTTTTAGGCAGGATTCCTAAAATCGCCTTTGTTGTAACGCTCTTTCCGGAGCCTGATTCCCCAACGATTGCAAGGGTCTCGCCTTTATATAAATCGAAGCTGATATCCCTAACGGCTTTTACGGTTCCTGCGTAAGCGTTAAAGGATACAGATAAATTGTTTACGCTTAAAATCTTATCCATGATTCTACCTCCTTCTATGCGCCCCGCTGGGTTGGGTCAAATGCGTCACGAAGTCCGTTTGAAAGCATATTAAAGGCTATCATAAGGATTGAAATGACAATTGCCGGGAAAAATACTTGATTTGGAAACTGCTGCATTACCTTCTGCCCTTGGGAAAGAAGCACACCGATGGAAGATTCCGGTGCTTTTATGCCAAGGCCGATGTAAGCAAGGAAGGATTCCGTAAATATGGCGCTTGGAATAGCAATCATGCTTCTTGTGATAATAGGGCCTATGGAGTTTGGCAGAATATGCCTGAAGATAAGAGACATATCCTTTACTCCTAAGGTTCTCGCGGCAAGAACGTATTCGCTGCCCTTATATCTATAAAATTGGCCTCTTACCATACGGGCAGTACCAATCCAGTTTTGAACCACAAGCGAAAGGATGATGGAAAGCATTCCCGTGCCGAAAAACAGGATAAACAAAGTCACTACAACAATTTCCGGAAAAGCGCCTATAATTTCAGTCACACGCATCATCAGCATATCTGTTTTCCCGCCGTAATATCCGGCAATGGAGCCGTAAATAATCCCTACAGTAACATTACATAAAACAGATATAAAGGCAATCAAAAGGGATACCCTGGCCCCCCGCCACATACGGACCCAGAGGTCTCTGCCAAGATAGTCAGTACCCATCCAATAGCTTGCTCCGTCTTCTACGCCGGCATATTTATAGTAATCTACCTTAATGTCACAAAGCTCTATCCCTTGAACAATCTTCGTTTCTCCAATATACAATATGGAGCCTTCGGGATAGCGCGTGGTATCGTTTAAGGTGTCCTTTCTTCTGTTCTGAAGAACCCTCGTACCGTCAAAAATCCCCAATTTCGCTAAGCCCGGCATTTTAGGAGGAAGGTTTATATGCTGGAGATTCTGGTCATTATAATCGTATCGGCTTGCCTCAGGGGCAATAATTGCAAAAAGAAGTATTATGGTTATAACAACAAATGCAATAATTGAAACCTTGCTTCTTGAAAAACGAATCATTGCGTCTTTAAAAAAGCCTATGGGCTTGCTGTCAAATTTACTGTCAGCAATGTTTTCGTCCATTTGTACAAGGATAAACTTCTCTTTTGGCATATTCTTTAATTCCGGAGAGTCCGGCTCGTATATTTTAACCATTAGGCTTTCCCTCCCATTCTTACTCTGGGATCGATGATTCCGTATGAAATGTCAACAATAAGAACCGTAAGCAAGGATATTACGGAATAAAATATAAGAGCGGCAAGGGTAACGGTATAATCCGGTGCATTTATGGATTTAACCATAATACCGCCCATTCCCGGTATGGCAAAGATGGTTTCTATAACAAGGCTTCCCCCCATGATGCTTGTAAACATCGGCACAATAATATTCATTAAAGGAAGCAAAGAGTTTCTAATGCCGTGGTTTACAGTGGCTTGAAGCTCCGTAAGGCCTTTTGTCTTTGCAAGCAGCATAAAATCTGAATTGATGGTTTCTGCAAGCTCCGCCCTTAAATATCTTGTAACCCTCGCAATAGGGCTAAAGGAAAGGGCAATAATCGGCAGAAGAAGCCCTCTGAACCGCTCTATTCCCAAAGCAGTAGGGTCATAAATAATGGGCAGCAGGCCGCCTTTAAAAGCGACAAAATATTGCAGCAGCGTAGCAAAGATAAACGAAGGCACAGAGATGCATATAACCACAAAAAATGACACTGAATAATCCACAGAGGAATTTTTTCTGATGGCAGCTAAAATGCCTAAAATAATGCCAAGAGGCAAAGAAATTAAAAGAGAAAAAAAGTTTATGTATAACGTTACAGGAATTTTATCTTTGATAATCTCCCATACAGGAACGTTAATCTGCATTTTAAGAGAGGTTCCCCAGTCCCCTTCTGTAACAATCCCCTTTAAAAATAAGCCGTACTGTACAGGAATCGGCTTATCAAGATTATATTTGGCTTCAAGGGCCGCCTTTTGCTCATAAGTCATATCTACCGCATTATCAAAAATACCTCCGGGCATGAGCCTTATAACCATAAATCCCAGAGTTACGATAATAAAAAGGGTTATGAGCATGGCAATAATTCTTTCTGCAATATATCTAACCATGAATCTGTCCTTTCCAAAAGCATTGCAGTTAAAAAATGTTTATAGTAAATTTTTTATAAAGAGGCCGCAAAACCCATTTCTTAAAGAATACTATATAGATTTATTTCCATAAATCCTGGCCTGCCGCCGTCTATCACAGGGCGTCTTTGAGTGAAGCTGCCCTATTGTCTAAGGCCGTGCTTTTTTATATTGTTCAAAACATAGGTTTCCGCAGGAAACGGTATATCCTTAAATCTATGTTGGCTTTAGAGGGCATAAGATAAGAAAAAAGCAATATAGATCTTTGCTCTGCAAAATACCGTAAGTTCAAAATACCATAAAGAATTGATTCAGTCAGTATTTCTTCCTAATTCCATTTGGCTACGATACTATTCTATATGAATTCAAGGGATATACGGTTTTGTTCCTTTTTAAATTTACTATTACCGCAAGGCTTTAAAGTGCTTTATAAGGCTTAGATAAAATATGGTAAAGGAAAACCCTTTCTCCATGGCTCAAAATATAAATTCTATATTTTTGAGCCATAGGGAATATATGGTTTTTATCCTTTACTTCTGTTTTTCATGCCTAATTTAAAAAATATAACGTTTAATTCTATATGCTTAGGCAAAATGTCTTGGAATACGGTGGATTTACCTTCGCGCATGATAGTCAAATGAAGGTAAATCCACAAATATCCGAAAGGTATCCATGATTGCCTTACAAATTTTTATTGGCTAATTGTTGCTAAGCTATATCCAAAACCATAGCCGGGGATATAGCCATCGCTTATTAAGTTTACTCTTTCGCTTATCATGTAATATCCCGGTGCCTCGTAAACAGGGCATGCAGCTACTTCGTCAAGAGCTATTTTTTCCATTTCCCGTGTAAGCTGAAGCCTGTAGGCAGGGTCCAGTTTAGCGTCTAGGCTGTAGTTTGCCTCTTCCCATAAGGCATCAAATTCATCGTTATAATAAGGCTCGTTTTTATTTGAATACATGGAGCTGTAAACCTTAAGTCCATTCCACGGCGCTGCCGTGCTTGTGTTCCAGCCTCTCCACTGAAGCTCGAAGCTGTTGGGGTCGCCTTCTTTCCAGCCTTTAATATATGTATTCAGAACGGAGCTTGGGGCGGCCATAAGCTCTAAAGTAAAGCTGTCTCCGAAAATCTTAGGAAGCTCTTTATGAAGGAACTCGGAAGCAGATTTATTATTAGCACTGGATTCATTATACATAAGGGTAAGAGTAAGATTCGTAAGGCCTGCTTCTGCCATGGCCTTGTCATAATATTCCTTGGCCTTTGCAGCATCAAAGCCTAAATTTGGCTCTAAATATTCCTGGGCTTCCGGCATCTGGCGGAATGTAAGGCCTTTGTCTGTATCACCGAGGCATTTTTGAGGCACAAGATAATTTGCGGCTATGCCGTTTGTCATTTTTGCTATGTTTTCTCTGTCTACGGCGTAGGATAATGCCTTTCTGAAGTTTACATTTCCAAGGATACCGCTATTATTGGTGTTTCCATGGTTTATTGTAAGGGTCTGTATTGAAGTTGCAGGGGCTATTTTTACCCTTGGGTCGTCAATATACTGCTCTATAACAGAGGCATTCAGGTTAACAACATCAAGATCTCCGCTCAGGAAAAGCTCAAGAGCCGTATTGGCATCATCCAGCATTTTATAAGAATATCCTGCAATTTTAATTTCGTCTTTATCTACATAATCAGGGTTTCTAACCATATTTACCTGCGAACCGTTTACCCAGTCCTTTAATATAAACCGGCCGCAGCTCATGAACCTGTCTGCGCTTGAACCGTAAGTGGTCTTTGTGCGCCCTGCGTCCATGCCTGCTTCATAGGTCGGCTCATGTACTAAGCTGGTCCATACATAGTTAAAATGCGCTTTAATGTCGGCTTCTGTTACAGGGTCTGTAAGCTCAAGAGAAAGGGTATAATCATCAACCTTCTTTATGCCCACATCTTCCCATGCTACTTTGTTTTCACTCCCCTGAAGATAATAATCCGTGGCATTTACAATCGTAATATAATCGCTTGCAAGCTGGGAGGCTCTGGAGTTTACAAGAATCGGGTCAAGGCACATTTTCCATGAATAGATGACGTCATCTATATCTATTTTATCTCCGTTTTCCCAAACAGCGTTTTCACGTATTTTTATATTCCAAATCTTGCCTTCTTCGTCCATCTTTATAGGCTCGCCTTCTGCAAGCTCCCCTACATAAGCAAAGGCCTTCCCGTCTTCTGTAGGCATTTGTTTATAAAGCATTAAAGACACAAGGGCAAAAACATCACCGCTATTGGATAATGTATAAATATGTGGATTAATGGTGTCGATGTCGCCGGTAAAATAATTATTAAATGTGCCATAAGGCTCTGAAGAAGCAGGTTCTGAAGCTTTTGCTTCTTCCTTTGGCGCTTCCGCAGTAGCTGTTTCTTGACTCTTTTGTGCATTTTGATTCCCATCATTTGAAGAGCCGTTTCCCCCACAACCTGTAAAAACAGCTAATCCCATTATCCCTGCCATAAGGATAGCGGTTAATTTTTTCATGGCAATTCCCCTCTTTCATGTTTAAATTCATTAATATATTTAAGGCTGAGCCTTTAATAAATTTGAAGAATCATTTGAACTTTTGCCCTGTGTGCGGTTCGCTTTATGTATTTTTTAACCTTTGGAGAATAAAACCAGTTTTATAAAAAATATGTGCATTTTTACCTTATATAAATAAATGAACTTAATATATTTGACATTTTAGTATAAACCCTGTTATTCTTATAGCAAGATAAATAAAACTTTCAGGGAGGAGCTTCATGCAATTAATTGACAAGAGAAAATTCTTGGTATATTCAGGCATCAGTACAGTAGCCTGCATATTTTCCATCATATTTATAAAGGCCGATTTTTTTATTTATCGAATAATAAACGGTCTTTTTATTGGCGGCTTATTTTCTCTCATACCGGGGCTTATTTCATATCTTAGAAGCATTGGCATGCTGGATATTTTCATATATAGTTACAGAACCCTCCGGTCCTATTCAAAGCATTTTGAAGATGAGCTTAAAGAAGGCAAGAAGGCGAAAACATATCATGAGTTTAAAATGGAGAAAGCCCCTAAGCCTTTTTCTCTGGAGCCGCTGTTTATCGGCGGTGTCCTTGTGCTTGTTTCTGCGGTTTCATCATTTATTGCAGGGTAAGAAATATACATAGATAGGTATCCAGATAAGAAGCTCTCCTTACACTTCTATGCAAAGTTTCACGAATTGAATCTTTTTGAAGCTGCCCTTAGTTCAGAAGCGCTGTATGCATATTGTATAATTTTATAGGATATTTTGAACTTTTTTGTAGATTTTGATTAGTCAAATAATAACACAAGTGTCCACTCAGGTAAAACGAAAAATAGGAATTGGCCTATTCCATTAAAGAATATACCCTTCTATTATATTTTAAGCTTAATTTTATATGGTATAGATGGATATTCACAGGGCCTTCATATCAAAATATTAATCACAGGCTTCCGTTTGTTTAACTATGATTGATTTCGGTAGCCTGTTAGTTATACCGTATATTAAATAATATAATTATTTATTGAACCTATGCTTAAAAAGCTGATGAAAAATAAATTTGTAACTATTCAATATCTCTAAGTATTGATGGGGAATATATCCATCGGCAGTGAAAATATCGTTTCGTAAGTTTCCGGCTTTCTATTAATATACTTGAAAAGAAGGTAGCACATTGGATGAGATTAAATTAAAATATTTTATAAGTGCGGCAAGGCATCTTAGCTTCACGAAGGCCGCCGAAGACTGCCATGTAACCCAGTCTACCATAAGCAAGCAAATTTCCGCTTTGGAAGAAGAGCTTAATTCACATCTTTTCTATAGGCTTCATAATTCTCTTAAACTGACTGCTGCCGGCGAAAGACTTGCTACGAGAGCGGAAGACTATATGGAGCAATACAGAATGATTAATGAAAGTGTAAGAAGGCTCCATCTTGAACAGGAGCAGCGTCTGACCATAGGGATAGGGCCTTGGGAATGGGCCTTGGTTTCGAAGCCTCTTGAACTATTTGCTGAGCGCTATCCTGATGTTGAGGTGTTTTGCTCTCATTATACCTATAAAAGGCTTGTTTCCCATTTGCGCTCCGGTACGGTTGATATTGGTATTTGTTCGGAATCCTGTGTAGGGCTCATCAGCGAAATTTATTCTGAGCCTCTGGGATTTTCAAAATTTGAAGTGGCTGCTCATAAGGACCACCTGTTTTTTAACCTCTCTTCGGAAGACCAGGCGGTTCTCAAAGACCAGATTGTCATTACCTTTTATGAAAATGAATATGAGCCTGTAAGGCCTTACTGCATTAAAAACAATATGGCTCATTCAAATTTTACCCACAGCAATTTTTTTCCTTCATTTATAGCAATGGTAAGAGCCAAAGTATGTATCGCATTAATGCCTGTTTTCACAAAGAGTTTTTTAGCCTCTGACATTCGCTTTATTGACGTACTTCAGAAGCCTTTAGTTCAGAAGTTTTATGCGGCGCGAAATAGTTCTGTATTAAGCCATGCGGCAAAAAACTTTATGGATATATGCAAAGAAGTATACCCTGACCTTCCTGAAATAGGCTTTTCTTAAAGGTGCAAAATAAATTTACGGGCCTTTATTAAATCAGTACATAAAAAAGGGATTGTTATAATAACAATCCCTTAAAATTTATCAAAGTATAATTTTTCGTAATTCCAAAGCGTCTTTTACAATGGTCTTTGCTCCTGCTTTTTTTAGCTCCGATAGTTCCCCAAAGCCATAGCTTACAGCTATGAAATCGATTTCAGATTTCTTTGCCCCTTCAATATCATATTTCCTATCACCTATCATAAGCACCTTTTTTCGATTCTCTATGGCAAGGCTTTTAAGACAGTATTCGATTACCTCATGCTTATCCTGCCTGCTTCCGTCCAGATTGCTTCCGGCGATTTTAATGAAGTATTGGCCTACGTCCAAATAGGAAAGTATCTTTTCAGCAAAATACGTGGATTTTGTGGTGGCAATACAGGGCTTTTTGCCTGCCTTTGCCAAATCTCCAAGAAGCTCTTTGATGCCGGGATAGAGCGCACATTCATATAGGCCCTTCTCCCCATAATGCTCCCTATATTTTAAAACGATTTCTTCAGCCTTTTGAGAATCAAGATCGAAATAGGCTATAATGGAATCTTTTAAAGGCGGTCCGATAAGGCTTCTAAGCATTTCCGGCTTTTCGATTTTTATTCCGAAGCTTTCCAAAGCATATATTGCGGAATTTATAATCCCTTTTCCCGAGTTAATTATTGTTCCGTCAAGGTCGAATAAAATATATTCCTTTTCTTTAAGCATATGAATAGCTCCTTTTCTTTGCTTTTATGGGCTGAATGTCTTCATATCATTTTTTATTCCGAATCAATGCAGAAAGGATAGCCTTCCGGATCTATCATGGTGACTGAAGTCGTAAAATGCTGGATATCCGCTTTCTTGGCACCGCATTTTATTGCGTAAGATACGGACCTCCTCCATATTATCTGCAAATAATTCAAAATGAACCATCCGCATTTGCTTTTCAGCTTCCCAAGGCCATGCAGGAGATGTATAGCTCAAAATCTTTTGAAAAGCAAGGGCAATACTTTCGTCAGGGCTTAATAAAGCCGCCCAGCCGTCCCAAGCAGGAATCCTCTTCCAGCCCAGAAGCTTTTCATAAAAATCTGCAAGCCTTTCCGGCTCATCACAGTCGAGAACGATTCCTTTAATGGCACAAAGGGTCTTTTTTCAGGATAAGCCATAATAATCTTCTTTGCCTTACAAAGCAACAGTAAAGTATAGTAAATTTCTTATAAAGAGGTAACAAAAGCCTGTTCACTAAAGGCTCAAAAATATGGATTCCTCTCGGAAAGGGTATTTTTTTAATCTGCATAAATATACGGTTTGTTGCTGTTTAATTTTAAATTTACTAAAATCGATTAATAAAAGTATATCTGTATTACAATAAAATTGCAAGATTTTAAGCCATTATAAAAGGCACTTTCCTACACAATACCTTTAAGTAAGACGATTAATTTTCTTTAACCCTTTAAGTGCTGCCCGTCTGGGGGAAATAGAGGGCTTCAAGCTTTTCCTAGAAAAGCATCGGCGCACCTATGCTTACCTATTATAGTAAATTTCTTATAAAGAAGTAACAAAAACCGAATCACTACGGATTCATCGTTACCAAACAAAAACAAGTTTGATAACGATAAGAAAACGCTCACTAAAAAAGATTTGCAGACTTGCGCCTGCATCCTTTTCCAAGTTCGCGTAGTATAAAAACACGGATTTCCTTTGGAAACAGTACATTTTTGAATCCTCGTACAGTCAATTTGCTTTTACACCGCCGTAAATATTTGGCTTTAGGGAATATAAAATAAAAGAAAAGCAAATTAACAACGCTTCTATTTCATATGAATTCAAGAAATATACGGTTTTGTTACTGTTTAACTTCAAATTTACTATAGTTGAAATTCATAAAAGCAACGGAAGGTACTTTTACGAGAGATAAAAAAGGCGGCCTATGGCCGCCTTTTTTATTTATGCTATATTATCTCCTGTTCCGCCGTCTAATCCTTCTGTTTCAAGGTCGGGATCCGTTGCAGAAACCTTTATTTTTCTATAAACAGGCATTCCTGTACCGGCAGGGATCAGTTTACCTATAATTACGTTTTCTTTTAAGCCGATAAGAGGATCAACCTTGCCTTTAATTGCCGCTTCCGTAAGAACCCTTGTGGTTTCCTGGAAGGAAGCCGCAGAAAGGAAGGAATCCGTTGCAAGAGAAGCCTTTGTGATACCGAGGAGAACTCTGCTTCCGATAGCGGGTTCTAAGCCTTCTTCAATGACCTTTTTGTTGATTTCTTCAAATTCAAGCCAGTCTACCAAGCTTCCGGGAAGGAGATCCGTATCGCCGTTTTCTTCTACTTTCACTCGCTTAAGCATCTGGCGCACGATAACTTCAATATGCTTATCATTAATATCAACACCTTGAAGCCTGTATACTCTTTGAACCTCTGCAAGCATATAGTCCTGAACGCCTCTTATGCCTTTTATCTTAAGAATATCATGAGGATATACGCTACCTTCTGTCAGCTCGTCACCGGCGCCGATTTCGTCTCCGGTAAAGACTTTAATACGGGAGCCGTAAGGAATCAAATATTCCTTCACCTCTCCGTCGGGGCTTGTAACGATAACTTCACGCTTCTTCTTCGTGTCGCTTACAGTAACGGTACCTGCAAAATCGGAGATGATGGCAAGGCCCTTGGGCTTTCTTGCCTCAAAAAGCTCCTCAACACGGGGAAGACCCTGAGTAATGTCTTCGTTTGAAGAAATACCGCCTGTATGGAAGGTACGCATTGTAAGCTGTGTACCCGGCTCACCGATGGACTGGGCGGCTATAATGCCGACAGACTCACCGATTCTTACGATACGGCCGGAGGCCATGTTTGCGCCGTAGCATTTGGCACAGAGGCCGATTCTTGAACGGCAGGTCAGTATGGTTCTTATATAAACACTCTTAATGCCAAGGCTTTCCACAAGGTCGGCCTGGTCTGGGGTAATCATGGTGTCGGCTTTTACTATAATTTCGCCTGTTTCAGGGTGCATAATGTCAAGAATAGACCACCTGCCCCTTAAACGGTCGGAAAGGGGCTCTATGACTTCGTCGCCGTCTTTAAATGCAGACACCCACATGCCGGGAACTTCTTCCCCTTCTTCGGCGCAGTCCCATTCTCTTACGATAATGTCTTGAGAAACGTCTACAAGCCTTCTTGTAAGATAACCGGAGTCAGCAGTTCTTAAAGCCGTGTCCGAAAGGCCTTTTCTTGCACCGTGAGCGGAAATGAAATACTCAAGAACAGAAAGTCCTTCACGGAAGTTTGCCTTAATAGGAAGCTCTATAATGCCGCCTGAAGGGCTTGCCATAAGACCGCGCATACCTGCAAGCTGTTTAATCTGGTTTGTCGAACCTCTGGCGCCGGAGTTTGCCATCATGTAAATATTATTGTATCTTCCGAGGCCGTCAATCAGCGCTTTTGTAATCTGATCTGTTGCGCTTTCCCATGAAGCGATAATCTTTGCATGACGCTCTTCGTCGGTCATAAGACCGCGTCTGAACATCTTGGTAATATTTTCAACTTTGCCTTCCGTATCACGGATAATATCGTACTTAGCGGAAGGGATTTCCATATCCGATACGGAAACCGTCAATGCGCCCCTTGTGGAATAGCTGAAACCAAGGGTCTTTATTTTGTCAAGAACCTCAGCAGTATCTGTAGAGCCGTATCTGTTGATACATCTGTTGATAATCTTTCCAAGGGTCTTTTTGTCTACCACAAAATCTATTTCATAAAGGAATTTATTCTCAAATACAGTTCTGTCAACATAGCCGATATCTTGGGGAATCGCCTCGTTTAATATGATTCTTCCCACAGTTGTGTCAACGATTCTTGAATGGATTTCTCCGTCTATTTCAAGCGTACGCCTTACTTTTATTTTTGAATGAAGGCTGATGTATTTATTGTCATAGGCAAGAATAGCTTCCTGCTCGTCTTTAAATATTTTGCCTTCGCCTACTTCACCGTCTTTTGCAAGGGTAAGATAGTAAATACCTAAAACCATGTCCTGCGAAGGAACCGTAACCGGCGCTCCGTCAGAAGGTTTCAGAAGGTTATTTGGCGCAAGAAGGAGGAAACGGCATTCTGCCTGGGCCTCTGCCGATAAAGGTACGTGAACCGCCATCTGGTCACCGTCGAAGTCGGCGTTATACGCTGTACACACAAGCGGGTGAAGCTTTAAGGCCTTACCTTCTACAAGTACCGGTTCAAAGGCCTGAATACCAAGCCGATGAAGTGTTGGGGCACGGTTCAGCATAACAGGGTGTTCCTTAATAACGTCTTCAAGTACGTCCCAAACCTCCGGCTGAAGTCTTTCAACCATTCTTTTTGCACTTTTGATATTATGGGCAAAGCCCTCCTGAACAAGCTTTTTCATGGCAAAGGGCTTGAAAAGCTCTATGGCCATTTCCTTAGGAAGACCGCATTGGTAAAGCTTCAGATTGGGGCCTACAACGATAACGGAACGGCCGGAATAGTCAACACGTTTTCCAAGAAGGTTTTGTCTGAAACGGCCCTGCTTTCCTTTCAGTAAGTCTGAAAGGGATTTTAAAGGCCTGTTTCCGGGGCCTGTTACAGGTCTTCCTCTTCTGCCGTTATCGATAAGGGCATCAACGGCTTCCTGGAGCATTCTTTTTTCGTTTCGAACGATAATATTCGGTGCGCCAAGGTCCAAAAGTCTTTTAAGGCGGTTATTTCTATTGATAACCCTTCTGTAAAGGTCGTTTAAGTCGCTGGTGGCAAAGCGGCCGCCGTCCAGCTGAACCATAGGGCGAAGATCCGGCGGAATCACAGGAACAACGTCCATAATCATCCATTCGGGCTTATTTTTTGATATGCGGAAGCTTTCAATAACTTCAAGCTTCTTGATAAGCCTGATGCGCTTTTGCCCCGTAGCGTCCTTAAGCTGTTCCTTAAGCTCTACCGACTCTCTTTCAAGGTCGATATTCTGGAGAATTTCCTTAATGGCTTCTGCTCCCATGCCTACACGGAAGGTATTGCCGTATTTATCTACGGCTTCTCTATATTCTCTTTCATTTAAAAGCTGTTTATAGTCAAGACCTGTTCTGCCCGGGTCTAAAACGATATAAGAGGCGAAATATAATACTCTTTCAAGCACTCTTGGGGAAAGGCCTAAAATAAGGCCCATACGGCTTGGGATTCCCCTGAAATACCAGATGTGGGAAACGGGGGCGGCAAGCTCAATATGCCCCATTCTTTCCCTTCTTACCTTTGATTTTGTAACCTCAACGCCGCAGCGGTCACAGACTACGCCTTTATAGCGTATTCTTTTATATTTTCCGCAGTGGCATTCCCAGTCCTTAGAAGGACCGAAAATACGCTCGCAGAAAAGTCCGTCCCTTTCGGGCTTTAATGTTCTATAGTTTATGGTCTCGGGCTTTTTCACTTCGCCCCTTGACCATTCCCTGATTTTTTCAGGAGACGCCAGGCCAATTTTTATAGAATCAAATATAATGGATTGTTCTGTGTTTTCATTAGGCATATACCTTATCTCCCTTCAAAATTAATCCTCGAAATCATCTAAATCATCATCATCGGAGATTATGCTTCTGTATAAATCGTCTTTGTCGTCGTCATCCGGAATGTCAGAATCGTCAATATCAGCCGGAAGGTCATCTTCTTCATCAAGGAAGAAGCCATCAATCTCAAAATCACTTCCTGCGGAATATCCGCCGGAAGAAACTTTGCTTTCCTTCTTAGGCGCAGGCGTAAGGTCCTCATCCTCATCAAAGTCCTCTTCTTCGGTGTAATCATCGTCTGCAAGCTCTTCGTCTTCGTCGTCAAGCTCTCTTATAAGGTCATCGATTCCTTTTTTAATGAAGGGGCTGCTGTTTTCTTCGTCTTCATTGCCTTCGATATTCACGTTTATTTCGTCATAATCATCAATGGATTCTCTGATTTCTATTTCAGAGGAGTCCTCAAGAAGCACCCGAACGTCAAGGCCAAGAGCCTGAAGCTCTTTCAGTAATACCTTAAAGGATTCGGGAACCCCCGGCTCGGGAACGTTTTCGCCTTTTACAATTGCTTCGTAGGTTTTTACCCTTCCCACGATATCGTCGGACTTAACAGTAAGGATTTCCTGAAGGGTATAAGCTGCGCCGTACGCCTCAAGGGCCCAAACTTCCATCTCTCCGAAACGCTGTCCGCCGAATTGGGCTTTACCGCCCAATGGCTGCTGAGTAACGAGGGAGTAAGGTCCTGTGGAACGGGCATGAATTTTATCATCTACAAGGTGGTGAAGCTTCAGATAATGCATATAACCTACGGTTACAGGATTATCAAAATATTCTCCCGTTCTGCCGTCCCGAAGGTGTATCTTTCCGTCACGGCTTAAGGGAACGCCTCGCCACTCGTCTCTGTGGTCTTTGTTTTCATAAAGGCTCTGGAATATATCTTTTTCAAGAATATCCTCCCATTTCTCCGCAAACTCCTCCCATGTAAGATTTACATAGTCGTTTGCAAGGTCAAGGGTATCCATAATATCAATTTCGTTTGCTCCGTCGAATACGGGGGTTGCAATGTTCCAGCCTAAAGCCTTTGCAGCAAGACCCAGATGGACTTCAAGCACCTGACCGATATTCATACGGGAAGGAACGCCAAGAGGGTTCAGTACAACGTCCAAAGGCCTTCCGTTAGGAAGAAACGGCATATCTTCAACGGGAAGCACCCTTGAAATAACGCCCTTATTACCATGACGGCCCGCCATTTTATCTCCTACGGAAATCTTTCTCTTCTGGGCTATATAAACCCGCACAAGCTGGTTTACGCCGGGAGAAAGCTCGTCGCCGTTTTCCCTTAAGAATATTTTTACATCTACGATGGTTCCGTTTTCACCGTGGGGAACCCTTAAAGAAGTATCTCTTACTTCTCTTGCCTTTTCACCAAAAATTGCGCGAAGAAGCCTTTCTTCTGCCGTAAGCTCTGTTTCTCCCTTTGGTGTAACCTTTCCTACAAGAATATCGTTAGGGCCTACCTCTGCACCGATACGAATAATTCCCTTTGCGTCAAGGTCCTTCAAAGCGTCATCGCCTACGTTTGGAATATCTCTTGTAATTTCCTCGGGGCCTAATTTTGTGTCTCTGGCCTCCGCCTCGTATTCCTCTATATGAATGGAGGTGTAAACGTCCTCCTCAACAAGCTTTTCACTTAATAAAATAGCGTCCTCATAGTTATAGCCTTCCCAAGCCATAAACCCGATGAGCGGATTTCTTCCAAGGGCAAGCTCTCCGTTTGAGGTTGACGGTCCGTCTGCCAAAACGTCGCCCTTTTCAACTCTTTGGCCTTTGTATACAACAGGCTTCTGATCGATACAGGTACTCTGGTTGGAACGGACGAATTTCGTAAGCCTATAAACATCTTTTGCTCCCGAATCGGTTCTGATGACGATTTCCTTTGCCACAACCTGCTCTACAATACCTGCGTTTCTGGCAATTGCACATACGCCGGAGTCATAGGCTGTTTTATATTCCATACCTGTTCCTACAATAGGGGCTTCCGTCTTTAAAAGAGGAACCGCCTGACGCTGCATGTTAGAACCCATGAGGGCTCTCGTAACCTCGTCGTTTTCAATGAAGGGAATCAAAGCCGTAGCCACGGAAACCATCTGCTTTGCGGAAACGTCCATAAGGTCTACATTTTTACAGTCAACCTCGATAATTTCCTCACCGAAACGGCTGGCTACTCTTTTGCTTACGAATTCGCCTTTTTCGTTCAGCTGGGCATTAACCTGGGCTATGGTGTATTCTTCTTCTTCGTCTGCCGTAATATAGCGGCATTCATCTGTAACCCTTGGAACCTCACCGGACTGGTCTACGATTCTATAAGGGGCTTCTATGAAGCCGTATTCGTTAATTCTCGCGTACGTTGCAAGATAGTTAATCAGACCGATATTAGGACCTTCAGGGGTCTCAATAGGACACATACGGCCGTAATGAGAGCTGTGAACGTCACGAACCTCGAAACCTGCACGGTCTCTTGAAAGACCGCCGGGGCCTAAGGCAGAAAGACGCCTCTTATGGCCAAGCTCACCAAGGGGGTTGGTCTGGTCCATAAACTGGGAAAGCTGGCTGCTTCCAAAAAATTCCTTAATAACAGACGTCACAGGGCGTATATTTATAAGGGCCTGAGGGGTAACTATATCTAAGTCCTGAATGGTCATACGCTCTCTTACGACTCTTTCCATTCTGGCAAGACCGATTCTGAACTGGTTCTGTAAAAGCTCGCCTACGGAACGGATACGGCGGTTTCCTAAATGGTCGATATCATCTATGTTTCCGATGCCGTAATCAATATTAATGGTATAGTTAATAGAAGCCACAATGTCTTCTACGGTAATGTTTTTAGGAATAAGCCTGTGGATATTCATAGAAATTGCTTCTTTAAGGTCGTTAACGTCCTCATTTGCAGCAATAAGCTCTTTTAAAACAGGGAAATAAACGTCCTCTGTTATTTTGAAATCCGAAGCTTTAAGGCCTAAATGGGCGATGAAATTATTAATATCTACCGCAAGATTCGAAAGAACCTTAACTTCCTTATCGTCCTGAGCTATAAATATAGCGGGAACACCGGAATTCTGTATTTCTCTTGCTTTGTCAGAGGTTAAAATCTCTCCTGCTTCCGCAAGAACTTCTCCCGTCATAGGGTCAACAACCGGACGGGCAAGGGCGTGGCCCCGCACTCTGTTTTTAAATGCAAGCTTTTTATTGAATTTATAACGGCCCACCTTCGCAAGGTCATAGCGCTTCGGATCAAAGAACATGCTTCTTACAAGGCTTTCGCTGCTTTCAACTGTAGGCGGCTCGCCGGGACGGATTCTTTTATAAAGCTCAATAAGGGCTTCTTCGTAATTTTTTGAAACGTCCTTTTCCAAAGTTGATAAAATTTTAGGGTCCTCACCGAAAAGGTCTATAATCTCGCTGTCGCTGCTGATGCCTAAGCATCTGATTAATACGGTTATGGGAACCTTTCTTGTTCGGTCAACTCTTACGCTGAAAACATCGTTTGAGTCGGTTTCATATTCAAGCCATGCACCCCTGTTTGGAATAACCGTTGAAAAAAGAAGCTTTTTGCCTACCTTGTCATGCTCAAGAGAATAATAAATTCCGGGAGAACGAACAAGCTGGCTAACGATAACACGTTCAGCACCGTTAATAATAAAGGTCCCTGTATCCGTCATCAGAGGGAAATCGCCCATAAAGAGCTCCTGCTCTTTGATTTCGTCAACCTCTTTATTTCTTAAACGGGTTTTTACCCGCATAGGGGCTGCGTAGGTAGCGTCCCGCTCCTTACACTCTTCAATGGAATATTTAGGCTGGTCGTCCAGTCTGAAATCAATAAATTCAAGCACAAGATTGCCGTTGTAATCCGTAATAGGAGAAATATCCTCAAATACCTCCCTAAGGCCTTCCTCCAAAAACCACTTGTAGGAATCCTTTTGTACCTCAATTAAGTTAGGCATTTCAAGGACTTCGTCGATTCTGGAATAAGACATACGCTCAGTCCTGCCTTGCTTAAGAGAACGTACTCTGTTTTTCTCCATGAAAAATCACCCCTTAGTTTAATTATACAGGTTTAACAAAAAGTATATATTTCAATTCTAAAAAGTTAGTAAGCAATGCTGAATGTAAAATTTAGCTATATCTCCAAATTTTACATGGGCTTACAGACATAATACAGTGCCTTCGAAGCTTTTGGCGAAAGATAAACCTGCTGTCTTTCTCCAAAGACCTCGAAAACAGTTTATAGCAAAACCATCTTAAAGCAGTAACAAAAATCTACTTTTCATAAATAACTTAAATATTCAAAACCTTATGTTTAAGCCAATCAAAAAACACGATTTTTGTTCTCTTGAATGATTTGTTTAGCTGTAACCACCTTTTTTTGAAAGATGTTCAAATTATAATAAAATTTCGCTTTTTTGTTTCAGTATAAAATATATTTATAATTTCCTATAGCTCAACAGTTAAATTTAAAAATGTCAAAAGCCTTTAATCAGGCGAAAATTATAAAACCTAGATTATTTTGAACGCAAAAAATTACCGAGACATTGATTTTTCTCAATATATCGGTTCTATAACAAAGCGTGAAAAAATATAATTACTATCAGAAAAGGTTTTTCTCATAGGTAAGGGCATCCTTCAATTTTTATTTATCAAGGCGTCTTAAAATTATCAATTATTTACCTTAGGAACGAAACTTTAAATAAAGTATAGTCATATAAAACATTTTATATAAGCTTTTTTTAAAAAATATGTTGAATTCACTAAAGTTTTATGATATACTAATTTTGCAAATATCTTGATTATGTACATAACGATACATTAAATTATGTTATCACTATTTTCCTTGCGTGTCAAGGGTTTTTTTATTGCTTTTTAAAAAACCTTATTCTCAAAATTCTGTTAGAGAGGTGAACCATGGCTGCTCCACTTCTTTCCATAAACTCAAAAATCGATTTGGAAACCTTCAGCGACTTTTACAAGCTTAATTTCAACAATAATAAAAAATCCATTATAAAAAATCTTTTTGTAATGTTTTTGTTTTTGCTTACGGTGAATTTAGTTATAAACTTTCTCTTTAGGGCGACCCCTCAGGCAATACTGCGAAATTCCCTTTTATTTTTTATTGTGGTTGCAATTGTTTTTGCTTTTTCAATGTACCGACAAAGGCCTAAATCCCAGTTTAAGAAGATTTCCGCTAAAAGCGATTTAGCCTATTCTTACACCTTCTTTCATGATTTCTTTAATGTATCCTTTAATATAGCAGGTTCTGAATCCCAAAGCGGTGTTCAATACGATAATATAGGCAGGGCTTACGAAACAGGTATCGGTTTTTATATTTACACCAACAAAGGAACCGAAGTACCCGCCCAGCATTATGTAATAAGCAAAAATTCTCTTTCGGAAAAGCAAACCACTTCTTTAAGAGCAATTCTTAGGGGCAGGCTTAACGAGAATTTCGTACAGGTTTAAATTTCAACCCATGGCTTAAAGCCATGGGTTTTCTTTTATTATAAAAAACCAAAATGAGAAAATATATAGTAAATTTTATATAAAGAAGTAGCAAAAGCCTGTGTGAATATACGGCTTTGCTGCTGTTTCACTTTAAATTTACTATAGCCCCTTTTCTTTTATCCTAGAATAAATCTTTGATATTAAAGGGCTTAAAAAAGCAAAAGCAAACTGATAAAGTACGATTCTTTTTAAATCCGGTATAGCAGTTTCTCTTTAAACTACCCAACAAAAAACAAAGGAATATATAAATAAGGGTCATCTATCTGAAGTTTCTTCACGGTTTCAGCGTCGTTTCTGATGACGTAATACATGTCTCCCGTATATTTATCAAAAATAATTTTATAAACCTTCATGTCAAATTTATAATATCTTGAAAATTCCCCTTCAAATTCCATGGCCTGAATACACTCTTCGATAAAGCGAAATTCGTCTTGATGTTCTTCCACAATTTCTTCATAGGTCATATCATTTCTGTTGAAAAGGACAGGGCTTTTTTTAAACCTTCCAAGGCCTTCAAGACAGATTTTTTTTGCCCAAATGAGAGCTTCTTCTTTTGGGAGAGGCTTTTCTTCTGTAATTTCATCAATATAGATAACCGGCGCCCGGTCCGTAACAGAATTTTTATCCTGACCTTTTTCAGGGTCCGCATAGGAATAAAAGGCGTTAAGCTGAAAGCAAAGGGAATCTGCGAGCGTATAGGCATATCCGTCAATGATTCTATAGGAATTGTCTGAAAGTTCCTTTCCTTCTGTTGCCTCAGAAAAAGAAAATACCTTTCCATCCTTTTCTATGGTGGTTTTTCTGCTTTCATTATCCCAGCCAATAACGGCTCCAAGGCCTTCTCCCACTGCCCTTAGAGGAACGAGAGCACGGTTTTCCAAGATAATGCCTTCAGCTCCTTTCAGAGGGCTTCCGTTTAAGAACAAGATAATATAATTTTCATGTCTTAAAACTTCGGTAGTTTCATCAATTATGCCGTCCTTTTCATACATAATATCGTCCCCGGAAATCCGCCATACAGGGCCGTTTCTCTCCTCGGCGCCAAAAGCCTTGCTTTTATTTGGGTTAAAAATGACAAGCACAAGAATTACAGCAAAAATAATCTTTTTCAAATAAATTCCTCCCAGCTTTAATTATATTTTTATCAAATATCCTTCGGCTTAAGGTCTGCAAATACTATAGTAAATTTAAAATTAAACGGGACCAGAACAGTATATTCACATAGACTTAAAAACGTAGCATTTCCGAAAACCGTGTTTTTAAATCTCCGGTGAACAGGCTTTTGTTCCTTCTTTATGAGAAACTTACTATATATACTGTCCACATACTATAAAGATAACATGGTTTGCAATAAATTCCAATATCTGTAATACTATTTTAACACAATAAAAAGGGCACTGTAACACAGTGCCCTTTGACTTTCGCCGCAATTACTTAACTGTAACTTTAGCTCCAACTTCTTCAATCTTAGTTTTAAGGGATTCAGCTTCCTCTTTGGAAACGCCTTCCTTAACCATTTTAGGAGCGCCTTCAACAAGGTCTTTTGCTTCTTTTAAGCCAAGGCCGGTGATTTCTCTAACAACCTTGATAACCTTAATCTTTTCTGCGCCTACTTCTGTAAGTTCTACGTCGAACTCAGTTTTTTCCTCAGCTGCTTCAGCTGCGCCGCCTACTGCGCCTGCTGCTACTACAACGCCTGCTGCTGCGGATACGCCGAATTCTTCCTCTGCCTTCTTAACTAAATCGTTAAGCTCTAAAACTGTTAATTCCTTTATAGCCTCGATGATTTCATCAATTGTTAACTTTGCCATTTATACGCACCTCCAAATATAATTAAATAATGAGCCTTCGACGGAATAAAAATTCCATCGAGCTTATGGTACTATTCGTACAAATTTACAGAAAAACACTGCAAACCGAT
This sequence comes from Anaeropeptidivorans aminofermentans, assembly GCF_940670685.1. Classification (GTDB taxonomy): domain Bacteria; phylum Bacillota; class Clostridia; order Lachnospirales; family UBA5962; genus Anaeropeptidivorans; species Anaeropeptidivorans aminofermentans. The sequence continues at coordinate 345,527 of NZ_OW711693.1, read as the reverse complement.
ACTTATAACGCAAAAAGCCCTTCGGACTTTTCCTTGATAAACCAAGGATTCGGCTTCACCGAAATCACGTTACATAAGAATCAAGCATATTCCTTATGCTTCTACCGGAGCCTCTGCTCCCTCTGTGCCTTTTTCTGCAATCGCGTTTACTACTCTTGCAAAAGAAGCCATAGGCGCCTGGAAGGAACCAAGCAATTTTGATAAAAGCTCTTCTCTTGAAGGTATCTTCGCTATTGCGTCAACACCTGCTGCATCATAAACAACGCCTTCTACAACACCGGCTTTAAACTCAAGCTTAGGCATACCCTTAAGCTCTTTAGAGATAATTCTTGCCGCTGCGGTAGCGTCACCATAAGAAAAAGCAACTGTAGTTGGCCCTTTAAGATAAGGAGCGATTCCAGAGAACTCTGTATTTTCAATAGCAAAGTTAATCATGGAGTTTTTATAAACTTTATAATCAACTCCGCCCTCTCTGAGCTTTTTACGTAAAACCGTATCCTGCTCAACGCTAAGACCTCTTCCGTCTACTAAAACTATAGAAGCAGCTTTGTCAAGCTTTTCTTTAATTTCGTTAATAACGACCTGCTTTTTTTCAATCTTTGGCATGCAGACACACCTCCTTTAAAAATCTTGCGGACAGTTTAAGCTTTGTAATATAGCGATATAATACAAAAACCAACAGCCGCTACTTCAAAAAAACTCCCTGCCAAAGACAGGGAGAATTATCCGTTTAAATAAACAATATTCCTCGGCAGGCCACAAAGGTTACATGCGAAAAGCATGCCTGCTGTCTTAGGCAGTATTTAATTAATCAAGCTAAATAAGTATAGCTTGTTTTAATAATTTTGTCAATCACTAAATTATATTCCCATAAAAGATTAAACCCTATGGTGTGAAAAAATTTAGTGTTTCGTATCTTTTCATGCTTTATTCTGTGCTTCATCAAGTCATCCCATGAAAAAATATGCAGAATAATGTTTCTTAACCTACGATTTTTGAAGCGTTTAATTTAACTCCTGGGCCCATAGTTGTAGTTACAACAACGCTTCTTAAGTAAGTTCCCTTGGAAGCGGCAGGCTTCGCCTTAACAACAGCACCCATCAGCGTGTCAAAGTTTTCTTTCAGCTTCTCAGTTCCGAAGGAAACCTTTCCAATGGGAACGTGGATAATGTTTGTTTTATCGAGACGGTATTCGATTTTACCGGCTTTAATATCTTCAACAGCCTTCTTAACATCCATAGAAACGGTTCCGGCTTTTGGGTTTGGCATAAGGCCTTTTGGACCCAATACTCTACCTAAACGGCCAACAACACCCATCATATCCGGGGTTGCAACTACTACGTCGTAGTCAAACCAGTTGTCGTTTTGAATTCTTGAAACAAGCTCCTCAGCGCCTACAAAGTCTGCGCCGGCGGCTTCCGCTTCGGCGGCTTTATCGCCTTTGGCAAAAACAAGAACTCTTACCTTTTTACCTGTACCATGGGGAAGAACAACTGCACCTCTAACCTGCTGGTCTGCATGGCGGGAGTCAACGCCCAATTTAATATGAGCTTCAACTGTTTCGTCAAATTTAGCATAGGAAAGCTTCTGAACAAGCTCGATGCCTTCTTTTATGTCATAAAGGCTTGAGCGGTCTACAAGCTTTTCTTTTTCTATATATTTCTTTCCTCTTTTCATCAAAAATCCTCCTTATGTGGTAATATCGGGAGAGCTCCCTCCCACTTATACTAATATAGTATTAGTCTTCAACTACGATACCCATGCTGCGGGCAGTACCTGCAATCATGCTCATGGCCGAATCAACGTTTGCTGCGTTTAAGTCGGGCATTTTCTGCTCTGCGATTTTGCGAAGCTCTTCACGATTGATCTTAGCAACTTTTGTTTTGTTGGGAACCCCTGAACCGGATTCGATCTTGCAGGCCTTCTTTAAAAGAACGGCAGCAGGAGGAGTCTTTGTGATGAATGTAAAAGACTTGTCCTGATAAACAGTGATAACAACAGGGATGATTAAACCTACCTGTGATTGTGTTCTTTCATTAAATTCCTTGCAAAAGCCCATAATGTTAACGCCGTGCTGACCTAAAGCGGGTCCTACCGGCGGTGCTGGGGTGGCTTTACCAGCCTGAATTTGCAATTTGATATAACCTGTAACTTTCTTTGCCATATGGCACCTCCTGAAATGTGGTAATTAACGGGATTTTCCCTCCCACGCGCAAAAAGCGCATACGCAAGCCATTGCCTGCGGTATAAACGGGCGGTGTGTGCCCTTTATAAATATTTCCCTTCATGTATGAAAGAAAAACATTTCAATAATAAATTTTAAAAATACTAAAGCATGTGAAAATACCGAAGTGTATTTTCTGGCTGTAATCAATTGAACCTAACCCTACAGAAAACCTAAGCTAATATGAATTCAGCGGAATTAAAATTCCATCAAGCTTTTGATACTATTTGTACGAATTTGCAGAAAAACACTGCCGTGCGTACACCTAAAGGTGTACTTAAAGTTTTATACTCATAATACGAAAAATTCTTGTAATTTTCCCTTGGTTAACCAAAAGGGCAGTTGTCGAACTCACGTTAAGCTATATGAGATTTTGAATCTGATTGAAATCAAGTTCCACCGGCGTTTCCCTTCCGAATACGGAAAGAGTAACGGTAACGGTTCTTTTGTTGAAATTGATTTCTTTTACAGTACCGATAGAATCTTCAAAGGGACCAAAGGTAACTCTTACGCTGTCCCCAAGATTAGCGTCTATGGTTTCCGCAGAAAGCTCTATGCCCATGGTTCCTATTTCCTCTTCTGTAAGAGGAACGGGCTTTGAGCCGGGGCCTACAAAACTTGTAACGCCTCTTGTATTTCTTACGATGTACCAGGTTTCGTCGTTCATAATCATCTTAAGAAGCACGTAGCCCGGAAAAACCTTCCTTTGAACGCTTTTCTTCTGGCCGTTTTTAATTTCTATCTGCTCCTGAGTGGGAACCTGAACCTCTAAAATCTGGTCCTGCATATTTCGGTTTTCAACGATTTTTTCAATATTCGCCTTTACCTTGTTTTCGTATCCTGAATAGGTATGAACAACATACCACCGGGCTTCATTAGACATATTACCATCCTTTGCTTACGCTATTCGCTTTTAAGGTGACCTTCTTTAAGTAAAACCCCTTAAAACCCCATGAGAATCATCTCAAAACCAAAGCCTTGAGCCTATCTCATCTGCTTTAAAAGATATACTTACAGACATAAAAAGCCCTATCAGCTTACAAGCTTTGCAAAAAGGTCCATCCCTGTATTAAACACAAAATCCATACAGAAAATGAGAACCCCAAACAATATACATGTAATAATGACAGTAATCGTATTCTTCTTAAGCTCGGCCCTTGTAGGCCAAACTATTCTCTTAAATTCGCCTTTGTATTCGTTTATCTTGTCGGAAAGGCCTTTACTGGCTTCAACAGGCTTAGCATCCTGCTTTTTATTATCCTTATCCAAAATATTCACATCCTTACTTGGTTTCTCTGTGAAGAGTGTGAGCATTGCAGAATTTGCAGAATTTCTTAGTTTCTAATCTGTCAGGATGATTTTTCTTTTCCTTTGAAGTGTTGTAGTTTCTCTGCTTGCATTCTGTGCATGCTAATGTAATATTGGCTCTCATTGATTACACCTCTCTTTATTAATAGCTTAAATCTAAAATTTCATTCCGTCTTTTAATTTTATAAGCTGCGGGCCTTTAGGCCGCACGATATAAAACAAAGCGGAATATATATCCGATACTTTTTTTAGACACAAAAAAAAGACTCTCGTCACCAAATAATACTATCACACAGCTAAAACAATGTCAAATGTTTTTTAGAAGACAACTATTTTTAGGCCTTTGTTTTTCTCCGAAAGGAAATTTCAGGAACATATTATAGGTAAGAACCGGCCGCAGCACCTTGCTGTGCAAGGCTTATAATTTAAATCAAGGCTTTAAATTGTATATATCTGAGGATTAAAGTCTGGATTGCTATAAGACAGCCCTGCAAGCTCAATTTATATCTAAAAATAGTCAAACTTCCGGATATTGTACGAAAATGTACATTCGAAGGCTTTTAATGAAGAAGCCGTATTGTTACGGCAAAATATTCTGGATTCTCAATCTTTCAGCTGTGCCCTAAGAATCCTTTTTCGAATTGCTTTTATACCTATTTAATATATAATTCTTCCCTGCCTTTTGAACAGGTTTTTGGGAAGGTTTTTTGATTTGATCAAGGATTTCTTTGTTTTTTTGTTCCCATGCTCTTATGGAAATATCTTTTTCAAGGATTTCATTAATAAGGGTCTGCATATTTTTTACGGTTTCCGGGTATTCTTTTCCGGCTTCGTCTAATTTATCTTCTATTTCTTTAAAGGAGGACTGAAAAAGCCTGTCAAGGTCTATCACCTCATCGATTAAATGAAGCTTCTCCTTATTCATTTCCGCGAAAAACACATTGGCTTCCGGAGAGCTTTCTTTGCTTAATAAAATCATATTCTGGTTTTCGGTGATATTATATATTTTACTTAACGCCCCCATTTTTTTATCAAGAAGCTCTTTCAAATAATCAAGCTTTATTCTAAGCACTCTATCCCTCCTCGTTCTAATTTGATATAATTATAATAATTTTAAAATTAAACCGTAATAAAACCGATATTTACATAGACGTGAAATGTATCATTCCGAAGGAAATTCCTGTTTTAGTCTATAGTGAATGTTTTTTTGTTATCTCTTTATAAGAAATTTACTATATATAAATAGGCTTTTATAGTATAACTTAGCAGATAATGTAAAATACTTCAAATACCCTATATAGTAAAACCAATTAGTTACAGTAATAAAAATTGTATATTTTAGACGGCTTGGGTTATAGCGTTTTTACACATTTAAGCCGTTTATAGAAAATGGATCTTTGTTGCTACAAGCTTATTTTGCTGTAAATACCTTGAAACATTATTTAATTATAATAATAGCATAGGGCTTATTTACTTTCAAATCTAAAAATTCATCAATTTATTATTATATTTTTAATAATAGTTTAATAATAAAATAATTCTTTTGTAATCCGTATATTATATAGTGGATTTAGTTTCATACCTTATGTACTGCTAGACGCGATGAAATTGAATCTTGATATGTTCCCCGAATACTACAAAAAAAGTAATACTAAGGAGATTGGATATGAACGAATATAATATTTTAGTAGCAGATGACGATAAGGAAATTAGAAACGCGCTTGACATTTATCTTACAAACGAAGGCATGAATGTATTTCTTGCGGCAGACGGGGCAGAGGCCCTTGAAATTCTTGAAAAAACAGACGTCCACCTAATTATCATGGATATCATGATGCCTAAAATGGACGGAATTCAAGCAACTTTAAAAATACGGCAGGATAAGGATATCCCCATCATCATATTATCTGCAAAAAGCGAAGACAGAGACGTTATCTTGGGCCTTAATATCGGTGCCGACGATTATATGACAAAACCTTTTAATTTTCTTGAGCTTATTGCAAGGGTAAAAAGCAATTTAAGGCGCTATACAAAATATGAAAATTACCAAAAAAACAAGGAAGATGACGGCGTTCTATCCATAAGGGGCCTTGTGCTTAACAAAAAGACAAATGAAGTCTTTGTAAACGGCACTCAGGTTCACCTCACGCCGATAGAATTTAAAATCCTTCAGCTTCTTATGGAAAATAAGAATATTACCTTTTCCATAGAAGAAATCTATGAAAAAGTATGGAAAGAGCCTTTTTACAACAGTGAAAACACCGTAGCCGTACACATCAGAAGAATAAGGGAAAAAATAGAGGTAAACCCTAAGGAGCCTATGTACCTTAAGGTCGTATGGGGGGTAGGATATAAAATTGAAAAATAGCAGCTTATTAAAAGACGGCATGATTCTTTCCAAAAAATACGGAATCTCTATGCTTATTCTTATTTTTTCGTCTGTGCTTTTTTATATCAGCCTCGTAAGCATAGACGGCTATATAGAAAAATATAAATATTTTAAAAATGATTACAATTCCAGGATTATTTTTGAAAACGCCCTCCGCTCCGATTATGTAGTAAATGAAAATATCACGAGATACGCTAAAAACTTAAACAGGTTTTTTATTTATTACAGAAATTTTCTTACGCTGCCGGAGGATAAAAAGGTTACGGAAATGGATATTGCCGAGGACACGGCAAAGCTCCAGCAGAATTTGTATGCCTCTCAGCAAAGGGCCATAGACCTTTATAACGAAACGGCTTTTAACAGCGAAAGCACAAAAGAAGATATTGCCGTAGCCGAAGAACAGCTCCGGAATTCCTTTGAAAAGCTTATAGAAAATTACAGAGACGAAGTCAATAATATTAAAAAATCCATATTAAAAGAAAAGAATGAAAATTACACCATTATTTATAACTATCTTGAGCAGACAGACGAATTCGTCTATTACATCAACGACTCCGTCCTGAACCGTACATTTAAAAACATAGCCGGCGTAGATAATATTGAGTATTATATGCAAAACGAGGCCTATCTCAATATTAACCTCTCGGAAATATCCGAAACCTTTAACGGCGTAAATTTAAACACAAGCTTTGAGCTTAACGGAATAACCGGATATATTATAATACCCAAGGAGCAGCCTCTTCAAAGCATCCTTGGCCCTTCCATAGAATCGGCAATCCGTTACAGAAACAGCGAAATTGAAAGATACAGGAATTTGCTCATTAAATATATTATTTTAGCTCTTGCAGCGGCAGGGGCAATTATAAGCCTTATTTTTGAGGCCTACAGAAGCTCCGGTTCCTCTGTAAAAGAGGGCTTTTGTCTGTTTTTCAGGCCTTATCTTAAAATTCCTGCTTTTCTAAAGCTTTTTCTCATCGTTTGGGCAGGAAGCAATATATTCCGCTATACTGCAGGAAATATAAGCGCTCTGAACATGAATGGCTACGGCGGAACAGACCTTGTTTTTGATTCCGCCATGCTTTTTATTTACATCATTGCAATTATTTTTTCTTTTGCATACGCTGTTTATATTTTAAAGGATATACGGCGGCTTAAAAATGAATTTGAGTATAAGTCCATCTTAAAAATAGGAGAAAATCTTAAAATCATTAGGGCCTTTAGCCCGTTTTTCCTAACCTTCTTATGGGTGCTTATGCTTTTTGTTATTATAATTATTTTAATCTTTACTATAATGCTTGTAGGAACTGCAGGGCTTTATATAGAAACGGCATTTTTTGTCATCGTAGCCCTTTTCGTATGCGCCGTTATATTTATAACCATGGATATCATCTCCAGCTTTTCAAAGCTTGGATACTATATAAATATCATTTCAGGGGGCAAGAAAATAGAGGTTCCGAGAGAAACAGGGCTTTTTGCCACCCCTGTAAATATGCTGAACGAGCTTAGCGAAGGCCTTTACCGCTCCCTTGATGAGACCCTTAAAAGCGAGCGTACCACGACAGAGCTTATTACAAACGTATCCCACGACTTAAAAACCCCCCTCACCTCTATTATAAATTATGTCGATCTGCTTTCAAGGCTGAACGGCTTAGGCCCCGAAGCAAGAAGCTATGTAGAGGTCCTGAAGCAAAAATCCTATCGGCTTAAAATATTAATCGACGACCTTTTTGAAGCCTCAAAATTAAGCAGCCAGTCTGTAGAGCTTGATTTAGAGCCGGTAGACGTAATACAGCTTTATGAACAGTCTCAAGGGGAGTTAAATGAAAAAATAGAAGAATCCGGCCTTGACTTCCGTTTAAGCACTACCTCAGAAAAAATAATGCTGTGGCTTGACGGCAAAAAAATGTGGCGGGTATTTGAAAACCTCATTAATAATATTATTAATTATTCTCCCAAAGGCTCCCGGGTGTATGTTTCTTTCATAGACCACGACCGATACGCTGAAATAATCCTTAAAAACGTATCAAACCATGAACTTGATTTCGATGCCTCGGAGCTTTTTGAAAGGTTCAAAAGAGGGGACTCTTCAAGAACCACCGAAGGAAGCGGCCTGGGCCTTTCCATCGCCAAAAATATCATAGACCTCCACGGGGGAAAAATGGATATTTCCATAGATGGAGACTTGTTCAAGGTGATTCTTATTCTTTATAAATAATAAGAACAAGTTTCATTTTCTGCCGCTTTTAAATTTAAATAAACCCAAGGATTCTCCATTATAAAGCGAAAATATAAAAGCTTGTCCCTTATAAGGGACAAGCTTTTATTAATTTCTGTTCTGCCATTTCCATTTTATAGCCCTTGCTTCGATTTCTTTTACAAGGCTGTCTTTTCCGTCGCAGTAAGCGTCGATGTCATTTGGGTATTTTTTTGCAAGCTCCGCTTTAAGGCTTCCGTAAGCTTGTCTTGCATCAGGGAAATTTCTTAAATAATCCCTGAAAGCAAGATGCCGCTCAATTTCATATAAATTATCATATTGAAAGATATGGACGTGGAAGGCTTGCTTTTCTTTTCCCTTTCGGAAATATCTGCGGCGCTCTATGCCGAATTCTCCCATAGGCTCATAGCCTATTGCTTCAAAGTAAGGGTTCAACGCATCTATTTTTTCGATATCGGAAACCACAGGCATAATGTCTATAATGGGCTTTGCCTTAAGGCCGCTTACGGAGGTGCTTCCAATATGAAAGATGCTTATAATCTCGTCCTTAAGGATATTGCCTATGAATAAGGCTTCCTTCTCATATAAAATCCGCCAGTTTTCACTATAATCAACAATTTCTATATGCATATCCTGCCTCCTGATAAAGATAAGGCCTGCCAGATATTATTTACTCAGCAAAAACTGGCTGAAAAATTTATCATGAACGGAATTTGCCGCTTTATTTGCATCATCTTTATCAATAAGAACGGTTATCTTTATTTCAGAAGTTGAAATAAGGTGTATATTTACCCCCACATCGTAAAGGGCTTCAAACATCACGGAAGCAACCCCCGGATTCGTCGCCATTCCTGCGCCTACGATAGAGAGCTTGGCTATATCGTCGTCATAGCTGATAGAGTTGAAATTAATACGTTCTTTATTCTCATTAAGGATTTTTACAGTTTCCTGCGCCTCATCTTTAGTTACGGTAAAGGAAATATCAATTGTGTTATTCTTTGCAAGAGACTGAAGAATGATATCTACCATAATATCGTTTTTCGCAAGCAAAGAAAATATTTTAAAAGCCTTTCCAGGCGAGTCTTCTATACCAATAAGGGATATTCTTGCCACATTGTCGTCTACGGCAAGGCCGCTTACAAACATTTTTTCCATTTTTGTTTCCTCCTTAACTAAAGTACCCTCTTCTTTTGTCATGCTTGAGCGAACCACAAGCTTAACATTATATTTCTTAGCAAGCTCAACAGACCTGTTATGAAGAACCTTTGCACCCAAAGAAGCAAGCTCAAGCATTTCGTCATAGCTTATTTCTTCAAGCTTAACAGCCCCTTTCACAACTCTGGGATCGGCTGTATAAACACCGTCAACGTCTGTATATATTTCGCATAAATCCGCGTTAAGGCTCGCGGCAAGGGCAACCGCCGTCGTATCGGAGCCGCCTCTGCCTAAAGTCGTAAGGTCGTTATACCTGTTATAGCCTTGAAACCCGGCTATAATAACAATATTATTTTTATCAAGCTCCGAATTTATTCTTTCGGTATTGATTCTTTTTATTCGGGCATTTTGATGGTTGGAAGACGTAAGCACTCCAACCTGATTTGCGTTTAAAGAAACTGCCGGATAGCCAAGAGAATGTATGGCCATAGCCATAAGCGCAACCGACTGCTGCTCGCCGGTAGCTAAAAGCATATCCATCTCACGCCTTGAAGGATTTTTATTTAATTCTTTTGCCTTTTCAATAAGCTCGTCTGTAGTGTCGCCTTGGGCGCTAAGCACTACTACAACAGAATTGCCTGCTTTATAAGTGTCAACAATCCTATTCGCAACATTCATAACCCGCTCCACATTCGCCACGGAGCTCCCGCCAAATTTCTGAACAATAAGCATGAGATTAAACCTCCTTAAGAATAAAGCTTTATCTCAAAATAATCTTTCATATTTCAGGATAAATAAAGTAAATTAAAGAATATATTAATGGTGCTTTTCCAGCTTATCATTAACAAGCCGAAAACAGGTTTATTAACGATAAATCAACGCCCGCTTAGAAAGATTACAAACTTGCGCTTATATCGTTTTTAAATTGCTTAAAATAAATTATAAACATTCCTGTTTAATTATTATACGCGATTAAACATAAAATACGTCACTGAAATTTTGTCCTAAAACGCCGCTATAATTCAAATTACTCCAAAAAGAAAAGGCTTTTTTATTTTACACTATTTCGTAATTTAATGTAAGTAGGTTTATCAATAATTAAAGATTTTCCTTCTATTATTAATCTGCCCTTAATAATAAAAATCTTATAGAATAATTTATAAAAATAGCGGCTTTGAGAATTTATACCTAAATTTTCTTAAGCAAATGTCCTACCTAATATAGTTATATTCCGGCAGGCTTTTCCATGTTTCAAATCAAAGGAAGTCTTTCGGTGATTTTTACATTCTCGGATAAGATAGAAGAAAGGGCACTGTCAATATCCTTTCTTGCCATACTTTCTATGATAAAGGCTGTATTTTCTCCGGCACCTGAAATAAATTCTATATTTTTAAAATACTTCTCTGCAATATCTTTTGCATCTTTATCGAAGGCGATGAATTCCTTAAGGATTAAATCGCCATTGTCCTTTATCTTAAGCTCTTCATCTGCCCAAGGCTTTAAAATAGCCCTGCCCTTATTCTTAACGCAGTCTATAATATCTGCAATAACCGCACTTGCCGTAGGGAGCTTCCCTGCCCCCTGGCCGTAAAACATAACATCACCTGTAATTTCTCCGTGGATTAAAACTGCATTAAATACGTCTCTTACATTATTTAAAGGGTGCTCCTTTGAAACCAATACGGGAGACACGAAGGCGTATGCACCGTCGTCACACACTCTTGAAAAAGCCAGAAGCTTTATGTCACAGTTCAGCGCCTTTGCCTTTTCCATATGTTCTTTTGTAATTTTCGTTATGCCTTCGCAGCTTATTTTCTTATAATCTGCTCTTTTACCTGTTGCCAGAGAAAGAAGAATGGCAATTTTTCTTGTCGTATCATGGCCTTCCACATCGGCTTCCGGATTCAGCTCTGCATAGCCGTTATTCTGGGCAAGTTTCAGGGCTTCTTCAAAGCTCATATCGTTTTCATACATTTGCGTAAGTATAAAATTCGTCGTTCCGTTAAGGATACCGTCTATTCCTTTTATGATATCTGCCGTAAGAGACACATTCATCGGTCTTAATACGGGAATACCGCCGCCTACGCTTGCACCGATGAGAAAATTGACATTTTTATCGGCGGCAATATCCATAAGCTCTTTGCCGTATTCGGCAACAAGGGCTTTATTGCTTGTAACTACGGATTTTCCTTTTTGAAGAGATTTTTTTACAAATTCATAGGCAGGGCTTAAGCCGCCTATGACCTCTACAACGATTTCAACCTCGTCATCTTCCAAAATAGTGTTAAAGTCAAATACCATATTTTCTTTTTTCAAAGCCTCGGGATAATCGGGCCTTTCAAGTATATATTTTACTTTGATCTTTTCACCGGCCTTTTCGGAAATATTGCTTACATAGTTAGACATGACTTCAACCACTCCCGAACCTACAGTACCGTTACCCAAAACAGCAATATTAACCATAATCAACCTCCTGAATAATAATATATTTTTAAAATATCCCAAATGGAAGGATTTTTTATTTCTTTAATAAATATAAATAACATTAAAATGCAAATCTGCCGTAAAATATCAGAAATAAAACTTATGCCTTTTAATGCATAGTCCATTTGCTTTTATCCTGGCTGTATCAATATAAAATAAAGCAAGCCTAAATGGACAGGGGGCCTTTTAAATTGCCCTCCTGTAAAAGCCATGCCTAAATTTTCTAGGGCTTGTTTGTAAAATCAAAACTCTAGTTTATTTTGCCTAAAAGGTATGACTTCTTCGTTGAAAATCCTCAAGATATGCCGTACAGGTTTACCCAGGGTAAACCTGTACGCTCAACATTTTTGCATAAAGCAAAAATGTAAATGCATGCTATCTCTGCGGTTTTCTCCTCGAATTCACACTTTTTTGCAAACAATGCCTAGTAAACTTACCATAATATCACAATTTAACCGGAACTTATCTAAAAACTGTTTTTCCAGTTTTTAAAGCACCAGCTTTTTCGTATGGAAAATACATCTAAAAAAACATAGTATGCCTATAATATTAAATTTACAAAATAAGGGAATGTACAATGAATTTGCCTTTACAGCCTTCCAGGGAAAGGCAGATTCTAAAGGAAATTTTTCAAATTGCTTTATATGAAAGAAATGAAAAGCCTCCGATTTGTATAAGCTGCTTTAAAGAAGAGCTTTATAATAAATAAATAATTGTATGCAAATATACCATAAAAAATCCTTTTTTGCAAGCAAATAAGCGCGCTTAATAAAAATATAACAATAGATAATAATCGGCCCATCTGCTTTATTTTTAGAAAAACGCACATTGACTTTCATGTTTTTTTCCTTTATAATATGAAAGGTTATGATTTATATTAAATACTTCATAATTTTATTTATTTTTTAGGCATTAAGCCCGGATGGTGGAATTGGCAGACACGTACGGTTCAGGTCCGTATGGTAGCGATACCGTGGGGGTTCAAGTCCCCCTTCGGGCATACGCACATAAAATCCGAACTATTCAAACAGGATTTACCTGTTTGAATAGTTCGGATTTTATTATATTTCTATTGCAAATATTCCATTTAAATTAATTATAAATAGCCCGCATCGTATTTAAAGGCCAGGATGGTATCTATTACCGTAAATTGTCTCTATATTAAACACCCCCTTTTAATGAAAGGCCGAGTATATCCATAAAGGAAAATTAAAGGCAAAAACAGCCAGAAGGGCCTCTTTTACCCAATCCTCTACAAGCCTTCGGCATAAACTATACCGTAATTATAAAATATATTTAAAGCAGAAAGAAGCCAACCATTATACTTTTAGGCTCAGTATAATGGTTGACTTCTTTTATTTTTTTGCGCTACAATGCTTATAAGGAAAAGTTTTACATTGTTTATAAAGAGGTGTTAAATGAATATTAAAATAATAGAAGCCTATACTCATATGGAAGATATTAAAATACTTTTTAATGAATACGTATCTTCTTTAGGGGTCGATTTGACCTTTCAAAATTACGCAGAAGAGCTTTCAGCCTTACCGGGAAAATATGCGAAGCCCCTTGGCAGGCTCTATATTGCCTATGCGGAAGATTTTCCTGCCGGCTGTATTGCGCTTCGTCCCTTTGACGAAAAAAGATGCGAAATGAAAAGGCTTTACGTCCGAAGCCAATTCCGCAGCTTAAAAATAGGAAAAATGCTCTCGGAAAAGATTATTCTCGAAGCAAGGGAAATAGGCTATGATTCTCTTTTGCTGGATACTCTTTCTTCTATGGAAAAGGCCTTCGCGCTTTACAAACGCCTCGGCTTTAAAGAAATTGAACCATATTATGCCAATCCTCTTGCAGGCACTCATTTCCTTTGTCTAAAGCTGTAGGCTTTTGTACTTTGTTTTCCTATAGGAGCGCAATTTTAACATAAACCTCTTGAATATATTGACAGTTCACCTTAAAATAGAACTGATACATATTAAAGCAGCACAAAGGAGGTAATACAATGCCCTGGACACCCAATCTTTCCGTAGGCGTAGAGATTATTGACGATCAGCATAAAGTATGGTTTGAAAAGGCCGAAAAGCTTTTTGAGGCAGGAAGAAACAGACAAGCCAGCGAATACATCGGCGAACTTCTTGATTTCCTTGAGGATTACACCAAAAAGCATTTTGCAGACGAAGAAAAATACATGTTAAGCATTCATTATCCCGGGTATGCGGAACAGAAAAAGGCCCATACCGATTTCATGGGACAGCTTACAAAACTTAGAAACGACTACAATGCATCCGGCGGAAACCTTCTTGTAATCATGGACGCAAATCAATTGGTAATCGGCTGGCTTACAAAGCATATTTCATCCATGGATAAAAAAATAGGAGAATATGCAAAAAGCAAAAACTAAAAGACTAAAAAGGCCTGAGCAAATTTCAGGCTTTTTTGCATTTTCCTGTTATAGTCTCTTACGAAACGGCAGATAAAACAGACCTACTGTAATAAATGCTCTTGAAGAAGTGCGGTAAATATAACCTTTCATTTGCGTTTATCCCTATGAAATATTTGCCTAATCCATAGAACGGGCAGAACGCTTATTTAGGTATTCTCTACTCTGGCAAAACCGTATGGTTTCATTTGAATTTAACTATGCTTTTTGATCTTCATATTTCTTTTGCCTACATACGCTTTTTTCAGAAAGTATATTTTTAAATAGTTTCGTTATGGAGTGATAATATTTATTGGCTGTGTTTTTAGAATAGTGTCTGTCAAGATATGCCCCGAATATGCTAATATAACAAAGAACACACTTATTTTATGCTATAATGGTATTTATATATTTTTATAAATAAGAAAGGGGTTTTTATGGAAACTAACAAGAAAAAAACAAAAACTATTGTTTTAAAGACAGTTTTTATACTATGTTTAACTATTCTAATCTTCGGACGCCCTCTTAAATATATTATCAGTATTAAAGGCGGTACATTTGAAAATATAGTTTTAAATTCATCTTCCGAAATCATTAAACCTGATGAAATTAAAAAAATTTCACTTAGCTACAATGAAAATACTAATATTTATCAAATAGAGAACGCAGATGAGATTAATGCTATGATAACTCAGTTAAAAGATATAAAATTTAATATGATTCTGGACCAAAAAAAATTAGACCATTATATAATAGATATGGGGGCTATACCAGATATTACTATTTATTTACATACCAATGAAAAAAATAATAGAATAATAATATATTCTGATTTAGAAAAGCAAGAAACAATTGTATATTATGATTCTATTTATTATAGTATTGAAAAAAACACTATCGAAAGCATATTGAAGAAGGCCCCTTAAATAGGGTCTAATATATTAATGCTGGCCGTCAACACTTATTAAGGTGTAATCTTCCGATGTTACCATCTGCCAACCTTGATCTAAAAATTCCAGCATACCAAATTGTACTCTTACTTGTCTCCAGCCCCTTGATGTCATTTCATAATGTAAATCTGTAAGACCGTAATAGCCATATCTACAAAGCGTAGATCCACTGCTTGTACTATCTTGGTACATCTGATTAGCCGTATCTATAACTAATGCAGCTATACCGGAAGCGTAGGAATAGGGTAAGGAATAAAATGTTCCTATAATTCCGTATAAACCGGTAATCGCACTTATTGCATTAGATAATTTACTCTGAGTAGTATTCATGTCAAAGGCACTTTGAATTTCTCGTTGAAATTTAATTAAATTGGAAACATCTGCTACTGTTAAATCAAATGTTTTTACACGCTCTCTTAATCTCATAATATCACCTTTCTTAAAATAAATAATGATAACAACATTCAACATAAGTACTTATTGTTTTTGTTGTCATATTAATTATATTTTAAGAAAAGTATCAAAAAGTCTCCTTAATAGTTTCACCGACGACCAAGTATAAAATTTTAAAAAATAAATCCTTCCTGCGGCAGCTCCGGATCCATGAGAAAAATAATTAATAGATTTGTATTTTATAACTTTTTATAGTATAATAGGCATATAATAAGATAAGAATAAAAAGAGTACCGATGCGTCAACATTGGCACTCAGTAGCGTAGCGGCTTTAAAGACGGTTAAGCTTGCAAAACTATACAAAAATAGTCGTCAAACCTTTGGGATAGGGACGGCTATTTTTTTGTGCTATTAGCATACGCTAATATAACAAAAAACAGACTTGTAACTTTGATAATTAAATCAAACATTTGATAGTCTGTCATGGCATCACCCCCTTATGCAGGAAGCTAAGCCTAACCGACCATATCGCTCTTGCGCTAATTTTAATTATAACAGATTATAACAGCTTTTTAATTAATTTATTCACTATTAATAAAGTATAAATTTTACAGCAAAAACAGTAAAAGAATGACCTTTTCAAAGATACTATGGTAAATTTAAAGTTAAATAGCAGCAAAACCGTATATTCGCGAAAACTCAAAAATGTACCGTTTCCAAGGGGAAGCCGTGTTTTTGAACCTGCGGAGAATAGGCTTTTGCTGCTTCTTCATAATAAATCCGCTTTTTATGTGCTCTTTTGCTTCTTTCGTCAAAACAGTCCCTGCCCTATTCTATGGCAGCAAACCCAATGGCCTTTTACTCTTTCCAGAAGCGCCGGAGCCTTTTGGGTGCATTCTTCACAGGCATATTTGCATCTTGTATGGAAGACACAGCCGGAAGGCGGGTCTTCGGGGCTTGGAACGTCCCCTTCGAGCATTTCCTCCATGGTTTTTGCATCAGGGTCAGGCAGCGGTATTGAATCCAGGAGAGCCTTGGTATAGGGGTGAAGGGGATTATTAAATATTTCGTCCTTATAAGAAATTTCAACAATATGCCCCAAATACATCACGGCTACCCTGTCGCAGAAAAACCGCACTACGGAAAGATTATGGGATATGAAAATATAAGTTAAATTATATTCCTTCTGAATATCCTTCATTAAATTCAGTATTTGGGCCTGTATGGATACATCAAGAGCCGATACCGGCTCGTCGCATACAATAAGGGAAGGGTTTAAGGCCAATGCCCTTGCGATACCGATTCTTTGCCTTTGGCCTCCTGAAAACTCATGAGGGAACCTGTCATAATATTCTTCCCTTAGGCCTACATCTATCATAAGCTTTAGGGCGATTTCTTTTCTCTTTTTACTGTCCTTTAATTTATGTATGGATAAAGGCTCTTCTATGGTTTTTCCTATGGTAAATCTCGGGTCAAGAGAAGAAGCCGAATCCTGAAAAATAAGCTGCAGGTTTTTTGCAAGGTGAAGCCTGTCTTTTCTTGTAAAGCCTGAAAGACTTTGGCCTTTGAAAAGGATTTCTCCCTCTGTGGGCTTTATTAAAGAAACGATGGCCCTGCCTGTAGTGGATTTTCCGCAGCCCGATTCTCCTACAATACCGAAGGTTTCTCCTTCATATACGGAAAAAGAGATACCGTCTACGGCCTTTACAGGCTTTCCTTTGCTTTTTTGTGATGCATAATATACCTTTAGGCCGGAAACCTTAAGGAGTTCCTTTTTATCTTTATTTTCCATATTTGAAGCACCTTACCTGATGGCCCTTTCCCGCGTCAATAAGCTCCGGCATGATTTCATAGCACCGTTCTTTTGCAAACTCGCATCTGGGGGCAAAGCGGCAGCCCTTAGGCAAATCTTTAGGCCCCGGTACCATACCCTCTATATTGTAGAGCCTGTCCTGATTTTCTGTAAGCTTGGGTATGGAATTTAAAAGGCCTACCGTATAAGGGTGGAGCGGGTTTTTAAATATTTCCCTTACGTCTGTATATTCAACCGCCTGGCCTGAATACATTACCATAACCTTCTCCGCCATCTGGGCGACAATACCCATATCGTGGGTTATCAGCATAATAGAAGCCCCTGTTTCCTTTTTAAGCTCCTTTAAAAGCCGTAATATCTGGGCCTGTATGGTCACGTCAAGGGCGGTGGTCGGCTCATCGCATATGAGTATTTTAGGATTGCAGGAAATGGCCATGGCAATCATTACCCTTTGGCACATTCCCCCTGAAAGCTCGTAGGCATAACTCTCCATTATTCTTTCAGGAGAAGGGATTCCTACCTTCCTCAAAAGCGCGACGGACCTTTCATAAGCTTCCTTTCTGCTCATGGCAATATGGGTCAATATGGACTCCGTCATTTGCCTGCCTATTTTTATCACAGGGTTTAAAGAGGCCGAAGGCTCCTGAAATATCATGGATATTTCCTTCCCTCTGATAGAGCGCATTTCCTCGTGGGTTTTATCGAGGAGGTTTTCGTTTTTATATAAGATTTCGCCGGAGACAATTTTCCCCGGGGGCTTTATAAGCTTTAATAAAGACATACTGGTTACGCTTTTTCCGCAGCCGGATTCTCCTACCACAGCCAAAGTTTCCCCCTTTGATATTTCAAAGGAAAGATCGTCAACGGCAGGCATTACGCCTTCATAGGAATAAAAATAAGTTTTAAGATTTCTAACCTGAATTATTTTTTCGTCCATGGTATTCTCCTGTGCTTTCATCTTAAATCCTCGGGTCGAGAGCGTCCCTCAGTCCGTCGCCTACAAGGCTTGAGCTTATGACAAATATGGTTATGGCAAGGCCCGGGGCAAGTATGCCAAGGGGGTACGAAAGCATATATTCCTTTGCAAGGCTTATCATAGAGCCCCATTCGGGATTTGGCGGCTGAACCCCGATACCCAAAAAGGATAAGGAAGAAACCGTCAAAAGGGCCGTACCAAGATTAAGGGTAAATGTCACTATAATAAAAGAAATGCAATTGGGCAAAATGTGGGTGAAAATAATCCGCCAGTCTGACGCTCCTAAGATATAAGCGCTTTTAACGTAATCCGATTCCCTTAAGGATATGACAGAGCTTCGGATGATACGGGTAAAAGAAGCTATTACAGAAACAGCTACGGAAATAACCGTATTGAAATCGCTCTTTCCCATAACGGCTATAATAATAATGGCAAGTAAAAGCCCCGGCACAGCCATCAAAAGCTCTATCAGCCTTGAAATAAGATTATCGGAAACTCCGCCGAAATAACCTGAAACAAGGCCCAGAAAAACGCCTATAATCCCTCCTGCGAGCACGCCGAAAAAGCTTACGGAAATAGAAAATTTTGCTCCGTAGACAAGCCGGGTAAAGATATCCCTTCCTGCATAGTCCGTCCCCAGCCAGTGGTCACGGCTTATAGGGGCAAAGCGCTCCGCCTGATTCTGATGATTAGGGTGATATCTTTTGCATAACGCCGGCCCGAATATGGCAGTAAAAATTAATATTAAAAGCAAAAATGTACTAATGACAGAAGCCTTTCTCTTGGCAAACTTTCTTAAAAAAGCGGAATTTTTCTTCATTTTGACCCCCACAGGCAAAAGCCCGATTCTGTATGAAATTTATGACGAAATTTAAAATCTGTAATTATAAACCATAAAGCCTTTTTACACTAAATTTAAAATGAAACGGAAGCAACACCGTATATAGTAAATTTAAAGTTAAACAGTAGCAAAGCCGTATATTCACGAAGGCTCAAAAATATACTGTTTCCGAAAGAAATCCATGTTTTTGAGTTTTTAATGAATCGGTTTTTGCTGCTTCTTTATATGAAATTTGCTTTACAGGCGGCTGTATTTATTTACCCGAGGTACTGCTTTCCCTTTTGCCGTATTTTACCCTTGGGTCTATCAAGGCGTACAATATGTCAATAAGAAGGTTTATAACCATAAAGGTAGCCGCCAGAACAAGAACACAGCCCAAAATGGCGTTCCCCTGCCTGTAATCGATAGCTTCTATAATAAACCTTCCAAGGCCGGGGATGGAAAAGGCATTTTCCACAAGAACGGTTCCCGCCAGAAGCTCTCCGAATCTTACCCCTATTACAGTGATAATAGGAATAAACGTGTTTTTAAGGGCATGGTAATAAATAATCGTCTTATCGGCAATGCCCCTTGCCTGAGATGCCCTGATATAATCCTGATTAATTACTTCAAGCATTGCCGAACGGGTGGTTCGCGCCACAAATCCCGCTGCCGGAAGGCCGAGGGTAATGACAGGCATAATAAAGCTCTGCCAAGAGCCCATGGCTCTGGAAGGCAGAACCCCAAGAAAGACGCTGAATATTACCATAAAAATAAGCGCAAGGAAAAATAAAGGAATTGATGTAACCGCAAGAGAAAAAAACATAATGATATTATCAATAAGCTTGTTTTGATTAACAGCTGAAATTACCCCGAGGAAAATCCCCACAATGGCAGATGTTAACGTTCCCCCTATGGCAAGAAGCATAGTGAGCGGATATCTTCTCATAAGTTCCCCATTTATAGGCCTTCCGTATCTATAATGTATCCCAAAGTCACCTCTGAGGACATTACCCATATAGTCCAGATACTGTTTAAAGGTCGAGTCTTCCCCTCCGAAGCTTATGCTTTTATATTGCATAAACCATATAGAAAAAAACAAGATAAAGCTTAATACAAGAAGCGTTGGAATTATCTGCAGTATTCGTTTTCCTATGTATTTAACCATAATCGTCTCCATACAGTCAATTTACTTTTATTCCATTATTAATATCGGCCCATAGAAAGCTTAAAATAAATTAAATTCAAATTAACAATGATACTATTTTATATTTAATCAAGTACAATGCATATTTTTGCCTTATCTTTTATATTACCACATTTTTATATGTATTTCTGCATTCTTCGATTTTTTATGGAAAATGCCAAATATTGAGTGAAAATATGCTACATATAGAAAGTGATAGGGCTAGGCCCCTGCAGCCAAATACTCATAGGGGTAACTGACCATATCCTGAACTAAACTTTTATCCGAAATTAAAACTGCCCAAGGCTTAAGCTTTGGGCAGTTTATTTGCTTTTTATACTATGCTGGATTTAATATGAAGCATCGTATTTTCAATTTACTTTTACGCTGTTTTAATCCCTCTAAGCTCGAATACTTACAGCGGGATAAAAGAAAATTGACTATACCCTTATTAAGGATTAAGCCTTTCTGCGACTTCTTCCATATAAGGGATGGAAGGTTCGGCCCCTTGTCTTGATACAGCTATGGCAGAAGCCATGGAGGCTATTTTAAGGGCTTGCGAAACATGCTCCCCTTGGGATATGGCTCCAAAGAAATAGCCTGTAAAGGTATCGCCTGCCGCAGTCGTATCCACGGCGTCCACTTTAAATATGCCGCGGCTTAGACTTAGGCTGCCGTTTTCAAATCTTACACCCCGGCTTCCCAAAGTGAGTACGACAGAAGCATTGGGATATTTTTCTTTAAGGCTCTGAAGGCCCTTTTCTTCATTATCATCTTCCGATATATCGGCCATTTCCACTTCGTTTAATATGAAATAATCCACATATTCCAATGGAAGCGCAAGGATTTTTTCATTCATGGGAGAAGGGTTTAAAACAATCTGCATTCCCTTTTCATGCGCCT
Organism: Anaeropeptidivorans aminofermentans; assembly: GCF_940670685.1. Classification (GTDB taxonomy): domain Bacteria; phylum Bacillota; class Clostridia; order Lachnospirales; family UBA5962; genus Anaeropeptidivorans; species Anaeropeptidivorans aminofermentans. Next base: position 324,295 of record NZ_OW711693.1, on the reverse strand, counting down.
GATTTATTATGTAATCGATATTATTAATTTCATTTTGAAGAATAAGCAAATCCCCCTTTGAAAAATTTTCAAGGGTCTTATCTATATGCTCTCGGGTAATACAGTGATTTGCTCCCGGAAAAAGCAATATGCAGTTTTGGCCGCTTTTATCTATCTGAATAATAGCATGGCCTGTTTTTTTATCCTTTAATTGAAGCAGATGGTCTATATTGACGCCATTTCTTTTAAGGGCTTCTTTCAGGATATTCCCGTCTTCAAGGCCTATTGCCCCTGCATGAAAAACCTTGGCCCCGGAACGGGCAAGGGCGATGCTTTGATTAAGCCCTTTTCCTCCGCAGTAAATATGCATGGCATCAGATGAAAGGGTTTCCCCCGCTCTCACAAAATGGTCTACATGGTATACATTGTCTAAATTAAGTGAACCGAAGTTTAATATCTTCACTTGCCTCTCCTTTCGCCGCCTGCCTCAGTTTAAAGGTTCAGCTGCGTTAAAAAATAATGCTGTATTAAAAGTAAATTTAAAGCGAAACCGTAACAAAACCGTCTATTTACCTGGACCTAAAAATATACCGCTTCTAAAGGAAATCCGTATTTTTAAATCTCCTGAGAATCGATTTTGTTACTTCTTTGGGATAAATTTACTATAAAGGTAGATTTATCTTTTCAAAATTTTCCTTCTATATTAAATCCAATTGAAATTACAGGGTTTTAAGAAATTCATACATAATTTCAATAGCTTCAAAATACTTCTTTATTTCCACATGCTCATTGGGCTTATGGGCTTCGCCGCTTTCTCCCGGTCCGAAAAGAAGAACGGAAGGCGAATAGTCAATACAGAATATTGAAGCATCGCTAAAGAAATTCGTAGAGGTAATAAGGGGCTTCTCCCCTTTGACTTTTTCAGCTGAACGGGCAAATTCTTTCACAAAAGAACTTTTCTCTTCTATTTCAACGGAAATTCGATTGGTGATGATATTTTTTTCTATGAAAAGCTCTTTATTTGTATTTGCCATAGCGGAGATTTCCCTGTCTATTTCTTCTAAAAGCGCTTTATGGGAAACCCCGGGAATCGTACGGATATCTACAGAAAAGCTGCATTTATCGGGAACCATATTATTGGCTACGCCGCCGTTCATCTTCGTCATAGTGCAGGTTGTTTTTCCAAGAAGATAATGGGTTTCGTCACCGGTAAGGGCTTTTATCCTTTGATAAAGCTCATATGCCTTTTCACAGGCATTCACTCCGTTATGGGGATAAGAGCTGTGGCATGTTTTGCCGTCAATATGAAATTCTATCCATAATGTACCTTTAGCCGCAACAGAAATGCCGTTTCCCGTAGGCTCGCCGATGATGATTGTTGAAACCCTGTCTAAAAGGCCTTTTTGGACGATACCGTAGGCCCCAAGGCCGTTTATTTCTTCGTCGGCAGTTCCTGTAAAAATAATGGAATTCTTAGGCTTATATCCTTCCTTCGCCAAAGTGCAGAAAGCATATAAATAAGCGCACAAGCCGCTTTTCATATCGCTTGCGCCTCTTGCATAAATATATCCGTCTTTTTCTGTGGCTTTATGGGGAGGTGTCTGCCAATTTTCCAAATCTCCAAAGGGCACCGTATCAAGATGGCCGTTAAGGAGAATAGCGTTATTTTCATCTTCCCCTTTTATTTCCGCAATGATATTTGCCCTGCCGGGGGAAAGCTCCTGTATTTCTGCTTTAATGGTATCTTTAAGGAAGCCTGCGATATATTCTGCAAGCTCTTTTTCGTTATTCTGATTTGTGACTGTAACAATCTCCAAAGCATTTTTTAAAAGGCCCAGAGCTTCTTCTTTCCAGTTGCCCCTAAGTCCCGACATTTTAAAACCTCCAGACGTAAGCTGTAAAATAGATGTATTTTAAATTGATTCATCTTTAGTAATGCCAAAAATTCTGCATTTAAAAGCTCCGCTAAGAAATAATTTTAACTGCAAAATTCAAGGCATAATTAAAGGAGCTGGCTTTGTCAAAAAGACGGCGATTTCTCTAAAGTAAGAATGTATAGCAATTTGCTTTTATTCCGATGTGAATATTTGGTCTAAGAAAGCTTAAAAAACAAGAAAAGTGCAAATTGACTATGCGCATGCAGGAAAACATATTGAACTTTAAAACAAGAAGAGAGTTTATATCTGTAAAAACGCCGTCTTTTTGAATTACAGTAAAATAATTTGATTACAGTAACAAAAACCGTATATTTTATACTTAGTGAACCTGAAAACACTTACAGGAAAGCTGTAAAAGGGTTTTCAGGTTCACTCTCTTTTATAGTCAGCAAAGCTCTTTTTATCTTTGTTGGCTATGAATGGCTTCATATAAGTGCTTCTGTTATATTTAAGCCGTTTATGATAAATAGGCTTTTGTTACTGCCTTAAAGCTATTTTACTATAGATGCCAAGGTTCAATACTTTATAGTAAATTTATCATAAAGAAGCAGCAAAAACCGTTTCTCTGGAGACATAAAAATACGGATTTCCTTTAGGAACAGTATATTTTTTGGTCTAGGCAAATCTACAGTTTTCTCCCTGTTTACTTTAAATTTACTATAAGTATTCGGATAATTATTTAACGAGATAATCCACCATGTTCTTCCATAAAAGGTCATAGCCTTCCCATTCTATGAATTCATGAGGACCCCAGTGAGGAGCACAGTCTGATGTAAATACTGCAGACTTGCCTTTTCCGTAATTGCCTACGGCTATAAATGGGTCGCCGCCTATGGTCATAACTTCTTCTGCGCCTTCCAATAAAACGGTTTTGTTATAGCCTAAGAATTCAGGCCAGTTCTTTGGAACGTCTTTGATAACGTCATGTTCTTTCACAAGAACAGGGGCAATACCTTCCGGATGCTCCATACGGTCGTCAATGTCAAGAACCTTTACAGGAAGAACATCCTGAACCGGCGTTACACCCCAACGGCCTTTTGCATCTACACCTGAAAACGTAAGATATCCGCCTACCATAATGAGGGAACCGCCTTCTAATACATAATCCTTGATAAGCTGGCAGCGGTTCGGCATTTTTATGCTCTTAGTAAATGTCTCAGCGGGAAGAAGCAAAGTATTTGCACCGATATCAGATAAAATTACACAATCATACTTCTTAAGTTCTTCCATTGTATAGGGGAAATCACTTGCTGCTAAATGGTTCGGAAGAAAATCAACTTCATATCCGGCCTTTTCAATAGCAGCTCTAATATATTTTACGCCTTCCTCATAAAGTGTTGTGTAAAAACTGTCAAAGCCTTTCACGTGGGTCGTATAGCTCATCCATGACTCCCCGGCGATTAAAACTTTCTTTGCCATAATATCCTCCAAAAAAATTTATTTGCACCAGTCTAAAATTAACTGAGCGTAGATCAAAATTGCATCAAGGTATTGCTGAAGCTCTACATATTCATTTGCAATGTGGCATTCGGATTGCCTTCCCGGTCCGTACTGCAAAGTAGGCATGTTTGCCATATTCCGCCAAACTCTCGCATCGCAGCCTGCAGGCGAACCTACAATAACTGCCTCGTTTTTAATCTTCTCACAGGTTCCTGCAAATGTCTTTGTAAATTCATGGTCAAGGTCCATTTCAAAGGCGCCGCCGGCCTGATAAATGGAAATTTTAGGCTTATGGTCTTTCAGCCATTCGTCGCCTTCACAGCGTCTGTAAATGGCGTCCGTATATTCCTTAACGACTTGTTCATGGCTCATCTTGCCCGGAAGATAGTGAACGCAGGTCTTAAATTCGCAGTAATCTGCTACAGTGGAGCCTGCGGAACCCCCTGATATAACGCCTACGTTTGAAGTGGGCGCAGGAAGGAGGGCATGCTTATAATTCATAAGCCATTGATGCTCAAGCTCGTCTATTGCTTCTATGAGCTTTTGTGCCTTCTCTATGGCGCTTACCCCAAGCCATTTGGCTCCTGAGTGAACAGCTCTTCCTTCAACCTCTATTTTAAAGAAGATGAATCCCATATGGGCGGCGATAATACTTTGGTCCGTAGGCTCACAAACAACCGCCGCATCGGCCTTTATGCCTCTCATGGCAGCCTGAATGGAACCGTTTCCGCCGCCTTCTTCGTCTACAACGCTTGTGATTACGACCTTCCCGGGAAGGGGTATTCCGGCATCCTTTAAAAGCTCTACTGCAAGGGTAGAAGCCATAAGGCCTGCCTTCATATCGCATACGCCAAGGCCGTACATACGGCCGTCTTTAATCACAGGGTCGTGGGGATTTGTGTTCCAAAGAGCGGGATCGCCCACAGGCATAGTATCTATATGGCCGTTAAAAAGGATGGATTTTTCGCTTTCGCCTTTGAAGGTTGCGTATACGTTGAATCTGCCGTCGTAATTATGGCCTTCGTTTCCTTCGTTATACTTTTCAAGGCTTTCTAAAATCACCTTTTCTTCCATCTGGTCGCAGATAACTTCTGATGCGCCAAGCGCTTTAAAAAGCTCCGCCATATATTCCTGCCCTTTTTTTTCAAGGCCTCCGTCAATACCGTGGCCTATGTCGTGGGTATCTATGGCTACAAGCTCTCCAAGCCTTTTTATATATTTATCTTTATTGGCATTAAGGGTGTTTCTTAATATTTCTATTCTTTTATTGTCTTCCATAAGCTTTAAGCCCTCCTTGGGGAATAAATACGGAAATTAGTATAATCTGATACAGTCTTCAACGATATCCCAGAATTTATCCAAGTCGATCTTTAAGCAAAGCTTAGAGTTGGCAGGCTGCTTTAAAATGCCGAAATAGTCGCAAAGGGTACGTCCGTAACACTTTTCGCTTCTGATTTCAATTTCTGTAAATACGTCTTTTGTTTCGATGCAGCTTGGGTCAATAAGATAAGCGATGCAAGTAGGGTCATGAAGAGGGCCGCCCTCCCAGCCGAATACTGCCTTCTGAGTTTTGCTGAAAAATCTCATTAAATCAGCGAAAAGTTTTGCGCCTTTGCCGTCTATTTTTTCCATTCTTTCAATGATAGCAGGATAGCAAAGAGCCTGTCTTGTTAAGTCAAGGCCCATCATAACGATTGGTCTGCCTGAGGTAAATACTACATAAGCTGCCTCTGCGTCTGCAAGGATGTTGAACTCTGCCGCAGGTGTCATATTGCCTAACTGGTAGGCGCCGCCCATGATAATGATTTCTTGAATTTTTTCAACGATTCTGGGCTCTTTTCTCATAGCCATAGCAACGTTTGTTTCAGGGCCTGTAATTACTAAAGTAATATCTCCGTCGGATGCAAGAAGGGTTCTGATTAAATAATCGACGGCGTGCTCATCTTCAACCTTCTTTGTAAGCGGCTCAAACACAGGGCCGTCAAGACCTGTTTCACCGTGAATATCGTCTGCTATAACCTGCTTTGCTCTTACAAGAGGCTGTCCGCAGCCGGCGTATACAGGAACGTCAAGGCCTAAATACTGGCATACATTAAGAGCGTTTGTCGTTGTTTTTTCAAGCGTTTGATTGCCTGCAACAACAGTAATGCCCAAAAGCTCTATTTTAGGGTGCTTTGCTGCCATCAATATGGCAACTGCATCGTCATGCCCCGGGTCACAATCTAAAATAATTTTACGTCTATCCATTTTTAACAACCCCTTTATTATTTTCCCTGTAACAGGGTTTTATCCTTCGCAGAAAACAGGTTCCGGCGAGGTTTTTTATTGTAATGATTCTGCAGGCTTATACGCATTTACCTATAAAACATCTTTTGTTTTGAGGTTAAATAATGTATTTCATATGTCTTTATTAAATCAACTTGTATTTTTAAGTCAATTTACCATAAAGCTGCGGTTAAGCCCTATGCCCTTAAAGAGCTTTTCATCTTTCTTTCTCTGATCTGCTTTTGCCACAAGGAAACCGCAAGAACAGTTACTGTAATTACATAAGGAAGCATGAGTATAAACTGTGACGGCCAGCCATAAGCCTGAAGCCTTCCCCCTACCGTATCGGTAAATCCGAAAAGCAAGCAGCCGAGCCATGCGATTACAGGATTTGCGCCGCCGAAGAACATAGCGGCAACCCCCATGAAACCACGGCCGTTCGTCATGTTTTCCGTAAACATCTGGGAATAGCCAATGGAAAGGTGCGCTCCTGCAAGCCCGCCTAAAACACCTGAAATTATAATTACCTGATATTTCATTTTAGTAACGTTAATTCCCGCTGTTTCCGCAGCAAGAGGAAAGCGGCCTACAGAACGGAGCCTTAAGCCCCAAGCTGTTCTGTAAAGGAAAAATGCGATTATAAAAACAAGAATAATGCCTATAACCTCCATCAAGGACCAATTGTTAAAAAGTCCGTTAAGGTAAGGATTGTTGCTTAATGCGGCAATATGAATTCTTGGTATGGCAATGATTTTAGGGCTTGTGAAGCTGCCCGCAGTTCCTAAAAACTGCTGTATGCCAAATTTCGTTATGGCCAGAGCAAACATATTGATAGCCGTACCGATGGCGCATATATCCGCCCCATATTTTATATGGGCAACCCCCATTATAAGGGCCATGAAAACTCCAGCAATAATGGCAGCGATAAGGGCGGCAACCCAGCTGCCCGTAAAGAAGCTTACACATACGGCGGTAAAAGCGCCTGTAAGCATAATGCCCTCCGTACCTATATTAATGATGTTGGCCTGCTGAGTGATAACCGCCGCCAGAGCCGCAAAAAGTATAGGAGTCGAAGCACGGATAGTTGCATATATCAAAGTAAAATCCAGTATTTGATCCATTTTGATCTCTCCTTTGCTCTAAGCCGCAGGCTTTAAAGTCTCTTTAGCCGCCTTTTTCTTTCTGTGCCAGCTGAATAAGGCGTCCATAGTGGCAAATATAATAAATATGGCTATAATCGTATCAACGATTCCCTTTGGAACACCCGTATAGCGTTCCATTCCCAAGGCACCGGATTTCAAGACAGCAAGGAAAAGCGCCATAAGGGGGGCCATTCTGATATCGTTTTTAACAATTAGGGCCGCAAGCATTCCGTCCATAGCGATGCCGGAGGAGAAATTATCAAGGAAGTAACCGTAAACGCCTAATACTTCTATTGCTCCCGCAATACCGCCCATTACACCTGAAACCATCATGGAATAAATAAGCTGCTTTTTAGGATTGATGCCTATGTACTCTGCATGCTTTGGGTTAAAGCCTACCGTAGTAAATTTATATCCTATGGTTGATTTTGTTAAAAGCCAGTAAATAAATATGGCTACGATAATACCGATGAAAAATCCGGCATTGGCCTGGCTGGGTTTAAGTAATCTGAAAAGCATAATGCTTTTGTCTACTACCGGTGTCTGAGGAACACCTGTTTTTGCACTTAAAGGGCCGTTTACTAAAAATGAGGTTATATATTTTGCCACGTAGTTTAAAAGTATGGTAACGCAGACCTCGTTAACCCCGAAATAAGCCTTTAAAGATGCAGGGATATAAGCCCATGCCGCGCCTACAGCCATTGCACCCAAGAAGCATATCAATATGTGCAAGGGGGCAGGGATACCGTGAAGTGCAAAGCCAAGCCATGCAGCTGTGATAGCTCCCAGGTACATTTCGCCTTCAACCCCTACGTTAAAGCCGCCTGCCCTTGCAGATACAATAAATGCAAGAGAGGTGATTAAAAGCGGCGTAAATTTCTGCAAGGTCGTTCCTAAATTCAGCTTTCCGTAAAACGCGCCTCTGAAAAGATGAAAATAGGCGTCAATGGGGTTATAGCCCAAGGCAACCATGAGAACGGCTCCGATAGCCATAGACACCCCTATTGTTATAAGGAGATTGATATATTTTGATTTATCGCTCATGCTCTGCCTCCTTCTGAAGCTTTTTCTTCTTCATAGCCGCCCATCATCAGCATACCGACATTTTCTTCATTTGCTTCGGCGGCGTGAAGCTCTCCTGATATTTTTCCTTCATACATAACGATGATTCTGTCTGAAAGGGAAAGTATTTCCTCTAAATCCGCAGATATCAAGAGGATTGCTTTGCCTTTATTTTTTTCTTCTTCAAGGATTTTTCTTATGGCCTCGATAGCCCCTATATCAACACCTCTGGAGGGCTGAGCGGCTATAAGAAGCTTGCTTTCAGCATCAACTTCTCTTGCTACAACGACCTTTTGGGCATTTCCACCTGAATATCCTCTGGCAAGCGCCATGGCGTCTGCCGGCCGGATATCAAAACGCTTAATAAGGGCTTCTGAAAACTCCTTGCTTTCTTTGAAGTTTCTTGCTATACCCTTTGAAAATTGCTTATCGTCAAGCTTTACGGCGACGAGATTATCCATTATGGTAAATTCTCTGTTAAGGCCTCTTACGTTTCTATCTTCAGGAATATGGGCAAGGCCTGTCTCCCTTATTTTCTTAGGGGATAAATTGGTTACATTTTTACCGTCAAGGGTGATTCTGCCCTTTTCAACTTTTCGAAGGCCGGCTATGGCCTCTATCATTTCGCTTTGGCCGTTTCCGTCAATACCTGCTACTCCTACAATTTCTCCGGAGCGGACATTAAAGGAAATACCTCTGATTTTTGAAAGCTCCTTTTCCCCTGATGTCCATAAATCTGATACCTCCAAAACGGTTTCCCCCGCATGCTCTTCAGATTTATTAATATTAAGGAAAACTTCTCTTCCAACCATCATTTTTGCAAGTTCTCTTGAATTTGTTTCTGATTTATTTACGCTGTTTATGTATTTTCCATGTCTCATTACGGTGATACGGTCGGAAATTTCCATTACCTCGTCAAGCTTATGCGATATAAAAACTATGGATTTGCCGTCATTTTTAAGATTGATGAGGATTTCAAAGAACTTATCGCATTCCTGTGGGGTAAGCACCGCCGTCGGCTCGTCCAAGATAATAATTTCAGCCCCCCGGTAAAGGGTCTTTATAATTTCAACCCTCTGGGCCTCTCCAAGAGAAATCTGATTAATCTTTTTATCCATCTGTATATCCATATTATAATCTTCGATATACCTGCGGACCTCTGTTCTTGCTTTATCAAAATCTATAGTAATTCCCTTTTTCGGCTCAAATCCCAGAATTATATTCTCCAATACTGTAAGCTCATCTACAAGCATGAACTCCTGATGAACCATGCCGATGCCCTTTTCTATAGCGGTTTTCGTGTCATGTACACCCGCCTCGCTTCCGTGTATAACCACAGAGCCGTCGTCAATAGGGTACATTCCGTAGAGCATTTTCATCATAGTAGATTTTCCGGCGCCGTTTTCGCCTATAAGAGAGTGTATCTCGCCCTTTTTAAGGTTAAATTCTCCGTTTTGTACAGCTTTTACCGGGCCGAAGTTCTTTACGATACCCTTCATTTCTATTATATATTCATTCATTGTTCCACTCCCTCAGAAAAATCGGTTAAAGACGATTCCTAAAAAGCTTATTTGCTGCAAACCGGCAAAAATCATAATAAGTCAACCCTAGGCAGTGTCTGAAAACCGGAAAACCGACGGATATTTTGTAAGAAAGTGTGAATTCGAGGAGAAAACCGCAAAGATAGCGGTGCTATCTTGAGGATTTACAACGATGAAGTCGCGCTTTTATGGCAAAATATCCTAGAGTTTGGAGTTTTCAGACACGCCCTAGCTTTAAAAACATGTTTTCCTTGCGTTTATAGTAAATAACTTAGTCTTTTTCAAGTTAATTTACTATAAATATAAAAAAAGCCGCCTAATAGATTTATTGAATAATCAGGCGATAAGTAAAATAAAGTTACAAAACCTCGCCTGGAATCGATATCAATACAGGGCCTTGTCTAGCTTATTTTACTATATTGGAATATTGTTTGCTCTGCCGTAAAAAAAGATTTATAAGTTATAGTTAGTTTTCACTTCAAATAGCAGTAAGACAATATTATTTTATCTGATTAAATAATATGATAAAATCACAGCCTGCTTACTGTTTAAAATGAATTTATCTATATAATGCATTTACTGCATAGGCCATCGAGACCTTTCTTTTAAATCTATTTTTCCGGCAAAATAAACTTATGTTTTCCGTCAATGCCTACTGAGTCCTATGAATAATTTTACCGAAAAAAACATGTGACTTTAACGAAAACCAAATTTCATAAATAATCCGGTTTTCATTCATAAGTATAAACAGGATTTATCATGAACAAATCCTGTTTATACCATTTTTTAAGCAATGAACCCCAAGCCTTTAATTTCTGCAGGATTTTAAATTATGTTTATTTAGGGCCGAAACCATCATAGAAATCAACCTTGATTTCTCCTGATTTAACCTTTTCTTCAAGCTCTTTAATTCTGTCTAAAATATCCTGAGGGAATTTGTCGCCTAAAGCTTCCTTCATAACGGACATATCTGTAAGGCCTACGCCGCCGTTACTAATATCAAGATAAGTTACGGAACCGCCTTCAAATGTTCCGTTAACAACTGACTCTATAGCAAGATAAGTAGCCTGGTCAACATTCTTAAGCATAGAAGTAAGTATGGAGCCTGGGAATTCGCCGTCCTGATTAAGGTCAACGCCGATAGCATACTTGCCGTCTTCTTTAGCCGCTTCCAAAATGCCAACGCCTGTGCCTGAAGCTACGTTCATAACGATGTCTGCACCCTGGCTGTACTGAGCAAGAGTTAACTCCTTGCCTTTAAGCGGGTCTGTAAAGGAGCCTGCAAAAGAGCGAAGTATCTGAACATCAGGATCGATATATTTTGCGCCCTGCTCGTAGCCAATGAAAAAGTCCTGTAAAACAGGAATATCCATACCGCCAACCCAGCCGATGACTTTATCTTCGTTTACGCCTTCAATATCTGTCTTTGTCGTAAACATCGCCGCCGCTGCTCCGGCGAGGAAAGAGCCTTCGTTCTGTGCAAATGTTGAAGAAACAATATTATCGCCTTCTACAACGCCGTCAATTAAAGCAAATTTCTTATTGGGATATTCAGGGCAGTGTTTTGCCATGATTTCCTGGAACTGTGTGGATACGCCGATTATAAGGTCATAATCTTCAGATGCCATAGCAACAAAGTTGGATTCCCACTCTGTAGGCTCTTTGGACTGCATTTCCTTAATTTCTACACCAAGTTCCTCTGCCGCCTTCATAGCACCGGCATGGGCCGAATCGTTAAAAGATTTGTCACCGAGAAAGCCTGAATAAATTAAAGCTACTTTGATTTTCTTATCTCCGCTGCCGCCTTTGTCCCCTGCTGCCTTTTCTCCGGTGCCGCTGCAGCCTGAAAAAACAGATGCAAAAACTATCATTGATAAAGCTACTGCCAAAAACTTTTTCATCAACTTTCCTCCTTAAAAAATAAATGATGGTTATTTTAGTCATAATAAGCCATTTTTCTACATTAGGATAAAGCGTGAGATTAAACGTTTTACCTCATGATGAAAACATATTAACATATCAAAATGGTTTTGTAAATAAATTCAGCTATGACAATTTAACCAAAAAAAAATTGATACTTTTATGCAAAACACTCTTAAAAAACTTTAGTCTTATATAAAAATTTAACAATCCTCTTTTTAAATAGAGACAGGGTATAGCAAATATCTGTTTCATAAAATATCTCTTTATAAGGATTTTCCGCCAACGCGTTTTCTTTTTAAACTTATATGAAATTGTTAATATATTATCAATATAAAAGTGTAAATCTGTGCTTTATCCTTAGAACATCTTGCAATAAATTTCTATATAAAATCAAGTGTTAAAAACTGGAGAGTATATATTTAAAATAATATAAAATATATTTGCGCCGTAACTTGTTTATTTTGCCCTGCGAATTCTTTATATTTAAAAACATTCCTCATAGGAATATAAGCCTGATTTCTCACAAATCCGATATATTCTTGTAAAATCCTATTGGCACAGTATAATAAATCTGCTATGATAAAATGCAGTATAATAGCAATCGTTTACTTTCTTTTTTCTTGCTAAATGCATAATACTCATAATTACAATTTATAAATTCTTACTATATATGATTAACAGGATTTTGCTTTTTACTTTATGCAATACGCTTTTTATTAATTCAGCAAAGCCGGCACGGGCATTTTTACATAAAAAAAGCAATTGCATGATATGGTAATTTGAAACACAAAAGGAGATTACACACATGCGGGTTACACTCAAGGATATTGCTAAAAAAACAGGGCTTTCAACAACCTCTGTTTCACTGATTCTAAATAACCGCCCTAATAAAATTTCTGAAAAAACAAAAGAGCTGGTGTTGAAAACTGCGAAGGAAATGGGCTATCGTCCAAATCAGCTGGCTATAGGGCTTATTAAGAAAAGAACGAAAACCATAGGGCTCATTGTTCCCGATATACGAAACAGTTTCTTCTCTTTGCTTGCAAAGGGAATAGAAGATACATGCCAGAAAAATGGCTGGACCATGATTTTATGTAATACAGGGGATAACGGCGTAAGAGATGCCGAAAGCATTCGCGTCCTTTCTTCAAAAGGTGTCGACGGCATTATATATTCCATGTCAAAAGACGCTACCGAAACCCTTCCTGATACAATAGGGCTTTTTAAAGGATATGATATACCCTTTATTATGGTTGACCGTTTCGTTCCCTCAATCCCCGCCCCCGTAGCTACTTTAAACCATGAAATGGGTGGTTTTCTTGCCGGAAGCCATTTAATATCTTTAGGCCATAAAAAAATAGCCTGTATTGCCGGTCCTTCAAATCTGGAAGACTCCCGCCTTAGGCTTGTGGGCTTTAAAAGAGCCCTTAAAGAACATAACATTTCTTTTGATGAATCGCTTCTTATGGAAGGCAATTATCAGATGGACGGCGGAATGGCCGCCGCAGAAAAACTTATAGGCAAAGACTTTACCGCCATATTTTCCTTTAACGATATGATGGCCTTAGGCGTATATAAAGCTTTCTCGGAAAACGGCATTAAAATTCCTGCCGATGTTTCCATTATCGGCTATGACGATACTTTTTTTTCCGAATTTATGGAAGTTCCCCTTACGACCATCCATCAGCCCATAGAAAAAACCGGAGCCGCGGCAACAGATGCCCTTATAGCCGCCATCGAATCCGGAAAGCAAATTGAACCTTTTTCCTCCTTTGAGCCTAAGCTGATTATAAGAAAAAGCACTGCTCCTCCGAAATCCTTTGAAGGTTAATTTCGTATACGCCTGCTGAAGCCTATACATATTTGCTTCCTAAAATTATTTATAAATTCTTTACATAATAAAAAAGGAATCCTTTAAAAAGGATTCCTTTTTTATTATATGCCTTGTTTGTAATAAGATAAATTTATGCCTGATGCATTTCAGAAATCTTAAATAAAGCATCATTCTTTAGGAAAATAGCTTTATTGCTTCATAATTTCCTTTGCCGTATAGCCAATTTGCTTTTATGACCCTGTGAGTATTTTAGTTATAGCGAACATAAAATAACAAAAAATAAATTTACAATGCCATTATTCATATGAATTCAAGGATAAGAAATTTTTTAAACTTCAAAAGGGCCTTCATACATTTTATAGCAAACAAAAAAGAAACCGATAATCCGGTTCCTTTTAAAAACTAGGCTGGCAGGATTCGAACCTGCGGATGATGGAGTCAGAGTCCATTGCCTTACCGCTTGGCGACAGCCCATTATTATTAAGCCGCTTTGTTCCGACTAAGCTATTATCTTACATAAATGCTAAAATGTCAAGATAAATTTTAGAATTTTGCGTTTTTTCCTTGGAGTTTCAAAGCCGGTGCCAATAAAAAGCTTTAAAGGAATTCACATAAAATACCATCATCTTCATGTTTCTAAAAAAGCGACCTAAGCCGCCAAAAAAATAACTCTATATTTGTTCTTCAACCTGTAAAAACCCAAATTTCAGCCCATATTTACCCGATAAGAATAAGGTATTTTATTTGTGTTTACATAGGTTTCCTGATATTCAATAACCCGCTTGTCCTTCGTATACATAGTACTTTTCGTAAATAAAAGGGGAGTTTTCTGGGGAATGTTTAAAAGAACACTTTGCCTTTTGCTCGAAGAAGCGACATTTACCACCTGAACGGTGCTGCCTATTTCTATATTATAGCCTGTGGAGAGAATATCCTGTGTAGGGTTACCCACAAGGCCCCATGGGTTAAAATCGGGAAAAACCTCTTCCAAAAGATATATAGTCTGTATAGAAAAAACGTCGTCATCTGCATATCGCAGCCTTGAAATCTCTATGATATTATCTAATGGACCGCAATCAAAGATTTCCATGAACTTGTTCTCGTCCCATAATATTCTGTAAGAAATGATTTTCGACGTAGTTTTAACACCTGAACGAGTAAGCTCTTGAAATATACTCGCAGGCTTTTGAAATCTGGTATCAAATTTCGTATATAAAACATATACCCCTTTATTGGGTTTTCTTTCTAAAAGGCCCTTATTTATAAGAGCATCTATTGCTTTTCTCACAGTTGTCCTACTGGCCTTATAATAGTCGCAAAGCCATTTTTCCGTCTGAAGACGCTCTCCGTATTTAAGTTCACCTTCCAGTATTTTTGTCTCAAGGCCCTTATAGACCTTGTCAAACGCCGGAGATACCGATCCATTATTCATATAAGCAATTGATTTCCTTCCATCTATACTTAAAAGGCCTTGAAGCAGTTTATAAATCAAATTTAATCCTGGCTTCAAGCTTTATTTGCAAATAGCGAAACAGACAATATCTATGATTTTACAAGCAATCTATAAAAGAATATACGTAAAGCCCTTCAATTATCTTGATTTCCTAAGCATGCACTCCCATGAGATAAAACAATAAAACCGATAGAGTTCACTATGTTTCCGTTGCTAAAGTAACAAAAACATAGTTTTATATGGCTAAATTCCCCATATTCTTTTATTAAGAAATATTATAACCTAAAATATTCCTAAATACAAACGGAAATACATTATATTATTTGGAACAGACAATTTACTATATTATCATCGTCCTATACTTATTTCAAGCTTTTAGGCCATCCTAAAAATAATCAAATTCCCTTAATATTAAATATATTAAAAGCGCCTAGTAAACCTCTGCATTAGAAGCTTCTCTCAAGTCCAAAGTATATTTTAGGGCTTAAAAAGTATCATTTGTAAAAAGACGTAAGTTCCGGTGGTACAATCAAAAAAATCCGGCCTAAATTAAAATACTGCAAATCATATTTTAAACCTCCGGTATCTGACAAAAGAAAAGTCTTTGAAAAAAACATGGAAATAAGAGTCCTCCCCCCTTTAGGCATACCCTAAAGAACGGATAATTGCATTATTTGCTAAATAAGGCTTCATATTTTATGGAAATTATCACTATAAAGGTATTATCTTATTTAATGATTAGATTTTAAATTTATTTATAGTATTTTCTTTCAAAAAATACAATAATATTAGTCATTGTATGTCCTATGTATTTAATATTAAGCAAAAAAACAAATATATAAATACATTTTTGCATTTTTTATTAATTCCTTTATACATATTTTTCTGATAAAAATATTGTATTATCTCTAAAAAATATAGTCTTTAAGCGGAGTTATGCCTCCAAAATATTATTTTTCTCACAAAACACAAATACCTTTTATACAAAAAATTTTAACTTTTATAAGAAAAATGTATTTTATCATATTGTTATTATTTTTGTGCTTTTATGTTGAATAAAATAAGCTTTAATTTATCCATTATATAATGAGCCATTATTAAATTATGAATAGGTCCTCAATAACACCTATTTTATAAGACCTTATTGTATTATTCACCGCGGTACTTTATTTTTAAAAGCATCTGCTTATTTTTAAATTTGGCAGACTTAAAATGTCTTTCCTTAATAGCTTGCGTTAAATTAAAGATAAAATCATCCCTTATTTTATAAGACACTCCTTATTTAATCATGAAAGCTTAGCTATACCTTCTATTTATATTAAATTAAACTTGTGCATATAAAAACCTATGATGTATTTTTATTGTATCTATTATGTTTTAATTTCATACTACAAACAAGATATAATATTTAATATTTTATACTGATTTGTTATAATATTGTATTAATATTTGTATACTATATGTATTTTTACTGTATCTATATGGTATTTTTATATCCTATTATTATAATTTCCAAGTACTATTTATTATACTTATTGTATGATAAGTGTAATTACAGGAAGAACATTCTCCTGTCTATATCTATAAAAGTCAACGTCATCTTTATAAGGTCTAATATGCCTAAATCATCATTCATTTTATCTAAACTTAGAGCATTTTTCATAATATATTCCTATAAACTGATTTTTCATATACTCTTTGGGCATTCTTATTCTTGATTGTAAGAATATTAAAATATAAAATATCTTGCATCCATGCCTTTATATGTGATATATTTTTACTGTTTATGCTCCGGCATCACCATAAGCTCAATCAGATCCAAAAATACTGGCCCACGTCAAATAAAGAAAAATCATCTCTAGAGTCTTAAATATTTATTCAAGTGTAAATAGATAAAAATCAATCTTCAAAAAAGTTTCAAAAAATCTTAATTTCTTGTTTTCGAAAGTTCCCTATTTTTTCATACAAACTTTGTTAAACAGATGCAATTCTCAAAGTAGAATTCTAATCTAAATTATTAATAATCACTTTTTTATTTCAATTAATAGTGATTCTCAATTGCCCCTATGTGCACTATATATATAATTCCTTCTGTTTATTAATAAAAATTGTAATATATAAATAATAATATGTATTTTTCTCAAGATGCAAAATTTGTTCTAAATTTTTAGTCATTTTCTTTATTAAAAATATATTTTGAACATTTTCACTTTTCCATATTCTTAAATATAATCATGTAAAATCAAGGATTTTTTCATTTCTAAAAATTTTCATTATGTAAATTACCTCTAAATTTTCAGTTTTGCATTTCTTTATTAATAATTATTATTAGATAGTATTCAAATTCTTTTGGCTTGATAAACCGCAGAATACATGGTATAATCCCTCTTACACTCAATATAAATAATTGCACAAAAATTTCTATAATGCTTGTGTAGTATTTACAAATAATAAACAATTTAAAGAGAGGTGTATTTATGAGAAAAGATAAAAAGGTATGGCACAAAGTCTTGAGTATGCTTTTAGTGGCCGCACTTTTGATTACTTCGGCTCCCCAGGCTTACGCCAACTCTCCGACAACTTATTTGGAAGAATCTCCTGAAAACAAAACAGAAACAGCAGAGCCAAATTCAGGCAGTGATTCCACTGAAGGCAAAGACAGTACTGAGGAAACCAGAACGGAGGAAGCAGAAAACGCCTCCTCCGAGGAAAAATCTTCTAAAGAAGGAGAAGAACCATCTGAAGAAGATCAATCTGAAGAGGAAGGTGAACAAGTTGAAGGTGAAACACCTTTAGAGGAAGGCCAGCCTGAAGGAAAAGATAACCCGGCATCCGGCGGCGAAGAAGGTCAAATAGGGAGCGAAACACCCTTAGAAGAAGGCCAGACCGAAGGAGAGAACGCCCCCATAGAGGAAAAGAAACCTGGATTGATAGAAAACGCTATCAATGCGATCAGTACTCTTTTGGGGTTTAGCCCTTTTAGTACGGGAACGGAACTCACTGACGAACAGGCAAAGTTTACAAATATAATAGTAAAATATACCGATAAAGAAGACCCAGAAGATGAAGACTGGCAGGATATCACAAAAGAGCCTTTGAAAGACAGAAGGTTTGAGGCCGATGACGTTTTCCGCATTGAGTATGAATTCGAAGTTAAGGATACAGCAAACTTTAGTTCAGGTGACTACATAGAAATAGACCTTCCTGAATATTTTCCTATATCAACCGGTGAGCATCAGGGTGAGCTGAAAGGTGAAGAAGATGAAATATTAGCAAAGTATGAATTTTTACCTGCTGCGGAAGGCGGAAGTCCTAAGCTTAGAGTTACATTTATGGCAGATGCAAATGCACTTTTTGGCGTAAAAGGAACCGCATGGCTTGAAACTAAGTTTTCCCTTGAAGAATTAGATTTAGGAGACGGAAATCATTCTGAATTAAAATTTCCAATCTCCGAAGATAATACCATTACCGTACCTATTTATATAAAACCCGCAGATAATTTTAGCCCTATATATAAAGAGGGGAAGATCACTGCCCCCGGCATTATCCAGTGGACGATAGACGTTAACAAAGGCCTGGAAAAAATAACTGATGCAACAATTATAGATACCATAGGGCCAAATCATGCTTATAAAGCCGATAGCTTTGAAATTTATGAACTTAAAATTGATATTACAGGAACAAATGCTCCTGAAGTTAAGCCCGGTGGTCCCATATCAAAAGGAACTCTCTCTGTAGGAACACCTACAGACGGCTGGACTTTAGATCTTGGGACGATAGAAGAAGCTTATAGAATAATATACGAAACCACATATAATCCTTTGCAGGACGGCATAGGCAACAGCCCTCTTGAAAATACCGTTCTGCTTAATAACGAAACCCCAATCATAGGCAAAGTTACACCTGCAAATCCCAAATACATTGAAAAGAATGGGGTGCTTAATGACGGTATTGACGGCGTTGAAAGTTCCAGGTACAATCCGCAATATATTACATGGACCCTTACAGTAAACGAGAATGAACTTCCGCTTAATTCTCTTATAATTAAGGATACCTTACCTGCCGGATTAAAATACAGGGAGGATAGCTTGACTGTAATCGGCTCTGTATCCAATACAAAAATTGTAACCCCTACAGAAACACCATCTGGAAACAATACCATTTTAGAAATCCCTATTTACACGACCAGCGAAGCATGGACGATTACTTATATAACTGATATAACAGATTATACTAAAACTTCTTTTACAAACAGTGCAAAGGTATATGTAGACGGTTCCGAAACCCCTAAGGGAGACCCTGCTGAAAAAACCGTGACCTTTAACAGAGGCAATAACGGTATGATTCATAAAACAGGAGAACAAGTGCATCCCGAAGGCGGAAAATATTCCGAAGACAAATACTTCAGCTGGACGATTATTGTAAACAGTGTAGGCGCTCCGCTTAAAAATGCTGTTGTAACGGATATCCTAGAAGGAAATCATGCTCTTGTAGGCGGAAGCATTAAAATATCCGAAAGAACAAATACTTCTTCCCCTGCAACATACAGCGAAGATGCAAGCAAAACAGCCACCGCTAAGACTGCTAATAGCGATGGTGCTACAAATTTAACTTTTACCTTAGGGGATATAGATAAAGAATATAAAATAGAGTATCGAACAAAGGTAGACAAAGCGCACGTAGGCACAGGCGATGGCGAAGATGAACCGGCTACGTTTAAAAACACAGCCACGCTTACCCACGGCGCAGAAGGACTCGGAACAGGCCCGGGATATGGCTATGAGGGAGATTTAGAAAAAGACGTTACGCAGACGCTTGATCAGAACTCCTTTAAAAAAGACTTTACAAGCATAGATTATTCTGCCAAAACAATGACCTGGACCATTACCATTGACCCTGCCAAAACCCCTATCAAAGAGCTTGTTGTAACAGATACGCTGAGCGCAGGGCTTAAACTTAAAGAAGCTCCTAAAGTATATAAAGGAAGCTCTCTTTTGACAGAAGGTACAGGTAACGATTACACGTATACTCCTACCGAAAGCGACGGAGAGATCATCGGCTTCGAAGTTAAATTTAATAGTGACTTAAAAGAGAGTGTATATACAATCGTATATGTTACTGATTTTGACAGAGATTTAAAAGGTACAACAGCGGATGAAAGAGAAGTAAAAAGGTATGAAAATACAGTCAACTTCAGCTGGAAAGAGCTTGATGATACAGAGCCTAGAACCACTGACAAAGATGCCCACTATGATATCACCGACAGAGCCGCAAATAACGGTGAGAAAAAAGGCAAATTAGATGCGAAAAACAGAGAAATTGAATGGAGCATTTGGGTAAACCATTTATCTGAATATACGCCTCCTTTTACAGTAGAAGATACTATCATTGGTGCCGGCACCGTTCAGAATTTTAAAGCTGAAAGTATTAAAATATTCTCTTATTCTCTTAATGCAGCAGGAGACGTGCAAAATCTTGTTGATGTAACAGATAGTATAGCTGTTGAGTATTTACCTAGCGACAGCGCTGAAACGATTACAGGCTTTAAAATAACATTGCCTGAAAATAGACCTTATCTCATAACCTATAGTACAAAATTCACCGATGAATCAGCAGCAAAGTATGAAAATAAAGCCGTTGTAGAAAATCGGGACAAATTTGAAGCCGAGGTAGATTTCTCATCCCATACAGATAGCTTTGCGTCAAAAGCCGTTTCTAAAAACGGAAGAGAGCTTACATGGACAGTTACCGTAAATGACAGCCGCTCTTTAGTAGAAAATGCCAAAATTACAGATTCCCTGGAAGGCGTGCACGCTTACGATGACGAATCTTTTAAAGTTACAAATCTTGACACCGACGAGGAACTCACTCTTGATACGGATTATATCTTGACATTTACCAAAAATGCGTCGGGATATCCTGTTTCATTTACGCTTGAATGGAATAATTCAGTAAACGGAACTGATTCTGTAATAAATCAAAAATATGAGATTAAATATACAACCGTTGTATATGCAAAATCAGGACCTGTAGTTGCAAAGAATGACGTTAAGTTTACAGGTCAAGGTACAAAGATTGAACAAGGCAACAATAATGACCGCGAAACAGCTACAGTAGATACAAGCACCAGCGGCGGAAGCATCGGCGGGAACTTAAGGCTTGTAACTATTAAAAAGATTGATACAAACAACCCAAACACGGCTCTTCCCGGAGCAGAATTTGATTTGGTGCTTAATAATGAAGTTGTAGGGAAGGTTACTACAGGCGAAGATGGTACAGCAGTCATTTTAATTAAAAAGAATGCTCAATACAAACTTGTGGAAACAAAATCCCCTGAAGGCTATAAACTGCCTGAAGAAGCAGAAAGAATAACTGAAATCCCTCCAACAAGTACTACCGAAATAATCATAGCCAACGAAAAGGTTAAAAGTACCATTCATCTTTACAAGGTAAGCGATAATGGACTTAAAACGCCGCTTAAGGGTGCAGAGTTTGGAATTTATAAGGCTTCTGCTCCTACAGTACTTCTTACAACAGCTGCAAGCGATTCCGACGGACTTATTTCTTTCTACAACATGGAATACGGAGACTATATCATAAAAGAAATCTCTGCACCAAGCGGCTATGAGAAATCCGATGATGAATGGAAAGCCAAAGTTACAAAAGAAGAGGAAACTGTATATGCCGGCATAGGCGGAAACGGCTCAGAATCTTATTCCGTAGTAAATAAAAGCCTTAAAGGAACACTTATCATTAAAAAGGTTGATAAGGATTCACACCAAACACCTCTCAAGGGGGCAGAATTTAAATTATATCCTATTCTTCCTGCTGCAGGTATAGAAGGCGAGAGAGTTTCCAAAACCCCTTTAGATATTAATATTGTTACCGGAGAAGACGGAACTGCAACAATAGAAAACCTTCCTTATGGAAAGTATTTTCTCAAAGAAACTAAATCTCCTAGCGGCTATTATTTAAATGAAGCTGGAAAAATAATTGAATTCTTCATAGCAGATGACGGCGCTACGATTGATTTAACCACAGAACCCATTGAAAATACGAAAATACCTTTAGGTACTCTTATTATCAAAAAAGTAGCTTATGAGAACAACAGCAGAGTTCTTAAAGGCGCAGAATTTGAAATAAGAAATGAAAATAATCAGGTGGTAGCAAAAATTACAACAGGGGATGACGGTATAGCTAAAGCCCCTAGCCTTGAATATGGAACATACTATATAAAGGAAATTAAAGCTCCTTCCGGCTATATACTTAATAGCACTGTAAGTAAGGTAGTTTTAGGAGAAGATAATGATAATGTTCTTGAAAAGGCAATTACCATAACAAACAGAACAGAATCTGACCCGCCTCCGGGGCCAGACGGCCCCAATAGACCCGATCCGGACCCAGATCCAAAGCCGCCAGAGAAACCAAAAGAACCCGAAAAACCTGTAACTCCGCCAGAACCAGAGAAACCTGTAATCCCGCCGGAACCGAGCCCTGAACCCGTACCTGAACCTGAAGAAGAAGGTGAAATTGAAATTCCCGATGAGGAAATTCCTCTCGTTTCAGTTCCTCCGAAAAACGGCAAGGTTACAGTCGATGAAGACGGTAAATGGACCTACACCCGTGACCCCGGCTTCACCGGTGAAGACAGCTTTGTTATAAGGGTTACACACCCCGATGGAACTTATGAAGACATTTTAGTAGAAATACCGCCTTTAGGTTCCGCCGAATTTGCCACAGACAAGAAAAAGAATCCAAAGACAGGCATAGAATCAAACAACATGGTATATTTAGTATCCGGAAGCATGCTTCTTGCAGGCGCATTTATTTTTCTTACAAAAAAGCCTAATAAATCAGCTTAATCATATTTAGTAAAAAGGTACTTCCCAAGGAAGTACCTTTTTATATGCAATATTCCTCTTTCCCAAATGATTAAGAATACATTGATAATCATTAGAGGTAAGCTTGTTTGTTAAATATAATAAATAGAGATTGTATAATGGGAATGAAAAATAATAAAAAGTAAGCTCCTAAAGCTTTTTATAGTAAATTTCACTGAAGGATGCAATAAAAAACTATTTTTCATGAACAGCTTAAACATATAAAACCCCTATGTTTAAAGTCATTCATAGCCAACAAAGATTAAAATATCTTTGTTGGCTGTAAGGGGGCGTTCGCCTGAAAACACTTTAACAGTTTCCCTGTAAGTGTTTCCAGGTTCACTAAGCGTAAAATATACGATTTTTATTACTGTTTCATTTGAAATTTACTATAAGCGAGCTTACTTGATTTAATAAGTATATTAAGTTTTTTATATAAAAACTAACAAGACCTACTTATATAAATGGCGACTGTAAGATTTTTAAAGCCTTTCCAATAATAAAATATATTTTAACTAAATCTTTATTTACTATAGCTCAATAAGTTCTATTAAAGATGAGTTTTTCAAGGTATTTCCTATGGTGCATCCTCTTTCTATGATTACCTTTGCTTTTTCCTTATATTCGTCGCTTAATCCTTCCGGAAACTTTACCTTTACAGTAAAGTTAGAGAATCTATTGGCTCCTCCCTCGTCTTTCTTTGAAATCACTTCAACATCAATGCCCTTTTCTCCTACTTCAATATTATCTCTTTTTAGAAGATGTGTAAGGGTAAGAGATACGCAAAGACCTAAAGAGGCTTCCAAAAGCTCCTTTGGGTTTAAGCCGTTAAGACCTGCCGCAGGGCTTCCTTCCACCTGATAGCCTGCTTCATTATGAACTTCATTTTTGCCGTTTCTGTATTTTATTGTCGTCATTTTATCCTCCTTTGTTTATGTTTTTCATATTGTATAGATAAGTTGTATTTATAATAAGATCATAGCCATCAGTGAGAAAAGCTATATATCTAATAAAGCATTGTCTTTTAAACTGCTTTCTTATTTTTCTAAAATTATTCTTGCTATGATAAATACCCCTAATAAGCAAAAAATAATTTTAAGAAATGTTATATTTTCAGTATACCATATTTTCCCCAAATGCTCATTTGTTTTATATAATATTCTCTTAGAGGACACGCACTTAGTACGCTTATATTTCCTATTGGAAGACTTTTGATTCATCAAGACAATCTATACGTAATATAATAAAAGTATCATGTGAAAAGTATATGTTTTTGGGGGAAATACAATGAATAAAGCAGCTTACTATATTTTATATAGCATGCTTCAGAAAAAAGTGCAACAATTTAATAGAACTCAAAATACAAGGCCTGTATCCAAAACAGAAACGGATTTAGGTATTCCCTATGATGTAGAAACTGCCGCAGATAACTTAAGGATACCTTGGGCCATGGATATCGCCTCAGACGGAACCATTTATTTTACAGAGAGACCGGGGGAAATTAGAATGATAAGAGATGGGGAGCTTTATCCCATGCCTATCATCAGATTTGGTCTCCCCTTTGTTGACGTGGGGGAAGGAGGGCTTATGGGAATCGTCCTTGACCCTGATTTTGATGAAAACAGGTTTATGTATGTTATGTATTCCTACGAAGACGGCGGACAGATATTTAACAGGGTTGCAAGGCTTGTAGAAAGAGAAAACGAAGCTTCCTACGATAGAATCATAATCGATAGGATTCCGGGAAGCAGGGTAAATGACGGCGGAAGAATAAAAATAGGGCCTGACGGAAAGCTTTATATAACCGCCGGAGATTCCGGAAACGGTGACTTGGCGCAGGATTTAAACAGCCTTGCCGGTAAAATATTAAGAGTAAACCTTGACGGCAGCATTCCTGAGGACAATCCCTTCCCAGATTCTCCTGTTTACAGCTATGGCCATAGAAATCCTCAGGGCATCGCATGGGGAATCAATAATACAATGTATGCTTCTGAACATGGGCAAAGCGGATATGATGAAATCAATATAATAGTCCCGGGCGGAAATTACGGCTGGCCGCTGGTAAGGGGCCCTGAAACATTAGAGGAGCATCCGGATTTTATCCGCCCCATTATAAGCAGCGGCGACTCTACTTGGGCGCCTGCAGGAATAGCCTATGTTGAAGAAGGCCCTTGGGCCGGAAGGCTCCTAGTGGCAAACCTAAGAGGTCAGCAGCTTCTTGCCCTCACTCTTTCCGATGATGGCCAGGAGGTTCAAAATATGGAAATCCTCCTTAAAGATACTTATGGAAGGCTAAGAGACGTATATTATGCCCCCGACGGTTCTCTATATATTTTAACAAGCAACACCGACGGCAGAGGAACACCCCGGCCGGGAGATGACTTAATGCTGCATCTTACTCCAAGGGCAGAAAGCTGATTAATGGATTAAATGCTGAATAAAATATAGATTAACAAAGCAAATCTATATCGGTCCTCCCTAAGCTCATAGGGCATCTTTAAACTATATCTTCCTTGTTTTCTAAGTAAAGTATTCTTTTCTATTAATAATAAAAAGCGGCCTTTCGGCCGCTTTTTATTATTTTAAATCCATAAGATGGTTGTCGATAATCTGATCTCTGTTGAAATTTTCAAGTTTAAGATAATATTCAATTGAATTTACAAGGGCTTCCTGGGGAAGAGTCCCTACAAGCTCGCTTCCCAGAACGTTTACACCGTATCTTTTTGCTTCAAGGCTTACAAGCTCAAAGGTTCTGTAAAGAGGTGTTTTTTCAAAGTCAAACATATTCATGGAAACGGCTACTTTATTTCTTTCCTCAAATTTAAGGCCGATAGAACGTACTGTTGTAAAACCTCCGCTTGGTCCTCTTAAGATTTTAGCGATGTTTTTTGCAACAACTAAATCATCGGTATCAAGTATAACGTTAAATGCTACAAGAGGTCTTAAGCCTGCGCTTACGATAACGGCTCCGGCTGTTGGATGAAGTTTACCTTCGCCTAAATCCGGAGCTCTTTCAGGCAAATGGGCAACTTCTTTTAAGCCTTCGTACTGGCCTTTTCTGATGTAGTCGATGCTCTTTCTGTTTTCGTTTCTTGCGTTTTCGCCGGAAAAATATACGGGAACGCCTAATTCTTCATATACTGTTTTTCCTAATTCTTCTGCTACTTCTTTAAGCTCTTCTATGGTGATGTTTTTCACGGGGAAGAGCGGAATGGTATCCTGAGCGCCAATTCTTGGGTGGTTTCCTGATTGGTGCTCCATATCGATATTTTTAATAGAGGTTTTGGTCATTTCTATAAGGGCCTTCTTTAAAGGCTCAAGCTCCCCGATAACCTCAATAACGGTTCTGTTAAAGTCTTCATCGGGGAAATAGCCCATAAGCTTTATTCCTTCTTTATTTCTAAAATTATCTACTACGGCTTCAATTACCTCTGTTCTTCTTCCCTCGCTGAAATTAGGAACTGCATGAACGTATTTCTTCATTATAATTTCCTCCTATGAAATTTTAATATACTTGATTAATAAAAAAGCACCTTGTCAATTGGAACAGAAAAAATCCTGCGGCCAGAAGATAGAATCGCAAAGACATCCAAATGCACAAAGTGCGGTTTTTGCGAAGCCAAAATTCTGTGCCATTTTTGCTTTTCTTTTATTTAGGCCTTCCGCTAAATGCTTACAGCGGTATAAGCAAATTGACTATATATCATATGGATATAAGAAAGTATTGCCTGATTTTAGGGGCAATGCGGACTTTGGTCCGTTAAGCACTCGCCTAAGGCGAATGTTCAGGGTATCGCCCCCTGTTTCAGCTAAATTTTAAATTTAATGATACTTCTTTGTTAAACCATATTATTCTTCTCCCAAATACGCCTTTCTTACCCGGTCATCTTTGAGAAGGTCTTTTCCGTTGCCGCTGAAAGCAATTTCTCCTGTTTCTATACAGTAGCCGTAATCGGAAAGCTCTAAGGCTATGTTTGCATTCTGCTCTACAAGCAGTATGGAAAGACCGTCTTTATTAAGCTCCTTTAAACAGGAGAATATTTCCTCTATCACAATAGGCGCAAGGCCCATGGAAGGCTCATCAAGCATTAAAAGCTTTGGCTTACTCATAAGCGCCCTTCCTATGGCAAGCATCTGCTGCTCACCGCCGGACAAGGTTCCCCCCATTTGCTTTGCCCTTTCTTTAAGCCTTGGAAATACGGTAAAAATATATGCCAAATCATCGTTCAGCTTATTTTTATTGTCTTTTCTTGAATAGGCCCCCATAAGGAGATTTTCAGATACAGTAAGATTTACAAATATTTTTCTTCCTTCCGGAACATGGCTTAACCCCATAGAAACAAGCTTTTCCGCCGGTGTTTTTAAAATAGAGCTTCCTTCGTAGAGAATATCCCCTTCCTTTGGCTTTATCAGAGAGGATATGGCCCTTAAGGTGGTTGTTTTTCCGGCGCCGTTACTGCCGATTAAAGTTACAATCTGCCCTTTATTTACATCGAAGCTGATGCCCTTCAGCGCGTGAATATTTCCGTAATACACGTTGATGTTTTCTACTTTAAGCATTGGCTTCGCCTCCTTTTCCAAGATAAGCGGCAATAACCCTTTCGTTTTTCTGGATTTCCTGAGGTGCTCCTTCGGCTATTTTATTGCCGTAGTCAAGAACGATAACCCTGTCGGAAATGCCCATTACAAGCTTCATATCATGTTCTATGAGAAAAACTGTAAGCCCTCTTTGCTGTATTTTCTTTATTAGATTTTGTGCCTCTCTTTTTTCAGAGGTATTCATTCCTGCCGCAGGCTCGTCAAGAAGGATAAGCTCAGGCTCTACAGCCATTGCCCTGGCAATCTCAACCTTCCTTTGCTCACCGTAAGGCAAGGAAGTTGCAAGCTCATTTCGCTTATGAGATAACCCCACGAAATCCAAAAGCTCCATGGCTATTTCCTTTGACTTTTTTTCTTCGGCTTT
Organism: Anaeropeptidivorans aminofermentans; assembly: GCF_940670685.1. Lineage (GTDB taxonomy): Bacteria > Bacillota > Clostridia > Lachnospirales > UBA5962 > Anaeropeptidivorans > Anaeropeptidivorans aminofermentans. Next base: position 296,876 of record NZ_OW711693.1, on the reverse strand, counting down.
TGCGCCTTTGGACCCCAGTACACACTGGAAAAATCCGCTTCCCGTTCTTGAAAACTGCCCCAGCATTACGTTTTCAAGGACTGTCATGCTTTTAAAAAGGCGTATGTTTTGAAATGTTCTGCCTACACCAAGGCTCGTCACTTCAAAAGGCTTAAGGCCTACAACCGGCTTTCCGCATATATTGATATTTCCTTCCGTTGGCCTGTAGATGCCTGTAAGAAGATTGAAAAATGTGGTTTTTCCTGCGCCGTTAGGGCCGATAAGGCTGATGATGTTTTCCTTCGGGACCTCTATGCTTACATTGTTTACAGCGGTAAGGCCGCCGAATCTCATGGTTATGTTCTTAGTCTCCAATACGTTCATTAGGAACTGCGCCTCCTTCCGGAAGAGCTTATCATGCCCTGGGGCCTTACAATCATCATCACGATTAAGAGCAGGCCGTATATTGCATAGCGGTAGGTGGAAATATCTCTAAGCATTTCAGGCATAATGGTAAGAATCGCCGCCCCTGCAATAACCCCTGGAACGCTTCCTACACCGCCTAAAACTACCATGCAGAGAATCGTTACAGATTCCATATAAGTAAAGTTATCAGGATTTACATAGTGAATAAAGGTGGCAAACATGCTTCCGCAGGCTCCTGCTACGGCCGCTCCCAAAACGAATGCCAAAACCTTTAACTTTGTGGAATTTACCCCCATGGCATCGGCTGCAATTTCATCGTCCATAACGGCAATCATACCCCGCCCCAAACGGGAATTTAAAAGCCTTACAGATATGAATACAGTAATTACAGCTAAGCCCAGAAGAAGATAGTAAAAATGGATATTGTCCCCTAAAACGAAGCCGAATATGGAAGGGGAAGGAATTCCCGGTATGCCTGCTGGGCCTCTCGTAAGAGAAATCCAATTTACAAGCACAAGCCTTATGATTTCTCCGAAACCTATGGTGACAATGGCCAGATAGTCTCCTTTCAGCCTCAAAGTAGGAAGACCTAAGATAAAGCCGAAAAGTGCCGCGCCTGCTGCACTTAAGGGAAGGGCAATCCAGAAGGAAACTTTAAGGTTTACCATCAGTAAGGCCGTAATATAAGCGCCGATGCCGTAGAAGGCTGAATGGCCCATGGAAAGCTGCCCCGCAAAGCCCAGAACAAAGTTCAAACTTAAGGCAAGAACCACATAAACTAAAATCATAATGCTTGTTCTTTGAATATAAGGCACGCCGCTGGTTAAAAAGGGCCAGCCCAGTATAACGACTGCAAATATAATATTTACTGTTTTTTTGATTTTCGGATCCAAGTCCCCGTATTTTTTGGCACATAGGTCAAAAGCCTTTGAAAAAAGCTTTATTACTACGTAAAGAACGACAAGGGCTATGGAGAGATTCAAGAAAACCTTTAATGTAGCCAATGAAATACCTCCTTTTGGTGGTGTTTGAAAATAAGAAAACCCGGGTATATTTTGTAAGAAAAGAGGGAGTTAGAGGAAAAAACCGCAGAAACAGCGGAACTATTTCGAGGATTTTTAACGAATATAGTAAAATAGCTTTAAGGTAGCAGCAAAAACCTATTTTTTATAAACGGCTTAATATAATAGAACCCCTTCTATTAAGCCCTTCAAAATACACGGTTTTTGTTACTGCAATTGGCATACTTTACTATAAATCACCTTTTATGGCAAAATATACGATGTTTGATTTTTCAAACACGAACTAAATTTTATCCCCTGTTTCCTTGCCTAAAAGCCCTGAGGGCTTGAATAAAAGAATAATAATCAAAATAATAAATGCGATTGCGTCTCTGTAGCCTGATGAAATATAAGCGGCGCCAAGGCTTTCGGAAACGCCCATAATCATACCGCCGAGCATTGCCCCGGGTATGGAGCCGATGCCGCCGATAACAGCGGAAACAAATGCCTTAAGGCCGGGCATAAAGCCCATCATGGGATATACGGCCCTGTAATACATGCCTACGAGTATTCCTGCCGCAGAGCCTAAGGAAGAACCGAGAACGAAGGTAAAATATACAATTCTATCGGTATTGATGCCCATAAGCCTTGCCGCGTCCATATCCTGTGAAGTACAGCGCATGGCTCTTCCAAGCTTCGTATACTTAACGATATAAGTAAGGATCACCATCAGCACAATTGCCGTACTAAATATAATCAGCTGCAACGTAGTCACCTTAAGCCCCATGAAGCTATAGGTGGAATTTTTTATAACCTCCGGGAAGGATTGGGTCTCCGGCCCGAAAACAAGCATAGCCGTATTTTCTAAAAATATTGACGCTCCTATGGCGCAGAGAAATAAGTTTATTTTCGGCGCCTTGAAAACAGGTTTATAGGCAAGCCTTGAGATTAAAAAGCCTAAGATACACGCACAGGCCATTCCGAAAAGAAATGCCAGGAATATAGGCAGTTTTAAAACAGTTATGCCTAAAAGAGCAAAATACGCTCCCATCATATAAATATCTCCATGGGCAAAATTTATAAGCCTTATAATGCCGTAAACCATGGTAAAGCCTATTGCCGTAAGGGCATAGATGCTGCCAAGGGCCAAACCGTTATTTAGCTGCTCCATAAACATAAGCATCACTCCTTTCTTTTATTTCAGTCGTATTTTATCCATTTGTAAATTTATTGTGTAAGTTTCGTAAACTGCTTATAAAGAAATAATAAAAACCGATTCACCAAAGATTCAAAAACACGGATTTCCTACGGAAACGGTAGATTTTTGAACCCCCTTAAATATGCGGTTTTGTTACTGTTTCATTTTGAATTTACTATAGGCAGGCAAAGGGAGAGATGCCTGCCCTAAGTAAAATGGAACTGCTCTATTCCTTGCCAAGCTGCTTTTCAGAAGGGACGAATTTGCCGTTTTGTACTGTTACAACAATAACGCCTCTTGTAACGTCGTTATCTTTAAATGTAATCGGTCCCGCAACCCCGGGGAAATCCTGAGCGCCTTTGATATATTCTGTTATTTGCTCTCTTGTTACTTCTGCGCCGTATTTTTCTATTGCGGCGAGGATTATTTTAGCGGAGTCATATGCAAGAGCTGCGTATGTATCAGGGTTTTTGCCGTATTTCGCAACAAACTTTTCTGTAAATTCCTTCGTGCCTGAAAATTCAACATCGGGGTGGAAGAATGCGCCGAAAAGGATTCCTTCAACTGCGTCTCCGCCGAGCTTTATAAGCTCTTCGGAGCTGATGCCGTCGGTTCCTAGAATTTGAATATCAAGGCCTGATGCCTTTGCCTGCTGTGCAATCAGGGCTGTTTCAACATAATATCCTGCCACAAATAAAAGGTCGGGATTTTTTTCTTTGATTTTTGTTATCTGCGGGCTGAAGTCCTTTGACTGGCCTTCAAAATAGGTTTCGGAAGCGGTTACCTCTCCGCCGAGGGCTGTAAATTTAGCTGTAAAATCATTCATAAGCCCTGTTCCAAAATCGTTTGCCGTATAAAGAATAGCGGCCTTTCTCTTTCCGGCTACATTATAAGCATAATCTGCCAAGGATTCCGCTTGCGCTGTATCTGTAAGAGATATTCTGAATAAATGAGGGGTGCTTCCATCTGTTATAGCCTTGTTAACAGAGTCTGTTATAACAGGAAGGCCTGCCTGCTCGTAAATATTTCTTGCAGCCAAAGTACAGGAGCTATTCCAGTGCCCTATAAGAGCAAGGATATTCTTATCGGAAGCGAATTTCTGTGCAACGTTTGGCGCTTCCTTAGGGTTTCCCGTATCATCTCCTACGGCAAGCTTAACCTTTACTCCGCCGAGAACGTCTTTTTCGTTAAACTCTTCGATGGCCATTTCAATCGCTTTAACTTTAATATCGCCAAACTGTGCCGAGTCCCCTGTCATAGGGTTTACGCTTGCGATGGTTATTTCTCCTTTGCCGGATGAAGCTCCTTTGCCGGCTCCGCTTTGACCGCAGCCGGTTGCTAAAAGAAGCGCTGAAAGACCTAATGCAAGTGTTCTTTTGAACCTAATATTACCTTTCATTCCTTATCCTCCTCAATTTTCTTTTCATTAAAGGGCCTTGCATCTTCATAATAATTCAGGGTTTTATTTAAACTTCCTTGTTTCCCCTTTCACTTATACATATAGCAAAAACCGTGCCAAAAAGGCCCCAGTCGCAGACTGGGGCCTTTTTTTGTAAGAATTATATAAAATTTGTCTTAAATCGGATTGTTACACTATGTTTATTCACCATTATCCATAAAGCCAATCAGAAAATTATAAGGCCTTCTGTATTATAATAAGGCCTTATAGAATGTTTTATTATGAATTATTTTCCCTGTCGGAAAAAATTTCCCCTTCGGGGATTTCATCTTCATATTCTTTTATTTTCGTTCTTAAATGCCTTTCGCTTAATCCTAAAACCTCTGCCGCCTTTCTTTTATTGCCCTTAAAATGCTTTAAGGTGGCTAAAGTAAGCTTCTTTTCGGCTTCTCTAAGGCTTTCCCCAATATGGGTTATGATGTAATTATCGAATAAATCCGTATTGACATTTGAAACAAGCTCTCCCGGCAAATCCGAAAAATTTAAAGTCTCATCATGAGAAAGGGCGACGGCTCTTTCCATTATATTTTCAAGCTCTCTTACATTTCCCGGATAGTCATAGCTTTTCAATACCTGCCCTGCTTCCGGGGAAATAAAGCGGATATTCTTATTGAACTTTTTATTGAACTTTTCAAGAAAATGTATAATAAAGGCGGGGATATCTTCCTTTCTTTCTCTCAGGGCCGGCATATGAAGGCTTATAACATTGAGCCTGTAATATAAATCCTCCCTGAATTTCCCTTTTAAAATTTCTTCTTTTAAATCCTTATTGGTTGCTGCGATAAACCTTACATCAAGGTCAATATCCCCTTCGCTTCCAAGGCGTGAAATCTTTCTTTCCTGTATCACCCTTAAAAGCTTCGCCTGGAGGCCCATTTCCATATCCCCTATTTCGTCAAGGAATACATCGCCCCCCTGGGCAAGCTCTATTCTCCCCTTTTTGGATACGGAAGCTCCTGTAAAGGCTCCTTTCTCATAGCCGAAAAGTTCGCTTTCAAGAAGATTATAGGGGATGGCGGCGCAGTTTATAATCTGCAAAGGCCTTTCCGCCCTTTCGCCGGAATAATGGACGGCCCTTGCAATGACCTCTTTCCCCGTTCCGCTTTCGCCTGTTATCAATACGTTTACGTTCAGGTCCTTAATCCTTTCCACCGTGTCTATAATATTGGCCATGGCCTTGTGCTTTCCTATGATGATGCTTGAAGCGTATTTTCCGCTGAGCTCCTGCTTTAAATAGGCCACCTGCTCTTCAAGAATCTGATAATCAAGGGCCTTTGAAATAAGGCTTCGCAATCCGGGTAAATCAAGCGGCTTTGTTATATAGTAATAAGCCCCGTTCTGCATGGCCTTGATGGAAGATTCAATGCTTCCGTAGGCAGTCATGGCGATTACGGGAATATAGGGATATTTCTTCTTTATATTGATTAAAACCTCAAGGCCGTCATATTCTCCAAGCCTTTGGTCAAGAAGGATAAGGTCTGTTTCTTTGTTTTCGAGAATGGCAAAGGCCTCCGGAACGCTTGAAGACGTCTGCACTTTATATATATCATTCAGGGAAAATTCAAGAGCAACTAAAATAGAAGGCTCGTCGTCTATAATCAATATGTTCTTCATCGCTTACCTCCGTTATTTTTACAGTGAATGAAATCTATAGAAATAGTTCTTTGTTACTTCTTTATAAGAATTTACCAGGTTTTAGTTCAAATCTAAACCAGCACCCCTAAACCCCCAGAGCATCTTAAATATCCGCTCTGTTTTCTATACTCGAATAAAAGTAAAACCGTAGCGTTATAAATTTACTTTTCCTTGATTTTATGCCTTCTCGAAGACTGTTTCATAGCGGTAAGAAAAGCAAATTTACTATAAGCCGCGGCTTATTCTTATTGAAAGTTCTCGCTTTTATAAAGAGGAAGCCGAAGGATTGCCTTTGTGCTTTCTCCTAATTTACTTTCATAAAAAATATCCCCGCCGTTTTCCCGAACGAACTGATAGCTTACGCTAAGGCCCATGCCCGTGCCGTTTTTCTTATTGGCAGAAGTATAAAAGACATCGAATATCTTCGATAAATCCTCCTCAGGAATGCCAAAGCCGTTATCCTCTATTTCTATCAAAGCAAAATCGCCTTCTTCCTTAGCGGATATTTTAATGATGCCGTTTCTTGAAACAGCCTCTATGCTGTTTAATATAATATTGACAAATACCTGCTTGATTTGATTTCTGTCGGACCATATATAAATATTTTCCATATCCCATATCAGCTTTATCCCCTGCCTTCTTATAATAGGGTTAAAAAGCCCTATGATATCTGAAAAAAGCCCTTTCAGCTGTATTTTTTGAGGTAAAGGCGGCCGCGGCTTTGAATAATCCAGAAGGCTCGCAATGAGGATATTCATTCTTTCAATTTCCTTAGGAACAATTTCAGACATACGCTTTCTGAAATCAGGATTATCTATTTTAAGGGGCAGAAGGTCTATATATGCTTTTATAGCCGTAAGAGGGTTTCGAAGCTCATAGGCAATGCTTGTGGTAAGCTTTCCCACAGCGGACATTTTATCCTGAATATTCAGCATATTTTTAAGGCGTATTTCCTCTGTTCTGTCCGTAAGCATGCATATTACCGTAGCGATGCCCTTTTCCTCCGTTACGGGGCTGATGGCGCAGTCTATATATTCGTCCTTTCCTTCAAGGTTTATTTTTATGCTTTCTGTGGATACGTTTCCTTCAAAGGCCGATGAAATGCCTTCATTGCCTAAATATTGATATAATTCAAGGCCTTTAAAGCTGGTTCCCAGAAGCGCCTTTTTCTTTAAAAGGGCCTCTGCCCTTGAATTGATATTTATGATTTCTAAATTTTTATCAAGAGCGATAATCCCTGAAACAGTGCTTCCAAGGATATTATTTAAAAGCCTGTAATTATGCTCAAGCTGGGATTTGGCACTGTTTAATTCTTCATTGGCGGCAGAAAGACCCATGGTCCTTTTAGCTACTTCATCTTTCAGCCTCTTATTTATGAGAACCGTAAAAAAAGTTATCATGACTGCAACAAAAAAGGCACCCCATGCCGCAAGCAAAAACTGCTTTAAATAATGGCCCTCTTCATAAATAACCTCTCCAAACCATTTATTATATATTTTCGTATAAGTACCGCTGGTCTTTAAATTTGATACCCCTTCGTCAAGAACCTTCAAAAGCTCCTCATTGCCCTTTTTTACGGCAATGGCATAATAGGTGGTCTTTAAGGGTTCGCCTGCGATTTTTATTCTTCCGTAAATGCCTTCCTTTTGGAGATAAAAGCTTCCCGTATGCCTGTCCCCTATGAAGGCGTCAGCTTCCCCATTTAAAAGCGCTTCCATGGCTATGATTTGGTTTTCCTTCGGAAGCTTTTCAATATTATGAATATCCCTTATAAAGTCCGTATTGATATCGTTTGCCTGATAGGAAATCTTTTTCCCGTATAAGTCTTCAAGGGACGAAACATAATCATTTCCTTCGAGAACAAAAATAACCTGCTCCTTTGTGATATAGCTTTGGGTAAAGTCAAAAAGCTTCGCTCTGTCCTCGCTTATGGTCATACCCTGGATTACGTCCACCTCATCCTTTTCAAGGGCTTCCATGGCCTCCTGCCACGCCATGGGGTAAAGCTCTATATCAAGCTCTTCGTTTATGGAAATGGCCTGTATAATATCGTTATTAAACCCTTTATATACCCCCGAATCGCTTATAAATTCGTAAGGCGGGTAATTATTATCCCCTGCTACTTTGATTAATTTTCCAGGCAGGACCTCTCCCTTTGCCGCGCCTGAAAATAAGAATAAAAAAATAATTATTAAGCCTGCTACCCTTATACTCCTGTACATAATCCACCTCTTAATATTTAAGGCTTTCATTTTCCTTTAAGCATAACATATAAAAAATTTTTATTTATAAGGTGTTTTGGCACAATAATTTACAATGGATATTTCAATAATACTATTTTAGTATTAAAATGTAAATATATGAATTTTCCAAAGAACAGGATAACAATAAATATTGTATAAATATATTGTTCTTGCTCTTATAGACCATAAGCTTGAAAATAATCCCTTATGCATTCATTTTAAGGTACGAAGCTCTTGACTGCTAAGGCATAAACCTTAGTTTATTTCATTTAACAAGCTATAAAATATATAGTAAATTTGCTCTTCTTACCGCTGTGTAACGGGCTCCGAGAAGGCATCAAATAAAGGAAAATCAAATTTATACTTAGTGAACCTGAAAACACTTACAGGGAAACTGTAAAAGTGTTTTCAGGCCAACGTCCCCTTATAGTTATAGTAAAACAATTAGATTACAGTAACAAAAACCGTATATTTTGAATGGCTTAATAGAAGGGGTTCTATTATATTAAGCCGTTTATAAAAAATAGGCTTTTGTTCCTACTTTAAAGTTGTTTTACTATAACAAAGATGTTTTTATCTTTGCTAACTTTACAGCTTTACTGTTTTGCTTTTATCTGAGTGTAACCGTAATCATAAAAACTTTAACTTAGAGGTGTAACCATATGGACATAAATATAGCCCTAAGCCAAAAAACCATGATTTCTCCAGCCCTTTACAGGTCCCTTGAAATGCTTAAAATGAATACAGCAGCCCTTGAGGAGTATATAAAGTTTATTTCAGACGAGAACCCCTTTATTGAAATCTCTCCCCCCGAAAGGATACGCCCCTTTTCTTCTGTCATGCTCCCCGATAATGAGAATTACGGGGTTCCGGAAGGAGAGAGCCTTTATGAAGCCTTAGAAGCTCAAGTTTACGACTTGAAAATTACAAAAAGAGAAGCCCTAATCCTTCGGGCTATTATTTCCATGGTAGACGAAAGCGGATATTTAAAAATTTCTTCAGAGGAAATTTCCAATGACCTGAATCTGCCTGTAGGCACAGTAAAAAAGCTTATAAAGCTCCTGAAAGCCATGGAGCCGGCCGGTGTAGGTGCGGGAAGCCTTAAAGAATGCCTTATTCTTCAAGCAAGAAGGCTTAACGAAAAGCCCCTTTACATAGAAGAAATCATAAAATTCTATTTAAAAGAGCTTTCAAAAAAACAATATAGAAAAATAGCCAAAAGCCTCTCTGCCAGAGAAGAAGAAATTATCTATGCCTGCTCCGTCATAGAAAGCCTGAACCCTCTTCCGGGAAACGGCTATAAAGCCGCTCCCTCCATATACATTATTCCCGATGCCTATATCACAAATCAGAACGGAATCCTTTCTGCAGGAATTAACAAAGAGGGCAGAATTAATGTAGAAATAAACAGGGACCATGAGGAATATCTCAATTATTCCAATACGCCTCAAATAAAAAAATATATTAAAGAAAAGCAGCAGCAGGCGGATAATCTTTTACACGCGCTGAACCAAAGAGACAGTACCTTGCTTAAATGCGTGAAGGAAATCAGCTTTAAACAGAAGGCCTTCTTCCTCGGCGAAAAGCCTTATCTTGAAAACCTGAGCCTTTCGGATATATCGGAAAGCCTAAACCTTAACATTTCCACTATAAGCCGGGCTTTGAAAGATAAATATATTGAATTTGACAATAAAGTTTATCCGGCTAAATATTTTCTTTCAAGAAAAGTAAATAATGATTTAAAAAGCCCTTCCAAAAGCCGCTGTGTCTATCTTATAGGAGAGCTTATCAAAAATGAGGATAAGAAAGTCCCTCTGAACGACAGCGCCCTTTCAGCTATCCTCATGGAAAAAAACATCTGTATTTCAAGAAGAACCGTGGCGAAGTATAGGGATATGCTTCATATCCCTATGGCTTCCGAAAGAAAGAGAAGATATAGTAAATTTAAAGCGGAACAGTAACAAAACCATATATTCACGTAGGCTTAAAATATTGCTTTCCCGAAGAAAATGCCGTTTTTAAGTTCAGAGGGACTAGTTTTTTGTTATTTCTGCTGATACACTTTGCTTTCTAAAGAAAATGAAAAGGGGTTTAGCTTTTTTCAGGAAGCCCCCATTTTTCTATCTGTTTTTCCCAAGACTTCTCCAAGGCAATATCCATTCTTTCTGCTATGTCCTTGCCTTGGGGCTTGTTATGGCCTGAAATACAATAATCAAAATCATAATTTTTATATAGTTCTATTGTGCTTTTAAAGGTTTCCATATCCGTATCAATATAAGGCACAATTTCATCTGCAGTATCCCCGATATTATCCCCTGCATAAAGCACTTTATCTAATTGGTCATAGATGCTGATGGTATCGGCGCTATGACCGGGAGTAAAAAATAATTCGATACCGTCTTCAGGAAAGTATAAATTTTTATCAAATACTAAATTGGGAAGGGCTTTCTGTACTTCTCCGTCGGCCTTTTCACTAAATTTTTCAAAGGCCTTTTCCCAGTATTTATTTTCAAACTCATAGCATTTCCTGTGGGAAATAATAATATCTTCCTTAAATACCGAGTTTCCCCATATATGGTCCCAATGGAAATGGGTATTAATCACAATAATAGGCTTTCTGCTGTCTTTCATATAGTCAAGTATAGGCTTAACGCTTCCGCTTCCAAGGCCTGTATCAATAATAAAATTGTGCCGTTTTCCCGTAATAAGACCGATATTAAGGTCATATTCTTCTCCCATTTTCTCCGTAAACATAATATTTCTTCTGCTTATTTCAACAGGTTTCATACCATCCCTCCGTTTAAAATCACATTGATATCCGCCCAAAATATAAAGATAGATATATAGTAAATTTTTTATAAAGAAGTAACAAAAACTGATTCGCTGCGGATTCATCATTACCAAACAAAAATAAGTTTGATAACCATAAGAAAAGGCTCACTTAAAAAAGATTTGCAGGCTTGCGCCTGCATTCTTTTCCAAGTTCGCATAGTATAAAAATACAGATTTCCTTCGGAAACATAGTGAAATTGCCTTTACACCGTAATAGATATAAGCCTTTCAATATATAAAATAAAGGCAGTTTCACAAGGGCGCTTCATTATATTTCTTCTAAAACGCATTTTTGAATCCTCACGAATATACGATTTTTATTACTGCTTAATTTGAAATTGACCATAGTATAGCAATAAAAGAGAATTTAATCCACGGAAAAGGCCTTGTATCACTTTTTTGATGGATACTTATTAGGTTCTACAGGAAATAAACTTGGCTCTTTTTAGTTTATTTCCCATATTATAATTTTTTTGAAAGGTGCCTGTAAACTACGATTCCTAAAAAATACTGGAACATAAGGAAAAGGGATATGCCAAGCACAAGCCATCTGCTTATATTGGCGATGTCAAACATTCTGATAACAGAAATTATAATAATTATCAGCGCAAGCAGAAGCATCCCTATAACATATGCTATACGGCCGGATTTATCTCTGAGCATTATTTTTCTTTCGTCATTGAGGTTTATTTTTTCTTCCTTCAGCCTTTTTTCATATTCTCCTGCATTTTCAGGGCTGGACCAGCGATAATATTTATATAAAGATAGGATACCCGGCCCTATTAAGCCGCCGGACCAGCCGAACAAAAAGGAAGAATCAATATTTTCCCTTAGAAGATATCCTATAAGTATAAGCAAAATCCCTGTAAGTATAAAACCTATGCCTGTATAAAGATTACCTTTCTTCATTTTTTTCCTCCTCATAGATAAATATATCTTCGATAGTCTGCTCAAAATATCTGGCTATTTTAAAAGCAAGAATTATTGAAGGGTTATAACGCCCGTTTTCAAGCGAGCTTATGGTCTGCCTTGATACTTCAAGGGCTTCTGCCAGCTGGTCTTGATTTATATTTTTTATTCTTCGAAGTTCTTCAATCTTATTTTTCAATTATAATGTTCCTCTCCTTTCATGTAAAGCTTACTTTACATCAATTATAAAACTATTTATTCCGTATGTCAAGTAAGCTTTACATAAAAACTGTTGCATCTTTAGCTCTCATAACTTCAATATTGCCAGTTATAGTCGAATTAGAATAAAATAGTAGCATTGTAAGTTTGCTTTGCCTTGATTTTATGCCTTCTCGGAGCCCGTTACGTGTATACTTGAATAAACAAAAAAGCAACGTGTTGTAAATTTGCTTTTCTCTTATTTTAAACCACCTGAATCCAAATATTTCCTTGGGTAGAAAAGCAAATTCACTATACTGCGGAAGAAAGGCAAATTTACTATACCATAGGAATGTGCAGCGTTCCAAAATTAATTCTGGGAATATCATAATTTAAAGCAAAGCTTAAATTATTTACCCCATTAAGGGAAACAGCGTGTTTCGTGGCTTAGCTAAGTAAAGCAATAAAATACTATTATACAATCTCGTTTAAAGCTCAAAGAGCTTTAAACAAAAAGAGCCTGCCGCAAAATAAATTTCGCAGCAGACCCTTCATCTTTTTTATTATTATTTATTTAAAATTCTCTTTACCTCAGCCTTTATGCTGTCTTTATCAATGCCGTAGTCCTTCTTGAGATAGTCAAGGGATCCTGTCTGACCGTAGCGTCCCTTTACGCCCATTCTTACGAATTTTGTGGCCTTTCCGCTTTCAGCAAGCGCTTCGGCTGCGGCAGAGCCAAGGCCGTTTGTAATGTTATGGTTTTCAACGGTTATAATCGGCCTGTCAGCATATTTTGCTACCATTTCCTTATCGAAAGGGCTGATGGAGAAAGAGTCGATTACTGCTACATCGATACCTTCTTCCTTAAGCTCCTCGGCTGCTTCAAGCGCATCGGCAACACATATACCGTAAGCAAAAATGGCTGCATCTTTTCCTTCTCTTACAACCTTTGCCTTGCCAAGCTCAAATTTTTCGTCATCGGCATAAATTCTCGGCACATTCTTTCTGGAGGTTCTAATATACCAAAGGCCGCCTTTTTCATAGCTCATCATAAGAAGCTCTTTCAGCATTACTTCATCTGTAGCTTCAACTACATTACAGGTAGGAATGGAGCGCATAAGAGCAACGTCTTCAAAAGGCATATGGGTTCCGCCGTTAAACTCGCTTGTTACGCCGCAGTCAGAGCCTAAGATGGTTGCGCTTAAATTGGCATAGGCAAGAGAGATGAAAACCTGGTCAAAAACCCTTCTTGTGGCAAAGGGGCCGAAGGTATGAACAAAGGGTCTCTTCCCTGTGAGAGAAAGCCCTGCCGCAACGCCCATCATATTGGCTTCCATAATGCCGCAGTCTATGAAATTATCGGGGAAGTGGTCTTTAAACCGCTTAGTCCCTATGGAGCCTGCAAGGTCTGCCTCAAGGGCAACTACATTTCTGTCTTTTTCGCAAAGCTCTATCAATGTATCGACATAAACTTTACGAAGCTCGTTATTTCCCTTCTTAAGCATTCTGAACGCCTCCTAACTGATTTTCAAGCTCCTTGATATATTCGGCTATAATCTCTACCTCTTCAGGGGTCGGTCTTAAATGATGGTTGTCGAATTTTTCTTCAAGATATTTAAAGCCCTGTCCCTTTATTGTATCAAGGATAATCATATGAGGCTTTCCGCTTACTTTAGAAGCCTTTTCAATTGCCTCGTAAATTTCTTCTACGCTGTTGCCTTTTACCTTATAGGTATCGAAGCCGAAGGCTTTGAATTTATCCTCATAGCATGCACCGTCACAAATGTCTTTTGTGTAGCCGTCAAGCTGCTTTTTATTGTCGTCAAGAAAAACAAATAAATTATCAAGCTTATTGTGCGCTGCAAACTGAAAAGCCTCCCAGCACTGGCCTTCATTAAGCTCGCCGTCTCCTACGATGGAGTATACCTTCTGGTCGCTTTTACTTATTTTAAAAGATTTTGCAACACCGCAGGCAGCACTGATGCCTTGGCCTAAAGAACCGGTAGTCATATCCACGCCTGTTGTAAGCTGTCTGTCGGGATGGCTTGGAAGCTTCGTTCCGTTGGCGTTTAATGTCATAAGTACGTCCATCGGGAAATATCCCTTTAATGCAAGCGCCGAATATAAGCCCGGACCTGCATGACCTTTTGAAAGAATAAAATAATCCCTATCCTTTTTGTCAGGCTCTTTAGGGTCAATATTCATTACCTTGCCGTATAATACGGAAAGACACTCAACGATGGAAAGGCTTCCGCCGTAGTGTCCAAAGCCTAAATGATGAAGGCTCTTCACTGTGTTTAAACGGATTTCCAAAGCAAAGCGTTCAAGCCTTTGCAATTCATTTCTGTCCATTTTATCCTCCTGATTAATAAATTTAGTGCATACGGCCCAAAAAGCCTGTCCAAATTTAAGACCTTTGCCCTGTGCCTTAAATTTGGTGAATCTGCTTTTTACGGCAGTATACAGCCCAATCAATTCCATAAAAAATTTATATGCCGTAATAATTATAAATTATTTATAGAAAATATATATCGTAAAAGTCTTCAGACTCTATACGCTTAAAAATATTTCAGTTGCGTTCAGGGCTTTGCCCTGAACGCAACCATTGCAATTCTATTGTAAAACAATTTAAACTACAGTTAAAGCTTATGTTTTTGAAGGTTTTCCGCAGCAATTTAAAATTTGCTGTAAAAATCAAAACCTATATAGATTTTTATGCAAAATATGTTTTTTTAGTCAAAGTCCTTTAACGATTATAAAGCATTGCTGAACTTTTTTTCTTAAAATTTATGTTTCTATACAAAACAAAGTAAATTTATTATGAAGAAGTAACAAAGGCCTTTCCCGGCAGGCTTAAAAACACAGATTGCTTTCGGGAAAGAAAATTTTAATTAGGCTTCCTTTTTCTTACCTATATAAGAAACGATAACCATAACAGCAAGAACCCCAAATACCAAAGCCGCTGCTATAGCAGGGCCGAACTGGCCTGCCTTACCCAGGGCAAAGCCTGTGGCGATAAAGTCAAGGTCTGAGAAAGTGGTTCCCACAAAGCCTAAATCTCCCAGCAAAGGCATAATCAGAATAGGAGCAAACGTAAGCATCAGGCCGTTTACAAAGGAGCCCAGCACACAGCCTTTTACGCCGCCGTTGGCGTTTCCGAAAACACCGGCAGTGGCGCCGCAGAAGAAATGGGGAACAACTCCCGGCAATATTATTATACCGCCTGTGACAATTAATATCAACATTCCAACGATTCCGCCTACAAAAGAAGAGAAAAATCCGATTAAAACGGCATTGGGTGCAAAGGGATAAACAACAGGGCAGTCCAGAGCCGGTTTCGCATTGGGAATAAGCTTTTCGGAAATTCCTTTAAAGGCAGGAACAATTTCTGCAAGAATAAGGCGAACCCCTTGTAAAATAACATATACGCCGGCGGCAAACTGAACGCCTTTTTTAATTGAAAACAGTATAAAATTTTCCCCTCCGCTTAGCTCTCCTACAAAGGAAGGCCCTGCAAAAACTGCAAGAACAACATAAATAATTACCATAGTAAGCGATATGGAAACGGAGCTGTCTCTTAAAAAGGCCAAGGATTTCGGAAAATTAATTTCTTCTGTGCTTTTTGAATTCTTCCCTACAAGCTTACCAATCCACGCCGAAGCCCAGTAGCCTATGGTGCTGAAGTGCCCGAAGGCAACCTCGCTGTTGCCTGTTAGTTTTTCCATGGTAGGCTGGGCCATGGCCGGAAAAAGCACCATTACGATGCCAAGAGCTACAGAACCTACGATAATGGTCATGGTTTCATTCATGCCTACGGTAAGTAAAATAACCCCTATCATACACGCCATATAGAGGGTATGATGGCCTGTAAGAAACACGTATTTAAATTTTGTAATACGTGCTATAAGGAGGTTTGCAATCATTCCAAAGAACATAATAAGGGCAGTTACCGAGCCGAATTTTTCAAGGGCAACGGCAATGATGGCCTCATTATTTGGAACAACCCCCTGGGTATTAAACGCATGCTGGAACATTTCCCCAAAGGGTCCTAAAGATGCAACAACAACGTCGGCCCCTGCGGAAAGAACGAGAAATCCCAGAAATGCCTTGATTGCGCCTCTAATAACATCAGGCGCCGCCTTCTTTTGCAGCACCAAGCCTAAAACTGCCATTAAGGCAACGAGATAGGCCGGCGTAGACAGTAAATCCTGCATAAACTTAAGAATTACCATACTCTTTCTCCTCTCTTATTATACTTATAGCAATGCTGATGATACGAATTCAATTTGTATTCCGCCTAAGTTTTTACAGTGAAAAGCACATGGTTCAGATGCTTTTCCAAAAATTTCAGCTTCTTTAAACTTGATTTCGTTTAAAATATCACAGAAAGCTTAAACTATAGTAAATTTAAAGTAATTTATAGTGAAATAGCTTTAAGGTAATCACAAAAATCTATTTTACTATACCTTATAAAGACATAATATTCTTTTTAGAGTGGAGTAAATATGAAAGCAATAGCACTATAGCCCCAAGGTTATTCCCTAGTACAAAACAGGTCTTTCTTTTAAAAAGGCATATTTTGAACTAAGATTACTTTTCCTGCGGCTTTTATAGTAAAATAATTTGATTCCAGTAACAAAAACCGTATATTTTGAATGGCTTAATATAAGCGTTTCTGTTATATTAAGCCGTTTATGAAAAATAGGCTTTTGTTACTACCTTAAAGCTATTTTACTTTATTTGCTTTTTGCTTATATCTTTTGTTTATTCAGAATTTTAAAGAAGGAATGTTTAGATTCGTAGATTTATGGTGTTTTTTAGAATTTTCTTTAGCATAATTTTAGGACCCAAGAAAATATGTATATGAGAAAAAAGCCGGGAAGCCGACTTCTCTCATTAAAATTTTATCCTATATATTATATTTCATATGTTTACGAAATATTTCACAAAAATATCTTTTATAGTGAAATAGCCGTAAGGCAGCAGCAAAAATCTATTTTACTATACGCATACACTGCTTTAATAAATTTATTTACAGCATCCCTTTTTCCTGCAATGCTTTTTCTATTTTTTCCTTAAGCTCCTTTTTATCAAGGAGATTGTTCAGTTCTATCACATTATCAAGATGCTTCATGCCCATGGCGATATCCCTTCCGGCTATAAAAAAGTCCGCCGCTCCGGGAACCGCTGCTCCCAGGTCGCTGTGTTCCACCTCTATACCTTCTGCATTAAGCTCTTTTAAAACGCTTTTAATATTCATTTCAACCATGAAGCTGCTTCCAAGCCCCGTTCCGCAAACTGCCAATATTTTCATATGATTTCCTCCTTATAGGGTAATGGAAAATTAGGAATCTATATTGCTCTTATACTCATAAGGCAATATAGCGCTTTTTACGGCGTAAGTTTAATAGCTTTTATTATTTCAGAAGCACTCTTTCCTTCCAAAATCTTATGACGGCTATCTCTATGAAACTTAAAAATTGCTATTTCATTTTCAAATCTCATATGTTTTCCTTAAATCCATCATAAATAAAGATGCTCTTTTTTATCTTTATTTATAATAGTTTCATCTGAAAGTATTTCTGCAGGTTCCGAGAGGACTACTAAATGGCCCTCAGGGCTTTCCGGGGTAAGAGTTATAAAAAGTTTTACGGGCCTTTCATTATTCTCTATCTGCCTAAGGAGAAAAAGATTCCTGCCAAGCTTACTGATCCCTTTCAATTTCTTGGCGGAGTATGGCAGCCTATAGTCAATTTGCTTTTATTCCTCCATAAGTTATTTAACTGCAGAAGGCTCAAAATAAAGTAAACTGACAATGATGTTGTTTCATCATAATTCAAACACAAGGGCAGATAATGATATATAAAATGAACTTGTAAAACTTTTTTAGATGAACGCTCTCTTACAGTTACCAAACCTGTTTTTAAGTTTGATAACTGCAAGGCCCGTATTTTTAATGTTTTCCGATTATTTTATTTCTATAGCTTTCTCCGATGCTTCCTGTTTTTAAAAGAGGCACTGCCGAAAGATAAAGGCATACTCTTAAAAATCAGCTTTTTCATAAAGCCTGATTTTATTTTTTGTAAGCAGCTTTTCTATTAATACGCCGCTTCTCCGCTGAAAAAGGCTTTATTTTTTAAGCGGCAGGATTTCTATCCAATGGTTATCAGGGTCACTTATGAAATAAAGCCCCATATTGTGATTTTCATAGCATATCCAGCCCATATTCCGATGATAGCGCCTTACCTCGTCATAATCCCCGGGAACCCTTACGCAAAGATGAACCTCGTTATCGCCCATACTGTAAGGCCTGTTCCAGTCTCTAAGCCATGTAAGCTCCAAAGTAAAATCCGTTTCGGAATCTCCCAGATAAACGATGACGAAAGAACCGTCTTCTGCTTCCTTTCGGCGCACTTCCTTAAGGCCCAAGGCTTTTTCATAAAATTCCATGCTTTTTTCAAGGTTAAATACGTTAAAATTATAATGGTCAAATCTGCATTTCATTTCCATATTATAAAATCCCCTTTCTTCTGAATCGTAAAGAACTTACACTTGTTTTTTTCGGCAATAGCTTCAAAGGCACTTGCCCTTTCATAATTTTCTCTGAAATGCATGGGAATAAAGAGCTTTGCAGTTATTTTTTCAAGGATTTGAACGGCGCCCCTCATATAATCCGCCCCAAGCCGCGGATCAACGGGAAAGAACAATACATCCAGTTCCTGAATCCTTTCGCAGATATAGGAAAGCTCTTCTTCAAAGGCGCTTTCATAGCCCAGGCTTTCCTCTTTGTCACATTCCTCCTCCCAATGCCAGTTATTAAGGTCTCCGGCATGAAATATCTTTTTATCTTCTGCTTCAATATAGAAGCTTATTCCCTCATCTGTAGAGCCGAAGGCCCTTACATGGATGTTTTCGTCTCCAAATTCGTCGCCTTTTTCAAGATATACGGCGTCAAAATCTATTTCATCTTTTATATCCGATGAAAATATATATTTCACAAAAGGACGCTTATTTTTAAAGTCAAGAACAGCTTCATTAAAATGATCCCCATGGCTGTGAGAGACAAATACATATAAAGGCTTTTCTCTTCTTATTATTTCTTTTGTGATGAGCCCATCTTCCGTATCAATATAAAAATCAATTAAAACATCAAAATCCTTAAATTCCAAAAGAAATCCGCTGTTAAATATATAAGTAATCTTCATAAACGCCTCCTTATTCTAAATTAAGCTGAAGTAATCCCATTGTCAATTTGTTTTCACTTTATTTTAAGCTGTTGAAAGCTCAATATCCAAAACAGAATAAAACAAATTGACTGTATGCAGTAAATAACAGAGCTAAAAAAATACTTAGTAAAATAATCTTGATAAATTATTTGAAACAGGAAAAACTATAGCTTTGCTATAAATATAGAATCTGAATTACTTTACTATAGAATAATTATACTTATTATAAGGAAATAATTCAACAAAAGACATTCGTGTTGGATTTAAAAACAAAATAAATTTGTTTTAAGAAGGCGCTTCATGGTTTATACTTGGCGAATTTAAAAAATTGAAAAGGTTAAGCTTATAAGCCTTTTTAACAAATAATAGAAATGCAGAACCTCTGAATTGTTCACAATATATGCATTCTTAAAGGTTTCTATGTA
Source organism: Anaeropeptidivorans aminofermentans (assembly GCF_940670685.1). Taxonomy (GTDB): domain Bacteria; phylum Bacillota; class Clostridia; order Lachnospirales; family UBA5962; genus Anaeropeptidivorans; species Anaeropeptidivorans aminofermentans. The sequence continues at coordinate 277,345 of NZ_OW711693.1, read as the reverse complement.
TGAATCCCTGCTTTTATGAAAATTATATTTATGGTATACTATAGTAAGTTTTTCACAAAGAAATAACAAAAGCCGATTCACTAAAGACTCAAAAAATGGATTTCCTTCGGAAACATCGTGGAATTGCCTTCATGCAGCAATAGATAATAAAGCTTTCAATATATAAAATCAAATAAAGGCAATTTATAAAATACGATTTATGATATTTTTTATAAAACACATTTTTGAATCTGTGTGAATATATATCTTTACTATTGTTTTATCTTAAATTTACTATTCGGTGGTTGGTGATGATTGTATGAAAAATATTATTTTATTCCTGGCTACCCTCATAAAAGAGGTTCAGGAAGATGAGCTTATTCCTGCCGCTAATGAACTTACTTATAAAATTATCCTTGCCTTGTTTCCTTTTATCATATTTCTTCTTACCTTAATAGGATATATGGAACTTGATACAAGCCTTTTCATGAACAAATTGTATCAGGGTCTTCCTGCGGAGCTTGCGGAAATATTTTCTGTATTCGTAAAGGAAGTCCTCGCGGTTAAAAGACCCAGCCTTTTGTCGACTTCCTTAATATTTACTTTGTTCAGCGCCTCCTCCGGCTTTAATTCCGTAATGAGAGGGATTCATAAGGCTTACGGCATTAAGGACAGCCGTTTTTTCCTTAAGCAAAGGGCTGTAAGCATGATTCTTGTGCTTCTATTTGCGCTTCTCATAGCCCTTTCTATGGTTATGCTTGTATTTAATAATCATATATATGTGCTTTTAACGAAATACCTTCCTGAGTCGGAAGCCTTTAAATATATTTTCAGCTTTATGGGATACTTTGTAACCATCTTATTTATGCTTTCCGGCGTCATGCTGATTAATAAGCTTGCCCTTTCAAAAAAGACTTCTTTTAAAAGCCTTCTGCCCGGCGGCCTTTTCACGGTCATCCTTTGGCTCATTGCAAGCGGCGGCTTTAATATGTATGTAAGCAATTTTTCAAGATATTCGGCAGTTTACGGAAGCCTTGCAGGGATTATCCTGCTTATGGTATGGCTTAATATCATATCTACCGTTCTCCTTCTGGGAAGCGAAATCAATGCAATGCTCGAAGTTAAGTAGCATATATAATAAATTTAAAGTTAAATCGTATAGTCATTTGCTTTTATTCCGCTGTAAGTATCTTGTTTTAAAGAGCATAAAATAAGGAAAAAGCAAATTGGCTATGCTACCTATTTTGTATTATTCAAGTATAACAAAGCTATATCTTCACTTATAGTAAATTTCACAGAAGGAAGCAATAAAAATCTATTTTTCATAAACGGCTTAAACATAGGGATTCTAATATGTTTAAGCCATTTATAGCCAACAAAGATTAAAATATCTTTGTTGGCTATGAGGGGACGTTCGCCTGAAAACACTTTAACAGTTTCCCTGTAAGTGTTTTCAGGTTCACTAAGCATTAAAATATACGATTTTTTATTACTGTTTAATTCGAAATTGGCTATAGGCTCAAAAATGTATCCTTTCCTGCAAAAACTTGTGTTTTTGAATCTATAGTGAATTGGTTTTATTGCTTTTTTATGAGAAATTTAATATAAAAGGCTGCGGGTTATCCGCAGCCTTTTATAAATTCCTTATGATTTCTTCCAATACCTTTTTCATTATGGATTTTTTCTCTCTTTCAAGAGAAAATTCATCTAAAGGCCTCATTCCCTCCAACACCTTATCCACAGCCGGACCTATAAAACATGTAATTTCGTTGAATATTATATCTGCGTATTCATCAAAACAGAAAATTTCCATTTCGGGAGAATTCAGCAGTAAATTGATTTCTTCTGCTGCTTGTGCATAATCCATATCTTTATTTTCTTCTCTTCTCTTTCTGAGAAGGAATTCCCTGAGCATATCCTCAAAAGTCACATTGATATCTTCACCGTAATAAAACATATATATCCCCCTATCCATAGAGACCGGCGGCCAATGGGTAAATTTACTATATCATTTTCAGAGGTATCACAAATTTCTCATAAAGAAGCAACAAAACCGATTTGCTAAAACGCAAGAATACGTGCTTTCGCAGAAAACATAGTGAAATTCCTTTATATCGTAAATTTATTATGAAGAAGTAGCCAAAGCCTATTCCCTGTAGATATAAAAATGCGGATTTCCGCAGAAAACGGTACATTCTTGAGTCAAATGAATATGCGGTTTTGTTCCCATTTAACTTTAAATTATAATTACTTCAATATATGGCTTTTAAAGGATAAATGTTCTAAATTTAATCTTCCCTGTTTTATAGGTAAATATTTGCATAAAAATACAGGCGTTTTTTGTTAGCATTAGCTAATCTTTTTATTCTCCATGATATGCTCTTGCCTTTAAATGCCATATTCTTTATACTGTTAAGTATATAGTAGATTTCTTATAAAGAAGGAACAAAGCCTATCCACCATAGACTCAAAAACATAAACTTCCGCAGATAACGCTACATTTTTGAGCCACGGCAAATACAGAGTTTTGTTACTGTTTAACCTTAAATTTACTATAGCAATTCTTCTTAAAGCCTATGCTTTTTGAAGCTTTTTAAAACTTGATTCAGTACAATACTATTTAAGGAGGTATTCATATGAGCTATGCGGTTTCACCAAAGACTCAAGAGCTTCTCGACAAAATACTGTCTCTCGACGAGGTACAAAAAACCTTGGAATTCATAAAAGAGGATTCCGAGAACACCCTGCAGAACCAGATAGACCTTGTTAAGATAGAGGCTCCTACCTTCCATGAGGAAGAAAGGGCAAAGGCTTACGCCAAATATTTTGAAGAGCTTGGCCTTGAAAATGTCCATTTAGACCAGTTTGGCAATACCATCGGCGAGAAAAAGGGAACCGGCGGCGGCCCTAAAGTTCTTGTTGAAGCCCATCTTGACACGGTTTTCCCTTTCGGTTCCGTAAAAGATGTCAGAATTGAAAACGGCATAGTATATGCCCCCGGAATATGTGACGATACAAGAGGTCTTGCTGTAAATCTTTCAGTTATAAGGGCTTTGAACCATTCAGGCCTTAAACTGAAGGGCGATTTCCTTTTTGCAGGCTCCGTTGAAGAAGAAGGCCTTGGCGGTCTTTCAGGCGTTAAAAAGCTTTTACAGGCAAATCAGGATATTGAAGCAAGCATCAATATAGATGGCTTTGAAGCCACCGCAATTACATATCAGGCTACCGGCATGAGAACCTGTGAAGCTAATTTCTACGGCATCGGCGGGCATGCCTACGGCGCTTTCGGAACAATGGCAAATCCTCTCCACGCTGCTGCAAGAGCCGTTGCTAAAATAGCAGACATCGAAGTTCCCGAGGATCCGAGAACCACCTTCTGCGTATCCAATTTCCACGCCGGAAACGACGCCGGAATCCATGCAATCGTTCAGAAGGCAACCATTAAATTCAACTTCCGCTCAAACTCTATGGAAGAATTAAACAAGCTGAACGATAAAATCATGCAGGCCCTTCAGGAAGCATGTGACGAAGAAACAAAACGCTGGGGTAAGGATACCATCACCTTCGACTATAACGTATATGTAGACGTTCCCGCGGGAGACCAGGATAAACACGCTCCTATCGTTGAAAGCACCTATGCAATCATGAAGCATTATCTCGGCCATGAGCCTATTTTCAACCAGGGCGGCTCTACCAATGCCAATAATCCCATCGGCGCAGGAATCCCTGCCGTATGTGTAGGCCTTGGCACTACAGACAATAAGGTGCATTCTCTCGAAGAATTCTTCCCTACTGAAAATTCCCATGAGCTTGTACAGCTTACTTTCCTGCTTGCGTTAATGCTCGGCGGAATCGAAGGAAAAACCGAATCTATATTAAACTTATAAAAAGAAGCTATAGAGTTGCTTTGTAAATATGGATTTATTTACATCAATCCCAACAGGTACTCTTTAAATTCACAGGGTATCATTGAACCGCATGCCTGTTTTCTAGGTTCGTGCTTTTTATATTAATAAGAACCCCCGTCCTAATTCCGGCGGGGGTTTTCTTTTATATATATTCAGAGCCAAGGTATAGGGTTTTATCCGTATTTAATATGGAATCTATATTTTCTCTGAGGACTTTGGGATGTAATTTCATATCCTTTATGCTGTCTATTTTTACCCATTCCGAATCAAGCATATCCAAATCCTTTTCCGTAGGCTCCTGTATAGGTTCTTCTGCTTTACGGCATAAGAAGATAAAATAAATTTTATGAGCATATTCGGGATATTCGGCCCTGAAGCCTTCGTCCAGGAATATTTCTTCATATATAGCGGCAAGCTTTTCCACAGATACGGTATAGCCGGTTTCTTCAAGGCATTCTCTTTTTACGGCTTCTATCAGAGTCTCATATTGATTTTGGCCTCCGCCCGGCAAATCATAATAAATATCTCCTTTCTTAAGCCCTAAAAATTCCCTGTCTGCGGAATTTTCATTTTTATTTAAAAGTATGCTTTCCCCGTCAATGATAATGGCTTTTGCCGCATTTCTGATACCCATATGCTCCTCCTTATACTTCTATTAGGCGTTGTTTGTAAATAGAAAAACCAACAAGAATAATAAATAAACTAAAGTTTATTTATTATTTTACAGCTGAAAATGTATTGTTTGCAAAAAAGGGAGGCGACGAAGAAGTCGCATCCTTTAGGCAAAATAGACTTTTATTGCGTCCTTCTGTGAAATTTACTATAGAATAAATTTATTATGTTCATTAAAGTATACCATTATATATAAAAAACAGGAAGGCTTAAGCCTTCCTGTTCCACGACAAATACATAAAAAATACGGATTAGCATCGCAGACTTTAATTAATTTGATGGGAAAGTATCTTTGCTTTGCAAAAACCTGAGCATAACACAAAAGTGTTATGCTTTATGGCCGGATTTTTAAACCGCACCAATTCATTTCCATTACAGTAACTTTCTTATAAAGCAGTAACAAAAACCTATTCATTAGAGACTCAAAAATACGGATTTCCTTGGGAAACGGTACATTTTGAACTTCCGTGAATATACGGTTTTGTCACTGTTTAATACTAAATTTCCGTCAAACTACAAAGATTTATAAAGTTCCCAGGGGAACTTTGTAAATCTTCTTACAGTGTATCGCCAAAGTTTTATTTTGACGACGGGGCAAACCCATGAAAGCGTTTGCCCCGTTCCGGTTTAATATTTCATTTATTTCGCTTCTGCTGCCCAGGCTGCTAAAGCTTCCTGAACCTTTGCAGAATCTGCAACAAGCTCATTTCCTGTCTGAACCATTGTTGAAAGGGTTGAATATGTCTTATAAGCTCTTCCTAAGAAAACAGATATAAGCTCATCCTGATTAATGGAGTAAACAACTGCTTTACGAAGGTTTTCGCTTGCCATCTGGCCTTTCTGGTTGAAGTTCATGTAGAAAACGGCATTACTTGGCATTTCTTGAAGCACAAGCTTAGGATCATTTGTAACAAGGTCAAATTTTGCTTCGGGAACGCTGTAAAGCATATAGATTTCACCGCTTCTTAAAGCTGAAAGGGCGCTGTCGGGGTCCTTGATGAACTTCATTGTGTAATTTGTAATTTTAGGCTCCCATTCGGTACCCTTCATGTAAGCAGGGTTCTTCTGGAATGTTACCTGATAGTCGTTCTTTAATGTCGCAATATAAGGGCCTGAGCACATTAATGTATTGTTGTAGGTGGCACCTTCTGTTATTGCTGCCTGATCGCCGTATGCTACGTCTTTTTGTACGTCATAGGTAGCAACGTCATAAGTATTTATCGCTTCAACCTGATCCTTTGATACGATACCTGCGGACTGGTGAGCAAGATAGTTGAGTACCTGTGGGAATGGGTTCTTTGTTGTAACTTTTACTACCTGATACACGCCTGCTGCGTTATCCACTGCTGTTTTATCTGCTGTAAGAGATGTAATGGCAGAAGGTGTTTTGGTTTCTAAAGTTTCTTTAACGGATTTGCCTGATGCTGATTTGGAAGATTCAAGCTCTGCCAAATCTGTTACGATAGTAATGGTATCCATGCTTTCATGGAGGCTGTATGTTCTGTGGTTAGGAACGCTGTCTTTATTCTTTGCTCTGTCAAGAGCAAATACAACGTCTTCTCCGCCTACTCTTACACCTGAATCAACGGCCTTGAAGTCTTCTACTTTAGAGAAGTTGATGTCGTCTCTGAGAACAAAGTAGAAATCCTGATTGTTGTCTTTTATGGCGTGCTCATAGCTTAAAGAGCCGTCAGACACAACCTGATCGTCGTTTGTAAGATTTACAAGCCTTACATACATATTTGTATTGATGATATTGATAGAGCCGTCATTTCCTTTTATAGGGTCTAAAGATGTAAGCTCGCTGATGGCCTGGCTGGTAATCATAGGCTCTGTTTCTCTTTTGGATTCATCAACGAAGTCAATTTTTTCCCAAATCTGGCTTCTTGATTTTGAAAGGGCAACAGAGTCTGCTTTAAGAATCTCTTTATTTACGGCCTGAGTTTTTATGGAGCTGTATAAAGGAGCGATATAAGCCTTTTCGCCTACAAGATACTGCTCGAATTCCTTATAGGTTTCCACATACTTATCAGGTGTTTCACTGGCGGCCTTTTCGATATACTCGTCAACCTTCGGGTCTTCGACAGGATTATTGTTGTAGTCTCCGCCTGTTTTAAAGAGAGAGCGTACAGCATAATCTGGGTTCCCTGTAACTGTTGTCCAGCTGCTTAAGGCTACATCATAGCTGTGGCTATCGATAAGGGATTTGTAGCTGCTGTAGTCCGGCTGAAGGTTTACAGTAACGTCAAAGCCGTTCTTTGTAAGCTGGTCCCTTACGATATTGGCTGCCTTTTCGTTTGAGGACATGCTAAGAAGGGTAATTTTGGGCTTAGCGCCGGCTGGCTGCTGAGCTGTATCCTGCTTCTGCTCAGTCTGGGCAGGTGTATCTGTGCCTTTAACTTCATCTTTCGTTTTTACGTTTCCTGAACATGCCGCTAAACTCATTGCAAAAACCAACGACATTACAAGCGCAATTGCTTTCTTCATAAATCTACCTCCATTTTTATAAATTTAGCCTGCAGCATATTTTGAAATATCAAACCGTTCTTCATCCGTTTAAAAGGCAATTTCTTCAATAAAAATATGAAGATTTTTATTTTATACGAAATTCAGGGTACCCTTTTCAAAACATGCTTTCCTTCTGGAGTCTTTTTCAAATTCCTATATGAGTTCTTAAAATTTGCAAATATACTCCAGCTATTCTTAAGTCTATATCTATGCTGAAGCCTGCAAAGGCTTTTAGCTGTATCTAAAGGGAAGGCCCTTTATTTCCTCATATCTTGCACATGCTACGAAATGGTTGGGGTTAATCTCCCTTAATTGCGGATCTTTTTCCATACATACCTCTTTAGCAAAAGGGCATCTCGGGGCAAAACGGCAGCCGGGCTTTGGATTGATAGGTGAGGTGATTTCACCTTTCAGTATAATCTTTTCCTTTCTGTCAAGCACGTTTACAGAAGGGATGGCCGATAAAAGAGCCGTTGTATAAGGGTGGGCAGGGTTTTTGAATATCTCCTTCTTATCTGCAAGCTCCACCATTTTCCCTAAATACATAACCCCTACATTATCAGAAATATGCTTCACAACGGATAAGTCATGGGATATGAATATGTAAGTAAGGTTCAGTTCCTTCTGCAAATCCATCATCAAATTCAGTATCTGCGCCTGAACAGAAACGTCAAGGGCGGAAACAGGCTCATCACATACGATAAACTGGGGATTTACGGAAAGCGCTCTTGCGATAACAACCCTCTGCCTTCTTCCTCCGTCAAATTCATGAGGATAGGAATTATAGGTTCTCATGGAAAGACCTACAAGGTCCATAAGCTCTTCAATGCGTTTTTTTCTTTCAGCCTCTGTTTTATAAATATTAAATACCTTCAAAGGCTCCTCTATACTTTGGCTTATGGTAAGCCTTGGGTTTAGAGATGCATAGGGATCCTGAAATATAATCTGCATATATTTACGCATCTGAATCATTTCATCATCTGAAAATGAAGTGATGTCCATATCGTTAAATAAAACTCTGCCGCTTGTAGGCTCATGAAGCCTTAAAACAACTCTTCCTAAAGTAGATTTTCCGCAGCCGGATTCTCCAACAATACCCAGGGTTTCCCCTTTATTAATAGAAAAGCTGACATCGTCCACCGCATGAAGCTGACCTGCCGCAACCTTGAAATATTTATTTAAGTTTTTCACTTCCAACAATTTAGTCATACAGGCCTCCTTACAGTATACATTTATAGGTATGGCCTACGCCCTTTACAGGGGGTTTCTCTATTTCACATTCAGGCCTTTTGTATTTGCATCTTGGGTGGAAGCAGCAGCCCTTAGGCAAATCTGCCGGGTTCGGGATAAGCCCCTCTATGGGTATGAGCCTTTCGCTGTCCTCGTCAAGCTTCGGTATGGACTCAAAAAGTCCCTTAGTGTAAGGATGCTTCGTATCGGTGAACACTTCTTCTACCGTGCCGGATTCTACGATTTCGCCGGCATACATGATGGATACTCTGTCGCAGGTTTCCGCAACGACTCCCAAATCATGGGTAACAAGAAGCAAAGACGTATTGAAGTCTTCCTTCAGCTTTTTAATAATCTCAAGCACCTGAGCCTGTATGGTAACGTCAAGGGCCGTTGTCGGCTCGTCGGCAATCAAAAGCTCTGGATTACATAAAAGGGCCATGGTGATGACAACCCTCTGCTTCATGCCGCCGGAAAACTGGTGGGGATAATCGTTAAAACGGTCCCTTTTAACCCCGACGATTTCAAGCATTTCCATTACTTTCTTTTCAGCCTCGGATTTTTTCATTTTCTTATTATGGTTAAGCACAACCTCCGTAAGCTGCTGCCCCACGGTCATAATGGGGTTAAGGGCCGTCATAGGGTCCTGAAATATCATGGATATGCCGTTTCCTCTGATGGCTTCGTTCTGCTTTTCCGTATTATATATCATGTTTTGGCCCTTGAAATTAATTTCTCCGTCCACGATGATTCCCGGCGGGTCGGGAACAAGCTGCATGATGGAAAGGCATGTGGTGGTTTTTCCTGCCCCGGTTTCTCCTACAAGGCCCATGCTTTCACCGTAGGAAAGGGTTAAGTCTATGCCGTTTACAGCCTTAACGTCCTCATCGTCGGTTATGTAGTGGACATGAAGATTTTTTATTTCAAGAAGCTTCTCTGATTTGTTTTCCATATGGTCACCTCTCAATAAAGCGCATGCAGTCAACTTACTTTTATTCCCCAATAGATATATTACTTTAAATAAAATAAACATAAATTGACAACAGCATTATTTCATATCAAATTCACTGTAATTTTCAGTATTGAAAATGCAGCTTTCTCGGTTTCAAGTATTCTTACTATAATTACCAAACTTAAATACTGTCCTTTGGTTTTTAAGTTTAATAAGTTTTTCTTTGGGCGGTAGTAAGTCTACTTTTTCTTTTTGCAAGTTACTATACCCTCTACTTAAGCTTCGGGTCGAGCGCGTCTCTAACGCCGTCACCCAAGTAGTTAAATGCAAGAACAATAAGCACTATGGCAATACCCGGATAAATAGCAAGGTAGGAATTCGTCTCAAGGAAATTGCTTCCTCCCCTTAATACGCTGCCCCATTCAGGAATATGAGGTTCAACTCCAAGGCCAAGGTAACTTAAGCTGGCTGTTGAAAGCACGGCGCTTCCGATGGAAAGAGTCGCCCTTACAATAATCGGCGCCATGGAATTAGGGATAATATGCTTTAAAAGAATCTGCCATTCTCTTCTGCCGCAGGCTCTTGCCGCTTCAACAAACTCGCTTGAAGTCACAATCATAACCTGAGCCCGCATGGTTCTTGCATAAATCGGTATCATTCCGATACTCAAAGCCAAAATAAGGTTCATGGTATTGGCGCCGAAGGCCGCAACGATGGCGATGGCAAGAAGGATACTGGGTACAGCGTAAAGAATATCCAAAGTACGCATGATGATATTATCGGGCCTGCTTCCGTAATGGCCTGCAATAGCCCCTAAAATACCGCCTATGATAATAGGCACCACCGTAGATATAATACCGATTACAAGAGAAATTCTTGCACCGAAAACAATTCTTGTAAATACGCATCTTCCGAACTCATCTGTTCCGAAGGGAAACATTAAAGAGGGCTGAAGAAGGATTGTTCCATAGTTATTGTCTATGGCTATGGAATAATCAAACGTAAGATAAGAACATATGGAAAGAGAAAGAAGGAAGGATACGAAAAATAAGCCCAGAATAGACATATAGTTTCTGAATATACGGCGCATAATGTCAATCCATTCAACCGCCTTGTTTTCGTTTAAATTTTTGATTCTTCCAATAACTACAAAGCCTAATATTACGGCAAATACATTTCCCGTGGCCCCTGTAAGAATGGCCAATATGCCGGGGATTAAAAGCCTTTTATACTTTCCGTTTCTTATGGTAAACTTGCTTATCATAATAATAAGCACAACGTAAAACAAAGAGATGCCTAAAAGAAGATACATGCCTGTAAAAAAGCTGTTTGCAACATACTCTTTAAACAAATTAAGTGCTGAAACCAAAATAATGAAAAATGTATTGATAATCGCATAAAATCCAAGGGTATATTCCAAGGGCTTTTCTTCTTTTATGAGATTAAAGCCGGCAACGGCGGAAAAAAGATTGCCCGTCATAAGAAACAAGATAGATACAATACCCATAAGTCTTGTAGACTTTGAGATATTGCTCTTATTCATAACGTCGCTTCTTATTCTTAAAGCCGCAAGGAAATTAAACAATCCTGCAGCAAGATATAAAAGGGCAAAATACATAGGCCCTGTAAGGCTAAAGCCTGCTTCAAAGTCATAAGCGTAGAAAAACACCACAAAAGCAATGACAAGGCTTGCAACCCACGCAAAGTTCGTAACGTTATATTCAAAAAATTTATTCAGCCGCCTTGCTCTCTGTCTTTTTAAAAATTGCTCTTTTTTATCCACAGCAATCCCCTTCCCTAATAGCTTTTCAGTTTAGACTTGATTCTGGGGTCTAAAAATGCATAAAGCACGTCTACAATGAGGTTTATGAAGCTTATGATGATTGCAACATACACAACCCCCGCCAGAACCACAGGAACATCGGGAACAAACTGCTTATCAACGATATAGCTTCCGATACCGTTCACGTTAAACACCTTTTCCGTAACGGCAGAGCCGCCCAGCATACCGCCGAACTGAAGACCGATAACCGTAACGATAGGAATCATGGCGTTTGCCAAAGCATGGCGGATAATAACTTTTGATTTGCTTAAGCCCTTCGCCTTTGCAGTAACGATATAGTCCTGTTTTATAACCTCAAGCATCGACGACCGGGTCATTCGTGCAACCGTCGCCGCAAGGGAGGTTCCTAAAACAATGCTGGGCATAATCATGGACTTCCAATTGTTCACATCAAAGGTCGCAGGAAGCATATTTCCCTTTATGGAAAAATTCAAAATAAGAATCAGTCCCATCCAGAAAGTCGGGATGGAGAGGCCGATTAAAGCAAGCAGCATAAAAATATAGTCATAAGCCGAATACGGCTTAACGGCAGAAACGATACCGGCAGGAACCGCTATAGTAACCGCAAGAAGTAAGGAGGCAAAGGTAAGCTTTAATGTAATAGGGAATTTCCTCATAATTGCAAACAATACATCCTCGTTTCCAACATAGGATTTCCCTAAATTAAGGGTCATAAGGCCTTTAAACGTATCCAGAAGCTGGAAGAAATAAGGCTTATCAAGGCCATAAGTAGCATTAAAGGAGCTTACCTGTTCCGGGGTCGCCATAGGGCCTAAAATATTCAGAGCCGCATCCAGAGGCGACAGATACAGTATGGTAAATACCAGAAATGTAACACCGAAAATAACGAAAATCATCATAAAGATTCTTTCGGCTATGTACTTAATGTAGGCATTTGAATAAATCAAAGCCAGAATATACATGGGCCATGCCAGTAAAACGGATAAAAGGAAAAAGCCTGTATGGTCCATAAGCCTTCCATAAGTACCCATAAAGGTAATTTCTTTCAGAGAATTATTAGACGCATCCTTTTTGAACTCCGCTTCTAAAAGCTCATTAAAGCGCTCGTTATAAATTCTCTCAAGGTCTTTTTTGAAACTTGCATCGTCTTGCTTTTTGTTAAGGAATTCAATCTTCTTACGAAGCTGCGCCTCAACCTCTTTTTTTAGGTCCTCTGCGGCACTTCCTGAAAGAAGTTCCTTCTTCTTTTTCTCTTTTGCCTTGGTATAGGAATTTTCTACTTTGTCTTTTCGGTAAATAAAATAAGCGATTAAATTTACCGGCAAACCAAGAATAAAAGATAAATACCTGTACCCGGGATAGCGGTGCATCTTGGTTAAATTAACCTTCAAGAAATTAATTAAAGATGTCAAATAAACCCCCCCTGTAGTTTTTAAACAAAAACATTAAAGCCCGAAAAATAGCTCCTGCTAAAACTGCTTTCGGCAAAATGGTCAAAATATAAATCAATGTTTTGAAATTAAAATATGCTTTTGACCTTAAAGTATTCCGGCAATATCTCATTTTATTTAAAAATATACGTGATTTCGTAATCTTTTAAATAAAATCAGATTATAAACCGTAATATTTATTATCCTGCCAAGATAAAATTATCATAGCCGGCTATTTTTCAGTATTTTAAGGCATGCCCAATCCTTATAAAAATCAGGTGTAGGACAAGTCCTTAATGTTGTGCTTGATTAAATATGAAACAGTATCCCTATCAATTGTTCTAATTTTTAGAAGCAAACTATATTCGTATATTCGGAAAATTAAATGTATAAGGCGCAATAACAGGCTTTTGAACATAAAATACCGTATTTCACAAAAGTGAAATACTAAGGCCCTTGCAATCCTTTTTACTTTAATTTCTGCATAAAAATTGAAATCTGCAATTTCTAAAATTACTGCTTTATTCATATAAGATTAGCCGAATATTATATATTCTTCTAATCAAAAGCAGAAAAATAAAACATCCGTCTGTGGTATGTTTTATTTATATTTAGCTCCTTGAAATATAATTAAAATATTTTCAAGTAAATTTACTATTGTTCTGATTATTATAAACAGCAGAAACTTCTAATCCATCTGCAAATATGCTTATTTTATAAAAATCTTATAAAAAAATAAAATACCATGTAAAATATTTATATAAATTTCCATTAATTTAAGTATTTGCATTAAAATTAGTTCACAATTTCTGTTAGCTTTTTTAAAAATAACATATTTATTCATAGGTGTCAATACAGTTGCTTATTCCTGCAAATAGTTGTAAATACCTTAATAAAATACATTTATTTTGCAGGTTTTTCCATCTTTTTTTTATCTAATATAGACAATTTTAATATAAAAACGGTATTTTTATTTATTTAAATGCAAAAGCTATTGTTAGATTTGAAGAAATCAACAAAATAACATGAATTAAAATAGGGCTGAAACTATTTTATTTATTTTTATACATTGTCTGAATTTTTTATAAAAATCCTCAGGCCATTAAATACATATAGGAAATAAACTTGAAAAAAGACCAAGCATATTTCCTATAGAGTTTTAATAAACTTATTAAACTTAAAAGCCAAAAAACAGTTTTCAAGTTTAATAAGTATAGACAATGTAAGTTAGCCGCTTCAACATCATATACTATATTAAGCTTATAAATTTAAGAAGGTGGCTTATGCTTTTGAAAATATATACTGAAAAACACATGGATATTTTAAATAGCTTCTTTAAGCGATATGAACTTACTCCCTCCGATTTAGAAACAGGCGCGGATTTTACCTATATGGAATTTGATGATTTTTACGGAATAATACGGCTTCTTCCGGAGCTTCTTGAAGATGCCATTCTTTCTCAGAATCCCGTAACAAAATCCAGTGACGCCTTAAAGCAAAATATTAAAACAAGGGTTTTTCTTCCCTTCAGAAAGGATATCGAAAAGGACATTTTCGACTATTTTATAGAAAATAATTATATTAACATGGAGGGCTATATTAATTTCAGGCTTAAGGAATATGTCCACCTTGTAGATCTTGTTCTTTATTCTGCCATAAGGAAGTTTCTAAATTGAGAATAATTACAGTTCTTGCCGGTAATAATAGGTTGAAAATGTAATCAATATACAGTACTATGCAATAAATTTACTGATTTTATTTTATGAAAATAAGTATTGACTAATACTATATAGCTGATATAATCATATTTATATAAATATTTATAAAGCGTTGACAAGGACAGTAGAATTTGCCCAATACTCTCCAGAGAAAACCGCCTTGGCTGGAAGCGGTTGAGTTAAGCACATTTGAAGACCACCTTTAAGCGGCTCTAATAAAGCACGTTGATTCCGTTATAATCTTGGCGATTATTCGTCTATGAGTGGTTTTTTTACTATTAGGGTGGAACCGCGGGTAAGCATATGCTCTCGTCCCTTATCTTTCGATAAGGGGAGGGCTTTTTTTATACCCTTTTTTGCCTGATTGCCTTAAGGCGCTTTTTGTCTGTTTTATATTTACGCGAATAAAATATGGCCGATAATTTCGGCTGAAGAAAGGAGAATCTACATGGTAAAAGTTGTTTTAAAAGGAGATATCGTAAAGGAGTTTGAAAACGGCACAACCGTGCTTGAAATAGCAAAGTCCATCTCGGAAGGCCTTGCAAGAAATGCCTGTGCGGCATTGATAGACGGAAAGCTTTCCGACTTAAGGCAGGAAATAAATACAGACTGCCATCTGTCCATCCTTACCTTTGACGATGAGGGAGGCCGGTGGGCATTTCGCCATACGGCCGCTCATATTCTTGCCCAAGCCGTAAAAAGACTTTATCCCGATGTGAAGCTTGCCATCGGCCCTGCAACAGACGAAGGCTTCTACTACGATTTTGACAGGGAAAAACCCTTTACTCCCGAGGAACTCGAAAAAATAGAAGCGGAAATGAAAAAAATAGTGAAAGAAGATTTGCCTATAGAAAGCTTTACTCTGCCAAGGCAGGAAGCTATTGAATATTACGAAAAGCTTCAGGAGCCTTATAAGGTAGAATTAATCAGAGACTTGCCTGAG
This sequence comes from Anaeropeptidivorans aminofermentans, assembly GCF_940670685.1. GTDB lineage: Bacteria > Bacillota > Clostridia > Lachnospirales > UBA5962 > Anaeropeptidivorans > Anaeropeptidivorans aminofermentans. The sequence continues at coordinate 262,201 of NZ_OW711693.1, read as the reverse complement.
GACGCAGTTTTATCCTTCTACAAGCAGGGTGATTTTACCGACCTTTGTGCAGGCCCCCACCTTATGAGCACAAAATATGTAAAAGCCATCGGCCTCAATAAAGAAAGCGGCTCCTCAGGGGCTTATTGGAGAGGCAACGAGAAAAATAAAATGCTTAGCCGCATTTACGGAACGGCCTTTACGAAGGCTTCCGACCTTGAGGAATACAGAATAAGGCGGGAAGAAGCCAAAAAGAGAGACCATAATAAAATTGGCCGTGAGCTTAAATTATTTACGACTTCCGAGCCTATCGGCCAGGGCCTTCCCCTGCTTATGCCGAAAGGCGCTAAGGTATTCCAGCTTCTCCAGCGCTTTGTTGAAGATGAAGAAGAAAGAAGAGGCTATGTTATAACAAAAACCCCTTATATGGCTAAATCGGATTTATATAAAATTTCCGGCCATTGGGACCATTATAAAGACGGAATGTTTATCCTTGGAGACGAAGAAAACGACAGCGAGGTTTTTGCCCTTCGCCCCATGACCTGCCCATTCCAGTTTACATGCTATAATGCAGAACAGCATTCCTACAGAGACCTTCCCATCCGCTACGCCGAGACTTCAACGCTTTTTAGAAACGAGTCCTCGGGCGAAATGCACGGTTTGATTCGTGTAAGGCAGTTTACGATTTCAGAAGGCCATCTTGTTTGCACAAGAGACCAAATCGGCGAGGAATTTAAAGGCGTATTCGAGCTTAACCGCTATCTTATGGAGGTTCTTGGAATCCTTGAAGATGTTACCTTCCAGCTTTCTCTCTGGGATCCGGAGAATAAAGACAAATACGTAGGCGCAGAAGAAGACTGGAACGCAACTCAGGACTATATGAGAAGCCTTCTTAAAGAAATGGGCATTTCCTATAAGGAAGCCCCGGGAGACGCCGCCTTCTACGGCCCTAAGCTGGATATTCTTTTCAAAAATGTCCACGGCAAAGAAGATACCATCATAACAATCCAAATAGACTTTACCCTTGCCGAAAGATTTGGCATGACTTATGTGGATAAAGACGGAAATAAGGTACACCCCCTTATTATCCATAGAACTTCCATCGGCTGTTATGAAAGAACCATGGCAATGCTTATTGAAAAATATGCCGGTTCCTTCCCCCTTTGGCTTTCACCGGTACAGGTAGCAGTTCTTCCCATAAGCGATAAGTATAACGACTATGCAGACTATGTAATATCAGAGCTTAAGAAGAACAATATCCGTGTAGAAGGCGATTTCAGAGCGGAAAAAATCGGCTATAAAATCAGAGAAGCAAGGAACGAGCGTACGCCTTATATCCTTGTCGTAGGCGAAAAAGAACAGCAGGATAACACCGTTTCCGTAAGAAGCAGAGCAAAGGACGACGAAGGAAGCATCAGCCTCAAAGACCTTATCCCGAGACTTGTTAAGGAAATAGAAGATAAGGATTTATCGGCGGCCTTACCAAGTGCTATGAAATTGAGATAATTAAAACTTCACAAAAGTGAATAAAGCCGCTTTTGTGAGATTTTATCTGATAAGAATGAATCGGCTGCAATGTATCAGCAATTTAAAGCTTACTTTAAATTGTTGGCATTGCTGTCACCGATTTCCTTCGGCAGAGCTAAGCTCTGCCTGGGGATAAAAGTTGGATAACTCTTTGTTTTTCAGACCCTTCTACTTTTTTTAAAATTTTCTTAAAAACTTAAGGAGCCATACGGCTCCTTTTTTATTAATACAAAAGGTTTGACCTTAGGAAGTATCCTTTTAAAATTTATAAAATAAATCTATATTTCACTTCTTGCTCTTATTTAATTAAGCCCATGGGTATTACAGCAAATTGCTGTAATAGATTGAAAAGTATATAATTAATAGTTCACTTTCATATATTAAGCATAGTATGTAGTGTAAGCAAACTATGGCGAAAGAATAGTTTGTTTATGAATACGTTTTGCTTGCAAAATATATTCATGGAGCATGTGGCCTAGGGTGACCCTATAGAACTATTCCAAAGGAGTGGTGCTTCATCTATATTCATGAACTTAAAAATCGGCCCGCTATGGCTTAGGCCATTTTTAGATAAGTTCCCCTTTACGGTCAACAGGCCTCCACTTATACAATCAATTGAAGGGAGTGGGCTATATGAATGAAGAAGCGGAAAGAATAAGAGTCCTCGACGAGCAGGCCCGTTGCAAAGACCGGGTATTCAGGGATACGGTGCTTATTTATTTAAACGAAAGGCCGTCATCCTATATTAAGAGCAAGGTATTGGAATTTAATCAAAGATACCGCGACGACAAGAATTTCCGCACGGTTGTAAGAAGCTTTGTAGCGAGATATTAATTTAACGAACAAAATAAATCCATAATCCATATATTTACTTTGCAATCTGCTTTACCTTTTTATCATAAATGCAATCTATAACAATAAAAGAAATACTACATAATAATCTTCTTAAAGTTTTGAATAAATATATCAGGTTCTATGTTTAAGAGAACCGTATCAAAAGAATAAAAAAGACTATAATTTATTTCCATGGGAAATGTATTTAAGTTCTTCTGATATATAGTCAATTTATTTTTATTCCAATTATACAAAAGCAGCTCTGGATATTATAAAATAAAGTAAAATTAAATTGACAAGGAGTCTTTTTCAAATTTATTTACAATACCGCCAAAGTTAATTGCCGAATACTATTTCCGGCTTTTATGAACCTATGAACTTTTATACTATATATTTTCTGGGCTATAAAATCCTTTCCGCTTCATGAATACATTTCTTGCAGGAGAATGTATGAGTAAAATCAACGTTTATAATAAATTAACTTAAAAATACACAAGTTAATTTAGGGAAAACATATGAAATGCATTATTTAACTTTAAGATAAGAGATATTTTAAAGTTAAATAAGTATAGGATGCAATAAATCCATCAAGCCCTAAACCTAATCAGCGTATAGACAATAACTTATGAATTTTTTAAAGAAGCGTCTCCTTATAATATGTTACCCGCAGGTTGGGGCCTATATTTCATAAAATGCTCCTCAGATGTTTAGATGCCAAAGGTTTTAAATAATATTAAAGCTGCACATATATGTCCGTAGTTAACGCAAATAATATTGCTGTAAGCCTGAGATGAATAAATATATTAACCTCCTTATAATAAAAGGCATTTTCTGTTTTTGTATCGGACCATTTTTCATTATAAAATAATTAGGCAGTGTTTGCAAAAAAGTGCTGATTCCAGAAGAAAACCCCAGAGATAACATGCCTTTACATTTTTGAGTGATGCAAAAATGTTGAGCGCAAAATTTTGATACAAAGCATCAGAAGTTTACAGTACCTCTTGAAGGTTTTCAACAAAGTGGCCGCGCTTTATAGCAAGATAGGCTAGGGATTTGATTTTTCAAATACGCCTTAGCATCCAATTATGTTTGCAAGCCTAGCAACAATGTATCTTAGCTGAAAGCAGTAAAATTTAGCTTCATCGTCTGCAAACACCCTATGAGCATTTGCCCAGCAGTATTTTGCAACACACATCCTTTCCCCAATTTTCTATTGTAGTGAAATAGCCTTAAGGTAGTAACAAAAACCTATTTTCATAAACGGCTTAATATAATAGAAACACTTATTTAAGCCATTCATAGTCAACAAAGATGAGAAGATCTTTGTTGACTATAAGAAGATGTTCACCTGAAAACACTTTTACAGCTTCACTACAAGTGTTTTCAGGTTCACTAAATATAAGATATATGATTTTTGTTGCTGTAATTAACCTATTTTACTATATACTAAGCGTGAGGGGCGGTGCTTATACTTATTTAATTTTCAAACTGTCTTTTTGTTTTGAAATTCAATAAGTTTTCCTTAGTGTTTATAGTAAATTCACTTGTACTTGTTAAGTGAATTTACTATACAAGGCCAATGCCTATCAAAAAATCCGCTCCCATCGCCCCGTAAAGCAAAAAATCAAAGGCCCCTTCATTCAGGAAGGGGCCTTTTTTCGTTAGCCATATGTTATATGCTGATTTTAATTATAGTAAATTTAAAGTTAAGCAGCAGCAAAGCCGTATATTCCCGAAGGCTCAAAAATGTACCGTTTCCGAAGGAAATCCGTGTTTTTGAGCCTTAAGGGAATAGGCTTTTGCTGCTTCTTCATGATAAATTTACTTTAATTGCTTTCAGCCTTTTCAAAAAGCTCTTTTTCAATCCTTCTTGCCGTAGGGGAATCAGCAATGCCGCCTAAGGCTGTTTCCCTAAGCTGATATGGAAGCATATTGCCTACCCTATCCATGGCTATGATGACCTCGTCAAGAGGTATGATGCTTTTAATGCCTGATAAGGTTAAGTCTGCACAGGTTATGGCAAGGGTTGTACAGGTTGCGTTTCTGATGACGCAGGGCTCTTCCACAAGGCCTGCCACAGGGTCGCATACAAGGCCCATGATGCTTTTCAGGGCTTGGGCTGCGGCGTCGGCACACATTTGGGGAGTTCCGCCCATAATTTCAACGATTGCCGATGCCGCCATGGCGGCAGCAGAGCCGCATTCTGCCTGGCAGCCGCCCTCTGCTCCAGAGATACTTGCATTTTTAGCAATTACCATGCCTAAGGCAGAGGCGTTAAAAAGCCCTTTTACAATATCGTCATCGCTTAAATTATATCTTTTTTGCAATGCGGTCATACAGCCGGGAAGAATTCCGCAGCTTCCCGCCGTAGGGCAGGATACGATACGCCCCATAGAGGCATTTTCTTCGGAAACCGCAAGGGCATTTGCAAGCGCAATAGCCGGAAGCTCACAACTTAAGCTTTTTTTAGTTTCCGTATAGGTTTTATAGGTATACGCCATATCCCCGGTAAGACCGCTTATGGATTTGCCGGGCTTTAATCCATTGGATACAGACTGTTTCATCACCTCAAAGTTAAGGCGCATTGCTTCAAAGACCTCTTCTTCGGTGCGCTCCGTATCTTTGGCCGTCTGGCTTATGGTGATTTGAGATATTGTTACGCCTCTTTTTTCAGCTTCGCTTACTATTTTAGCCATGCTGTCAAAATATATGTCCATATACGACCCTCCTCTTAAGAAATTTTAGCTATTGCCGTGGAACCTGTAATTCTGTCAATCTTTTGTATGTCGGAAGAAATATCTCCGGGAAGGTATCCGTCGGTTTCTATAATCATGATGGAAGGACCGCCTTTAGACGAGCGGAAAACCTTCATATTGGCTATGTTTATCCTTCTGCTGGCAAGATAATTTGTAACGTGGGCGATGACCCCCGGTGCGTCTGTATGCTCTATGATGAGGGTATCGAAATTTCCGTTAAAATCAACATCGATGCCGCCAAGCTTCTGTATAATGATGTTTCCGCCGCCTACTGAGGCTCCCTGCATGTTGATATGCTTTCCGTTTTCTGTTTCGGCAATAATCACGATGGTATTGGGATGGGTATCGTCAAGATTAATCGTCTCAAATTTAAAATCCAGCCCCTCTTCTTCTGCAATGCTAAGACTGTCTCTAATACGCATGTCGTCCGGAGCAAAGCCTAAAAGCCCCCCTATTACGGCCTTGTCGCTTCCGTGGCCCTTATAGGTGTTTGCAAAGGAGCCATGAAATAGGATTCTTGCTTTTTTCGGGGTTTCTCCCAGTATTTTTCGAGCCATAGCCCCTATTCTGGCAGCCCCTGCCGTATGTGAACTGGAGGGTCCTACCATAACGGGTCCTATAATGTCAAAAATATTCATATTAAGCCTCCTTTGTTGATCGGTTTGGCTTTCACTTCAGGCAAAGCCGCCGAAACTTTTATACTTTATTTATTTCTCTGATTTTTTACTGAACTTATTAATTATTTTTACAACTTCTGCTACACCGTCGGAAAGATTGCTGTCGGCCATGGCATCAACATATCTGTCCCTGTTGGAATAAAGATCGATTATGTTTAATACCAAGCTGTTTTCATTAAGCTCCTCTTCCGGGAGCACCTTGCTTATGCTTTGCTTTTCAAAGGAAGCGGCGTTTAAAATCTGGTCCCCTCTGCTGGCGTTTCTAGAAAGTGGAATAAGCAGATTCGGCTTTTTAAGGGCAAGAAATTCATATATGCTGTTGGCCCCTGCCCTTGAAACAACCATATCCGAAAGAGCGTATATATGGGCAAGCTCCGGACCCAAATATTCAAACTGCTTATAATTTTCCGTATTGAGAAGGGCTTTATCCACATTTTCCCTGCCGCATATGTGGATAATATTATAGCTTTTCAGTAAAGCCGGAAGTGCCTGCCTTAAAACAGCGTTTATTTTTATAGAGCCTTGGCTCCCGCCTATCACTAAAACCGTGGGTCTCTTTTCCGTAAAGCCGCAAAGGGCAAAGCCCTTTTCCTTACTTCCGTTAAAAAGCTCTTTTCTTATGGGCGTGCCGGTAAGAAAAACATTTTCCTTTTTAACATAAGAAAGCGTTTCAGGAAAGGACGCACATACGGCCTTTGCAAAGGGAATGGCTATTTTGTTTGCAAGGCCCGGGGTAATATCGGATTCGTGGATAATAAGCGGAATGTTCAGTATTTTAGCAGCAACGGCCACAGGAACGGCGACAAATCCGCCTTTTGAAAATATTACCTGGGGGGATATTTTTTTAATAATGCTTACGGCTTCAAAAACACCCTTTACGACCCTCACCGCATCTGTAACATTTTTTATATCCATATAGCGCCTTAGCTTTCCGCAGGAGATGCCGTAATATCTTATGCCCCTTGCACCTATTAAATCCTTTTCCATCCCTGTTTTAGAGCCTATATAGTATATGTCGTATCCTTCTTTTTGAAGCTTGTCGATTAGTGCTATATTGGGCGTAACATGGCCTGCTGTTCCGCCTCCGGTTAATATAATCTTTTTCAATATATCTTCCTCCGGTCCCTAGGCGGTATCTGAAAATAAACTGGATTTTGAACTTTCAGACACGTCCTAATGAGCAATTATAATATATTTGTTTAAATACTTATATAAATGTGCATTTTAAAGCTATACCCAATATGTGCTTCGTTTCATATTTACAGCTTTATTATAAGCTTATTTAACAGTAAAATCATCTAAAAGTAAAGAGGTTTTAGCCCTGTTAAAACTTGTAGATTTTTCAAAAAAATTTTTAGTGCAATTATTTGAAAAACATGACAAAAATAGACCCTTACTCCACCTTCCTTTGATCATATTGACTGTTAATCTCTCTTAGGATATGTGGAAAAAGCAAAATTTCAAGAGAAAGCAGCGATTATTTTCCTTGGCTTTCTGAATGAATTTTAATGTATATCAGGAGCACTAAAAGGCTATAAAGTTCTTACGAAGGAAAAACAAGGAAACCTTTGTTTTTTCCTATATTGCCTAATATTGAGGGCATATGAAATATATGCTATAATTAAAAAATATATAAAGGGAACAACTTTAAGATAGCAACAAAAACCTAATTTTATAAATGACTTAAGTATATAAAAATGTTATATTTAAATCATTTATAATAAATAAAAATGAAAGAATCTTATTTTTATAAAGAAATATTCACCTAGCTTCACTGTAAGTGTTTTCAGGTTCACTAAGTATAAAATATATGGTTTTTGTTACTGTAATTAATTTGTTTCACTGTACATGGAGGCATAAGGTTGGATAAGCTTAAAAACTCCCCGAAAAGGTCATTTAAAAATGCCGTTATACCTATTATATTCTTTACAATATTACTATATATATCCTCTTTGCTTTTTCATGTAGTGGAAGATGAAGATAGCTTTACGCCTTCTAAAAGTGATGCAATAATGGTTTTGGGCCATTCTCTGGAGGACGGCTCTATTCCCGGTGATTGGCTGGTTTTAAGGCTTGAAGAAGGCCTAAGGCTTTATGAGGAAGGTTACGGCAGCTACATTATCGTAACCGGCGGCGAAGGGCCTTGGGATAAAAAGCCCGTTGCCGATTCCATGAAGGAATGGCTTATTGAAAAAGGTGTTTCGGAGGATACGGTTATCACCGAACCTATGGCGTCAAACACCTATGAAAATTTTAAATATTCCAGTGAAATTTCTGAAGAAAATCATATAAATTCTATAATAATCGTAACAAATGATTTTCATATGTATAGAAGCATGCTTATAGGAAGCCGATTTTATGAAAACATTTCCGGCTCTGGGGCAGAGGTGCCTATGAGCTTTAGAAAATTACTGGCATATCTGAAGGAGCCGCTTTCCATAATAAAATATAATCTGCTTTACTAAAATCTTTGAATATAGGAGGTTAGGCCCTTGTCTCATATAAAAACGGCAGCCCTTATACTACTTTCGGTAATTTTTTTTACCTCATGTGAAATGGAGAAGGAGCCTTACGATATTAACCCCAAAAGCTCTGGAATAAGCGTAGTAGAAAAAATCGAGGAAAAGTCGGACGGCGAAGAAACCTCCGGGCAGGACGAGCCTTCTCAAAATATTTATAACGAATATAATATTACCCTTGAAATAAATCCTGAAACCAGCATCGTAAAGGGCATTCAAAAGGTCAATTACCATAACAGAACGGGAGAAAGGCTGAAAACCCTCTGCTTCAATCTCTATCTGAACGCCTTTTCAAAAGATTCCGATTATCAGCCTTATTTTCAGGAGTTCAGAGACACCATATTCTATAGCGGCAGAGAATACGGCTATATAAATATCACTTCTGTATTTGTAGACGGAGAAGCCGCCCCCTTTACTACAGACATTACAAAACTTGAAATCGATTTGGTAGACGGGCTTATGCCCTATAAGGATACGCAGATAACACTGCAGTTTGAAGCATATATTCCCAAAATAAACCATCGGACAGGCTCTAATAGAAACGCCATGTGGTTCGGCTCCTTTATTCCAGTGGTTTCCGTATACGAAGGGGGAGAATTCAGAGTAGACCCCTATTACAAAGCAGGGGACCCTTTTTATGCGGAAAGCGCAAATTATACCGTGTCAATAAAAGCCCCGAAAATATATAAAGCCATAGGGGCAGGAAACGAAACCATAAAAGAAGACCAAGACAGCACAACCACCATATTCACAGCTAAAATGGTCAGGGATTTTGCCTTTGCCCTTATAGACAGGAACTACCGCTCCATAAGCGTTACGACAAAAGACGGCGTTGATATCAATATGTATTATATATCCGATATAGATAATGTAGACTATATAATAACCGGCGCAAAAAACGCAATGGAATTTTTCAGCGCTTATGTAGGAAGCTATCCCTATGAAAAATTTGATATTGTAGAAGCCGGTATGTTCATTCCCGCGGGAATGGAATATTCCCAATTGACGTTTATAGACGGAAAATATCTTAAAACCGCCTCGGCCACCAGAACCATAAGCCATGAAATCGCCCATCAGTGGTTTTATAATGTGGTGGGAAGCGACCAGATAAAAAGCCCGTGGCTTGACGAGGGGCTTGCCTCATTTCTTCAGGAGAAAATATTTTATCCTGATATGGAAAGCTTAAGAAAAAAAATAGAGGTGGATTATCAGAGGCTTTCAGCCATGCCCGCTTTAAGCTATAAGCTATCGGACGACCTTTCCGTTTATAAAAACTGGAGTGATTATTATAACGTACAATATGCAAAAAGTAAAATCATGCTTTATACCCTGAATGCAAAAATGGGGGAAGAAAATTTCAGCAAATTCATAAAGGAATATTATTCAAACTATAGCTTTAAAATAGCACAACCATCGGACTTTATTAAAACAGCCGAAGATGTTTACGGCGAAAGCCTTCAAGATTTTTTTGATACATGGCTTTACGGGGAAAAATTGCCGCCCCTTTATTTTTAATATATAAAAATCTCATTAATGCAATTAAGGAGGCAATAAAATGAAAATTACTTCCCTCATGGCTGCCGCCGACAGCAGAAGTATTCTGGAGGTTAAAAAAATAGTAAACGAGGCCCTTACTGAGCTGGGAACGGAAATAGAAGAAATTAATTTGTTTTTCAATGCCCTCCCCGTTTTTGACGGGATTAAATCGGACCTGATGAAACCTATAGAAAACTCCCTGCGTTCCTCAGAAGGGGTGATTATATACACAAATTCTTATTTTTCCATGCCCGGCTCATTAATAGAAATCCTTTTTGAGCATATGTCTGCGGATCATTATAAAGACATCTTAAGAGGGAAAAACTGCTTTTTAATCGTAAACGCCAAAAAGGGCGACCCTAAAAGAGCCGTAAATATTTTAAGCGAAGCTTTAAACGATGCCGGAGCCTTCGACAGCGTAAGGCTTGCCATAGACGAAAGCTTCATCTCTGCTATGGCAAAGGATGATGAAAAAAGGCTTATGGTAGAAAGGTCTATAGACGATTTTTATAGAATGCTCCGGCAGCAGAGAAGGCATTATATTCCCAAAAGCCCCATAGCCTTTGAGAATCCCATGCCTTTTAATGAAATTCCCGCACAAAAGCCCATAGAAAAAAATAATGATAATACTTATGAAAATCTTATCATAAATACCCCTTTAGAGCCTGCACCTAAGGAAATAAAAGCTCCCGATATCTCAAAGCCTGAGCCTGAAAAAAGCGCTTTAAGCATCTTAGACGATAAGTTCAGCGAGGCTCAGCAAAAGGATATTCAGGAAATAACCAAATTCTTTGCAGAAAAGTTTAAAGAGCCTGAGAAAGAAGAGATAATCCCTACCATAGAACCAATACTGCCGGAGCTTCCGAAAACCGTGTCAAAAAAGACATGCCGGCAGCTTTCCCAAAGCCTGATTCATTATTTTAAATCTTCAAAATCAGCAGATTTAGATATGATATTCCAAATTAATATTACAGGGGAAGAAGAGTTTGACGGATATTATGAAATAGACAACCATTCCTGCCAATATGTTGAAGGAATACACTTAGAGCCAAGTATCACCGTTATATCCTCCGCCAAAGCATGGCAGGATATTTTAAAGGGAAAGCTTTCTTCCCAAAAATCCTTTATGACAGGCCAAATCAAGGTTAGAGGCAATTTCGTTCTTTTGTCTAAATTCGACCAGGCTTTTGACTTCGGTAAAAATTAGAGGCCTTAATTGTATTTATTAAGCCTTTTGTGGTAAAATAATAATACTTTAATTGATTTTAGCAATACTATTATAAAGAAATGTTTCCTTTCGGCGTAAGGCGCATTTCAAAAGCTTCGTTTATATTTGTTTTATAAATCGATAACCATAAAAAATTCAGGAGGTTACTATGAAAATTAAATCTTTAGCCTGCGGATTTATCGCAGGTGTTTTGACGGCAACAAGCGTTACTGTATTTGCTCTTACGATGGGCAGCGGAATGGTTGAAGCTTATTTACAGGACACAAATGTCAGCATATTATTAGACGGAAACTATATCGAGCTTCCGGAGGATACTCATATTTTAAATTATGACGGCCGCATATACACCCCTGCAAGGCTTATTGCAGAAAGCCTCGGTGCAGAGGTGGGCTGGGAAGATGCAAGAAGAGCAGTTATTATAACCCCGCCGGAAAAAGAAGTTGTAGAAAAGGTTGAAACCGTAGAAGTAAAGGTTCCCCTCTACAGCCCTCTTCCCATAAAAAGGATTAAGGATAACTTAAGCATAAGCCTTGTGGACTATGATAACAGAAAAAGCGAATTTCAGCTTAATTTAGAGTATAGAAATACGAGTAATGATATGATTATCGTAGACGTTAGAAATGCTTATGTGGAAATTGGCGGAGAAAAATACGAGTATCTGTCTTCAACTCAGGATTTTATATATCGAAGCCTTGGATATACCACAGAAGAAACCGAAGCCTTTATAAGCTTTGATCCTATCCCCCAGGATACGAAAGAGCTTAAGGTGGTTATTCCCATTAAATTTTCCAATAACAACAGAAACACAGAGTATGTTTTCAATTATGAGTATTATGTAACCCTTGACGAAGTTGAATATTAATTGACCCAGAAGGACGGCGAAAGCCGTCCTTTTTATTTTGCAAAGGAGTATATCGTCAATTGTTAACTATAGTAAATTTAAAATTAAACAGTAACAAAACCGTATATTCATATAGGCTCAAAAATGTACTGTTTCTCAAGGAAATCCGTATTTTTGAGTCTTTAATAAATCGATTTTTGTCACTTCTTTATAAGAAATTTACCATAGAATAAAATAATTTAATTACAGTAAAAACCATGTGTCTTGAATGGCTTAATATAAGCGTTTCTATTATATTTAAGCCGTTTATGAAAGATAGTTTTTTACTGTGTTGAAACTGTTTTATTTTATATATTTTTATATATAGTGAATTTAAAGTTAAACAGTAACAAAACCGTATATTCGCAAGGATTCAAAAATGTACCGTTTCCGAAGGAAATCCGTATTTTTGAATCTGTAGTGAATAGGTTTTTGTTACTTCTTTATAAGAAATTTACTATACTTATATTTTTTATTTGTTTCTCCGTAGCCAAACACAAAGCCGCCCCCTTGACATATAATGTTATAAATCTATTATTGTATTAAGCTTCATAAAGCACTATAATGTTTATTTATAAAGAAATGGAAAGAGGGAAGTCATGGGAAAAATAAACGTGGCGGTAATTTTCGGAGGAAAGTCCTCAGAGCATGAGGTTTCTGTAAACTCTGCATCAAATATCATCAGCAATATGAACGATGAAAAATATAATATTATTCCCGTATACATTACAAAAAGAGGCAAATGGATCCTTTACGACGGAAATATAGATAATTTAAAAACGGTTCAATTTGAAAAATTCGGAAATCAGTGCATACTCAATACGGATAACGGTGAAAAGGGTCTTTTAAGAATCTCCGGCGAAAAGGTAAAGCTTGTGCCTATCGATATCGCCTTCCCCGTTCTTCACGGAAAAAACGGAGAAGACGGAACCATACAGGGGCTTTTTGAACTATGCGGAGTGCCTTATGTAGGCTGCGGTATTTTAGCTTCTGCTGCGGCTATGGATAAGGCCTTTACGAAAAAAATTGTCAGCACCTTAAACATTGCTCAAGCAAAACACATGGAAATAAAAAAAGAAGATATAAATGACGACGAAAGCTTTGAAGAAATTCTTAAAAACATAAGATACAGATTAGGCTATCCATGTTTTGTGAAGCCTTCAAGGGCAGGCTCTTCTGTGGGCATAACAAAGGCTAAAAACAAAAGCGATTTAAAAGAAGCCTTGAACCTTGCATTTAAACACGATAATAAAATAATAGTTGAAAAAAGCATTGAAGGCCTTGAGCTGGAATGCGCCGTTTTAGGCTCCGGCGGAGAGGACACTATAGCATCAGGAGTAGGCCAAATACTTCCGGCGGCAGAATTTTACGACTATGACGCAAAATATAATAATGAGGCTTCCAAAACCCTCCTTGAAGCTGAAATAACCACAGAAAAAGCTGAGGAAATCCGAGCGGCCGCATTAAAGATATTTAAGGCCCTAGAATGCTCCGGGCTTTCAAGGGTTGATTTCTTCCTTGAAGCAGAAACAAATAAAGTCATATTTAACGAGATTAATACCTTACCGGGCTTTACGGACATCAGCATGTATCCCATGCTTATGGCAAAGGCCGGATTTGAAATAGGAAAGCTTATAGACAGATTGATTGAAATAGCCCTCGACAGAGGCTAACAAAGGGGAGTAAACATGGACACAAGACCAATCGGGGTTTTCGATTCCGGCGTGGGAGGCCTTACGGTAGCCGCTGAAATAATTAAAGCACTTCCAAATGAAAAAATTGTTTATTTCGGCGATACGGCAAGGCTGCCTTATGGAACAAAAAGTAAAGAAGCAGTAACCCGTTTCAGTAAGCAGATTGTAAAATTTTTAATGAGCTTCGACGTAAAAGCTATTGTAATTGCCTGCAACACCATAAGCAGTAACAGCTACGACGACCTTCAGAAAGAATTTGACATAAAATTTATAGAGGTAATCACCCCCGGAGCAGAAAGCTGCGCCAAAGAAACAAAAAATAAAATCGTAGGCATCACAGGAACCCAGGCAACCATCGAAAGCCATGCCTATGAAAAAAAGCTTACGGAACTTATGCCGGGCATTAAGGTACATGGCGTAGCCTGCGGCCTTTTTGTTCCTTTAGCGGAAGAAGGCTGGACGGACTGCGAAATAGCCTATCTTACGGCTAAGGAATATCTCGATCCTATGATTGAAAAGGGTATTGATTCCATTGTTCTAGGCTGTACCCACTATCCCCTTTTATATAATTGCATAAAAAGGGCGGCAGGAGACAATATAAAAATAATAAACCCTGCTTATGCTACGGCTCTTAAATTAAAAGAATATTTAACTTCAAAGGATATGCTTAATCCCAATGAAGAAATCAAAGAGCCTGATTTTTATTTAAGCGACCAGACACCTAAATTTAAAGAAATATGCAAAATTGCCCTTGGCAGGGAATATGAAGCAAATAAAGCAGACATCGAATGCCTGTAAAGGGTTTTATTTAAATTTAACTTAGATAGATAAGGGAAATCTGATTACAGATTTCCCTTTGTTTTATATTGGCTTATTTTCTGTGCTTTATCCATACTTTGCTATAGTAAATTTACTGTGAACAGCAACAAAATCGTACATTCGCATAGACTCAAAGTATACCTTTCCCGACGAAAACCTGTATTTTTAAGCCTGCAGCGGATAAGCTATGTTACTTCTTCATAAGAAATTGCTGCATAGGGCAACCGGCATAATTGTATAAACTCTCAAAATTTGGCAAAAATAATACATATAGTAAATTTAAATTTGAATAAAAACAAAACCGTATATCTGCGACGATTCAAAAATGTATTATTTTCGAAGAAAATCCGTGTTTTTGTGTCTTTAGTGAATAGGTTTTTGTTACTCCTTTATGAGAAATTTACTATAACCTTTCGTGTTATTTTAATTGAGTTTCTTAATTGCCTTTACAGGGAGGTATATATAATGAAAAGGCTTGCAGCAGCAATTATATTAGTTTTATTAGGAGCAGTCGTTCTTGGCGTCGGGGCGTATTTCAGCTATGGCATATTCAACAATCCTTCCCAGAAGCCGGAACAGTTAGCAAATACTGCCCTCTTGCCGGAAACGCCAAAGGATACAGACATTGAAGCCAATAATATAAAAGAAGAAGAAATAGTAAAAATAAAGCCTTATACAAAAATGATTTACGAATATTATTACAAAGACGACAGAAACACTGAAAGGTCTGAAGAGGATCCGCCCCATTTTATGATTGGAAAAACAAAAGAAGAAATGGAGATTACCTTCGACCAGTGGGAAATCGTTAAATTTACGGAAGAAGAAGTCATCATGAGAAGGCAGATGGAGGGAAGCTCCGCCCAGAACTATATTGTAGGGGTTCAAGATGGATATGTGGCGGTTTTTTATAATGAAGCAATAGACGGAGCAAAAATCAAAGAAATCACCGATACCCCCGTAAGCGCTTTGCCGGAAGATGAAAGGCAAAAGCTTCTCGATGGTATTTCCATTTCAGGAGAAGAAGCTCTTATGCGGCTTTTGGAGGATTACACAAGCTAGAAAATATTAAAAAGAAGCTTGCATTTAGTTTGAAACAGTAAAATTAATTTCTCTGTTTCAAAATCTTATTTTTATCCTATAAAAGTTTTTCTTATGTGTTTTTAAATTCTTGTATTAAGGATAATTTGCTAAAAGTATAACTAACTGCCGGTTTCTTTTTATCCTTTATTCTTTTATAACATATGTATACTGTATAATATATACTAAAAAGTTTTTTTATAAAAAATATTATTTATGCACACTTAAATTAATAAAGGTGATATAATACAATTGTGAAAACCCCCAATTTTCACTTTACAGTAGATACATCCCCCAAATATGTAGTCCTAACTGTAAACCCCATAATACCTTTTCTTTATTAGAGAAAAAGAGCAGCTAAAGGCTGCTCTTTTTCTGTTTTAAATAAATTTCGGCATAAAAATACTAGATTACAGTTCATAGTAAATTTAAAGTTAAATAGTAGCAAAGCCGTATATTCACAAAGGTTCAAAAATGCGCTTTAGAGTAAAATATCCTTCAGGAAGTAACAAAAATCTATTTTTCATAAACGGCTTAATATAATAGAAACGCTTATATTAAGCCATTCAAAATATACGATTTTTATTACTGTAATTAAACTATTTAACTATAGAAGAAATATAATAAAGCGCCTTTGTGAAATTGCCTTTATTTGATTTTATATATTAAAAGGCTTATATCTGTTATGGTATAAAAGCAATTTCACTATGTTTCCGAAGGAAATCCGTGTTTTTGAGCCTTAAGGGAATAGGCTTTTGCTACTTCTTCATGATAAATTTACTATATTTCTTATAAAAAATCAACAAAACCTATTCACCGCAAACTTAAAAGTATGGATTTTCTTTGAAAGCCGTACATTTTTAAGCTTACCTAAAATATAGGCTTTTGTTACTGTTTTACTTTAAATTTACTATTTCCCTGTAAGAGATGGCCTGCTCCCGGCGAGGGCTTATACTGTTATTCAATATAAAATAATCCACTATCTTCTATTGAATTTCTGAAAATAAAGGAAAAGATAAGCACAAGTTTTTCTCCTATATTGCTTCTAAGAAATATATGCATGAACAAAATTAAGCAGCGCTTAATCTTGTTCATAGTATATTCGTCTTCTTCCTATTCCAAACAAGTTCCATATATTGTTAAAAATACAGCAGTATGCTCTTCTGAATACTATTCATTCTGTTCTTCTTTTATGTCTTCCATAACAAGCCGCGTTATCTTTGCTCCGAGGCTTCTGAGCTTTTCATCAAAACCGCAATAGCCTCTGTCTATATGATAAATATTGCTTATTTCCGTAACGCCCTGAGCCTTCAGAGCCGCTGTTACAAGGGCCGCTCCTGCCCTTAAATCCGTGGCCTTTACATTTGCTCCCGTAAGGTTCTTTACCCCTTCTACAAATGCCGTTCTGGATTCAATTTTGATATCGGCGCCCATTCTTAAAAGCTCGGGAACGTGCATAAATCTGTTTTCAAATACGGTTTCTGTTATTACAGCAGAACCTTGGCAGCCTGTCAGCATTGCCATAAACTGAGCCTGCATATCCGTAGGAAAGCCGGGATAAGGCATTGTTTTAATGTCTATTCCTTTAATGGGCCTTGTAGGGTCGGCAATGATTCTTATGCCGTTCTGCATTTCCGTAATCTCTATTGCCGCCTCTTTAAGCTTTGCTATCATGGGCTTTAAATGCTCTGCAAGTATATTTTCAAGCTCTATATCTCCTCCGCAGGCGGCAACACAGGTCATAAAGGTCCCTGCTTCTATTCTGTCGGGAATAACCGTATATTCTGTAGATTTAAGCTTGTCCACCCCGGTTATTTTTACGGTATCTGTTCCGGCGCCTCTTATCTGAGCCCCAAGATTATTTAAGAAATTGGATAAATCCACTATTTCCGGCTCTGTGGCGGCATTTTCTATTACAGTCTGTCCTTCTGCAAGAACCGCTGCCATCATTATGTTTTCAGTGGCCCCTACACTTGGAAAATCGAGATATATTTTGTTGCCTTTAAGACCTTTGCTTTTTGCCGTAACCATACCATGGGCTATTTCTATTTCTGCCCCAAGAGCACTGAAGCCTTTTAAATGCAGGTCTACGGGCCTTGCCCCAATCAAACAGCCCCCGGGAAGAGGAACCTTAGCTTCTCCCCATCTTGCAAGCATCGGCCCCATGATTAAAAAAGATGCTCTTATCTTTGAAACCAGCTCATAAGACGCCTCTTTTTTAGCAATACTCTGGGCCTGAATATGCACAGAGCCTTCTTTTTCATTCCAAATAACGACGGCGCCTAAATCCGTCAAAATATCTTTCATTGTATATACATCTTTTAAAGGCGGAACATCTTTTATGGTGCAGCCGCCCTCTGTAAGTAAAGAGGCCGCCATGATAGGAAGCACAGCATTTTTAGAGCCGCCTATCTTAACTCTTCCCTTTAAAGGAGGCGACTGCTCAACAATAAACTTTTCCAAAATACCACATCCACATAATAATATTATAATCAGAGAATTTGAAAAGGATATAAGCATGGCTTAAATTAAGCCATTCATGAAAAACAGATTTTATTGCTGCTTAATCTTGTTTTGCTTTATAAGCCTTTTTCAACTAGGCATTGTTTGTAAATAGAGAAACCGACAAAAATAATAAATAAACTAAATTTTATTTATTATTTTACAGCAGAAATACATTTTTCAGCTGTAAAGCTGAAAAAGTATTATTTGCAAAAAAGTGTGAATTCGAGGAGAAAACCGCAGAGATAGCATGCCATACACTTTTAGCATAATGCTAAAAGTGCAGCTTCAGGTTTACCCATGGGTAAACCTATACGGCATATCTTGAGGATTTTCAACGAAGAAGTCATATCTTTTAGGCAAAATAAACTAGAGTTTTGATTTTACAAACATGCCCTAAAGTAAGCTCTAACTTAACAAGCTCAAAAGCCAGTTAAGCATAAAAATAAGATTAATATTATTATGTTCATTTTTTCGCCTTTAAATCATCTTATTTGAAATAAAGCGAAATATAAAATATACCAAGTAAGCTTTTAAACTTTTCAATTTAAAAATTTTTTTAATCTTTAATAATAGTATATTTTAGAAATCAAAACCACGCGTTAAATGCGTGGTTTGCACTAGTCCTAGAAGGATTTATTACTGGATGCATCCAAAGACGCACAGAATATTTTAAAATTGCATTATTGGTCCTGCAGCTGCTAAAGCAGTAATTTCTCTTAAATTAAAGCTTTGATTTAATAATTTATCTGTTCCCTTCGCTGGTTGCTTTGCGCTAGAAGTGTTTTATAGTAAATTTAAAGTTAAATAGTAGCAAAACCATATATTTACAAAGGCTCAAAAATGTGCCGCTTCCGAAGGAAATCTGTGTTTTTGAGCCTACCGGGAATGGGCTTTTGCTACTTCTTCATGATAAATTTACTATATTCCACTAGCAAAGCCAGTGGTTTTTTACTCTAAAGAGACAAATATAAAAGGGGCCTTTAAAGACCCCTTTTATTAATCTATTTTTTCCATTTCTTCGATGTTTTGAATCGCATGAGCTATGATAAACTTTTTCGTCATAAGACAAATCATATTATCATTATTTGTGCCGAGAAACCTTCCTTCAAAGGTTTTATTCTGAATGGTTCGAATACGTATATACATTCCCCTTCTGAACATAGAGCCGTCGAAGCTTATCTGCTCCAGAGGAAAAAGAGCGTAGCACCTGTTTAAAATCTGCTCAAGCTCATTGATGGGATACTGGTCCTCAATTCCTCTTTCCTTAAGCTTTTCCATAAAGCCGGATATGCTTACATATGCCCATGTAAGAAAAAAGGCTATTATTGCAGCAAATATAAAGTCGGAAAAGGGCATTATTCCTAAAAACATATAAACACCTCCCCGGAATTCAAAGTTCCGGTATAAGACATAAAGGCTTAAATATTTTAAGCCCATAGGCAGTGCCTGAAAATAGTCAAATCGATTGCATCTTGACTTTCCGGATACGCCTTTTATAACCTTGATGAAATTAAAGAATTTTTATAGCAAATTCTCATAAAGAAATACCAAAACTAATTCACCGCAGACACAAAAGTACGGCTTTCCTTCGGAAAGAGTATGTTTTATAGTAAAATAGCTTTAAGGCAGCAACAAAAAACTATTTTTCATAACCGGCTTAATATAATAGAAACATTTATATTAAGCCATTCAAAATATACGATTTTTGTTACTGTAATTATACTATTTTACTATAAATCTGCGTGAATATACGGTTTTGTTACGGTTTCATTTTAAATTTACTATACTCCTTCATTTATAAGTAATGGCTTCGTTATATTATCAATCGGGGTACATAAATATATACGTAAAAGTTTTATTTTTGCTTACCGCTATAATGAAATAGTCAAAGCATGAATGCCTCATAATAAAAAATTATTTTTAATAAAAATTAAATTTTTACAATGAAATGCATTAAAACCCATGGCCTTATTGATTAGCGTTCTTTTCCCATAATAAATTATCTATAAACTGCCTTGCGGTTCTTCCTGAAAGACCTTTATGGGTAAGCTCCCATTGAAAGGCTCTTTTTGAAAGCTCCTCCTTGGAAATATCCATTCCTTCAAGCCTTGCAATGCCTTCAACGATATTTACGAATTCGTCGGGAGACGGCCTGCCGAAAGTGAGGGTTAAGCCGAACCGATCGGATAAGGAGAGCTTTTCATTCATCATATCGGAAGTATGGACCTCTTCATCATTAGGGTCGGTTATTTTATCCTTCCATTTCTCCTGAATAATGTGACGGCGGTTGCTGGTGGCATAAAAAAGCACATTTTTAGGCCGCGCTTGGGTGCTTCCTTCAAGAAGGGATTTCATATGCTTATATTCTATTTCAAAATCCTCAAAGGATAAATCATCAACAAAAATGATAAAATATTTCCCTCTTTTCTCAATCAATTTAAGTATACGGGAAAGCTCCATTATTTGTTCCTTTTTTATTTCAATAATTCTAAGGCCCCTAGCATAGTATTCCGTTGAAAGAGCCTTGATACAGGAGGACTTTCCTGTTCCCCTTGACCCGGCCAAAAGAACATTATTTGCCCGAAAGCCCTCCAAAAAGGCCTCGGTATTGCTTTTAAGCTGTTTTTTCTGATACTCGCAGCCGATAATTTCATCAAAATATACCTTATCAAAGTTTTCCACAGGCTCAAGATTCTTGGCAGCGCTATTATACCGAAAGGCAGGATAAACCGCCAGGTCCCCGCAGCCCTTTTCCATATAATAATCAGCGGTGCTTTCAAAAAATTCATCAAAGCTTTGGGCATTGATGCCTTCTAAAAAATTCAAATTGCTTTCTTCAAGGCTTTTATAGTCTTTTATATATTCTCCGTCGGAGCCCAGAAAAAATTCGGGCGGGATACTCAAAATATAATAAATTGCCTCCATATCTTTATGGGCAAACTGTAATATGCTTTTGTTTCCTATGTTTTCTTTTCTTTCCAAGGCCAAAGTGAAATAATTTTCGTCCTGCAAAAATATTTTTATGATAAGGTCTTTATATATATTGCCGCTAAGGCCTTCCTTTTCCGCTTCGAAAATAAGCTTTTGAACGAAGCTCCTTTGGTTTTTCCCTCCTTCTTCACAAAGGGCATAGAGAGCCTTTATAATCTCATTTTCCTTTATATTATTATAAATATAAAGACCGTCCAATCGCTTTCCTATCTCTTTGTAAATACTGTCTCTTTCCATCAGGCTCCTCCTATTGTATTGATATGGTATTGATATTTTTCGAAAGGTATTTTTCGGATAAATATTCTAACGTTTCCTTTGTTATTTCCTCTCCGGGGGCTATTAAAGGGATTCCCGGCGGATACGGCGTTACAAAATCCCCTGAGACCTTACCCAAAGCGTCTTTTAGCATCATAGATTCAGGCGCTTTATAAAGGGCTTTTTTCGGGTGAATTATTTGCTTCGGAACAGGATATTGATTTGTAATTTTAAACTCTTTCAAGGGGAAATTTGATATTTTTTCATCGATTTCACTTAAGGCGAAGTGAAGCCTGTCAAAGCCTGCTTTTGTGTCCGCAGGGCTTGTCATTAAGATAAAATGGTTTTCTGCCGCCATTTCAAGCTGTATTTTATATTTATCAAGAAGCTCCTGCTCTATATTGGGATATGCTCTTTTAAGAACAAAGGTAAGCTTTCCTTTATCTACCGAAAGGATATGACTGGTATTTTCCTGCTCTTCTCCCATTAAGATGAAATTTTTATAAGAAAGGGCTTTTTTTCTGTATCCCTCTAGAATACTGATATAATCTTCAAATATCTTCTTTTTGTCTTTATATAATAAATCAACGCAATTGTCAATACCGGCCATGAGGATATAAGAAGGGCTCGATGTCTGAATCATGGATAAATGGAGCTTTAAAAGCCTTTCGTCGAAAAGATTTCCCTGAGTGTGCAAAACAGAGGTCTGAGTATAAGAAGGCAATGTTTTATGAAGACTCTGGATAGAGATGTCAGCACCCATTTCAAGAGCTGTTTTAGGAAAATATTCTGAGAAGGCGAAATGAGAACCGTGGGCCTCGTCTACAATAAGAGGGATATGATATTTATGAACTTCTTCCGCTATGGCCTGAATATCTGAAACAAAGCCTTCATAGGTAGGGCTTACAATAAAAACCGCCTTTGCCTTGGGGTTTTCTAAAAGCGCCTTCTTAACCTCCTCAGGGCTTATGCCTGCAGGGATGCCGAAGGAATTAATCTTTGGAAAAACATATACAGGGTTCGCCCCTGAATAGATTAAAGCCGAATAAACGCTTTTATGGCTGTTTCTTGCTACAATTATACTTTCTCCTTCCTGGCATAAAGCACAGATGGAAGCGATAATGCCTGAGGTAGTTCCGTTAATAAGATAATAGGATTTTTCTGCGCCGAAAAGCACAGCACATTTTTTTTGAGATTCAAAAATCATTTCCTTAGGGTCGTGAAGATTATCCATTTCCGGTATTTCCGTAAAATCAATTTCCGCAGGCTCCGTATGAAGGCTTAAAAAAGCCTTATTTCTTTTATGCCCGGGCATATGAAAAGGATAAATGCCCTTTTCTTTATAGTTCATAAGGGTTTTGTATATTTCCATAATATTCTCCTTAAGATAAATCGCCCGTTACTTTTATTCCGCTGCAGGTATAGGGCTTTAAACGGCTTGGAATAAAGTAAAAGCAAATGGACGATGCTCATTTCATATTAAAGCAAGGATAGCGCTTCATTTTCTGTATAGCTGTATTTGCTTTTATGACCCTATCAACAGCTGGCTTCAAAGAACTTAAAATAAGAGAAAAGCAAATTAACTATACTGCTATTTTATATATATTTAAATATAAATAAAGGCTAAAGCCTATAAGCCTTAGCCTTTATTTGCATTAATAAATATTCAGAGTCTTTTCCCCTATGCTTTCTTTGTTCACAAGATTTTCTCTGTCAAGAGGAACTGAAATTACGTCCGGCTCTCCGTCGGATATATATTTTAACTGAGGATTTGCCTTGTAGTAATCAAGAAACCACCATAAATCCATTTCTTCATTATTGGTTCCTCTTACTCTCGGAACATTCAAAGGGTCAAATTTAATGCTGTTAGGGGCGGCGGAATTCTTCGTAGGGCCTTCCCTTAAAGCCCATTTATATTCATATGTTTTACCCTGAAATTCTCCTTTAAGAGCCAAAGGCCTTAATTCCTCTTTCGGCCGTACGCCGTAAGGATAACAGAAAGAGGTCATCTGATAGTCCGGCAGTATATCCTTTACAAAAAGGTCAAGGCTTACAATTTCATTTTGAATGCCTTCTGCATTTAATTTTGATAAATTGCTGTGGCTGTATGTATGGTTTCCTATTTCGTAGCCGTTTTCTACAAGGTACTGAAATCTTTCCGAAAGATTCCCTGCACCGCTGAATGCCCCTTGATAGCCGTTGATGTAAAATATGGCGGCCTTTCCGAAGTCCGGCCTTTCATCGCAAAATGTATTTATAATTTCTACGGCGGTATTTTTCTTAGGTTTCAGGCCTTCTTCTGTTTCTTCCAGAGAAAATGCTGTGCTCCAGCCATCGTCGAAGGTTAATACGACGGGGCTTTTCCCTGGTTCCACCTCTATTTTATTCTGAATCAGGCTTTCCATGGAAGTAAGCCTGTAGCCTTCGTCATAGAGCCTTTCCAGATCGCTTCTGAAATCCTTGGCGCTTCTTTCAAGATTCTTATTGGTATCGTATTCTACGATATGATGATACATTATAATGAGAACGTTCCCAACCTCATTGGGCTTAAGAGAAGGATCAAAGGGCTTCTTTTCAGGCTCTTGCTCCGGTTCTGCCGCCCCTTCCTCCTTGGGAGGCACAGGTGTTTCAGGCTGGGTATTTTCTTCTTGTTCAGTATTTTCCTTTTCGGGATTTTCTTTATTTTCCGTTTCTAAGGCCTTCTTATAGTCGGAGCTGTTTTCTATCACTGCCGCAACGGCACTTACAGGCTCTCCCGAGGCAACACCGCTGCACCCTGTAAAAGCCGTGGAAAACAACAGCCCCCATAAGGCTATCTTATTTATAAATTTATTCATCCTCAATGCATAGCCCCCCACGCTGCAATATCTATTATGAGCCATTTGGTAATTTCTAACAAAGTGAAATTTAATTTGTTTGACAAATTTGAATTGCCGTTTACTAAATTCGCCGGCCATCTTTCAATTACATCTGCCCTGCGCTCTAAGTTCGCGGCCTTTCATCATTCATAATGAATGTTTTTATAAAACTATATGCTTAAAAGATGATTTTTCTTTTTGCTTTCATTTGATTTTATGCGGGTTAAGGCCATATATGATTATTTACTAAAACTAGCTTTAATAAAATTATATGGGCTAACCCTAGCCTTCAAATAATTATAAAGCCTTTGGCGAATTTTGTCCACAAGGCAGATATTAAATTATAATTAACTGTTTTTTACCGTGAATTTCAACAAAAGTCCCTTAAATTCTCGGCAATTTAATATTCTGTTAAAGGTTCTATGTTTATTTGGCGAATTTTGGCGGATTTATTAAATAATATCTGTCGTTTCAAATAATTATTTAATAAAAATTTAAGAATGGTACCTATGGCCCGTAAATGGCGGTTTATATAGCTTTTGGCTTTTAAAGGCTGTCTTTTTCAGTTTACAAAGTCATTTAAATGATATATGCTAACTGTAATAAAATTTCTGTCATTTTTATTAATTTTTACTTAAGCGGAACTTTTTTAATAGGTATATCGTCTTATGAGTAGATGATTTGTATTTTTGCTTTGCCTAGGCAGTGTCTGAAAACCGGAAAACCGACGGATATTTTGTAAGAAAGTGTGAATTCGAGGAGAAAACCGCAAAGATAGCAGCGCTATCTTGAGGATTTACAACGATGAAGTCGCACTTTTATGGCAAAATATCCTAGAGTTTGGAGTTTTCAGACACGCCCTAGTATTTTTTTATTATTATAAAACGGGGTGATCGTATCGAACCTATAATTTCTCTTAAAAATGTACGCAAGGTCTATAAAATGGGAGACGAAAAAATAATCGCCCTAGACAATATAAACCTTGATTTTGAAAAGGGAAAAATATACTGCCTTTTAGGGACCTCCGGTTCCGGAAAATCTACTTTGCTTAACCTCATAGCCGGCCTTGAAAAGCCCACAAAAGGCGAAATAATCTTTAAAAATTATCACATAGAAAAACTAAACGAAAGACAGCTTGCCGACTACAGGCAGAAATATATAGGCTTTGTTTTCCAATCCTTTAATCTTCTGCCGTCCTTTACGGCGCTTGAAAACGTTACATTGCCGCTTATTTTTAAAAAAGTGAGCAAAAAAGCACGTATGAAAAAAGCAAAGGATATGCTAAACGCCGTAGGCCTTGACAAAAGGGAGAACCATAAGCCCTCTCAGCTTTCAGGCGGGCAGCAGCAAAGGGTAAGTATTGCGAGGGCCTTTATTAACGAGCCGGAAATTGTATTTGCCGACGAGCCTACAGGAAACCTCGATACGAAAACCACCCTTGAAATGATGGAGCTTATTACGGGTATGGCTAAAAGAAATAATCAGACCTTGATTATCGTAACTCATGACCTGGAAATTGCCCATTACGCCAACACAATCATAAGTATCCGAGACGGAAACGTTGAAAAGGTAATACATTCCGAGGACTATTCTGAAGAAGACTTAATTAAGCAATTTGTAAACATTTAAAAAAGAGGAGTAGAGATGATGAAGAAATTTGCAAAAATACTGCCCATGATGCTGGCTTTCGTTATGGCTTTCAGCGGAAATGCATATGGGGGAAGCACGGAAACGCCCTCAGAAATTCAGGACCTTATAGATAAAATTAACAGTCTTGACAGAACAGTTTCTGATCAAAGGGATAAAATAAGAGAATTGGAAGACCTTATCAATTCCGGTGGTGGAACCTCAAATCCCACTCCGGAAAAACCGTATATAATGGTAGTAGATCCTCTTTCCATAGATATAGAAGCAAATACAAGCAAAACATTCTCAATTACCATTAAAAATCTTGTAAGTCCTTCTGCAAAGAATATACTTACTACTGTTAAATCAGCAACTCCCGGCATAGTTGCTTCATTTGAAGGAACCGACGGTTACCGTTCCCAGCTTGGAAACAAGGCTTCTTATAAAGCAAAACTCAATATATCTGTTGATACTTCTGTAAAAACGGGATATTATGCTTTAGAGTTTACCCATGCCTACCTTAATTCCAATAACGAAGAAAAAACAAACACCAGCAGTATTCAAATAAAAGTAGACAATAAAACTGCCGCTGGAAATTTAATAATAGACAATTTAACCACCAGCCCTCAAAACATTAAAGCCGGAAGCGATTTTACCCTTGAAGGAATAATAGAAAACAAGGGAAATTCATCTGTTTCCGACGTTCAGGTTTCTATAGATGGTCTTAAATCCGAAGAAATCTTTATTAAAAATTCGACTAATATCGTAAGCTATCCAACTATGGATAAAAATATTTCAAATAAATTTTCAATAAACTTAAGCAGCAATAAGAAGCTTAAAAACGGCTCTTACCCTATTACCCTGAAGCTTTCTTACGATAACGGCGGAGAAGCTCGCCAGACAAAAGAATACTCCTACTATGTAAGCATAAATGACGGCACTGCATCGGAAGGCTCAAGCTCCGAAGTATACATAGAGAGTATCTCTACCCCTAACTCTACTATAGGCGTAGGCCAGAACTTTACCATGACGGCAGTTGTAAAAAACACATCTGCTGCTGCCGCGAAAAATATAAAAATCACTGCAAAACCGGAAGGCGAAGGGGCTATCGTACCGAAATCGGCAGCTATTTTGCAGATTAATAACCTTAATTCAGGAGAGTCTCAAAACCTTTCCTTTACCTTTGCCCCCACAGCGGCTTCAAAAACGCAAAACTATGTTATCGGCTTTACCCTTGAATATGAAACGGGAAAAATAAAGGACGACGACACAAAGGAAGTCATCTCCTTTACCCAGTATCAGGGAGTTAATGTATCGAACCCCGAAGGGGATAAAAAAGACGAAGAGAAGGACGAAAAAACAAGCGTTCCTAAAATTATCGTTAAAGCCTACCAGAGTGACCCTGTTATTGTAAAGGCAGGACAGGAATTCGACCTTTCCATGACCTTTTTAAATACCAACGCTCAGAAGCCTATAAAAAATATAAAGGCCTACCTTACTGTTGATGAAGGCACCGAGAAAAAGGGAAGCGTATTTTCACCGGTCAACAGCAGCAATACCTTTTATATAGACCAAATGGCCCCTAAAGGCGAGGTAACGAAAAACCTTCGTTTTTACACAATACCCGATGCTTCTCCTAAGACTTATACCATAAATGTTAATTTCGAATACGAAGATATGGAAAATAACGAATATAAAACCACAGAAATCGTAGGCATCAGCGTAAAGCAGGTAACAAAGCTTGACGTAAGCGAATTTGTAATCGATGAAACAGGCTTTGTAGGCCAGCCAATCTATCTTAATTTTGAGATGTACAACACAGGTAAAGTTACCCTTTCAAACCTGATGATTAAGGTTGAAGGTAATTTTGATGCCAACCAGAAATCAACTTACTACGGAAGCTTTAACCCAAGCAGTACAGAATATTATGACAATACCCTGATTCCTACGGAAGCCGGAAGCCAGACAGGTAAAATAGTAATCTCCTACGAAGACGACGCCGGTGAAAAGGTGGAAGAGGTAAAAGAATTTAACATAGAAATAATGGAAAGCGCCCCGATGGAAGAGGGAATGGGCATGATGATTGACCCTGAAACCGGATTTCCCCTTGACCCTGAAACCGGCCTTCCTATCGATCCCGCAACAGGCCTTCCTATTAAAAAAGGCGGCGGCATAATTAAATATGTTGCCATAGGGGCAGTTGTATTAGCAGCGGCAGCAGGCGGCGCTGTGCTGTATAGAAGAAAAAAGAAAAAGGAAAGCTTTGATTTAAATGAGTAGTATCGATATTATCGTAATGAGCCTCCGGAATCTCTTTAAAAGAAAGGTCAGAACCTTTCTTACAATATTAGGGGTTGTTATAGGTACTGCCGCAATTATAGTAATGATAAGCCTTGGTATTGCCGTAAATAAGAATTTTGAAGACAGCCTTTCATCAATGGGGGATATCAGGATATTAACCGTATATAACCCCAGCGGAGGAAACGGAAGATATTATGCCATGGACACAAACGCTTCCTCTTCAAGGGGAAAGGATAAAGTAACCCTTGACGAAAAAGCTCTTGAGACCTTTAAAAAGCTTCCTAATGTGGTGGCGGCGACCCCCACGATGGAAATATATCTTCAATCCGTATCAGGAAAATACGTAACCAGCCTTAACATAAAAGGTGTTGACCCTGAAGCTATGGAAGCCTTTGAATATAAAATAGATAAGGGCGAGCTTTTAAGGTCCGACGAAAAATACGCCGCTGTATTTGGTGCGACAGCGGCAAGCAATTACCGTGACCCAAAGGACAGAAACTGGTGGATGAAGGACAATACGGAGCCTGTTGTAAACGTCATGGAAGATAAAATAGAAGTAAGCTATGACTGGAGCTTCGGCCAGGAACAAAGCAATCCTTTTTACACTGAGGAAGAAACCGGAAAGCAAAAGCCCAAACCTATAAAATTAAGTGTTAAAGGCGTTTTACAGCCTATGAACTGGGATACAGACTATTACGTATTCATGAACATTAAAGATGTTCAAAAGCTTAAAGCCGATCAGGCACGATATGAACAGAGCCAGAATTCCGGCGGCGGCTATTCCGGCGGTCAAAGAAGCACAAATACCAATGAATTTGACAATATTCTTATAAAAGTAAACGATGTCAAAAATGTAGAAGCTGTGAAAGCGCAGATAGAAGAAATGGGATTTTATGCCGACAGCTATTTCATCGATATGCTTAATCAAATGAACGAAATGAGCAGAAGCCTCCAGCTTTTCCTGGGAGCCATCGGCGCCGTTTCATTATTTGTTGCAGCCATCGGCATAACCAATACCATGATTATGTCTATTTATGAAAGAACACGAGAAATTGGTATTATGAAGGTTATCGGCGCCTCCATAAAGGATATAAAGAAGCTTTTCCTTCTGGAAGCTGCCCTCATAGGCTTTATAGGAGGACTGGCAGGCCTCGGCCTAAGCTATCTAATCTCATTTCTCTTAAATAATACAGGCATGTCTTTCCTTTCAGGCATTACAGGCGGCGGTATGGGCGGTGGCTCTTCCGTAAGCGTAATCCCTCTTTGGCTTAGCCTTGCGGCTCTTGCCTTTGCCTGTGTCATTGGCCTTGTATCAGGCTATTTCCCGGCGAAGAGGGCCATGAATTTAAGTGCCCTGGCTGCCATAAGAACAGAGTAATTGCATCTTTGTTTAAAAATATAAAAGCTGCTAAGATTTAAGTTTTACAACACGGCCTGTTACTTTGTTTTACTTAATCCTTTATTTCTCTATATATATAAATAAAAATCCGCCTTCGAGATTCGTTTTCTTAAAGACGGATTTTTATTTTTGGGGTATCACCCTAGAGCATATTTTGAAACCATCAAAATAACCAAAGGAGAATGCAGGAAAGATAGGAAACAGAATAAAAGGAAGAAGGAAGTTTTTCATAACGAGTAGCAAAACGACGGTAATTTTTGAGTTTAAGAAAAAGGTTTTCTACGAGATGCCGTTCCTTATAAAGCCACCAGTCAGTTTTCTTTGAGTTCTTTCGTGTCTTCTCATAGGCTTTAGTATATCATATTTGATTCCTTTTACCACAATACTTAGGTTTCAAAACATGCTCTAAGGTTATATGTCAACTTATAGTAAATTTCAAATGAAATAGTAATAAAAATCGTATATTTTATGTTTAGTAAGCCTGGAAACACTTACAGGGAAACTGTTAAAGTGTTTTCAGGCGAACGCCCCCTTATAGCCAACAAAGATATTTTAATCTTTGTTGGCTATAAGGGCTATGTTTAAGCCGTATATGAAAAATAGATTTTTATTGCTTCCTTCTGTGAAATTTACTATACTTTTATTCCGCTGCAGATATCGGACTTTAGAGGGCTTAAAATAAAGTAAATGAATTGACAATAGGAGCGTTTCATATTAATCACAATTTGCTCTTATTCTGAAGAGAATATTTAGGTTGATACGGCTTAAAATAAGAGAAAGGCAAATTGACTATGATACTATTTTGCATTAAAGCAAGCATAATAAAAGCCCATAGGAATTGATCTAAAAACCAGCAGAGCCGGTATCTCCTATGAGCCTATTTTAAATTTATAGTCACTTTAGTTCAAAACCGCACAGAGGGCGTTTATTAAGTACTTGAACTTAACATACGCCCTATAGTTATGCTTGATAAATTTGAAAACAGTCTTTTTATTTTTAAGTTTAATTAGTTTTCCTTCCGTCTATAGCAAATAAACTGAATCTTTTTCAAGTTACTATATTTAACCGTTTGAAATTAAATAACTGTATTGAGCTTATCCAATAAACTCGGTATTTCGCTTAACGATTCAATAGTGTAATGGGCTAAAGACTGGTCAAAGGCAAATCTTTCATCTTTATATGCTGCAACAGTCATTCCTGCCCTGCAGGCGGCCTTTATTCCATAGTTGGAATCTTCTATTACAAGACAGTTCTCAGGGGATACGTTTAAAAGATTTGATGTATGGATGTATATTTCAGGGTGGGGTTTGCTTTCTTTAAACATATCGCCGCTTATAATAGCGTCAAAATATTGTTTTAAACCGCAGGAAGTCACAACGTTTTCTATACCCTCCGGTGAGGTTGAAGAAGCAAGACCTATTTTATACCCTCTTTCTTTAATATAGTTTAATACATCATAAACATCTCTTCTTAATATGGAAGGATAATCTACAGAACAGTCTAAAAAGAAGGTTTCATATTCTTTATTAAATTCTTCTGAGTCAAGGTTTTCTCCCGCCAGCTCAAATATAATTTCCTTGGTTCTTTTATTGGTGGAGCCTACGGTGGGATAAAGCTGTTCTATCTTTATTTCCGGATTTCTTTTAACAAGCCTTTCATATATATGGTTTATATAGACAATCTCACTGTCAATCAATACGCCGTCCATGTCAAAAATAACTGCCTTTATCATGATAACTCCTTAAAAGATATTTGGAAAATCCATAAATAATTAAAAATACGCTGCTGTAAATTCTTTATTAAATGCCGTCCTCCGGCTCTTCATCACTAATAGGTTCTTGATAAGTAAATTTACCTACATTGGTTTTACCGGCTTCTGCTATTTCATCGGCAATATAATCTATATTTGAATTATCTTCCAATATCATGCATTTCATACACGTCTCAATGGCCATGCCTAAATTGGTACCGTATAATATTTTAACATTTTCGTGATGAAAAAAAGCCGTCACAGCGTTTTTAAAGGGCGAACCCCCTAAAATATCGCATAAGATGAAAACGGCATTTTTATTTTCAATAGCATCATAAGCCTTCAGCAAATTATCTTTTAAAATATCCTCGCTGTGGCCGTCTTCAAAATTCACAGTCTTTAGAAAATCCTGTTTTCCAATAAGCATACGAATTGAATCTGCCATTCCTTCGGCAAATCTGCCATGGCCTGTAATAATTACTCCAGCCATCCCTATCACCTCTCATAGGCATATTATTTTCATATTACGGAGCACCGAACGTCGTTTTGCACATGTATTTTTCCCTTGATGAAACATATATCAATCTGCTTTTATTGCATCCCAGGTATTTTGCTTTAAATACCATGAAATAAGAAAAAAGCAATAAGGATTTTTAATTCGCAAAATACCGTAAGCGGTATTTTAATCCAGTCTGGATTTTTTCTGTTCCATTGATTATATTGCTGTTCCATATTGATTTAAATATATTCGTAAATCATTTCCTATTTATTCTTTATAGGCTATAAATGAAAACCTATGGTAATTGCCGGGATAAGTTTCAATACTGTAATCAATGGGCCTGTCATATTTATCAAAGGTAAGGCTTTCAAGCATATTTATCGGGGAATTTACTGAAACCTGCAAATACCCGGCTTCCTTGATGTTAATAATGCCGGCATAAAGAGTCCTGTAGGATTTAACAGGCTCTGCATCGTATTGCGTCGTTAAAATATGATAAAGAGATTCTTTGGAAAAATCGTATTTTTCCAAACCGTGGAAAATCTTTATAGGCACATAATTTTTTATAAAAGTAAAGGGCTGGTCATTTGCATAGCGCATTCTTTCAATCTTTAGGCATTTGTCTTTCTTTTCGAGATGCAGTTTTGAAAATATGTCTTCATCAAAGCCCATGATATCAGAAGCCACCAGAACCGTTCCGGGCTTTTTGCCTAAAATATTAAGCTCTTCTTTATAACTGAAAATATGGGTTATAAACTCCCCTACACTTAAAGGCTTGACAAAGGTTCCGATGCCTCTTTTACGCTCTACAAGCCCATCCTGAGCGAGGCGGCTATAAGCCTGACGCACCACAGGGCGGGATACCCCGAATTTCTGGCAGATTTCATTTTCCGTGGGCAATTTTTCCCCCGGGCTTATGATGCCTGCACGCATTGCCTTTATTACGCTGGATTTAATCTGCTCATGTAAAGGCACAGGGCTAAATTTATTTATGTTAACATAATCCATAGGTACTCCTTAAAAGGGATTTATCAAATAATCGAATATAGCCTGAAAGAGATATCCTTTGCAAGAAAACATGCATTCACGTATTTTCAATGATAAAACCGCGCTTCTATGACAAAACAGACTAGATTCTTGAATTTTCAGACATACCCTAATTATAAGCCTGCTTCTTTCATAATGTCAATGCTCTTGCTTGTGCCTATACGCTCTGCTCCGGCTTCAATCATTTCCATAAAGGTCTTATAGTCTCTGATTCCCCCGGCTGCCTTCACCTTTACTTCATGGCCCACAGATTCCTTCATAAGCCTTACATCTTCTGCCTTGGCCCCTGACGTACCGAAGCCTGTGGAGGTTTTTATAAAATCAGGCTTAACAATCTTTGCGATTTCGCATAGCTTTATGATTTCATCCTTTTCAAGATAGCAGTTTTCAAAAATAACCTTTGAAAGAACATTTGCTTTTTTGCAAAGAGAAACAATTTCTTCCATTTCCTTTTGAATGTAGCTATAATTTTTATTTTTCAGTTCTGTAATATTGATTACATAATCTATTTCATCGGCGCCGTCTTCTATGGCCTTCTTTGTCTCATAGGCCTTTACGTCGATAGTCGTCTGCCCCAAGGGAAAACCAATTGCCGCCCCCACATGCACATCTGTTCCTTCCAAGTATTTCTTGCAGCGCTTAACCTGAACAGAGTTAATCGCTACCATCATAAAATCATACGCTCTGCATTCATCGCATACTTTTTTAATATCTTCATTGCAGGCGTAGGGGTATAGAATGGTATGGTCAATATATTTATTAATTGGAAAGTTCAAAATATCACAGCCTTTGCCTATTTTTACAGATAAATTTTATATTGCCTGTTTATTTTAAAGAGTTTATAAAATTCAATTTTGAATCGTCTTATAGTCTCAAGCGCCGTTCCTAGATTTTCCTTCGGAAAATATATTTATGCTTAAAATTAATCAAAATCAAAGCCTGATTTAAGCCTATTATATCTATTTCTATTTAAAATAATTAAATATTAATTTCTTTTTAAACTGCATGGAGCGCTTCAAAGAAAGAAGCGCTCCATAATTGATTACATAATACCAAGGGCGGACATTATAACGGAGAAAACAATAATTAAAACAATCAGCTTCAATGTTCCCATATTCTTTTTCTTAAAGAGCCAATAAAGCATAAATACGAACCCAAGGGTTAAAATATTCGGAAGAATCGAGTCAAATATGCTCTGAACGGATACGCCTCCCGGAGCGATAAGGGCTTCGGAAAAACTGAAATTAATATAGCTTGGAATAAGCCCTCCGACAACCATAATACCTAAAATACCTGCGGCTTTGGATATTGCGGCGGCGTTTTTACTGATAATATCCACTGCTCCTACACCCATTTTATAGCCGAAGCTGCCGAACCATAATCTTGAAAAGGCGGCAATGCCCCAGATTATCATATAAAGTATAGGGCCCATTACGGAGCCGTTAGATGCAAGAGAGCAGCAGATAGCCGCCGATATGGGCAGAAGAGTAAACCAGAATATGGCATCCCCAAGGCCTGCAAGAGGCCCGAATAAACCTGTTTTTACGTTCTTTATAAGTTCTCTGTCCTGGCCGCTTTCTTCAAGAGAAAGAATAAGGCCCTGAAGGAAAGTCGCCATATGGGGCTCTGTATTGATAAAGTCCATATTGTTTTGCATGGCGGCGGCGATTTCTTTCTTCTGATTGCCGTAAATCTTTTTAAATCCAGGAATCATACCGAGGCAGAAGCCGGGCGCCTGCATTCTTTCAAAGCTGAAGCAGGCCTGCTCTAAAAGAGAAAGCATGCTCATCTGATTAATATCTTTTTTAGTTAATTTATTTCTAGATACCGACATCTTCAGAACCTCCTTTCGCACCAGCCAATTCTTCTGCTTTCTTCATTAAATTCTGATCGTTTAAGTAATCAAGAAATGCGATTGCAACAGCTGCGATTGCAACGGGAAGAATATTGCCCAAGTCCATAAACGTAGCCATTATAAATCCTATGAAAAGATAAGCAATGTTCTGCTTTTTAAGCATAACAACAAGCAGAAGCGCTAAGCCGACTGCAGGCATAAGCCCACCGGCGATTTCAAAGCCATGGATTAAAAATTCAGGGAATGAATTAACAAATATGGTAATTTGAGTCTGCAAAGCGTAAGCTGAAAGGAAAATAAGTACACCATATAAAGCCGCTTTAAGTAAAAGACCAAAAATAACAATAGAAGCAAATTTCTTCGTATCTGCTTTGGCAGCCGCATCATCTAAAGGTTTAAGGAAGCCTGCAAATGTTGTGTTGCAGATAATACCCATCCACTGTGCAAGCAAAGCAAAGGGAAGAGACATACCCAGCGCCGCCTCGGCCGACTGGCCTGTGGTATAGGCAATAACGGTGGTCATAATACCTGCTGTAAGAGGGTCTGGAGGCACCGTTCCTCCCACTGTCAAAAGCCCCAGGTAAGAAAGCTCCGCAACTGCACCGGCAGCAAGGCCGAGCTGTACGTCCCCAAGGACGATTCCTGCAAAAAATGCTGTTACAAGCGGCCTGAACCAGAAAAAAGATTCCATATTAGAATCAATTCCGCAGATGAAAGCCACCAAGGCCAGCATAATGCCTTGACCTAACGTGATTTGCATAAATACTCCTCCTTTTCGTTTTAGTCTTCGGCTTCTCACTTCCGAAGACAGTATTTTTAAGCCCGAAGGCACAAAAACTTATTCAGGCAGTTTCTTATATCCATCAGAAAAGCATTATAAAACCATACTTAAGGTGTATACTTTTGTAATGCCTTATTGAATTGGAATTGAAACCTTTAAGAAACCTGCCGGCAAAGGTACAGTAAATAAATCCGCAATATTTCTATCAGGTAAAGGAAACATTAATGGAAAGCTGTTATAGTCAATTTGCTTTTATTCTGCTGTAAGTATATGGCTTCAGAGGGTATAAAATAAGAGAAAATCAAATTGACAATGCTGCTGTTTCATATGAATTCAAGCATATATGGTAAAATAATTTGATACGGTAACAAAAAACGTATATTTTATACTTAGTGAACCTGAAGACACTTACAGGGAAGCTGTAAAAGAGTTTTCAGATGAACATTCCCTTATAGTCAACAAAAAGCATTCAGCTTTGTTGACTTTGAATGGCTTAATATAAGTATTTCTATTATATTTAAGCCATTTATGAAAAATAGGTTTTTATTCCTGCCTTAAAGCTATTTTACTATATGAAGCAAAATATTTATTTTGGTTCAAAATCAAATTTTCTGTCGCCTGGGGTGATTTGTATATAAACGTCTACGCCCTTATTTCTTATAGCTCTTAAATCTTCAAGGTCATTATCGTCAAGATATACATGAGGCTCATTGGAAACCCTTTTGCCGGGGCTTACATGCATATTGCCTATACAAAGCTTATCAATGGGCACACCGCCTTCGATAAGCTTTCTGGCGTTTTGAGGGTCTCTTACTACGATAAATATTTTCTGTGAAGGCGCGGCTTTATGAATGATTTCTATGGTCTTTTCGATGGTAAAAAACCGAATGCCAACGCCTGAAGAATCGGCAGTCATTTTCATCAGAGACTGCTGAATGGGGTCATTTGCGGCCATATCATCAGCCACTACAACAAGGTTGCAGCCTGTAATCCCTACCCATGATACGCCTACCTGGCCATGTACCAAGCGATTGTCAATTCGTGTTAATAAAATATTCGGCATATGTCCATCTCCTTCCAAATAATCAATATAATCGGCTAAAAATATGGAACTTACATGCTCTTAAAGCAATAATGACATTTATATTTCTTGGTTATATTAACTATATTGCTTTATAGCGCCCTATGAGAAAATTAGTTTTTATTACCCTTATTTAAGCTTTGCCAAATTATAATGATTTTACATAACTAAATTTTATTTCTTAAATAAGATATTGTCAATATGTAATTACAAATATTTTGTTAAAATCCGAAAAAATATTGATTTATTTTGCCAATTAACTATAATAATTATATAAGCATTTGTTATTACAAATTATAAAAAATATGTCATATATACTCAAAATATGTAAGTATCCCAAATCAAAATGTAAGGAGTGTTGAAAATGGAAAATGCCGTAAAAGAAACCATGATGACCTATATTGAACAGTCACCGGAAGCAGTAGCAGAAAATATAAAAAATGCTGCTGAGCTTACGAAATCCCTTGTAAATGAATATGTAGAAGGAAATTACAAAAACATATGGATTGTCGCCTCCGGCTCCTCCTATAACGGCGCCTACTGCGGAAGACAGTTTATGAGAAAATATTTAAAATGCGAGGTTAAAATCATTTCTCCCTTTACATTTGTAAATACCGAAAATGACTTTACCGATGACGACCTTGTATTTGTAGTATCTCAAAGCGGCATGAGCACAAATGCTATTGAAGCCTTAACCGCCATAAAGAACAAAAAAAGAAAGGCCATAGGCATCGTAGGCAATACGGAAAGCGATTTCAAAGACTATGCGGACCTTTTAATCGGATACGGTGTGGGCATTGAAAAAGTTGGATACGTAACAAAGGGTGTAACCACCTTCGCCTTATACCTTATGCTTTTTACCATTGAGGCAGCTAAGGCCAAGGGTCTTCTGGCAGAATCCGATGCAAAGGAACTGATGAATGAGCTTAAAAAGGTTCCTGAAATTCACAAAGAGGTTCAAAAGGCCTCTCTTAAATTCATGGAGGAGCATTATAAAGCCTTAATTGCCATGAATAAGGTCTATGTCATGGGCTGCGGCGCAAACTACGGCACGGCTCTTGAAGGCGCATTAAAAATCGGAGAAACCGTTCAGATACCTGCCGTTGCCTATGAGACAGAAGAGCTTATCCATGGTCCCTCCTTGCAGCTTGACCCAACTTATCACCTCTTCTTTATAGAAGGAGGCTGCGCAAGCGACAGAGTTCATGAGATTTTCAAGGCCTCCCGTTTTGTAACCGATTATTCTTATTTGCTTACAAACAATGAAAAATACCAGGGAGAAGGCATCCTTACAGTGCCTTTTGAAATGAATGAGCTGATTACGCCTCTGTGCTTCCTTCCTTTTGTACAGATAATTGCTTATAAGGTTACAGATGAAAATAACAGATGGACAAGATGCCCTCTCCATAAAAAAATGGACGATGCCGCCGCAAGCAAAACCCCTAATTATAAAAATACAGTGGTGGACTAATATGCCTTCAAAGTATTCTTTTATCAATAAATTCACAGGGCATTTTTAATCCAAGATACCCTGTTCTCTAATTTCATGTTTTCTATTAATATAAAAGTGCTGCTGCAAATTCTATTTGCAGCAGCACTCTTATAAAATAAAGAAAAAGTACAAGACTAAACCTCATTTTTAAGTTTACTCATTATATTTCCCCTTTAATATTTCGTCAATTGTTTTAAGGACACCTTTATTATTATTGGAAGGAGCAATAAATTGCGCAGAGCTTTTTACAATTTCCTGCCCGTTTTCCATGGCAAAGCTATATTTTGCAGATTTAAGCATTTCTAAATCATTGCTTCCGTCACCAAAAGCTGCCGTTTCGTCCATGCCGATATTCCATAGGCTCTGCAACAGACCAATACCGTTTGCCTTATGTAAGCCCGGTATTATAAAATCAATAAATCCGCTTCCGCTGGATACGGGAGTAACCATGCCTCCTACAAGCTTCTCATATTCCCTGACGTATTCAAAGGCCTGATGCTTAGGAACACTGGCGCAAAGCTTAAATATCCTGTCTTCTATGGCATATAAATCCTCTACAATCATAAGCTTATGGTAATAATGCCTGATAGAGCTTATAAAATTATCTGAAACTGTGCTTTTAACATAAGCACTCTGTTTCCCGCAGATGACAAAGTTTATCCCCTCAAAGCTTTCAAGGACTTTGATTACTTTATCTGCAGATGCCTTTTCCAGCTCACCGCAGAATATTTCTTTACCGCTATCGACAATATATGCCCCGTTTTCCGCAACAAAGGCTATTTCATCTTTTATTTCCGGAAAAAAGGAAATCAGCTGGTAATACTGGTTTCCGCTTGCAACGGCAAATTTTATCCCTTTTCTTTTCATTTCATTATATTGGCTTAAAAAAAGATTACGGTCATATTCCTTCCGGTCATCTAAAAACGTACCGTCCATATCAACGGCAATTAATCTAATCGGCATACTCGCCCTCCTGAGTTTCATTTCTATAATGCTATAAAAGGGCAAATAAAATTGACTTTTGAATATTTTATTCCCTATTAGATTAATTGTACATTACTTTTTCATATTTGAAAAGCGTAAGCGTTTGGCATTTCTTTTTATATAGGCAATGGCTTCTTTATAATCTTTATCGCCTTTAAATAATGCTGAGGTTCCGAGAATAAAGCCGTCAGCCCCCTTATCATAAAGATTTATGATTTTTCCGGGCCATAGGGCGCCGTCTATAAAAACTTCATAAGCAAAGTATTCCTTATTTTTAATAAATTGTTCGATTTTTATATCCACATAGTCTAAGTATTTTTGGCCCGAATATCCGGGGTTTACCGTCATTACCAAAACAGAATCTGCAATGTAGAGCAATTGGCTTACGGTTTCAAAGGAGGTGCCGGGGTTTACGGCAATACCTGCTTTCATGCCCAAAGCTTTAATACTGTCAAGGGTTCTTGCGGGGTGAATATCCGACTCCGGGTGAATATAAACAATATTAATTCCCATATCATAAATTTGCTTTATGTATCTTCCCGGGTCATTTACCATCATATGGATATCCATAGGCTTATCCGTAAGCTTTCTTACGGCTTTTATATCTTCAAAGCCCAATGAAAAATTAGGTACGAAGCTTCCGTCCATAAGGTCCATATGATAGATATCCACACCGGCGTCGTTCAAATCCTTCATCACAAATTCAAGCTTCGAAAAATCAGCACACATCATAGAAGGACATAAATACAATTTACCCATAAATATCAGTCCTTTGATAAACGCTACTGTAATTAACCTGTGACTTCACAATAAATATTTATAGTAAATAAACTAAAAAAGCTCAAACTTATTTACTACAGACTTTAAAAAAACTTACATATGAATAAATAACAGCATCTATGAAATGTTTATAAAGTCCTTCATATGAATAGTATTTTTACAATACCGCCTTCAAGCCTTTTTCCTCCGGTTGAACCGGTATTAATTTTCTCTAAGGGTTTTTGAAATATTAGTAAAGCCGTTTCTATAGGCCTCTTCTATTAAAATGTTCATTTCTTTAAGGGGTTTATCTCTGTTAAGAAAAATTTCAAGAAGCACCGGCATATTAAAGCCGCTGTAAAGAAGCACATTCTCATAAGTAAGACAGTAAGCGCTGCCTACATTGCTTGGGGTGCCGCCGTAAATATCAACAAGCATTATCATTCCTGAGGATATATCAAGGGTTGAAGCAAGGGCTTCCATTTCTTTAAAAATATCTTCTAAAGCAGAGCCTATGTCAACAGATAATGTTCTGAAATTTTCTTGCTTTCCTATAATCATTTCAACGCTTTCCATTGCGTATTCAGCAAACTTCCCATGGCTGCAAACCATAACAGCGGCGTTTCCCATAACAAACCTCCCCATATCCATAATTTTAAGCTGAACTAGACAGTATCTGAAAATAGCCAAAGCCACAAGAATATAAAATAAACTAAAGTTTATTTTATATTTTGCATCAGAAATATATTTATAAGCTTTAAGCTCATAAAGTACAATAGTAAATTTATTATAAAGAAGCCTCAAAAGCCTATTCCGGCAGATTCATCGTTACCAAACAAAAATAAGTTTGATAAAGCTAAGAATACCCTTGCTAAAAAAGAGTTCTGGGCTTACGCCTATATTCCTTTCCAAGTTTGCTTCATAAAAAAACATGAATTTCCTTCGGAAATACAGTAAAATTGCCTTTATACTGCAATAGACACAGGGCTTTCAATATATATAATCAAATAAAAGCAGTTTTACAAAAGCCATTATTATATTTATTCTTAAATACATCTTTGAGCCTAGGTATCGTTAATTTACTTTAATACCTTTATAAGCATCTGGTTTTAGGGGACATAAAATAGGAAAAAACAAATTGACAATGCTGCTATTTTATATAAATTCAAGAGATATACAGCTTTCCTACTGGTAACTTTTAATTTACTATAGTTACCATAAAACCTGAATTCAAGCAGAATCAGAAGGAAATCCGAATATAAAGCATAATACCAAGGCATTCTACTCAGGACTTTACGAAGCAAAGTTTCTGAGTAGAAAACCCCAGAAATAGCATACCTCTGCATTTTTGTTTTATGTAATATTGAGCATAAAGTTTTGACACCTTGCGTCAAAACTGCAGGTTATATTTTAGGTATTTTCAACGATAAGGTCGCGCTTTTATGGCAAAACAGACGGGTTTTGGGTTTTTCGGACACGCTTTAAGAAATTATTAAAATAAAATCCGGCAAAACAAAGTGTTTATTCAATATGCCCTTATTTTAATCAATAATTATCTCTTAGTCAAGTACATGATATATCTTATGAACAATATAAATCCTTTAATGATTATAAAAACCACCATATTTTAATATTTCAACCGATAATACGCCTATAATTTAGATAGTATTACTAAAATATTAAACTATATTGTCGAAAGAATTGCTATATATTCGATATTAATCCATCTCCTACATTGATTGAAATATAATTGTATTTTGGGAATGTTTTTCCCATTTATCTCATATTATTTTGTTCCCTTCAATATAATAAAGAAGATGATTTCACAGGCAAAGCTCTATGGTAACCCACCAAAACCCAGACATTGATACCCATAAGCTTAGCCTGTGTCTTCTTCAAGTTTACTTAAATCACCCTACAGTCAACTTGTTTTTATCCCCCTGTTAAGTATTTGGTTTTAGAGGGCATAAAATATACCAAAGGAAGATGAAAAACCACTTGTAAGCTTCGCTTATAATAAGTTTCACAGAAGGATGCAATAAAAATCTATTTTCATAAACGACTTAAACATATAGAATCCCTATGTTTAAGCCATTCAAAATATATGATTTTTATTCCTGTTTAATTTGAAATTTACTATATATGGTTTTTCAGCTGAGCACCTCCTTAAAGTGAACAAAACATTTTTTCAGCTTTGTTCACTTTAAGACAAAAGCAAATTAGCAAGGGGACCGTTTCAATCTTAATTGACTGCATACCACGTTGTTATCCAGAATTTTTAAGCATTCAAAGGGGGGAGATTCATTGATTCGTTTGGTCCGTTGTGACGACAGGCTGATTCACGGCCAGTGCATGACGAAAATCGTACAGGAATATTTCATCAAGTCTATTATAGTCGTAGATGATTTTACAGCCACCAATTCCGTTATGAAACTTGTATTCGAAAAGGCCGTACCGCCTTCTATGAAGGCAAACGTGTATACCGTCTTAGAATCTTACGAACCTATCAGAAAAGCTGTTTCAGACAGCCAAAATACGCTGGTTCTCTTCAGAAGCCCCGTCATTTACAAATCACTTATGGAAAATGTCGAAGATTTACCCAAGATCATGAATATCGGCCCTGTGGCAAAAAGACCGGGGGCTCAGGAGGTTAACACAGGAACCTACCTAAGCAAAGAAGATATTTGTGTAATTGAATCTTTGGTTCAAAACGACGTAGACGTTTTCTTCCAAATCGTGCCCGGGGAGAAAAAACTCTCATGGGACGATGTTAAGAAGAAGTTGAAGTAAGGAGGTCTATATGACACTGTTACAGGCGTTCTTATTAGGTATCTTTGGCTGGTTAGGCCATACCCATACACCGTTTTTCGGCGGCGGCCTTTTAGGCTGGTATACATTAGGCAGGCCCCTTGTATCCGGCCTTGTCATCGGTCTTATTCTTGGAGACGTACAGGGCGCAATCATCCTTGCCTGTGCCGTTCAGGCCCTATATATCGGCCTC
This sequence comes from Anaeropeptidivorans aminofermentans, assembly GCF_940670685.1. Classification (GTDB taxonomy): domain Bacteria; phylum Bacillota; class Clostridia; order Lachnospirales; family UBA5962; genus Anaeropeptidivorans; species Anaeropeptidivorans aminofermentans. The sequence continues at coordinate 219,491 of NZ_OW711693.1, read as the reverse complement.
GTAACCCCGGGAGGTTCCATTTCTCCGGATATGAACCTCGCTACATGGATTGCCGTTCCTCTTGGCCTTCTTGCAGGGGCCGGTGCCGGCATCACCGTTGCTATGGCGGCCCCTATAGGAATCCTTGCCACAATTTTATCCCAGCCCTGCCATGCATGTATGATTGCAGTGGCCCACCATCAGGCAAACCTTGTTGAAAAGGGAAAATTACGGCAAGCTACTCTTGTTCCTATTTACGGCCATTCTGTAAAATTTTTATTCCGTTTCCTTCCTATTTTTCTCTGCTGTTATTTCGGGCAGGATTTCCTGAGCAATGTTGTTAACAACAGCCCCGCATGGCTTGTAGACATTCTCACAATATTCGGCCGTCCAATGCCTCTTGTAGGCTTTGCCATACTGCTTAAAATGATGGTAAAGGATAAATTTGAATTCGTATACTATCTGCTGGGATTTGCTCTAATCGCAGTATTCGGCGTAAATATTATAACCGTCGTTATTTTCGCAGCCGTTTTCGCTTATGTTGATTTCAAAATGGCTAAGTATGCAAAGGGGGCTGATGCATAATGGAAGGCACTAAACTCACAAAGAAAATGATTCAAAAGTCTTACATAAACTGGATGCTGTGGAACCTCTCTCTTTACCAGCCTGAAACCATGCAGGCACCGGCCGTTGTTAAAATGGTGGGGGATTTAAGAGAAGAGCTCTACCCTGAAGACAGCGAAAAGCAAAAAGAGCTTATGGAAAGACATCTTCCTTTTTTTAATACCGAACCTTTCTTAGGGGCTATTATCCCAGGCATTATTCTTGGAATGGAAGCCGAAAAGGCTTCCGGCTCCGATGTGCCGGACGATTTGATTGTAGCCATTAAAAGCGCCCTTATGGGGCCGTTTGCAGGCATCGGAGACGCTCTTCTTCCAGGGACGCTGATACCCATACTCCTTTCCATCGGCTTAGGCTTAAGCAGTGACGGGTCTGTTACAGGCATTTTATTCTATATTGTCACTTTCTTAGGTATTATGATTCCTCTTACATGGTTTCTCTTTTCCAAGGGCTGTACCCTCGGAGCAAAGGCGGCGGAGCTTGTTCTCGGCAGCAATATTAAAGATGATATCATCAGAGGCATCAGCATTATAGGCATCAGCGTCGTAGGCGCCATCAGCTGTTCCTACGCAAATATAAATATAGGCTGGACATATGTTAACGGAGATTATATGCTTAATATAAATGATGTATTAAACGGCATATGGCCTAAGCTTCCGGTTCTTCTCGCCGCCTTGGGAACTTATTTCCTCGTGGCCAAAAAGAACTGGTCTATTGTAAAAGTAATACTCCTTTATCTTGTTGTCGCTGTTGTAGGATATTTTACCGGCTTTCTTGCGGTATAAGAATAGGAGGCTGGAGTCTTTGCCTTCAGCCTCTTTCTTTGAATTGCTTCCTTAAACCAAGTATACTTGATGTATATGAAATAGTCCCATTGTCAAATGAAACAGAAGAAAATCCTAACCAGATTAAAATACTGTTTACGGTTTTACCGAGCAAAGATTCTTATTGCTCTTCTCTTGTTTGATGCCTTCTGCACCGAATACTTGCCGCAGAATAAAAACAAACGGGCTGTAAGCTTTATTTACAAATGATTATTTTAAGGTTTCATGATGATGAAGATTCATTTTTCAAAGATGGGAGGGTCCAATTGAATAAATATGTTGAAAAATGCATGGGACAGGTAATCGTATCCTGCCAGGCCTATGAAGACACCCCGCTTTACGGGCCGGAAAATATGAAGATTATGGCGGAATCGGTCCTTAAAGGAGGAGCCAAAGCCATACGGGCCTGCTGGCCCCAGGATATCAAGGCCATACGGCAGCTTGGCGATTTTCCCATTATCGGCCTGAACAAAATAATCGACAGTACAAAAAGCATAAGAGACCAGATTATTATAACCCCTACCTTTCAGTCGGCGGCTCAAGTGATAGAAGCCGGAAGCAATATTCTTGCCCTTGACTGCACCTTAAGACCCTTTAGGGGAAAAGACGTCCTTTGCGCTCTTTTAAAAGAAATAAAGGCCGCATACCCTGAAACAGCAATCATGGCCGACTGCGCTACCCTTGAAGAAGGAATATTCGCCGCTGAAACAGGTTTTGTTGATATTGTATCGTCAACTTTAAGCGGTATGGTATCAGAAAATACAGAAGGGCCGGATATCAATATCCTCATAGAAATGAAAAAGCATATTGACCTGCCTATAAATGCCGAAGGCAGAATATGGGACTTAACAGACCTTAAAAATGTTCTTGATGCCGGCGCGGATATGATAACCATCGGAACTGCCATAACAAGGCCTCATTTAATAGCCGAAAGATTCATAAATTATTATGAAAAGTATAGTAAATTTAAAGTTAAATAGTAGCAAAGCCGTATATTCACGAAGGCTCAAAAATGTACCGTTTCCGAAGGAAATCCGTATTTTTGAGCCTTAAGGGAATAGGCTTTTGCTGCTTCTTTATATGAAATTTACTATACAAAGAGAATCCATAAAAGGACAGGTGAACCTATTGATTATTCAAAGTAAAAAAGTCTGGATTAAGGAAAGCTTTATCCCTATGCAAATAGAAATAGAGGATAAAAAAATAATTGCCCTCCATGAATACGGTTCAAAGCCTATTGACAAGGATTTTGGCGAGCTTATGATACTTCCCGGCTTCATAGATATCCATTGCCACGGATATAAAGGCATCAGCGCCAATAATCCCACTGAAGAGAGTTTAAGAGAGTGGATGCATCATATGCCTTATGAAGGGGTTACTTCATTTCTTGCCACCACAAGCACACAGGCCTATGAAGATAATGTCAATGCCTTTAAAACAATATCCCGTCTTTATGATGAAACGGGAGACGGGGCAGAAATTTTAGGAATCAATATTGAAGGCAATTTCATCTCCCATGAATTCCGCGGGGCACAGGACCCTTATACAATAATCCCGCCCAATCCTGAAATTCTGCGAGAATACCATGCCCTTGCAGAAGGCCGGATTAAAAGTGTAGCCTGTGCTGTAGAAAAAGACGAAGGCTTCGAATTTTGCAAAGCCGCCAAGGAGATGGGGATTCCTGTTTCTGTAGCCCATTCGGGAGCAAAATATGAAATTGTCGCAGAATCTATAAAATACGGTGTAAAGGCGGCCACCCATACAGGAAATGCCATGCTTGGCATACATCACAGAGAGCCTGGAACCTTCGGCGCAGCCCTTTTACTTGATGACCTTTATGCAGAGGTAATCGCAGACGGCATGCATATTCATTTTGGAATCGTAAAAATGATAGGCCGCATGAAAGGCAAAGATAAACTTATTTTGGTTACAGATTCAAGCGTTTACAAAGAATATGAGAACGGTGAAAAAGGCAGTGAAGCTTTTTTCACAAAAGACGGAAGGCTGACAGGCTCTGCCCTCAGGGTAAATAAAGGCGTCTATAACCTTATCTATAAAGCAGGGCTTCCCTTTGAAACAGCCATCAATGCCGCTACCATCAATCCTGCAGTATATGTAGGCGAAAGCCATAGAAAAGGCTCCATAGAACAAGGTAAAGACGCAGATATTGTTGTATGCGATGATGCGTTTAATGTGATAGCAGCTTATACCATGGGGAATAACGTTGTTGGATGTGAATAAAGATGTTTTCCCATAGGGCCTGTAATCAGGCCCTATGGTTTTTTACGGAATAAAAAAGGAGCTTATGAAAGCTCCGTAAACTCTGTATTATTCGTATAAAATAGATACAGCCCTTCATCCGCTGTATCCACTGACAAAAAAGATTCTGCTACCCAGCTTATTTTATTAAGTGGCTCTTATTTTTCGGTCTGCTCGGTCATTAACTCCCATCGTATACCAAATTTATCAATCAATGAAACAAAGCAGGAACTATAGGATGTACGCTGCATCGGATGGATAATTTCATATCCTTTTGATATTTTTTCGTATGCTGCCTTAACCTCATGGGCTGTTTCAAAGGTAAGTACCAGAGATACTGTATTTCCTTTCGGTACAGTATTGCCGGTATCATCAGTCATCAGAATACGCTGGTTTCCAATTAATATTTCCGCATGGTAGACAAGAGCATTATCATCATTATGGGATTATAAATCTTGCGGATTTGCATCTGAGTTACACAATAGTACCTTAAGCTCTGCTCCAAAAGCTGTTTCATATAATTTTATTGCTTGTTTGCAATTTCCCGAAAAGTGAAGGTTTGGCGTTACACAAATCATATCTGCACCTCTTTTGTAGACTATAAGTAACTCCTATGCTTACTTGCAGCATATAAAATAAAAGAAGCCGACCGCAACAACCGACTACTGCTTCGACAAACATGCTGAAACAATGATGAGAAAAGATTTATATAAATCTGCAGGAATTTATGTATTGTCTTCTCAATAAGTTGAAATTTATTCATCGATTATCGATTTTTCTGCGGTGCTGTAGATGAATGCCGATATGCCCGATTCCCAGAACTGCTGTTGAAATCAGAAGCCAGACCACTTTCCCATATATGCCAAGGAGAAAAAACGCCATAACAGGCAATGTCGCACCGGCTACAGGAATACCGCAAAAACTGCTGTAAAAGTCCTTCAATCGCTTTTGACTTTTAAAATATCTAAGCCACCAGCATTCATACATTATCATTAGTATCACTGCGGCAAGCAGCCAGAGCGTCCATATTGACCAAGGACGAAGATTAAAGTCCGAAAAAATAAGCGCAGTACATGTTACAAGAACCTGACCGACACGCTCAAAGATCAGCAATATCTTGTTTTCATTCTGATAATTATATCCCTTCGGCTGATGCCTTACCCATATAAGATTAGGGATTATCAGCATCAGCAAGAAAATCAGCCCCGTGTATGAAAAGCCCAAATGACCCATTGCTTTATCCTCGCTAAACTCTTATTTATCTATGTGCTATGAAAGTACCCTGCTTCTATTATAGCTGACTGAAAAGCAAAAAGAAACCGGCAAATTCATCGAGTTTTGCCGATTTCTTTGGCAGGTTAGGTGAATATAGGTGCTCGGAACATTTATTGCTTTTTGTACTTAGATATTAATTTTTTGATATCATAGGCAAAAGCTATCAGACCCCAAAGCACAAGTGTCGCTCCAGCGCAAATATTTATTGTCCATGGACCTATACATTCCGTTCGTGTCAATGCCGGGTAGATGAAATATACACCGAGGCTTATAAAACATAACAGCCCAATTATATTTATAAATATGCTGTTTTCTTTAATCAGCCCCCAAGCGGCGATGATTATCACAAATGCAATAAATGCAGCATTAAGCCATTCAACACTTCCCATGCTCATTCCCATTAGGCACACAAAAAGCAATAAATATAGTGGGGTAAGCAAGATATAAAACATTGATTTCCTATTCTTATTTAGCAGTTGACTTCCCTCTTTTAATGTATATAGGCCTTTCTCTTCACTAAGTTGGGAAAGGTTTAGCTTTTTATGCTATATCAATACATTGTGGCATATGAAGTATAAAAACAACCGGCAAATTTCATTTCGAAGCTTGTCGGTTTGTTTATGCCGCCAAGCCAAAATAGATATAGTTCGTTACTTTCTTCGGCTTTGAAACTTTCCAGATAAAGTTGCCTGTTGCAAGATATGACCATCAATATTATTTATAAAATCCCGCTTTCTGCAACTTGCAGCTAAATCCAGGGTACAATCCAGTACATAAACAGTAAACACATATGTATGTATCAACTTGAATGGTGGTTTTGGACCTTTATATTTATTTCTTCCGTAAGCAATACCTTGCGTTGCACCTAGACCGTCTACATATTTGCCGTGAGCTATCCCTTCAGGAATGACGGACTGTATGGATATATTCCATATCACCCAATGGTTATAGTTTGGGAAAATGGGATGTGAAGCATCATCCAATGTAATTGCAATTGATTTCGCATTGGGAGAAATATTGCTTATTTCAAAATCAGGAGAAATATCTGCTCCACGAGCTGTATATTTTACAGGTATCCAGCCACCTTCATCAAAAGCTTTGCTCTTAATCATTAATTGTTCCATAATATTATTCTCCAATAATCCAATTCTTCCATCATTTTACTAAAGTATAACATAAAAAATTAGGTTGAAACAGATACAATTCAGCATCCATTTCAACCTGATAACCTTATAAACGCTGTGGAAAAAAGATTTTTGAAGCGGTGGTGTATCAGGCGGTTCGATAAACTGGATTCGATGGCCGTTTACCAAATATAGGGGATAAGACGATACTTAACTTTTTTGCTGTATTCTATATATCCATTAAGTTTTTCTCTCAATACCGCTTCTTCATTCTTAATTCGCTTTATAATAAGTATTGGATAAATCAAGAAAATAATAAACGAATAGACAGAACCCAAGATAAGCGGCATAGATAAAAACAGGGTGATGGTTACAAAGTACATGGGGTGCCTTACAATCCCATATAAACCCGTGTCAATCACTTTTTGGCTTTCCTGCACTTCAACCGTTCGTGATAAATAAGCGTTTTCTCTCATAATTTCCGCATATAGCCCATATGAAGTTAAAAAAATTACTGCCGCTGCTATGATTACCCAGTCGGGAAGGTTACTCCAACTATATTTAAAATCTAATGCCGCAACGATAAAACCACCTGCGAACATAAATACAGACAATGTAATGACCTGCTTTTGTTCAATTTCTTTTTCTTTGGTATTCAGCCGTTTTGCAAGTAAATCAGGTGCTTTCAATAGGAGAATAATACCGGTTATAAGCATCGGTATAAAAAGCAACCCTATAAAAATCCATGCATTCCAATAGTCAATCGATCCTGCCGGCAAAAACAATAGCAAGCTAACGGTACTGAGCCCCATCAGAAACTGGGTGCACGATTGAATTAACAGTTTACGCTTCATGGCTTTGATCCTCTTCATTTTCTATTTAATCAACTCTGCTACTATCATACCAGAATTTTTCATATAAAAAAAGCATAGCGTCTCCTTGGCGGAAAAGTTATCTCTTTTTGCATCATTCGGTCAAAACAGATGCAGGTGTTCGGCGGCGGGCACAAATTAAAACGCTTCCCACAAAGTGAGAAGCGCGGATTAGGTCCAGCGTCACGCTGGCGTGACATTTGGTCAAACAGAAGCGGCCAAAGTGGCACATAATGGTTTCTGCTTTAGCAATAAACACTGATTTCAATTAAATTTCCATCCGGGTCGCGCAGATAAATACTTTGCATGGAGCCTAAGGCACCTGTGCGCTGAACGATTCCAAGACCGGGCTCCAATGGAGCATTCTTGTTTTGCAATTCCTGATAGATGGTTTGAATATTCCCATCGGCAATGATACAAAAATCCTGGCTGCCATATACCAGCTCTTTTGCCACCGGGAATGCCGTGGCAGGGATAGCGTGCAGATTCAGCTTGCAGTTCCCGAATAGCAGGGAAATATTTTCGGACTCTTGCTTTAATGTCATACCCAGGATATTGACATAAAAATCGATGGATTTCTGAACATTCGAAACATTTAATACCAAATGATCAATACGGTTCAGATTCATAAAGAACATCCTTTTCATAGTAATGTAGGCGACAGGATTTGAACCCACGACCTTCTGATCCGTAGTCAGACGCTCTATCCAGCTGAGCTACGCCTACATAATATTAAAATACAAGCCTTCTTAAACGGCAAATGTTATTATATCACAATGGCTTTCTATTTACAAGTATTTTATAACGGAGCATACAAAAAATCCGTTTGGGTAAATAATGCCAAAATATCTTAATTTTTCGTTGAAAGAATTTTCAAGTTCTCTTCGTACAAGCAGCTTGCCTCTGTTATCATAGAGGCAATTTCCTTTTATTCTGCCGTAAGATTTGGCTTTAAAGGGTATAAAATAAGAGAAAAGGAAATTAAAAACCTACTATTTCATATTTATTTAAGTATAAAAACTTTAATTTGACTTTTTAAAATATTTTTATAAAACAGCCGGAAAACTATGGTTTTCCGGCTGTTGATTTTTACTTCTTCTTTCTTATTCCTAAGAACAGACCCAAAGAGCCTGCAATTAAAAGCATCATTGAGCTTCCGGCAGAGTCAATATAAACCCCTGTTTTCGGATTGTTTTTAAAGAGTTTGGAGCCTAAAGGCACTTCCTCTTCAATGATTTCTATTAAAGGATCTTCCTCAGTAACAGGAGGAACTATAATATCTGCCGGTCCCAGCGGTACCTCCGGCGCAGGAATTTCTACGAATCCCGGCGGCGGTGTGACCGTTCCCGGAGTGGTTGGTGTTGTAGGCGTTACCGGTCTCGTAGGGATTACAGGCCCTACAGGCGGTATATAAGGATCATACCTGTATTCATTGGTAATTACTACTTTTCTGTTATAGCTGCTGCTTCCGCCTAAGGTGTATAAAGTATCGTTATCTCCGAAGATTCTGCGCCAGCTAAGGGAATTGTTTTCTTCTATTACCTTATAAGTTCCCGGCTTGAGGTTTGTGAAAATATGGCTTTCATCTCCTCTTAAATAAACCCTTTCCACGAATATTTCCCTTTCACCTTCCACTTTATAGAGGATTATTTCAAAGGTCTCATTTCTATAGAAATCGGTGGAATTTGAAGCAATGGTTTTTGTAACTTCAATGGTGCCAAGATTAACCCTGTTTTCAACCTTATAGGATATTTCCGTAAGGCCTTCCATAGCTCCGTCAGCGCTTTTTATCTCTTCTATATCTACGGTTCTTCTTCTGCTGTTAGCTTCTATGATTATTTCATTGCCGGAAGCATCTTTAGCCGACCATATGGTAAGATAGTTTTCCGGAGGATTATCAGGCCATAGTTCCTCTAGGGTATATCTTCCGTAAGGAAGATTTTCAAATACAAATTTCCCGTTAACTGTTTCTGCCGTTCTTTCGCCGTAACCTTCAAGCTCTGCACCGGTCTCCTTATGATAAGGGCCTGTAAGCTTAAATGTGATATTGTCACTGGTATTGGCAGGTCTTTCAGAATCCGCGATATCAGGCGTAAGATTTAATATCTTTTCAACTTCAATTCTTCCGAAGCCTATTTTATTTTCAAGATTTTCACTGTATTCTACAGATACATAGGCTTCGCCTGCCTGATTTTCCTTTTCACGGATTTCCGTATCCTCAGGGATACTGATTACTTTGCTGTAATCATTTGCCCAGTGGGTCTTATAGCCTGCGGGGCGGTTCACTTCTTTAATCACATATCTGCCGTGAGGGATATCCGCAAATATGGCCTTTCCGTCCTTGCCGGTTTTAACGTCGCTTACGCCTTCAAGCTTCTCAAGCTCCGAATAATCCTTTCCTTCTTCAAATTTATAGAGGGCGAAGGTTATTCGGTCTGTCATATCTGTAATTTGAGCATATCCCTCTTGAGCGCCTTCGTCATAGTTAAACATCGTCTTTTCTATGATGATAGAAGCCGTTTGCATACCGTTTGTAACACGGATTGACTGAGGCGCTAAAACATCTTCCGACTGCGGCGCAATTTCTATATCTCTTGAATAGAGATAGTATTCCCCGCCGTCGCCGTCATACTCGTCTACCCCGTCAAAAGACCATTGCTCTTGATTATATTCTTCAGGGCCGTATGCCTTGGAGCTGAATTCCGTAAGTCTGTATCTTCCAGGTTCAAGGCCCTTAAACGCTACGGTAATATCATTATCAATAAGATTCTCAAAGTTTACGGAGTTTTCTTTGTAAACTATATTAATGCCGGTAAGTTCGCCGTTTTCTGCATACCTTTCAAGAGCAAACCGCATAGTAATTTTTTCTTCGGCACCGATAAGCTGCTTCATGGTATCCCAGAAGCCGTCTGTTCCCCTCTTGATTACCTCAAGGTCCATCTTTTCAATCTGATTGTCAAGGTCTATTACATGGATTAAGGCGCTTCCGGTCTGATTCGGCTCGTAGGAATCGCTGTTTACCCCGATATCTATCGTTTTATAATAAGCATTATATAAATCCGGGTCGAGACCGGCGCTTGCTATAAGGCCGTCATTATCTTCAAGGGTCCAATCTTTCGGGGCAAAATAATCTGTTGTAAACTCATAAATCCTATAAGAACCGTGGGCCAATCCGCTTACTTCAAAGCCCAATGCTTCTTTGGCATTGCCGTTGAATTTTTCAAATAAGGTTTTCAGAAGGCCGTCTTCTTTATATTCTGCCTTAAAAGCTTCATTTTCCATGGAATTGATAAGATTATCCATATTAACAGGCTTTAATTCTTTAAGGCCTGAAATCATCGTTCCTTCTTCGCTTACAAGGGCAAACCTTATATTCTTGGCCGCATCCGAAAGCTTATCTTGAGAAACACTGTTTGCATCAAAGGTCTTTAATACGGCCACAATGCCCTTTTCCTCAATATTCTCCACAGATACATGCTTTATAATCAAATGAGAAGTACCCGCTTCACCGGAAGATAAGAGTGCATCCTCCCCATTATGGAAGGTCACTGTGGTATAAAGCTTATTGAAAATTCTGCCGTCTTTTTCAAATACCTCGGCTGATGTCCAGTCTTTTGCTGTAAAGCCTGCGGGGCTTATTTCCACAAGGGTATAGTCCTTAACTGCGGAAATATCGATATTTTCAAGCTTAAATACATATCCCTCCAAAGTGCTGTCATAAATAAGAGGCAGAGCATCTGCTGCTTTAATATCCGTATTGTCCTTTCCGGGAAGGAGATAGAATTCAATATCCTTATTTTCTATCATGGCCTTAAGAATTTCCGAAGGAGTCGAGGTATCGAAATCCTTTTCAACAACTAAGGAAGCAGCCAAGTCCTTATTGACTACCTCTTTACGGTAAAGGAGACGGCTTTCACCATTTTCTTCAAGGATTGTATCTCTGTTTAAAATGATTTCATCATTAAACAAATAATAATATCTGTCGCCTTCTGTTTCGTGCCGAAGAGTCCAATTACCTTCCGGCTCATAGCCCTTATTGCTATCGGAAACATATTCCCTAAGCTCATATTTTCCTTCGGAAACATTGGTAAATAAGGCCTTCCCTGATGAAACCTTGGCTTCGTAGAAATCATTTGTTTCAGTATTGAAAAGCATAAACTCCGTGCCGCTGAATTTATTGTCAAGGTTTTCATAGCCTTTAAGCTTTTTAATGATTTCCACGTCATAATTCTTTGCAATATTTGTTATGGTAAAAGCTTGCGGTTCTTCCCTTTCGGCTTCGTTAACAATAACTATATTTTCCGACGAACCTTGGGAGATATAATGCAATGAAAAATTATCCATAAATTCAACTCTCGTTCCTCCGAGAGGCTCATTGTTTTCGTCAACCCATGAAAGATGTTCGCCGTAGTAATAAGCAAGCTCCATTACTTTGTAGGCTCCCGCAGGAAGGTCTGTAAAGGTAACGCTTTCCGACAAGCTATCCTTTATTTGAATATATTTTGTTGCGGAATAAGCCGTATTTTCATTGTCCGATTCCCTTACGATTTTTATTTCGTAAACGGTTCCCTTATGGCTGCCCGGGTTTTCAAGGTTTGGAACTGTAAGGTTTTTAGTAATGATAAGGCTTCCGTTATTCTTTTCTTTATTGAGGGTTTTAATTGTTATGCCCTCTTGGTCTGTCTGGGCGTTTATAGAGAAAGCGGCGCCGGAATAGCCTTCATAATTCATTTCGTCAAGCTTCCTGTCACCTTGATAAAAGCTTACATCGTATTTTTTGCTTATATCGTAGGATTGATTGTTTTCAGAAACCTCTGCAATGAGATAGTCTCCGAAGGGAATCTCCATAGGGGCGGAAGGTCTCTGATTGGATACAGTGAAGCCTTCTTCAAATAAATCATAAGCCTTTGTTCCGGAATTATATTTGTATAAATTAAATACAAATATCTTCTCGGAAGCTTCGGGAATATCAAAAGAATCCTTAAGCTCTTTTTCAAATATTACAGTTCTGGTTTTGCTTATATTACTGAAAGTAAGTTCAACAGGGCTGCTTCCGCCGCCGTTTATATAAACCTGAACCTGCTTCTTTGAAATATCCTGTGATACGGGGCTTGTGCCCTCCACGCTTATTTCATTCAGTAAATAATCAGACGCGTCGCTTAAAATCTCGGTAACGGTATAGAGTCCCCTTGGAATATTTTGAAGGGTCTGTCTAAAACCATTGCTTCCGGAAAGCTCATATACCTTTCCTTGGGCAAATTCTCCCGGGCCTTCTACTCTAAAACTAAATTTGTCATTTTGGGATACCAAATGATCCACTTGCTTTATGAGTACAAGTTCTCCGTCTTTTGCCCTTTCGTTTTTAACTTTAATATATATTTGGGCATCTTTTGAGCTAATATCGAAATCTTCTGTCCTGTAGATGTTACCGTTTGTATTTCCTATTTCAGTCCCGTCTACGGTTACTTTAATTCCGGCAAATACCTCCGGAGAATTTTCAAAGGTTTCTTCAATATAATATCTGCCTGAAGGAATATCGCTTACCGTCGCAGAAAGCCTTGAGCTTTGGCTATTAACAGAAAATGAACTTACGATTTTTTTGGTATCGGCATTAACAAGGTTCAGTATTATGGAACCTTCTCTTTCAATAAGCATTTCCCCTGCAAGGAATTCCTTTTCAATAGTTATTTTATATTTATTGAGAAGACCTGCGTTAAGGAATTCTCTCCCCTGAACGCCAAGCTCAACTATATCCGAAATACCCTCATTTGTAACCTTGGAATTATTGCTGATGGTATTGTCTTCTCCCTTAATTGTAAAGGAATTATATTCCGCAGCCTCACCGGTTAATGGGTCTACTTCTATCTGATATTCGTATCTGCTGCCCTGAGGTGCATTATTGATAAGCACCGTAGCCGGTAAATCCTCAAATACGAAATATCCGTTTTCATCGGTTGTCGCTTCCTGATAGAAGGTAGTCTTATTGCCGTTAACATACTGGGTAAGAGATACTTTTACATCTTTCAGCGGTTTTTCGTCTGAGCCCGTAGGCCGTATATCATTTCCCTGGTAATTAAATAAGCCGTCGCCGTCTTTATCATGCCATACATAGCCGCTTATCGCCGCGTTCATGCCGATTACTCTGGAATCGGCAGACACCTGATTGCCTCTTGTGCCTTCGTTTCCTGAGATAAATACCGACTGGGCCGTGTTTTGAATTTTACTTGTGATTGCGCTCTGATACTGGGCGGCCTGTTCCGCTTCGGTGCCTGTAAAGACCGGCTTCGGAAGGTCAAATTCAAGCTCGGCATAAAATGCCCTGCCTTTTTGTATTTCTCCCGTATATTCAAATACAATCGCCCTGTAATTTGAAAGCACAGTTTCATTGGTAAAATCTGCCGGATTAATTTGTTGAAGCTCCGGACCTGCAAGAGGATTTGTAAATGTTCCGTTCTTATTTGCAAAGAACATTTCAAGGGCTGATAAATCCTCGGCAGTTTTTGAACCGTAAACCTTAATTTTATTATTGTCAAAGACGGAATCTATGATAATCTTTGATAAATTCACTTCTCCCTTATAGCTTGTGTCCTCATTGTATTTTGGCAGAAGGTCGAAGAGTCTTGTTGCCTTTACGGTTTTTTCCGTGGTGTTTGCTACCCCTATTTTATAGCTTACTGTTCCGCCGAAAGTGGAAGAACCCACCTTATTTGTATATTCTCTGTCCATATCGCCCTTTACAAGTTTATACCCAACGGTTCCTTCTGCAAAGGATACGGTGTATTGGAGCGTTGATGCGGCGTAGGTGTTATTGCTGAAATCTTCCTTAATATCTCCTGTGGGCTTTGCGCCGATATTTTCAAGAAGCTTATCAATTGAATTTGTAATATTGGGATTTCCCATGTTTTGGGCTATATCTATTGAAAATCCCTTTGCATTTTCAGCGGTAGGGGCATAGAAGAAGCCGCTTGAAGCAAATGCCGTATTGGATTCAGATACATAGATATATTCCCTGCTTTTAAGGGTAAGCTCAACGATAAGCTCGTCATTGGGCTTCATTTCAAGCTCCGGCATATACCATAAGAGAAGCTCTTTATGATCTGTGGTCTCGCCTTTACCGAATTCTATCTTTCCGGTATAGGCAGCTCCATTATATCGAACTGCATAATACCCACTGGAATCCGGCGTATATAAAGAAGCGGGAACTTGGTCTGCTATAATAGGCGACCGCCAAATATTCTGGCTGATATTTTTAGCCCTTATAATAAATTTAACGTCTTCTCCTGCCTTATAGGAATTTCTTCCGTCGGCAGTATATTTGTCAAGGCTGAACTTCGCCTTTTCTATTCTTTGAACCTCAGGATTAATCCGAATTACATTGCTGTTTTTGCTTATTTCGGAAGGCGTATTTCCTTCATTTACATAGGCAAAATGAACAGAAGCCGAATTTATAATCTGTTTTACTTCTGGAAGGCTTTCGCCGGTTTTCCATTTGGGGAACACAACGGAAATATCAATATCTCCAGCGGTAAAGCCTTTATTTAAGGCAGTTACGGCATTCTCTCCGTTATATTTAATATATTCTACCTTTATGCTCTTAACAGTTTCACCGTCAATATTGATTTCTTTAGAATCATCAAGAAATACAGGGCTTCCGTAAAGAACCCACTGTTCAGAACCGAAGGATTTTACATAAAGCCTTCCGTAAACAGGGCCGTCAATGTCTGAAGCTGCTCCTATATTCACGGATTTTATCCTGTAGGCCTGATGATAGGCATTTCCTGTAATATTGATAATAGAGGTATCCCCGTCTGCAATGCTTAAATATTTAATATTTTCGTCTGTGACATATACGTCTCTTATAGGCGTATTATTTTTTACTTCATTGCCATTGGAATCCGTCTTGAAAAGCCCTGAAAGCCTGAAAACCGCATTTATCTCATTTTTAAGAAGCGATTTAGCGCTTGCATTCATAGCATTAATCGCTTCACCGTCAACGGACACGATGGTTTTTGATATCGTTCCGTCAGGAACGCGCAATTTTTCATTAAAGAAATCCAAAACTTGGGTTTCTCCGGCTTTTACAGTGATTTTCTTTCCTTCCGCTCCCTCTCTTTGGCTTTCAAGAGCGCTTTCATGGTCCGCAGAAGGATAGCCTGCTGGGAAGGAAGTTTCAGCAATGAGATAATCCCCTTCTTCAAGAACTGTATTCATGGTGCCATATTTTAAGTCAAGAACAATCAGCGGATTATTTCTGTCTACGGTACCGTTCGTGTCTTTATAAATACTGAATTTCGTTCCTTCTTTTCTAAGAGGTTCTGCATCTGCTAAAGGCTTGCCGTCTTCTCCCTTCTGGCTGATGTCATATTTATTGATTATAAGATGACCGCCGCTGGGGTCGTTTTTAAGCTTCACAAGAGGAGCCGAAGGATTTATATCGCTTACGGTTATAATATTGGATTTATAATCCTCATTGTTCAGATAATCCTTAAAGCCTTCTTCTGAAAGATAAGCCGGTATCTTATAGCCTGAGATGCTTTCTTTCTCAATAATCCAATAGCTGCCGTGTTTAAGGCCTGTGAAGGATGCATATCCTGCCTGCCCGTTTTTAGCTGAAGTAACAGCCTCATGAGCATCTGCATTTTCTGCAACCTGCCAATTGCCGTTCCTATCTTTTTCTATTTTTATAAGGGCAAGCTTTACGCCGTTTAAGCCCCATTCCGTATTGTTTAGTGCTGTATACTTAAATATTTCAGCCGAACCTAAGAGACCGTTTTGGAATGTGATTTCTATGCTCTTTGAAGGTTCAATATAGACGTAGGCGCCCTCATCTTCAATAACAATGTTGTTATTATTATCCGGGCTTATTTTGGCAGAGATATCGTATCCCGCTGGAGCCTTTGCCTCAAATATTCTGTACCAGCCCGGGTCAAGCTCACGGGAGCCTTTTCCTGTCGTAAGCTTTAATGCGGAAGAATCCACTTCGTTAAGAACAAAGCTGCCATCATTTCTCTCTGCGGGAATAATAGTGAATAACACTTCTTCCATAATAAAGCTGCTATTCATATCCTTCTTGTTAACAATTAAACTGCCCTTTTTAGAGGGGTTTATAAAATCCTCTAATCTTATTATTTGATTTGCTTCATCTATAGCCGGAACAGTAATGATACGCTCGTCAAGGGTATAGCCTTCTGCCCCTTTAATCTCTTTCACGTAATAAGGGGTATTTTTCTCAAGGCCTGTGAAGGTAACCTTTCCCGTTGCGTCTATGCCCTTATGATATTCGGCGATTGCTATGGGGTTTTCTTCTGTCTGAGCATCTGCTTGACTTTGATACAATGCAAATCGAGTCTCATTTAACGCATTGATAAGGCTGTTTCCTGTAAGCTCGGCGCCGTCTGGGCCTACATATTTCTTATAAAATTCGATTTGGTTCTTTCTGTCATTTTTAAATTTCGGAAGGCTAGCTAAATTCTCTGAATAAGCTTGATAGCCTTCTTCTTGAGATAATTTATATTTTACTGATACGCTGTTTCCATTTCTTTCATATAAGAAATATATCTCGGCAGGCTTTCCGTCTGCCGTTGGCAGGTAGCCTGATGGGGCAGCCAGTTCAGTAAATTTATATTCACCGAAACCTAATTTTTGGCCTAATACCATATAATAGTCATTGCCGTTTTTTAAATTGGCATTTATATTTCCTATCTTTACCCATGAAGGGATTGCAGATGTGCCTTCATTTTTATAAACATCAAAGGAAGCCGTAAGATTTTCCTGAATGGCATTGCCGTTGATGTCTGTTTTTACAGCTTTAAATGCAACCTTCGGAAAATTGAATATCTGGGCCTTCGCTGTACGGGCGGTGTCATTGAATATAACTTCAATTTCGTCCCCTCTTAAGGTATAGTCATTTTCATATTTTGAAGGCAAAGACTTTTCCTTCACTGTATAGGAAGGGCTTAACTTTCTAAAGCCTTCAACAATAAGGGCGGCATCAGAGCCGGAAGGACCTGCTTCCTTTCCGTCTTTATATCTGTAGCCTGTTTTATAGGTATATTGGTCTCCGTTTGAGCCTGTTACGACGATTTCAACGTCTTTCATGGCCACGTAATTCCTGAGGCTGATATCCGTATAGCCGTATTTTTCAATGGTTAAGGTGAATTCCTCCATTGAATTGGATATTGAAACTTCTTTGGAGCTATTTATCATAGGTCCTGCACTTTTCGTATCCAAAGGCACTTCCACAAGAATCGGCGTCGTCCAAAGGCTGTATCCATTGGGTGCGCTGACCTCTACAAGGTAATAGCAGGCAAAATACTGGTCCCCTCTTTGAATAACATTGGTTAAATTCTGATAAGGGGATACTTTGCCGTCCTTATCTACTGTTACAACAAGGTCGACGATAGAGATGCCCATGCCGTTTCCTGCGGTTCCCGAAGTAAGGCCTTCCTGAATCTTTTCAAGGCTTTCGTTAAAATCAAGAATCTTTCCGTTTTCGTCCGCTTCCGCCCTGTATAAATCAAATACGGCATTATTAATAAGATTACTTGATTTCAAATCATATTTCTTTATTTTCACCTGGGCAAATACAAGCTTATTGCCTCCGCCGCCGTATTCGTCATTAAAAGGATTATAAAACGTTCTCTTGGCATAATCGTTCTTATCTATAGCCTTCGATATGGAAACCGTGGTATAGAAATAATGCTTGGAACCGTCTTTGTAATAATTATATACCGTGTCTTCGCCGTAGGCCGGGATTTTATCCGTAGGGTCAAAATAAGGATAAAGCGCACCTGTATTCACAGGGCCTTCTTCTACAATTAAATAATCCCCGTAAGGAAGAAGCCTGGATAAGCCTTTGTTATTTTCCTCTTGTGTTGTTCCCGTATATACCCGGTCTACAAGCACTGCGCCGGCCATATCTGAGCTTGTGATTGTTCCGTTTTCTGCCTTTATCTTAAGTTCATCTGTCAGTCGATAAATTCTAAACAGTCCGTTATAGGCCATGCGGTCTGTGGTAACAATATCCGGTCTTTCGGCTTTTGGGTCATAAATCGGGTTTTCGCCCTTTTGCGGATAATATTCATCGGAAACCTTCATGGTTTTATATCCGCCTTTTGTAATTTCAATCTGTCTGTAAAGCGTTTCATTTACAGCAGGGCCTATGGTTAAGGCGTAATCCGCCGCCTTCTTTATATTAAATTTCCCCTCAAGGGTAAGAGGCTCGTACTGATTCGATTCTTCTTCAACAAATACATAGCTGTATCTTGGGTCAAGGTTTTGGGCCTTAACAAAGCCGTTTGCATCTGTAGAAATCTTTACGCCTTCTCCTATGCGGTTTCCGTCTTTATCTTCCTTATACATCGTGAAGTTTATGATTTCATCATGGCTTCTTTGAGCATATAAATCTTTCAAAACTTTCTGAAAGTTGATGTTTCCCGCGCCTATGGCATAGAATTCAGCTCTATTGGGGCCGTTTTCCGTAACGGTAATTGTTGCGGTTCTTTTTTCTTCGCTTAATTTATCCTTATGGTCTACATTTCCGCTGTTATCTATATATGCAGGAGAAAGGCCGCTTTCCGAAGTATGAAAGAAGGTAATGGTATAGGTTCCGGGCTTTTCAAGATAGATTTGTGTATCCTTATTGGTAATTTTATGCCTATCAGCACCGGAAGCATTTTTAATTATATTGCCATCAGCATCTTTTATTTCTATTTCACCGGCTCTGGCTATACTTGATACATATACGTCTGTAACCTTAACCGTTAAAACAGGCTGCTTACTATGGGCTATATCAAATATCAAATTCGGTATATTTGAATTTACCGCATCCGGGTAACCGTATTTATTGGTTGTGGCATAGGCCTCACCGGTTTTTGTGTTAACTGTATTTTCCGTATCTGCCGTGAAATCCGTGTTGGGATTATATCCCTTGTCTATGCTGTTTTCCTTAACCCTATAGTCTGCCCCGGGGACAACAATCGCCCCTGTGGTCTTACTTACGGTGCCGCTTAAAGTCATGTCAGTATTCTTTGTTCCATTTTTATAAATTGTATATTTAGCGGTAGAAAAAGAACCGTTTGTATCACTTTTATAAGATTTAACCTCTACTGCGCCGAGCTTCGGCAAATCAAATTGATATTCCCCGTCTTCTTCCACATTAAACCGCTGGCTGGGAAGGGCATAGTAAGTTGAATCTCCCGTTATGGTAACACTTTCCGCCTGATAGCTTCCCTTTGGAAGATAAAGCTCTATTCCCTTATCGCTTACTGTGATAACAGTATTATTTATCTTTTTGCCTTGGGCGTCAAAAATTTCATTATTTACACTTCCCCCAATGCCGTTTACTTTAAGGGTTCCTCTAAAGCTTCCGCTGATACCGTATTTTCCTATTTTAAGGGTGATTTTCTGAAGCTCTGTTCCGTTTTCTTCGGTATGGGTCACAATATTATTCATACCTGATACGGCAAGGGGTTTTACGGTATAAGAGGTGCTTTCTTTGTTATTGACATTATAATACCGCTTATTATTTGCAGTATCATTGGTTTCTGTTACGGTATAGGTTCCGGCAGGCAGGGAAACATATAATACCTGAGTATCACCTTCTCTTTTGCCGTCTTTCATATTTACTGTTCTCGTTTCGCCTGCTGAAGGTTTTATAAGGAATTCCGCTCCAAGCTCAGGAGTATAGCCTGATATGGGGGCATAGGATTTTACTATTTTTAAAATTCCCGTATCCTTAAAATTATATAGAATACTGCTGTTTTTATCGTAAAGAGTCTCGCTTCCCGGAGGTATTGTTACCGTTACCCCTGTAGCGGTAAATAAATTATAAATGCTGTTGGCAGAAGCTTGGCTTGTGATTGTAAATGTGATTTCACCCATGCCCACAAAACCGTCAGGCGTTTTACTTTCTTTTAAAGTATAGGTTCCTATCGGTAAATTTCGCATTTCAATTAAACCGCTGTACTGGTTGGGGATAAATGTTTTGGTTCCTCCAGGACCTGTAAGGGTAAATTCAATATCATTATAATAATCAGACGTTACATCGTTAAGCTTTTCGTCATAGACCTTCTTTGTGAAGTTTAAACCGATACGCTCTTGGCTTATATTATGAACCGTAATTTGCCTTTCTCTGTTGTTAGGGCCTACGGATACTGCTTCCCCGTTACCTGCCCAAATATAATCAGAATATTCCTCATCGGTAATTGCTTCGTAAAGATAGTAAGTGCCCTCTACAATATTTGTAAAAACTAATTTGCCTTCTGCATTAAGATTATTGGAAGGCGCCACAGGCTCAAAGCCGGATCCGTCTTCCTTTTGCCTTTTTGCATAGTTTTCTTCATTATCAAGAAAGCCTTGAAGCTCAGCTCCTGCCATATTGTTATCAGGTATTTTATTTAAAAGATAGAATTTAAATACACCGGGCTTAAATCCAAAGCTTTGTATTATATGACTACTGTATGGACTGTTTGAAAGGCCGCCTGCTCCTGTAATTTTTTTCTCCACAGTGATACTGCCAGTTACAAGGCTTCCGAAATAGCCTCCCACGATAAACTCCGAAGCGTCTTCTTTTTTTGCAGATTCTTCTCCTATTAAAGTATAATCAAGTGTTGAATCTAATTTTATTGTAGCCTTATCCGGCTCCGGCTTTGTATGGTCAAGCTCTAAATAATCGCTGAATTGAAGCTCTGTTTCTATGATATATTCTGTGGCATAGGGGGCCTCTTTTCCGTCAACTGTTTCCGTATCGAATTTACTTATGATAAATTCTTCGCCGTTTGAAAGCTCAAAGGCTTCGCTAACAGGCCCATTGCTGAAGCTTAAAAAATCTGTCCCTATGAGTTCCTCTTCGGTTCCCTTTATTTTAACAGAGGTAATTTTTATTTTTGTTCCGTCTTTCAGGCCTGTAAAGCTGCCTTTTACGGCATAAGCGCTTTGGCTGTCATTGGATTCAAAGCCCTCGAAATAAAGCCTTCCAACCTGATTCTTAGTTATGGTTAAATTATTATCCCTAAGAATATTATCGATAGATGTTTTTAAGTTAAATGCCGCCTTTATAGGTTTTTCTTTCTCTATAGGGGCTAAAATAACGCTGTTTTCAATTTTCCATTCTTCGTAAGCCTTCACTTTTCCCTTTATTGGTAAAAGCGCGGCTTCCTCTTCTATTTCGGGAACAATATCATATACGATATTTCTATATTCCCCGTTGCTGTTTACAGCCTTGGCGCTAATGAATTTCCCTTCGACTATAAAATCAGCGTCATTGGGTATTTCCCCTTTTGCAAACTCTAAAGACAGTGGGATTACGGCCTGGCCTCTTATGCTGTTTGTTCTGTCGGCAGTAAGCTTAACAGAAACAATCCCCTCATCAAGCCTTTCCTCTACAGACACAGATATTTCGCCTGCAAGGCCCGCAACCTTATCCGCTTTTATAGATTTAATATAATTTCTATATTCTGTAGGTATATTAAATTCATAAACTATTTCCGTATAGCCTATATTTTTAATTGCGGCTCTTAAAGCAGGCACAACCTCAAGCCTGACATTAACGATTGCGCCGCTTGGAATTTCAAATTCCTCGTCTCCGTCGGGAAAGAAGGGCGCATCTTCTCCGCCGTATTTATAAGAGATATCGGTAGTGAAAAAGCTGCTTTTGTCGTAAGGTATGGGTAATGCTTCAATATCTTCCCAGGGAAGCCTTTGAACCTCAAGCTTCCAGCAAAGGGCGTTTTCGCTTATTGTTGAAGGCTCTTCTAGTTTAGGGTCTATAGTATCCGTAGTTTTTTCTTCTTCTCTATGTTCTGGGGTTTCTTCCGGAATGTTTTCTTCCTCAGGATTTTCTGTAGGGGCGCTTTGGCCTGTTTCTTCTTCTGGCTCTCCCGGGGTTTCGGGTTCAACCGGAATATTTTCATCTTCAGGGCTTTCTTCTGAAAGTTCTTCTCCATAAACGGTTTTAAGGCCGAATACTGTGCCTATAAAGGTTTCATATACATGATTGATAAAACCCTTTGCCTGAACTTCTCCTTGTGAATCTTCACCGGGGCTGTTTTCTTCTGTCTTTTCTTCAGAAGGCAATTCCTCCTGCTGATTTTCTTCCTGATTTTCTTCCTGATTTTCTTCTGCATCTATGTTTTCTTCGGAAACTTCGCCTTCTTGCTCAGCTTCTTCTGTATCTTCACCTTCAGCGGGCGTTTCTGCTTCTCCGCCTTCTGTAGGAGTTTCTGTTTCCCCGCCTTCCGCAGGGGCTTCTGTTTCCCCGCCTTCAGCAGGGGCTTCGGGGGTTACATAAAATTGCTGATTATTCATATTATCTGTCCTTGTTTCCCCAGTAAAAAGATAATCTTCCCATGGCATCAATGCGCCCTCTTGAATCGTATAAGGCTGCTCTTTAAGGCTATTTTGATTGATAATCAAATAATACTCTGTAAATTCCCCTGCTCTGTCCAACTCATCTGCATCAAATAAAACATTGCCGTAATTATCGGAGCTTGATGTGGATATCAGCTGATCCCGACTCTCTCCTCTTCCGTAAAGCATTACAGAGATATTGGGATAAGGATTTTTGTTTGAATCCAATACTCTGGCAAAAATGTCCCCTTTCCCATTGTCTTCATTTGAATAAGTTATAATAAGGTTGGATATAAATATGCACAAAGCCATTAAACCGCTTATTAAACGTTTTGAAAATCCATGATTTTTTTTAGGCATTTCCCTTCCCCCTTAGATGGTTTCGTCCCAAGCCGGACATTTTACACGATGTTTTTACCTGCAATAAATATATTATATAAAATCTTCTGAAAATAATAAAGAGATTCTTGTCGAAATCTTCTGATTTTTGATTCAAGCCAGTGATTATTTAAAATCATCTGCCCTGTTATCACGTCTTTAAAAAGCTTATTAAGGATAAGATAAACCCGCACCATTGCCATTTTACGAAGGCAAATAAATTAGCTTTAACATAAAGGATAGTATATGGATATATTGTAAATTTATAATTAATTGAATATAATTTTGAAATAGCGTAGAATTGGAAGATAAGAACAAGCTGAAATACGCACATAAGGAGTCCCATATGAAAAATAAAACCTTAAAATGTCTGAAATGCATGCTTTTAGTAACTATAATCCCTTTTATTTTCGCCTCCTGCAATCCTCCGAAGGAAGCGAACATTCCCCCCGATGCCCTGGAAGAAACAGAAGCGTCTCAGGCACCTGTGGAAATAGCGTCCGGTGAATGGATTAGAGCCGGAATAAAATATGATCCCAGTTCCCTAGCCCCTTATGAAAATAATACCCCTGAAATCGCCTCGATGATGTATAACGGCTTATTTAAGCTCAATACTTTCCTTGAACCTGAGCCGGACCTCATTGCAGAATATTCCGAAAATGACAACGGGCAATGGGCATTTACTCTTAAAGAAGGCATTAAATTTCATAATGGGAATCCCCTTCGTTCAGAAGATGTAAAAGCAACCTTGGATTTGGTAAAGAAGCTTCCCGGAACATATGCCTATACAGATGCTATCGGAGAGATTTCCGTCATAGATGAGCTTCACTTTACAATATCTGCGAAAGAATCTTCTTCAAGCCTTCCATACTACCTTTCGGCGACAGCCTGCTATATTCTTCCCAAAGAGCTTATTGAAGGCTCTCATGATTTCGGCAGTGCTCCCATAGGTACAGGCCCTTACAGCCTTACTGAATATAAAAAGGGTGAAAGCATAACCTTCACAGCCTTTGAGGACTATTTTGATGCAGAAAACAAACCCCAGATTAAAAATGCCGAAATAAAGTTTATCTATGACGATAACTACAGGGCACTGGCATTAAAAACTGGGGAAATAGATTATCTTTATGACACTCCTACAGAAAGCCTGAATCTTATTAAGGATGATAAAGATATCGTAATTTTAGAGACAAAGGGAATTCATTTAACCACTCTTTTAATGAATAATGAAAACCCCCCCTTTGATTATATTCCATTCAGGAAAGCCATCCATTCCCTTATCGACAAAGAGGGCATATCTATCGTTGCCTCCGGCGGCTCTGCAGATATCCCTTCCAGCCAAATACCTATAATATATGAAACTTCCTTGATGAATAATGATACTTTTTATTATAATCCTCAAGAGGCAGCAAAATTCATTGCAGAATCAGAAATAGACATTTCCCAATTAAATTTAGAAATACTCTGTTCGGGAGAAATCGCCGAAAAAATAGCCCAGATTGTACAATCGGACCTTGCATCGGCGGGAATAAGCACCACCATAAGAAACCTCGATTATGCGGCATATCTTGACCTTGTTTTAAGAGGAGACTATACTCTTGCCATAAACGAAAGAAGCTTTCCCCATATTTTTTCTTTTTTGAAATCTGGTTTCGCTTCTTCCTCTATCGGCGGCTCTAATTTTGTGAGATATTCCAATGAAGATTTTGACAATGCCCTAAAGGAAGCTTCCAACGCCTTTAATGAAGCAGCTAAAATAGACGCAATTAAAAAAGCATCGGAAATATTGGATTCCACTTCCCCCGCCGTCCCTATTTATATAAGCAAAATACATCATGCTTATCATAAAGACCTTGACGGAGTAAAGGCGAGCCCTTCCGGGATATTATATATCAATAATATGCGATGGAAGTAAAATTGCTGCGAATTTTAGCGAAAATATGCCTGTTGGTATAAGAACGGTCTGTATTATCCCCAAAAATCTTTCGGGTTCCATATTCTGTTCTTTATAGTTACCAAACTTAAAAATGAGTTTGATAACCATAGTAAACTTAGCGTTAAACAGTAACAAAACCGTATATTTATGGAGACTCAAAAGTGTACCGTTTCCAAAGGAAATCTGTGTTTTTATACTACGCAAACTTGGAAAAGAATGCAGGCGTAAGCCTGCAAATCTTTTTTAAGTGAGCGGTTTCTTATGGTTATCAAACTTGTTTTTGTTTGATAACCATGAATCCGCAGTGAATCGGTTTTTGTTACTTTTTTATAAGAAATTTACCATAAAAGCCAATTGACTATCCATGCTTATCCTTATATCTTTTTCCAAGTCTGCCTGGTATAAATAAAAGTTTCTAACAAAAAAGGCCGTATTATCATAATGCAGCCTTTTTATTTTCTATTTATTTATATCTTCTAAGAATAAGAAAGCCTTTATTCATGCCCCTCTATTTTATTCGTATAAGCATTAATAAGCATGATATTATAGCTTCCTTCAGGGGTGTTTTCCCTTTTATATAAAACTCTGTAACAGGGAACTGCCGTAAAGCCTGTTTGGGTATCTTCTTCTTTGAAATAAACTAAATCTATTTTCTCGATACTGATTTTCTCGGTGGTTTCGTTTCTGATGGTTACCATGAAGGTAAAGAGCGCCTCATCACAGGAGGCAATTTCTCTCGTATCGCCGGAATATCCTACAGGAAGGCCGTAGGAATATTCTACATTGCTTATACCGTATTCTCCCACAGTGAATTTAATATAATTATTATATATGATGTTTTTGTTTATCCTTTGAGTATAAATGATAGTGCCCCCTTGGGAAATATCTTCAGGGATAATATCAAGCTTATATCCTTTTCCCTTATCTCCCATTTTGTCAATGAAATCCTGGCAAAGCTTCAAAGCAGCCTTTCTGTCAAGGGCTAATTTTTCCCCTTTCATATTGCTGCTGTATAATATAATATTTTGATTTATGGCAAGAACCTCATCTCCCGTTTCATATACAGGGCGGTAATTATCCCCTTTATTTTCCGGTGAAGCACCTTCTTTGAAAAAAATCTTCAAAATATCTCTTTCATCATAAAGGTTTACCGTAAGCTCCAGCTTTTTCATAGGGTCATGCTTTTCTATAAAGTCTGTATTAAGGGATATATCCTTATTTTCCAAAAGTGTTATGATGTTTTTTTTCTGCTCGTCGTCTAATGTATATTTAAGGCTGTTTTTATACCAAAGAAAGCCAAGGATACTATTTAAAATAACTAAAAACACAATTACTATGGTTTTTGCCTTTTCCCATTCCATGTAGCCACCGCCTATATTTAAATTCATATGAATATAGAAACACTGTCAATTTACTTTTCTTTTATGACGTATCACAAATAAACTTAAAAACTAAAAGACAGTTTTAAGTTTAATAAGTATACGTTCTAAAGCGAGGACCTACGGTGTCATAAAAACAAATTGACTATATTTTATCTTCCGCTTCTTTTGTACAGTGCGCCGTCAGACTGCTTTATGAAATAATAAAGGCCCGAAGTGTTTTCCCCTGAGATATTATCTTCACCGGTGCTATTGAGAGAGCTGTAAATCCAGTCGTATTTTTTATTTAAGTAATAGCCTAAGGTAACATCATCTATGGTGTCAGGACTCATATCCATATCGTTCATATGAGATATAATATCTAACGTAAGGCTTTCGGAAATATCCGCCTTCTCAAAATTATAGCAGAGCTTTTTATAATTGACCAAGGTTCCGTCCTCTACGGTTATTTCCATGCCATGCTCCATTTCCACATTTTTTTCCTCGCCTTCTTCCAATAATCTGTCACTGGAAAAAAGCATGGGAAAATCGATAAACACGGGAAAATTGTTAAAAACAAAGTCGAAATAAAAATATCTTATATTATCTTCTTCTTTATAGCCTGCAAGGTAATATTCATTATCTCCCAAAAGGGTGTCTCTTTTAAGAAAGCTTATGGCCTCAGCATAATCTTGAAGAAGGCTTGAGCCCTTCTTTCGGGAATCCATTTTATAATTGGAGTATTCTAATATATCCGTATCATAATATTTTACGGCTATGTTTGAATCGCTGTAGGTAATAACCTCATCATCGGTCATATAATACCACTTTGCGGAAGGATTATCAAAAAACAAATTAATGTTTTTTTCTATTTCATTTCTGGAAACATCCTCGGAATAGTAATTCATTTTTATTTTAAGGGGATTGTAGCTATATGCAGCCCCCAGCCATTCAGGAAAGTAGAAATTCTTCCCCATGGCCATTCTGCTTGAAATATAATATATATCGTCAGCGGCCCTATTTCTTCTGCTGAGCTGAATGCCATTTTTAATATTATCGCATAAGGTAACGTTTTTAACTAAATATTGATGAGCCTTATTATTTTCCAAATCAATAAAATAAATTTTAATAAGATTTGAGGAATAATCATCAGGGGCTATGATAATGCTGTTAAAGCCCTCAAGCCTTCCTGAAAGCTGCCCGGTCCGCTGACCCTTTAAGGACGAAAAAATATCCGTAGACATATAAAAAGCATATTCAAATATGACGGAACGGCCTTCAAGCAGAAGGCTGTAATCCACAGGAAAAGAGCCTTCATACTGGCCGTTTTCAACGGCCTCCGTAACGGCTTTATCGGCTTCTATATAGATATCCTTTTGGGCTATATTGCTGTAATCAATATTCAGCTTATTATCCGCGTCGGAAAAATTAAGCACAAGACGCCAAGGCACGCCAAAGCTGTCGGCTTCCCCTTCGCCCACCATGTCTTCGCCGGTGTTTAAAAAAGAATAAAAAAAGCTATGGTTCAAGGAATCCTCAAACCATAACCTATTGGTCTGGTAAACAGCCAAAACCACCAGCAAGCATATAAAAATACTTTTTATCCTGCTAAAGTTAAGATACATTTACTTCACCTTTGTGAACTCTAGTTTTGACTTTAAACCCGATGCCGCCTGAATCTGGCCGGGAAGGATAATATTATTTTCTTCCAGCTCCTGTTTGATTTCAAGGCTTTTACGGTTTATAGTATAGCTAAACTGGTATTTTACGCCGCCTTTTTCGGCATTAACTTTAATTATATTTTCGCCTTTCAAAAGATCGATGTCTTGGCTGAAAAAGCCTAAGGCGCCTATGTTTATTTCGTAAGTTTCTTTAATTATTTCTTTGGCATTTTCTTCGCTTTCGGGAAGTTTCTCATCAAATTCAGGGTTCGGCACGGAAACTGTGATTTTAACTTCTGTTCCTTTTAAGCCGCGGCCTGTTAAAGTCCTTGAAGTATCGAAGGTTGTTTCGCTTTCCTTTTCACCGAAGCCGGAGGTTATTTCAAAGGCTTTGGCCTCTTTTATACTGCCGGAATTGGCAAAGGCATAAACCTGTAAAAAGAGTACAAAAATAAATGTAAAAAATAACAAGCCCTTATTCCTCATAAAACCACCTCCCTGAAAATATTTTAAGCCCTATTAACGGTTCTGCTTAATATATAGACCTTTCATATACTATAGTATATATCCTTAGTGTTACATTCGTGTTACGCCTTCTTTAATTTTATCTAACATGTATGCCTGTCCGCCATTATTGAAAGATAAGAATGCTAAATAAATTTAAGATACGGTTAAAATCACTCTTTATATATAGTATGCCTAAAACTATAAAAATCATTTATTATTCTCGAAAGCTTTTATTGAATTTTAATACCATCGTCGTTCCCTTATCCGGGTTCCTAAGGGCTTTTACACTTCCGCCGTGGGCCTCCATAATTTCTTTTACAATGGAAAGGCCAAGGCCTGTCCCGCCCATCAGCCTGCTTCTGGCTTTATCGACTCTGTAAAACCTTTCAAAGATTCTGTCAAGATCCTCTTCCGGTATACCCATGCCTTCGTCGGAAATAGAAACCTTGTAAATATCCGCTTCTTCCTCTACGGATATTTTTATTTCTGTATTTTCACCGCTGTATTTTATGGCATTTGAAACGATATTATTGATTACCTGGTTTATCCTCGCCGGATCACAGCATATAAACGCATCGCCATTATCTACGCAGAAGGAAAGCTTCTGGCCTTTTTTCTGGGCCAATACAGTATTCTGCCTAAGGCTGTTATTGATTATGGAAATAAGATTTGCCTCTTCCATTTCCATTTTAAGCTGTTTATTATCAAAATGGCTTAATTCCAGAAGGTCCGTCGTAAGCACGGTCATTCTGTCGGTTTCCATATTGATGGTCTGGAGGAAGTTTTCCGCTGTTTGCCTGTCGTCCAGAGCCCCTTCAAGCAAAGTCTCCGTATAGGTTTTTATGGTAGTAAGCGGGGTCCTGATTTCGTGGGAAACGTTGGCAACAAATTCCTTTCGCATATTGTCAAGCTTCGTATGCTTCGTAACGTCCTGAAGAACGATAACAATGCCTTCTATGGTTCCTGTCTGGCTGCTGTAGGGGCTGTAATTGATGGAAATATATTTATTCTTTATTGCGATAATATTATCCTTCATTACATAGCTTTGAAAATCCCCGGAAGCTTTAAGGGGAAGGCCAAGCATTGCCATCACCTTATCAAACTGCAGATTGGATATATCCTTAAGGTCAAGCATTTCCATGGAAGCATTATTTGCATGGACGAGATTATTTAAAGAATCGTAAGCAAGCACCCCGTCGGTCATATTATTAAGAATAATTTCTATTCGGCTTTTTTCTATGGATATGTCGGACATGGTCATGGCAAGGCTCTTTGCCATGTTTCCGAAGCTTAGGGTGAGCTGGCCTATTTCATCATTGCTTTTTACGGATATTTCCTGTTCCAGATTACCTCCTGCCATTTCTCCCG
This sequence comes from Anaeropeptidivorans aminofermentans, assembly GCF_940670685.1. Classification (GTDB taxonomy): domain Bacteria; phylum Bacillota; class Clostridia; order Lachnospirales; family UBA5962; genus Anaeropeptidivorans; species Anaeropeptidivorans aminofermentans. Next base: position 189,981 of record NZ_OW711693.1, on the reverse strand, counting down.
CAATTTTTGTTAGAGAAGAAATCGGCCCTGTAATGGTGGTGGAAAAAAGCACGCCAAGGATTGCCGCTAAAACCATGGCAATGGCTACGGCTACGATAATAGTCCTTATGATTGCATCAAGCTTTTCAAGAAGGTCATCGGCATTTCTTGCAATATATACAATATATTTTACATTCCCTTCTTCGTCGTATACAGGGGTGGCATGTTTCATCCACACCTTGATTACGGAGCCTGAAACTTTCCCAAGGCCCTTTTCCCATGCTTCAAATTTAGCCGTTCCGCTGGCAGCGCTTATGATTACGGAATCATTATAATACCTTCTGCCCTCTACCTCTTTCGGGGCCAAAGCCAGACCGTCGGCATTCAGCACAAGAAGCTCTATGTCGCTTCTTCCCCCTAAGGGAACAGGGGCATCGGTGCTCTTGGGGTTGGTCATTTTCTCATAAATCTGCAAAACATCATCATATTTTTCAAAAAGCTCACTCATATGCTTAATATTGCTTTTAAGCTCTTCTTCAACGTTTCTTGCTTCCTGATCCCTTATACTCATATAAATAAATGTTCCGCTTATAATCATAACAATAAAAACAAGCGCCATATAAAGCATAATAAGCCTTGTCATAATACTGTTGAATATATTGGTTTTTAAGGTCTTTTCTTTCATCTAAGCCTCTTATTTCATCATCTATTCTTCGCTGAAGTAGTATCCTACGCCTCTTTTTGTAAGAACATATCGGGGATATTCGGGATTGGCTTCTATTTTAGCCCTTAACCGTCTTACAGTAACGTCTACTGTACGAACATCGCCGAAATACTCATATCCCCAAACCTTTTCAAGAAGGCTTTCCCTTGAGAAAACCTGTCCTCTTTGAGCCGCAAGAAAGCGTATAAGCTCAAATTCCCTTCTGGTAAGGTTCATGAGCTCGCCGTTTCTCCTTACCTCGTAGCGCTTGGAATCTATGGTTATTTCTCCGTAGCTTTTAATATCCCCTTCGGAAGTTTCTCCGGCAGAAACAGAATCGCTTCTTCTTATATTGGCTTTAACCCTTGCCATAAGCTCTCTTACACCAAAAGGCTTCGTAACATAATCATCTGCCCCAAGCTCAAGGCCGAGAACCTTGTCTACCTCTTCTGCCCTGGCAGTCAGCATAATAATAGGAGTATCCTTTTTCTCCCTTACTTTCTTACATACCTCAAAGCCGTCCATTTTAGGCATCATAATATCTAAAAGGATAAGGTCGGGGTCCTCCTCAAGAGCTGATTTAAGACCTGCCTCACCATCGAAAGCCTTAAGAATTTCATAACCTTCTTTCTTCAGGTTAAATTCAACTATATCAACTATATTTTTCTCATCGTCTATTACGAGAACTTTTTTAGACATGTCTTTCTCCCTCCATATCTGGAATTTTCCGCCTTTAAAGAACATGCTCTAAAACATGCTAAAAGCTGCGAACTTACAAAAACAAACCTGCTTTACCCTTTATTATATAAATAATATCCTCCTTTGTCCATACCCCGGCCAGCAAGAGGCCTATACGTAGAGAAACCTCGTCCCTTATCTTGAAACCGCCCAAGCATGCAAAAATAAGGCGTTCTCTTGTTTAATGCCATATTCTTTTAATATGTAGTTTAAAAATTAAGGCATAAATTTCCTGTAAGAAGTTTTATAGTAAAATAGCTTTAAGGCAGCAAACAAAAACTTATTTTTCATAAACAGCTTAATATAATAGAAGCGCTTATATTCAACCATTCAAAATCAACAAAGAAGAAAAGAGCTTTGTTGACTATAAGGAAATGTTCATCTGAAAACTCTTTTACAGCTTCCCTGTAAGTGTTTTCAGGTTTACTAAGTATAAAATATACGGTTTTTATTACTGTAATCAAATTATTTTACTATATGCCTAAAATCCGGAATCTTTAGTCTTATTTTATGAAATAGCTTATAAATACGCTTTCAGTATGGATTTAAGGCTTTCCCCTTTTTCAAGGCCGTCGAATATTTCTCCAAGGGCCGAATCTCCATGCCTATAAGTAATATCTAAGACGATTTCGAAGGCGCATCGATAGGCAAGAGCTTGGTCCATCTCTTTAAATTCCCTATTGATTTTAGTTATATCTATATTCTCAGCCGCTCCCTTTAAATCCTTCCGCCACTCAAAGCCCGTATATTTATATTCATAATATAAAGCCACCCCTTCACTAAACCATGCTTCATAATTGCCCCCTGTTTTAGTATCAAGAAAATAATGGGCTATTTCATGGGCGATAGGTCCGTTTTTAAGAAAATCGTCCTTTATATAGGCCTCCTTTCCTTTAAAAACCGTTTCCGGCGACATTAAGCTTATGATTCCCGCGTAATAAACGCCTAAGGGGGGCTTTTTGCTGTAATCTATGCCTATGGCATCGGAAAGGGCATATTCATCGGGATAGAGTATGATGCTGACCTTCTCCATATCTTCCATATTGAATTCCTTTTTGTATACAGAGAAAAAATAATCCGTATTGGTGCCTATAAGGCCTATGTAATCCTCGCTGCCTTTACCGTAGTAAATATCCGAATGGTAAAAGCTTTTTTTACTATACTCAGAAACGGAATTCAGCATATTATATCTTATGATTTTTCTGCCTGTTTTGTAAAATACCCCTTTTTCTACCCCTGACCATATTATAAGAGCCAAAGCCAAAAAGGCTAAAAGTAACTTTATTTTTTTCATCTTATCCCTCCAAGCCGCAGGCCTTTTAAAAGCGGCTTTATTTATTGAAGCCGTTTATATTTATGGTAAATTAGCTTATTCTTTCAGTTAATTTACCATATTCTCTATTCAGCGAACTTAAAAATAGTATTCTGGTTTCATTCTATGCACACATTGAGGATGCAAGAACTTATAGTCAATTTGCTTTTATATCGCTGTAAGCATTTAACTTTAGCGGGTATACTTAATTAAAATTAATTTTTGATTTTTAACTTTAATAAGATTTCCTTAAGTCTGTAGCAAATAAGAGAAGAGCAAATTGATTATGCTGCTATTTTATTTAAATTCAACTGCAAAGGGCCGGCATAGGGAATTAGGTATTTAAAATTCAGAAGAGTATCTTCTTATTATAAAAAGCCGCAGGGCATATGCCCTGCGGCTTTTTATATCATTTATAGTGCAAAGGGGTCGTAGCTTTTATCTTTATTCCAAATATATTCCATGTGAGAGGCTCTTTCCTCTGCTGATTTTACACCAAGATGATCTGCCACAAAATCAAGGGCCATATCGATGCCGGCAGAAATTCCTGAGGAGGTATAATATTTTCCGTCCTTTACCCAGCGAGCTTCGTAAATCCATTTTACTTTCGGCCCCGAATCCTTGGCAAACGCAAAGGCTTTTTTATTAGATGTAGCCTCTATGCCGTCTAATAGCCCTGTTTTTCCAAGCAGAGCAGAGCCTGTGCATACGGTTAATACGTATTTGCTTTTCTGTGCTTCTTCTTTTATTTTTTCTATGAATGTTTCATTATTTACAAGGCTTCTTGTGCCTAATCCGCCGGGGATAAGAAATACGTCATGGTTTTTAATTTCGTTTAAAGCTAAAGTTTCTATTACCGTATTATGCCTTGATGTAATTGTACCGCCTTTTAAAGAAAAGTATTTAAGCGCATATGCCTCAAAGCCGCCAAAAACTTCCGCGGGGCCAAAAGCATCCAGAGTCTCAAAATCGTCAAAAAGCAAAATATTAATATCCAGAAAAATCCCTCCCTAAAATTAATGAATATGATGATAGAACACATTTCCATGAGGAAATGTACTTATATCTCCTATCCTTATAATATCGTATTTATCGTTTACCAAACAAGTCCTTTTTAAGTTTGATTAATATAACATATATACCTATGCATCTAATTAGGCGGAGTAAGTTTATCTGCGTTTTGAAACAAGTCCTTTACTCTATTATATTTTATTTTAGTAAATATGACGGTCATTGAATTATTTACACTATAATTTAAACATGATAATATATGATAGGCGATTAGGCTCTTATATACGGTAATTTAATTCAATACTACAGGAAACTTGTACTTGGCATTATTGGATTAAGTTTACCCGCCTTACAGTAATTTACGAAAATAGCCGGCAGCTTGATATTTAGGTTATTTAAGGATTACCGTAAAAGCATAACTTTCTTTTTATCATTTGTATTTTGAAAGGGGAGAATCATATAGCCGGTTTTTATGAATACTCCGATAAAAAGCCCTCTGAAGGAATCTCTGCTTCATCCGACGAAGACCCAAAAAAGCATAGTCCTTGGAATCATAAGCCTGAAAATATCTCCGCAGGCCGTGAAAGCTACCAGGTCATTACAGCAAAAGTACACGAATATACAATGAAGGCCCTAAGCAGTACTTCAATAAAATGCCTTAAAAATACAATAGCTAAGGGCATCAAGGAAATATTTAAGTTTAATTCAGGATATCTGTTTGAGGCCGATGAATTAAGCAATTCCCTTATCTATACAGGAAGCTTCCATTCAGAATATCATCATGGTGTCCTGAGCCTTCCTAAGAGCTGGCTTTGCAGTCATAGCCTTGTAAATTATAACGAACAAAAAGCCCTTATTGAAACCGGCAGCCTGCCTCCCTGGGATAAGCTTCAGCTTAGCTCAGTTATTTTTATGCCTTTTTTTGAAGGAAACAGCCTTAAAACGATATTTTTAGGGGAGCTTCCATCAGAAATTATGGATTGCCCGCCTTTTTTCTCCTATGATTTGGAAGAATTATTCCTGATATACTGCCGGCAGATGAATGCCATTATCCGCAATCTTTCAGAGCTTGAAAAGGCTAAAACGGCAAGCCGCACGAAAACAAGCTTTCTTGCAAACATGAGCCATGAAATACGCACCCCTATGAATGCCATAATAGGTATGTCTCAGCTTGCGGCCCAATATGATACTATAGATGCAATAAAAGAATGCACGTATCAAATGGAAATATCCTCCCGGCATCTTCTTTCTTTAATAAATGATATTCTCGACCTTTCAAAAATAGAGGAAGGAAAGCTCCTTCTCCGCAAAGAAGATTTTGATTTGAAAACCCTTTTTAATTCCTGCGCTTCCAGCATATTTCCGGCTGTAAAGGATAAAAATATAGACTTTAAAATAGATTACATAGGCATACGCTCATATTATTACAGCGCAGATACTACGCGCCTTTCCCAAGTAATCATCAATCTTCTTTCAAATGCTGTAAAATTTACTCCTGAAAACGGTAGAATAAGCCTTTCTGCCGAAGAAATAGATAGAGATGAAAATAAAACCCTTCTGAAAATTTCTGTAACCGATACGGGAAAGGGTATAGACGAAATTACAAAGGAAAAAATATTCAGGCCCTTTGAACAATCCGTCATCAATGTTCCTAAAAAATTCGGCGGAACAGGTTTAGGCCTTTCCATAAGCCAGCATATTATGGAACTTATGGATAGCAAAATACAGATAGAAAGCAAAACAGGGGAAGGCTGCTGCTTCTTTTTCTATCTTTGGCTTACCCATTGCTCCATGTATCTTAAAAATACTTGCGATATGCAGGAAAATAATGAAAAGACTTGTGATTATAATTTTAGCAATATAAGGCTTCTTATTGCCGATGATGTGGAAATCAACAGGGAAATCATCATCGCCCTTCTCGCAGATTCGGGAATAAAAGCAGAAGAAGCATCAAACGGCCTTGAAGCCTTGGAAAAAATAAAAAACGCCCCTGCGGATTATTACGACATCATTTTAATGGATATACAAATGCCTGTGATGAACGGCTGCAGAGCCGCTGAGGAAATACGTGCCCTTTCACGAAAGGACGCGAAGGAAATCATTATCCTTGCAATGACTGCAAACGTCTTCAAAGAAGATGTTGACATGGCGCTTGAGTCAGGCATGGACGGGCATATCCCAAAGCCTGTTGAAAGAAAAATTATGCTGGATAAAATGCAGCAGGCCCTTACGAGAAGAAAGCATAAATATAATAAATAAAATAAAAGATGCCGCATAAAATGCGGCATCTTTTATTTTATTCTAACCTATGGCCTCTACTACAAGTGCTGCGTATTTTTTTGTTTTTTCCCACAGGCATTTAAATTTTTCCATGTCTTGATTGGTGCTTTCCCCTTGTTTAAGCTTCATTTCCAAATGAACGGAGCCTTCATAAAGGGCCGTAAGAGAAAGATTCCCCACCATGCCTTTAATGGCATGTATGGTTTTTATTGCTTCTTCGAGATTATTGCCGTGATATTCCATAAGCAGTTTATCAATCTCTTTATTTGTTAGGAATTTTTTAAGAATTGTCTTGTAAACCTTTGCACTTATAAGCCTTTCACAGGCAGAGGATATATCTATATAATTTACTACGTCCGGGGGCATGTTCTTCATATATATTCCTCCTTTTATCCGTTTGTACAAAGTCCCGCAGCATATAGAGCAAAACAAGATTAAGGCAGTAACAAAAACCTATCTTCATAAGCGGCTTACATATATAAACCTTATATTTAAGCCATTCATAGTTAACAAAGATGAAACGAAGTTTGTTGACTGTAAGGGAGCGTTCCCTGCCTTCACGATAGGTGTTTTCAGAGTTCACTAAATATACACATACAAGCTTTCCTACTGTAATGAATCTTTCTTACTATACTTATTAAGCCTAAAGTAAATAAATTTAGCCTTTTTAAGTTTATTTACTATAAAGGCAAGCTCACCTTTTCCCTAATTCTTCCGTATTCCAAAAGGTATTAAGAATATTTTCCGTATGGACTTTTCCAAAGGCTCGTTTAAATCCTCTGTAATTTCTCGGGAAAAGCGCCTGATATCTTCTGTCGCCGTACCTGCTGTCTATGAGCATGGCAATGCCTTTATCCGTTTCTTGTCTGATTACCCTTCCCGACGCCTGAAGAACCTTATTCATGCCGGGATACATATAAGCGTATTCATACCCCATGCCGTTTTTGACGGAATAATAATCTCTGATAATATTTCTCTCGGGAGAAAGCTGGGGAAGGCCCACACCTACGACAATTACCCCTATAAGCATATCCCCGGCAAGGTCTATCCCCTCGGAATATCCCGCCCCCAATACAGCAAAGCCTACGATATCTTCTTCTTGGTCTTTAAAAGGCTTTAGGAATTCCTCGCCCTTTTCGCCTCTGACTTGTATAATTGTATTGACATAAGGATAGTCCTCTTTAAAAATGCCGTAAACCTCTTCCATATAGGCATAAGAGGAAAAGAAGGCCATATATTTACCTCTTCTTGCAGAAACCACCGCCGCCAAAGCATCGGAAACAGCTTGATAGGTTCTTTCTCTGTCCTTATATTTCGTGGAAATAGCATCATTTATAATGATTTGAAAATTCTCCGGCGGAAAAGGAGATTCAAGGATAATATTATAATCTTCCTTCTGCCCTCCTAATACATCTTTATAAAAATCAAGGGGCATTAAAGTAGCACTGAAAAAAACAGCAACACCGGCATTTTTATTTAAGGCTGAAAACTGATAGGAAGGGTCTATGCAGAAAAGCTTTATGCCTGTATGCTTTCCTTCCTTTATTATAAGAGTACTATAGCCATCGTTGTAATTATCCAGAACCCTTATAAAATCAAGTAATTTAAAATATAAATCCGTTATTTTTTCCTTTGCTTCTCCTTCGATTCCCGATGCCAGAAGCTTATCCCCTTCTGCCACAAGGCTTTTCAGTAGATAATAAAAATCGCTTTCCAATTCCTTAATAATTCCGATGCCGTCTGTTTCGCAGATGCTGCCCTTTTCTTTCAGGGCCTCTATCAGCCTTCCCGCTACGGATTTAAACCTGCTTCGCCTTATTTTTACAGATTTTCTCGCTTCTTCAAGCTCTTTCGTAAAAAGCTCCGCCGAAAACATTTCCCTTCCCCTGTCCAGAAGGTTATGGGCTTCGTCTGCTAAAACAATATAGTCGTTTTGAGCGCCTTCGCCAAAAAACCGCTTAAGCCTTGCCGTAGGGTCATAAACGTAATTATAATCTCCTATGATGGTATCTGTAAAAAGAGACACATCCAGCTGATATTCAAAAGGGCATACCTTATGCTTTTCAGCATAAACACGAAGCCTTGCCGGAGTGATAATAAAGCTGTTTTCAACAATATCTAAAACAGCGTCGTTAATTCTGTCAAAATGGCCTTTCGCATAAGGGCAATCCTTGGGATTGCAAAGGCATTTTTCCATGAAACATATTTTTTCCTTTGCCGTTAAAGAAATAGACCTCATTTTAAGGCCCTTTTCCTCTAAAACCTCAAGGCCGTTAACTGCCGCAAGGCTGTTTGTTCCTCTCGATGTAATATAAAATATCTTGGAACTAATGCCTTGCTCCAAAGCCTTTACAGAAGGGTAAAGAACCGACATGGTTTTCCCCGTTCCCGTAGGGGCTACGGCAAAAAGGTTTTTCTTGTTTTTTGCTGCGGCATATACAGAGATGGAAAGCTCCCTCTGGCCTTTTCTGTATTTTTCAAAGGGAAAGGCCATACTGAATGCCGTTTCGTTCCTAAGGTTTATCCTGTCTTTATCTAATTGGGCGAAGAGATAATAGCCCTCTATAATTCCATAAAAAAAATCCTCAAGCTCTTTAAAGGAAAAACTGTGTTCAAATACCTTCAGCTCCTCTGTTTCACCGTGGACGTAAGTAAGCATAATATTTATGCCATTAAGCTCATTCATAAAAGCATACATATATCCGTAGCATTTCGCCTGGGCCATATGCCAATGGCCAGAGTCAAACTCTATGAAGTCAAGGTCTGAAAATGTGGATTTAATTTCTTCTATCCAAATATTTTCATCCTTTTTATAGATGCCGTCAGCCCGTCCCTCCACAGTAAAGGAACAGTCTTTATACACAAAGCTATGCTTAAGGCTATATTCGCTTTCATAGGAGCCTCCTTCAAGCCTTGCCTTCTTCTTCCGTATAGACTGGACAAGCTTATGGAGCCTGATACCTTCTTTATTCCTATTCATAGAGGTATAAAGGGTATTGATATCACCGCTTCTGCTTACGAATTCCACAAGATTTCTTACAGAGATTTTTACTGTATTATCCAAAAAAACACAGCCTTTAATATTTATAATAATACTTAAATCATATGAAACAGCCGTATCGGTAATTGTTTTTGCTCTATTTACCCGATACTTGGGGAACAAAAGCCAATGGGCTATATTTTACAATCTTTTCCCTGGATACAAATTACCTTTTATTCCTCTTTCTCTTTGTCTTCTTCATCTTCGTCCTGATACTTGGGAAAGCTCCTGTGAAGATGCTCTCCTACGGTTCTTACTATGTACTCATAGTTCTCCGGCTTATGGGGTATAAGGCAGTGAGAACAGTCTTTAATTTCGCCATTTAAACCTATTTTTTTAAAATTGCCTTTACATCGTTCCCCCAAGAAATACAGCGGGCAATAGCAAAAAAGGCAGTTGAATGTTTCAGGGTCGGCGTTTTCATGGCACGGAAAATAAGCGCAGGCCTTATTCTGAACAAATTTATAGCTTTGCGGCGGTGTCTTACTCATTAAATTTCCCCCTAATAAAAAATAATATCTCTTTATTGTCTATACTTATGAAACTTAAAAACAGTTTTCATTTTTAAGCTTCATAAGATTTCCTTCTGTCCAGAGTAAATAAACTTGGTCTTTTTTCAAGTTTCTTTACTCTATTCCATAGATGATAATTGCCTCGCATATACAATTTTCATCTATATACGCCAAAGCCTTGCACACCCCTGTTGAAAGCCTCAGCTTGTAAATTTCCGCATCTAAAAGGATTGTGTCCCCGGGCACAGCCTTTCCCGTAAATTTAGCGTTTTCAACGGCTGAAAAGCGGACCTCTTTATTATAATATCCATCATGACTTATGATAGCAGAAAGCCCCGTCTGAACGAGTGCCTCCAGCAGAATAACCTCAGGAAGCACTTTTTTATCAAAAGGCACTCCTGTAAAGAAAATATCGCTTCCGCTTACAGTCTTTAAACCTCTCGCTCTTTTTCCCGGCTCCAAGGAAACAAGCTTATCTACTGCTATGTAGGGCCGTTCTATACGGTTTAAAATATTTGAATAATCCATAAAAGCCTCCGCTATAACCATAGTAAGTTTCTTATAAGGAAGTAATAATACCTATTGACTATGCTGCTGTTTCGTTTGAATTTAACTATACTCAAGAAAGGACTCAAGAAACAAGTTTTTTGAAAAACTTTTGGACCATAGGATTTTTACTGCAAAATCACCATTAAGCTTATCACAAGCTTTGCCTTAAATCCAAATCAGCACAAATACAGCGTCGAAAAAGCAACCCGGCCATATATGTGCTGATTAAAAATTTTAGCTTTGGAAAAATATCTTAATTTTTCAATTACATATTTTCAAGATATGCGTTAAGGTCGTTAATAAGCTTGTCCGTATCTATGCCGTGAACAAAGCCTGCTTCCTCTAAAGTTTCCATCTGGGAAGCCGGGCAGCCTAAACAATGAAGGCCCGCCTCTAAAAGTATGGGGATTAAGCCTTGATCTATCATTAAAATATCGCTGATTTTCATATCCTTTGTTACCTGCATTATAAATCCTCCTTTATGATTTGTTTATTATAGGGCATAAACTATTTTATAAGACCGAAGCCCTTATAATATTTGAAAATCACCTTGCCTAATATCTTATCTTTGGCAAGATATTTGTTTTCCCATTTTCTGGAATCCTTGGATTCATTTCTGTTGTCGCCCATCATAAAATAATGGCCTTCGGGAACCTCAAAGGGCCCAAAATCCCCCACTGCCTTCTCCTTAAGATATATTTCATCCGGAAGAGGCTCGTCGCTTCCGTTAATATAGACTCTGCCGTCTATAATTTCAACTGTTTCTCCCGGCATGCCTATTACACGCTTTACGAAAAGGACCTTTTCATCATCAGGATATTTAAACACCACAACGTCAAACCGCTTCGGTTCCGAAAATAAATAAGACAGCCTGTTGGCAATAATTCTATCGTTTGTCATGATATTATTTTCCATGCTCCCAGAGGGAACCCTGGCGTTTACGATTATAAATGTAGTTATAAAAAGAGCAAGGATAATCGCCGAACCGATGGTTTTTATCCAGCTTATAATCTCAGTTTTGACATTTTCGCTCAAATATAAACACTCCTTAATTTTGAAAAAGTCCCGGGTTTTTTATTCCCTTCAAGTATCTATAGTATAACATAAAAAACATAAAAAATAACTAATTTTTATTTATTCCCATGATTTTTATAAGAATAAATAAAATGCCCTTTGGGATTGTTTATAGGGTTTCATAGAAACACCTATAAAGGTGATTTTAACAGTCACTATCATCTTAACAGCACTTTAGATAATAAAGTAAAAGGCATTTTAAAGAAGCGGGGGAAGAATACATAGAAATTAAATTCAGTGTAAAGTAAGCCTTTATAAATTCTATTGAATCTTTAGGAATCAAGGCAAAATTTACTATGAAAATTAAAAGAGCCGCTTAAAGCGGCTCTTTACGGTTCCTAGTTTGGTATTGGATTATTATCGTCGTCATCTTTAACGGGCTCTTCCTGATTGGGAACAGGGCCGTTATCTGCGGGAGTATCAGCTTCGTTGTTTTCGTCTAAATTGCGTAATGTTTCGTTTAAAGAGCTTGAGATTTCATCAAGTACAGATACAGTCTTTTGAACAACTGTTTTTGTGGCTTTCTTTACCTTTGGCTCAACGTCTTTAAAAGTTACTGAAAACTTATCTTTCATCTCTTTTGCAAATTCATCTACAGATTTTGAAAACTTGCTTACCTTTTCCTCAAAATCAAAATCGTAATTATAGTCGTAAGTAAAGTCTTCTTTGGCCTGACCTGCATTCAGAGATTCTAAAAGCTTTAAGGATTCATCAACGCTGATTTTGCCTTCTGCTACCATGTTTAATATGAGCATACGTTCTTCTTTTCTTGAGCTGTCTTTCATATAAAAGCCTCCTTAAATAATTTCTTAGTATAATATACGTACAATTAATATTTTGGTTTATTAAATTTTTATCTTCTGCCTGCGCCGCCGCCGGAGGACCTGCCACCGCCTCCGCCGAAGGATCTGCCGCCTCCACCGCCGAAGGACTTGCCGCCGCCGAAAGAGGAGCCGCCGAAGGATCTGCCTGCGCCACCGCCGGAAGACTTCCCGCCGCCGAATATGGAACCGCCGCCGCTATTACCGGACCCGCTTCCGAATATAGAGCCGCCGGAGTTTCTTCCCGCACCGCCGGGAGAACCGCTTCCAGGGGAAGGGCCGCCGCCTCTATGCCTATGGGAAGGCGGCGGTGGCGGCATATGCCAATGCCTTCTATAGGAGGGCCACCAGAAGCTTCTTCTGGGGTAATATCCGCCACCGAAAAATCTTCTTCTAGGCCTGAAAAGAGAGTAAAGAACAAATATAATGATTATCCATATGATTATGCCTGTAAAAACCGAAAAAATCGTAGAGACTGCATTGCTTATAATGCCTCCTCCCGAAGAAGCATGAGGCGCCGCAGCGCTCACGCCTGCATTCTTATAATGCTTCATTACTAAGTCATAATATTCATTGAATACGGTTTTGACACCTTTATCATATTCCTTATCGGCAAAATACGGTTCAAGGTAATTGTCGTTTATTTTTTGAATGTCGGAATTTGAAACCTTATTTGCTATTCCGGAGCCTGTTGCCACGTAATAATCGTCATCATCAATGGCAAGAAGAATCAGTACGCCGTTATTTAATTTACTGTCGCCAATATTTTCGTCAAGCAATATATTTTTTGCGTATTGGCCAATGTCAATACCGCCTGTAGATTTTACGGTAACTACGGAAACGTTCCCCTTTGTTTTCTCGTAAAGCTCTTTATTTTTTCCGCCAATATAATCAAGGGTATCCTGAGTTAAAACCCCTGCCTGATCGGCAACGTAAGCATTGCTTCCATAAGAGGAGCTGCTCTCTTGAGGCTTTGTTTCAGCCTGGCTTCCCGAAGTTCCGTAATGGGCAAGTATTTTATCCTTAAAGGCATCTGCCGTTTTTATAGCGGCATTTCCGTAATCCTTTGCGGCAAAATCCGGCTCCATATATTCGTCAACAATCAACTGAACATCTCCGCTGGATATAAAGTTTTCTATGCCGTTTCCTACGGAAACAAAATAATCGTCTTCGCCGATAACAAGAAGAATTAATATTCCGTTATCCTTTTCTTTATCGCCTATGCCCCAGGTGTTAAACATTTCCGTGGCATAATCCCGTATATCCATACCGTCAGTAAAATCTACCGACGTAACTACAATCTGGGCGCCTGTATGGCTTATTTCGTCGTTTACTTCAAGAATATGCTTTTTAGCCTCGTCTCCTAAATCACCGGAAAAATCATTGAAATAAAAGTCCCCGGAGCTTTGAGGAACTTCCGCCATTACCTTTACAGGCAGTAGAAGTGCCAAAATCAAGGCAAATATGCTGATAATTCTTTTTTTATTCATGCCGTCCCCCCTTATATAAATCTATAGTAAATTTCTTACAAAGAAGTAACAAAACCGATGCACTGCAGTTTCAAAAACATGGATTTTCTTTGGAAACATAGTGAAATTCCCTTATACCCCAATAAGTCGCAAGGCTTTCAATATATAAAATCAAATAAAGGCAGTTTCACAAAGGCGGTTTATTATATTTCTTCTATAGTTAAATAGTTTAATTGCAGTAATAAAAATCGTATATTTTGAATGGCTTAATATAAGCGTTTCTATTATATTAAGCCGTTTATGAAAAATAGATTTTTGTTACTTCCTGAAGGATATTTTACTCTAAAACGCATTTTTGAATCCTCGTGAATATACGGTCTTGTTGCTGTTTAATCTTAAATTTACTATATATGCACTGTTTTCTATCCATAAAGCTCCACTGTTTTTATATTTCTTACAAGCCTTATAATAAGCTGGGGAAATCCAGAGAGCTCCTTATTTATTTTTCTTGCTTCTTCGTTATAAATGCTTTTTGTTATTTTATACCTGCTTGTTTCAATATCAGAATTGATAGAGACAAAATAATTTCTGTCTGTATCGTCCATCTGCGCCTTTTCCGAAAGGCCGTATAGTTCTGATGCCTTTTGAACGGCACTTTCCGCGGCGTCATGCTTTTTGCTTACGGTTTTGGCCTCTTGAAGGTCTTTTATGGCAGTTTTAAGCTCTTCTGCTTTTTTGCTTTCATCGGGCATCGCCCTTTCAGCAACTATAATAAGATTATTTCCATAAGCTACGATTTTATCAAGCTCTTTTTGAATAGAGGTCATTTCGTCTTTACCGCCGTTTACAAATATATTGGAAGCTTCCGTTTTAAGGGCCTTCATAGCGTTGCCCCCTAATATAATGACAGTAAAAAATATTAAAATGCCGCTTACAAGCCATGCAAAATTACGGGATTTAAGCATTTTTGCCACCTGCCTTCTTTGGGTCTACGAAATTAATGGTATCCGTAAGGCCCTCGCTTTCAATCAGCCTTTTCATTACGTTTACCTCGGTAGCAATATCCATGGCCTTATCCTGAAATAAATTATCCAGCTGGGTTTTAAAGGCCTTTACGATGGTTTCCATAATACCTTCTATTTTTTCAAGAGAAGAGGTAATATTTTCTCCTTTTATTCCCTGATTTTTTAAAACCATATAATTTTCCACAAGGGAAACCGTCGTAGGCAAATAATAATCCATAAAGGATTTTACGCTTCTTCCCTGAGCGGTATTTTTTTCTATAAAATCAAAAATCTTTCTTCCATAAAGGCAGAGTTCTTCTATCTGCTGCCCCATAATGTCTGATCTGAGGCCTTCTCCAAGGTCCTCAAGCCTGTTTAAATTGTTCCGGCCCTGTAAAATCATCTGGTCAAGCTCTTTGTTGCCGGTATCGGAAGGTTTTGCAGGGGCTCTTTCATATTTTACCGTTCCCGGAAAGACCTTGGATAAGGCAAAATAAGAAACAACCGATATTATTGCGCATATAGCCAAATTAACAAGCTTATAGGGCGGAAAAAAAATGCCCCCTATAAGAAAGGCTATCCCTATACCGTATACAGGCAATGCCGATTTTATTCTTTTTTCTATCATATAAATTCCCCCCGGCCCTATAGCATATTTCTGCATCTATCATAGGCAGATTCTTTATATAGTAAAATAGCTTTAAAGCTGTAACAAAATTATTTTACTATATCTATTTTATCACAAATAATGATTTTATATTTAAATTCAAATGAAATAGTAGCTATCATTTTGCTTAAATACCATAAGGATTAAGCTGCTATAAATTCTTCTTCCTTAAATAAATACGTAAGCTTATTCAATTAGTCTATGATAAAGATTAAATATATATATTTTTTTAAATATTACAGTAAGTTTCTCATAAAGAAAGAATAAAAACCTATGTATATGATTTTATTCTCCTTTCACTTTAAATTTGCGATATCTATGGCAAAACAATGAATTAGCGTAAAGCGCAATAAAAATCGTATATTTTGAATGGCTTATAATAGTGATTCTATATTTTAAGCCGTTTATGAAAAATAGGTTTTTGTTCCTATCTTAATCTTGTTTTGCCATAACGGATTTTTCGTTTTCGGCATGGAATGCCTTTCTCATGCCCTATGGACATAATATAAAAAGCGCTGTATAATTTTTCGTTAAAGGCATTATTTATAAAATTCAACTATCGTAATTTGATTAAGCTGATTTTATACGAAGTAAACTTGGAAAAGATGCATGCATAAGCTTATAAATCTTTTTTATACTCGAATAAACATAAAAGTAAAATGCTGTGAATTTGCTTTTCTCTTATTTTAAGTCGTCTGAATCCAAATATTTACTTCGGAATAAAAGCAAATTCACTATAAGTGAGCGTCTCTTATAATTATCAAACTTATTTTTAAGTTTGGTAACGATATAATCATTAAAGGAGTGACACAATGAAATACATGATGCAGTTTCTTATTATTATGTCCGTAACTTTCGCAGGAGAGCTTTTGAAATATTTTATTCCTCTGCCGATTCCCGCAAGTATCTATGGGCTTGTTATTATGCTTATATTATTATGTACAAAGATAGTAAAAATAGACCGAGTAAAAGAAGCCGGCGGTTTTTTAGTTGAAATCATGCCGCTGATGTTCATTCCTTCTGCCGCTGGGCTTCTTGTTTCATGGCATTTAATCAAAGATAATTTAATCCCCATTATTTTTGCAACAATTATAAGCACTTTTATTGTAATGGCCGTCACGGGAAAAGTTACGGATTTTATTATAACCCTTGGAGGTAAAAAAGATGAATGAAATCATAGCGGCTTCCGCAGCCTTCGGCGTTGTGATTAGTATTTTGGCCTATGCCATAGGAATGTTTCTAAATAAAAGGCTTCGCTTTCCCTTGGCAAACCCGCTGCTTATTTCTATAATTATAGTGATGGCTATTCTTGGATTTTTTAAAATTGATTATGAGGTCTATAATTCCAGTGCAAAATACTTAGGCTATCTTCTTACGCCGGCTACCGTAAGCCTTTCTATCCCCCTCTATCATCAGATAAAGCTTTTAAAAAGCAATCTCCCAGCCATTATGATAGGGATATTTTCAGGGGTATTTACAAGCTTCATAAGCGTTTTGGGCTTTTCGCTCTTATTCGGCTTTTCGAAGGCGGAATACATAACTTTGATACCAAAGTCCATCACTACAGCCATCGGTATGGTTATCTCAGACGAGCTTGGCGGCTTTGCAACGATTACCGTTGCCGCCATAATGGTAACGGGCCTTGCCGGAAACATTCTTGCAGATACTATTTTTAAATTTTTTAAAATTAAATCCCCGATAGCAAAGGGCCTCGCCATCGGAACCTCCGCCCATGCCATGGGAACTGTAAAAGCCCTTGAAATGGGAGAAATCGAAGGCGCTATGAGCAGCCTTTCCATCGTTGTTGCCGGGCTTATGACATCAATATTTGCGCCTTTATTCATATCCTTATATTAAAATAACATGAATTCCATGAAGTCGAACCTCTTGACTTATCAAGAGAAAGCCCGGAGGATTTTCACGGTATGGGTATAAAACTTTAAGTATATTTAAATGTACACAATTTTTTTCTGTAAATTTCTACGAATATAGTAAAATAGGTTTTTGTTACTGCCTTAAGGCTATTTTACTATAGTATCATAAGTTCGATGGAATTTTAATTCCGCCGAACTTACATTAAAATATATTTTAAAGGGGCGGCTAGGATTGAAAAAAGATACCGAAGAAATTAAAGAACCCATCAGCCGTTCAAACCTTAGAAAAAACTTAGGTATCTTATATTACGCTGCCCTTAGATATATTTTATGGCTCAGGCTTTCTAAATCCTTTGCTAAAACCGTAGGCCCTCCTCTTGCCTATCTCCATTACAGCCATGAAACCCCTCTTTTAAGAAATTTAAAGGGCCTTGACATGCAGTATCAGTATAATAAAATAACGAATTTGAAAATAGCCACCCAAAAAATTGACGGCATTATAATTCGCCCCGGAGAAATATTAAGCTATTGGAAGCTTATAGGAAGGCCCACCAAGAAAAAAGGATATTTGGAAGGTATGATTCTTGACGGGGGGAAAATAAGCACCGGTATCGGCGGGGGGCTCTGCCAGCTCTCCAATTTAATCTACTGGTCAGCTTTGCATACCCCTTTAACCATTATTGAACGCCACCGCCACGGATACGATGTATTTCCCGATTCGAACCGCACCTTGCCCTTTGGAAGCGGCGCAACCTGCTTTTATCCCCATAGGGATTTAATGATTGCAAACCATACAAAAGATGATTTTCAGCTGAATATAAATATTACAAAAGAAACGCTGGAAGGTAAATGGCGCTCTTCTGCGCCTCCTTTATGCAGATATGAAATTATTGAAAAACACCATAAAATGCAAAGCCAGTTCTGGGGCGGATACAGCCGCCATAACGAGCTTTACCGAAGAACATATACCCTTGACGATGTATTTATAAATGAAGAATTTATCCTTTCAAATTCCGCCATTATGATGTATGCGCCTTTTATATCGGAAAAATCTTCTTGCTCTCCATAAGGCGCTTATTCTTATTGTACTAACTTAAAAACAAGTCCTCCCGTAAATATAATAAATTTCTCATAAGGAAGGAACAAAAATCTATCACTATAGACTCAAAAACAGGGATTTCCTTCAAACGCTGTAGATTCTTAAATCTACGTGAAGATACGGTCTTGCTCCTGTTTCACTTTATAGTCAATTTCAAATGAAACAGTAATAAAAATTGTATGTTTTATGCTTAGTGAACCTGAAAACACTTACAGGGAAACTGTTAAAGCGTTTTCAGGCGAACGCCCTCTTATAGCCAACAAAGCTATTTTAATCTTTGTTGGCTATGAATGGCTTAAGCATAGGGATTCTATATGGTTAAACCATTTATGAAAAATAGATTTTTATTACATCCTTCTGTGAAATTTACTTTAAGTTCACTATGAATGAAGCTTTTATAGTAAATTTAAAGTTAAATAGTAGCAAAGCCGTATATTCACGAAGGCTTTTGCTACTTCTTCATGATAAATTTACTATAGCATTCCAGATTTAAAAATAAAAAACTTGCCAAAAGGCAAGCTTTTATTTTTCCTTATCTAAATTATCCAAAGCATACCGGCAGCATTGCAGTACCAGCAGATTAAATGAAATGCCGTTTTCCTCGGCCGTTTTATTAAGCTCATTAAAAAGGTCCTCCGTAAAGCGTATGGTCCGCGCAATATTGGCGTTTGGAAATAAACTCTTAATTTTAAACATCAAATCACAACCTTTCTTGTATTGAAATCTTAACCAAAAAAGGTTATAATATGATATACCTATTATCGGTTTTATTTTGGTTGCATTATGAGGAGGATATTATGAAAAGCAAAATATTTATCAGTGAAAACAATATTGATCAGCACCTTTCGAGTATAAGCGCTAAAATTTCTGATGCTTCTGAGCTTTATAACAAGGCATTAGAAACCATACACCATTCTCAGAACCTCTTAATCACAGCTCAAAAAGAAATAGATAGCCTATATATTTCTATTGAAAATCCTGAATAGGAATTTATGCTCGGTAAATCTTAAAAAGTTATATAATAATAAATTTGTAAATACTTAGATAAATATTCCACAATTATAAATTAAAAAGGCGATGCAAAAAGCATTGCCCTTTATAAACCCCATATATAGGCACAAACTTGAAAAGAAGTTTGCCGACTTTAAGCAAATGTCTGCCTGAAAACACTTTTGCAGCTTTATGAAGCATAAATTCCGCCCTATCTGCAAAGGGCCTTTTTAACAGCCTCCTGCCAGCCTTCTATTAAGACGTTTCTTTTTTCTTCCTTCATATCGGGCTTAAACTCTTTAGATTCTCCTGATATTTTTTCTATATGGCTTTGATTCATAAATCCTGTTCCAAGGCCTGAAAGAAGCGCCGCACCCAAAGCAGTGGTTTCCACATTTTGAGGGCGGATTACAGGTTTATTTAAAATATCTGCCTGAAAGCCCATGAGAAAGTCATTTGCCGAAGCGCCGCCGTCGGCTTTCAGTATTTTAAGGTCAATACCGGAATCCTCCTCCATGGCATGGATAATATCCATAGACTGGTAGGCCATGGACTCAAGGGCCGCCCTTATAATATGCTCTTTGCCGGTTCCTCTTGTGATTCCTGTTATGATTCCCCTTGCGTAAGGGTCCCAGCTGGGGGCCCCAAGGCCTGTAAAGGCAGGGACAATATATACGCCGCCTGTGTCCCCCGTCATTAAGGCATATTTTAATGTTTCATCTGCCTTTGAAATAAGCCCCAGACCGTCTCTAAGCCATTGAATCACTGCGCCCCCTGTGAAAACGCTTCCTTCCAAAGCATATTGGACATCTTTTTCCAGAGAAGCCGCCAATGTGGTAATCAGGCCGTTTTTCGATTGTACCGGCTTATCTCCTGTGTTCATAAGGAGGAAACAGCCTGTGCCGTAGGTATTCTTTGCCATGCCGGCGCTTAAGCACCCTTGTCCGAAAAGGGCTGCCTGCTGGTCTCCGGCAACGCCGCTGATGGGGATTTCTCTTCCAAAAATAGACTGGTCGGCATAAGCCAATATGCCCTTGGAGGGCATGACCTCAGGAAGCATGCGTTCCGGTATGGAGAGGATATTCAAAAGCTCCTTGTCCCATTTTTTCTCATAAATATTATAAACCATGGTCCTTGACGCATTTGTAAAATCTGTTAAATGGGATTTTCCTGCCGTTAAATTCCATATGAGCCATGTATCGATGGTGCCAAAAAGAATTTCGCCTTTTTTGGCCTTTTCCCTTACGCCGTCTACATGATCCAGTATCCATTTTATTTTTGTTCCGCTGAAATAAGGGTCTAAAACAAGGCCTGTTTTTTTATTTACTGTTTCTTCCAAGCCCTCTGCTTTAAGCCTACCGCATAAATCGGCTGTTCTCCTGCATTGCCATACAATAGCATTATATACGGGAAGCCCTGTGTTTTTATCCCATAATATGGTGGTTTCCCTTTGGTTTGTAATGCCGATGGAGCTTATTTCTTCTGCATCTATAGAGGCCCTTCTCATGGCCTCTACGGCAACCCCAATCTGGCTTCCCCATATTTCCATAGGGTCATGCTCCACATAGCCGGGTCTTGGATAAATTTGAGTAAATTCTCTTTGGCTCTGGCTTACAATTTCGCCGGATCTATTAAATATCATACATCTTGAGGATGTGGTTCCCTGGTCAAGCGCCATAATATATTTTTCTTTCATTTTGGCCTCCTTTGTAAAATGCAAACTATATAATCCATTTGTTTTTATGCCGAAGAGAATATCTGGATTGAAACGGCTTATCGTTAAATTATCTTGAAACCGAAGGGACAGAGTGCTGCAAAATATCAGAGGATATTTTGGACTTTAAGCAACAGGCACTTCGGATTGCAATGAATTCTACTATAAAATAAGAGAAAAGCAAAAACCGCACTTTATAGTAAATTTCATATAAAGAAGCAGCAAAAGCCTGTGTGAATATACGGCTTTGCTACTGTTTCATTTTAAATTTACTTATATGCGTTCGGATGTATTTCCGATTCTATCTTCAAGCCCCAGGATTTTTCCTGTTCCAATGGATTCAGATACTATTTCGTATTGAATCAAGTATGGTAAAAATTAAAATTATGATATACTAAAAGCAGTATAATTCCCAAAAAATATCTTAAGGAGCTGTCCTATGGAAAATATTGAAAAACTCCAGAAAATAATAGACGAAAGCAAAAACATCGTATTTTTCGGCGGAGCAGGCGTAAGCACCGCAAGCAATATCCCTGATTTCAGAAGCTCCGACGGCCTTTTTCAAAGAAAATATCCCTATCCGGCAGAAACCATGCTAAGCAGAGACTTCTTTAAAGGCCATAAAGAAGAATTTTACGATTTTTATGTAAACAATATGATTTATCCCGATGCCAGGCCCAATCATGCCCATAGCGGCCTTGCTGCATTAGAGAAAAAAGGAAAGCTTAAAGCAGTGATTACCCAAAACATCGACGGCCTTCATCAAGAAGCCGGCTCAATAAATGTGCTGGAGCTTCACGGAAGCATTCACAGAAATTACTGCACAAAATGCCGCGGGTTTTACCCCTTGGACTATGTATTGGAAAACCTCCCCGTTCCCTTGTGCACCTGCGGCGGGGTAGTAAAGCCTGATGTGGTCTTATACGGGGAGGGGCTTGACACAGATACCTTGGATAATGCCCTTAAATATATTTCAGAGGCTCATACCCTTATTATTGGGGGAACCTCTCTTTCCGTTTATCCGGCGGCTTCTCTTGTAAATTATTTCAAAGGAACAAATCTTATCCTGATTAATAAAGAGAGCACCGCTATGGACCGAAATGCCGGCCTTTTAATTAATGACGATATTGATAAGGTATTTAAAGCTCTTAAAATATAAATATGCAATAGGGGCTTTTATCTCCTGCAGCCACGGTGAATCCATAAAAGATACCGCACAGTAAACCTTTTCCGATATTTTAGATTTCCCACAGTATCTTGCCGCAATTGTATTTTGGCGGCGAAAAATTTGCCTTTTCACTCTATATTTTGCCCCGTATTTTACAGGTCGTGTATTCCCTCTTTAAAAATCCTTTTTTCAAGAAGCCTTAAGGCTTCTTTTCTTTTATTGTAATCCGGCATATATTCTTCCACCAGATGCCAAAAGCTTCTGGAATGGTTTTTTTCTTTTATATGGCAAAGCTCGTGAACAATAATATACTCTATGATGTATTCGTCTCCAAAGGCAAGATATAAAGAAAAATTAAGGCTGTTTCTGCCGGAGCAGGAAGCCCATCTCCTTTTGGCAGAAGACACCTTTACTTCACGGGGATAAAGGCCTGTAATCTCTGAATACTTCTCTATTAAAGGGGTAAGCTCATCAAGCATTACTTTTTTAAGAAACTTTGTAAACTGCTTTCTAACATAAAAAATATCGCCTTCGGGAAATAAGAGCGTATCGCCTTCAAACTTAAAGGTTCTTCCCTTTGAAAGATAGTACGTCTTTCCCAAAATAGATATTTTTTCTCCCTCGCTGAAGGAAAAATTCGTTGCTTCTTCATATTCCGCTTTTCTTTTTCTGCTGTGAAATTCTATCCATCTTTTTCTTTTATTCACAAAATCCTCTATGGCCTTTAAAGAGCAGCCGTAAGGCGCCCGTATTTCAACTGTGCCATCGGCTTTTATATAGATTCCTATGGTCTTTCTTTTATAAAACTTTACGCCTTCCAAAGATTCCAAATCACAATTGAAATTTATTTTCATGGCTCTGTCTCCAAGTTCTTTTATATATTACGATACTACGATATCCTCTTTTATAGCCCCCGTCACTCTGATAAGCTCCCCCGGTGAAAGCTCCATCTGCAACCCTATTTTTCCGGGGCTTACTACAATTAAGCTAATTTCAGAAACGGCCTGGTCGATAAATGTCTTAAGGGGCTTTTTAAGGCCCACGGGAGAACACCCTCCCCTGATGTAGCCTGTGATTTTATTAATATCGGAAACCTTTATCATAGCCATGGACTTTTCCTTTGCGGCCTTTGCGGCCTTCTTTAAGTCAAGCTCCTTATGGCATGGAATTATAAAGCAGTAATTTTCTTTGCTTGCCCCTTCTGTTATAAGGGTTTTATATACCATTTCCTTTGGCTTTCCGATTTTTTCGCTTACGGATATCCCGTCTATATGGCCATCCTTTGCTTCATATTCATATACCTTATAGCTTACGCCTTCCCCGTCTAAAATACGCATGGCGTTGGTTTTTTTCATATAATCACCTGTATTATTTATACTGTCTGTACTTATCAAATCTAAAAACTTCATTTTGATTTTTAGGTTTAATAAATTTTCTTTAAGTTTATTTATTATAAATATAATAGCACTTTTTGATTTTGACATATATAGCAATCTTAAAAATAATTATAGAAAAGACTCTAAGAAGGCAAGAAAATCTCCTTTATATAAACTTAAAAATGCGAATTTCCTTCGGAAACGGCATATTTTTTTAGAGTACATAAAGCCCTTTCACCTGTAAAGCCACCAAAAAAGCGCCTGCCTATCACGGCAAACGCATGAAAAAATACTATACAGTAAATTACTTTTATCTTTGTAAATCTTTCTGCCGTCTCTTGCCAAAACTTATTTTGGCAGCAGGACGCCTTTTCTATTCAGCAGATGCCCCTTTAAATAAGCAAGTTAAGGTCATATTATCTTTAAGTTCGCTGAATTTAAAATTACAGTTTCTAAAACGCATCGACTGCAAGCTTTGCAACAAGTAAAGTTAAAACAAAAATCATCATGGGCTTTACGATTTTCTTGCCGTTTTTAATGGCAAAGCCTGTTCCTATGTAATTTCCCAATATGGCGCAGCAGGCAGCCGGTATGGCAAGCTTAAAATCAACCATTCCGTTTAAAAAATATACAATGACTGCAGATATATTCGTAGTCATGTTTATTATTCTGGAATTGCCCATGCTTTCTCTAAGACCAAGGCCTACAATGCCTAAATGGGCAAGAATCAGGAAGGTTCCCGCACCGGGGCCGAAAAATCCATCGTATAGGCCTATTGTAAAAGATATGACAGCGCATAAAATGATTAATTTAAAATCTGAAATTTCCTTCTTTTTTAAGGGCTCAGCAAAGTCCTTTTTTAAAAGAATAAAACCCGCAAGCACAGGAATGGCAAAAATAAGAACTGCTCTTAAAATGCTTTCGTCTAAAAGAACCGCAAGCTTTGCCCCTAAAAAAGAACCTATAAGGGCAAATATAATAGACGGTGCAAGAGATCTTAAATAATAAGACTTGCTTTTAATAAAGCGTACAGAGCTTGTAACAGAGCCTGAAAGGGCACTGAGCTTATTGGTACCCAAAGCCGTATGGGGCGGAAGCCCCACCATGTAATAGGCAGGGAGAGAAATGAGGGCGCCTCCGCCGGCAATACTGTCAACAAAGCCTGATAAAAAAATAAGAGGGCAAAGTATTGATAACTGCTGTAAATAACTCATAAAGTAACGGCTCCCTAGCGGCTTTAAAGGCATTGCCTTTAAAACACCTTAAATTTTTGTAAAACCGGCCGCTATATCGGTAAAGAGCAAGGCCTTAAGGCCAAAGGGAAGGTTTACTGCTTTCTTCCTAAAATAAAATAAACGATAATGCTGTTCCGGCTTTAAATACTTTCGTTAAGAAGGCTTTCTACAAGCTTTCTTTCTTCTTCTGATAGCTTTCCGGGATTTTCAAGAAGATGGATAATTTCTTCTTCGTCATATCCCATAATGTCCGAAAGGGTTTCAAGCAAAATATTAGCGCAAAACAGTCTTTTAAATAAATCCGTCATCAACATTTCACCTCACGTAGTTTTCTTAATTATAATACAAAAAGTAAAATAATTAAATAAACTTTGTGAAAGAAACGCGAAAATAAAAGGATAATATTTTATTGACCACATAATAAACTTTTCGTATTTTGCTTTATTAAAAAACTATGGATTTCTATTACAAAGCTATCCTCATGTTTTTTACTGGAATACTTGTTATTTTTTTCCCTGTAATTCAAAAACAGAAACTTCTTTGTTAGCGATAAAGAGATGCTCCTTCCGTATATCGTAAACTTTTTCTAAAGGAGTAACAAATGCCTATTCACTAAAGGCTCAAAAACACGAATCGCCTTTGGAAACAGCCCATTGGGATTCAAACTGAATATATAGTTTTGTTCCTGTTTCACTTTAGATTTATTATAAAATATGCATTACTGCCTTCTGATGTCCTGTATCATCTTTGATTTTAAAGTATATAACGGCAACGATAAGTCCACGGGAAGAATCTGCGGATTCACAAGCCTTTTATATTCCTCCCAGAAGGAATTCAGGCTTTTTTTGCAGTAATCCCTGATTTCAAGAACGGAAGGCGATTCATAAACGCATTCCCCCTTGACAAATACAGGAACCAAAAGGTCTTCCACATAGTACTCGTTTGCTTTTAAGGTCATTTTCTTCCATGTATTTATAGGGTGGAATATGGTAAGGTCTTTTGTGGTATCTATTGTTTCTCCCACAAGGGATATAAGGTCTGCCTTGACCTTTCCTGATTTTTTATCATAAATTCTAAATACTGTTTTTTCTCCCGGGTTTGTAATTTTTTCAGGGTTTTCCGAAAGCTTTATTTTAGGAACCATTTCTCCCCTGTCATTTAATTCTCCTACCAGTTTATACACACCGCCGAAGGCCGGGGAATCCTTTGAAGTAATTAAATTAGTGCCTACTCCCCATAAAGTTATTTTAGCCCCTTGAAGCTTGAGGTTTAAAATCAAGTTTTCATCAAGGTCACTGGAAGCGCTTATAATGGCATCGGGAAAGCCTGCCTCGTCAAGCATAATCCTTACCTTTTTGGAAAGATAAGCAAGGTCACCGCTGTCAAGACGAATACCATGGATTTTAAGCCTTCCTTGCTCCTGAAGCTCCTGAAAAACCTTTATGGCATTGGGTATCCCTGATTTTAAGGTATCATAGGTATCTACAAGAAGAATACAG
Source organism: Anaeropeptidivorans aminofermentans (assembly GCF_940670685.1). Classification (GTDB taxonomy): domain Bacteria; phylum Bacillota; class Clostridia; order Lachnospirales; family UBA5962; genus Anaeropeptidivorans; species Anaeropeptidivorans aminofermentans. The sequence goes on along the minus strand of NZ_OW711693.1, from coordinate 163,867 downwards.
TTTTCACTGTATATTTCCGCATATTTCCGAAAAGCCTCAAGCTCGTCCTCAAAGCTCATAATCCAGCTGTGGGCATGGGTTCCCGAAACAGGCACATCAAACGCTTTTCCGCAAAGGACATTACTCGTGGCGTGGCATCCCCCTATAATAGCCGCCCTTCCTCCATATATACCGGCGTCTGGGCCTTGGGCCCTTCTTAAGCCGAATTCCAAAACCCTGTCGTCACCGGCGGCTTCACAGACTCTTGCCGCCTTGGTTGCAATAAGGCTTTGATGGTTTATGATATTTAAGAGGGCGCTTTCCATAAGCTGGGCCTCGATTACAGGCCCCTTTATCCTCATAAGAGGCTCTTGGGGAAATACGACGGTGCCTTCGGGAACAGCATAAATATCCCCCGTAAACTTATAATTTTTCAGATACTCAAGAAATTCTTCCTTAAAAGTTCCCAAAGACCTAAGATAGCTTATATCATCGTCTGAAAATTTAAGGCTTTTCACATATTCAATGGCCTGAGCAAGCCCCGCCGTAATGGAATAGCCGTTTCCGCTGGGATTTGTTCTGTAAAAAAGGTCAAATACGACTATTTTCTGTGAGGTCCCTGCAAGGTAATATCCCTGCATCATTGTAAGCTCATAGAAATCCGTGAGAAGAGTAAGATCATTATAAAACACTTCAACTATCTCCTTCGTTTATTTTTTATTGTTCTCTATTGTTTAACGAATTAATCTTTAGAGCATGTTTTCATGGTTAACAATAGATTAACCATGAAAACATGCTCTATGGGTCTTAAAGTAAAATAACTTTAAGGCAGTAACAAAAACCTATTTTTCATAAACAGCTTAATATAATAGAAACGCTTATATTAAGCTGCTCAAATATACGATTTTTGTTGCTGTAATCAAATTATCTTACTAAAAATATAAATTTAAATAAATTGCCTATATAATAACATATTTTTAAAATGAATAGTATAAAAATAATAAATTTGGAAATTATTATATTGTAGCCTTAATCAAAGTCAATAAGCTTAAGCTTATTGCAGTATTTATATCCCCCCCCCGTAAGAGCCGTTCCCCCCGGACGGCTCTATATATTTCATAAAAAGCCTATAAGGTCTTCTCCCTTATGGGCTTTTTGCTTTTTCTTACTTCCTGATTTACCTCAATTGATAAATTCTACAAATCCTACCAAAATTATTCGTTATTTTTTTCACAAAACTTCATTGCCAAAATATTTTTTATATGGTATACTATTGTTAAATAATTAACAAAATACTTTTAAGAAGGGGAATACTATGGCTAAGACTGAACTTAAGGCAGATATTCAAAATCCTGATGAGAAAAAACTCGCGGCTATAAAGGAAGTTGATGCTTTAGCTGCAAAGGGTAAAATCGCTCTTGAAAAATACATGGAGCTTGACCAGAAGACTGTTGACAATATTGTTAAGCAAATGTCAATAGCCGGCCACGCCGCTCAAATGGTTTTAGCAAAACTTGCCGTTGAGGAGACAGGCCGGGGCATATATGAAGATAAAATAACAAAAAATATATTCGCAACGGAATATATTTATAATAGTATAAAATACCAAAAAACCGTAGGAATCATTGAAGAAAACGACGAAGACGATTATATGCAGATAGCGGAGCCTGTAGGTATCATCGCAGGAGTAACCCCTGTGACAAATCCTACAAGCACAACACTGTTTAAATCAATTATTGCCGCCAAAACAAGAAACCCTATTATCTTTGCATTCCACCCGTCAGCTCAAAAATGCTCCGCGGAAGCTGCGAAAATCGTAAGAGACGCGGCAATAAAAGCAGGGGCGCCTGAAAACTGCATTCAATGGGTAGAAACCCCAAGCCTTGAAGCAACGACTTATTTAATGAATCATAAAGATATTTCTCTCGTGCTTGCGACAGGCGGTTCCGCAATGGTAAGAAGCGCATATTCCACAGGAAAGCCGGCCCTTGGCGTAGGCCCTGGAAATGTTCCTTGCTTCATCGAAAAAACTGCCGATATTAAACAAGCAGTAACAGACCTTGTGCTTTCAAAGTCCTTTGATAACGGTATGATTTGTGCTTCCGAACAGGCAGTTATCATAGAAGAGCCTGTATATAAAGAAGCTATAGATTATATGAAATATAATAAATGCTATTTTGCAACAAAAGAAGAAACCAAGAAAATTACATCTGTTGTAATTAATGTTGAAAAGGGTGCTGTTAATCCTGATATCGTAGGCAAACCACCTTATTATATAGCTTCTCTCGCAGGCATAAAAATCCCTGAGGACACAAAAATTCTTTGCTGTGAAATCGAAGGCGTAGGCCCTGAATATCCTCTTTCAAGGGAAAAGCTTTCACCTGTTCTTGCAGTATTAAAGGCAAAAGACTACAAAGAGGGCATTAAGCTTTCAGATGCCATGCTTAAACTGGGCGGAATGGGCCACTCTTCCGTTATCCATTCAAAAGACGAAAAAATTATAGAGGAATTTGCTTCTGTCTGCAAAACAGGACGTATCCTCATAAACTCTCCTTCCTCCCACGGAGCCATCGGAGACTTATATAACACCAATATGCCTTCTCTTACCCTCGGCTGCGGCTCCTACGGAAACAACTCTACTACAAGCAATGTTTCAGCCGTTAATCTTATTAACATAAAGAGAGTTGCAAAAAGGAGAATCAACATGCAGTGGTTTAAAATACCGAAAAAAATATTTTTTGAATTCGGTTCCATACAGTATCTTGAAAAAATCAAGAACGCCACAAGAGCATTCATCGTTACAGACCCACAGATGGTAAAGTTCGGCTATGTTGATAAAATTCTTTACCACCTCAATAAAAACAGAGAAAAAATAGCCGTTGAAATATTCTCCGAAGTAGAGCCGGATCCTTCTTTCGATACCGTAAGAAAAGGCACCGAGGCAATGAATCAGTTTAAGCCCGACCTGATTATCGCATTAGGCGGCGGTTCCGCCATGGACGCGGCAAAGGGCATGTGGCTCTTCTACGAACAGCCGGAGGTTGATTTCAAGGCTTTAAGCCAGAAATTCTTAGACATCAGAAAACGTACCTATAAAATATCTGATTTAGGCGCAAAGGCCCAGATGGTCGCAATCCCTACAACATCAGGAACAGGCTCAGAGGTAACAAGCTTTGCCGTAATTACCGACAAAGAAAACAATATTAAATATCCTCTTGCAGACTATGCTTTAACCCCTGATATTGCAATCATTGACCCTGATTTAGTTATGACAGTTCCTTCTACCGTAACGGCAGACACAGGAATGGACGTATTGACCCATGCAATTGAAGCTTACGTTTCCATTCTTGCTTCCGACTATACAGACGCCCTTTCAGAAAAGGCAATTAAAATGGTATTTGAATATCTCCCAAGAGCCTATGCAAACCCGAAAGACGAAGTTGCCAGAGAAAAAATGCATAACGCTTCCTGTATGGCAGGTATGGCATTTACAAATGCTTTCTTAGGTATCAACCACTCTCTTGCCCATAAGCTTGGCGGTGAATTCCATATTGCCCACGGAAGGTCCAATGCCATAATTCTCCCATGGGTAATCGAATATAACGGAGAGCTTACGCCTACGAAATTTACTGCATGGCCAAAATATAAATCTTATATCGCTCCTGAAAAATATCAGGAAATAGCAAAACTTTTAGGCCTTCCCGCATCTACTCCGGAAGAAGGCGTTCAGAGCCTTGCAAACGCCGTAAGAAAGCTTTCTAAGAGCCTTAACGTTCCTCAAACCATAAAAGAATGCGGTATCGATGAAAAGCTTTACCTTGAAAGACTGGATTATCTTTCCGAAAGAGCCTTTGAAGACCAATGTACAACCGCAAACCCAAGGCTTCCTCTTGTAAAAGAGCTTAAGGAAATATATTTAAAAGCTTATTACGGTAAATAAATAAAAAAGCTCCCTTAGGGAGCTTTTTTATTTTCGCAAAATCAGGATTTTGCGAAGATTCATATCTGCAGGCAAGAATAGAGGGTTCCAGGGCTTTTCTATGAAAAGCTTGAAACCCTCTATTTCCCTCAGACAGGCAAAGCCTGTCTTCCAGATTAAAGTCTGCGACGCTAGAACCTTGTTGCTTACACAGCAAAGCCGCCCAAAACTTAGCGTTTCATATGCAGCATATTCTATAAGTATAGGCCTCTGTAATCTATACCATACGCTAAAGGGTCGGAGAACAAAGAGTTCCCCGGATTTTATCCACAGGCAGGACTTTGCTCTGCCGAGGGAAATCAGGGGCCGCAAGCCTTATATTTATACTAAAGGAGTATCTTCATATAGTTACAAAACTTATTTTAAGTTTGGAAACTATAAAGCAATTTTTAAATTGTAAGGCCTGCAGTTGATTTATTCCTATAGGCAGATAAAATACCGCAAAAAGTCAGGACTTTTGTGGCTGAAAAAAGCTCCCCTAGGGAGCTTTTTTTAATACATCTTATTCATTATATTTTCTATGGTATCCGGCTCTGCTATCATATAGCCCTGGCAATAGTCTATGCCGATGCTTTTGAGGCCGTCAAATACGTCCTTTCCTTCCACTTGCTTGGCAATTGTCTTTTTATTCAGTATATGGGATATTTCATTTATGGAAGAAACCATCGTACAGCCTAAAGGACTTTCCGAAATATCATTTATAAGGGTTCCGTCTATTTTAACATAGTCGGCGTTTAAAAACTTAAGATAGGAAAATGAAGAAAAGCTGCTGCCAAAATCATCCAGGGCAAACTTACAGCCAAGCGTTCTAAGGCCTGCTTCAAAATCGCTTACTTCTATAAAATTAGATATGGCCGCGTTTTCTTTTATTTCAAAGCATATCATTTCCGGCGGTACATTATACCTGTTCAGCCCTCGCTCTATAAATTCTATAAATTCCTTTGAGCCTTCGGCGCTTAATGTGGCTTCTGATATATTGATGCTGAAAAGGGCGCTTTCCGGGCCTACAAAAGGCATTATCCGTTCATGGAAGCTTGAGAAAAAGGTATTGATAACCCATTGATCAATTTTACTCATCATATTATATCGATAAGCTTGAGAAATAAATGCCGATGACGGAATTACGGTTCCGTCTTTAAGCCTTAATCTTAAATAAATTTCAAATAGCTTCGGCCCTCCCGTATAGTTTATATTTGCAACAGGCTGATAAACAAGAAAGAAACTGTCGCTTTCAAGGGCTTCCATTATAAGGGGGAACAGGTTAAGCTCATCGCCTGTGGTTTCAGAAGGCTCTTTATCGTCATTATAGACCATAACGCCGCTGCCGCCGCTCCCTTTTGCAATAAAGCATGCAATATCGGCAGCCCTATGCATCAGGCGTATATCATTGATGTTTTCATCTGTTTCGGCAATACCTATACTTGCCCCTACACTGAATACTTTGCCTTCCCATGTAAAGTTATACTGAGTAATGGCGCTTTTAATCTTTTCAGCAACAATAGTGGCCTGTTTAACGTCGGTGCAGGGCAGGAATACGGCAAACTCGTCGCCGCCTACTCTTGCTATAATATCTGAATTCCGAAGGCTTTCCTTCATAATATAAGAAAGATGCCGAAGAAGCTGGTCCCCTGCTTCATGGCCGCAGGTATCGTTCACAATTTTAAAATGGTCAAGGTCAATCATCAGCAAGGAATGATGATTTGTGGTAATCCTTCTTTCTGCAAGGATTTCCGAGGCCTTGCTTTCAAGATAACACCTATTGTAAAGCTGGGTTAGGCTGTCGAAATTAGCCTGTTTAAAAAGAGCGTCCTGCACCTTTCTTGTTTCGGTCATATCCCTTGCTGTGCATATGTAATGGAATCCGCCTTTTCCGTCTATCTCCATTATGGAGCAGGAAAAAGCAACAGGAACAATCTCCCCGGCTTCCGTTATTAAATCGGCATCATAAGATTTCTCCACCGTGGGCTTAAAATTATCGCTTAAAAAGAAATTACAGCAATTGCTTTTAAAAAGAACGTCTATGGGTTTTCCTTCCAGATATTCGTCTCTGCATTTTAAAAGCTTCTTTGCGGCACTGTTAAACATTACAATTTTCTTATTTTCATCAATTACAAAAAGGGCTTCGGAAATATTGGCTATAAGGTTTGCCATATATTTGCCGGATAAGGCGCTTTTTTCAGGCTCACCTTTTCCTTCGGTGCCGAAGGTTGTGAAAAACAATAAATTTGTTTTTAAATCCTCTTCGTATTCTATATCCGGCGGCATGTTCACAGGGCATAAATGCCTGCCCTGCCTTAAGTTATTATACAAAAATATAAGTACACCGGCAAAAGCAGCAAAAATAAAACCTATATTGCCTAAATCATAATCAGGGAAAACGGCATTTCTAATAATACCCTGTATTGATATAAATAAAAGGCAGACAATAAGTATTTTTGGATATTGGGCTTTACCTCCCATTTTGAAATCCTCCTCCGAACAACACCCCTTAAAGGGACCACCCTTTAAGGGCAAACCCTTAATAGGACAAAACTAAGAGCAGGGAACGGGCCTTACAGCAGTCAAGCTTCATTGTAAGTTCATTTTAAGGCCTATAGCCGAATTCCCTTGAAACCGAAGTGATAGAGTGCTGCAAAATATCAGAGGATATTTTGTGTTTTAAGCGATAGGTCTTCAGATTAAAGTGAATTCTTCTATAAATTAAATTTTCTATAAAATACGCTTTGCTTAAAAATTCGCCGGCCTGTTCTTTATTACCTTCTGACAGGCTTGGCATCTATAAATATTGCTCTCTGTAAATACCATTGTACTGATTCAACTTGAAAATAGTTTCTTGTTTTTAAGTTTAATCAGTTTTCCTTTCGTTTGCAGTAAATAAACTGGGGCCTTTTTCATATTTATTTTAAGCAGATTGGCGTTGATTTCATTCTCTTTATAATCAGTATATTTTTGCTGAAAACATGGTTACAAAAACATATCATAAAAAGGTTTCAAGAAAAACATACAATATCTTAAATTTTAATCATGATAAAGTATACAAAATCTATTGATTGAATAAAAAGTAGTTTTTAAGCACATTATTGAAGTTTTTGTAAAATTACATTTCGTTTTTAAAAGTAAGCCTTATTTCATAGGCCTATGGGATATAATGAGTATAGCCTATAAGGCATGGTCAAATCAAGAGTTTTTTCAAGACAATAATCAACATAATACCCTTTTCATCGCTATTTTTCAAAGCAGACATTTTTTCTAAAAAGCATTGATAAAGGGGCGTTCATCAGGTCCTTTTCTGTTTTTAATATATTTATAAATGTTGAATTAATGGTAAATTTTTGGAATAATTTACCATTAATTCAACATTTATAAAGCTTAATTTTTTATGCCTAAGAAATAATCGTTTGTCAGAATTTTGTAGGATTATGATGTTTATAATTGCATTTTTTGCTTAAGTTTCATTATATTTCAAATTAGTAAAGTTTAATTAAAATGATCGACCTTTAAAATCTTATTTATAATATATTACAAAAATACCGGAGAACGTTTCTTCCGGTATTTTTTATTTATATATTAAAATGTTATATGAAGCGTTTAAGACTTTCCTAAGTAATTCAGAAGTAAATTTCTTATTCATAATAAACCGGCTTGCTTTTATATTATTTTTCAAGCCCAATTAAATTATCTTCTATTTCTATTTTTCTGTTTATGATTTTAAGCTCCCGCATAATAATAACCGCTGAAATTAAAAATGCTGTAAAGTCCGCTATGGCCCCTGAATACCATATGCCGTCTATGCCTAAAAACCTTGGCAGAATAAGGGCCAACGGGGTCAATATCATAAGCTGCCTTGAGGCATTAAGCAAAATGGAAAGCTGGGCCCTGCCTATAGCCTGGAAAAAATTAGCCGAGCAGGACTGGAAGCCGATTACAGGAAGGCAAAGGAGGAAAAACCGCATTCCCCTTGAAGCTATCATATTTATGGCCTCATTTTTATTAAATATCAAAGCGAGCTGCTCCGGTAAAAGCTGTATCATCGTCCAGCCGAAAACGCAAAGGGCGGTAGAATAAACTACGCTCCAAAGAAAGGCGGATTTAGCCCTTCTATAGTCCTTTCTTCCGTAGTTAAAGCCTACGATAGGCTGAACCCCCTGATTGATACCGATAATCGGTGTAATAAAGAATATGGACATCGTATTAATAAGGGTCATGGCCCCTACGGCAAGGTCACCGTCTCCGAACTGCATTTCACCGTAAAATTTAAGGCTGTTATTCAGTATTGTATTAACCACAGAATTGCTTACCTGCATTAAAAAGGGTGAAAGGCCGATAGAAAATATAATCATCACCGTTTTAGGATTTATTTTCATAAATTTTCTATAAAACTTAAGAGGGGCCTTCTTTCCAAAATAATAAGAAAATACCCATACAGCCGATATAAACTGGGAAATTACCGTAGCTATGGCAGCTCCGTCTGGGCCGAAACCAAGGCTGAAGATAAAAATCGGCACTAAAATAATATTAATTACGCCGCCTAAAAGCTGGGTGGAGGCAAAGCGCTTGGGATTTCCTGTGGCCCTGATACAATGGTTCATAGAAAAGGAAACTACCTGAAATATACAGCCGCCTATGATGATTCTTCCATAGGAAAGGGCATAAGGCAGTGTTCTTTCGCTTGCTCCTGAAAGCATAAGTATCTGGGGCGCATATATGTAGCCGAAAATTGAAATTAATAGGGACAGCACTATGGAAAGGACAAAGGCGTTATTCAGTATTTCCTCTGCGCCTTTTTTGTCATTTTGCCCCAGTTTAATAGATATATTGGAAGCGGCACCAATGCCCACAAGCTGGGCGAAGGCAAGGATAACGTTACTGATAGGGATCATAAGGCCTACCCCTGTATAAGCAAGAGCGCCTACCTCTCCTTCTATCTGACCTATCCAAAACCTGCCCACGATATTATAAAGGGCATTTACCATCATTCCAATAACTGTAGGAAGGGAATAGTTAAATACTAAAGAACGGATATTCTCCGTAGCCATACGCCGTTCCGTAGGCGTAAGATTGTCCAGCTGGCCGTTAATCGGCCCTACATTTTCACAAGTCATTATGTGTTCTCCTTAGAATAAATTGCGAGAGCCTTTTGAAAAAGCGAATAGATTATTTCATACTGGGCAGTTGATTTTAAATGGGTTTTAGAGAAAACCCATTTAAAAATAATCAGAAAAGTAGGGTTTTTGATCTGGTATGATTTCTTCTAAGATACGAAGGGTATCAGGATCTGTTTTAAGCCTTTCAATATCGTAAAAATAAACGGGGCTTCTATAGCTCATTAAAAGACTTGTAAGGGTCTGTATGGTAAGCTCTGCAGGATTTCCCACAGCATTATTTGTAACAATAGGTTTATTGTCTTTCCACTCCATGCCGAATATATTTTCATTCCACGGAGCGAGGGGGTCCGTTACCTTAAAATGAAAAGGCTTTCCTCCCTTTAGGAAGGGATATTCCTTTAAAAAAGCTTCCACATCGACGATTCTTGCCATGAAATAAGGCTCTATGGTTTCACTTATCTGCCCGTCGTCAAGCAAAAAAGCAATAGGCTCATTTTTAAATATATTGCCCTGTATATTGTCTACCATGGAAAAATGGGCCGATATAAAATTCCAAAGGCCGTTTCTTGCTTCCTGATTCAAATAAATCATTTCTTTAATATGGAAAACGTCATCTGCTATCCAATACATAACATAGCCTGTTGGTTCGTTTTTACCATTATAATATACCCCTGCCGTGCGCTCTTCCTCGTTTTCCCATCTCCAGTATTCTGCCCACGCTATTTCATCTCGAAGCATGGCCCCGTGATTTCTTCTGGCAAATCTGTTATAGGTTTCAATAACATCTATATGGTCTATAGGGTGGCGCTCTACAAAGCCCGGCACCTCTACATGCTTGGGAAGCTGGGTATCCTTCATGGAAAAGCTTATAAAATCACTCATAATTTCCCAGCCCTTGCGCCTGTAATAGGGTATGGAATAAGGGTAGAGATAGGAAATCCACTGTTTATTTTCTCTCATTTTTCTAAGAGACATTCTTATAAGGTCGTTCATCAGGCCAAGGTTTGCATATTCAGGATAAGTTCCAACCCCTGTAATACCGCCCATTTTAAATATCTTTCCGTGAATATTGACCTCAAAGGGATATATGGCAATTTGGGAAACCAGCTTATCCCCGTCAAACCATCCGAAAACATCCGACCTTTCAAGCAAGGGCACTTTAGCCCTTACGATTTCGCCGTCCTCGTAGCCGCTTTCCTGAAGCTCCTGATTTGTGACCTGAAAAACGTATCTTAAAAGCTCGTTATACTGGTCCAAATATTCGAGCCCCACTGGTTTAAGCTCAAGTCTTTGGCGAATTTTATTTTCTTCCATTGCTTTAAGCACCTCTTTATTCCTATAAAGAAATATTTGAAAAATAATATGGATTATATAAATAATACACTATAAGCAAATAAATTGCAAAGGCATATTTTGCTTATAAGAGGCTCTTAAAGCAGGTTTTATACGGGTTTTATACGGTTGTTTGTGCTAAGTAAACTTAAAAGTGATACAAGCGTAAGCTTGTAAATCTTTTTTAAGTGAGTGTCCCTTACAATTACCAAACTATTAAGCTAAATAAACAGCGTATATAAGCTTATATACGCCGCTTTATATTTCTTTAACTTTAAAATATCCTTTATTTTATACCATGCGAACTCGAAAAAAGATATAAGCATAAGCTTATGAATCTTTTTTAAGTTTGCGTCCTCCTATAGTTAAAGAAATATTTCATATGTTTTCATTAAATTAGCTTGTGTATTTTCAAGTTAATTTACTTTATACCTTTATGATTCGTAATAGTCCATGCAGACTCTGTCTTTCATGACTGTGCCTACAAATGCGCTTACTTCTTTATGGGCAGGATGTACCTGATAAGCCGAAAGCGCTTCTTCGCTTTCAAAAAGGCTGTTTAATATAACATCTTTTGTGCTTGAAGAAAGAGGGTCAATGTGAACGTTAAGCGCTATTACCCCACTTATAATTTCTTTTAAAGCCTCTAATTTTTCTTTTACTTCTTTTCCCTTTAATGCTTTCTCCTCCGGGGAAAATCCCTCCTGATAATTCCAGATAACAATATGCCGAACCATTTAAATTCCCCCTGATGCTTTATTTTTATTTTATATATTATTATAAGCATCTAAGGGGCCTCTTGTCTATAGCCCAAGGGCTCTATAAAAGACCAAACGCCTTTAAAATAACATTCAATTTTTCGCTATGATATCATTATATTCTTGTGAACTTCATAAAAAAGCAGGCCTATGGCCTGCTTTTAGTTTATGCTTTTGAAACCGTATACGTCTTATCGTCGTAGCCGATTTCAACCGTGTCTCCTTCTTTGATATTGGCTTCCAGTATTTTTTCCGCAAGCATATCTTCGATATTTGCCTGAATTACTCTTCTTAAAGGTCTTGCGCCGTATACAGGGTCGAAGCCTTCCTTTGAAATTTCCTTAAGGGCAGTATCGCTTATGCTTATATCAATATTCATCTGAGACTTAATTCTCTTTTTAACCTCATTCATCATAAGAATGGCAATCTCTTCAATGTCTTTTTCGTCTAAGGATTTAAACACGATGATGTCGTCTATTCTGTTTAAGAATTCGGGACGGAATACCTTCTTTATTTCGTCCATAACTGTTTTTTTCATATCTTCATAATTTCTCTTGCTGTCGTCTGATGAAACAAAGCCAAGCCTTTTAGAAGCCATGATGTTTCTTGCGCCGGCGTTTGAAGTCATAATAATAACAGTGTTTTTAAAATCGACTCTTCTTCCGTGGGCGTCGGTAATATGGCCGTCGTCGAGAACCTGTAAGAGAATATTAAATACGTCAGGATGGGCCTTTTCGATTTCATCAAAAAGGATTACGGAATAAGGCTTTCTCCTTATTTTTTCGCTTAGCTGGCCGCCGTCTTCAAAGCCTACATACCCCGGCGGGGAACCTATGAGCTTTGAAACGCTGTGCTTTTCCATATATTCGCTCATGTCGATTCTTATAATGGCGTTTTCATCGCCGAAAAGGACCTCTGCAAGGGCCTTTGAAAGCTCTGTTTTACCTACTCCTGTAGGACCTAAGAAAAGGAAGGAGCCTACAGGCCTTTTAGGGTCTTTAAGGCCTACCCTGCCGCGCCTTACAGCCTTTGATATGGCTTTTACGGCCTCATCTTGGCCGATAACCCTTCTATGGAGTATTTCCTCCATATTCAAAAGCCTTTCGCTTTCCTCCTGCTGGAGCCTTTGAACAGGGATTCCCGTCCAGCTTCCCACTACCTGGGCAATATCTTCATCTGTTACTACAAGCTTTGCAGAATCGTTTTTGTTTTCCCATTTTTTATTTTCTTTTTCCAGTCTTTCCTTAATTTCTTCCTGTTTCTTTTTAAGCTTTCCGGCCTTTTCGTATTCTTCTGTTTTAATAGCGGATTCTTTTTCTTTTTCAAGCTCTACAAGCTTTTCTTCAAGCTCCTTTATTTTCGGAGGGGTTGTGTAAGAACGGAGCTTAACCTTTGAAGAAGCCTCGTCAATAAGGTCTATAGCCTTATCGGGAAGGAATCTGTCTGAAATATACCTGCTGGAGAGCTTTACCGCAGCCGTAATAGCCTCGTCAACGATTTTAACGCTGTGGTGAGCCTCATATTTATCCCGAAGGCCCCGGAGCATTTCAATCGCTTCTTCCTGGGTAGGCTCGTTTACGGTTACAGGCTGGAACCTTCTTTCAAGGGCCGCGTCCTTTTCGATATGTTTTCTGTATTCATCTAAAGTGGTTGCACCCACAACCTGAATTTCTCCTCTTGCAAGAGAAGGCTTCAGTATATTGGAAGCATCTATGGCTCCTTCCGCTGCGCCTGCGCCCACGATGGTATGAAGCTCGTCTATGAATAAGACGATATTTCCAGACTGCTTTACCTCTGCAAGCACTTTCTTTATTCTTTCCTCAAACTCTCCCCTGTACTTGCTTCCCGCAACCATCGCGGAAAGGTCTAAGGAGACTACTCTTTTCCCTTTCAGAATCTGGGGAATATTCCCCTCTGTTATCTTCTGGGCAAGGCCTTCGATAATGGCCGTTTTTCCTACACCCGGATCCCCTACCAAAACAGGATTATTCTTCGTTCTTCTGGATAATATCTGAACGACTCTTTCGATTTCTTTATCTCTTCCCACAATAGGGTCAAATTTATTTTCAGATGCAAGCTGAGTAAAATCCCTGCTGTATTGGTCCAAAGTCGGGGTATTTGTTTTTCCCTTCTTTACCTGCCCTCCGATGGGCATTCCGTCAGAAGTATTTTCTGATTCTCCAAGCATAGATAATATTTCCTCGGAAAGTTTCTGTACATTTACATTAAGGCTTTCCAATATTTTTACGGCTACACTGTCTTTTTCCCTTAAAAGGGCAAGAAGCAAATGCTCTGTTCCGATATAGCCTGTGCCCATTTTAATGGCTTCCTGAAGGCTAAGCTCGATAACCCTTTTGGTTCTCGGGGTAAAATCCTGAGGAACCCCCAGAGAATCACTTATCCCTACCATCTGGCCGATACGGGACACAATTGCATCCTTTGTAACTCCCTGGCCTTCAAGGGCCTTTGAAGCTACGCTTTCATCAATATGCCTAAGGGCCAGAAGAAGATGCTCCGTTCCCACATATCCGTGGCCCAGCTCCGCCGCTGCCTGCTGAGCGTATTCTATAACCTCTCGGGCTTTTTGCGTAAATTTTCCCTGCATAATAAAACCTCCTTTGCGGCATGCCGCATTTTACCAAAGTGCTTTCAATTTCTATATAAATTTGGATTCAAATAAAATAGCAGCATTTTCAATTTGTCTTTTCTCTTATTTTATATGAATTCAAGTGACCTGCAGTTTTGTTTCTGTTTCATTTTAAATTTGTTATAAGTTCAATAACCTTGATTAACTATAGCGTTTTAAAGTGAATATTTCTTATGGTTAATAAAGAAATTTTTCGCTTTATTAACCATAAATTAATTTCTATGTTAAATATTTTTACAGCTCCATATAAAATTCTTTGAAGCCCGGCAAATACCTTGCGGTCATATGCCGGGGCTTCGTATATATGAAACAGGCTCTTACAGTCAAATGATCTAAATTAGTAATATTTTATGAAAAGCTTTTGCAAGTCTAAAAATCTTATTAAATTAGTAAAATTCATTTGACATAAGCCTGCGTTACCTTTAGGGCAAAAAAGATAAAGGCAGTAATAATAATCTATTTTTATAAATGGTTTAGATATATAAAAATACTATATTTACGCCATTCAAGTCAACAAAGATGAAGATATCCTTATTCCTATAAAGGAACGTTCACCTAGCTTCACTGTAAGTGTTTTCAGATTCACTAAGTATAAAATATACGGTTTTATCGTTATTAATTTGTTTCTTTTAATTGAATATTTCCCTAAGATAAGACGCTCTTGCAATATCTCTTTTATCAGAATCAGATTCCCCTGTTCTTTTCTGAATATTTCCCGGTTCAATATTCATCATAATATTATATATAGGCGCTTTCGGCTTAGGCTCTTTTAATATACCGAAGATATAGCCTGTTCTTACTGCGGAAAGAAGGTTCATGGCTTCCTTCACAGTCATTTTCCTTGCGTTTTTCAAAAGCCCATAGGCTCTGTATATATTGTCTTCCACGTAAATGGGATTTTCGGAATAAATGTTTTTAAACACCTTTGATTCATTATCTTCTATCTGCTCACCGATGGTTTTAAGCCCCTGAATGATTTCCTCTTCGGATTTACCAAGGGTCATCTGATTGGATACCTGATAAATGCTGCCGTAGGATTCGCTTCCTTCTCCGTAAATGCCCCTGATGGTCATACCAAGCTTTGAAAGAGCGGCGGCAAGGCTTTGAATGTTTCCTGTTTTTTCAAGCATGGGAATATGCACCATATAAGACGCTCTTAAGCCTGTTCCCGTATTTGTAGGGCAGCTTGTAAGATAGCCGAAGTCGCTGTCAAAGGCATATTCAAGAGTTTCTTCCATTAAATCGTCGATCTTATCTGCCGTATCCCATGCGGCATCTATATTCTTGCCGGAGTATACAGATTGTATTCTTATATGGTCTTCTTCATTAATCATAATTTCGACAGATTCGTCGTCTTTAATGAGAACGCCTCTGGGCCTTGAATATTTCAAAAGCTCCGGGCTTATGGAATGCTTTTCTATTAGGGCCCTTTTATCTGTACCGTCGGCATTTTTAATATCTACGTATTCAAATTGGCTTCCTATGGACATATAATCGTTTTTTATGGAGGAAATCACGTCTTTAATAAGCTTTTCTGATTGTTCGTCATTTATTTTAGCCGAAAAAGGATATTTGGATAAATTTCTTGCAAGCCTTACTCTGCTGGATATAATAGGGGAAATGTCTGAAGCGCTATCTTCATACCACCTTGTTTTGTGAACCATTACGCTCCCTCCTTTTTAGTGCTTTCAAGCTCCTTAATCAAATCCCGTAAATGGGCGGCTTTTTCATATTCTTCTGATTCAATGGCCCTTTTAAGCTCTGCTTTATATTCTTCAATGGCCCTGATATTCAGTATTTTGCTTTTTGATCTTTTAGGAAGCTTTCCTTTGTGGTGGGTTCCTGACTGTATGCTTTCAAAAACGCCTTTCAGCTCCTTATGAAACGCCTTATAGCAATTTTCACAGCCAAGCCTTCCCGTCTTTTTGAAAGACTCATAGGCAATTCCGCAGGAAGGGCATTTAAGCTTAGGCTCATTCTTTTTTTCTTCCCCTATGAAAAATAAATTGCTGAAAAGATTGCTTAAGTCTCCGAAAACATCGTCCATCTTAACCCCTGCAGCGCAGTTGGGGCATAAATGGTATTTCGTATGCTTGCCGTTTATGTTCTGCTCTATTAATACCGTTGCCTCATTCTCTCCGCATTTTTCACACATCATAGTAAAACCCTCCTTTACAAAGGTTCTTTAAAAAATTTATCAAATAATATTTATTGATATGGTTTAGGATATTCAATTTATAGGTCGGTCATACGTTTAATCCGTAAAGTAATGATTTTATCATTATTGGCTGGCTTTTAGAAACACACTTTGCTTTGCAAAACATATTGGTAATTATATTCGTAATTTTATACTCATACAATCCGCTTCGCGGATTATATTCGGGAGTATACACTCCTTCTTATTTTCTTGGTTCCCCTCACACAATTTACAAAGTAAATTGTATTCGTAATTTTATACTCATACAATCCGCTTCGCGGGTTGTATTCGGGAATATACACTCCTTCTTATTTTCTTGGTTCCCCTCATACAATTTACAAAGTAAATTGTATTCGTAATTTTATACTCATACAATCCGCTTCGCGGATTATATTCGGGAGTATACACTCCAAGGAGTGTATACTCCCATTATACCACATTTTTGTTAGCCATCAAGCTCAATGAGTGCTAATGTGTTTTAAAAAATTTGGCTTGTTTTACAAGCCTTTTTATCTAATTTTCATCAGAAGTTTTAAATACGTATTTGCAATTTGTACATTCCTTGGCACTGGAGGAATTCTCTGTATGGCATTTTGGGCAGAACCTTAAAATCTTGATTCCCTCTTCTGTGCGCTTTATGGTAAGGTCATCACTTTTTTTATTAAGCTTCGCGTAATTGGCGCTTCCGCCCTGCTCTATAATGGATTTTTCAGTCCTTGGCCGATCATGCTTAATAATATTCTTGTTTCGTTCAAGGCTTTTTATTCTGTTGTTGATGCTGTCTAAATCCTTAAAAAGGCTTTCAATTAAATTTGCATCTATATTATTGTCCCTGCCTTCGTAAACAATTTTACCGATGGCCTTATACGTCTCCTCGGCTTCATAGGAATAACTTTTAAGTTTATATTCTATTTTCGTAATATCAAATGATTTTTTAGTGTTTTGTGAAAGCTTGGAAATACCGGACTTTATATCATTAATGAAATCCATTTAATCACCTGCTAATTCAATATTCTTCCGCACCCTAAGCAAAATCTTCCCTGTGGGGGATTTTTTTCGCCGCAGGAGGCGCATACTTTATATTCTTCTTTGGCTTCCTGAGGTTTTTCAGGGGCAATGATTTCAGGGGGAATGATTTCAGGCTCATTTATTTTATTTATGTCCTGTGGAGCCTCCGGCTTATAGGTTTCCGCCCCTGCCATAGAGGCGCCGCAATGAGGGCAGTAGATATGTTTTTTATCTATTTGCCGCCCGCAGCCAGTGCATGTTTTAACGCCTTTTAAAACCTCTATTTTTTCTTTTATGCTATTGATATTGCTTTGGCTTTCCACCACCTGGCGGTATTTCTCGTCGAAATATTCTCCCAGAGAACCGCCGTAAGCATATATTTCATGAACCTTTTTGCCTATTTCTATATAGATAAGCTTAAGCTTTTCCTCTTCGTTGGCAAGGTCAAGATTCAGCTTGGTATTTTTGACAAAATCGCCGGAGTTTTTGGTAATGGTATTTTTTAAATTAAAAAAAGTAGATTTTATATCTTCCATTCTAAGCCCTCCCGATTTCGATGCGAATAAATATATCCTTATATTACTATATTTATATACGAAAAGAAATGCCTAAAAGTTTATTTTTAAAGGACAAAATATTACAAGAAAAGGACTCTGCAGCCCTTTTCGAATGTATACAAAAATTATCTTTAAAATCATAGACATTTATCCTCAGGGAATACAATTTAAAGTAAACCCGTTTTAAGGTAGTAAGAAAACCTATTTTCATAAACGGCTTAAATATATAGAATTGCTATGTTTAAGCCATTCATAGCCAACAAAGATTAATATATCTTTGTTGGCTATAAGGGGCGTTCGCCTGAAAACACTTTAACAGTTTCCCTGTAAGTGTTTCCAGGTTCACTAAGCATAAAATATACGATTTTTATTCCTGTTTCATTTGAAATTTACTATAAACGAAAAGAGGGAGCGTGCAAAATCTATTTGCAACACTCCCCTGCTATTCATTATTTATTAAAGCTTTCAAAGAAAGAGGATTCTATAAATGTTCTTGATTCTATGATCCTCGGAGCATTTTCAAGGTTTCTTAAAGCCTTGTAATAACCATATTCTTTATTGCCTATGGTTATGGTATAAACAGTCATTTTATCCTTTAAAATAGAAACTGTTTTGCTTTCATCTTTCCACTCTACATCAAAGCCTGCTTTTCTTGCAACGTTTGCAAGGGCAATATACTTTACACCGTCTATTTCTTTAATGTCATTTTCATCAAGAGCTGAAATTATTTCAGATATATTGTTTTCCTCCGGTGTTTCTACTTTATCGTCGTTCAAAACAATTATTTTTGAAGGTGATGTCTGGGGAGGAAGGCTCTTGGTTGTAGCATCATAAAAAACGATAAGGTTTTTATTCTTTATATCTTCTGCTGTAAGGGTATTGCCTTCAAGGTCAAATATCTTTGTAGCTTGAGATACGTTAAGCTTTAAAGTATTTCCCGCGCTTAATCCTTTTTCATCAAAGAAATCAACTGCTACGGATTTAGCTGTCTCTTCCGGACCTACTGCAAAAATAGCGTAAGAGCTCATTAATGGGGGAAGACTTGTTCCCACCGGAGCATCCGATCTTGAAAATACGATTATTTCCGAATCCTTATTCAGCTTGGAAAACTCAGTGACTTCCTGAGTGCTTATATCATAAACAAGGGTTTCATCGGAAATATTAAATAAGATCAATTCTTCGGCTTCAGTGTCTGATTTCGAAAGAACTACCTGCCTATTGCCTTCTTCATCGGTAATTTCTCTTATAGTACCTCTATTTTCCACATATCTGGATTGCGGCTCTTCCGGGGTCACAGGCTGCAGTCCGTCCTGATTGTCTGTTAAATCCGTCCTGTCGGTAGAGGTTTCCTGATTTACAGCGTTTTCCTGATTTGTAGTATTTTCCGCCGTATCTGTAACGGTGGTATTGTTATCTGCATCAGGAATTGACGCAGCATATGCGCTAAGGGGCGCTGCAAGAATGAATGCTCCTACAACGGCACCTATGATTTTATTTTTCATCTATATCCCTCCGTGATTTTTTAAAGCTTTGTAACAAGTTCCGTTACCTTATTAATGTACCCAATAATAAATTTTTTCTGTGAGGAAAATTCAAGTAACTCCTATGATTTTTCAAATTACAGAGGAATTGCGCGGGGTAATTTCTTCCTTGAGATAAATTATAAATTTTAAAATTTACGAAACAAAATATTGTCTGCAAATCTTTTAACAAAGTTTTTTTATATGACAATAAAATTTATCTTTATAGTAAATTTAAAATGAACCAGCAACAAAACCGTATATTTACATAGGCTTAAAGATATCCTTTTCTTGTTGAAATCCTCGTCTTTAAGTCTTTAGTAAATGGGCTTTTGTTCCTTCTTATGAGGAATTTACTGTAAAATATCATTCCGGCAGAGTTTTTTCTTTTGGAAACCCTGCCGGAAATAGAAATCCTTATTCAGATAAGGGCATTACGGCCCATAAAATTATATACACGGCGATAAAAGCCAGCCTTGAGGCAAAAAGCAAAAGAACCATTATGACCCTTACAAGAGTAGGGTCAACATTGAAATACTCTCCAACGCCCCCGCATACACCGGCAATTATCTTATTATTTCTGGACAAGCATAATTTTTTACCCATAGTAATTCTCCTAAACTAAACACAATCCTGAATATTCACTGTATGGTTTAATAATACGTAATATCTTTTTTAATAGTCTGAATGAAAGATGAGTTTGATTACAAATTTTAAACAAATTTACTTTTATAATCTAAAAGCTGCTAATTTTTTTGCTTACAGATTTCTATTATCATCAGAAATAAGCTTTCCTATAAGAGCGGCGATAAATCCTGCTATGGAAAATATCATTGCACATAAGCCGATAATAAAAAGAAGCCTTGTTAAATGCAGCCCGAAAATAATTATAGGAATTAAAATAAAAGAGCCGAGAATCAAAAAAACGAAAGGTAAAATTAACCCAAGAATAATTTTCCCCTGCCTTAAAAGCAGAAGCACCAAAGCAATATAGCCTGCAAAAATACTTAATACAGCAAGCGCCAATATTGGTAATAGTATAGAAACCATAGCCATATGAAAGCCCCCTATAAATTTAGCAAAAATTATTTTTAATATATCTTCATTAATAAAAGCTTGCAAAATAAAAGAATATTGAAATTTATAAATTTACACTTTTTAAATTTTATCTTTGATGTTTTATTTCCATGAAATAAAGTACATATTGGGTCTTGCAGCTAGAGCAAGTTTTGAAACCGGATAACCAACGGAGATTTTGTCTTAAAATCGGAAGTTCAAGCAAAACGGTCAAGAAATCCGGCCGTAAAGTATAAAACACAAAAATGCTCTTTAAACTTTTTCTTTCCCTCCGGAAAAAAAACCGCTTTTATGAAGCCTATAGGATTCATCTGGCTAGCTAAGATGCATTTCGAATATCTTTGATGAAGAAATTATTTTTCAAGAAAAATAAACTAAAATTTGGCATTTCAGAACATGCTATAACAGGCTTTAGTAAATAAAGCGTTCACTTTCTTCTATTAATTATTATGTCCTTAAGCATCAAAGCAAATTCAAATTTTCAAAGGTTAAATTTAATAATATTTTTTAAAATAAATTTGCAGCTCTTATATTACCTTCTTTATTCTTTCATATATACGTAACGGAAATAAAATTGTTTATAAGGGTCATCTCTGTATTTGAGTAAATCTTGGCATAAGGAAAGCAGGACAAAGCTGCAGAAACATTTGTCCTGTGGCCAAAATGAAATTTCGGCTACACACTGTAGGAAAAGCCTAAGCTGCTAAAACCAAAATCTTGTTCAGATTTTTATGGATTTATCGTGATTAAGAAAGAGGGCATTGTTGCCCTTCAGCTTCTATATTTTTATACAAATATCTGCAAATTTGACATCTTTTTTAATGGCTTTAATTTTTGTTTTATTCACAGCAAAAACCAATAAAATTGGGGTTATACAGCAAACCAAACCGCTTTAACAGGGCCTTTTTGAGCCAAGCGCCACCATATAATCAATTTGTTTTTATGCCGAAGTGAATGCATGGATACGGCTTAAAATAAGGAAAAAGCAAATTGACAATGATATTATTTTATATTGAATCCAAGCATACTCCAGGCGTATGCATTTCATCCTACTAAAACAGAGCGGCAAATGAAGGAACCTCCGCCGCTCTGTTTTATAGTGAGCAAAAATGAAAACCTGTTTGTTTACTATAGTCTTTTAATAAGCTTTGCCCCAATAAACCAGATGCTTTGCAGGCTTCCCGCAGCATACGCATTTGTCTGAAACGGTTTCCTCCTCAAAAGGAATACATCTTGCGGTAGCGCCGGTTTTTTCCTTCATTGCTTCTTCGCATTCAGTTTCTCCGCACCACATAGCTTTTATGAAGCCGGGGGTTTCTTCGATAATCTTTACAAATTCATCGTAATTTTCTGCTTTGTAAGTATGCTCATCTCTGAAATTTAAAGCTTTTTCATAAAGCCCGTCATGGATTGACTTCAAAAGCTTTGTAATTTCTTCTTCTATAGCATCAAGAGAAACCGTTATCTTTTCTCCTGTGTCCCTTCTTGCAAGAACACATTGGTTGTTTTCTATATCTCTCGGCCCTATTTCGAGACGAATGGGAACGCCTTTCATTTCATGCTCGCTAAATTTCCAGCCGGGAGATTTATCAGAATCGTCAAGCTTAATTCGGCATACCTTGGAAAGCCTTGATTTAATTTCTGCCGCCTTTTCAAGAACCCCTTCCTTATGCTGGGCAACAGGAATAATCATCACCTGAGTCGGGGCAACCCCCGGCGGAAGCACAAGGCCGTTATTATCGGAATGAACCATAATAAGGCCGCCGATCATACGGGTAGAAAGGCCCCATGAGGTCTGGTGAACAGATTTAAGCTCGTTGTTTTTATCGGTATATTGAATGCCGAAGGCTTTCGCAAAGCCATCGCCGAAATTATGGCTGGTTCCTGATTGGAGCGCCTTTCCGTCATGCATAAGGGCTTCTATGGTATAAGTTGCCTTTGCACCGGCAAATTTTTCTTTTTCTGTTTTCTGTCCCTTTATAACAGGGATAGCAAGAACGTTTTCAAAGAATTCCGCATACACATTAAGCATTCTTAAGGTCTCTTCCTGAGCCTCTTCTGCCGTTGCGTGGGCAGTATGGCCTTCCTGCCATAAAAATTCCATGGTTCTTAAAAAAGGACGAGTGGTTTTCTCCCATCTTACAACGGAGCACCACTGGTTATAAAGCTTTGGCAAATCTCTGTAGGACTGAATGATATTTGCGTAATGCTCGCAGAAAAGGGTTTCTGATGTGGGGCGAACACAAAGCCTCTCCTGAAGCTTTTCATTGCCTCCGTGGGTAACCCATGCAACCTCCGGCGCAAAGCCCTCCACGTGGTCCTTTTCTTTCTGTAAAAGCCCTTCGGGTATAAACATGGGCATATATACGTTTTCATGACCAGTTTCTTTGAACCTGTCGTCAAGCTCTCTTTGCATAAGCTCCCATATGGCATAGCCGTAGGGCTTAAAAATGATACAGCCTCTTACGGAGGAATAATCCGCAAGCTCCGCCTTTTTAACCACGTCCGTATACCATCTGGCAAAATCGTCTTCTCTGTTTGTAATGGCTTCAATATTCTTATTATTTTTGTTGTCTGCCATAATAATCTCCTTCCTTATATTATCCTTCATAGTTTAATTGGGTTGAATGTATTTCTCTCTATGCTTGCTATTTTATATGATAAAACAAAAACCCAGCAGCTATAAAAGAGGGTTCTTTATAATTCAAAAACACACATTTTCTTCAAATACAATAATTTTTGAATTATTTCGAATATACGTTTTTTACAGCATTTATTTGTTTTTTACTCTATAGTAAAATAGATTTAAGGCAGGAACAAAAACCTATTTTTCATAAACGGCTTAAATATAATAGAAGCGCTTATATTAAGTCATTCATAGTCAACAAAAACGAAAAAATCTTTGTTGACTATAAGTGAATGTTCACCTAGCTTGCCTGTAAATGTTTTCAGATTCACTAAATTTAAAATATATGATTTTTGTTGCTGTAATCAAATTATTTTACTATACATATGAAACCGTATTCTCTAATCCACAAAACGATACGTGCATTTGCCTTATAAGCATTGGCCCTGTAGTCTTCCCTCCTGCAAAAACCCTTACTGTTTCCTTCGAATTTAATTATCAGTAATAAAAATAAAAAAAGTCCGGCTCCCAAAAGGAGCCGGACATATCCGACGGTACCATCCTAATTAGTATAAATACTATCTCTATGCCCTTTAACGCAGGCTTGCGCTTTGGTTCTTTCCCAAAGGACTAAAAGGCGGGTTCATATTATACTAACGGGAGCTTTCACCTTCCGCCCCCTCTCTGGGAATTAAAAATTCCATGAAAGTTATAATATTACTATTCCTTTATCACAGTCTTTAGCTAAAAGATATTGTATCATAGCCGTAAACGAATGAATATATTTTGCATAGCAAAATATATTCATGTATAAAATCAAGCATAGCTTGATTTTATACGAAATGCTTCTCATACGACAATTCCATTCATACATTTTGCACAGCAAAATATATTCATGTATAAAATCAATCATAGCTTGATTTTATTCGAAATGCTTCTCATACGACAATTCCATTCATACATTTTGCACAGCAAAATATATTCATGTATAAAATCAAGCATGGCTTGATTTTATACGAAATACTTCTCATACGACAATTCCATTCATACATTTTGCACAGCAAAATATATTCATGTATAAAATCAAGCATGGCTTGATTTTATACGAAATACTTCTTATGCGACAATTCCATTCATACATTTTGCATAGCAAAATATATTCATGAATAAAATCAAGCCTAGCTTGATTTTATTCAGATTATACAGTATATAAAAAACAAAGTCAACATGGCATAAATAAAGTTTAATCTTATAAACAATCTGTATTCTTTTACGTTTATATTTTTAGCATAAGCTTAAAATTTATTCTTTAAAATAGGCAGTGTCTGAAAATAGTCAAACCGGCAAGAATATAAAATAAACTAGTTTATTTATATTTTACATCAGAAATTTGATGACTAACAAGTTTATTAACCATAAAAAGGCACTCTTTTAAAAAGATTTACATATGTCATTTAATATAAATTAACAGCTTTTGCCTGAAAGGCATAAAAAAGCCCTTTTTGTGCCTATGATTTGAAAGAGGCAAAAACCTGTGGTAAAATAGGTCTATGTACAATTATATTATGAATATCATAAAAAAATACCATGTATCATTAATTTTGCTTCTTATATACTATATATTAAGCAATCAATTTTTTGGATACTTTTGCCCGTCACAGGTGATTTTCGGGCTTCCATGCCCTGCCTGCGGCATGTCGAGGGCTTTTATGGCTCTTTTAGCTTTTGATATAAGAAAAGCTTTTTATTACCACCCCATGGTGTTTTTTGTTGTTCCTCTTCTGGCAGTGTATTTTTATTATAAAATTAAAAAACCGGAAAAGGTGAAAAAGCTTTTTTATCCGGCGCTTATTATAATTTTACTGTCTTTCGTTCTATTTGCCGTAAGGCTTTTGAATGCCCCGGGGCAGGAGCCGCTGGAATTTAACCGGCATAACATTTTGAATATTTTTAACAGGAATGTAATTGACAAAAAATAGATTATTGTGGAATAATGAAACAAAGCTTGATTTTAGTTAATATATTTTATAAAGGCAATGTATAAGCAGGAACTTCGTTTACGAAGCAATCCTATCAATTAAAACCTGATTTTATTAAAAATTACATTTCCTAAAGTAAATATATTAAAAAATTTAATAAAAGGTAATTCCTATAAAGAAGATGGAGGTTTATAGAAATGGATGAAAACAATAACTTTAACGACAATCAAGGGCAGTATGACAGCAGGCCCCAGTATACAGTGCCCCCTTCGGCCCCTTACCGCGAGGATCTTAGCCTGAAAGACTGGTTAATCATTCTTCTTCTGTCCGCAATCCCCTGCGTAAATATTATAATGCTTTTAATATGGGCTTTTTCCGCCAATGAAAACCCCAATAAGAGCAATTACGCCAAGGCACAGCTTATTTTAATGGTTATAGGAATCATTTTAAGCTTTATTTTATCATCTGCAATCAGCTCTATTATAATGCAGGCCTACCCAGGATTTTACTATTAGGAATTTGTTTTCATCTTTAAACTCTTAAAAGATTTTATTGCTGGAAATGTCCCCTTAAAAGCTCGTTTTTCCAGCGGGCTTTTAATTTTAAGAAAATTCAATTGATAATTATTATTATTTAGTATTGACTTTTATTTCGTATATGATATAATATGAATCAAGTTAGGTTTTGCTTGATTTAATTCGCAGATATATTGAAATAAATTAATTACAGTAACAAATTATATATTTATTTTACATTTCTCTTTAAGAAATGTATGAGCATAATATAGCTAATTTATAAGTTAATTTTGCCTTTCAATAATTATGATAGGCTTTTAAGTTAATAAAGCCGGTGTTTTATTTACATAGTATATGTTCATAATTAAAAGGCTTACATTTATTATCATATTTCTTTAATGAACTTAAAATAAAATTTTAAAAAACAAGGAGGAAAAACGATGTCATTAATAGGTAAGAAGGTCGGAGAATTTAGCGCAAAGGCGTTTCGGAAGGGTGAATTTATTGATGTAACAAACAAAGATTTAGAGGGAAAATGGTCTGTTGTTGTATTTTACCCTGCTGATTTTACGTTTGTTTGCCCTACAGAGCTTGGAGATTTAGCAGATAAGTATGAAGAGTTCAAGAAAATCGGCTGTGAGGTTTATTCCGTATCTACAGACAGCCACTTTGTTCATAAGGCATGGGCGGACGCTTCCGATACAATAAAGAAAATCACATATCCTATGATAGCAGACCCAACTCACGTTATCACAAGAGATTTTGACGTTTTAATCGAAGCAGACGGCATGGCTTTAAGAGGAACATTTATCGTAAATCCTCAGGGTGAAATCGTAGCTTATGAAATTAACTCCAACGCCATCGGAAGAAACGCAGACGAGCTTTTAAGAAAGGTTCAGGCAGCTCAGTTCGTAGCTGAACACGGCGATCAGGTTTGCCCTGCAAACTGGAAGCCAGGTGCAGAGACCTTAAAACCAAGCTTTGACTTAGTAGGAAAGATTTAATTTTCTAAACGGCTGATTTTTTGTTAATTTAAAAGAATGCTGCATTTCCTTTATGTAAAAAGGAATGTGTTATAAACTATAATTTATAGCAGCTTAATTAATGCAAGAATTTGTTCTGAGATTTATTTAATTAAGCCTACACGCCTAGAGATAAGCGGCAACTTGATATTTGTCTTATTTAAACAAATTGCTGTGTTTACGGCAGGCTTTTGGCAGCAGGCGGCAGGCCTGCTGCCTGTTTTTAATTATACGACTTGACCTTAGAAAACAGGACAGATATGCTTCAAAGATGCCCTGTGAGCTTAGGGAGGGACGCTTTGGATTGGTCACAATACAAATTTCGTTCATACGAAAAGGCACGACCTTAGACAACAGGACAGATGTGCTTCAAAAATGTCCTGTGAGCTTAGGGGGTGACGGTTTGGATTGGCCGCAATACAAATTTTGTTCATACGAAAAGGCACAACCTTAGACAACAGGACAGATGTGCTTCAAAAATGTCCTGTGAGCTTAGGGAGGGACGCTTTGGATTGGTCACAATACAAATTTCGTTCATACGAAAAGGCACGACCTTAGAGAAAGAACAAATGTGCTTCAAAGATGCCTTGTGAGCTTAAGGAGGGACGCTTTGGATTGGTCACAATACAAATTTCGTTTCTTGGGGTTTGAATATTGGGGAAATAAGAAATACTACGAATGGAATTCTATGCAGGGTTTTCTTCATTTTATTTATGGAGCGGCGCGGTTCTACGCCTAGGGGAGCCGCTTTCTATAAGGGAAATCCCTGATACAGCATTGAAATTTAGCTCTATAAATATATTTATAGAAATTATATTATGGTATACTATAAATATAGTTCTATTAGAGAACCATATGGAAGAAATCTTCTTTTAGGCATTATTTTAATAAAACTTACAGCATGTTTATCAACTTCATCTTATATATCCGAATCAGTAGAAAGGTTGTGGGATTTTGAGTAATATTTATGATTTAATCATCATAGGCGGCGGCCCTTCGGGATTTTCTGCCGGTATTTATGCAGGCAGGGCAAAGCTTAAAACGCTGATTATCGAAAAGGACGGCTTAGGGGGCCAAATCGGCATTACCAGTGAAATTGTGAATTATCCGGGAATAGAAAACATATCCGGTGCTGATTTCATGGCAAATATGAAAAAACAGGTTATTAATTTCGGCGTGGAATATCTTATGGATACGGTTGAAAGCGTCGATTTTTCAGGGGATATCAAAAAGGTAAAGACGAAAAATGGGGAATATGAATCGGTAGGCATCATCATATCCACAGGGGCAAGGCCAAGAACAGCCGGATTTAAAGGCGAGGACGAGTTCAGAGGCCGGGGCGTTGGATACTGTGCAACCTGCGACGGGCAGTTTTTTACAGGCCTTGATATATTTGTTGTAGGCGGAGGCTTTGCCGCAGCGGAAGAAGCTATCTTCCTCACCAGATATGCAAAGAAAGTTTACGTATTAGTAAGAGGAGATTCCTTCTCCTGTTCAAAGACCATCGCCGACAAGGTAATGGCCAACGATAAAATAGAAGTAAAATTCAACACCGTTATCAAAGAAATTTCCGGAGGGAACGTACCAAACAAGGCCGTTCTTTTCAATAAGGAAACAAATGAGGAATGGGTCTATGAGGCCCCTTCGGGAAAAACTTTCGGAACCTTCGTATTTGCAGGCTATGAACCTCTTTCATCTCTTTTTGAAACTGTCATAACCCTTGACGAAAGAAAGTATATCCTTACAGACGATGATATGAAAACAAATATTGACGGCGTGTATGCCGCCGGAGACATTCGTCCGAAGAAGCTTCGCCAGCTTGTAACGGCCGTATCCGACGGGGCTATTGCCGCAACAAATATAGAAAAGTACATTGAGCATAAAAAGGAAGAGCTGGGTCTTGTAATCGAACAGGAAGAAAAGAAAGAAGAAGCCGCCCACGGCGAAAGCTTCTTTGACGAGGATTTGAAAAACTCGCTTAAGCCTGTTCTTGATAAATTCCTTAATAAAGTACAGATTAAGGTTTTAATCGACGATTCCAAGCTTTCCTCCGATTTAAAATCCTTCCTTGATGATTTTAAGGCAATTGGAGAGAAGGTTACTGTGGACTATTATAAAGAAGGGGTAAATCCAACAGTTGAAAAAGAAATAAACGCCCAGATGATTCCTGTATTTGCCCTTTACGACCATGAGGATCATTACATGGGGATAAAATATCACGGAATCCCCAGCGGCCATGAATTTAACTCCTTCGTCATCGCTCTTTATAATACCGCAGGCCCTGGCCAGGAAATATCAAACGAAACCCTTAACAAAATAAATTCCATCGACAAAAAGGTCAATGTAAAGGTTGGAGTGTCTCTTACCTGTACCATGTGTCCGGAGGTGGTTATGGGAACCCAGCTTATCGCCGCTAAAAATAAAAACGTAGAGGCGGAAATGATTGACGTTTCCTACTTCCCTGAATTTAAGGACAAGTATAATATTATGAGCGTTCCCTGTATCATTATAAATGACGAGGAAGTTCATTTCGGCAAAAAGCCTGTTGACGAATTAATCGGCTTGTTAAATAAATAAAATTTAAACTATAAAACAACTAATTTGATTGCAGCTGCTTTGCTTTTGTTTTACCATAATCCTTTCTCCTCCCATTTATAATAAAATAATTTGATTACAGTAACAAAAACCATATATTTGAATGGCTTAATAAAGCGCTTCTATTATATTAAGCCGTTTATGAAAAATAGGCTTTTGTTACTAGCTTAGCGCCATTTTACTAAAAGCCCTGTCTTAAAAGATAGGGCTTTTTATATGCCCGGCAGTGCCTGAAAATATTCAAACCAACAAGAATATACTTTTCAGCAAGGCTGTAAAAGTACCCTTTGGAAAAAAACAAAAATTTTCGTATTTTCGGCGATGAGGCCGCGTTTTTATAGTGTAATGGACTTTTATTTGGACTTCACGCTCTAAGAAATATATATTTATTTTTAAGTTTATTTACTGCAATTGGCATTGGTACTATAGTAAATTTCTTGTAAGGAAGCAGTAAAATCCTATGCACCAAAGCCTTAAAAACATGGATTTCCTTCGGAAGCAGTACATTTTTGATTCAATGTGAATAAACGGTTCCACTGCTGTTTCATTTAAATTTACCATAAATGGAAATATTTAAATTTATTTTCCCCTTGACAAATGTATAAAGGTATGCTAAACTACCTACAGTATTCAAAATTTTTCGATTGATTCACATATTTTTGTAAGTCGTTGATTGTTTGTATATTTAACGATTTGTAAAAGTATGTGATTTTTTTGTACTATTGTGAATATGAATAAAATATTAGGAGGTACTTATATGAATATAGGTACAGTAAAATGGTTTAACGAATCTAAGGGCTTTGGTTTTATCTCTAACGATAATGGCGATGATGTTTTCGTACATTTCTCAGCTATTGTTTCAGATGGTTTTAAAACCCTTCAAGAAGGCCAAAAAGTGTCTTACGACTTAGAGCGTGACCGTCAGAACGGTAAATTAAAGGCAGCTAACGTTTGTGTAGCTTAGGCTTTCACACAGGCACAGCGCTTTCATAATAAGAATACCGGAAAGCACCCTTAGGGGTGCTTTTTTATTATGGGTCGTGACCCAGTTGAGCACGCAAAGCGTGCGAAATAATAACCACCCGCTATGCGGGTGCGCGGTGTTTGTTATACAAAAAAATCACCTTTCCGTTATAATAAGGTTGTTCAAGCCAGATTATAACGAAAGGAAAGGTGATTTTCATGGCCAACAAGGCAAATAGTTTAGCCCACACCAAGTGGATGTGTAAGTACCACATAGTGTTCACTCCTAAGTATAGGAGAAAAATTATTTATAATCAATACAAAGAAAGTGTCAGAGATATTTTAAAACAACTTTGCAGATACAAAGGAGTAGAGATTATCGAAGGGCATCTCATGCGCGACCATGTACACATGCTGGTCAGCATACCACCGAAGCTGAGTGTTTCTCAGTTTATGGGATATTTAAAAGGGAAAAGTGCACTCATAATTTTTGACCAGCACGCAAACTTAAAGTATAAGTTCGGGAATAGACACTTTTGGGCAGAAGGTTATTACGTGAGCACAGTAGGACTGAATGAGGCAACCATAAAGAAATACATTCAGGAACAAGAAAACTATGATATAGCGATGGATAAACTGAGTGTGAAAGAGTATGAGGACCCCTTCAAGGGGTAGCCAGTATTACGGACACCCTTTTAGGGGTGGCGACGAGTCAAGGGCAATAAAGGCTTGAACGAAAGTGAAAGCCAGCGTCTTTAGGCGCTGGCCGGTAACAGCCCCTTATAGGGGCGAGCAAACCACCCGTTTGACGGGTGGTCATGATTTGGATTTACGCCAAATAGGCATCTATAGTAAATTTCATATAAAGAAGTAACAAAAACCGATTCACTACGGATTCATCGTTACCAAACAAAAACAAGTTTGATAACGATAAGAAAACGCTCACTAAAAAAGATTTGCAGGCTTGCGCCTGCATCCTTTTCCAAGTTCGCGTAGTATAAAAACACGGATTTCCTTTGGAAACAGTACATTTTTGAATCCTCGTACAGTCAATTTGCTTTTAATATTTGGCTTTAGGGAATATAAAATAAAGGAAAAGCAAATTGACATCGCTGCTATTTCATTTGAATTCAAGAAATATACGGTTTTGTTACTGTTTAACTTGAAATTTACTATATGCCTTCTTAGAGCCAAATACATGCTGCGAAGTAAAAGCAATCTGGCTGCATAGGGATTTCACCTCTAACAGCAGTAAGATGATTTCATTTTATCTGATTTAACCATATAGTAAATTTGCTTTTCTTACCTCTAGGTAACGGGCGTAAAGAAGGCATAAAATCAAGGAAAAGCAAATTGACGACACTATGGTTTTACTTTAATTCGAGTATAAGCCTGCTTCCTGTTTAAAATGAAATTGCCTGCATAGCAAGTGGTTTCAAACCCTATTTTTTGATACGGGGCTCTTTTATATCCGTGATACCTAAAATATAATCTATGCTTACATTATAGTGCTTCGCAAGCTTTATAAGCATAGATATGGGAATTTCTCTAAGTCCCCTTTCATATCTTGCATAAACCTGCCTATTACAGCCTAAAATATCGGCTATTTGTTGCTGGGTCATATCGTTATCTATGCGCAAATCGGCAATCCTTTTAAAATACATGCATATCACCTCTTGATTATGGTACCAAATGGTAATATAATAACGATAAATTTGGTATCATATGGTACCACAAAAGGAGGTTTATCCATGTATCAGGAGATGTATCTCATTTTATTTAACAGGATTACGAATATTATTGAGGAGCTTGAAGAAATCCAGAGGGAATCCGAAGCCCTTTATATCAATGCTTCCGAAGGAGAAAGGATTAAAAATAAGGCGGAGGCTTATAAAGAAACCGGCTTAAGGCAATAATGAAGGAAAGCAATCTTTCCCAGCGCCGTTAACCCTTTACAAATCTTATTAAAAATTGTATAATATTTATCACTTATATTTAAAACGCAGCGAAATGGACAAAGAAGCAGGCACAAGCCTTTATAAAGAGAACCGGGTCTTATATATACTTAGAAAACTTAATTATATATATGGCTGAAAGCCCGGTTTCAGGCCGCAGGTTTTTATCACCATCAGCGGCCCCTCCGAAAATGAAAATGATTAAGAGGGGACGGCGCTTTCCCGTTACGAAAGGCATTTATATAAATGGGTTCCTTTTGAATCCAGTTTAAAGTAAATTTTACTCAAGGATGTAATAAAAGTCTATTTTTCATAAACGGCTTCAATATATAAAGCTCTATGATTAGGCCATTCAAAATATACGACTTTTATTCCTGTCTTTTTTGAAATTTACGATAAATGCATGAGCGGGCATTTTTATGCCAAATCAGGTGGTACCGCGGATATAACCCTTCGCCCTGTAGCGAGGGGTTTTTTTATTGCCTTTGAAAGGCGCGTATTTTAAAAGCTGAATCCGTTTTTATTGACGCTATTGTAAATTAACGAATTGTATTATTTATAGGAGGTAATTTTATGTATCAAAAGGTCTCGACAAACCTTGATTTTGTCGAAAGAGAACTTGAAATCCAGAAATTCTGGAAAGATAACAAGGTATTTGAAAGCTCCAGAGAGCTTCGGAAAGGGGCGCCGGTTTTCACCTTTTATGACGGCCCCCCTACTGCAAACGGCAAGCCCCATATCGGCCATGTGCTTACAAGAGCGGTAAAGGACCTTATTCCAAGATACCGCACTATGAAGGGCTATAATGTTCTTAGAAAAGCCGGCTGGGATACCCACGGCCTTCCTGTAGAGCTTGAAGTTGAAAAGCAGCTTGGCATCAGCGGAAAGCCCCAGATAGAAGAATACGGCGTAGAGCCTTTCATCAAAAAATGCAAGGAAAGCGTATGGAAATACGAAAACGAATGGCGTACCATGAGCGACCGGGTTGGTTTCTGGGCGGACATGGACGACCCTTATGTAACTTATCATAATAAATATATTGAGTCCGAATGGTGGGCTCTCAAGAAAATATGGGATAAAGGCCTTCTATATAAGGGCCACAAGGTCGTGCCCTATTGCCCGCGATGCGGAACAAGCCTTTCAAGCCATGAGGTTGCTCAGGGCTATAAAGAAGTAACAGAGCCTTCCGTATACGTAAGCTTTAAAATAAAGAATCGGGATAACGAGTATTTCCTTGCTTGGACCACAACCCCGTGGACCCTTCCTTCCAATATTGCTCTTGTTGTAAATCCTGTTGAAAAATACGCTAAGGTAAAAACAGGCGGCAGAATTTACACCATGGCAGAAGCCCTTTTAGATAAGGTGCTTTTGGAGCCTTACGAAATTATTGATACCTGCACAGGCAAGGACCTTGAATATACGGAATATGAGCCTATTTTTGACTTTGGCCTGAATCTTGATAAAAAAGGCTATTATGTCGCCTGCGCCGATTACGTAACCTTAACCGACGGTACAGGAATCGTTCATACGGCTCCTGCCTTCGGTGAGGACGACTATTCCGTAGGAAAGGCTTATGACCTTCCTTTCGTTCAGCTTGTAAATGAGCAGGGTAAATTTATAGAGCCTGTGAAATGGGCCGGAATGTTTGTAAAAGATGCCGACCCCCTTATTGTAGAACAGCTTATAGCAGACGGCAGCCTTTATAAAAAAGAGGATTATACCCATAATTATCCTTTCTGCTGGCGCTGTGATACACCGCTTTTGTATTATGCAAGAGATACCTGGTTCATCAGAATGACAGAGGTACGAGACCAGCTTGTTAAAAATAACAATACCATCAACTGGCTTCCCGAAAATATCAAAACAGGCCGCTTCGGTAAATTCCTTGAAAACGTGATTGACTGGGGATTAAGCCGTGAGCGTTACTGGGGAACACCTCTTCCTATCTGGCAGTGTGAATGCGGCTATCAGCACGCCGTAGGCAGCATCAAAGAGCTTCAGGATATGGGCGGCGGCGTTTCAGACGATATAGAGCTTCATAAGCCTTATATCGATAAGGTAGAACTGGACTGCCCGAAATGCGGAAAGAAAATGCACAGGGTTTCCGAGGTAATCGACTGCTGGTTTGATTCCGGCTCCATGCCTTTCGCCCAGTGGCATTATCCTTTTGAAAACAAGGAAATATTCGAGGAGAACTTCCCTGCAAATTTTATTTCCGAGGCCGTTGACCAGACGAGAGGCTGGTTCTATACCTTGCTTGCGATTTCAACTTTGATTTTTGAAAAGTCAAGCTATGAAAACTGCATCGTTTTAGGCCACGTTCAGGATAAAGACGGCCGTAAAATGTCAAAGCATTTAGGAAACGTTGTAAACCCGTGGGACGTTCTGGATAAACAGGGGGCCGACGCTATACGCTGGTATTTCTATACCAACTCTTCCCCATGGCTTCCAAGCAGGTTCTACGACGAAGCGGTAAACGACAGCCAGAGAAAATACATGGGTACCCTTTGGAACACTTATGCTTTCTATATCCTTTACGCAAATATCGATAAATTTGACCCGACCCAATATCAATTAGAGCATGATAAGCTTCCGCCAATTGACAAATGGATTCTTTCAAAGCTCAACACTTTAATCAACTTTGTAGACGAAAACCTTGAAAGCTACAGAATATTCGAGCCGGCAAGAGCTTTAAGCGATTTCGTAGACGAATTAAGCAACTGGTATGTAAGAAGAAGCCGGGAGCGCTTCTGGGCAAGCGGCATGGAACAGGACAAAATAAACGCCTATATGACCCTTTATACGGTTCTTGAAACGGTGACAAAATTAACGGCGCCTTTCACCCCCTTTATGGCGGAATCCATCTACAAAAACCTTGTGCTTTCTGTGGATAAAAACGCGCCCATGAGTGTGCATTTAACGGACTTCCCCGTGTTTGAGGAAAAGTTTGTGGATAAAGACCTTGAAAAGAACATGGATTTAGTGCTTAAAATCGTTGTTGCAGGCCGCGCCGGCAGAAACAATGCCAACATTAAAAACCGCCAGCCTATCGGCGACATGTTCTATAAGGCCGCCTCAGAGCTTCCGAAAATGTATGAGGAAATCATCGCAGATGAGCTGAATATTAAAAATGTGACCTTCTCTGAAGAAGTAGAAAAGCTCACAACCTATAAATTTAAACCCCAGCTTAGGACCTTAGGCCCCAAATACGGAAAAATCCTTCCGAAAATAAGTGAATTCTTAGCAAATGCCGACGGCAACAAGCTGATGGACGAATTAAACGCAGGCGGTGTAAAAGCCACCATCGCCGATACAGAAGTTGAGCTTACCTTAGACGACGTATTATTTGAAACTGCCCAAAAAGAGGGCTTCGTATCCGAAAGCGACGGCTATGTAACCATCGTTCTCGATACCAATCTGACACCGGAGCTGATTGAAGAAGGCTTCGTAAGAGAGCTGATTTCAAAAATACAGACCATGAGAAAGGAAGCGGGCTTCGAAGTAACAGACAGAATCGAGGTATTCCATTCTGGCAACGAAACCATTGCCGGCATCTTTTTACGAAATGCCGAAAACATCAAGGCCGACGTCTTGGCAGACGCCATCTCAAATGAAGAAGGCGGAAGCTATACAAAACCTTGGAGCATCAACGGCGAAGACGTAATTTTAGGCGTAAGCAAGAAATAGCAGGATACTATTGAAAGCCCCTGATTCATAGGAATCAGGGGCTTTAATATAATTTTATTGAACTGCAAAGCAGTGTTTTTGTGTATTAAGCCTTATTGCTTGGTTTTTCCTCCCAATATATATCGTAAAACAACTTTAAAGTAGTAACAAAAGCCTATTTTTCATAAACGGCTTAATATAATAGAACCCCTTCTATTAAGCCATTCAAAATATACGGCTTTTGTTACTGTAATCTAATTGTTTTACTATACATGCTTTGTCATCTGTATATCTCTTTTTTAAACGTGGTTTAACACAGTGCCCATAAGACAATGCACTGTAATTGCCTCGTGCATATTTTATGTAATGCAGCCGAAAGTATTTACAATTTATGCACCTTTTATTATCCATAAAATCTTCTTCTTTCTTTTTGTACACCGAGCGGTGTTCATACAAACTTATTGTACTCCAATTGGTGTATTATGTCAATAAGTATAGTATTAGGAGTTGAATTTATGGTATATCCGAGAATAAGAAAATTAAGAGAAGAGGCAGATTTAAGTCAGCGAGAGCTTGCAGAAATAATTCATATGCACAAAACGACATACACAAGATATGAAACAGGGGAAAGAGAAATTCCATTTAATATTGCTATTTTGCTGGCACAGTATTATAAAGTAAGCTTAGATTATATAGCTGGGCTAACAGATGTAAAGAATATCAAATGAATTCTTCTTTAAATAATGTGAGGGTGTAATCACCAGACATTGCTTTCAGGTTAAATGATTTAACCTATAGTAAAAAGGGAAGGGGTTTCTGCTGTATTTTCTTTCTATTGGTTTAAAGCTTCTATAGTAAATTTCAAGCAAAACAGGAACAAAACCGTATATGCCTTGAATTGATATGAAATAGTAGCATTGTCAATTTGCTTTCCTTTTATTTTATGTCCCCTAAAGTCAAATGATTATAAAGGTATAAAAGCAAATTGACTGTACGAGGATTCAAAAATGTAATCTTTCCAAAGGAAATCCATGTTTTTATACTATGCGAACTTGGAAAATGATGCAGGCGCAAGCCTGCAAATCTTTTTTAAGTGAGCATTCTCTTATCGTTATCAACCCTTTTTTGTTTGGTAACAATGAATCCGTAGCAAATAGGTTTTTGTTCCTTCTTTATAAGAAATTTACTATATCATTCCATCTATACTTGAATTTGAATTAATAGCGGCATTATCAGCTTGCTTATTAAAAAAGCCCCTGATTCGTAAGAGTCAGGGGCTTTTTGTAATGTCTGTATTCTCTATAACTTTATTTTCACAGTCCTGCTGAATAGTAAATTAAGATTTATACCTTTAGTAATATTGGCTTGATACGATTTTCAATTATATAAATCTTAATTTATAAGGAATTATTTTAAATTTCTCCCTATCTTTTGTGAGTAAATCAATTGCATCAGATACTTTTGCAAATAAATCAAGATAAAGCTCTTTATAGTCGGTCATAATAACATCTCCCTTATGGCTAATATTCGTCCATAGAATATGTCTATTATATTAAGCGAACTTGAAAATGATAGAAGTTAAACTTATAATGATTTTAAAGTGAGCGCCTCTTTACCGTTAACAAACTTGCTTTTCAGTTTGTTAACGGTAACAGCCATAATAAGTTTTATCAATACAAAAGGAGAATAATTATGATAATTTACGATCCTTTATGGGAAACAATGAAGAAAAAAGGATTTACCACATATACCTTGAGGGTTAAGCACGGTATGAGTAATGGCACCGTTCAGCGCCTAAGGAAAAACATGTCCGTATCTACCAATACCTTGGACGACCTATGCAGGCTTCTGGATTGCGAGCTTTCAGACGTTGCCATATATGTAAAGAATAAAGATTAAGCAAAGCCTAATTTTAAAAATATACCCTGTGCAGGGTGTAAAAAAGTTCTTAAAAGGGAAGATTTTCAGCAATATCAGTATTTTCCAAAGGCAAGGGGGATGTCCGTCAGACGGGCATTCCCCTTACTTAAATGATATGATTATAGCCCTATAGGGGATATTTTTCTAAGTGTATAAAAATTAACCCCCTGTTTAAATTGTCTTTTTATAAATTAAAGCCATCAAAAATTACTGAACTTATCTCACGCTTTCAATCCAAATTCCTTGACTAATTTTCCAAATCTTGCTTTCTCCTTCTCTATCACAGGCTTTGTAATATCGTGAAGAGCGTGCTGCATTACGTCTGCATCAATTAAAACTTCATCGAAACCGGAAAAGCTTCCGCCTTTTGAACTGTGATTATGAATGGCGGAGCAAATCAGCTCCGTTTCAGAAGCTGTAGTTAATTGCAGTTCCTCTAAAATATCTCTTGCCAATACTGCCCCTTTTTTTGCGTGATTTTTGGAGTCCGAATATTTATAGGTATAAAGGTCGTGAAGCATACCTGCCATTGTCGCTAATTCTGCATTTTCGCCCCGTTTCAGGGCAATGAAGGCACAGCACTGCGAAACGCCGTAAAGATGCAGATAGGCGCACCTGCGCTCAAAGGGGTCGGACATATTTAAAAGAATTTCATCAATATAATCTCTCAGTATATCAATTCGGTTTTCCATAGAGCCACCTCTTTTATCAGAATGTTTTTGCTTTTATCCTACAGTATACCATAACTGCTGTTTTATAGTAAATTTCACAGAAGGATGCAATAAAAATCCATTTTTCATAAACGGCTTAAACATATAGAGCCGCTATATTTAATCCATTTAAAACATACGATTTTTATTACATTTGAAATTTACTATAGGCTACAGAAATATCTTGCTTTCATTCTCCCGACATCTCTTTTATGATATTCATATCCATGAAATTTGAAAATAGTCTTTTTGCTTTTCAGTTTTATATACTTTCCTGCAACTTATCATAAAGGCTGTAATGGAATTCATGAATTTACGTATTAATATATGTGAATAAAAAATATTGCGCAATAATTGAATTCACCTGTGAAAGGAGGCATCTATGGAATCTTCCATATCTATGTCCGGCAAAAAAACCGAGAGTAAAAATGAAAAGATTGCCATTGACGCCGGCAGATTTAAACAATTATATGAGGCCCACTATAAGCAGATATATAATTATATAAGCCTGAGAATCAATAATCATTGGGACACAGGCGACCTTGTAAGCCAGGTATTTGAAAAATTAATAGAAAAATACCCCTCCTATCGCCCCGACCGGGGAAATTTGGAAGCATGGCTCATGGGCATCGCTAAAAATACCGTAAATGATTATTACCGAAAAAAGCAAAGGCGTACCTTTGTTTCTCTTGAATATTTAGCTAATTTTATATCTTTGGGCAAAGAGCCGGAGGAAATCCTCGTCGTGAAAGAAAGCAACGCAAAGCTTATAAAGGCCCTTTCAAAATTAAGCAGAAAAGAAAGGGAAATCATCAGCTTAAAATTTTCATCGGATCTTAAAAATACCGATATTGCCAAAATATCCGGCATGTCAGCCTCCAATATAGGGGTCATTCTATTCAGAAGCATGAAAAAACTTAGAAAGGAATTGGAAAAGGGGGACAGTAGCAATGGATAAAAAAAATATAGATATTGAACAATTGCTGCGGACAGATTTCAGCTCCGAAAGCAATTCCAAAGAAGAACTATTGCATCGGCTTATATTAAAAATTAATAATACCCATGAAGAAGCGGAAGGAGATCAGTATTTTATGAATAAATTAAAGTTTAGAAAAAAGCTTTTTAAACCTGCGGTGGCTTTAGGGGCAATGGCCCTGTTGTTTTTCGGCTTTTCTATGACCTCTTACGGAGAAGAGCTGTATACCACAATTAAAGAAATCTTTGTAGGCAAATACGCTCATTACTCTGTATCGGAAATAAACAGCACTGAAAAACCGGAAGACAGAGATTATACGATTCCTGAAAGCCTTGAAGGGAAATTGTACGATGATGAAGGCAATGTTCTTGAGGCCTTGAAGGAAAACACAAGAATATATGACAATAAAGGCCAGGAGCTTACCCTTTCGGTAAAGATATATACCGATGAAAACGGCAACACCATAGAAGAAATCGAAGCTCTTACAGCAGAGGAAAAGGCTGCCCAAAGGGAAATGAATATGACCTCATTTTCAGACCCTGAAAAAGCCAGAGAATATCTTAATTTTGATTTTTCCCTCCCTTCCTATATGCCTGAAGGGTATCGCTTTTATCAAATGATGCTTTTTAATGACGAAAGCGGAACTCCTGTAAAAGACAGTGATTATGCTTATGCTTATTTCACCAACGGAGACCATACCAAAGATTTGTATCTCCAATTACGCCATATGAATGAAAGCACTGCTTTCTCCGCTGATTTAGGCGATATTGAAGAAATAGAAATAAACGGCCATACTGCTGTCAAAGGGCAAAAATTCGTAGATGTAGAGATTAACGGCGTAATGTATTTCTTTGCATCGGTGGATTCCGGCATAAGCACTGATGAATTAGTAAAAATGGCTGAAACCATTCAATAGCTTTATTCATGAGAGCCGCCTGTCAAACTCATATAAGCATTAAATTTAAAGATAAGTTTTATAACTATATGAGAAGCACTTAAATAGATTTATAAGCTTATGCTTATATCCTTTTCCAGGTTTGCTTAGGGCATGAAGTCTATTTTGCCATAGAAGCGGAGCTATTTTCAGGCACTGCCTCGTATAAATAGAACAGCGGAAAAAGAAAGGCTTCCCTTGCCTTTCTTTTTCCGCTGTTATTTTAATATATAGTAAATTTGCTTTTCTTCCGCAGTAAGGAACAGGCTCTGAAAAGGCATAAAATCAAGGAAAAGCAAATTTACAACGCTGAGTTTTATTTTTATTCGAGTATAAGTTCTACTTTCATATCGAACCCATCATTGCATCACTTAAAGGAGGATTTAAAAGTTCTTGGCCTAAAAAAAACATGACTTATAACACATTGACAACTGCATATTCCTGTAACTCTTTTAGGAATGCCGTAAAAACCTTGTCTTCCATAGGCGCAGATAAAATATGAATTTCCGTTCCATAATGCTCAGAATAAAATCCATTTTCAATAAATATAGAAAAGAAAGGCGTCATTTTATTGTATATTTCCGTATCCTGAGGCTTTATTGTATGGTGAATCATTTCAATGAATTTTTCATCAATAATGCCTTCGATGATTCTTCCAAAGGCCCAATCGTCGGGTTTTTCTTTGCCGAAAGCCAATGCCCCTTTTATTTCTTCCGTTTCTTCATTCCAACAGTGAATTTCAAATTTCCGGCCAACCACAGCAAACATGGAAATTAGTTTTTTCCAATAATGATTATTTTTCAAAGAATTATCCCCTATTTGGATTTCAATTTGTGAATCAGCCATATAAAATCACCTCCACGAATTTAAATTTTAAAGCTTGCTTTATAATATTTTGCAGGCAAAACAGCCTAAATGGAATTTCTCTTTCCTCTGTTTCGTTCCTTGTGTATGTAGTTTTTCGGCAGTCTCTCACTGGCTTAAATCCGCAGCTCCTTTTAAATTTCTTATTCTGGATATGCCATAAGCTCAACTTCTCATAATTCCTTATGGATATCATACACCATTTTGTGCAAGAAGAAAAACTTATAATCTTTTATGGAGAAATAATAAAAGATTTACTACATTTGCTTTAAGGGTTAAGCACGGCATAAGTAATGGTACGGTTTAACGTACTAAAGCATTTTCCACTATATAAGCGTGCAGATAAAAGGGCAGTATTTAAAAGCGTCAGCGGCGCATATTGGAAGAAAGATGCCAACCCAGTGCGGCCTAATAATGCACTTTCTGATGCCTCCTTAGCTTTGTGGGAACGCGCCCTAGTGAAACGTAAAGCCCTTTTCAATCTTTATTTGTTTCATAACCGATCTTTAAATCAATTTTAAATCCCGCAACAAAACTTTCATAGCCGCTTTCTTCTTTTATCAAGTCTTTTGAATCTTCAAACCGAAGTAAAAGCTTCTTTTGTTTTTTATTCAGATTTGCTTTTAGCTGCTCCTTGTTTCTTTCTATTTCTGTATCCAGCATATTTATACTATTCGATTTTAAAACTTCCTGTAATTGTTTATAAAAAAGTTCTTCTAAAAATCTTTTTATTTTCTCTCACCCGCTACTATTTCTTCTTGTGACAAATCTTTGTTATCTCATAAACCTTTTAGCTTTTGAAAAAAACATATACACCCCACCCTTAGCACTTATGAATATAGTCAATTAATCATGAAACCGTAACGAGATAATATAGACCGCTTGCTTTGGGTACAAGCATTTTACAGGCATCGTCTTCTACAGCAAAAATCCGCACTACTATTCAATTGAAATCGACTACACTATTAACAGTAGCACAATTATTCTGTATCATGTTGATATTAGAACTTATAAGTACTAAGAAATATTAGGTATCCGGCAAACTGTTTATTCAAGATATGAAAGAGGCTTCCAATCCATACCTATTGAGCATCTGTTGGTTTTGGCTGATCTTTATAATACATCAATAGATTATATTTTAGGAAGAACAAATGAGATAAAGCCCTATCCTAAAATAAAAACCCCGGATAATCAATGATTATCCGGGGTGTCGCCGTTAGTTAAATTCAAATGAAACCGCAGCATTGCCAAACGGAACAGAGAAAATATGAACTATACCGCAGTATATTTATACTACCAGTGCTCCTTAAAGCCGCCGTCACTTGCGATAACCTGCCCTGTTATCCATTTTGCATAAGAACTATGTAAAAAAAGCACCAAGTCGGCGGCATCATCCGGCGTTCCCCAGCGGCCTGACGGAAACATTTTTGCCACAGATTCATATGCGTCGCCGAAACAATAGCCTGTGTCATTCGGTCCGGGATTTATACAATTAACCCGTATATTTTTATCTCCAAGCAAGTATGACGTTTGGCGGCATAAGCAAATAACAGCTTCTTTCGATACGCAATAGGCAATTTCATTTACCATGGGGCTTAAATACTGCCCGCTTGTAAATAAAGTAATCGCATTATCTTTCATTGTATCCGCTTGATTAACAAAAGATTGTATCATCATCATAGATGCACGGACATTTACAAGCAAATGAGGGTCTATATGTTCCGGCGTCCATTGACCAATCTCACCGTAAGTTGAATAGGCATGGTTTAGAATCAAGCCGTCAAGCCCGCCCAATTTTGCTGCAGCCTCCTCAACCACC
The DNA here is from genome assembly GCF_940670685.1 of Anaeropeptidivorans aminofermentans. GTDB lineage: Bacteria > Bacillota > Clostridia > Lachnospirales > UBA5962 > Anaeropeptidivorans > Anaeropeptidivorans aminofermentans. Next base: position 121,164 of record NZ_OW711693.1, on the reverse strand, counting down.
TTTTCTGCAATTCCCGGTTTTTCTAAATCTGATGATTTGAGCGCTGTTACCTTTAATCCTGAATCGCTAAGCTGCCTTGATAATGTTTCCGTGCCCTTCGGCATAGCAGATTGATGCCCTACAGCCATATCATAATCTGAAAAGCCGTGAATAGCGACTGTGGCACCTGCTTCCGCCAACCGCTTAGTAAGCGTAGCGCCGATTCCTAAGGGACGGCTCACACCCGTTATTAAAATCTTTTGTCCATCTAATCTTATGGAAGAATTATTCATGAATCATCACCAACTATTAAATAAATTGTCTGCATCTATCTTACTGCAATTATTACAAACATTATAGCCGCATGCCCAAGGTAACGTTCTGGCGCTTATCTGATTCATACGATCTACGTTATATCCCACAATTTTTCAAAAAGGCTACCGGCATATAGAATACCGGTAGCCTGAACAGCGTATAAGCGCAACTGCTGTTTTATTTTTATTATGGTATTAAAAGCTCCTGTCCCGGATAAATAAGGTCGGGATTTTTTATTATGGTTTTATTTAATTCGTAGATTTCTTTCCAAAGCTTCGCGTCGTTTAAGAGTTCTTTGGCTATTTTATTCAGCGCATCTCCTTCTTTAACAATATATGTTTTTCCTTCGGAAGGAGCCGGGACCGGCGCAGGTTCTTCTGCAGGTACCGGAGCCGGAACTGGTTCTGGCGTTACCTCCGGCACTGGAGCCGGCTCTGTTACCGGTGTTTCAGGCAATTGCTCGCCTTTAGCTGCCATTACTTCAAGAACCTGTGCCTTTGTTACGGGAACCTTAAAATCTGTGATAATGTCGCCATTGTTGATATATTCAATGGCTTTTGCCCTTAAGTCCATATCCCAGTCAAGGTTTACAAATTTCCAGTTTTTATCGCAGGTATTTGTAATTGTTCCGTTAGGCTGTTTGCTGATATAGTCAATAATTAAGTCCATCATGCTGGTAGAGCCGTTAGGTGCCTGAATATCGGCGGCAATAAGCCTTGCTGTTTCTTCGCCCGGCTTAAATACGCCTGTTGGGGAAGTTGTAAGAAGCTGGGTTGAAGAACGGTAGTTATTTGCTGCCACAACATATTCCTTATCCATATCGAAAGGCGTTCCGTCGGTCATGGAGATAATATTGATTCTCTGGCCTACGGGTTTTGTAAGGTCAACTTCATAATTGATGCCTGAAAATTGGTCCTGATTATAGCCCTGCATGGTTCCGGTAGGGATTGTAAGGTCTGTTTCAAGGTTCACGGCGGCAATATCATTATTGAATACGCCGTTTATTGTAGAGCCGAAATAGCTGTAGCTCCATTCCATCCATTTTTTAACCTGGCTGCCTTTCATGGCAAGCTTATATAAAGTATTGTTGTCGTATTTATAAATCTGAACAACGCCGCCTATGGTTATTTCACCGGGGTTGTGGTTTGAATTTGTATCTAAAGGAGCTGTTCCGGAAATATCCGCATCGGTATAGTAGAACATAACATTATTGATTAAATCAGCAAGCGCCGTGTCTTGTAAATAGCCTTCATAGGTTCCTTTTATTTCAGGTTCAGGAACAAGGGGGCCGCCTTCAAGTTTTCCGATTACTGTTTGGGTAATATAATTTCTTGCAGCTTCGTCTGCTTTTTTAATTGAATTTTCTACTATAGGGTTTAAGGGAATGTCTTCAGTAACCGCAATTACATCTGTTTTAACGCTTGCAGTTTCATCTGCTGCGTTTTTGTTTTTCAGTACCCATTGTCCCTTTTCATAAGTTGCAGTAATGAGAACTTTTCCCAAGGAGCCGCCGGCGTTTTTGTTTTCAACGAATTTGACATTATCAGAAAGCACAACCTGCTTATCGGCTGTTCCAACGATGGTGTGGTAATGGGCGCCAAGGATTACTGCAAGCTCAGGGTTCTTTGCCGCTACGTCAACGGCGCCGGAGCCTTCCCTGCCGTATTCGCCGGTATCGCCCATATGGGTAACGGCCACGAATACGTCTGCAAGATTGTCCTTTTTAAGCTCATCAATGGCTTTTCTTATGGATTCTGATGCGCTTATGGTATGTAAGCCGGCCTTTTGGAGATTTGCGGTATCCCAAAGGTCAATATTTGGGGTAACGGCACCGATAAATGCGATTCTTAAGCCGTTATCCAAAGTTTTAATTGTGTAGGAAGAAAATCCGTCCATAAAAGAACCGTCTTCTTTCAGAACGTTTCCGCAGATTTTATCTCCCGTATAGCCTTCATAAGCCTTATAAAGCGCTTCGATACCGAAGTTGAACTCATGGTTTCCCATGCCCATGATTTCATAGCCTACGTCCTGCATAGCCTTTATAACCGGGAATGGCTTATATTCATCATTATTGATGAAAAAGCTTGTCCCGTTGCCTTGAATCGTGTCGCCGTTATCAATTACAAAGGTTCTTCCGTCAAAGGCGGCCTTTTCTTTCTCAATAAGAGTAGCCACCTGTGAAAAGCTTCCGACTGTGGATTTACCTGTTGCATAATTATAATTCGTCATAGAGCCATGAATGTCGCTTGTGAATAAAATCTGAAAGGTAACTTCGTCCCCTTCTTCAGGCGCGGCATAGGCTGTCATGCTGCCAAATGCCGTAAAAAGCATTACAAAAGCAAGCATTAAAGCCATACGCTTTTTTGAAAAGAAATCTTTCATATAAACAGCTCCTTTATTATATTTTGCCGTATAATCAAACAAAAACAAATCAGCCCCAAAAGACCGTAATATAATATGCTAAATAAAAAGAAAAAGATGCAAAATTTTCAAAAATTCCATGCTTTAAGGAATTTTTACTGTAAAATCCTGGCACTATTAAAATTTATTTATTATATATGGTTTTTGTGGCTTATGCTTATGACTTAACTATTTATGGCAATATCAGTATATCAAAATAAACATAAAGTGTAAACATTGCTTTCCTTATATTGTAATTTTGCGTATCTTTGTTATTTTATAAAAAATGTTTAAAAATAATTCTCTTGCTTTTATAAGCTTTTTGACCAATGGAGGCATCCCCTTTTGTCTTGCCGTTTTGCTGGCTTAAGGATAAGAAAACCGTATATTCGCTTAGACTTAAAATGCAGTGTTTCCAAAGGGAACTCATGCTTTTGAACCTCTAGCAAATAGGATTTTATTATTTCTTTATAGGAACCTTACTATAAAATCATGACCACCCGTCAAACGGGTGGTTTGCTCGCCCCTATAAGGGGCTGTTACCGGCTCGCCTCTCAACAGGCACCGAAGAAGCATTCAATCGCATCATACGCACTGCAACTGCTAAAGTATAGTAAATTTAAAGTTAAACAGTAGCGAAGCCGTATATTCACACAGGCTCAAAAATGTACCGTTTCCGAAGGAAATCCGTGTTTTTGGGCCTGATGGGAATAGGCTTTTGCTACTTCTTTATACGAAATTTACTATAGTTTCGATTCATGAGACAGTTCCCCTTTGTTTAAAAAACCATTGTCATTCGCTTCGCTCAATGCTCAAAGCTAAAGCTTTTTACTCACACCGGCAGAGCCGGTGGTTTTATCATGCTAAAGCATACAATAAAAAATAACAGAGCAGTGTACACTGCTCTGTTATTTTTTATCTGGTTATGCCATTCTTTTTATAATAAGTTTTGCAAGCTCTCCGCCTAAAGTGGGGATTACAGCAAATACGATGGCTTCACTTAACTGTGTAAGATTAAGCGGAGCGGTTTCAAATATATTATTGAAGAAAGGTACACATACTGCAAGCACTAAGAATGCAAATGAAGCAATAACACACTTATTAAGGAAGGAGTTGGAGAAAAGCTTCATCTTGAAGATGGAATTTCTCTCGCTTCTGTTGGAGTAAGCTCTGAAAAGCTCGCCTAAAATAAGGGCTACGAAACACATTGTACGGCTTGTGATTAAGCCGGCTTCATATTGAACGCTGTCAACGCCTATAAATGGTGCAGCATAAGTTCTGAATCCTACATAGAATGCCGCAAGGGCGCCTACGCCTAAGAAAAGACTCTGCATAATAACTGCAACGCGCATTTTCTTATCAATAATGGATTCGTTAGGGTCTCTTGGCTTAAGGTCCATGATGCCCTCTTCTTTTTCTTCCATACCTAAAGCAAATGCAGGGAAAGCATCTGTTATAAGGTTAATGGAAAGAAGGTGTATCGGCATAAGGGGTATCGGTAAATTAATCAGCATTGCAAAGAAAATAAGAAGTATTTCTCCGATGTTACAGGAAAGGAGATAGCCTACTACTTTTCTTATGTTGTTATAAATGGTTCTTCCTTCTTCAACAGCTTTAACGATACTTACGAAGTTATCGTCCGTAAGAATCATATCGGCGGCTTCTTTTGAAACGTCGGTTCCTGTGATACCCATGGCAACACCGATGTCTGCTCGCTTAAGGCTTGGTGCGTCGTTTACGCCGTCGCCTGTCATGGCAACGATTTCGCCGTTAGCCTTGCATGCGGCCACAAGTCTTACCTTGTGCTCAGGAGAAACTCTTGCAAATACGTTTACATGTTTTACTTTTTCTTTCAGCTCGCTGTCGGAAAGAAGCTGAATTTCCGCGCCTTCCAGAGCTTCCTCACCGGGAGACATAATCCCTAAATCAGTCGCAATGGCGCTTGCTGTAATCTTATGGTCTCCGGTAATCATCTTAACCTGAATGCCGGCTCTCTTACATTCAATAACGGCCGGTTTAACTTCTTCTCTCGGCGGGTCTATCATACACATAAGACCTGCATATATGAGGTTATTTTCCTGCTGTTCAAAGCCGTCAAGGCTTTCAACTTCTTTATAAGCAACCCCTAAAACTCTAAGGGCATTTTCAGCAAAATGAGAGTTTGCGGAAATAATGGCTTTCTTATCTTCTTCTGTAAATACGGAAACCTCACCGTCTTTATAGATATGGGTACATCTCTTAAGAACCTCATCGGGAGCGCCTTTTGTATACATGGTGATTTTTCCGTTTGTATCGTTAAATGTAGACATAAGTTTTCTGTCAGAGTCGAAAGGTATTTCCTGAACCCTTGGAAACTCTTTATTAAGCTTATCTTTGCTTAAGCCTATTTTCTCACCTAAAACAAGCATTGCGCCTTCTGTAGGGTCACCTATGATTAAGCTTCTTTCAATGTCGTAGGTTGCATCGTTACATAATACGGCGCCTTGAATCAGCTTTTCAATATTCTTTGAAAGAGGAACTTCGCCTTTGATTTCGCCTTCTTTATTATAGCCTGTTCCGGTTACATCATAGGTGTTTTTATAGTCAAATACCTTTACAACGGTCATTTTGTTCTGTGTAAGGGTACCTGTTTTGTCAGAGCAGATTACAGTCGTGCTTCCTAAGGTTTCAACGGCTGAAAGCCTCTTTATGATAGCGTGGGATTTAACCATGCTCTGCATACCCATAGCAAGGATAACGGTAACGACTACCGTAAGGCCTTCCGGGATAGCTGCTACTGCAAGCGATACGGAAACCATGAATATTTCCATAAGCTCATCGCCCTGGAAGATACCAAGAGCAAATATAAGTACACATATTACGATACAAACAATTCCGAGAACCTTGCCAAGGCTGTCAAGCTTTCTCTGGAGCGGTGTTTCCTCGTCTTCTTCCTCATTAAGCATGGCGGCTATATTACCCATCTGGGTATCCATCCCCGTTGCGCAAACCATACCCTTACCTCTGCCGTAAGTAATAACTGTTCCCATGTAAGCAGAGTTTACTCTGTCTCCAAGGGGAGCATCATCGGGAAGTATTTTACGGCTGTCCTTCTCTACAGGAACAGATTCTCCCGTAAGCGCAGCTTCGTCAATTTTTAAATTGACGCTTTCAACCAATCTTACGTCTGCCGGGATATAGTCTCCGGCTTCAAGCATAACAACATCGCCCACAACAAGTTCGTCGGAAGGTATTTTTACTACTTCCCCGCCTCTCAAAGCCTTGGCCTGAGGGCTTGACATTTCCTTAAGGGCCTTAAGAGCATTGTTTGCCTTTGATTCCTGATTCACTCCTATTATTGCATTAACGATAACAATGGCAATAATGACGATACTGTCAAATATTCCGTCGTTTTCCATAATCCCCACAACCATAGATACAATGGCTGCTATAATAAGGATTATTACAAGGAAGTCCTTAAACTGGGCAAGGAACATCTCAAGCATGGACTTTTCCTTTGCTCCCTGCAAACGGTTATGGCCGTATTCCTTAAGTCTCTTTTCCGCCTCCTGAGGGCTTAGACCGGTTACCATATTGCTGTTCAGCTCTTTGACCGAATCATCAACATTTTTGCTGAAAAAATTCTTCATATAACTACCACTCCATTTAAATGATGTTGTATTGCGCTCTATATTACGTAGAGATGCTCACAGCAGTTTTATATTATAATATTTTATATCCTATGTCAATAGATATATGGCATTTTTAGCCCATTTACTAAGATTTTAGCAACTTACGGCAGTAATAATTTCATCATTTACTAAAAGCCTATTTTTTAAACCCTTATACAAAAATAATTTTTATTAAAAAATCCGCCATATTCCTTCGGTAGCATAAATCTACATATAATTCTTTATATTCTAAAAATTCCGGCTTTATGGTTTTTTAACAATCCCTTTTATGCAAATTTCAGAATTTTACTTTGTTACTGCATGCATTATATACAAAAGAAGTTTTTCTAATATGGCATAATCTGAACTTTTCTCATCATAATGAACCGTGATAATATTTAAAAATATAAATTCCATCTAAGCTGTGTCTGAAAAAGTATTATTTGCAGGAAAATTTGAATTCGAAGAGAAAAACGCAGAAATAGCAGGGCTATTCTGAGTATTTTCGATAAAGAAGTCACGCTTTTATGGCAAAATAGACTTTTGTTTGGGCTTCACGCCCTAGGATAAATACTACAGACCACCTATATTCGAAATAATACAAAATCTATCATTTTCAAAGAAAGCTTTACTTTTGAATTATGGAGAATGGTCTTTTGCAGCTATTTTCCCTTTGTTTTGTAACCTGAAAATAAAGTTCTTTAAAAGAAAAGACAGGCCTAAAAAAGAAAACAAAAAACAGGAGGTTTCCTGGAATTTAATCCATTCCCTCTCCTGCTTTTGAAAAACTTTATTTTGTAGAGACCGCTTTATTATATTACATTTGCCTTCTTCCCTCTAAAGCCTTGGATAGTGTAACTTCGTCCACATATTCCAAGTCGCCGCCGACGGGTACGCCGTGGGCTATTCTTGTGGTTATGATGCCCATGGGCTTTATGAGCCTGCTGATATACATGGCTGTGGCTTCCCCTTCAACGTTTGGATTGGTTGCAAGAATAACTTCCGCCACTTCCTCCGTAAGCCTTGACATCAGCTCTTTTATTTTTATATCGTTAGGGCCGATGCCGTTCATAGGGGATAAAGAGCCATGAAGGATGTGATATACCCCTTTAAACTCTCCCGTTCGCTCATAAGCCGCCATATCTCTGGGGTCTTCAACCACCATAATAAGGCCCTTATCCCTTTTTGCACTTTGGCAAATAGGGCAGGGGTCAGAATCGGTGATATTACAGCAAACAGAACAGTATTTTACCTTTTCCTTGGCGTCTAATATGGATTCCGCAAGGCTCTTGGCCTTTTCATTATCCATATTTATAATGTGAAAGGCTATTCTCTGGGCAGACTTTCGCCCTACCCCCGGAAGCCTGCTCAGCTCCTCTATTAGCCTTGTAATATATTCTCCGTAATAATTCATTATTTCTCCTTAAAAAAGGCCTCCCGGAAGGCCTAATCCTCCCGTTACCTTTCCCATTTCCTTTGCGGCATATTCTTCCGCCTGCCTGAAGGCTTCATTAACGGCTGTTAAAATAAGGTCTTCAAGCATTTCAACATCATCTGGGTCAACTACGTCTTTGGAAATATTTATTTCTTTTATTTCCTTGGCGCCTGATACCACTACCCTAACGGCTCCGCCCCCTGAGGTTACTTCAAGGGTCTTTTCCCCTAAAGCTTCCTGAACCTCCTGAACCTGTTTCTGCATTTTCTGGGCCTGCTTCATAATATTATTCATATTCATTCCACCCATTGGATTAAATCCTTTTGCCATTTTAAATCCTCCTATATTAAACTTAATTTAACGTGAGTTCGACGAAGCCGAACCCCTTGCATAGCAAGGAAAAACCCGCAGGATTTTTCACGTTATGAGTACAAATGCAGTGTTTTTCTGCAAATTTGTACGAATATGATCTAAAGTTCGCGGAATTTTAATTCCATCGAACTCACATTAATTTATTTTTAAATCTTTATAAACATATGGACATGATTCTGCTTCTTTGGATAAACCTTGGATTGAAAATAAGTCCAAAGCGCCGCTTGCTAAGTTCACAAGGTATCTTCCCATTCTCTAAACTCGTGTCTTTTGTATTATATAGTTAAATTGCTTTTATTCCGCAGTAAGTATTTAGCCCTAAAAGGACATAAAATAAAAGAAAAGCAATAAGAATTTTTGCTCCGCAAAATACCGCAAATAGTATTTTAATCCAGTCGGGACTCTTCCCGTTTCATTTGACAATACGGCTATGCATGTTAATTCAAGTATAACGCCCAACGGCGTGTATAGTAAATTTAAAGTTAAACAGCAGCAAAGCCGTATATTCACACAGGCTCAAAAATATACCGTTTCCGGAGAAAATCCGTGTTTTTGAGCCTGATGGGAATAGGCTCTTGCTGCTTCTTTATATGAAATTTACTGTATCCGCATCCCACCGGAAAACGAAAGCTTTAATTAAACTCCGCAAAGCCGCCCAGTTTTTCGGATATTTCCTTTTTATTCAAAACTTTGCTGTTTTCATCCTTTGCGCCGTATTTATCCTTATGGCGCAGGTCGTATTCGTCTTTATCCATTATGGAAACGGTAAATTCTCTATTGTATTTTTTAAAAAGCCCCTCTTTAATTTCTTCTTCCTTGCTTTTTAAAACCCCTGTCATTCCTGTATCGGCAACGACACAGAGAATATCCCCTTCAAGATAACCTCCGTAAGTCCTTTTTTGCATAAGGGATTTAAGGACTGTGCCAAGGCTTCCTAAAAAATCATTCCAATTGTTTACAACTCTTTCAATATCCGCAGGAACGGCCTTTTTTACAGGGGCTTTCGCAGGCTTTTCCATTTTCTCAGAAGCGCTTTCTTTTATAATAACAGGGCCTTTTTCCATTTCTTTTTCAAGCCTTTGAATTCTCGAAAGCAGTTCTCCATCGGAAGAAGGCATACCTTGAGGATTCGTAAGCTTGATACAGAGAGTTTCCAGAAGGATTCTTGGATTTGAAGCATATTTCATTTGGTTTTGGGCCCCTGAAAAAGCATTGATATATTCTATAATTTTTTCTTTATTAACTCCTTCGGCTCTTTTCTTAAGGTCGAAAAAGGCTTCGTCTGACATATCCATGGAATTCTTTTCCGTGGAAAGGCTCACAAGCAAATTCCGAAGGCATACGATAAAATCTGAAACAAGCTGATTGATATCCCTTCCGCCATCAGCGGCTTCCCCTATGATTTCAATGGCCGATGTACTGTCAAAGTTATTTAAGGCTTCAAGGAGGCTGAAAAATACACTGTTATCAACAGAGCCGGTTACGTTTAAAACCTTTTCGATATCTATTTCCTCGCCGTAATAATAAGCGATGCACTGGTCCAGAAGGCTCAAAGCATCCCTCATTGCCCCGTCGCATATCCTTGATATATATTCAAGGGCCTTGTAATCTATTTTTACCCCTTCCGCCTCCATATAGTCCTTTAAGGCTTCCGTCATTATCTTTGTGGGAATCCTGTGGAAATCGAGACGCTGACATCTTGATAAGATGGTTGACGGTATTTTCTGGGGGTCTGTGGTTGCAAGAATAAATATTACGTGGGAAGGCGGCTCTTCAAGGGTTTTAAGCAATGCATTAAATGCCCCCGTAGAAAGCATATGAACCTCATCTATAATATAAATCTTATGCTTGCCGTCTGTAGGAGGATATTTTACCTCTTCTCTTATATCTCTTATATTGTCTACGCCGTTATTGCTTGCGGCGTCTATTTCTATTATATCAAGATTATTGTTATGATCTATATTTACGCAGGAGCTGCACTCATTGCAGGGTTCAATGCCTATAGGCGTCTTGCAGTTCAATGCCTTGGCAAAAACCTTCGCTGTCGATGTCTTTCCCGTGCCTCTTGTGCCGCAGAAAAGATAGGCATGGGAAATCCTCCCGCTTTTCAGCTGGTTCGTAAGTATCTTTACTATATGCTCTTGGCCGATAATCTCTGAAAAATTCTTAGGCCTTAGCTTCCTGTATAAAGCGGTATAAGACATATGCACTCCTTCTTTAAAAAATACTGCAGATATTTTAAGTTTGGGCAGTGTAACATAAACGGGTAAACACGAATAAGTAAACTAAATAAATAGCCTCACATTTTCTTCACAAAATATAGCCCCAGAATATAATGTGAATAAAATTAAGCAAAGCTTAATTTACCGGATTGCTTCTCTTTCCGATGGTATATTCATACATTTCCCTTCGTGAAATGTATTCATGAATAAAATTAAGCAAAGCTTAATTTTATTCACATTATACCAAATTAAAGCCGTATGCACAATACAGCCAAAATACAGAAATAAGGACAAAATACCCCTTTGACGTAATAAAATATATTTTTAAATACAAAAATACTGCTATAAAAATAGCAGTATTTTTCCAGGATTTTTTTAAAAACAGTTAGTTAAATATCTAAAAATCCGTGCGTCTGCTGTCGACACATCTTCCTAAGCGGTTCCAAGTATTAAGCTCAAGCCAAGCTTCCTCACGGCACATGGGTGCACCGCTTAGTGCTGCTTCCTTCCGGACCTGACACGCTTCACGGCTGCCCATTGCGCGAGACTCGGCTCTCAACACCGCTTACCTGGACGGACCTTAAAAAGAAAATGCCTCGAACAGACATCACCCCAACTATAGCGGATTGATGGTACAGGGCGCCGCTACCTCCCCGGCTGCACGGAAAATTTAACACAGTGTAAAGAAAATCTGTAAAACTTTAAAAATATAGGATTTGTCTAAGGCCATAAACAAAAAATGTGAACTTACTTAAAACAAAATAAACATAAGAAGAGAATGTAAGCTTCCTTAAAATGCTTTTTATGAACACCTCAGAAAGCGCCTATCTATGCCAAAAAGTAAATTTACTATTTATCTATATTAGACTAAATCAATTAATAGTATACATATAATTTCTTTCCTTGTCAACTTTCACAAAAGCACTTTTCGTGGAAAAATATTGCTTGAAACGAAGGAAATAAGCCTATATACTATAGTATTTGTATATAATTCTTAATATTTAATGACTATGGCAAATGCAGAAAAAGATTAAAAATGTAAAATTTGCTATTTTTTATTCTAGGGCTTTGTTCTATCTTTATAATGGGGTATAATAAAGATCCTTATATTGCTTTTTTACTATAGTTTTTTTAATTTCCATAGGAATGGCGTTTTAAGCTTTTAATAAAAATATTTAAAACTTTATCGTTAAAATAAATATTTAAACTGAATTTTACCTGTTTTAGGAGCCTTGACACAAATAAAAATACAGGGTATTCTAAAAATATGATTTGCTAATTTTATGGGGGTTTTTATAATGGACGATTTTTTAAACATAATGAAGGCACTTTCAGACGGAACACGCCTAAAAATAATAAATCTTCTTTTAAATTATGATTACTGTGTAGGGGCCTTGGCAAGAAATCTTGACGTTTCTGAAGCTGCCGTGTCTCAGCATCTAAAAGTTTTACGGAAGGCAGGCATCGTCTCCGGTGAAAAAAGAGGCTATTACACCCATTACGACGTTAACAAAAAGCTGTTTTTAGAAGCGGCGGAATACCTTAATTCCATCGCCATCCATGAGACTCCCAGAAAGGGCTGCTGCCAGCATATTACAGGAAACCATTTATATTGCAGCAATGGCAAAATTAATGAAAAGGATTTTTGCTAATGATAGTATCCTATATAAAAATTATCAGCCCCTTAGGGGGCTTTTTTAAATGGTTTATAAATCTTTTCCATAGTAAATTAAAGGGAAAATAGAAATAAAACCATATATGCGCTTTGATTCAAAAATGTATTTAGAAAAACATTAGTAAATTTCACTGAAGGATGCAATAAAAATCTATTTTTCATAAACGGCTTAAACATATAAAATCCCTATGTTTAAGCCCTTCATAGCCAACAAAGATTAAAATATCTTTGTCGGCTATAAGGGGGCGTTCGCCTGAAAACACTTTAACAGTTTCCCTGTAAGTGTTTCCAGGTTCACTAAGCATAAAATATACGATTTTTATTACTGTTTCATTTGAAGTTTACTATAAATCGTATTTTTTAAAATTGCTTTATTGGATTTTATATATTAAAAGCTTTATTATTATTGCCTGTATAAAGGCAATTTCATGATGTTTCCAAAGAAAATCCGTATTTTTAAATCTATAGTGGATAGGTTTTGCTTCTTCTTTATAAAAAATTCACTATATCTTCTCCGTCTTGGCTTTCACTTTACATATAAGCTGGGTCATGGTTCCCATAGGGCAATAAACACACCAGGAACGGGGCTTATAAAGAACCATTGTGTCAAGGCCTAAAATTGTAGAGGTAAGCATAACGCTGTAAAAGCCGAAGGCAAATTGCCATACCCAAGGGCTTATGCCGCCCTTATAGGCCCAATGCCATGGCAATTTAAAGGTCCAAAGAAGCGTCACTATCTGCCTGAGCTCTGCCGCCTCTGAAAAAACAAGATAAGTCGTAAAAAGCATATTTAAAAACATTATCATAAAAAAAGTAAGAAAGCCGTATCTGAAATAGCTGCTCCTGAGCCAATGTGGGATATTCTTTTTTCTCGAAAGATTAAATTTATTGCCCAAAATATCGAAAAGCATTCCTCTGCCGCAGTAATTATTGCAATAGGCTTTTCCGCCGCCTAATATGGATATAAAAAGAGGTATAAAAAAACATAAAAGCCCTATCCAGGCAAAAATAATATTAAAAAAGCCCAGCGAGAGATAGACAGCCGTTGCAATCCATAGATAGTCATTCCATTTTTTCTTTTTCAAATCACTTCCCCCATTTCAATAACGGAAGCCGGGCATACCGAAGCGCATTTTCCGCAGCCTATGCATTTTGAATACGCTACAGTTGCAAAAACCCCTTTAAATATGGATATTGCCCCCAAGGGGCATACCTTTACACAGCAGCCGCAGGCTACACATTCTTTCTGATTGACTATGGCTTTTTTTCTGATTTTTACAGAACTCATGACAGACCCCCTTCTAAGTAAAATCGGCTTAAGATGTATTATACATCCTGTTAAATCTTTATTCTGTGATGATGTTACTTGAAAGAAGCTAACAGGCAAAAATAAAAGCCCTAAATATTGAACATTACAGGCTTAAGAATTATACTATATATAAATACTGATTTTAAGGAGACCCGCCCAATGAAAGAAGAAAAGCATATGCTTCCCTTTTGGGATAAGCTTCGTAATGAACAAAAGCTTTCACTGGAAAGCTCTTTAAGTGCAAAAAAGTTTTCAAAAGGTCAAATCCTTCATCAAGGGGGAAACGATTGCTCCGGCCTTTTCATCGTAAAAAGCGGAAGGCTTCGGGCCTTTATCATTTCTCAAAGCGGGAGGGAAATCACCCTTTACAGGCTTTTTGAAAGAGATATCTGCCTTTTTTCCGCTTCCTGTATTATGAAAAATATAAGCTTCGATATCAATATTGAAGCCGAAACAGATACAGAGGTTTTTGTAATACCCGCCGATACCTATGAGGAGCTTATGAAAACCTCTGTGGAAGTTTCCGATTATACAAACCAGCTGATGGCTTCCCGCTTTTCAGATGTCATGTGGATTATGGAGCAGGCCCTTTTTACAAGCCTTGACAGCAGACTGAGCCACTTTCTTCTTGAAGAAAGAAATATAGAAGGCTCCGACAGCCTTAAAATAACCCATGAGGAAATAGCCATGCACCTTGGAAGCGCAAGAGAAGCCATTACAAGAATGCTTAAGTATTTTCAGGAAGAAAATTTAGTTCAGCTTTCCAGGGGAAAAATAACTCTTATGGATATTAAAGGCTTGAGGAATTTAATCTCCTATTAAAACAAAATAAATATGAATATTAAAAGCCGCAAAAATATATTAAAATGGTTCAAATCCTGTTGTTTTTAATTTTGAACTATAAAATATATTTTTGCGGCTTTTATGGTAAATTTATAAATCTTTTTTAAGGGGGTGCTCTCTTATATAATTAAATTGCTTTTATACCGCCGTAAGTATTTTGCTTTAGAGGGCAGAGAAAATCAATGAGATTTTTATTTCGCAAAACACCGTGGATTAAGATGCCGTAAATAAGTATTTTAATCCGGTCAGGATTTTTTTCATTCCATTTGACAAGGCTGTTATTTCACCTGAATGAACGATAGCTCTAAAGCTTATTTTTAAAATTGGTAACTATAAAACAAGCGTTTAAGCCAATTATAAAAAATAGATTTTTGTCACTACCTTAACTACCTTAAGACTGTTTCACTATATAAAGAATGCTGAAATCCATGCAAAACTGCCGTGCGGCTCCTTTCCGGCGTTAGCCTGCATTTTATAGTGATAGCCTTTTCCAACGGAAAAATGGCTTCCGCTTCCTTTCCGCCTGACTATATTGAATTTATTTTATAATCCTAAGTTATGCTTAGTGAATTTAAAAATGACGTAAGCTTAAGCATGCAAATAATTTTATAAAAGCTCCGAAAAATCTTTGATGCATATACGGCATAGGCCTTCCATTTCTTCTTTTTCCTGAGAAGAAGCAGCTCCTGTAACTGCACATAGCGGAAACCCTGCTTTATTGGCAGTATGTATAGCAAATAAAGAATCCTCAAAAACCATCGTATCCTCCGGTAAATTGCCCAGCCTTCTTGCAGCCTCAAGGAATATGTCCGGCTCTCGTTTACCCTTTCCTATTTCATCTGCACTTAATACAAAATTAAAGTATTTTAATAATCCATGATTTTCAAGGGCATTGGTAGCCATTTTTCCGTTTGTAAGGGTCGCTATTCCCATAGGGATATTCTGATGATAAAGCTTTTTTAGATATTCTTCGGCTCCTTTTATGGGAATAACCTCCTTGCGGTATTTTTCCGACATAATATCATAGGCCTTATTTAAAACATCTTCAGCCGTTACTCCTTTTATGCAATTGCAGGCTATGTATTGGGCCTTTTGCCTTAAGGATATTTTTTCAAGCTCTTCCATGTCTTCTTTTGTAAGCTGAAGCTCAAGAGCCTGATAAAGCTCTTCAATCATATTTCTCCAATTGTCCATAGAATCAAGTATGGTTCCGTCTAAATCAAAAATAGCAGCCTTCAAATCAATATTCCTTTCTATTCTTTTATTAATGATGCAAACCCCCGAACTTAAGAAACAGGGCAGATAGCCCTGCAAACTTAGAAAGTATCGGGCCGGATTTATTTTACAAATCCAAATTCCACTTTATAAACAGCCTTCTAAATATGCTATAATTATATCAAAGGAATGCTTATATGAGAATCATCAGGAAATTTTTTGGGGTTTAGGCACAATTTTGATTTATAACGCCTGCAGAAATAGCAGATAATTTAATATTTGCTTTATTGACATAAATTGCTGTATCGTAAATTTAAAATTAAACAGTAACAAAACCGTATATTCACACAGATTCAATAATATACCGTTTCCCGGGGAAAGCCGTGTTTATGAGTAATGCAAAAAGGCACGAACTTAGAAAACAGGGCGGATAACGATATGCCCTGTGAACTTAGGGAGCATCGGTATAGATTTATTATAACAAATCTATATTTTGTTTTATAATAAATCAGTTTTGTTACTACCTTATAAGAAACTTACTGTAAAAATCATATTAAGCTGAAATACTGTTACGCAAAACAAGGAGGGATTGATTTGGATAAGTACATACTGATTAAGCCGGATATTTCTTTTAAAGATGATATTCAGGCCTTTCGCAAGGAGATGCTTGATGCCGGAAGCTCTATGGACGGTACAGGCCCCTTACGGCGTATGACTACTGCCGAGGAATGGCTGAATTTTATTCACCTGTGCCAAGACAAAGAAACTGTGCCCGAAAACTGGGTTACAAGTGACCAATTTATTTACGTCCGTCAAGGGGATAAAAAAATTGTGGGTATGATTGACTTCCGCCATTATTTCAACGAGTTTCTTGAAAAATACGGCGGCAATATAGGGTATTCTATCCGCCCCTCTGAAAGAAAAAAAGGCTATGGAAAAAGAATGCTTTCTGAGTGCCTAAAAGTTTGCAAAGAATACGGCCTTGATAAAGTTCTTATTACCTGCACCAAAGAAAACGAAGCCAGCAGGCGGACAATTCTTTCAAACGGCGGTGTATACGAAAAAACCGTTTACTGCGAACCTGACGATGTCTATCTTGAAAGATACTGGATACATCTTTAAATATTTTAATAGCTAAAAAGCATGTATAGCAAAATAACTTTATAAATCCCCTTAAAGCTTTCAGAGGCTTTAGGGGATTTGTAAAGTTCTAATTTAAGTTATACAGGATACGGCTCCTATGGGTTTATATATCATACTTGAATAAAGATGATATGGCAGCATTATCAATTTAATTTATAAGCCTTCTGAAGCCAGTTCTTGGCGGCAGAATAAACGCAAGTTACTTTATATTATACCAAAGCCTCATATCCACGGCCTTCCTTTACGGCTTATAGTAAATTTCAAATGAAACAGTAATAAAAATCGTCTGTTTTGAACGGCTTAAACATAGGGGTTTTATATGTTTAAGCCGTTTATGAAAAATAGATTTTTATTACATCCTTGTGTGAACTTTACTATAAAGCAGTCCTTAATCTTAAAGTAAGCATTTTTTAATGAATATAGTAAATAAACCTAAAAAATTAAGTTTATTTACTATATTCTAAAGGAAAGCTTATAAAACTTAAAAACAAGAAGATTGTTTTCAAGTTCCATAAGTATATTTAATTATCTGTCAAACTATAAATGTACTTCTGGCTGTGTAAACCTTGATTCTTTATAAAATATTCCCACGCTATCTTATGGGGATATATAAATCCACTTCTGAATCCGGGTGGTCATATCCCAGAAAGCGTTCATCATACAGCTCGAAATCCTCCCGCCAGTCTAATTCTTCCTTTGTGGAAAGAAACCAGGTGCCCCATATATAATCGAATGTCTGGGGAAGCATCTGCAATGTTCCCTTGTGGGTAAATACTGCATAACGTCCCCCGGGAATTATCTTTTCAACAAAGGGTTCTTTAAGCCCGTCAAATGAGGACACTTCAATTCCTGCAACTTCCGTAAAAAGAATGTCGTCATTCATAGTGTATAAAGTGTGCTCTGCACAGGCCTCGCATATGCCAAAGGCCCTTCCCCCCGGAATACGGTTTGGTATTTCTTTATAAAGGCTGTTAGCCCTGTTCCATAAATCTCTGAGGCGGTTATCCCTCAAAGTAGTTTCTCCCCGAAGGCCTGCAACTTTTATTTCTGTCAATTCCATAATTTTTGGATGAACTGTTATATTGCTTGCCAGATGGTCCAATAGCCCTGTATCAAGGCGTTCCTTGCTTCCCATGAAAGTGTCTAAACGATTTTTTCGGTAAGCTTGGGGACTGACTTTATAAATTGCCTTAAAGGCGCGGCTAAAGGCCTCGGGCGAATCAAAACCATTTTCCATGGCTATGTCTATAATTTTATGGTCTGTATAGAGAAGTTTCTTAGAAGCGCCGGCTAAACGCCGTTTCTTTATATAGCTTCCGACACTTTCACCAAGAATAGCCGTAAACTGCCTGTTGAGATGATAATAGGAGTATCCTGCAGCCCTTGCCACGTTTTCAACTTTAATATCACTTCCAAGATGGCTTTCAATATATATGACCGCCTTTTCAAGGGCCTTTCTATAATCCACAGTAACCCTCCTCTTTTAATCCATAGGCTGCCAATCGTAAGTTCCGGGCATTGCCCTTTCCAAATTAAGCTCTGCTGTTTGGGTTTCATTATAAAGAGGCTTTGTAATGAAATAAGTATGCCAGCCATTTTCTTTGCGGCCGCCCCAGCAAATGTCAATGGTTCCATCAGCAGGGGAAATCACCATGCTTTTTGTGGTCCCGAAAAACTCCTCATAATAATGGCAGCACAATCCGTCAGGGTATTTTGAAAGAAGCATTTCTTTCAGCTTTTCCTTTGTTATATTTTTCTTATTTGTAAGTTCTTCTTTAATATACTGATAGCGTATTGCAGAATGAGTCATTGCTTTCGGCTCTATGGATTTCAGTTCAGAAAGCACGGCGTGATTTGTTGCATAAAGCATTTGCTCCGGTGAATCTGGGCCGATTTCTTTAAGAGCGCTTCGCCCGTCAAGGGTTTCAAAAAGTACGGCATTAGCTTCTTTATCCATTATAATCATGTTTAAATTATATGCAATGGGCATCTCTTTAAGATATGAAAGCGCCTCTGCCACATTCTTGCAGTTTTCAAGCAAAGCACGGATAACAGCCCAAAACTGAAGGCCCTTAAGCTTCGGCGCCCTCATATAGGGCAGTGCCCCTATGGGAAATCCGCAGGAACTCATGGTTACTGCAAGGCCATGTTCATTAAAACCGTCGTCCCTGCCAAAATTAAGAACACTTGTGCCAATATGGGTATATTTTCCTTTAATAGCTGTTTTTATCAGGCAGAAGTCCTCTGCCTCATGAGAAAACTCATAATTACGGGCAAGCAAAGGCTTCCCTTCTGAAGTAATACCAGGCATCAATGCAATATGACTGCACCGGGGAATGAGGTAAGTCATTCCGTAGAAAAATACCTGCTGTACCCTAACCCCTAATCCATCGGCAAAGCCCTGAAGCTCCTCTGTAAGCCCCGGGCAAAAGTGGTCAAATAATGTTTTTGCTTCTTTTATCTGGCTTTCTCCAAAGCCTTCTATTCCGGCAGTATGAAGGGCTTTTAAAGGGGGGATTTCAGTAATGAGTTTTCCTAATTGATAACCTATTTCATAATTTGTTCCTTCAAGTTCTACAGTACGAGTTTGTATTTTAAACACTATATCATCCTCCTTCTATTCTTTTCTTTAGTTTAGCAAGAAAAATTTTTAATTACATGACATTTCCTGCTGTTTTAAAAAGAATATAAAGCCCTTTTGGAAAGGATAAGTAAAGCTTAGCATTATAAATTTTCTGATTAAAAAGGCCCTCTCAGGGCCTTTTCTTAAAATCTTTATTGCTTAATTTGCTAATTTGAGAATCGATTGTATGAACTGCTCTTTTCCTTCGGTATATTTAAGTCTATCTTTAGGATATTTCATGGCAAGGTCACGCTTTAAATCATCATACTGCTTCGCAATATTGGGGTTTTTGTTTAGATAATCCCGAAAGCATACCTGATTTTCAAAATCTGTATTCCCTTCTTCATAACAGTGAACATGCTGCAAAGAAATATGCCCGTCTCTTCTCAAGATAAAAAGCGCCCGCCCCAAGACGCCGCTTTCTCCGCAATAATCATAGCCCTGCTGCTGCATACCTTCAATATTTAGTTTGGCAAATGAAAAAACCTTCACAGCCACATCTAAAATAGGCTTGGCATTGATGCCTTTTATGGAGGTGCTTCCCACATGCTGAATATCCAGTACATTATCTCCAAGGATTTTTATAAGTACCGGCTTTAACAATTGAAATTCCTTTATCCAATCCTCATTATGGGGCAAAAGCCGAACCTCATGTCTTTCTACGCCTTCCATATATCTCGCTCCCATTATAAATACGTATCTATAGTTATATTTTATACTAAGCAAAGATGAAAAACTACTTATACAGTAAACTTATTATAAAGAAGAAGCAAAAACCTATTCCCTTAAGGCTTATAGTTACCAAACAAAAAAACAAGTTTAATAACCATAAGAAAACCCTTTCATGAATGTATGGTTTTGTTGCAGTTTAACTTTAAATTTACCATATCCCTCTCAAGCCTAGGGCCTAAAAATCCCCCCTTCAACCTTATCGGCTGTGGAGGAATTTTTATTCGTTTCACCTATTTTTAAAATATTACTTATGAAATATCAAAATACTTGGAAGAGGCCTCCTTATTGTGTTTCAGGCTGTTTACAGGCTCCTTTTCAAAATGGAACTGTCCTACAAGATTATCAAGCAAATGGGCCTGACTGGAAAGCTCTTCGCTGGAGGCGGCAGACTCTTCCGCTGTTGCAGCATTATTTTGAACCACGGCAGAAATCTGATCGACACCTAAAACAAGCTGATGAATGGCTTCAAACTGCTGCATAGAGGAACTGTTAATATTTCCCAGAAAATTGGCAACGTTCTCTACGTTTGCTACAATTTTTGCCAGGGCACGGGTGGCTTCTCCGACTGCGTCTGTTCCGTGCTTGGTAGACTGTATAGAGCCTTCAATGAGGGCGGCCGTGTTTTGGGTTGCCTCTGCCGTCTTTTGGGCCAAACTGCGGACCTCGTCTGCAACTACGGCAAATCCCTTGCCGGCGTCTCCGGCCCGGGCGGCTTCTACCGCCGCATTAAGGGCAAGAATATTGGTTTGGAATGCAATTTCATCAATCATCTTCAAAATGCCGCTGATTTCGTTGGTCTTACCGTTAATTTCTTCCATTGCATCTATTACGGCACGCATTTTCTTGCTTCCTTCGGATACGTCTGCGACAGCATTTTTTGAAAGATCATTGGCTTCCTGCGCCATTTCCGCATTGGAACCAACCTGGTTGGAAATTTCGCTGATGGTTGCAGAAAGTTCCTGAATGGATGCAGCTTGCTCCGTAGCGCCCTGGCTCAGAGCCTGGGCACCGGCGGCTACTTGATTGGAGCCGGCGGCAATTTGGTCCGATGAAACCTTAATCTGTACCAGGGTTTCCGTTAACTTTTGTGAAATATTCAAAAGAGCCATTTTAATCGTACTGAACTCGCCGATATACGCTGATTTCAGCTCAAACACCATATTGCCTTCAGCAACGTGATTGAGAATAGAGGCAATTTCTTCAATGTACTTTTTATATTCCTGAAGCGTTACGCCGATTTTTTTAAAGGCATCTACCAAAAGGCCTACTTCGCCGTCGGCCTTTATTTGCACATCTACGTCAAAATTGCCTTCCGAAACTTCATAGGCTGAACGAGTCACAGCCTTAATGGGCCTTGCGATACTGTTACTTATGGAAAATCCTGCTGCAATCACAACAATTAAAATGATGCCCAGAAAAATATAGATAATTTTTTCAAGTGCGTTTACACTTCTGAAAAGCTCCGCCTCAGATACCACGGAAATATAACTCCAATGGGTTTTATCTGAGAATATGCTCTTTATGAAATAAGGCTCGCCGCCGATGTCAATTTGCTGAAAGTCTGCATTTTCCATAACGGCTTTGGAAAACACATCGCCATAGACTTCTGAAAGGTTCTTAAAGTTATTTTCTGCATTGCTGGGGTCTGCCAAAATGGTTCCGTCGGCCGTTGCCAGCATATAGTAGCCTTTAGAACCTTCTGTGGCTTTCTCGAAAAGCTTCGTAAGAGAGGAAAGGCTCATATCCATTGCAACAACGCCAAGTATTTCCCCTTCAGAGCCTTTAACTGCTTGTGATGCACCGATAATGACAATGTCATCTCCGGCAAAATAATAGGGTTCCCCCAGAACAGGCCTATCCGGCTGTCCCTTTGCAGGAGAATACCAGGGACGAATACGGGGGTCAAAGCCTGCATCAATGGTGGATTCAGGATATTGTATGTAGCCGCCGTTTTCCGTACCCATATAAATATATTGATAATTCGAATGGGTTTTTCCGAATTCTTCAAAGCTTTGGAAAATAGCTTGCTCTACAGGTCCGTTTTCCTTAGGGGTCATACTTACAGAAGCTGCTGTCTCAAAATAAGCTGTAATAGATGCATCTGCTGTCTTAAGGAGGACGCCTTCCGCAAAGTACCACACATTGTTGAGCATGTCATCAAAGACGGCATCAACATTATCGTTAACCAAAGAAAGCTGTTTATTGACTGCGGTCTTTTGCTCTGACAGCAATGTGCTTTGCAAATTACTAAGGAACAAAAACGAAAAACCGACGAGGGGAATAATTGCAAAAAACGCAAGCAATAGACTTAACTTAAATTGAAGTGTTTTATACCGACTGATTTTCATAATAGGCAGCCCCTTTAAAGTTCTCAAAGATTTTTATTGTGGGAGATATTGTAACAGATATTTATCTCATAATCAATTACTTCTGTATAAGCAGAAAACCTTGCTTATGCAGAAGCCTTTCATACTGAATTATCACTAAATTAATGGGAATAAATATAGGCTTATGGCAGAATTAAAAGAAGCTTTATCTGGCAGCTGAGAACGCCGTAGTTAAATTTGGCAAAAGTTTTTCAGCATACAAATTATTTTAATATAAAAAAGCTGCATTTCCATTGATTTAACGTCAATAAAAATACAGCTTTTAGCTTGAAATGATTACAGATAAAAGATTCCTTGACATGACTGGTATCAAGCCGCTGCAAAACACAAGAGATAAAGCTCTATATGGAATCGTCCGTAACATACAAATCTGCGGAAGAGATGCCTTATACACATTCTCTTTCGCAGATTTGCATGATTCTTATAAAATAATATAAGAACTTCATTTCCTACATACAATTTACTATTTCAACCCACGCTCTAAAAAAAGAAACGGCATATGCAGAGCCCGTAATACGTCAGCTTCGTTATATTTCATCTGTGCGCTACGATATTGAACTGCATATTAAGATTACCATAAGCTGCCCAAAAAATTTGACGAATTCTCTGTCATAATTAATTATTCAGTAATTTGTATGTAGGATAGTATATTGTACATGCAATGCCACATAGATTATAGCAAAGCAAAATAAATAGAGGAATGGTTATGATGATTCGCGCGCCGCCAAAAGAAAGAACAGTCTTAAGACTGTTCTTTCTTGAAGTAATAACGAAAAAATGATTTTTCAGGATAGAAAGGTATCGGCGGATTGATAAACCGGCGTTTGTATTACCTTAATATTTCTATTTCAAATCCATATTCACGCAATATAAGGTCATCATCGATTCTTTCTTCATAGATTCCCTCTGCCTTCCTAAAGCCATTTTTGAGATATGCATTTATAGCCGGTTTATTGATATCCACAACAAAAAGCCTTAAATATTTAGCATTCTTCTGCCTAGCAAGTGCAATCGCATGCCGAAGCATTGTACTGCCGATGCCGCGTCTCGCATAATCAACGTTAACGCCAAAGCGGTCAAGATATAATGCCTTTTCATGGGCATTTTCCCATTTCATATAATTTTCTCCAGCATGGGACTCACATAATGCAAACGCTGCAACGATAATATCGTGTTCCTCCGCCAATAAATAAAGGCGGTTATTTTCAATATCACCGCTAAAAAATTCGCAGGGGTAGATTTCGTCCCAAATTGATATGCCGTTTCTGTTCATATTATCAATTATCTTTCTATACATCGCTTTGAGTTTCGGCAAATCACTACTGTCAGCCCTTCTCAAATCCATGTCAATTCACCTCCGAATCCCTGTTTCTATGTGCGCTACACTATGAATCGATAGTAACATGCTTTAGCTATAAAGAAAGACATAACTTTCCCTTAGTGAAAATTATGTCTTTCGGGAAGTGACAGTTAAAAAAGATTTTATGCCAGATTGTTCATATTATAAGCGGCAAATCGGAATTTATAAGCTTAAAATCTTCCGTATCTTTTACAGTATACCCCTTATCAAGCAAGGCCTTTGCAAAAAGCCCCTGACCAGGTATTAGTTTTCCGGTAAATGTTCCATCATATATTTTATTAACTCCGCAGGTAGGACTTCTTGATTGCAAAATAGCCAAATCAATTCTTTCGCCTTTAACTTTTTCCAATACAATTGCTACTGCATTTCTATAATCAGAATCAACATTATTTCCATTAGCGTCCATTACCACTCCATTAACAATCTCAGCACACGGACGGGGAGTTGGCATATTAGCTAGCATTTCTGGGCAAATACTTATTATCTCCTTGCCTCTTAAGTATTCAATCACAAATTCATTACGATTGTTTTTTCCATTATATTTACAGTTGCAGCCTATGGCACATGCACTTACCAATACTTTCATAATCAGCTCCCATAGCAGACGCTTTATCAAAAGAATACCCCGGCAAATTCCTGTTTATAGTAAATTTCAAATGAAACAGTAATAAAAACCGTATATTTTATGCTTAGTGAACCTGGAAACACTTACAGGGAAACTGTTAAAGTGTTTTCAGGCGAACGCCCCCTTATAGCCAACAAAGATATTTTAATCTTTGTTGGCTATGAATGGCTTAAACATAGGGCTCTTATATGTTTAAGCCATTTATGAAAAATAGATTTTTATTACATCCTTCAGTGAAATTTACTATATCTATCATGATGCACTCACTTTTGAATTCATAGTAGCATATTTTATTGAATAAAAAAAGACATAACTTTCCTGGCAGAAAAATATGTCTTTTTGGTGTCATTCGTATAAAATAGATGCAGTGATTAAGCAAACAGGTTTGCGGCAGCTATCGAAAGATTGAATTTTGATTCCCAATAAAAACGTCTCTGGCCATTTGCAGGACTGTTTTACTCCCTGCCAAAACCACACTCCAATATCATTTCTCTTGGTTTTCATTGACGGGTATGGTTCGATTTCATATTTTTTATAAAGCTTTACAGATACACTTCATCATTGTCCCGCCGCCCATATTTCTATTTCTATTTTTATTTCTTCCAAACCCAAAGCATTTACATAAGCAATTGTCATAGAAGGAGGGATTTCCCCAAAAAAATCATTATATATCTTATCGAAATAATCCCAATTCATTTCTTCTTTTGACCATATATTTACTTTTATAACATTGTCCGGCTCCAAATCTACACTCTTAAGTAGATTTGATATATTTATAAATGTATTCTTTACTTGTTGATTAAACGCTTCAGGAATATTTCCATCTAAATCTGCTCCAATTTGCCCTGAGAACGTATAAAACGTTGAATTGGGCTTTATTTTTGTTATATGGGTATAATTCCCCACGGCTTTGCTGATTCTTCCTGATGAGGATAATCTCGTAACTACATTGTGATTTATTTGATAGCATCCTTTCTCTATTGGATAAATAATTTCTAACACTATATACCATTAACAGTATACAGTTACCCGCTGCTAGAAATTTATCTATCAAAAACAGAGATGGAATTCTCGTTATTTTTTATATTGCTATTAATTAAAACCAATCTCATTCCGGCACCCCCTTTGGAATATTATATGAGTCACCAAAGAACCGGTCAAGCAGTCATTTTTAAAATTGGCAGACAGGTCTTTCAAAGCCTCTTAACGCAAAAAATGCGGCACCCGCTTGGGTACTGCAAACTTCAATTACTATTTTAAATATGAAAAAAGCTGCAGCTTCATTGGAGTATTGCCAACAAAAATGCAGCTTATAGCTTGTAGTAATGGTGGAAAAAAGATTTTTCGGGATAACAGGATATTGCCAATAGCCTAAGCGACAAATAGGATTTTGTTGGCTTTCCCTACTTGCTTATACTATGTATTACGGTTTCTTATACATACTGGAATCCCAAGGCACATTTGGATCGTAATCATCAGGCGGATAGTGCTGCGGTGCGGTTATATACCACCACACACCAAATCTGTCTATAACATCAGCAGCGCATGGACTCCATGGCAATGGCCCTAACGGTGTCTTAATCGTTCCACCTTCGCTTAACAAGGCGTATGCCTTTTCTACCGCAGCCTCACTATCAAAGCTCACACCCAACTGTGCTATATTTTCTTCCATGTAATTATTTGATGATTCCACTACAGATAAGAATTCTTGACCATCTTTATAAAGCTCTGAATGAAAGTATGTTCCGTCAGGATTCTTTACATGATATCCCAATTCCAGGCCAAACACTTCTTTATAAAGTTCAACAGCTTCCACACTATTTTTAACATATAACCCCATTCCTATTTTCACCAAAACACCTCCCTTATTTTATATAAATTCGCGGCGCTTCGCACCTTAGCCATACTGCTTATCAAAGGCTGTTAAATTGATTATATCACATCTGTAATATAAAAAAGACATAACTTTCCCTTCCCCACGGTATGATAGGGACATTTTCTAAACCGTGGTGAAGTAGGGCGGTATATATCGGCAGGCAGTGAGATTTCGCTGCCTGCCGACTACCGTGTTATGCGACTTCTGACGGGTCACTCGGCGCTTCGAGCTCCTCGGACTTTTCAGTAACAGTGTCCATCAAACCGATGTCCCGATAGTAAATGTTGATTTCCTGCGGGGCGGTGTGTGACCATTTTTCCTCACGTTCCCCGACCTCCACCCGCTCAATAAAGAGGTTCAGGATTTCCGCGGTGAGTTCATTGATCTCCGTGTATTTCCTTGCCTTTTCAATGAAGGCGCCGACATTGGCCACCAATTCCCTCAGCTTTTCCAGATCACTCTCTCTTTTTGGGATGGCGGTCTGGATTTCTTTTTGCTCGGCAAGGTAGTCGTCACTGAGCCTTCGGAATACCTCATTCGGGATTTTGCCAAGAACATTGTCTTCATACAGCCTTTTGAATAATGCGCTCAGTTCCGTGTCCCTCCGTTTGAGCGATTCCAGTTCACGCTCGACACGGGCAATCTCACGTCGGATTTCAGCGCCGTTCTTTTGGGTTATGTGCTTGGCGAAGAGCAGTTCGTTCTGCCTTGCGAAGTGGGTCACCCTGCGGAGATCGTCCAGAAGGATGGCGGCGAGCTGGGATTCTCGGATGTAATGTCCGGAACAGGTTTCCTTGCCTCTTTTCCTGTAGGTAGCGCATTGGAAGTTGTTTTTGACCGCGTCCATGGTATGCGCCCGGCTGAGCACCATCGCCTTTCCGCAGTCCTTGCAGTAAATTAGTCCGGAGAACATATTCTGTTCTGCCATCTTGGCTGGACGGCGCTTGTGCCTGCGGATGTCCTGCACAATATCCCAAGTGGTCTGGTCTATCAGCGGTTCATGAGTGCTTTCAAGCCTTACCCGTTCCGACTCGGGACGCTTGATACGCTTTTTGTTTTTGTAGGACAGTGTGGTGTACTTGAGGTTGATGGTGTGTCCGAGGTAAACCTCATCCTCCAATATCTTTCCTACGGTTGTGGATGACCAGTAGTACGGTTGGACAGGATCGAAGCCGACAATCTTGACTCCGTTTTTCTTGTGATAGTAATAGGCGGGGATGGGAATCTGTTCCTCCCGAAGCTGCACCGCAATCTGAGTAGGGCCTTTGCCGCCCATGCACAGAGCGAAAATGTATTTGACAATGGGTGCCGTTTCCTCATCGGGGATGATTTTCCGCTTGGGATTGGCAGGGTCTTTCTGATACCCGAAGGGCGGTCTTGAGCCAACCCTCGCTCCGCTTTCCGCTTTGATTTTAGCGGCGGCTTTTCCCTTTTTGCTGCAGTCTTTCGCATACCATTCGTTGATGATGTTTTTGAACGGGGTGAATTCGTTGTCGCCGTAGAGGCTGTCCACGCCGTCATTCATGGCGATAAACCGCACGCCGTAGCTTGGGAACACGATTTCTGTCAGCCTACCAACCTCTAAATACCCCCGACCCAACCGGCTCATATCCTTGACGATAAAGGTTGCAACCTCGCCGTTTTCGATGAGCTCCAGTGCCTCTTGAAAAGCGGGCCGGTTGAAATTCGTGCCGGTCGCACCATCGTCGTACAGGAACCTCACATTCTCAAACCCATTGTCCTTTGCGTACTTCTCCAGCATCATTCGCTGGTTCTGGATGCTGTTGGAGTCCCCCTGACTGCCGTCGTCCTGACTGAGTCTTGCGTATAAAATCGTATATTTTTCGTTTGCCTGTTTCATCTGTAAGCTCCTTTCCGGCAAACCGAATACGGTATTACACATCATACCGCAACGGTTCGCACAAGTCTATGCCAAAGAAAAGATTACCGGGTTTGCTCCGCATCGATGAGGCGGAGCAGTTTATCAGTGGCGGTTTCAGAAGAAACAGGCCGGAAAAAGGAACGGACTTTGAAGGGCTTTCCCTCCAGAATCATCTCTCTTTCCCGGAAGAATCCCTCCTCCGAGATAACGGCCAGCGTGTCGTCGAAGGTGAGAACAGGATAGCCGAAGGGGGATAGTATGTGGGGATTGCTTGCGGCATAGCTGCCGTAGTTTGTTGTTTCTTTCATACTGCATTTCTCCTTTTGAAATTTTCCCCTGCGAATGCAGGGTATGTACTGCCGCCGGAGAAGGGGCGGCAAGGGGAATTTTGTTATTTGAGGTCGTCCACCTCTAAGGTGAACGTCACAAAGCCTTATTTTATGCGGGTTTCATGGGAAAGCGACCACCTTGACCGTGCCAAACCGTGAAACCGGCCACCTACGGAGATGCCCTGAAAACGCCCGCACTGCGGGCGTTTGTGGCTGGAGGGAGGACGCTTGCGTCCACCTTCCTTTCTCCTGCTCTCTTTTCGACCGTGGGAATCGGCTCGGTTTGGGGCGGGAACCCTGCCCAAGTGACGATAGGGTCAACAGGGTCGATAATTTCTACACCGGGGTCGGCACTTGCATGAACGTCACTGTCATTACTGTGAGAACCGGCAAACAGGCGGGGCGTTTTCCTGTCGCTTTACCGCATCCGGCTCGTTTCACACATTCCCCAACAAAGCCTTGACACGGCTCTTTGCAGGCGGGTATGGGGTATGGATGCCCCCCACCCCACAAAACGGCACACAGGGGCGTACAGGCGGCAACAGGGGCGCACGTCCCTTCTGAGTGACGATAGGGTCAACAGGGTCGATATTTTCTACACCGGGGCGGTGTCATTTTTATCGGCACTATCGTCACCATCGTCACTGCGGCTGTCGGCATACAGATCGATGATGCGCCTGCCGCTGCTCCTTCGTGTGACAGCCCGGATGCCATGACCGGCAAGCTCCTCCGTGTTCTGCAGGAGCAGCCGGGAAACCATGCGGTCACTGATCCTGTTTTCTTCTCTGCTGATAAGCTCCGAGAGCTCGGCTGGCGTTCCGTGGTATTCGGACTTGTCCTTCATAAAGTCAGAAACAAGAAAAACGATGTCCGGGAGAAGCAGCTCCGGATGCTCCCGGCTGTCGGAAACCAGCTCCCAGACATTGCTTTCATTGCGGCGGAGCCCAAGCTCCCGGTATTCAATATCACGCCCGATGCAGGACAGGGTCGCCCGGCCGCTGCCCCGGCGTTCCTCCACCAGGGTGAAGCTGGTATCTACCGCACCCGATAGGCCTGTGGTTCCTGAGATGCGGTTGAAGGGATCGTCGTCTTTTTGCTTTCTGAGATGGTGGATCAGCAGAATCGCGATCCTGTTTTGATCCGCCAGCCTTTTGAGGGCGGTCAGGTCTGCATAATCATTTGCGTAGGAGTTGTCCATAGCAGGCCTTCGGATCATCTGCAGGGTATCGATGATGATGAGCACCGTGTCGGGATGCTCAAGGATAAACTGCCCGATGCGCTCCTCCAGTCCCTCGCCCAGTCGAACGCTCTCCTCGCAGAAATGTACGTTGGGCGGCGCGTCCTCGGTGATGTCGAAGAGGCGGTTTTGAATGCGCAGGCGGCTGTCCTCAAAACAGAGATACAGCGTCGTTCCCTGCTGTACACGATTGCCCCAGACCTCCTCCCCCTTGGCAACCGTGACCGACAGCCACAGCGCCAGCCAGCTCTTGCCGGACTTCGGCGCACCGGCAAGCAGATGCAGACCGTGGGACAGCAGTCCCTCCACCACAAAGCGGATGGGTGACAGCGGCTGGTTCATCAGGATTTCTCCGTCGATAGTGTGAAAACGTTCCGTCATGTTGTTCCTCCTCCTTGTCTTGATTTTGAAAAGTCCCTCTACTATATTTCCGGTTCAGGAGAGGGGGTGAGCCATTAATTCTTGAAATATTTTTATCCCTCTACTATTTATCCCGTTCAAAAGGGCTGCTGCACGGAATTATTTTTTTAAAATTCATAAGACTCCCTTACTACTAATCCGATTTCACAACGCAGCTGAGCGGAAAAATTTTACCCTCTACTATTTATCCCGCTCCGGAGGGTGGTTGGACGGAATTATTTTTGAAACCCATACCCCCCTTACTACTAATCCGGTTTCATAAAGGGGTCTACAAAAACAAAATGCAAAGTGCCGCCCGCTTTTTTGCGGACGGCACTTTGCTGGATTTGGAAAATATCAATGGATTTAGATGCTTTTCGCTCCACAGGCCAAGACTGGACACTGAACGGCACTGACCGATTAAGTACCACAAGGATAACAAGGCGCTGGTCGGTATACAGACCACGCTTATTTGATCTGAATTCCCTCTATCAGCAGCCGGATA
This sequence comes from Anaeropeptidivorans aminofermentans, assembly GCF_940670685.1. GTDB lineage: Bacteria > Bacillota > Clostridia > Lachnospirales > UBA5962 > Anaeropeptidivorans > Anaeropeptidivorans aminofermentans. The sequence continues at coordinate 90,651 of NZ_OW711693.1, read as the reverse complement.
TGCTCTATCGCTTGTTCTTTCAAATCAAAGTCGGGATAGCGGACACACCATTCATAGCTGACGCCACGGATTGCCATTACAAAATGTCGAGAAAGCTCCTCCAACGGCAATGAAGATGTAAGCTCCCCGCGCCGGATGCCCTTTTCTAATACGCCATGAAACAGCGTATAAAGCTCTCGGCTGTAACCTTTCACCGCTTCGGTATCCACGGTTCCGGCCAGCAGCATCTGATAGATCTTTTTCATATTTTCGCAGCCGATGGTATCCATAAGCTCATCGGCTATCTTTTGGGTCAGTGCAAGGAGTACCTCTGAGGCGGGCATATCATTGGGCAGTGCTTCCACAAAGGTTTTGTAATCCGCATCAGCCTTCGCGGCATGGTCTGCAATCAAAATGGCGATCAACGCATCCTTGGACTCGAAGTGTACATAAAAGGCGCCCTTGGTGATACCCGCTTCATCGGTGATGTCCTCTACGTTCACATCGGAGAAATTGCGTTCTGTAAATAACCTTTCGGCAATCTCATACAGCTTCTTTTTGGTTTCCGCTCCCTGCACCTTTCGTTTATCTGGCTTTTTCTCTCTCATGTTGCCGCTCCTCTATTGAATTTTTTCAAAAAGTAAAGTATAATAAGCAAAGTAAGTAACCTAGTTCACTAAGTTGGGTCATTTCAATTTTAGTATAGCACCTGACAGCCTTTAATTCAAGCGGTCTATCTAAAACGGTCACAATTTTTCGGATTTTGCCTGACAAAAGTGTATGGGATCATTTGAAGATTCAATAGGAATTTTAGGATGCGAAGTGGAGGAAACGGTATGAGTAAAAGGAAACCAATTCAAAGGCTCACAGCTGTGGCGTTGTCCGTCATCATGGTTGTGGGCATGATGCCTGTTTCAGCGGCGGCAGCAGGCATGCCCATTGGCGCAAGCGGTGAGATCACCGCCTTTGAGGCGCTGGGGTCGGACATTACGGTGCGGAGCGTGCCGCTCGGCACATCCAAAGCGGATTTGGAGCTGCCGGATACCCTAACGGCGACTATCCGGCTTGCAGTTTTAGACGAAGAACCGGTGTTGGACTCCGGAGAAACTGATGCCAAGCTGGACAGCGCTGATACGGTAAGCGGATCAGCGATTGGCATGGATGAAAAGGTTGATACCGAAGCTGGAGCAGAGGCCGAAATCGCCTCTCCCTCCGATGCACAAGAAACAAAGAGCGATACCAAGGCCGAGCCTGTAGAGAAAACTGTGGACAGCATAGATGAAATTAGCGTCCCCCTGCCTGTCACATGGACTTCATCGCCGGAATACGACGGTGAAGTAGCGGGTACATATCACTTCACGCCTGAGCTGCCGGAGGGTTTCACTCTTGCGGCTGGCGCAAAAGAGCCCCAAATTACTGTAACGGTAGGCGCAGCGGTTATCACCGGCGGCATGGTGACGGCCTTTGACGAACTGCCCGACGATATTCGCTGGCAGAACACCATCGCACCGACATTCCCGGAAACCGTAAGCGGTACGGTTGGTAGCGAAGCGGCTCAAATCCCGGTGACTTGGGAGGCCGACCATGATTATGATGCGGAATATCCTCAGCGGGGACTCTATGTGTTCACCGTTGTTTTGGGTGAGGGATATGCCCTTGCGGATGGCGTAGAGCTTCCCCGCATAACGGTCTACATCCCGCAATCAGCCGGCCGAATGCTGCGCATGACGGGCGGCGGCACAACAGACAGCCCGCTGGAAATCACTACGGCGGCACAGCTTGCCGAGATTGCCACGCTGGTGAATGCGCGGGAAAACGGACTGGAGTTGTTTTTATTCAACGATGCGGGAGCAAAGGTCAGCCTTAAACTGATGAACGACCTCAACCTTTCGGCATACTCTAGCGGAGAGGGCTGGATGCCCATTGGCACAAGCGAATTTCCTTTTACCGGTAGCTTTGACGGTAACGATAAAAGCATCCTTGGCTTGTACATTAACCGAAACGTTGATTATCAGGGCTTGTTCGGCTATGTTGGAAACGAGGGAGCAGTGAAAAGCCTGGGCGTGATAAATGTAAATATCACCGGCCGAATTAATGTCGGCAGCGTGGCAGGATGGGTTCGCGGAACAGTGCAAGATTGCTACAGCACCGGCAACGTTACCGGCAGCAGTTATGTTGGCGGTGCGGCGGGAGAGGTTGACGGAGGCACGTTGGAAAACTGCTATAATACCGGCAGCGTCACCGGCACGGGCTCCGGTACAAGCGGCTCTGTAGGTGGTGTGGCGGGATGGGTTTCCGGCACGGTGCAAAACTGCTACAGCACCGGCAACGTCACGGGTACAGGTGTCGGCATATCTACAGGCGGCGTAGCGGGATGGGTCACTAATACCGGCATAATACAAAACTGCTTCAACACGGGCAGCATTACTGCATCCGGCACAGATACAGGTAATAAAATTTGTGCCGGCGGCGTAGCAGGATGGGTTTACGGCACAGTGCAAAATTGCTACAGTACCGGCAGCATTACCGGCACCGGCACAAGCGCTTATGTGGGCGGCGTGGCGGGCACTGTTTCCGGCACAGTGAAAAGCTGTGCCGCTCTGAATTCTTCGATCAGCGCAGTGGGCTACAATGTGGGCGTGGGGCGCGCGGCGGGCATCGACACCCGCAACCGCCTCTCGGGCAATATGGCCTATAGCGGCATGACAGTCAATGGAGTCATGGTAAGTAGTACCGACACGGACAGCATAAACGGCATGAACGTGGACGCATCAGCCATTCAAACCTTGTGGACGACCGGCGCACTGAGTGATTGGGATTCCTCGATATGGACGCTGTCGGAGGGTAAGCTGCCCGGCTTCGGCACGGCGATTGATATGCCGGAGTATATCGTGGACGGCAGCGACCCGAATTTCTTTGGAGAAGGCACCAGCGAAACGCCTTATCAGATTACCACTCCCGCCCAGCTTGCCAAGCTGGCGGAGCTGGTAAACGAGGGGAACGCGAGCTATAATGCCGCACACTACAGACTGATGAACGATCTCGACCTTTCCGGCTATGTAAGCGGGGAGGGCTGGATGCCCATTGGCAACGCATACAGCAGGTCATTTAATGGCACATTTGACGGTAATGGGAATACGATCGCCAACTTAACCATCAACGCTGTCGGCGGCGATTATCAAGGACTATTCGGTAAAATTGTAGGTGGAGTGGTAAAAGACCTCGGCGTTGCAGGCGTCAGCATCAATGGTAGACGCTATGTCGGCGGCGTGGCAGGCGCTATCGAATCTGCCACATTGGAAAACTGCTACAGCACGGGTAATATCAATAGCACAGCCAATGGCTCTGTCGGTGGTATAGTCGGTGCTGCGTGCGATAACAACATGGTGAAATACTGCTATAGCACCTGCGATGTCAACAGCACAGGAGAGAGTCTGAGTCAAGATCGAGGCGGTGTGGTGGGTTTGCTTTGCAGAGGCAGCATGCTGCAAAACTGCTACAGCACCGGCAATGTTATGCGAACGGGCAGTACAGGATATCACAGCGGTTCTGCCGGTGGGGTGGTGGGCGAAGTAGCCGGAGCCATCGTAGAAAACTGCTACAGCACTGGCAATGTTTCCGGGGCTGAAATAACCGGCGGCGTGGTGGGTAGCATGGATGGCGATTCAGCATTATTACGAAACTGCTACGGCACCGGCAGCGTCTCTGACAGCTACAAAGCCGGCGGTGTAGCGGGTCAAGTCAAAGGTGGTGCCACGGTAGAAAATTGTGCTGCACTTAACCCCTCAGTCAGTGGCCGAGGCTATGTCGAGCGTGTGTTAACACTATATGAGGAGCAAGGGATTCTAAGTGGCAATTTGGCTTTTGATGGTGTGGAAGTTTTAAAAAATACTGCCCCGCAATCCATTACCAGCAATGCAAATGGCGTAGACGGGTTATCCAAAACCGCCGCCCAAATCTACACAGCGGACTTCTGGACGCAAGCTGCGGGCTTTACGGCAGACTGGGATACCGATATTTGGCATATTGAATCCGGAAAACTGCCGCTTCTTAAAAATATGGGCGGACAGCATGCTTACATGCCGGAGCACTTGCTTCCGGTGGGCGCGAGCGTCTTTGAGGGTGCGGGCACAAGCGCCAGCCCCTATCTCATCAAAACCGCCGCAGACCTTGCCAAACTGGCCGAACTGGTGAATGCGGGAACCTCACCTTATGCGGATCCAGGAAGGTATTACAGGCTGGAAAAGGACCTTGACCTTTCCAGCTATGCAAGTGGGGAGGGCTGGATGCCCATTGGCACCTCTGCAAAACAATTCAAGGGAAACTTTAATGGCAACAACAAAACCATTACCGGGCTGACTATCACCCGGTCGACGGCTGATTACATCGGTTTATTCGGCTATCTCTACATCGGTAGCAAGGTGCAGAATATCAGAATCATCGACGCAAGCGTCAACGGACAAAACAGTGTCGGCGGCATAGCCGGATTTGCTTGGGATGCGGCAGTAGGAAACTGCGCCGTTATTGGCAACGTATCCGGTGATGAGAATGTCGGCGGAACGGTGGGCCGTGCTTCAAGCGGCACAGTACAAAACTGCTACAGTACCGGTAGTGTGACTGGCAAAGACTATGTTGGCGGCATAATAGGGTATCTTGAATACGCAGCCACTACGGTGCAACGATGCTACAGTGACAGCAGTGTTTCCGGAGTACGCTATGTTGGCGGCGTTGCGGGGGACGTTAGCAGCAGCAGTGTGCAAAATTGCTACAGCACCGGCAATATCAAAGGCGTTCGCTATGTCGGCGGCGTTGCGGGAAGCGTTACCAGTGGCAGCGTGCAAAATTGTGCGGCATTGAACCCTTCCATCAACAACGCAAGCGCATCCGATTTCGGGCGCGTGGTGGGCAGAAACACCTCCGGCTCTCTCTTGAACAACTATGCGTTCAGCCGTATTCCTGGCACATGGGCAAATAAGGGTCTAAGTGCAAAGGACGGCGCGGATGTGACCTCACAGACCTTGTTTGGCGGCAGATTCTGGACGACAGCAGGTAATTGGGATACTGCTGCTTGGGACAGCGGCGTTTGGACATTTGCCGACGGCAAGCTGCCCACGCTCACAGGTCTTGCGGGACAAAGCGGCGATGGCGGGCTGTATCTGACAGCGCGGGATATCCAGTATGCCACGGTGGGAGCAACAGACGGCCTCACTTACAACGGCAGTGAGCAAATCCCAGCCTTGATCTTTGACGGCGAAACACTGGTTAAGGACACCGATTATACTGTTGCGGTAGCAGACGAGAGCGCAAGCGATGGCACAAACGCCGGAACGGTGACACTCACCATCACCGGCATCGGCAGCTTTTACGGTACCATAAACATAACCTACACCATAGGGAAAAAGCCAATCACCATCATGCCCCACCCCGGTCAGAGCAAAAAATATGGCGAGATTGATCCAATATTGACCTTTGCAAATGGCGCTGGCTTGGCTCCGGGGGCTTTCACCGGCAAGCTTAGTCGTGCAGCAGGGGAAAACGTGGGGACCTATGCCATTTCCCTCGGCAATTTAAGTGCGGGTGGAAACTACGAGATTTCCCTTGCTCCGGTCACGGTCAATTTCACCATTGAGCAGGCCAAGGTGTCAGAGATCACCACGACTGTGGACAACGCAAACAAAACCGCCTATGAAATGCGCACCGCCACAACTGCACAGGCTGTTGTGGATGCGGCAGGTCTGCCTTCAAGTGTGAACGTCAGCACCGATGGCGGTACGGCAGTGCTGCCAATTACATGGTCGACTGTCTCTGCCTACAATGCCAAGACTGCTATATATGTGGTGGTCGGTACGCTCACAGGCAACAGCAATATTGAGCCCAACGGCGTGACTGCGAGTCTAACCGTTACCGTTACGCCGGTCACGGCAGTGCCCCCCACCTTCAGCGACACGTTGGTGGTCATAAGCAGCGACAGCTCCGCTACAGCCGCTGAATTAGGAAGCGCCATCCTGCCTGCAAGCGGTTCCATCATGGTAGAAGGCCAAAGCGTTGCCTATACTGTCGATTGGAACGGCGGCGAAGCGCTGGATAGAACGGCTGTAGGCACCGAGCAGACCTTTACAGGCACCATCAGCTACATAACGCCACCTGCTTGGCTGACCCTGCCGGACAGCTCCACCGTCAGCCGCAAGGTATCTGTTACGGCAAAACAAGCCGTTATCATTGGCGGCATCACGACCGCCAATAAGGCCTATGACGGCGCATCCTATGCGCCCAGTGGCACAGCGACCGTTACAGGCGGCTCTGTTCCGGTGAATCAACTGGAATGGCTGTATGAATCCACGGATAGCGCAGGCTACAGAAACAGCACCGCGCCCACAAACGCAGGCGCATATAAGTTGACCATTTCTGTGCCGGAGAGTAACCCCGATTATGCAGGCAGCGAGATATTCAACTTTACCATCGCAAAACGGGAAATCACCCTTGTTACCGATAATAAGACGGTCACTAAGGGCGGCAGCCTGCCGGAGCTTACCTATACTGTAGGCAATCTGGCTCCCGGGGAAACCAAGGCGGATGCTTTAAGCACCCAACCTGTCCTGGCTTGCCCGACCTTTGACGGCAATACGGTGGGCAGCTATCCCATTACACTCACAGGCGGCACGGCAACGGATAATTACACCATTACAACTCGCACGAACGGTACCCTTACCGTTGCAGAGCAGACCTATACTGTCACCTTTAACTTGAACGGTGGCAGCCGCACAGGAGGGGGCGAGCTGTCACAGACCATTGCGGAGGGCGGAGCGGCAACGGCTCCCACCGCTACCCGAAGCGGCTATACCTTCACCGGGTGGGATAAAGCCTTTGATAACGTGACCGCTGATCTGACGGTTACGGCAAGCTGGAGCTATAACGGTAGCGGCGGCTCTGGTGGTGGTGATTCCTATACGCCGGGCACGCCCACAATCACTACACCTGAAAAGAAGCCGGATCAGCCAGTGACGGCAACGGCTCCCATCACGGCGGCGGGACAAAACGGTGCGGCCAGCGCATCAATCCCCGACAAGACAGTGACCGACGCCATTGCTAAGGCACAGGCTGATGCAAAGGCGCAGGGAAAAACCGCAAACGGCATATCGGTGGCACTGAATGTTACAATGCCAAAGGGCACGACTTCTCTTGCGGCAACCTTGACCCGAAATTCCCTGAACAGTCTTGTAAGTGCTGGGGTAACTGAACTTGAAATCAGTGGCGCACCGGTATCCCTCAGTCTTGATCTGAACGCACTAAAGGAAATCCAGAAACAGAGTAGCGGGGATATCAGCATCAGCTTCACTCCAGTCACTGGGCTTTCAAAGGCAGCAAAAGCGCTTTTGGGCAACCGTCCAGTCTATAGCATCACAATCAGCTATACAGACAAACACGGAAAAACACAGAATATTTCCAGTCTTGGAAGCGGCAAGGCAACCCTGTCCATCCCCTACACACCGGGCAAAAATGAGGCCGTGGGCTATCTGTTCGGCGTCTATGTGGACGGGGCGGGAAATGCCACCCGAATCCCCGGTTCGGCCTATGATCCAAACAGTAGAAGCCTCCTGCTGGGCACTAACCATTTCTCGGTGTACGGCGTAGGGTACGAAGCTCCAAGCGCCAAGTTTACCGACATTTCCACCCATTGGGGCAAGGAAAGCATCGACTATGTGGTCGGCAGGGGACTTCTTTCCGGCACATCCAAAACTACCTTTGCACCTGATACTGCCATGACAAGGGAAATGCTGGTAACGGCCCTCGGCAGATTGACAGGCGTAGATGTGAAAGCATACACCACCAATAGCTTTACCGATGTGAAAGCGGGCAGCACCTTCCGCCCCTACATCGAGTGGGCATACAAGAAAGGCATTGTGCAGGGTATCGGCAATCAGCAGTTTGCACCCGACCGGGCAATTACCCGTGAAGAAGTTGCGGTCATCTTCGCAAACTACGCAAAAGCCACCGGCTACAAGCTGCCTGTGACCCGTGAAGCTGTGACCTATGCGGATGCTTCCAGCATCGGCAGCATCTATAAGGCGGCGGTTACTGCCATGCAGCAGGCAGGCATTATGATGGGCGAAACGAATAACAGGTTTAATCCAAAGTCCAATGCCACCCGCGCGGAGGTCAGCGCCATGCTCCACCGCTACATCAAGCTGACCATTGACCCGGATACGGCACAGGGATGGGCGCTTAACGATGCCGGACAGTATCTGTACTACAAGGACGGCAAAGCCCTCACCGGCACACAGACCATCGACGGCGTGAAGTATTTCTTCAATACCGATGGGACTCTCAAAACCGGCTGGGTGAAGGACGGCGGCAACTGGCGGTATTACACTGGCAACAAGGTTGCCGTGGACTGGCTGGACATCAGCGACAAACGCTACTACTTTACCAAGGACGGCGTCATGGTGTCCGGCAAGTGGTTGGAGATTGACGGCAAGTGGTATTACTGCAACGCCGACGGTTCCCTTGCCAAGAACACCAAGGTAGACGGATATGAGGTAGACAAAAACGGCGTGAGAAAGACAAAGTAATTAAACCCAAGTAGATAGGGCAAGGGTGGAGGCCGGTATGATTCGGCTTCCACCCTTGCTTTTTCTGTGTTGGGCTTTCTTTACAAATATTTATTCCGCAGATAATCCGCCTGTTCCTCGGTGATGCAGCCACCCCAAAGGTTTGCGTTAATTGCTCCGTACAACTCATCACTGAGGCAGTCCAAATGAAGCACCTGTTCTTTCTCTCCCTGAAGCAATTCGGCAATCGCCTTCTGAATGCTGGCTGGAAGGTCTGTTTCCAGGTAGTCTTTATTCATCGGCTGATCGTCTGCTTCGCTGGGACTCAGCCGGTTTTCCGGTAATAAAAGTTCATCCATTGGCATATTCAGTCCTTTCGATTACATATCGCCCACCATCTTGTTTATGTCGCCGTCTCCATCCACGATAGTGCCCTCCCCGCCACCGCCGTTATCGTCTATCCATCCGAAGCCAAGGAAGTATACCTGCTTTTTTCCATCTACCGTGCGGGTATCTCCCATTTGAGGAGAGGCCTCTTTGGGGGCAGGTGCGGACTCCTTTGGCTGTGGTTTCTGCCGTGCCGGGGCAGTTGGATTTACCGCTTGGGGGGCTGCTGTGTCCTCGGCGAATTTGGGTTTGGGTTTCGGTACGCCTTGGGCACATGGAGCACCGGCACCTGCATCAGATACGCTGGATATATCCCCAACGATTGCGGGTAAATCCGCCACACAGTCGATTTGCGGCTCGGGCAGGGGTATTTCCCTGATCTCTTGTGTTAAATCGCACGCAGGGCGAATGTGGGGAGCAGCGGGGGTTTCCTCTGGCAGGCGCGGCGGAACAGTACCCAGCAGAAGAAAAACCGTCGCCATCCCTGCCGCACCAATTGCGATTCTTGTTCTACGCTTCATCTGCCGCATCTCCCTCCCGCATAATAAAACGACCGTTCTCCTTGAGGAATTCCTCAGGCGGACGGTCGCTTTGGTAATGATGAAGCTGTGAGAGCAGTCTCCATGCCAGCCAGAAGCCACAGGCAAAGCTTTCTTTAGCATAGAACCCTGAAATCATATCTTTGCCGTCAATGATTTGCAGGATCAGCTTGCGTTCCGGCTTTTCCAAACTGCGGATGAGCTGCTGGTGGCATGCTTCAATTTTCTTCTGAATCTCTGCGTCAGGGACAAAACGATTGTACCGGTCGTACAGCTCGTCCAATGGGTTTTGCATCTTGGTCACCTCCTATCAGTGACACAGGATACCACAAGAGCCCGCTGAAAGCTATTAGAAGTTTCATGAATTCAGGAATGTTTTTAGCACGGCGATGCTTCTTATACCTGTCTGCCTGATGGATTCTGCATAAAGCGAGGATGGGAATCGATATGAATCGGTTCCCACCCTCGCTTTTCCGTATTCAGCTTGCGTTTCCTAAATTGTCCCTATCATACGGTGGACTTGGCGGAAAGCTATGTCTTTTGGAATAATATTGAAAAGAGTTTTTCGGCATTAAGTTAGAATTGTCCCCATATCGTTTATTTTCCGCCTGTGAAATCCATTGCTTTTTCCATCACGTCATAGCACAAATAGTCACCGTTTTCTGTTAGGATAGCATGGGATTCTATCTCCCGATAGCCATACCGCAAGTAAATCTTTTTCGCAGGCAGAGAAGCGTCTAAACAGATTCTCGTGGATATTTGGGAAATTTCTTTTTCTGAATACTCCAGCAATGCCTTCCCATATCCCTTTCCTTGCTGCTCAGGCAGTACAAACAAGCGGCAAATCTCATTATTTTTTATTGTGACTGTCCCCACCGGTGCTCCGTCCACTGTAAGGAGAAAAATATTGCCTAAGAGAATATCACATTTGATATTCTCTGCACTATGGTGCGCAAGGAAAAAATCAACTGCCCCTTTCGGGTAATAACGGGGATAAATTCCTTTTATTGTTTCATGTGTTATGTTTACAACAATTGCTAAATCCGTATCTGCTGCCTGCTTTATATCCATTTAACACCTTCTCGCAAGTTCTATTTATCTGTTTGTGTATTTACAGCCAACCCGTATGGAATTTCATTCTGTTAACCTATTTAACAGAATACCATATTTTAGCGAAAAAAGACATGCCATCTCCTTGGCGCAAAGCTATGTCTTTTTTGTGTCATTCGGTCAAAATAGATGCATTTACAACTTGCCTGATTATTAGAGCAGGATATGCTTCCAACTTCATATTATACTCATAATTAGAATTTCTGATTTTAACTACCTAAGCTTTGATACATTTTTTCATGTGCACGAAATGTGGATTTTTGATGTGCCTTGCTTTTCATATAAATAAAAAGAACAACCAGAAACGATAGCGTCTGGGCAATTGAAATGCGGATTATTTGCAGTTCATCTGCTCCAGAAATTGTAGTGACATGTAAAAGATTTATGATGGTGTTATTGAAAAAATGATCAGCCATAGGCATCCAAAGTGAACCAGTAATTTTGGTCAGTAAACAGAATTTTGCTCCGGTAATTCCTGTTGTCAAAATAAGCATAAGAGCAGACATTATCGCTCCAACCATATTGATTTCTCCATCCAACAGGCTGCGTACAGGCGCTGCAATATGCCATATGCCAAAAAGAACAGAAGAAAAAAGGACGGCTTTAATAAATGAATACCTTGTTTCTATTAGTTTGATAAATAACCCTCGGAATACCCCTTCCTCCATTACCACATTAATGATGTTGCCAACCACACAAAAAGCAAAAAACAATAGGCCGGTTTGCACCCCTCGATTGCCATCAATCGCATAGCTGGTCACATAGATATGTAGTGAAGGGCGGCTGCCTCTTGACAGTTGCAGAAATAATTCAGTTCCATAGGCAGCCAAGAACACAGTTGCGGCGAGAAGTAAGCCATAGAGTGCATTTCTTACTGCCGACCTGCCTGTGAACCCCACTTCCGACCACTTAAGTAAAAAATGCCGTATTGCCAACATAAGTACGCCGATTCCCGCCAGCTTATGTATAAACGCCTCACCAAAGATGCTTTGGTCTGTACGGATAACCATGTATTCAATCGCTCTAAATACGAAGCATACTAAATAGATGATGATAATGGATTTCACAGGATTAAAATATCTTTTTTTTCATTCAATCTCCTCTAATATAAACAATTTAAAATTGAAGTATAGCTTAAGTATAACATAAAATCAGGCTAAAACAGATACAATTTTGCATCTATTTTAGCCTGATAACCATAAGCTACTGGTGGGAATCGAACCCACGACCTGCTCATTACGAGTGAGCTGCTCTACCCCTGAGCCACAGTAGCATATAGGGGAATATCCCCGTTTCATTTCTTTCAAAAGCAATTATAATACCGTTTTTTTTAAAAGGCAATAGATAATGCAAATATTTTAAAGGAAAACTATAGAAGCCTTCTTTGCTGTTCATCAGTACAAAGCCTGATAATCAGGCTTTGCAGTTTCATTAAATATGAGCTTGTCTGAGTATGTATTTACGGTAGGCTTAATAAAGACATTTATAATCTCTAGGATTTTGTCTTGCTGTTACTGGAAATTTCCCAGTAGACGGCGGCAAAAGTTATTACTGCCAGCACGGCAATAGAATTTATAACAGAAACCTTTTTATTGGAAAGCTCCGTTTCAACGCCGTCTTCTGTTTCGTATAAATGATGCTCGTTTTCTTCCGCTTCATGATGGTCTGAAAGGGAGGCTTCGTTTCTGTATCTTGAAAGCATGGTCATAACGTGTATTTTTGAAGAAATTGCCAAAGCAGAAGCTACTATTATCAGAAAAATTAAAAGCCTTCGGATTAATTTTCCCAAGGTCATATGATCCCCCTCCGCCCTGAAATCCAAACTATCCCTTGCAAACTTAAAAATATAAAGGCCGGCCTAAGCAAACACTCGGTCTATACTTAAAAGCTCTTTAAGGTTTTATTTAATTTGGAATTCATTTATATTTTAAAATATTGTGCTGATATATATAAATTCACATTCTTTATTTACTTTTATAGCTCACAAAGTTAAAAGCTGTTTGTGAACTTACAGAAGGCACTCACTTGAAAAGCACCTTCCAAGCTTACGCTTGTGTAATTTTTCATCTTTGCTTCGGCAGTATCTGAAAATAGTCAAACCGACAAGAATGAATAAATAAACTTTAGTTTATTTATTATTCTACATAACGCAGAAATAGCAGAGCTATTTCGAGTATTTTCAATGAAGAAATCACTCTTTTATGGCAAAGCAAACTAGGTTTTGGACCTTTCAGACATACCTAGTATAAATGATATTAAATTTATACCAAGCCTCACTATTAATCTAATTTTACCATCTTTTGTTCTGAAGAGCAATCCCCTTAACCCGTAGAAACAGGGCAAATACATGAAAGCCTTTGGTCCTGCCATCGAAATAAGACTTTGGTCATATACTATAGGAATATTTGCAATTTGATGAAAATGAATTGATACCGGAAAATCCTGCAATAAAGCATAATACCTTTGGCATTATGCTCAGGTTTTTTAGAAGCAAAAATACTTTCCCATCAAATTGATTAAAGTTTAAGTTGTTAGAATCAAAATCTTATTGAGTATTTTTTATATGCTTATCATGTATTATTTCTGTAAAATATTGATTATTTTTACCCAAAGTGTTATACTTAAACGTATAATAAATACCTTTTTTATAAAGCTCAATAGATTTTTACTGAAAAATATTGATGTTTTATAAATTAGAGTATTTTAATGTTTTTTTCAAACAGGATTCATTAAGTAAAAAATCAGCGCTATTTCTCAGAGCTTTGTTTCTGCTTTATTTTTTGCTTTTAAATTATTCCTCATTATTATTTTTTATATAAGGAGAGACTGCCTTGAATACGGCATATTTAGATTCAGGAAAATTTTATCCATCCTTTGAACTAAACCCTGATTTTTCGTGGGTAGTGCCTGTATGCGTCTCATCTTACAGTATTTCGGAGCCTTATGCCATCAATACCGCTTCCAGTAATGAGTCAATCCTTATTTATATGCTGGAAGGAAAAGGTCAGGCTTTAAGCAAGGGAACATGCAGATGCTACCAGAAGGATTCCTTTATTTACGCCAATGCAAATATTTCTATTAAGCCTTCTGCAGACACAAGCTTTATATCCATTATGATTAAAAATTCCCGCGGACTTTGCGACCAGCTTGAAATATATAAATTTAACCCTGTAGACGGCATTAGGGAAAAATTTATAAGCTTTTTTGAGAATTTTTCAAAGGGTAATGTAAAAGATATATATACGGCGTCTGCAAATACCCATTATCTTATTATGGAAATTAAAAAGGCTTCCTCTTGTACAGAAAGCAAAATCAGCCCTGCAGTACGTGATGCTATGAAATATATGGAAAATAATTTTTTTACGATTCAAAACCTTGAAGAAGTAGCAAAACATTCAGGCGTAAGCAAAAGCCACCTTATAAGAAGGTTCAGAGCGGAAACGGGAAAAACCCCCTGCTCAATCCTTCAAGAAATACGGATGGAATACGCAAGGCTTCTGCTTATATACGAAACCTTTGGCATATGCGAAATATCCGCAATGATCGGCTATTCCGACCCTGATTACTTTTGCAAGGTCTTCCGCAGGGTAAGCGGAACGACGCCTGCTTCCTTCAGAAAACAAAATAAGAAAGGTGCATCGAATGACGATGAATGTCTTAAAAAACTTAGATTTCTCCAAAGCTCCCTTAATTTACAAGGACAAAGAGAGGAATCAGGAAAATAGAAATACCGAAAGCGGGTTAAGTAATTTTAGGCCCATTACGCTTTCAGACAGGGATATTTTAAATTCCTATCTCCTTGAAAACCCTTATGGCATATGCGATTTTTCCTTTGGAAACATATATATCTGGCAGCATAAATATAATACAAGATATACCCTTCATAAAGGCTTTCTCATTTTAAGGGCAGGAGAAGAAGGAGAGCATTCTTATCTTATGCCTTTGGGAAAGGGCAATCTCAAAGAGGTCATGGAAGATTTATTTGACCTTGAAGGGGACGCTTTGAGATTTTCCTCTATTACTCCTCATATGGAAGAGGAGCTAAGAGACATTATGCCCGATGGCTTTAAGGTTGTAAACCCTGATGATTTCTGTGATTATATCTATCTTTCTGAAAATATGATTACCTTAAAGGGCAAAAAGTTTAACGGAAAACGAAACCATATCAATAAATTTATGTCTCTTTACGGCGATAAATACGAATATACAGAAATAAACGACAGCCTTATTGAAGAATGTAAGGAAATGAACAGAAAATGGTGTCTCGAAAGAGACTGCAGAAAATCCCAAACAGACTATTGCGAAACCATGCGGGCCCTTGATAATTATAAAGAAATAGGCTTAAAAGGCGGCGTTTTAAAGGTGGAAGACGAAGTTGTTGCCTTTACCCTGGGCCAGAAGAACAATGACAATACCTTCAACGTATTAATAGAAAAGGCTCTTGGCCATATAGAAGGAGCCTATCCTATGATTAATAAGGAATTTGCAGCACAGGAAACCTCTGATTTCATTTATATCAACAGAGAAGAAGATATGGGAGAAGAAGGGCTTAAAAAAGCCAAGCTTTCCTATAGACCTCATCTTCTGCTTATGAAGGGCATGGGTGTTTTTCAATGAAAATAGAAAAGGCCGTAAAATCAGATATTAACGGCATAAGAGAGCTTTGGAAGGAAGGCTTCGGCGAAAGCACCGCCTTTCTTGATTTTTATTTCCCCCGGTATTTTGACTGGGAAAGCGCCCTTATTTCAAGGCAGGACTACGGTGAAATTTCCGCCTCTGCCATCACGGCGCCTTTTGAAATGAAGCTTTTGGAAAACTTTATACCGGCAACTTATATTCTTGGGGTCGTTACCCATCCCAGCCACAGAAAAAAAGGGCTTTCGTCAGCCCTTATGAAAGAAAGCCTTTTTCGCCAAAAGGAAGAAGGCATTCTTGTATCGACGCTCATTCCCGCGGAGCCTTACTTATTTGATATTTACAGTAAATATGGCTTCGGCGAAGTTTTTACAATAAAAGAAGCAATTGAGAGCTATAAAGATATGAAAGAAGACCTTGGTAAAGCACAGATTTTTACCAAGGAAAATGAAATACCGGAAGCTTTATTTGAAAGCCTTTATGATTTTTATACTGATGCCTATAAAGGCCTTGACATTACATTACTTAAAAGCCAAAAAGACTTTGAGCTTTGTATCAATGAATTTCTTGTATTTGAAGGCTCTATTATGATTTTAAGTAAAGAGGGTCTTATTTCCGCCATGGGCTTTATACGGGATAAGCTTTCTCCAGTCTATATAAAGGAGCTTCTTTCTATCGATGCTAAAAGCAAACAGGCTTTAATCAATTCTGTGCTTGAACTTAACAAAATGGAAGAAATCCTTGTAAAATCCCCTTCCGAGGGAGCCTCTTCGGAAACCCGCTTAGGTATGGCAAGAATCATAGATGCCGTAAAGATTTTAGAGCTGTCTTTCTTAGATAAGGATATTCCTTTAAAAATCAGTATTTCAGATTCTTTAATATCGGATAACAATATTACATTTTCCATAGAAAATAAAAAATTGCATCTATGGGAAAATGAAAAGGCAGATTTTTATTTTACAATAAACGAATTTTCAAGCCTTGCATTAAGATATGGCCTCAATGTAGAAAGCTTTTTATCAGGAAAAGACGGCCTTAGGGCATATATAAATTTATTGTTAAATGAATAGAGATCTTTTTACGGGACAAATGCTTATGCCTTTGTCCTTATTTTTTTGCTTTCAGCCTTGAATTACCCTCTTTATTCGATTAAACTGTTTTACATAAAGAAAAACGAGATTAAGGCAGCAACAAAAACCTATTTTTCATAAACGCTTAAATATATGAAACTGCAATATTTAAGCCATTCAAAATATACGATTTTTGCTGCTGTAATTAATTTGTTTTACTATACAGTAAATTTAAAATTAAACAGTAGCAAAGCCGTATATTCACGAAGGCTCAAAAATGTACCGTTTCCGAAGGAAATCCGTGTTTTTGAGCCTTAAGGGAATAGGCTTTTGCTACTTCTTCATGATAAATTTACTATACAGTAAATTTGCTTTTCTTCCGCAGTCCGCAACAGGCTCCAAGAAGGCATAAAATTAAGGAAAAGCAAATTTGCAACACTATTGTTTTATTTTTATTCGAGTATGTAGTAAGCGAACCTGGAAATCTTTTTTAAATGAGCATCCTCTTAGAATTGACAAACCAATTTTAAGTTTGGCAGCTCTGTTCTGATTAAAACATGTCATAAGTTGATTTATATAACGGAGGGTAAAAATGCAGACCATCATTAAAAAATTAAACCTGCCGCCAAACAGGCGCATCATTGTTACAAGCGATATTCACGGCCATTATGAGTACCTGAAAAATTTATTAGAAAAGGTAAGCTTTACTGAAAGGGATATTTTATTTATCGTAGGTGATATTCTGGAAAGAGGACCCCAGTCTCTTAAAACCCTTCGTTATATTATGGATTTATGTAAAGGCTATACGGTTTATCCCCTTATGGGAAACGTAGATGCTGCCGTACTGCTAATGCTTGAAGAAAATAACGAGAATCTTTTTGAGTTCATCGAAGCAATGAAAAACCGCTGGGGAAGCTCCTTATTTTCCGATATGGCCAATGAGTTGAATATCCCTATACACAACCCTTCGGATATGCCAAATTTAAAAGAAAAGATTAATGAGCAATTTCAAGAAGAGCTTGATTTTCTGCGAAATCTAGGCACAATCATTGAAACTCAAAACTTTATTTTTGTTCACGGTGGTTTGCCGTCTGAGGATATAGCATCATTTGAAGGGACAAATGCCATTGCCTATTTAAAAAATGATGCTTTTATGGAAAAGGGCCTTGTATTTCATAAATACGTTGTTGTAGGCCACTGGCCGGTAGCCCTGTACAATGGAAAAATAGCATCTTCCAATCCGATTATCAATAAGCAGCAAAAAATCATAAGCATTGACGGTGGCTGCGGGCTGAAACGGGACGGACAGCTGAATGCCCTTTTGATTCCCCATGTTGATTCCTCAGGTATTGGTTTTGAATCTTATGACAGCTTTCCCGTTGCCTATGCAAAAACGCCTCAAGAAAAATCTTTAGACCCCATTAACATACGTTATACCGATAATAAAATTACGATTCTTGAAAAAGGCGAAGAATTTTCTTTGGCAGAGCATCAGTCCTCAGGCCGCAGGCTTTGGATTCATAATGACTATATTGATTGCTTCGACGAAAATACAAGCTGCGATGATTACACCGACTATAAATTACCTGTAAGCATCGATGATAAATTATCCATCATAAGGAAGACCTCAAAAGGCTATTTAGTAAAAAAAGACGGCATCAGCGGCTGGTATGAAGGGGTCCTTGATGATGGGAATAGTAATTAAATATAGTAAATTTAATATGAAGAAGCACAGAAAGCCGTTTTTAAGTTTAATGTATCCTTCCCCAAACGGTTTAAGGTGCCCCCAGTTTAACAATCGGAGGGTTACTGATTATAAAAGAATAAAGACTTAACGAATAGGCACCTATAGTAAAATAAATAAATGCCACAAAAGAGCTGTATTCAAACAGGCTTTTGTGGCTGTTTTATTTCTGTTTAACTTTATCGTAAATTTCTCATAAAGAATTCAAAGACCAATTCACCAGAAACTAAACTAGGGTTTATTTTATAGCGGAATTAGACAGCTAGGGTTAAATGCCAAAATATGCTTTGGCATTTGGCGGCAGGCGGCACTTTCGTTTGTCTAAAAAAAAACAGGGATATTTTTAAATTTTTTTAGCCAGGAAACTATAGCCGTTTAAAAATAAATTGACTATAACCTTACTATATAGGGCATGCCATTACTCTATGCTAATAGAGCCCATGCCGCTATCTATATCAAACACAACATCACCGGAGCCATATATGTGGCCAAATTTACCAGCGGTTTTTGACCAATTTTCAGGAATCTGAACCGCTCCCATGTTTGTAGAACCGCTTACCCTTAAATTCTCCGGTTCTTCTTTAAATTTTATCGCAACGCTTCCCATATTGTTGGCTATATAAGCCTTTTCTAAAATCTTTCCGCATTCTATCATAACAGAACCCATGGCAGATTCAATATCAAGGCTTTCTATTTCGTCAAAGTCTATATAAGTGCTTCCCATACTTTCCTCTACGGAAAGCTTTTTTACATTGTTATCTGTAACCGTGTTTGAATTCATGGCAGATTCAATACTTAATTTCTCTGCATTGATACCATATATCGCAGAATATCCCATAGCAATCTCAAAGGATACCGTATCAAAAGCATTGAGCTTTTTAGGTATATAAACGGTTAAAATCCGCGGCTCGTTTTGAAAAAGGCTTCCATCTGTTCCCTTGGGAAATTTGGCGGAAAAAGCACCTTTTCCATTAACCCATGGTGCAGTAAAACTGATTTTAGATTTATATTCCTCTTTTTCACAGAGCTCGGCCCTTAGAAAATCTTCGTCTGTATATTCGAGAAATAAATAACAGCCTGCGATTTCAAAATCAAGACCTTTTATTTTGTCTGACATTATAACTTTTTCCGTCCTTAAAGGCAGCTCCTCCCGAAGCTCATCATAAGTCATTTCCTGCTGATAGGCGTTTACCCAAAAGCTTTTACCCTCAGGCATCGTTATCTTTCCCCCAATATGATTGCTTGAAGTAATTTCATTATTGATTTCACTATTTATTTTATTCTTTAAGGATAGACCCCCTCCAACTTCTCCTTCTCTGACATAGGCCTCTGCACTAAATAAGCGTTCTTCCGCAGGGCCTTTTAAATGAAATTCATCAATGGTTTCTAATGAATCTTCAGAAGCTTTCTCTTCCGCAGCCAAAGACGCTTCCGTCGTTTCTGCCGTATCAACCAGAGTGCCTGCGGCGATTTCTGTTTTAAGCCTTTCATTTTCGGCAGATACGGTAAAAAACCCTGCCCCAAGGGCTATAATAAGCACTATTGCAGCAACGGAAAATCCCCTGGTAAATTTTTTATCCGCTAAAAGAAGCTCTATTCTTCTTTTTAAATTATTCTGCCCAAAGGAAAGGCCTGTGATAAATCCCCCTTTAAAATTTCTTGCAGTTAGGGCAAGGACCTCGGCATATTCTATTTTATCCACAAGCAAAACCTCGTCTGCAAGGGAAAAATCGCATTCAAGCTCTAAAGCGTCCCCTAATTTCTTTGTAAAATAGAATAAAAAAGGATTAAAAAAGTGGATAATGTGGATAAGTACGGCAAAGAATTTTATCCTGTAATGGTTTTTCTTTATATGCTGAGCCTCGTGAAGTATGATGATTTCAAGCTCGCTTTTTGAAGCATCTCTTAAAATCTTTGCAGGAAGAACGATAACGGGGCTGAAAAAACCAAAAACAAAAGGGGCATTGGCATATTCCGAGCAAATCATCTCTGTGTCCAAGCCTATGCCTGTTTTTGAAGCAATCTCGTCAAAAACCCCTGTAAGCCTTTGTTCAAGGCTGTGGCTCTGATTTTTATAAAGCTTTATCTTAAGATTGTAATAATAATGGAACAATACAAATAAAAGAATCATTACCCCAAAAACCCATAAATAAGAAATATCGAAGGAATAACCTGTGCCTTTATTTATCATATGAACTGTTTCTTCCGATAAAGCTTTCCCTGGGGAAGCTCCCCCTGAAATATATGAAATTTCCGAAAAGGCCCTTCCGGCAAATTCATGACTGTAATTCAAAGGGCTTTTTCTAAAAATATTAAAAAAGCTCATATAGCTTACAATTTCAAAAGGGAAAATCAATCTTATAAAAACCATAATCCACATGAAGGATATATATTTGGGCTTTATTTTATCCCTGAAAAGCCTTTCGATTAAAGAAACAGCTATGGCCATTAATGTAGCCTGAAAGGACATTTTAACAATCAGTTCAAAGATTTCACGAACCATTATTTCCCCTCCTTTTTCCGCCGTATGATTTCTTCTATTTTGCGAATATCTTCTGTGCTTATTTCATCGCTTGAAATAAAAGCCGAAACAAGGCCGTCGAAAGAGCCCTGAAACATCTTCTCGACAAAACCCTTTGTTTCGGAAAGACCTACTTCCTGCCGGTCGTAGAGGGTTCTGCATAGAAAATTCGGTTCGCTTCTTTCTACGATGCCTTTATTTACAAGGCGGTTTATAAAGGTGTATGTTGTGTTTCTGTTCCAGTCCTTTTTTTCCTTCAGCTCTTTCACCATATCCGAGGCATTCATATCCCCTTTTTCCCATAAGATATCTAAAACTGCCAATTCTCCGTCGGTAACCTTGGGTATTTTCATATTGCACCTCCTGAAACGATTTGACTAATGTATTAGTCAAATTTAGACTAACACATTAGTCAACATCTGTCAATAAGAAAATAAAAGGCTCAAAGCCTTTATGCCTAAGGTTTTGAGCCAAGTTTAATTTATAAAATTATATCCGCAATCTCTTTTTCGATTTCCCTAATTTTACCGATACAGTTATCCTCCGCAGAATACAAAGCAGAAAGGGCCTCTTCCACCTGTAATCTTATTTGCCTTATGTTTTCCTTGGAAGACTGGATAGAGGAAAGAACATACCAGTCTGAAAATATTCCGTCCCAGAAGAAATCCGCAAACTTAAGAAATCCGTCTATCTGAATATCGCCCACATCTTTATTTACAGAAACATCCACAAGCTCCGTATGGAACCTGTTCAAAAGCACCTGAACATAAGTTGCTGTTTCCTGAGCCTCATCAAGATGAGAGTGCTTTACCATATCGGAAATAAAGCCGCCTCCTAAAAGGTCGAATACCCCCCAGCCCTCGGCACTGTTAAGGCTTTCTTCAAGGTATGCAATCTGTTCTTTTGCCTTTTCCCCTGCGATGTAGGCTTCCTCTATTTCTTTCAAAAGACCCATGGCTTCGCTGTACTTTTGGTCAAGGGTACATAATGCTTCACCATAAGAGGATTCTTTTTTCAAAAGCGCTTTAAGGCCTTCAAAAACTCTTTCATATTCCTCTTCGCATGCGGAAAGACCCTTTAGTTCTTCATTAAGGGCAGCTATATTTGCCCTTAAATCATCAAGCTGGATAAGGGCCCCGTCATATTTTAATTTAGCTGCATAGACCTCTTTCTGCTCTTTGCTAAGCTTATCTTCTTTCTTTCCCATAAAAGAATATAAAAGGGAAGTTGGGGTGGTCTTTTCAAGCCTTTCCACATCCCCTTCTTCTTTCATCAGCTCTTTTTTTAAGGTATCTGCCTTTTGGGAAATTTTCTTCTCTTTTTCGTAAAGGTCTTGAAGCATGTGGCTTATTTTCTTCTTCCGTTCGAGCTTTGCGGAAATATCGTAAAGCTCCTTACGCATTTTTTCAATCATAGGTTCTTTCCTTTCCATAAAGAGGAAATTCCTTATCGTAAATTTAAAATAAAACAGAATAAAACTGTATATTTACATTACCAAAAAATGTACTGTTTCCGAAGGAAGCTCGTATTTTTAAGGCTACTGTAAATAGGCATTTATTCCTTCTTTATTAAAAAATTTACTTAGCCTTTGTTTCCTCCAAATAATCCTCCATTAAAGCTTTTTGGAGCCTTTCTATTATCCCGCTTTCTCTTCCCCCTGCTTTTATCCCGTCTACTTCGACTGCCCTTCCGCAGAAGGTGCTTGAATTGGTGATTATGATTTCATCGGCTTCCATAAGCTCTTTTAACGTAAATGCCGTTTCATCTACGGGAATATCAAAGCTCTTGCACTTTTTAATCAGATGGGCTCTTGCGATGCCGGGCAGTATCAGATTGTCGGCAGGGGCGGTTTTAAGTATCTTATCCTTTATTATGGATATATTGCTGTGGGCGCATTCCGTAACCCTTTCCCCTCTGTGGAATAAGGCGATATCCGCCCCGCTTTCCTCTGCCTTTTGCTGGGCTAAAACATTGGGCAGTAAATTAAGGGTCTTTATATTACAGTGGAAAAACCTCGTATCCTCTACGGTTTTAAGCTTGATGCCCTTTTTCATGTCTCCCAGTTCATGGGGCACTATATATGCCCATAAATTGGATTTTCCATCGGGAAAGCCATGGCGTCTCATAGCCGTTCCCCTTGTGGCCTGCCAGTAAACCATAATATTCCCGTCGGTTTCTACTTTTCCCGCAAGCTCCAATAATAGGCTTTTAAGCTCTTCCCTGGAAACTTCAAGCTTTATCCGGGCAAGGCCCGCACTGTTGAAAAACCTTTCTACATGGGCATCTAAAGCATAGGGTATGCCGTTTCTTCCGCAGGTTGCATCATATACGCCGTCGCCGAAATAGCACCCTCTGTCGTTCATGGGTACGGTCATTTCTTCAATAGGCCCTATTTTTCCGTTGTAATAAGCGATATCTTTCATATATACCCTCCTAATATAGGGCAATACGCCCTTTTATATCAGTATATCTTATATTGCTTACAAACTCAAAAAGAAGTTCGTATACTCGAATAAAAGTAAAACAGCAGTGTCGTAAATTTGCTTTTCCTTGATTTTAAGCCTTATCGGAGCCTGTTATTTGCTGCGAAGAAAAGCAAATTTACTATAAGCCATAAGCTGCTCTAATATAAATTATATTGACAGAAAGCTTATTTTCATGTTCATAAAATATGAGGTTTTTTATATCTAATTAAGTTTATAATTTTAACCGATAAAATTAATGTACACTAAATTTGGTGTATAAGTAAAAACAATTAACAGCCCTATTTCTCGTACTTTAAATATAAACGGTGATTCTATGAATAATGTTTCTTATATAAATCAAAATACGGTAAAAACATATGGGCCTGACAGCAAAAAAGAATCCCTTTTTGCAGAAGGCGCGTTTATTGATGCAAAAATTACGGATGTCAAGGATAATAGGCTTACCTTCATTACGAAAAACCATAAGGAATTTACGGTTCTGGGCAATCTTATGGGGGTTAAAAAAGGCGATATTTTAAGATTCCAGACAGTGAAAAGCGAAAAAGGAGAAAATGCCCTTAAGC
Organism: Anaeropeptidivorans aminofermentans; assembly: GCF_940670685.1. Taxonomy (GTDB): domain Bacteria; phylum Bacillota; class Clostridia; order Lachnospirales; family UBA5962; genus Anaeropeptidivorans; species Anaeropeptidivorans aminofermentans. Next base: position 67,068 of record NZ_OW711693.1, on the reverse strand, counting down.
TTATAGAAAATCTTTCGGCAGATGCCGCCAATTTGGGCAGTAAAGAAATGCCTACTTTAGATATTAAAGAGCTTTTTAAGCAAAACGGTCTTATAAAAGAAGAAAATATATTTGAGGTAAAATCCCCCGCCGAATACACAGAGCCTATGAGCTTTGAAGAAGAGCTTGCCGTCAAAAGGCTTAAAGCAAAGCTTTCCGGGGCAAACGCCAATATGAACCTTGCCGCTATGAACGAGCTTTTGGCAAGCGGTGTTTCCATCCAGGATATTGACCTTACAATGGTTCAAAATGTCATAAAGGAAGTTCAGGATACTTCCCCTAACCCCGAGGATTTTGGAAAGGCTATGGCAATTTACGAAAAAGACCTTTCCAAATACCAAAATAGGACGGAAGAGGAGCTTCAATACGCAAAAATCCTTTATGAAAACAATCTTCCTATTACGGATAAAAATATGGATAAAATTAAAAAGGCTGTGGATTTATTTGAAGGCTCTAAGGAACTTTCAAAAGGAGCCGTTCTTCCCCTTTTAAAAATGGAAGCCCCTGTAAATATCAACGACCTGTACGAAAAGAACTTCTCCAATGCCGAGCCTAAGGAAATAGCCGAAAACGATTGGAAAAGCATCGAAAAAGAAGTTTTAAAGCACTTTGAAAAGGAAGGCATAAATCTTACCAATGAAAATTTAATGAAGGCCAAAGCCTTTTCAGGCAATGAAATCCCCATCACAAAGGAGAACATAGCTCTTTACGATTTTTATACAAATTTAAAGGATATCCCTTCCTCAAAGATAGCCCAGAAGGCCTGTGAAGCCATAAAAAGCAATCTAAAGCCCCAAGAGGCCTTCATAAGCCCTGATAGCCTGCATAATCAAGGCTTAAAAGAAGCTTACGCTGAAATTTCCGAAAGTCTTGATAAAATAAACAACCATACCCTTGCGGAAGCCGAAAGGCTGAATATTCCTCTTACCCTTTTTAATTTAAGGGGGCTTGCCTTATCCGGTACTTACGGTAACGGGGATATTTCCCCTTCAGAAGATTTAAAGCTCAAGTTAATGGAAATACAGCTAAAGCTTACGTCGGAAATTTCCTACAATCTTTATACAAAGGGCATCAGCATTGATACCATGCCCCTTTCAAAAGCCTTGGAAAATATCCGCAAGGCAGAAAATCAAGTTTACGGGCAGAAGCTTTTAGAAGCCGAGGCCCCTGCCAACCAAGCAAATATCCGTTTGCTTACGGAAACCATAAATTCAGGCAATGCCATTCATTTCGACAGGGCTGCCCTTTCCGCCGATATATTAAATAAGGAAATTCCCTTTACTTTAAAAGGAATTTCAGCTTCTTTAAAGGCTTCAAGAATCATGGAAGGCCTAGAGGCCCAATCGGTCCCTAACGCAAAATACGGCGATGGTTTTCATAAGGTTTCGGAAAAGATACCGGACCTTCTTAAAGCCCTTGATATCCAAGATACAGAAGAAAACATTCGGGCGGCTGAAATTTTGTCAAGGTCCGCCGTGGAAATAAATGAAGAAAATCTCCTTCAAGTAAAAATCATTGATTATAAGCTGGAGTATATTCATAAAAAGCTGAACCCTGAAACAGCGGCAGAACTCATCGGTGACGGTCATAATCCTTTGGATATGCATGTAGATGACATCATAGAATACTTAGACAAAAAGGAAGGCCTAAAGAGCCTTTCAAGAGAAGCTATCGCGGAAAAAATAATGGCCATGGACGAAAAGGGTCTTTTAAATGAAAATAACCGCAAAGCCGTCATCAGCTTTTACAGAACCTTGAATCAAATAGAACGATACGGCGCTGCTGCCATAGGCATAAGCTTGAAATCAGGCCATTCACCTACCCTTGGAAACCTTTTGGACGCTTCCGACTATTACAGAAAGACCAAAGGCCAAAGAAGCCTTTCCGATATAAAAATAGATGATGCCACAGGCTTTTTAGAGGGCTTTAAAACCGAAGAAACAATCCGCCAAATCCTCGACAACACTTATCAGGCCTTTAATAAAGCAAATATCGAAAGAGCGGAAACCGTGTTTAAAGAAGATTCTTCCGCCGGAACATTTGAACTTAATAAAGCCGTTTATACGGAAGCTTTATCCAAAGAAGCTTATCATTTAAGCTCCAGAGATGTTTTAAACCTTACAGCGAAAGAAAATTATGAAAACATTCCCTTGGATACTCTTTTAAATCAAATAGAAGACGGGGATATGCTCATTAACCAAAGCACGGAAGAAGTAAAGCTTGCCTACGAAAGGGCAAAGGCTCTTTTATCCGAAAGCCCTGAAACATTAAGCGCTCTGATGAGAAGCGGTATTCCTCTTACTCTTTCAAATATAGGGCTGTATAAGCATATTATGAAAGGCGAAAAATCCTTCTCCGACGAAATTAAAGATATAGCAGAGGAAATAGAAATCATCAAAGATGCTCTTCCCGAAGATGATTTTTATAAAGAAGATGCGGATATAAAGGACCTATACAAAAACATAGATAACGCCCTTTCGGAAGCTGCCCTTTCGGAAGAACGGCCTATAGACCGCCTTCAAAAAATAGGCCTCTCTCAAAGGATTATCCGCCTGCAAGGAAGCCTTTCAGAAGGGGATAAAAGCTATTATATCCCTGTTAAAATAAACGGTGAAATCAGGGACTTAAATATCCGCATTGCTCAAAGCTCCTTTAAAGGGGAAAATATAAACATCTCCGCAGACCTTAAAACTGCCTTCGGTAAATTGGACTTTTCCATAGAAGCCTTGCGTGACAGCCTTAAAATAAATATAGACGGAAACCCAGAAATTAAAAACACCTATGACAAGCTCATATCCTTTATTAATGAAGCGGGCTTTCATGTCGATAGTATTAATGACGAGAAGGCCTCCCCCAACAGAGGGCATAAGGCAATCATGAGACCCGACAGAAAAAATATCATTGAGCTTGGCTCAAAAATAGCCAAATATACAGGTTACGCAGAAAATTTTATGAAAAACGAGGTGCAAAATGAGAATTAATACAAATATCCCTGCTTTAAGGGCGTACAACTCCATCAAAAGTTCAGACAGGAAACTTTCCGCCTCCATGCAGAAGCTTTCTTCAGGGGTAAGCATTTCTTCAGCCAAGGACGACGCCTCGGGTCTTGCCATATCCAACAAAATGCGCATGCAGATTGCAGGCCTTGAAATGGCAAGCAGGAATTCCATGGACGGAATATCCCTTATTCAAACGGCGGACGGTGCACTAAATGAGGTTCATGCCATGCTCCAGCGTATGCGTGAGCTTAGCGTTCAGGCCTCTAACGGCACTTATGAGGGTGACGACCGCCAGAAGGTTCAAGATGAAATAAACCAGCTTATTGCAGAAATTGAAGACGTTTCCTACAAAACGGAATTTAATACCTTAAGGCTTTTCGGAGCCAATAAAAGGGTGGATTTTAAAACAATCGGCGGAGAATTTTCCGACGGCTCTATTATAAGCTCCATCAGCAAAAATTTCCCCCAGGGAAATCTTCAGTATACCATTGAAAACGTAGGGCTTCCTTCAGAAGTAGCGCTTGATTTCGGAAGCGCCGGCTCAATTTCCGGAACAACGTTTTCTATCGACGGCTCAGTCCCTCTTACCTATTCAACAAATGATAAAACGACAGCCATGAACGAAACCGTGCGCTATCTTAATAATTTAGGCTATGAAACAGAAATAAGCGGCGACAGCGTAATCATACGCTCAACAGTAAGCTTTCCGCCGTCTATCACGGCAGATTCAAGCATTTTAGAAACCGTAACCGAGCCTGGAACCCAGACTGTAATAACGGGAATATCTCTTACAGATAAAAACGGAGACCCTGTATCGATTACCGCAAGCACCTCTTATCAAAGCCTTAAGATAACCGTAAATTCAATCCCCCCTGCGGAGCTTACCATAGACCTTAATATCGTAAAGAACAGCTCCGGTAACCCAATTATCGGCGGAAAAAATATAGACCCAATTACAGGAGCAGTAACAGGAAATCTGGAACAATCCGCAACCATTAAAAATAAGGATTTCGGCAATCTTGTGCTTCAAATAGGGGCAAATCAGTTTATGGATATGGTTTTAGAACTTCCTGAAATATCTTCAAAGGCTCTTGGCATTGATGCGCTTAAAGATGACGGCTATATGAACCTTGATAATTTGCAAAGTTCCATCTCCATATGCGATGGCGCTATCGCCAAGATATCCCTTTACCGTTCGTCTCTGGGGGCCTATCAAAACCGGCTTGAGCATACGGTAACAAGCTTAGACGTTACCACGGAAAACACCTCCCTTGCATTAAGCCGCATTGTGGATACGGATATGGCAAAGGAAATGACAAATTATACAGCGAAAAACATTGCCGTACAAGCAGGCATGTCCATTATGGCCCAGGCCAACCAAAGGCCTCAGCAGGTTTTACAGCTGATAGGCAATCGATAGTTTAAAGAGTGTTTATGGAGTGATGAGGCTTTTCCTATGCCGGATATGGTGTAACACGGAAATGATATCATTGGGCATGAGCGTAAAGCAAAGGCTCTCATTACTTTATATTTTAAATACGCTCTTATATAAAGGGGCAGATTCTTTAATATGGAAAATAAAAATTATACCGCAAGAATATTGAATTCATCGCCTTTACAGCTTGTAATAATCACTTATGAGCTTATGCTGGAGGATATGGATAAGGCTTTGTCTGCTGAAAATAAGGTTACAGCAAAAAGCAGACTCCTTAATGTAAGAGCCTTTCTCACAAACCTCATAGGCTCTCTTGATATGAGCATGGAGATATCCGGCAATATGGCCTCTATTTACATATATATCAACAAGCTTATTTCCGAGGCAATGCTTAAATCTTCTCTTGATAAAAAGGAAGAAGCCGTAAGCATCTTGGCGGAAGCAAAAGACTTAATCACTGTCCTTTTTAACGCATGGAAGGCCATTGAATCCGAAGACGTAAGAAAATCCTCCCAAAAGGGAAGCCAGGTTTTTGCAGGCCTTACATATAAAAAAGGAAGACTTGCAGAGCATATCGACGAAAACAGCAATCGGGACTATAAAGCATAATATAGGCAATTTGCTTTTATTTCACTGTAGGTATTTGATAGGGCGAAAAGCAAATTGTGTTGCTCTTTTATATGAATTTAAATATAAAGTTTTAAAAAACCGCTTAATGGCAGTTTTTTTATGCCCACATCACCCTCCTCTTCTCACCATAAGTCAATTCGCTTTTATTCCGCCGCTAATAAAACAAAATAGGACTAAGACAGTAAGAAAAACCTATTTTTCATAAATGGCTTAAACATATAAAACTCCTATGTTTAAGCCATTCAAAACATACGATTTTATTACTGTTTAATTTGAAATTTACTATAACTCCAAGGGAACCTTCACCCGAAAACACTTTTACAGCTTCATTAAGTATAAAATATACGGTTTTTATTACTGTACTCAATTTGTTTTACTATATTTAGCTTCAAAGAGCATAAAATAAGGAAAAACTAAATTGTGCTGCTCTTTCATATTTACTTAAGTATACTTAAAAAATGGTATAAAAAGGAATAAAACTTCCAAAACATGACTATATTAACTATATACTGTGTATCGTTAGCAAACTTAAAAACTTGTTTGTTAATAATAAGGAGACGCTCACTTAGTGTATTCGTATTTTTGCTTCATACAGTAAAACCCATTAGCTATACGTGAGGAGGTGCTTTTATGTACGGTTCCATGGCCGAAGGCGGAAAGGCCAGTAAGCTTTCTCTGCCCCAAAGAAAGGCGAAGCTTAAAACCGGAGAAAAAATTACTTATGAAGACTATGAAATAGTATCTGCTCTTGAAAAATTGAGCGCAGAGCTTCAAAGCCTTCATAACTGCCTTGACAATATAACGGACCCCGTGCTTATAGACAGCTATATTTTTGAAATTCAGGCCATTAACTTAAGATATAAATTTTACCTGGAAAGATGCAAAGAAAAAGGAATCATAGCAAATTCCTTTAAGGAGGGAGCTCTATGACCCCTTCCCAGATGATTTATATAATGATTGCCATCTGTGTTGTTTTTATGGCTGTAATATTATTTGCAAAGCCCTTGAAAATGCTTCTTAAAATGTCCGCCCAAGCTGCCGCCGGAATGGCCGCGGCATACATACTTAATTTTATTTTAAGCCCTTTAAGCCTTTCCATAGGCATTAATTTGCTAAACGCTCTAGTGGTAGGCATTCTCGGTCTTCCCGGCCTTTTGTCCTTATATATTATTCAGGCTATGCTGTAAAAGCCCCGGTTCCTTTAGCCCTAAAAATAATCTGTACTTATAAATCCTTCAGCCTTAAAAGGCCGCCTTGCTGGTTTATGCCGGCAGGGCGATTTTTTATATCCGAATAAATATAAAACAGCAGTATAAACCATTTATAGTAAATTTTAAATTAAACAGTAAAAAAATCGTATATTTTAAATGGCTTAAACATAGAGATTCTATATGTTTAAGCCGTTTATGAAAAATAGATTTTTATTGCTTCCTTCTGTGAAATTTATTTTACTTTTTCCTTATTTTAAGCCGTCCAAGGTCTAATATTCACTTCGGAACAAAAGCAAATTAACTATATAGGAAAACAAGTAAATAAATGCCACAAAAGGCTTATATTCGGAATAGGCTTTTGTGGCTGTTTTACTCTTGTTTAATTTATATTGTAATTGCGGTCTTTTCTTTTTTTGTTCCTGGGCATCATTCATGCTTATGAAACTTAAAAACAGTCTTTTGTTTTCAAGTTTCATAAGTTTTTCTTCTGTCTATGGTAAATAAACTTAGTCTTTTTTAGTTTATTTACTATGCTTATATTCCTTATTTCTTTTGTTTATATGCCATGGAAATAGCCCCAAGAACCACACCCCCGCCGGCACCAAGCGAAAGCCACAAAGTCAAGTCATTAAGGAGCGCCCCAAGAACAATGCCAGCTGCCGTACATAATCCGATAGAGGAACCCATGTTCCAATAATCTAAAATATTGCGCTTTTTCACTATATCCCTCCCGTAATAAATTTATTTATTCTTGCAAAGTATATCAGAAGAATAGGCTATTTTCTATATTCAGTATAACATAGGCCCTTTGGATTTTCTATTGTCTTCATCTTTTATCAGGGTAAAGGCTTGCATGCATTATTTACCTATATGTTTTATTGAATTTTAGATTATAGTAAATGTAACAAAAATTCTATTTGCTAAAGACTCAAAAACACGAATTTCCTTGGGAAACAAGTATATTTTAAATTCACGTGAATATATAGCTTTGTTACGGTTTCACTTTAATTTATTATAACCTTTAAGTCTTAAAAAGCCGCAGGATTTAAAGCTCTGCGGCTTTTTCTAAATGCAACTATATAGATTTGGATTCTTAGAAAAATACTAATAATAAAATAATTTTCTTCAGCCAAACGGCTATATTTATAAAAACCAAATCCTTTACTGCTCCAAAACCTTCAGTCCCTGGTCGTAGAAAAGAATTTTTCCGTCTTCAAGCATTTTAAAGCCGCTGTTTTCTTCTTTTAATTCTCCTACGGCAAGGCTTACGGCTTCGGGGTTTCCCTTAGGCTTCAAAATACTTAAAAAATAGCTGTTGCCTGTTTTAATGGAGATTTCTCTGAAAAATACTTCTTTTGTTTCAGGGTTTTCCTCCGCCAGGACAATTCTTTCGCCGTCAGGAGAAAATACTGCATTTTTGCATATGAATGTATTTAGTTTTCCTAAGGTATCGTAATAATTTACAGAAGTAAATTTGCTTCCTATCATTGCGATATCTTGAGGGTAGATATCAATAAGCGCCATAGCATCAATATCTAAAACCTTGAAAAAGAATGAATTGTTCTGGCTAGCAATGGTAATATAATATATAAGATATTTTCCGTCCATAGACATATCCCAAAGGGCAAGGTCATAATAGGCTTTGTCGTATTCAAAATTAAGCCTTGAGGCCTTCTCGTCCTCATAGGTATAGATGCCGCCGCCCTTTTCGTCCTTTACGCTGAAATATATAAGGCCGTTCTTTTCTATTATTTTATAGTCGATGGTTCCTCCTGCCGGCGGCTCATAAAGCTTTGTTACCACCTTATCATTGAGGTTTACCTCATAAAGGCCGTCGCCCTTTGAAGAATGCCTTGAAAAGTATATTCGCTGTCCGTCTTCTGAAAAGGCAGGGATACGGTCTATAATAAATACTCCGCCGTCCTGTAAGAACAGAGTGTAATCTTCCTTGGGGTCTGTGAGATTGTATAATTCATTATTTTCAATCTCATATATATAAATATAAGAATCGCTTAAATATTCCTCCGCTTCCTTATTGTAAAAGGCTATTTTACTTTCATCCGGAGAAAAAACGATGGTATCGAAGCTTAATTGATAACCGGAAGGGGGCTTAAAGCTATTTTTAATGCTATAGCCGTAATCATTTTTTTCGAGGACATTAATATATTCTCTTCCTTCACTGTAGCTTCTTGCAATGAGATATTTGCCTTTTGGAGATAGGCTTATGGCTTCCCCTTCATAAAGGGATAAATCCTTTATATCGGCTTCTTTCAAATAGCTTAAGGCTTTTTCTTCTATGGTGCCGCCTTTTTCAAGAGATTTATTTTTTACATAGCTTTGGGCATAAATATTATAAAGAAGCTGCAAAGCCTCTTTATTTTCCTGCCTTTTTAAAAGGGCTTCCAATATTTCCGACGCATTTTCATATCTTCCCTTTTCTGCATAAAACTTTGAAAGCCTGATATATGCCCTCGGATCATTAGGCATAAGTTCCGTAAGCTTCAGCAAGGTTTCTTCCAGCATTTTTTCATTTTTTTCATATTCCCATACGTCTGCAAGAAGAATAAGGGCCTCGGGATTGTCCCTTTCTTTCGTTGCGTTTGAAAGGGCCTTTTCAGCCTCGTCATAGTCCTCTGTTTTTATATAGGCTTCCCCCATATAGGTGTAAAGCGCCTGATCTTTTGCTCCGGCAGTTTCCGCATGGCTAAATGCTGTTACTGCCTTTTCGTATTCCTCATTTTTAAGGTAATTAATTCCCTCTGCAAGCTTTAATCTGGAATAAGAAGGGATTATTATGTCAATTATTATAAAAAAACATAAGGCCACGGGTACTATAACAGCTACGAGCTTAATTTCATTTTTATTTTCTTCTATAAATGTCTTTAATTTATCCATGTCAAAATGATTTACCTTCCTGCCGCAACGGTGGCAGAATTTACTATCCGATTTAAGGCTTTCGCCGCATTTTTTGCAATTCACAATACCGCCTCCTGTGATTTTTTCCATATAAAATTTATTCTTTATATTATTGACAACTTTATCCATGGAAATTCATAGGCAGGAATTATAAATTACATCATACTTAATGGTTGATTTTACTAAATTTGATTATTACCGAAGCTTTCTGTTTCTTATATGGCCTTTTTATGGTATTCTATATGAAATTAATCATAAATATAATGAATATCACTTCTAAAAACAAAGATTGACCGATAATTTCTAGTGCACGGTTCTAATGTTGAAGACGTGCTCTAGCCTATAATATAAAGGAGAATAATATGGATATTGTAATCGTAGGCCTTGGAAAAGTAGGATATAGGCTTGCTACATCATTAAGCAATGAAAATAATAATATTACGGCTGTAGATACAGATGAAAATGTGCTTAAAGTAGCCGGCGATAATCTTGACATTATGTGTCTCAAGGGAAACGCCGTATCTGTTTCTACATTAATCGAAGCGGGGGTTAAAAACTGCGACGTTCTCATATCCGTTACCGAATCCGATGAAATCAATATGATTTGCTGTCTTATGGGTAAAAAGCTTGGGGCGAAATATACCATAGCCCGTATCAGAGAACTTTACTACAAGGATGAAATGCCCCTTCTTATTGAAGAATTAGGTCTTGACATGGTAATAAACCCCGAGGAGGCAACGGCCCACGACATTGCCTTAAAGCTTATGTATGAGCCGGCTTCCTTTGTAGAGTCCTTTTCGGAAAAAGGCGCCGACCTTGTGGAAATTCTCATTGATACGAAATCCATCATAGCTGGAAAAGAAGTATCCGAAATAGGAGAACTTGCCCCTAATATTCTGATTGTTTCCGTCATAAGAGGCAGAAACGTATTAATCCCCAAAGGTGATTTTGTTTTAAAAACCGGTGATTTCATCTATGTTCTCGGCTCTAAGGAAGACATTTGCCAGTTTGTAAAGAAAACTTCCAGATATGAAGGCAAAAAAATTAAAACCGCCATGATTATAGGCGGCGGTAAAATTACAAATTATTTATGCGACTTTTTAAACAATACAGACATTCGTGTAAAAATAATAGAAAGCAACTATGACATCGCCTCCTCCATCGCGCAAAAGGTAGATAAGGGTATTGTTATCCACGGAGACGGAACAAGCGAAGACCTTCTGCTTTCAGAAGAACTTGAAAACATGGACGCCTTTATATCTCTTACAGGCTACGATGAAAATAACCTGATGGCATCTCTTTTTGCCAAGGAATACGGCGTAGATAAAATCATAACGAAGGTATCCCGCCTGAATTATACCCATATTATAAGAAGGCTGGGGCTTGTAAGCATTGTAAACCCCATGCTTATAACATCAGGCAGAATTCTTAAATTTATAAGAATGCTTACCCCCCACGATGAAGCGTCCATAACAAATCTTCATAAAATAATAGACGATAACGCAGAAATAATAGAATACAGAATAGGCGAAGGCTTTGACTTTGTAAACATTCCTCTTAAGAGCCTTAAAATTGACCCCCATGTGCTTGTTGCAGTAATAAAAAGAAAAGATAAAATAATCATTCCCAAAGGAGAAGATTATATCGCCGAAGGCGACAGCATTATCATATTTTCTTCCGCTCCTGTTGATGCGGACCTTAGCTCAGTTTTCATAAAAAGGAGGAACGAATTCCTGTAGGCAGTGTTTGAAACAGAAAACCCCAAAGGAATATTAAATAAATTTAAGTTTATTTAATATTTTAAATCTGGAATATATTTTCAACTTTAAAGTTGAAAAAGTATTATTTGCAAGAAAGTGTGAACTCCAATGGAATCGAAAAGAAGCCCTGTTACGCAAAAGGTTTTGGTGTAAGGCATTAAAACTGCAGGTTATATCTTGAGGATTGGAACGGCCAAAAAGTTCCGTCCCGGATAACATGATTTTTGTGTAGAAAAAATTCTTTTTTTCGCTGAAGAGGCCGCGCTTTTATGGCAAAATAGACTAGAGGTTTAATTTTTCAGCTATGCCCTAATCGGGAAAAACACTATGAACTTAAAAGTTATCGTAAAATACACCGGAGCCGTTTTGCTACTGGAAGGTTTTGCTCTGCTTCTTCCTTTGCTCTTTGCCCTCTATGACAAAAGCTCCGACTGGATATATTTTTTAATAACGGCGGCCTTAGTATTTGCCGTAAGCATTCCTGCAAAACTGATAAAGCTTAAAGAAAAAGCCTTTTATGCAAGGGAAGGCTTTGCCATAGTTGCCATCAGCTGGATACTGGTATCATTTTTCGGGGCTCTGCCGTATTTTATTTCGGGAGAGCTTGGCAGTTTCTCCAATTCCTTTTTTGAGTCTGTTTCAGGCTTTTCAACTACAGGAGCCACTATTATAAATAATTTCGACGTCATTTCAAGGCCGATGCTTCTTTGGAGAAACCTTACGCTTTGGCTTGGAGGCATAGGGATTCTTGTTTTCACCATAGCCATAGCCCCGGCAGGGGGTGGATACGCTTCCCATATTGTTAAGGCGGAAACAGCAAGCCCCACTTATTCAAGGCTTGCACCGAAGCTATCGGAATCGTCAAAAATTATATATACCATATATATCTTTCTTACGGTATTTGTAATTTTGGTTTTGCTTCTTAACGGCCTCAGCCCCTTTGACGCCATCCTTAACGGTCTTTCCGTACCGGCTACAGGCGGCTTTATCCATGACAACAGAGGTTTTCTAGCCTATAACAGCATAGGCGCAGAATTAGCCCTTATGCTTGGCATGTTTGCATCGGGCGTAAATTTCACTTTGTTTTACTATATTATAAAGAGAAATTTCTCTATGGTTAAAAAGAATGAGGAGCTTGCCCTTTATATCGGTATCATCATTTTTTCGGGAATTATTATTGCCTTTAACCTCTCCGGCAGTCTCGGCCTTAGCATGGGGGATTCTTTTAAAAAATCCTTTTTCCATGTAATAAGTATTTTATCGACCTCCGGCCTTACTACGGATAATATCAGCCTTTGGCCCGCCTTAAGCAAAACATTGCTCTTTACCCTTATGTTCATAGGCGGTTCCGCAGGCTCTACAAGCGGCGGTCTAAAATGCGTAAGAGTGCTTATTATATTTAAAGTGTTAATTTATCATATATCGAAAATAATACACCCCAGAGCCATCTCCTCTGTAAAGCTTAACGGAAAGCCTGTTTCAGAGGAAACGCTAAAAAATGTAATATTGTTTTTTGTAATCTATATGTTTATTTATGTTACGGCCCTTGTTGTAATATCCTCCGATGGATTCGACTTTGAAACAAATCTGACCGCCGTCTCCGCCGCCCTTAATACCGTCGGCACAGGCTTTGGAAAGCTTGCCTCAGGAAACGGGTTCGCCGGCTTCTCAGCATTAAGCAAATATATATTTTCCGCCTGTATGCTTATGGGCCGTCTCGAAATATATCCTGTTTTGCTTTTATTTTACCCTTCCTTCTGGAAGAGATCTAATATATAATTAAATAAAGCAATCACCTCTGCCGGCTGAAAACTTTCAGCCGGTTTATCTTAATAATAAAAAAGCATAGGCTTAAAGAATAAGGCAAATGTTATTTATGTTACTTTTATTCCTTGCAAGTATTTTGCTTCAGGTGGCATAAAATAAGAGTAAAATAAATTGATAAGGCAACTATTTTCTATTTATTCAAGCATCTATTGAAATTCATACGAAACCATAGTATGTGTAGCTTCAGAGCCATGAAGAATAAAAATTATCTTGTTTTACTTGAATTTTTATATATAAATTAAGCTCTTATAGGGGCAAATTTCTCTGCCCTTTAATCTATATAATAACTGTTTTATAGAAAGGAAGGTTCATTATGAATTTATTGGGAAACACACAGGAGGCCCTTGAAAACCTCAAAATAGGCGCCTTTCTCACGGTTAAAAACGGCTCAAAGGTAAACACCATGACCATAGGCTGGGGCTCTATAGGCTATATGTGGGAAGGAAAGCCCTATTTCACAGTTATGGTTCGCCCAAGCAGATATACCTTTGACCTTATTAAGGACGCCACTGACTTTACCGTAAGCATACCCGTAGGAACATTATCGGAAGAGCTTAAAATATGTGGAACAAAAAGCGGGAGAGACATGGATAAAGGTGAAGTGGTAAAATTTGAAAATGCAAATAAAACTGAATCTCCCATCGTTTCCGGCTGTCAAATGTATTACGAATGCAAAATAGAAACAAAGAGCCTTTTCACAGCATCGGACTTTTCCGATGAAATAAAAGAAAGCATTTATAAAGATAAACAATATCACGGGCTTTTTTTCGGAAAAATCATGGATTATTATGAAAGATAGGAAACAGATTATAGTAAGTTTTTCATAAGAAAAACCGATTAACCAGAGAATAAGATTTAGATTTGTTTCCACATATAGTAAATTTAAAGTTAAACAGTAACAAAACCGTATATTTGCAAGGATTCAAAAATGTACCGTTCATTAGTATAAATTCAGTTCCCTCCTCCTAAGCTCACAGAGTATCTTTGAATCATAGTGAATACGTCTTAAAAAAGGCTCTTGTTAATTTACTTTTACTTTATTTTAGCTGTATCAAGCTGTATTTATATAATCGGAATAAAAGCTGATTGACAATGTTATTATTTCATATGAATTCAAGTATAGCATGAAATCTATTTATACAAAAGAAACGGCAGTAAAACAAGCTTATTCAAAAAAAGCCCTCCTCTAAATATGAGGGCTTTTTAGGCTAATCTATAGTTAATAAACTTGAAAACTTGTTTGTTAGCTATAAGGAATGCTCACTTGAAAAGCTACTTACAAGCTTATACTTATATGATTTTTCAAGTTCACTTAGGTATAAATTCTTATTCACTTATTGAAAGATAACTCTTACTTAAAAAACAGCACGATCTTCTTATGGTTTTAAAATGATGGAGGAAACAATGCCTTCACCGCTCTATAACTTAAACCAACATCATCATCTTACCAATTAAAAAAGCCCCGGGAAATATCCCGGGGCTTTTTTCCTATAAACCTGTTACAAATTCATTAAATTCTTCTTCTGAAACCGGGATATCAATGATATCGCCAGATACTATTTTATCCTTAATTTCCATAGTCTTGTCATAAACCTCTTTATCAACAAGATTTGCTGTGGAGCCTTCGTATGGAGGAATACCTGCTGATTCTTCAGCAATACCATAAGCTAAAGTCTGTCCGCCTAATTCCTCGCCGTCAGCGATTCTCTTAGAAACGTCCTTCATAGCTGCACCAACAAGCTTAAGAGCTGATGTCATTACATTATCAGGGGCAAGGTAAGCCTGGTCTCTGTCAACACCGATTACAAGCTTATCCATATCCTTTGCTGCTGCGATTACACCCTGGCCAACATTACCGGCAGCGTGGAAAACAATGTCTGCACCGTTTGTATACATAGATGTGGCAATAGCCTTACCCTTAGCATCGTCGCCGAAGCTATCTGCATACTGAACGAGAACTTCGATTTCTTTGCCTAATTCTTTAGCTGCATAAGCAACGCCTGCTCTGTAACCAAATTCAAACTGGTCGATAACCTCACCTTTGATTCCGCCTACGAAACCAACTTTATTCGTTTCTGTTGTCATACCTGCCATGTATCCTACAAGGAAAGAAGGTTCCTGTGCTCTGAACACAACTGCTGTTAAGTTTGCAGGTGTTTCATCATAAGCGTTGTCAACGATTGCAAATTTAATATCAGGGTTTGTTGTGGCAGCGTTTGATATAGCATCACCCATCATGAAACCGATACCCCAGATAAGGTCTGTGTCTGCGTCTACAAGGCTGTCGATATTAGGGCCGTAGTTTGCTTCCTGCTCTGATTCACGGTAGCTAACCTTTGCGCCTGTTTCCTGTTCAAATGCCTGTAAGCCTTCCCAAGCTGACTGGTTAAATGACTGGTCATTAACGCCGCCTGTGTCGGTAATCATGCCTACTGAAAAGTTTGAATAGTCTGTGCCTTCAGATGCAGGAGCTTCTGATGCGGGAGCTTCTGATGCAGGGGCTTCTGATGCGGGCGCCTCTGATGCAGGAGCTTCTGGTTTTGGTCCTTCAGTATTACCACCGCATGCAGCCAGTGATAAAGCCATAGCTCCTATCAAAACAGCTGATAATAATTTCTTCATTTTTTTAAACCTCCTAAAATTAGCTATACCAATTATGATTTGGTATAAAAGTTTGTATATATATAGGTAAAACCTATACTCGAAATTAAGGGCCTCAACAAAGAGGCAGTTTTAAGGGAATATACCCTTTTTGAATTTAAAGGTATTATTTAATGCTTCCCGGGCCGAAGCCAAAAGGGATGATCTCCTTGAGGAAATATTCCTTATAGTTTTCTTTGTCCTTTACGGATATAAATTTAAACGTCTCCGGGTCGCAGAATTCAAGCATTACCTGACGGCATACGCCGCAAGGGTAGCAATAATCTGTATTATCGTCGTCTAAGCCGCCGGCTACGGCTATGGCCTCAAATTCCTTCTCGCCGTCGAATACGGCTTTGAAAAATGCCGTTCTCTCGGCGCAGTTTGAGGGGCTGTATGCTATATTTTCAATATTAGCGCCTAAATATACCTTCCCCGATTTTGTAAGAAGGGCGGCGCCTACCTTAAATTTTGAATAGGGAGAATAAGAATGATTTTTTGCTTTTATAGCTTCTTTAACAAGTTGAGAATATTCCATAATTTCCTCCTGTGTATTTGAACTTGGCATTGTCTGAAATAGTCAAATTCTATATACGTTAAATAGGTTTTAAAGTTTAAAAAGCATTGTTGCAAGAAAACACAATATAAGCAAAACAGTCAAAAACCGGCCATGAAAAGCAAAGTTTCTTTTTTAAATATGGAGTCTGTTTCTATGGTAAAATAGACTTTTGTTTAGGTTTTTCACTGCTTGCAATAACTTGCTTCAACAAGGTAAATATCAAGCTGTTAGCTCTTACAGCAGATTACGCAGCCTTAATGAATGTCTCCAAAACAAGTTCTTGGGCGATTTAATTCGGCCGCTGTAAATTAAATTTTTCTTAATAGCCGGAGCTTTCCTCGCTTTTAACTATCTTAACGATGCGGCTTGTTCCAAGGCGGCTTGCTCCAAGTTCTATAAATCTTATAGCATCGTCTATGGAGGAAATGCCTCCGGCAGCTTTTATTTTAACGTGGCTGTCCACATGCTTTTTGAAAAGCTCTATATCGCAGAAGGTAGCCCCGCCTGTTGAAAAGCCTGTAGAGGTCTTTATAAAGTCTGCCCCTGAGGCCGAAACCACCTTGCACATCTCTATTTTTTCCTGTTCATTTAAAAGACATGCCTCTATAATCACTTTCAGTATCTTGTCTTTGCATAGGTCTTTAAGCTGCTTTATTTCATTTTCTACATAGGAATAATTTTTATCCTTCACCATTCCTATGTTTATTACCATATCAATTTCATCGGCACCGGCTTCAAGGGCCTTTTCCGTTTCGAAAAGCTTTACGGAAGTCATCTGATATCCGTTGGGAAAGCCTATCACCGTACAAATAGGGAGCTTATCTCCTGCTGCTTCCTTTGCAAATGTAACATAAGAAGGAGGAATACAGGCGGAAGCAACATTGTATTTGATGCCGTCTTCTATAATCTGCTTTATTTCTTCCGGTGTAGCCGTCTGGGTGAGCAAGGTATGATCCACAAAAGATAAAATTTCCTTAATATCCATAATAAAACCTCCAAGGGTAAATCTAGTGAAACAAATTAATTACAGTATATTTTATACTTAGTGAACTAAAATTCTTACGGTAAAGCTCTAAAAGTATCTTCATCTTTGTTGACTATAAATGGCTTAAATATAGTGCCTTTATATATTTAAGCTGTTTATGAATAATACCTTTGTTCCCGCTTTAATTTTGTTTTGCTTTATATAATAAAGAAAGATGCACCTGCTTTATTATATCTTCGGCTTGGTAGAAAAATATATACGGCTTCAAGACTTTTACAAGCGCCTTCTTCTTTGCTTAAGAAGATTCAAAAGGTTTGTTAAATAGAATAAGTATTTTCAAGCTTCTTAAGCAAGAATATTATCTGAAGGAATTTCTATTTATTCACTGTAGCTTATGCTTTTATTAAGTATTTTCTTAAATCTCAAGCGAAATACAATGGACAGCACGAAAAGCAAAATAAAACTTATAAACATAATGCCGAAAGCATTGGCTATTCCATAGCTTTCATAAATACGGCCTGTGATAACAGGGGTACAGAAGCTTCCCAAAGCACTCATTCCCATGGTAACGCCGCTTGCAGAGGCCTTTTTCTCCGGGAACATTTCATCTACTACGGATAATGCAAGGGAGTAAAAAATTCCGGCGAAAAGACCGCTTCCCATAAAAAGCATATAGCTTAAACCAGGGCTTTTCAAGGTATAAAACAGAAACATAAACAGGATAATCATTACAGGATTCAAAATGATAAAAACCGTAGAATGAATCCTGTCCAAAAGCTTTGCAATAATAAATGTACCTGTCATACAGCCGATATTGTAATATGTAAGCACATGGATGGATTTTATAGGCTCTATGCCTACGGCCTCCATGGCGTAGGTTCCGCCCCATGTGGTAAGGGTTGTCGTAGTGATACTGTAGAAAAAAACAATCAGGCCTATAAGCAAGCCTTCTCTATATACAGAGGGCTTTACGTTAAATTTATTTTGAATGAGTGTGTCTATTTCAGCCTTATCTTTAATATAAGGGGGAAACTTTGCAGTAAGTATTAAAAAGGCGGCAACAATACCTAAAACGCCAAGGCCCCAAAATCCCCAGCCAAAATAGATGCCATTTGAAAAAAGAACATCTGCTGCAATAGGCGTACTCATGGCCCCTACACAGAAGAAAACCTGTATAAGGCTCAAAGGGAAATTCGGCTTATCCGGAAAACAGTCAAGCACTAAAGCCGTGGCAGAAGAATCCGTCATTCCGTGGCCCATTCCCGCAATAGCCGAAAGCACCAAAGCTATCGTAAAATTAGTGGTAAAGGGAACAAATACAAAAAACACCGTTACGCAGCTTATAGAAGCAAAAAGCATCAGCTTCCTGCCTATTCTGTCGGCGATGAAGCCGCTTATAAAAATCGTCAGTATCCTGCCTGTAGCCATGGCCGAAAGCATTAAGCTTATGCTTGAAAGGCTGTGGGAAAAATGAGAGGCAAGAATATTGAAATACGAGCTTACAATACTTAAAAAACTTCCGAAAAGCAGAAAAGCCATATAAGCGATTACCGCCGGCTTCATGCTCCTTTTAACCATAAAACACCTCTATCATTCGCCTTCAAAGAGCGAGCCCTGATAAATAATTCAAAGAAGTATTCATATCAGCCATGTTTAAAATTCAAACATGCTCCTGAGCTTGGATTTTAAAACACGCCCTAAACGGGAAACGTACAGCTAGCAGGGCTTCAGTTAAATTATAGCATAGCCTTTCAGCGAAATAGCTTAAAGAATTTCTATAAAATACAAAGAGAAAGCAAAAATCTGCGTGCTGTACCTTTTTAGTAAAATTATTCAGTTAAGATGAAACAGGTAAAGGATAAATCCTTATCGTTTTAAATCAATTTATTAACTATGCAATCATTTTAACACAAAGAAAAGCCTATGTAAATTGATTTAAACTTTATAAAAAATGAATGTAAAATGAACGCATTGTCACCCTTTAGTTGAAAACCGCATATAATAAGGGCTTCAGTCTTATTCTCTTAAAAAAGCCTTCATAAATATTTCATAAAATACATAATTTTTTAATGAATTATTTTTTCTATACAAATCCAGTAAATAAGCCATTTTATCGAAATTTGAGGATTTTTGTATTTTTTCGTTGTATGTGCACTTTGTATATAAAAAGAACTAAGATAAGAAGCAGGGTTTTTAATATAATCTGCCCAAATCCCCAAGAAGCCATAGGCAAAATCAAGGCATCAATTCTCTTACAGAATAAATAAAAGAAGCTATACCCTTAGGCGTTCTCCGCAGGAGAACGCCTAAGGGTGAATTTCATAACTCTTGTAGTATTATTTATTTGTTTTATTATTTTCCATAGCGATAGCCGTTTCAAGGGCAATTTCCATCATTTTTGTAAAGGAGCTTTGTCTTTCGGATGATGTTGTGGCCTCCCCTGTAACAAGAGAGTCGCTTATGGTAAATAAGCCTAATGCCCTTTTATTTAATCTTGCGGCATTCATGTAAAGACCTGCAGACTCCATCTCTATACAAAGAACCCCCATCTTCTGCCACTTTTCCGTATCTAAGGGGTCATCTCCGTAAAATGTATCGGAGCTTAATACGTTTCCTACGGTAATGCGGGCATCTTTATTTCTCGCAGCCATAACCGCTTTTTCCAAAAGCTCAAAGGAAGCTATGGGGGCATAGGTTCCCGTAATATTATACTGGGCAGCATAATTGGAATTTGTGCAGGCCCCTTGGGCTATTACAATATCTCTTATTTTAAGGTCCGGATGTATGGCTCCTGCGGTTCCGATGCGGATAATATTATCTACGTCATAAAATTTGTAAAGCTCATAGGAATAGATTCCTATGGAAGGGATTCCCATGCCGGAGCCTTGAACGGATACGTCATGGCCCTTATATTTTCCCGTGTATCCAAGCATTCCTCTTACACCGTTATACTGCTTTGGGTCTTCAAGAAAGTTTTCGGCAACGAATTTAGCCCTTAAAGGGTCTCCGGGCATTAATACGGTTTTTGCTATTTCTCCTGCTTTTGCCTCTATATGGGGTGTCGGTATCATTATTTTCCTCCTTAGTAATAATTTTTATAGCAGCTTACAGCAATTCACCGAAACAGGCGGCAAATTGCCTTTTGCATTATTGAAACAAATTACTTAATAGTGAACAGATTTAAAAAGCTTTCGCCGTCAAGCTTTCCTTCTACTGAAAGATAGTCCAATATGGTCTTTCCGATGTCCGAAAATGTTTTTCTCGTTCCGATATTCGTTCCTGCTTTTACCTTATCTCCGTAAATTAAAAGCGGTATATATTCTCTTGAATGGTCTGTGCTTTCGGTGGTAGGGTCGCAGCCGTGGTCGGCGGTTATCATTAAAATATCGTCCGGTCTTAGCTTTGCTTTAATTTCAGGAAGCCTGTTATCAAAGGCGATTAAAGCTTCAGCATAGCCGTCTACGTCGTTTCTATGGCCGTAAAGCATGTCAAAATCCACAAGATTTGTAAAAATAAGCCCATTCTCTACAGTATCCATATAATCTAGGGTCTTGTCAACACCGTCCATATTGGAGGTGGTGTGAACGGCCTGTGTAATTCCTTTTCCGGAGAAAATATCCTCTATTTTGCCAACGGCGGCAACCTGAAGTCCCGATGCCTTTATATAATCCAGCATCGTGTCTTTAATAGGCTCTATGGAAAAATCTTTTCTGTTGGAAGTTCTTTTAAAACTTCCCGGGCTTCCCAAGAATGGCCTTGCAATTACCCTGGAAACGGCATGGGGGCCTGTAAGCATATCTCTTGCCTTCTGGCATATATCATAAAGCTCCTCTATGGGAACGATTTCTTCATGGGCGGCAATCTGGAAAACGCTGTCGGCAGAGGTATAAACAATAAGAGCCCCTGTTTCCATATGCTCTTTCCCAAGCCTCTCGATAATTTCCGTGCCGGAGGCGGGGCAATTGGCTATTACCTTCCTTCCGGTTAATTTCTCAAATTCGTCTATAACCTCTTTAGGAAATCCCTTAGGGTAAGTGGGGAAGGGATTGTCTATAATAATGCCTGCAATTTCCCAATGGCCTGTTGTGGTATCCTTTCCTTTAGAGCTTTCCGCAAGCCTGCCGAAAGCCCCTTCGGGGGTGTATTCCCCTGTTGCAAGGCCTTTTCCCCCTTCTATATGAGAAAGCCCTATGGAAAGCATATTTTTAAGCTCCATATCCGGTCTTTCCCTTTTGATATTAAGCAAAGTATTGCTTCCCTCATCGCCGTAATTTTTAGCATCGGGAAGCTCTCCGATGCCTACGCTGTCTATAACTACAAGAATGACTCTTTTCATAATGAAACCTCCTTTTCTGATATTAAGGCTTGCCTGAAAAGGCGCACCTTCTAATATTTTTATCTGAATTTTTATTTTGTGTTAACTGTACGTCCTGCTGATGAAAACCTAAGATAATAAGCTTTATCCATAGGACCTCAGACTTTCATCAATTAAACGGGAAGGTACTTGCTTACGCAAAATATCATAAGATTAAAATACTGCTAGCAGTATTTTAACTCGGGCCGGATTTTTAACCACTTTAATTGACTCCCTGCAAATTGTAAAGATTTATAAAGCTTCGCCGGACCTTGCAAGCCTTCCTAGGATATATCGCCAAAATCTCAATTTGGCAGCAGGATAAAGGCTTTCTCTATGCTCTGTTCTCCACCCCGTCTTTTGAAACCCTTGCATAAATAAGAGGGTTCTTCCCTGGCTTCTCTTTTGAGAATTCAATGGATTCCAGAAATTTATGAATGCCTTGTTTCAGCTTATTTTCATCATTTGTATAAAAATGGGCAAGAACCTCATCTTTTTTAACGTAATCGCCTGTTTTTTTATTTAATAGAATGCCTGCAGAAAAATCTATAACGCTGTCTTCTCTTTCTCTTCCTGCCCCTAAAAGTGAAGAAGATATGCCAATGCCTTCAACATCCATATGATGGATATAGCCTTCCTCAGTGCTTAAAAGGGTATGACATATGCCTGCCTTTTGAAAGTTTTCCGTATCCTCAATAACAGATGGGTCGCCCCCTTGATTTGAAACCATTTCAGCAAGCTTTTTAAAAGCGGAACCGTCTTTTATGGCGCCTTCGGCCATTCTTCGGCATTCAGCTACACTGCCCTTTCCTGCAAGATAGAGCATTTCAGAGGCGATGGCAAGACAAACCTCTGTTAAATCCTCCGGACCGTTTCCTTTTAAGGTATCTACGGATTCTATGATTTCAAGGCTGTTTCCTATGGCAAAGCCCAAAGGAATATCCATATCCGTTATGAGAGCAACGGTGTGCCTTCCAACGGCTTCTCCGATATTGACCATTTCTTTTGCAAGGGCTATGGAAGCCTCCGGGGTTTTCATAAAAGCGCCGCTTCCCGTTTTAACATCAAGAAGAATGGCGTCTGCTCCTGCGGCTATTTTCTTACTCATGATACTAGAAGCAATTAAGGATAAATTATCTACTGTCCCCGTAACGTCTCTCAAGGCATATATTTTTTTATCGGCAGGGGCAAGATTTCCAGATTGGCCGGCAACACAAAGGCCGTCCTTTTTTACGATATTTAAAAATTCCTCTCTTGAAAGGCTTGTTTTAAACCCAGGAATAGATTCAAGCTTGTCCACTGTTCCGCCGGTATGGCCAAGGCCTCTTCCGCTCATTTTAGCAACAGGTACACCCAAAGAAGCAACAATGGGAGAAATAATCAAAGTGGTTTTATCCCCGACGCCTCCTGTGGAATGCTTATCTACTTTAACCCCTTCTATTTCAGAAAGGTCTACCGTATCGCCGGACTTTGCCATATTCAAAGTAAGCTCTGCCGTCTCCTCTTGATTCATTCCTTTAAAATACACAGCCATTAAAAAGGCAGACATCTGGTATTCAGGTATTTCGCCTTTTGTAAAGCCTTCTACAATAAAGGCTATTTCCTCCTTTGAAAGGGCCTTCCCTTCCTTTTTCTTATTAATTAAATCGACCATTCTCATACTTTATCCTCCTTTATAGACATAAACGAATATTTCAGGTATGCTTCTTACACTGTAAAACAGGCCTGCTTCAAAAGATGACAGGTTTTTAAATTTTATCGTAAGTTTATTTATGCTCTTTCAAAGTTGAATTACGATGATTTAAAATTTAATTTTAACACGAATTGATATCTTTATAAATCTATATCTTAAACAAAAAATATCATTAAATGACTTGTATTGTTTGAATTATTCAGCAAAGATGTATTGTCTTTACTTTTAAAAATAGGATAAGTGCTTAAAGCAAGGCCTTTCAGCTTCTTTAAACCATCCTCCAAAACTTGACTATACTAAATTCCATAGGAAGTGTTAGCGTATATATCCAAGAGGCTCGGCTTTAGATGTTTTCCTGTGGCAGACATCTTACAGGCCCATGCCCCCCTGCAACACATGCTATCAATCTCTTAGCGTCTGATACTTCACATTATAGAATGTATTCTTCCTTCTTATGGGGTTTTGCATCAAGCTCTTTTTTCTTTTCTTCATAGCCGGGCCTTCCAAACATGGCGTAGGAGGCGTTTTTACTTTCCTCTACTCCCGGCTGGTTAAAGGCGTCTATATTCATAAGCTCTCCCATAAAGCTTACAGCGACCTCAAAAAAGAAAAGCACCTGCCCTATGGTAAAGGGGCTTACCTCGGGAAGCTCTATAGTCATATTGATTCTTCCGGCTTTTGTGAGGGCGTATTCCGTCGCAGTTTTTTGCGTGTTTATAAAGCTTGAACAGGATTTCCCCCCAAGAAAGCCGAGGCTTGGGATATCTTCATAAATTTTCGGAATGATTAAATCCTTTTGATGGTTTTTAACAGCCATAAAGGTAATCAGCTTATCAAAAGGCCCTTCCACAAAAAGCTGAAGCTGGGAATGCTGGTCCGTTACCCCAAGGGCTTTTAAAGGCGTGGGGCCTAAATTGACCTGTTTTCCATCGTTATCAAGCCTTTTACCAAGGGATTCAGCCCAAAGCTGAACATACCAGTCGGCTATGTATTTCAGCTGGTCGGAATAAGGCATTAAAACGGAAATATTTTTCCCTTGCGCCATAACAAGATAGCTTATGATGGCATACATATAGGCGGGGTTTTCAAATTCGTTCTGATTTTTGCAGACAGTATCCATAAAGGCTGCCCCCTGAAGAAGCTCCATGATATCTATTCCGCAGAAGGCGGCCGGCAAAAGCCCTACAGGGCTTAGCTGGGAGAATCTTCCCCCCACCCCTTCGGGTATAAGAAATGCCCGATAGCCTTCTTCCTCGGCTATTTTTATAAGGCTGCCTTTTTCTCCGCTGGTGGTAAAAACAATATGGTCCTTTAGCTTTTCGTCTCCTATGGCCTTTCTTATAATTTCTCTGATAATCATAAATTGGCTCATGGTTTCAGAAGTGCTTCCGGATTTTGAAATCACATTAAATATGCATTTTGACGGCTCTATAATGTCAAAAAGCCCTGTAAGCCTTTCAGGGTCGATATTATCCGCTATGTAAAGCCTTGGAAATCCGCCTCTTTTTTCTCTGGGAAGCTCGTTGTAATAGGGGTGGTTCAGTGCCTGCTGAACCGCCATAGGCCCAAGAGCCGAGCCCCCTATGCCAAGAATAATGAAGGCCTCTGTTTCTTTCCTTTTTTCTTCGGCGTATTGAATGATTTCCTTTGCCGTTTCCCTTTGGCTATAGGGAAGTTCCATCCACTCAAGCATTCCTTTTTTTCTTTTTTCCTCTATCAGTTTTTTCGCTTTTTCTATTTTTTCTGATAAGTTCTCAAAATTCTCTTGTATAAGCCCGTGTTCTCCCGTAAATTCCTTCATTACATTGTTATAATCCAGCTTTATTCTCAAACCTTCCATTCATACCTCCTATACCTATGAGTATTTATGCCAAATAAGGCTTAAGTTCCAAAATAAGCTCAATGAACGAACAAAAGCCTATAGGGGATAAGTAAAATATGCTTTTGCTTATGCTCAGTATACGGCTTTTGCTGCTTTTTTATATTTATTTTACTGTTCCATAATTCATTCTTCCTTTGTTTATATCGTCAATTTACTTTTATTCTCATTGTATAAACCTCTGTATAGTCAAATTACTTTTGGTATTTGGTTCTAAGAAGGTATAAAATAAGAGAAAACAATAAGAATTGCTTCGCAAAATACCGTAAAGGGTATTGTAATCCCGTCTGAACTTTTTCCTATTCCATTTGACAATGCTCCTATTCCATTTGAATTCAGCTGTAATACAGCGCAAAATAAAGTAAACGTAAATTGCCAAAGGACCTTTTAAAATGCTCTTACTATAGAAAAAAACAGCATTTTTATTCCGTAAAATTATTACTTCTTAAAGCATAAAAGTATATACGGTAAAAAAACGCCGTTTCCTGATGTATCGTCAATTTACTTTTATGACCTGTAAATATTTGAGTTAAAAGCTTAAAATAAAGTAAACGTAAATTGACAAAGCTATTATTTCATCCTGATTCAAATATAAGCTTATATTTAGGATGACCGTAGTTTTCGCCTATACATTTTCCGAAAGAAATATATCGGTGAATAAAATCAGGCAACGCCTGATTTTATTCATATTATATGAGGCCTTCTCCAAAGTTGGAAAATATTTATAGTAAATTTAAAGTTAACGAATAACAAAGCCGTATATTCACGCAGGCTTAAAAATATACCGTTTCCGAAGGAAATCCGTTTTTTTGAGCCTGCCGGGAATAGGCTTTTGTTACTTCTTCATAATAAATTTACCATATTTAAATTTGTATTCTGTTAAAGGTTAAAATTGTGTTCAGTCATTTTGCTTTTCATATTCTGGAAGCTCGTCAAGGCTTTTAAAGGTATATCCGCTTTCTCTTATGGAGTCTATAATAAAAGGCATTGCCTCTGTATTAGACTGGCTTACGGCATGAAGAAGAATGATTGAGCCATTATGCAAATCATTCATAACCGTTTCATAAGCAGCTCTTATGCCCGGCTGCTTGTCTGTTTCCCAGTCTTTATAGGCAAAGGACCAGAATATGGATTTATATCCCAAATCCTGAGTTATTTTAAGAGTCCTTGCACTGTATTCTCCCATAGGCGGACGGAAATAATTCGGCATATCTACACCTGTAAGCTCTTTAAAGGCGGCGGCAGTATTGTTTAATTCGGCCATAAGCTCCTCATCTGTAAGATCTGGGCAGGATTTATGCCTTACCGAATGATTGCCCACGATATGGCCTTCGTCAACCATTCTTTGAATAAGGTCGGGGTTTGCTATTATATAGGGTTTTGTCACAAAGAACGCAGCAGTTACGCCCTTTTCCTTTAATACGTCAAGGATTTTTTCCGTATATCCGTTTTCATAGCCTTCATCAAAGGTAAGATAAACCACCTTTTGAGAAACATCACCAAGATAATATCCGTCAAACTGGCGTATATCAAAATCCCCTTGGGCTGTAGGCGGCGTATGGGTCGTGTTTCTGCCGAAATACCAGCCTTTTTTATCATTGCTCAGGCTTCCGTCCGGCAAATAAGGGGAACCGAAATTAAGCTCCGGATAAGACACATCTTGAGGGGCTTCGACTATAATTTTTTGAATTTCTGCAGAAGCTATATCCGGCATCACCGGAGCTTCTGAGGGGGTTTCGGAAGGCATTTCAGAGGGTACTTCTTCCGCAGGCTCTTCTTCCGCCTTCTCGGGAAGTTCAGAAGAAGGCTCGGGGGTCGGTTCAGGAGAAGGCGTTACAGGGGCTTCAAGCACCTTTTTTATTTCTGCCTGTTCAGAAGCCTTAGGCTCTTGAAGAAACACTGTTTCGGAATTATCTGAAACGGGCTTTTCAGCGGCCTCTTCACAGCCTGCAAATAATATTGCTGCGGCACATATAATCATAATAGGCTTGTATCCTATAAGTTTCATAGTAATCAATCCTTTCTAAAATTATTTTCTTTTGATTATATAGTCAATTTGCTTTTATTCCGAAGTAAAAACTTGACTTTAAACGGCTTAAAATAAGAGAAAATCAAATTGACAGTGATACTATTTCATATTGAGTCAAATATAGCAAAAATAACAAAAACCGTATTAACATCTTCTAAAAGATAGAAAATTTATTATGAAGAAGTAGCAGAAGCCTATTCCCAGCAGGCTCAAAAACACAAATTTCCTTCGGAAACGGTACATTTTTAAGCCTGCGTGAATATATGGGCTTTATACTGATTAACTTTAAATTTACTATATATACCCTTTCCAAGGGAAAGCTGTGCTTTTGTGTCCATATAGTAAATTAAGATTTACACCATAAGCAATACCCAGCCGATAGCGGCTTCAGATTAAATAAAGCTTAATATAATAATTTTCATGTTTCCTCTCTATAAGAGCCGGTTTTTATTACTTCTTTATGAGAAATTTGCTTTAATAATAGATATATAAATAAAAACAGTGTTATAATCTATTATTACCTTTATAATAACATCATAAAGAATAATTTTCCATAAAGAAATCCTTAATAAATAAAGCCTTGAAAATTTAAATAAGTTTACTATTAAGCCCTAAGAAAACTTATGGGAAGTTTAAAGTTAAACCGTAACAAAACCATATATTTGCGCAGACCCAAAAATACGCTGTTTCTTAAGAAAATCTGTGTTTTGTAATCTGTTGTAAATTAGTTTTTCTTACTTCTTTATGAGAAATTTATTATATAAAATTAAAATAAAAAGTATATTGAAAGTTAAATAAGTATGCCCAATAATCTAAAAAAAATTCTGTCTATTCAATAAAGAAAGTTTTTCTGCAGGGTATACTTTTTATACGGCAAATAGAGAAAGATTATGGGTTTTATCATAAACAAAGGCAATTTTGCTCTTTTCATAAAACAAAAACAATGGTACAATGTTAAAAGCAATGAAGTATGTGGGAGGCGATAGCTTGACATTAGGCGACATAATTCTTTTATTGGTATTAATCGTCGGTGCGGTAGTAGGCATATTGTATTTTCTTAATAAATGGGCCTATAAAAAAATGGGCGAACAGCAGGAAATAATCGAAAGAACGAGGCAGACCGTAACTCTTTTTATTATTGACAAAAAAAGAGATAAGGTCCAAAATGCAAATCTTCCAAAATCCGTAATAGAACAAATGCCTAAATACTCAAAATTTTTAAAAATGTATCTCGTTAAGGCCAAAATCGGTCCTCAGATACTCACCTTAATATGCGACAAAAAGGTTTTTAACGCCTTGCCTGTTAAAAAAACAGTAAAAGTGGATTTAGCCGGTATCTATATTACTGAAATGAAAGGCATGAAAACAGACGAGGAATTAAAGGCCTTAAAGAAAGCAAAAAAGGAAAAAGAGAAAGCCGCTAAAAAAGCTGATAAAAACAAGGCATAAAAAATATACTTAAAAAAACAGGTGAGACTTTTGCCTGTTTTTATTTTTATATCTCTCTTATGATGAAATTTATTTTCATTCATATATATTTGCTATATAATATAATAAAACCCAAACAAAGTTTGGGTTTTATTATGAATACATTTCACGTAGGGAAATGTATGAATATAAAAGAAAATTACGAAATCATATAATTAACCAAACAAAGTTTGGGTTTTATTATGAATACATTTCACGTAGGGAAATGTATGAATATAAAAGCAATTTACAAAATCATATAATTAAATCAAGCTCTGCCTGGTCTTATCCGCGGGTACATTTCTTTTAGAAAATGTATGAGCAAAGCTTGCGCTTATGGTATAATCTATATAAATTAAGCTCTGCTTAGCTTTATACACGAATTATGATATATTACAGAAAGAAGAAGATGAAATGATAAAGGAAAATCTTAACAAGGTACTTGAAAATATAGAAAAAGCGGCAAAAGTCTCCGGCAGAAGCCCCGAAGATATTACATTAATAGGTGTTTCTAAAACCATAGCCCCTGAAAATATACAGACCCTTGTGGATTTAGGCGTAAAAAACCTGGGGGAAAATAAGGTTCAAGAGCTTGTATCAAAAATGCCAGTAATAAAAGGCGATGTAAAATGGCATTTAATCGGAAGTCTTCAATCGAATAAAATTAAATACATTGCCGGGCAGGTTTTCCTTATCCATTCAGTAGACAGTATAAAGCTTGCGGAAAACATCAATAAAGAGGCTAAGAAAAGGGATATCACCATTGATATCCTTGTGGAAATAAATATAGGAAACGAGGAAACTAAACACGGCTTTTTCTTGGAAGAAGCGGAAAAAGCCATAGAAAAGATTTCTCTTTTATCTAATATATCCATTAAAGGACTTATGTGCATAGCCCCTTTTAAAGAAGATCCTGAGGAAAACAGACCTCTTTTCCGTGCAATGAAAGCGCTTTACGACAAATATGCAAAAGAAAGCCCTCACTCTATCCATATGGAGTACCTCTCCATGGGAATGACAAACGATTATGAAATAGCCATTGAAGAAGGCTCTAATATGGTCCGTATAGGGACCGGGCTTTTCGGAAAAAGAGTATATCAGGAATAACTTGCCTTAAATTTATATTAATTACGTCCAGGCCCTGAAGTTTCTCAGGGCTTTTTTAATTTCTTATTACATTTCATTTGCCATAGTAAGTTTTTCATAAAGAAGTAACAAAACGATTCGCTAAGCAATGTTTGAAAACGGTCAAACCAAGGGGTATTTTGTAAGAAAATATAATTCGAGGAGAAACCCACAGAAACAGTATGCCTTTGCATTTTGCTTTATGCAAAGATGCTGAGCATAAAGTTTTGATGCCTTGCGTCAAAGCTACAGGTTATTTTTTGAGAATTTTTAACGATGAAGTCCTGTTTTTATAGCAAAGCAGACTTTTATTTGAAGTTTCAAAGCGGCTGCAGAGAATATAGTCAATTTGCTTAATTATTTGGTGGAAGAAGGCTTAAAATAAGGTAAAAATAAATGGACAATGATATTGTTTCATAGGAATTCAAGTATCATTCACTTTCAATAAATTCCTCACATATATTATTAATACATTATCATATGAAAGGGCAGTGACATGTATTTCAATAATCCGTTTAATAAAAAAATAAAAGGCCAAAACAATAAAAATTACTCTACTGCTCAGCTTCCTTATATATTGGATTATGGCCCGGAGCCTTTTGCAGTCAATCTGCAAAGAGCTGT
The DNA here is from genome assembly GCF_940670685.1 of Anaeropeptidivorans aminofermentans. GTDB lineage: Bacteria > Bacillota > Clostridia > Lachnospirales > UBA5962 > Anaeropeptidivorans > Anaeropeptidivorans aminofermentans. The sequence continues at coordinate 36,896 of NZ_OW711693.1, read as the reverse complement.
TCTTGGAAACACCAACTTCCGAACTACCTTATGGACAGGTAACAATTTACAGATCACCTTAATGAACATAGAGCCTTGGGACGATATCGGCGTTGAGATGCACCCGGACCATGACCAATTTTTGTATATTGAGGACGGAATGTGCATTGTAAGAATGGGAAACTCAAGTGAGGTTTTTGATTTTCAGGCGACATTATACAAAAACTATGCGGTAGTGATACCGGCAGGCATATGGCATAATATATATAATATAGAGGGTACCCCCATTAAACTTTTCTCTATTTACGCTCCGCCGGCCCACCCCTATGGCACTATCCACGAAACAAAAGAAGATGCGGAAGAAGAAGAGACCCATTACTAAAATCAGTTTTTAAATGAGAGACATTATCGCCAAAATCATATAATGATTTTGGCGATAATGTTTTGCAGCGCCCTCTCTTTATTTAAAGCTATCTGAAGTTTTATAGTAAATTTATTATGAAGAAGTAACAAAATCCTATTCCCCGAAGGTCTATCCTTACCAAATAAAAACAAGTATGATAACGATAAAAAATCCTTCACTCAAAAAAGGGGTATAGACTTATGTCTATGCTCTTTTTCAAGTCCCCTTCGTATAAAAACACGAATTTCCTTCAAAAGCGGTACATTTTTTAGTCTGTGTGAATATACGGCTTTGCTGCTGTTTATCTTTAAATTTACTATAACTAAAGGAAAACGTTTTAAACTTAAAAACAAAAATAGTTTTCAAGTCTGCTTAGTATCTATCATTCATTTGACTATTATAATTTCCAGAATAATTAACCTTGATAATAAATTTTATATGCTGTATAATTTTTACTTTCAAGCCTGTGTTTAATTTATTTTAACAATTAAAGACTATGGCCTGCATAAGCCAGGTTTTTACTTTACAGGTTTTAAAAACCAACCTGTTTCTTCTTGTGTCTAAGGTATACATAGGTTATAATTTTATCAGAGTTTATTGAGTACATATATAAAGTTTAGCCAAAGAAAGTTTAAATAAGTATTTAAAGTTAATAAACTTAAAAAGCATTTATAAGCTTGCGCTTGTATCATTTTTAAGTTCGCTTAATATAAAACCGGTTTCATATTTAAAAAGCATTTGATTGATTAGAAATACAGCAAACAAACTTGACCTTCCTGTTTGGAGATTATCTGCTTTAGAAATTGGTTTATTTTAAATCAGGCATTTACTATTTTATTGTTAGGAGGAGCTTATTTGGCTGAGGCTGTTCTAATGAAATCCATATCCAAATATTTTGGTGATTTCTGTGCCCTTAATAAAGTAGACCTTAAAATCGAAAAAGGCACGATTCACGCTTTGCTGGGGGAAAACGGCGCAGGAAAATCCACCCTTATGAACATACTTTACGGCCTTTATAATGCCGATGAAGGCCAGATTTATATTAATGGAGAGCATGTTAATATAAAGACCCCGTCTGTCGCCATAGCCTTAGGTATCGGTATGGTTCACCAGCATTTTATGCTGATAGAGCCTCTTACCGTATGGCAGAACATTATTCTCGGAGCGGAAGTTACAAAGGGCTTCGGCTTTATAGACATGGACAAGGCTAAAAAAGAAATTCAGGAAATTGCCGACAAATATGAATTTCTCATAGACCTTGACGCTAAAATTGAAGATATTTCCGTAGGGATGCAGCAGAGAGTAGAAATTCTTAAAATACTCTACAGAGGCGCTGACATCCTTATTTTCGACGAGCCTACGGCAGTACTTACTCCTCAGGAAATTCTGGAGCTTATACAAATTATGAGAAACTTAACAAAAGACGGGAAGACCGTAATCATCATTACTCATAAGCTTCAGGAAATCAGGGCTTCTTCGGACCTTTGCACCATCATAAGAAGAGGAAAATACATCGATACCGTTAAGGTTTCGGAAACGGACGAGCTTTCCCTTGCTGCCATGATGGTAGGCCGTGAGGTGAATCTTCACATAGAAAAGGAAGAAGCCGCGCCGGGAGAAACGATATTTTCCATAGAAAATCTTACGGTTTCCGATTATAGAAATATAGATAAGGTAAAAGACCTTAACCTTCAGGTAAGAAAAGGCGAAATATTAGGCATTGCAGGCATTGACGGAAACGGCCAGAAGGAGCTTGTAGACGCCATAACCTGCCTTACCAAGGCAAAATCAGGAAAAATCAGGATAAACGGAAACGAAATACAAAATACAACCCCTAGAAACGTCATAGACAAAAAGGTATGCACCATCCACGAGGACAGGCATCGAAGAGGCCTTATTCTGGATTTTTCCGTGGAGCTTAATTCCGTTACGGAAACTTATTTTAAAGAACCTTATTCTAAAAACGGCCTTCTCCACTTTGAAAATATCGGAAATCACGCAAAAGACCTTATAAAGAAATTTGACGTAAGGCCGGAAAACTGCGAAAAGCTCCTTTCAAGGGCTTTATCTGGGGGAAATCAGCAAAAGCTGATTATCGCAAGAGAGGTTTCCGAAAACCCCGACCTTTTGATTGCCGTTCAGCCTACAAGAGGGCTTGACGTAGGGGCCATCGAATTCGTTCACAAAGCTCTCGTTCAGCAAAGAGATGACGGCAAGGCCGTTCTTTTAATCTCCTTCGAGCTTGATGAAATCATGGACCTTTCCGACAGAATAGCCGTTATATATGACGGAAGCATCGTAGATATTTTTGAAAACGACGGCTCTGTAGACGAAAACAAGCTGGGACTCTTAATGGCGGGAGGTAAGTAAAAATGATGGATACCATAAGAAAGCTCCTTAACAAAACAGGAACGGCGATTTTTCTTTCCATATTCTTAGGCTTTTCTTTTGGGGCATTGGTTCTTGCCCTTGCAGGATATAACCCGATTGAGGCTTATGCCGTATTATTTAAAGGTATTTTCGGAAGGCCCAGATATATGGTTCAGACAATTATAGCCGCAACCCCTATTATTATTACAGGCATTTCCGTAACCTTTGCCTATAAAACAGGCCTTTTTAACATCGGGGCCGACGGACAGTTCATGGTGGGAGCCGTAGCCGCCGCTTGCGTAGGCTATTTTGTAAAGCTTCCCCCTATTATCCACCCTATCGCGGTAATTTTAGCCGCCATGGCCGCCGCCGGTATTTACGGCGGGTTTGTAGGCCATTTAAAGGCCAAATACGGCATCAACGAGGTTTTAACCTCCATTATGCTTAACTGGATTGCAATTTATTTCAATAATTTTTATATAACCCTTCCCGGAGTTAAAAAGCCAGGGGCAGAAGCTTCCTATGAAATACAGCAGACGGCTTACATCAATGTTTTAAATAACCTGAAATCCACCCCGGAAGGCATCGAAAAAATTCGTGAGAATCCCTTCTGGGCGGATATTATTATAAGAACGGACATCAATTACGGCATTATCATCGCCATCATCTGCGCTGTTGCCGTATGGTTTATCCTTGAAAAAACCACCTTGGGATATTCCCTTAAGGCCGTAGGCTCAAATAAAGACGCGGCGGAATTTGCCGGCATTAACGTAAGAAAGAATATTACCCTTTCCATGTTTATATCAGGGGCCATTGCAGGCCTTGCAGGGGCCGTTTATATTATGGGCATGATGCCCCATAGGGTTATCGTTCTTGCCATGAGCGAAAACTACGGTTTTAACGGCTTAAGCGTTGCCCTCCTTGCAAATTTAAACCCCATAGGCTGTATCTTCTCCGGTCTTTTATTCGGCGGTTTGAAATACGGCGGCGGCTCTATTCAAACAGAGCTTGGGGCCCCAAGTGAAATTATCAACATCATGATCGGTGTAATCGTTCTTTTCATCAGCATGAACACTATATTTAAAATGATTTCAGACTGGACCAAGAAAAGGGGGAAGTTCAATGAAGACTAATATTCTTCTTGCCATTAATATAACGCTGATGTATTCCGCCCCCCTTATTTTCGGCGCCTTAGGCAGTGTTATCTCCGAAAGAAGCGGTGTTATAAACCTTGCCATAGAGGGTATTATGACCATAGGAGCCTTTGCCGCGGCGACGGCTGCTTATTATACCGGCAACCCATGGATCGGCTTTATTGCCGGGGGAATATTCGGCGCAATTTTAAGCATCATTCTTGCGGCGGCCTCTGTAAGCTTTAAATCAAACCAAAGCATTACAGGAATCGCCCTGAACTTTTTAGGCCCGGGCCTTGCCCTTTTCTTCTGCCGCATTATTTTTGACGGAGCAACCATGACCCCTGCGGTGCCAAGCCTTCCGAAAATATTCAGCTTCATCGATAATATTAATGATTATCCCACGCTTTCTTTGCTGAATATAGACAGCACCAGCGTCATTGCATTTATATTCGTTATTTTAATGTATATTTTCTTTTATAAAACAAAATGGGGCCTTCGGGTAACTGCCGTGGGAGAACACCCTGCCGCGGCCGACACCTTGGGGGTTAACGTAAGCAGAGTACGCTATCTTGCCGTAATCGCATCGGGCTTCTTTGCAGGCCTCGGCGGTGCCGCATGCTCTCTCGCCATCGTGTCAAACTTCCGCCCCTCTATCATAGCAGGCAAAGGCTTTATCGCCATTGCGGCGGTTATTTTCGGTAAGTGGACCCCTCACGGTGCCTTCGGCGCATGTATCCTCTTTGGCTTCGCCCAGGCCCTTGTGGTTCTCATAGGCGCAACGAACATACCCATCCCCGGCCAAATTATCAGCATGCTTCCTTATGTGCTTACCATAGCCGTATTGATTCTCTTCGTTGGAAAGGCCGTAGCCCCAAGAGCCTCCGGTCAGCCTTACGAAAAGGGAAAAAGATAAACAGATATAATTTTATACTTAGTAAACCTAAAAAGATACAAGCAAAAGCTTGTATCTTTTTTAACTTCTTAAACAGAAATTAAGAAATAATGGATACTAATTTTATTGAAATTCGTTTATTATAGTAATATAGAGAAATAGGATTATAGGTGAATTATGATGAAATAACAGCATTGCCAATTTACCTTTACTTTATTGATACTAAGGGACTTGGAAAATGATACAAGCATAAGCAATAAAGCTTTTTTAAACGAATATCCTCTTATCTTTAAGATACTTTTTTAAAATTTCTTAGGGATAAGGCCTTCCTTTCCTCCATGGCTACGTAGCAATAAAACTAAACTACTCTATGACTTATTTCCTTTTCTAGTTTTCCTTAAATAAAATCGTTTAAATAAGCTTATTTTAATTGGATTTATGCATATATTATAAGGAGGCAATCAATGGACGAGCTTGTTTTAAAAGAACCTGCAAAAGAGTTTGAAAAAGCGGCCACAGAGCTTAAAAAAGAGTATCTGGAAAACGGAGAAGACCATATTAACGGCACAAGCGGTCTCTTACGCTATGAAAGCTATGATGAGTGGCTTAATATCATTCTCGCAAGGTATAAAGGGGGAACCCCTTCCGGTGTAGCCGCCTCAACTTATTTTACCGTAAGAAAATCCGACGGAAAGATTATAGGAACCATTCAGCTTCGCCATGAGCTTGATGCTGACCTTGAAAAGCATGGCGGACATATCGGCTACGGCATACGGCCTTCTGAGAGAAAAAAGGGCTACGGGAATAAACAGCTCCAATTAATACTCGAAAAGGCACGGGAAATTGGCTTAGATAAGGTAATGATTTCCTGCAATAAAACAAATATGGCTTCTGCCAAGGTGATTATGAAAAACGGCGGACTGCTTACCTATGAAGGTCCCGACGAAGAATACGGCATTATTCAAATATACTGGATAAACTTATAGAAAGCTGAAATCCTAAACTTTTTAGAGGGACCTGCAGGGCTTTGTTTTGAGAATGTATCATTTATTGTAAAGTAAAATAGTTTTAAGGTAGTAATAAAAATCGATTCACTACGGATTCATCGTTATCAAACAAAAAAATAAGTTTGATAACCATAAGAAAATCCTCACATGAAAAAGATTTACAGGCTTACGCTCGTATCCTTTTCCATGTTCGCCTTGTATAAAAACAAGGATTCTCTTTGGAAGCACAGTGAAATTACCTTTATACCCCAATATTATAGGACTTCCAATATATAAAATCAAATAACGGCAGTTTCATAAAAGGCCATTTATTCTATTTCTTCTAAAACACTTTAAGCCTGGGTATAGTCAATTTGCTTTTATACCTTTATCAGCATTTGGTTTTAGGAGTATAAAATAATAGAAAAGCAAATTGACAATGCTGCTATTTCATATAAATTTAAGCGGTATTCGGCTTGGCTGCTGTTTAACTTTAAATTTATAGTAAATTTCACTGAAGGATGTAATAAAAATCTGTTTTTCATAAACGGCTTAAACATATAAAATCCCTATATTTAAGCCATTCAAAATATACGATTTTTATTACTGTTTAATTTGAAATTTACTATACTATATAGAAGCGCTTATATTAAGCCGCTTAAAAAATACGGTTTTTCTTACTGTAATGAAATTGTTTTGCTATATAAAAATACCCCCACGCCATAGAAAAATATTTGGGCAGCAGAGTAAAAGCTTTCATAGGTTTGCTCTCACAGGTCATACAGGCCCTTAGCTTATCTTCCCCTATGGTGAAAGAAATTTACAGCATCATTAAGTTCAGCCGTATTTAAAAATCAATAAAAACTGGTTTACTCCTTAGTTCTGATTGCCGAAATAAAAATATAGCTTTTAAACTGCTTATTATAATTAAAGCAATATAAATACGTATGGCAAATCCATGAAGCAGTCTACCGCCCTTTACAAGGGCAAAAATCTTACTGTTTCCTTTGAATTTAACCTATATGCTTTTACATTTTTACCCGCTAATCATTTTATAGCGTGAATCCGAGATACCATATTTTAATTTATGAATCAACTTCAACAAGTAAAATATATGAATATGCAGATATAAATTTGTTTAGGGAGAAATGGCTATGAGAGAATTTTACATGATGCATAAAGGCAAAATAGATAAAATATTATTCATAATCCTATTCATTGCCGCTTTATATTTATTTTTTAATACTATTTTCAGCTATGTAGCGCCCTTTGTAATCGGGCTTCTGCTTTCTCTTTTGCTGTTTCCTCTCTCAAAAGCTATTGCAAAGTATCTCCATTTGGGCAGAGGCTTTTCGGCCCTTATCTCCATCATTATTTTAGTTTGCGTTATCGGCCTTTTATCAAATCTTCTTTTTTCAAGGATTATCCATGAAGGCAGGCTGTTTTTTGAATCCCTTCCTGATACGATTAAATACGTCGATAAAACCATAGGTGAATTTAATGAAAGGTTCAGCGATTTATATACCTTGGTTCCCGAAGGATTTGAAAATTATATTTCCGATATCGCCGATAATCTGGTTTCCTCTTTAACGTCTACTTTAGGTTCGGGCCTTAAAACCGGCTCTACGGCAATTGTTTCAAAGATCCCTAATTTTATTTTCGGATTCTTCTTAAGCCTTTTATCCTGCTTCTTCTTCATTAAAGACAGGGAGCTTATCCTTAAATCAATTAAAGGTATTATTCCCGAATCCTTAAAAGGTTATTTTAAATTAATGAAGGACGGCATCATTGACGCCGTCCTGGGGTATATCAAGGCCCAGCTTATTATGATGAGCATAATAGCTGTAATCTGTATGACAGGCCTTTTCATCTTAAAGGTCGAATATGCCCTTTTCTTAAGTATTTTAATTGCTTTTGTAGATGCTCTTCCCATATTCGGAAGCGGCTTTTTCTATTGGCCGTGGATTGGCTTTTCTCTTATTACAGGGGATTATTCCATGGCTATAGGCCTTGGCATCACTTATCTTTGCGTATTATTCACAAGGCAGGCCTTGGAGCCTAAAGTTCTCGGCACCCAAATCGGAATACACCCCCTGATTACCCTCATGTCAATTTATGTGGGTCTTCGGGTCTTCGGCGTATTCGGCATATTCATCGGTCCCTTTATCGCCGTTATCATAAAAACCATAGCAACAACACCGGTCGTAAGAAATCCAAAGTTCTTTAGACGTTAATAGAGTCCAGTACGCCCTTAAGCTGGGGATTAAAAGACATAAAAATATGCTTCAGGTATTTTATAAAAAGGTCTAAATTATATAATTCAGGGTTCTTTTTAGAATTATTCAATACCCCTTCAAATATAAACTGGCTCATAATAACAATATCATCTATGCCTTCTTCGGAAATAAGCCCTTCTTCTGCGCATTTATGAAGCAGAAGCTTGTTTCTGATGTCAAAGTCTTTTTCAAAGAAAATATCATTCACATCTTTTGGAAGCTCCTGGCGCTCTTCGGGGAATATTTCATAATATTCCTGAAGGAAAGCAAGTGGGTTGTTCCCGTATTGCGTAAATAAAATAGAAAATATCACAGGGCTTTTCTGTGAGTGCTTAAAATAACATGCCCATATTTTAATGAACTTTTCTATATGGGACATATTTTCGTCTATCTGGGCCTGAAGGTCTACGGCATAATCTTTAAGGCCCTTGATTGCGGCAAAGGCAATCAGTCTTTCGAAATTCCCGAAATAATTATAAATGGTGGCGCTGTTGTAGCCGGCTTTCCCCGCTACATTTCTCGTAGTAAGCTTTTCATAGCCCTCATTGTTAAGAATATCTGATGCTGCTTCTATAAAATACCTCATTGTGCGCTTACGCCTAATATTTTTGTTTGAATAGCCCGAATCCTTATCCATTATTTTCTCCTTATCCATATGCTTATATTTTAATCATCAATTATTTATAATCTAAATTATAGCAGACTTTCTCTCAGATTAGTATATTATTTTCAAAAATATTTAATCAATTTTTCTCCTTTTTTCTATAATCAAGCCTATTTTATTCCTAATCATATAAATATTTATTATAAGTCATCTTAATTATAGTAAATACTTTATTTGATTAAAAAAGATATAAAAGAATTTTTTTAATCAAAACTTATTGATTTAATTGTTGATGGCTGAAGACTACGGAAATTTTTTATTGTTAACTTTTTAACGAAATCTTTTGAAGTAAAAGATTCTTTCTATGGGAAAGATCTGAAGTTTTTATTTTTAAAAAGATATATGTATAAACTGTACGACTCTGTGTTTAGTTTAAAATAAAAAAGTTTAAAAATCATGATTGTCCCCTACATAGTCAAACTGCTTTTATTCTGTAGTAAGTATTTGGGCTCGAAGAAGGTATAAAATAAGAGAAAAGCAATTAGGGCTATGCTACATTTCATTTGAATTCAAATATAATAAATTTTCACTTTTATTTCATAAGATATAATATTAAGTTTCTTCAGATTATTATCCAATCCTCGGCCGGATTGAATGAGCCTTTACAAATAGCGCAGAGACCTTTTAATACATAAAGACATTGTACTGCAAAACAAGATATTTTTTCATCTATGCAATACAAAATATACCTTTTTCTATTGACACCATGGCTTTTTTATACTATGATAATCTCATATTACCGCTAGGGGTGTTTAGTTTTGCTAAACTGAGATTTTACCCTTTGTACCTGCTCTGGATAATGCCAGCGAAGGAAAGCGTACAATTCCCTTTACTTCCTATGCGGTTAAATTATAGGAGGTTTTTTTATGCTTTTTTTATCTATTACCACATTTTTTGAATCTGCTGCCGGCATGGCTTTTAGTGTTGGGGTTGTGGTTCTTCTTATTGTCGCCTTTGCTCTTTTCCTTAAAAGAAAAAGCAGGCTTTCCGTAAAGGCCCTTACATATTCGGCTATTTCCATCGCTCTTGCCATGGTTTTATCAAATATTAAGCTTTTTGATATGCCCCAGGGCGGCACTGTAACGGCATGCAGTATGCTTTTTGTTTCTATTATAGGCTATTGGTTCGGCTTATGGCCGGGGCTTATCGCAGCGGCTACCTATGGTATGCTTCAGCTTATTATAGAGCCTTATGTCATTCACCCTGTTCAGCTTTTAATGGACTATATTTTTGCCTTCGGTGCCTTGGGATTAAGCGGATTATTTATTAACTCCAAATACGGCCTTTATAAGGGCTATATCCTCGGCTGCCTTGCAAGATGCCTTTTCTCCACTCTTTCAGGCATCATCTTTTTTGCCGAATACGCCGGAGACATGCCTGTAGTTTTATATTCCGCGGGATATAATTTAAGCTACATAATCCCTGAAATAATCATAACCTTGATTATTTTAAGGATTCCTGCTTTTAATGCAGCCATTGAAAACATTAAAAATATGGCTGTAAAGGAGTAATTATAGCAAATTTAAACAGGAATAAAACCCTACATTCTTATGCAGGCTCAAGAATACGTGTTTCCTTCAGAAAAATACATTTTTGAACCAGTATGATAGGCTTTGTTACTTCTCATGATAAAATTTACTATAAAATTACAAAATAGCACAAAATAAAAAGGCATTGTGCATGCCTTTTTATTTTGCTTATTATAAATTAAATTGTTCTTTTATCCTTTTTGCAGCAGCTTCTGCCGAAAGATTAGAATTATCAATTTTAATATAATTATCAAACTTTATCTCACCATCGTTACTTACGCAGCGGTAATTCTTATTATCGCTTATCAGCCTTTTATTAGAAAATTCAATATCCCGCTTTGAAGCCTTATGCTTTAGGCGGTTTTCAGTAATATTTCTTGGGATGCAATTAACTCCACATAATAAACATCAGCATTGTTTTTTCTAAATATGTTGGTTACATGTTCAATATAATCCCAATCCGACTTCTGGTCAAAGGCCCATAAATATGTAAATATTAATCCATAATTATTTGATGCGGCAAATTCTTCAAAAATAACCTCTCTCATTTTAGTTATTACTTCCCCGTGAAAATAGCCGAATATTTCAATAATCGGTTCAATAGTCATATGATTATGAAACAAACGCAAATCTGTAATTTGCATAAGTTCCTGTCCCACTGTCATTTTTCCTACTGCGCCGTCCCCGATTAAAAACACTAATTTCAGAAAATTCCCTCCTTGCACTAAAGCTTTTTGCTTGTATGCCCTAAAAGCTAATGGTATTTTATAAAATACCATTAGCTTTTAATTTTTTTCATCTATCTCAATAATTTCGCCGCACTTATTGCAACACACAATGTCCTTTTCTTGCTTTGAAAATCATATTTAAATGTATAAACCTTCCGCAGTTTGAACATCTTGAAATATCAAACATCAAAACAATATCAATGGCAATGAGAAGAAGAGATAAAAAATGGAGATAAAAACTTATCATTGATCCAATAAATAAAATGGCGTAGGCTAATATTATAAGAAAAAGGATTCTTTTTAACGCTTTGCCTGAAACTTTCTCTTTTTCAGCCATAAATAAAACCACCCCAATAAATCAACCATAGTAAGCAAATTTCATCACAGCAGCAAAACCGTATATTTTAATAGCTAAATATAAGACCTTTATAAAAGATAAGTTTTGTATACTCCCTTGGAATATCTTACTATATCTTTAATTCTTTTCATCAATTTCAATGGGCTTTCCGCAGTTTTGGCAATATCTTGCCTTTTTCTTTGACTGAAATATATCGTCTAATTTTACAGGTCCTCCGCAGTAAGGGCATCTTGCTTTACGCTGGGCTAAAACAGCCGCCCAAATGAGGATTGCCAAGGATAGAATATAAATATATTTTGAAACCGGTCCCCAAAAGTAATCCGCCATAGGCCCTACCACAAAAATTAATACAATGGATAATATAATAAGAAATAGAATCTTATTTATGGCTTTTTTAGATATTTTTTTATTCATGATGACCTCCCTAAAAAAAGCATATTTAATTCATTTTATTTATACCAGCCGAATAAATAATCCTTTTATTATCCTTACTTGATTCGATATGAAATAGTACATTGTCAAATGAAACAGAGAAAATCCTGTGATTGGATTGAATTATTGTTTAACGACATTTTAAATCTAACGGCATTTCCCGGAGCAAAGATTTTATTGTTTTTTCTTATCGGATATAATAAATAAACTTAGAAAAGACCAAGTTTATTTATAAGACTTAAGAACAACCCTATTTAAAATTAAAAAGGGAAAAGCAGTTTTAAATTTTAACAAGCGGTATATCATTTCAAGCCCAATATTCACTTCGGAATAAAGACAAATTAACTATATCATATAAAATAAGCTAAAATCTTTCGGAAAATTCCTTATTGAGAACTTTCGCTTCAAAATTTTAGCTCTTATTAAAAAGTTATTTTATATTATTTTATGTATTATAAGTGGGCAGATTTTTCCATAGAGAGGACTATTATGGTTTTTAAGACCCTTATTCTCCCGCTTTTGCAGCCATCTTCAATGCTTCGGTTCCTCTCGGCTTGTTTTGGACAAGACCCATGGCTTTTTTAAGGGCAGTCTCATCTTCATAAGATAAGCCATAGGTGGACTTTCCATTTTCAACAGGCTTGCAGTATGTATGAGAGCCGTCTCTTGAGAAAATAGTGTTTATTATAATACCATCATCATTTGCATCAAGTAAAGCAAGGGCATAGGATAAATCCCCTCCCATGTTTTCAAAGGGATTGTATCTTACGATTCCCACCTTTTGAATACAGGGCTTCAGCCTTTCAAAAAGTTCTTCTATGTCACTTACAGCTTTTTCATATTTATTGTCTACGGCTTCCACATAGGCATAATAATCTGTAAGAATTTCTTCTATACTATGCCTGGAGCTTTTTGTCCCCATAAACTTATTTATTCTTTTATTCAATTTATAGAACAAAACCAAAAGTATAATAATAGCAATAATACTGATAGCCAATAATCCTAATAATACATAAATAAATACGTCGTTTTCTAAAGTAATAAAACCGTTCACCTGCAATTACTCCCTGCTAAAAGATTTAAATATGCCCATAAGCCTGTCAAGCTCATCTTCTGAATAGTATTCGATTTCAATTTTACCTTTATTCTTTCCGTCTTTTATATTTACTTTGGTACCGAATATATTTTTAAGGTCGTCTTCAAGCCTTGCATATAGAGGCGAAGACTTTTCTACGATTTTTTTCTTTTCAGTGCCTTCCTTCAAGAGCCTGTCTATTAAAAGGCCTGCTTCTTTTACACTTAATTCATTTTCCATGATTCTTTCAGCCGCTTCAAATTGCAGGCTATTATCGCTGATATCCAGAAGCCTTCTGCCGTGCCCTATGAGAAGTCTTCCCTCTGTAATAAAATTCTGCACTCTGGGATCAAGACTCAATAAAGAAATCATGCTGCCTATGGTGTTCCTGCTTTTGCCTACTTTTGCGGCTATATCTTCTTTTTTAAAGAAAAATATGTCTATCAGCTTTTGATAGCAAAGGGCTTCCTCTATGGGGTTTAAGTCCTCTCTTTGAATATTTTCTATGAGAGCTATTTGTAAAGTTTCCAAATCCCCATAATTTCTTATAATTGCCGGAACAGTGTTTAATTTTGCTATTCTTGCCGCCCGCCATCTTCTTTCTCCGGCGACGATGGTATAATAGCCGTCCTTTTCATTCAAAATAAGAGGCTGTATAACACCGAATTCCTTTATGGATTCCGCAAGCTCATTCAAACTGTCCTGATTGAAGTTTTTCCTGGGCTGATCTTTATTGGGCTCTATTTTATTAATATCAATTTCTATAACGCTGCCTTTATCTTCAGCTTTTTCTTCCGTCGATATTAAGGCACCAAGGCCTTTGCCTAAACCTCTCTTTTGTACTGCCAATTAATAGTTCCCCCTTTCAATAACCTCTTCTGCCAATAATTCATAAGCTTCCGCCCCTTTGGACTTCTTATCGTACATGCTTATGGGCAGGCCATAGCTTGGGGCTTCGCTTAAACGGACATTTCTCGGTATGATGCTTCTGTAAACATCTTTATCAAGAAATTTCTTTACCTCCTCTACCACCTGCATGGAAAGATTCGTTCTTGCGTCATACATGGTAAATACGACCCCTTCAATTTTCAATAAAGGATTCAGCTGTTTTTGAACAAGCTTTATTGTATGAAGAAGCTGGGTAAGCCCTTCTAAGGCAAAATACTCACATTGGATAGGAACCAAAATAGAGTCTGCTGCCGTAAGGGCATTTATTGTCAGCAGATTGAGAGAAGGCGGACAGTCTATTAATACAAAATCATATAAATACCTTGTGTTGTCTAACACATTTTTCAAGATATATTCTCTGTTTTCATAGGATATAAGCTCTATTTCAGAGCCTGCCAAGTTCATATTGGCAGGAATCAAAGACAGATTTTCAACGGGGGTAGTCACCATAACCTTTTCCAAATAGCTCTCGCCAAGCAAAATATTGTAAAGGGTTTCCGTTAAATTGTCCTTCTCTATGCCAAAGCCGCTTGTTGTATTCCCCTGGGGGTCGCTGTCAATTACAAGCACCTTTTTACCCATTTCAGCTAGGCTAGCGCTTAAATTGATTGTGGTTGTGGTCTTACCCACGCCTCCCTTTTGATTTGCAACAGCAATTACTCTGCTCAATTTATCTCCACTCCTAGGCCTTTTCTGCTTGTTGAACGTTTTTTCCATATTCCCTCGCCATTTTTCATGATGTCAAATCCTTTTTGGATTGCTTTCTTGATTATAACATAATTCCTGTCCATACTCCTATACTTTAATGTCAAATACTTAAATTTTTACTATATCTTAATATGTCGCAGAGTTGAACTCGACGCAACATAATAAAAAACTCTACGATCATGCACAAATTTGTGCGTAAACGTAGAGTTCAATACTGCATTTAATTCCTCTGCTCTTGATAATATTACAAAATAATCCAAAATAATGTTATATTATAGCATATGACTTTAAATCTATCAAATAAAAATATTATTTCTGGGAATCGCTGTTTTTATTTATGAAAGCCCTATATATAATGAATATACCTGCAATAATAATAAATCCGCCGATTAAGGTATTGAAAAAGTCATATAAGAACCAATAACCTGTATCCCCTAAAAGATTATAGAATACTCTTTCAAAATAATAGCCTAATTTCTTAAAAGCGCTTAATGCTGCAACAAGAACAACACCCATAATTATAATGCCTTTATACTTAATGAAAAATGGGGCAATATCATTCACGTCATCTTTTACATATTCGCCAAGAAGAATATGCCTTCTGTAATTAAATCCGTCAAAGAAAGAATAGCACATTAATATAAAAACAATGAACAATATGGAAGGAGCACTTAAAAAGGCAGTTAAAAATATAAGGAGGAAGAAGCTTGACATAAAGAAAAGCCCTCTTTTCATCAGTCCCATATACATATAGTTGAGCCCCGGTATAGCAGAAAGGCAGAACAGGAAAAAAGCATTAATGTCTTTTATAGGTTCCGGCATCCCCGGCGCCATAGGCGGCCTGCTTCTTCTATAATGATTTCTTTCGCCGTGGCCGCCGCCTCTTCCGGAAGCAACCTTTTCCACGCACTTTTTGCACATATATCTTCCATTAACATCTACGGCACATTCTTCACATATATAATTGCCGCATTCGCTGCATCTTGTAACAGCTTCTTTCTGGCTATGCGTATAGCAGTTCACAATATACATCTCCTTTAACCATGATTTCGCTAAAATTTCTTTGCCCTTTTGCAGATTAATATAAGGAAAATTTACAAGCCTTTAATGCATATCCAAATTCCTTATAAATCTGTAAAATCAAGCATTTTGTAAAATATTTTATTAAGGTTTAATAATCCTTATGGCATATAGCAAATAAACCTATATTCTTAAATTCATTTACTATTTCACCGTTCATATCAATAAATACGGTAAATAATTTATAAGGTTTCATTTAAAACAGAGAAATTTACAATTGTAATAAAACTTAATAATTTACTTAATTTTTCTCTTTATATTCATGGAAATATGCTGTTAAGAAAATAATAAGTTTTCTTTTGAAAATAATCTACCATTTGCTGAACCTCAATAAAATAAAAAAGAAGCCCAACTCTAATAATATAAATTAATAAACAACTTTTTATCTTTCTTAGCTGTAAGTAAAACCCTTTAAGTTTATTACAGTAACAAAAACCGTAGAATAGCTTATGTAAGTGCTCCTGTTATATTAAACCATTTATGAAAAATAGATTTCTATTACTTCCTCAAAGAACTATTTCACTATATAAGAAGAGTGCTCCCCTGAAAAAACTATTTGCAAGCTTGCACTTCTATAATCTTTCAAATTTCTTTAATTATAGCAACTCATAAAAAACGGCAAGAACAGTTCCTGCCGTTTAAAGTACAATTTTATATTCTTGATTTATATAAATAATTTCACGAAGAGAGTGAATTCATAGCTAAAACTTTACTTCATTTGGTTTTATAGTAAATTTAACATTAAAAGCAGCCCAAACCGGATAACTCCATAGACTAAAAAATATACTGTTTCCGAAGGAAATTGATATTTTTGAGTCTATAATAAATTAGTTCATTACTGCTTCATAAGAAGTTTACTATAGTTATATTACATCTTTTCGGGGGCCGAAACATTAATAAGGGCAAGCCCTGACTTAATAATCTGCTTTACGGCACTGGTAAGCTTTAAGCGTGCCTTCTTTTCTGCATCAGGAGAATTTAAAATTGAATTATCCTGATAGAACTTATTAAAGGCCTGCGCGATATCCACAAGATGCCTTGTAATTAAATAAGGCTCATATCTTTCAGCCGCTTCCTTTATTTTATCGGGATAACTGTATAAAAGCTTCGCAACCTCATAAGACGCATCATCTGTAAGAACAGAATAATCGGCGTCTGAATAATCGAAATCACCGGCTTTTTCCAAAATGCTTCCTGCCCTCGCATGGGTGTACTGAACATAAGGGGCAGTTTCCCCTTCAAAGTTAAGCATTCTGTCCCAAGAGAAGAGAACGTCTTTAATCCTTGAATTATATAAATCATTAAAAATAATAGCGCCGATACCAATCTTTTCCGCGACCTCCTCCTTATTTGCAAGGCCGGGGTTTTTTTCTTCAATGATTTCTTTCGTTTTATTTACAGCTTCGTTTAAAATATCTTCCATAAAAATCACATTGCCGCTTCTGGTGGAAAGCTTTCCGGATTCAAGGTTTACAAGACCATAAGGGATATGGTCCATATCCTTTGCCCATTCATAGCCCATAAGCTCAAGCACCTTAAACCACTGGGCAAAATGAAGCTTCTGCTCCGAGCCTGTGATATAAAGGGATTTGTAAAAATCAAATTGCTGCTTTCTGTATTTTGCGGCGGCAATATCCCTTGTAGGATAAAGTGTTCCGCCGTCGCTTCTTAAAATCAGGCAAGGCGGCATATTATATTCGGATAAGTCCACAATCATAGCGCCATCGCTTTCAACAAGAAGGTTCTTTTCCTTAAGCTCCTCTACGATAGGCCACATTTTATCATTATAAAAGCTCTCACCGGTGAAATAGTCAAACTGAATATGAAGCCTGTCATAAACAGCATTAAATTCCTTCATGCTGATTTCTACAATCCATTTCCAAAGCTTTAATGCCTCGCCGTCCCCTTCCTGCATTTTCAGAAGCCAATTTCTTGCTTCATCGTTAAGAACGGGGTTTTTGTCGGCTTCGTCATGGAATTTTACATAAAGGCTTACAAGCTCTTTAATGCCTCTTTCTTCAACTAAATCCTTGTTTCCCCAATTTTTATAGGCGACAATCATTTTGCCGAACTGAGTTCCCCAGTCTCCTAAATGGTTTACGGAAATAGCATTATATCCTAAAAATTTATAAATATTATAAAGAGCGGCACCGATAACCGTTGTACGCAGATGGCCTACATGGAAAGGCTTCGCAACGTTAGGGGAAGAATAATCCATCACCACATTTTTTCCGCTACCCATATCAGAGCTTCCGTAAAGTGCGCCTTTTTCCAGCACCTCTTCAATCACATTTTGAACGTAAGCCGTTTTTTTCAGTTTAAAATTAATATAAGCAGAAAGGCTTTCCACAGATTCGATAATGCCCTCAGAAGCGATAGATTCGGCGGCTTCCTTAGCAATAATATTAGGGGATTTCCTTAAAGTTTTTGCAAGTTTAAAGCACGGGAAGGAATAATCGCCCATTTCCGAATTTGCGGGTATTTCAATGCCTGCGTAAGCTTCCTCTGTGCTGATGGAAAGAGCTTTTGAAAGCTTATCTGCCAGTTCAAGTTTAAAATCCATAATTTCCTCCAAATATTTTAAATAATCATGTCAAAATTTTATGAAATAAAGTATATTTTATATATCCTTATCCTTATTGTAATAAACCTCTATTGCAGCAGGGATATTCCTGATTTCCACAGGCATATCAGGGCCTCTTTCCCCGTCTATATCGGTTTCAAGAAAAAGCTCGTTGGTTTCTTCCGCAGTAGATTCTATCTTTATATAATTATCCTGAAAGTATATAATATTAGGGTCATCAAGATAATCCCCTTTAAATATCTTTAAAAATAAAAGAGCGATGTCCTTAATAGGAACGGATTTAAAAGCGATAAAATCAAAAACCCCATCATAAATAGAGGCCTTTGGCGCAAGCCTGTCAAAGCTTCCCGCTCCTGCACTGTTAAGAACTAAAATTAAATAAACATTTTCTTCTATTACTTCCTTGGAATTGGTAACTCTTACAGGCATGGGAACAAAGTTTTGCACCTGCTCTATGCCTTTAATATAATAAGCAAGTTTGCCAAGGGTATTTTTAAAATTCTCATCGATATTCTGGGAAATATTGGTTAAAAGGCCAGCGCCGCATACATTGACGAAATACTTTCCGTTTACGATGCCGATGTCGCTTTTTAAGGTATTTCCTTTGGCGATAATCTTACAGGCTTCCTCGGGCTCTTTGGGCATACCCAGAAAAGAAGCATAATCATTGGCCGTACCGCTGGGTATGATGCCAAGCTTTACATTAAGCTTATTTTCCATAATGGCATTGATGGTCATATTAATCGTACCGTCGCCGCCGCAGGTTACTATAGTATCGATATTTTCATCTTGAAGACCTGCAATATGCTCTTCAATACTGCCTTTTTGGACGCTTCGAAAAATACTCACGTCAAAGCCGCCCTCTTGAAGCACTCTGATGCAGCTGTCAAGCTTGTTTTTAAAACTCTTATCCCCTGCATTGGGGTTATATATTAACTTAAGTTTTTTCATATAAAAACTCCCCTATAATAATTAAAAGAGTTACCAGGGCATGTCCTTTTTAAAAAGTAGAATAAAGGCTTCATTCTTATCAATAATTTTTACACCTATAATTTTAGCAGCCTGAATACACAATAAACGACTTTAAAACATTGTCTAATAAGTAATATATATATAATACATTTTAACCTTTATAAAATCAAGAATTATACTAAAAAAACGGCATATTTATCAGACTCGCAAGTTTAGTAAGAACATTATTCAAAATAAAATCAAGCAGCAGATAAAGACAGCCCATAATACATGCAACATTTAATATCATGGCATGATGGGGCCTTTTATCCGGATCTATAAAAGCCTCTATTACAATTTGTAAAACGGCTATAAGAAATATTCTGCCTAAAAGGAGCAAAAACTCATTCATAATAAACATCCTTAAACTATATATAATTGATTCATCAACCGATATTTATACAATATATGAATTAAATGATAATTTTAGAAAAGACTTTATTTTTTAATGAATTTATATGATAATTAAAGAGATACTATAAACAAAGTTAAACGGGGTCCGTTTTTGTTTATGAAAGCATTTTGTGGGGAAATATATTGATAGAATCTTTGGCTTTCTTATAAAAGCACAGATAAAGCTTAAGGATTGCTTGCTTCATATGATTGCCTTAAAAGTAAAATTCTATAAAACATATTTTAAACTAAGGACTTTGTATTTTTCATTCAGGAAATAAAATTAAATCATCTGCATACCAAACCTAAGGGATTAAACTTGATAATTCCTTCAGAAAATATTGAACCTTTGACTTGAAACTTTAAAGCTTAAAACTCAATATAATAAAGCTTCTACCCTATAAATATCTACAGGTTGATTTTAAATATACGAGGAGGGAATATATGAAAAAGAGAAATAAGATTGTCTTAGGATTGTCCCTCGGGGCTATCGTCCCAGCAGCAGTTAATTATTTACTGTTTAAGGCTTTTGAAGGCCCTGTTGAATCTAAATACAGGCAATACTACCACAGCTTTAAATACGGAAAAATAAGATATATCAAAAAGGGAAAGGGCGAGCCTATTCTTCTGATACATTCTGCCGGTCCCGGCGGAAGCCTTGAAGAATGGATGAAAATAATAGAGCCTTTGTCAAAGCATTACAGAGTGTATGCTCTTGACCTTTTAGGCCATGGCAACAGCGATTGTCCGGCTCTTTCTTATTCCTCCTATTTATATGCTGAAATGATAAACGACTTTGTGGAAAATGTCATAAAAGAAAAAGCCAATATAGTTGCTTCTTCTGAAAGCTGTATGTTTGCCGTTGCTGCCAACAGCTTAAAACCCCATTGGATAAAGAAGCTTATTCTCTTATCCCCGGGAGGGATGAATGCAACAGCCAAGCCATACAAAAAGGCTACCATTATCCTTGGAAAATTAATGAATATCCCCCATATCGGAACAACACTCTATAATATAATGTACTCAAGGCCTTTTATGTCCTATTTCATCAGAAGGCATTGTTTTTATGATCCTTTAAACGCAGGCTTCGGGCTGATTAATAAATATTATCTCTTTGCCCATAACAAAGGCCCTGCAGGAAGATATCCCGTAAGTGATATGCTTTCCGGCCATTTTGACCTGAATATATATCATAAGCTTAAAAATATAGACATTCCCGTAAAAATAATATGGGGGGAAGAAAACGAAATCAACCCTGTAAATAATATATATGACACCATCAGAGAAAATCCTTCCATAAAAATAGCAATTATAGAAAGAACAAGAATGCTTCCCCAAAGAGAAAGTCCCATGGAATTTATTAAGGAATGCAGAAGCTTTATAGAAAATCAATAATTTTATTCAGAGGAATATTGTTAGATTTTTAGAGATTATTGGGCATAAGAAATATTATAGTCAAGGCATTTATTCCGAAGTGAATAAAGCAAAACAAGATTAAGGCAGTAATTTCATAAAGAGGCTAATATAAAAACACCATATTTAAGCCCTTCAAAATATGGCGTTTTTGTTGCTGAATCAATTTGATTTACTATACTCGGATTGAGACGGGTATACTTATTAAAATTAAAAGCTTACAGTAAAACCAAATTACTGTAAGCTTTTTTTATAATCATTCTATAATCATACCGATGGCTTGGCTTCCCATTTGCACCCATGCTTCAATAAAATCTCTTTTAGGTGCGGATTTTTTAAGGCCATAGGGGTCGTTAAAATAAATATAATTTTCATCATATCCCGTCACAAGAACGGAATGCTCTTTATAGGTTATTTTTATTTCTCCGTCTTCCGTAAGCCATGTTTCAAAGCTGGATTCAGGAAGATAGCTGTAGCTTGTGTTTATAATCACCCATATAGGCTGGGAATTGTTAAGAGAATAATATAAATCGGAAAAATCACACCCGGTATAATTAAGGCCCTTATCCGTATACTCTGAAAGAAGCTCAAATATAGGCTCATTATAAACCCCAAGGCCGTGATTTCTGAAATTATAAATATCCCCAACAAAGCCCCTATGGGGATTGCCGGAATATTTAATGCCGTTTTTTATGCTGTATTCATTGGGGTTTTTATGGATTTTTTCTGCAAGCTCCATTTTATCTGCCGTTATTCCGTTATAATTTAAAAGCATTGCAAGGCTTGTTACTTCGCAGCCTCTTGCAAGCTCAGGAAGCTGCTTTATCATCGGTGCTTCTATGAAAACACCCCCAGGCTTTTCCCCTTGGTCTTCCCAGATAATGGTATCTGTCTTTTTATATATTATTATAGAGCCTTTATTTGAAGAAGCAAACTGAAGGGCGGCGGAAAAATTAGCAAACTCCGATTCTGTATTACCTATGATTACGGAAAAGTCAGGATAATTGCTCCATATAATATGGCCTTCCTTATTTTCTTTGATTATGGCCCTTTTCTTTTCCTCGGCATATTTCACTGCGTCAAAAAAATTATCAAAGCTTTCTCTTAAATTGTCATTTATGTATACGGAATAAAGCCCTTCCCCTTTTTCTGTTTTATCAAAGGTCGCGTCAATTTCCAAGGATAAGTGTGGATTATCTTCTTTGTTAAAATAACTATCTAAAAGATTATAGAGGCTGAATAGATATACTCCGCAGGCTATACAGAGAATAAGTATCAAAAGCGCAAGGAATTTTTTCATTTTTTCTCCAGGATTTCTTTTATTGTGGGGCTATTTTACGAAAACTTACAAAAATATAGCAAATTTCTTATAAAATAGTAACAAAAACCTATTCATTAGAGACTCAAAAATACGGATTTCCTTCAGAAACGGTACATTTTGCGTCTTCATGAATATACGGTTTTGTTAGAGTTTAACGCTAAATTTACTATAACCGATGCATTATCAAAGCAAATTACGGCATTAAAATATATTGCATTTCGTCAAATTCTTTTTCAAGGTCCTTTGCATAATATTTATCGTATTTTACAAATTCAAAGCCGCATTTTTCTATAACTCTTTTTGACTGTATATTTTCTACGAAATGGCATATGGTAAGAGCTTCAAGGCCTAATTCACTAAAGCAATAATTGATTACGGCCTTTACAGCCTCCGCCATCAGGCCCTTTCCCCAAAATTTTTTTGAAAGCACATAGCCTATTTCCTTTGAATTCAGATGCGCATATTTTTCGTCTTTCGAAGTCCATGAACCATGGATCCCCAAAGAGCCAATTACCTTATTATTTTCTTTATATTGAACGGCAAAAGTGCTCTTACCCTCAATAAAAAGCTTTAAAATTTCCTCAGATTTATCTATAGATTCATGATGCTTCCAGCCAGCCATTTCTCCAACCCCGGGAACAGAGGCATATTCATAAAAATCCTGTAAATCCTCTTTACACCAAGGGCGAAGTATCAGCCTTTCGGTCTCAATGAATGCATTAGAAATGTCTATTTCCACAGTATGACCTCCTATTAAATGCCCTATGGCAAATATAGTAAACTTCTTATAAAGAAGTAAAAACCATCCGCTATTGAATCAAAAGCGCAGATTTCCCCAGGAAACGGCATATGTTTGATTCAAAATCAAGCTACGGCTTTCTTACTGTTTAACCCTAATTTGTTATAAGTTTATTGCCATAGAAAAACGCCTATTGAAAAATAAATTATCGGCTTATTTTTCAATTAGGTTTCATTTATATTCTACAACAAATACCCGTATTTATCAAACATAGCAGAAAAAAATCGAAACCTGTAAGATATTACCTTCTATGATATTCTATATGACATTTAATATGTATTATATGATACTCGAATATTATTTAAAATATTTTAAAAAATACTT
This sequence comes from Anaeropeptidivorans aminofermentans, assembly GCF_940670685.1. Taxonomy (GTDB): domain Bacteria; phylum Bacillota; class Clostridia; order Lachnospirales; family UBA5962; genus Anaeropeptidivorans; species Anaeropeptidivorans aminofermentans. Next base: position 13,487 of record NZ_OW711693.1, on the reverse strand, counting down.
ACACTTATCATTATGTTTTGATATGATACATTCAATATCATATAAGATACAATAAAATTATAAAGGAGGTGTCGATATGAACTACGAAAGCATTATATTAGAATTATTGAGCCGTATAAAGAATCTTGAAAACAGATGCGATGCAATGGAAAGCAAAATAGAAGAACTGGAAGCCCAACGGGAGGATGAATTAAACGGCCAATCCCCTTATTCTCCAAATACAAATCAAAGGCAGAAAATGACGGAAGAAATGATTGACGCCTGCTATGAATGCGGAAAGGCTGTGTTTTCTGAAAATGCTATAGAATTCAATCAGGAAATCGACAGGCTTTCAAGAGAAACAGGTGTGAACCGCAATTCCGCAATCATGTATGTATACGCCGTAAAAAACATGCTGAACGGAGAAATATATAAACGCGCCATAAGCATTCAGGCAACGGAAAAATATCTTACCCACATATTAAAAGACTTCGGCAAAAACGGACTTAGAAAAGCAGTTCAGGCAGTAAAAGCCCACATTGAATACCGCAAAAACTTCGGTCATACGGTAGACGGCCTTGAAAGAATATGTAATGAATATGAAATGAAGTTATAGATAAATAGATCATATGAAATTTATTGGGGTCATATAGTTATTCCCTAAGGATATCCTTCTCTATAACTATTGAATTTAATTCTATGGGATAATGAATGGCTGTTTTTCGAATGTTATTGTTATTAACATTATTTATAGAGAGTAACTTCTGGGCCAAGGCCCTATATTGCCCTTATGATTTTTAAAATTAATTTTATTAGGCTATAAAAAATCGTTTTTCAGATGCTTTTGTACTGCAATAATATTTTATACTGGAAATATCAACAGCATGAGTATATTAATCTTACAGTAAATTTAAAGTTAAACAGTAATAAAAATTGTATATTTTGAATGGCTTAAACATAGCGATTCTATATGTTTAAGCTGTTTATGAAAAATAGACTTTTATTCCATCCTTCTGTGAAATTTACTATACCATAAGGGCTACAGTAAATTTAAAGTTAAACAGTAACAAAACCGTATATTCGCGAGGGTTCAAAAATGTACCGCTTTGGAAGGAAATCCGTGTTTTTATACTATGCGAACTTAGAAAAGAATGCCGGCGCAAGCCTGCAAATCTTTTTTAAGTGAGCGTTTTCTTATGGTTATCAAACTTGTTTTTTGTTTGGTAACGATGAATCCCTAGTAAATCGGTTCTTGTTACTTCTTTATAAAAAGGTTACTATAATGGCCTATAGAATATAAAAAGGGACGATATCCTATCGCCCCTTAATTAATATAAATATTTTATTGTTCAATCCCACATTCTTCTCCGCATTCTTCCTCATAGGAAAGCTGTTCTTCGGAGATTTTTGCCATGGAAATAACCTTCTCGTCTTCGTTCAGGTTTATGAGCTTAACTCCCTGGGTAACCCTTCCCAAGGTTGAAATATCGGAAGCTCTAAGCCTTATGATAACCCCTGAGCTATTGATAAGCATGACTTCTTCTGTATCCTTAACAAGGCTTATACCTGTAAGAGGGCCTGTTCTGTCGGTTATTTTATATACCCTTAGGCCTTTTCCGCCTCTTTTTTGGATAGCAAAGGCATCGATGTCTGTACGCTTTCCAAAGCCCAGCTCGGAAACGAATAAAAGCTCATAGCCTTCTTTGAGAACATTGGCACCTACCGCGTAATCATTTTTATTAAGCTTGATTCCTCTTACGCCGGCAGCGGTACGGCCCATAGGCCTTACATCATTTTCATTAAATGCGATGCCAAGACCGTTTCTTGTGCATATGAAAATATTATTGTCACCGGAGGTATTCAAAACGGCTATCAGCTCGTCATCTTCCCTGATGGTAAGAGCTCTGAGACCGGATTTGTTAATTCTTGAAAATTCCGTTATAGAGGTTCTCTTTAATATACCTTTTTTCGTTATCATGGTAAGGTAGCTGCCTTCTGCAAATTCCTGAATAGGAATTACCGCCGCTATCTTTTCCCCGCCTTCAAGGCTCAGAAGGTTTACGATGGCGGTTCCTTTGGCGGTTCTGCCGGCCTCGGGGATTTCATAGCCTTTATTCACATAGACCTTGCCTTTATTTGTGAAATAAAGAAGGTTTGAATGGGTATTGGTTATGAAAAGGTCCTTAACGATGTCTTCGTCCCGCATCTGCATGCCCATAATGCCCCTGCCGCCTCTGTTCTGGCTCTTATAGGTGCATAAAGGAAGCCTTTTAATATAATCCATGTAGGTCATGGTAATAACGCTCATTTCGTCGTTAATCAAGTCTTCAAAATCAATTTCGCCGGGGTCAAGAACAATAGCAGTGCGTCTTTCATCGTTATACTTTGCTTTTACGACTAAAAGCTCCTCTTTAATCAAGCCGTAAAGAAGGCTTTCGTTTTCAAGTATTGCTGTAAGCTCTTCTATAAGGGCTCTAAGCTCTTCATATTCTTTTTCAAGCCTTTCCCTTTCAAGACCTGTAAGCTGCCTTAAACGCATTTCTACGATGGCCTGAGCCTGCTCAAAGGTAAAGCCGTAGGTTTCCATCAAACGCTCTCTTGCCTGAGGGCCGTCTTTTGAGGCTCTGATAAGGGCGATAATTTCATCGATGAAATCCAATGCCTTTAAAAGGCCTTCTAAAATATGGCTTCTTTTAAGAGCCTTGTCCAAATCAAATTGCGTACGCCTTCTTACGACGTCCTTTTGATGGTCTAAATAATGCTCCAATATCTGCAGAAGGTTCAAAACCTTAGGCTGATTATTCACAAGGGCAAGCATATTAAAGTTAAAAGAGTCCTGCAAGGGCGTATATTTATAAAGATTATTGAGAACAACGTTTGAATTTGCGTCTCTCTTTAAATCTATAATAATTTTTATTCCGTTTCTGTTGGAGGTATCCCTGATGTCACTGATGCCCTCTAATTTCTTTTCCTTCACTAAATCGGCTATTTTTTTAACTATCGTAGATTTATTGGCCTGAAAAGGGATAGAAGTAACAACGATTCTATCTCTTGAATTATCAATAGGCTCTATGGAAACGTCGGAGCGTACAATAATCCTGCCTCTTCCTGTCATATAGGCCTGGCGAATGCCGTTTACGCCTAAAATCGTAGCGCCTAAAGGAAAATCGGGGCCTTTGACGATATTTAAAAGCTCTTCTACCTCGGTTTTTCTGTTTTCATTAATGTGATTGTCAATGATTTTTATAACGCCGTCGATGGTTTCCCCTAAGTTATGGGGAGGAATGTTTGTAGCCATCCCTACGGCAATACCAGAAGTACCGTTTACCAAAAGATTTGGAAACCTTGAAGGAAGCACCACAGGCTCTTTATTCTCTTCATCATAGGTAGGGATAAAATCAACGGTGTTCTTATCAATATCCGAAATCATTTCCATGGAAATACGGCTTAATTTTGCTTCCGTATAACGGGCGGCGGCGGCGGAGTCACCGTCGATGGAACCAAAGTTTCCGTGGCCGTCTACGAGAGGATACCGCATGGAAAACCCCTGAGCCAAACGCACCATAGCATCATAGATAGAAGAATCACCGTGGGGGTGATACTTACCCATGGTATCGCCGACGATACGGGCAGATTTCTTATAAGCGCTTGAAGGGCTTAAATTAAGCTCATTCATGGCATATAAAATTCTCCTGTGAACCGGCTTCAAACCGTCTCTTACGTCGGGCAATGCCCTTGAAGCAATAACGCTCATGGCATAGGAAAGGAAAGAATCCTTCATTTCCGATTCCAAAACCACAGGCTTTATATTTTGTTCCTTGTTCATATTATTTTCGTCCATTTATATTTCTCTCCTTGGGGACAGCCTAAAGGCCTTGTCCCGGAATTAAAGCTATAATAAAATAGGTTTTTCTGTTTAATTTGTATACCTGAATAAGTATGAAACAGCAGTATTGTCAATTTGTCTTTTTCTTATTTTAAGCCATCTTTCACTTTAGAATAAAAGCAAATTGACTATAAAATACTTGTTTTTGATGCCCCTAAAATATAAGGGCCGATATCTGTAAGCAGGTATCTTTAAGAATCCTCTTACATTTACCTGCTGTTTCTTTATATCTGCACTTTAGGCATACCAGGCAGGATAATAGCTTACTTCTTTAAGTACCGCAGGCTTATTCACTTAGGCGGAATTCATTTCCGCCTAAGTGTTAAAGTAAGTCTTGACTGAAGCCTGCTTCAATCGACTTTTTATATATCCAGATTCTTTACCATTTGGGCATATTCATTAATGAAATCACGCCTTGCGTCTACCTTGTCCCCCATAAGCTGGGTAAATATTTCGTCTGCCAATACGGCGTCTTCCATATTTACCTGAAGCAGTATTCTTCTTTCAGGGTCCATGGTGGTGTCCCAAAGCTGAACAGGGTCCATTTCACCGAGACCTTTATAGCGCTGGATAGGCTTTATGCCGTCTCTGCCGATTTCATTTAATATTTTTTCAAGGCCGTCTTCATCGTAAACGTAATATTCCTTATTGCCCTTTTCAACCCTGAAAAGAGGGGGCTGGGCAATATAAACATGCCCCTCTTCTATCAAAGGCTTCATAAACCTGTAAAAGAAGGTCAAAAGAAGGGTTCTGATATGGGCGCCGTCAACGTCGGCATCGGTCATGATGACAATTTTATGGTATCTTAATTTATTAATATCAAAGTCTTCATGAATCCCTGTGCCGAAGGCAGTAATCATGGCCTTTATTTCTTCGTTTCCGAGAATTTTATCAAGCCTTGCCTTTTCAACGTTTAATATTTTTCCTCTAAGGGGAAGGATTGCCTGAACGTCCGGATCTCTTGCGTCCTTTGCGCTTCCGCCGGCGGAATCTCCCTCAACAAGGAAAATTTCGCATTTTTCAGGATTATTTTCGTTGCAGTCCATAAGCTTTCCGGGCATTCTTCCGTTATCCAGGACGGACTTTCTTCGTACAAGCTCTCTGGCCTTTTTGGCGGCGTCTCTTGCCCTTGATGCAAGGACGGATTTTTCAACAATTCTTTTGCCTATGGAAGGATTTTCTTCAAGAAAATACTCTAAATATTCGCAGATAACCGATTCAACGGCCCCTTTTGCTTCGGAATTGCCAAGCTTGCTCTTTGTCTGGCCCTCAAACTGGGGATTTTCTACTTTTATGGAGATAACGGCAGTGAGGCCTTCTCTTACGTCGTCACCGGATAAATTGGCTTCGTTTTCCTTCAGAAGATTGTATTTTCTGGCGTAATTATTGATTGTCTTTGTAAGACCGGAACGAAAGCCCGCTAAATGGGTTCCGCCGTCCATGGTATTGATATTGTTTACATAAGTGTAAACGCTTTCATGGTATTCATCGCTGTATTGAAGGGCCATCTCAACCATGACCTTGTCTTTCAGGGCTTCGGCATAGAAGACTTCTTCAAAAACAGGGGTTTTATTGCGGTTAATATACTGAACGTATTCCTTAATTCCGCCTTCATGATGAAAGGTTCTTTCTTTGGGCTCTTCTCCTCTTAAATCGATAAGGTTTATTTTAAGGCCCTTTGTAAGAAACGCCGTTTCCTGCATATGCTGCTTTAAAGTATCGAAGGAATATTCAAGCTCTTCAAAGATTTCGCTGTCGGGCTTGAAATGAATCAAGCTTCCTCTTTTATCTGTATCGCCTGCGCATTCAAGCTTTGTTTTAACATCTCCTCTTTCGTAGAGCTGTTCATAGACCTTTCCTTCGTGGAAGATGCTTACCTTAAGCCATTCGCTTAAAGCGTTTACAACGGAAGCACCAACCCCGTGGAGCCCGCCGGAAACCTTATATCCGCCGCCGCCGAACTTTCCGCCGGCGTGAAGCACGGTAAAAACAACCTCAACGGCAGGAATCCCTCTTTGAGGGTGAATGCCGATGGGAATACCCCTTCCGTTATCTAAAACGGAAACGCTGTTATCTTCATGTATCGTAACCGTGACCTCGTCGCAAAAGCCCCCAAGGGCCTCGTCTACGGCATTGTCTACGATTTCGTAAACCAGATGGTGAAGGCCTCTTGCAGAGGTGCTGCCGATATACATTCCCGGCCTTTTGCGAACAGCCGACAGCCCTTCAAGTATTTGAATTTGATTTTCGTCATATTCAGGTGTCATTGAATAACTCTCCTTAGCATAAAAAAATACATAAAAAACAAAACTATAGTAAATTTAAAGTTAAACAGCAGCAAAGCCGTATATTCTCACAGGTTCAAAAATGCGCTTTAAAAGACATAAAGCAAATCGCCTTTGTGAAACTGCCTTTATTTGATTTATATATTAAAAGCCTTATGGCCTATTATGGTATAAAGGCAATTTCATTATGTTTCCAAAGGAAATCCGTGTTTTTGAGCCTGATGGAAACAGGCTTTTGCTGCTTCTTTATATGAAATTTACTATACAGCAAATCCATACCGGAAATTACCGTATATAAAACATTAAGCCTAAATAAGCTTAAGAGCTTCATTTCTTTAAAGGCTTTTACCTCCCCTTTGTCAGGGCTTATCTTAAAGATTCTATTGCTTTAAGAAACAAATGAACCTTTAAGGCAGGTAAGCTTATTTCCAAGCCTTTTTTTAAGAGACGCCGTGGAAATAGGTGAAAGATAAAGGGTGAAATGCTGCCTGCTGCCTTCTGAATAAGCAATGACGGCAGATTTTTGCGAATCGTTTGAAATTTTTTCTATGGTATAGTTTTTTATTGTTTCACCGTCATAAAGGCTCTGATCTAAAATCTGAACGTCTACAATTGATATAATTCTCTTTACCGAAATTTCAATTTCACCGCCGATATGAAGGTACAAATAAACCACTCCGTATTATAAAATTAAAAGACAAAAATATAAATTTAAAGGAATCCGTAAGTATTCAAATTTTCATAGAAAATCCGCTTGTTTTATATGAAAATTCATATAAAACACTATATATAAGTATACCACAAAATACTGTATTTCAAAAGCTTTTTAGCATAGAAAGAGCCTTAAAATTAGGTTTTTAGCTATATTAAGGCCTGCAATTATTGTGTTTGAAAATATATGACAAAATATGTCATTAAATATACTCTAAAAAACAAAAAGAACTCTTTTAAAAGAGTTCTTTTTATTTCAAAAAGTATTTGTAAAACCGGCTTTTTACTTTTTATCGAATCGACTGCTCAAGGCTGTCAAATTCAGGACAGGAGAAAAACTCTCCCAGTGTAATGCCAAACCCGTCACATATGATTTTTATGGTTTCTAGTTTATAATTTCGACCTTTTCCATAAAGAATACTATGGATAGATGATGAAGAAAGTCCAGATACATTTATTAGTTCTTTAACAGTTATATTCTTTTTATCACATAAAGTAAAAATACGATTTCTTATTGCAGAAATAGTATCCAAAAAATCACCCTCAAACTATTTTTTATTTAATAAGCCTTTAATCTAATTATACTTTATAAAATAAAATATATTGATTTTTATGCAATAAACGCATAAAGAATAATGAGGCTAATTAAAATAAAAATAATTTATATCATGGGAAATTAAAATACCTTTACTTTATAGACTGTTCAAGATTATCAAATTCAGGAGATGAAAAGAACTCCCCAAGAGTAATACCTAAGCCATCGCATATAATCTTTATGGTTTCTATTTTAGGATTTTTGCTTTTTCCGTAAAGAATACTTTTTAGAGAGGACGGCGAAAGGCCTGATATATTCGCGAGCTTATTTATAGTTATGTTATTTTTTTCACAAAGCACAAGTATACGATTTCTTACAGCAGAAACAGTATCCAAAAAATCACCACCTTTAAAGTCAAGATTATAATAAAGACATTGAAATTATAGGCGATACATGATACTATTAGGCTATGCATAGCCTATAAAAAGGTGGTATACTTATGAAAAATTATAAATCCATGTATTTTGAACTTCTTTTATCTCAGCTTGAAGCAATAGAAAAATTAGAGGAAATAACAGAATCACTTATAAAGGCACACAAAGATGCCGAAGAATTATATATGAGCATAAATGAGAAGGATTCAAAAATAATGATTTTAAGAGATGAGTATCATGGAGCAAAAAATCAAACAAGATGAAATTCGTATAAAGTAAATTTATTATAAAGAAGTAACAAAAGCCTATTCCCAGCAAACTCAAAAACACGGATTTCCTTCGGAAACGGTACATTTTTGAGTTTGCTGGGAATATACGGCTTTGTTACTGTTTAACTTTAAATTTACTTTAGGCGAAAATGTAAGAAGGTTAAGGCTTGAAAAGAAAATAGGACAGACGGAGCTTGTAAAAATGCTCCAGCTTGCCGGCATTGAAATGACAAGGGAAAGCCTCGTAAAAATTGAAAGAGGGATACAGCATCTGAAAGCCTCTCAGCTGAAGGGCATCAAAGAGGCCTTAAACACAACTTATGATGAGCTTTTAAAATAATTATGCCGGTGCTTTGCAACACTCTACTATAATTAGCGTAACAAAAATCGTATATTTTAAAGGGCTTAAAATAGCAATTCTATATTTTAAGCCGTTTATGAAAAATAGGTTTTTGTTCCTGCCTTAATCTTGTTTTGCTTTAAATACTTTAAAGCTAAATCCAATCCTTATTTCCCCTTTTCTGTAATCATGCCGTTTTCCACATTAAATATTTTTATATTTTCAATGGAGCTTACCTTTGAAAGCACGTCCTCTACCCCTGTGCAGGTAATGAGGGTCTGAATATCCGAAAGCCTTGAGAGAAGAAAAAACTGCCTTCCGCTGTCAAGCTCCGATAAAACATCGTCAAGAAGAAGAACAGGTGTAATGCCTGTTTTATTTTTAATCAGCTCAATTTCCGCAAGCTTCGCACATAAGGAGACGCTCCGCTGCTGGCCTTGAGAGCCGAAGTTTCTGGCTTCGGTGCCGTCTATTAAAAAAGAGATGTCATCTTTATGAATGCCGTAAGAGGTGCTTCCGCCATAGATGTCTTTTTCAAGACTTCTTTCAAGCCTTTGCTTAAATGTTTCGGGGGTGATGTTGGGCTTATACAGAATTTCAAGCTTTTCTTTCGCTTCCGTAATGTCTGAATAAATTCCCGATGAAATTTTATTGATATCCGATGTAAATTCCATACGGTGATTGTATATTTTTATTCCGTGGCTTATAATCTGCTCGTCCCATATGAATATGGTGTCTTTTAAAGATTTGTCCTTGGAGATTTCCTTTAAAAAATTGTTCCTTTGGCGCAGGGCCTTGTAATAGCTTTGCAGCTCGTAATAATAGACATTGCTTAACTGGCAGATTTCCATATCCATGAACTTTCTTCTTTCGGAAGGGCCGCTTTTTACAAGCTGCAAATCCTCAGGAGAGAACATTACAATAAGAAGCCTGCCGAATAAATCCCCAAGCTTCCTTAAAGCAACGCCGTTTACGGCGATTCCCTTCTTCAAATCCCTTCTGAGATAAACGCTTATTTTATCCTTTATTCCGTTGCTGACGGAAGAAAGATTAATAAAGGCCTCGTTTTCTTTGAAGTTTATGATTTCTTTATCAGAGGCTGTCCGATGGCTTCTGCCGGTTGCGCAGATATAAATTGCTTCAAGGAAATTAGTCTTTCCTTGGGCATTGTTTCCGTAAAGAATATTAATCCCTTCGGAAAGGCCGATGTTAAGCTCTTTTAAATTCCTGACATTTTTTAATGAAACTGAAGAAACAAGCATTGAAGCTCCTTAATATACAGTAAATTTCACAGAAGGAAGCAATAAAAATCTATTTTTCATAAACGGCTTAACCATACGATTTTTATTCCTGTTTCATTTGAAATTTACTATACTCGAATTAAAGTAAAATAATAGGGTCGTAAATTTACTTTTCCTTGATTTGATACCTTTTCTGAGCCCATTTCTTACTACAGAAGAAAAGTAAATTTACTATACTTGATTAAATATGAAACCGTATGATTGTTAATTTGCTTTTCTCTTATTTTAAACCGTCTCAATCCAAATATTCACTTGGAAATAAAAGCAAATTAACTATATTGTGTAATTATATGAATATTTTACGGGGCGATAAGGCCTAACCCCTATCGCCCCTGCAATTTCTTTTAAACTAAACTATAAATCCCTTTGGAAAAGCAATTCGTATTATAATCACTTTAACAAAAAGAAATTTTACTCAGAAAACTTTTACGGCATAATAACAAAGCTAGGCTTCTTCACTACTTTAGCATTACATGGCCGGACTTTTAACTTTTCCAATTCTTTTCCGGCAAAGTGCAGAAAAATGAAGGCTTTAAGTTTTTCATCAGAAGAATAATAAAAGACTTAACTTTCCCTCACAGTAAAATTACTGAAATAGAATTTTCGCAGTATATTTTACTCCGTTTTTATAAAAAATTCCTCATTGTTATAAAGGGCATAAACTTCTGTTCCCGGGTATATCTTTTTTCCTCTTTCAAGGACAGTCTCCCCGTTCACCTTTACATTGCCTTCTTTAATCAAATATTTAGCCTCTGAGCCTTGGCTTACTACATTGGCATACTTTAGAAGCTCCCCAAGCTTAATGTATTCAGAATCGATTTTAACGCTTATTTTATCCATATGCTCCTCTATGATTTAAGACGTAAGGGAAGAATTAAATATTTATAATTATGGGGCTCCTGCCCTACAATAGTACAGGGGCTTAAAGAGGTCGTAAATTTAATGTTTATGTATTCGTCGTCTATGGCCTTTAAAGCGTCTATTAAATATCTGGGGTTAAAGGCGATTTCTAAATTGCTTCCTTCTGTAACGGTAGCGATTTCGTCGTAGCTTGTGCCCATTTCCGTATTTGAAGTAATGATAAGCACATCCCCTTCCACTTGAAGCTTAACGGGGTTTTTCTTAATATCCTTTGATATTAAAGAGGCCCTTTCAAGGCTCATAATAAACTGCTGGCGGTGTATTTTAACGCTTGTAGTGTGGTCGTCTGTAAAAATCTGCCTGTATTTAAGGAATTCTCCTTCCAAAAGCCTTGAAACCACGGTGCATTCCTTAGTTTCAAATAAAACATGCTTGTCCGTAAAATATAATGAGATGATTGCTTCCTCGTCGGCAGGGATTATTTTTGATATTTCATTTAATGTTTTTGAAGGAATTACCGCGGTTTTATCAGGGCATTTCTCTTCAAAAGGAGAAATTCTGTAAGCAACTCTAAAACCGTCTACAGCAACCATATTGAGGATACCGTTTTCTATTTCAAAAAGCTCTCCCGTAAGAACAGGCTTGCTCTCATCTAAGGATACGGCAAATATGGTCTCTCTGATCATGCTTCTTAATACGCTTGATTTTATTTTGTATTCGTCGGACTTTTCAACCTTGGGTATTTTAGGGAATTCATCACCGTATTGGCCTAGAATTTTAAACTCCGTCTTCTTGCAGTTTATCATGGTAATATTGTTTTCATTTGAATATAAGGAAACATCCTCGCCGTCGGGAAGCCTTCTTATTATCTCGGAAAACATTCTGGCTTCAAGAGCGATTACGCCCTTTTCAACTACGGTAGCAGGAATATAAGCTGTTTCTATACCCATTTCCAAATCGTTTGCCATAAGTTTAAGGCCGTTATCATCGGCAGTTAAAAGAATGCATTCAAGAATAGGCAGCGTCGTCCTTTGAGTAACGGCCTTGGAAACGATATTGATGTTTTCCATTAAGCGATCTTTTGAACAAATAATTCTCATTTCGTACCTCCCGAAAAAAATCAACAGAAAATTTTATGAACAGTTCTTATTATATATATATATTATTTTCAGTAGCAGTAGTAGTAGGGGCTGTAGATATGTTGATAAGTCCTTTGGCCCTTCAAAAAGAAAGAAAAATTTAAAATTAAAACCCTGTGGAAAAATAGAATATAAAAGCTTTGTTATAGACAGAATCCACAGGTCAAAATCTCCAAGAGGCTTATCCACAAAATATCCACAGGAAAATCACAGGGATATAAACAAAAACAGTGGATAAAACCAACAGGAAAAATTTAAAACAGATTTTGTGGATAAGTCTATATGTGGATAATTATAGGCAAGGGAAAAAAGTCCATAAAAAATAAAAAACACTGTATAATTTATCCACAAAGGAATTCACAAAAAGAAATATCCCTTTCGGCCTATTGATAGCTGTTTAAATGAAAGATTAATCCACAATGAGCTTTTCTATTTCCACGACGGTGTTTCTGATTTGGTTGTCGTTTTCAATAAGGTCGGTTATTTTATCGCAGCCGTGAATGATTGTAGAATGGTCTCTTCCGCCGAAGAGCTCCCCTATTTTGGGAAGGCTTATATCAATAAGCTTTCTCGATAAATACATGGCTATCTGCCTTGGGTATGTAATGTTTTGGGTTCTTTTTTTGCTTTTTATTTCCTCAGGGGTTATTTTGAAATAATCTGCAACCACCTGCTGAATATATTCTACGGTTATTTCCGGCTTTTCATTGTTGATGATAATGTCTTTCAGGGCCATTTCCGCAAGCTCCTGAGTAATGGGGCTTCCGCTTAAAGTGGCATAGGCAGAAACCTTATTTAATGCCCCTTCAAGGTCCCTGATGTTTGAAACGATGTTTTTTGCGATGAATTTCGTTACGTCCTTGGGTATTTTTATATTGTCCTGCTCTGCTTTTTTCTCAAGAATGGCCGTTCTTGTTTCAAAATCCGGCAATGTAATATCTACGATAACCCCCCAGCTGAACCTTGAACGAAGCCTGTCCTCAAGGGTTCTAAGCTCTTTTGGCGGCTGGTCGGAGCTTATAACAATCTGCTTATTGGCATTATAAAGGGTATTAAAGGTATGGAAAAATTCCTCCTGAGTACCCTCCTTGTCCGATAAAAACTGAATGTCGTCTATTAAAAGAACGTCAATTTCCCTGTATTTATTGCGAAATTCCTGATTTTTGTTCTGTCGGATAGAGTTAATCAGCTCATTCATAAAGGTTTCCGTGGAACAGTATAAAACCTTGGTGCTTGGGTCCATATCCAGCACAAAATTCCCTATGGAATGCATAAGGTGAGTTTTTCCGAGGCCAACGCCTCCGTATAAAAACAAAGGATTATAGGTCTTACCCGGAGAGTTTGAAACGGCTACAGCTGTGGCATAGGCAAGCTCATTGGATTTTCCTTTTACGAAATTTTCAAATCTGTATTTGGGAATGAGGTTGGAGCCGTATTCATTTATGGTTTTTGAAGGCTTCATGCTTGTATCGTGGCTTTCTTCGGAAAGGTCTTCTCTTACAACGATTTTTACCTCGGCATCAGCGCCTGCAACGGCCTTTACAACCTTTAAAATATCTGTAAAATATCGGCCCTGTATGGTGGTTTTATAGAAATTTTCCGTTGTGAGAAGATAGAAGCAGCCGTCCTTAATATAAAGGGGCTGAAGCGTTCTTACGTAGGTGTTGTAAGCAACGTCTGTAAGCTTGTTTTTAAGAATGTACAAGGCCTCTTCCCAGGCTTTTTCAATGGGTATATTCATAGGCAT